>NZ_LMGI01000001.1 GCF_001427105.1 Sphingopyxis sp. Root154
CGTCGAACCTGATCATTTCGGGCCGCTATATCCTGCAACCCGAAGTGATGCGCGTGCTCGAAAAACAGGAAAAGGGCGCGGGCGGCGAAATCCAGCTAACCGACGCGATGGCGACGATGATCGGCAACCAGCCCTTCCACGCCGTCACCTTCGACGGCGCGCGTTACGACTGCGGATCGAAGGCGGGCTATATTCAGGCCAATCTCGCGGTCGCGCTTGAACGGCCCGACATAGCGAACGAAGTCAGGGCGTTCCTTGTCGCCAAGCTGAGCTAAACACCTCCGCTTTTTTCCGAACGCTCAAGAAACCGGACAGGCGTCAAAAGCGAGAAGCGCGGCACTAGCCGCAGTTTCGAGTGATCTCGCGCACGTAAACCTGTGGTGTGCACCTGCCATTTACCGTAAGTGTCGTTGAACCAGCGGTCGGGAACATCCTCCGCTACCGAGGCGCGTCGATGGTTTTAACCGCACACCTGGAATTTTACGAAAGCGCGCACGGCAAGCGCATGCTGCTTACGCTTCATGAGCAATCGGAGGCTAAAGACCTGCCGGGCGAACTCGCCAAAATTCATTTGGCGACGCCGTCGGGTCTGATCATCGAAGCTGACCGTCCAGCGACCGCAGACGATCATCTGGAAGTCGAATTCTCTCCAGACGTACGGGTAACCGCCCGAGTCCTTTGGAAGAGTGGCAAGCTATTCGGCTGCGAATTTGAAAATCTGACCACCGATACGGTGAGTACCGCGCCGCTACATGACGAAGAACTCCCGCCCCAGAATTTCAGACGAAGACGCAACGACACGGCTTTGTCGAATTCTGCAGGAGAAACACTGGGAAGCAAAATGCGGAGTCTTCGGTCCCAGCACGGCATGATGCAGGACGACATCGCCGCCAGCCTAGGCGTCAGCGTTGCGTCCGTGAGCAACTGGGAGACCGACCGATCGTTTCCTAAGCGTGGAAGACTGGTCGATCTCGCTAAGCTTTTGGGCGTGCCGGCGGGAGATCTCGCGTCATTTTATGTCGAGGAGCAAATTATCGACGAGCAAGACAAGCTTGCCTCAGTCCGTACTGAAATCGCCACCATTCTTGGTGTCGAAACTGCACAGATTAAGATTCTTGTCGAACATTGACCTCACCAACTAGTCCCATGTGACGGAACGCAGCCACCAATAGAACAAGCCGGGCTAACATTGAGTTTGGTTTGCGACGATCCTCTTTAGGAACATGGCTCGAAAGAAGGTCGAGCCAAGAACCTGGGCGAAAGGAATGCCCGACTCCCTGTTAACCAAATCAAGATCAGCGGCGGCATTACTCAAAGGAAGCCGCCGGATGCAATTTCATTCAGGCAAAAAAAGAGGCGGCCATAAATGGCCGCCTCTCTTCAAATGGTCTGCAATGTCAGGCGTAGCGAACCGAAACCTGAGGACGACGACGGCGCATGCCGAAGCCAACCGCGGCGAAGCCGATCATCATCAACGCCCAAGTCGCGGGTTCCGGAACCGCATTGATGGCGAAGTTATCCGTCTCAAACGCATTCGACGTCGAGCTCAGCCGTAGCGTCGTGAAAGCGGTCTGGCTACCGTCGGTCAGATTGAAGCGGACGACCGGGTTCAAGTTCGGATCCGTCTGGCTGCCATTCGCAGGGTTGAAGATATCCGACCCCGTGAAGCTCGCCAGGACGTTGCCACCTACGTCGAGAAACTCGAGCAGGTTGTAAGCGTCGACCGAACCCCAGATGAAGCTGATGTTCGAAATATTTCCGAACGACGAGAGATCCAAGTTACCGGGCGACCCATCGGCCGGGCTAACAGTCCAAAAGCTGCCGCTGCTGCCGAAGGGCTGAGCACTGACGCCGCTCACACTGGTATTCGTTACGAGGCCGCCCGAAACGGGAGCCGGCGATTCAAAGTCATACGTGGGCGCCGGACCGGAATAAACCGCCGTGCCCGGCGTCACGGAACCGAGGGTAATTGCGGCGCTTGCGGCCGCGGGAAGAGCCATTGTTGCCGTTGCAGCAAGCAAGGTCTTAATTAGTAAAGTTCGCATCGTTCGTAGCTCCCTAGATTAAAGGCGATAACCCGCGCGACTCGCCTGATTGCGTTACGTGTTTAGTAAGATTTAACCAAAACGTTCGAATATGCGAATCAAAAATATGCCCCGGAACGGGACATGCCGGATGCCCGTTGCCGAAAACGGCGCAGTCGCTGGGGGCTTGGCGACAGCGGCAGCGAAAATGGCCAACGAATTCGACAGCACCGCGACTTGCGCTTTTGTTACGAACGGTTCCCGGGCAGCAGCTTCCCGTCAACGGACAATCAGCATTCTTTGACAAAGCGGGACGCGGAGCCCCGTGACGGCCTGCTATCAATCGCGGAGCGACCCTCGATTGTGCGGCGCCCCCGGGCGCTTCCTGGTATAAAGCAGCGACGCTGCCGCAATCAGCAGGATTCCGGCCATCTCTTGAAAAGAGCCCAGAGGAAACTCGGTCGCACCTCGGCCAAGGATGTCGTCAAGATGATGGAATGACGCGGCCCGTAAAAGAATGAAGAGCGCGATGAAGACGAGTCCGCCGAGGGCAAGACGTACGCTGTAATGCATTCGCCGCGTCAACCAGAGTATCGCCGAACCGAAAACTACGGCGCCGATCGCCAAAGCCACGACAAAAATATACTGAATCTTGCGATGATCAGCATACCAGCCATTTGCCTTGGCATGGGCGCGTCCGATCATGGTCAGAAGTGTCTGCAAATCGAGGAGCTCGTTGATTCCAAGAAAGAGCAGAAGAACCGCCGTGAGCCGCCAGAACATATTCTCGCGCGAATTTCGCTGAAGCCATGCGTGCTGTGCGGCGCGCGAGCACAGTATCGCTGCCAGGAGATAGGCCGTGACCGTTATCCAATCCGCCACATCAGCATGTGCAATCGATGCTTGCCAATCGCCTATCATCAGGCGCGTCGTTCGGGCGCTATATGGTTCATAAGATTAAAGCATAGTTTGGGGACCGATCGGCGCAACCATTCACGACCGTCGCCAGCTGCATCCGCCCAACAAGTTGTCGGTGCTGTCGATCGGACATGCTGTCCGCTCGGCGAAGATGTCACCGAGACACTCGAAGCAATCCCGGTCCGATGGAAGGTGGGCCAGACTGCCCGCGCGGGATCAGCTGCCGTGCCCGCGATAAAATCACGCAGCCGCTAGCCTCCTTCCACGTCACCCCGCACGGCAATGTGCCAAATTTTTTTACCCGCCCATCTCGGTATCGCGCTCTGGCGAAAGTTATGCGCCGTCTAGAAGTGCCGCTCTCGATCAAGCGTGACCGGCTTCATACCACCATCCAGATCGCGATGGGTTGGACCGACAGCCATCTCTACGAGTTCCGCTTCGCAGGCGGCGCCGCGTTCGGCGTTCCGGACCCCGACTATATTTCCAACACGAGCGACGCCCGCAAGGCGACGCTGGGCGCCGCGCTCGAAGACTGCGGCGCCAGGTCCTTACACTACGTCTATGATTTTGGCGACTATTGGGATCATATCGTCAGCGTAGAACGGATCGAAACCGGCGAGTCGGGTTTTCCTTATCCGTCACTCCTCGCCGCGACAGGCCAATGCCCCACCGAAGATGTGGGCGGTCCAACAGGCTATCTCCAATATCTCGAAGCACTCGCCGATCCCGAACACCCTGAGCATGAAGACCTGCTCGGATGGGGACCGGCTGATTTTGACCCCAACGAAGTCAATGACGCCGACATTGCAATCCGGCTCCCCCGTACGTCGACGGTCGCTATTAATCGCCTGGAACATCGTAAGTTAAGCTCCCCTTGCAGTGAATGAACCTTGGGGGTCAGCTCCTACACATCGGCTGAATAGTGCCCATCCGGTCAACGCAGCGCGTGGATCATCCCTGCTGAATCATCGTGGGAGCGGCCCGATTCTGGCCCAGCAGTGTGGCAATTACGGCGCCCTATGCCCGAGCACAGCCACGGTCCGTGGCGTCGGGAGACTTTGAGCGAGCTGCCGAGGTGGGGATCATCTGCCCCCTACTCCGAAAGTGGTAGGAACCTGTAATAGGTCTATCGGTTAACACGACTAGCCGCATCCTGCTTGCCCGCGCTCGCGGGATGGGGTGAAAAGGGGGGCGGCAGGGGTGACCCTGTCGCCCTCACCTTGCCTATTCTCGTCGGTGTGCCACCATTTATCAGGCATTCTCCTCCACCTGATTGAACCCTTAACGCAGCAAGCCGCTCGATACCTGCTTTTCGATTTTGCCGGCTTCGCTGCTCACAAAGGCGCCTGGCCATACGCGATCAGCACTGCAGATTAAGTGAAGTTATCAATTGTGCAGTTGGTCACACGATAGAAATGAAATCGCATGTAAGATGATCAGGCGATCCGCGCATTAGGGCGGCAGGGGTAACTCTGTCGCCCTTTTCTGTCGAGCGCTTCGGCAGCTCTGTCCGCCTTGTGAGTCAAGAACCGAACTGGAAAGAGCGCGCTGACGCGGCCGATTGCTGGCTGTTATTGGCCGTCGTGGCTGGCGCTTTCATAGCGGGGCTTATTGCTGCTCTCATCTGGGCGGCTGCGGCACGTCCCGATCGGCATCGCTCGGCGTTTAGCCGAACCGTAGTTGCTATTCCCGCTGCATGTGGTGGTTTGCCTAAAGTCGCGTCACAGCCAAGTAACGAAGGATGGAGCCCATAAGACATCTCGTCGCTTTAGTGGCCAGCATGACTTGATCCTCGCCGAGTGAACTAAGGATGTGGCGGGTTGGCGCTAAATATCGGAACCGAAAACTGTCGGCTTCATGGCGACGAGTTTCCGGTTGATTTCAGCCATTCTGGTTTCCAATGACATCCACTCTGGGCGGAGCTTGGCTCCATCGCCAAATTCCGAACGAAGCCGGGCCTGCGCATCGATCATAATGTCTCGGCTGCGTATCAGGCCGTCCCACTTCTCTTTTGCAAGTTCGCGAGAGTGGATGGGTGCTCGCATGCCCACAACTACCTGACGCTCAAGGGCATCTCGGCGCGCCGTCAGATCGATTGCTTCGCCCACCGTATCAGGCGCTTCACCCTCAGTGTTCAGGAGCGGTTGGCCGCAATAGCTGGCAGACTTGACATGGTGCTTTACGACATAATTGACAAAAGCGGCGCCGTCTTGCGGACCAAGTTGATCTCGGATCGTTCGAACCGTCTGCATGTCGCTCAAGTCGATCTCAGACAATGTAATGTTTCTTGCTTCGGGCGCACACCCCCCGAGCAGACTAACGAAAAGCAGAAAAGTTCGAGTCATGGCGAATCCTTCAAGCCCACCTGCCTAGCTCATCAAGGTTAATAAAAACGAGCCGCGGGTCGGAGCCCGGTTGATAGCGACGAGATTCTTTGGTGCCGGGCCTGGTAATGGATTGGGCTGCCACCATCATACGACATGAAGCTGACGAGCCGCGGCGATACATAAAACCCACAGGCTGAATGCAGTTCGTCCTCCGCCGAAAAGCATGAGCCGCCAGACAAGCGATAAAGGGACGAACTGGAGCTTTCTGACTGAGGCAAGCTTCGAGATGCAGATGCGCGTCCCAATGTTAACCGCGCGGCGCACTTCCTCGAAACCTTGCGCGACATTCGCCGAAGCGGGCCAGTGCCGGCGTTTCGATCGTGGAAGGCAGAGGCGCGCGGCTTTTACTCCAAATTAGCGTTTGCCTGACAATATTGCGCGAGGGGTCGCGGATCCAAGATTACTTGTGTCGATCGCTCCGGCTTGTTCCGTGACGCTTGCTGTCGCGGCTGCAAAGGGGCGGCGAATATTAATAGTTCGGAATCGCTGCATAAATATTTGCAATCGAGGAAACCTATGCGCCGTTTTGTTTTAGTATCCGCTTTTGCTCTCGCGACCGCATCCTGCGGCGGCGGAGGTTCCGGAAGCAGCAGTGATGCAGCCCCCTCGGTCGTGCTGCCGCCACCGCCGTCCGCACCGCCGACAACTCCGACACCGACACCGCCGCCTGCGGGTTCAGTAGGGGCTGATGCAGGCGCGGCAGCGCAAAGCGTTACCGCGGTCGCGAGTAACTTCGATCCGATGAGCGAACTGTTGTCGGCTTCGCTGCCCCCAACTGCGGCACCCGATGTCGTGGGAGCGTTTCGCTTCATCTGCATGCCCGGACAGCTCAAGGCTGACGACCCGATCGTCTATCCTGGACAGCCGGGAAGGAGCCACTTGCACCAATTCTTCGGCAACGACACCGCCGATGCCTATTCAACTTACGCCTCGCTGCGCGCAGCCGGCAACTCGACATGCATGTCACCGGTGAACCGGTCAGCCTATTGGGTTCCTGCTCTGCTTAATGGCAAAGGTCAGGTAGTCCGGCCCGACTATGTGACCATTTATTACAAGCGACGCCCGAAGTCGGACCCGATCGTGTCCGATCCCACTCACCCGCAGTACCAGGGGAAGGCGACTAATCTTCCTAACGGCCTGAGGTTCATCTTTGGGCGCGACATGCTCAACCTGGGCGACGCACCGACAGGCAAGCTGCACTTCGCCTGTGATGGGCCAGTACCCTATACCCCTCAGGACTGGTCGAACTTCGAGGACGCTCAACGGGGCTGTCCTGTGGGCAACCGAATTGGGGCCCGAATGAGCGCACCGGATTGCTGGGACGGAAAAAACCTGGACAGTCCCGATCACCGAAGTCATGTTTCCTATGGTTCCTACGGAAACTGGGGCTATCTGAAGTGCCCGACAACCCATCCTTTTGTCATACCGTCTTTCACCATTGGCGTTTGGTATACTCAGGCTGCCGGAGAAACTTACGCGTTCGTCTCCGATCACATGGACACATCGCCAACGCACAAGCGCGGCGACACATTTCATTCAGACTTCTTCATGGCATGGGATCCGATCGTTCACGAACTTTGGGAGAAGAACTGTCTCGACAAAATGCTGAATTGCTCGACTGGTGATCTCGGCAACGGCCAGAGAATCAAGCAGAGCTGGGAAGCAAACTGGACAGCGAATCCCCGCCTCGTGAGCCTCAATTAGGCAAAGTAGGCGCGGTCGCCAGCGGACGCGCGCAGTGACGCTGGTATGCGGTTCACGCTCGGCGTGCGCATGAATCCAATCTTGCTTAATTGAGCAGTGGAAGCGCGTATGTTCCGCTACCAAAATCAAACGGATCGCAGCAATCCATGATGGAGAGGGTGACGCATTTATTTATCTTCCTGGCCGCTCTTGCTCAGACCTGAAATAATTGCGACCCGACAACCGACTCTTCCACGAGCATGGCCGCGAGATCGCAAGCGTTCGCGGCATGAGCGGCGCGCCAGCGTCTCGTAGGCGCCGTGATCGTCTCGCGGCAGCCTCGCCGCAGAATAGGATTGCTTACAGAATCTGCGGCCAGCGTCATTTTCGGCAGCGGTGAATTTGCTGGTAGCGTCGCGCGCTGGAGCGCCAACCCACGCTCGAACCATTGGGTCAATTACGTCCCATCAAACGGCGGACGGTGTGCCCGGCTACACCGAGAACGACGACGGCTTGCCCTTCTTGGTGCTGCGACCTTCTGTGGGGGATATGCTTGTCCGCTGCTGGTGTCGTCCCAATTATTGGCCGATGACTTCTCCGCCGGGATATGGAAAACTATCCGCATGAACCCACGCACTCTACGGAACGTCGCCAAGACGGTCTTCACCAAGCAGATGTTTCAGCAACTTCGCCTTGCTGCGATATCCCACGCGAAAGCGGAACCCGGCATTTGCCCCGCCTGCGACTATGACGGCAGGTTCTCGCCATTCGGCATGCCAGTGCGGACAGGAGTGATGTGCCCGAAATGCTGGTCGCTGGAACGCCAGCGGCTGCTCGCGCTGGCGATGAAGCGCGGCGAGATCGAGATCGCCGGGCGAGATATTATTCATTTCGCCGGCGAGTATAGCGTAACCCATTTGATCCTTTCGAAACAGCCAAGTAGCTATAAAATTTCGGAATATGAAGGCGATCATGGCGATGTGCGCCTCGACATCGAGCATATCGACCTACCCGATAACTCGCTCGACCTTGTCATCGCCAACCACATCCTCGAGCATATCGACGACCGCACGGCGCTGGCCGAAATCTATCGCGTGCTCCGACCTGGCGGCGAAATCATTTGTATGTTCCCGATCATCGAAGGCTGGTCCGAAACGTACGAAAATTCGAGCATCACGGATCCCGTTGGCCGCGACATGCATTTCGGCCAGTGGGATCATGTGCGGTACTATGGCAGCGACGTTCGCGACCGTATCCGCGAGGCTGGGTTCACGCTGCGAGAGATTACCGCCGGGCCAGAAGACTTTCTTAGGTACAGGTTGAGTCGGGGCGAAAAGATATTCATTGGCCGAAAGTAGGGCACAGCCGTTGCCCCACTGTACCAGAAGATGGACCACGATGAAGGTCATGATAAGGTTGTCGCACGACGTATGGTCATAGGCGCTCCCTGGCCTTGCGAACTCTGTGTCGGTTGTTCCGACCCAGACTGGCGCTAACCGTCTCGCTGGTCCAACTGAGATCGACCAAGGTTCGGCCAAATGGCCGCAAAAAGGGAGAAAGGCTTGCGCTTCCTATATCTATTGCTCGTCGCGCCGCTAGCCGAGGCGCAGGCCGCCAACGATCGGCTTCAGACAGCTCGCGACGAGATGGACGTTGTTCGGAACGTCGCAGATCAGGCGGTCTATGCATGCTCACGCCAGCAATACGCCAAGTGCGCGGCGAGCGCGCGTCAAGCTGGTGGTAACGCAGCGGGCCGCGCCGTTCATGCAAACGCTGGCACGTTGGAGAGACCGCACCACCCTCCAGTTGAGCCGCAAGTCGTCACCCTCCCTAAAGTCGGTGACACAAAGCCTGTCCCATCGGGACTCAAAATCGCCACGCTGCTCGGACCGAAGCGCATCCCACCCAGTTCGGCGCCCGATGTCGTCGGCGCGTTTCGCTTCCTGTGCAGTGCGGGGCAAATCAGCTATGACGATCCGATCGTTTACCCCGGCAAGCCCGGCGCGGCCCATCTGCATCAGTTCTTCGGAAACCTCGGCGCAACCGCGCTTTCCACATACGAAAGCCTGCGAAAAAGCGGCGAGAGCACCTGTCAAAACGATTTAAATCGGTCGGCCTATTGGATGCCGGCGATGCTCGACGGAAAAGGCAATGTCGTGCGGCCCGATTTCGTATCGATCTATTACAAGCGCCGCCCCGCCACCGATTCTTTCTGCACCACCGCCGCGAGGGGGTGTGTCGGGATTCCGCGCGGCCTTCGCTTCGTCTTCGGTTGGGATCAGACGAGACCCACCGAGCGACAGCCTCAAAACAACAAGCTGTTCAACTTCAAGTGTGTGCAGGGCTGGACCCCCACGACGGCTGCTTTCCCCGACATGATCGAGCCGATGAAGGCATGCAAGCCTGGCCAATGGCTCTCAGCCACGATTAGTACGCCGCAATGTTGGAACGGGGTCGAACTCGATTCAAAAGATCATCGCAGCCACCTCGCCGAGATGGTACGCAATGGGAATAGGGGCCTGAATGCCTGCCCGGCCTCGCATCCGTGGATTATCCCGCAATTTACGATGGGCGTTTCATACAGCATCGAGGTTGGCGACGATCCGACGCTATGGACGCTTTCGAGCGACCACATGCTGCCTCCTGCGATGCGCCGTCCCGGTTCGACCTTTCACAGCGACTATTTCGAGGCGTGGCAGGATGAGATCCGGCTTCGTTGGGAAGCGGGCTGCATCGATAAGATGCTCAACTGCTCGGATGGAGATCTTGGCGACGGGCAGATCATGGCGCGCGGCAAGCGATACTCGTCGGGAAAGGCGTTGCCTCGTTTGGTTCCGGTCCCCTGACAACGGAGAAAATTACGCTCGGCACCAGCTTTCGCAGGCCTCGATTCTTCGCTGATCATTCCCAATAATATACCGTGCGCCGCGCGGGCATCTCCCCGAGAGCGGCACGTTGTCGGCTGGTTGGCCAGGTAAAGCCATATCTGTGCCAGACGCTCGGTCGTAACTCCAAGGTCCGCGCGACAGACCAAGTATCGCCCCCCGCGGGTCCCAGCAGCGTTCACGGGTAAGAGCAGACGTGCGCGCTCGGGAATCGAGAGTCTCTCGATTCACATCGGGACTCGGAGGCCGGAGCTGCTCGGCTCCAGGGATTGCTTCGAGCGGCGAGCGTCTTCTGCGGCTGAAAATTCTAACACGGCGGCTGTCGAAATTCCCGTACAGCCTGTCATCGACTCCCCTCGTCAGCCACGTCACGACCCTTCAAACCCCACCTAGCCAACCAGATTATGCCGTCTTCGGCACTTTGGTTCGATCAATGCTCGCCATCTTCGATCCACCTGCTTCAATCTCGGTCACAATCATGTTCAATTTGGTATCTCGAAAGTTTTGAATAATTTCGCTATTCTTTTCAATTGCTTCACGGAGCGCCTGGACGACGGCCTCGTTCGGCAACCCAATATGGGCAATCGAGCCCATCGTGACCAAAGTAGCGACAGCCAGATCAATTAGCGACCACCGCCAGATGTCACCTGTTAAACTCGCAATCGAAGGGCCCAATTGGAAAAGCAAACCGACCTTTCCTCTCGTGACGAAAGAGATAGCGCCGACCCGATCTGCGATGGCCGTGTTCCCCAGAGCCTCCGGGCTTACCGCGAACAAAACGTCCTGGTTATTATCTTGATCCGGGGTCAGCGAAAGGAGAGTTGCCGCGAGTATGTCCTGCCGATGTGAACGAATAAGGGAGGCAGCTTGCGAAGTGGACCAGCCCATCTGCAAAAGCTCCACGGCAACGGTCGTTTCGATCACGAGCGGCAGGGTGTAAGCTACACGCCTTCCTTTGCCGGGATTTGCGTCGCCAGGGATGCCTTCGCCCTGCAGCTTGCGCAGGCGGGCTCGAAACGCGCCACCATCATTCCCCGAGACGTTGTTCATTTGCGCGAGCGCCGCGGTCAACTGGGCGTATGTCAGCTGCATAATTGCTCCAAAAGCGGAAGCCACTTTGTTGCTTGGAAGGACCAAAGGGAAATCTCTAACAGGCGCTTGTACTAAGTGGATATAGCTACGGTCCCTCCCCCTATCGCTTGTTCAGTTTATCGGCCGCGGCTTGAGCCTTTTCTTTCTTTGAGTATGATCCGTTGAGGGGAATCTCCGATAAGAACGCGCCCTCGCACGCGACCTCCACCACCCAATATTTTCCCGCCACATCGGGTCCGCGGACTTCGTATGTGGGCATCATATCCTCCCTAAATCCACGGCAGCGTCTCCAATTCAAATTTGGCTCGCTGGTGGGCTTCATTCTGCCTCCTACACCATCTGTTTATGATGCCCCGCTACGCATCGAAGTCAACGACGGTCGACAATATTGGTCGCGGCCGATTTGGATCTATTGGCGTAGAACGCTGCGGAGGGACGAGGTATGGTGGACGAGAAAAACGAAGCCGCCCTTTCGAAGTCGGTCGCCGAAGTACCCGCTCCGGAGTCTACGGACATTGAGCAACTTCAGCGGGGATATCATAATTTGCTTCATCGCGTATCTGACCTTGAGAGATTGCTGGACAATACTCGCCGCGAGGTATCCGAAGCGCGATGGGGCCTGAAGCTTCTTCGCAACGCGACAACCGATCTGCTGGCGCCCATTATGCTCGTCGGTGCCGCAAGTTTTCTTTTCGGATGGATCGAAGCGAAAAGTTGGTATGATTATGTGATCGTTGGTGGCGCTGGTACCTTGGGGATTTGCTGGCTTCGCAACGTCAGTCGGAGTTTTGACGGCGTTACCATAGCACCCTAGCGCCTTAATGACGGCGTTCTTGGGCAGAACTGCTTGAACAATGGAGCCGGAGTTTTGTAACCATGCCGACTTTCGAAATTGCCGGGCCAGGTCCGGAAGGCGACTTTTCGGTTGTACGCGCCGACACCATAGGCGACATCACGCGCTATACCACCCTTCCCGTGTTTTTTACGACGGCTGAGGAGGCGCAACAGGCAGCTGACACTTTCAATGCCGACCCTGCTTCTGCGCCCGCCTGATCAATATCGGTGGCGCCAGATGAAGATTTCTGTTCTCAAAGATGAGAATCTTTTCTGTGTCGCATTTATCCCGATTCTTGCGAGCCAACGGTATCTTAAAACCGACCGATGGACCGAAAATATTGGCCTCGCGTCGTTCTCGCGGCTCTCCAGCGCTTAGAGATCTGAAACTCTCTAGGTAGAACCCACGATTTGTTCCGCAGTTTTCCGCCATTTCGGCGCGCAGGCGACCGACGCTATGTCCTCAGTTCGACCGCGCCGGGTCCCGCCTCGCGCTCAGTTATCCGGCGCGACAGGCCATGACCAAGCGCAATGATGGGCTTCTCGATGAGCACATACGATGCGATTGCGATCGGGATGAAGGCGACCGCCCACGCAAAGTTCCCGGAGTCGTAGAGCGCCTCTGCGCCGGTGACCGTGCCGCCCCAGGCGATGGGAGCCAGCGACAGCTGCTGCCAGAGATAGAGGCTATACGACACTAACCCCATCTTGTTTAGCCATGCGTTCCGTAGCACCGCAGGCAGGACACCGCCGGGTTGACCGAACAGCGTCCCGAACATAACCGCGGCGGCCAGCACAGGCTGCGCTGGCCCAAGGAGCTTCACGACAATCTGCGGCGCAGCGGGCAGCACGATTAGCACTGCGAGGCAAAGCCATATCCATTTCGGGGCGATCGCTGCAAGATGCTCCCGCAAACCCACGAACAGGGCAACCACTACTCCGACCATGATGTAGATGAAGCTGCCGAGCGGGGCTAAGAACAAAGAGCCGACAAACAGCCCAGTCAGGAGGACAATGGCGATACTCCGACGCGGCCAAGCGGCGAACGCAAAGATCATCGGCCAGACGAGATAGAATTGCTCTTCAACAGCGAGGCTCCATGTGTGGGCAAGCCACCACGAGCACGAGAAGCCGGAGAAATTGCATACGTAGAGCGAGCTTCGCAGCACCGCCTCATCGCCGACCTGCACCAGTCCCGCGCGGCCGAGCAGATAGACCGCAAGCACATAGACATAGAACGCCGGCATGATCCGAAAGACGCGCCGGACATAGAACGCTTTTAGGCTGACTCGGTCGCGCTTTGCCTCTTCGGCGACCAGCAGCGTCGTGATCAAGTAGCCACTAATCATGAAGAAGAAGCAGACACCCAGCGTGCCGAGCGACGAAATGACCGCAAAGCTTCTGCTGCCGAGCGAAAGCCCAAGCCCGTTAAGCGCATCGATTGGATAGATTCCCTTGGCGCGATAGGCGAAGAGATGGCCAACGATGACCATCAGCACGCTGATGCCGCGCCAGCCGTCAATTACGGCATTACGCCCCGTGGATTGATCCCTCCCCATGAGCTCCGGCTATCATCAGGGACGACCGCACGCAACTGAGTGGCAAAGAATGCCGCTGTGGACTGACAACAACTGTTGCCAGAACTCGGCGCATCCCTATTGCATCGGATATTAGAAATGGCTGTTTTTCTTCACTTGCGCGTTGACCTGCCTCTTAAACGCTAATTCACATATCGGCGCGTAATGCGACCTGGGTGCCGCTACGGTCGGTTTGAACCTTCATTTCGACAGTGAGGTAAGATCGATCGCTTCAACATGTTTCCAGTCGTTGCCGGACCAATAGCCAACATGGGTAGCGCCGAGCGATACGGCAGTTGGGAGCAGGAGGATGTTGGCCATCTCGTCCGGCGTGACCGGGCGCCACCCGTCACCGACACTCTGCAAACCATACCAGCCGACCGCCGGCGGCGTCGCTCGAACCATCAGTCCTTCTTTCCGCCTTCGAAAACGACAATCACCGGGTTCCGGCTTCCCGGGTCGAACTTCTCGGCCGCCAGCCGAAGAACGTCCGCATACTCCCGCCCGGTCTCGTCTGCGGGATCATTAAATCTGCCGCCCTCTCCAATCCGCCGCGCCGTGTTCGACCGGTACTGTCTTTTCGTATTCAACCTGCGTTCGTCACCACCTGGTCGAGGTGCTCCATCCGCATGAGATAGCTGTCGTGCGAAATCGCCTTATGTTCTTCGAGATAGCTCAGCGCGGTTTCCGCGATGTTGCGAAGGCTTTGCCCATGGAGGCCGAGTGTACCGCGATACGCATGGAAAGTGCCCGTAGCAATTTGCTGCTCGACATATCTCGCGAGGACCGAGATCACGAACTTGGCCGCGGTCGCGTCGTCCACAACTATCGCGTCCCGAATGTCGTTGCTTTGCCCGATCATCGGTCGCATCGCCACCCGAACTTTTTCCCACATATGCAGGTGGCGAAATATCGCGTCGCACCGGTCAAGCGCCTGAAGCGAAAGATCGACAGCTGTCATTATGCCCCCACCTTCACGATCCTTCCCGTGCACGAATTGAAGCCACTTATGCTGTGCCCCGAATCATCGTCGCGGAAGATTCTGGCATTCGCAAAACTTAAATTCCGATAACATGCGTTTAGATCGCCACGCGGGTTTGAGATAGCCAAGCAATGGCGATCGCGCGATGTTTCATCCCGGCGGACTCGAGGAAATGATCTTTATGGTGCAAGGCACCGCTTTGCGTTTTTTCGCTGCTCGCTTAGTGCAACCGTCAAGTGCCTCACGGTTTACCTCGGATATCCGCGCCGCGTCCGCCCAAACCTTCCAGCCTTCCGGATCGGCCACCTGTAACATTCGCTGGCCTGCTTCCCACCCACTTCGCTGCAACATCCCGGCAGCGCGCTTTTCAGGCCAGTGCCAGTTGTCAGGAGCGGAGTGAGCGATTATCGCCGGGAGGGTCAACCCGCCGAACGCTCCGATGGTGGTCGCTATGATCGCGACAACGATCAGCCAGAATTTCTGCTGCTGCGCGCTTTGCGCCGATGCGGTTACCTCCGTGATGGCACGCGCCGCCGCCTCGAGCCGCTGCTGGGCACTGCGCCATGTCTGATGATCCTCCTCGCGGACGCTATTTCCCGCAGCCCTGATCTGGTCGGCGATCAGCTGCGGCGACAGTGCAACCGCCGGCCGGTCTTTCATCGCGGCTATTTCGTTGCCGATCGCGTCGCACCGATCGTGAATACGGCCAAGCTCGGGGCTGTAATCGCGCGCAAGAAGTTCCTGCTGGCGCGCAGCAAAACCATCGACGGACGCGGTAAGGCCGGCGAGCCGGAGACCCATCGCGTCGAACGCCTGGTCGGCGGAGAGGGTTTCGGGGGGTGGTTCGTGGGTCATATGCGAGGCTTAACGCCCCAATCCGCGCGAGCGCGAGGGGCTGAGCCATTGATGGAGGTCGTGAGACAGCGGCTTTTTGCTCATAGCGTCCAGCCCAAGCTGAATGCGGCGATTCTGGAGCAGCGACTCGAGCTGCGGGTCACGGTGAAGGCTCTTCGCCATATCCCCGAGCGCCTTGCCGACCCGCTCGGCGCCGACATGATCATGGGCGCGCTTATGCTGCTGAAGCTGTTTCATGCCCCGCTGCCATTCGGTAACGAACCGATCGGCGCGGGCCTGTGTATCGATGCGAAGCGTCCGCTCGGCGCGCATCGCCTGAACCGCGCGCAGCGTGCGGCCGCTCGCCGTCTCGGGGATCAGCGCCGGATTTTTGGCCATGGCGGCGCCGAGATCGCGGACACCGTCAGGCCGGACCGCATCGAGCTCATGGGCCGCCGTGGCCATCGCATCATTCTGATGAAGGAGTGGTTTCAGACCCTTGTCGCGCATCGCAACAATATCCTGCGCGGCGCGTCCATAGCGCTGGACAGCTCGATCAATCGGATCGGACGGCGGCGTTCGTTCGACCGCGTGGGCGTTGATCCGCAGACCGTCGAACCGGCCGCGGCGCGGCGGGTCGGGAACAATCTTCACCTGTTCGACGAGCCCGGCCGGACGGCGCAGTTGGAGCCCTGCAAAAATATCACGCTTCGGCTGCTGCGCGGGCCGAGCGACGGCGATCGCCCTGCTCGAATCGCGATAATCGCTCGCCATATCCTTGCCGCGCTCACGTGATGCAGTCCGCACGAATTTCTTTTGATTGGTGAAGTCGTCGCGGCCGTAGTAGAGATCGACCTGCTCGCGGTGCCTGGACAGTGCGACGTACGTCGAATGGCTGTCTACCCCCGGCGTCGCGAGCACCTGCACCCGGTCGACGGTGATGCCCTGCGCCTTGTGGATCGTCGCCGCATAGCCATGATCGACCTGGGCATAATCCTTCAGATCGAAGGCGACGTTGCGGCCGTCGTCAAGCATCACGCCCATTCGCAATGCGTTGACCGCCTGGACGGTGCCGAGCGAACCGTTCCTCACGCCGAGGCCGCGCTCGTTCTTCAGGAACATGATGCGGTCGCCGGGCGCAAAGTGGCGCGCGCCGCGCTCAGCATTGATCCGGATATCCGAACCGAGCGCCCCGCTCGCACGCATACGTTCGCGCGCCGTCCCGTTGAGCAGGCCAACTTCATCATTTGTGTGGGTGAGAATGATCCGGCTCGCGTCAGGATGACGTTGCCTATCGCGATCCCACGCGTCGATCAGCGCGGAGCGCGCAGCATCGCGGGTGTCGGCAGCGTGGACATGTCCACCATCCGCATAGCGACCGATCGCCTCGCCTGTCCGTCCCGTCGCGAGCTCGCGCGTTGCATCGCGCTGCCATTCGACTTCCTGCCGGCGGATCGTGGTGATCTCGATAGCGCCGTGGCGCTCAGCCGCCGCGCGGAACGCCGCGCCGGCCTCGATCGCCTGCAGCTGTTCGGGATCGCCGACGAGGACGATCTTCGCGCCTTGGCGTTCAGCTTCCGACACAACGCGCTGGAGCTGCCGCGTCCCGACCATCCCCGCCTCGTCGATGACGAGTATATGTTTCTCTGTCAGCCGGTCTCGATCGTTGGCCCACTGATGTTCGAGGCTGGCAAGCGTGCGCGAGGCGATGCCCGAACCTTGCTCGAGACCCTCAGCGGCGATGCCCGAGAGCGCCGCGCCCTGCACCTGGTACCCCTCCGCTTCCCACGAATCGCGCGCAACGCCGAGCATCGCGCTCTTGCCGGTCCCGGCATAGCCGATGACATTGCTGATCCCGCGCGAACTTGTGACGTACTCGAGCGCGCCGCGCTGCTCGGCGGACAGATCAAGACCGCGACCATACGCTCTCGCCAACGCGAGCTCGCGATGGCGATCGGCGACACTGTGATTGCGGCGCGCATCGAGTATCGCAGTTGCACGCTCCAACCGCCGTTCGGTCTCGATCATGAAGCGCGAGGTGAACCGATCTTCGCCGCGCCCATCCTTGCCCAGCGCAACTAGATTGGGCGAAGTTTTCACTGCCGACATCACCGCGTCGAACTGTTCCCGCCCATCACTGTGCCGGTGGACAAATATCGCCAGGTCGCGGTTGGTGAACGTGGATTGGCGATGCGTGATCGCGTTGAGCGCAATCGACGGATTGCCGATAATCTTCGCGCCGTTCGAGCGGGCGATCTCCAGATGCTCAACGTACCGGTCGGCCTCAAGTCCCTGCGCAGCCATGCGCGATGCCGCGGGGCCGATCTTGTGCTGCGGTTCGAGGTCGATACCCTGCTCTTCCAAGGTGCGATGATCGACCCGCGCATCGATATCGAGCGCCGCGAGCCGTTCGTTGACGTGCTCCGCCCAAGCTTCGCGCCAGTGCGACAAAAGCTCGGTACGGTTCCAGTTGCGCACCTTCGCACCGAACTCCACGGATCCGTCCTCGCCGACCGAGATCTCGCGCATGGTGAGCATGACGTGGGCGTGCGGCTTCGCGAGCCCCTCGGCGCCGATATCCCAATGGACATTGAGATCGGCGATCATGCCGCGCTCAACGAATTCGCGCTGGACAAAGTCTCGGACCAGCGCGACGCCCTGTTCCTGCGTCATTTCGCGCGGGATAGCGAATTCGATCTCGCGCGCGAGCTGCGCATCCTTGCGAAGCTCGGCCGCCTCGACGTCATTCCAGAGCCGTTCGCGGTCACGCCATTTTTCCGGCGCGTTCTCAGGCAACAGGATTTCGCTGTGGACGACACCCGCCTTGCTCGAAAAGTCGTGGCTGCGCCCAAGGCGCTCATCGTACAGGCGGTGCGCCGAACGATAGGCTGCAGCGGCGACAGCGCTGCTGCCAAGCGCGCGTGAAATGACCTTTGCCGAGAAATGGTAGATCGCCATGACGGCAATCCATTTACGGCAAGAAGAGTACGTCGGCACGACGTATAAGCGCGCTCTCGCCCGATTTCATCGCACGCAGCATCGTTACAGCTCAGTGGATTTCAACGCATTGCCGTCGCGTCCAACTTGGCATAGCTGGTTCGTCCGACTCCATCAAATGGAAGGACAGACGATGCGCAAACCGCGTGATTTCGACCCCGAACTCCAGGCACTCACCGACAAGGCAAAGACGCTCAAGACGAAGAAGCAAGGACAGCTCGGCGAGCTGGTCGTTGCGACTGGCGCCGACACGCTGTCAATCGAGCAGCTTGCCGGCGCGCTGATCGAGGCCGCCGCCGCCGACACCGCGCGAAAGGAGGCGTGGCGCAAGAGCGGCGCGGCCTTCTTTCGCGGAAAGGGTGCCCGCGCTCGCAAAGGCGCTGGCCGGAACGAGGGCAGCGCATCAGCGATCGGCGCAGGCGCGGAACCGCCTGCAAGCGAAACGGGCGCGGCATGACACGCGGGCGTGGCAGGTGAAGCGCCGCGAGCGCACGCGCCAGCTGATCGAACTCGGCGGCCTCGTCGCCAAGGCCGACCTGGTCGAGTTGACCGGCGACGATCGCGCGGTCATTCTCGGGCTGCTCGTCGAAGCTGCCGCGGCGCTGCGAGGCGAGCGCCGCGAGCAGCAACAATCACTGTGGCGCCGCCGGGGGCGGCGCGCATTTTCGCCGGAAGGCGCCGAAGCTATTTAGCTTTAGCACGGCCGCGCGCGGCGGGCTTGCGACCGCCACCGCGGCCCTTGGTGCCGAGACCGATTTCCTTGGCAAGTTCGCGCCGACGCTCCGAATAGTTCGGTGCGACCATCGGATAGTCCTTCGGCAGATTCCATTTCGCGCGATACTCGTCGGGCGTCATGCCGAAATTCGTCATCAGATAACGCCGCATCATGGTGAGCTTTTTGCCGTCTTCGAGGCAGACGATGTAGTCAGGTTTCACCGACGCGCGCACCGACACGGCGGGCTGCTGCGGTTCGGGCTCGGGTTTGGCGTTCAATTTCAGGCCGGCGAGTGCGTCATGCACCGTGCGGATAAGTCCCGGAATATCGGATATGGCGACGCTATTGTTGGTGACATGCGCGGCGACAATGTCGGCGGTCAATGTGACCAGCGTTTCGGCATCTTCCATTCGATTTTCCTTCGAGAGCTAAGCTAGTTCGCTCTACCCTCTAGCGATACAATCCGGTTCGGACAAATCTGGAGAGCCAGATCTTTGGATTATTCGCCGGCATACTATTGGCGCGGCCTCTCCGCTGCATCTCGAAGATCGTCGAGCCGCTCGGAACAAATCGCGTGTACCGCGCGGCCGAGTTCTTCAACCCGCGCGCCAAGCCAAGTCAGCTCTTCTTCGCTGATCCGATAATGCTTGGAATATCGCGCCTTGGTATAGGCTTCCTTCAACTTCTGGAACATCGCGCGTTCGCGGTGCGTAGCCTGTGGCCAAATCCCATAGAGGCGGCGATCAAGCCCTTCGGCGAGTGATCGCAGGAAGGCGATATTATGGTTGTACGGGGTGTAGTATGTTAAGGTTAGCAGGAGACCCGCGTACAGACGCTCGGTAGCCTGATGAAGCAAGAAAGCCGCCTCTTTAGGTCGCTTCTGCCTCGCCAGATCGCGTGACGTATTCAGCCAAACGACTGCGCCTGGGTAATAATCTTCGAAGTACTCCTGCGCCACCGCAAGCGCCTGCGCAGCGGTCTTCGGTTTCGGCGTTGCGAGTTCACTGCCATCCGCTTCGTAAAGCGCGAGGCCATCTTTCGCGACTTCCATGAAAAAGACCCGGCCGTGCGCGAGCCCATCGTTCACCTCGTGCAGCGAGTGAACGATGAAGTTGACCGGGGTGCGGAGTGTCTTCTCGATCGTATAGGCGCGGATCAACCGCTCCTCAGCTTTCGCCCAATAGGCGGCGCGGTCGGTCAGCTCCTTCTGGCTGACGATGACGAGGATGTCGTAATCGGATTTATACTGGTTCGCCGACTGCGTCGCATCGACCCAGTCGCCGCGCGCGTGGCTACCGAACAGGATGATCTTGAGGATGCGGGCGCCCTTGCGGCGCCCGGTTGCATTCTCGGTGGCCTGACCAAACTCGTCGAACAATATCTCGACGATGCGCTCAAGCTCGCGCTGCTTGTTTGCCGGGAGATGATCGAGGTCGGTGCGCATTGTTGTCACCCTGTAATTGCATCGGCCGGATGGCAAGTAGCATCCGACCGATCGGCAACAGTCACGGTCAATTTTCCACCCTCAATTCTCAGCAAAGGCGAGAAGGAAATCGCTCGCCTTGCTGGCTTGGCTGGCAGCGCGGAAGATCGCCTTCTCGTCGTTCTGCAGCACCGACAGCCATGACGCGATATAATCCGAATGCCGGACGGTGGGCGAGATGCCAAGCGATGCACAGGTGAACGCCGCCGCCATCTCGGCGACAAGCTCTTCCTTGGCGTAAGCTTCCGATCCGAACCTGCCCTTCTGGTCGCGGTCCAAGCGGTTCGCGTGTCCAGTCCAGTGGCCAAGTTCATGGAACGCAGTGCGATACCAGTTGATCGGTTCATGGAAGGCGCCGATCGGCGGCACCTGCACAAAATCATGGCTGGGGCTGTAGAAGGCTTTGCCGCCTCCGACCTGAACCCGCGCGCCGCTCGCCTCGATTAGGGCATTGGCCTCGGCAACGACCAGCACGTCGTCAGGAACCGGATGTGCGTCGTGGAATTTATCCGGCAATCCCTCGCACTGGTCGACGTTGAAGACGACAAAGCGCTTCAGGAAAGCCACCTGCTTCGCTTCGCGATCCTCGCCGCGCGCGGCCTCGGCTTCGGTCTTCGGCGTGAACCGGTCGGCATAGCAGATGACCGTGCCCTTCTCGCCGCGCCGGACATTACCGCCCGCGGCCTCGGCCTGACGATAGGTCAGCCAGCGCTGCAAAGGAAAGCCACGGCTGACAGCCTCCGCCCACAGGATCAGCACATTGATCCCGCTATACTTGCGATCGGTCAGTACATTGCGTGGCATCGTGCAGCCGCAGGCCGCGCTGTCCCACGGCTGCACCCATGGCAGCCGCCCTTCTTTAAGCTCGGCTATGATCCGGCCCGTGACGTCGGAATAGAGGCTCTGCCGTTCGACTTTCTGCTGTTTCATATTCCTTCTCCTTCAACCGCACCCCGGCCCGGAAGGGGGCGGGGTGGGCGGCAGGAAGGAGCCGGCAGACCCGCATCATCGGGCGGGCTGCATCCGCAGGACCGCAACGAAGAGGAGGACGCGCGGCACGCG
Source organism: Sphingopyxis sp. Root154 (assembly GCF_001427105.1). GTDB lineage: Bacteria > Pseudomonadota > Alphaproteobacteria > Sphingomonadales > Sphingomonadaceae > Sphingopyxis. Next base: position 21,474 of record NZ_LMGI01000001.1, read on the forward strand.
GGTTGCGGCCCGGCCGGGCGGGACTAAGGCGAGTGACGCCCACCCTGCCCCCGCCGTGCCGGGATAGATACACGCCGCCGCGCAGCGGCGACCGCATGCGTGCCAGCGGCACCTCGTCAGAAACGACTCGGATGACGATCGCGCCGCCCGCGGCGCGGTCATTTGCAAAGCGGCCGTCGCTGACGGCCCCAACGATGCGGCGAGACAAAAAAACATGCCTTCGAGAGAAATTCTTTCGCCGCGAGTCGAACGCCGGGTCAAGGGTCTCGCGGGGGTCGCTTGAGGGTCGCTGTGGGTCGCTGTGGGTCGCTTCGTGACCGCGCGCCAGATTCCTCCAGATTTAGAACAATCTCAACGCCTTGACTAGTAGAACTTGTTGATCTTCTTCGATCTCGGGGAGCACCAAACGACGTCAGAGACCGAAAAGGAATTGCACGATGTCACATGATACCGAACGTTACCTCAGACTGACAGAGGTGCTCAAAATTACCGGATTTAGCCGAGCGACGCTGTACCGGAAAATTAAGGCCGGCACCTTTCCCCAGCAATATCGGATCGCTGAACGCTGCTGCGGTTGGCGCGCTTCCGAGGTCGCCATATGGGCGCACAGCCCGTTGACCTTCACGGTCGCCGATCTCGAGCGCGTACTCGGCTGAAGGGCAGGCACGGCAAAGCCCCGCGCCGCCGAAGCGGCGCGGGGTGGAAGCCCCTCTAAATCGGCGGGGTTCCAGATTTGGGCGTCGCCGTCTTCGCTATCCTGCCGGCGACACGGACAAGGTTGGCGTAGAGGCCACGCGGTCCGAATTCGGAGGCTGCGAGCGTTAGCGACATGCAGGTCTTACCCGATGTCTCGCCGGTGCGGACCCAGCCGGCACCGATCTCGACGCCTGCGGAATTGACGCGGTAATCGGTCGGAAGTGGCCGCTCTTCGAGCCGTTGATCCGGATTTCGAACGCCGCGCAGCGGCATCCGCTTAAGCGCCATCAGCGCCTTAATCAGAAGCGCGCGATGCTCGCGTCAATCCCGGTGATCGTCGCCGGGTCGACCGTCGGCAATTTATGATGCGGTGGGATGCGGCATGCGTCGCACGTCACAGAGGCCCTTATGCACGCATTGCTCGACGAATTCAGCCCAAGCATCCAAGGCATCCCGTTTTTCACTAGCCCAATCATGTCGCTGATATACTCCGGCAATGCCTGCTCGGCTCCCGCTGACATGATTTAGAACGGCCTCGGTAACTTCGAAGCGAACGCCAAGTCTTTGCAATCCAGTTGCGACGGTACGGCGAATGTCGTGAAGTGACCAAAGTGGCACATCATCTGCCAGATCCCGCGAGACAGCCGCGCGCAAACGATTGACGACCTTCGAGATTCCGCTGACACTGTTTGTTGCATTTCCCTCGGCTGGAAATAGCCACGGCGAGCCAGGGACCTCAGATATCTCTGCGACAATCGCTGCCACATTATCCGAAATTGGAACGAGATGTTGCACGCCATTTTTGGCGCGCTCTGCCGGGATCGTCCATGTGCGGGTATGAAGATTAAATTCGGCGTGCTTCGCGCCGAACACCTTTGATCTTCGCTGTCCGGTAAGGATGAGAAGCTTCAGCGCGGATCTCCAAGGCTCTGCCTCAGCTTCAGCGGCGCGCCAAAGCGCGGCCAACTCCCGATCGGTCAGGACGCGCTCCCTAGCTTTGGGTTTGCTCGGCCTGCCTGCGCCGGCGCAAGGGTTTGATGGCAATTTGTCTAAACGAGCCAATGCCCATGTGTAGAAAGAACTCAGCTGAGCATGGACAGCTCGCGCCATGACCGGAGCAGATATCCGATCTATAAAGCGCGTCACCTCACCGCGCGTAACCGTGTCTGCAAATCGCTCGCCGAGTTCAGGCAGGATATACCGATGGAAGATACGTCTTATTTCCGGCAGAGACCTATGGCTTGATTTCGTTTTTTCATAGCGGGGCCATAGCTTTGCAATGGTGAGACCTCCGCGGTGAATTGGTTTGACGCTAATCCCGGCATCGATATCGTTCAAAATGCTCCGCGCACGTTTGCGGGCTTCTGCCAAGCCTAATCGCGGACCGTAGTGACCAAGGGTCACGACCTTGATCTTTCCGCCCACACGCTTGCGAACGATGAAGGACTTAATTCCGCTCTTCCCCACCCTGACGCGAAGACCGGGAACCTTACTGTCGATAATCTCGATTTGACCCGACGAAGGCGACTTCAAGCCCGCCAGCTTTGCATCCGATAAATTGATGGCCTCGCCCACCGATCAGCCCTTCCGACATCCAGCCGCGACAAAATTCTCGTCGTCGTCCCGCAAAAAATGCTGTTACCTTAGGTAACAGGTTGGCCAACATACTATGATTTGACAAAAGACTTGTCGATAATAAAATCGCAGTTTTCCGAGGATATTGAGACGGTGTGAGCCATCGTAAGAACGATTTGTTATAACTTTTAATCAGTAGGTCGCTGGTTCGAACCCAGCAGGGCTCAACGCTAAAGGCACCCCCCATTAGCCAGACAGGAAGATGTTCCGAAAAGACTCCATCGCAAAGTGGCTCGATCCTGATGTGGATAATTTCGTCGCTGAAGATGATATGGAGAAGAGCGGTTTCTGGATGAGTTCGCGCTGGGGGCTATCGCGACGTTGTCAGAGATGTTCTCACTCTTTTTGGGGATGAGCGCGGCGCCACCTTAGGCCGACCATCAGGACGAACGGCCAAAATATGGTATTGATAATGTCGAACGTCGCATCGGGGATCCGCCAGGCACCATGGGCGATCCTATCAGCGCCCTCTTTCGCAAGCGCAGCAGTTAACACGAACAGAAAGGGTGTCCACGTTGCCAGTGATCGGCGCGTCAGTAACCGGGCGATGAACAAGATCAACATCCCGCCGTGCACATGAGCGAGGCTGTCGGACGCGCCAGTCATCGCGCCGATTTCACCACTGAGCGGCCGATAAAATTCGATAAAGCTCTCCATCGGCGCTCCATGATCCGATGTATCTTAACATCACGTGGCTAGGGGTTCGTCCATCCGCACATTGCTGACCGAATTAAACCGCTCGTTAGCTGACGTTTCGCAGATCGCAAAATGGCAGCTCTCATGCGTTTCACAATAGTTTTGGAACGTCAGACCTCAGACGCATAGGTATCACGCGACCGCTCACCTCCCGCGCCAACATGGCACGAAAAAGCCGGTCCTCGGGTCGCTTTGTCAGAAAGTCGGCCTTTCTACTATCAGCCCAGCCACGTCGGCAGGAAGCTCACCATTTGTAGCGCAGCGACCCGACGACGGTCCGCGACGCGCCGAAATAGCAGCTGTTCGAGAAGAAGCAGGACGAGACATGCTGCTTGTCGAACAGATTCTGAGCGTTCACCGCGACGCTGAGGCCGCCCAGCGCAGGGCTGGCATGGCCGAGGTCGTAGGCGAGCATCGCATCGAACAGGATAAAGCTCTTCGTCTTGAACATTTCGAAGGTCGTCACGCTGTTCACGACCTTGTAGCTCGTCGAGCCCAGCGATCCGTCGACATAGCGGAAGCCCGCGCCAAGGCTGAGGCCGCCAAGCGGGCCCTCGCCCGCTCCGCCGCGACCGAAGTCGTACGAGAGAAACCCCGACGCCTGCCACTCGGGCACGCCGAGCGGGACGGTGCCCGTGGTCGAAGGCGTCCCGGTACTGCCCAGCCGGGCGAGCGTCGGCGGCGACGCGGGAACGGCGGGCGCCCCCTGCGTAATCAATGCGTCGGTGTAGGTGCCGGCAAAGATGATATCGAGCCCAGGGCCGAGTTCGCCGCGGGCTTCGAGTTCAACGCCGCGTACGCGCGTTTCGCCGATCTGGATCTGCGAGTTTGCCGGACGGCCGCCGGTGCCCGCCAGCGGATCGCCGACAGGGACATTCTGCCGCTTCAGCTCATAGGCCGACAGCGTGATGAGCGCGTTCAGGCCGCGCGGCTGATATTTGAGCCCCGCCTCATACATATTGCCGGTGGTCGGCGAGAAGGGATTGCCGAGATAGTCGGCCCCCGCCTGCGGCTCGAAGGATTCGGTGTAGCTCACATAGGGCGACAGGCCGAATTCGAACTCATAGAGCGCGCCAAAGCGCATCGTGAAGGCGCTTTGCGAAAGCGGCGTGAGCACGCGGTTCTTCTTGTTGAGCGTGCGCTGGTCATAGGAGTCCCAACGGCCGCTCGCGATCAGGTGGAGCCCGCCGATTTTCACCTGGTCCTGGATATAAATGCCGGTCTGGTCGCGGGTGGTATAGCTGTTGGTGTAGGCGGACGAGAGCAGCTTCAGGTCGAGGCTGGGGATGCCGACGCCGTAAACGGGTGCGTAGAGGTCGAGGTTCGGGATGCTCGTCAGCGGGTCGGCGGTCTGCCCGGTGTTGAACTGCTGGAAATTCTCGCCGGTGATCCGCAGATAATCGAGACCGACCAAGATGTCGTGCTCGATCCCCGCGGTTTCGAACTTCGCGTTGAAGCTGCTGTCCATCGTCAGCGTGTCGAAATCCTCGTCGGCACCGCCGCCGCCGCGGATGATCGTGCTGTAATCGGTATTGATGTTGAGGCCGGTGCCAGTCGTCGCGAAGCCGCCGACATAAAGCTGGCGGTAGCTCAGCTTGTTGTTCTGGAACCGGACGTTCGACCGGAACGCCAGATGTTCATTGAACTCGCGCCGGAACAAGAGCGCGACCGACTTCTGCTTGTGGTCATAAACCTCATAGGCGGGATCGCCGGTGTTGAGATGATATTCGATCGGGCCGTTGGGGTTCGGCAGCACGCTGCCATAGGCGGGCACCCCCGAATAGCCGCTGCCCGACGGCGCATGTTGGTAGGACGCGATGAGCGTGATGTTCGTCTGGTCGTCGGGCGCGAACGCGATCATCGGGCTGATGTGATAGCGTTCGCTCTCGGTGCGCTTGGTGAAGCCGTCGGCTTTTTGCCACCCGCCGACGAGGCGTACGCGCCATTTGCCGTCGGCGTCGAGCGGCTGATTGATATCGCCGACGAAGCGCAGGCTGTCATAATTGCCGACCTGCGCCTCGAAACGGCCGAAGGCTTCGGCTTCGGGCTTCTTGCTCGACAGATTGATGAGGCCGCCCGGGGTGCCATTGCCATAAAGGACCGATGCCGGCCCCTTCATGATGTCGATCTGGTCGATCCGGTTGAAATCGGTCTGCGGGGTCGAATAGGGGCCTGCAATCAATCGCATGCCGTCGAGGAAGAAACCAGGCGAAAAGCCACGCAGATACATCTGATCGTAACGCGACACGGTGCCGCCGCGCTGGTTTGCCGCTACGCCGGCGACATAGCCGACCGCCTGATTGAGCGAGATCGCATTGCGGCGCTCGAGCTCTTCGCTATCGATCACCGTGATCGTCTGCGCCGTTTCAGTCAGCGGGGTCCCCGTCTTGGTCGCCGACGAGACGCTGGCTTCGCGGAGGCCGGTTACGACGATCGTCTCGCCCGCCCCGCCGCTCTCCGCCGCGTCTTCGACGGCCAAAGCGGGCTGCGCGCCCATAAGCATCGCTGCGGCGAGTGCGGCACGCGACAGGTTCGACCGCACGACGGCGCGCGAATTCGGCTTCATGATAACCCCTTATTGCTATTGATATAGATTCGCAGTTGCAGCTAGTCGCATAATCTGTTTAGGGCAAGCCGAAGTCGGACGATTGACGATGAAGGGACAATGGCGGGCTCATATATAGCGAACGGCCGAATGGCTGCGCGGGCATTCACCGCGATCGTCGGCGGCTATGCCGCTGCGGCCGCCTTCGTCTCGCTCCTCGCGCGGATCGCGCCGATCGATCGTGCCGAGGCGACGATATGGGCGATGACGCTGTCGTTCCTCGTCTATGCGGGTCTCCTCCTTTGGGCCTTTCATGAAACCAGGCTTGCCCGCGTCACGGGCGTTATCTGGGGCCTCGCGTTCGGGTCGGCGGGATGCCTGTGGCTGTTGGGACCGGCGCTATGAGCAAAGCGGCATCGAACGCGGCGACGGGCGTTCGCCAGTCGATGGCGTGGATCCACGGCTGGCTCGGACTGCTCGCGGGGTGGATCCTGTTCGCCATGTTCCTCACCGGCACCGCGAGCTATTTCCGGCCCGAAATCACGCGCTGGATGCAGCCCGAGATGGACCTGCGCCCGGTCACGGCCGCGACCGCCGCGGACACCGCGGTCGCGCATCTGCAGAAGGTCGCGCCGACCGCCGAACAATGGTTCATCTATCTGCCCGACGCGCGCACCACCGCGACGCGCATCTTCATTCGAGAGCGTCCGAATCCAGATCCGAATGCGAAGCCGGCGCCGCGCCGCGACGAACTGCGGCTCGACCCGGCAACCGGCGAAGAAGTGACGGCGCGCGACACGCGCGGCGGCGAACATTTCTATCGCTTTCACTTCCAGCTCCAGATCCCGCATCCGTGGGGGCGCTGGCTAGCCGGGCTCTGCGCGATGGCGATGCTGACGGCGATCATCTCGGGCGTCATCACGCACAAGCGCATCTTCGTCGACTTCTTCACGCTGCGGTGGAGCAAGGGGCAGCGCAGCTGGCTCGATGCGCATAATGCATCGGCGGTGATCGCGCTGCCCTTCCACGCGATGATCGCCTACACCGGGCTCATCACGCTGGTCGCGATGTATATGCCGTGGCCGATCCAGGCCAATTACAAGGACCCGGCGACCTTCGAGAAGGCCGTGTTCGGCGCCGAGCCCGACGCGGAGGCATCGGGCCGCCTTGCCGCGCTGACGCCCGTCGCACCGCTCATTGCCCGGGCGTCACAAGAATGGGGCGGTGGCGCGCCCGCCACGATGGTCGTCCGCTACCCCAATGACGCGGCCGCGACGGTCACGCTGTTCCAGAATTCCAGGGATCGGCTCAATGCGCGCGGCGGATCGATCGTCTTCTCCGGCGTCGACGGACGGCGGCTATCCACATCCCCCCCTCCCGGTCCGGCTGCCGAGACGAGCGGGGTCATGCTCGGTCTGCACATGGGCAGTTTCGCCGGTCCGGTGCTGCGCTGGACCTATTTCCTGCTCGGCCTCGCGGGTACCGCGATGGTCGGCACAGGGCTCATGCTCTGGACGGTGAAGCGCAAGCGTCCGGGTGCCGCGCCCTTCTTCGGAATAAGATTGGCCGAACGGCTGAACGTCGGCGCCATTGCCTGTCTTCCCGCGGGCATGGCGGCATTCCTCCTCGCCAACCGCCTGCTGCCGGCGACGCTGCCAGCGCGCGGGGACATCGAGGTGAGCATCATGTTCTGGGTCTGGTTCGGGCTCGCGGCGCTGGCCTGTGTGCGGCCGATCCGCCGCGCCTGGACCGAGACACTTGCGATTGCGGCAGCCGCATTCCTTGCGCTGCCACTGGTCAACGCGCTCACGACCGATCGGGGATTTGTCCGGTCTTTCGCGAACGGCGACTGGTTGTTCGCCGCATTCGATCTCGCCATGCTTGCGACGGGTGCGTTGCTCGGCTTTGCCGCCTGGCGGACAACGCAAAAATCGTCGCGCCCGGCAAGGAAGCCCCGCACGGCGCCGCGCGGCGCCAGTGCCTTGCGCGAGGCCGTCGATGCACATTGAGCCGGCCCTCCTCTCTTATGCGGCGCTCGCGTGCCTTGCGTTGAGCACCCACCGGTTACGCCGCGACGTTGCGTTCGATGGGCTCCCGACGGTCGCCACCTTACGCGCCTTCGCCGCGGTGCTGCTCATTCTCGCGGCATGGCGCGCCGTCCATGACTTCGGTCCCTATCAGGGGCCCGTCGCCTTCATCGGCATGGTCTCGATCGCCGGACTGCCGATCGTGCTGCTGCTTTCACGCTGGCCGAGGGGGGCGTTGATCACGGGGATTGCCACTGCGGCGGTAGCGTTTGGCACGTTGATAGGGCTCGGCTGACGCCTACCAGCGCAGGAAGCGCGGCAGGATCAGCCGCCCCGCGATCGCCGAGAAGGGCACCGCCGACGCATGCCAAAGCGTGATGTGGACCAAGTCGTCGCTTGAGCACAGCAGCGCGACGATCGTCGCCCCCGCCGCGCCCGCCGCTACCCCGATCACCCAGCCCGCGCGCGTCGGCGAGGTCGGCGCGCTCGCCCTGAGCCAAAGGAACAGCGCCGCCCCGACGCCCAGTCCCGAAACCACGCCTTGCAGCATGCAGTGGACGTCGAAACCGCGTCGTGCGGTTTCGGCGGGGCCATGCGCCTCGCCGAAAAACACGAACATGGCGGCGAGCGGCAAGGCCAGCAACGCGCCGACCGCCCAGCGCCAGCCGCCATAGTCGCGCCCGACGCCAGGCAGCCCCATGCGCAGGGCGCTCCACGCCGCAGCTACACCCGCGGCGGCGATCAGCCAGAAGGCAAGCATCGAAAGCGGCGGCATTACGCCTGTGGCGAGATCATGCCGCGCGCCGAACAGAGTGACCAGCACGGCGCCGACGCCGAGCCACCCGGCCGCGACCCACAAGGATCCGCGCACCACGCGTCGCGGGCGAACGGGCTTCAGGTCGCTTGCCAAGCCGTCGATCAGATCGTCGATCGATGCGTCCGTCATATCACTCACTCTCGATCAGTTCGGCGAGCTTCTTGAGCCCGCGATGGATATTTACTTTGACGAGCGATTCGCTTTGTCCCGAAATCTGCGATGCCTCGGCAATCGAGGCGCCCTCGATCTTCACCAGCGTGATCGCCTGCGCCTGTCCCGGCGGCAGCAGCGTCAGCAGATGATCTATGCTGAGCTTGGCGTGCACCGCCTCGTCCTCGGCGCCGACCGCAGCATCGTTGTCGCCCAGTTCGGCCTCGTCGCGCTGACGGCGGAGCATGTCGATCCAGCGATAGCGCGCGATTGCCGCAAGCCATGGCAGGAAGGCGCGCCCGCTGTCCCATGTGGCAAGCTTGCGGTGCATCGACACCAGCGTCTCCTGCACCAGATCGTCGATATGGTGCGGCGCGATCCGCCGCGCGAAATAGCGGGTGAGCCATTTGCGGCAATCGCCGAGCAACGCGCGATAGGCCGCGCGGTCCCCCCGCTGCGATGCGGCCATCAGGCGCGACAGCGAAGGTTCGTCGATGCTCATTTGGCGTTTATCCTGACGAAGCTCATCGGGATGAGGATGGTCGAAGCGGCTGCAACAGCGATCCCTTCCCTACGCAGATGACGGCGTTTGATGACCTGTTCGCCGATATCGCAGCGAAGGTTACACGAAAATCGACACATGGCCGACGGACGGTTATTTGGCAGGGTGTCGCGGATAGAATAGGTCCATCCGCGACGGCAGCTGCGCGCGCATGGAGATGATCGAGCAATGAATATTCTACTGACGGGCGGTGCGGGGTACATCGGCAGCCACGTCGCAGCACCGCTCGTGGCGGCGGGCCATCATGTGGTGTGCTTCGACAATCTGTCGAACAGCGACCCATCGGTCATGGGACGGCTTGAAGCGATCACGGGCCAAGCGGTTCCGCTCGTCACCGGCGACATCCGCGACGGCGACGCGCTGCGGCGGGTCATGACCGACCATGCGATCGAGGCCGTCATCCATTTCGCGGGCCTGAAGGCGGTCGGGGAATCGGTCGCAGAGCCGATGAAATATTATGACAACAATGTCCGCGGCACGCTGTCGTTGCTCGAAGCGATGGCCGATTGCGGCGCCAAGACGCTCGTCTTCTCGTCGAGCGCCACGGTTTACGGCCAGCCGCAATATCTGCCGCTCGACGAGGATCATCCGACCTCGGCGACCAATCCCTATGGTCGCACCAAGCTGATGATCGAGGAAATGCTGGCCGACGTCGCCGCCGCCGATCCCGAATGGCGGATTGCGATCCTGCGTTATTTCAACCCGGTCGGCGCGCACGACAGCGGACTGATCGGCGAGAATCCGAACGGCATTCCGAACAATCTGATGCCCTTCGTCAGCCGCGTCGCCGCCGGACGGCTGAACGAGCTGTCGGTGTTCGGCAATGATTATGACACCCCCGACGGCACCGGGGTGCGCGACTATATCCACGTCGTCGACCTCGCAGACGGCCATGTCGCATCGCTGGCCGCGATCACGCAGGCCGACCAGCCGCTGTCGATATGGAACCTTGGCACCGGGCAGGGCTATTCGGTGCTCGACATGGTCGAGGCGTTCGAGCGCGTGAACGGGGTGCGCATCCCCTATCGCATCGCGCCGCGCCGCGACGGCGATGTCGCAAGCTGCTTTGCCAGCCCCGACCGCGCCGCGCGCGACCTCGGCTGGACGGCGAACCGCGACCTCGACGCCATGTGCTCGTCGAGTTGGAATTTCGAGCGCACCCTCGCCGGGCGAAACGCCGACTAGCCGAACCAGCCCGCGGTCTGCGCCAGCACCCACAGGCCGATCACGAGGAACAGGGCCGCAGCGACCTTGCGAACCTTCGCCAGGTCGACGCGCTTGAGCAGTTCGTGGCCGAGGAAGATCGCGGGGACGTTCGCGATCATCATGCCGAGCGTGGTGCCCGCGGTCACCGAAACGACGTCATGATATTGCGCGCCGAGCGCGATCGTCGCGACCTGTGTCTTATCCCCCATCTCGACAAGGAAGAAGGCGACGAGCGTCGTCAGGAAGGCGCCGAACCGCGGCTTTGGCGCGTCATCGTCCTCGAACTTGTCGGGGATCAGCGTCCACGCCGCCATCGCGATAAACGAAAGCCCGATTGCATAGCGGAAGATCGGGCTGTCGAGGAAAGCGGCCGCCTGCGCGCCGAGCAGCGCCGCCAGCGCATGGTTCGCGAGCGTCGCGAACAAAATGCCGAGAATGATCGGCACCGGGCGGTTGAACCGCGTCGCGAGCAGGATCGCGAGCAGCTGCGTCTTGTCGCCGATTTCGGCGAGCGCGACGACGGCGGTCGAGGTGAACAGGGCTTCCATGGGTTACTCCGGGGCCGGGCGGCTTCGCGATTCCAATAGACATCAAACCCGCCGCCCGGCCCGGACGAAGGTTGATGCCATTGGTCTCGCCCAAGCGGTGTCCCGCTTCCACCGCACCACGACCTCTCGGCCGAGTATGTTGACACGGTGGCCCGTCCAGAAGGACGGCTGGCTACTCCCCAGATGACGTGGGCGCGTTAGACGGCTTGGCTGCGGGTTGCAAGCCTTCCGATGCGGCGGCGGCGTCCGACTTGGCGATGTCAGCGTCCATCGCCTTCGCGCGCGCCTCGATCTCCTTCGCGGCCTTGTCGTAGCGATCCTCGAAACGCGGCTCGTCCTTGCACGCCGCGAGCAGCAGCAATGGGACGAGCAGGACGGCGACGCGCATCAATAATCCTTGCGATAACGGATGCTGAGGTTCGATCCCCCCGATCCGCCCGCCTGGCTGAGCAGCGACAGCGCCGGGGTCAGGCTGATTTCGAGCTGCGTCGCCGTATAGCCGCGCGCGTCGGTGATCACCTCCAGATAGATGTCCTTGGTGATATATTGCCCGGCCGCGAGCGCCGCGCCGCGCCCGACCGTATCGTCCGGACCGAGCACGCGCAGCCGGTCGATGCCCGTCGCCGACTGGAGCGAGCCAAGCGGACTCAATCCGCCACCGGTGCCACTGAGCGTGTTGAGCGACGAGGCGAGTTGCACCGCCTGCAACGGCGACAGCGTCGTGATCGAATCGCCGAACAGAATGCGCGACACGATTTCGTCCTGCGGCAGGCCGGGAACGCTCGAGAAGGCGATCTGCGGATTGCTCGCGCGGCCGGTGACGCTGATGCTCACCGTCACGGTCTCAATCGTGTCGCTCGCGAGCAGGCGGATCGCCGGGTCGAAGGCTTCGCCGGTCGGGAAGGTTACCCTGCCCTCCTGAAGCTCGAACGAGCGCCCCGCAAAGCCGAGCGTCCCGCGTACCAGTTCGATCTCGCCGGTGACGCGCGGATCCTGCGTCGTGCCGCGCAGGACGATGTCCGCCTTCCATTCGGATTCGAGCCCCATGCCGCTGACATAGATTTCGTCTGGCGCCTTCAGCGCGATATCGAGACGGATGAGATCGAACAGGCTGCCGCCGACCGCCGCAAGCCCGTCGCCGCTGATCCGCTGGCGTCCCGCGGGCGGCTTGCGTCGCACCCCGGTCAGCACCGGAACCTGCGCCGCGCCCTCACGAATGATGCGATAGCGCGTTTCGGGCAGGCGGAGGCTCCCCGACAGGAGCGCGGTCTGTCCCGCGACCTTTTCGAGCGTCAGATTGCCCGTGGCGCGCGCCGCGATATTCTCGCTCTTGGCGAGGCGCGCATTATCGAGCGTCGCCGAAATATTCATCGGATACCCGTCGGCGGAAGCGAGGCTGATATAGCCTTTGGCCTGGACGGTGCCTTCGCCGGCGGTGGCGGTGAGTTGTTCGATCTCCAGCCGGTTGCCGGTGAAGCGGCCGTTCACGACCATATTGGTCAGCCGCGTGCCATAGGTCTGGTTTTCATAGACCATGTCCTTGCCGCGAACGACGCCCTGCAAGCACGGATCGGACACGCTGCAGCTGAAATCGGCGGCAACCGCGACCGGACCCGACACATGCTGCGTCGCGGGGCCGAAGAAGGAATAGAGCGTATCGGCTGGGCCATTGTAGCGGATGCCGCCGCCGAGCGGTGCGGCCGTCAACCGTTCGGTCCAGGTGCCTGCGCCTGCACCGAGCGGACGCAGCGACGCTTGCAGGCGCCCGATGACGCTGCCGCGCTTGCGCATCACCGCCCGCGCCTCGCCGCCGTCGGCGAGCAGCTTGCCGGCGAAATTGACGTCGACGGGCTGGCTGACCGACGCCGCGGTGGTGCGGGTGAAGTCGGTGATCGTCAGCCGCGCATCGGCGCGCGGGAAGCTGTCCGAATTGGCTTGCTCGAAATCGAGGCTGCCCGTCGCGCGGCCGCCGAGCCCCATGTCAGGATAGACGGCGTTGAGGATCGCCATGTTGACGCGTTCGAGCCGGCTCTGGAGCATGATGCCGTCGCCGAAGCGCCCCGCAATCCGCGCGCGGCTGCCGCGGCCGAGGCTGATATTCGTCGGCAACAGTTCGTAGCCGTCGGCGCCGGGGATGATGCGCGCGGGCGTCGTCGTGCGGAAATTGATGCCCGTCGCGCGCCCTTGCACCGCCGCGCGCCAGAGTTTGGGCTGGAGATCGGCGTTGGCGGCGATGCGGAACGGCACGCCGCTGGTGCCCTCGACCAGCGCCTGCGCCCTGCCGCTGCCGCCGCGATAGTCGATCTTCACGCGCCCGACCGCGATGTCATAGTCGCGGATCTGCGTGTCGGCGATCTGGATGTCGGCGACGATATGCGGCGTGTCGTAGAGCGTCACATCGGCATCGACGATCGCCGAGCCGACCGCGAGTTTCGCCGCACCGGGAAGCACGACATCATTGGCGCGGACGTTGATCGCCGCGGCCTGATATTGCCCCGCGGCGGTCAGACGAACGAGACCGCCGAGCCCCTGTCCCGACGCGTTGAGCTGGCCGACGAACGGCCCGGCGTCGCTCTTGACGAGCCGCCCGTTGAACCCGATCCCCGACAGGTCGCCGCGCTCGACATCGATCGTAAGCGGTCCCGACGCGGTCAGCAGCACGACATCGGCCGACAGCGGGCCGTAATCGGTCTCGCCTGTTGCCGCGAGGCGATAGCCGTTTTTCGCGCCGTTGATCTTTGCCACCAGATTGGCGAGCCCGATGCCGAGTCCCGGCCGCGCGGCGGTCACGACGGCGCGCGGGTCGGTGATCGTCCCCGCAAGCTGAACCCCGACGGGACCATAGTCAGTCGAGTTCGCCCGCGCCGTCAGCCGGATCTGGCCGTTGGGCGCATAACTCCCCTGCCCCCCCGTGACCCGCAGCCGCGGCGCCGACATCCGCAGATTGGCGAAGCGGATCATGCCGTCGGTGCCATAGCGCACATCGCTCGACGCCGTCGCATTGCCGCCGAGGAAATCGCGCACGCCCGAATTGAACAGCTTGGTTGAACGCGCGCGGACGCGCCCGACGATCTCGAACCCGCCGCGCGGCGCGGTTTTCAGGTCGGCGTCGGTGTCGATGTCGAAGATGCCGACGCTTTCGATGCGATAATCGTTGATCCGCCCATCGATCGCGCCCGTGTAGAAACCCTTGTTCAAATCGGCGATGATGATCGCCTTCGCATCGATGCGCGGTGAGCGCAGGCGCAGATTGTCGCTGAGGATGCGGCCATTGCTGTAGGCGAGATCGCCGTCGAGCCGCACCTGCACCAGCGTCCCGCCCGCGACGGTATCGAGTCCGCGAATGCGCGTGGCCCTGCCCGCGACGGGGATGACGATCTGGTCGGCATCAACGCGCGCCTTGCCCGCGAGGCTCAGCCCCTCGACGACAATGTCGTTGAACGCGAGGCTGTTGGCATCGGCGCGATATTCTACCGTCGGCAGCGCGAACGCACCATCGAGCGTCGCCGTCGCGCGCAGCCCGTTGGCACGCACCGCGGGCGCGATCGCGCTTGGACGAAGGATATTGGCGGCGAGTTGCAGCCCTTCGTAGCGGCTGTTGCCGAGATCGATCCCGCCGCTGATCCCGAGCCGGGCGGCATCGGAAGAAAGCCGCCCGTCGATCGCAGCCTTGCGTTCTTGAAGCCGAGCGGTGAGGTCGATCGCGGTCTCGGTGCCCAACAACTCCGTCATCGGCCCGGTCAGCAGCCGTGAAGCCTGCGCCGTCCCCTTGGCCGAGAAAGTGCCGTCGCGCCCGGTCAGCGCGACGCGCGCCAGCGGCGCCGCGCCGAGGTTTGCGGTCAGATTGCCGTTCCACGCCTTCCAGTCGCCGCGCCCGTCGAGCTTGGCGGTCAGCGTTTCCTTGAAGCCGCCCATCGCCGCGAGCACGCCGCCCTGCGGCGCGGTGACGTCGAGCTTGACCGCGAGCCGGTTCGCCTCGGGCACCGCGTCGAGCACCAGTTTCAGCGCATCGCCCTGTCCGCCGCCGCCCGCGATCGTTTCGACATCGGCGATGACCTGCGCGCGGCGGTCCGCAATCGCGATCTTGCCGTTCAATTTCGTGACCTGACGCTCGCCCGACACTGGCGGTTCGAAGACGAAACGATCCACGCGCACCAGCCCGACATCGATATCGAGATCGGGGAGCAGCGGCTCGCCGGTGTCGGGGACCATCTTGAACTCAGGCAGCTTGCGCATCGTCATCGTAGCCGCGGTCGCCGATCGGACGTCGACATGGCTCGCGAGATAGCGGATCGGCCGCCAGTCTACTTTCACCACGGGCGACGCAAGGAAGACGCCCTTGGGGTCCGACAGGGTAAAGTCTCGGATCGTCATCTGGCCATAGAGCGACCCGTCGAGCCGGCCGATGCCGATCTTCATCCCATTTTCGAATTCATATTTTTCGATCTGGGTGACGACAAAGCGCCGCCCAGCGTCGCTGTTGAGCCCGACGAGGAACAGCGCAAACAGCAGCACAAGCCCGAGCAGCGTCAGCCCGATCCAGCGCAATATCGTGAGCGGCCACGAGCGCGAAACTTTCGCCGGTGCGGTTCCGTCTTCCGCGAAAGGCGCGTCGTCGGCCATCAGAAGGCCTGCCCGATCGAAACATATACGCTGACGCGCGCCTCACCCGGCTTGCGCCCGATCGGGGTCGCGATGTCGAAACGCATCGGACCGAAGTTGGTGTAATAACGCGCGCCGATGCCCGCGCCGAAGCGCAGATTCTGGAAAGTCGGCGCCGATGAACGATAAACCTGCCCGGCATCGACAAAGCCGACGACGCCGAAATTGCCGAAGCGATAGCGTGCCTCGAACGCCGCCTCGGCGACGCTGCGGCCGCCGATCGGGTCGTTGTTCGGATCCTTTGGCCCCAGTTCCTGATAGCCGAAACCGCGCACCGAGCCGCCACCGCCCGCATAAAAACGCCGCGACGGCGCCAACTTCTCGCGCGCCGCACCGAGGATAGACCCGACGCGCACCCGCCCCGCGACGACGATGCTGTCGGTCACCGGGTAATAGCCGCTGACGTCGGTCCGCAGGCGCGCATAGGGCGAGAAGCTTCCCGCGAGCGAACCTTCGGGCTGGATCAGGCTCGTGATGCGAAAGCCCTTCGTCGGATCGAGCAGGCTGTCGGTGCGGTCCATCCCGACTTGCCCGGTCAACCCGAGGATGGTGTAGAAGTCGTAGGACCGCGCACCCGTCGTGAAATCATAATCATCCTCGCGCGTCGCGATCAGCTCGGCGCCATAGGCATAGGTGAATTTCTTCTGCCAGATCGGCGTCGAATCATAGCTGACGCGCACGCCGACGCGGCCCGTAATCGCATTGAATGCATCATAGTTGCTGCGTTTGACCTCGGTGACGAGCTCCATGGTACGGTCGCGCCGGCCGGCGTTCGAGCGGCGTAGCGTCGCCCCGATCCCCTGCTCCTGCGTGCCCAACACACCGCGGAAGGTCAGCGCCCCTTCGGGTGGGAACAGGTTGCGGTGCGTCCAGCTGCCTTCGAGCCTGATACCTTCGCCGGTGCCATAGCCTGCGCTGGCGGCCAGCGTGCGCGGCGGGCCGGCCTGCTGGGTCACCAGCATCGTCACATATTCGGTATCGTCGCCCGCGCTTTCGCCCGTCGGCTGCGGTTCGGCGGCGACGGTCGCGAACAGCCCGGTTGCGACCAGTGCCTGTCGAAGGTCGTCAACCATGCGGCTGTCGTAGAGGTCGCCGCGCTTGAAGCGCGCGAGCACCTCGACATGCTCGGCATCGAAAGCAAGTTCGCCCGTCGTCTCGATCCCGCCAAAGCGCGATCGTTTCCCGATATCGACGGGCAAGGTGTAGACGCCGTCGCCCGTCGCGCCATCGAGCAATATGTCGCGCTGCCCGACCTTGGCAAAGGGATAGCCTTCTTGCGGCAGCTTGAGCGCGATCGCGGCTTCGGCGCCCTGTATCCGCTGCGCAACGATCGGCTCGCCGACGGCGAGCGGGAAATTGTCGGCGATCAGCGTCGGCGGGACCGTCGGCGCCGCGTTGATGATGATGTCCGCCAGCGTGTAGCGCTTGCCGGGCTTCACATCGATCACCGCGGTGATCGACCGGGGCTGGCGTTCCTGCCCTTCCTGACGCTCGCCGCGGTCGATACGCGTATCGACAATCGCATCATAATAGCCTTCGGACGCCAGCACGCGCTGCATCAACTCGCCATCGGCGGTGAGGCGCGCGCGGATCATCGCCGCGTTATCGGCCTTTCCATCGCCATCATAAAGCGCCGACAAATCGCCGAACAGGTCGGCGAGGTCGACATCGGTGCTGTCATCGGCGGCATCGAGGCCGTTCACCTGAACGGTATAGGCGATGCTGACATTGTCCTTGTCATTCTCGGCCTCGGCAAACTGCACCGGTTCGACATCGAAATTTTCGAGCGGCGGCAGCGGGGCCGCAAGCTCGCTGTCGCTTATGGGAGCGTCGCCGATCGCTTCGACGGTATCGCCGTCGGCCAGCGCCGGCACGGCAACGCCATCCACCTGCGGCGGCTGTGTCTCGACCGTCGCTTCTGCGTTTCCCTCGGCCGCCGGTTTCGCACCATTCGCGGCCTCGGCCGCCTGGCGCTTTTCGAAATCGGCGATCGATTCCAGCGGGCGGTCGAGTTCGGCGTCGTCTTCGGCGCTGATCGGCGGGATTGCCTTCTCGAACTCGTCATTCTGGATGATCGGCGCCACTTCGGGCAGCATCGCATCGGGGGGTGGCGGCGACGGCACCGCAATCGTGTCTGCTTGACTCGTCTCGACGGTCCGGACCACCTTGGGCGGTTCGACCTGCTGCGCATTTGCGGCGCCGGCCCATGCCAGACAAAGAAAAGAGGTAGCGCCGGTCAGCAGTCGCCGGACCTGCGAGGATCGGCGCCATGATGATGCACTGAAAAATTCAGATTCTTTCATCTGCTCGCCACCGACGCACATTTGTGGCTTGCGAGATATGGCTGTGCAACCCGTTTCTCCCCATTTGCTAAGCTAACTCTCCGACAATGGGACAGTTCCCGACGATGCGGCGAGTTGCGGCGATGGAGAAAAGTCAGGAATCGGCGCCGAACAGGTCGCGGCTGTAAACCTTGTCCTCGACGTCGGCGAGCTCGTCGGTCACTCGGTTCGCGATGATGACATCAGCCTCGGCCTTGAACGCCCCGAGATCCCGGATGACGCGCGAGTTGAATAGGCGATCCTCTTCGACCAATGGCTCATAGACGATCACCTCGATCCCCTTGGCCTTCACCCGCTTCATCACGCCCAAGATGCTGCTGGCGCGGAAATTGTCGGATCCCGCCTTCATAGCGAGCCGGTGGATGCCGACGACGCGCGGGCCCCGCTTGATGATTTCTGATGCGATAAAATCCTTGCGCGTCGTGTTCGAGGACACGATCGCCTGGATCAGATTCTGCGGCACTTCCTTGTAATTGGCGAGCATCTGCTTGGTGTCCTTCGGCAGGCAATAGCCGCCATAGCCGAAGGACGGATTATTGTAGAATTGCCCAATACGCGGATCGAGACACACGCCTTCGATCACCTGGCGCGAGTCCAGGCCGTGCGAGGCGGCATAGGTATCGAGCTCGTTGAAAAAGGCGACACGCATGGCAAGAAACGTGTTGGCGAACAGCTTGATTCCCTCGGCCTCAGTATTGCCCGTCTGCAATATCGTCGCCTCGGGCTTGAGCGATCCTTCGAGCAACAGGCGCGCGAACTCGGCGGCGCGTTGATGCGTGTTACCAACGACGATGCGCGAGGGATAGAGATTGTCGTAGAGCGCGCGACCTTCGCGCAGGAATTCGGGCGAGAAGACGATCGCGTCGCTGCCATGTTCGACCCGCATCCGCTCGGTGAAGCCAACCGGCACGGTCGATTTAACGATGATCAGTGCGTCGGGCGCCTTCACAAGCGCATCGGCGATAACGCTCTCGACGGTTCGCGTATTGAAGAAGTTGGTGTCAGGATCATAGTCGGTCGGCGTCGCGACGATGACGAAGTCCGCACCCGCGTAAGCGGCGTCGCGGTCGGTCGTTGCGACCAGGTTCAGCGGCTTGTTCGAAAGATACTCCTCGATTTCGGGATCGGCGATCGGCGATTGCTTGGCGTTGATCTGCTCAACCTTGCGCGCATCGATGTCGAGCGCCACCACCTCATTGCGCTGCGCCAGCAAGATGGCGTTGGAAATACCGACATAACCGGTGCCGACGATCGTGATTTTGACGGAGGGCGCAGGCGGCACATTTTCTGGGGGCAATGACTTATCCTCTGATCGATGTGGCGCCGTCCCTAGCAATTGCGGCGCACCGGCTCAACCATGGCGGGTCAGGTGCCGCAGAAGGTTTTGTAAGGGACAGCGTCTTTCGGGGCTGGCGCGGCGAACCGTTCGTACCCGGGCCGGATGACATGCGGATGTCGAACGACCTCAAGCAGTTCGAGCCATTGCGCAAGATCGCCTGCCTCCGCCGCGTCCAGTGCAGCTTCGACCAGATGATTGCGCGGGATATAGAGCGGGTTCACCGCGTCCATTGCGTCCGCGTGTTCGAGCGGTCCCTTCGTCTCATGCGCGATACGCTCCCACCACTGAGCGATCCACGGCGCCATTGCATCGCGGGCCGGAAGCAGGCTTTGGAGCATTGCTTCGTCGCCGCGCAGGAGCATCGCGATTGCTCGAAAGAAGGACGTGAAATCCACGCCATGCTCTTCGAGTTCGTCGAAGAGCGTATCGATCAATTCGCCGTCGTCGGTGCCCTCGCCGCCCAGTCCCAGCTTTTCCCGAACCCGGGCATGCCATATCGTGCGGAAACGGACAGGAATGGCTTCGACCAATGCCTTTGCCGCGTCGACGTCTGCGGGCGACACCCGGTGGATCGCGGGCAGCAATGCCTCGGCAAAGCGCGCCATGTTCCAGTGCAATATCTGCGGCTGGCGGCCATAGGCATAGCGGCCGTTGGCGTCGATCGAGCTAAACACCGTGTTCACCGCAAAGCGATCCATGAACGCGCACGGCCCATAGTCGATCGTCTCGCCGCTGATCGCGACATTGTCGGTGTTCATGACGCCGTGAATGAAGCCGACGCCCAGCCACTGCGCGACCAGTTCGCATTGCAGGCCGATGACGCGATCGAGGAGCGCAAGCGACGGGTTGGCGGCTTCGGCCAAGTCGGGAAAATGGCGGCGAATGCTGTAATCGGCGAGCTGGACGACATGATCGGCACCGAAATGCGCGGCAAAAAACTGGAAGGTGCCGACGCGGATGTGGCTGCTCGCAATGCGGGTCAGCACCGCGCCGGGATGCGCGCGCTCGCGCTGGACGCGGTCCCCAGTCGCAACGGCGGCGAGCGCCCGCGTCGTCGGGACGCCCATCGCCGCCATCGCTTCCGACACCAGAAATTCACGCAGCACGGGGCCGATCGCGGCCTTGCCGTCACCATTGCGCGAGAAGGCGGTCGGCCCCGACCCTTTCAACTGGATGTCGAAGCGCGCGCCGTCGGGGGCGATAATTTCGCCCAGAAGCAGCGCGCGGCCGTCGCCGAGCTGCGGTGAAAAATGCCCGAATTGATGACCGGCGTAGGCAAGCGCGAGCGGGTTGGCGCCGTCGGGAAGCCCCTGCCCCGACAATATTCGCACTAGCTCTGCCATGTCGGCGCTGTCGACTTCGAGCCCCAGTCGCTCCGCCAAGGGATGATTGAAAGTCAGAAGCGCGGGCGCCGACGGCGTCACGGCTTCGGCGGGGGCGTAGAAGCCCTCCATACGGTCGTGAAAGCTGTTGTCGAACGCAAAATCCATAGCACTATGTCGAGCCTTGTCGTCGCGATTGCAAGATTTAGGCGCCAACAATTGCCCGCGGCGAGCACAGGCAACCGGCAATTTCCGACATTCAGGCTGCATACGCGCAACAACATCCGCGGCGACGCGGCTAAGAAGCAAAGTAATGAAGGTTTCAAACCGGCGGTGCGGGCTATATCGGCAGACACATGCTGGACCAGTGGCTCGGCGCGAGGCACGAGGTTTACGTTTTCGACAATTATTGCAACAGTTCGCCCGTGCCGCTTACACGGGTTCGCCAACTCACCAATCGCGACTTGGTCGAGGTCGACGACGACCTCCGCGATCCACCGAAGTGTGTCTCGCCTTCAAACCCGACGCTATAAAATTCGCGGGACAGAAAGCCGTCGGCTAATCCAATGCGGTCCCGCTGCTTTGCTATCAGACCAACGTTACCGGCACGATGGACCTGCCCGGCGCGATGGATGCAGCGAGCTGTCGCCGAATCGACTTTTCATCGTCGTAACGATTTATGACGAAGCGCAATATCTTCCCTTCGACGAGGGCCACCCGATTGCGCCGACTAATCTCTATGGCCTAACGAAGGCGATGACTGAAGGGGTGAGCCGCGGCTGGATCGCCACTCACGCCCAGCGCATCGGCAGTGCTGCGCGAATATTTCAACCCGGTGGGCGCGCGTGAATCGAGCCGCATCGGCGAAGATCCGCAAGATACGCTCAGTAGTCTGGTGCCCTACGGGGCACAGGTTTCGGTTCTACGCCGTGCGAAGCTTTCCATTTTCGGCGACGAGTATCCGACCCGCGATGGCACCGAGGAGCGCGATTCTATCCACGTTGTCGATCTCGCGCGGCGCATCTCGCTGCACTCGATTACAACGACGAATGGACGGCTTGCGCGGCATCCACGTCAGCGCCGGACACGGCGGCATGGAAATTCAACGAAACGTTTCTCAAAGGCTGCTCAATCGACGTGGATAATCAGAGCGATATGCGGCACGACTTTACTATCGACGATATCGTCGCCGGCATCCTGCTGGCACTCATTCACGCGCCTCGCGACGACGGCCAGATCAAGCCGGGCGGGTTCGCCACGCCTCTCCGCTTTTATAATGTCAGCAATAACCCGCCCGAACAGTTGATTGATCTGATCGGCGCGATCTAACGGGCGTACGGGCGCAGGGCGAGATCAATATGCCGACGATGCAGGACGGCGACGTCTATCAGACGCTTGCCGACATCGGCGATATCGCGCGCGATCTGAGCATTGCACCGACCACTCCGATCGACGTAGGCATCTCCTCTTGGTCGAATGTCACTTGCCAAACCGGAAAACGGCCGGTTCAATGCCACCCGAATAGACTACAATTCCATTGTATCGCACGCCGGTGAGGCCTAAGGAACGCGCGATAAGAACTTTCGTAGCTCTCGGTTCTTGATGGCGCTTGACCATCAGGCCTGTTGAGCTGTTCGGAAACTCGCTGGAACGTTTACCTTGGCTTTTGCTATGCAAATATTGTCGTCCGGAGATAGACGGTGGGGTTGATACATAGCTCTGTCGTGTCCAACCATGCGCACGCACCCTCACGATCGACGGTCTTGGCCCATGGCACGTTGCAAGTCGCGCTGACGCTGCTGTTTGGAGTGATAGTCCCGCTTCTGGTCTATGGCGTCTTGTATCCGTCGGCGATGGCGGCGCGCGACATCGCGCAATTTACGATTACCTTGTCGGCAGGCGCGGCGATTGCGGGGGTCATCGTCCTGACCCGCATGATCCGATATCCGGGGGTGTCACATGCCGGTACCATCCTGCCGGTCTTTGGTTCAGCCTATGGCATCGTCGTGGCGGCACTGCTAATTTTACGCGAACCATACAGCAACGCGATCCTGTTTCTGTGTTTCACTAGTTCGGTGGCGGTTCAATATGCGATCGCCGCGATGCTGAAACAGTCGGCCAATCCCGTTCATTATGTCGTGCCTGGCGGCCATGCATCGGCGATTACGCGCCTCCGCGATTGCCATTCGCATGTCTGGGCGACTCCCGACGCCCCGCTGCCCGCCGCAGCGATTGTGGTCGCCGATTTACATTACGACCATAATGATGCGTGGGAACGCCGCATGGCCGAGGCCGCGTTGGAAGGCGTCCCGATCTTTCATTATAAGCAGGTTCTGGAAGCGCTGACCGGTCGCGTCCAGATCGACCATTTGTCGGAAAATGTTCTGGGCTCGTTGATCCCCAGCAACAGCTATCACGGTGTGAAACGCGCGGCAGATCTGATCGGCGCGATCATCGCGCTGCCGCTTCTCGCGCCGGTGTTCCTAATCGCGGTGATTGCTATTAAGCTGGATTCGCCGGGCCCCGTCTTTTTCCGCCAGGACCGCGTCGGCTTTCGCGCAAAGCGTTTCAAGGTGCTCAAATTCCGGACCATGCGTCCCGCTGACAGCGCGGCGGACGACCGGAGCCGTGACGTTCGCGCAGCGATGACGACCACCGACGACGAACGTATCACGCGCCCTGGCAAATGGCTGCGCCGAACCCGAATCGACGAACTTCCCCAAGTCTGGAACATCTTGTGCGGCGACATGAGCTGGATCGGTCCGCGACCCGAAGCCTTGCCTCTGTCCGAATGGTACGGCAGCAAAATCCCATTTTACGCCTATCGCCATATCGTGCGTCCGGGGATCAGCGGTTGGGCGCAGGTCAATCAAGGCCATGTGACCGAACTTGAGGACATTCATACCAAGCTTCAGTATGATTTTTTCTACGTCAAACATTTTTCGTACTGGATCGACGTCATCATCATCGTTCGCACGATTGCCGTCGTTTTTAACGGCTTCGGCGCAAAATAATCGGCAACCACCCAGACGCGACAACACTCGCTTCTTCCGGCATAGTTTTCCACAGCAATCGCTAGATCCAAAGGCTCCCATGCTTCGTATCGTCGCCATCATAATTGCCACGCTCTCGCTCACCTATGCGGCATGGGCCAATTCGGCGAGCACGCTGTTCAGCAAATTTTCGCCGGAGCGCGGTTTGCGGCTGGACCCGGATTCGGCGCAGGCGCTGATGAACATGACCGACAAGGCTGCGGCAAAAAAGACCAAAACCGCTTTTCTAAAAATCGCGCGCGCAAACAGCATCGCAGCCCTGCGCAGCGAACCATTGTCATCGCGCGCGCTGCGTCAACTCGGTGTCTATTATGCCACGACGGGCGACGTCGCGAAGGGACGCAAGTTCGTCCAGATGTCGGCAAAGCTGTCGCACCGCGACACGCCGGGCCAGCTTTGGTTGATGGATGACTATCTGCGGGCCGATAAACCGCGGGAGGGGCTGCGGGCGATCGACATCGTCATCCGAACCCAGGCTGAAACACGCGATGCGGCCTATGCCGCGCTTGGCACCGCGCTTGCCGACGCCGAATTCCGGAAAGTCTTCATTCCCTACGTCCGGAATCAGCCGCCTTGGCTGAAGCCATTCATTCAATATAACGTCAGGCTGCAGCGGCCCGAGTTTCTGTCGCGGACCTTGATTCAGATGATGCCGCTGTCGCCGGGCGTACTCGATGAGCCAACCGCAAGCGAGTTGCTCGGCGCGCTGGTTGATCGCGGACCAATTGAAGACGCACGCCTGCTCTATCTGAAACTGCCCGGCACAAGCGCCAGAACACTTACGTCGATCTCTTTTGGCCGTCCCTCCAATACTTTCAGCTTTCCACCCTTCGGGTGGGAGACGATGAACCACGGTGATGTTCAGGGATTTGGCGACGTCGAGGACGGCAACGTCAGCATCGAAGGCTTAGCCATTCCCGGTCGCAGCGGCATTGCCGCCCGCAAATTACTTTTCCTGCGCCCCGGGACCTATCGCTGGACCGGCGAAGCCGATCTCAGCGGGATGAACGGCGGCGGATCGGTCAGCGTCAACCTGCTGTGCAACAAAGGACCAGGTCAATGGAACCGTTCGTCGAGCACGACAATCAAGGCGCGCGAAAACCAGTTCCTGTTCGCGGTGAACCCATCCTGCCCGGCCCAATTGCTGACTATCGATATTTCGGGCGCTGACACTCAGGTCGACGCGGCCATGCGGATCACCGATATGAAGCTTGTTCCCGCCAAAAATGTGTCGATCAAGACGGCGCCCGCTGCGAAATCGGAATCGCCGGCAAACGGCTCTTAATCGAACAGTCGCTGCAGCGACTGCAGATATGCCCCCGCACCCGGTGCCGTTTCGTCGACGGCCCAGGGCGCCGGCTCCTTGGCCGCCGCGGGATCAAACGGTCCAGCTTTGGTTTCGAGCAAAACCGCCGATCCGCTGAGCGCCACAATGCTGTGCCACTCGCCCGGCTCGATGATCACTGCGGGACAGTCGCCTCCCGCGACAAGGCGGATGCGACTGGTGATCCCACCCACAGCATCGAAGATCAGGCAGCCCATATCGCCCCGCAAGGCAATCAGCGTTTCTTCCTTTGGATCGGCGGCATGGCGGTGCGGGCGAATATAGCTGTCGTGCCACAGAAAATTGAGCAGACGCTGGCAGGGGTCGCTATAATCGGCATGCAGATTATGGTGCTGGCGCCGCCGCGTCGACTTCGCCGCCTGCCGGCCAATGTCGGCGATCAGTTCCTCGTCGATCGACTTCATCGCTGCGTCACCGCGTCGAGGATCTGACCGACCGCCGCGCGCGCCGAGAAGAGCTCGTTCGACAAGGCGCGGCAACGATCGGCAATCGCCGGGTCGGCAAGCTCGCGCTCGATCAATGCACTCGCCAGGCCCGGCAGATCGGCGCCGTCGGCGGCCACCGACACGCGCCCGACATTCCGCGTTTCGACCATCTTCTGCAGGTCGTTGCCGTCGTTGATGCTGGCGAGAACCGGCAGGCCTGCTTGCATATAGGTCAGGAATTTCCCCGGAATATTGTGGGTGCGGTGCCGGCTGTCGAGGCAGATCAGGCCCACATTGCATTGGGAATAGAGGCCCGGAATCTCGTCGGGACTGATTTCGTCGTGAAAGAGGATGGTGTCGGGGCTGCGCTCCGCCGCCAATTGGCTCAGCCGATCCGCCTCGCTGCCGCGTCCGACAAACAGAAAGCCGATATCATCGCGGTCTCGCATCGCAACGGCGCAATCGAGGAGCTTGTCCATCTGCTGTGCCACACCCATGTTGCCGGCGTAAACAAAGATCCGGCGGCCCGCGAGTTTCGTCGCCTCAAGATCGATGCTGCATCCCCGATCAGGGGCGTCGCCCAGCCAGTTCTGCAGGACTTCGAGCTGACATTCGGAGTGCGCCGCGCGAAAATCGTCAAAGAAGCTGAGGTTGCCCGGCGTCTGCACACCAATCACATCTGCACTGCGATATTGATAGCGCGCCACTTGGTCCAGCAACTGGAACGCCGGACCGCGCGAGATCAGCCCCATATCGGCGGCCCACTGCGGAAAAATATCGCGAATGATCAGGTAGGAGGCACAATTGTTGCGCCGTTTCAGCCAGCGAACGATCGGGCCGAGGAATATCGTCGGCGAATACCAAATGACGGCATCGTACGGGCGGCCCGCGATCGGCGACTTGCGATAATTTCGCTTCATCGCGAACGGCATCAGGAACTCGCCCGCCATGCGCCGGACATAACCGACATCCTTAGTTTTTGGTGATCGCAGGCGCGCGATGGTGACGCCATCCTGCTCGTCGATGCGAAAGGCGGACTTCAGGTCGGGGCTGGCGACGAGCACCGTTGTTTGATGTCCCTGCCGGACAAACTCGCGCGACAGGTCGCGCAACTGCACGGCGCCCGACGACCTGAGCGGCGGAAAGACATCGGCAACGATCGCAACGCGCATGGGCTGGCGATCAATATGTCTTCCACACGATGCGATTCACATAATCGACATAGCTGTGGAGGATGCGGACGACCTTGTCCGAGACGTTGGGCATTGCATAATCGCCGACAAGCCGGATCAACCGGTCGTCGCCGCGTGGCTGGTCGGCGAGGATATCAAGTCCCTGAAGTACGCGTGCGGGGTACAGGCCGACCATCATCGCCGCGGCTTCCTCCATGCCTTCGGGGCGCTCATGCGCTTCGCGGATGTTGAGCGCGGGAAAGTTGAGGATCGAGGCTTCTTCGTTGATCGTCCCGCTATCCGACAGCACTGCGCGCGCCGACATTTGCAGCTGGTTATAATCAGAAAAACCGAGCGGCTTCAGCAAGCGAACCCGCTCGCCGAACTGCACGCCCGCGGCGTCGATGCGTTTTTGCGTGCGCGGGTGGGTCGACACGATCACCGGCAGGCCAAATTTCGCGACGACCGCATTCAGCGTCTCGACCAGCCGCCCAAAGCTGGCGTCGGGTTCGATATTTTCCTCGCGATGGGCGCTGACCAGGAAATACTCCCCTGCCCGCAGCCCGTGCCGGTCGAGAACGTCCGACCCGTCGATCTTCGCGCGATAATGGCTCAGAACCTCAAACATTGGGCTGCCGGTCTTGATCACCATGTCGGGCGGCAGTCCTTCACGCAGCAGATATTCGCGCGCTATGTCGCTGTAGGTCATGTTGATGTCGGCAGTATGGTCGACGATCCGCCGATTGATCTCCTCGGGCACGCGCTGGTCGAAACAGCGATTGCCGGCCTCCATGTGAAAGGTCGGGACCTTGCGCCGCTTGGCGGGGATGACCGCGGTGCAGCTGTTGGTGTCGCCGAGCACTAACAGCGCGTCGGGGCGTTCTTGTTCGAGCAGCTTGTCGACCGCGATGATCACCCGTCCGATCGTTTCGGCACCGCTGGCCCCCGCCGCCTCTAGGAAATGGTCGGGCTTGCGGATGCCGAGATCGTCGAAGAAAATCCCGTTCAGTTCATAATCATAGTTCTGGCCTGTGTGGACCAGTGTGTGATCGCAATATTGATCGAGCTTCGCGAGCACGCGCGACAGGCGGATGATTTCGGGCCGCGTTCCGACGACGGTCATTACCTTCAGCTTGGTCATGGCTTCAGACGCTCCGCGCTATGGTGTCGGGACGATCGCGATCGAATATCTCGTTCGCCCACAGCATGACGACCATTTCGTCGTCGCCGACATTGGTGATGTCGTGGCTCCAGCCGGGGACTGTCTCGACGATCCGCGGTTCTTCGCCCGATGTGTCCAGCGCGAAAAACTCGTCGGTCAGGATGTGGCGAAAACCAAAGCGCGCGCGCCCCTTGATGACCAGGAATTTTTCGGTCTTGCTATGATGATAATGGCCGCCGCGGGTGATGCCGGGGTGCGCCGTGAAGAAGGAGAATTGCCCGCTGTCGGGGGTCTTCAACATCTCGACAAAGACACCGCGTGCGTCACCATGCACCGGCACCGCATAGCTGAACGCCTCGGTCGGCAGATAGCTGACATAGGTCGAATAAAGCGCGCGGACCAACCCCGTTCCCACGCGCTCGGTCGTCAGCGTGGCGCGGCTGTCGTGAAAGGCGCGGATCAGGTCGGCGACTTCGCCCACGGTGGTCTGATAGACCGGGTCGACCGCGCCCCAATGCAGTCCCGGCGACGCGGTGCGAAGCGTCGCCAGCATCGTCTCAACCACATCGTCGACATAAACGAGCGTGAGCGGCGCGGCGGGATCGTCGACCCGGATCGCCTCGCCGCGGGCGATGTTGTGACAGAAGGTCGCGACGGCCGAATTATAGTGGGGCCGGCACCATTTGCCAAACACATTGGGTAGCCGAAAGATCGTGCAGTTCTGCCCCGGCACCTCGGCCAGACGTGCGATGGCCTCTTCGCCCGCGCGCTTGCTGTCGCCATAGGGATTGTCGCGTTCAGCCTGGATCGACGAGGCGAACAGCAAGGGGATGGGGCGCGCCGCCGCGCGCACCGCGTCGCACAGGCTCGCGGTCAGGTCGCCGTTCACCTGCATGAAGGCGGCGGGGTCGGCGGGTCGGTTTTCGCCCGCGAGATGGACGATCGCGTCGGCAGCGGCGACCTTAGCTGACAACGATACCGCGTCGTCGGCGCGCGTGAAACAATCGAACTCAAACCCCTGCTCTTCGGCCAGTCGGACCAGCAATGTCTTGCCAATGAAGCCACTGGCACCCGTCACCAATATTTTCATGTCACTCCTCGGGCGCGATGCTGTCGCCGCGCGCCATTGCCTGCATGAAGGGAAGCTTCAGCAATAGCGCCGTCATGCCCTCTGCGTCGAGGCGCGTCGTGTTGTGCGAATTATATTCCTCGGCCTGCGAAATCTTCTTTTCGCCCTGCTCGACATATTTGCCATAGTTGAGATCGCGAAGATCGGGCGGAACGCGGAAATAGTCACCCAGATTCTCCGCCGCCGCCATCTCCTCGCGGCTCAGCAGCACCTCAAACAGCTTCTCGCCGTGACGTGTGCCGATCTCGTTGATCGGATGTTCGGGGACGCCGATCAGCTTGCACATCGCCTGGGCCAGCGCCGCGATGGTCGCGGCGGGCGCCTTCTGAACAAAGATGTCGCCCGGATTGCCATTCTGAAACGCGTACAGGACCAGCTCCACGGCATCGTCGAGCGTCATCATGAAGCGCGTCATATGCGGGTCGGTAATGGTTATCGGTGTGCCGGCGCGGATCTGATCGGCGAACAGCGGAATCACCGATCCGCGCGAGGCCATGACATTGCCGTAGCGCGTCGCACAGATGATCGTCTTGTCGCTGCTGCGCGATTTGGCGACGGCGACCTTTTCCATCATCGCCTTGGAAATGCCCATCGCGTTGATCGGATAGACCGCCTTGTCCGTGCTGAGGCAGATGACGCGCTTCACGCCGTTGTTGATTGCCGCCTCGAGGACATTCTCGGTCCCCAGCACGTTGGTCTTAACCGCTTCGAGCGGGTGGAACTCGCACGATGGAACTTGCTTCAACGCCGCCGCGTGAAAGATGAAATCGACCCCGCGAACGACATTGACGACCGACCCATAATCACGGACGTCGCCGATATAGAATTTCAGCTTCGGATTGTCGAAGCGCTTGCGCATGTCATCCTGCTTCTTCTCGTCGCGGCTGAAGATGCGGATTTCGGCGATTTCGGAATCGAGGAAGCGGCGCAGCACGGCATTGCCGAACGAGCCCGTGCCGCCGGTGACCAGCAGCGTGCGGCCTTCAAACAAGTTACGCGTCATTCCATACTCCGTGGTCGTCATGTGGCCGCATCGGATGCGGCGCTGCCCTGCCTAGCGCTTCTCCGCGCGCTGGACCAATACTCCGGCCACGAAACATTCGTTCGCGACCGCTCCGATCATCTCTACATCTGGATCAGTTTCTCGATATCGACGAGGCCGCCTGCGTGGGCGTCAGAATGAAACTGTCGCGCCGGATCGCCTTTATCAACAGCAGTCGCAGCGGGAGCTTCACCGGTTCGTCTGCGCCGATCCGGACGGCCTCGACCTTGAACCCAGCCTCGCGAAACAATGATATCCACTCAGCATGTGCGCGAAACCGGACCCCGACGCCGAAGGTATTCGCACGAAAGGCGGGGATGAACCGCGCGGCAAAACCCGCCATCGCCGACAGCAGCTGGCTGGAGGTTATCGCGTAGATCAACCGTCCGCTGACCGTTTCGACAAAGGATTCATATATATATTCATTGACGAAAACCGGAGTATCTCCGCCATTCCACGCAGCCAATGCCGCTATTTGCAGCGAGCGGGTACGCGTCTCGCCCCTCCCGACCAGGTGATGCAGGATCAGGTTGAAGCAGACGCAACCCTCATCGCCAGAAACAGGGGGGGTGAGCGCGTCGCCCAGTTGCGCCGGAACCGCGCGCGCTATGCACTGCGCGACAGATTCAGGGTCCATATCGACTACCCGTACCGGATAGCCGAACACTGCACGGATGCGCTCTGCAAAATAGCCGACGCCGCCACCGATATCGACGACGACACCATTATCAAGCGGGCTGGCCAGTTCTCCGAAATCGCGGGCTTGATCCTGAACGAACTCGTCATGGTAGAATTCGGCGACTTGGCCTGGAGAAAGTTTCTGTTGAAGTTCCATAGTCATCGCCGAAAATGATCCTATCGAAAAGTCATGACTCGCACGCTCGCCGAGCGCGGTGCATAGGGAAGCCCAAGGTCAAAAGGAAGCAATAACGACGATAATTTTGCCGTTTGGAAATTGGTCTCACGAGGCGATGGTATGGATTTCTATTATCGCAGGAGGGACTTATCGGGCAAGTTCTACACCACAGCGCCCAAACCCCACACGCCATTCAAAGCTAAAGCGATCGCAGGCTTCGGTCGCAACGGACGGAGAAATTATGAATTATCGCAATGGTAAGATCGAGCGGCGAACTATGCTGGCAGCGGCCAGCGCCTGGGCCGCATGGGACTCCAGCGGTCAGCCTAGTGCAGCCGAGAGCTCCACGCGATCCGCCGCGCCCGCGCTGGCGCAACATATCGCGGTGACCGACGGCGGCGATGTACAACAGGCGATCGCCGTCGCCCCCAATCCACGAGCCCTAATCGCGTCGACGCGCCCAACCCTGCCGGTTGGCTCGACGATACGGACCGCGAACGGATATCTCTATCGCGTCGCGCCGGCCACCGCGACAGACCAGCATTTGACGACCGCGGGCGGGGTCAAACTCTATATTGGCGATCCTTATGTCACACCCGACGCGTTGGGCGCGCCAGTCGATGGCGTAGGCGATGACGCCCCCTATTTCGAACGAGCGTTCAGAATCAGCCGCACAGTCCAATTGCTAGCGACGAGCCGCTATCGACTGGCAAGCGTTATCGGCCTTCCCAACCAGACGCTATATGACCGGGTATCGATGTTTCTGTTCTGCGGAGGCGCAACCATCGTTGCGAACAGCCCCTCGGTCGGAGGGGTGCCTGAGGCGATTTTTACGTCTGCCGCCGCCAAAGCCGCCCCGGAAAGCGGTGACAATCTGTACACCGGCAAGATCTTCGTGGTCGGCGGCAACTGGACCCAAGACCACCCCAGCGTGTTGTTCAACGGCGACCGCATTTATGATCTGCGGCTTTCGCAAGCCAGCTTCGCTCAGCTCGACACGGTGGTTAAATCATTTCGGGCAAAGGGCGCGGACTATCCAAATGGCTATATCCAGTCGCTAGGCATGTCGAATTGCCAGTTTTCCAATGTTCGGCGCTGGGTCGATGCAAAGGTGGGATTCGACCTCTCCTTCGATAATCTCGGCGGGACGAATTGCGACGGGGGCATTTATGTTGACAGCGTGACCGCCGATCCCGCTGTTATTTCGATACGCTGGAAGGATATCCGCTTTCAGGACGGCGGCTGCGCATTGGTGCTGGGAAAGGTCGTAGGCGGCCTTTTTGAAGGCTATTATGGCGAAACCAATGCCATTGGGGACGCGGTCATGGCCAGATGTGAAATATGGTTCAAGCGCGGTTCGGCTCCGAGTTCGGGCGTTTCCCTCGCATCGCTCCAGTTTCAGCCCTCGTCTACTCAGATTGCCGACCCCGATTATCGCGCTATTCGCTGGGACGATGAACGAAATCAACCGGGGACCATCGCCGCTCCGCCCAGTCTGAGGAACTGCTGGACTACTGGCGCGAACCTTATCACACCGGGGCGTGTCGTCGACTTTGAAGGAAACGGCGGAACAGAGTCACGCCTGCTGAAAAATGCGCGGGCGCCCATGTCTCCGCAAAGCGCGCGGCGTACGACAATAAGCGATGCCCGGATATATCTTGCGGCGAAGGAACTGCGCGCCGGTGTCTACACTATCGCCAAGATCAGTGTGGACGACATGCTCAACAATGTGGTCGATGCGTATCGCCCGACGCAGGGAGAAATCCGCGTGATGATGCAGCATCGCACCGGGGGTGGACAGGTTATCGGAACATCGCTCGCTGTCATCGATTTCGTGGCGATGACGGCGTCCGAGGGTGTGACCACAGCCAACAGAGTGAACGACGTCTATTGCGACTTCGCGCTCAAGAGCTTTCTGGCAATCCCCGGCGGCCTGCCGATTGACAAACTCGGCGCTCGAACCCAGCGGCATTTCACCAATCCTGTTCTCGCTGCAAAGCGGCTTGGCAACGACTATGTGTTAGCCCTGTCAGGATATGCGACCGTCTCGGTCCCGAATTACGGACCTGCAGATCGGATATATTCGTGCATTACCATGCACGCCGATGCGTTGAACGGTAGCAACGCCCTTACCAGCGCCATCACGATCGCGCCCTAGTTCGACATGACCGTTGGGCGCCGGGGATTCTCGAGATAAAGCGCCCGATATGAGGATGCTCGTTATTGCGCCGAGCATCGGGCGCCGTTAAGGGTAAGTTTATGCGTATATTCATCACAGGGGGCGCCGGTTTTATCGGGTCGGCTCTGATCAGGCACCTGATTGAGAACACCAATCATGAGGTGCTCAATTTCGACAAGCTGACCTACGCCGGTACATTGTCGACGGTCGAGTCCGTTGCCGACAATCCGCGCTACACCTTTTTGCAGGGTGACGTTTGCGACGATTATGCGGTGACGCGCGCGCTTGGCGCCAACTCTCCACATGTCATCACTCATCTCGCTGCTGAAAGTCACGTGGATCGGTCGATCGACGGTCCTCAGGCGTTCATCCAGACGAATATTGTCGGAACCTTCACCATGCTGAGGGCCGCTCATGCCTATTGGCGAACCCTCGATGACGCTGAAAAACAGGCGTTTCGCTTTCATCACATTTCGACGGACGAGGTTTATGGCTCACTTGGAGCCGAGGGTCTTTTCACCGAAGACACGCCATATGATCCGCGCTCGCCATATTCGGCATCCAAGGCCGGGTCGGATCACCTCGTGCGCGCGTGGGGACACACCTATGGGTTGCCCGTGCTCGTGACCAACTGCTCGAACAACTACGGTCCGTTTCATTTTCCCGAAAAGCTCATTCCGTTGATTATCGCGAGGGCGCTTTCGGGCAAACCCCTCCCCGTCTATGGCCGGGGGGAGCAGGTACGCGATTGGCTGTACGTCGATGATCATGCGCGCGCGCTTCAGGCCGTATTCGAACGAGGCGTGCCGCTCCGCACCTATAATATCGGCGGCAATAACGAGAAACAGAATATCGAGGTGGTTCGGACTATCTGCAGCATTCTGGACCGCTTCCGCCCCCGCGGCGATGGACGGAGCTATGCGGAGCAGATAAGCTTTGTAGCGGACCGGCCGGGCCACGATATGCGCTATGCGATCGACGCGTCGCGAATCTCCGATGAGTTGGGGTGGGAACCTGCTGAAACCTTCGATACCGGCATCGAGAAAACCGTTGCCTGGTATCTATCCAACGAAACATGGTGGCGTGATATCATTGCTAAGCATGAGGCTGACGAGCGCCGCGGCTTAGCAGCTTAGCGGCGACCAGCCACCCCGTCCCCCTTTCGCAATCCAAAAT
Organism: Sphingopyxis sp. Root154; assembly: GCF_001427105.1. Taxonomy (GTDB): domain Bacteria; phylum Pseudomonadota; class Alphaproteobacteria; order Sphingomonadales; family Sphingomonadaceae; genus Sphingopyxis. The sequence continues at coordinate 55,560 of NZ_LMGI01000001.1, forward strand.
CCCTTTAGGCCACGGTACGGGGTCCCGTCCCGATAGCAGATCGATCGGGTTGAAAAGACTGGTTCCGTCTGTTCATAAATGCGGTTTCGGGAACCAGTTTATCGCGTAAAGCCAGTAACGGCAGACCGGCCAGCATGCGCAGGGTTTCCGCGGTCGTGATCAGTTTTGGCGTGGTTTCGGCCTTGTCTGCCAATTGGATAAAATCTGTAGCAGTCCGTTGAACCGAAAATTCCTGCGCCTTGGCAAAACAGGCTGCCGCGACGGATTCCCATTCATCATCGTCTCTAAAGATGCGCTGTATGCACGCTAGCATCGGTGTCATCGGCCGATCAGGGATGAGCTCATTATACGAATATCCCTGGACGTCAGACAGGAAGCCGTAGGTCAGCGGTTCCTGAATCGATTCGATGCCGACCAACGCCGGAACCCTTGCGGCGGCCGCCTCTATCAAAGCCGTCCCACTTCCGACGAACAAATCTGCTTCCGCCCACAAGGCACTGAGCTGATGATAGGCAATTCGCCCTTGGAAGAACACGATGTCGGAAACATGCAATTCGTCCGCCAGCGCCTCAAGCATCTTGCGCTGGTCGCCGGCACCATAGAGATGATATGTAACGCCTTCGAATTCTTCCCTGAGTTTGGGGAGCATGCGAATGATATGAGCGTTGTAAGTCTTGAAGTTAAAAAGATTCCCGACAGATATGATCTTTCTGCTGCCATGGGTATGCGCTGCCTTGATGACAGGACTCAACGCCACGCCGATGGGAGTGATCGTGGAATTTTCATATTCTGAAGACGCGTGGAACTGGATGTAGTTGTCCCGACTTGATTCATTGAAAAAAACGATATTGTTCGTCGGAATCTTGCGAAATAAATCAAGAAGTTGATTGGAAAAAAGGGAATGCCCTTCGTAGAGAAATTCGTTCTGATGATATATTCCGGCAGTAACGCGAAAGCTCGGGTCGTAGGCGGCAAGGCGTGCACCGACAATCAGGCCGAACCCGCCCATCGCATGCAATATATTCCCGAACGGAGCGAGAGCATCGGATAAACGCTGCCAGGCAATCGGTGCGAAGGCTCCGAAATGCTTCCGCATGACATAGCCACGGTCAGGCAGAAAATCGCTAAGGTGGAATATGCGGGCATGGCCAGCCAGCTTCTCCGACAATATCGGATCCCCGCCGGGCCTCAACACGAGCACGGCGCAGGGCTGGCCCTGCGCTTTGAGTGCTTCGCAGATCCGGACCAGAAATGTTGTTCCACCATTCATTTCCAGAATATTCGCGAGAAATATCACCGTGTTGCATACCTTTTGAGAGCCAACAGCGTTAGAACGAAATATATCGCGTATGTCAGTGCATAAGCTTGCGCGACTTCCTGCAAGCCGAAGCCCATCCGAACGGCGCCCAGTGCGAAGCCGAGATATAAAACGCACTGCGTCAGCTCACCGATGATATGCATCTTGAGAGCCGCCTTTGCCACGACCAGAAAGCTTACGACGTAGGAACAAACCCTCAGCAGATCTCCGATCAATTGCCATCCGATTATCTCCTCCAATGGGCCGAACGAAGACGAGAAAAGCAAAGGTACGATGATCGATCGCATGAGATAGATCAGCAGCGCGCAGCACGCGAACGCTGGGCCGATCACCGAAAGCGCATGAACGACCGCTTTGGCCGCTTCCTTATTATCACTGATGGCAGAGAGCCGCGGCATGTGGCTCGTAGCGAGATACACTGTGAAAAACCCCAGGATCGCGCCTGAAAGTCGCGTCATCGCCTGCCAAATGCCCGTGCTTTCGACACCGAGATGGCCTGCCAAATGTGTGCGAATGAGTATTTCCGTGAGGGGAAAAGCCGCGGCCGATACGATAGCGATGCACGTAAAACGAAAAAGGCGCTTGGAATCTTCGCTGTGAAAGCGCGGCCGGAGCATCGAGATTAGACCGTTACGCGCGCCCACGACAACGGCTGGAATGGCTGTCGATACGATCACGCCAACCAATGCAATCGCGGCGCCGGACATCCCGCCGAATTTGATCAGCAAAAAAGCAATAGGGATGATGGAGAGATAACCCGTGCCCGTGATCAGCGCGAAGTAGAACGGCTGCTGCTTGCCGTTAATTATTGCGATGATAGCATTGCCAATGAAGCACAGCAGGTGCGCGATCCCGAGTATCGGGATGAGCCATGCCATGTCGTTGGTGCCGAACAGCGCAAGAGATAATGGCCGCGCCGCGATGAAGCTGATCAGCAATATGATGATGCTGGCGGAGAACCCATAGGCCGCTGCGCCCTGCAAGAATTGACGCAGCCGGTCGGGCCGCGAATTATACTCAGCGACATATTTGGTGATGCCATTGAGGATGCCGCCGCCGGAAAACAGGGCCACCATCGTGGTCGCGCTCATGAGGTTGCCGAGCATGCCCAATCCCGCCGGGCCCATCGCGACAGCAATGAACTTGATGACGATCAGATTGACCGTCATCCGGAGGCCATGAGCGATCACTGCGGCTGCCGGTGCTGCGAGCCGTTTATACTGCGCTGCGCCTTGGAGCCAACGACGGCTCATTTCTCCAACAATTCGAGCACTCGATCAGAAATCAGGTCCACATCGTCATCGGCCAGGTCGGCAAACATCGGCAGGCGCAAAATGGTGTCCGTAAACCGGTCACTGTTGGGCAGTGGACGGCCGTCATGGAACTGATGGAAGAAGGGGCTACTGTGCAGCGAAATATAGTGCGATGCCGCAGTGATCCCCGATGCCCGCAGTCCGTCGATCACCCGTTGTCGCTGCTGCAGATTTTCGAAGAGCAGGTAAAACATGTGCGCATTATTGGTTGCCCATTCTGGCAACACCGCAGTGCGAACGCCATAAGCGCTCAATTTCGAGGAAAGGGCCTGATCATAGCGGTTCCAGATGGCGCAACGACGACCTTGAATCTCGGGCAGTCGTTCGACTTGCGCGAGCAGATAAGCCGCCAAAATGTCGGAAGGCAGGAACGAAGAGCCGAGATCGACCCACCCGTATTTATCAACCTCTCCCCGAAAAAAAGCAGAGCGATTGGTCCCTTTTTCTCGAACGATCTCGGCGCGATGATACAGAGCTTCGTCACGGATCATGATCAGCCCGCCTTCACCGGCGCTGATATTTTTCGTCTCATGGAAAGACATCGTGCCTATCGCTCCGATCGTGCCCAACGGCCGACCGCGATGGTAAGAATCGATAGCTTGCGCGGCATCCTCCACAATTGCGATGCCATGCCGTTTCGCAATCTCCTCAATTCGATCCATGTCGCAGGCCACGCCCGCATAATGCACAACGACAATCGCCTTCGTTCGGGGCGTTATCAACGCCTCAATCGCATCTGGCGCAATGTTGGGGTTGCCTATCTCGCTATCGGCAAAGCGCAGCGTCGCGCCGCGGAGCGCGAAGGCGTTCGCGCTGGAAACGAAGGTGAAAGACGGCAGAATCACTTCGTCGCCGGGCCCGATGCCCAGAAGGATCGCCGCCATTTCCAGTGCGTCGGTGCAGGAGGTCGTCAGCAATATATTGCCGAGCCCAAGCGTTCGAAACGCTTCGTTGCAGCGTTTGGTAAACGGGCCATCGCCTGAATGTTTGCCGCCCGCCAGGCACTCACCAATATAGTCGAGTTCGCGTTTACCGACAGACGGTCTATTGAACGGTATAGTCAGCATATGGAATAAGCCACGTAAAGAGACGGAGATCGAATTGCAGTCTAGCGCTCATTCGCCGATGCCAGTTCAAGAAGATATTTGCCATAGCCTGTCTTGATCAGCGTGTCCCCCGTGCGGCGCAACTCGGCAAGTTCGAGCCAGCCGTTACGCCACCCAATTTCTTCCAGACAGGCGATCATGGCGCCTTGGCGGATTTGGACGGTTTCGACGAAATTGGCTGCAGCAAGCAGATCCGAATGGGTTCCCGTATCGAGCCAGGCGAAACCACGTCCAAGCAAGCTGACCTTGAGTTCCTGTCGATCGAGATACGCTTGCAAAACGCTCGTGATCTCCAGTTCGCCACGTGCACTCGGCGTCACGCCGCGTGAGGCCTCGGCAACCTCGCCGTCAAAAAAATACAGACCGGTTGCAGCGAAATGGCTGCGAGGGTGGACTGGCTTTTCTTCAATTGACAATGCACGCCGGTTCTCGTCGAACTCGATGACGCCGAATTGCCTGGGATCCTTGACCTGATAGGCAAAAACTGTGGCGCCGGACGTATCATCTGCCGCGGCCTCGACGAGCTGGCGCAGGCCCTGCCCATAAAAAATATTGTCACCAAGGACCAGCGCGACCGGGGAACCGTCGATAAAGCGCTCGCCGATAATGAAAGCTTGCGCCAATCCCGCTGGTGTGGGCTGTATCTCATATTTCAGGCGGATGCCGAACTGCGACCCATCGCCCAGCACGCGCTGATAATTCCACTGATCATCCGGCGTCGTGATGATCAATATATCCCGAATGCCGGCGAGCATCAGGACCGACAGCGGATAATAGATCATCGGTTTGTCATAAACGGGCAGCAGTTGCTTGCTCACACCCAGAGTCGCCGGATACAGGCGCGTTCCGGAGCCCCCGGCCAAAACTATTCCCTTGCGATGCAAATCGCATACTCCTCAATGATATTCGTCCGCCTCGTGCCGAGCGACGAGGCCCGCCCCCCCCCCAATCGGTCGGGAGGTTTCACAACTTACCTAAAACAGGTTTACGGTCGGCGACCTACTGGCTGAATCAGCGCAATCTGTCCACCCCGCAAATCATAGTATATGCCGTATCCACAGGCCTGTGTTTTGCATTGCAAGCCAAGTCGCCAGGCAAAAATGCTGGGCTGGGCGCCGAGGCTGGGGAGGTGCGTTGACGCAGCAATATCTTCGATATCGGCGCGGGCAATTGTGCTGAGCCTTACTCGTCTCGGCTGAATATCTCGCGAAGCGGAGAGTCCATAAATTGCGGTATACATGTACCTTGCGACCGGGCCGGGACGCCAACACAAATAGCATGTGGCGGCACATCCTTCGTAACAACTGCGCCAGCCCCAATGAGGGCTCCTTCGCCGATATTCAGATTAGGCAGGATCGTGGCATTGGTTCCGATAGTCGCAAAGCTACCGATAGTGACTTTGCCTGCAATCGCGGCGCTCCCCATGATATGCACGCCATGTCCGATTTGGCATTCATGGTCGATCGTGCAAGATGTGTTTAGGATACAATCATCGCCGATATACACGCGCTTATGGACGACAACATTCGGCATCACTTGAATGGCTTTTCCGATCTCAACGCCTCGATCAAGGAACGCCCGGTCGTGGATGAGTCGAAAGTCAGATAGGCCTTGAGCACGAAGGAAACACGCAGTCATGTGCCGAGCGTAGCCGTGTTCACCTCCTATGCAGACAACGAAACGCTTCAAATCCTTCAGAATTTTTCGAAGGTCATGTGTGGATTTGATGAACACACCATTGGATTTATAATATGGGTCCGAAAGCGTCTGATCAAATACGGATCTGACAGATCCAATCTCATACTGATCTATCATATCTTCGATGATGAGGGCTTGGCTTCTTCCTCCCCATAGCAATATGTCCTGCACTATATCGCCCACATCCCTTCCCATGCTACAACCAAATTCCTCATGCTTTGCAAAGAATGTATCTCGCGGATGAGGCGAGCCCTTGCAAGCCGACGGCCTATGCACCACGGGCCGACAGCATTGCTAACGCGCTGACGCCGGACCCGCAACCAAATCATCTTCGATACCGGGAGCAGTCCAGGGCCGCACCGCGAGTTCCCCCTCGGCAAATCTCGAAGCCAGGCGCAAACTTATCACACCGCAAAAGTCTCAATATCCCAAGTGCAGGTCAGCATGATCGGACGGACCGGCGAGCTTGCCTCCATTTATGGTTGCGGCTAGGGCCGCTCGGTTCCGTGAGATTTGCGCAACATCGGACGTGGGACCAAGTCAGAAGCGCGATGAGGATAAGGTATGTATCGCGGTATCAGAGCCAGCTCAGAAAATAGAAATTATTCCACATATTTCTTTGCGCTACTTATTTTTATGGCAGCGTATGTTTTCTCTGAATGGATTTTAAAACTATATACCGAAGGCGATCAGAAATTTTATATCGCCCTATATAATGCCCTGAGCTCGGCTCCATTTGGGCAGATATCCGACACGCAAGTCAGGTACACCGGATCTACAGAGCCGTTATACGGGTTCTTAATGTGGACTACGTCTCCACTGCTTGATAAAAATATCGTAATATCGATATCAAACTCGATATTGATGACATCTATATTCCTATTATTGAGAAAATATAAAGCGGGTTTTATATTCACGGCGCTGATCTTTACGAATTACTACGTATTAGTGTTGCTAACATCAGCCGAGCGATTAAAATACGGATATATGTTTGCAATCCTGGCAGCCTTATCCCCTGCTCTTTTGAGAGCCGCAGGTGGCATCGCCGCCCTATTGAGCCATTATTCTATTCTCATTGTCTTCGTATCGATTCTGCTTCCCCCAAGGTATCGCGGATTGGTGAAATACTTTCAGGGAAAAGAAGGCGGGTCTTGGAAAAGTTTCGTATTGTTTATTGCAACTTTTTTTGCCTTCATATTATTCTGTATCATATATAGTGATCAGATCATTGATAAGGTGAGCCAGTATCAATCATATGACATAACGGACATGGCGCGAAGCTTGGCGTTGCTTCTCGTCGCCATACTGGTGACAAGCGATCGGCTGAACATGGCGATTACATTATCATTTCCCTTGGTGGCCACATTCATCCTGGGCGGGGATCGCGTAAACATGCTGGCCATAAGCATTTTTATCTATCTCGTTCTACGCGAAGGGAAGACGAACCATCCAGCCGTGATCGTGATTATGGCGTATCTTTCATATAAGAGTTTGGACTTCATTCAGAATGTCCTTGCCTACGGAACCGGCTACTTGATTTAAGATAAGGAGTTTGGTTAGGCCTCCCTGCGGAAACGCCGATCTGTGGAGCATTGCGAGAGCCCGAAAGAGCCCGCATGCCTTTGATACACTTGACCGCGAGCCGGTCACCGCCAAACGGGTAGCGCACGACGCGTCTTTGCTTTGCGGCGCCCTTCATCGCGGGCGCGGATATTGAATTGCTCGTGAAGCCTGATGCCATGCTTTGTCGGCGATTCATCCATGCGTGGCTTTTGCATGGCAAGCTTCCGTCGGTGAAATCTGCTCTGCGCAGCGCATCTCCGCCAAGGCTCCCTCGCCCGCAGCAATTCTAGTTACCGCGCTGATCGAGATATCGTTAGCGCATCATTGGCAAACGGTCGAGCGACGCCCCGTGCGGAAAATGCGTCCCACGCAGGCATGTCGTTGACGAAGGCTTTCTGCCACCGTAGCCCGTTGCATCTTCCTGCACGTCGCCGCAATCGGACGAAAGTCCGGAAACCGGGTGCTTTGTTGGTTTTGACGGACGACCTTCGCCGGGTTTCAAGCCGGCTTGGCTTCATCCTCGTCCTGGCCATAGTTAAAGCCATAGCCATAGCCATAGCCGTAGCCCGCATGACGCTGATGCAGCTTCGTAAGGACAACGCCGAAAATGCGACTCTGGGCCGCGCGAAGCCGCGCGAGGGCCGAGCGGATACCGCGCACGGGGACACCGTCCGCCTCGACAACGAAGACCACACCTTCCACCGCGCGCGAGAGCAGCGGCGCGTCGGCCAAGCCGAGGATCGGGGGTGAATCGATGACGATATGGTCGAAATGCTGCCCCAACGTCCCGATGAGGTTTGACAGGCGGTCGCTCGACAAGAGTTCCGCTGCGCTCGGGGGCGTCGGGCCGGCCACCATATAGGCCGGAATGCCAGCGCCATTGTCATGGACCAGTTTCTGCCAGCCATCTTCGCCGGCAAGATAATTGCTGAGTCCATGCTCGTTCGAAAGACCGACGAATCCAGCAAGCGACGGCGAGCGCATGTCGGCATCGATCAGCAACACGCGGCGACCCGAACGCGCTAGAATCGTTGCCAGCGCGAAACTGGTCGTGCTCTTGCCTTCTGCGGGCCGCGTGCTGGTGACCATCAGCGAGCGTGGAACACCATGATCGGTCGAAAAGGCGATATTCGACTGAATGCTGAAATAAGCTTCCGAAAGCGCCGTTTTCGGATCGCGCAACAAGTTGATCGCCGATCCATCCTCGACGTCGGGGACACTCCCGAGCAACGGCAGTTGAAGCGCGCGGTTCACGTCCGCCGGATTGCGAAGACCTTCGTCGATCTGGTTCAAAACGAGCGTAGCAAGGCCGGCAAGGCCGATGCCCGCGATCAGCGCCAAGGCGAGATTCAGCGGGAGATTGGGCGATGAGGGAATCGTCGACGGCTTCGCGGTATCGATGATTGCGATGTTGTTCGCGGATACGCCGGCTACGCCGATTTCCTTATAGCGCTGCAGCAGAGCTTCATAAAGCTGGCGGTTGGTGTCGGCTTCTCGCATATAGATCTGATATTGGATGCCATTGCGTTCCTGATCTGCCAGCCGCCCTTTCAAGCTTTCGACCCGCTCGCGGAGCTTGTTTTCGCGCTGCACCGCTTCACGATATTCGCCGGTGCGTGTGCCCGAAATCCGTGTTTCCTCGCGCGAGATGCTCTGATCCAGAGCGTCCATCTGTCGCTTTAGCGCCACCGCTGCCGGATACTCAGGATCGAACTGGACCAGAATCTTGGCATAGTCCGCCGCGGCTTCGGCCCGCTTCGTCCGCATCGACGCAAGCGCTTGACTGCCAAGCGATTCCGCCGTCGCCGTCCGGCCGCCGGAATTCAGCCGGCTTTCGGCAGCCACGCGCTGCGCGGTGGCCTTTACCAATTCGGTGTTCAGCAATGTCAGATCCATACTGGCCAGCGTCACATCGCCGCCAGATGCGCCGTTGTCGGAGCTCCTGCTGATTTGCACAATACCCTTGTCCGCCGCGAAATTGACCGCCTCGCGCTCTGAATTTTCTAGGCGCGCCCTCAATTCCCCCAGACGTCCTTCCAGAAAAGTTCGCGCGTCGGACGTCGATGAAAATCGGCGGTCCATGCTTTGCAGGATGAACTGCTGCGTCCAACTATTTGCAACTTGGGCCGACAAGTGCGGCGATGCACTGACATAGCCGACATCGACCAACGCAGATCCACGGATCGGCGAGATCGCGATGTGATCAAGGAGCAAATCTACCGCCTGTGCTTCACGCTTGTGTCGCAACGTCGTCGACCTCATCGGCGATCCGGCCCCAGCTGTTTCATCATCTCCTTCGGGCGTCTCGCCGTGCGCGATGAAAAATTCGGGTTTGTCCGCCAGCCTGAGCTCACGCGCTACCCGTTCGGCCAGCGACCGGGCTTCAAGCAGGGCCCATTGCGTGTTATAAAATTCCAGATTCTGACCCGCGTCGGCGCCCTCTAACCCTTGAACATTCGTCACATTCTTCTGCTCGCGGCTAACCTCCATACGTGCGGTAGCACGATATTGTGGCGTCATCAGCAGCGACAGAATCAACCCAGCAATGACCGATGCGACGATGATCGCGGCAATCAGCCATTTCCAACGCAGCACGATCTGCCAATATGCCAGCAACAACGGCGGAATGTCACGCCCCGGTTCCTCTTTCGAACTCGGATTCTCGCGTAGAGTCTGATCATCCGTCTCGGTGGACCGATATACTAGCATGGCCGTGGTATCCAAATTCAAATGAGTGAAAGCGCGAGGCGACTAATTGTTGCCACTCTGCAAGGCGATAACAAGCGGCGTTGTGATCAGCGGAACGACCTGCAATAGGTCGCGGAAGAGACGCCGTTGCGGGCTATCGCCGACCACGACCACATCATTGGCGAAAACCGCCGGATCGACATATGCGCCACGCCGGATGGCTGCCAGATTATATAGCGCGGCATAGCGCTGATTATCGACCGTGCGGAAGATGATGACCTCGTCCAAGCGCGCGAACTCGCTCGTTCCTTCGGCCTTTGCCACGAGCGAGAGCAACGTCATATTACCGAGCGCGGGATATTGTCCGGGTCGGTCAACCTCGCCCTCGATCGTCACGACTTGGCTGTTGGTCTCTCGAAGGTTCACCGCCACTTTTGGGTCGCGCACATGCGCAGCACGCAGACGGCTTGCGACTTCCTGCGAGACCTCGTCGGCGGTCATGCCACCGATTTGAATCGTCCCCGCCAGCGGCACCGAGATATTGCCGCCTGCGTCCGCCTGCACCTCTTCCAGCGACAGTTCGGGAAGGCCAACAACATCGATCCGCAACTTGTCGAACGCGCCCAAAGCATAAGGGCGCGGGCTGGCACGATAGTCGCTTGCCATGGGTTCGGGCAGGCTCGCCTGGTCCAGCACCCGCAACTCCGGGCTACCGCCAACTTTGCTGGCGGACATGCTAGCACAGCCACTCAACGCACAGGCAAGCAGCACGCCGGTGTAAAGTCCTTTATACAAAACCCAACTCCTCAACGCGCCGGCCCGAAGGATTTGCTCTCCGGAACCCGTTTCAATTCGCGATAGCTAAACACCGCGACTGTTGCCAGCGGATATCGAATGGCCGCCCAAACCAAAGCGCATCCAGCAGCAGGCGACAACGAATAGGCACGCCAGCGACGGCGTCCGCAGCGGATAATCCACAATGCTGCTAAGGGCGAAGAATAAAATAATGGCGGCCCCCGTCTGCGCAAGCAGGGTTGTCGAACTCGGCCCCGTTGTACGACTTGTAAACAATTTCCACGCGGCGGCGACATAGCCGGCGCCAGCCAGTGCGATCAATGCGACCCCCGGGACTCCGAAGGTCATCCAGACTTCCAGCCAGTCGTTGTGCGCATGATTGAAATAAACCGGGGTCAAGCTGGCGACGGGTTCGACCATGCGATACAATTCCACGAACGACCCCGCGCCGCTCCCCAGAGGCATGTTTTTCCATGCGATCTGCGACGTGATACCCCAAGCGCCTACGCGCGCTTCCTCAGCGAAATTGGTGCCAAGAAGACGCTGCAATGCCTCGGCCCGCGACGCCAAGACGGTGACCAAAGCCAGCAGCATGACGCCTAGCGATGCCATTATCGCCAAGGTATAATTTTTGCGCTCTGTCCGCTTCCGCACGCCCGTTGCCTCTGGCTTGCGATAGATGAACCAACTGCAAGTCAATGAAATCAGGCCCAATAAAAGACCGAGCCGCGATCCGGTGACAAGGATAAGCGGTATCAGCAACGCGACAATACCGACCGCGACGGCGCGTCGCAGCTTGATCGCATTTTCTGTCTTCATCGATTTTGAAGCGAAGAACGCAATGATCGGAAACATCGTCAGCAGCAGAATTGCCTGGTGATTGCGGTTGGAGAAGAAACCAACTGCCGCCCCCGGATTCGTTATGCGATAGAAATAGAGCGGCCCGCGCGCGTCACCCGCAACCTGGAAAATCCCGATGACGCCGCTGATCGCACCCAGGATCAGGATCGGCGTCGCCAGACGCTGCAGCCGCGCGCCGTCCAACTGCACAATCAGCAAAAGAACAGCTAGTGGAACAAAGAGCGAGAAAAATGCGTTGGCCCCCGCGCTCGGGGCCATCGTGATCGGTCGCCATATATCCTTGTTGCCCACCGCATTGTCGATTTCGATGATGACTTCGCGCCCCGGCAGCGCCTGCCAGATTGCGGGTGGCAGCGGAATCAGGTGGATACCCACAAGAATGAAGATCAGGCCCGCCATCAAAAAGAAAAAGCGATAAGTCCGAATCTGCTCCATCGTAATCGACAAAAGCGCGAAGCCGCAGAAAACAACCGCCAGAGGACGCAAAATCAACAGTGACTGGACATCGGAACGTGACGCCCCGCCGGTCAGAAAGACCAAGATCAAGAAGCCGATCAGCGCCCAATAGACGCGCGCTTGCGAACGGTCAGCCGACGGACCGGAAAATGCGCTAAATCTCTGCGTCAAAAACTCAAGGCGCGCCTTTTTTCTGCGCGCGCCAGACTTCGAATGGGCCATGGTAAGACTTTAATGATTGGAAGGAGCGGGTCTCTAGCAGTCGCGGCTGGATCTAGCAATAAGCCTGCAACACCCATCGATCGGTCCCTTCCAGGCCAAGCGCCGTCAATGCGCCGCTGCAATAGGCGCCGGTATCGATCCCGATCCGGTTCGGCCGCATTTCGACCTGATCGCTGATCGTGTGGCCATGGACGACCAAGGCCCCGAAATCGGTCGACGTCGACAGGAAATCGTCGCGAATCCAGCGCAGGTCGGATGGTTTCTGGCTTTCCAGCGGCACGCCGGGCCGAACCCCAGCATGGACAAAGGCATAGTCGCCATAACGTACCATGTCCTCGCCGCGTTTTAGAAACGCGATATGCGCAGCAGGAACGTGGGCTGGGAACAGTTCGGCCAGCTCCTCGAAAGATGCGTCACCATAGCGCGTGTCGTCGTTGATATAGCTGCGAATGGTGGCATCGCCGCCGATCCGCGAAAAATAGCGCAGCGCGCTAATATCGCCAGTCAATGCGCCGAGCATGCATTCCTCGTGATTGCCGATCAGATGATGGACCCGGTCGAAGCGCGACGACAGCGACAGCGCGCGTTCGACTACTTGGTTCGAATCCGGTCCACGGTCGACCAGATCGCCCAGCAGAATCAGGATGCATTGCTCATGCGGCCGCTCGCCCCGGTCGCGGTCGATCCTGTCCAGCAACTGGGCGAACAGATCGTCGCGGCCATGAATGTCGCCGACCGCATACACCAGCACGCCCGGCGGAAGCGTTCGTTCGATCCGAGCCGAGTCTGACCCCCTCAAAAACCGGGAGAAAATTCCCATAAATCGATGTAAACCTTGCTTCGAAAACGCCAAATGAATCGGAAACCCGATCGTCGCGGTGCCCTTTAACCGAGTTCATCTGTCCAAACCAGCGATCAATCGCTTTGAACGAGCTTGCAACGAATTCGATCATCGCCGGTTCGCTACGCGTCTAGCGCACAAGAAATTAAAGGAATAACAATTGCTTTAGCCTAGGCTTCTTAGGCAAGGATAGCGTGTGGCGGCCCGCCGCACGCATCATCGCAAAACGGGAATTTTGGTAGTGTCTGAGCGCATATTAACAGTCTTTGGCACTCGCCCCGAGGCGATCAAGATGTTCCCGGTTGTCCATGCGCTACGCTCGCAACCGGGCATTGAAGCGCGCGTCTGCGTGACAGCACAGCATCGCAAAATGCTCGATCAGGTGCTGGAAATCGCGCAGATCACGCCCGATATCGACCTCGATGTGATGACCCCCAACCAGACGCTCGACGCGCTGCTCGCGCGGCTGGTGACGGGCCTCGGCGAAACATTCGACGCCGAAAAACCCGACCGCATCCTTGTCCATGGCGACACATTGACTACGATGGCCGCAACGCTCGCAGCTTATTTCCGCAAAATCCCGGTCGGCCACGTCGAGGCCGGACTGCGAAGTGGGAACATCTATCATCCTTGGCCCGAGGAGGTGAACCGCAAGGTCGCCGGCGCCATCGCCGACCTGCATTTTGCCCCCACAGAAACCGCCGCAGCGGCGCTTCGCGGCGAAAATGTGCCCGCCCACCGCATCCACGTCACCGGCAACACAGTCATCGACGCGCTGCTCGCGACAAGGGCGCGGATCGACGAGGAACCGGCCCTCGCCGCGGGGCTCGATCCGCTTGTCACGCGCTTTGCCGGCAAAAGGATCATCGCCGTCACGTCCCACCGGCGCGAAAATTTCGGCGACGGGATGAAAGCCATCGCCGAAGCGATTGCCGCCATCGCGGCGCGGAGCGATATCGCGGTCGTCTTTCCGGTCCATCCGAACCCGCATGTCCGCAGCGCGATGGAGCCGATCCTCGGCACCTTCGACAATGTGGCGCTGATCGACCCGCTCGATTATCCGCATTTCGTCCGCCTGCTTGCCGCCTCCGAACTCGTGCTGACCGACAGCGGCGGCGTGCAGGAAGAAGCGCCTTCGCTCGGCAAGCCCGTGCTGGTGATGCGCGAAACCACCGAACGCCCCGAAGGCATCGAAGCCGGCACCGCGCGACTTGTCGGAACCGACAAAGCGCGTATTGTTTCCGAAATTTTCAAGCTTTTGGACGACAAGGACGCTTATTCGGCCATGGCCCGTGCGCATAACCCCTTCGGCGACGGCACGGCGGCAAAACGGATTGCGGAGATTGTTGCGCGTGCCCATTGATAGCGAACAGAAGGTTACCGTCCTCGGTCTGGGTTATATCGGCCTGCCTACCGCCGCGCTGATCGCACGCTCGGGTTGCAAGGTCACCGGCGTTGATGTCAGCCAGCACGTCGTCGACACGGTCAACAGCGGCAAGGTTCACATCGAGGAAGTCGATCTCGACGGTCTCGTTCAGGGCGTCGTGTCGCGCGGAACGCTTGTTGCTTCGACCGAGGTCGCCCCCGCAGATACTTTTGTCATCGCGGTGCCGACCCCGCACGACGAAGAGCACCGCCCCGACATCAGCCATGTCCTTTCCGCGGCGCGCGCGATCGCGCCGAAGCTGGAAGCGGGCAATCTGGTCATTCTCGAATCGACCTCGCCCGTCGGCACCACCGAAAAGGTCGCCGCCTTATTCGCCGAGCTTCGACCCGACCTCAAGGTTCCGGGCGCCTGCACCAGCGCGGCCGACATCTTCGTCGCCTACTGCCCCGAGCGCGTACTGCCGGGCCGCATCCTCGTCGAACTCGTCGACAACGACCGCTGCATCGGCGGCATCACCCCGCGCTGCGCGCGCCGTGCGATGACCTTTTATCGTCAGTTCGTCCGCGGCGCCTGCGTCACCACCTCGGCGCGCGCCGCTGAAATGGTGAAGCTGGTTGAAAACAGCTATCGCGACGTCAACATCGCCTTCGCCAACGAGCTGTCGATGATGGCCGAGCATATGGGCGTCGATGTGTGGGAGGTGATCCGCCTCGCTAACCGTCACCCGCGCGTCAACATTCTCCAGCCCGGGCCCGGAGTCGGCGGTCATTGCATCGCAGTCGATCCCTGGTTTCTCGTCCATGGCGCCCCCGACCACAGCCGCCTGATCCGCACCGCGCGCGAAGTGAACCTCGCCAAGACCGCGCACGTCATCGGCGCCACCGAAATGCTCGTGTCGCAGCATCCCGAGGCGCGCGTCGCTTGCCTCGGCCTCGCGTTCAAGCCCAATATCGACGATTTCCGCGAAAGCCCGGCGGTCGAGGTCGCCGCCGCGCTCGCACGCCGCTTCGGCAAGCAGATCGAGATTGTCGAGCCCTATGCGCGCGGCCTACCGATGGAATTTGTCGGCACCGGCGCCGAACTGATCGATCTCGACAGTGCTCTCACCGGCTGTGACGTGCTGATCGTCCTCGTCGATCACGACCTGTTCAAGTCGATCCCGATCGAGGAACGCGGCGACAAGATCGTCTATGACACGCGCGGCCTGTGGCTTGACCAGCCGAACGGCTCCAATGGCAATCGTTTGCATCGGGCCGCCTGACCTTCTTGCTTTTACGCAACGAGGCGGGCGCTATTGCGTTATGAGATGATCTCCGTGATCGTTATCCTGACGCAAGAACGATAGGTTCCAACCTCGCATGCCCGTGCTGACTCGCCTCGAAACCATTGTGGTCGAAAAGCCTTGGGGACGCACCGACATCCCCTCAGATTTTGGCGATTTCGGCGGTCGCCGTATCGGTGAGATATGGTTTGCGCATCCCGGCGGCGCGGATGCGCCGATCATGGTTAAATTCCTCTTCACGTCTGAACGACTGTCAATCCAGGTCCACCCCGACGATGCCGCCGCGCAGGCGGCGGGCTATCCGCGCGGCAAGGAAGAGTGCTGGCTGGTGCTTGACGCGGAGCCTGACGCCGAACTCGGCGTGGGCCTGACTGCTCCGACGACGGGCGAGGCGCTGCGCAACGCCGCACTCGACGGTTCGATCGTCGATATGATCGACTGGCGCGCCGCAAGCGCCGACGACTTCGTTTACAATCAGGCCGGCACGATACACGCGATCGGCGCAGGGCTGACCATCGTCGAGGTGCAGCAAAATGTCGACTGTACCTATCGGCTCTATGATTATGGGCGCCCGCGCGAACTTCACCTCGAAGCTGGGCTCGCCGTATCGGAAACGGCGCCGCGCCCCGATCCGCGCGACG
Organism: Sphingopyxis sp. Root154; assembly: GCF_001427105.1. GTDB lineage: Bacteria > Pseudomonadota > Alphaproteobacteria > Sphingomonadales > Sphingomonadaceae > Sphingopyxis. Next base: position 71,731 of record NZ_LMGI01000001.1, read on the forward strand.
GGCGTATCGCGGCGAACGACAACCGCCTGCTCGTCAACGGGCCGCATTTCCGCCTGCTCCACCTGTCGGGATCCGACGCCGCGGGACTGTTGCCGCAGCATGACGCCGACTTCACCTTCACCCCTCTGTCGCAGGGATGCAGCATATCAGGCGAAGAGGTGAAACTCGGCGAATGCGTCGCGACCGACCGCGCCGACCGCATTGCGCTTGCCCCGGGGGCACGTGCGCTGCTGTGCTGGCCTGCCTACACCCCCTGAAAATCGAGACAACAGATGATCATCCCAGTCATATTATCGGGGGGTTCGGGTACGCGGCTCTGGCCCGTTTCGACCAATAGCGCACCGAAACAGTTCCAGCCGCTGACGGGTAAGGGCAGCATGTTCCTGCAAACGCTAGACCGCGCGGTCGACCGGAGCCGCTTCGCCGCGCCGATGATCGTCTGCGGCCCGGCGCACGTCGCGCATGTCGAGGCAGATCTGTTGGCGGCGGGTGTCACCGACGCACGCATCGTCGTCGAGCCTGCCGCGCGCAACACCGCCCCCGCGATCGCGCTTGCCGCGTGCGCTGCGCTTGCCGAAGATCCCGACGCGACGATCCTCGTCATGCCCGCCGATCATGTCATGACCGACGTACCCGCATTCCTGCGCGCCATCGAGGCCGCGATGCCGGCCGTCGAGGCGGGCGCGCTCGCAACCTTCGGCATTGCGCCATCGCATCCCGAAACCGGCTATGGCTACATCGCCGCCGGTGTTCCGCTCGCCGCGACACCGGGTATCTACGAGGTCCGGCGCTTTGTCGAAAAGCCCCCACGCGACAGGGCAGAGGCGATGCTTGCCGAGGGCGGCCACTATTGGAATGCCGGTATCTTTCTGATGCGTTCCGACCGCTTCCTGGCCGAACTCGAAAGGCAGCAGCCCGCGATCGCGGCGTCCTGCTCGGCAGCGATGGCGAAGATGCGGCAGGACGGCGCCCGCGTCCATCCCGCATCCGATGCCTTTCTTTCCAGCCCGTCGGATTCGATCGACTATGCGGTGATGGAGGGCGCCGAACAGGTGGTCGTCGCCCCGGTCGATCCCGGCTGGTCCGACGTCGGCGGCTGGGCGGCACTGCACGAGCTGGGCGAAAAGGATGAAAGCGGCAATGTTCGCATCGGTGACGTCATCGCGATCGACGCCGAGAATAATTACCTCCGCGCATGCGAAGGAAAGCGCGTGGCCGTCGTCGGCGTTTCCGACATCATTGTCGTCATGCACGGCGACGATATCCTGATCATTCCGCGCGACCGCTCGCAGGAGGTCAAGGCGATCGTCGAATATCTGGCGGCCAACCCATCGCGCTAAAAGGCGCGGCCGCCCCTCCCCTTGCAGCGCGCGAGCCCATCGCCCATATCCTGCGGCATGACCAATCCCCACGCGCAAAGCGCCGCGCCCTGGCACGGAACCACCATCCTCTCCGCCCGCAGCGCCGACAAGGTCGTCATCATCGGCGACGGTCAGGTGTCGATGGGCCAGACGGTGATGAAGCCCAACGCCCGCAAGGTGCGCCGCCTCCACGACGGGAGCGTGATCGGGGGCTTTGCCGGCGCAACCGCAGACGCCTTCACGCTGTTCGAACGCCTCGAAGCGAAGCTCGAGCGGCACAACGGCCAGTTGCTCCGCGCCGCGGTCGAGCTCGCCAAGGACTGGCGCACCGACAAATATCTGCGCAACCTTGAGGCCATGATGATCGTCGCCGACAAGGAGGTCACGCTCGTGATCACCGGCAATGGCGATGTGCTCGAACCGTTGGGCGGGGTCGCCGCGATTGGGTCGGGCGGCAATTTCGCGCTCTCGGCGGCCCGTGCGCTCGTCGACTATGAGAAGGATCCCGCGGTGCTCGTTCGCAAGGCGATGGAAGTCGCCGCCGACATCTGCGTCTACACCAACGACCAGTTCACCCAAGAAATCATCGAAATTCAGGCATAATCACATGAACAAGGATTTGACTCCCAAGGCGATCGTCGCTGCGCTCGATACGCACATCATCGGGCAGGACGCCGCCAAGCGCGCCGTCGCCGTCGCGCTGCGCAATCGCTGGCGCCGCCAGCAGCTGTCCCCCGATCTCCGCGACGAGGTGAGCCCCAAGAACATCCTGATGATCGGGCCCACGGGATGCGGCAAGACCGAGATTTCACGCCGGCTGGCAAAGCTCGCCGATGCGCCGTTCATCAAGGTAGAGGCGACCAAATTCACCGAGGTCGGCTATGTCGGCCGCGACGTCGAGCAGATCGCGCGCGACCTTGTAGAGGAAGCGGTGCGGCTCGAGAAGGAGCGCCGCCGCGAGTCGGTGCGCGCGGCCGCCGAAGAGGCCGCAATGGAGCGCTTGCTCGATGCGCTGACCGGCAAGGGCGCAAGCGAGGCGACGCGCCAGAGTTTTCGCCAGCGCATCCGCGAAGGCCATCTTGACGAGAGCGAAGTCGAAATCGAGGTCGCCGACGCCCAGGGGATGCCGTTCGAACTGCCCGGTCAGCCGGGGCAGATGAGCATGATTAACCTGTCGGACATGCTCGGCAAGGCGATGGGCGGCCTGCCCAAGAAGCGTCGCAAACTGAAGGTCATCGAGGCAGCGACGCGCCTCATCGAAGAAGAGCAGGATAAGCGCCTCGACCAGGACGATGTCGCGCGGATTGCGCTCGCCGATGCGGAAGCGAACGGCATCGTCTTCCTCGACGAAATCGACAAGATCGCGGTCAGCGACGTGCGCGGAGGTTCGGTGAGCCGTGAAGGCGTCCAGCGAGACCTGCTGCCGCTGATCGAGGGCACCACCGTCGCGACCAAATATGGCCCGATGAAGACCGACCATATCCTCTTCATCGCCTCGGGCGCCTTTCATGTCGCCAAGCCGAGCGACCTGCTGCCCGAACTCCAGGGCCGCCTGCCGATCCGCGTCGAACTCGGCGCGCTGACCGAGGAGGATTTCGTGCGGATCCTCAGCGAAACGAAGGCCGGCCTGCCCGAACAATATGTGGCGTTGCTCGGTACCGAAGGCGTGACGCTGAACTTTACGGACGATGCCATCGCGCGCGTCGCGAAGCTTGCGGCCGAGGTCAACGAGAAGGTCGAGAATATCGGCGCGCGCCGCCTGCAGACGATCATGGAGCGGCTGGTCGAAGAAATCAGCTTCACCGCCGAGGACGTTGGCGGCACGACGCTCGAGATCGATGCCGCCTATGTCGAGCGTCAGCTTGCGGAGATCGTCGGCGACACCGACCTCAGCAAATATGTGCTCTGACGTGCTGTTTTTCGGACGGAACTAGATCGTCTTTCTTTTCAGCCGGTCGATTGCCGAACTTCATTTGACTTTGCCGCGCGGTCAATGCGATGACTGCGCGGCACGATCGACATGGGTTGCGGACGATCGGCACCGGAGACAGCAATGGCAGAAGAAGAGGTCGCCACCCAAGGCGAACTGGCGATTACGCGCACGGGTGATCGGCTGCGCCTTGCGCGCGAAGCGGCAGGGCTCTCGCTCGCCGATGTCGCAACGCGGACGCGCATCACCCAGCGTCACTTGACGGCGATCGAAAAGTCCGATTTCTCGGAACTTCCGGGCCGTACTTATGTCACCGGCTTCGCGCGCGCCTACGCCCGCGCCGTCGACCTTCCCGAGGCCGAGATCGGTGCCGCAATTCGCCACGAACTCGAAGAAGACGCCTATGGCTCGCGCCCCCTGTACGAAGCCTATGAACCGACTGATCCGGCGCGGCTGCCCACCGCGCGGCTGACCTGGACACTCGTCATCGTCACGCTGCTGCTCGCGTCGGCGTACGGCGTCTGGCGCTTCCTGTCGGTCGAGCCCGACGAGGCGTTGATTGCCGCGCAGAATCGCGCTGCCGACGCATCGGAGGCGCCGCAGAGCGATGCCGCTGCTACCCCGGCGACCAGGGCCGCAACCGGGCAGTCCGCCGTCGCGGCAAATGCTCCGGTCGTGCTGACGGGGGTTTCTGAAGTCTGGATCGGCTTCGACGACGCGCAAGGCAAGACCGAGAATTGGCGCACGCTCGACGCCGGCGAAACCTATCAAGTTCCGCCGGACTATATTGAAAAGTTCACGCTGCGTACGAGCATCCCGCAGGCGCTCAAGGTCACCGTCGGTGGCCGCGACATCGGCCCGATCGGCCCCGCCGACACGCTGGTCAAGAATGTCTCGCTCAAGCCCTCCGATCTGGTCGCGCGCGCCGAAGGCAATGGCACCGCGGCACCTGCGGCGGGACCACGCCCCAAGGGCTGAACCGCCGATCATTCGGGCCGGCTCGAGCGGCAGTGCACCGAAATGGGTTTGCGCTGCCGTGCTTTGCCGCGTTATGAGCGACGAAATGGTTAATTAGTGGGAACCTAACGGCAGATGATGATGCGTCAGATCACTTTCCTGGGGGCGGCAACGATCGCACTCGCCGCGACGATGCCAGCGGCAGCGCAGGACAACACGGTCGTCAAGCGGGTCGAACGGCTCGAAAAGGAAATGCGCGCCGTCCAGCGGTCGGTCTTTCCCGGCGGTAGCCCGACCTTCTTCGAGGGCGAGATCGCTCCCGACAACACACCCGGCGAGCGCGCCCGCACAAATGCCCCTGTAATCGACCTGACCGCGCGCGTCGATGCGCTCGAATCGCAGCTGCAGGCCCTGACCGGCCAGACCGAACAAAATGCCTTCCAGCTCCGTGAACTCGAGAAGCAGTTCACCGCGTACAAGGCCGAAATGGACAAGCGCTTCGCCGACCCCGCAGTGGAAGCCGCGCCCACCCCGACGCCCGCCAGCCTCGCCCCGACGGTGAAGCCGCCGGCAGCGGCGACCACGGTCGCGGCCACCCCGATGAAGAAGCCCGCCGACAAACCCGCGGCAAAGCCCGCGACCACCGACGCCGCGCGGCTCGCGCTCGTCAAGAAGGTTGAGGTCCCGGCCAGCGGCAACGAAACCAAGGACGCGTACGACTATGGCTATCGCCTGTGGGAAGCGAAGCTCTATCCCGAAGCGCAGGCGCAGCTGAAGACCGTCGTCACCAAATGGCCCAAGAGCAGCCAGGCGAGCTTTGCGCAGAATTTGCTCGGCCGCTCCTATCTCGACGAAGGCAAGCCCAGCCTTGCCGCGGTCGCCTTTTACAATAATTACAAGGATCGCCCGAGCGGCGCACGCGCGCCGCACAGCCTGATGTACATGGGCGTCGCGCTCGACAAGCTCGGCCGCAAGGCCGACGCGTGCAAGGCGTTCCGCGAACTCGACGAAGTCTATGGCGACAAGGCGCCGCAGGATGTCCGGACCGATGCTGCCGCCGCAAAAACAAAAGCAGGTTGCTGACCGCGACGCCGCGGACCGGCTCGCCGGCGATCTCGCCGCGCTCGTCGGGTCCGACTGGCACCGCCTCCACTATGGCGTCGCCGTTTCGGGCGGGCCCGACAGCATGGCGCTGCTCTGGCTGATGGCCTCGCTGCTGCCCGGACAGGTCTGGGCGGCGACGGTCGACCATGGCCTGCGCAAGGGCTCGGACGATGAGGCGCGCATGGTCGCCGGTTTTTGCGAGCGCGAACATATCCCGCATTCGACGCTGCGTCCGCCGACGCCGATCAGGGGATCCCAGCAAGCGGCGGCGCGCACCGAACGCTACCGCCTGCTCGAGCAATGGCGCGAAGCCAAAGCGCTCAAACATATCGTCACGGCGCACCATGCCGACGATCAGTTGGAGACTATCGTCATGCGGCTCAACCGCAGCAGCGGCGTCGGCGGGCTTGCCGCGATCCGCGCGCGCAACGGGGCGATCCTGCGCCCGCTCCTGCACTGGCGGCGCAGCGAACTCGTCCATCTGGCGCTCGAAAACGACCTGCCCTTCGTCGACGATCCGTCGAACAGCGACAATCGCTTCGATCGGGCACGCCTGCGTCATGCCCTTCAGTCGCAGACCGCACTCGACCCTGCCGCCGCGGCGAAATCGGCGGCGTGGCTCGCCGAAGCCGACGAGGCGCTCGACTGGGCGGTCGAGCGCCTGATCGCTTCCTGGCCCGACGCATCGGACATCGCGGTGATCCGCGACGATGGCTATCCGCCCGAGATGTTCCGCCGCATCGTCGCGCAGCGGCTGCGCGCAAACGCACCGCAACTCGTCCTGCGCGGTGCCTCGCTCGACGGCGTGATCGCCGCGATGCACGAAGGGCGGCGAGCGATGGTCGGCGCGCTGCTGATCGATGCGGTACGCGGCCTCGAAGGGACGATCTGGCGCATTTCCGCGGCGCCGCGCCGGAAAGCAGCGAAAAAGGGCTGATTGCCTCATTGTCATTTAACCCGATTATCCTATCTTGTGCGGATAGGAGCGCAGTACCGCGCCGTTGAGGACGAATCCGAATGCAGGACGACAAGGAACCGCAGGGCAATCCCTGGATGAAGAGTGTGATGATCTGGAGCGGCATTCTGCTTGCGATGCTCCTCGTCGCCTCGATGTTCGGCGGCGCTTCGCAGCCTGTCGGCAATCCGCTTGCCTATTCCGAGTTCCGGCAAAAGGTCGAGGAAGGCGCCGTCAAGGATGTCGTGCTGTCCGAAGACAAGGTGACGGGCACGCTGTCGAACGGCGACCGTTTCAGCGCCAACGTCGTGCGCGACCCCGAACTGCTCAAGATGCTCAACGACAATGGCGTAAAATATGACGGAAAAGCGACCGACGCGCCGAATTTCTGGATGTATATGCTCGTCCAGTCGCTGCCCTTCCTGCTGATCCTCGGCATCGCTTTCTTCGTCTTCCGCCAGGTCCAGAAGAACAATGGCTCGGGCGCGATGGGATTCGGCAAGTCGCGCGCCAAGATGCTGACCGAAAAGCAGGGCCGCGTGACCTTTGACGATGTCGCCGGTATCGACGAAGCGCGCGAAGAGCTCGAGGAAATCGTCGAGTTTCTGCGCGATCCGACCAAATTTTCCAAGCTCGGCGGCCAGATTCCGAAGGGCGCACTGCTTGTCGGTTCACCCGGCACGGGCAAGACGTTGCTCGCCCGCGCGATCGCGGGAGAAGCGGGCGTTCCGTTCTTCACCATTTCGGGTTCGGACTTCGTCGAAATGTTCGTCGGTGTTGGCGCATCGCGCGTCCGCGACATGTTCGAACAGGCGAAGCGCAACGCGCCCTGCATCGTGTTCATCGACGAAATCGATGCGGTCGGCCGCCATCGCGGCGCGGGCCTCGGCAACGGGAACGACGAGCGCGAACAGACGCTGAACCAGCTGCTCGTCGAAATGGACGGTTTCGAAGCCAACGAAGGCATCATCATCGTCGCTGCGACCAACCGCCCCGACGTGCTCGATCCCGCGCTGCTGCGTCCGGGCCGCTTCGACCGCCAGGTCGTCGTGCCGCGTCCCGACATCGAGGGCCGCCAGAAGATCCTCGAGGTCCACACGCGCAAAAAGCCGCTCGCACCCGACGTCGATCTCCGCCGCGTCGCGCGCGGGACGCCGGGCTTCTCGGGCGCCGACCTCGCCAACCTTTGCAACGAAGCCGCGCTGCTCGCCGCGCGCAAGGGCAAGCGCCTGATCGCCAACGACGAATTCGAAGAGGCGAAGGACAAAGTCATGATGGGCGCCGAGCGCCGTTCGATGGTCATGACCGAGGACGAGAAGAAGTCGACCGCGTACCACGAGGCCGGTCACGCGCTCGTCTCGCTGCACGTCGATGGCTGCGATCCGCTCCATAAGGTGACGATCATCCCGCGCGGCCGCGCACTGGGCGTAACGTGGAACCTCCCCGAGCGCGACCGCTATTCGACCAATATGAAGCAGATGAAGGCGCGCCTTGCGCTCTGCTTCGGCGGCCGCATCGCCGAACAGCTGATCTACGGCAAGGACGAGCTCAACACCGGCGCGTCGAACGACATCCAGCAGGCGACCGACATGGCGCGTTCGATGGTCATGGAATATGGCATGTCTGAAAAGCTCGGCTGGCTGCGCTATCGTGACAATCAGGACGAGGTGTTCCTCGGCCATAGCGTGTCGCGCGCGCAGAATATGTCTGAAGAGACCGCCAAGCTGATCGATGCCGAAGTCCGGCGCCTCGTCGAGGAAGGCGAAAAGGTCGCGCGCAAGGTGCTGACGGACAATATCGACGAGCTTCACCTGCTCGCCGGTGCCCTCCTCGAATATGAGACGCTGTCGGGCGAGGAATCGAAGCGCGCGATCAAGGGCGAAGACATCGGCCGCGAAGACGATGCCGGCAAGCGCGGCACCCCGGTGTCGGGCCATGCCGGCGGCATCCCGCAGATCAAGCGCAAGCCGCGCCCGTTCGGCGACGCCAATCCCCAGGGCGCCTAGGCTTTTCCGCCTAGCCCCTTCGATTCAGGGACTATTCATTGGCTGAGGGCAAGTTGCGATATATGACCAAACGGACATATGCACGCCTCTTGCCCGCCCTGCTCGCCGCGCCCTTCCTGTGCGCGATGGCACCTGGCGATATGAGCGTCGCGGCGTTCCTCGCGCGCGCAACGTCGCTGGAACGCCTCGGCCCGCTGGCGCTCGCGACCCCGCAAGGAAACCAACTCAAGGGCGAAGTCGTCGCCGCAGGCAAGCGCTATAAGGCACGGATCGATGCCGAGCGCCGCGCCGGTCGCAAGACGACGAGCTGCCCCCCTGAATCGGGGAGCCTGACCCCCGATCAATGGCTGTCCCACCTCCGCAGCTATCCCGTCTCGGCACGCAAGTCGGTCAGCGTCTATTCGGCATTCGATGCGCTGATGAAGAAACGCTATCCCTGCCCCGCTTGATGCGTCAAAGGTGCGACCAGGACCAAAGGAGACGGCGATGATCGGCAAAGCGCGGAATGCCCTGACCTTGGTGGCCCTTCTCGCAGTGGGAGCCCAGCCCGCAGCGGCGCAGGGAACCGGGTCGCTGATCAGCAAGATCGAACTCGAAAAATCGACCCCGTCTTCGGATGGCGAACCGCCGAAAAAGGCCTATGTTGCGCCCGATGTGGTCGTTCCTGGTGACCGCGTCCGCGTCGCGCACACCTTCGCAAACAACGGCGCCGCCCCGGCGGCAGGGCTTAATCTGGTCAATCCGATCCTCGACGGCCTGACGTTCGACGACACGGCCGATACGGCGGGCTTCGGCGTTTCGACCGACGGTGGCAAGACGTTCGGCCCCCTCGCGGCGCCGACGGTGCCCGTCGATGGTGCAGCGCTCCGCCCAGCGACGGCCGCCGATGTGACGCATGTCCGCTGGCTGTGGCCCGACGCGATCGCCCCGGGGCAAAGCCGTTCGGTCGCCTTTTTCGGCCGGGTTCGGTGACCCGCTAAATGACCATTTATTGCGATGAATCGGGCGGTCTCAACACCGGGGCGATGACCTTCTCCGCCGTGATGCTGACACCCAAGTCCGCGGCCGACATCCACGCGCGCTTTCGCAGCGTGACTGGGCTGCGCGGCGAACTAAAGGGCAGCCGGATCAGCATCGTCGAGCGCGCCTATCTGCTCGAACTCTTCGATCGCGCCGGCGGCCGCGCTTGGGTGGCCGTCGCCGAACGCGACAAGCTCGCGCAGAATCCCGGCGGCACCCTGCCCAGCGACCTCGCGCTCTATGGCGCTTTGCTCAACAGTGCGGTCGGCCACTGGCTGTCCGAAACCGGCGGGGTCTGTACCGACGTCGTGATCGACGACGGACGCTATGATCCGAAGATCCTTTCGCATGTACGCGAAGAGATACAGGCGGGACTCGGCCAATGGGGCCGTGCGTCGCTGGCCGACAGCAAGCGCAGCGACGGGGTCCAGATCGCCGACGTGATCGCGAACAGCCTGTTCAATATCACGGTCGGTTCACCTCGCGCGCATCGCATCCAGCGGATCATCGAACCCATGCTGGCGTCAAAGGCCATCCGCATTGCCGAGTTGACCGAGGTCGACTGACACAAAAAGGGCCGCAGTTTCCTGCGGCCCCCTTGGTGATCGGATTATACAGCGCTTATTCGAAGTCGCTGCCACCACCCGCGGGGCTGCGCGGCGGCGCAGCGGCGGTCAGGCGAAGCGCTTCGGCCGAGCGGCTGATCGAGCTGATTTCATCGGGCGTATCGTCATCGTCAACGACGACCTTCTGCATCGAACCGACCAGCGTTTCCTTAAGGTCCTTCGGACGCACGGTCTGTTCGGCGATCTCGCGCAGCGCGACAACCGGGTTCTTGTCACGGTCGCGGTCGACGGTCAGCTCCGAACCACCCGAAATCTCGCGCGCGCGATGCGCGGAGAGCAGGACCAGGTCGAAACGGTTGGGAACTTTGTCGACGCAATCCTCGACGGTAACGCGGGCCATATTGTTTCCTTAGGTATAGGAGAGGCCAGCCCTTTGGAGGGGCGTGGCGGCAAGCGCTGCGCGCTAGCAGCACCGCTGCCCGATGTCAATCAAAGCGCTGCCCTTGCAGGCTTTACAGACACCGGCCTATGAGCGGTTGATGACCGAAGCCTGCGCACCCGTCGACTTGTCCGAAAGACTGACGGCGGACGTGGCCGGTCACCGGCTCGAGCTGATCTTCGACGGCGGCGAACGGCTGACCCGGCTGCTCGACCTGATCAACGGCGCAGCGCACAGCATCGACATCATCATGTATATTTTCGAGGGCGACGCCGCGGGCGTGCGCATCGTCGACGCCTTGCTGGTCGCCGCCAAACGCGGCGTTCGCGTGCGCGCGGTCATCGACAGCTTCGGGTCGGGGGACACCCCCGACGGCCTGTTCGCACCGCTTCGCGATGCCGGCGGCAGTGTTACCTTCTTCTCGCGCCGCTGGCGCTCGACCTATTTGATCCGCAATCACCAGAAACTGATCCTGATCGACGAATATATCGCGGTGACCGGCGGCTTCAACATCGCCAACGATTATCTGAGCCCGCCGCGCAGCGACTGCTGGTTCGACATCGGAATGATCATCAAGGGACGGACCGTCGCGCACGCGGCGCGATGGTTCGCCGAGATCCACGAATACACCGTCAACGATGACGGCAAGCTCTTGATATTGCGACGGATGATCCGCGAATGGCCGGTTGATGGCGGCGCGGTATCATGGCTCGTCGGAGGCCCGACCCAGCGGCTGTCGCCATGGGCGCGCGCGGTGCGCGCCGACCTGGAAGACGCACGGCAACTCGACATGGCGATGGCCTATTTTTCCCCGGGCCAGGGAATGCTCCGCCGCCTCGGACGCGTCGCGCAGCGCGGGCGGGCGCGGTTCGTGATGGCGGGCAAGTCGGACAATCCGGCGACGATCGGCGCATCGCGGCTGCTCTATGGTTATCTGCTGCGCAAGACCGCCGATGTCTGGGAATATCGGCCGTGCAAATTGCATATGAAGCTGATTGTTATCGACGATGTCGTCTATATCGGGTCGGCCAATTTCGACGTCCGCAGCCTGTTCGTGAACGTCGAGGTTATGGTGCGGATCGCCGACGCGGGCTTTGCCGAAAAGATGCGCAACTTTCTCGCAAGGCTGCGGCCTGACAGTGAAGTGATCACACCGAATTCGCACAAGGCGCGCGCCAGCTGGCTGACGCGCATCCGCTGGACGCTCGCCTGGTTCATCGTCGGCATCGTCGATTATACGGTGTCGCGGAAATTGAACTTCGGGCTCGGCGATCCCGATCCCGAGGTTTAGTCCTTCCAGCCCCAGAATAGGAAGCAGGGCGGGACGTTGACCCATTCGAACGCATTGTCGATGCGATTGAAATGCACGGCGAGGAAATCGCGCGCGCGGGCACGGAACTGATAGACGAGGAAGGCGCCGCCGGGGCGAAGCACGCGGTGCGTCGCGGCGGCGATCGCCGGGCCGACGCCGGCGGGGAGCGTCGAGAACGGCAAGCCCGAAAGCACATAGTCGGCCTGTTCGAAACCGTGCGCGCGCACGATTTCCTCGACGTCGGCTGCCGATCCATGGACCGCGATGAAGCGACTGTCGCGGATGTCCTTGCGCAGATAGTCGATGAAATCCTCGTTTGTGTCGATCGCAATCAGCGTCGCATCGCCCGACATGCGTTCGAGCACCGGGCGGCAGAAGGTGCCGACGCCGGGGCCATATTCGACGAACAGCTTCGTGTTCTTCCAGTCGACGGGCTTCAACATGTGGCGGATCAGCGTCCGCGACGACGGCACGATCGATCCAACCATCACCGGATGCTTGATGAAGCCGCGGACGAACATGCCCCACGGCCCGAAAAAGCGCTTGAGGCCCTCGCGCAGCCGACGGCCTAGCGGAGCTTTCTTTTCTTGGGCCTGCGCCCGCGGATTGGTCATGATGGCTTTCGCGTTGTTGCGGTTGCCAAGGGCGTGGCAAAATCGGCGCCGGGGCGCAAGGAAAGAGTCTGTCTTGACTCTGGACAGCGGAGCCCTCGCGTGTAGGGAGAGGCGGCGTTACCGACCACGGGCAAGGAGGGGCGAACATGGCGACGACATCGCATTCCATCCCCTCCGACCGTATGGCGGTGCTCTTCGCGGTGATGCTGGTCGCCGCCGCGGGCAACACCGCGATGCAATCGATCCTGCCCGCAATCGGCGCCAAATTGCGCATCCCCGACGTCTGGGTCAGCCTGGCGTTCAGCTGGTCGGCATTGCTCTGGGTGCTCACCGCGCCGCATTGGGCGCGCCAGTCGGACAAGCGCGGTCGCAAGGCATTGATGGCGCTCGGCGTCATCGGCTTCCTGTCATCGATGGCCTTGTGCGGGTTGACCCTCTGGGCCGGACTTCAGGGCTATCTCGCCGCGGGCGTCACTTTTATCGTCTTCGCTGTGTTTCGCAGCCTTTACGGCGGCTTCGGCTCGGCGTCGCCCCCCGCGGTGCAGGCCTACGTCGCCGCGCGCACCGATCCGGAGCAACGGACGCAGGCGCTCTCGCTCGTCTCCTCCTCCTTCGGGCTCGGCACCGTCATCGGCCCGGCGATCGCGCCCTTCTTCATCCTGCCGATCGTTGGCCTCGCCGGCCCATTGCTTGTCTTTGCGCTGATCGGCCTCGGTGTGCTCATCATGCTGCGCTGGCGCCTGCCCGACGACATGCCCCGCTATGCCGCGCGCGGCGCGATCGTTTCCTATCCCACCACGGGTGGCTCACCGCAGACCGCCGCCGAAGAAGCCGAGGACCAGGTCCTCGATCAGACCGCCGACACCCCTACCCTTCGCTGGACCGACACCCGCGTCCGTCCATGGCTGCTCGCCGGGCTGTTCGGCGGGCAGGCGCAGGCGATGGTGCTCGGGGTGATCGGCTTCCTGATCCTCGACCGCCTGCACCTGCGCCTGCGTCCCGATGAGGGCGCCGCGATGACGGGAATCGTGTTGATGGCAGGCGCGTTCGCGACACTGCTCTCGCAATGGGGTCTGATCCCATTACTCAAAATGTCGCCGCGCACTGCCGTACTCTGCGGCGCCAGCCTTGGCGGCCTGGGGACGGTGATGACCGGCCTATCTTATGACTTCCACGGCATCATTATCGGCTTCGCGCTCGCCTCGCTCGGCTTCGGATTGTTCCGTCCGGGTTTCACTGCGGGCGCATCGCTATCGGTGCCGCGCCGCGACCAAGGCAGCGTCGCGGGGATGACCGCGTCGATCAACGGATCTGCCTATATCGTGTCGCCCGCGGTCGGTGTGCTGCTCTATAATTGGCACCCGATGGTCGCGTACGGCCTGATGGCGGGCTTTTGCGGCTGGCTGGTCCTGTGGGGCTGGACGGCGCTGAAACCGAACCAGCCCAAGGAACAACAGCTTTAGTCGGCCGTATCGTCGTGCTTACGCTCGCGAACGGGCTTGAGCATGCCGGGCGCGAAGAAGCCGATCGGATCGACGCTCATCGCGGCCTGCTTGATCTCGCCCTGGATCTTTTCATAGTCCTTTTCCATCGCCTCGGTCACCGAGGCGCGGGTGTCCTTCAGGGCCGATTCGAAATCCTCCATCGTGACCGTTTCGCTGTCGAGTGAGCGCTTGAGCGCGGCAAGCCCCGCGCGCCGCGTCAGATCTTCGAGGTCAGCACCGGTGAAGCGATCAGACTTTTCGGCTAGCACCGCGAGGTCGACATCCTTCGCGAGCGGCATCTTGCTCGTCTGGATTTCGAGGATACGCCGACGCCCTTCCTTGTCGGGCACCGCGACGTAAATCAGTTCATCAAGCCGCCCCGGACGGAGCAACGCCGGGTCGATCAGATTCGGACGGTTGGTGGCGCCGATGACGACCACCGACTGCATCTCCTCGATCCCGTCCATTTCGGCGAGGATCGTGTTGACGACACGCTCGGTCACCTGCGGTTCGCCCGACGCCCCGCTGCCGCGCGCGGGCACCAGGCTGTCGAGCTCGTCGATGAAGATGATGGTCGGTGCAACCGCGCGCGCGCGGGCGAACAGGCGCGCGATCTGCTGCTCGCTCTCACCATACCATTTCGAGAGCAAATCCGACGACTTGATCGAGATGAAGTTGGCGTCGGACTCGCGCGCCGCCGCCTTCGCCAACAGGGTCTTGCCGGTTCCGGGGGGCCCATAGAGCAGGAAGCCTTTCGCCGGACGAATGCCAAGCCGGCGGAACGCCGCGGGGTTCTTCAGCGGCAGTTCGATTCCTTCGATCAGCTTGTCGCGCGCGGCGTCGAGCCCGCCGATGTCGCTCCATCGGGTTTTCGGCGCCTGCACCATCACTTCACGCATCGCCGACGGCTGCACGCGTTTCAGCGCATTATTGAAATCCTCGCGCGTGACGCGAAGCTCTTCGAGAACCTCGGCCGGAATCGTGCCTTCGGCAAGATCGAGCTTCGGCATGATTCGCCGCACCGCCTCAATCGCGGCTTCGCGGGTCAGCGCCGCCATGTCGGCGCCGACGAACCCGAAGGTCGTCCGCGCGAGTTCGGCGAGATCGACATCTTCCGCCAACGGCATGCCGCGGGTGTGGATGCCCAGGATTTCGCGCCGCCCGTTCTCGTCCGGAACACCAATCACGATTTCACGGTCGAAGCGACCGGGACGACGCAACGCTTCGTCGATCGCATCTGGGCGATTGGTCGCGGCAATGACGACAAGGTTCGTCCGCGGCTCGAGCCCGTCCATCAGAGTCAAGAGCTGAGCAACGAGGCGCTTCTCAGCCTCGCCCTGTACCTGTCCGCGCTTGGGCGCGATCGAATCGATTTCGTCGATGAACAGGATCGAGGGCGCGGCCTTTGCCGCAGCCTCAAAGACATCCCGCAGGCGCTTTTCGGACTCGCCATAGGCGCTGCCCATGATTTCAGGGCCGTTGATCAGGAAGAATTGCGCATCGCTTTCATTGGCCACCGCACGCGCAAGCCGCGTTTTGCCCGTTCCCGGCGGGCCGTGCAGCAACACGCCGCGCGGCGGATCGACACCGAGGCGCTGGAACAGTTCGGGATAGCGCAGCGGCAGTTCGACCATCTCCCGCAGCTGGTCGATCGTATCCCCAAGACCGCCGAGGTCATCGTAGGTGACGTCGGTGCGGCGCGCGTCCTGCGGCTCCTGATATTCGGGGAGCAGCTCGATTTCAGTATTCTCGTCAATGAAGACGACGCCCTTAGGCGTTGCGGATACGACGAGCAGGCGCACTTCGGCGAGCGCGTAGGCCGGCGCGTTGAGCATCTGGCGAAGCTGCGGCGGCATGTCACCGGAGGGCAGTCGCTGCTGTCCTGCGGTCGCGACCGTGTCGCCTGCGACCACCGGGCGGCCAAAGAAGCTGCGCTTCAATGCATTGGCCGACCCCTGAAGGCGCAGATTTTCCTGCGCCGGCGCGAACACAACGCGCGTCGCTGGACGCGTTTCCACACGGCTCAGTTCCACCATATCGCCGGCGCCAGCACCCGCATTGGCGCGTTGCAGGCCGTCGAGACGGATGACTTCCAGCCCTTCATCTTCGGCATAGGGCAACACGACGCGTGAAGCGGTTTGCCGCTTGCCGCTGATCTGGACGATATCGCCTTCGGTCACGCCAAGTTCGGCCATCGCCGAGCGTGGAATTCGGGCGATGCCCCCACCGCTCTCTTCGGCACGCGAATTCGCCACCTGCAGTTTCACCAGTTTTTCTTTTACCGCTGCGTCGGCCAAAGCGTGTCTCCCGCAAAATAGTCAGAATGCCGAAGATAGGATGGTCGTTCCTGATTTACGACCCCTCACCCGTACCGAGGCTCCGTCCTTTTATGACGCACTGCACAAAATTCTGGCAAGTCCGGCGAGGTCATGTCATCATCGGCAACCGATGCCACGTCTTCCCCCCATCAGCAGCATGGAAGCCTTTCTCGAGGTCGCCCGTCACGGCACGGTCAAAGCGGCCGCAATCGAACTCGGCCTGTCGATGCCCGCGCTTTCGCGCCGCATCCAGACATTAGAACACACCGTCGGCCGGCCGCTGTTCAACCGCCACCACCATGGGCTCAGCTTGACCGAAGCCGGCCGGGCGCTGCACGAACAATTGTCGCCGATTCTCGACGAATTGCGCGGTGTGATCGAACAGGTCGGCAGCCCCGACGCCTCTTTGCGGCTGCACCTCAACGTCTTGCCGCTCTTCGCGCAGCAGCGCCTGTTCCCTCGGCTTCCCGAGCTTCGGCGCAAGCACCCCGAACTGCATATCGATATCGACACCATGTCGCATGCGGAAGCCCGGCTGGGGGACGGCATTGATGCCGCGATCGCCCTCGCGCGCTCGATCGATCCCGCGCTCTATGCCGCGCGGCTCGACCAGGACAAGGTGTTCCCGATTGCCTCGCGGACACTGAGCGACGGCGATCGCGCGATCACTGTGCCCGAACAGATGCAACGGATGACCGTCCTGCTCCACCGCGAGATGCCGGAGACCTTCACCGAGTGGAAGAAGGCGATCGGCATGCCTTATCTCGAGCCCGCGGGAATCGACTATTTCGATTCGGGGCCGCTGATGCTCGAAGCCGCGGCGCAGAGCATCGGTGTCGCTTTCATGCACGGCCATCATTTCGACGATGCGCACGACCCGCGCCTCGTCCGCCTGTTCGATTTCGATGTCGACAGCCCGTACAGCTATTGGTTCGTCTGCCGTCCCCGTGCCCTGCGGCAGCCGGCGGTCAAACTATTTCACGACTGGCTGCTTGCTGCGAAGATATGAGTTCGGGGTTGCCGGCGTGGCGCTTGGCCAGAACCATCTGGATGATATCCAAATAGAGGAAAAATGGTGCTGCTGGACAGGATTGAACTGTCGACCTCGTCATTACCAATGACGCGCTCTACCACTGAGCTACAGCAGCAACCGAAACGCCCGCAAACGGATGTTCGCCGGGCAGGCGCGGCCTATGGCGGGGCGCCCTGCACCTGTCAAGGTGCGAGGCTTGACGATAGGGCGATTTCGTGGGCATGACCCTTCGCGTGAGCAAAACCCCCTCTCCCGCCGACATCGAACGCGAGCGTCGCCTCGCCGAAGCGCTGCGCGCCAATCTGCGCAAGCGCAAGACACAGGCACGGGATAATAAGGCCGAAACGCCGCCTAAAGACTGACGGTCACCGTCACGTCGTCGCCCTCGGCGATCCCCTCGGTCTTTCGCACCATCGCCTTGACCGGCAGCAACCAGCCGCCACTTTCCTTGTGCGGGAAGACCGACGTATTCCACCGCGTGCCGCCGATACTCGCCTCGACACGCGCGGATCCGAATCCCTTTCGCCCGTCGAGCCACTGGCCGGTCATCGCCGCCATGCGAATATCATCGGCGGCGTCACCGGCGATGGTAACGAAGAACCAAGCGGCGGGCGCGGTCGCCGATTGCCAACGCCAAAGCGGCGTCGTGACCGTGAAATCCTCCAATGGCCTATTTCACCGGAACCGGACGCATGGGCACCGGAATGTTGCAGATGTCGGCCCCGCCCGCCGGCGTGATGAAAAAGGGATCGCGCCGGTTCTGCCGCGCATCGGCGTAGCGCGCAAAGCTGTCACTTTCGGTCGACAGATACTCAAAGCGCGGCTGGTCTGCCGCAGGCAGTTCGGTCGCAACGCGAATCGAGGCGATCGCGACGCGTTCGGCCGCATCCTCATAAAAGCCGAGTGCGCCCGTCCCGCGCGGCAGGCTCGATAGATGCTCGATCCCGCTGATCACGCGGCCCACGACCGCTATATTGCGGTCGAGATGACGCGGGGCATGGCCGATGACGGTATAAAGTTCGGCCCCCGACCCCGTGTCAGGAGACATATTGCGGCCGACTCCGACGGCGCCATAGCAGTGGACGGGCCATAATTCGCCGTCCTTGCCATGGCCGACAGGCCAGCCCCAAAGCGCCTGGGTGGACGCATAGGGGTCTGGAATGATCGGCGCGGAATTATGCATCGCTCTCGCGGCGTGCCATCCCCCGGCACCCGCGCGACTGACGACATATTCACTCTCCGTCATCGCCGCCAACCCTGCCGGCAATGCCTTCTTCTCGGTCGCGTCGCCCCATTGCGCGACATAATTGTCCTGCACGCGGTTGACGCTCGTTCCGTCCCACCAGTGTGCGGCGGCGAGCTTGCGGATATTGCCGATCCACCCCTGACTGAACGGCGCGGGCATCAGCTGGATGACGACGCGGCGCGTTTTGCCTTTGGCGTCAGGCGCGAGGTCCATCACCAGCAGGTCCGACGGCGCAATGGCGATCCAGTCGCTCGCCGCCGCCGCAGCGGCCATCTCCCCCGGCGATGGGATCGGTGCGGGCTCCGCGCCATGTGCGGGAAGGATGAGCGACGCAGCCGCGACGGCCGACAGGAGCAGATGTTTCATACCCAATGTCTGCCATGCCCAATCGGCTTGCGAAAGCCCTGCCAAGCGATTAGGGCGCCCGTTCCAGAGCATGCGGAGCGGTGGCCGAGTGGTCGAAGGCGCTCGCCTGGAAAGTGAGTATACGTCAAAAGCGTATCGAGGGTTCGAATCCCTCCCGCTCCGCCACCGGAACAGAATTCCGGTCAAATCGGCTCGATCCTCGATGGGGCATCCGCTTTTTGCGCGGTCAACAGGGACAAGCAGCCGTCGAGAAGCGCGGAGTTCCTTGTCAGTTAGGCAGTGCCGAGGATAGCCGGGCAGCACAGTTGCTGCACTCCAAAAGATCGGTTCGTGCTGCTTGCCGACTGTCCATTCGTGGTTGAAAATGTCAGAATCCGGGCGCGATATGTTCGCTTGGATGCTCGAAACACGATCCCACTAGCGATTTCGAACGCCACGCCGTAAAGGCGCGGCCATGCGGATCGCGATCATCGACACCAGCACGACGCGCGCGGCGATCATCTCCGATGGTTTACGCGAGGCGGGGCTCGACGATCTGGTGCTGATCGATCCGGCGGGTGCGCTGGTCGCGCAAATCGAAGCGGCGAAACCCGAAGTCATATTGGTCAATCTTGAGAATCCCAGCCGCGACCTGCTCGAGGATTTCTTCGCTATGTCGCGCGCTCTGGCCCGGCCGATCGCGATGTTCGTCGACCAGAGCGATACCGAGGCAACCGGCGCCGCGATCGACGCGGGCGTGTCGGCCTATGTCGTCGACGGCCTGTCGAAGCAACGGATCAAGCCCGTCATCGATCTCGCGGTGCGACGTTTCCAAGCCTTTTCGCGGCTCCAGCGCGAACTCGACGAAGCCAAAAATGCGCTGGCGGAGCGCACGGCGATCGATCGCGCCAAGGCGATCCTGATGAAACGCCGCGCAATCGATGAGCCCGCCGCCTACGCGCTTCTGCGGGGCCAGGCGATGCGCACCAACCGCCGGATCGCCGAGATCGCCGAAGCGATCGTCACGAGCGACGCGCTCCTGGGAGACATGGAATGAGCGCCGAGACATTTCGTATCGGTTTCCTGCCGCTGGTCGACGCCGCGCTGCCGATCCTCGCGCACGAACTGGGCTTTGCGGCGCGGGAAGGGATCAGCATCGAACTGGTCCGCGACATGACGTGGGCGACGGTGCGCGACCGGCTGCTCTATGGCCACACCGACGCGGCGCATATGATCGCGCCGCTCGCGATCGCCACCGCGCTCGGCCGCGACCGGCCGGCGGTGCCGATGGCGGTGCCTTTCGTGCTCGGGCTCAACGGCAATGCGGTGACCTTTTCGACCCAGCTCGCAAGGGATGTGGGGCTTGGCGAAACGCTCGGCGATCCGGCGACCATCGGCGCGGCGCTGCGGCGCGTGGCGGCAGCGCGAAAAATAGCGGGAAGGCCTCTGCGCTTTGGCGTCGTGCATCGCTACTCCAGCCATAATTATATGCTTCGCTATTGGCTCGCGGGCGTGGGCATCCGCCCCGACACCCATGTTGACATCGTCGTCACCAGCCCGCCCTTTGCCGCCGATGCGCTGGCGGCGGGCGAAGTCGATGGCATCTGCGTCGGCGAGCCGTGGAATTCGATCGCGGTCGAACGCGGCGTCGGCCATATCGCGCTCGCCACGGCACAAATATGGCGCCGCGGCGTCGAAAAAGTCCTCGCGATGCGCGAGGCCATCGCCGATGAACGGCGCGATGCAGTCGAGGCGTTGCTGCGTGCGCTCCACGCCGCAGCCGCCCATTTCGTCGAGCCCGGCACCGCCGAGGAAAGCGCCGACATATTGGCGCGGTCCGAATATCTCGGCGCACCGCGCGATGCGATACTGCGCGCGATCACCGACCGTATCCGCCTCGTTCCCGGCGGCGAACCGATCCACTATCCCGATTTCATGTTCCAGCATCGCGAAGCCGCCAACTTCCCATGGCGCAGCCAGGCCGCGTGGCTCTATTCGCAGATGCTCCGCTGGGACGGTGTGACCTATTCGGCGACCGACGCCGCCACGGCAGGCGCGGTGTTCCGCCCCGACATTTATCGCGCCGCATTGGCCGGGTCCGGCGCGCCCCTTCCGGGCGCCAGTTCAAAGCTCGAAGGCGGCATCGGCGAACCCCTCGGCGCCGGGTCGGTTCAGGGCCGCCTTGTCCTTGGCAGCGACCGATTTTTCGATGGCCGCGCATTCGATCCCGACGACATTCAGGGCTATCTTGCTGATCTCAAATAGATTTTTCGACGTGTCGAATTTTATGCTGCACCTGCGAAATAACCGGTTGCGCCGATAGGGCGAATCAGGCAGTCTTGACGCACTCGGCAAGGATGCCGGGGCAGGATAAAGCGGCTACGGCTCCAACGACGGGGCCGGTCCGCGCGGCAGGTGGGGAGCCTTTTCCCCGCACTCCAACAGGCAATGAAGCCGTCAGGATGCGCCCGCGTGGCCGCCGTCCTGGCGGCTTTTTTATTGCCCGTCGCACAAGGGGACGGACGATGACGGACATGATGAACGGCGCCAGCGCCGGGGCAAAATCGAACTTCTGGACCAGCGGGCACTGGCCAACGCTGCTCGCGGCCTTTCTCTATTTCGACCTCGCCTTCATGGTGTGGGTCATCCTCGGGCCGCTGGCGCCCGCAATTTCCGAAGATCTGGGGCTCACCCCCGCGCAAAAGGGGTTGATGGTCGCGGTGCCGACATTGGCAGGCGCGTTGCTCCGCGTCGTCAACGGCCTTCTCGTCGACCGGATCGGTCCGAAGCGGGCGGGCGCGATCAGCCAGCTGATCGTCATCGCCGGACTGTTCACCGCATGGACCATGGGGGTTTCAAGTTTTGCCGGCACGCTGGCGCTGGGCATCATCCTCGGCTTCGCCGGCGCGAGCTTTGCGATCGCGCTGCCGCTCGCGAGCCGCTGGTATCCGCCCGAACATCAGGGCAAGGCGATGGGGCTCGCCGGCATGGGCAATTCAGGCGTTGTGCTCGCGGCGCTCTTCGCACCCAGTGTCGCCAAACTATTCGGCTGGAACGCCGTACTCGGCCTCGCGTGCATCCCGCTGACCATCGTCTTCTTCGTCTATCTCGCGATGGCGAAGGACGCGCCGAACGCGCCGGCACCGAAGAAGCTGGCCCATTATTTCGAGCCGCTCAAGACCGCCGACGCCTGGTGGCTGATGGCCTTTTACGCAGTGACCTTCGGCGGCTTCGTCGGACTCGCGGCGTCGCTGCCGATCTACTTCACCGACCAGTTCCACCTGACCCCGGTGATGGCAGGTTATTGCACTGCGGGCTGCGTCTTCGCCGGATCGCTCGTGCGTCCGATGGGCGGCGCGCTCGCCGACCGGATCGGCGGGGTGAAAGCGCTGATGATGGTCTTCGTCGTCGCGGCGCTGGCGATTGCCGGGGTGCCCCAGGCGAACACGCTGCCTGCCGCGCTCGGCCTATTCGTGATCGCGATGCTCGCGCTCGGCACCGGGAATGGCTCGGTCTTCCAACTCGTGCCGCAGCGCTTTTCAGCCGAAATCGGCGTGATGACCGGGCTCGTAGGTATGGCTGGCGGGATCGGCGGCTTCTACCTCGCCTCCTCGCTCGGCTTCGCCAAGCAATGGGCGGGCACCTTCGCCCCTGGCTTCTATATCTTCGCCGGACTTGCGGTGGTCGCGCTCGTCGCGTTGCTCTTCGTCAAGGGCCAGTGGCGCCGGACCTGGGGCGCCGCCGAAGGCGTGCGGATCTGATCGATGACTTGCACGCTCATCTTCCTGGCCACGCTCGCGCCCGCCGGATTGGCGCAAGCACAGGATATCGTCCTGACGCCGATCGGCGAGGCGCGCCTGCGCTATGAGAGCGTCGATCAGGACAGTCTGCCCACCGATGCCGAGGCGCTGACGCTGCGCGTCCGCGCCGGGGTCGAGGCCAAGGCGGGCAACTGGTCTGCGCTCGTCGAGGGGCAAGGCAATCTGGCAATCGTCGATGACTATTTCGACGGACTCTACGGAGCGGCCACCCGTCCGCTGATCGCCGACCCCGACAATATCGCCCTCACCCGCGCGCAAATTCGCTATGCGTCGCCCGCCTTCGCGCTCACCGCGGGGCGGCAGCGGCTCGGCTTCGACGACGAGCGTTTCGTCGGCAGCGTCGGCTTTCGCCAGAACGGCCAGAGCTTCGACGCCGTGCGCGCCGAAGTCACGCTCGTAAAGGGCGTGAAGGCTGACGTCGCCTATGCGTGGAGCGTGCGGACGATCTGGGGCATCGACGGCACGGGCGCGCGGCAACAGGCGGTGTCGGGAGATAATCTCTTCGGCAACCTCAGCGCGCAGACCCCGATCGGCAAGCTCGCCACCTTTGCCTATCTCGTCGATCAGGACGAGGCGGCGATGCAAGGTTTTCGCATATCGAGCCAAAGCTATGGCGCTCGCCTCGACGGGTCGCAGGCCGTCGGCAAGGCGAAGATCGCTTACCAGCTGAGCTACGCGCGCCAGTCTGACTGGCACCGCAATCCGAACAATTACGGCGCCGACTATTATCTCGCCGACGTAGCTGTCGATCTTGGAGGCCCCCGGGTCGGCGTCGGGTACGAGATACTCGGCGCCGACGACGGGGCCGCGCTCACCAGCTTCCAGACCCCGCTCGCGACGGGTTTCAAATTCCAGGGCTGGACCGACAAATTCCTCACCACCCCGCCCGACGGCGTGCGCGACCTGTATGCAAGCGTGGGCTGGAACTGGAAGGCTGTCGGACCGCTCAAGGCCGTGACGCTGCAAGCCGCGTACCACGACTATCGCAGCGACCGCGCGAGCCGCTCCTATGGCGACGAAATCAATCTGCTCGCGAGCGCGAAGCTCGGCAAGGTCACCGCGGCCGCCCGCTACGCGCATTACAAGGCCGACACTTTCGCCACCGATACCGACAAATTCTGGCTGCAACTGGACTGGATGCTTTGATGAAACACCACCCCCTCAAGCCCGAGGGCGACACGCGCGACCATCTGGTCGTGATCGGCAACGGCATGGCCGGCTGCCGCGCGGTCGAGGAGCTGCTCGCGCGCGATGCTGCCCGCTACCGCGTGACGATTTTCGGCGCCGAGCCGCGGGTCAATTACAACCGCATCATGCTGTCCCCCGTGCTCGCGGGCGAGAAGAGCTTCGACGACATCGTCATCAACGACGCCGAATGGTATGCGGCGAACGGCATTGCGCTGGTCGCAGGCGACCCGGTGGTTGCAATCGACCGCGGTACAAAGACGGTGACGACGCGCGGCGGCGAGACCGAAAGCTATGACCGGCTGCTGATCGCGACCGGCTCCGATCCCTTCATCATCCCGGTGCCGGGCAAGGACCTGCCCGGGGTGATCGCGTTTCGCGACATGGACGATGTCGACACAATGCTCGCGGCCGCGGATGCGGGCGGCGATGCGGTCGTCATCGGCGGCGGGCTGCTCGGGCTCGAAGCCGCGCACGGGCTTTCGCTCCGCGGGATGAAGGTCACCGTCATCCACCTGATGCCGACCTTGATGGAACGCCAGCTCGACGAGGCGGCGGGCTGGCTGCTCAAGCAGGCATTGGAAGGCCGCGGCCAGACGATCTTGACCGGCGCCGACACCGCCGAGATCGTGGGCGACGGCAAGGTCGAGGGGGTAAAACTCAAGGACGGGACGCTAATTCCCGCCAGCCTCGTCGTGATGGCGGTCGGCATCCGTCCCTCGGTTGCGCTCGCGCGCGACGCGGGCCTCGCGGTCGGGCGCGGCATCCAGGTCGACGACCATATGGTGACGAGCGATCCCGCCGTGCTCGCGGTCGGCGAATGCGTCGAGCATGACGGGCAGGTCTATGGCCTCGTCGCGCCGCTGTGGGACATGTGCCGTAGCCTCGCCGACGGGCTCGTCGAACAGCCGACGGGCTATCGCGGATCGGTGACCTCGACCAAGCTCAAGGTATCGGGAATCGACGTGTTTTCCGCGGGCGATTTTTCGGGCGGCGACGGGTGCGAAGACATCGTGCTGCGCGACGCGAGCCGCGGTGTCTACAAGCGCGTGATCGTCAAGGACGACCGGATTGTCGGCGCGGTGCTCTATGGCGATACCGCCGACGGCAGCTGGTATTTCGACCTGCTCAAGAAGCAGGAGGATGTCTCCGAGCTTCGCGACCTGCTGATCTTCGGCCAGTCCTTCGCCTCAGGAGGGGGCGCGGCGGACCCTAAGGCGGCCGTTGCGGCGCTCTCGGACGATGCTGAGATCTGCGGCTGCAACGGCGTCACTAAAGGCCAGGTCGTCTCGTGCATCGCCAAGGGCGCGCGCAGCCTCGATGCGGTACGCGGCACCTGCAAGGCGTCGGCGAGCTGCGGCAGCTGCACCGGACTCGTCGAGAATCTCCTCGCGCTGACGCTCGGCGACGAGGTGCAGGCGGGCCCGAAGACGATGTGCAAATGCACGAGCTTCGGCCACGACGACGTTCGCCGCGAGATCGTCGCGCAGGGCATGCGCTCGATCCCCGAGGTGATGCAAAAGCTGCACTGGACGACCCCCGACGGTTGTTCGTCTTGCCGCCCGGCGCTCAATTATTATCTGCTCTGCGCGCTGCCCTGCGACTATGTCGACGACCAGCAGAGCCGCTTCGTCAACGAGCGGATGCACGCCAACATCCAGAAGGACGGCACCTATTCGGTCGTGCCGCGCATGTGGGGCGGGCTCACCAACCCGACCGAGTTGCGCGCGATCGCCGATGTCGTCGAGAAGTTCAATGCGCCGATGGTCAAGGTGACCGGCGGCCAGCGACTCGACATCTTCGGGATCAGGAAAGAGGATCTTCCCGCGGTCTGGGCCGACCTCAATGCCGCCGGGATGGTGTCAGGGCACGCTTATGGCAAATCGCTGCGCACGGTGAAGACCTGCGTCGGGTCCGAATGGTGCCGCTTCGGCACGCAGGATTCGACCGGGCTCGGCGTCAAGATCGAGCGGATGAGCTGGGGCAGCTGGATGCCGCACAAGTTCAAGATCGCGGTGTCGGGCTGCCCACGCAACTGCGCCGAGGCGACGATCAAGGATTTCGGCATCGTCTGCGTTGACAGCGGTTACGAGCTGCACGTCGGGGGGAATGGCGGCATGCACGTCCGCGTGACCGACCTGCTCTGCAAGGTCGCGACCGAGCAGGAGGCGATGGACTATTGCGCCGCCTTCATCCAGCTCTACCGCGAGGAAGCCCGCTATCTCGAGCGCACCGCGCCGTGGATCGAGCGCGTCGGGCTGGCACATATCACCGCGCGGATCGTCGACGATCCGGCAGGCCGCGAGGCGCTGCGCGCACGCTTCCTCTATTCGCAAAGCTTTTCGCAGGACGATCCGTGGGCGCAGCGCGCCGAGGGTGCCGAGGCCGAGCATCATGCGCCGATGGCGCGCTTTACCCCCCAGGAGGAACTCGCATGACCGCAGAATGGCTCGACATCGGCTGGGTCGACCAGATTCCAGTACGCGGCAGCCGCACGGTACAGGTCGAAGGCGGCGACGACATTGCGGTCTTCCGCACCGCCGAGGGCAAGGTGTTCGCGCTGCTCGACCGTTGCCCGCACAAGCACGGTCGGCTGAGCCAGGGCATCGTCCACGGCGGCGCGGTCGCCTGCCCGCTCCACAATTGGCGGATTTCGCTGTCGACCGGCGAAGCGCTCGGCGAGGACAAGGGCTGCACCCCTACCGTGCCCGTGAAGATCGACGGCGGCCGCGTCCTCATCTGCCGCGCGAGCACTTTGAAGGCCGCGGCCTGATGAACGCAGCCGTCCGCACCACCTGCGCCTATTGCGGCGTTGGCTGCGGTATCCGCGCGACGGTGACGGGCGAACGGGCGGTCGAAATCGCGGGCGATCCCGACCATCCTGCCAACAGGGGCAGGCTCTGCTCGAAGGGCACGCATCTGGGCGAAACCGTCGGGCTCGAAGGCCGCCTGCTCGCGCCCATGATCGGAAGGAAGCGCGCCAACTGGGGCAAGGCGCTCGACCTCGTCGCAAAGCGGTTCAAGGAAACCATCGCGCGCCACGGCCCGAACAGCGTCGCCTTCTACGTCTCGGGGCAATTGCTCACCGAGGATTATTATGTCGCCAACAAGCTGATGAAAGGCTTCATCGGCACCGCGAATATCGACACCAACTCGCGGCTCTGCATGTCGAGCGCAGTCTCGGGCCACACGCGCGCGTTCGGCGAAGATATCGTCCCCGCGACCTATAACGACCTCGATGCCGCCGACCTGATCATCCTCGTCGGATCGAACACCGCCTGGTGCCATCCGATCGTCTATCAACGCATCCGCGCACGCTGCGAGGCCGGGGCAAAGCTTGTCGTCATCGACCCGCGTCGCACCGAGACTGCCGAAGAGGCCGATCTGCATCTCGCGATCCGCCCCGGCAGCGACGTCGCGTTGATGAACGGCCTGCTGCAATGGTGCCGCGAGGCGGGCGCGCTCGACGACGGCTATCTCGCCGCGCATGTCGCGGTGCCCGACAGCTTCTGGGATGAACTTGGAGAGGGGAATGACCTGTGGTCGGTGGCGCGCGCGTGCGACGTGCCCGTCGCCGACCTCAGGCGTTTCTATGAACTGTTCGCCGCAACCCCGCGCACGGTGACGATGTTCAGCCAGGGGATCAACCAGTCGACGTCGGGCACCGACCAAGTGAACGCGATAACCAACCTCCATCTCGCGACCGGACGCATCGGCAAGCCCGGAGCGGCGCCCTTCTCGATCACAGGCCAGCCCAACGCGATGGGCGGGCGCGAGGTCGGCGGGCTCGCCTCGACCCTCGCCGCGCATATGGATTTCGCGCCCGAGAACCGCGACCGCGTCCAGCGTTTCTGGGCCGCGCCGGCGATGGCGGAAAAGCCGGGCCTGAAGGCAGTCGACCTGTTCCGCGCGGTCGGCGAGGGGCGCATCAAGGCGCTGTGGGTGATGGCGACCAACCCCGCGGTGTCGATGCCCGACGCGGGCCGCGTGCGCGAAGCCCTCGCCGCCTGCCCATTCGTCGTCGTCAGCGACGTGATCGAAAAGACCGACACCGGCGCCTTCGCGCATGTCCGCCTGCCCGCCGCTGCGTGGGGCGAAAAGGATGGCACGGTCACCAACAGCGACCGCACGATCAGCCGCCAGCGCGCGCTGTTTCCGCTGCCCGGCGAGGCGATGCCCGACTGGTGGATCGTCAAGGAGGTCGCGCGGCGCATGGGCTGGAAGACCGCCTTCACCTATGACCGTCCGGCCGACATCTGGCGCGAGCATTGCCGCCTGTCGACCTATGACAATGACGGCGCGCGCCTCTTCGCGCTCCCCGGCGCCGCACAGGGCGGCAATGCCGCCTATGATGACATCTTGCCCTTTCGCTGGGGCGGCGAGCACGTCTTTGCCGATGGCACCTATCCGACCGGCGACGGCCGCGCGCGGCTGGTATCCATCGCCCAAAAGCCCCTACCCGAACCGCTTACGAAATGGCCGTTGACGCTCAACACCGGCCGCTATCGCGATCAGTGGCATACGATGACGCGCACGGGCCTCGCGCCCAAGCTCGCGCGCCACCGCGAGGAGCCGCTGGTCGAGGTGCATCCCGATGACGCCGCGCGGCTCGGGCTTGCCGACGGCGGACTCGCGCGCGTCGAAACCCCGCAGGGCGATAGCGTCTATCGCACCGTCGTTTCGGAAGGCCAGCGCCCCGGCGAGCTGTTCGTCCCGATCCACTGGACCGACCGAACCTCGAGCGGCGGTCGCACCGGGCTCCTCCCGCGCCCGCTCGTCGACCCCGTGTCGGGGCAGCCGGGCTTCAAACGGACCCCCGCCGCGATCGCGCCGGTCGCGACGAAATGGCGGGGTTTCCTGTTGCTCGCGAACGAACTCGACGAACGGCCCGCCTGCCTGTGGGCGACCCGCGTCGCGGTGCCGGCGGGGGTGCTCTGGGAACTCGCCGGCAACGGCGACCTCAAGCGCATCGAAGCGCTGCTCCCGCGCGGAGAACGGATCGAGGCGCACGACAGGGCGCGCGGGACACGCCGCGTCGCGGTCGTCTCCGGAGGGCGCCTCGCAGGCGCGCTGTTCGTTACGGAGAGCGGTGAATTGCCGCCGCGGGACTGGCTGATCGCACAACTCGGCGCCCCCGAAATCGCACCCACGCTGCTCGCCGGCCGGGCACCGGGCGTCCAGGCCGACCGCGGCCCGATCATTTGCGTCTGCTTCGATATCGGATTGAAGACGATCGCCGCGGCCATCCGCGACCAGCAACTCGCCGACGTCGCCGCAATCGGCGGTGCGATCAGCGCGGGAACCAACTGCGGATCGTGCCGCCCGGCGCTCGCCCGCATATTGGCAGAGGAGGCGAGCGATGCAACCTGACGATTTTCCGCCAGGCACCGTCTGGCTCGTGGGTGCCGGGCCCGGCGATCCCGAGCTTTTGACGCACAAGGCGATCCGGCTCATCGAACACGCCGACATCATATTCCATGACGCCCTCGTCGGCCCTGCAATTCTCGATCTCATCCCGGCGGGGGTCGAACGCGTCAGCGTCGGCAAGCGTTCGGGTCGCCATTCGAGGAATCAGCAGGAGATAGACGCTCTGCTGGTGGCCGCCGCCGCGGCAGGCAAGCGCGTCGTTCGACTGAAAGGCGGCGATCCTTCGGTATTCGGCCGTTCGACCGAGGAAATCGCCGCCTTGCACATGGCCGGCTATCCGGTTTTCGTCTGCCCCGGCATTACCGCGGCGAGCGCCGTCGCAGCGTCGGCCAAAATATCACTCTCGCTCCGCGACGTCGCGCGCGACGTCCGCTTTGTCACCGCACACAGCCGCCGCGGCGCGGCGCTCGATCTCGACTGGCACTCGCTCGCCCGCTGTGGATCGACCCTTGCCTTCTATATGGGGCGCGACGCGGGGCCTGAAATCGCCCGCGGTCTCATCGGCGCAGGCATGCCGGTGGATATGCCTGTCATGATCGCCTGCAACGTCAGCCGCGCCGACGAACAGCGGCTCATGACGCGCCTCGACCTGCTCGGCCTTGCTACGCGCGCGCTGGCGAACGACGCGCCGACGCTTATCCTAATCGGTGCTGCGGTTATGCCTGCCATGTCGGCAAAGATTCTTGCGACTGAGGCGGACAGAACGATATAGCATCGATGTCGACATCGTGCTCGCAACCAAAACGAACAAACCCAACTTTTTATGGCGTGGTCGCTTAAAGAGGCCGCAGCCAAGCGACGCGTGCTTACTGCAGCAACCGCAATACTCGATGACGCTGGCAATCCTGTAACCGGGCGCGGCGGGAAACCTCTCACCCAATCCAATGATTTGGGCCGTGTCATCGTCTACCTACGCGATCACGTCGGCCGGAATATGCTTGGCCTGCACGCCGGTGCACCCGAAAACTTCCTCGACCAAATTTTGTTGGCCTATCGCTGTCGCAACAAGATTGCACACGAAGGTGGTATTAGCGTTCCTGGCGCGCCCTCAATTGCAGGCTGTTCGGGGCAATTCGCATTCAGGGTGAAAGATTGGGCGGCTGAAGTTGTGCGACACGAGTCCAATTTAGCAGCGCGGTAGACACTTCGCGACGTGAAGCGGTGAGATTGGGGCGGAAAATCAGACTTCTACTGACGAATGTGCCGAAATCGGTGGCTGATGTCGTTTTCGCGGTTCCACAGCGCATATGGATCTCAAATCCCCTAGGTAGGACCCGCAGATTTTTCCGCAGTTTTCCGCCGTTTCTTGCGAATAAGCATGATTTCTTGCGACCCTCGTCGCAACGGTGCTGTTGCCTGCGAGATTCCTTTCCGGCCCCCTGCATTCCTTAAATGCGAAACGGCTGTTTCACGTCACCTCGCGGCGTCATCAAATCCTCATTGCCGGGCAGAGTAGACCTGTTCTCGCCGCCTCCTTGCAGGTATGCTTCCCGCTATGACGGCATGGATCGATTATCTGATCAACAGCGATGATCCGGCGGACAAAGTCTTACTTAACGAACACCGCGCTCGCTCATGGGCGTACGCTCAGACGATGCAGTGGGTCGTGGCGCGCGACGGGCCCGAGGCCGATGCGTTCGAGAGGCTCCGGCAAGAGAACGATCTGGTCAACGAGCTACAGGACCGTATCCACGCCCGCGGATTCGAATTGATGGAAAGCGGCGTACCACCTGCGTCAGTGGAACAAATTGCAGCTTGGAACGCGACCTGGGTGCCTCTGGTGTCGAACTTGCAAGATGACGAGACCTCTCCACACTGGGCATGATCAGCGCCAGTGGGATGGCCGATATCTCATAGTGGTCGAGTGCGAACTACCGGGTGGCGACACTCCCCCCACCGAGGGACGCCAAGGGGGCTGCATGAAAATGCCGGAAAGGCCGTGCTCCACTGGCGCGGCCTTTCTTGCATCGCAACCTCTCTAGGTCGTGCCGGACCGCAAGGGCCGATTTAGCGCTTCGGCAGGCGCCAGTTCACCTTGTTCCGATAAGTGCCGCCCACCGCCTCGCCTTGAGCATTTTGCCGGGGCCGAACCGGGCTCGGGCTTGGACAAGTTGGCATGTCATCGCGTCGAGATCGTCGTGGCCGCTCGACGAAACAATCTCGCACCCGACGGGCCATCCGTCTGCACCGTACCGCACCTTAAACTCGACGCTGCCTTCGCGCTTCTCTCTTCGCGCGCTAATCGGATAATCCCCCATCGTTACCCAAGTAACAGGATGGGTTTTCACCGAACCAGGACGCTCAAGGCTCCTGCGAGGAATGGGGGTTGGCGCCGACGCGGGTGCCGCAAGCGCGAAGATCATTGCGGTCAGAATCATTGTCATCCCCTATCTCAGCGCTGGTGCTTCCAGTGCCGCTGTCTTCCGCTTGAACCACGGATCGGTCGCGAATGGTAACAAGCGACCAAATTCCGACGCCTAAAAATTACACCAATCTACACAGCGACTGCCACCCGTCAGCGCTTCTCGGTCGGGATTGCGCCACGACGATATCGGTCCGCACTGTTCCAATTTGGGACGGTTCCGAAAAACGTGGCCGTTAGATGGCTGGCATTAGAAAATTAACCGCGTTAATTAAAAATTAACAGCAAACGATTCGCATTGGGGACAGGGTAATGAAAATAAAAATGCTTGCATCGGCGATCGCGCCACTTGCTATTTTAGCCTCGGATCCCGCAGCGGCAGCTGCGTTCGTGAATGGAAGCTTTGAAAGCAGCACCTGCGGTGCCGGTGCTGGGGGCTTTGCAACGGTCTCAGCGGGCAACAACTGCATTACAGGTTGGACTGTGGCTTCTGGCTCAGTCGATTACATCAATGGCTACTGGCAAGCCAAGGATGGTGTGGCGAGCATCGATCTCGCTGGTAACAACCCAGGGACTATCTCACAGACCTTCGATACCGTCGCCGGACAGCTCTATTCAGTTGACTATTGGCTTTCCGGAAACCCGGATGGCGGTGATCTGGCCAAATTTGGTGTAGTCTCGGCAATCAATGGCTCCTTAATCGGCTCGGCGACCTTTTTAGGTATTAAGGGTAGCAGCCGTGATGACATGAACTACCTGCCTTGGAACTTCACTTTCACGGCCACTGGCCCAACGACTACGTTAAGCTTCGCTTCCAACCCTAGCGCAGGCAACTTCTATGGTGCTGCACTTGACTCGGTTTCGGTGAGCGCTGCCGTTCCGGAACCCGC
Organism: Sphingopyxis sp. Root154; assembly: GCF_001427105.1. GTDB lineage: Bacteria > Pseudomonadota > Alphaproteobacteria > Sphingomonadales > Sphingomonadaceae > Sphingopyxis. The sequence continues at coordinate 104,106 of NZ_LMGI01000001.1, forward strand.
AACTTGGGCCCTGATGCTCGTTGGCTTTGGCGCTATCGGCTTCGGGATGCGTCGTCGCCGTGGTGAGAAGATGGGACAGACGCCGGTGCGCTTTGCGGTCTGATCTCTCAGAATAAATATGAATTGCAGCGCCGCTGGTCTTAAAGACTGGCGGCGTTTTGCTGTCAAACACATCTTCCGCAATCCACCCATTCCGGTCATAAGCACGGGCAAAGTAGGCCCCGCCGAAGCGGGGCAGTTTTGAGCGGGTTCCAAGAGGCCCCGCCGCCTTGACTGCCAAGAGAACATACTGAGCGGCGGGTCATGTAGAAACGCTCATAATGCGCGCATGTTCCCGACCCGCTGCACTCTGAGGCTTCTCGTAGGCCGCACGGCAAATGTGCTGTATAAATCCGCGCAGCCGTGCCCTTTCCCCGCGAATGGCATGGTCAGGGCGGCGCAAATGGTTGGTCCCGCAAGCGCCGCCTGTCTTGACGCCGCTCCTATATTTCATAAAAATCGCCCACGGAAGCCAGCTTCATGCTGGCCGAAGGGGCTCCTCTTGTGTAGCCATAACGAGAGGGCGGAAGGGCTTCACCTCCGGTGGGTCCTTTTAAGCATCGCCAGTCAACGGCGTGCTAATTGCTGCTCGATCAGCGCCGGCAGCGATGCCTCAGCCTCCCGCATTATCGCTGGCACATCAACGCGGGCTCGTCTTGACGTGCGGCGGATACCGACGAAAGCGACGATCGTTTCCGTCGCAACCTGACCCTTCCGCAGCCTGCTATCCTTCTGCAGCGATTTGGCCGACCGCGACTTACCCGACCCGTTCAGGTTCGCACCCTGGACCACGAGCAGAGCCTGACCGCCCGGAGAAAGCACGAAGACTGGCGGCCCGATCTTGGTTGCCAACCCCAGCCGCGAATAATTCTCAGGCGGGATGCTCCGCTTGCCGACCCGAGCGGGAATGTCATCTGTCGGAATCCAAAGCCAGCGACCACGGCGAGGCGAGATCTCAGCGCCGGCTGTATAAGCCTCGATCGCCCCGTGCGGTCCGACTTGCTACGGACGTGCACCCAGCCCGACGCCGACCACCCGGGCCTCGAACTGCGCACCGCATCACGCTTGCCCCCGGTCACCGCCATTTCCGATGGCATTGTTCAGGCGGCCCAGCCCGGCGCCGCGCATGGCCTGTATCTTAAACCTAGCCCGCCCCGCCGCAATCTGTGTCGCGTTGAGCGATGCCGCCTTGCAGCCGCGCCTTGGTCTCGCGCTCGAAATTGTCGAATGCGGACCGCGGCGGCATGCGAAGCTCGACCTTAATCCGGCTCACATGAACTTCCTCAAGAGGTACCACGCGCCTGGAGCGCATCCCCTTCTGGCCCGCGATGATGACACGCAAGATGGCCGCCGACTATTGCTCGCTGAGCGAAGTACAGTTCGAGAAAAGCCAAGGCTGCCTCCTTCGGCCTCCCCATGATTTGATCGAAGAGACAAGACGATGACTCCAGCCCAATCGAAAATGGCCCGCGTAGGGCTCAAATGGACGACCGACGATCTTGCGCGCAACGCCCGCGTCGACCGCATGACCGTCGCCCGCTTCGAGCGCGGCGATACCGTTGTGGAAACGTCAGTCACGAAGATGCGCGATGTGCTCACCACCGCCGGCGGCCACTTCACACAAAAAGCAGGCAAGGTCGGAGTAGCGGTGCCGGAATGACTGGCGAGGATCCCGTGCATGTAGCGTGCATGTAGGGCATCCGATCCAGACGCCAAAACTCCCCTCCGAGAAATCCGAGTGAAATTATGTCACAATTTCAGGAAGTTATGGCGCACCCGGAACGATTCGAACGTCCGACCCTCAGATTCGTAGTCTGATGCTCTATCCAGCTGAGCTACGGGTGCGTGGAGAGGCGCCTTTAAGACCCGTCGCGCGGGGGCGCAACCCCCTATTTCAGCTTTGTGACCGTTCCGCACGACGATTGGCGGCGGATCGCGTCGAGCCCGCCGATTTCCGCGGGCTCTTTCAACAAAAGACGGATCAGCGCGATGCCATGATCGTGGTTCGTGCGAACGACCTCGGCTCTTTTCGGCACCGACTGCCCCGCGCGCGCGACGATGATTCGAAACGGCTTGCCGCCCGCCTCGACATCGTTGCGCACGAAAATCACGTCGGTTGCGGCGTCGAAGATGCTGAGCGAGCTGTAGCGGCCGGGCGTTGGCACCACGTTGATCGCAACCGGCCCTTTTGACAGGTCATAAGGACAGCTCGAATAAGCGAGATCGGGGCTCGGCCGCACGACCGGCTGGCGCTCGGGAGTCGCGAGGTTGCCATAGGACATCGTATTGATGCCGCCTTGGCCCAGCCGCTCGATCGCGACATTCATCAGGCCATAGGGAATCGCCCAGATCGCCGCCCAGGCAGTAGCGACCGCGACGATCAGGCCGAAGGCGAGCGGGCCGAGCCAGTTGCGCATCTCAGCAGCCCTCCTTCGCGATTTTCGGGAGCGCGGCTTTCTCGGGATCGGCGCGAAAGGCTTTACCCGGGTTGTACATGCGCAAGGTCAGGTGGAAGGGTTGCCCCTTGGTTCCGGGCAGCCACGCGCCATTAGCGGGCTTTGTCGGCGCGATGGTGACGCGCCACTGCCCCTTGCCGTCCAGCGCCACATTCGCGCCGTTCACCGACCAGATATTCGCGGGACCGGCGACCAAATAGCCCTTGGTGTCGTAAATCGTGACGCTCCACCAGCGCGCGTCGAGCGGCGTGCCCGACAGGCTGTAGCGGCAATTCCCGTCGAGCAATGCGCCCGCGCCGTCGGTCTTCGAAGACCAGTAGACGGTTTCCTTTGCGGGAAGCGCAAGCAGGCCCGCGCGCGCCACCGCCGCGCGGGTCACCGGATCGGTCGCCTTGGTTCCAAAGCCGAGCGAGGTTGTCCACGGGCCATTGACGATCGCGCCGCCACTGAGCCCGCCGCCGGTTATGGCCCATGCCGCGCCGAGCCCCACCGTCAATCCGCCCACCAAAGTGATCGTATAGCGGTGCCAGCTCTTCATCCGCGTTCCCCCGTTATTTGCCCTTTTTCAGCGCAGCCTGAGCGGCCGCGAGGCGGGCGATGGGAACACGGTAAGGCGAGGCGCTGACATAGTCGAGGCCCGTCTTTTCGCAGAAATGGATGCTCGGCGCGTCGCCGCCATGCTCGCCGCAGATGCCGAGCTTGACGTCGGGGCGAGTCTTGCGCCCGCGGTCGGCGGCAATCTCGATCAACTGCCCGACACCCTCGACATCGAGGCTGACGAACGGGTCGGTCAGGAAGATGCCCTTGTCGACATATTGCGTCAGGAAGCGCCCGGCGTCGTCGCGGCTGATGCCGATCGTCGTCTGCGTAAGGTCGTTGGTGCCGAAGCTGAAGAATTCGGCGCTCTCGGCGATCTCGCCCGCCATCAGCGCGGCGCGCGGCAGCTCGATCATCGTACCGACCAGATAGGCAATCTCGCGGCCCTTTTCGGCGAACACTGCTTTTGCCTGCGCATCCACGACCGCCTTCATCAGGTCGAACTCGCGGCGCGTCGCCACCAAAGGTATCATCACCTCGGGGATCGGCGCCGCGCCGGTTTCGGCGGCGACGTCGCACGCCGCTTCGAAGATCGCACGCGCCTGCATTTCGTAGATTTCGGGATAGGTAACGCCGAGACGGCAACCGCGATGGCCGAGCATCGGGTTGAATTCGTGCAGTTCGTTCGCACGCGCCTTGAGCGCCTCAATCCCCACGCCCGCGGCCGCTGCGACATCGGCGAAATCCTCCTCGCGCGTCGGCAGGAATTCGTGGAGCGGCGGGTCGAGCAGGCGGATCGTGACGGGCAGTCCCGCCATCACGCCGAAGATCGCGGCAAAGTCGCCGCGCTGCTCGGGGAGGAGCTTCGCGAGCGCGGCGCGGCGGCCGGCTTCGCTGTCGGCGAGGATCATTTCGCGCACCGCGGTGATCCGCGCGGCGTCGAAGAACATATGTTCGGTGCGGCAGAGCCCGATGCCCTCGGCGCCGAAGTCGCGCGCGACTTGGGCGTCTTGGGGCGTTTCGGCGTTGGCGCGCACCTTCATGCGTCGCACCTTGTCGGCCCAGACCATCAGCGTGCCGAAATCGCCGACGAGTTCGGGGAGCAAAGTCTTGACTTCGCCCGCCATCACTTCGCCGGTCGAGCCGTCGAGGGTCAGGATATCGCCTTCGCGCAGTTCGCGCCCGCCGACGCGCAGCACGCGCTCCGTGCCATCGATCGACAGCCCGCCGGCGCCCGAGACGCACGGGCGCCCCATGCCGCGCGCCACAACCGCCGCGTGTGACGTCATGCCACCGCGCGCGGTCAGGATGCCCTTTGCGGCGTGCATGCCGTGAATGTCCTCGGGGCTGGTTTCGACGCGAACGAGGATCACGGCCTCGCCCATTTCGGCTTCCTTTTCAGCGCCATCGGCGGTGAACATGATCTTGCCCGACGCCGCACCGGGGCTTGCAGGAAGCCCCTTCGTCAGTACGTCGCGCGGCGCGTCGGGATCGAGCGTGGGATGGAGCAGCTGGTCGAGCGCGCCGGGATCGACGCGGCCGACGGCTTCTTCTTCCGAGATCAGCCCCTCGGCCGCCATATCGACCGCGATCTTGAGTGCCGCCTTGGCGGTGCGCTTGCCCGAGCGCGTTTGCAGCATCCAGAGTGTCCCGCGTTCGACGGTGAACTCGATGTCCTGCATGTCGCGATAATGGGTTTCGAGCGTGTCGAAGACGCGGCCGAGCTCGGTGAAGGTCTCGGGCATCGCCTCTTCCATCGACGCCGGCTTGGCGCCCGCCTTCTCGCGCGCGATCTTAGTGAGGTACTGCGGCGTCCGGATGCCCGCGACGACATCTTCACCTTGGGCATTGATCAGCCATTCGCCGTACCAGGCGCGCTCGCCGGTCGCGGGGTCGCGCGTGAACGCCACACCCGTGGCCGAGGTGTCGCCCATATTGCCGAATACCATCGCCTGGATATTGACCGCGGTGCCCCATTCGGCGGGGATCGAGTTCAGGCGGCGATAGACCTTCGCGCGGTCGCTTTCCCAGCTCGCGAAGACGGCGCCGACGGCGCCCCAAAGCTGCTCGTTCGGCTCTTGCGGGAAGGGTGCGCCGGTCTCGCGCTCTACGATCGCCTGATATTCCTTGACCAGCGCCTGCCAGTCTTCAGCCGACATCTCTGTGTCGAGGTAGAAGCCCCTGTCTTCCTTGGCGATTTCCAGCGCCTCCTCAAACTCGGCATGGTCGAGGCCCATGACGACGTCGGCGTACATCTGGACGAAACGGCGATAGCTGTCCCATGCGAAGCGCGGATCGCCCGACGCGTCAGACAGGCCGACGACGGTCTTGTCGTTGAGCCCGAGGTTGAGGACGGTGTCCATCATCCCCGGCATCGACACGCGCGCACCCGAACGGACCGAGACGAGCAAGGGATCGGCTGCGTCGCCGAATTTCTTGCCGGTGATGCCTTCGATGTGCGCGATGCCCGCCGCAACCTCTTCGATCAGGCCCGCGGGGAATTGCTCGCCATTCGCATAATAAGCGGTGCAGACGTCGGTGGTGATCGTAAAGCCCGGGGGCACCGGCAGGCCGATCGAGGCCATTTCGGCGAGGTTCGACCCCTTGCCGCCCAGCAATTCCTTCGAGCGCTCGGCCGTCGTGGCCGCGCCGCCGAACAAATGCACCATATTCGTCATCATATGCTCCTGCTGCCCCGGGGAGGAGGTGGGCGGGGGAATAGGGTCGATCCGCGCGCGGGTCGACTCAGTTTTGCTTTAGCGATGTCAGGCTGGCCTGCCTCCGTGACGAGCCTGCCAATAGTTGAAAATCGCCTGCCCAGCGCCGCCGCCGAAGGTCAAAATCGGCACGTCGCGGCGAAAGCCGAGCGACCAGGCCTTGATCCACAGCGCCTTGCGCGGCTCGATCGCCGCGATCTGGTCCCAGCCGATGTGCAGCGGCGGATGAAACAGGCGGAAGAAGACGGGCGGGCGAAGATAGATGCCGCGCTGGTCGAGCCAGACGTTCATGGCATTCTTGTAGCTGACCCCGCCCGGAAAGCGCCCGATGACCATGGTCGCCCATGAAAAGCGCTCCGCATCGGCGGGGATCGGGCGATCCCATGCGAAGGCGGGCAGGTATTTCGACCAGCCCACGAACGACAGGATGCGCGTGACCAGCAGCCACATCGCGACAAAGAACAGCGGAAAACCGACCGCAAAAATCCAGACGAGATGCGTTTCGTTCATGGCACCCCTTCCCGCGCGCGGCCGCGCCTATCCCTCGATCTTCGAGAAATCGGCGACGCCGTGCACCGCGCCGGTGAAGCGCGACAGCAGACCGAGGCGGTATGCGCGAACGTCCTCATCGGGGTCGTTGACCATCACGCCGTCGAAGAAAGCGTCGATCGGGGCGCGGAGGCTGGCGAGCGCTGCCATGGCGTCGGTGAAGCGTTCGTCGGCGACGGCGGCGGAAGCCGCGGGTTCAGCGCTGTCGAGCGCGGCGAGCAGCACGGCGTCGGCATCGGTCGGCGGCGTCGCGGCAGCGTTGCCGCTCACCTCACCCACCTGCTTCAGGATATTTGCCGCGCGCTTGTAGCCCGCAAGCAAGTTCGTGCCATCCTCGGTCGCCATGAACGCCTGCAGCGCCTTCACGCGGGCGAGCAGGCGAACAAGATCATCCTCACCGCCGAGCGCGAACACCGCGTCGATCAGGTCGTGCCGGACGCCGGCTTCGCGCTGCTGGACCTTGAGGCGGTCAGCAAAGAAATCGAGCAGCTCGGCCGAAACAGCTGCCCCATCGACGTTTTCCAGATTCTGCCGGATAGCATCATTTGCTGCTGCAATCTCGTGACTCTTCTGAACCAATCGCTTCAGATTGAGGCGCGTGCCGTTGACGAGTACGGTCTGGATCGTCTGCAGCGCGGCACGGCGCAGCGCGAACGGATCCCGTGAGCCGGTCGGCTTGATGTTGCGCGCGAAGAAGAGTGTCAGCGTGTCGATACGGTCGGCAAGCGCGACGCAGGCGGGAATGCAACCCTCGACGGCGGCGACATATTGCTGCTGCAGAGCCGAAACCGTTCCCGGCTTTTCGCCGCCCTTTTCAGCATAATAGCTGCCCATGACACCCTGGAGCTCCGGGAACTCTCCGACCATTCCGGTCGCCAAATCGGCCTTGGCAAGCAAGCCGGCACGGCGCGCTGTATCCGGGTCACGCTCGGGGAAATATTGCTCCGCAATCCATCCCGCCAGTGTGGAGATGCGATCAGCCTTTTCGCGCAGCGACCCCATGCCCTCGTAGAGAAGCATAGATTCAAGCTTCGGAAGATAGGATTCAAGCGGGTGGGCGAGATCCTGCTCCCAAAAGAAGCGTGCATCTGAAAGGCGCGCCGCAAGAACCTTCTCGTTGCCTGCCACGACTTCCTTGCCGCCATCGACCGCGTCGATGTTCGCGGTGCAGACGAAGCCGTTGGCGAGTTTGCCGTCCTTGCCGTTCACGACGAAATATTTCTGGTTCACGCGCGCGGTGAGCTGGATGACCTCGGGCGGGACTTCGAGGAAGGCGGTGTCGAAGCGGCCGAGCAGCGGCACCGGCCATTCGGTGAGGCCGGCATTCTCGATCACCAACCCCTCGTCCTCGACGAGCGCCAGCCCCGCATCGGCCGCCGCCTTCGCAGCGCCATCGCGGATGATCGACTGGCGCTCCTCATGGTCGACGATGACGTGGCAGGCGCGAAGCTTTTCGGCATAGTCCGATGCCGAGCCGATCGTGATCTCGCCCGGGCAGTGGAAGCGGTGGCCGCGCGTCGCGAAACCGGCGGAAATCCCGCTAACTTCACACGCAATGAGGTCTTCGCCGAAAATCGCGACGATGCCCGACAGCGGGCGGACCCAGCGCAGGCTTTCGCTGCTCGCGCTGTCCCTGCCCCAGCGCATCGACTTCGGCCAGGCGAAGGCGCGGATGATCGCGGGGATCGCCTCGGCGAGCACGTCATTCATTGGACGACCAGGCTTGTGCTGCCTCGCAAACCACACGCCGTCGCTCTGGACCAGTTGATCCTGCGTAAGACCTGTCTTGCGAAGGAAGCCCTCCAACGCGGCCGGAGGCGCGCCAACACGAGGGCCTTTGATGTCTTCATGAACTGCGTTCGTTTCGAGTGGCAGGTCACGGACAATTAGAGCCAGCCGACGGGGCGTTGACCACACTGTAATCTTCCCAATCGCGACATCGACCGCCAGCATTTGGTTGGTGAACAAGGTTTCCAGTGTCGCTCGCGCGCCGGCCTGCATCCGCGCCGGGATTTCCTCGCTGCGCAGTTCGAGAAGAAAGTCGGTCACAGCGTCCACCCCGGATATTTTGCGGTCCAGCGTTCGGACTGGCTGTCGATCCACGCCTTGCAGCTGCCTTTTGCGAGGTCGCGGACGCGCGCCATATAGTTGGCGCGTTCCTGCACGCTGATCACGCCGCGCGCCTGGAGCAGGTTGAAGAGGTGGCTCGCCTCGATCGCCTGGTCATAGGCCGCGAGCGGAACGCCTGCCTCGATCGCGCGGTTGCACTCATCCTCGGCAGCCTTGAAGCCAGCAAAGAGCGTGCCGGTGTCGGCGACCTCGAAATTCCATTTCGAGAACTGCTTTTCATTCTCGAGGAACACGTCGCCATAGCTGACCGCCGCGACATCGCCGACCGCGTCGGAAAAGCGCAGGTCGTAAACATTGTCGACATTCTGGATATACATGGCGAGGCGTTCGAGCCCGTAGGTGAGCTCGCCCGCGACGGGTTTGCAGTCGAAGCCGCCCATCTGCTGGAAATAGGTGAACTGGGTGACTTCCATCCCGTCGCACCAGACTTCCCAGCCCAATCCCCACGCACCGAGCGTCGGCGACTCCCAGTCGTCCTCGACGAAACGGATGTCGTGGAGCAGCGGGTCGATGCCGATCGCGGCGAGGCTGCCCAGATATTGTTCCTGCAGGTCGGCCGGCGACGGCTTCAGGATCACCTGATACTGGTAATAATGCTGGAGCCGGTTCGGGTTCTCGCCATAGCGGCCGTCGGTCGGGCGGCGGCTCGGCTGGACATAGGCGACATTCCACGGCTCGGGGCCGAGGCTGCGCAGCGTCGTCGACGGGTGAAAGGTCCCTGCCCCGACGCGCATGTCATACGGCTGCAAAATCGCGCAACCGCGCGCCGCCCAATAGGCGTGCAGCGTCAGGATCATGTCCTGAAAGCTGAGTGGTGTCTTGTCCGCCCCGTCGGCCACGGCCGCAATTCCTTCGCAGGTGCAAAAAATCGCCGCCGCATTGGCCTAGCGGCGGCGCATGGTCAAGGCTCCGCACTTTTCGTCACGGCGCGAAAATACGCGACTTGGTCAGGTGTGCAGAACTTTTTGTAAGGTGTTGTTGACATGGTCAGCAAATCGCGACATATAGTCATGCATACCTGACATTAAGACATGTTGAGTTGACCAAGACCCGGTCGATCCAAGGAGAATACACATGATGGCCCGCACGCTGATCCTCGCCCTCTCGTTTACCGCCGCCGCCATCCCCGCCGCGGCGCACGCCGAAGACAGGCGCGCCGCCGTCCGCACCGACGACCTGAACCTGAGCCGCGCAACCGATCGCGACCGGTTGGACACCCGCCTGAAGAGCGCGGCTCGCGCCGTCTGCAATACCGGCGCTCGCGGCGCTGCCGAGAACAGCCGCCGCGCGGCGTGCATTTCGGCCGCCCTCGCACAGACCGAACCGCGCACTAAGCGCGCAATCGCCCGGGCTCAGGGCGGCACGCAGCTCGCGCTGCTGATGATCGGCGCGCCGCGCTGACGACAGGATTGGATGGTTTCGTTCGCGCCGCGCCTCCCCGGTGGCGGCTGGCGACTTGGGCTGGAGCGCCCTCATGATGACGGCGCTCCAGCCCATTGCCGAAACGAACGAACGATCCGGACCCCGTTGCCCCAAACCCCGACCATCCCGAAGGCCCATAAAATTCCCTTCCCCGAGATTTTGATGCGCTATGGGAAGGCCGGGATTCTTCGGATGGAAATGCTGGCGAGGCGCCGATGAACAATAAATTGAAAGTGCTGCGCGCGATGCGGAACTGGAGCCAGGCGGAACTCGCCGACCGGCTCGATGTCTCGCGGCAGGCGGTGAACGCGATCGAAACGGGGAAATATGACCCCTCGCTTCCGCTCGCCTTCAAGCTCGCGCGGCTGTTCGACATGCCGATCGAAGAGATTTTTGATGACGGCCACGAAGGAAGCGACAATGACTGAGACCCGGAACATGAAACGCCCGATGTCGCCGCGCCGCAAATGCTATGCGGCCGGAATCGGATTGGCTTTGGTGGTGGGCGCCGTCCTCGGTGCCGTGATGCAGCGCGGAGAAACCGGTGACGGGCTGACGATATTCAGCAACGCGCCGCTGACCCCAGGCTTCGCCACCGGCGCCGCAATCCTCTGGGTCGTCGGCATGATCGTCAGCCTCGCCATCTATCATCGCGCGGTCGATGATCATGAGGAGCGCGCCTATCTGTGGGCCGGTCTCGCCGCATGGTACACGTTCACGCTGTCGGCGCCGACATGGTGGGTTTTGCACCGGGCCGGCATCGCGCCAGCTCCCGACGCGATGCTGCTGTTCGCCGGCGCGCTGGCGGTCAACCTCATCGTCTGGCTGTGGCTCAAATACCGCTGAGTATTTTCCGCTCCCCTTCCCCGCTCGATCCGGCCATAAGCGCCGGTAACGAAAGTGATTTCCCGATGAAAACCTGGTTCAAGAAGCTTGCCACAACCTGCGCGATCGTCGCTTTCTCGTCGTCCGCACTCCCCGCCGCTTATGCCGCCGAGCCGGGCGCCGCGGCGGCACCTGCCACGACCGATGCCGATCCCGCGCTGTGGGTCGTCAAGGACAAGGACACCACGATCTACCTCTTTGGCACCGTCCATGTGCTGAAACCCGGCCTCGGCTGGTTCGACGAGGCGGTGAAGACGGCGTTCGACAAATCCGACGAGCTGATGCTCGAAATGGTGATGCCCGAAGATCAGGTGGCGATGCTGAAGGAAATGATGTCGCTGGCGATGGACCAGAGCGGCAAGACGCTCTCCTCGCGCCTCGATCCCGAGCAGCTCAAGGCCTATGAGGCCGCGTTGGCCAGCCTCGGCATAGCACCAACGCAGTTCGATATGTTCGAGCCCTGGTTTCCCGCCATGACCCTGTCGGTGCTGCCGCTCACCAAGCTCGGCTATGATCCCGAACAGGGCGTCGAAAAGCTGCTGACGAGCTCGGCCAAAAGGGCCGGGAAGCCGGTTGTGGGGCTTGAAACGCTGGGCCAGCAGCTGGGCTATTTCGATACGCTGCCCGAAAACCAGCAGATCAGCTTCCTGAATTCGGTGGTCAGGGATCTCGACAAGCTGGGGCCGCAGCTCGACAAGATGGTCGGGCAGTGGGCGAAGGGCGATCCCGATGCGCTGGCCGTGACGATGAATGAAAGTTTGGCCGAGACGCCCGAACTCGGGAAGGTGCTGCTCTGGGACCGCAATGCCCGCTGGGCCGATCAATTGAAGGCACGGATGGACCAGCCGGGCACCGTGTTCGTCGCGGTCGGCGCGGGTCATCTGGCAGGCGATAAAAGCGTGCAGGATTATCTGAAGGCACGCGGCATCGTCGCCAAGCGGGTCAAATATTGAGCGGGGCGCCCCGCCTTTCCGGCCATCGGGGTCGCCGCATTGCGGCGGCCCTTTTGCCGTGCCTGCTCGCGGCGTGCGGCACCGCCGAGCCGACACAGCAGGCGAAGCCGGCAATGTGGCTGGTCGCCGACGACGACACGCAAATCTATATGCTAGGCGCAATGCACGCGCTGCCGCGCGGCACCGACTGGCACGGCGACAAGGTCGCTGATGCGATCGGGTCCGCCGATGAACTGGTGATGGAATTGTCGCCCGAGGAGCTGGCGGAGGCGGGCGGAGTCTTTCAATCGCTCGCCCCCCGGACCGCACCACTCGCGATGGAAAAACGGCTGCCGCCCCCCGCGCTCGCCGGCTATCGGGCGCTGGAGGCGAACGGCGGCGATTTCGGCGGTGACACGCTCGACGATTGGGCGGTGATGGTGCTGATGGGTCAGCGCGTGGCACAAAATGCCGAGCTGGATTCTTCGGACGGTGTCGAAACGCGACTGACCGAACAGTTCAAGGACGCCCGAAAGCCGATCCGCGGTCTCGAGACCGCGCGCGAGCAGTTGATGCTGTTCGAAACGCTCGACGCGAAGACGCAGCGCACGCTCCTGACCCGTGCCGCCGAAAAATCGGGCGATGCGGTGAAGGAGGTCGGCGCCCTGACCGCTGCGTGGGGCCGCGGCGACGTGGCTGCGCTGGAAAAGGTCATCAACGAGGATGTCGACACGGTGCCGGCAGCGCGCAAGGCGATCATCACCGACCGCAACCGGCGCTGGAGCGCGTGGGTGCAGAAACGCCTCGAACAGCCGGGGACGGTGCTGATGGCGGTCGGCGCAGGGCATCTGGTCGGGGCCGACGGCGTACCCGCGATGCTCGAGGCGGACGGCCTCAAGGTGACGCGGGTGCAATAAGCGCCGTCGCGCTTGCATTTCCGTCGCTTCCCCGCTAAGCGCCGCCGCTTCCGTCCATGGTCATCCCTGGAGGCGTGGCGGAACTGTGTAACTGTTTCTCGGAGAAATGATATGAGCGATCAGCTGACGCTGACGGCCGAGACGCGCGAACGCGGAGGCAAGGGAGCCTCGCGTGACCTGCGTCGCAATGGCCGCGTCCCCGCCGTTGTCTATGGCGGCAAAGAAGAACCCCTGATGATCCACGTCGAAGAAAAGCTGCTGATGAAGCAGCTGATGACGGGTCACTTCATGAACTCGGTCGTGATGATCGACGTGGGTGGCAAGACCATCCGCACCCTGCCGAAGGACGTCGCTTTCCACCCGGTCAAGGATCGCCCGATCCACGCCGATTTCCTCCGCATCGCGAAGGACGCCAAGGTTACCGTCGCGGTTCCGGTCGTGTTCACGAACGAAGAAGCCTCGCCGGGCCTGAAGCGCGGCGGCGTGCTGAACGTCGTTCGTCACGAGCTGGAAATTGCCTGTGACGCGGACAAGATCCCTGACGAGATCACGATCGACGTCACCGGTTTCGACGTTGGCGATTCGATCCACATCAGCAACGTCACCCTGCCCAAGGGCGCCGAAAGCGCGATCACCGATCGCGACTTCACCATCGCCACGATCGTCGCCCCCTCGGCGATGAAGTCGAGCGAAGGCGATACCACCGTCGACAGCGGCGAAGCTGCTGCCGAAGACGGCGAAGAAGCCTGATCATATCCGGGCGGCCCCTCCCCTGGCGGGAGGGGCCTTCCACGAAAGGCGAATAGCATGCAGCTCTGGGTCGGCCTCGGAAATCCCGGGCCCCAATATGCGATGCACCGCCACAATGTCGGCTTCATGGCCGCCGATGTCATCGCCGATGTCCAGGACTTTCCGGCGCCCGCGAAGAAATTCCAGGGCTGGATCCAGGACGGGCGCATCGGATCGCAGCGCATCCTGCTGCTCAAGCCCGGCACCTTCATGAACGAAAGCGGCCGCAGCGTGCGCGCCGCGCTCGATTTCTATAAATTGACCCCGCAGGATGTCACCGCCTTCTACGACGAGCTCGATCTCGCGCCGATGAAGGTGAAGGTGAAACAGGGCGGCGGCGCGGCGGGCCATAATGGCATCCGGTCGATGATCCAGCATATCGGCGAGGATTTCCGCCGCGTGCGCATCGGCATCGGCCATCCGGGACACAAGGACCGCGTCACCGGCCATGTCCTTGGCAATTACCACAAGAGCGAGATGGAGCCGCTGATCGACCTGCTCGGCGCGATCGCCGCCGAGGCGAAATGGCTCGCCGACGGCGACGACGTGCGGTTCCAGAGCGACCTCGCGCTGCGCCTGCAGGGGTGACCACCACGCGCGACGCAACGGCCGCCGATCGCGATGCCGTCGTCGCGATCTGGGAAGCGTGCGGCCTGACGCGCCCATGGAATGATTCGGACGCCGATTTCCGGCGCGCGCTCGACCATGAAGCTTCGACGGTCATTGTGGCTGAACGCGGCGCGCGGATCGTCGCAACCGCGATGACCGGTTTCGACGGACACCGCGGCTGGATCTATTATCTTGGCGTCGCGCCGGACCATCAGGGACAGGGCCTTGCGCGACAATTGCTCGACGCCGCGTGCGAATGGCTCCGGCTTCGCGGCTGCCCCAAGGTCGAGTTGATGCTTCGCGATGGCAATCCTGTATCGGGCCTTTACGAGCATCTTGGCTGGGAACAGCAGGACGTCCGTGTTTTCGCCCGGTGGCTGACCTGATCCGACGGCTCCTCATGTCACTGAAGCGTCATAGGAATCATACGCTCCCGACATGGTGAAGCCATCTAGCTGACACCTCCCTCTGCAATCGGTGCGCCACCTCATTCCGGACGATCCAGTCCGGGGCTCAACCGAAAACAGGGGGACTGCATGTCACATCTTACCGACGACGCCCGCGCGCCTTATCGCGGCGAAACCGATACGCTTCCGGGGCCTGACAGCCTGGAGGCGATCGTTGCCAAAAATCCCTCGCGCCGGACGTTGCTCCGCAACGGCCTGTTCGGTCTGTCGATCCTGCCGGCGCTCGCCGCGTGCGACGACACCAGCGGCGACCCCTCGGTCGTTCTGCCTACGCCCACCCCGACACCGACCCCCACCCCGACGCCCACGCCGGTCAGCTACGCGGTCAGTTTCGCCGCGGTCGCCGCGAATCAGGACGACAAGGTCACCGTACCCGCGGGCTACAGTGTCGACGTGCTGCTGAAGGCCGGCGATTCGGTTGAAACGGGCGCCGCCTATTCGGGCAGCTTCCCCACCCCCGCGGTCGCCGAAAAATGGGCGGGCGGCAATCACGACGGCATGGAATATTTCGCCTTTCCGGGCGTCGACGCCAACAACCGCGGCATCCTCGCGATGAATTACGAATATCCCGACTTCAACATCCTGATGGCGGGCAGCTATGACGCCGCGACCGCAACCGCCGACCAGAAGGCGCTCGCGCTTTCGGCGGTCGGCATCGGCGTCGTCGAAATCGCCAAGGGCAGCGACGGCAAATGGGCCGTGCAGGCCGGATCGACGTACAACCGGCGCTATACCGGCAACAGCAGCTATCGCGCCGGCGGCCCCGCCGCGGGCCTGCTGTCGGGCACGATCAAGGGCATGCTCAACAATTGTTCGAGCGGCCGGACGCCGTGGGACACCTATCTGACCTGCGAAGAGACGATGGACAATTATTTCGACCCGACGCAGCCCGCGAACAACTATGGCTGGGTGGTCGAGATCGATCCGCTGCGCGAACTGGCGCAGCCGACGAAGCGCACCGCGATGGGCCGCTTCAATCACGAGAATGTCGCCTATATGGCGAACGCCGACCGCCGCGTCGCTTTCTATATGGGCGACGACACGACGCCGGGCTGCATCTATAAATTCGTCCCCGACCGCGCCTACAGCGCCACGAACCGCGCCGCGAACACGGACCTGCTCGACTATGGCACGCTCTATGTCGCGCGCTTCAACGGCAACGGCACCGGCGAATGGCGTGCGCTGGTGGTCGGCCAGAACGGCCTGACCGCGAACGCGTCGGATCCCGGCAACGTCAGCCAGAGCACGACGCCGCCGACGCCGGCGATCGTCAGCTTCAACAACCAGGCCGACGTCCTGCTCCGCTGCCAGTCGGCGGCGCGCGTCGCGGGCGGCACCGTAATGGACCGCCCCGAATGGCTGACCGTCGCGCCCGACAACAAGGCGGTCTATTGCACGCTGACCAACAACAGCGGCCGCCGCGTCGTCGACCCCGCCAACCCGCGCGTCACCAACCTGCACGGGCACATCATCAAGTTCCGCGAAGAAGGCGATTCGCCGCTGGCGACCAAGTTCAGCTGGGAAATCTTCCTGACCGCGGGCGATCCGTCGCTCTCGGCGGGCGGCAGCAACCTCGTCGGCAATATCAACGGCGACACCTTCTCCAGCCCCGACGGCCTGCGCATCGACCCGCAGGGTCGCATGTGGGTGCAGACCGATCACAGCGTTCCCGGCAACTCGGGGGTCGCTGGGCGGACGATCGACCAGGCGTTCGGTCACAATGCAATGTTCTATGTCGATCAGGTCACGAAGCAGTCGAAGCGCTTCCTCGTCGGCCCGCTTGGCTCCGAGATCACGGGTCTGGCCTATACGCCCGACCTCAAGACCTTCTTCGTGAACATCCAGCACCCGACGGGCAACTGGCCGGTCGCGGGGCAGCAGCCGCGCTCGTCGACCGTCGTCGTCCGCCGCACCGACGCCCAGCCGGTCGGTGTCTGATTGCGCGCCGCCCGCTCTCTTTTACCGGGAGCGGGCGGCGAGCCTCAGATGAACTTCATATCGCCGAAGATCCAGCGCCACGGAGCGCCGGTCTCACCCAATATGTCCCGCACGATCATGGGGAAAGCGGCCTCGGCACGGACGTCGTTCGACATGATCAGTACGCACCGCTCGCCATTTTCAAGGCAGACGAGCGTGTTGCCGGTCGAATCATTGTGTCCGCCGCGGAAGAATGCGGTGCCCTGCGGTCCGGTGAAGGTGATCAGACCGACGCTTGATGCCACACCCACGGGCTGTTCCGCCGCAGGAGCGTCGCCATCCAGCGTCGGGAATTGCGAGCGCGAACGGATCGCGAGGCTCGGTCGCAGCAGTTCCGCGCGCGATGCCTTTGACAGCCCCTGTCCAGACACTAACGCCGCCGCGAAATTGGCCAGATCGGTGATCGTCGTATCCATCGACCCCGCGGCGCGGACGCGGCCGCGCTCGTCGTGCGGCACCGCCTTACCGTCGAGTTCCCAGCCGTCAGCCAGATTCGCGGCGAAATCGGTGCGCCAGACCAGGCTACTGTTCGGCATCTGCAGCGGATCGAAGACGAGCCGCTGAAGCTCCCTGCCCGCATCGAGCCCGAGCCCCTTCTCGATCCCGAACTGGAGCAGCATGATCCCTTCGCCCGAATAGCTGTAGCGGCTGCCCGGATCGAAATGGATGCGCAGCCTGCCGTCGGGTTCGAGGAAATGGAAATTCGCAAAGCCGGTGCTGTGGTTCAGCACCATACGCGGGGTGATCGTTCGCCAGCGCTTGTCGCCGGCAAGGTCGGCCCAATTGCCATAGGCGTCGAGATTGCCATAGTCGGGCAGCGGCTTTTCGAGCATCGCAGCAATCGGCTTGTCGAGCTCGACCTTGCCCTCATCGACCAGCCGCAACACCGAATAGGCGAAGACCGCCTTGGTCAGCGACGCGCCGTACATGATGGTCTGCGGCGTCAGCGGATCGCCCTTCGCATTGCGCTCGCCGAACGCCTGCACCGACACGACCTTGCCTCGGTCGACCACCGCGATAGCGAGACCCCGCGCGCCCGTTGCGGTCATTGCCTGCCGCGCGGTTCCGGCGATTGCCTCGTTGCCCGGTATCGGCTTGGCCACCGCGGGCGTTGCCATCAGCATGGGCAGAATCCAGGCCAGTTTCGCAGCGCGCATCGCCATCTCCCGATATCAAGACATAACAGCTGCTATACCATAACAACACACCTCGCAACAGATTGCGGTCAGGGCGCTTTTCTCTGCGGCGGTGGCGGCGGCGAGCCGTCGCGCGTCTGCGACATCAAGGTCACGCACATCGTCCGGTGCACCGGATGCCGGCCGCAGGCGATGCCGGCATAGCGGTGCGTCGGACGCAGCAGGCTGTGGCGATGGCCGCGGTCGGGCACGCCGTCGTCGATCAGCAGCTGGTCGACGACGCCTTCGGGCGTGTGATGCCCATAGGTGATAACTTCGTTCACATAGGGGCGGCCGCCGCGCGCCTTCATCCGTTCGCCGGGGCCGCTGCCCCGCGTATAATGGCCGACCGCCCCCGACCGCGACTGGACCGCGACATGGTCCGCGGCGGCGCGCGCCAGCGGGTCGCTCCATTCCAGTTCGGGGAGCGGCCTTTCGCGGCGGAGGTCGCGGATCGCCTCGTCGACCGCGGCGACGCCCTCGCGCGTCATGATGTCGATCTCGCTGTCGTCGTTGCTGACCAGCAGCTTGCCTTCGAAGCGCGGGCGATAGTCGCGCAGATATTCGGCATAGGCCGCGGGATCGCTGCGAAAGCGATTGAGTTCGGTGAAAACGCCCTCTTCGAAGCGGCTCGGCGCAGCGACGGCGGCGGTGGCGCCGATAGTCAGCAAGATGCCGGCGGCAAGAAGGAGGCGGGGCTTTGTCATGGCGAGCGCGATAAAGCCGCAAGTCTGAACCGCGCGCAACGGCAAAGACTGGCGCCGAAAGCAATCTGGCGCTAGGGGCGCTGCAACACCGGCGCCTCACTCAATCGCGCGCCGAACCTCACGGAGTTTTTATGGGTTTCAAATGCGGCATCGTCGGCCTGCCCAACGTCGGCAAGTCCACCCTGTTCAACGCGCTGACCGAGACCGCGGCGGCTCAGGCGGCGAACTATCCTTTCTGCACGATCGAGCCGAATATCGGCAATGTCGCGGTGCCCGATGCGCGGCTAGAAAAGCTCGCCGCGATCGCGAGCAGCAAGAAGATCATCGCGACGCAGCTCGCCTTCGTCGACATCGCCGGCCTCGTGCGCGGCGCGTCGAAGGGCGAAGGGCTCGGCAACCAGTTCCTCGGCAACATCCGCGAAGTCGATGCGATCGTCCATGTCCTGCGTTGCTTCGAGGATGATGACATCCAGCATGTCGAAAACAAGGTCGACCCGGTCGCCGACGCCGAGACCGTCGAAACCGAGCTGCTGCTCTCCGACCTCGAAAGCCTCGAAAAGCGCGTCCCCGCCTTCGCCAAAAAGGCCGCGCAGGGCGACAAGGAAGCGAAGATCGCCGCCTCGGTGCTTGGCCAGGCGCTCGACCTGCTGCGCGAAGGCAAGCCCGCGCGGCTGACCGAACCCAAGGACGAGGAAGAAGCCCGCGTCCTGCGCACCGCGCAACTGCTGACCTCGAAGCCCGTTCTCTACGTCTGCAACGTCGACGAGGGCAGCGCCGCGAACGGCAACGCCTTTTCCGAGAAGGTCTTCGCCAAGGCGGCCGCCGAGGGTGCGCAGGCAGTGGTCGTCTCCGCCGCGATCGAAAGCGAGCTGGTGACGATGGACATGGCCGACCGGCTCGAGTTCCTCGAAGAAATGGGCCTGCACGAAACCGGCCTCGCGCGCGTTATCCGCGCCGGTTACGAGTTGCTGCACCTGATCACCTTCTTCACCGTCGGGCCGCAGGAAGCGCGCGCGTGGACCGTCCACACGGGCGCCACCGCGCCCGAGGCCGCGGGCGAAATCCACAGCGATTTCCAGAAGGGCTTCATCCGCGCCGAAACGATCGCCTATGACGATTATATCGCGCTGGGCGGCGAAGCGCGGGCGCGCGAGGCAGGCAAGCTGCGCGCCGAAGGCAAGGCCTATGTCGTCCATGACGGCGACGTGATGCATTTCCTGCACAGCTGATGCGGCCCCGTCATGGCGGCGCCGATCAGCGCTTAAAGCCACAAAAGCCCCGCATACGCGCATCAATTTTGCGTCCTTTGAGGCTTTAAGACGACAAAGGATACGCATGTGCGCGTCGAAACTGTCTCTTTTGTCGCTTTAGGAACATGTTGCGAAAGCCGGTGATTTCAAAGAGCGGGCCGCAGGCTGGCACGGCGCGATAATGTAGGACAGCGATTTCGTGCCGAGCGGCTTCTAGCGGCTTGGCTGTAGCCCCCCTGATCGCATGGCTCTCAACGGCAGCATTTCGGAACAATGGCAATGGCGAATTCTGTACAAATGCTCAGCGAATCCGATCGGCGATTGGTTGCCGAGTGGGCAGCAGCGTGTGCCGAACGAGTGCTGGGGTTGTTTGAGGCCGAAAGCCCCGGCGATGACCGCCCCCGTGCCGCTATTGCCCGCGCCCGCGCATTTTCTCGCGGCGAGTTGGACACCGCGTCGGGAATACGCCAACGGTTCGGCGGTGGGAGCACCGCCCGTGAAGCGAACTCGCCCGCGGCAGCGGCCGCAGCCAGGGCTGCCGGTCAAGCCTCGGCGATCTGCCACATGGGCGCGCATGCCTTGGGCGCTGCAGCCTATGCTGTCAAAGCCGCCAGCCTAGCCGCTCCACACCAACCGGATGCCGCCGACAACGAGATCCGGTGGCAATTTGCCCAAATGACGGCTGACGTGCGGGCTGCACTTCGGTTGCTCCCGCCAGTCGGCGAGAGCCGATCGGGACCTCTCGGGCCAGGCCTCCTCGCATCAGGTCAGATCGGCATCATCATCCGTCAAATCCAAGCCTATCTCGCTGGAACGGGCTGACCATGAGCGGCGCGCGAATTGCCGGATTTGTCGCTCGCGCAACGCCATGGATTGGCTAGTAACCGCAAACCAATCCTGGCAGCCCGCAACCCGCCGTTAGCTGCCGTTGCGGAACAGGTTAAGGCTCGAACGCCGCCAATATCGGGCACGGCCCCTTGTCGCTTGCCGCGCATTGGTCGGCGAGGCGCGTCAGCGCGGCGCGTGTCGCGGTCATCTGTGCGATCTTTTCATCAAGCAGATCGATCCGCTGCCGCGCCAGCGTGCGTACGCGCACGCGGTCATCGCTCGCCTCGAGCGCGAGCAGTTCGGAAATCTCGTCGAGGGTGAAGCCCGACGCCTGCGCGGAGCGGATGAATTTGAGGCGGCGGAGATCGTCCTCGCCATAGCGACGGATCCCGCCTCGCCAGCTGTCACCGCCGCTCCGCGCGGGCGTATCGAGCAGGCCGCGGCGCTGGTAATAGCGAATGGTTTCGACCCCGACGTCGCCCGCCGCCGCCAATTTTCCGATCGTGAGCTGCATCGCTTGACTCCGTACCATGGTACGGACGCTATATGGGTGGCATGACAAAGCAAGCAACCCTCCATCGCATGGTCATGCCGGGACACACCTGCCCCTATGGCCTCAAATCGAAACATCTGCTCGAAAGCCGCGGTTTCACCGTCGACGACCGCTGGCTGACGACGCGCGAGGAAACCGACGCGTTCAAGGCCGAGCATGGCGTGAAGACGACGCCGCAGACCTTCATTGATGGCGTGCGCATCGGCGGTCACGACGATTTGCGCCGCCATTTCGGGCTGAAGGTCGCCGACCCCGACGCGACGAGCTACACGCCCGTGATCGCGCTGTTCGCGATGACCGCGTTGATGGCGCTCGCGGCGAGTTTCGCGGTCGAGGGCAACGCCTTCACCCTGCGCGCCGCCGAATGGTTCATCTCGTTCAGCATGATCGTCCTCGCATTGCTCAAGCTGCAGGACGTCGACAAATTCGCGACGATGTTCCTCAACTATGACCTGCTCGCCAAGCGCTGGGTTCCGTACGCGAGCATCTATCCCTTTGCCGAAGGCCTCGCGGGCGTGCTGATGACCGCGCATGCGCTGCCCTGGCTTTCGATCCCGCTTGCCCTCTTCATCGGCGGTATCGGCGCGGTATCGGTGTTCAAGGCGGTCTATATCGACAAGCGCGACATCAAATGCGCGTGCGTCGGCGGCAGCAGCAAGGTGCCCTTGGGCTTCGTGTCGCTGACCGAGAATGTGATGATGGTCGCAATGGCGCTGTGGATGGCGCGCATGTGGTTCTGACGCGCTCCACCATCCGTCATTGATGAAACATGGGACTGGGCTATCAGGGGCGGTGATTCGTCCCCGGGGAGCCCAGCCATGTTCAACCGCCGCCACTTCCTTGCCGGGGCGACGCTCGCCGGCCTTGCCGCCCCCGCAATCCTGCGCGCCGAGGGCGGTATCTTCCGCGAATTCCCGTTCAGCCTCGGCGTCGCGGCGGGCGATCCGGCGAGCGACGGCTTCGTCATCTGGACGCGCCTCGCGCCCGAACCGATGGAACGCCATGGCGGGATGCCGCTGGCGAATTTCCCGGTCGACTGGGAGGTCGCGAGCGACAGCGGCTTTCGCGACGTCGTTGCCAAGGGCACCGAACTCGCACGCCCCGAACTCGCGCACAGCGTCCATGTCGAGGTCGCGGGGCTGCAGCCCGACCGGCCCTATTATTACCGCTTCACCGCGGGCGGCGAGCGCAGCCTGCGCGGCCGCGCGCGCACCCTGCCCGCGCCGGGCGCAAAGGCCGATGCGCTGAAATTCGGCGTCGCCGGGTGCCAGCATTTCGAGGCAGGCTTCTTCGGCGCCTATCGCCACCTCGCGCGCGAAGATCTCGCCTTCGTCTATCATTATGGCGACTTCATCTACGAATATAGCGAGGAATATCTGTTCAACACCGGGCTGCCGACGCGCCCTGTACGCAAGCATGCGCACCGGGCGCTTGTCGACCTTGGCGATTTTCGCGGCGCCTATACGCAGCAGCTCGGCGACATTGACCTGCAGGCGGCGCGCTGTACCCACGCCTTCCTGGCGAGCTTCGACGATCACGAGATCCGCAACGACTGGGTCTCGGACATCGACAATTGGAAGCTCGGGCTCGACGTCAACGATCCCGAAGCCGCGTCGCCCGAGGTTTTCATGCTGAAGAAACAGGCGGCGATGCAGGCGTGGTACGAGCATATGCCGGTGCGCAAGGCACTGCTCCCGCGCGGCGGCATGGTCGCGATGAACCGCGAGTTTCGCTGGGGCGACCTGATGGCGATGCAATTGCTCGACACGCGCCAATATCGCGACGACCAGCCGTGCGACGACGGCTTCAAGCCCGCGTGCCCTGACGTGTTCGCCAAGGACAAGCAGGTGCTCGGCAAGGCGCAGGAAGAATGGCTCGGCCGCAACCTCGCGAAGGGCGGTGCGACGTGGAACGCCTTTGCGCAGCAGATCACGATGATGTCGCTCGACCGGCGGCGCAAGGCCGAAGAACCCAAGAAGATCGTCAACCTCGACAGCTGGGCGGGCTACGAAGCGCCGCGCGAACGCATCCTGTCGCGCATGGCAGGGCTCAAGAACAATGTCGTGCTGACCGGCGATGAGCATCAGAATTTCTGCGGGGACCTTGTGCGGGGGGACAAGCTGGTCGGCGCCGAATTCGTTGCAACCTCGATCTCGTCGGGCGGCGACGGCAGCGACAAACGCAACGGTACCGACGTGTTCCTGAGCCAGAACCCCGAGCTCAAATTCGCGAACGACCAGCGCGGCTATATCGTGTGCGAGGTCAATCGTGAGGCATGGCAAACGCATTTCATGGTCGTCGACAAGGTCACGACGCCGGTGAACGCGCTGTCGAAACGCGCAACCGGCGTCGTCGAGCGCGACGTCGCCGGGATCAAGATGGCGTGATGTGTCGCCGGACGGTCACATAAGAACCATAGCGGACCCGGCATGAACCGTTTCGTCTCGCTGATCCTCGCTCTCCTGCTTCCCCTCGCCGCGCACGCGCAGGAGGCCCCTGAGCGCAAGCCCGTGACGATCCTCATCTCGATCGACGGCTTTCGCGCCGATTATCTGGATCGCGGCATCACGCCCAACCTGTCGCGCCTCGCGGCGGAGGGCGCGCGCGGCAAGCTGCGCCCGTCATTCCCGACCAAGACCTTCCCGAACCATTATGCGATCGTGACCGGGAAGCGGCCCGACAATCATGGCATCGTCGGCAACAATATGATCGACCCACGGCGTCCCGATGTGCGGTTCAGCCTCGGTGATCCGAAACAGTCGCTCGATCCCTTCTGGTGGGACGAGGCCGAGCCCGCGTGGGTCACTGCCGGCAAGGCCGGCGTGCGCAGCGCGACGATGTTCTGGCCGGGAAGCGAGGTCGCGATCCATGCGAGCCGGCCGCCCGACTGGCTGCGCTATGACGCCGACATCGGCTATCCGCAGCGCGTCAACACGATCCTCGACTGGATGCGCCGTCCCGCCGATATTCGGCCAGCCTTCGTCACCCTCTATTTTGAGGCGGTCGACGACGCGGGGCACAAATTCGGCCCCGATAGCGCCGAGGTCAACGCCGCCATCACTACGGTCGACGCACGGATCGGTGAGCTCGCTTCGGGTCTCGCCGCCCTGGGTCAGCCCGCGCAGATGATCGTCGTCGCCGATCACGGCATGCGTGCGATCGACGAAAGCCGCGTGATCCAGCTTGCCGACCTGATCGACCTGCCGAGCATCATCGCGGTCGAAACCGGCCCCTATGCCGCGATCGAACCCGCTGCGGGTACAGACGACCGCGTGGTCAAGGCGCTGCTGAAACCGCACGAGCATATGGCATGCAACCGCCGCGAGGAGCTACCCAAACGGCTCCACTACGGCCAGAACCCGCGCGTCGCCGCGATCATCTGTATCGCCGAACCCGGCTGGTCGATAATCGCGGGCACGCCGACCTGGCCCGTGAAGGGCGGCGCGCACGGTTATGACAATCAGGATCCCGAGATGCTCGCACTGTTCCTCGCGAGCGGCACGGGTCTGAAAGGCGACGTCGGCATCGTCGACAATATCGAAGTCTATCCGCTGCTGATGCGGCTCATCGGCGTTGCGCCACTGCCGAGCGACGCGACGGGCGAACTCGCCAAACGCCTCCGCTGATCAGTCGCGTAGCACCGCCATCGCGTGGATCGACGCGGTCGGCGCATTGACGATCTGGAGCTGGTAACGCCCCGGCGTCACGTCGAATTCGACCATCTTGCGAATACCCGAACAGGCGGGGCCGTGGCCGTGCGTGACCGACTTCACCGCCGCACCGTCATGGACAAGGTCGATCCACGCCCCCAGGTCGAGCGCGACGATGAGCCGCCCCGCCTTCTTCACCTCGATCGGAATCATGCCGCCGAATTTATAGACGTCGGGCTTGCGTTCGGGGGCGATGCCGTAGCGCAGGCTTTCAAACTTGTGCAGCGGCAACGCCGTCCGCGCCGCGCCGAGCGGCGACCAGTCGGCGCCGAGGTCGTCGCCATAGGCATAGATGGTCTTGCTCGAGGCATCGCGCGTCCAGTCCGCCAATTCGGGAGGCAGGACGGGTGCCGTCGGACAGGAAGACGCAGCCGGAGCAGCGAAGGCTGCCGCGGGCAAAGCGGCCGCGAGCGACATGGCAATGATCCGGAACCCCATCCTATTTCCTCCCGAACAATTTCTCGACGTCGTCCATAGCGAGCTTCACCCATGTGGGCCGCCCATGGTTGCACTGCCCCGAATGCGGCGTGACCTCCATCGTACGCAGCAGCGCGTTCATTTCGGCGACGCTCAGCGTTCGCCCTGCCCGCACCGATCCGTGGCATGCCATCGTCGCAGCGACCAGTTCGAGCCGTTCGCTGAGGCCCAGCGCGGCGTCATAGCCCGCGAGATCGTCGGCGATGTCGGTCACTAGCTTTTGGCAGTTGATCGCGCCCAGCATCGCCGGGGTCGCGCGCACCATCACGGCGGCGGGGCCGAAGCGTTCGAGTTCGACGCCGAGCGCGGCGAGTTGCGGTGCTGCGGCTTCGAGCCGGTCGCACGCGGGTTCGTCGAGTTCGACGACTTCGGGCAGCAGCAGCCCTTGCGATGGCACCGCCTGCCCGCCCATGCCGCGGCGGAGTTGCTCGAGCACGAGGCGTTCGTGCGCGGCGTGCTGGTCGACGATGACGAGGCCATCCTCGGCCTCGGCGACGATATAGGTTTTCGCGATCTGGCCACGCGCGATGCCGAGCGGGTGCGCCTCGACGTGCGGAACCGGCGCGGTCGCCGGTTCGGCGCGGCCCATCGGGAGCGCATCACGCGGCGGTGCAAAATCGACGATGCGGTCGTGCAGCAGGGCCGTCGTCGCGAGATCGCCTTCCGCTCCGAAGAGATGCGTCGCCGGGGCGTGCGGATAGGGCAGATGCGCGGCGAACAAAGTTGGCGCGGATGGCTGCGGCACCACGGGTTCCTGCTGCCACGCCGCTAGCGCCGCCTCGGCGGGACGCTGGACGCTGCGAAAGCCGTGTTCGTCGAGTGCACGGCGGAGGCCGCCGACGATCATCCCGCGAACGAGTTGCGGATCGCGGAAACGCACCTCGGTCTTCGCGGGATGGACGTTCACATCGACCTCGCTCGTCGGCACGTCGAGGAAGAGCGCGACGACGGGGTGGCGATCGCGCGCGAGCAGGTCGGCATAGGCGCCGCGCAGCGCGCCGACGAGCAGCCTGTCCTTCACCGGGCGCCCGTTGACGAACAGATATTGATGGTCGGCGATCCCGCGATTGTAGGTCGGCAAGCTGATTACACCGCCCAGATGCACCTCACCGCGGTCGATATCGACCCCGATGCTGTTCGCGGCCAGATCGCGCTGCGTCAGCGCCGCGACGCGCGTCAACTGGTCCTGCCCGCCCTGCACGTCGAGCACCCGGCGCCCATCATGCTCGACGGCAAAGCCGATGTCGGGCCGCGCCATCGCGAGCCGCTTCACCACGTCGAGGCACGCGGCATATTCGCTGCGTCCGCTGCGCAGGAATTTGCGCCGCGCGGGGACGCGCGCGAACAAATCTTCGACCATCACGCGTGTGCCCGTGGCAAGCGCCGCTGGCCCTTCGGCCACGACGGCACCATTGTCGACGACGCGCTTCCAGCCGTCGCCCCCCGCCACCCGGCTTTCGAGCGTAAGCCGCGCGACGCTCGCGATCGATGGCAAAGCCTCGCCCCGGAAACCCAGCGTCGTGACGTCCTCGATCGCGTCGTCGGGCAGCTTCGAGGTCGCATGGCGTTCGAGCGCGAGCGCCATGTCGGCAGGCGTCATCCCGCACCCGTCATCCTCGACCTCCAGCCGCGAAATCCCACCCTCGGCGATTCGCACCGAAATGCGAGTCGAACCGGCGTCGATGGCATTTTCAACCAGTTCCTTGAGCGCCGCGGCAGGTCTTTCGACCACTTCACCGGCTGCGATCCGATTTACTAGCTTTTCCGGCAGGCGACGTATTGACATGGCCGCTCTCCTAGCGCAGTCGAACGCAAATCGCGACCCATCCGCACAGCCCTGATCATTTTGTCCAGCCACCCCAAAAGGAAGAGCCGGAATCTCCCCCTGATTGTAGCTGTCGCTGGCCGGGCGCACGGATAAATCACGACAGGGGCGTGTCCATCAGGGGCACGGCTTCGATGACAGGAAGCAGTATCGATGTCCTTCTTTTCCCGCTGGTTCAAATTCAATTCCCAAGACATGGCTATCGACCTCGGCACCGCGAACACGGTCGTCTATGTGCGCGGCAAGGGAATCGTGCTGAACGAGCCCTCGGTCGTTGCGGTCGAGACGCTGAACGGGATCAAGCGGGTCAAGGCCGTCGGCGACGACGCGAAGCTGATGATGGGCAAGACTCCCGACAGCATCGAGGCGATCCGCCCGCTGCGTGACGGCGTGATCGCCGACATCGATGTCGCCGAACAGATGATCAAGCACTTCATCACCAAGGTGCACGGCGGCAAGCCCAACGCGTTCCGCAGCCCCGAAATCGTGATCTGCGTTCCTTCGGGCTCGACCAGCGTCGAACGCCGTGCGATCCGCGACGCCGCATCGAACGCCGGTGCGAGCGAAGTGTGGCTGATCGAGGAACCGATGGCCGCCGCGATCGGCGCCGACATGCCCGTCACCGAACCGATCGGATCGATGGTCGTCGACATCGGCGGCGGCACGACCGAAGTCGCGGTGCTGTCGCTCCGCGGCCTCGCCTACACCACGTCGGTCCGCGCCGGCGGCGACAAGATGGACGAAGCGATCGTCTCCTACGTCCGCCGACACCATAATCTGCTGATCGGCGAAGCGACCGCCGAGCGGATCAAGAAGGATTTCGGGATCGCGCGTATTCCCGCGGACGGCGTTGGCCTGACGATCCACATCAAGGGCCGCGACCTTGTGAACGGCGTGCCCAAGGAAATCTCGATCAACCAGGCGCAGATCGCCGAAGCGCTGTCCGAACCGATCGGCACGATCGTCGAGGGCGTCCGCATCGCGCTGGAAAATACCGCGCCCGAACTCGCCGCCGACATCGTCGACCAGGGCATCGTGCTGACCGGCGGCGGCGCGCTGATCGCCGAGCTCGACGAGCTGCTCAAGGATGCGACCGGCCTCCCGGTCACGGTCGCCGACGACCCGCTGACCTGCGTCGCGATCGGCACTGGCCGCGCGATGGAAGACCCCGCCTTCCGCGGCGTTCTCCAGCAAGCCTGATCGCGTAGGTCTGCTTCATGGTCCGCCCGGCACATCGACGTCCGGGACAATCCCGAAAGGCTCAGTACAGCCTGTTCGTTGCCTATGTCATCGCGGTGACAGGGGCAGTGGCGGGCCTGTTGCTGGCGATCCTGTCGGTCGTTGATCCCATCGGCTTTGCCCAATTGCGTGTGGCGAGCCAGGAAATCGCCGCGCCCGTCGCACGCGCGTCGCGATCGGTGATCGGGTCGATTTCGGGCATCGACGATACGGTCGGCGCCTATGTCAGCGCGGGCACGCAGAACCGGCGGCTGCGCAAGGAACTCGCCGACACGCGGCGCGAGCTCGTCGCCACCAGCTCGCTGCAGGAAGAAAACCGCCAGCTCAAGGCGCTTCTGAAGCTGCAGGAAACCGACAAGACCGCGCTCGCCAACGGCTATCTGCTCACCTCGACCTCGACGAGCAGCAAGCGCATCGCGCTGCTCAGCATCGGACGCAACCTCGGCGTCGCCGCGGGACAGCCCGTACGCGGTGCCGACGGGCTGATCGGCCGCGTCCTCGGCGCCGGGCCGTCGGTGTCGCAGGTGTTGCTGCTCACCGACGTCGACAACATCGTCCCCGTGCGCCGCGCGCGCGACGGCCTGCCCGCGCTCGCCAGCGGCCGTGGCAACGGCGATCTCGACGTGCGCACGCTCAATATCGCGAACAACCCGTTCAAGCCGGGCGACATTCTCGTCACCTCGGGCACCGGCGGGCTCTATCCACCCAACATCCCGGTCGCGATCGTCGTGCGGCGACAGGACGACGGCGCCCTCGCGCGCCCGCTCGCCGACCCGGGCAAGGTCGATGCAGTGTCGGTGCTGCGCCCCTATACCCCCGACAATATCGAGGCTCAGGGCCTGCCTGGCCCCGCGACGCCTTCTGCCGCCGCCCCGGCCGCTACCAAAAAGCCATGAACCAGAAGGGTCCACGCCTCGGCGAACCGGCATCGCTGTGGCGGATGCGCTTCGTTCCGATTGCGAGCGTGATGTTCGCCTCGGCGCTGCCGCTGATGCTGCCGCTGATCGCCAACTCGCCGGTGTTGCCGCCGCTCGGGCTGCTCTTCTTCCTGTGCTGGCAGTTGCTGCGCGCCGAAATGTGGCCGGTTTGGATCGGGCTGCCGCTCGGCCTGTGGGACGATCTGTTCAGCGGCGCGCCGATCGGTACCGCGATGGGGCTGTGGACAGTCGCCAGCATCGCGATCGCCTATTCGTCACAGCGCATTTATTGGCGCGGCTTTTTCCACGACTGGGCAATCGCCGCGGCGTCGGTCGCGATCATCCAGTCGCTCGCCGCGCTGATCACCCATCCGCATGCCGCGACGGGCCGCGTGCTCGGCCTCGTGGTGCCGCAGATCATCGTCTCGGCTCTGCTCGTCCCGCTGTTCATGCGCCTCACCGGCAAGTTTGACAATTTCCGCCTGAAACGCCGATAGACTGGTTCCAACCCCCTAATGCCGAAGAAGAAGAGTCCGCCGATCACCGAAGCCTGGAGGGGCCTTACCTTCACCCGCCGCGCGCTGGTCGTCGGCGGCGCGCAGGCGGCGGTCGGCGTCGCGCTCGCGGCGCGGATGGCCTATATTTCGGTCGTCGACAACGATCGCTACGTCCTTGAATCGGAAAGCAACCGCGTTAATCTGACGCTCGTGCCGCCGCGGCGCGGCTGGATCGTCGACCGCAGCGGCAAGGCGCTGGCGAACAACCGCGTCAGCCTTCGCATCGACATCATTCCCGATCGTCTGCACAACAAGGAACTGGTGCTGGGACAGCTCCGGACCCTGCTGCGCCTGGATGGCGACACGATGGAACGCATCAACCGCGACCTGAAGGCGGCATCGGGATTCCAGCCCGTCGCGATCAAGGAAGATATGACCGAGGCCGAGTATAGCTCGATCCTCGTCCGCCTGCCCGAACTGCCCGGCATCGCGCCGCAGCGCGGTTTTGCCCGCAACTATCCGACCGGCGCGGCGGTGGGCCACCTGATCGGCTATGTCGGCGCCCCGAACGCCGAGGAATATCAGAAGGCCAAGGATCCGCTGTACATCACGCCAGGGTACAAGATCGGCAAGGACGGGCTGGAGAAATATTTCCAGGACATGCTGAAAGGCCAGCCGGGAGCGCGGCGCGTCGAGGTCACCGCGCGCGGAAAGGTCGTCCGCGATCTCTCGACGCAGGCTGACGTGCAGGGCAAGACGGTCCATCTGACGATCGACGCCGACCTGCAGGAATTTGTCGCGCGGCGCATGGGGCGCGAGTCGGGCGCGGCGGTCGTCATCGACTGCCAGAATGGCGACATCCTCTCCTTTGTGTCGATGCCGAGCTTCGACCCCAACAGCTTTTCGGACGGGATCAGCAGCAGCGAATATGCCTGGCTGCGCGCCGACGATCACCAGCCGCTGATCAACAAGGCTACGCGCGGCCTTTACCCGCCGGGCTCCACGCTGAAGCCGATGGCCGCGATCGCCGCGGTCGAGCATGGCGTCGATCCCAGCGAGCGTCACACCTGCGTCGGCGGCTATCGCCTCGGCAGCCGCTTCTTCCGCTGCCTCGGCACGCACGGCAGCCTCGACATGCCGTCGGCGATCATGAAGAGCTGCAACAGCTATTTTTACTGGCTCGCGCACCGGCTCGGCTATGATGCCATGGCCCCTACCGCGCGGCTGCTCGGGCTCGGCGAGGAATTCCAGCTTGCGGGCAGCAACCAGCGCTTTGGCACCATCCCCGACAGCGCTTGGAAGATGAAGAAGTACGATCAGCAATGGTCGGCATCCGATTCGCTGAACGCGGTGATCGGCCAGGGTTATGTGCTCGCCAATCCGCTCCAGCTCGCCGTGATGGCCGCGCGGATCGCATCGGGCCGCCGACTTTACCCGCGCCTGATCAATCGCGAATTCAAGAATGAGCCCCTGCCCTTTTCGCCCGAAGCGCTCGCCGTCGCGCGCCAGGGCATGGACCTCGTCGTCAACGGCGCCGGCACCGCGGTGCGCAGCCGCCTGCCGCTCGACGGCATCACGATGGCGGGCAAGACGGGCACCGCGCAGGTGCGCGGGCTCGGCACCGGGAACGGCAAAAGCGGGACGTGGAAATTTCGCGATCACGGCCTGTTCATCGGCTTCGCGCCCGTCGTCAACCCCCGCTACGCGACGGCCGTGGTGATCGAGCATGGCATGGGCGGGTCACGCGCCGCGGCGCCGGTGGCCAAGGATTTTATGACCTTCCTTTTCGACCGCGAAAAGGCGATGGAGGCGCTCGAAACCTTCGAGACTGGCTGGGGCGGCACGATCAAGGAACGCATGGACCGCGATTATGCGGCGTGGAAGGCGGGCGCATCGCAGCCCGATCCGGGGCTCCCGCAATGATCCCCGTTCCGCCAGCCATCCAGCGCATCCCGTGGAAACTGATCGCAATCCTCGCGGGCATCACCGGTTTCGGCCTGCTCGTCCTTTATTCGGCGGCGGGCGGCAACTGGTCGCCCTGGGCACTCAACCAAGGCGTACGCTTCCTTGTCTTTCTGACCGCGGCGCTGGTGATCGGCCGCTTCCCGCTCCGTATCTTCGAGGATTTCGCCTATATCGCCTATATCGGCATCCTAATCTTGCTGATTGCGGTCGAGCTGCTCGGTTTTGTCGGCGGGGGCAGCCAGCGATGGCTCAATCTCGGCTTCATGAACCTCCAGCCATCGGAATTGATGAAGGTCGCGATCGTCATCGCGCTTGCGCGTTTCTATGCGCAGCTCCCCCCCGGCAACACGCGGACACTCACCGCGCTGTGGCCCGCGCTGGTGATGATCGGGCTCCCCGCGGCGCTCGTCATGCTGCAGCCCGACCTCGGCACTGCGCTCGCGATCTGCATCGGCGGGGTCGTGGTGATGTTCGTCGCGGGCCTGCCCTTCTGGTGGTTCGGGAGCACCGCGGTGGCGGGGCTTGCGGCGTTGCCGGTCCTCTTCTCCTTCCTCCACGATTATCAGCAAAAACGCGTGCTGATCTTCCTCGACCCCGAAAGCGATCCCTTGGGCGCCGGCTATCATATCAGCCAGTCGAAGATCGCGATCGGATCGGGCGGCATCGGCGGCAAGGGCTTCCTCAACGGGTCGCAAAGCCACCTCGACTATCTGCCCGAGGGTCACACCGACTTCATCTTCGCCACGATGGCGGAGGAATGGGGGCTGATCGGCGGGCTCGCGCTGCTGTTCGGCTTCTTCCTGCTGCTGCGCTGGTCGACGCGCGTCGCATTGAAGGCGCGGACGCGTTTCGGACAGCTGACCGCCGCCGGCCTCACGATGACGATCTTTTTCTACATCGCGATCAACCTGATGATGGTGATGGGCCTCGCCCCCGTCGTCGGCATCCCGCTGCCGCTCTTTTCCTATGGCGGTTCGTCAATGCTGACGATCATGACCTGCGTCGGCATCATGCTCGCGATCGAAAACGACAGCAAAACGGGCACGCGGCGCTTTCATTGAGAAAAAACTTCGGCAAAAAATCATCGGGGGCATTGCCATCCCCCCAGAGCCATGATAGCGGGCCGCTCGCTTCGCAGCAAAGAGGGCAACTCTTCGCAGCAAGGAACGCCTGAAAATGGCAGTGGACGCATAGCTCAGTTGGTAGAGCAGCTGACTCTTAATCAGCGGGTCCTAGGTTCGAGCCCTAGTGCGTCCACCATTTCCTTCGAAGACTTAGCGGCCAAACTTCAAGCCGGTTTGCGGTCTATTTTGCGCTCGGAAGCACCGCGTAATCACGCGTTTGTTCTGTAGGAATGCTGCGTATTATTCTGGGTCGGGCGCGAATTTCTTAACGATCGAATCCAGATGCATTCCGCTGCCGATTGGGGAGCCCGTGAGTGAAGGTTTTGAGCGCACGCCCCAGAACCCCGTTCGCCGCCGACACGAGCGGGGCGCTTATGATTTCGAGACGATCAATTGAAAGGCGTTTCCTGCGTACCTCGGGTCAGCCATCAAGCGCGTAGCCGTATTTCTTATCGAATCCCAGTTCCCGTATGATGCGCAATCCGCCCGCAAGTGTAGCATCATCAAGCTGGCGCAGCGGCTTGCGGAGCGCGCCGACGGGAAGGCCGCAGGCGCGCATCAGCGATTTGACAGCGACGGGATTGATCGCCGAATAGTTGAAATGAAGCAGCGGAAGCAGGCCTAGATATTGCGAGCGAAAAATTGCTGCGTCGCCTTCGCCCGACCAGGGGGTCGAGATCGCCGCCATTTCGGCCGGTGCGAGATTGCCGCCCATATTGGCCGTTCCCTGTCCTCCGAGCGCCATCGTCGGTACGACGAGGCCGAGATTGGGGGAATCGCAGCACATCACGGCAACATTGGGCGACGCGGCCAATATCTGCGCGACCTGCCCAACCCGCGCGGTCGATTCCTTGTGGATGACGATGTTGGGATGGCGAAAGAGCCGCAGCAACTGGTCCCAGTGAAGATCGGTCTTCACGCGCGGCGGGTTGTTGTAGATGCCGAGCGGCAGGTCGACGGCGTCTGCGACTTCGAGATAAAATTGCTCGATATCGTCCTCCGACGCGCAGATATAAGGCGGCGGCGCAATGATCGCCCCATCGGCGCCGTTCGCGGTTGCAAAGCGGACATTCTCGATCACCTGATCGGTCGATGGACCAGTGCAGCCGTAGAAAAAGGCCATCCCCGCGGGGCGCATCTTTGCCGTTTCGACGATGATCTGCTTTTTCTCTTCGGGCGAGAGCAGCGAAGGCTCGCCAGTCGAACCCATGAACAGGATCGCGCGCGTCCCGTGGCGATGCTGGTGATCGATCAATGTCCGCCAGGCGCCGAAATCAATCGCTCCTTGGCGGTCGAATGGGGTCACCGTGGCGACGAACGATCCTTCGATTTTCGACTTCGACATAGCTCACCTTCCTGAAACCCACCGGATATCGGGGACGATGAGTCAGGATGCGAGAATCCGCTATTCGGGGCTGGCGGAATTCGGCGCCTGATCGCTCGTAGGATGCAGGGCGTCCAAAATCTTACCTTGGAACCGACGAAGGTCGTGGGGGATCGTTATGATGCAGAAACCATGTCATCGCATTGGACGCGCCTTTGCCGCGTGCGCTTTGCTGCTCTGCACCTGGTCGAGCACCGCCGGGACGGCGCAGGATGCGCCGGAGGCCATCGTGCTCCGCGCGGCGAGGATGTTCGATGCAACAAGCGAGCGGATACGCACCGACGCGGTGATCGTCGTTCGGGGCGGGCGCATCGTCGACATCGGCAGCGCGGCGACCATTCCGACGGGAGCGAAAATCATCGATCTCGGCGATGCGACGCTGCTGCCCGGGTTCATCGACGTCCATTCGCACCTGACGCTCGAACCCGATGAAAATTATTATCGCAAGACGCTCAACGAGCTGATGCGCAACCCGACCGAAATGGCATTTTACGCCGCCGCCAACGCGCGGCGAACGTTGGAGGCGGGATTCACCACCGTACGCCACGTCGGTGCGCGCGAGTTTATCGATGTCGGGCTGCGCAACGCGATTGCTGCAGATCTTGCCGACGGACCGCGCATTCTCGCGGCTGGCAATGCGATCACCGCAACCGGCGGCAGCTGCGACCGCCCTCCCTTTCCGCCGCAGCGGGTGGCCCCGCTGACACCGAAGGAGGGTGTGTGCACCGGAGCCGATCAGTGTCGCGAAGCCGTGCGCAACCAAATCAAGTGGGGCGCCGAGGTTATCAAGGTCTGCGCATCGGGCGGCGTGCTATCCTATGACCCGGTCGACGTCCCGCAGTTTACGCGCGAAGAACTCGATGCTGCGATCGGTGAAGCACATCACTGGGGGCGCAAGGTTGCGGCGCACTCGCATGGCGA
Organism: Sphingopyxis sp. Root154; assembly: GCF_001427105.1. Taxonomy (GTDB): domain Bacteria; phylum Pseudomonadota; class Alphaproteobacteria; order Sphingomonadales; family Sphingomonadaceae; genus Sphingopyxis. The sequence continues at coordinate 139,104 of NZ_LMGI01000001.1, forward strand.
TACCGCTTCCCGGCTCGCTATCGAGGCCGGGGTCGATTCGATCGAGCATGGCAGTTTCCTGTCCGAAGACACGCTGAGGCGGATGCAGGCAAAGGGCGTCTTTCTCGTCCCCACTTTTATGGCGCTCGATTGGGTGAAGCAGAACGCCGAAGGCTATCCACCCAATATTGCCGAAAAGGCGCGCGTTGCCGCCGCGTCACATACCGGCATGTTCAAAGCGGCGCTGCGCCTCGGCGTGCCGATTGCGCTCGGCACCGACGCGACCGTCCGTCCCGACGGGCATGGCCGCAATGCGATGGAATTCGGTCTGATGGTCGATGCGGGCATGCGCCCCGCCGCCGCTCTGGTCGCGGGGACCAGCAATGCGGCGCGGCTGCTCGGCCTCGATTCGGAAATCGGAACGCTGGCCAAGGGCAAGGTGGCCGACATCGTAGCGGTTCCGGGCAACCCAATGACCGATATTCGCGTCACCGAACGCCCGTTGTTCGTGATGCAGCGCGGCCGCGTGATCCGGCAGGACGACAAGTCTCTGCTGCGGTGAAACCGCACCCTTCCACCCGAAAGAGGAAACTTCGATGCGCCGACTATTGACTGTGCTGCTGCTCGCGGCGAGCCTCCTGCCCCATGCCGCGGCGGCCGCACAAGCCGAAGCCGCCGGGCCTGCGCTGCTTGAAGTTCCGCGGATCGATTTCACCAAGCGAGTCCTCGCCAACGGTGCGACGGTTTATGCCATCCGCGACACGAGCACCGCGACGGTTTCGGTCAACATCTGGTATGATGTCGGCCAGCGCGACGACCCGCCCGGCCGCGGTGGCTTCGCGCACCTGTTCGAGCATTTGATGTTCAAGACGACGCGGAATTTGCCCGGCGGGGTGCTCGAAACGGTCAACGCGATGGGCGGCAATACCAATGCTTCGACGCTGTTCGACTATACCGACTATTACATCACCGTACCGGCGAACGAACTCGAAGCCATGCTTTGGCTTGAAGGCGAGCGACTCCGCAATCTGGTGGTCGACGAAAAATCGTTCCACTCCGAACGCGACGTGGTGAAGGAAGAATTGCGCCAGCGTGTGCTCGCGCAGCCCTATGGCCGCATCCTCTATACGCTGATCCCCGCGTTCACCTTTGATGGCCATCCGTATCAGCGGCCGATCGGCGGTTCGATCGCCGATCTCGGCCGGGCCGAACTTGCCGACGTTCGCGCCTTTCACGAGGCATATTACCGTCCCGACAACGCGGTTTTCGTCGTGTCGGGCAATTTTGATCCGGCGAAACTCGATGCTTGGGCCGATCGCTATCTAGGCAGCATCGCAAAGCCCGGCCTCGCACTCCCGCGCGACTTCGCGAAGGGCAATCCGGTCGCCGCGCGGACGATCGACGCCTATGCGCCGAACGTGCCGCTTCCCGCGCTGGCGGTCGCATGGCGCGCACCCTTTGCGAGCGATCCCGATGCCGCCGGAATCGATCTCGTCGAAGCGATCCTTACCCGCGGCGCGTCCTCGCGGCTGCGCCGCACGCTCATCGACGACACGAGAATCGCCTCCGCGGTCACCAGCTACAACCTGCCGGCGCGCGACGGACATGCCTTTGCGCTGGTCGTGACGCTGGCCAAGGATCGCAACATCGCCGAAGCGGAAGCCGCGCTGGCCGGCGAACTTGAACGGTTGCGCGATCGCCCCCTCAGCACGGCAGAACTTGGCGCAGCGAAGAACGGCCTGTTTGGCGATGCGCTCGCACGGCGCGAAACCGCGCGCGGACGCGCTTATGAACTCGGCGGCGGTGCGGCTTTGACCGGTAATCCGGTCCTTGCCGACGAGCGGCTCGCCGAAATCCGCCGCATGACGCCCGCCGACGTGCAGCGCATCGCAAGAATGTGGCTTAGCGAAACGAAGCGCATGACGCTGCGCTTTCGCGACGAGAGCCAGCGGCCCGCCGGCTATGTCGGAGATATTCCCGCCGATGTTTCCCCGATGGGGCCGACCGTCCCGCCCGCCAGCCTGCCGCCAGTCCTGATCGCCGGAGAGGCCGGATGCGAGAAGCGCCCCGGATCGGCCAAAGCGGTCGCGCCGACGCCGCCAGCGCTGTCCGAGCGACATCTGGCGAACGGCCTGCGCGTCATCGTCGCCAAATCGTCGGATGTGCCGCTCGCAACGCTGAAACTGGTGATCGACGGCGGCGATGCGGCCGATCCCGCGGGGCAGGCCGGGCGCGGCGACATCGCCGCCGCGCTCGCGCTCAAGGGGGCTGGAACGCGCAGCGCCGAACGCCTCGCGAGCGAAATGGCGGCTCTGGGCGGCGCGATTACGGCGAGCTCGGACCCCGATGCGACGACTTTTACGGTTAGTGCACCGGCGGCGAATGCCGAGGCGGCGGCACGCATCCTGGCCGACGTGGCGATGCGGCCGACCCTCTCGTCCGAAGCGCTGGAGGGCATCCGCAGCCAGCATTTGTCGGGGATCGCTGTCGCCGCCAGGCAACCGATGCAGACCGCGCTGCGCATCTTGCCGTCGGCAATGTTTGGCCGGTCGCCTTATGGCGCGGTGCCGACCACCGCCTCGGTCGGCACCATAACGCGCGACAGCGTCGTCGCCGCCCAGCGGGGCGATTGGGGGCCGCGCAGCGCGACGCTGGTCATCGCCGGCGCATTGACCCCCGATGCGGCCTTCGCGCTCGCCGAACGCGCGTTCGGTGACTGGACGGGAGGCAAGACCAAGCCGAGGTCTTTGCGTTCTGCGCCCATCGCGGCACCGCGGATCATCGCGATCAACATGCCGGATGCTGCGCAGGCGGCCGTGATCGCCGCCCTGCCAGCGGCCGGGCGCAGTGATGGCGGCTGGCCGGCATTACGCTTGGCCAACGCGCAGCTCGGGGGCGGCTTCGAGGGTTGGCTGACGCAGGAAATCCGCGTCAAGCGCGGGCTCAGCTATGGCGCCGGCAGCCTGCTCGACACACGTCGCGATGCCGCAATGCTGATGGCGGTGACCCAGACGAAGAATGAATCGGCAGCCGAGGTTGTCGGGCTCATCCTCGATCAGATCGCGCGCCTTTCGCGCGAGCCGATCGATCGCGCCAAGGCCAGCGAACGTAGCGCCTATCTCGCAAATGGCCTGTCGAATCAGACCGAGCGGGCGGCGGGCCTTGCCGACTATCTGACGACGCTCGTCTCGACCGGTGCGCCGCTCGAGACGCTGAAAGCAGAGCTCTCGGCCGCGACGCCGCCGTCCCCCGAACGCATTGCCGCCGCGATCGCCGCGCATGTCCGTGCCGATCAGGCGACGATTATCGTCGCGGGCGATTCGAAACTTTGGATTGCGGCGCTACGCAAGCGCTTCCCCCAGCTCGAACGCATCGATGTAGAAGGGAAACCCCTGCCCTGATTCAGCGCGCGGACGGCAGGTAGCGGTCGCGTAGTTCAAGCGGGCGCGCGGTTAGCGCTTTCTCCAGTCCCTCAACGAACACCGCTTGCGGCTGCGACAGCGGTTCGAGCGGATCGCCATTCCACAAGACAAGGTCGGCGGCCCGTCCGCGTTCGAGCGAGCCGACGCGATCGGCGACACCGAATACGCGCGCGGGGTTGACCGTGATCGCCGCGACCGCGGCGCCATACGGCAGCCCCCACGCGACCGCATTGCCGGCGCCATAGCGCAGTTCGCGCGCGCGGTGCGCGACGCCGCTGCCGGTCTTGAGGATGATCGTCACCCCAGCGGCATGGAGCCGCGCGGCATTTTCCATCGACGCGCCGAGTTCGGAGAAGCTGCGCGGCAGGTCGGCGAGCGGATCGAGGATGACGGGGAGCTGCGCCGCGGCAATATCGTTCGCGACGCGCCATCCTTCTTCCGCGCCGTCGAGAATGAGGTGCAGCTTCTCCTCGCGCGCGAGCGCGATCATTTCGCGGATGTCGGACGCGCGATCGACCTTGACGATCAGCGGCATCCGCCCCTCGGCGACAGGGATCAGTGCTTCGAGGTCGACGTGCGACAGTCTTTGCGGGCGCCCTTCGCCGCGATCATAGGCCACGCGATTCGCCGCAAAATGACGGACGTCGGCGAGCGTCGCACGCAGCGCGACGATCGCCGATCCGCGCGCGCCGCCGGCGCGTTCGGCCCCGCCCTCGCCCATTTCCAGCACCATCGCGGCGCGCGGCCGCGTGACCATGTCCGGGCGCTGCGCCAGGTCGATCACCGCCGCCTGCCCCGCGAACTGGAGGTCGCGGCCGCCGCGATCGTCATAGAGCGGCGTCGTCACCGCGTGCGTAATACCCGCCAGCCGCGCGACCGGGAGCAGGATCGAATCGGGATTGAGCCCGAGCGAGATGTCGAAGCCGGCGCTGATCGCCGCGCTGTGCGTCGCGCGGTCGGCGCTTGTCGGCACCTGGCTGACCTCGACCGCGCCCAATGTGCTGTCGGCCTGGATGAACCCCGGCGTCACCGTGCCGCCACGCCCGTCGATCACGCGCGCGCCCGCCGGGACCGCGACATCGGCGCCGATGGCGGCGATGCGGCCGTCGCGGATGACGATCGTGCCACGTTCAATCTCGCCCGCCGCGGTCATCGTCATCAGCCGCGCGTCGACGATCGCGATCGTTTCGGCACTGGCCGAGGTGGCGAACGCAAGCGCCGCAAGGGCGAGCAGGCGACAGGTCATCGTATCTCTCCGGGTTGGCCGAGCAGGAAGTCCGAATGGCGCCGATAGGCCGGGTCGCCGCGGTCGAAAACGATACCACCGTCGATCCACACTTTTTCGGCGCGGGCGTAGATGCTGAACGGATCGGCGTTCCACAGCACGACGTCCGCATTCTTGCCGGGCTCGAGCGTGCCGACCCGGTCGGCGATGCCGAGCGCCTTGGCGGGATTGGCGGTGAACCAGCGGATCGCATCGGCCTTGCTGATCCGGATTCCCGCGCGCCATGCCGAGGACAGCGCGGCCGCGGCCTCCTGGTTCAGCCGCTGCACAACGATCGGGTCGTCCGAATGGATGATCGCGCACCCGCCCGCCGCATGGACCAGCGCAGCATTCTCCTCGAGCGCGTCGAACACCTCCATCTTGTAGCCCCACCAATTGGCCCAGGTGGCGACGCAGATGTCTTCCTTCGCGAGCAGCGGCGCGATCTTGTATGCTTCGTTCGCGTGGTGAAACGTCCGGATTCTGAATCCGAATTCGCGCGCGATGTCGATCATCACCGCCATCTCGTCGGCGCGGTAGCAATGGTTCTGGACCAGGATGTCGCCCTTCAGTACCCCGGCCAGCGTTTCGAGTTGGAGATCGCGCTTCGGCGGATCGCCGGCGCCGCCGCCCTTTTCCCATTTGTCCCATTTGCGCGCATAGTCGGCGGCGTCGATCCACGCCTTGCGATATCCCGCGACATTGCCCATGCGCGTCGCGGGCGATCGCCCCTTGCCGCCATAGACACGCTTCGGATTTTCGCCGCACGCGATCTTCAACCCATAAGGCGCGCCGGGGAACTTCATCCCCTGCATCGTGACCGACGGCACATTCTTGAGCGTCACGGTCCGCCCGCCAAAAAGATTGCCCGAACCGGGCAGGATCATCAGCGTCGTCACCCCCGCCTCGCGCGCGGCGTCGAAACCCGGATCCTGCGGCCAGACCGAATGCTCGGCCCACACCTGCGCGGTGTTCGGGTCGGTCATTTCATTGACGTCGTTGAGCGCGTCGACGCTGTCGGGCTGCGCCCAGACGCCAAGGTGCGAATGTGCGTCGATCACCCCCGGGGTGACCCATTTCCCATTCGCATCGACCACAGCATAGCCCTCCGGCACCGAAAGGCCGGCCCCAACCGCGACGATCTTCCCATTTTCCATCAGGACGGTGCCGTTCGCGATCTCGTCCCCGGCTGCGGTCAGCACCGTCGCGCCGGATAGCGCGACCTTCGGCGCCGCCGGCGCCCGATAGCGGCTGGGAAAGGCATCCCGGACGGCTGCGGGAACGCGCTCGACAGCCGGCGTCGCAGATGGCTGCGGACGTTCGCCCGCGGCGCATCCCGCCACCGAGAGCGCGGCGACTAAGGCGAATGCGCGGCCCCTCATTTCGCGTCGGGGGTCACCGAGCGGATCACGCCGCCCTTGTCGTCGAGGAAATCGATCGAGGCTTTGCCGTCGGGTGTGACCTTCATCATGATGCGCGGGCGGCCCAGCGCGTCGCTCAGCATCACTGCCGATTCGCGGTCGCGGGTCTTGCCGACATAGAGGCGCTGGCGTCCAAAGGTGCCGTCGGCCTGCACCTTCTGTAGCGCCGCGGTCCGTTCGGGACCCTCGGGCATCTTCGAAATGCGTTCGGCCAGATCGAAATCGAGCGGCGCGTCCGGGCGGTCGTTGACGACCATCCCCGCCCAGCGGCGGCCGTTATACTCATTCTGGGTCAGCTGGATCACCTGATCCTGCTCATATTGATCGAAGCTCAGATGGCCGCCGCCCGACACCTTGCCGTCGGGACCCTTCTGCCCGCTGAAGGTCAGGCCGCCGTTTTCCGATCCTTCGTTGTTATAGAAGATGATGCCCGCTCCGCGATTGCCGCTGGGATGCGGGCGTTCCTTTCCGTGCATGATGATCCCCGGCGACCGGCTCGTGTTCGACACGATCATGCGGATCGTGCCGTCATCCTCGCGAACATTGATACGCTTGACGTCGATCTCGTCGAACGCCGCCTTGGCGGGCGCCGTGTCGGCGCCGGCGTCGGTCGCGATGGCGAACGCGAAGGCGGCGGTCAGCACGCCCGAATAGAGAGTGAGCAGCTTGTTGGCATTCATGGTTTTTCTCCGTTGGCAGAGGAAAGGACGGCGGGAAGATAACGATCGCGAAGCTCGGTCGCGCGCGATCGCATGGGCTGGTCGATACCGCGGATCAGGACGCGAACCGGGCGCGCGAGCGTGTCGAGCGGATCGCCGTCCCAGACGACGACATCGCCGTCCTTGCCGGGATCGAGCGACCCGATGCGATCCGACAAGCCAAAGATGCGCGCCGGATTGATCGTGATCGCGGCCAGAGCGGCGCGGCGGTCGAGCCCGTTCGCGGCCGCATTGCCCGCGTTGTAGCGCATCTCGCGCTCGCGGTGGCTGCCGTTGCCCTGGATGGCGATGACGACGCCGGCCGCCGCGAGACGGCGCGCATTGCCCAGCGTCGCGCCGAGCTCCTCGAACGAAGCCGGCGTGTTGTCGATTGGCGTGATCAGCACGGGCACCCCGGCGGCGGCGATGTCCCCCGCGACGCGCCACCCTTCGCTCGCGCCCTCGAGGATCAGTTTCAATCCTTCGGTACGCGCCATCGCCAGGACGTCGCGAATATCGGAGGCACGGCGGACGCTGATGAGCAACGGCATCCGCCCCTCGACCACTGGAATCAGCGCCTCCAGGTCGGCGCGCGAAAGCATGTAATCGCGCGTCGCGCCGCGATCATAGGCGGCACGGCGGACCTTGTAGTCGCGCACATCGGCAAAGACGGCGCGCAAGGCGACCAGTTGTGCCGCGCGCGCGCCGCCGGCGCGTTCAGCGCCCGCATCGCCCATGTCGAGGACCATCGCCACGCCGCGGCGCATCAACATCGCGCCATCAAGCGTGACCGCCGCGGCCTGTCCCGCGAACAGCAATTCGCGGCCCGCTCGGTCCTTATAGGCCGGCGTCGCGATGGCGCGCGTGATTCCGCCGAGCCGCGCCACCGGGATCAGCATTGAATCGGGGTTGAGCCCATAGCCCGCGTCGAATGCGGCGCTGAGGTCGTTTCGGCTGGTGGCGCGATCGGCGGCCGCCTCGACCGCGCGGACCTCGACGAGCCCGAGCGCGGTGCCCGATGCGACGAGACCGGGGGTGACGATCTTGCCACGCGCATCGATGATTTTCGCATCGGCGGGAACCGCGACATCGGCGCCGACAGACAGGATGCGCCCGTCGCGAAGGACGACCGTGCCCGCCGAGATCTCGCCGGCCGGCCCCATAGTGAGGACGCGGCCGCCAGTGATCGCGATGGTCTCCGCCGTGACGGCGGGCACCCAAGCAAGCGCCAGCAAGGCGATCACGCCGCGGATCATCGGGCGAAATCCTGGCCGGGCTGGCCAAGGAGGAAGTCCGAAGGCGCCTGATAGCGCGGGTCGGCGCGATCCCACATCGGCACGCCGTCGATCCAGACCCGATCGGCGAGCGCGTAGACGCTGAACGGGTTGCCGCTCCACAGCACGACGTCGGCCATCTTGCCCGGCTCCAGCGTCCCGACCCGGTCGGCTATCCCCATCGCCTTGGCGGGGTTCGCGGTGATCCATTTGATCGCTTCGCCGCGCGAAATCGACAGTCCGGCATGATTGGCCGCGGTCATCGCAACTCCCGTTTCCTGGCCCAGCCGCTGGATAAGCAGGCCGTCGTCCGAATGGATGATCGCACAGCCGCCCGCGGCGTGGATCATCGGCGCGGTTTCTTCGATCCCGTCGAGCGATTCCATTTTTGCGCCCCAGCTGTTCGCCCAGGTGGCGACGCAGATATCCTCTTTCGCCAGCAACGGCGCGATTTTGAAGGCTTCGTTCGCATGGTGGAAGGTACGGATGCTGAACCCGAATTCACGCGCGATATCGATCATCACCGCCATTTCGTCGGCGCGATAGCAATGGTTCTGGACGAGAATTTCGCCCTTCAGCACTCCCGCCAGGGTTTCGAGCTGCAGGTCGCGCTTGGGCGGGTCACCCGCTTTGCCGGTCTTTTCCCATTTATCCCGTTTGCGCGCATAATCGGCTGCATCGATCCATGCCTTGCGATAGCCCGCGACATTGCCCATGCGCGTCGCAGGCGACCGGCCCTTGCTGCCGTAGACACGCTTTGGATTTTCACCGCACGCCATCTTTAGCCCGTAGGGGGCATGCGGGAATTTCATGCCCTGCGTGGTCACCGCGGGCACATTCTTCAACGTCACCGATCGCCCGCCAAAGAGATTGGCCGAGCCGGGCAAGATCATCAGCGTCGTCACCCCACCGGCACGGGCAAGCCGGAATTTCGGGTCCTGCGGCCAGACCGAATGTTCGGCCCAAACGTCGGCGGTGTTGGGTGCCACCGCCTCGTTGCCATCCTCGTGCGACGGCGTCGCGGGGGACGGATAGACGCCCAGATGCGAATGCGCGTCGATGATGCCCGGGGTCACCCATTTGCCCCGCCCGTCTATCCGCACATATCCCTCGGGCACAGCAAGCTCCGCGCCGACCGCCTCGATCACCCCGTTGCTGATCAATAGCGTCGCGTCCGGAATTTCGACGCCCGTCCCCGTCAGGATCGTCGCGCCGACGATCGCGAGCGGCGGCGCGGCTGCGGGCCGATAGGTGCTGGGGAAAGCCTCGCCGCGCGCGTCGTTCTGCTCCGCCGCCACGCCGCTGGCCAGCGACAGCGCCGCCGCGAGCACCCGCATTCCGCTGCCGCGAAGAAATTTCGATACCGACCCCATTCGCTTCTCTCCCCGCCCAAACGAGCGACGAGCGCGATGAATCCGCCACTCGCTTTTCAACGCGACGCCGATGGCGGATTCATCGCGGCGGATCATCGTCTTGGGCAGGGTGAGCTGCTTATTTCAGATGCAGCGTTCGAGGAGGGGCCAATTTGTTGAACGACGACCGTCTGGCGCGCCGGGCCAAAACGCTTTCGCCGCGCATGCCGGCCCCGCATTTCCCCTCGGAGTTCGGCGCCGAGACGATCTTTTTCGATTCGGGATTCGCCGCGCCCCAGCTGCTTCCCGATCTCACCGCCTTCGCGCGCCTCGCCTTGACTGACCACCGCGAGGAGGTGCTGCAATATGCGTCGGGGCGCGGCCAGCCGCACCTGCGCCAATGGCTCGCCGCGTGGATGAACCAGGACGGCTGCGCGCTCACCGCCGATCATATCCTGATCACCAATGGCGCGAAACAGGGCATAGACCTCGCCTGCCGACTGCTGCTCGACGAAGGCGATGCGATCGTCGTGACCGCGCCGACCTATTTCACCGCCATTCCGATCTTTCGCGGCTTCGGGATCGAATTCATCGAGATCGGCCAGGATGCCGACGGCCTCGACGTCGCCGCGCTCGAAGCGACGCTCGATCGCCGCGCGGCGGAGGGGCGTTCGCCGCCCAAGCTGATCTATAATGTGCCCGAATTTCATAACCCGACCGGAGCGACCATGTCGGCGGCGCGGCGCGCGGCGCTCATCGCGCTCGCCGAAGCGCGCAGCATCGCGATCGTCGAGGACAGCCCCTATCGGCGGGTGCGCTTCGAAGGGGCGGACCAACCGCTGCTGAAAGCGCTCGACCGTTCGGGGACCGTCTTTCACCTCGGTACCTTTTCAAAGCTGGTCGCGCCGGGGCTCCGCATCGGCTGGGTCGCCGCCGAGCCCGCGCTGATCGCGCGGATGGTCCAGCTGAAATCCGAAGGCGGGACGTCGCCGCTTATCCAGCGGATCATCTGTGACTTCGCCCACTCGCCCGATTTTTCTGTGCATATCGAACGCGTCCAAGCCGCCTATCGCGAACGCCGCGACCGGATCATGGCCGCGGTGGCGCGCGACCTGCCCGCGGCGCGCATCGCGCTGCCCGAGGGCGGCTATTACGTCTGGCTGACGCTGCCGTCGCACGTCGACGGCGACCTGCTCGCCGCGAAAGCCGCCGAGGCGGGCGTCCACCTGATCGCCGGCAGCCGTTTCTTCGCCGGCGCCGGCGGGGACGCACCGCGTCATCACATCCGGCTCTCCTTCAGCTACACCACCCCCGACCAGATCGACGATGGGGTCCGGCGGCTTGGCGACTGTTACCGGGCCATCGCCGGCCGATGACGTCCACCGCAACAACCCTCGTCGAGTTTCGCGGCGTCGAGAAACGCTACGCCGCGGAGGGACGCGCCGCGGTGACGCGCCTCGACCTGACCGTCGAGCGCGGCGAATTTCTGACCCTGCTCGGTCCGTCGGGATCGGGAAAAACCACGACCCTGATGATGCTCGCGGGCTTCGAGGCGCCGAGCAGCGGCGAGATCTTGCTCAATGGCCGGTCGCTGGCCGACCGGCCGCCGTACAAGCGCAACATGGGCGTCGTATTTCAGAATTATGCGCTGTTTCCGCATATGAGTGTCGCTGAAAACCTGGCCTTCCCGCTCGGCGTGCGCGGAAACAAGGGCGCCGCGGCCAAGGAGAAAGTCGACGCCGCGCTGGCGCTCGTCAAATTGGACGGGCTAGGCGATCGCCGCACCGACGCGCTCTCGGGCGGGCAGCGCCAGCGTGTCGCGCTGGCGCGCGCGCTGATCTTCGAACCCGATCTCGTCCTGATGGACGAACCGCTCGGCGCGCTCGATCGTCAGCTTCGCGAGCATCTCCAGTCCGAAATCAAGCGCATCCAGCGCGCGCTCGGGCTCACCATCCTCTATGTCACCCACGACCAGAGCGAAGCGCTGACCCTGTCCGACCGCATCGCCGTCTTCGCCGACGGGGCGGTTCAGCAAATCGGCAGTCCCGAGCAGATCTACGCGAGGCCGGCGAACATCTTCGTCGCGGGCTTCGTCGGCGAAAACAATATGCTGACCGGCACGGTTCTGGCGAACGACGGCGAGCAATGCACGATCATATTGCGGGGCGGCCAGATCGTGCGCGCCATTGCCGCCGGGCCCCTCGCGCTTGGGAACGATGTCGTCGTGACGATCCGTCCAGAGCATGTCGAGACGGGGCAGCACCCGTCCAGCTGCTGCAACGCGTTCGAGGCGCACATCGAGGAGTTGGTCTATCACGGCGACCATAGCCGGGTTCGCGCGGAGTTGCGCGGCGGCGACACGCTTTTCATCCGAACATCGAGCGACGAGCCCCCGGCCGTGGCCGATCGTTTGCCGATCGGCTGGTGCACCGATCGCTGTTTCGCTTTTCCGGCGGCCGGTATCGTCGAAGCTTCGACAGGGGACGGACCATGAGGGTCGCGCTGCGCGCGCTCGGCGCACTGGCTTTGCTTGCGGTTTCGGCCTGCGATTCGGGCTCTGATCTCCGCCCGCTTACCGTGGTCGGCTGGGGCGGTTCCTCGCAGGATGCCCACCGCCAGGCCTATTGGACCGGCTTCACCAAGAGCACCGGCATCGCGCTGCGCGAGGATAGCTGGCGCGGCGGTGTGGGCGTGATTCGTACCAAGGTTGTCGGCGGCGACGCCAGTTGGGACATTGTGCAGGTCGAAACCGAGGATTTGATCCTCGGTTGCGAAGAGGGCTTGTTCCAACGCCTCGACTGGGCCTCGCTCGGCGGCCGGAAAGCTTTTCTCCCCTCGGCGGCGCACGATTGCGGCGTTGGCGCGATGCGATGGTCATATGTGATCGGCTATGACGGCGATCGTATCAAGGGTCCCGGCCCGCAAAGCTGGGCCGACTTCTGGGATACCAAGCGTTTCCCGGGCAAGCGCGGCATGCGCAAGACTCCCAAATATTCGCTCGAATTCGCACTGATGGCCGACGGCGTGCCGGCCGATCAGGTCTATCCCACGCTCCGCACCCCGGCGGGGGTCGACCGCGCGTTCCGCAAGCTCGACGAGATCAAGCCGCACGTCGTCTGGTGGTCGTCAATCTCGCAGGTTCCCGACCTTCTGGGATCGCGCGAGATCGTCATGTCGGTGACCAGCCCGGGCCGCCTGATCGTCGCGAACCGTACCGAAGGCCGCAATTTCAAGCTCGACTGGCACGGCAATATCTACGCCGTCGACTATTGGGTGATCCTCAGCAACAGCCCGCGCCGCGCCGAGGCGGCGCAGCTGCTCCGCTACATGACGCGCCCCGAAAACCAGGTCCGGCTCGCGCGCTTCATTCCCACCGGTCTGACCAATGTCGAGGCGAACCGGATCGTCGCGCCAGCGCTCAAGAAGAACACGCCGAGTGATCCGGCCAACATGACCGACGCGCTCGAACTCGATGCCAATTTCTGGGTCGAATATGGCGATCAGCTCACCCAGCGATTCAATGCCTGGGTCGCGCGCTAAATCGTCAGCTCCCCGGCGCTGGTGGGTGATCGCGCTCGTCGCGCCGCTCCTGCTGTTTCTGCTCGCGAGCTTCGTCTTGCCGGTGCTGCTGATGCTGTCGCGCGCGGTGACCGACCGCGAACTTCAGGCCGTGTGGCCCGCGAGCGCGGCGGCGCTGCGGCAATGGGACGGCGCGGGCCCGCCCCCCGACGCGCTGGCGCACAGCGTCGCGCGCGAAATGGTCGCGGCGCGGCGCGCGGGGACGCTCAACCGCGTCGCCAATCGCCTGAACTATGATATGGTCGGGTCGCGCAGCCTCCTCTATGCGACGGCCGAAAGACTGGAAAACGGGGCGCCGGGGAATACGGTCGCCGCGCTCGCGCGGATCGATCCGCGCTGGGGCCAGCGCGACATCTGGGCCGCTATGCGTCATGCAGATGGGCCGCTGACCAGCCACTATCTGCTCGCCGCGCTCGACCTGCGGTTCGATGCCGACGATCGCGTCACCCGCGTCCCCCCCGAACAGGCGGTGTTCGGCAATATCTACCTACGCACCTTCAAGATCAGCGCCGTCGTCGCGCTATTCTGCGTCTTCCTCGGTTATCCGATCGCTTATATGCTCGCATCGCTTCCCGAACGGAAAGCCAATCCGCTGCTGATCCTGGTGCTGCTGCCATTCTGGACCTCCGCGCTCGTCCGCACTGCGGCGTGGGCGGTGCTTCTCCAAACCAACGGCGTTGTGAACAACGCACTGCTGAATATTGGGCTGATCGATACACCGATCCAGCTCATCTACAACCGGCTGGGGGTCTATATCGCGATGACGCATGTGCTACTGCCCTTCCTGATCCTGCCGCTCTACGGCGTGATGAAAGGCATTTCTCCGACCGCGATGCGCGCGGCGAGTTCTCTCGGCGCTTCGCCGCTTCGCGCTTTCGTCAAAGTCTATCTTCCGCAGACGCTCCCCGGCGTGGCGGCGGGTGCGATCATCGTTTTCACCCTCGCGCTCGGCTATTATGTGACCCCCGCGCTGGTTGGCGGCGGGGCCGATCAGATGATCAGCGCGTCGATCGCCTTCTACACCAACCAGTCGCTCAACTGGGGGATGGCGGCCGCGCTCAGCCTGTTGCTGCTCGTGCCACTGTTGCTCATGCTGTTCGCGGGGCGGACGATGGCGCGCACGGTGCCGGCATGACCGGTTATCGTTCGCGGTCCGAGCGTGCGGGGCGGGCTTTGCTGATCGGCTTTTGCATTTTGGTGTTCGCCTTTCTGGTCCTGCCGATCCTTGCGGTCGTGCCGCTTTCGCTCAATCCCGGCACCTTTCTCGTCTTTCCCGAAGCAGGGCTTTCGCTTCGCTGGTACCGGACGCTCGCCGAATCGCCGCAATGGAAACATGCCTTCGGCAACAGCATGAAGATCGCCGTCGCGACAACATTGATCGCGACGCCACTCGGGACGCTGGCGGCGATCGGGCTCGCCCACATGCGTTCGCGCTCCAAGACGCTGATCGTTGCGATCATCACCGCGCCGCTGGTCGTTCCGGTCGTCGTCGTCGCGATTGCCTTTTATTTCCTGTTCGCGCCGTTCGGCTTGGTGAACGGCCCGGTCGGGCTGATCGTCGCGCACACCGCGCTGGCTGTGCCCTTCGTCGTCATCGTCGTGCACGCATCGCTTCGCGGGCTCGATCTGGAACTGCTGCGCGCAGCATCGAGCCTCGGCGCGGCGCCGACGACCGTGTTGCTTCGCGTGCTGGCGCCGCTGATCGCTCCGGGGATCGCCGCCGGTGCGGTGTTTGCCTTCATGACGTCGTTCGACGAGACGACGGTCGCGTTGTTCATCGCCGGGCCTGAGCAGCGCACTCTGCCGATCCAGATGTTTGAAGGCGTGCGCGAGCAGATCAGCCCGGCGATTGCGGCGGCGGCGACGCTGCTGGTGATCGCATCGACGCTTTTGCTCGGAACCGCGGAACTGCTTCGCCGCCGCGGCGAGCGCTCGGGTTCAGCCGCCCCAGACGTCGGCGCATAGCCGCGCGAAATTGGCGCCGAGCAGCTTTTCGATGCGGGCCGCGGGCCAGCCGCGCGCAGCGAGATCGTCGGCGAGCTTCAGGAAACGCGCGGGCTCATTATAGCCGGGGATCAGGTTGAAGACGTCGGCCGCCTCGCCTGGCGCCGCAATACCCATCGCCTTGCGCTCCTCGTAAAAGCGGCGCTGGTTTTCGGCATAGCCCGCGTTGAGTTCGACCGCGCGAATCCCGCCGTCGGTGCCCAGCGCAACATGATCCTCGCCCGCGACCTTCACCGCGTGCTCGATATGGCGGATGACGTCGTCGGCGCTCGGCTGACCGCTCGCGCGCAGGAAAGGCATGAAATAGATGCCCGCAACGCCGCCCTTGTCGGCGAGAGCGCGGAGTTCCGCGTCGCCCGTATTGCGCGGCACGTCGTTGAGCGCGCGGCACCCGGTGTGGCTGATCGCGATCGGCGCGCTCGACGTGACGATGGCTTCGGCGATCGTGCGCTGCGCGGCGTGGCTCGCGTCGACGATCATCCGCCGTGCGTTGAGCCCCGCGACCACTTCGCGCCCATATTCACTGAGCCCCGCGTTGCCGGGTTCGAGGCAGCCGTCGCCGACGAGATTGCGTTTGTTGTAGGTCAGCTGGACGACGCGCACACCGAGAAGATCGAAGAGGTCGAGCCGCTCGGGCTCGGTTTCGAGCGGCACCGTGTCCTGGAACCCGAAGATCACCCCCAGCCGGCCGCTCGTCTGCGCGGCGATCAGGTCGGCGCGGGTGCGGACGTGGACCAGATGATCGGGCAGCGCCTCGATAAAGCCAGCATAGCGCGCGATCCGGCGCAGCGTCTCCTCATAGCGCCCCGGGGTGTTGCCCGCGGCGCCGACCGTCTGGTGGATCGCGGTCAGCCCGGACGCGCGATAGACAGCCAGCTGCGCGGCGATGCCCGGCGCCTTCGGGTCGAGCGCGCCCAGCGACGAAAGCCCGTCGATCACCATCGCCTTCCGGTAGCGCGCCGGGCCGAAATCCGCAGCGCGCGCGGGCCCGACGAACGCCAACGCGGCCGCGCCGCCCAGCAACGCGCGGCGCAAGACGATCATGTATGAAGCGCCGTTTCGAACGCGCGCGCGGCGTCGGCGCCGGCGATCCGGGTCAAATGCCCCAGGAAGATCGATGTCGTGTGGACGGGCTCTTTCGCCATGGCGATCATCAGCCGGTCCATCGCCGGGCGGCCGATGCGATGTTCCAGATCGACCAGCAGAAGCGGACCCTTGCCGTAAAGCTGAAGGCGATCGGGGCGGCCGTGCCCCATCACCGGCCCCGCCTTCACCGTCGCTTCGCGCTTGGCGGCGATATTCTTTGCCAATTCCTCGGCGCCGAAGGCGTGTTCGACATAGCGCATCGACATATATTCGGCAGCCGATTCGACGAGCCAGAAATCATCGGTCAGCGGGCTCGCCAGCATCCACCAGGCGTGGCCGACCTCGTGCGCGACATAGCGCGCGGGACTGACCTCGGTCACATCGGCGGTATTGCGGCCGGCTTCGGAGAGCACGGTATAAGCGGTGCGCGCATAGCCCATCGAGCGTTCGCGCCAGACCTGTGCCATGCGCACCTTGCGCGGCAGCGGGCCATACATGGCCTCGAAATAGCGCGCAGCACCCTCGGCATGTTTGACGTACCAGCCCGAAAGCCGGGTCGAGAGGTCGCGCGAGTAGAATTCGACGCCATGCGCCTCGGCGCGCTCCAGCCCGCGCATCGCCACCATCGGCAGGTCTATATCGATGAAATCGCGCTTGATGCGCACGCCGGTTGGAGTTCGTGTCACCTCGCCCTGTGCAACGACGACCAGATCGGCCGCGAGCCCGTCGATCGTCGCATCGACGGTGAAGCGCGTCTGGACATCGGCGCCGACCGGGAACCACATATGATCGATGAACAGCTCATAGCCTTCGGGGCGAAGCGGTTTGTTGCCGCTGTCATTTTCGGTGAGGATCGGCCCCGCATAGCGAAAGCGCAGCTTGACCGGAGCAGCGTCCGGCCGGGCAAAGCGAAAGACATATTTGTTGAGCGCAGGCATCGGCGTGTCCGACGGCTCGACGGTCATGGTGACGCCCTTCGGCAGCGCCATCGGCCGGAGCGTGAAGCGCTGCGAGAGCAGGAATGCCTTTTCTGCCTGTGCTTCGCTGAGCGTGATCGTCACATCAGCATCGAGAATGCCGGCGGGGTCGAAACGCGCCGCGACGTCATAATGCGGCGGCTCAGCCTGCGCCGCCCCCACGCCAAGAAGCGCGATCCATAACGCGAGAATGATCCTCATGCCGTCTGTCCTCCACCTGCGATCCACTCGTCGATCCGCTCCTCGAGCAGCGGCAGCGGTAGTGGCCCCGCGCCCAGCGTCACGTCGTGAAAGCGGCGAAGGTCGAAACGATCGCCCAATTTCGCTCGCGCCCGCGCGCGGAGCGCGATGATCTTTTGCATGCCGATGTAATAGGAGGTTGCTTGACCCGGGATGACGATATAGCGATCGATCTCGCGCTGATTGTCATAATGGCTCGACGGCATGTTCGCGTCGAGATAGTCGGTCGCCCGTTTTCGCGTCCATTTGAGCGTATGAAGTCCGCTGTCAACGACCAGCCGACACGCGCGCATCAGCGACAGCGACAGCCGGCCGAAATCCGAATAGGGATCGGCATAAAGCCCCATCTCCTTCGGGAGCAGTTCCGAATAGAGCCCCCAACCCTCGCTGAACGCCGCATAGCTCGCAAAGCGGCGGAACCTGGGCAAACCGTCCATCTCGTGCGCGATGCAGGTTTCGATATGATGGCCGGGGATCGCCTCGTGATAGAGCGTCGCGGCGAGCTGGTAGCGCGGCTGCGCCTTCATGTCGGAGAGGTTGATATAATAGAGGCCCGGCGCCGATCCGTCCTGCGGCGGGTTGCGGTAATGCGCCTTGGGCGCCGATTTCTCGCGCCACGCCTCGATCGGACGGACCTCGACCGGCGCCTTGGGTAAATGTCCGAAAAGCTCGCCCTGCCGCGCGCGGATTTCGTCGAGCAGCGCGTTGGCCTCGGCGACATAGGCGGCGCGCCCGGCGTCGCTGTCGGGATGATAGAAGCGCGGGTCGCTGCGCATGAAGGCGAAGAAAGCCTGAAGATCGCCCGCAAAGCCGACCCGCTTCATGATCGCGCGCATTTCGCCATGAATGCTCGCGACCTCGCGAAGGCCCAGCGTGTGAACCTCGGTCGCCTTCAACGGCAGCGTCGTATAATTTTCGAGCTGCACGGCATAATAGGCTTGGCCCTCGGGCAGCTTCCACACGCCGTCGACATCATCGGCCCTGGCTTCTGCCGCGCGAAGATGCGAGATCAGCGCGCGATAACCCGCCGCGAAGCCGCCGGTCAGCGCCGCGGTGCCTCGCGCGAGCAGATCGGCGCGGTCGGCGCCGGAAAATTCGGCCTTGGCGATCTTCGCCTTGAAATCTGCGAGGATCGGGCTGTCGCCCTCCCCTTCGTCGGCGCCGTCGAACGGCGCGCCCTTCAGCAGGTTGAGACAGGGTTCGAGGACCAGCGCGTAGACGAAGCGCGGCGGCTGGATGCCCTTCGCCTCCTGCGCAGCGAGCCGCGCCACGACTTGCGTCATCAGCGGCGCGACGCCATCGAGCCGCTTGATATAGGCTTCGGCGTCGGCCTTGCTGGCGACCGGATGGCTGTTGGCAAGCGTGCTCGGGACGCGCGTGTGTATGCCGCCCATCTGGGTCATCACATAATCATGATGCCGCCATTTGAAGTCGCGCAGCGCCAGCTCGGTCGACCGCGTATGGATGCGATGGCTGAGCCGCGCTTGTGGGGAGAGCCCGGCGACATCGAAGCCCCCCAGCGCAGCATGATCCTGTTCGCGCAGCCGATGATCCTCGATCTCGCGCGCCTCGCTCACATCATCCCATTTGTCCTGATCGCGGCGGATGCCGAGTGCCGACTGGCGCGTCGGGCTGCGGCCCAGCGCGCGCTGGAAAATCGCCTCGAAAAAGGCATCGAGCCGTGCGTCCTCGCGGGTCTCGATCGCAAAGACTGGCGGCACGGCAAACGACGCGCCTGCGAGCGCCGCCGATCCGATAAAATGGCGTCGGTTGATCATGCTGCTCCTCCGGCGGCGATCCAGGCGTCGATCTGGGCTTCGAGCATCGGCAGCGGCAGCGGCCCGCTGCCGAGCACGCGGTCGTTGAAACGGCGGAGATCGAACCCGCCGCCGAGCTTCGCGCGGGCGCGATCGCGAAGCTCAACGAGCTTGAGCTTGCCCATTTCATAAGCACAGGCTTGTCCCGGAGTGACGATGTAGCGCTGGATCGCGGTGATATGGTCGGCGTGGTTCGACGGCGTATTCTCGTCGAGCCAGCGGACCGCCTTTTCGCGGCTCCAGCGCAGCGCATGGACCCCGGTGTCGGTCACGAGCCGCCCCGCGCGCATCAGCTCCATTGAAAGGCGGCCGAACTCCTGCCACGGATCGTCGTAAAGCCCCATGTCGAGCGGCAATTGCTCGGCGAACAGCGCCCAGCCCTCGCTGAACGCGGTATAGCCGCCAAAGGCGCGAAACTTCGGAAGCCCGGTCAGCGCGCGCGTCACCGCCTTTTCAAGGTGATGCCCGGGCACGCCTTCGTGATAGGACAGCGCCGACAGCTCAAAGATCGGCAGGTTTCGCATGTCGCGGGTGTTGACATAGAGGATGCCCGGCCGCGTTCCGTCGGCCGACGGCGCGAAATAGCCCGCGGTGCCCGCCGACGCCTCGAGCCAGGGCTCGACTGGCTTCACCACCACCCCGGCGCCCGGCACATGGTTGGTGAGTTCGCCGAGCCGCGCGGTGACCGCCGCGATCTTCGCGCGCATCGCGTCGAGATAGGCAGCCTTTCCTTCGGCCGTGTCGGGATAATAGAAACGGTCGGCGGCGCGGACGTGCGCGAACAATTCGGGAAGCGAGCCCGAAAAACCCGCGCGCTGCATCACGGCGCGCATCTCGCCGTGGAGCCGCGCAGTCTCGTCGAGCCCGATGCGGTGTACTTCTTCGGGCGCGACCGGCAGCGTCGTGTTCCAGCGGAGCTGCGCTGCATAATAGATGTCGCCGCCGGGTAGCCGCCATACCCCTTCGCTACAGTTCGCGCCGCACGGCCTGGCGCGCAGATGATCGACCAGGTGCCGAAAGCCGGGACCGAAACCCTCCACCAGCCCTGCCTCGGCGGCTTTCATCAGCCGCGCCCTCGCGCCATCGGGGACGTCCAGCTTCGCCACCTTGCCGCGGAAATCGGCGAGGATCGGGCTGTCCGGGGTTCCCGGTTGGAACGGCGCGCCGGTGATCAACTTTTCGCAATTTCCGATCACCAGCGGCACCGCGAAAGCAGGCGGCACGACGCCGTTCGCGGCCTGCCGCGCCAGCCCGGCAACCACCGCCGCAAGATAGGGACGCACCGCGTGCAGCCGCGCGACGTAGGCTTCGGCGTCGGCGGCGCTTTCGATGGCGTGGTTGTTGACCAGCGTTTGGGGAATATCGCGCTGCGGCCCGCGCATCTGGCACACCGGATAATGATTGCCGCGCCAGCGATGCCGCTCGATCGCCTCCTCGGCGTTATAGGCGAACAGGTCCCAGCTGAGCCGCGCCTCAGGCGTCAGCGCGCCGCGGTCGAAACGGCGAAGCTCGGCAAGGTCGCGGCGCACGAGCGTGACATTCTCGTCGGCGCGCGCCGCGCTGACGTCTGGCCAGCGATCCTGCCCCGCCTTCATTCCCATCGTCGATTGCGCCCCGGGATTCCGCTGGAGATCGCGCTGGAAAACGCTTTCGAAAAAAGCGTTCAACCGCGCGCTTCCGTCCTGCGCCGTCGTCGCCCATGCCGGGGTCGCGGCGACAAAGGTCCCCGCGGCGATCAGCTCGCGCCGGCTGATGCGTGGCCCCGTCACTGGCCGTTCGGAAAGTCGCCGAGCGGCGAGACTTCCGCTGTCGCGGGCGCTGCCGGCGCGGACCGCATGTCCTTCACATGCTTGTCGAGGAAATCGAGGATCGCACGATAGGCGGTGATCTGGTTCGCCTTCTTGCGGAAGCCATGCCCCTCGTCGGGAAAAACGATATAATCGACGGGGACGCCGTTCGCCTTGACCTTCGCGACAATATCCTCGGATTCGATCGGCAGCACACGCGGATCGTTGGCGCCCTGCAGGACAAGCAGCGGCTTCCTGATCCGCTCGGCGTGAAAGACCGGCGAAATCTTGCGAAGATAGTCGGCATCCTTTTCGGGGTCGCCGACCTCGGTGAACAGCAGCCGGCGCAGATCCTCCCACCAGCTTGGCGTGTTGGCGAGCAGGCGCGGCCAGTTCGACACGCCATAAATGTCGACCCCCGCCGCGAAAGCGTCGGGGCGGAAAGCAAGCCCGGCGAGCGTCATATAGCCCCCATAGCTCTGCCCCTGGATCACCACCTTGGCGGGATCGACAAGGCCCGTGCCCGCCAGCATCCCCTTCGCCGCAACGACGTCGTCGAGATCGGCGTCGCCGTGCTTACGGTCATCGAGATGATAGAAGGTGCGGCCCGACCCGCTGCTGCCGCGATTGTTGATCTCGAACACGACATAGCCGTGGTTGGCGAGATATTGCTGGAGCGGGCGATAGCCGATCCGGCTTTCGTCGCCCGGGCCGCCGTGGACGTGAATGACGGCAGGCAGGCTGTCGCCCTTCTTTGCACCCTTGGGCACATAGAGAATGCCGGGCACCGTCACGCCGTCATACGACCGGAAACGTACGACCTCGCCCCGCACGAGGTCGTCGGGCGCCACGCCGGGCGCACGCGCGTTGAGGAGAGGCGTCCGCTTGCCCGAAGCAAGGTCGAGCAGCAGGATTTCACCCGGCGTGGCACCGTTCGAGGCGCTGATCAGCGCCCGTTTCGCATGGTTGGCAAGGAGCAGGCCAACGCTCGCGCCCGGCATCGGATCGGTCAGGCGCTGCGGCCGGAAGCTTATTGCATCGAACAGATAGGGGCGCGAGCGCGCATCCTCGTTGACCGACACGATCAATGTCTTGCCGTCGCGCGACAGGTTCGCGCCCTGCACGTCCCATTCGGGCTTGAACACCGCCCTGCGGACACCGGTCGCCAGATCCTGTTGAACCAGAAAGGCGAACTCGCCGCCATCGTCGGTGGTGTAAAAGAGCTTTGCGCCCCGATCCGCAAAAGTCTGCGGCTCGCATGCTACCGGCTTGCCCTCGGGTGTAAGCTGGATAAGCTTCGCTTCGGTGCGGTCGTAGACATAGCAATGCTTCGTCGCATTATCGACGATCCGGCTGAGCCCGACATAGCGGCGGTCGGGGCTGACCGCGCGGACCTGATACGCCTTGTCGTTCTCGAACAGTCTTGTCTTCGCATAGCCGTCGACCGCGATCTCGTAGAGATCGAAGAAGCGCGGGTCACGCTCGTTGGTCTGGACGAAGAAGGATTTTCCGTCGTGCGCCCAGTCAACGAAACGCGCCACGTGCCTTGCGCCGGGGGTGACGTCGCGCGTCGTGCCGTCCAGTTCGCGGACATAGATATGCGCCAGCTCGTTGCCGCCCTGATCGCTCGAAAAGAGGATGCGCTCGTCGTGCGGGAAATAGCCGATCGCGCTGACCGTTTCCTTGACCGAATTCGTCAGCGCGGTCGCCTTCCCGCCGCCCGACGGCATCACATAGATATTGGCGATGCCCGTGCGGTTGCTGGTGAAGACCAGTTTGGAATCGTCGGGCGACCAGGACAGCCCGCCGATCGAGTCCGAATCCATCAGCTGCTCGATCGTATAGCGCGCCGGCTTTGCCTCATCGGCAAAGGCCGGCGCGGCGAGGCCGAAAAGGCCGGCGGCGAGCAGCAGGTGTCGGTGCATTTCAATCTCTCTTTTTGCGGAAAGCGCCCGGCTCCCCGCGGAAGCCGGGCGTTCGGCGGCCGCCCTAGAAGCCGGCGGTCATCGTCAGCAGGTAGCGCCGGCCAAGCAGGTCGTAGCGGCCGTAATTCTGGCTGTTCAGCTGCGCCTGCGTCGGTTTGCGGTCGAACAGGTTGGTGACCGCCAGCTGCACGCGGAACCGTTCGTCGACCCGGACCCCGACCGTCGCGTTGAACCGCCAGTAGGTTCCGATCAGATTGTCGGCGTCGGGCACATCCTCGCTGTCGAAAAGGAGGTTGTTCTTCGCCGGCCCGGTCCACAGCGCCTGGAGCGACAGATCGAGGCTCTCGGTCACATAGGCGGTGTTGAACTGCCCCGACCATTTCGGCGTCGCCGACGATCCAACCGAATTGACCGGCACCGCCGCCGCCGACGTCTTTATATCGTACCTGTTGTTGTGGAACAGCTTGGCCCCGAACTGAAGACGGCCAGCCTCGGGATTCTGCGACAGCGCAAAGCCATATTCGGCCGACATGATCAGCCCCGCGAACTTGATCGAGGCGACGTTGACATAACCGCTGTTGTACCCGTCGGCGATGTCGCCGGCGATGCGAATGGGGTGGGTCGATCCCGGCCCGACCTCGCTCGCGCTGAGCCGCCTGAACGCCGCGCAGGAAGGTTCGTTAGGGAAGTTCGGGCTATCGTAACAGGCTTCGAGCAGGTTGCCGATCTCGAGCCGCTGGATCCCGCCGGTCAGCTTGATCTCGCTCCAGTCGGCCGCAAGCCGAAGCCCCGGAATCGCGGTCGGCTGATAAACGACACCCGCCGACCACGAACGCGCCTTTTCATTGTCGAGATCCGGGTTGCCGGAAATCGTGCCGACCGGCGACACGCCCGCGGTCGTCGCGACGAACGCGGCGGGCGCGGTTCCGAATGCCTGGAGCGCGGCGGTGCAGTTGGCGGCGCGGACGGTGGGATTATTACCCTCCTGATAGCGGATCCGGTCGCACGGATCGTTCAGCGCGCCGCGCGTCGGCGAGGCGCCCGAGAACAGCTCGGTGATCCCCGGCGAGCGGATCGAGCGCGTATAGACGCCGCGGAACTGGAGCCCGTCGCCGATGCCCGGCAGGCGCGGCGAAAAGCGACCGCCCGCCGACCAGGTCAGGTCGCCGCCCGCAAGCGAATGATCGACATAGCGCGCCGCGCCCTCGATGCTCAGGCTCTTGATGACCGGCCAGTCCTGGTCGGGCGACACGATCGGCACCGAAAGTTCGCCGTAAATCTCCTTGGTGTGAAAGCTGCCGCTCGCCCCGGTATAGGGGGCGACGAAGGTGAAGCCGAGCAGCGACGACGGCTGGCTCAGGATGGCGTCGGGGGTGAAGACGCCCTTCTCGCGGCGATATTCGGCGCCGACGTTGAAATCGATCGCTTCGCTGGCGATCCGGAACGGCAGGGACCCGCTGAAGTTCGCGTTGACCACCAACTGCGTGTTGAGGCTGACCGCGCTCCCCTCGTCGATGACATAGTCGGCCGCTTCGTCGCTGAAGGCATTCTCGCCGAACAGGTTTAGGGGCACGCAGGCTCCGCCCGAGCGGCACACGATATTGCCGCTGGCATCGCGGACCACATCAACCGCGGCAAGGAAACGCGTATTGTTGATATATTTGGTTGTCGCCTTCGAACGGCTGCGGCCGTAATTCACCGCAATGTCCCAGTTGGCAGCCTCACCGAAAAGGCGCGTCTCGCCCTTGAGCCCGACGACGCCCCGCCACAGCTCCACCCGGTTGCGGTACAGTCCGCCGTCGCGGTCGACGATATCGCTCAAATTGCGCGCAAAAAAGAAGGAGTTAGTCACGCCGTTGGCCGCCAGCGTATTGCGCGCCGAGTCCGAAAGGAACGGGTTGCTGAGCTGCACGGGGAGGACGGTATTGAAGACCGGCGAAACCGCGACCGACAATTCGCTGAGCTCGCGCCCGGTGCTCCGCGCATAGGATCCTTCGGCGAAGAGCGTAACCGACGACGAGACGTCGAAATGGCCAAGCCCGCTGACGATGATCCGTTCGGTCGGCGAGAGCAGGCTCTGGTGATCGGCGAAGCGGAACCCGTCACCGCCGTCAAAGATCGGCCCGGCGATCTGGGTGCCGCGGATATAGGGAACGAGCTCGCCGTTGCTGAACTGGAGCGGCACGCCCTGCGCATTGACGATCCGGCCGAGCGAGGTCGTGAAGGGAAGCCCGCCATCAGTCATGAAATCATAGACCAGATCGCGGATGTAAAGGTTCGCTGCCGGGTTGCCGTCGGGATCGGTAAACCTGAAAGTGCGCCCGGTGCGCGCCGATTTCAGCAGTCCGTCCTGCCGGTTATATTCCACGCCGAGCGCCACATTACCGCGGTTTTCGGCGAAATTGATGCCTGCCAATCCGCGCAGCGTATAGCTTGGCGCATCGCCCTTTTCGGTGATTCCCGCTTGTCCGGTGAGCTGCACACCCTCGAAATCGTCGCGCAGGATCACATTGACCGTGCCCGATATGGCATCGGAGCCATAGATGGGGGCGCCGCCGATCGCGACGGTTTCGACCCGCTCGATCAGTCCCGCGGGAATCAGGTTAAGGTCGACCTGCCCGCCGGGTGTCGTGCTCCCGCCGGCTCCCGAAATGGTGTTCGACGAAACGAACCGCCGGCCATTGACCAGGGTCAGCGTGCGCTGCGACCCCAGTCCGAAAAAGTCGGCGAAATTTTGTCCCGCAGTCAGGCTCTTCTGGTCCGACCCGATCGTGTTGACCTCCGAGGGAACAAAACCCGGCGTGTCGTTCAACGCGTCGATGACGTTGGTGTATCCCCGGCGGCGAAACTCTTCGGCATCGGAGACGATTGTCGCCTCGAGCGTATCATAGCCCGGACGCCGGATGCGCGAGCCGGTCACGACGATTTCCTCGCCGACAGTTTCCGGGCCGGGACCCGCCTGCGTCGCGCGGCGACTGCGACGAATGACGACCACCCCGTCGCTATTCTGGACGACCTCGATCCCCTTGTTGGCGAGCATCAGGCGCAGCGCTTCGATCGGGGTATAGTTTCCGTTGACGGCGTTTGTCTTGATTCCCGCCAGATCGGAATCGGGCACCATGACCTGCACGCCCGATTGCACGGCGAGGCGCTGAACCGACTGGGCGGCGTCGCCCGAAGGGATCGTATAGCGCTGTCGCTCCTGCGCCGCAGCGGGCGCGGCCCAGACCATCGTCGCCGCAATACCGGCCATCAAAGCCATGCGCGAATTAAATTGGCTCACTTGCCCCCACATCGTCGTGCCTCCCTCATCCCCGGAGCGATCATGCGCTTCCATGGCAGACGAGCGATGGCGTGCGCGAATCCGCTATCAGTGCGAGGGAGAATTCTGCTGGCGCACCAAAATCAGCTCGTCGCCGCGCCGGATCACCTCGCCGTTGAACGCCCGCGCGGCCGCGCCGGCAAAGGCACGGGCATCGCCGAGTTTGAAAATGCCCATGAATTCGGCGCGGGCCAGCGTCGGGTCCTCGATCACGACGCGAAGGTCGGAATAGCGGTTCACCTCGGCCGCCGCCGCGCCCAATTGCTGCCCGTCAAACACCAGCAGCCCT
This sequence comes from Sphingopyxis sp. Root154, assembly GCF_001427105.1. Classification (GTDB taxonomy): domain Bacteria; phylum Pseudomonadota; class Alphaproteobacteria; order Sphingomonadales; family Sphingomonadaceae; genus Sphingopyxis. Next base: position 165,540 of record NZ_LMGI01000001.1, read on the forward strand.
TTGCGCCAGGCGGTTCGACGTTCGACGTCGGCCGCGTCGAGCACCACCTTGCGCGGTCCCGTTTCGGCCGCGACAAATTGTTCGTTGCGGCGGATATAGCGCGGCTGCGCCGAAGCGTTCGCGCCGTCGCCAACCGCGACCACGCCCTCCTCGACCGTGACCTCGATGCCGCTTTCCTCGATTCCGACGGCGAATTCGGTCCCGACCGCGCGCACCTTCAGCCCGTCGGCGCTGACGACGAACGGGCGCTGGGCGTTGTGCGCGACCTTGAACGACGCCTCGCCGCGGCGCAGGATGATTTGCCGGCTGTCGGCGCTGTAGCGGACCTGGATCGCCGAATCGCCGTTGAGCGTCACGACCGAGCCATCGTCGAGCGCGATCCGCCGCACCTCGCTGCGTTCGGTCGCGATGCGACCGGCAAGCCGGTCATAGGCGATCATGCCGCCGACCATTGCGACCGCGATCGATGCCGCCATCGCATAGGACTGCCAGCGGTGCTGCCGCGCCGGCGGCGGGGTTTCGCGCCGGGTGCCGCTGTCGAGCGCGGCGATGCGGTCGATGTCGAGCCACAACGCCTCGGCGCGCACAAAGGCGCCCAGATGCCGGCTGTCTTCTTCCAGCCAGGCATCGAGCTCGCATTGTTCGACCGGGTCTAGCGGGCGCTCGGCCGACCGGACCGCCCAGGCCGAGGCCCGGGCGTCGATTTCAGCCCCATTTCCAGAACCTGCGCTCACGATGTCTTCCATCCTCGGCGCCGGATGGCGCCTGTTTCATTGCCTCGGAAACCAGCCGAAGCGCCTTGGAGAGATGTTTCTCAACCGTGCTCTCGGCAATTCCCATATGTTCTGCGATCCGGCGCTGAGAGAAATCCTGAAACTTCTTCAGTTCGAACGCCTGCCGGCACTTCGGTGGCAGCGTCTGCAATATTTCGTACAAACGCGCCAGTTCTTCCTGCGCGCTCAACCGCCGGTGGACGCTTATCTCTTCGTCAATGATGTTCAGCGTATCCAAATCCGCCACCAGATCGATCGCGACGATGCGCGACCGCCGAATATGTTCGCCGACAATATGGCGTGCTGTAACAAACAGATAGGCGCGGGGGCTGCGGATTGCATCGGCCTCTGCGACCCAGAGGCGGGCATATGCCTCCTGCACCACCTCGTCGACATCGCACGAGCTGAGACCCCGCACGCGCCCGCCAAGCCATTTCCGCAAGTCGGGCTCGTGCGGCAGCACCTCGCGCGCGAACCAGCGGAGTTGAGCCTGACGATCCATCATCGCGATGGCACCAGCAATCGCTTCCCCCGTCAAGGGAAAATGACATTTTTTTGAAATTTTTCATTTAGTAACAATGTCTTATTTTGAACGCGTCAAAGCCGCTCGGGACGCGTGATCCCGAACGGCCGGTCATGGAAAGGAGGGCTGCTATTGGGTGATGTGTTTGACCACCTTCCCCGCGGCATCGAGGAACTCGATGCTCGGCGCGCCGTCGGCGTCGACCTTGAGCAGCAACCGCGCATTTCCATCCTTGTCGGCGAGGCGCACGATCGCCTCTTCGGACGCCTTGCCAGCGAAAAGGCGTTCGGCCCCCGCGCCGCCATTCGCCATCGCATAGGCGCGCATTTCTTCGCGAATCCGGTTCTTTTCGGCGGCATCGGGCGCGGCGGCGGCGCGCGCACTCATTTCCATCAACGGCTTGATCGACCACTCGGGCCGGTCCCAGACGCGCAGCCCCGCGGTGCGTTTGCCATTGGCCTCGCTATACTGGATGCCGACGGTCTGATCCTGCTTATACTGGTCGAACATCAGCGACCCGTTCGCGCGGCGATTGTCGCCGACGGTTTTGCTGCCAAAGGTCAGCCCGCCGACCTCGTCACCCTCGTCGTTGAAGAACAGCATCCCGCCGCCGTCGCGGCTGTGATGCTTATACTCCTTGCCCTCCATGTACAGGCCGGGAAAGCGCTCGGAATTGGCGAGAACGAGCCGGTATTTACCGTCGGGCTCGACGATGTTGATCCGCTTGACGCTGATCTCGTCGAACACGCCCTTCGGCGGCCCGCTGTCGGCCATCACCAGCGCGGTCGGCGCCGCTGCTCCCATGATGAACCCCGCTGCGACGAGCGCCAGCCGCCTGCCCCCAATTTCGACCATCGCGTGTCTCCTCAATAGTTCCACTGGTCGACCGGGGCGCCGGCAGGTGCGTTCTTGCGAACATGGTCGGCGACCTCCCGGACGACGCCCGCCCAGTCGGTGTGATGCCAGTTGTGTCCCTTTTTGGGCCGGCCATATTCGAAGCGGATCGGATAATCCTTGCCCGCCACCTCAGCGATCATGTCCTGGAACCGATAAACCGCCAGATTGAGGTAGAAATCATCCATCTCGCCGGTAAAAAGATTGAGCTTGCCGCGCAGCTTGGGGCCGAGCGTCGCCCAATTGTCGCGCGCATAGCCCGACAGGTCGAAGCCCTTTTCGCGCATATATTTGACGACGTCCTTGTTGATGACGCCCGTCTTCTTGTCATAGAGCAGGACCGGATAGCCATCGGCGCCGACCGGACCGTGCGTCGTCTGCCAGATGTCGAGTTGATAGAAAGACCGCCCCTTCGACCCCAGCATCCCTTCTAGCGCAGCGAGCGTGCGGAAATCGACGAGCGGGTGTCCCTCGCGGCTGCGCCGGAACGGCTTTTCCTGCGTGATCCAGTCGTTGATCTTCAAGGTGAACATATTGTCCTCCTTGTAGATGTCGGTGAGCTGATAGCGGGTGAAGTCGATCGGGTCGGGATTGAACACCCACGCGCCACCAAAATGGTCGGGATAGTGGAGCTGCAGCGCCAGTGCTTCCCATCCGCCGGTCGAGGCTCCTTCGACAATCCGGCCATAGGGCTGGTCGATCAGCCGGAAGGTCTTTTCGAGATACGGCATCAGCTCCTTGGTGATCGCATCGCCCCAAGGGCCGTTATTTGCCGAATTCAGCGCATAGGTTTCAAAGAAATAGGGGCCCGGTGTATCAAGCGTGATGGCGACCATGCGCGGGAAGTCTTCGCCGTCCCATTCGCGGGAAAATTGATATCCGGTCTTGACGTTGGCGTCGGCGGCGCCCCGTCGTGCGCCTTCCGTATCGCTTTTGGGATCGGGGTCGAAGTTGAACGGACCGCCAAAATGGCCAAGCGTGTAGATCGCCGGGTAGCGCACGTCCGGATGCCTGGCGAAATCCTTGGGAATCAGCACTTCGGCACCGATCGACATCGGCATGCCCCAGAAGTCGGACAGGATCTTGCTGGGGATACGGACGCGTTTGATCCAGGGCGTATCGGCTTCGCGCGCGATCGGCCCGATCTTTTCGGTCAGCGTCAGCGCGACGGGCACCTTGACCGCGGGATCGAGCCGCACGTCGGCGGGCTTGCTGTAAGGATTGCCGGGGAACATCGGCGCGATGACACGCTGATCGCTACGCGGCACCCAGATGGTGTGGCCGTCGGCGCGCTTCGCCTTTGTATAAGGGATCAGCACCGCCTGAACGCTGTAGTCGCCGGCTGGAAGCCGATCGAGGCCGAAGGGAAAACCGTCAGATTTCGTATCGACGGTGATGCTGGCGCCGGGGCGCAGATTTTCGACATCGACACCAAAGGCCGGCGGCCCGTTCATACCGATACGCATCCGCGGCTCGATCCTGGCGGCCTCGCCTTCGGCCGCGCGGTGGGTCGCGACGACGATCAACCGCCCGGTCACCGGTTCCTTGGAGGCGTCCGCCGGCAAGGTCACCGAAAAGCTGACTTGGGCGGCCGCCGGCGTCCCGCCCAGCACGGCGAGAAACGCCAAACCCCGCAAAACCACATGTCCGCTCTTGCCGAGAAATACCACATCCGCCCCCTAATTCGCTATTGTCACCAACATACGATGTTCGGGATTCCGAAATCCGCCACTGTCCGGGACGCGATCCATCAAGGGCCTGTTCGGACCGCGCCGAGATCGCCATCCAGACGGGATCAGGGCTGGTGAAATGCGGCGCATGAAAAACCAAAGTTGCAGATGTCGATTTGACTTTGGCACAGAAGGCGGGCCGAGGCTCTGTGCAAACGCCCGGCCCAATATCTACATGGACCTGGGGGTAGCGGAACAGGAGGGCATATTCTCGGCCATGGGAATGGCCAGCATGCATCAATGACCCAATCCATCAAGCTCGCGAAGCTTGGCGGAGAGCGCTCAGACGCTTTCCATATTTAAAACGAACGCTGTAACCAGCGCGCCGAGATCGGAGCGATGCCGCTCGACATCCTCCATCGAACGGAATTTTGCATAGGCCTTGCCCTTGGGGCCCGCTTCCAGAAAAGGAAACCGTTCCATGAACGGCTCGCCATCGTGGAAAACCAGCGCGACACAATCCTTCACACGCGGACTGAAAGTCGCCAGCGTTTCGCGATATTCGAAACTCGGACCGCCCCATTTGACCGTCTCGGTCAATTGCGGGCTGGCCGCCATAATGATCTCGCGCGTCTTCTCCATTTCGGCTTTCAGGGGATGAGACAGGGTCTCGAAAAATCGATCCACTTCGTTCTGTCCGCTCATATTCTTTCTCCTGGTCTTCGGAATCACGACAGCCTTTCTGTCGGTCAGGTGCTCCCGAACCCATCCTGATCCTGTTCCCTCATGGCTCAGTCCGGATTGTCGACAAGCCAAGCCGCCAAACGATCGACGGCGCTCGTCCAGCCATGGCGATGACCGTCCGGATTATTGTCCGGCTTCAGACCCGCATGGGTAAAGTCCATCGTGGTGCGGCCCGCGTCTGTCTCGCTGAACTCGATCGTGACCAGAGTCTCGGCCGCCGGCCCGTCCTCATCGCACCCCTCCCATTTGAAGGTGAATGCGAGGCGTTCGGGTTCGACGATCTCGACATAGCGACCGCCTTGCCACAGCTCCTCGCCGGTCTCCGGCGACTTCAGCCCGGTGCGCCACGCACCGCCGACGCGAAAGTCGCTCGACACGCTGAAAGCCGGCCATACCGCAGACCCCATCCACGCGACCAGACTGTCCGGCTGGCTCCACGCGCGCCATAAGAGCGCGGGCGGAGCGTCGAAGCTGCGCCGAATGTGCAGGATCGGCTCGACGGCCGGGCTTTCGGCGACGATCCTGATATCGTGTCGGGGATAATGCATCAGCGGTCCGTCACATCAGAGCGTCTTCAACAGCTCGTTCAGCTGATCGGCAACCTGCCCCCAACCTTCGTGAAAGCCCATCGCGACATGCTGATTCATCGTGTCCTCGTTCCAGTGACTGGCCGTCGCCTTGTAGAGGGTCTTGCCATCGCCGGTGGGCTCCATCTCGATCCGGGCGACCATGAACGGCTGCCCTGCCGGCTTCCAGTCCGGGGTCAGTCCATCGGTGCTGATCAACCGGCGATTGGGCACAACTTCCAGGAAAACGCCCGTGTTCGGAAAGGCTTCGCCGTCCGGCCCGTGCATGACGAACTGGAAGCGGCCACCGGGGCGGGGCTCGACGATGGCGCCTGTGATCGACCATGGGTGGGGCGCGAACCACTGGCTCAGAATCGCCGGATCGGTATAGGCCTTGAATACTTTTTCCGGCGGCCCATCGAGGACACGCTCAAGCACGAGATCGAATGTGTGCGCACCGCCGTCGGTGTCGCACGGATTGTTTTCAGTGTCGTTGGCCATCGTCTTTTCCTTTCTGAAGGTTGCGAAGATAATCGTCCAGGCGATCAAAACTGCTGTCCCAGTAGCGGCGATAGTGATCGAGCCATTCGGAAATGCTTTTGAGCGCGACGGCCTCGAGCCGCGCGGGACGCGTCTGGGCGTCCTTGCTCCGGCTGATCAGTCCCGCCTTCTCGAGCACCTTGAGATGCTTCGATACCGCAGGCAGGCTCATATCAAACGGCTCGGCCAAGTCGTTGACGCTAGCGTCCCCCTCGCTCAGTCGCGCCAGGATCGCGCGGCGCGTCGGGTCAGCCAGAGCCGCGAACTGGGCTGAAAGAGGGTCAGCTTTCATGGTCACTTCCGTATTTAACTATTAGGTTAATTACAAAGGAAGCTGACCGTTTGTCAAGGATGCGATGACAACGCTTGAGAGGCGGGCATTTCAGTCATGGCTCGCGCTCGCTGGTGGCGTTCGCGGCTCGCGGTCGAAGCGACAATGCGATTCGCTCGGCCTCTATTGTCGACTGCGAGACGCGCGGCTCGAGCGACGTGCCTCTGTCGCACCTGAGAATGCCGTGCTTCGATACCGGCTTGACGCGTCGGACGACATTTTCCGGCGCATCTCCGACAGCTGCTGGTCGTTTCGAGACTCTGCACTTCCAAACGCGGATCGGGATCGGCCGACATTGGACGGCTGCTCGTTTTGCAACGGTTGCAATCGCGCAATTGCAAACATAGCTAGATGCGAATCGCGTGTAGACAGCTACCGGGACCGAGGCTCCGCTCGAATCCCCATCTTGTGGCCTGCCCTATTTTTCCTGACAGGATCATGCCGATGTCGTTGTCAAAGGGTACGCGCGCGCTTCTGCTTCACAATGCGAATGCGCGGCAGGGGCAAAGCGCGTTGCAGCCGGTAATGCACCGGCTCGACGCTGGCGGGCTGAAGGTGACGGTTGAACCGTTCGAAAACCTTCCCGAGATCGCGCGCGACGTCGCGCGACTGCACCGCGAAGCCGATCTGATCGTCGTCTGTGGCGGGGATGGCTCGATCTCCTCGGCGGCGCCGGCGGTGGTCGAGAGCGGGCTGACGCTTGGTATCATACCGGCGGGCACCGCCAATGATCTCGCGCGGACGCTTTCGATTCCTCTCGGTTTTGCTGCCGCAGCCGATGTGATCACGGCAGGACATAGGCGCCAAATCGATGTCGGCATGGTCAATGGCCACGCCTTTTTCAATGTTGCGAGCTTGGGGCTGAGCAGCGAGTTGGCGCAGAAACTCGACCCCGCGATCAAGAAACGGTTTGGCCGGCTCGGCTATGCAGTCGCCGCGCTTCGCATCATGGCGCGCGCCAGACGCTTCCGGGCAAGGATCACCGAGAAGGGCCACGTCACAATTGTCGGGACCTATCAGATCGCAGTCGGAAACGGACGCCTGTACGGCGGCGGGAATATCGTTGAGGAGGAGGCCACGATCGATGATGGCCATCTCGATCTGTACAGCCTCGAAATGCGGAACCTCTGGAAACTCGTGTTGATGCTTCGCGCCTTCCGGTCCGGCACACACGGCGCATGGAAAGAGGTCCGCACGGCCAAAATGCGTCGAGTTCGACATCAAAACGCGCCGACCGATGCCAATCAACGCCGATGGCGAGATTGTCACATCGACTCCGGCGCATTTTCGCGTGCTTCCGAGCGCGATATCCGTGCTGGCACCATCAGACGGAACACCGGCGGCGCGTCAATTTCCGCTCTATCATGGCTGATTCCGATTGCCGCACGGCGCATCGGAACGGATGGGGCTCGGAGGGGGGGGCGGTGGCTATCGGATTTTGTACCAGTACCGGACGCCATATACTTTGTTCGCACGCCCGGTGAAGCTTGGCTGCTGATGAAGGCGATGCCGGGTCAAACCGCCCAATAGATGCTGGAAGCCCATCCCAAGACGAGCCTCGCCCTGGCGGATGCGCTGGCATCCTTCCTGCGCCGTCTCCATGCGATTCGGGCAAGCGCATGTCCCTTCAACAGCGATCACGCCTATCGGCTGGCCCTGGCCAGCAAGCGTATCGACGCAGGCGTGGTCGAGGTCGATAATTCCGACGACAAGCGGCGAGCGTGGACGGCCGAACAGGTCCGGAAGGCGATGCAGGCCCTTCTGCCGCTCTCACTCGATCCCGTCGTAACGCACGGCGATTTCTCGCTCGGCAATATTATCATTCAGGGCGGCGAGGTTGTCGGGTGCATCGATGTCGAACGGGCCGGCATTGCCGACCGGTATCAGGATCTTGCCATAGCCTGGAATCGTTTGGGCGCGTTCGGTCTCTCGCTGCAAGCGCGGTTCCTTGAGCAACATGGCGTCGCCGATGCAGATCAGCGCAAGCTGCAATCTCACTTGCTGCTGGACGAACTTTTCTAGAGCGGAGGCGCCGACGGCAGCGTGCAGGGAAAAGCGCGGTGACAGGAACCCGCATCAATCGGCCGCGTAATTCGAGTAACCTCGTCTCTTGGTGCCACATGTCTCACGGCCATCAGGGGACGGGGCCAAATGGTCCGCTCAAGCCCGCCTTTGGCGATTGCGCTCGCGTTGGTCTGAACAAGAAATGCCCAACAGCGGACGGTTCGGACTGCCCGGCTGGACGCACAGGCCAGCCCGTCCAGGTCCGGAGTAGCTCAATCCGCGGCTATGCCACGGAAACTATCCGCATATTCAACCGTTGGCATGATCGATTGGAGAAGGTTGGTGCATATCGTTATAGGCGCTACAGGACACGTCGGATCCGCAGTGGCGGAGACGCTCCTCGCACGAGGCGAGCCAGTCGGGGTCATCACGCGCGATCGCGACCACGCGGATAGCTGGCGCGACACGAAAGCCGAAATCATCGAAGCAGATGTGAACGACGTGCCGTCGCTGCGCGCGGCCTTCCAGCGCGGACGGCGCGCCTTCCTGCTTAACCCACCCGCCGACATCAAGGCGGATACCGACAGGGTGGAGCGAAGCACCGCCGCCAATATCCTCGCCGCGCTCTCCGGTTCCGGCCTTGAGAAAATCGTCTTGGAATCTACCGCCGGGGCGCAGCCGGGCGACCGTATCGGCGACCTCAGTGTTTTGTGGGAGTTCGAAGAAGGCCTGCGTAGCCAGGGCATCCCTGCCGCGATCAACCGCGCGCCTTACTATTTCAGCAATTGGGACGGGCAGCTTGATCCCATACGCGAAACCGGAAAGCTGCAAACGATGTATCCTGCCGATCTCCCACTGCCGATGGCCGCGCCACATGATCTGGGGAAAGCGGCCGCGGACCGGCTGCTATCGCCAACTGCTGAGGTCGGTGTCCGGTATGTTGAAGGGCCCGATCGCTATTCCTCGAACGATGTGGCGCAGGCTTTTGCCGAAGCTCTCGGCCGTCCGGTCGAAGTCGTCGTGACGCCGCGCGAACAGTGGGAGGCGGCCTATCGCGAGTTCGGCTTTTCGGAAGCTGCCGCTGATTCTTATGCTAGGATGACAGCGGCCAGCCTCGACGGCGGGTTCGATTCCGACGAGAGCCCCATCCGTGGCGTAACCACACTCGGCGAGTATATTCGGCAGCTGGTAGCGCAATCATAGCGGTCTTGCCGCGACAGGGTTCCCTTCCAGCTATGGTGGATGCTGGCCGTTTCTGGTCAAAAGGCGGCGATAGCGGACATTGCTTCCTTCACAATTCGGCCATACTGCCGAACACGAGGCCACGCGGCCGAAGTGACCCGACGGCAAGCCGAGTGCCTGCCCGTCCATCTGGACGGCACCGATTTCAAGCTTGCGGATCGCGCGCGGCGGCGTTCGATCCTCACGGGCGAGAAGTCAATCGCCGAGACATGAGCGCCATGCAACAATCCCAGATCCACGTTGTGGACGCATCAAGCATGATGAGACCGTTATCAGTTTCCCCAACGGAATATGGCTGCTTCGGGTCGCTGTGGATTGACGACTAAAGACTGACTTGAGGCGCAAAGCTTCCGGCAGCGATTTCGGCAAAAAAGGCGGCCCTAAAGGCCGCCAAGTCAGTGATTGAAGGAGCCGCTCCCCCGAGCGGCGCGCTGTTCCTCAGTAGATCGTATAGCCCCCGTCTATCACGATCGCATCGCCAAGATGGAACGCCGAATGATCGCTCGCCAGATAGACGGCGATCGCGGCGAAATCTTCACCATCGCCCCAGCGCCCTACGGGGGCACGGCTGATCACATTGTCGTTGAACTTGTCCCATCCCTGCAGGCGCTCGGTCATGTCGGAGCGGGTCCAGCCCGGCAAGATGCTGTTGGCCCGGATTCCATGCGGCGCAAGTTCGACAGCCATCGCCCGCATCATCGACAGCACCGCGCCCTTGGTCGCACCATAATGTTCGTTGCGTGCCGCGCCATGGATTGCCGCAGTCGAGGCGATCGAGACGAGCGAGCCGCCCCGGTCGCCCGTCTTGCCGCGTTCGAGCATATGCGCCGCCGCTTCCCGCAAGGTGTAGAAGACCCCGTAGACGTTGATCGATTGCAACCTCGCGAAATCCGCCTGGCTGATCTCGAACATATCGCGGCGGGCAATGCCGATCCCGGCGTTGGCGATCGCCTGGTCGATCCGGCCAAATTCCTCGACGATGCCTGCGATCGCCTTCTTGACCGCGGTCTCGTCGGCGACATCAACCCGGTCACAGCGAACGATACCGCCCAAAGCCTCGAGCTCGGCGACCGCGCGCTCATTTTTCTCGGGCTTGTTACCCCAGATCACGACCGTTGCGCCGTGCATCGCAAGGCCCTTGGCCATCCCGAGGCCGATCCCGCCATTGCCCCCGGTAACGAGAGCGACCTTGCCGGTCAGGTCGAATAATCCCTTGTTCATCCCGTCTCTCCGATCGTCCGTATCTTCCGGAAAAATACATTTCTCGCGTGCGAATGGCGCTCCCGATTCTGCCCATCTTCACGCTCATAGCGCGAGAAACGAAAGTTCGTCGCCGGGCTCCAGGGGCGCCGCACCGGGCGCACGCCTGACGAGACAGGTCGTCCTGGCGAGCATCGCTTGTGAGGAAGCCTGCTGGCGGTCGATCACATGGACGCCGCCGGCCGCTTCGTACGCGCACAAGAAGGCCTCGCGCGGGCCATTAACCTCCACCGGACCAGCCGCGGCCGCCTTCTTCCAGTCCAGCGCCGATACTGCGACGCCGCCGCCCAGCGCGGCGAGCAGCGGCGCGAGGAACAGGCGTGCCACGGTGAGAGCGGCCGTGGGATTGCCGGGCAGGCCGAGAACATGCCGGTCGCCGAGGCGCCCGTACCAGACAGGTTTGCCAGGCCGGATCGCTACCTCGGAGAAGATGAGGCGAAGTCCGAGGTCGCCAAGCGCGCGGCGCGAAAAATCCCGGTCGCCGCGCGACGCGCCGCCGATCAGCACCAAAATGTCTGCGCCGGGCGCAGCGGCTGCCGCCGCGATGGCCCCGAGATCATCACCGGTTCGAACAGTCGATGCGATCACGGCGCCCCACCGCTGCGCCATCGCGGCGATCCCGGCCGATAGACTGTCCGGGATCGCGCCGGGGTTTGCGGCGGCGTCTCCCGGTGCGGCGAGTTCGTCGCCGGTGGCAACGATGCGCACCGCCGGTTGGCGCCAGACCGGCAAGGCTGAGAGGTCGGCCGCCGCTGCCGCGATCATGAGCTGCGGGGTGAGAAGCGCGCCCGCTTCGATCAACGTGTCGCGGGCGCGAAAGTCGGACCCCTGCGCACGCACATGCGGCTTTCCGGTCAGCGGACCCCAATCATGCAGGTGATCGATAGGCCGGGTCTCTATCGATCAGAAATGGCCATCTTGATCGATAGGAGCACTCGCTATCGATCACGCAATGTGTCCGATAACGACCGGCGAGCCAGTTCGCTGCCGACCGAGCGCACCCAGTCCGTGCCGCAATTGGCCGCTCGCGGTCTGTCAGCTTTCGGATCGACATTCGCATAAAGCGGACAAAGAAATCAGAGCCCTCATGCTTCCAGTTTCGAGTCTGCGAGCACAGGGAAGACCCTGCTGACTTTACCGATCAGATAACCGCCATAGGTGCCATTTCTGCATGGAGATCGACTTCGTCCCAGCGCGTCTCGCCTGCGGCCTATCCGCGTTCGATCGGCAGCGGTTCAACGGCGGCGACGGGTCGGAGATGGTAGCGGGAGCGATGCCGTGCCCGGTTGCATAGAAGAAACCGAACTCGCGGCACGCGGCATCGATTTGCCGCGCCGCGGCCTCGATCTCGGCTGCGTCCGACATGCGGCGCAGCGGCTCGATATCGATCACGGGCAAGCTTCGGGTCATCGCCCTCACCTATCTTGAAGCGGCTTAAGCCAGAAGTGGTTCAGCCGGTCGCCGCTCGCCCGCCACCTCTTGCAGCAACCCGGCCCGTTTTGCGACAATCGTCGGCACCAGCGCCTGCCCGGCCACGTTCACCGCCGTCCGGCCCATATCGAGGATCGGGTCGATCGCGAGCAGCAGGCCGACGCCCTCGAGCGGCAGGCCCAGCGTCGAGAGCGTCAGCGTCAGCATCACCATCGCGCCGGTCAGGCCCGCAGTCGCCGCCGAACCGAGCACCGACACAAGGACGACCAGAAGATAATCGTCGATACCGAGATGGATGCCATAGAATTGCGCGACGAAAATCGCCGCGATCGCGGGATAGATCGCCGCACAGCCGTCCATCTTGGTCGTTGCGCCGAGCGGCACCGCGAACGCCGCATAGGCGGACGGCACACCGAGGCGGCGCTCGACCACCTCCTGCGTCACCGGCAGCGTTCCAATCGACGAACGCGACACGAAGCCGAGCTGGATCGCGGGCCAGGCGGCGCGAAAGAAATGCAGTGGCGAAATGCCATTTGCCCAGAGCAGAACCGGATAGACGAGTGCGACCACGAGAATTAGTCCGGCATAGATGGCAATGGCGAACTGGCCGAGCGACCCGAGCGCATCCCAGCCGTAACGCGCGATCGCTTCGCCTATCAGCGCCGCGGTGCCAATCGGGGTCAACCGGATCACCCACAGCAGCAGGCGCTTGAAGATTGCGAGCAGCGATGCGTTGAACGCCAGAAAGGCCTCGCCCGCCGACCCCACGCGCACCGCCGCGGTGCCGACCGCGATGGCGAGCACGATGATCTGCAGCACATTGAAGGACAGACCGGTGGTCGCGGCACCGTCAACGAGCTTCGTCGATGCCGACAGGCCGAGAAAATTGACGGGCACCAGCCCCTTGAGGAAATCGAGCCACGTTCCGGTCGTCGATGGCACCGCGGCGGCTGCAGCATCGACGCCGGTCCGAACCCCGGGTTCGAGAAGCACCCCGAGAGCAATGCCGATGACAACCGCAATCAGCGCGGTCGCGGCGAACCACAGGAGCGTTTGCGCAACGAGCCGTGCAGCGTTCTGCAAGTCCTTGAGCGCCGCAATCGACGCGACGATCGCGGCGAACACCAGAGGCGGAACGAGCGCGCGGAGCAATTGCACGAAGATCGAGCCGACCGTCTGCAACGCTTCGGCGAGTACGCTCGCCTCGCCGAGACTGCGCGCCCAGAACCCAAGCCCGACGCCCAGCGCAAGGCCGATCAGGACCTGCGCGCCAAACAACGGAAAGCGAACTCTGGGCGCCGTCGTCACCAGGTCAGCCCGATGCGCGCATAGAGGTAGCGCCCGTTGAAGCCGAAGGGCGAATAATAGGGAAAGCCGACGACGCCGGTCGAGTTGAGCGCGGCAGGCGTCGCGTCGGGATAGACATCGAAGAGGTTGCTCGCTCCGAGCGCGACCTGCGCGCCCTTGGCCGGCGCATAGCGCAGTTCGAGATCGGTGATGACATGCTTGCCGGTCAATATGTCAGCCGACCCGTTCGCCGCGCTGCCCGGCTGGTTGACCCCGCCATAATAGGTCGCGCGCAAGGTCGCGCCGAGCGCGTCGCCCGACCAGTCAACCGCGCCCGACACCTTCTCGCGGGGCGTCCCCTCCTCAAGCGTCAGGATACGCGCGCGTCCGAGCAAGGTCGGTGCGGGGTTGAGCGTTGCGGTCGAGGTCGGCACCCGCGTCACGTCGACGTCGTTGAAGTTCGCCGCGAGGGTGAAATCGAAGGTCCCGAGATTATCGGTCCGCGCCTTGTACGCGGCGACGATGTCGATGCCCTGCGTCTTCGACCGCACACCGTTGATGAAGAACCGCCCCGCCTGCACGCCGAGCGGATCGAGGATCGCCGCGACCGCCGGGCTGAACGTCCGCTGGATATTCTCCGACAGCGCGATCTGGTTGCGGATCTTGATCTGATAAGCGTCAACCGTCAGGCTGAACGCGCCGCTGTGGATCACCCCGCCGAGCGAGAAGTTGGTCGATTTTTCGGGTTCGAGCGGCAGGCCCCCGAGCGCGGTGCCGACCGCGCTGATCGACGGGAAGTGCCCCGTGAGCAGCACATTACCGCTGTCGACCACCGAAGTGATCGAGGTGTAATATTGCTGTTGCAACGACGGTGCGCGGAAGCCCGTCGAGGCCGTGCCGCGCAGCGCGAGCCAGTCGGTCGCGTCGAAGCGCGCCGAAATCTTGCCGTTCGCAGTCGACCCGAAGTCCGAATAATCCTCGACCCGGCCTGCCACCGCGACGAGGAACCGCGAAGTCAGCTCGGCTTCGACGTCGATATAGGCGCTGAGATTTCTGCGATGCGCGTCGACGGTGTTGAGCGGCGAGAAGCCGGGGAAGCCCTGGGCGCCGCCATTCTGATAGGATGCGGGTTCGCCCGGTGCGATCTTGTAGCCTTCGCGGCGCCACTCGGCACCGAACGCGAGATTCAGCGATTGAAAGACGTCGAACTTGCGTGACACGTCGAGACCGCCAATCCACTGATCATAGGTGACCGCGCCATCGTAGAATTCGGTCGGCGAGCTGTTGCCGAGGCTGTAATTTGCCGAATCGAGCGTGCGGAACGCGATGCGGTTGCGGCCATAGCTGAGGTTCAGGTCGACATTCCATTCGCCGACATCGCCGCGCAACCCAAGCGCGCTCGTCAGGTTGCGCGACTTGGTGTTGATCAGCGGCAGGAAGCCGTCGGGCCAGATGCCGCCCACCGTATAGGCGCCGCCGACGACCGACGGAATGCGCGGGAACGCCGCGCTCTTGCTGTCGCGGTCCTGATAGCCGACCCAGCCGTAAAGCTGGAGCGCTTCGGTGACATTGACGCCGGCGTTGGCAAAGACCGTCGCCTGCTCGACCTCGGGATCGCCGAAGCGGCTGGTCACGCGGTTCGGGGTGACGCGCGGGTCGAAATCGCCGCGGTTGGTCGGCTTGCGGTCGACATATTCGCCCGAGATGGTGAGGAAGCCATCGTTGCCGAAGCCAATGCCCTGCCATCCCGAAACGGTGAGCACGGGCTCACCCGTCTTGCTGCGGCTGCCGCGCGCGGTGTCGATATCGGTCGCGTAGAAGCCGTAGCTTGCCGACACCCCGCCGCCCTCGCGCGATTCGCGCAGGCGCAGGTTGATGACGCCCGCGATCGCGTCCGAGCCATATTGCGCCGCCGCGCCGTCGCGCAGCACCTCGATCCGGTCGAGCGCAACGGTCGGGATGGTGTTGAGATCGACCGCCGCCGAACCGCGCCCCACGCTGCCGTTGACGTTGAGCAGCGCCGACGTGTGACCGCGCACGCCGTTGATCAGCACGAGCGTCTGGTCGGGCGACAGGCCGCGTAGCGTCGCGGGGCGGATCGCGTCGGTGCCGTCGACCGCCGACGAGCGCTTGAAGTCGATCGACGGCGCGACCGTCGCCAGCGCCTGCCCGAGTTCACTCGAACCCTGCCGCCGCAATGTCTCGCCGCCGAGCACGTCGACCGGCGCCGGCGAGTCGAGGCGCGAGCGTCCGGCTGCGCGCGTCCCCGTCACGATAATCTCGTCGCCGTCGGTGCTCGCAACATCGACGTCGGCAGCCTCCTGCGCATGGACGGGCGTGGCAGCCAGCGCGAGCGCGAGCAGGCTCGAAGCGGCGAGATAAGTACGTGTCATTTGGGGAGTTCTCCTTGGATGGTCTGTTTTATGTTCTGGAAGCCGGATCAGCCCGGTTGCTGGACGGTGCGCAGATAGGGCTTCACCGTCGTCCAGCCGCCCGGAAAAAGTTCTCGTGCCGCGGCGTCGTCAAGCGACGGCACGATGATCACATCGCCGCCCTGCTGCCAGTCGGCGGGAGTCGCGACCTTGTGCTTGTCGGTTAGCTGCAGGCTGTCGATCGTCCGGAGCAGTTCCGCAAAATTGCGCCCGGTCGACGCCGGATAGGTCAGCGTCAGCCGCAGCTTCTTCGCACCGTCGATGACGAGCACGGTGCGCACTGTATTGGTATCGGACGCAGCCGGATGAATAAGGTCGAGCAGGTTCGAAACGCTGCGATCATCGTCCGCGATCAGCGGGAAGTTGAGCGCCGTCCCCTGCGTCTCGGCAATATCGCCTGCCCAAGCATGGTGGCTTTCGACCGGATCGACTGACAGGCCGACGACTTTGACGCCGCGCTTGTCGAACTCGGGCTTGAGCCGCGCGACGGTGCCAAGTTCGGTCGTACAGACGGGCGTGAAGTCCCTGGGGTGCGAAAAAAGCACGACCCAGTCATCGCCGGCCCAGTCATAGAAATTGAATGCCCCCTCGGTCGATTCCTGCGTGAAGTCGGGGACGGTGTCGAAAAGCTTGAGCGACATGGACGTTCTCCTGCTGCGCGCGAATGCATCCGCGCGATCAATGGCTTCGGGTTGGAGACAGCCGGTCGCCGGGGGATGCGGTAGAAGGGCTGCGCATGATCTAGCAGCAGCGCCGTGGGCGACGCTGCCGAAGATTTCTTATTGAAACGGAAGAAAAACTATCATCTCAACCGGTAGACTTGAATTTGCCGCTTTTTGGCGCCCTCGGCGGCGCGGAGCGCACGGAGGAAGTTGCCGCCCCAGATCGCGGCGATCTGGTCCTCGCTATAACCGCGGCGCAACAGTTCACGCGTGACATTGGGCGCATCCGCGGCACTGTCGAACCCAGCGACACCCGCGCCATGATCGAAATCGCTCCCGATCCCGACATGCTGCCACCCGATCCGCTTTGCGATATAATCGATGTGATCGACGAAATCGGACAGGCTCGCCTTTGTTCGCGCGCCCGATAGGGCGTCGAGATAGGCACTGCGCTGCGCCTCGGGTAGCGCCTCGCTGCCGTCGTAGGTCGAGGCATAGTCGGCCGGGAGACCGTAGCTTGCGCGGATCGCGCTGATGCGGTCGCGGCTCGCCTGGTCGGGCAGCGTCAGATAGGAGGTGAACGGCGTCACCTGCACCACGCCGCCCTTCGCCCTGATCGCATCAAGTTCGGCATCGTCGAGGTTGCGGCCATTGTCGACGAGCGCACGCGCCGCCGAATGCGTCGCTGCGACGGGCGCGCGGCTGAGCGTTACGGTCTGGAGCAGGGCGTCGGTCGAGAGCTGCGACACGTCGATGAGCACGCCTAGATCGTTGAGCTTCGCCACCGCCTGCCTGCCGAGCGGCGACAGGCCGCGATGCTCGGCGACGGGCTCGCCAGGCTGCGGGCGCGATGAGTCCGCAAAGTCGTTATGTCCGGCGTGATCGAAGGCAAAGATGCGCACGCCGTCGCTATAGAGCCGATCGATCTGGGCAATGTCCTTGCCGATCGAACGCGCATTCTGAAATGCGACGAGTACAGCGACCTTGCCCTCACGGCTCAGCCGCTCAACGTCCGCCGCGCTACGCGCGAGCCCGACCCGCGCCGGATCGGATGCTGCAAACGCCTTGATCCGTGCCAGCTTCTCGTCGGCTTCGCGCCGCGCCGCGGCAACGCCGGCAGCATCGCGTGGCCCCGGTCCCACCGCGACCGCCAGCACGATCGCATCGACCCCGCCCTGCTCAAGGCGCGGAAAGTCGACCCGCGAATTCCGGCCATCAAGATAATAGCGCTTCGGTGTCGACGGCAGCAGTACGTCGGCGTGGCTGTCGAGCACAAGCACGCGGTCGTGAACCGCCACCGCCTCGTCATCGCCGGCGTCGGCGTGTGTCACTGCGGGAGCGATCAACAAGGCGCCGGCCAGCAGCGCAGCTTTCCAGGTTCGTGTCATGTCATTCTCCGGAGGAGGCTCCTCGGCCGTGGTCGGCGAAGGGGAGCAGTATGTTGTTCCCGGCCGCTTCGCGCCTCCCGCTCGACCGGGCAAAGCGCCGCGTGGGCCGTTTACGCGCCGCTTATGCTGTTCTGTTCGCGCGCCTGGATGACGCGGCTCCGGGGCGGAACGTCGTGCGTCAGCCAGACATTGCCGCCGATTTCGGATCCCGCGCCGATCGTCACGCGACCGAGGATCGTCGCCCCGGCATAGATTACGACATCATCCTCGACGATCGGGTGGCGCGGGATGTTGCGTACCATGACCCCGGCATCGTCGGCCGCGAAGCTGCGCGCGCCGAGTGTCACGCCCTGATACAGCCGGACGCCTCGTCCGAGGATCGCGGTCTCCCCGATGACGACGCCGGTACCATGGTCGATGAAGAAGCTGTCGCCGATCTGCGCGCCGGGATGAATGTCGATCCCCGTCTTGTCATGCGCCACCTCGGCGACGATCCGCGCAACCAGCGGCGCGCCGTCGATATGGAGTTGATGCGCGAGCCGGTGGTGGATGATCGCGAGCATCGAGGGGTAGCAGATCAGCACCTCGTCGACGCTGCGCGCCGCGGGATCGCCGCGCCACGCTGCCTCGACATCGGTATCGAGCAGGCGGCGAAGCGTCGGCAGACGCTGCGTGAAATTATTGAGGATTTCGGCCGCGCGCGCGTCGACGGCATGGATCGTCTCATCGGCCATCGCATAGATGAGTTCGAGCCGGATCTGCCCGTACAGCCGCGCGAGCGTCGTCTGCAGCGTCTGCTCGACAAAGACATGTTCGTTATGCGGCCGCACGAAATCCGGTCCGAGCCGCAGCGGATAGAGCGCACCGCAAAGCGCGCCGACGATCTTGCCTAAGTCGCCGCGAGACGGAAAACCCTCGCTGCCATATTCGGCCTTATGCCCATGAGCATCGCGCCACTCGCGCCGGATCGCGGCGAGTTCCGCCGCAATCGCGGCGACCCCATCGGTCAGTTCGGGCTGCTCGGCATCGACGGCTTCGATCACAGGCCAAGCCGCTGCCAGAACTCCTGCGCGCTGACGCGGCGTCCGTCGCGGGGAGGCGACCATGATGGATGGGGCAGCGGCGGCGACGCGGCTAACGGACGATGGCGGGAAGATGCCTGGGGTCGGACTCTCATCTCGTATCTCCTTCTCAGAAGCACGAATCCGACTTGGGGCCAGTCTTCGTGCGCTTTAGCCGTTGGTGACGCGGAGCAAGCTGACAGCTATCAAAAGCCGCGAGATCCGGGGATCTGCGATTTATCTACTGATTTGATTGAGATATGTCGTGCCACGCTTTCTTGGCGGCCCGAAAGAAAAATTATTTGGAACCGGAAACTGCCATCGGATCGACGCCGACTGCGCAAAAATCCACGGATATGGACCATTTCCATCCCCTCATGCCTATGTTTCTAGAAGATAATTTACCGGACTAGGGGCATAGGGTGAACGAAACTGCACACCGCACGATGCCCGGGTGCTGTATCCTCAACAGCAAGCGCACCTATTTACCTAGACCGCACCACCAATTCTCGGCTGCTTCTGGCCGAAAGCAGAATGGCCGCTTTGGTTGGAAAATCGAGGCAGGCAGACGCCTATAGCGTGGTCGCGGCGTGGCGTCCGATACAGTCAACAGACGGAGGCCATAATTAATGCTCCCGGCCGGCCCTCCACAATGTTTGCGTGAGTGGTTCGATCAGATAGCCGAGCGCGGTCCGTTCGCGCAGCGGCACCATCACCTCCGCGGGCATGCCCGCGCGCAGGCTGTTCTCGCCGCGCAAGGCCGCGATCTTCTTCATTTCCTTGGGCGGGACGATCACCTCGATCTCGAAATATTCCATCCCCGTGCGATTATCCTCGAAACTGTCCGCGGACACCTTGCTGATTTTGCCTTTCAGAATCGGCAGGCTGCGTTCCTGAATGCCCGAAAAGCGCACCTGCGTCTGCATGCCCGACGTCAGGTCGTCGGCGTCGTTCGGCGAGGCTTTCGCGAGCACGACCAGCGCCTTGTCCTGCGGCACGATTTCCATCAGCATTTCGCCCGGTGCAACGACGCCTCCAACGGTGAAGACCTTCAATCCGACGACGCGTCCGTTGGACGGGGCACGAACAATCGACTGCGACAGTCTTTCGCGTGTTGCGAACAGGCGCGGCTGCAGTTCGTCGAGCCGGACCTGGACCTCGCGCAGTTGCGTCGCGACCTCCTCGATCACCTGCCGATCGAGCGACACCATCTGCAAGCGCGATTCGCCGATCGCCTCTTCCAGTCGCGCGACGTCGGACCGCAGCGCGCCGAAATCGCCGTCGAGCTGCGCCGAGCTGCGCTCGACCGCGCGCAGCCGGTTGGTTGAAACGAAACCGCGGTCGGACAATGTGCGGAGACCGGTCAGTTCCTCGGTAATCAGCCGCTGCTGGATCCGGTTCGATTCCATCTGGGCGCCATAGCCCCCGATCTGCTGGTTATGCTGCGCGATCCGCTGGCCCAGCATCCCTCGTTCGGTGACGCCCGACCGCTGCCGCGCGTCGAAAAGAAGGCGTTGGCCGCGCATCGCCTCTTCGGCAAGCGCGCGGTCGCCCGCGAGATAGGATGAAAATTCGACCGGCCGCACGATGTGCCGCGCGCCGTCGCGTTCGGCGGTCAATCGCGCGCGCTGCGCCAGCAAGGCCACGACCTCGCCGGTCAGGCCGCGTTCGGCGGCGACGATATCCGAAGCCGAGATCTTGAGCAGCACGTCGCCGCGACGCACTTCGCTCCCCTCGGTCACCATCAAAGCGGTGACGATGCCGCCATCCTTGTGCTGCACGGCTTGCCGATTGCCCGAAACCGACACCGATCCCTGCGCCATCGCGCCGGCGTCGAGCGGCGTGAAAGCCGCCCAGCCGAGGAAGCCGACGAAAAATGCCGCGGCGATCCATATCCCCGTGCGAAGCTCGCGCTTGGGGGAATCGATCGTATCGACGGCAAGCGGTTCGCCGTGCAGGTCGTCGCCAAAGCTCATCGCGTTCATGGTTTTTTGTTCCTCGTCATCTTGATGACATTCGCCGCGGCGGCCGCGCTCTCGCGCAGCAATTCGAGCACCTCGCCGCGCGGCCCCTGATATTCGATCACGCCATTCTTCAGCACCGCGAGGCGATCGGCGTCGCGCAGCGCCGACTGGCGATGCGTGACGATCATGATCGCCGCCTGACGCAGCTTGGCGGCGACGATGGCGTCGTTCAGCGCCTCTTCGCCCTGGCTGTCGAGCGCGGCGTTCGGCTCGTCGAGAATGAGGACCTTCGGATCGCCATAAAGCGCGCGCGCCAGCGCGATGCGCTGCGCCTGCCCGCCCGACAGGCGGAGTCCGCCGTCGCCGATCTGGGCATTATAGCCGCCGGGCAAATGCAGGATCAGGTCGTGGATGCCCGCGGCGATCGCGGCGCGCGTCACCTTGTCGTCGATGTCGACCGCATGTTCGCCGCGTGCCGCCGCAAAGCGCGAGATATTTTCGCCGATCGTGCCCGGCAGCAGCGTCGGCTCTTGCGGCAGATAGCCGATATGCGACGCGAGGCGTTCGGCGTCCCAGTCGCCATATTGCGCCTCGTCGATGCGGACTTCGCCGCCGTCGGGCGGGATCGCCCCGGCCGCGATGCGCGCCAGCGTCGTCTTGCCGGCACCCGAGGGACCGATCACGCCCAGCACTTCGCCGGGGATCAGCCACGTCGACACGCCGCGCAGGATCAGCGCGCTGTTGTCGGGCGAACGCAGCGAAAC
The DNA here is from genome assembly GCF_001427105.1 of Sphingopyxis sp. Root154. Taxonomy (GTDB): domain Bacteria; phylum Pseudomonadota; class Alphaproteobacteria; order Sphingomonadales; family Sphingomonadaceae; genus Sphingopyxis. The sequence goes on from NZ_LMGI01000001.1 coordinate 187,076, forward strand.
ATTTGAGAGTTCGACATAACCCTCGGGCGCCGGCAGCACGACGCGGTCGCCGACGAGATTGTCGGTCGAACGGAACAGCGCCTCGATCGACGCCTTGGCCTGCCGCGCCTGTCCGATCGACGGCCAAGCCTGAACCATCTGCTCGATCGGTTGAAGCGCGCGCGCCAGCAGCACCGATGCGGCGATGATCGCACCCACCGAAATTTCGGCGTTGATAGCAAGCCAGGCGCCGACGCCGAGCGCCAACGACTGCAGGAACATGCGCGCGAATTTGACCAGCCCGGCATAGCGCGCGGCGGTCAATTGGGTGTTCGCGCTGGCCTCCAGTCCCGCCCGGCGGTCGGCGATCTGGCGTGCGACCAGCGCGCGGCGCATCCCGAGCGCGCGAACGATCTCCGCCTTTTCGAACATCGACTCCTGCTTCGCATAGGCGGCCGCCATCGCCCGATGGCCCGCGGCACCCGACTTTTTGGTTGCCCGCTCGTTGAGAAGCGCGAGGCAGAGGAGCACAGCCCCGGCGCCGAGGATCAGCAGTCCGAGGACAGGATGAATGATGAATGCGACCACGAAATAGAGCGGCGTCCATGGCAGGTCGAACAAGGCGATCGCCGACGGGCTGGCGACCGCGCTTCGGAAAGTGTCGAAATCGCGCATCGCCTGCGCCGCCGCCGGGTCGGCATTGCCTTTTGCGCGCGCGAGCAGGCGGTCGAGGATCGGCGCCGCAAGCTGGCGGTTGAGCCGCAACGAAGCGCGCAGCATCAATCGGCTGCGCACCATGTCGAGCGCGCTGAGGCAGGCGATGGCAACCGCAACGATAACCGTGATCCAGAACAGGGTCAGCACGCCGCCGGTCGGAACGACGCGGTCATAGACCTGCATCATGTAGATCGTCGGCGCGAGATAGAGGATGTTGACGAGCGCGCTGAACGCGGCGGCGGCCACAAAATGCTGACGGCAGGCGGCAAAAGCCTGTCTGATTTGCGGCGGAACGGCGGAATCGGTTCGCATAACCCTGCTTCCTTCCTGTTCGGTCGAGTCCGGACCGGCGGGGGCCGGCCCGGACCTCCCGGGGGCGCGGGAGTTTAGAGGAAGCTCCATTCATTATGGGTCTGTTCGTGGTGCCCGTTCGATTCGAACCGCGACCGCAGCCACCAGGGCATCCGGTCGAAGTCGCACCCGCCGCCCCAGGTATCGTGGCTCAACGTCGAGGGATCGGGCGCGCCGCCTGTTCCGCCCTGATCGACCGGCTGCGGTGACGGATCGTTCGCCATCGCCTCGCTCTCGGCCGGCGGCGTGCCATTTGCCGCCGGATTTGGCCCAGTCGAAGCGAACGCAAACGATGAGGTCTGCATATTGGCGGCGGAGACCCCGTCGAGCCGCAGCTCATTCCCGTCGATGCGGACAAGCGTGTCGTTCCCCGACTGGCTGATGACGACGCGCGAAGCGAAGCTCTGCGCCGTGATGCCCAAGCCGCTGAGGTCGATGCTATCTTCGCCGAGCCGGAAGTCGGTAACCCGGTCGTCGCCTTCGCCGAAGACGAAAACATCGTCGCCGCTGCCGCCGGTCATGACGTCATCGCCGTCGCCGCCGTCGAGCCGGTCGTCACCCGATCCGCCCGCGAGCCTATCGTCGCCGGCACCGCCGAGCAGTGCATCGTCGCCCGACCCGCCGGCCAGATCGTCGTCGCCGGCCTCGCCGTCGAGGCGGTCGTCGCCCGAGCCGCCACCGATAACATCGTCGCCGCCGCGGCCGCTAATGACGTCTTCGCCGGATCCGCCCTTGAGCATATCGCCGCCAGCCGTACCGGTCAGCGTATCGTCATGCGACGGCGGGGTGACGACCGCGCCGTCGTCGTCATCATCATGATCATCGTCATGTACCTGATCGTCGTCGTGATGCTCGTCATCGTCTTCAGGCGAGTTCGATCCCGCGACGCGCAATTCGGGTGTTCCTTCGCCCGCGAAGGTAACCGAATGCGTCGCACTGCTCAGCGTGGTGATGCCATCGGCCGTGCTTGCGGTATAATCGGCCGGGTTTGCGCCTTCGGGCAACTCGATCACATCCTGATCGCGTAGCGTGCCGAGGATCGTGTCATTGCCACCGTTCGAACGGAACACGATGCGGTGCGCCGACTGCAGGGCGGAGATGTCGACGATGTCGTCGCCGGCGCTTCCCTCGAGCGTGATCGTGCTGGTCAGCAGGCTGGTGCCGGCAAAGCTGCCGATCGCCGTGAAGGTGTCGCCGCCACCCAAGCCATTGATCACGATCTCCTCGATATTGTCGAGTTCGGCGATGATCGCGGCGTTGTTGGTGCCGTTGCGGGTAATCACGATCTCGGTGTTGGCGCCGAGGCCGGTGATGCCCGCCGCCAGCGCCGCGGTGCGCGAGTAAATGCGATAGGTTTCGGCCGAGCCGTCGCCGACGATCTTCACCGTGTCCACCGTCCCGGCAATGTTCGCAGCCGCCGTGTCGCCGTTGATGACATCACGGCCGTCGCCCGCCGTCCAGTAGATGGTGTCGTTGCCGGCATCGCCACGGATCGTGTCGTTGCCCTGGCCGCCGACCAGCAAGTCGTTGGCCGCACCGCCGTTAAGCGAGTCGTTGCCTGCATGGCCGAACACCGCCTGCGATCCGTTCGCACCGTTGGCGCCGTTCAGGTTGGCGTTGGCAGCCGCCGACCCCGCTACGACAGCGTAGCTGGTGCCCGCAAAACGCAACGTTTCGATCGTGCTGAGGGTGTCGATCCCTTCCGCGCCGGTCAGATCGGTAACGACCAGATTGGTGCCGCTGGACCCCAGGACGAATTGGCCGACGCCTCCCGCATAGATTGCCACGTCGCCGGTGCCGGCTCCGCCGTCGAGCCGATCGTTGCCGGCGCCGCCATTGAGGTTGTCGTTGCCTCCGGCGCCATTCAACACGTCGTCGCCGCCATTGCCGTTCAGATTGTCGGTGGCGCCGATCCCGAAGATGCCGTTACCGCCATCGGCAATGTCGTCGCCAGCCGTTCCGTTGAATGTGTCGCCGGTGAGGAGGCCGCGATTCCAATCGTCACCGACCACGCCGGTCGACGCCGAATAGACGGTCTCCGTGTTGCCACCGCCATCGGTGAAGGTGACCGCCACCCGAAGGATATCCCCGACCTGGCTACCAAAGCCGAGAATGCCTTCGTTGGGCTCGAACGTCGCGTCTGAAGTGCCCTGGAGGTTGTCGAAGGTATTGCTCCAGGACGTGCCGCCATTTTCCGAGACCTGCCACTGGTAGGAAAATCCGCTGGCGATGCCGTTGGCATCCGCGATGCTGCTGGTATCGACGGTCAGTACCTGCCCCTCGGTCGGGGTCATGTCGCTGATCACGGGTGCGCCGGTGGCCGGCTCGTTGATCAACTGGCTGACCAGATAATCGACCGTACCGCCATTCCCATCCGAAAAGCGCAGCTTTTCGATGTTGAACAGCCGGTCGGTGCCGTCGGATAGCGGCCGGTTCTGAAGCGTCTCCTCAGGAATATCCTCGCCGTTCTCATCCTCACCATCCCCTGGATCGGTGAAGCCGGTGTGGTCGACCGTGATGCTGCCGTCGGCATTGCGGGTGAACGTGTAATTCGCGACCACATCGGTGTAGACCGCGATGTCGGTGCTCGCGTTTGCCGCATCGCCGTCCAGGAGCTCGCGGACGATCGACAGCTGGGCGGGATTGATCTCGCCGGTGACCATGCGCGGAGCGATTTCGGTCATGCTGTCGACGCTGAACGCCGCCCAGTTGTCGCCCTCCTTGGGGGTGACAAGGATGCGGACATCGAGCCAGCGATCGCCATCGATGATGTCGTTGCCGGCGAGGCCCTTGATGACGTCATTGCCGCCGCCGCCGAGCAGGATGTCCCCGGCCTCCGACGTGCTGAAGATCGCGCGCTCCTGCACGCCATTCTCGTCGAGCACAGGAACAGTCTGCCCGTTGACCACTCTGGTCACCGGGATGCCCGCGCCGAGATGCGCGACCAGCACGTCGAGCCCGTCGATCAGATCGACATTTTTCGCGAGCAGGTCGTTGGAGTAGGAGTCGAGCGGCGAGTCCGGGCCCGGGATCGCCGCGGTGTTCTGCAACTCGCCGCGCGCGTTGGTGCTGCGGCTGCGTCCCGTCAGCGTGTCATCGAGATTCCAGCCCGACAGCCCTTCGACCAGATCGAAGCGATCGCGCAGGATGAATGCCTCCTGCGTTTCGAAGATCGGGATGCCGAGGTCCGAATTGGCCGCGGTGCTGTCACCCTTGTGGATGCCCCAGTCGAAGCCGGCCTGCCCGTTCGAGCGCTGGATGCCTTCATTGTTCTGGAACATGATGTCGTCGCCGGATTCGGCGTCATAGTCGGTATCGCCGCTGCCGCCGTTCATCACGTCGTGGCCGATGATCGAGGAGTTGAAGAACAGCTCCGAATTCTCGCCCGCCAGCGTATCGAAGCGCTGCCCGCCTTCCAGCCAGTCATTGCCTTCATTACCGAGCAGGAAGTCGCCGCCCGAACCGCCGAGAATGAAATCATCGCCGGTGCCGCCGAAGGCTTCCTTGCCGTCAGGGCCGGTGATGATGAAATCATTGCCCTGGTTGCCGAACAGCAGCGACAGACCCGAACCGCCATGGATGACGTCATTGCCTTCGTTGCCGTGGAGGAAGTCGGCCTCGCCGATGTCGGTGCCGGCGTTGGTGATGATGTCGTCGCCCTCGCCGCCGAACACCTTGTCGACGCCATAGCCGGCCTCGATCCGGTCGTTGCCGCCCTTGCCCCAGATGGCATCGTCGCCGCCACCCGAGACGATGACGTCGTCATTCTCGGTGCCGCCAACGACGAAATGCTCGTTGCTGTTGATGCGGATATATTCGGCGATGCCGTCTTCATCGGCGTCGATACGCTCGATGAGGCTGGAAAAGCCGCCGAGGAACGGATCGTCCGACACCGGATCGGCGCCCAGTTGCTTGCTGATATCCATTTCCAGCTGCGGCATCTCGAACGCCGAAAAGAGATTGCCCGGCAGCGCGGTCGAATGATCGTCGCCGAGGTCGGTGTTGCGCATCACCAGTTCGGCGAACGTATTATTCTCCAGCTCATTGAGCAGGTTGAGGCCCTGCGTACGCGACAGATAATAGAAGCGGTCGGCGTCCTGCAGATTTTCCATCGTCATCTGGAACACGAAGCTGAAGGTCGAACCGAGCATGCCGCCGAACGCCATCTTCTTTTCGGCTAGGCCACCGATCCAGAAATCGATGTCGTTGAGCCCGCCCAGCTTTGCGTCATTGGCATAGGCGCCCTCGGCATTGAGGAAGTCGAGCCGGTCCGCCGGCGCTCCGGTACCACCGAGGACGAGCAGGGTCGCGGCGTCGCGCAGTTCCTCGACCGTCTTCGGATTCGCCTGCGTATTGATCAACGTCTCGTGCGTGCCATAGGCCGCGATGAAGTTGATGATCGACGCCGGATTCTTGAGATTGAGCGCGAAATCGGCCCAGCTCTCATAGGGCTTGAGCAACGTGTCGCCGGTCGCGTCGAAAAAGCGCTCGCGCGCGGTCTGGAGCGAGGGCATGCCGACATCGCGGCCGCGCGCGAGGTTGATCGTCGCCAGATCCAGCGGGATGCCGAGCAGCTGGTTGCGCAGAACGTCGGTGACGAATTCGTCGATTTCGCTGCCGGTCTGGCGGCTCATCCCGCGGATGATCGCGCCCGATGCCTCTTCGGCAGTGCCGAGCGAGTCGTACATCACCGGATTCAGGAAGCCGTCGAACAAGCTGATGTCGTTCTGAACGGGATTGCCATTCTCGTCCATTTCGATGACCGCGATATCCTGCCGCAGCATCGAGTGGCCAAAACGATAGACGACGTGCGCGAATTCGGCGGCGATGCTGGGGTTGATGTCGGCCGAGGGCTCGAACACGAAGGCGTCGATGTCGGGCTGCATCATGCGGCCGAATTCCTCGAACACCAGATGCTGATACTCCATCTCGTTGGTAAAGCGGCCGACCTGGAACAGGCGCTCGCCGTCCCACGCCAGCGATTCCGACAGCGTCGCGATCGCCGCCGGGTTGCCGCCCGTCAGCGTGGCGAACTGCGCATCGGTGAGGTCGGTCAGCAGCCATTCGTTGATGAAGGCGCGGTCCATCGATGCGAGCGTCACATCCTTGGTGTGCTCGACGATGCGGTTATGTTCGGCGTGGAACACCTGGTGGACAGCGGTCAGCGCGATATTCTCGTTCGCGCGGCCATCGCCCGCAATGAAGTGGCGGTCGAGCAGTTCATCGTCATACGCTGTCGGGCCACGCTGGCCCTGTGGTCCGGGTGAGCCGTCGGCATTGGCGTAGCCGAGCGCCGAGTCCTTGTCCGGATTAAGCTGGTTGGCCGTCGACGGATCGTTGTCGTGATCGCCGATCACCGGAACCGCGGCATGCGCGATGTCATCGAGGAAGGCATGGCCGGTCAGCACGACGCCTTGCGCGCTGACGGGTGCGGCCGGATTGCCTTCGCGCAGAATATCATCGGCGGTGCCGAGCTGACCATCGGGGCCCATGCCTTCGACGAGCTGCGGGTAGCCGTTCGCACCGGGGATGAAATTGCCATAGGGATCGGTCGCGATCAGCGGGATGTTGCCGACATTGAGGTCGGTGAGCTCGATCCCGAGCACGTCACGCGCCTGCGCCTTGATGTCGGCCCAGGTAGCAAGACCGCCGTTGCTGCCTTCGAGCAGCAGGCCGCTCGAAACCGGCTTGCCGTCGGCCCCCGCGATATATTCGCGCATGAAGACCTGCTTCGACGCGGAGGAGGCATAGGTCTGGTTCTGGTCAACCCAAGGCGTGGTCAGATTCTTCGGCCCCGGACCATCGTCGGCGGTGCCGAGGATGCCGTCGGCACCGGCGTTCACCGTCACGCGGGTGAGCGGAATATAATTCTGGCCGCCCGGCACATAAAGCGGATCATCAGGCGACAACGGCACATAGACCGTGCCGTTGCCGCCCTTCGCGACCAGATCGAGGCCATGATCGAAGAACTGTCCAAAGATCGTCATCCAGCCGTTGAACGGCGATGACAGTCCTTCATCGGGCGAGACATTGGGCAGATAGACGGTGTTACCGTCCATCTCCACACCATGTTCGGCGAGCGCCGCGTCGAGTGCGGCGTTTGCATCGGCGACGACTGCATCGACCGCCTGCGCGTCCGCGAGCGCGGTTTCGGCGCCGGTCAGCGCGGCCTGCGCCGCCAGAAGCGCAGCCGCGGCAGCGGCAGCGGCGGCGGCCGACGCGGTCGAGGTGGCCTCCGCCGCCTCGGCATTGTCCTGCGCCAGCTGGTAGGCAGCCTCGGCCGCGCCATATGCTTCCAGAGCTGCGGCGATCTCGACGGCCTGCTCGCTGTTATCCATCGTGTCGGCAAGAAGCGCCACATAGGCGGCGAGGCTCACGTCGCGCGCGCCCATCGCCGGGGCGACTTCGGCGTCGGCGGCTTCGAAGGCGGCCTGGTCGGTAGCCGCCTGCGCCGCGGCCGCGGTGTCGGTGGCCTGCGCATCGGTCAGCGCGAGTTGGGCAGCCGCGACGGCAGCAGTGAGGTCGTCGATCGTCCCTTCGGCCGCTTCGACCGCCGCAATGGCGGCGTCGAGCGCATCCCTTGCCGCGACGATCTGGGTCAGCGCTGCCATCAGCGGCTGGCCCGACAGGCCGGCGTGCGTCAGCGCCGCGGCAATGGCGGCGGGATTCTTCAGCGTCTGATCGACGATCAGGTTGGAGATGATGCGCGGATCGGCGTCGATCACGGTGCCGCTGCCGGGACCGGGCAACGACCCGGTCCGGGGACCCGCGTTCGCGTAATTGTTGTTCGTGTACCAGCTTACGCCCGTGTCGTCGGCCGTACCCATGATGCCATCCGCGCCGGGTCCGTTGGGCGCGGGGTTAAAGTCGTACCGATCGCCGTCGGCGTCGTTCATATATTGCGGCGTGAAAATACCGGGGAAGGACTGATCCGCCGCGCCCCAATTCTCGCGGCCCGGCAACAGATTGTTGTAGCTGCCGTCGACGGTCCTGAGGCCATAGGGCAGCAGATGCGCCTGCGCGAACCCGTCATTGCCGTTATAACCCGCGACCAGCGCGGCGAGATCGCCGCCGGCGGCGTGCGCCTCTGCGATCTTGATCTGGGCGAGGATGAAGTTGAGGTCGTGTTTCGTAAGCTGTACCATGTCGCGTCTCCGGTCCGGCCGCATGCGAAGGATGCACACGGCCTCATCCGCAAAATCGTGCGGACGAAAGGTTGAACAGAAGCTGGTGCGGCCCCCCGCCAGCAAGGCCGAACATCACAAATCGAATCGACTCGCTGAACGGCTTAAAAACAGGTTAAGTAAAAGCGGGGATAAGAGTCGATTGGACTTTACGTACTAGCCCGATATGGGACTCGATGAGTCTTCTTCACTATCGGTATGGTGGGAGTATCTAGTACTTTTGGCCGATCAATCGGCACAGATATTCATATCCGTCAAAACGGGATGAAAAACTTCTGTTTCCGGTGATTTTAACCGAAAGCGCGCGTGCCGAAATCGTCGTTCGCACGGCGGCCAAGGAATTGCTCGCGGACAAAAGCGGACGCGGCTCCGCGGCTCTGCAGCGCGGCAACCGCCCCGACGCGATTATGCACGCCGAGCAAGCGGAATGCCGCGGCCACATGGACCTTCACCGTGCTTTCGGAGATGCGCAGCGAGCGGGCAATTTCCTTGTTCGATTTGCCCATCGACATATGCGTCAGCACTTCGCGCTGCCGTTCGGTGAGGCTGGATATCGAGGCCTGGTGCGAACCAGAAGAGCCCATGGCCAGCGTTTCCGCATCGACATCGCTGACGATCGGCGGAACATAGACCTGGCCAGCCATCACTTGCCGGAATGCCTGGAGCATCTCGTCCTGCTCCATGTCCTTCGGAATGAAACCATGCGCGCCCTCGGAGATAGCACGGAGCACGGCGTCTCGATCGCGCCGCCAATCGACGATCACTAGCGAAAGTTGCGGAAAGCGGTGACGCAATCCGCGAATGCCGCCGGGGGCCACCGACTTCAGGTCGATCCCGCCGTCGAGAACAAGCATGTCCTGTGCGCCGGTCCCGGCCAGCCAGTCGAGAGCCTGTTCAGCATCCCCCGCGGTCGCAACGTCACAATGATTGAATTCGCGCCGGATGATGGAAGCGAGACCGCTTCGGCAAAGTAATTGCCGTTCCCAAACGAGCGCCCTTGATACAGCGGACACAATATTTCCCCCAAAGTTCATCAACGGTTGCGACCCGCTGTGAACGCCGGATAGCTGCTCCCCCTCTTTTGTCTGTTGAGCTAGTCCGCCGGAAGCATCCGCCCTACCGAATCCTTCAGTTCCAAGTGTAGCGGATTTTGCTTACAGAAAGCTGACGGGGTCGGAATCTGTATCAAGTCGCTACAATAGTGTCGAAATCCAGCTCGATCGCTGGCTGCTCCGGATGGCTTCGCATCGTTCCATCATGAACTTCCATGATTCGCGCGACAATCGACAAACCCAGGCCGGCGCCGCCGTAACTTGCATGTTCGCCGCGCCGGAAACGGTCCGACAAGGCAAGCAGCCGCGCAGGGTCGATCCCGGGTCCGCCATCGACGACGCGAATTTTGGGGCCCGGCCCGCGAACGATAACCACCTCTTTGCCCGTCGCGGTCACCCGGACGGCGTTTTCGACGAGATTGCGCAGCGCCGCGGTCACTGCTTCGATACGGCCCATGACGGGCGGCCCACCCTCGTCACGGTAAGCAAGCGCGACGCCCTTTTGCGCAGCATCGACCGCGCAGAGCTTGATCGCATCGAGCGCCGCATCCGCCAGATCGATCGGCCGGAAAGGCTGCGGCGCCGCCGCATAGGCATCGAGCTGGGCGAGAACCAGCAATTGCTCGACCAGACGGTTCATTCCCCCAAGATCGTCGCTCACGCGGTCGGCATCGGCGGTCTTCAATCGCCCGAGCTCCAGCATGGCGACCGCAAGCGGCGTCTTTAGCTCATGCGCCACATCGGCGGCGAACCCTTCCTGCCGCCGCGCCGCATCGTCCAGCCGCGACAACAGCGCGTTGACGGCCTCGGCAAAGGGCATCGCTTCCGTCGGGAAATCGGCGAGCGTCACACGAAAACCGCGCTCGCGGCCGGTGGCCTGGTGAATGAACTCGGCGGCGTCATGCAGCGGCTTGAGCGCGCGGGCGATCAGCCATCGCGTCGCGATCGCCAGCGGGGCGAGCAGAACGATGATCGGAAAAATGACATGATCGATCACCTCGTGAGCGAGTCCGATATGTCCGTAGCTTTCGCGAATATCCTTCCGGATCAGCTCGAAATCGACGATCAGGAATGCAGCAAGCACGACACTGCCCGCGGCCGCCATCCAGGCGAAACCCGTCCGCAGTTCGTCAATAATCGACCGCCCCTGCTGCATCAATCGACGGGCTCCAGCATCAGATAACCGACGCCGCGGAGCGTCACCAGCTGATCCTGCACACCCAACGCCCCTAGCTTTTTCCTGACCCGCGACACCAGCACTTCGATCGCGTTCGGGGTGACGGGTTCATCGAAGGAATAGAGCGACGCCTCGATCTGTTCGCGGCTGACGACGCTGCCGGCCTTGACCATCATCAATTCGAGCAGCGCCGCTTCGCGCTGGCTGAGGTGAAGTGGTTCGCCCTTGCAACTGCCCACGCGCGCTATCGTGTCGAAATCGACCGCCCCGACCGAAAGGACCGGGCTCGAGCGAGCGCCCGGCCGGCGCAGCAGCGCACGCACGCGTGCGGCAAGCTCTTCGATCGCGAACGGCTTGACGAGATAATCGTCGGCCCCCGCGTCGAGGCCGTCCACGCGATCCCCCAGTGCGGACCGCGCGGTGAGCATGATCACCGGCGTCACCAGCCCATGCGCGCGCTCGACCATCAGCCATGCGCGGCCATCGCCATCGGGCATCCCGAGATCGAGCACGACGATATCGTAACTGGTCGCGGCAATCAGTTCTGACGCCTCGGAAAGTACCGGCGCGATGTCGCAGCAAAATCCCATCGCCGAAAGCCCTTCGGCGGTCAAAGCGCCGATCCTGGCGTTATCTTCGACGATGAGTATGCGCAAGCTGTTCCCCCACGCGGAGTGCAGCACCCCTCCCCGCGTTGGTCAAGCGCAACAATCTAATCCCTATGGCTTAATCCGATAGGTCGATGGACGGCCGGACTCGATCGCGCTTGAATTGTTACAACGAGGACGGCAATTGTAATATCGGGCTGGGGGGCAAGAAACTATGCGCAAAGAAGGCTGGCTCCTTGGCGTCCTTGCGGTGTTGTCGTTGCTGTGGCTGGTGTTGCACGCGTTCGACATCCTGTAGGCTAACACCGTTCGCGCGGGCAGTTAATCGGGCGACTGCTTGCGGACGCTTTCCACCATGGCCCTATGTCCGATTTCAGACGTTCCTACCGTTATGTTCTGACGGGCCTGAACGGCAGCTTTCAAGCAGCCATTTCGCGACGGGCTATGACTTAGATCGGGCGCGACGCGTTGAGTCCCCTCCCCTCACTCCACATCAACCCTGTCCGGCAATTCGAACCGCAGCAGGCTTGACCCCGACGCCCAAGGCCACGACCGCGATGCATTGTCGCCAGTTCCGATCCCATCGAAGATCATGTCTGATATCTGCTGCCGCACCCCGCGAAGATGCGAATGCATCAGCTTCGCCCTTGTGATGTACCCCGCGTTCACGCCCCGAAGCGAATGGTTCATCAGCAGGTGCATGTCGATGTCACCAACCCCTGCACACTACCCGATAGTGCGATAGCTCTGGCGCAGGTCCGTTGCACATCATTTCTGAAGGACTTCTTGCGCTCCTTCTCCTTGCAAGATCGGTACCTTAGCCAGCCGTATCGCAACGCCTGACAAGCCATAGCTTCACGAGGCTGATCGGCGGAGCCTCCCTTTCCGGGCGCTCATTGTCGGTCCCTATGGCAACAGTTGGCCGATAGCGGTCAGGCCGCTTTGGGGCGCGAATTTTGGAAAGCAGTCGTCGAAGGGCCCTTCAAATGGAAGTATTGACGGGCTGTAACCCAAATAGCTGTCTTGGATCGTGGACGGCGTTGATCGAACACATTCGGAGATAGTTCGCATTGCTCAAATCGCTACTTCATTCCTGACCGGAGCGCATTCGGTTCCGAATGCGCCGGGGTGCCTGGCAGCAGAAATGCGTCATCCAGAGCTACATAGTCGAGGCCACCTCCCGGCAAGGGAAATTTCTGATGGAAACCCTCGATACTGCCGGCCGAAGCGAGAACGCGAGCCTTGAACCGATGAGCAAGCGAAAGCCGAACCGGCAGTCCGCTGGCGATTTTGATCCAGCTGTTCCAACTGATACCGATCCGCGTCATGATCTCACACTGTCCGCCGACAAGATGGCCGATTTCGTCCACCAGATCCGGATTGACGACGCACATGCGCTGCTTTTTCTGACTCACTGCAAATACTCCTCCAATCCATTTTCGAGCACTTGTTCACGCCTTCGGCTGCTGACATATTCAGACAAAGACGCGGGTGGTACGATGGCGGTTCGCCCCCGTCCTCCGGCGCACGCTCCGCTTTTGCCAATCCACAGAATGTTTTGCGCTCCGATTTCAGCAGCCTCCCGGATTATCTTTGAATTTATCAGCAAGAGTGCGACACTATCTTCGAATGATATTGGACAATGTCAGGAGAATCATCGGTGCTCACCGACGCCGACCGTCGCATCCTCAAGGTAATTCAGTCCGAGGGCCGGATCACCAATCAGGAACTCGCCCAGCGGTGCGGCCTCTCGCCATCGGCGTGTTTTGACAGACTGAAACGCTTGCGAGAGCAAGGCTATATTCTTGGCTTTCATGCCCTTCTCGATCCGACCAAGCTCGACCGTGCGCTGCTGATCTTCATCGAGGTGCTGATGGACCGGACGACGGGCGATGTATTCAAGGAATTCGCTGCATCGGTGTCGGCGATGCCCGAAATCCTCGAATGCCATATGGTCGCCGGGGGGTTCGACTATCTGATCAAGGTCCGCGTCCGCGATATGGAGGCGTACCGGCTGTTCCTCGCCGAGACGCTTGTCCATATGCCCGGTGTCCGTGAAACCCGGACATACGCCGTCCTCGAAGAGGTCAAGAACGTGACAAACCTGCCGCTGTAAGATCATGGCGATAGCCCCTCTACCCGGCCAAGCGGCTATTTCGCGCGCCATAAGCCAGATAGACAACAACTCCGATCAGGTTCCAGATCAGGAACCGGAACTGGGTCATCCCGGGCAGGCTCATAAACAGGTAGATACATCCGCCGATCGCAATCGATCCGACCGCCCACGGCATCGGCGCGCGGAACGCCCGCGGCAGATCGGGCTGGCGAACGCGCAGGATGATCAGGCAAAAGCCAACCGCTACGAACGCCGCGAGCGTTCCCGCATTGGCAAGCTCGGCGATTTCCGACAGGGGGAAGAAACCCGCGATCGCTGATACAATGATCGCGGTGCCAACCGTTACCGCAACGGGCGTACCCTTCTTGTTCAGCCGACCGAGCCGTTCAGGAAGCATCCGGTCGCGCGCCATCACAAAGAAGATACGGCTTTGTCCGAACATGAAGGCAAGGATTACCGTTGGAAGCGCTACGACAGCAACCGCGCCGATAAAGGTGGCAACGCCCGGATGGCCCAGTGTCCGCAAGATATGCGCGAGCGGCTCGCCCGAACTCGCGAAGTCGACGAATGGCATCGCGCCGATCGCGGCCGCCGCCACACCGATATAGACGAGGGTGCAGACAACCATTGACCCGATGATCCCGATGGTCAGATCGCGGCCCGGATTCTTGGTTTCCTCCGCTGCGGTCGACACGGCATCGAAGCCATAAAAGGCAAAGAAGATGATCGCCGCCGCGGCCATGACGCCGCGGACCTGGCCATCAACTTCGTGCGCGCCGAAGCCATAGGGCATGAAGGGTTTGAAGTTTCCGGCATCGAACACCGGCAACGCCAGCAGGATGAACGCGGCGAGCGCGCCAAGCTTCAGCATGACGAGCAGGAGGTTGAGCGTGGCGCTTTCGCGCGTGCCGACCAGCAACATTCCTGCAACACCCGCGACAATGACAATCGCGGGCAGATTGATGATTCCGCCGGCATGCGGCCCAGCAACAAGCGCGAGCGGAATATCGAAGCCGGCAGACTGCAAGAAACCCACGGCATAGCCCGACCAGCCGACCGCCACTGCCGCGCAGACAACCGAATATTCGAGCACGAGGCTCCAGCCGATCACCCACGCGACTCCCTCGCCGATCACGACATAGCTATAGGTATATGCACTACCCGATACCGGCATCAGCGTGGCGAGTTCGGCGTAAGCGAGCGCCGCGCAGACGCAAACCAGCCCCGCAACGATGAAGGCGATGAGGACAGCAGGGCCTGCCCGCTCCGCGCCTACTCCGATCAGGGTATAAATTCCGGTGCCGACGATCGCGCCGACCCCAAGCGCAACCAGATGGCCCCATCCTAACGTCCGGTGCAGCCGCTGTGTTTCGTTCACCGCCGTGATGGTTTCGATCGATTTTCGTCTGGCTAAAAATGACATGATGATCCCCTGCCCGATCATAGCCATGATCGGGGTCAACACCCCGGACCGGATGCCCCGCCCCGCCATAAACGGCGAGGTGGGCTCCGGTGCCTCGTTCGGAACGATGGCCTATTGGCCTAATCTGGTCTTTTCGGCTTCGACCATTGCAGCAACCTCGGCGAGCATCTGCTTTGCGTCGTAGACGATGCCGTCCTTGATCGTGAACTTAACCCCACCGACCAGTTCCTGCTTGTTGGTTTCGGCATTGAGCCGCTGAAAACCCGTGCCATAGAGCGTCTTGAGGTTTTGCAGCGGGTTTTCGGGGACGATTACCAGATCGGCGAGCATGCCTGCGCGAACAGCGCCGATCGGCGGGGTTTCGCCGCGCGGTTCGTACAGCGTTTTGGCCCCCATCATCGTCGCCGCGCGAACGACCTCGAGCGGCGAGAAGCCCGCTTCGCGCAGCAATTCCAGCTCCTCGACATAGGCGAAGCCGTAGACTTTCCAGATGAAGCCGGAATCGGTGCCGACCGTGACGCGCCCGCCCATATTCTTGTAATCGTTCATCAACCGCATGAAGAGACCGTAGAATTTCTTCCACGCGAATTCATTCTCGGTCGTCCAGTCGAAGAAATAGGAACCGTGATTGTCACGGGTCGACTGGAAATAATTCCAGAGCTGCGGCGTCGTGTAGCGCGCATGCCAGTCGGCGTTGCGCGCGCGCATCAGATCGCGCGAGGCGGCGTAGATATTGAAGGTCGGATCGAAGGTGACATGATTTTCCTTCTGCGCTTCCAGATATTCCTGCCACTGCTTCGTGCCGGGGCCATTGACCTGATCCCAGATCTCCGCGACCTCGCCGAAGCGGTGCTGCTCGTTGTTATAGTCATATTGCGGCGGGAAATCCTGAATTGCCCGATCCTTGAGCAGCGATTCCATATGCCCGTAATAGTGGGTGATCGTGTTCAGCCCGGCATCACCCGCCTGACGCCCGTTGAAATTGGCGACGCCGATCTGGCTGAGGTGGGCGGTCGTGCCGAGGCCGAGTTTCTTCGCCTCGTCGAGCGCGGCTGAGAAGACGTCGGGGGTCTCGTTCTCACGGTTGAAGAATTTGATGCCGTCGATGTTATTCTTCGCGGCCCAGCGCACCCACTCGCGCGCCTTGACCGGCGTGTCGACGACCCCGCCCGACCAGCCGGCGCCCAGCGTCTGATAGTTGAAGATGCGCGGCGCGGCGATTTCGTTGCGTGCCGAGCGATCCTTCTCGCGGCTGGCGACCGCAGGCGCGGCCAACGGAACGCCGCGGACCGTCGTCACGCCATGCGCGAGCCACAGCTTGTATGCATAGCTGGCGTCGGGCGCCTTGTCGGCACCGGGCAAGTGGACGTGCATGTCGGTGAAACCTGGCATGACGTACATGCCCGTCGCGTCGATTTCATAATCGGCGTCATTGGGCGCGCGATTGGCGGCGGACGGAAGCCCCGGCCAGCCCGCCTGCTTGATCGAGGAAATCTTGTTGCCCTCGACGACGATGTCGAAGCGGCCGCGCGGCGGCGCGCCGGTGCCGTCGATGATCGTAGCGTTGCGGATCACCATCTTGCGGAAGGGGCCTGCGCCCTCGCCCGGCTTGCGCGCCGGCGCACCGGCGCTGACCGGGAAGACTTCGGCGGCCGCGGCCGCCTTTTTATCGCCGGCCTGATGCGCGGTCGCCGGCACCGCGAGCAACGCCGCCACAAGGGCGATTTTGGTTATCTTCAACTTCATTGGACCCGTTTCCCCGTTTCGATTGATCGATTTTTGCACTCATTTGGATCGATTGGCCGGGGAAGCTGCGCGCCGCCCCGGCTATCGCGTCACGGCAGTGGAACGCCCTCTTGGGGAAGGCCCATCCGCCGCTTTTCGGACTTCACCATCTCGGCAACATCAGCGAGCAGCTTCTTCGCATCATAGACGATGCCGTCCTTGATCGTGTAGCTGACCCCGCCGACGCGCTCGAGCTTCTGTGTCTGTTCGTTGAGGCGCAGCGCGCCGGTTCCGTAGAGCGTCTTGAAGTTCTGGAGGGGGTTTTCCTTTACCAGCACCATGTCGGCGAGCTTGCCGACGCGCACGGTGCCGATCGGCGGCGCCACATTCCCTTTGGGCTCGTAAAGGGTGAGCGCGCCGTTCAGCGTCGCGGCCTGTACCACCTGGGTGGGATTGAAACCCGCCTCCTGAAGCAGTTCGAGTTCCTCAACATAACCGAAGCCATAGGTTTTGAAGATGAAGCCCGAATCCGACCCGGTCGTCACGCGCCCTCCGATATTCTTGTAATCATTCACCATATGCATGAATTTCTTGTAGAAATTCCGCCAGCGCACCTCTTTTTCGGTCGTCCAGTCGAAGAAATAGGAGCCGTGATTTTCGCGCGATGACTGAAAGAAATTCCAGAGTTGCGGCATCGTATATTTGCCGTGCCAGTCGGCATTGCGCGCGTGCATCAGGTCGCGCGACGCGGCGTAGATCGTCATGGTCGGATCAAAGGTAACGCCATTCTTTTTCTGCGTTTCGAGATAGTCCTTCCACTCGTCCGTGCCGGGTTCGAAACTCTCGCGATAGAGGTTCGCGACATTGCTGAAGCGATCCTGCTCATCCATATAATTATAGCTCGGATCCCAGTTCTGAACGGGACCTTCCTTCAGCAACGATTCCATATGGCCATAAAAATGGGTGACGGTGCCAAGGCCCGTTTCGCCCGCGTGCCTGGCGTCCATCCGCGCGACGCCGACCTGCGACAGGTGCGCGACGGTGCCGATGTGCTGCTTCTTCGCCTCGTCGTAGATTGCTTCAAGAACTTCGGGGGGCTGGTTCGCGTCGGCGCCCACTTTAATGCCGTCGATCCCCGCCTTGGCCGCCCAGCGCACCCATTCGCGCGCCTTTTCGGGCGTGTTGGTCACGCCACCGGTCCAGCCGCGCCCCGATCCGGGGCGGTGATAGGAAAAGATGCGCGGCGCGGCGATCTCGTTTCGCGCCGAGCGCGCACGCTCGCTGAGCGAGATTTCGAACGGCGCGAGGTCGACGCCGCGTACCGAGGTGACACCATGCGCAAGCCACAGCTTGTACGAATAGCTAAGATCAGGCGCTTTATCGTCGCTCGATCCGTGAACGTGCATGTCGATGAAGCCCGGCAGCATGAACATGCCCGTCGCGTCGAGCTCATAGTCGGCGTCGCGCGGCGCACGCGCCGCGACCAGCGGCAACCCGGGCGTGCCGGCTGCCTCGATCGAGGTGATGATGTTGTTCTCGACCACCACGTCGACGGGACCGCGTGGCGGCGCGCCGCTGCCGTCGATCAGCGTCACCCCGCGGATCACCATCTTGCGGAACGGTCCCGCGCCCTCACCCGGTTGCCGGGCCGGCGCCGCGACGGCGCCCGCCCGCGGTTTCACCGGCTCGGAGGCAGGAACAGCGTTTTGCGCCTGACCCGATGCCGCCGGAATGGAATATAACAGGCCGGCTGTCCCGACCACCAGCGTCCGCCACGCGGACAAGCGCAATCTTTTCGTCATAAGCTTTCCCCTGAAATCCCTGAGGGCCCAATTGCTATGAATGACGGGCGCGGCGGACGTCCCGACGCACCCGACTTTCGTCAACGGAACCGTTTGATGAGATTGATGCCGATCGTCCGCGGCGGCGCGCCGTGGGTGACGGTTAGCCCGCCCGTGTTCGCGCTGGTCGACTTGGTCGTAATGGCGAGCGCATCGAACAAATTGTTCACATAGAGCTGCGCGCTCCAGTTGCCGTCGGGCGCCTGAACCCCGACCCTTGCATTGACGAGCCCATAATCGTCCACTTTGCGGCGAAAGACGTCGGTCGCGGCAAGCGTCGAATACGACGAACCGACATAGCTTCCATCGACCCGCACCGAACCTTCAAGACTGTCACTCAGCTCCCAGACATATTCAGCCGATGCGCTGACGTTCCACTTGGGCACGAACGGCAACCGGTCGCCCTTGCGGCCGGCAGCGACGACGATATCGCTGACCTGATCCTCGGTCAGCTTGGCATCGGTGTAGCCTACGTTGGTAATCAGCGAGAGTCCCTGAAGCGGCGTTGCGTTGAGTTCCAGCTCGATGCCTTTGATGCGCGCGGCGCCGACGTTCGAAATCAGACCGAACACCGACCCCGTACCTGCGGTACGCGCCGAAACCTGCATGTTCGACCAGTCGATCTGATATCCCGTCAGATTGAGGTAGACGCCCTGGATCGGCTGGCTCTTGACCCCCAGTTCATAATTCCAGAGGCTGTCTGCGGTGTATCCGGTCAAGGCGGCGGGCAAGCCGATCGCCTGATTGACCCCGCCCGGACGGAAGCCCTGCGCAGCTTGGGCATAGATCATCAGGTCGCGGCTAAATTCGTACGACAGGTTGAACTTGTGGACGAAGCCATTTTCCGTCGTTTGCGCCTCGGTATAGGCGGAAGGGACCGAAGCGTAGTGGATCTGGCCCTGCTCGACGACGCCGCCGACCGTCTTGTCATATTCGTACCAGCGGCTGCCGACCGTCGCGGTCAGCTTGTCAAAGAATTTGTACGACAGTTCGGCAAACAGCGCTTTCTGTTTCAGATGGTCGTTGATGGTCCGATCATAATAGATATTCTCCGGCACGAACGGATTGAGCTGACCGGTCAGTGGATTGGCGGTGAGCAGGGTCGAGCGCACCCATGATTTTCGGTCCTCCAGAAAGCCGCCAAAGGTCCAGTTGAACGGACCGCTGCCGGTCGAAGAGAGACGCACCTCGTTCGACCAGTTTTTCACGCTTTGCGGCTGATAAAGGCTCGAAAAGAGGATCGCATTGGTGAGGTCGAGATAGGGGGCGAGTTGGGCAGGCGTGCAGGTCGCCGCCGGGTCGCGCAGCAGGTAGCGCGCGCAGCCTGCCGCATTGTTGCGGCCGTTGAAGTTGTCGCTGACGTCGCCGACAGCGATGCGGTCGCGATCGAAATAGGTCGAAACCGCGGTCAGCGCCACCGGACCGAAATCGTAGCGGAGCGTTCCGCTGTAGATCCGGTTTTCATCATAATTTCCCGATTCTGAGCGCGCGTTGGTCGTGTGGCGTTCGCCGGTTTCGAAGAACCAGCGCGACGCGTCGGTCGACACCTTGGTGTAATAGGCGCCGAGATCGATGGTCAGCTCATCGGTCGGAGTGAAGCGCAGCAACGCACGACCGCTGTAGCTGTAGCCGTCGTTGATATCCTTCGTACCATAATAGCTGTTGTCGATATAGCCGGCAAACTGCTGATAGCTGCCGACGACACGCAGCGCGAGCTTGTCGGAGACGATCGGCAGGTTGATCATCGCGTCGACCGACGCGCCCGGGCTGCCGCCCTTGACCGCCGACAGATTGACGCTGCCTGCGGCTTCGAGCAGGTCGGCCTTGGGCTTTTCATAGATGATGCGAACGGTACCGCCCATCGAGCCCGAACCATAAAGCGTGCCCTGCGGTCCGCGCAGCACTTCGGCGCGTTCGACGTCGAAGACGCGGAAATCCGGCGTGCTGCCCGCGGCATCGCTGGTCGTTCCCACCGATCCAGCCACCGGCGATTCATCGTAATAGACGCCCACGGTCGGCTCGCCAGCGCCCACGACGCCGCGCAGGATGACGCGCCGGTTGCCCGGCCCATTGTCGACGATCCGCAGGCTCGGTGTGTTCTGCGTTAACTCGGTAAAGCTCGTCGTGCCCGCGCGCTCAAGAGAATCGCCCGTCACCGCCGAGATGGCCAGCGGCGTGTCCTGCAAGCGCGTGTCGCGCTTCAGCGCCGTCACGACGATTTCACCGCCCGTCGAATGCGCAGCAGCTTGCCCTTGCTGAGCGTCTTCGTTCTCCTGATCTGCTTGCGCCATCGCCGGCGAGGCGCTCATCACGCACATGCCTGACAGGAGGAGCACGGTGCGCGCCGCCCAAGCGCCCCGACGAATATTTGTTCCGTGGTTTCGCATTCAATCTTCCCCTTTTTTCAGATTTGGACCCATTTTTGAATTTTTATAATGCTAACAGCTACCCCGCCGAATGTGCGTGGTTTTTCCGTCACAATGCCGAAACTTATTCGCCATTTTCGGAATAATGCGTGACATCTTCAATTTGCTGGAAACGGCTAACAAGGCTGTAAGCAACTCTCCTCGTCGCATCTTTCGGCGGCGATTCTCCGGAAGAGAGCTATATCCACATGGAAATCAGGAATTTAATTGCTCAAACAGCGGCGGCTCCAATGCCGCAGGGCGAATAGCGCCACAAAAGGCGTTCGAGTGCGACAAAAAGGCCAGTGAGAAAATAATGACAGTCAATCGATTCATCGAAATAATCTTCGGGCCGGAGAGCGCGCTTGCCGCGGTCGAGAATCAGACCAAACTTCGTGGACCCGCGGGGCCTCTAATTAGGAGGCGCTCTTCTAAGAAGGCTCGGCCCGACCGAAGCGCAATCCGATGTTCAAGAAGAAAGGAGCGCGCCCCGGCTCCAGCCGCATGTGCCGCACACTATCCTTGATGGCGCGCGCCATACGCAATCTCGCCACGCTCGACCGCGACACGAAGCTTGCCGGTTCGAACACCGGTCCGCCGGGTTTGGCCGATAGCGGCCGGTCCGCTTTCGCATCGAATCAACGGGAAGCGGACGTCGCTAATTGCTCACGCGCCGCCGTCAGCGCCGCCTCCAGCGCGGTATCGGCCGGCACTTCTTTATCGGGGAGCACACCGCGACCTTCCCAGTCGCTGCCGGTAATTGGATTGATCGAACGCCCTTCGGGCAACGCCAGAACAAATTTGTTGCCGACGGCCCTGTCTTCATAAGGATGTGCTCCTCCGCCGGTGCGTTCCCCCACGATGATCGCCCGCTTCATCGCTTGCAGGTCATAAGCGAACTGCTCGGCGGCCGAAAATGTACGGCGCGAGACCAGGATATAGAGAGGCTTGGTGCCGCCGAACCGTCGTCCCGACACCCACGAAGGCGTAAAATGCCGGGTCGTGCGTCCGCTCGGTCGGTCATAGGTCGCGCTCATCTCGCGCGATTCGTCGAGAAGATAGGCGGACAAGAGCAGAACCATTTCGTCCATACCGCCGCTGTTGCCGCGCAAGTCGACGATGAGCGCAGGTGACTGCGCGAGCAGGTTCATTGCCGACGCCGCGAGATCGCCTCCCATCTCCACCGGGGCGAAAGCGGTGAGATTGAGATAGCCGATGCCGCTTTCCAGGCGCGCCACTCGGTCGAACCCGTGGTTGACGCCCGCGCCGTACCAGCGTTCGAACATCAGGGCCTGGCTCTCCTGCGGCGTCGCCGCGTCGGCGCGCACCGACAGAGCGAAGTGACCGTCGCCCGAAATGGTACGCAAGCGTTCCGTCACCTTCTTCGCGAAAGCTTCATCGTCCAGCGTGGCCACATTTCGATCATCTCGCGCGTCGCGCCGGAGTGCCTCGGCAATCGCACGGGCCTTGACCGGATCGACGTAACGCTCGGCGACGAGATCGGCTGCTTGCAACAGGGCAGTGCGCTGTTCGGCGTTCATGGCCGCGGCCGGCGCCTGCAGCAGGAGAGCAGCAGCAAGGGCAGCGAAATATTTCATGATTCTTCCTCTTCGCGAATGCGCGCGCTGAAAGGATTTTGCTCAAGCGCCTTGATCGCATCGGCCACGAGCTTCGTGAGTGCGTAAGGAAGTTCGCGATCGAGCGTCGATGCAGCGGCGTTGGTCGCCTGCCAGCGTTTCTCTAGCAGCGGCAGAATACCGATGAGTTCGGGCGTAAGATCAACGATGCGTTCGCGTCCATCGGCCCCGCGGTCCGCCGAAACCCAGCCGGCACCGGTCATTTGCGTTATCGTCTGGCTGACCGCGGAATGTGTCATGCCGGCATGTGCAGCAATCTGCTTGATCGAAGCGGGTCCGATCTCGCGCAAAGCGCGAACTACGGGCGTGTACCGCGGCCGATAGGCCAGACCATCGGCACGATAAACGTCGTAAAGCTCGTCATCGAGTAGTGAAAGCAAATGCCGGAGGGCGGTTCCAAGGGTGCGTTGACTCTGCATCGCAAAAATATAACAGTGCTAATATATTTTGCAATACCGATGTTGCGCGGGAGATATTTGCTGCTCGGATCAAGACGCGACCTTTTCTAACGCGGCTTTCCGATCAGCGCTGACCACGCGGGCGTCGAGAAATTTAGCCAGCATCGCCGGGCGGATCGCGCCCATTGCCCTCGTCGATTTTCCCGCTCCCATGGAGTTTCATGGCTTTCATCCGCCCACTGACATCGCGAGATTCCGAAAGTTCGGGCGGCACGGCCGCCACGACGCTGAATTCTGCCGGGTCCAGCGAGATGCTGCAGAGACCACCACTTGGATTTGGAGTTCCGAATATATATAAGCGCTAATATAATTTGATAAGCTACCCCAGGGGAGCCAATCAGGAGTTCTGACGATGAACGATCCAATTCTCGGCGAGCGCATCGAGGTAAACGGTGTACAAATCTACTATGAAATCCACGGCGAGGGTTCGCCGGTGGTGATGCTACATGGTGGCGTCAATCCGTCCGATATGTTCGGTGCGCCACTCACCGAAATGGCCGGGGCCCATAAGGTGATCGCGATCCACCTTCGTGGCCACGGCCTGAGCACCGATACCGATGAGCCCTGGAACTACGAACAGATGGCCGACGATGTCGACGCGTTGCTCGGCGAACTGGGAATCGGCAGGATCGACATCATGGGCTGGTCGCTGGGCGGTGGTGTCGCCCTGCAAATCGCAATCCGCCATCCCGAACGGGTCGCCAAGCTCGTCGTCATCGGCATGAATGTCAAGGATACAGGCTGTTTTCCGGAAGTGCAGGCCGCCTTCAGCCAGATGCCGGAACTGGCACCGACTATTGCCGGGCATCTCAAGCAGTCGCCGCTGGCCGACTTGTATCCGGACGTGGATTGGGAAGCGATGATGCGTAAAACGGGCGAGATGAACCGGGGCCCCTATGACTGGTCCGAGGACGTGGCCAAAATTGCAGCCCCTACTCTCCTAATCTTCGCAGATGCCGAGATGATGTATCCGGCCCATATCGCCGAGATCTACGGACTTCTCGGAGGAGGCACCCAGGATGCGGGCGTTGATGGCTCGATGCGCCCAACGCCTAATCAACTGGCGATTATTCCCGGCACCACACATTATGACCTGATGCTGAAAGCCTCGGACACTGCTACTAACTTCGCCAAAGCTTTTCTTGGCGCCACGATCGATTAGTGCGCCGTCGTGAATCGGGCATCCGGTGCTGCCGACCCTTTGATCTTTGACGGCGTCGCATTGACGCAAAAAGTCGTTTCGAGATAAGGAATTTGCATGACTAGACCATGGCAATCTCTCGCATTCGCAGCGATCCTCGTGTCGACTACCGCTCCGGTGAGTGCGGAAACTCCCGCCCAGCGCGCCTACCGCAATCTCGAGCTGCTCCGCAGCGGCGCAAAGACGCTGGCCGATCTCAGCGACGCCGAGCGGCGCGAGCTCGCCGCCTTCGAGCAACTTGAGCGTGACGGAAAGCGGGCCGATCGCCGCACGCCGCGCCAGCGCTGCATCGACGAGGAAGTGGCACGTGAAGGCGGGAAGCCGAGCGAACTCGCCCTGAGTGCGATCGATCTCAAATGCAGTCAGCACTAACGCAATGGTTGGCGTCGGAATAGCCGCAGCCGAGTCTGCTTTCCTCGCCAAGGCGCCGACGACGCTTTTGACCGCGTCCATTACGGCTGCCCGCCGCAATCACAAGTCACCAGATCGTGCACATCTTCCCAGACAATCGCGTCGTCGCTATCACCAGCATTTTCGCGCATGCCAGCACATTTCCTAGCAGAGTAACGACGGAGGCCGACACGGACTGGGTGATGAGCTTAAGGGCTCGGGTCCCGGACCTATGGCGCTGCTTACCGAATTTACCGCTTTGCGCATCGCCAAGGCGATAGGACTGTCGGTACCTGCAGCCAAACCGTTGCATCTTGCCATGGACTTTCCCTGAATGATTGGAACCGGCGAGTTTGATGGTATTGTGCAGCGCAGCGGGGTGATGAAATCTCGGCGTCGAGCTGATCGAACCCGCCGACACGCCGCGCCCGATGACATATTGTCTGCGGACGCGGATTTCCTCGACGCCCTCACCGACGTCGACCGCCTCCTCTGCAATACCGGTCGGTCTCGGCGGAACACCAATATCCTCAGTCAACTGCCGGACTGACTGCAATTGACTTCGGTGCTTGCCTATTCCTACGGCGCGCGACGAGTGGCTTCGTTCCGACCGGCTTTCCATTGCCGGGCGATCATCTGCTGAGTGAACGCTTGCACGTGCGACCAACGCGCAAACTGCAGCCAGATATCGCGGCAGGCTGGTTACGAGATGTCCCAGGTGAGTGGATCGATGCATCGGGGCGCAAGTTGAGGAGCTCGCGGTGGCGCTCAAACTTTACGTCTCGGCGTGGAACCGATCTTTAACCTCGTCAAATCGTTCGTAGCTGTCTTCATACATTAGCGGCACCCGCCGCCTAATCGCAGCGGCTGAATCTGGCCGGTTGCAGTCATTCTGCTTTCGGGACGGCGTGCTGAAAAGCTGTCACGATGACCAAAGGGGTCATTCATTATTCGAAACCCATTTCAGTTTTTCGGACTTGAGTCGCCCGCTAATGCAATAATAAAAACAAAAGACAGTACTGAGCCCGCGCTCATGATCAGGCCGACGTCTGGCAGCGCATACTGCTCCGCGAAAAGAACACCGCCCAGAATTGGCCCGATGGATGCGCCGAAGCGTCCGACACCAATGCCGAAGCCAGTGCCGGTCGCACGCAGTTCAACCGGATACGCGGTCGCGAGCAGTGAGTAGAAACCGATTGAAGCTGCCGTGATGAAAATGCCCACGACAACGCCAAGCATGATCAGTGAGGTGAGATCAGCGCCGGCGCGCGTGAACATTGTGACGCTGATGGCCGATCCGGCGAGCGTGATCAACGTCGCGCCACGCACCGAGATCGCGTTGGCGACAACGGCAAACAACGGGCCGGAGGCGACTGCTCCGCACATGGTCCACACCAGCACATCGGCTCCGTTGGACGGGGAAAAGCCTAGCGTCACGACAATCGACGGAATCCATTTGAGGACGAAGTAGAGACACGAAACATGGGAGAGATAGGCCAACGTCAGCAAAATGGTCGGCCGTGCCAACGGCGGCCGCAGAATTGCAAGCACCGCTTTGCCCCGCACTTCTGACTGCTCCATTTCGCCGAGACGGCTCACCGGCGCATGACCAAAGCGGCGCAGGACCGCATTAATCCGCTCAACTGCTCTTGCAGGTCGCGCGCGCGTCAGCCAAGCGACGGATTCGGGGATGGCGAACCATGCGAGCGGCAATGCAATTACGGTCAGTATCGCGCCGAAAACAAATACCGAACTCCAGTGCGTTACCAGCAGGAGGTTGCGCGCGACGATGCCGCCCACGACCAATCCCATTGGGTAGCCCACAACCATCATGGAGAGGACGAGCGAGCGGTGACGCGCATTGCTATGCTCACTAACGATCGCCGCCAGCGAGGACATCATGCCTCCGATCCCCAGGCCCGTCAGGAGACGCACGATGGAAAGCTGCAGAACATCACTGGCAACGATCGCTCCACCCATCCCGACGCTCATGATCACCAGGCAGACTAAAATGGTCAGTCGCCGGCCGAACCGGTCGGCAAGGTTGCCGAACATCAACGAACCGAAGCCCATTCCGATCAGTTCCATCGACAGCACCCAGCCGAGCGCATCCGGCGCCAGCTTCCACTCTGCCATCATCCCCGGTGCGGCGAAGCTGATCGAAGCGGCATCGTAGCCGTCCAGGCCATTGAGGAATACCGCGAGGGCAACAGCGAGCCATTGGCCGCGGCTCATCGGGGATCGATCGATCTGACGCTGCGGGCAGGTCGCAAAATCGTTCATGAGTAAACTCTCTTTGACGCCCACTGGATCAGGGTTTCTGCTGCCGCCTTCGCTTTACGATGCAATGTTGAGGCCGCATTCCCAACGTTTGCGCCGGACATTGCTGATTCTGGAATATCGTTCGGGCCGCTGCTAATGCAGGGCATCAAGGATTTTGGCGGCCTGCTCGTCCCGATAGGCCCTCCCGTCGATTCCCTTAATCAACGCAGTATTTCCGAGGATCACGATCACAAGCTTTCGCTTGGGCGAGATCATCACGATCTGCCCCTGAAATCCGCGCATGCTGAACCCGTCGACCGGCCAGCGTGCCACGACGCCGGGGTCGGTTGACCATGGGCCGATCCAGAATTGCCCACCATATCCGCCAGCTGACGCAGCGGCTGGCGTGGAGACGAACCGGACCCACTCATCCGTCAGAATCCTGCCCCCCGGCGACAGGCCACCGCGCGCGTACAACAGACCAAAGCGCGCGAAGTCGCGCGTAGTCATTGCCGAATAGGTAGACCCCACCAGCGTACCCGCATCATCGAACCCCAGCGCGGCCGAGCGGATGTTCAAAGGACCAAACAGCTCTTTATTGAGGAACTCACGGACTCCGCGCTCTCCCCGTCCGATGGTCCGGCCCACGATCCCGCTCATGACATTGGTGGTGCTGTTGGAATAGGTGAAGTAAGAGCCGGGCTGATACTTCAGGGGATGATCGGCCGCATGATGCGCCACATCGTGCCGGCCCGATCCGAACAACATCGCCATCGTGTCCGAATTCAGGTCGGCGACGTCCTCATTGGAATCGATCCCCGAACTCATCTGCAGCAGGTCGATCAGCCTGATCGCGCGTCTGGGGTCGCCTTGGCCGCGCCATTCCGGCACATCTGCTCGAGCGTGGATATCCAGTTTCCCGGCGCGGTTCAGTATCCCGACCATCGTGCTCGTCAGGCTCTTTGTGATCGAATAGGCCGGGAAGACCGTGTCGGGTCCATAGCCTTCTGCATAGCGCTCCGCTGTCACTCGGCCATCCTCGACGACCAGCACGGCCCTTGTGGCTCCGCGATCCTTGAAAAGATCCGCCACCACCGTAGCCAAGCGCTCATCCGCGCGCGTAGCGCCTTCGCTGGTTGAACGAAGGATCAAATCCGCAACGGGCTGCGCGTTCGCCGAGCAGTTGCCGAAAGACAGAATTAGAAGGATGGCGGCAAACGTGGCGCGAATCATGTCGGACTCCCATCTTCCTGTGTCGAAAACACTGCGCTCGTACAGAGCCAGCCTGCCCCGACAGATGCTTGCGTGCCGTGTTTGAGGATCGACAGCCGCCAAGCGATCGGCGTGGCCAGTTCCATCAATCCAGCCGGCAGCCTTGCGCGGGGGTTTGCAGCCGCGCCACCCCGTTCCAGCGACCGTAGGAAACGCGAACCAGGGACTGCTGGAAATCGGGCTCGATCAACAGCCCCTTATCCGTCGAAATCATGTCCGACCGGCAGGCCCGCTCATCCGCCTTTTCGACGAACAGGCAACTGCACATGAGGTAGGCGGACAGGTTCGCAGTTGTTTGCAAAACCTCGTCAGCCGGATTCAGCGGCAGGGTCTCGATCTGCCGTTCAGAACGCGCCGCCTCAGGCAATCCGGAAAAACTCGCGAGCAGCGGAAACGCCATTAGAATGTCTAAGAATCTCATCACGCTTTTCCTTGTGCATTATGGATCGCCGGTGCCCCTCGCCACCGGTTACACCATCGAGGAGCCACGAGACGGCATGGCCCAGGCCGGAAGCTCCCATGTGCGCGCTAGAACCGATACGATGCCCGGACACCATATGTGCGAGGTTGTTCGTAGGTGCTGAGGTACGTGCCGGCGAGCACGACATTTGCGCTGTTACGAACGAGCTTGTTGGTCGCGTTGCGAATATAGGCCTGCATCGTCCACCTGTCGTCGGCGGTTTGGAACGTGATGGTGCCGTCCAGTTTCGCGTAGGCGGGCACTCTGTCCATCGGCAGGTTGAACTCGCGCAAATAGGTGCGGCTTTGCCAATAGACTGAAGCACCCGGTGCGATCGTGGCGCCATTTGCGAGCTGGAACGTATGCGTATACTCCCCGCGCAAGGAGAAATCGGGCGCGTTGATGAGCTGATTGTCATCGAGAGACGCGACGACCCTACCGGTGTATGGATTGATCGTGTCGCGATATCGGGAATAGCGGGCATTCAACCAATTGAAGAAGCCCGTGAACCGATCATTGTCGCTGATCTGCCACTGCGCTTCCATCTCGACGCCGTAGACGCGGGCTCGCGCGGCATTGGTCGTCGTTTGAATCGGCTGCCCGCCGGTGGCCTGCACAAATTGCACGATCTGCAGGTTGGAATAATCCATGTAGAACGCCGCGATGTTCAAGCGCAGTTGATCGAAGAGCCGTGTCTTGAGGCCGAGCTCATAGTTCGTCACGGTTTCCGGTGCGAACTCGAGCGGAATGCCCGGCAGCTGGCGATTGAGGCCGCCCGATTTGAAGCCCGTCGACACGGTGCCATATGCGAGCGTCTGACTATCCAGATCGAATTCCAGGCCCCCGCGCCAGGTTGTCTTGGACCAGGATCCCTCGGCAGACCCGCCCGGCGCTCCGCTACATCCCGGGTGCGCCGGATTATAAAGGCTCTGCTCGAGCTGCTCATAGGTCTGGCCAATCCCGCAGATCAGCACAACCGAGCCGTTCAGATTTCCTTCGGACCTTTCCTTGCTGAAACGAACGCCGGCGATTGCGCGAATGCCGGGCGAGATATTGTAGGTAAGCTGATCGAAAATCCCCCAGGACCGCGTCTTGTAACCGATCGCGCGCCGCCCGGCGGGACTGCCGGCAACATAGCCGAAGCGAAGCTGGTTGAAATGCGCGGGATTGAAGAAGCTTTCTTCCTCATAGAAATAATTGGCACCCATCACGTTGAACAGCCTGTCGTTCTCGAACGAGAAGTTCAGCTCGTGATAAGTGTTCTGATCCTGACCGTCGCGGATCAGGTCGGCCAGCGAAACGGCAGCGCCGCCGGTCGACGCACGGAAAAAATGGCGCAGATTCTGGTAGCCGGCAGTGTAGGACAGCGAAGCGCCGCCGCCGACGTCCAGTCGCATCGCAGATCGCAGCATCAGATTGTCGATCTGCGCATAAGGGCTGGGGGATGCCGGCACCTGGGGATTTGAGAATGGGTTGCGGCCATCGAGCGTTTCGCCGCTGGTGTTGACCTGATAATCCAGACCCGGCGTTCCGCGGATCCGGTCGTTCTGAACGGTAACGCGCCAGGAGAATGCGGAACTGGGGTTCCACAGGATCGACAGCCTGCCCGAGACATCGTCGGCCATCCCATAGTTGCGGTCGGTGCTGACGCTGCCGCCGCTCGTGTTGTAAATGCCGTCGTTCTTACGAATCGAACCGGCAAAACGGACCGCCAGCGTTTCGGAGATGGGCACATTGACCATCGCCTCGGCCTGAATATCGTTGAACCTGCCGTACGAGAGCGAGGCCGAGCCCTCCAGATCGAACTTCGGCTCATTGGTAAAAACGTTGAAGTTGCCCGCAGTCGAATTGCGCCCGTATAGCGTCCCCTGCGGGCCGCGCAGCACCTCGACACGGCCCAGGTCATAAAGGCTGCCGATCAGTCCCTGCGTGCGTGGCGAATAAACACCATCGAAATAGGTGGCGACAGTGGGCTGTCCGCCGGGGTTGTTGCTGGTGTTCGTGATGCCTCTGATCGTGACCTGGACGGAACCCGCATAACCGATGGTCCGGATTGTCACATTGGGCACGCTTTTGCCGATGTCCTTGAGTTCGGTCACGCCGGCTGCCTGCAATGCGGCACCGTCGAGCGCGGTGATGGCGATGGGCGTTCTCGAAAGCGACGCGCTCCGCTTGTTGGCGGTCACGACGATGTCGTCAGATGATTTCCCCGCATCCGCTTCGCTCGCGTCGGCCTCCGCTCGCGGCGCCTCGGTGGTCTGCGCGACCGCACTCGAGGCGCTGAACGCGCACGCAAGCGCGGCGACGCCGCCGGCCAGGTTCATCTTCAAACGAGCTGTCATGCCACCCTCCCTATAATGTTTGTTTATATTTAATTATTCAACGTCCGTTGAATGGATGGCGGAAAAAGGACTCTTCCCCGCGACTCATCCACCCTCGGATCATTAAATTATTCACGAAAAATTGTACCGGTCAACATATTTCATCGGTCGTAGAAATATATTGACTCGTAACATGTAAATGAGCAGGGTAGCGGCTCTTAGGAGAGGGCGTTGACCATCGATATCAAGCAGCAGAAGGGCGGAAAGCAGAAGAAGGGCGGAGGCGATCCCCAGGTTGCGATCCCCGGCCCTCGTGCAACGCCACGTGGTCGACCGGCCAAATTCGACGACAGCGCAGATCGGAGCACCGGGATATTGGATGCGGCCGAAGCGCTGTTTGCTGCGCACGGTTTCTACGGCGTGACGGTTCGCCAGGTTGCGAACGAAGCTGGCGTCGATCCGGCCCTGCTGAACTATTACTTCGGGTCGAAACGCGGCTTGTTCGACGCGGTGCTCAGCCGGCGCGCGGAATTGGTCAACGAGCGTCGAATGGAATCGATGCGCCGCTACGAAGCCTCTACCGCGGCGATGACGGTGGAAGGCTGCCTCACCGCCTTCCTGGAGCCTGTCCTGTATCTGTGGGAGGCCGGCGGCGACAAATGGCGCAACTATCTGCGACTTGTCGCCTTGGTCAACAGCACGCCTTCGTGGGGAGGCACTGCGATGAACGAGTTTTTCGATCCCGTGATCGAGCGGCTGATCGAGCTTTTCAAGCGCGTGCTACCCGAGGCGCGCGATGAAGATCTGTACTGGTGTTACAACTTCGCCTCCGGCGCACTGTCGCTATCGTTCGCAGACACCGGCCGTATCGACAAACTGTCCGGCGGCCTTTGTCGCTCGGGCGATGTTGCGGCCGTCCGCAAACGCCTTTCTTTCTTCCTCGCTACCGGTACTTCGGAGCTGTGCCGCCGTCTGGCGGATGGAAGCTAAGCGCGCCGAGCCGAACCGCTCATCAATCGGAGCGCTGCTTGCCCCGGCCGCCTAGGCTGCGGCGACCGCTGAGCCCGATCCAGCACGGGATTGCGACATGTACGAGTTCCTAAGACAGTCCTCGCATTGGACGCTACCGGACGTTCTTGCTTGGCAAGCCCAAGAGCGGCCTTCGAAGACGTTCATCGAACTTGTGGACGGGCCCGACTTATCGTTCAGACAAGCGTTCGAATGGTCCGGCCAGGTCGCGTCACACTTCCACAATCTGGGAGTCCGCTCAGGCGATTCGGTGATCGTGATGCTGCCGAACGACCTTGACTTTATCGCGGTCTGGCTTGGCCTCGCCCGGCTCGGCGCGGTCGCGGTTTTGCTCAATACGGAACTGATCGGCGCGTTTCTCGAGCATCAGATCGTCGACAGCGGCGCCGGATTGGCCGTCGTGGCCGAGCCGATGCTCAGCAGAGTCATGGAGATATCCGATCGCGTGCCGTCACTGCGGTCGATTGTCATTGCCGGCACATCGGACTGGCTCGATGCGCGCGACACGGGCTTGCACCTGTCACCGCTGACTGAATGGCGAAGGTGCGGGTCATATTCCGGTGCCGCGCCGCGCGCCTTCGATGTTGCCCATGTCATGTACACGTCGGGCACCACCGGCCCTGCCAAAGGCGTAATGATGCCGCACGCGCATTGCTTTCTATATGGTCTCGGCGCGATCGATAACCTCGATCTGAACGAAGACGACAGATATTATGTGACCCTCCCCCTGTATCACGCCAACGGCTTGTTCATGCAGGTCTATGCGTGCCTGATTGCTGGCGCGACCGTCATACTGAAATCCCGGTTTAGCGCGCAGGACTGGCTTCCGGACATTCGCCGACATCGTGCCACATTGACCAATACACTGGGTGTCGTCGCGCCTTTTATATTCGCGCAACCACGTTCCAGCGACGATACGGACCACCAGCTCCGTGCCATCGTCGCCGCACCTAACCCAGCCGAACTGCAGCAGATCTGGCAAGACCGGTTTGGCTTGGCGAACGTCTTGTCCGGATTTGGCATGACCGAGGTCAATATCCCCGTCTGGGGCCGCGTGGGTGTCGAAACACCGCCCGGCGCGGCAGGCCTTGTCTACAACCGCTATTTCGAGGTTCAGATCGTTGACCCCGACAGTGACATTGCCCGCCCGGCCGGTGAGGCCGGCGAGATCGTCGTGCGACCAAAAGCGCCGTTCGGTTTCATGGTGGGCTATCACGGACTTCCCGAAAAGACAGTGGAAGCCTGGCGAAACCTATGGTTCCACACCGGAGATGCAGGCTTCATGGACCAGGATGGATTCATATATTTCGTAGATCGTATCCGAGACTGCATCCGTCGGCGTGGGCACAATATTTCGTCAGCCGAAATCGAGAACGCCCTGCTGCCCATGCCGGGCATCGTGGAAGTAGCGGCGTATGGCGTGCCTTCCGAGATGTCCGGAGGGGAAGACGAGATCATGATAACCGTCGTGAAAGCGACGGGTAAATCGCTGGCTCCGGAAGATATATGCTCGTTCTCCGACAAGCACCTCCCTAGGTTCGCCAAGATCAGATACATAAGATTTACTGACTCCCTTCCGAAGACTTCAACCGGAAAGGTGCAAAAGACCGATATCCGTAGGCTAGGAATACCTTCCGATGCCTGGGATAGGAACAGATTCAAACTATAATCCAGAAATATACTGAAATTTGTCGATCATCATTGTTTCTTCAGGAGTGGACTATGAGCAATGCACGTGTCGCTGGGGTCGGAATGATCCCCTTTACCAAACCCGGCCAGAGCGAAGATTGGGATGTAATGGCTGAGAAGGCGATCCGGCTTGCACTGAAGGATGCCGGCATCGACTACGACCTGGTTCAGCAAGCCTATGCCGGCTTCGTCTATGCGGATTCGACGGCGGGCCAGTCCGCCATTTATCGCGTGGGCTGTACCGGAATTCCGATCATCAACGTCAACAACAACTGCTCGACAGGATCGACGGCGCTCTATCTCGCTCGTCAGGCGATCGAACATGGCGTGGCGGACTGCGTGTTGGCGGTCGGTTTCGAGCAGATGGTGCCCGGCGCGCTCGGCATGGTGTTCAATGACCGGAAGCGCACGCTGGATTTTCACCTGTCAAAACAAGCCGAAGTCCTGGGCTGGGACGATAGCGTTCCGATGGCAGCACAGCAATTTGGCGGGGCGGGACTCGATTATCAGCAGCGCTATGGGATTGACGATGAGGTTTTCGGCCTGGTGTCGGTCAAGGCGCGCCGGCATGCCGCGAACAATCCACTGGCGCTGTTCCGCGCACCGGTGACGCTGGAAGAAGTGATGGCATCGAAGCATCTATATGGGCCGGTCACTCGCCTTCAGGCTTGCCCGCCGACATGCGGTGCCGCCGCTGCAGTATTGGTTTCGCCGCGCTTCGCGGCGAAACACGGGCTGAACGCGCCGGTCGAGATCGTCGCGCAGGCCATGACCACGGATTATGCCGACACCTGGGAAGGCCGCTCGATGATGTCGGTGGTCGGCTACGATACCACGCGCAAGGCCGCGAACGAGATTTACGCGAAAGCGGGGATCGGCCCCGAGGACATTCAGGTCGTTGAGCTGCACGACTGCTTCGCTCCGAACGAGCTTATTACCTATGAAGCACTTGGACTCTGCCAGCCGGGCGGCGCCGAGGCCTATATCCGCGACAACCGCAACAGCTATGGCGGCGATCATGTGACGAATCCCTCCGGTGGCCTGCTGTCCAAGGGGCACCCGCTCGGTGCCACCGGCCTTGCCCAATGTTATGAGCTGACGCACCAGCTCCGCGGCACGGCCGACGCCCGTCAGGTCGAAAACGCCAGATTCGCGCTTCAGCACAATCTGGGTCTGGGGAGCGCTTGTGTCGTCACGCTGTACGGCAAGGTTGCATGAACGCCTCTGGCGTTGAAGCGCCCGTGAGGGGTGCCCTGGCTGGCAAGGTCGCAATCGTGTCCGGGTCGGGGCGCGGCATCGGCCGCGCCGTCGCGCTAAAACTTGCGCATCACGGCGCGCATGTGGTCGTGAACGACCTTGATGAAGACCCCGCGACGGAAGTCGTTACTGCGATTCGCGCGCGTGGCGGACAGGCGATCGCCTGCATTGGGAATGTGACAGCCGCGGACTTCGGGGAGCGCTTCGTCCAATCCGCGCTCGATGCCTTTGGCGGCTTGGACATCATCGTTAACAATGCCGGATACACGCGCGACGGCACGATCCAGAACCAGACCGACGAGCAGTTCCAGGCGATGCTCGACGTCCATGTGACCGCGCCGTTCCGCATTCTGAGAGCCGCAAGCGAGCCGTGGCGGGAATGGGCGAAGCGCGAGGCTGTCGAGGGACGCGAAGTTATCCGCAAGGTCGTGAACATCTCGTCTCTGGCGGGCACAGCGGGCAATGCAGGGCAGGTCAACTATTCCTCGGGAAAATCGGCGGTCATCGGCATGACCAGGACGTTGGCTAAGGAATGGGGCCGGCTGAAGGTATGCGTGAACTGCGTCGCCTTCGGCTTCATCGAAACGCGCCTGACCAAAGCGAATGATGATCCGGCATCGTCGATCGAGATCGAGGGGCAGCAAATTCAAACCGGCGTCCCATCGGCAATGCTGGGCTCGCTAAAGGCGATGATCCCATTGGGACGATCCGGCACGCCCACGGAGGCAGCCGGCAGCGTTTACTTCTTCTGCTCGCCGGACAGCGATTATGTTTCGGGCGAGGTGCTGGTCGTCGGCGGTGGCCTGAGCCTTTAATTGCGCCCCCTCCCCGCAGCATCGTGCCGGGGTTCGCCGTATTGGCTGCGCCTTTGCGCTACTGCCTGGACGCAGGAAAGCGGGGAAGCTTATGGATGTCATTGCTATCGTGCGGCACGATCAGGATCGCGTTCCGGCTGGCCGCTATGGCCTGAAGACGCTCAAGCGAGGCAAGGGTGTCGGCGCGATCCACATTGAATGGCGGAACGCCGCGCCGCGCGATCTGTGCCTCGAAGTGAACCGCGTCCCCGCTTAGCAGGATTGAACCGGTTGCGAGGCGGATCAGCAGGCCATAATGTCCAGCTGTATGCCCGGGCAGACGAAGCATGACGACCTGTTGGTCTCCGAAGATGTCATAATCGCCTTCGACTGCAGTCACTTCGCGAGCCCCGTCGAGCCATGGACGAAGCGGTCCGGGATCGGCGCCGAACGGCGGATCGGGCTTGCGAAGCGCGTCGAAATCCGCCTTCCCCATCAGTAGCGTTGCCGCGGAAAATGCTTCGGCCTGACCGACATGATCGGAGTGGTTGTGGCTGATCGCAAGCAGCTCGATCTGATCCGCGCGAACGCCGATCTGCTTCAACTGATCCGCGATCGAAACGTCCAGCGTTCCACTCAACGCCTGGCGAGGGTCGAGCGGCTGACCGATCAGCGCCAACGGCAACCCGGCGTCCCACAGCAGGAAACGTCCGCGATGCTTGATCAGATAGCAGCTGCCGACGAGCTCCATCCGCTTTTCACCATAGGCAAAGGTGTCGGAAAATGCGTCGGCTGCGACATCGAATCGGCCGCAATCCAATCGCCACAACTTCGTGGATTCATCCGCCACTGCCGCCGACGTGGACGGCGGCGTCATGACCATCAAGGCACAGGCAGCCGCGCGGGCCAATCTTCGCATCATACACCTCGCTGCTACTTCGGCCTCGAGATTCGCCCAGGCGGCGCCGAGACACCATCCCTCAATTGAGGGGGGGTAGATCTCCGCCGCCAGCCTCACTCGCATCGGCTGGCGCAGCGGATGCTGACACCAGTTTGGGGGGGATGGCCGCTCCACAGTCCGCTGCTAGCAAGCAACTGACGATCATCATGGCAAGCGACATGCATGGATTTGCGCGAGGACCCCAGACTATGGCTTTAGTGGAAACCGCTGTTCACGGCGAAGTGAGCACGCTTACTCTCAACGATCCCGATCGCCGCAATCCCCTGTCGGAAGCGCTTGCGTTGAGCTTGCGAACAGCGATCGCTGCGGCTGGTCGCGATCCGCAGGTCAGATGCGTGCTTCTGACCGGCAAGGGCGATGCCTTTTGCGCGGGCGGTGACCTGGCCGCGCTGGATACGCTGTCTCCTGCCGAAGTGGCGCGCTTCATGGCTCAGTCGCAGGCGATAACGCAGGAAATTGCCACTCTCCCGGTCCCTGTCGTCGTCGCCATCAACGGGGCGGCCGCCGGCGCAGGCTTTTCGCTGGCTGTGGCCGGGGACGTCCTGCTCGCGGCGCAAAGTGCAGTTCTGATCCCGGCATTCCGGCGTGTTGGCGCCGTGCCTGACCTTGGGCTTATCCATACGCTTCACCGCACCATCGGATTGCATCGTACGACCGACATCCTGTTGCGCGACAAGCCGATCGACGCCGCGACCGCGTTGCAACTCGGGCTGGTCAGCGAAGTCGTGCCGGATACGGACCTTGCGGATCGCGCAATGAAGGTGGCGGAAGATCTCGCTGCCGGTCCGACCGTCGCGCTGGGGCTTACCAAGAAATTGATCCGCGTGGCGGCGACCGGCGCCAGCGACGCCTTTCTCATGGCGGAAGCGTCCGCCCAGGGCATCGCCTTTTCGACAGCTGATTTCCTCGAAGGTGTCGCCGCGTTCCGCGCTCAACGCCGACCCCGATTCAAAGGCAAGTAAGCGATGCCGCAAATTTCCATCGAAACGCTCGAACATCTTCGATACGAGCAGCCCGCGCCCGGCGTTGCGCGGATCGTCCTCGCGAGGCCGCAAGCGCGTAACGCGCAAGGTCTGCGCATGACCTATGAACTCGACGGGGCGTTCCAGGCCGCGGCGCGCGACCCGGACGTCAAAGTCATCATCCTGGCAGGCGAGGATCCGCATTTTTCAGCAGGCCATGATCTGACAGAGACGGGTGAAGGCATCTGGCCGCTCGTCAGCCTTTGGAGCGACTTCGACGCCGGCGGCACCGAGGGTCGATATTGTCAGGAATCCGAAATCTATCTCGATATGTGCGAGCGGTGGCGGGCGCTGCCCAAACCGATGATAGCGGCGGTGCAGGGCAAGTGCATCGGTGGCGGGCTGATGCTGGCATGGGTCTGTGATCTCA
Source organism: Sphingopyxis sp. Root154 (assembly GCF_001427105.1). Classification (GTDB taxonomy): domain Bacteria; phylum Pseudomonadota; class Alphaproteobacteria; order Sphingomonadales; family Sphingomonadaceae; genus Sphingopyxis. The sequence goes on from NZ_LMGI01000001.1 coordinate 224,777, forward strand.
TCCTGGCGTCGGAGGACGCACAGTTTCGCGATCCGACCGTCGCCATGGGGGTGATGGGTACGGAATATTTCATGCACCCCTGGGAACTCGGAACGCGCAAGGCGAAGGAGTTCCTGATGCTCGGCGACTGGATGTCGGCGGCGGAAGGGCACAGGCTCGGCATGATCAATCGAGTGGTGCCGCGCCCTACGCTCGAACAGGCGGCGCTGGAGATGGCTCAGGCGATCGCCGCCAAACCGCAGTTCGCGATCCGCGCGGCGAAGGTGGCGATCAATCATGCTCAGGACCAGGCCGGACGCGCGCATGCGATGCGTCAGAGCTTTGCGATGCACCAGCTGACCCACGCTAACAACGAACTGCAGAATGGGGCATCGATCATGGCGGAGGGAACCGCGCAGAGCGTTGCCAGGAAAATCGCTGCGCCGGGAGAGCGCGGTGAGTGAGCCTCCCCTGCTGATCGACTATGCAGCGAACGTCGCCACAGTAACGCTCAATCGGCCCGCCGCCTTGAACGCGCTCAGTCCGCAACTCGCGGTTGAGCTCGCCGATTGCTGGCGCGCGCTGGCGGCCGACAAAGCGGTGCGGGCGATCGTCCTTACCGGCGCCGGCGACCGGGCGTTCTGCGCCGGTGCGGACCTCAAGCGGTTTGTGCCGCTAGGCAACGGGATGCGCGCGCCGGAAGATGAGTGGGATCGGCGGGTGCTTGCCGATCCGAAGATTCTGGACATAGCCTTGTTACGCACTTTCGACGTGGGAAAGCCCGTCGTCGCCGCGATCCAGGCCCAGGCGATCGGCGGCGGCGTCGAACTGATCCAGGCAACCGACTTGCGCGTCATGGCGGACTCGGCGACGCTTTCGCTGAAGGAAGTGCAATGGGGGCTGTTCCCCGCGGGTGGCTCGACCGTATTGCTCCCGCGACAGCTGCCGTGGGTGATCGCCATGGACATGCTGCTGACCGGTCGAGCGATGACGGCCGGAGAAGCGCTGTCACACGGTTTGGTGAACCATGTCACGCAGCCGCATGACACGCTCGCCACGGCGCTGCGGATTGCGACCGGGATCGCTGGCCTGGCTCCGCTCGCGGTGCAGGCCATCCGCCGTGCCGCGCGCCTCGCTCGCAGCACCACGATCGAAGCGGGGATGGCGCTGGAAAGCGAGATTTCGGAGCCGATTTTTCACACCGCTGACGCGGTTGAAGGGCTCGCGGCATTCGCTGAGCGGCGTACCCCGCGATATGTAGGCGCATAACGATGGGGGATCCCCTGTTCGATCTTACCGGCCGCGCGATCGTCGTGACAGGCGCGGCATCCGGGATCGGCATCGGCATGGTCGAAGGGCTGACAAATGCCGGCGCACGCGTCGCGGGCTGGGACTTGCCGGGTCCGGCGCTTGAGCAACTTCAACTCAGACTCGCGGACAAGGGTCAGGGCATCGCGGTGCCCTGCGACATCCGCGACGAGAAAGATGTCGCGGTGGCGCTCGACACAACGGTTGCCGCACTTGGCCCCGTCACCGGCTGTTTCGCCAATGCCGGCATCGGCGGGCCTCGCAAGTCCGTAGCCAACAGCTCGGTTGATGATTGGCAACCCGTGCTGCGTACCAATGTCGAGGGTACGCTGCTGACCTTACGCGCCGTCGCGCAATCGATGATTGCCGCGCAATGTAGCGGCACGCTGGTCGGCACGAGTTCGCTTGCTGCGGAAAGCGGCGCAGCGGGTTCGGCAGCTTACGGCGCCAGCAAGGGCGCGGTTCAATCGCTGATGCGAGCGCTGGCAGTGGAGTTGGCGCCGCACGGGATACGCGCGCATTCCATCCTGCCCGGCTGGATCGAAACCAACATGACGGCAACCGGACTGGCCGATCAGCGCATCATCGACAACGTCTTGCGGCGTATCCCGATGTCCCGCTGGGGGTCGCCGTCGGACTTTTCTGGGCTCGCCGTCTATCTGATGAGCGACGCTTCGCGATACCAGACAGGCGGAAGCTTCGTCGTGGATGGTGGCTATTCGATTTTCTGATCCTATTGCGGAAAATCGATCAAGCCGAGCGAGCAGGCGCGCATTAGCGCCTGCGCACGCGTCGTCGCACCCATTTTCGATCGAACGCGTTTGAGATGATCGCGAATCGTCTGTACGGACAGGCCCAGGATGACGGCGGTTTCCTGCGCATTCTTGCCCAGGGCGACCCAGCGAAGACACTCGGCCTCGCGTCGGGTGAGCTTGACCGCACCCGGCATCATCTCCCGAGTCAACTCATCCTTCAGGTCTTCAGCAATCATGTGCGAGAGGTAGAACAGGATCGCCATTGCGTCATCGAGGCCCGCAATCTCCTCGCGTGACCGCTCGGAGTAGAAGGAGATGCACACCTCCCTGCCGGCGACCTCAAGGCGGACATTGACCCCGGTACGCATCCCGTAATCATACACCCACCGCATCGTATCCACTTCCACCGCGGTCATGTTCGGCGTGCCGTCGGACAGGATGATGCGGCCCTGACGATTTTCCCATAGCAGCGGCTTGTTGCCGCTACCGGCAAAGTCGCCCGATGCCTTCATGCGGCGCATCGGATCCTGCTGGAAGCGGGTGGATGCCCATTGGCGATGGACTTCAGGCGCAATTCCATGTGCGATGCAAACCGATGGGCGCTCGACCCGCAGGCCCATATGATCGGACGATTCTTCGAAACTGAGTAGCATATGGCCAAAGCCGAGCTGCTTTGCCCGCTTCGCATGCTGCACGGCCGAGCCTTTTGCGCAGTCACGCAACTGCCGGAGACTGGGAACATCCTGGATCACACGCAACTCTCCGGCTAAAGCCGAAAGGCTAACACGCGAGGCGACACCGGGCAAATATCGGATGACTTAATCAGCGGCCGTGTCGGCCTCGAATATGGGGAGCCTCACCGCGTCATAGCGACGGATGGAACTCAGCCACATCACCGGCACCAGAATGAGCGCTGGCAGTGAGGCCAACATCATGGCCGTAACGATGTGCGCGGGCTCGTCGCCCATCCGATCGATGAGCAAACCGACAGTCAACGGACCGGCGGACGTCCCCAGCAGGCTGATGATGAACAGCATGAGTGTCGTTCCCTGCCCCCGCATTCGATTTGGAAACAGGTCCTGCATCATGATCGTTCCGGTGCTCGACGAGAACGGACCGGCTGTCACGAGCACGGCAAGGCACGTCCAGGCTTGCCATGGCGCTTCAGCAAACGGGAGCAACAGCATGGGCGGGATCGCAATCATCGATCCGATCGCGGCGACCCGAAACTTGGCGGCCGGCGTACCACGAAGCGTCCAGCGGTCGCATAGCTGGACCCCGACAAAAGCGCCCAATATGCCCCCTATGGCGAGCATGAAGCCCATCTGCGTGCCGACGGCCGCTATCGACAGATCAAACCTTCGGATGAAATAGGTCGGCATCCACGCGTGTATGCCATAGGACCAGAAGGCCATTGCCGCCTGAGCGACATAGACGGCCAGAAACAGGCGCCAATGGCGCTTGAGATAAGGCACAATGCGTTCCGGCTCCAGACTCTCTGTCAGTGCGACGCCTTTGCGGGTCGGTTCCGGCATCAAGCGCACCAGGACTGCGATCAAAAGGCCAGGTGCCCCGATGAGCACGAACACCAGCCGCCACGAGCCGATGCCGGCGATGGTCCACCCTTCGCGCTCGACCATCTCGAACACGATCCCGCCGACGATCATCGAAGCCCCGAGGCCAACGAATGCGCCCAGCATGTAAACGAACAATGCGCGGCTGCGGTATGCGGGGCGGAAGCAATCGGCCAGAATCGAGCAGGCCGCGGGCGCAAGACACGCTTCTCCGGTGCCGACGACCACGCGCGCCAGGAAAAGCCATGTGAAGTCCGGCGCCAGTCCGCACGCGATGGTGGCGAGGCTCCAAACCGCCACGCCGATCGCCAGAATCGTTCGTCGGTTGTGTCGATCGATCAGGCGGCCAATGAACAGCCCTGCCGTTGCAAAAAGGAACACGAACGCGAAGCCATACAGCAGGCTGACCTGCGTGTTGCTCAGATTCAGGTCGGCCCGGATCGGCACGACCAGCAAGGAGATGATCTGGCGGTCGAGAAAGCCGAACAACCCGGCAAGAAATATCGTGCCGATGATGTAGTTGCGTTGCGCAGGTCCGGGATAAACGACCCCGGTATTCGTCGGCACCATGACTGTCATCCCGCTCCTGCTCCCCTGTTCGTTCTATAATGGAGAAACATTGGTGCCGCCCTCAAGTCCCCAAGTTGGGGGGGGGGCACCACCCCCGGAGCCGCGGCCTGGCTGGCCCACACCCCCCCACTATTGGGGAATGGGCCGTCACAACGCGCTGCGCTAAGAGAGACTCTCCACAGGTTGCACGGGGACATCAGTGCCAAACTTCGACAAAGAAATAACCGGAATCGTTGCTGGCGAGCGTCATGTGGATCACCCGCGCCTGGCCAGCATGGTTCGGCGCGCGGCATGCGGGTTCGAACGGCTCGGCGTCAAGCCCGGAGAAACCGTCGCCCTGTTGTTACGGAACGATATTCCATTCTTTGTCGCGACCATGGGTGCACAGGGAGCCGATGCCTATCCCGTTCCCGTGAACTGGCACGGTACCGCCGAGGATGTGGGCTACATCCTGCGGGATTGTAATGCCCGCGTCCTTGTTGCCCACGCGGACCTTCTTGCGAAGCTGGGCGGAAACGTGCCGACGGGCTGCGCGGTGCTGTCGGTTGAAACCCCCGCCGAAATCATGGACATCTTTGGTTTGTCAGCGCAGGCCTGTGCCGTCGCCGAAGGCGACGTGAACTGGGATCACTGGCTCGAAGCGCAATCGGAACGCGTCGATCTCGCCAACAGCCTGCGCGGCAGCATTGTTTACACCTCCGGCACAACGGGTCGTCCCAAGGGGGTCGTTCGCGCGCCTGCCGCGGAGGAAGCGCGCGAACGGATGTTCGGTATCGTCGACGAAATCATGGGGGTTCCGCAAGGGGCGCCAATCCGGTCGGTCGCGACCGGGCCGCTCTATCACCCGGCTCCCAATTTTGCCGGCATGCGTGCGGCACAGCCAGGGTCGTTGATGGTGCTGCAGCCCAAATTCGATGAACAGGCCCTCCTTGAGATGATCGAGCGCTACGCCATCACGCATCTCAACATGGTCCCGACCATGTTCATCCGCTTGCTGCGTCTCGACCAGAAGCTGCGCGGTCAATTCGATCTGACATCGCTTAGGCGCGTGACCCACGCCGCGGCGCCCTGCCCGATCGAAGTGAAGCACCAGATGATCGATTGGTGGGGGCCGGTGATCCACGAATTCTATGGCGGTACCGAGACCGGAACCGTGACCATCCACGGGAGCGACGAAGCGCTGGCGAAGCCGGGCACGGTTGGCCGTCCGCTCAAGAATTGCATCGTCAAGATATTGGATGACAACGGTCAAGAACTCCCGCCAAATCAGGAAGGCGAGGTGTTTTGCCGCAACTACAACCTCCCGGATTTCAGCTATATCGGCATGCCTGACAAACGAGCCGAAGTGCAGCGCGGTGACCTTATTACGGTTGGCGATATTGGATATCTCGATGATGATGGCTATTTGTTTCTGCGTGACCGCAAGCGAGACATGGTTATCTCGGGCGGTGTGAATATCTATCCCGCCGAAATCGAACAGGCATTGGTCACCATGCCGGGCGTCAAGGACTGCGCGGTGTTCGGCATTCCCGCCGAGGAGTTCGGCGAATCCCTCTGTGCGCATGTCGAACTCCTCGAAGGCGCGACGTGCACCCCCGAAGAAATTTCGGACTGGTTGCGCGACCGATTGGGCAGCCTGCGCACACCGAAATTGATCAAGATCGCGTCCGACCTGCCGCGCGAGGACAGCGGAAAAATAATGAAGAAGAGCATCCGCGCGACGTATTGGGCCGCGACCGGGCGCAGCATTTGAGGAGCGAGCATGCCCGTTCGAGACAATATTACGGCACTCGCCGGAGAAATGCGCGATTGGCGCCATCATCTCCATGCCCATCCGGAAACCGCCTATGAAGAATATGCGACGGCCGACTTCATCGCTGCGAAGTTGGGCGAGTGGGGGATCGCCGTTTCACGCGGGCTTGCGGGCACGGGCGTAATCGGCACGTTGCGCGTTGGCGAAAGCGGCCGCGCCATCGGCCTTCGCGCCGACATGGACGCGCTTCATCTCGACGAAAGCAACCGGTTCACGCACACGTCGCGCACGGCTGGCAAGATGCATGCCTGCGGCCATGACGGACATATGGCGATGCTGCTGGGCGCAGCAAGCCATCTTGCGCAGACCCGCAACTTCGACGGCACCGTATATTTCATCTTTCAGCCCGCTGAAGAGAATGAAGCGGGTGCCCGGCGAATGACGGAGGAAGGGCTGTTCGAGCTGTTTCCGATGGACGCTGTGTTCGGCATGCACAATTTTCCGATGATCCCGGAGGGTCAGATCGTCGTACGGCCAGGCCCGATGATGGCCTCCGCCGACTTCTTCGAGGTCAAAGTGACCGGCAGGGGCGCGCATGGTGCATGGCCCCATACCGGGATCGACGCCATTTCGATCGCCAGCGAGATCGTGCTCGCTTTCAATCAGATCGTGGCGCGTACGATCGACCCGCTGGAGTCGGCCGTGGTCAGCGTCACGATGTTCAATGCCGGCCATAGCACCAACGTATTGCCCGAAACCGCCACCATTGCAGGCTCGACGCGCACGTTCAGTCTCGCCGTGCAGGATCATCTCGAACAGCGAATGCGACAGCTGTGCGAAGGTATCGCAGCTGCGCATGGCGCAACGGTCACGTTCGAATATGACCGCCGCTACCCGCCGACGCTCAATCATCCGGCAGAGACCGAATTCGCGGCCGCCGCGGCGGAGCGCATCGTCGGTCCCGATAACGTGCTGCGGAACGAGCGCCCGGTGATGGGATCGGAGGACTTTGCATGGATGCTGCTGCGCAAGGCCGGCAGCTATGTCTGGATCGGAAATGGTCCGGAGCATCAAGGTGGATGCATGCTGCATAACCCCGGATATGACTTCAACGACCGTATCCTGCCGATCGGCGCCAGCTATTGGGTGGAACTGGCGGAAAGCTGGCTATCGACCGAACGAAAAGATGGAGATACGCAATGACGATCATCGGCCACGACGTTGTCGGCGAGGGTCCGATCCGCATCATCCTTCTTCATGACTGGATTTCCGATACGACCAGCTGGGACATGTGCCGGCCGTTGCTGGACGGGGAACGATTCAGCTGGGCGTTTGTCGACTTGCGCGGTTACGGGCGCTCCCGGGCGATCCCCGGCGAGCACACGGTAACGGAAGCTGCCGCAGATGTGATGATTGTCGCGGATACGCTGGGCTGGACGAAGTTCGCCGTGGTCGGGCACTCGATGAGTAGCCTGATCGCGCTGCATCTCGGGCAAATCTTTCCCGAGCGCATCAGCCGGATCGTGGTGGCGGCACCACCGCCGCCCGCCGGGCTGGGCGTGGACGAGCCAACGTTCGACTATCTCGAAAGCGTTGCGCTGGGCGATCACGCGCAGCGAATAGCGGGTTTCGAGGCGATGTGGGGCGATCGGCTGTCGCAGCAATGGAAAATCTTCAAGGAAGCGCGATGGCGCGAGACGGCAGACCCTCAAGCGGCCGCCGGCTTTGTGGAGATGTTCGCGCGGCAGGGGTTGCCCGATCGACAGCGGCCGGTCAGCGTTCCGGTTCTCGCGCTGACGGGAGAGTGTGATGCCGAGATTATGCGGGCACAAGCAGTCCGCGAGTCACTGGCGCCGCTTTGCCCGGATTTGCTGATTGAGAAAATTGCTGAGGCTGGGCACTACCCCATGCAAGAAGCACCTCCTCTAACTTACACGCTGATCGAGCGGTTCTTGGCCTCGGGCTAGCATTCGCGCTCGTGGCTGCTGACAGGGTCATCGGCGATTCTTTCAGATCAGCGTCGTCCACGATCCAATCTCGCTACTTCTACACCGCGGTGACCCTCAGTAGCTGCAAGATGGCGCATACGCGAGCAAGACAAGGGATCGTCCATCGGCCACGGAATGACCGCTTTCCGGCAAAGGAAATTACGGCTCGCGAGACACTCCGGCTAGTCCGGCTGTGCGATCCGTTCCAACGCTTGCGTCACATAAGGCCTGCCCGGTCGCGATCATTTCGAGGCGCTGGCGGAGTTAGGCCTTTCCATTGCGATAGTTGGCGCCGCGTTCGCGCAGAAGGGCCGGACCTTGCCTCCATGCCAGCGCGGCGGGGGAAATGCAGACCGTCATCGCTGCCGGTAGCCACCTTTCAATGCTGACTTCTGGCCGGAAGAACAATGCTGCTTCGAAACACCGAAGCCTGCGAAACAGGCCGCCCGGCTAACCGAATTCAGGTCAACTAGCTACGCTGCGAATCCAACGCCTCATGTTCCGTGATGACGTGCTGTGCCTTGGCGTAGCTTTCGATGAGCAACTGATAGGGCGGAAAAATCTTCGTATAGATCTCGGCCCATTTCTCCGCATCGTCGCGGTGCCAGCTCTTCTGGATTTCCGAGGCGACCGCAGCGGTGTCCATCGGCACGACGCCGGCCTGGACGACCCGTGCGAGCGTGATTTCCTGTGCCATCTTCGAATAGGTTCCCGATGCATCGACGACGGCGAACACCTTGTAGCCGTCATGCACCGCACTGATCGACGGGAAGGCCATGCAGACGCTGGTGATCGTGCCCGCGATGATCAGGGTGCTCCGGCCCGTTGCCTTCACCGCCGCGACGAAATCAGCATTGTCCCACGCGTTAATTTCGCCCCTGCGCGCGACATATTGCGCGTGCGGAGCATTGGCGTGGATTTCGGGGATCAACGGGCCGTTCGGCCCCTGCGGCACCGACGCGGTCGTGATGACCGGAATATTGGCAAGCGTTGCGATCGAGGCCAGCGCGCCAGCGCGTGCGCGCCAGCGCGTGCGCGCAGCTCGGTCATCGGCATGTCGCCGACGGTCTGGAACAGGCCGCTCTGATGGTCGATCAGCAACATCACCGCGTCATCGGGATCGATCACGGGACGGGCTCCGTCGAAGTTGGCGGGGGTAGACATCGTCATTCTCCTTGAGGGGTTCCGCCGGGCGGCGTGCGCCGCGCCCGGCGGAGATATTCGGGTCAGTCGACCTTGTCGTAGGAAAACTGGATTCCGGCGGTGCCGCCCGTCTCGATGAACAGGTTCATGAAGGCGGGAACGGTCTCGCTGCGTTTCCAGTCGCGCTGCAATTCGCAGAACAGCTGCGGGACCGAGATCATCTTGCCGCCTGCCTGCTCGATCCGCCGCAGCGCGGCCTCGTGCGCGGCGAGCGAGGTGCCGCCCACGGCATCGACCGGGACATAGACCTCATAACCTTCGGCAAGCGCATCGAGCGCGGGAAAGGTCAGGCAAGCCTCGGTCCAGAGTGCCGTCATGATCAGCTTCTTGCGCCCGGTGGCTTCGACCGCTTTCCGGAATTCGACATCTTCCCAGCTATTGATCGTCGTGCGGTCATAGGTCGGGTAGTTGCCGAGAACCTTGCGGACCTGCGGCACCGGCGGCTTGTTGAGGCCGGTTTCGACATTCACCGTCGAATGGACGACCGGCAGGTCGTAAGCGACCGCCGCCCGCGCGCAACCGGCGATGTTGTTCAGCAGCAACTGCCGATCCATCGAGGCGATCGAATTCACCTGCACCGGTTGATAGTCGATGATGATGAAGGCGGAATTCTGCGGGGTCAGCAGATGGTCGGCCTTCGGATCGCGGATCGCTTCGCTTGTCATGGGTCTTCTCCTGCATTCGGGCGCGCCGAAGGGCCGGCAGGCAACTGCCGTCGCGGCGGGGCACGCGGGTCCACCGTCAATTCGTCGAGGGGAGAGTGGACCCGGCTCCCGGGAGGTGGGGGAAGGAGCCGGGTCCGCGTCAGGCTGCGACTGGCGCGAGCCTGCCGTTGTTGAAATCGTCGATAGCCTGCCGGATCTCGGCCTCGCTGTTCATCACGAAAGGTCCGTAGCCGACAATCGGTTCGTCGATCGGCTCGCCGGTCAGCACGAGGATCGTCGCGTCGCCGTCGGCGTGGACCGGGATCGATCCCCCTTCCCGGCTCAGCAGGACCATCTCGGCCTCACCTACTTCCTCGGCTGCACCCACGGTGACATGACCGGCAAGCACCACCAGCATCGCGGTGTGGCCTTCGGGCAGCTCGAGCGTCACATCGGCGTCGCGGTTCAGCCGGACGTCCCAGGCGTTGATCGGGGTGAAGGTCCGCGCCGGACCTTTTACGCCGAGCATCTCGCCCGCGATCACCCGGCCGAGACCCGCGCCGTTGGGCAGCTCGACGGTCGGGATGTCCGCCGCCGTGATACCTTGATAGCCGCCGGGCGCCATCTTGTCCTTCGCGGGCAGGTTGACCCACAGCTGAACCATCCGGAACGGGCCGCCCGTCTTGCCGAATGCCGGGGAATGATATTCCTCGTGCAGAATCCCGCCTGCCGCCGTCATCCACTGGACGTCGCCGGGGCCGATGATACCGCCGTTTCCGGCCGAATCCTTGTGTTCGACCTCGCCGTCATAGACGATCGTCACCGTTTCGAACCCGCGGTGCGGATGCTGGCCGACACCACGTCGATCGGTGGTCGGCGCGAAATTATAGGGGCCGGCATAGTCGAGCAGCAGGAACGGGCTGACCCGGTCGCCAAGGCTGTTGTACGAAAAGAGCGAGCGGACCGGAAAGCCGTCCCCCACCCAATGCTGGTTGGGATTGCTGTAGGTGCCAAGGATCGTCTTCATCTTGCATCTCCTGCGCCTCCACTGGGAGGCATCTGTTGAAATGCACAATAATCATTCACCAAATATGCCGAAAGATTGCGAAAATGGACTCAGAGTCCTACTGATAGGACAATGCAGGACCTCAACGACCTCTATCTCTTTGTACAGGCCGTCGATCATGGGGGTTTCGCCGCGGCCGCGCGTGCGCTGGGCTTGCAGAAGTCGAAGGTGAGCCGTCGCATCGGCTTGCTCGAAGATCGACTGGGCGTGCGCTTGATACAGCGTTCGACGCGGCGCTTTTCGGTGACGGAGATCGGTCAGGAATATTACCGCCGCTGCGTCGCCATGCTCATCGAGGCCGAAGGCGCACAAACCGTCATCGACCAGTCGCGCGCCGAGCCATGCGGCGTCGTGCGGCTCAGCTGCCCCACCGGCCTTCTTGCCTTCCAGTTCGGCGAACTGTTGGGGCGTTTCATGGCGCTCTATCCGGCAGTCGAACTCCACGTCGAAAGTACCAACCGCCGCATCGATGTCATCGGCGAAGGGTTCGACATTGCGATCCGTGTCCGACCACCGCCGCTCACCGAGAGCGAGCTTGTCATGCGACGTTTCGACGAGCGCACGATCCGGATCGTCGCCAGCCCCGATTTGTTGAAGCAACGGGCCATCACCCTGCCCGGCGATCTCGCGGGCCTGCCCAGCCTTGATTTTGGGCCCGCGGGCGGCGAGCATCGCTGGCGCCTGACCCATGTCGACGGCAGCGTCGCAGAGGTGCGCCATACGCCACGGCTGGTCACCGATGATATGGCGGTGCTGCGCGACGCCGCGCTTGCCGGGGCCGGGGCTGCGCGCCTGCCAACCCTTGTCGTTTGGAGCGATTTGCAGGCAGGGCGCCTGGAGACGGTGCTGCCCGATTGGAAACCGTCGAACGAAATCGTCCATGCCGTTTTTCCATCCCGGCGCGGGCTCCTCCCTTCGGTGCGGGCGCTTCTGGATTTCCTCGCGGACGAATGTGCTGCGCAGCGGCGGCGGGTGCCGGAATCCAGCGATGACTGAGTTTTTGGCCCGTTGCTGCCAGTCAGCTTTCAGGAGCGCCGATGAGTAGCAGCCCGACCGAGACGATCGGGCTCAGCATTTTTGGCCTTTCCGGTTCTGGCGAGGCCGCGCGCGCTGGCGCCCGCATCGGCGACGTCGATCGCGGTATTGGCGACCGAATTGGCAACAGCGCCGCCGATTCCTGTACGGCCGGCCGTTCGTTGACTGTCGGCAGTTGTGAGCATCAGGAAGAGCCCTCCCCCAGCATGTAATCCGCCACGCTATACGAATGGCTGGCCTGATAGGCATTCCTGCCGCGATTCATGTGGGTCAGATTGAATCTCCGAACAGCGCGTAGCGCGCGGGGGGCCGTGAGGAAGTCGCGGATGGACGCGGAGCCTCGTATCTTGATGACGAAGATGTCCGGACCGCTCGGAACCGAATAGCGCAAGTCCTCGGGCGTCCGCACGCTCCCCTCGAGAAACACCTGGTCGATCATCTCCTGTGCGAACGACCCATTGGTCGTGAAATCCGAAAGGTGAATAATGAACCTTGCGCGGAGATCGTCGCCGTCGGCGTAGAGAGTGAACAGTTCCATCCAGCTCGCGTTGACGCGGACCAATGGCTTGTCCGACGTCGATGGCAGGCAGGAAGCCGACCAGTAAGTGCGCTCCGTCGCGCGAGGCAAGGGCATGCAAGTCTGGCCATATAGCTCGAGAATCTCAAACAGCTCGGACGCCTGCGGTCGACGAAGCAGCTTCTGGAAGCGGTGCGCATATTTCATCCGCTGCTCGATCGAATCCTGCCGCTCTTCGGCGTCGGCCAATTCCACCCTGCCCTCCAGCCACTCCTGCTGCTGCTCGAGATCCAGAAATTTGCGCGGCCCCTTTGCGCTCTGGCTAGACTTTTTGTTCATGCCCCAAGAATGCGGCACGCGCGGCCAATCATCAATAGCGTCCGCCGTTTGTACACCGTTACGGAGGCCCGCGCCGGTAATCCAAGCCTACTCCGCCCCGTCGATCCGCAGCAATTGCTTGCCCTGATTTGAGCCGTTGAACAGCCGCAAGAATGTTTGTGGAATAGCGTCGAAACCGTGCTGGATGTCGGTACGATAGCGGATTCGGTTGCTGCGGACCCATTGCCTGAGTTCCACCATCGCAGAGGGCACGCGATCCAGGTGGTCCAGCAGGATAAAGCCACGCATCTCGGCGCGCTGCGGAATCAGCCGCACCAGATTACGCGGCCCGACAGCGGCGTGCGTGTCGTTATAGCCCGAAATCGCGCCGCACAGCACGATCCGGCCGAAGCGCGCGATATGCGCGATTCCCGCTTCGAGCGTGGCGCCGCCCACATTGTCGAAGAACAGGTCGATTCCCTCTGGCGCGAGCGCTCCGAGCCGCGCCCGCACATCTTCAGCGCGATAATCGATCGCGGCGTCGGCACCGTAATCCTCTATCAACCAGCGGCATTTTTCGGCGCCCCCGGCTATTCCGATCACGCGCGCACCAGCGAGCCGCGCGATCTGGATGGCGACCGATCCGACCGCACCCGCCGCGCCGGAAACGAGCACGCAATCCCCCGCGCGGAGTCGGCCGACATCGTACATGCCGACATAGGCGGTGAGGCTCGCTGCGCCGAATATACCCAACGCCTCTTCGGGCGCCGTATCTTCGGTAATGGGGACCGGATCGGGGTCCCCTGCCCGAGCCGCCACAGCATAGTCCTGCCATCCGAACAGCCCGCGCACCATCGAGCCCTCGGGATAGGCCGGGTTGGCCGACGCGATCACACGCGCTGCCGCGCTGCCGCGCACGGGCTCGTCGATCATGATGGGGGGCAGATAGCTTGGGACATCGTCCATCCACCCGCGCTGCGCGGGATCGAAGCCGAGCATGAGGTTGCGGACGAGAATTTCGCCCACGGCCAGATCGGCGCGCGGCATGGGCGCATCGCGCCGAGCAAAATCATCCACGCTTACCGGCCCCCTGGGGCGCCGCGCGAGCAGCCATTGGCGATTGACGGTCTCTGCAGGCATGACGGCACTCCGGTATGGCAGTGGAAGACGGCATCATTATCGCAACCGTCCGGCGCCTTCGCCAAGTCGCCATTGTCCTGCACCGCGCACGGAATGTTTTCGAAGGTCGCTCACCCTGTGCGGCTCGTCCTTCGCGAGGTCAGCCCATCTGGGCAAGGCTCAGAAAGATCGGCCGTTCGCCACCGCCATGCGCGGCGATCCTTGCACCGCTGATATAGGCCGCGTCCGCCGACGCCAGAAAACTGACGACGCCTGCGATATCGGGCCCGCGCGCCATCCGGCCAAGCGGCAGCATCGCATCGATACGTTTCATCCCCGCCTCCCCGCCATAATGATCGGCCGCAGCCTCGGTGGCGACCAGCCCGACGACGATCGCATTCACACGCACCTTTGGTCCCCATTCCATCGCAAGCGATTCGGTGAGGCTCAACAGCCCCGCCTTGGCCGCGCCATAAACCGCCGTTCCCGGCGACGGCCGCGTACCCGAGACGCTGGCGATATTGACGATGCTTCCGCCATCCTCCTGCGCCTGCATGATGCGGTTAGCGGCCTGCGCGACATGCAGCGGCGCGAGCAGGTTGAGCGCGAGGACGCGTTCCGAAAAACGCGGCGAAGCGGAGGCCGCATCGGCTTCGGGGGAGCCCCCGGCATTGTTCACGGCGAGGTCAAGTCGGCCGTGGCGTTCGAAAATGCGGTCCACCATCGCCTGAACCTCGTCCGCCGAACGCACATCGCACGCCTCGAACTCCGTCACCGCGCCATGATGGCGCGGAAGGTCGTCGGGGGCATTGCGGCCGCAGATCACGACGCGCATGCCCTCTTCCAGCAGCCGCTCCGCGATTGCGCGGCCGATACCGCGGCTGCCGCCGGTCACGAGCGCCACGCGCTGTTTCTCGTCCGCCATGTCGATCTCCATTTCTCGTCCGCCTCTCTCTTATCGGGCGGCGCGAAAGTCTCTCTCCATATGGTGGTATCGGCCGAACGGCCAGCGCGCCTATCCATCTTGCAACATCGCGGGCGCCTTTGTGTCCGGCGCCTGTGGGCTGGAGAGTGGATTGAACAAGCAACTGACCGTCGAGCAGTTCGTCGCCTCGCTGAAGAGCGGGATGACGATCGGGATTGGAGGCTGGGGCCCGCGCCGCAAGCCGATGGCGCTGGTCCGCGCGATCCTGCGTTCGGACCTGACCGACCTGACGATCGTCACCTATGGCGGCCCTGATGTCGGCATGCTGTGTGCCGCGGGCAAGGTGAAGAAGCTGATCTTCGGCTTCGTCTCGATGGATGCAATCCCGCTCGAGCCCTATTTCCGCAAGGCGCGTGAGGCGGGCACGCTCGACATTCTGGAACTCGACGAAGGCATGCTCCAATGGGGCTTGAAGGCTGCGGCGTTCCGCTTGCCCTTCCTCCCCACCCATGTCGGCATCGGCACCGACGTGATGACACACGGAGGGTTCAAGACCGTCCAGTCGCCTTATGACGATGGCGAGGTCGTGCTGGCGATGCCGCCGCTCAAACTCGATGCCGCGCTGCTCCACGTCCATCGTGCCGACAAGCTCGGCAATATCCAGGCGCTCGGCCCCGACACCTATTATGACGAATGGTTCGCGCGCGCCGCGGACCGGACCTTCGTTTCGGCCGAGGAGGTCGTCGACCGGATGGACCATAGCTATCCCGAAGATGCCCGCGCCAACATCGTCGAGCGCTGTTTCATCCACGGCGTGGTCGAGGCGCCGCTCGGCGCGCATCCGACCTCGATGCCGCCTTCGTACGGCTGGGATATGAAACATCTCAAAGCCTATGCCGCAAGCGCACGCGAGGACGGCGGCTGGGACTCCTGGCTCGCCGGCACCGTCGGTGCTGACGAGGCGGGTTATCTCGATCGCGCCGGCGGCAAGGACGCCATCGCCGCCCTCCCCCTTCCGATTTTCTGAGGCGGACGACATGACAACCGCACCCGAATTCACCCTTTGCGAACAACTGATCGTCGCTGCGTCCGAAGCGTGGCGCGGCAATGGCGAACTCGTCGCGACCGGTATCGGCACCGCGCCGCGGCTTGCCGCCTCGCTGGCCAAGGTGACCCACACCCCTGAGCTGATGATGACCGATGGCGAGGCCTTTCTGGTCGAAGAGCCGGTACCGCTCGGCCCGCGTGGCTATGACGATCGCAAGGCGGCAGGCTATCTGCCCTTCTCGCGCTTCTTCGATGCCGCGGTGTGGTCGGGCAAGCGCCACGCGATGGTGACGCCGAGCCAGATCGACCGCTTCGGACAGACGAACATCTCCTATCTCGGCGGCACCTATGATCAGCCGAAGGTGCAGATGCTCGGCGCGCGCGGCTTTCCGGGCAACTCGATCTATCACATCAACTCGATGTTCGTCCCCGCCCATTCGAAGCGCGTCTTCGTCGAAGGCGAGGTCGATATGGTTTCGAGCGTGGGTTATAATCCGGCGCGGCGCCTCGCGGGCGCAAATTTCGACCGCGTCGATCTGCGGCTGATCGTCACCGATCTTTGCGTGATGGACTTCGGCGGCGCAGATCACGAGATCCGCGTCATCATGCTTCATCCGGGCGTGCGCTTCGATCAGGCGCAGGATGCAACAGGCTTTGCGCTGACCGCCGCGCCCGAGATCCGGGAGACCCCCGCTCCCACTGTCGAGCAACTCGCGATCATCGCGCGGTTCGATCCGCACAATCTGCGGGCGAGCGTGATCAAGGACAATCCTGCAGGCAAGAGGAACTGAGCATGACCGACATCGTCCCGCGCCAGCCGCAACAGCCGGTGTATGAAACCGACACGCCCGTCCGCTACGAAGTCGATGGTCCCGTCGCGTGGATCATCATGGACCGGCCGCAGTTCAACAACGCGCAGAACAGCCAGATGACTTACGCGCTCGACGCCGCTTTCCAGCGTGCGACCGACGACGATGCGATCAAGGTCATCGTGCTGAGCGGCGACGGCAAGCATTTCAGCGCCGGGCACGACATCGGCACGCCGGGGCGCGACCATCTGGTGCCCTTCGACCGCAAGCTGATGTTCGGCGATCACACCACCCGGCCCGGCGCCGAATTGCTTTATACCCGCGAGCAGGAAGTTTACCTCGGGATGTGCCGCCGCTGGCGGGACATCCCCAAGCCGACGATCGCGATGGTACAGGGCGCGTGCATCGCCGGCGGGCTGATGCTGGCGTGGGTTTGCGACCTGATCGTCGCCAGCGACGATGCTTTCTTTCAGGACCCCGTCAACCGCATGGGCATCCCGGGGGTCGAATATTTCGCCCATGGCTTCGAACTGCCGCCGCGCATCGCCAAGGGCTTCCTGCTGCTCGGCGAACGGATGCCCGCCGCGCGCGCATATCAATTCGGCATGGTCAACGAAATAGTCCCGCGCGCCGAACTCAAGGACAAGGTGTCGGCGATGGCGCAGGAACTCGCGACCCGTCCGCGGCTTGGCAATTGGCTGACCAAGCAGGCGCTCAACCATGTCGAGGATCTGCGCGGCAAGCGCACCGCGATGGATGCGGTCTTCCACATGCACCATTTCGCCCATGCGCAGAATGATCTGGTCAGCGGCAATTCGCTCGGCGGGCTCGACGGCGCGGCGATGGCCAAGGCGAACAAGAAAGCCGCGGGCGAGGGCTGATTCCGTGACCGACGCGCTGACCACCCCGCTGACCCAGGCATTGGGATGCCGCCTGCCGGTGATCCAGACCGCGATGGGCTGGATCGCGACGCCTGAGCTGGTCGCGGCGTCGAGCAATGCCGGCGCATTCGGTTTTCTCGCCGGGGCGGTGATGAAGCCTGCCGAACTCGGCGAAGCGATCGCGCGGCTGCGCGACCTGACCCCGCACCGCTTCGGGGTCAATTTCCACAGCTTTCAGCCCGGCGCGGCCGAGATTGTCGATCTGATCGTCGCGAACAGCGACCGCGTCGGCGCGGTCAGTTTCGGGCGGGGGCCCGATGCGAAAATGATCGGCCGGTTCAAGGACGCCGGTATTCTGTGCATCCCCACCGTCGGCGCGGTCAAACATGCCGAGAAAATGGTTCAGCTGGGGTGCGAGATGATCACCGTGCAGGGCGGTGAAGGCGGCGGGCATACCGGCGCGGTCGCGACGACGGTGCTGTTGCCGCAGGTTCTCGACGCGGTTGACGTTCCGGTCGTCGCGGCGGGCGGCTTTGCCGACGGGCGCGGGCTCGCGGCGGCGTTGGCCTATGGCGCGGCGGGTATCGCGATGGGAACGCGCTTCCTGATGACCAGCGACAGCCCGATCCCCGAGAGTTCCAAATCGGCCTATGTCCGCGCCGGTACCGGCGACATTGTCGTGTCGACCAAGATCGACGGCATCCCGCAGCGGATGATCCTGACCCCCGCGATGCAACGCATCGAGGCATCGGGGAAGCTCGCGATGTGGAAACGCGCGATCGAGGCGGGGCTTGCGATGAAGCGCCAGACCGGCGCCAGCTTCGGCGAACTGCTGCGCGCCGCGCGCGGCATGACCAGCCACGGCAATCTGTCGCTGCCGCAAGCGATGATGGCGGCCGCCGCGCCGATGCTGATCCAGAAAGCGGTCGTGGACGGCGACACCGACAACGGCCTGCTCGCGACCGGGCTTGTCGGCGGGCGCCTCGGGGATTTGCCGAGCTGTGCCGATCTTCTCTCTTCGATTGAAAAGGATGCGCGCGCCCGCCTGGCCGCGCTGCGAGGACTGGACTAAACCCATGCCGATACATTGCACCATCAAGGACCGGATCGCCGAAATCGTCTTCGACGTCCCGCCGGTCAACGCGTTCGACAGCGAAACATGGATGGCGATCCCCGCGATCGTCACCGCGGCGGCGAGCAATCCCGAGGTCAATTGCGTGCTGATCCGCGCCGAGGGCAAGGGCTTTTGCGGCGGGGTCGATATCAAGGAGATGCAGGCGCATCCCGAACGTATCACTCTCCTCAATCGCGGCAATTACCTGACCTTCAAGGCGATCCGCAACGCCGAGGTGCCGGTGATCAGCGCCGTCCATAAATTCGTCATCGGCGGCGGCATCGGTATTTGCGGCGCCAGCGACAGCATCATCGCAGCAGACGACGCCTATTTCTCGCTGCCCGAGGTCGATCGCGGCGCGATGGGCGGGGCTTCGCACCTTTCACGCATGTTGCCGCTGCACAAGGTGCGCGCGGCCTTCTTCACCGGCGGCACGATTCCCGCCGAGGACGCGTGGCGGCTGGGCGCGATCGAGAAGGTCGTGCCGCGGGCAGACCTCGAAAGCGAAGCGCGCGCGTTTTGCGCGGTGATCGCATCGAAATCGCGCAAGGCGCTGGTGATTGCCAAGGAGGCGCTGAACGGGCTCGAGGAACGCGACGTCGACCGCGGCTACCGCTGGGAACAGGGCTTCACGCTGGAAATGTATATGCACGAAGACAGCCAGAAATCGCGCGATGCCTTTGTCGAGACGGGCAAGGCGGCGGAATTCTGATGGACCTCGTCTATACCCCCGAACAACAGGATTTCCGCGCCGAGGTGCGTGCGTGGATGGACGCGCATGTGCCCAGGGAGCCGCTCGTGACGCTCGAATGCCGCGAAGGCTTCGACCAGCATGTGATCTGGGAACGTACGCTCGCGAGCGGAAACTGGGGCATGGTGACATGGCCCGAGGCCTATGGCGGGCGCGGGCTCGATTTGATCCAGTGGCTGATCTTCGAGGAAGAATATTTCCGCGCCGGCGGCCCCAATCGCGCCAACCAGAATGGCATCTTCCTGCTCGGCCCGACGATCATGGAATTCGGCACGCCCGAACAAAAAGCGCGCTTCCTGACCCCGATGGCGAAGGGCGAGACGATGTGGGCGCAGGCATGGTCCGAACCGGGCGCCGGGTCCGATATGGCGGCGATCGGCAGCAAGGCGGTGCGCGACGGCGATCATTATGTGATCAGCGGCCAGAAAACCTGGTCGAGCCGCGCGGCCTTCGCCGACTGGGGCTTCGGCATTTTCCGCACCGAAGAGGGCAGCAAGCGCCACAAGGGCTTAAGCTTCATCCTGTTCGATTTGAACAGCCCCGGCATCACCCGCCGCCCGATCCGCCAGCTCCACGGCGACACCGGCTTTGCCGAATTGTTCTTCGACGAGGTGCGCGTGCCGGTCGAAAACCGCATCGCGGGCGAAGGCGAAGGCTGGAAGGTCGCGATGGCGACCGCGGGTTTCGAACGCGGGCTGATGCTGCGCTCGCCCGGCCGGTTTCAGGCGACCGCGAAACGGCTGGTCGATCTGTATCGCAAGCATGAGGCCAAGGCGTCGCCCGCGGCGCGCGAGGCGGTGATGACCGCGTGGATGCAGGCGCAGGCTTATGCGTACAACACCTATACCGTCGCCGCGAAGATCATGGCGGGCGGGTCGATCGGGGCAGAGGCGAGCCTCAACAAGATTTTCTGGTCCGAACTCGACCGCGCGATGCACCGCACCGCGATGCAATTGCTGGGTGCGGCGGCTGAACTCCGCCGTTTCGACGATGGCCGGATGAACCAGTGGCTGGAGGGCTATATCTTCTCGCTATCGGGACCGATCTACGCCGGATCGAACGAAATTCAGCGCAATATCACCGCCGAACGATTGCTCGATTTGCCCAGAGTGGGAGCGGGCTGATGGAATTTCTGCTGAACGAAGACCAGCTCGCGCTGGCCGAAACCATCCGCGATTATCTGGCGGGCACCCACGGCCCCGACGTGCTGCGCAGACTCGATGCGGGCGACAATCGCGATCCCGTGATCTGGCAGGGGCTCGTTGACATGGGGCTCACCGGCCTGCTGGTTCCCGAGGAGTTCGGCGGGCTTGGCCTTGGCCTTGTCGATGCGACTTTGATCGCGCGCGAATGCGGGCGGGCTTGCCTCGCCGAACCGCTGGTCGACACCGCCTTCGTCGTGGTGCCGTGGTTGTTGGCTCAGGGCGAGACCGAGCAAATGGCCGCGATCGTCGCCGGGACCGCGAAGCCGTCGGTCGCGCATGCGATCAACCCGTGGGTCAGCGACGGCGAGGGCGCCGCGCTCGACAGCATCGACCCGCTGCGCAATCTGACGCGCCAAGCCAATGCGGCTTCGTCGGATCCGCTGCTGCTCGATCTCGGCGCACTGATGTCCGCCGCGCAGCTTGTCGGCCTCGCGGAAGCAATGCTCGACCAGTCGGCGGCCTATGCCAAAATCCGCACCCAGTTCGGCCAGCCGATCGGCGCGTTCCAAGCGGTGAAGCATCAACTCGCCACCGCCGCGGTCGCGATCGAATTTGCCAAGCCGGTGGTGTGGCGCGCGGCGCAGGCGCTGACCGATGGTCTGTCCAGCGCATCCGTCCACATCAGCCATGCCAAGGTCGCCGCGACCGACGCCGCGATCCAAATGGCCGAGACCGCGATCCAGGTCCATGGCGCGATGGGATATACTTATGAGGTCGACCTGCATTTCTGGATGAAGCGCAGTTGGGCGCTCGCCGGGGCGTGGGGCAGCCGCGCCTTCCACCTCAAACGCATCGACGACGCCGTGATCGGCGGGGGGCTGGCGATCGGCCCCGCACACACATTCGCATAAGGAAATCTGATGGCCGAAGCTTATATCATCGACGCGGTGCGCACGCCGATCGGGCGGAAGAAGGGCAGCCTCGCCGCCGTCCATCCCGCCGACCTTGGCGCGCATCCGATCAAGGCGCTGATTGCGCGCACCGGCATCGACGCGGGCGCGGTCGACGATGTCGTCTGGGGCTGCTGCGACACGATCGGGCCGCAGGCGGGCGACATTGGGCGCACCGTCTGGCTCGTCGCGGGGATGCCGCAGCATGTCCCCGGCACGACGGTCGATCGCCAGTGCGGATCGTCCCAGCAGGCGCTGCATTTCGCGGCGCAGGGCGTGATGAGCGGGACGCAGGATCTGGTCGTCGCGGGCGGATCGCAGGCGATGAACGCCATCCCGATCAGCGCCGCCATGTACGCCGGCGAACCCTATGGCTTCACCAATCCGTTCAACACGTCGCCCGGCTGGATCGCGCGCTATGGTGATGGTTTGCTCAACCAGATCAACTCGGCCGAAATGATCGCCGACAAATGGGGCATCAGCCGCGCCGAGATGGAGGAATTCGCCTTCGCCTCGCACCAACGCGCGCAGGCCGCGACCGATGCCGGCTGGTTCGCCAATGAAATCGCGCCGCTCGAGGGGCTGGCGCAGGACGAAACAATCCGCCCCGGAACGACGCGCGAAGGGTTGGCCGAGCTGCGGCTGATCCAGGAAGGCGGCAAGATCACCGCGGGCATCTCCAGCCAGAATTGCGATGGCGCCGCAGCGCTGCTGATCGCGTCTGAGGCGGCGGTGAAGGATCACAACCTCACTCCGCGGGCGCGCATCCACCATCTGTCGGTACGCGCCGACGATCCCGTGTGGATGCTCACAGCGCCGATCCCCGCGACGCAATATGCGCTGACGAAGGCAGGGATGACCGTCGCCGACATCGACCTGTTCGAATGCAATGAAGCGTTTGCCAGCATTCCGATGGCGTGGATGAAGGAACTCGGCATCCCGCATGAAAAGGTCAATGTCCACGGCGGCGCGATAGCGCTCGGCCATCCGCTCGGCGCGACCGGCGCACGGTTGATGACGACGATGCTCAATGCGCTTGAGCGTACCGGCGGTCGCTATGGTCTCCAGACCATGTGCGAAGGCGGCGGTCAGGCCAATGTCACGATAATCGAGAGGCTGTAATGACACTTTGCGAAGGGCGGACCGTCATCATCACCGGCGCGGCGCGCGGGCTGGGCAAGGCTTATGCGCTGGGCTTCGCGGCCGAGGGTGCCAATGTCGTGGTCAACGACATTGGCACATCGCTGGCGGGTGAAGGGCGCGACACGTCGGCGGCGGACGCCGTGGTTGCCGAGATCAACGCGGGCGGCGTCGGCAAGGCGATCGCCAATTATGAAGACGTCACCGACTGGGATGCCGCCAAGCGCATCGTCGATGCCGCGATTGCGGCGTTCGGCGACCTGCATGTCGTGGTGAACAATGCCGGAATCGTCCGCGACCGGATGTTCGTGTCAGCGACGCTCGACGAATGGGATTCGACGATGCACGTCCATCTGCGCGGCCATTTCTGTATTGCGCGGCATGCAGTCGATTATTGGCGCGGGCGGCAGAAACAAGGCCATGCGGTCGACGCGCGGATCATCAACACGACTTCGGGGGCGGGACTTCAAGGTTCCATCGCGCAGGCGGCTTATTCGACCGCGAAGGGTGGCATCGCCTCGCTCACGCTGGTTCAGGCGGCCGAGCTTGGCCGCTATGGCATCACCGCCAATGCGCTCGCGCCCTCGGCGCGGACGCGGATGACCGAACAGGCGTTCGCCGACAAGATGGCGACCGGGGGTGATGCCTTCGACGTCATGGACCCCGCCAATATCGCGCCGACGGTGGTGTGGCTGGGCAGCGCCGAAAGCGCGCATGTGACGGGCTGCGTCTTCGAACTCGAAGGCGGCAAGATCATGCTCGAGGACGGTTGGCGCGAAGGGCCGCAGGTCGGCAAGCAGGAAAAATGGGCGCCCGCCGATGTGGGCCGTGCGGTCGACGCCCTGCTTGGCGAACGGAGCGAACCGCGCCGGGTCTGGGGCAGCTAAGGTGCATTTCGCCTTCACCGACGAACAGGTGATGATCGCTGAAACGGCGAAGGCTTTCTTCGCGGAGAATGCGACGAGCGAGCGGACGCGCGCCGCGATGGCCGAGACCGGTGTCGACGGTGCATTGTGGCAAGCATTCACTGGCGACCTTGGGCTTGCCGGTGTCGCGATTCCGGAAGCGCTGGGCGGCGCAGGGCTCGGCATGGTCGAGCTTGCGGTCCTGGCCGAGGCGGCGGGGAGGCACACCGCGGCGCTGCCGCTGCTCGCCAGCCTCACGCTTGCCGCCCCGGCGATCCTCGCTGGCGGCACCGACGAGCAGAAGGCACGCCTCCTCCCCCGCCTCGCGTCGGGCGAACTGGTGGCGAGCTTCGCTACCGTAAACAGGGGCGAAACGCCCCGCGCGACGTTCAGCGACGGAAGGCTCACCGGTGCCGCGCTCCACGTACCGCACGGCGCAGGCGCCGACATCTTCGTGGTCGAAACCGACAATGGGGTCGCGATCATCGAGTGCGGCGCACCCGGGCTCCGCATCACCCCGCTCACCAGCATGGACCAGACGCGCCCCTATGCCCGGCTCGATTTCGGCGGCGCCCTCGCCGAGCCTCTCGCCAACCCCCGCGCCGCCGTGCACGCCGCGCTCACTACGGGATGGCTCGCCATCGCGGCCGATGCGCTGGGCGGCGCGCAAGCATGTCTCGACCGGACGGTCGCCTATGCGCAGGAACGTGTCCAGTTCGGTCGTTCGATTGGCAGTTTCCAGGCGGTCAAGCACCGGCTGGCGGACATGATGATCGCGATCGAGCAGGCGCGCTCGGCAGTTTATTGGGCCGCGTGCGCCATTGACGAAGGGTCGGACGAAGCGAAGTTCGCGGTCCACGCCGCCAAGGCCTTTGCCTGCGACACCTATAGCGATTGCGCGGGCGAGATGATCCAGCTTCACGGCGGCATCGGCTTCACCTGGGAGCATGACGCGCACCTCTTCTTCAAGCGCGCGCGCAGCAATGCGAGCTTGCTCGGCACCCCCGACTGGCACCGCGAACGGGTGGCCGCGCTGGCCGGATTGGACGAAGCGGCATGAAGCTGGGATTTTCTCCCGAAGAAGAGGCGTTTCGCGCCGAAGCCGCGGCATGGCTCGCGGCCGAGTTAAACGGCCCCTTCGCCGACGTGCGCGGACTGACCAGTCTGGTCGCCAGCCCCGATCGCCGCCGCGACTGGGAGCGCCGACTGGGCGAAGCGGGCTGGAGCTGCGTCGGCTGGCCCAAGGCCTATGGCGGCCGCGACGCGACGCTCGCCGAGCAGGTGATCTTTGCCGAGGAATATGCGCGCGCAGGCGCCCCGCCCCGGCTCAATCATATCGGTATCGAGCTTGCGGGACCCACCATCCTCGCTTTCGGCACCGAAGAACAGAAGGCGCGCTTCCTGCCCGCGATTGCGCGGGGCAAGGAAATCTGGTGCCAGGGATATTCGGAGCCGGGGGCCGGGTCCGACCTCGCCAATGTCCGCACCCGCGCATGGCGCGAGAGCGACGACTGGGTGATCGAAGGGCAGAAGGTCTGGACCAGCCTCGCGCAATTCTCGGACTGGATTTTCGTGATCGCGCGCACCGAGGAAGGGTCGAAGGGTCCCAAGGGGCTGTCCTTCCTGCTCGTCCCGGTCGACCAGAGCGGCGTCACCGTCCGGCCGATCCACCAGATCACCGGTGAAGCCGAGTTCAACGAAACCTTTTTCGACGGCGCGCGCACCAACACCGCCAACATCCTCGGCGCGCCGGGCGATGGCTGGACGGTCGCGATGGGGCTGCTCGGCTTCGAGCGCGGCGTCTCGACCCTCGCGCAGCAAATGGGCTTTCGCAACGAACTCGACGCGGTGATCGCCGCGGCGCGCGCCAATGGCGAAGCGAAAAACCCGCTGATCCGCCAGCGCATCGCCAAGGCCGAAATCGGCCTGAAACTTATGCGTTATGGCGCGCTGCGCATGCTCACCGATGCGGAGGGCGGCAGGCTCAACCCGTCGGCGCTCACTTACAAGATCCAGTGGGCAACATGGCGCCGCGATCTCGGCGAACTCGCGATGGACGTTCTGGGACAGGCGGGCGAGACCGTCGCGGGGCATGACTATGCCTTCCCCGCGCTTCCCAACCTGTTCCTCTACAGCCGCGCCGATACAATTTATGGCGGCACCAACGAGATTCAGCGCAACATCATCGCCGAGCGCGCGCTGGGGCTACCCCGCGAGCCGCGCGGCGACCTCAAATGAAGGAACGAAGCGTGGCACGACCCGCCCCCGAATATCCGACACCGACCGGCCTTTTGAAGGGCAAGACCATGCTAATCACCGCCGCCGCGGGCAGCGGCATCGGCGGCGCGGTCGCGCAGCGCGCGGCCGAGGAAGGCGCGACGCTCTTCCTCTCCGACATGCACGAACGCCGGCTGGGCGAGACTGCCGATCGGATCGAGGGATTGGGCTTCGCGCGCCCCGGCACACTCGTCTGCGACGTCACTAATGAAGAACAGGTGCAGGCGCTCGTCGCCGCGGCGATCGCGGGCATGGGCAGTATCGACATACTCATCAACAATGCCGGCCTCGGCGGCGCGGCTTCGGTGGTCGAGATGACCGACGACCAGTGGCACAAGGTGCTCGACGTCACGCTCACCAGCGTCTTCCGCATGACGCGCGCGATCCTGCCGCACATGTACGAGCGCCAGAAAGGCGCAATCGTCAACAACGCCTCGGTCCTCGGCTGGCGCGCGCAAAAGCTGCAGGCGCATTATGCCGCGGCCAAGGCGGGGGTGATGGCTTTCACGCGCTGTTCGGCGCTCGAAGCCGCCGAGCACGGCGTCCGCATCAACGCGGTTTCGCCCAGCCTCGCGATGCACGCTTCGCTTTCCAAGGTGACCCCGCCGGGGCTGCTCGAGGAGCTGACCGAGAAGGAGGCCTTCGGCCGCTATGCCGAGCCGTGGGAGGTCGCGAACGTCATGATGTTCCTCGCCAGCGACCTTTCTTCCTACATGACAGGCGAAGTGCTTGCGGTGTCGAGCCAGCAGGCATGAGCGCGCGGATTTTCAAAACGCCGATCGAGCTGCTCGCCGCGGTGGGTGAGAGCTTTACACCTACCGAGTGGGTCGCAATCGAGCAGGACCGCATCGACCTGTTCGCTGACGCCACCGACGATCACCAATGGATTCATGTCGATCCCGAGCGCGCGAAGGACGGCCCGTTCGGCGGCACGATCGCCCATGGTTATCTCACGATGAGCCTCGTCAACCGCTTCCTGCCCGAACTGATCGAGGTTCGCGGCGTTTCGATGGGGGTCAATGTCGGCACCGACAATCTGCGCTTCCTGAGCCCCGTCCGGGCCGGCAGCCGGATCCGGGGCAAGGGCGAACTGGTCAAGGCCGAGGAAGCGAAGGGCGGCATCCAGGCGGTCGTCCGCGTGACCGTGGAGATCGAGGGCGCCGAGAAGCCGGCTTGCGTTGTGGATACGATCAGCCGTTTTTATCCGGACGCGTGAACCGTCAGCTGTGGGGTGACGATTGACGGGGCAGAAACCGGTCGAACGCAGCCCAAACTGTTACTCTCGCAGCAGGAATTTCTGCACCTTGCCCGCGGCATTCATCGGCAGCTCGTCGACGATCACCACCTGACGTGGCACCTTGTAATTCGCCATATTCTCGCGGCACCAGGCGATAATCTCGTCGGCGGTGGCGCGAGTACCGGGGCGCAGAATGACATAGGCCTTGGGCACTTCGCCCAGCCGTTCGTCGGGTACGCCGACGACCGCCGACTGCATGACCGCCGGATTGGCCGCGAGCAGCCCTTCGATTTCGGCCGGATAGGCGTTGAAGCCGCCGACGATGAAGATGTCCTTGGCGCGGTCGGTGATCTTCACATTGCCGCTTGCGTCCTGCACCGCGATGTCGCCCGTGCGCAGCCAGCCTTCCCCGTCGATCGCCGCAGCGGTCGCCGCCGGGTCGTTGAAATAGCCCTGCATCACATTGGGTCCGCGCACGAGCAGTTCGCCCGCTTCGCCCGGCGTTACTATCTTGCCCGCCTCGTCGATGAGCTTGACCTCGATCCCGTCGAGCGGGCGGCCCGCGGTGTTGGCTATCGTCGCAGCATCGTCACCGGCCCCGCACATCGTCACGACGCCGCAAGTTTCGGTGAGGCCATAGGCGGTGAGCACGACATCGATGCCGAGCTTGCCGCGCATCTCCTCGATCAGGGTGACGGGCACCGAAGCCGCGCCGGTGATCGACACGCGCAGCGAAGAAATATCGTGGTCGCGATAAGGACCAGCAAGCAGGCTCTGGAAAATCGTCGGCGGCCCGGGGAGCAGGGTCACCCGTTCGCGCTCGATCCGTTCGAGGACCCTATCGGTCTGAAACACAGCGTGGGGTAGCACGGTCACGCCGCGCATCAGCGCGACCAGCCAGCCGGCCTTGTAGCCGAAGCTGTGGAAAAATGGATTGATGATCAGGAAACTGTCGCCCGGCCCGTATGTCAGCGTCTCGCCATAAGCGAGATACAGGCGGACATTTTGCCCATGCGTCGTCACGGCGCCCTTCGGATTGCCCGTGGTGCCCGAGGTGAAGAGGATGTCGCAGACCTGATCCTCGCCCAGCGCATCCATCCGCGCGCCGACCGCGGCATCGGAAAGGGCTGCGCCGCGATCGAGGAAGGTCTGCCAAGCCGTGCCACCCTTGTCGCCCTCCATCAGGACGATTCCGCGCAAATCGGGCAGATCCTCATCTGCGATCAATTCCGGATAGGTGGTGCCGAGAAAATCGGCGACGGTAAGCAGCAGCCTGGCACCGCTGGTGCGCAGGATGTAGCCCGCCTCGCGCCCCTTCAGCCGCGTGTTGAGCGGTACGATCGCCGCGCCCGCGGCCTGCGCACCGATGGCGGCAATGATCCAGAAGATCGCGTTGGGCGCCCAGATCGCGATACGGTCCCCCGCTACGATCCCCGCGGCGATAAAACCCTTGGCGGCGGCACGCACCAGCGGTTCGAGATCGCGATAGCGAACCTCGGTCCCGTCCTCGCCCCGGATCGCGACGGAATCGCCCTGCGTGCGTGCCGCGGCGAAGATTTTATGGGGTATCGTGAACTTGGCTTTAGCCACGGCAGATCGTCTCCTGCGCCGGGCATCCATGGACAAGCCGTCCATTCGCCCGATCGATGTGCTCCCCGCTGCGTTACGCGCGGGTGTGGCCGCGACAACCCCTATTCGGGGGGCGCGCGATTTGCGCACCGCCTCTTGCCGCTCGGGCCCGGACAGGTCATTGCCGGTTGGAGCCCGACTCCCCATAATTATTGGACGGTGGGACGCGAACAGGAAGCGAAGCCCGAATGCGGATCGGAAAACCTCTGGCCGAAGTCGATGAACTGGTGACCCTGCTTTATCGCGGGCCGCTCGAAGCGACGCCGTGGCTGGGCTTCCTCGAAGCGCTGAGCCGGCGGATGCGCTGCGCCAGCGCGGCTATCACGTTGCGCCTCAGCCGGCAGGGCACCCCGCCGCTGATCATCTGGGGACCGCCGCCCGTGATCGACGAGCACGAGGCGCGACGGATTCACGCGGTCCATGCCGAACTCGGCGATCTTGACCCCTTGCGCAACGCGCTAACCAAAGCCGGCGATATCTTCCGACTGAGCGAGGTAATTTCGCCCGAGGATCTTCGCGGCAATCGCTTCTATCGCGAGATATTGCAGCCCTATGGCATCGAATATCAGCTCGGCATGTATATCTCCGAACCCGGCGGGTGGGAGGGCAATGTCGGCCTGACCAACGGCCCCGATGAAGCGGATTTCACCGATGACGACAAGCAGGTGCTGCTCGCGCTCCGCCCGCATCTCGAACAATCGCTGGCGCTTTTCTCACGCATGCGCCGCGACGAGACCGAGCTGCAGGTGATGATCGACACGCTCGACCGGCTGACGCTCTGTACCTTCATCCTTGATGGCGCGGGCCGCATCCTGCGCACCAACAGCGCGGGCCGCGCGCTGATCAAGTCGAGCGACGCGCTGCGCGCCGCCGACGACCGGCTCGTGCTCGCGAGCAAGGCGGGCAACGCACAGCTCCAGCAGCTGGTCGGCAAGGCGGTCGCGGCGCGCCGCGATGGCGGCAGCTTCGCCGAAGGGTTGCGCGTCGAGGCTGACATAGACCGCCATCTGGGCGTGCTGGTGCGCACGATCGAAACCCCCTCACGCTATAGCAACGAGGCGGGCCCGGCCGCGGTGGTCTATGTCTCCGGGCTCGACAACAACCAGCCGCTCGAAAGACTGGTCAGCCAGATTTTCGACCTCACGCCGTCCGAAGCGCATCTCGCGGCGCTGCTCGCAACCGGGCTCAGCCTCGCCGAAGCGGCGGCCAGGCTGGAGCTCACCGAAAATACCGTCCGCAGCTACTGCAAGACGATCCTCAGCAAGACCGGCGTCAGCCGCCAGGCCGATCTCGTCCGCCTGATCCTGCGCAGCGTCGCCGTTCTCGGCTGACGCGCCCCCAAAAAGGAGTGGCGGCGCGCGTCAGCCTTCGATCGCGCGGCGGTAATGCGGCAGGGCGACAAGAAGCAGGCCGATGATCAGCGGCAACACGACCCCGCCGGCAATCGCGATCGAATAGCCGAGCGCCGCCTGGTCACCGAAACCGAAATCGGTGATCGCGGCGATGACGCTGGCGCCCAGCCCCATCCCCACCAGATTGACGCACAAGAGCGAGATCGCGGTTACCTGGCCGCGCAGCTGATTGGGCGTCACATCCTGGATCGCCGTCAGCATCACGCCTTGCGACGCCTGCCCGATCAGCGTGCCGATCGCCATCATCGTCAACGACAGAAAGGCCGTCGGCATCAGCGGCGCGATGATGAGCGGCACGCCCTTCAGCAAGGTCGCGATCAGCACGACGCGCATATTGGCGTCGGCCCGCCCGCCCTGCATCAACCGTCCCGCGAGCCAACCACCCGACAGCGTGCCGACGGTGCCGCAGGTCAGCATGATCATCCCATAAGACATCCCCACCTCAGCAGGGCTCATGCCATAACTGCGGATCAGGAATGTCGGGAACCACAAGGCGGTGCCGATCGCGAGGAGCGCAATCAGGCTGAGCGACCCGATCAAGGAGCCGAAAAGCGCCCAGCGCTCGGCAATATAGTCGAACCCTTCGCGCAGGCTGCTTTGTACCGACAGATTCGCCGCCAGCTCCTGCCGCGCGGGTTCGCGGATCGTCATCATCAGTGCGGCGACGAGTATTCCGGGGGCCGCGACGCACAGGAACACCATCTGCCAGGGTTCGAAACTGCCAAGCCACGGCAATGTCGCGCCGCCGGTTTTGGTGAAACGCGCAAGCAGCCAGCCGCCGATCAATAGCGCGAGACCGCCGCCGATCGGATAGCCGATCGCATAGAAACTGATCGCCAGCGCCCGCCGGCGCCGCTCGAAATAGTCGCTGATCAGCGAATAAGCGGTCGGGCTGAGTGTCGCTTCGCCCACCCCCACGCCGACGCGGGCGAGGAAGAGCCCGATGAAGCTGCTGGTAAAGCCGCAGGCCGCGGTCATCAGCGACCAGAAGAGCACCCCCCAGACGATCAGCGTCGCGCGCCTTTTGGTGCGATCGACGAAGCGGCCGATGGGCAGCGCGGCTATGCTGTAGAGGAGCGAAAAGGCAAAGCCCTGAAGCAGGCTGATCTCGAAATCGGTGAGACCCAAATCGCGCTGGATGGGTTCGACCATCAGCGTCAGGACCCGGGCGTCGATTGCGCTGAAGCAATAGCCGGTAAACAGGATCGCAACAACCAGCCAGCGATAGAAACCGCCCTTGGTCGCCGCCTCCTGATCCGGCCCCTGCCCTTCGGCCGCCGCCACCGTCACCATGCCGACGGCGGATCCCGCCGCGCCAATATCTGTTCGGTTCGCGCGGCGATCAACACGTCATTCTCCTCGCTTTCGGGCAGCAACCAGAAACGCCCCGCCCGAATGCCCTCGAGCGCGAAGGCGGAAACCTCCGCAGGCTCGGTCAGCTTGAGCTTAAGCCCGGTCGTCCGTACCAGATCTTCCATCGTGCGATAGGCCACTTTGGTCTGGGCTTCATTCTCGACATAATCGGCCGGGCGCACCTCGCCCGATGCCATGATCGCCGTGTTGACCGTGTGCGGCCCCGGAAAGAGAGTGGCGGCGCGCAGCTTGCCCCCCTCGCGCAGCAATTGCTGGTGCAAGACCTCGGAAATGCTGGTCACCGCCGCCTTGGTGGCGGCATAAATGGGGGTGTTGGGAAGCGAACGCAGCCCGCCGTTGGTCGAGCTGGTGTTGACGATCACCCCCTCCTGCCCCGCCTCGATCATCCGCGGCACGAAAGCCGCAATACCGTGGATGACGCCAAGCACATTGACGTCGATCCCCCAGCGCCAGTCGCTGAGCGGAAGCGTCCACAGCTTGCGCTGCGCCTCGCCCAGCCCGACGCCGGCATTGTTGAACAGGATATGCACCGTCTCGAAGTGCCCGAAAACCTGATCCGCCAGCGCCCGCACCGACGCTTCCTTGGTCACGTCGCAGGCGATGGCGAGCACCTGCCCCGAACCCAGCGCGTCAATCTCGACGCGCACGGCTTCGAGTCGCGCCGGATCGATATCGGCAATCACCACATTCGCCCCGGCGCGGGCGAGGTCGGCGCACAGACATTTGCCAACCCCGCTCGCCCCACCGGTAACAACGGCCACCCGGCCGGAAAAATTGTTCATCAGGCGGCCTTCCGCTTGCCAACATCGACGCCAACGTTGCGCGGATCGTCGTTCCGTCCGACCCAGTGCGGCGCGATCCACTCGCCCGGCACCTTGCGCAGCAGCGTGCCGCCGGTCGCAGTCCCGCCCTCGACATATTGCATGTCAGTGATGCGACGAACGGGGATGTCGGCGAGCGGGTCAAAAGCCGAATCGCGCAAGGTGATCGTTCCCGTCATCGCGCGCCGCGCGTCGTAATTGCGCTCCCAGTTGAGACGGGTGAGGAAGACGTCGCCATCGAACTGGCCCGGCTGGTCGATCGACGGCATACCCTTGTAACAGAACAGATGCTCTTCGAATTTCAGCGGCTCATCGATCGCTTCGCCGATCGTGCCTTCGATTTCGAAATAGGCGATACCGTGACGCGAGCAGGTCGCACGCAAATGATCGCCGTTGCGTTCGAAATGCGTTTCCGCGATCTTTTTCGGCTCGCCGAAACGTTCGCGACCCGAGGTGACGACGCTTTCGCCTTCCATCGCCATGTGGAAGCAATAGGCGCCCGGTGCGCCTTCATGGGTGCAGCTGACCCCCACGGTGAGAGCGCCGATTTCGATCGTCTCGGTTTCGGTCACATGCATCGCTACATGCACCATCTGCAGCCAGATTTCGGGCCTTGCGGTCGCGACCAGCGGTTGCGGCAGGAGCGCCGCGATGATTTCGGGATCGGTCTCATATGTCGCGCGAATTCCGTAGACGGTGTTGCGCAGCATGCCTGGCGCACGGGTTTCGACAGGACCCTGAACATAACGCAATTTGGACATCGCAATTCTCCCTATGGCGCCCGCAGGCGCAGATGTTTTGGCAGTGATCGTTTTCCGCGTGCGCGGAGGGCTTATTCGGCCGCCTCGACGAGGCGGCTTCCGTCCGGCCCATCGGAATAAAATTGCTCGAAATAGCGGCGAAAGCGCAGGATCGGCCCGTCGCCGTCGCACAGATACGGCCGGGCGCGGTGGATCTTGTTATGCCAGATCGGAATATCGCCCTCGACGCCCTTTTGCCCGCAAGTGCTCTCGATTGCCGCCTCGATCGCCTTTTCCTCGGGCGAACCCGGCGCGACCTTCGGATGGGTGAAGCAGAAGCGCAGTTCGACGTCGTCGGCTTCGACCGGTGTGGCGATGACCAGCAGCGACAGCTCGACGAGCCCGCTCAGCCGCGTGAACTTCTGCCCCGCCCCGTTCTGGAGCGTGTCGACCGAATAGGGCAATTGCTTGCGCTCGCCCGACGGCAGGTCGATGGTGCGATGTCCCCGCGCAACACTGTGCCGCTGCACACCGTCATAATCGGTCTCGCCCTCGGGCACCGCGTCCATTGAGTGGACATAGGCGAAATGCGCAACATCGACGCCGTTTTCGGCAATTTCCTGGGGGTTGCTCGCAAAACGCCATTCGCGCTTGATCGGCTCGGCCCATTCGGGGTTTGTGAATTCGGGATAGTCGATGACCTCGAACGTCGGCGCGATTTCGTCGGGATGATACCAGGCCCAGATGACGCCGCTCTTTTCGACCACCGGATAGGACTGCGCGAGCGCCTCGCGCTTGGCGCGCGGCGGGAAAGCCTTGGCATAGGGGATGCTGCTGCAAAAACCGTTGGGCCGGAATGCCCAGTGATGAAAGGGGCAGCGAATGCTGTCGCCCTCGACCGTTCCGCCATGCCCCAGATGCGCGCCAAGATGCGGACAATAGGCATCGAGGAGCCCCGCCTCGCCCTGCTCGTTGCGGAACAGGACCAGATCCCGGCTGAAGTAACGGACCGACCGGACATCGCCGATCGCAAGGTCCGAGCTATAGCCTATTCCGAACCAGCCATGGGGAATGGGCATCGGAAAGCGATCGACTTTAGACAAGGTCAGTCTCCCAGTTCACGCCATCTTTGAGCGATGGCCTTTGTCCGGGAAGTGTATCGCCTGTTCGCCAAGAGGTAAGATCAAAATCGCGCACAGTTTGTGCCTGCTCGCGAACAATCGCCAGATTTGGACGTTGATCCTAATAGCGCGCGACGAGCGATGCCGCCATCGACGGACGGACTTTCGTGCGCCCCGTCTTGCGCACCAGATAGTCGATGAAGGCCCGTGTCGCGACCGACATGATGCCCGGCGAATAGACGACCCAGCACTCGCGGTCATAGAAGGACCATTCCTCCTCGAGCGCGACCATCCGTCCTTCGGCCAGATCCTGACGGACGACCATCACTGGCAAGCTGGCGATGCCAAGCCCTTTTCGCGCCGCGCTGCGCAGGGCGATGCCGCTGTTGCTGGCCCATTTGGGCTGGACCCGGATACAGATATCGCCGTTGAAACTGATCGATCCGCTGCGGTCGGTCAGGCAATCATGTTCCAGCAAGTCTTCGGGCGCTTTCGGCCAGCCGTGTGCCGCGAAATAGGCAGGTGTCGCGCACAGGCAATAGGCGAGATAGCCAAAGGTGCGTGCGCGCAGATTCGAGTTCGGTAACGCGCCATAGCGGATGACGATGTCGAAGCTTTCCTGAACGATCTCATTCTCGTTCAGATAGGCGATCGGTTCGATCATGATCCCGGGATGCTCGGCGCTGAATTCGGCGAGCAGCCCCGACATATAATCCGAACCGAAGATGTCGCTGAGCCCGATGCGCAGCCGGCCCACGGGATGGGTGCTGTAAAGGCCGACCTGTTTTTCAACTTCGCTCAACCGCTGTTGCAGCTGCGCACATTCGCGATGGAAGCTTTCGCCCGCGCCGGTCAGCGACAGCCGGCGGGTTGTGCGGACGAGCAGCTGGACGCCCAGCCGCTCTTCCAGTTCGTGCACCGTCTTGCTGATATAGGATTTCGAAAGGCCGAGCCGATCGCCCGCGGCCGTAAAGCTGCCCTGATCGACAACCGCCAGAAATTCCTCGATCCCGCGCCAGCTTGACATCAACCCACCCTAAAGGACCGGATGCTATCAGCGCATTGCCCGAATGCAATCGCTATAGCGGCAGAAGCCCCCTCCTTGAAAGGAGGGGGCTTCCAGAAAGCGCCAATCCAAATCAGAAGGACGCTGACCGGTGGCCCTATTCGGCCGCCTGCTTGACGAACAATTCGCGGCGCGGGCCGATTTCGCCGGCGATTTTCCACAGCGCATCGGCATCGACATCATAAACGTCGAGGGCGTTGATACCGAGCATCGCCTGAATATCGTCGTCGGGCAGTCCGCCAAGGCTGGCCGACATTTTCTCGAACGTGTGCGGCCAGGTTCCTTCGGGGTGCGGATAGTCGGTGCCCCACAGGATGCGGTCGACGCCAATGTCATAATAGGCCTGCGTCGTTTCCTCATCGGGCAGCGCCGAGCAGCCGACCCACACATTGCGCGCGAAATACTCGCTCGGCTTCATGCTCATATTGGCATAATAATCGCCGAGTTTCCCGCTCGTATGCTTGGCCGAAGCGCGGACATCCATCAGCTGCGTGACCCACGGGAACCAGAATTCGCCGCCCGCCTCGGTGAAGCAGACCTTCAGCTTGGGATATTCTTCGAAAACACCGCCGAAGGTCATCGCCCACAGGGGCCGCGTCATCCAGAATGCATATTCGCACAGAAAGGTGCCGATCCAGCCGGGCTGCGTCGTGTCATAGGCGGGCGCGGCGCCCGAGTGGAAATGAAGCGGCATGTTCATTTCTTCGAGCATCGCCCAGATGCGGTGATATTTGGTGTGATTATACAGGTCGAACCCGTCGGTCAGCGCGGGGAAGAACACGCCCTTCAGGCCGTGACGCTTTGCCCATTCAATCTCTTTCGCGGTCTCGTCGATATCATAGAGCGCCGGAATCACCGCCAGACCGATGCGGCGATGCGGATCGTCCTGACAGAATTCCGCCAGCCAGCGATTGTGCGCCCGCGCACCCGCCCATTGCAGTTCGGCCCGCGCCGCCGAGGGGCGGAGGCCGATGTCGGCGCCAAAGGGCGGCGCATTGCGTTCGGTGATCCCGTCGGGAAACAGGACTTCGGCCGCGACGCCGTCGCCGTCGAGCACGCGATTGCGGATCGTGCCGTCCCACGCGCCTTCAAGGCCGTCGCCGACGCGCGAGCGCCACTTGTTGTTGAAGTCGTCGATCAGGAAGCGCTTTTCATGCTCCTCGCGCGCCTTGATCTCCAGCTCGACGGTCTCGTCGAACTGCTGGTGATATTTGGATTCCAGATAGCCGCGATATTTTTCGGGGGGCAGACCGACATGACCGTCCGACGAAATGACAAGATAACGATCCACACTCTCTCTCCAGTTTCTAATATAATGCACGGGCTGATTGGCCGTGCACGCCATGGTCAGACATTATGCTCTTCATCCGCCGGATAAAGCGGGTCGGAGCGAACGATCTATCGCTCGCTGTGGACAATATGCCGGGCCAGAACGGGCAGCAGATGGCTCAGCAGCAACGCGGCCCCGATCAGCGCAGCGATCGCAAATGGCGCCGGGCGCCACCACTGATAGGCGGCGGAGGCGATAACGGGCGGCAGGGTGATCGATGCCCCGGCGATGAAGGTGATGGCAGAGGCGATCGCGACCTGATCCCCGGTCGAGCCCGCAAGCGATGCCGCCGCGCTGAACCCCGGACGCGCGAGGCCGTAGCCGAAGCTCGCAAGGACAAAGCCCAGCGCGGCGGCGTGCACCCCATCATGGGATATGGCCAGGAGATTGCCGGCAAAGGCAAAGCCGGTGCCGATCCGCATCATCGCGAGAGGTGACGGTGAAAACAGCCGGACGAAGCCCCATTGGCCGAGCAGCGCGGCCATCGCGGCGGCGGTCATCGCGATGCCGATCGTCCGCTGCGCCGCCAACGGATCGTCGGCCATGCGGTCGATGATCACGAAGCCGATGGTGTAAAGGTTGATCGCCTGCGCCGAACAGAGCAGCAGCCCGAAGCTCAGATAAGGCCCGATCCCCTTGCGCCGCCATACCTGCATGAGCGAGATGTTCGGCGCACCGCCGGGCACCGGCGCCACCCCGGACGAGGCCCGTGGAAGAAAGAGGAAGGCCCCGGCCAAAGCGATCACGCCAAATATCGCAAAGCCCAGCATCGGCCCTAGCGGCCCCAACGGCTCGACGATCATCGCGGGCGCGATCGCCGGCCCGACGATGGTGCCGAGGCTCAGCGCCCCGGCCAGCGTCGTGATCGCTCGCGTCCGCGCCGCGCCGACGGTCTGGGCCGCGATCAGTGCCTGCGTCGCGGTGGCGGCCGCCGAACCGAGCAAACCATAGGTCGATCGCAAGATCGAAAAGAGCAGGAAGGCTGCGAAAGGCGTCAGCAGCCCCAGCAGGCCCAGTTCGACCGACAGTGCGCAGCCGCCCATAGACACAACGAAGCCCACGAGCCCCGCGCGAATATAGGGATTCGGCCCCTTGCGCTCGATCCGCGACACCCAGAAGGGCGCGCTGATCGCCCAGGTCAGCGCCGAGAGCGAAAAAATGCCCGCGACCAGAAAATCGGGAATGTGCAACAACCGGCCGATCGTCGGCATGACCGACACCAGCCCGATATTGCCGATCGCGGTGAGGAAAGTCACTGCCCCGAGAAAGGGCAGGACCCACCGCGACCCGGTGCGCGGCGGGTCCAATACCACGGACATCTCGGCTTCGCCGCGATCAGAAGCGGATACGAACTTCGCCGCCGAAACTGCGCGGATCGCCATATTGACCGAGCGTGAGGACGCCGAGGTTGATCGCGCTGACCAGATATTCCTTGTCGGTCAGATTCTTGCCCCACGCCGCGACCTCGAGCGTCGTGCCGCCGCCAAGTTCGATCTGGGTGAGCGCGATGCGCCCGTCGAGCAAGCCATAGGACGGCATCTTCGCCAGCGTATCCGGCGTGATCGACGAGAACTGGCTGCTGCGCCAGCTGTAGTTGAGGCTCGCTTCCAGTCGTCCAACACCGGCATCGTGGCGATAAAGCCCACCGATCTGGTAGTTCCACTTGGGCACGCGCGAGAGCACATAGGTTTTGGTGACGTCGGTGCCGTCGGGCAGGATGAAATCGGTGTAGCGCGCGTCGACATAGCCGCCGCCGAAGTTGAAGCTCAGCCCTTCGACGGGGCGCAGCGTTCCCTCGACCTCGACGCCGGTGAACTTCGCCTTGCCTGCGTTGATGATGTTGGTGGTCACCAGCGCAGGGACGAGCACCCCGGCCTGAAAATCCTTGTAGATCGAATGATAAACCGCGGCGTTCAGATTGAGCAGGTTGCCGAAGCCGCCATATTTCATACCCAATTCGAACGACGTCAGCTTTTCCGGATTATAGGAGGTCATGAAGGCGGCGTTGGTCGCGGCGGTATCGTTGATGCCCCCGCTCTTGAAGCCCGTCGCCACGCGTCCATAGACTGAAAAATCAGGCTGGAATTTATAGAGGATGTTGAATTCGGGATTGAATCGCTTCCACACCCCCGAATTTTCGAGCGGGCTGAGGTCGGTATAGCCGATCCCGCCTGCCCCCGGCCGTGCGCCCGCCGCCGGGCCGCCGCTGCGGGTGATCGGATTGCCGTTCGCATCGCGCAGGAACACGCCCGAACCGGGCGCCGCCGGATTGGCGCGATAGGCCGAATTGGACAGCAGCAGCTCATAGGCGTGCTTCGATTCCCGCGTGTAGCGAAGCCCGACCGACGCCGTCAGCTTCTCGTCGAGCGCGCGCGGCGTCCATGCAAGCTGGCCATAGCCGGCATAGGATTTCGAACGGCCACCGCGTTCGCTGATGTCGAAGGCGTTGCCGCCGAACTGGAAGTTCCAGCGCGGATTGAACACGTCATACTCGTCGTCGAGATAGAAGGCGCCGAGCGTATATTTGAAATCGCCGACGGTCCCGATCGCCTGAAATTCCTGCGTGAACTGCTTGTAATTATTGTCGAGAACGATGCGCAGCAGATCAAGCGGGCTGCCGTCGAAATCACTCGCCGACCGGGTTATCGCGGTCCGGCGCGCGGTGATCGATTTGAGCGTGAGGTCGCCGATACCGGGTTCCCATTCGAGCGTCAGCGCGTGACCGTTGGTGCGATAGTCGCTGCGCAGCGCGCTTTGCGCCCCGATCTCGCGCGTCCGTCCGCTCACCACATAGGGCCTGAGCAGCGCGTTGACGAACGCGGTCGCGCCCGATCCGGTGACTGCGGTGGTGGCAAGCTGGTTCGGCGTGCCTTTGCTGTCCGAAATATCATAGCTATAGAGCGCGCTAAAACTGTCGGACGGACGCCACAACAGGTCGGCGCGCGCCGCCCACAATTCCTCTTCGCCGAAATTATCCTTGCGCACGCTATTGCGGTAATAGCCGCCATCGAGCTTGGTGATCAGGCCCACCTTGGCGCTAAAACCCGCCACTTCGGGCAGATCGACCGATATCCGCTGATTGAACTGCCCCCAGCTTCCGGCGCCCGCCAGATACTGGCCGCCGAATTCACCGCTCGGCTTGCGCGTGATCAGATTGACCGCGCCGCCGATCGTATTCTTGCCATACAAGGTGCCCTGCGGCCCGCGCAGCACCTCGACGCGTTCCAGATCGACGGTGTCGAAAGCCGCGCCAGTCGACTTCCCGATCGGCACCCCGTCGATATAGAGACCCACGGGCTGGTCGCGTGCGAGGCTGGTGTCGGCCGAAGGCGACAGGCCGCGGATGGTGATCAGCGGGCCGAAGCTGTTGCCGATCGTTTCGTTGATCTGGATGTTCGGCACGATCGTCGCGATGTCGGATACGTTGCGAACCTGTGCCCGGTCGATCGCGGCGCTGCTGACCGCCGAAACCGAAATCGGCACATCGACCAGCCGTTCTTCACGGCGCTGCGCGGTAACGACGATCTCCCCTTCGCTGAGCACTGCCCCCTTGTCATCCGCCTCCTGCGCGAATGCCAACGACGCGTTCAACGCAGTCGTGACCATGACCGCCGCAAACGCGGCTTTCCGAAATGCCATAATTCCTCCCTATCCCACGACGGCCGGTTTCGGCCGCCAATCTCCGGGCTTCTTCATAAGTGGCCCGATAACTGCCTTTGAGGATAACCGACGAACCACGGCCGTAAAGCTCATGCTGGTGGCCACACTGTTCACTGCCATGGCGAATAGCGTTTTGACCGCGTGACAATCCTTCGACGTCGGTGATTGCTGGTTAGCCTGGAAAAATGGGAAACAGAGGATGCAACACCCCTTCCATCCCGACCCCCCTTGCACCGCTATTCGCTGACCGACGCGGCAAAAGCGCACGAAGATATCGCCGCACGCCTCATCGGCCCCAATCCGATCCAGGTCTCCTGAAGGCCAAGACTCCGCGCGACGGGCCCTTTCATCCGCCGCGCCAATAGCCGCGTAGAGGGAAGATCGGAGATTTTCGGGCCGGAACCAAGTGCTCAGATCGATCCCCTCGCCAACCGTCCTGGGCCGTGATGGCGACACCTGCACACCGAAATCCGGGGAAGCTCGCATCGGCTAGTCCTGCCGCTTCGCGCCCTGATACGATCCGGAAACGGTTTCGGTATTTAGAATGGCTGCAGACCAATTAGACCGATCTGACTCTTCTACGCCTCGGGCCAAGTGCCGCGACACTGTTCCAGCATTTCACGTCTAACGAAATTTCATGCTCCGCTGCGTCGGACCACCTCCCCTTGTATGGGTCGATGCCATGATGTTCCAAAGGGTCTGGTTTGTTCTGCTCTGCACATCCCGTCAGGAACGGGGTGTCAGGAGAAAATATGACGCGCCATCCTATCGCGGTTTGGGCACCGAGATGTACACACCGCCCGTGTTCGGATCGACCGAGAGATAGGGCGAGCTCTTGCATGGGAAGGAGGCGTTCATCGCCATCAGAAACAGATGGTGCGTGGACAACTGCCTGGTCTGTGGATTGTCGCGAAGGAATTTGTGAAACACGTCGCGATACTGCTCATACGTCGCGCCGGCCTGCGGGCAGTACACGGCCTCTTCAGGCGTTTTCCCCGTGTTCATCACCGGCGCATCGGCGATGCCCATGAAATATCCGATGCAAGCGCTATAATCCTTCGGACCCGCCACGCATTGGCTGTAATAGGAATTGCCGCCCGCAAGGCTTTCGCGCTTCTGAAAGGCCGCGCTTTCAGCCGGCGACAATGCCACGAACAGGGCCAGAGCAATCAACGGCTTCATCCGCCCTCCCCAGGGTTTTCCTCTATCGCTTCTTATACCCGATGTGCCGCCGGGCCTAATGTTATTGCGCCAAATCTTTCTCCTGCCAAACTGATCGAAATTGCTTCCGCTGCCTGCTAGGAACGCAGGCTGAAGGGATCAACGTGTTCGACTTCCTCGCGTTTCTGGCCATCATCATCCTGTTCATTCTGTTGATGGACACCCGCGGCCGGTTGAAGCGCGCCGAGGCGACGCTGCTGGAGGCGGCCAGGCGGATCGGCGCGCTGCAGCGCGGGGCGGGACCGGCTGTGACCGGCGACGCGGATGCTTCGAAGATCGTGGAAGCGGCCGTGCCGGTGCAGGACAAGCCCGCCGTCGCCGCCGATGCAACACCGCCCGCCGCCCTATCGGCTGATCCAGTCGAGACGATTGACGCCATCAGCCCACAGCCCTCACCTGCCACAGCGCCTTCGAAACCGACAAAGGCGCCCGCTCCGGCCGGGCCGCCCGTCAGTCTCGCGTCGCGGTTCGAGAATCTGTTCGGAAAGACGCTGCCGATCTGGGCCGGTGGGCTCACGCTCGCGATCGCTGGCGTATTGATCGTTCGCTATGCGATCGATGCCGGCTTCTTTGCGCGTATCTTCACGCCCGGCGTCCAGATCGTCGCCGGGCTGTTGTTCGGCTTCGCGTTGATCGGCGGCGCCGAATATGCCTGGCGCAACGAGGAAAAATTGCGCGACGTCCGCGTGCCCCAAGCGCTTTCAGGCGCGGGCATCGCGACGCTCTATGCCGCGATCATGGTCGCGGCGAACGTCTATCAGCTGATCGGGCCGCTGCTCGCCTTCCTCGCGCTCGCGCTCGTCACCGCCGCGGCGCTCGGCCTGTCGCTCCGGTTCGGCCCGCCCAGCGCGCTGCTCGGCCTTGCGGGCGGGCTGGCGGCGCCCGCGATGGTCGGGGCGGTCGAGCCCAATGTGCCGCTGCTCGCGGTCTATCTGGCGCTGACGATCGCCGGGCTCGCGGGCGTCGCGCGCGCGCGGCGCTGGCCGTGGCTCGCGCTCGCGGCGCTGATCGGCGGGATCGGCTGGGGCCTGTGGATGGTCCTCGCGAGCGCGGCGCTCGATGTCGTCGCGGCGCTCTCGATCGGCGGCTTCGTCCTTCTCCTCGCGATCGCGCTGCCGATGATGGCGTTCGACGGGCCGCGCTCGACGCTGCTGCGCGCTGCCTCCGCGATTGTCGGCGCGCTTCAGCTGGCGCTGCTCGTCGGCTATGGCGGCTTCGTGCCGCTCCACTGGGGTCTGTTCGTCCTGATCGCCGCCGCGGGGCAATGGCTCGCATGGCGCGAGCGCGGCTTCGCGATCGTTCCGGCAATCAGCCTGCTGCTCTCGCTGGCGCTGCTGGTTGCCTGGCCCGAACCCACCCCCTTCTGGTTCGGCCTGATCGGACTGTCACTACTGATCATTCACGCCCTCCCGCTCCTCATGCGGTTGTGGGCCGTCCCAAAAATGCTGCGTCCGGCACTCGAACTTTGCGCGATCGCGCTCGCCGCCGCTCCGCTGACGAAATGGCATTTCTGGGGCATCGCCGATGGCGCGCTCGCCTTGATAGCCATGGGCGGCGCGCTGCTCGCCGCGACCGGTATCGTGCGCGGCTGGAAGGTCGAGGGGCGGGCAAGCGACGGCCGTGTCGCATGGCTCGCGGCGACCGCGGGCGCGCTCCTCGCGCTCGCCATTCTCCTCGTCATTCCCGCGTGGCTGGCGCCGCTTGGCGTCGCTGCCGTCGCGGCCTTGCTGCTCTTCTTGGGGAAGGCCGCGCTCGATCCGCGCATCGAACGCGTTGCGGCAGGTTTCGTCGGCGCCGCGTTGATTGCGCTGGTCGCAACGCCACGCGCCTTGATCGAACTGCCGCGGCTGGCCGAGGGTGCGGGTAGCGCCGACGGCATGGCGATAATCCGCTGGGGTAGCCTTGCCGCCGCTGCGCTGCTGTTCGCGGTTCGCGGCGAAGGCCTCATTGTGCGCCGGCTCGGCCAGATTGGCGCGGCATTGTTCGCTTACGGCGCCTTCGCGCAGGCCTTGCCGGCGAACGCGCTGATGCTCGTCCCGGCGCTGGGCGGGGCGGCGATGCTTCTTGCCGCGCGTCGCGTCGCCTTCAGCCGCGTCGACGGCGCGGGGGCCAGTCTCGCCGCGCTCAGCCTGGCCTGGGCGGCGCTGCCGATTGCCATCTGGTCGACGAAAGCATCGCTGTCGCTCGTTGGTGTCCCGATGCAATTGGACACCGCATTGCTCGCGATCGAGCCGTTACTGCTGCGCCTGCTGCTTCCAGCATTGCTGTTCGCGATACCCGTCTGGCTGGTTCGCGATGCGCTCCCCCGCTGGCTATGGATCGCCGCGCTCAGCCTCGCTACCATAGTCGGAGGCATCGCCGTCCATTCGCTCTATCGCCTCGGCTTCTCCGCAGCGGCGGGCGGGAACTTCGTCACGACGGGCATCCTTCAGCGGCTGATCTGGGAAGCGTTGCTGATCGGCGCCGGCTGGTTCGCGATGATGCGCGGGATAACCGGCATCGCCCGTCCGCTGATCGTCGCAGGCA
The DNA here is from genome assembly GCF_001427105.1 of Sphingopyxis sp. Root154. Taxonomy (GTDB): domain Bacteria; phylum Pseudomonadota; class Alphaproteobacteria; order Sphingomonadales; family Sphingomonadaceae; genus Sphingopyxis. The sequence continues at coordinate 268,687 of NZ_LMGI01000001.1, forward strand.
CCGCGCACGCGCTCTTCTATGGCCTCATCCTGCACAATCCCCTGTGGTCGGCGCAGACGGTCGGCGGCTGGCCGCTCATCAACCTGCTCGTCCCGCTGTTCGTGCTGCCGTGGCTGGGACTAACGCGGATGCCGGCGCTGTTCGCCAAGGCGCCGGCACAGCTCGATCGCGCAATCCAGATCGCGACGATGCTGCTCGTGGCTGGCTTTGCATGGGCGACGCTCCGCCAGATCTTCCACGGATCGCTGCTCGCGCAGCCGGGTGTTACCGATGCGGAAAATATCCTGCGGTCGATCCTGCTCCTCGCGCTGGCGCTCGGCTTCCTCTTGTGGGGCATCCGGGCCAAGCGCCACGACTGGCGCATCGCGTCGCTGGTGCTGATGATCGGCGCGGCGGGCAAGGTCTTCCTGTTCGACGCCTCAGGGCTCGAAGGGCTGGCGCGGATCGGCTCTTTCGTCGCGCTCGGTTTCAGCCTGATCGGCATCGGCTGGCTCTACAGCCGCCAGCTCGCCCCCGACCGCGACAATGCCGCGCCGGCATCGGCCTGAAGCACCCCGACAGACCAGAGAACACGAAACGATGCTGCGTAGCCTGCCCCCTGTCCCGGCCTGGTCCTCGGCGCTGATCGCCGCGCTGGTCGGCTTTGGCGGGACGATCGCGCTAGTCGTCCAGGCGATGCGCAACCTGGGCGCGTCAGGCGACCAGACGGGGTCGGCGGTCACCGCGCTGTGCCTCGGCATCGCGATCGCGGGTGCGGCGCTCTCGTGGCGGCTGCGTATGCCCGTGGTGCTCGCCTGGTCGACCCCCGGCGCGGCCTTGCTCGCCGCGGCGGCACCCGGCCTGTCGTGGTCCGTCGCGATCGGCATCTTCCTGTCCGCGGCGCTGATGATGATCCTGCTCGGCATCGTGCCGCTGCTCGGACGGCTCGCCGAGCGCATCCCGGCGTCAATCGCGTCGGCGATGCTCGCAGGCGTACTCCTGCCCTTTTGCCTCAAACTGTTCGGCCTCGGCGCGGCCGATCCGTTGCTCGTCGCCACGCTCGTCGCGGTCTTTGTCGTCGCGCGTGCGCGGCTCCCGCTCTATGCCCTTCTCCTCGCGCTCGCGGCGGGCATGGCGCTCACGCTGCTGCGCGGCGATATCGGGCCGCTGCCGCCGGGCGCGACCCTCGGCACGCTCATGCCCGTGGTTCCCGCCTTCGACGCGCGCGCGATCCTCAGCGTCGGTGTGCCGCTGTTCCTCGTGACGTTGGTATCGCAGAACCTGCCCGGCCTCGTCGTGCTGCGCGGCGCGGGTTATGCGCCGCCGCCGCGCCCGCTGATCGTCGGCAGCGCCCTCGCCTGGCTCGCCGCAGCGCCCTTCGGCGCGCACGGCCTCAACCTCGCGGCGATCACCGCGGCGATCTGCACCGCCGAAGAGGCGCATCCCGACCGCGCGAAACGGTGGACCGTCGGCATGCTCTACGCGGGCTTCTATCTGCTGCTTGCCATCTTCTCACCGCTGCTCGTGCGCCTCTTTCTCGCGCTGCCGCCGACGGCCATCGCGGCGCTGACGGGGGTTGCGCTGATCCCCGCGCTGCTCGGCGCGATGGAATTGATGATGGCGGCAAAGTCCGACCGCGACCCCGCGATCCTGACCTTCCTTGCCACCGGATCGGGGCTGACGCTGTTCGGGCTGGGGTCGGCCTTCTGGGGGCTGGTCGTCGGCTTTCTGGCGCTCGCCGCGGGCAGATGGCTGGCGACGCGCGCCTGAAATTGAGGTGACGGCGCGCCGCCATTCGTGCCGCAGCGCCTCACCGCCAAGCATATTGGTGCCCCTGGCCGGACTCGAACCAGCACTCCTTGCGGAACCGCATTTTGAGCGTCGAAATTGATGCTACGACCAACTTCGCTGGAGTACGCCGGAGTTGGATAAACGTCTGCTTCTCAAAGACCTATCGAGCTTTATTATACTCCGGTGTTAGATTGCCTACGCCCGACTTTTCTTTCGCCTGGCTCCTATGTGGCTCCTGGAAAGTAAGGACAAGTCGGCTTCCGGAGCCGAAGCATGCCCGTTCTAAAGCTGACGAAGAAGATCGTCGAGACCGCGAAACGCCAAGACCGCGATTATGAAATTCGCGATGTTCTCACGCCCGGCTTTCTTTGCAAGATTGGCCGGAGCGGCCGCAAAACTTTCATGCTTCAGTATCGCACATTCGGGGGCGAGCGACGCAAGCCCTCGATCGGCCTGTTCGGCGAGCTGACCGTCGAGCAGGCACGAGGCATTGCGCAAAAATGGCTGGCGGAGGTCCGCGAGGGCAAGGACCCATCACTCGACAAGCACAAGGCTCGCGACAATCCGACAATCAAGGAGCTGTGCGAGGAGTATATCGAACGCCATTCGATCCCGTTCAACAAGCCGAGCACGGTCAAAGGTAATCGCGGCTATATCAAGAACCATGTCGTCCCGCGGATCGGCAAGCAAAAAGCCGCCGACCTGACCCGCACCGAGGTCGCGCGGCTGATGAGCGATATGGCCCATATTCCGGCGTCGGCGAACCACGTCCTTTCCTTGCTCAAGAAGATGTTCAATTGCGCCGAGCTTTGGGGCCACCGCGCCGAGGGGACGAACCCTTGCCGCCTCGTGCCGAGATATCCCGAGGGCAAGCGCACGAGACTGATCAAGAATCCCGAGCTAGCCAAGCTCTACGACTATCTCGATCGTGCCGACGCCGAGGGTCTCGAGCACCCCACCTATACGCTTGCGATCCGGCTCCAGTTCGCGTTCGCGGCGCGCATGTCCGAAATCACCCAGCTCCAATGGGATTGGATCGAGTTCGACGAGCGGCGCGTGGTCTGGCCCGACAGCAAGACCGGCGGCATGTCGAAGCCGCTCAGCAACGAGGCCTATGACCTGCTGTGGAATGCGCCGCGGTTCCACGGTTCCCCTTATGTGATCCCTGCCGTTACCAAGCCGAGCGTGGCGATGAGCAAACACAGCTATTGGGAAGCATGGAAGCGCATTCTCGCGGCGTGCGGCATTGCCCATATCGGTACCCACGGCATTCGCCATCGAGCCGCCACGGATATCGCCAACTCGGGCATTCCGTTAAAGGTCGGGATGACCCTCACCGCGCATAAGACGGTGACGATGTTCATGCGTTACGTCCATGTCGAGGACGATCAGGTCAGGGCTGCCGCCGAAATTGTCGCGGACCGCCGGGCTGGAATCATTCGGGCGAGAGGACGCGCGCCCTCCCCTCCTAGTGCCAAACCTTGGGAGACTATTCCTGCTGGCGGTAAGGTTGTACGGCCTTGAGACAAACGGCACCGCCATGCTCAGGAGAGCCGCCAATGACCGGTGAAGACCGCGCGCGCCCATTTCTCTTTGTCGAAACGATCGAACCCCTGCCTCTGGTCGATCCCTCGCTGGCCGCGCAGTTTCTCGATGTCCGGCGTCACACGCTGGCCTGCTATCGCAATCTCGGCGACGGTCCGGCCTATTACAAATTTGGGCGGTGGGTGCGCTACGCGGAGGCAGACTTGCGCGCGTGGAACGAAGCATCCGGACAAAATGAGGCTGTGAGCGGCGCATTTGACTTGTTCGCCGCACATCGCGGCGCGCCCGACCTTCTTGACAGTGTGGCTGCCGCGCGCTTCCTCACCGTGACCCGGCACTGTTTGTTCAACTATCGCAAAACCGGCCATGGTCCGCGTCTGCGCAGATTTGGACGGCGAATTTACTATGCGGTCGATGAACTCGTCGAATGGGCCGAAAAGCTGAGAATGCCCGGATCAGCACGATCGAGACGAAGCGATATGATCTTGCAGCGACCTTGACAATTAGATCAGATTTGATATAGACGCACATGCAAAGCAAGAAGCCAATTATCTGGATGGGCAGTAGCCGAAGCGACCTGATCGCGATGCCGGAAGGCGTCCGAAAAGACTTTGGCGGTGCGCTTCACGGTGCTCAGGAAGGCCGACAACTTGAGCAGGCAAAGCCGCTTAAGGGAAAGAGCAAGGGCGCTACGCAGCTTTCGGAGGACCATGACGGTGACACGTACCGGGCCGTTTTTACAGTCGAGTTAGAGGGTGCGATTTACGTGCTGCATTGCTTCCAGAAGAAGTCGAAGAGCGGAATTTCCACGCCGCGGACCGATATCGATCTTATCGAGCGCCGGCTGAAGGATGCAAGAGCGCTTCACGCTCAGCGAAACGGGAAAAAGTCATGAGCAATATCGATTTTGAAGAGAGCAGCGGTAACGTCTTCGAGGATTTGGGATTCGATTCCGTCACGGCCGACCGACTCACACATAAGGCCGAACTCGTCGGCGTCCTTCATCGTCTTCAGCAGGAACGGGATCTCAGCCAAGTTGCGTTCAGCCGACTCGTGGGGATTCCACAACCGCGACTGTCAAAACTCTACAGTGGCAAAATCGCCGGCATGTCCACGGATAAGCTGCTTGATGCGATCGCAAAGCTTGGCGGCCATGTAACAATCAGGGTGGAGCCCCATCCGGCCCCCGCCGTCGCGGGTCGCGTCGAGATGGAACTCGCCTGACGGGGGCCCCATAAGAGCTCTTCCTTTCAGGAAAACGGCGATTATCATCTGACGCCCGCCCGGTTTCGATCGGGCGGGCGTCTTTTCTGCGATCCGATCGATACCTGCTCGAACGGCGCCATCACCCGATGGCCGGGCGCACTACGAGCCTCGTCGGATTATTTATGCGGCCAACGGAATGACACCGAAAAGAAGAGCAGCCCCAATCAGTACAAAACAGAGCATCAAAGCATATTTCCAGGCGAAGCGCTGCAAATCGCCAAGCTCGATCCCGAGCAGGGCGCAATTCAGATATACGGCCGCCACCAGCGGACTTAGCGAGTGGACGGGCTGGCCCAGCAAGGAAGCGCGCCCAATCTCTTCGGGGGATATGCCGTAATGACCAGCCGTTTCGGCGAGAACGGGCACCACTCCAAAATAAAAGGCATCGCTGGAGAGAAAAAAGTTCATCGGGATCGAAATGAATGCCGTTATGACCGCGAGATAAGGGCCAACGGCTGGAGGCAGAACGGCCAGGATCGATTTCGCCATGCCGTCGATCATTCCCGTACCAGCCATAACGCCGGTGAAGGCGCCCGCCGCGAGGACCATGACGCCGACGCTGAGCGCGTTGCCCGAATGCGCGGTCAGCCGGGCGCGCTGATCGGCGAGTTTCGGATAGTTGACGATCAAGGCCGCGGCCAGGCCGCCCATGAACAGAACCGGAAGCGGAGCGAGCCGCGCCACAATCGTCGCCATGAGCGCCAAGGTCAGCGTGAGGTTAAACCAAACAAGGTGCGGACGGAGAGCGGCCGGGTCCGCCTGGAAGATCTCCGCAATTCTGGCTGCATCGATTTGGTCGTCGAGCGAGGCCGTGGTTGCCGGGCCGACATGCCCGATACGCGTCCGCTCGCGGCGTCCGAACCACCAAGCTAGCAGGAACACAAATGCGAGCCCCGTGGCCGCGACGGGAAGCATCGGGACAAAGAGGGCCGATGGGTCGATGTGAAGCGATGCCGCGACACGTGCGGCGGGTCCGCCCCACGGACTGAGGTTCATGATGATGAAGGTAAGGCTGCCAACAACAGCAAACACCATCACATCGATGCCGAGCCTTTTGTAGACAGGTAGCATCGAGGAGACGCTGACCAATGACGTCGTCGTCCCGTCGCCATCGAGCCCGACCGCACTGGCAAGGGTTGCATGCCCGACCGTTGCGCGTACCGGATCATTGCCGACCCAGGTCACGATTCGATTGACGAGGGGCTGGAACAGGCCGGCGTCGATCATGGTTCCAAAATAGAGGATGGCAAAAATCAGCATCACAGCAGTCGTCGAGACCTGCGTGACACCCTCCATCATCATTCGTCCCGTGTCCGGGCCATGACCGGCGAGAATGGAGAATATCAATGGAACGAAGATCAGCGCCGGAACCGCTGCCATGCGCCTCGTCATCACGAGGATCATGAAGACGGTCACCATCGAAAAGCCCAGAATAGCTGGTGACACGAAGAAGCTCCTAGTCGATCTCGACGGCGAGAAGCGGCACGAAATACTGGCCCGCGTGCGAATCGGCGTCGCGAGGCGAGCCTTGTGCCGTCGGGCGCGGGAAACTTATCTTGAGCACGTGAAGCGTCGGCACCCGGAACTGCCTGATCTCATTCTCAGAGACGCCATATAGCTGCGCGATCGCCCTCGGCGTCAGTTGCGGCGCGCGCGTGATGCGTTCGAAGGAGTCGGCATCGGAAGAGAAAATATCGATCGTGACCCAGAAAGGCCCCGCGTTCTTCGAACGGACATATTTCGCGATTTCGCCGAGTTTAGGCAATGGTCGTCTCCCCGATCGTTTTGATCAGCGTCCGCGACAGCTGATCCGGCCGGTCGAGCTGCACGACATGATTGAGTTTAAATTCATACTGGCGGCCCAATTCGACCTCGGCCGGCGAGAAAGGAAAAGCGAAACTCGGCATCGGATCGTCATGGTTCAACGGAAAATGGAGCAAGATAGGGTTGCAATATCGGGCGATTTCGGTCGCGAGTTCTTGCGTAGTTGCGGACACAAGGGTCATGAGCCCCACCTCGTTCGGTACAGCGAGAGAGGGGGCCGGGTTTAGTGCGTTGTGACCATAGGCCCGGAACTCGAGATCATAATCCCGCGCATCGATCTCCAGCACCGACGCAATTCCGGCGCGCAGATAGGACTCGAGGTTGCCGAGCCACTCGTCGACGCGCGCGAGTAATTTTGGGTCCGCCACCGCGCTGAAAACCATCGTCCGATACCCGGTCCCGCCCGAACCCTCCAACTTGACGGTGTACGGCATGGCCTTGGCGCGCGAGCCGGTCACCCGCACAACGCGTTCATCAATCGCGTCATATTGCGCATCGCTTGCGTCGAGAACGACGCCGGGCTCCTTGAGACGGAAGGGGTCACTGTTCTCATACAGCAGATGCGCCGAGACTGTGTAGGGCGTACACTGATTTTCGGCGTGCAAGGGCTCGATATCGAAACCCTCGGCGTCGATCGTCAGCATCACCCCGCCCAGTCGCGTCTGCACCGTGCAGAGGCCGCCGCATTCGGCCGTCTTCGCCGCATGCCATGAGGCGCCCGCCGGAAAACCGCGCATCAGCGGCACCGCCGCAAGCACGGCAGTATCGGTCGTCCGGCCCGACAGGACAATATCGGCGCCCGCCGCAATCGCGTCCGCCAGCGGTTCATAGCCGAGAAGACCGACGACATGGTCGCATTCGAGTAACCGCTCGGGAGTTAGCGGCAGCGCCGGTTCCAGCGGGGTCACCTTCCCCGCATCCAGAAGCGGCAAGAGGTCTTCGGTGTTCTGCTGCGAGTAGACAAGCGCGAGGCGTGCGGTCAGTCCCTCCTCCCGTGCGATCTCGCGTGCGATGTCGGCCATCCAGTCGACGCCCGAGTCGCTGCCACAGGTCCCGCACGACCCCACCAGCAAAGGGATCTGGAGCCGATCGCGCGCCAGCATCAACTGGCGCAGGTCCTGCTTGGTAGCTCGCCGCGTCATTTTCGACGTGCCGGTACCCAGATAATATGGGCCTGAATCGGTCGATCCACCGTCGATCGCGATGCAATCGGGCCCAAGCGAAATACCCCGTTCGAGCGCGTCCTCGGGGCAGCCCGATCCCAGCACGCCCGACGGGACGAGGATCTTGCATGTCGCTGCGCGTTCCATCGCCATCACATGAACTTCGCGCGAAGGGTCACGCCGAACTGCCGAGGCGCGCCATATTGGACATATTGATATGTTCCGCCATTGGTCTGCCAGATGCGATATTCCTTGTCGGTCAAATTATGTCCCCAGACTTGGACCGAATAGCGGTCGTCGAGATGGTAGGTGAGGCTTGCATCCCAGAGCGTGCGTGGTTTGCGATATTCTTTGAAATCGTTGACGTTGTTTTCGAACACGTCACTCTGATAATCCATTGTCACTTCGGCCCGCAGCCAGCCCCACGAGGCATCGCGCGGCGACTGCAATCCGGCCGTGGCGGTCACCGCATGTTTCGGCGACCGGCTCATCCGGTTGCCCGCGCCGTCGACGAAGGAAGGATTTCCGGCGGCATCGAAGCCTGCCGTCTGGATGAAGCGCGTGAAATAGGGGTGGAGATAGGTGTAGCGCACCGTCGCGTCGAACCAGTCGACGGGCTCAACGATAAACTCGGTTTCGACGCCCTTGATCGTCGCGTCGGCGGAATCGACCGTCACGCGGGTGCCGACCGGGCCCTGGGTGGCGTCGGGGACGGACTTGATTGTCTGGAAATCCCTGTAATCCATCCAGAAGGCCGATATGTTGGCGCGCAGCTTGCGGTTGAGCCAGTCGGTCTTGAGTCCGATCTCATAGTTGGTCAGCCGTTCGGGGTCGGTCGGGGCGCGAGCGAGCGCCGCCGATCCGGGCTGCTCCTGGAACGCCCCCGACTTGAACCCCGTCGACACGGTGCCGAAAGCGAAGACATTATCGCTGAAGCGGAAGTCGGCGCCGACGCGGTAGGTGAATACGCCCTTGTCGAAGACGCCCGGCATGTCGCCAGTGTCGTAGGAGATTGCGGGCGCAACGAGCGGACCTTGCAGGCGCCGCGCGCCATATCTCTTCTTTTCCTGTGTAAAGCGGCCGCCCGCAAACAGCCGCAGTCCGAAATCGAACTTATACTGCGCCTCACCGAACACGGCATAGCTGTTATTGACCGAACGGCCGAAGAATCGATTGACTGTTGTAGGCGTCGCCGACAGCTGGTTCTCGCGTTCGCGAGACACTTCATCGCGGTTATAGAAAATACCGGCAACCCAGCTGAATGGCCCTTCGTGAAGCGAAGAAAGACGGCTTTCGACCGAGTAAGAGTCGGCGTGCTCTTTCGCCAGCAGCTGGATTCCGCTCACCGGCAAACCGTTGGCCGCGTTGGAGGCGGGGTCGGTGCCGTCGAGGTCGTTCGAAAAATCATAGTCGAGCATGCGCCAAGCCGCAACGGTGGTCCAGTTGGCGAAACCGAGGACGTCGGTGGACAATTCGGCGCGCGCCCCGCCGGTGCGCGACTTGGTGAAGCCCAACCGGTCGGGATTGACCCGGCGCGGCTTGTCGTAATCCTCGTAGCCCTCGCCCGGCGTGAAAGGTTTGATGATGACATTATAGCGCGAGCTGTCGGAGAGGTCCTGGTTGGCGATATCGCCCGTCAGAAGCAGCCAGGTGTCGGGTCCGAGGTCGGCACGCACGTGTAGCCGGGCGCTGAGCTTATTCTCATCGTCGAGCGCGCGACCATCGAAGGTGCGACGGAAGCCGTCGTTGGTGACGGCGCCAAGCGTCAGGCGGGCGGCGAGACCTTCGGTGATGGGCGCGTTGAGCATCAGGTTGCCGTTCATCTGCCCATATTCGCCAAAGGTCAGCTGTGCGTTCGCTTCGGCAATATCGACGGGTTTGGCGGTCACGAAATTGACCGAACCCGCCACGACATTCTTGCCCCAGAGCGTTCCTTGCGGACCCTTGAGAACCTCGACCCGTTCCATGTCGTAAAAATCTATGCCGAGCATCGCTGCGCGACCCAGATAGACGCCATCGAGGAACGCGACAGACGAGGGGTCGCCGCCGGCGCCTTGATTGCTGCTGCCGACGCCGCGGAAGAATGGGCGCGGGGCGGCCTTCGGAAAGGCGTCGAAATTGATGCCGGGAGTCGCCTGGGCCAGTCGGCTGAAATCGGTGATGCCCTTGGCCGCAAGTTGCTCGCCAGTGAAGGCCGTCACCGTGATCGGAGCGCTTTGCAGGGACTCCTCGCGGCGCCTTGCGGTGACGATGATCTCTTCGATTCCGGATGCGTCGTTGGCCCCGACATCCGGTGGCGGCGCATCCTGCCCTTGCTGCGCGAATACCGGGCTAGCCATCGTAAGCAGCAGTGCGCTCGACGCGCGTAGTAGATTGATCTTCGTCGATGCCATCTGTTCGTCTCCCTCATTTAGGTCGGCTTCGGCCGATCCCGATTCGAGGCGCCTTGTGCATCGCGGCGCTCGGTGAGGCATGACACCTATGTTACATGGTCGACTGAAATTTGGTGCTACGTGAAACGCAGGGAGGCAAAAAGAACAACGCAAGATGCAGCGAATATTCTCCCATGAGAACTGGATCGGGAATCTGCCGGATGCCGTGCGGGTCGAAGTCCTTGCGCGTATGATCGAGTTCGACGTCGCGGCAGGAGACGTCATAGCGGAGGCGGGCCGAGATGCGACGCGCATATTCCAGGTTGTTTCCGGCTACGTGCGTCTGAGCGGTCTGCATGAGGATGGCAGCGAGACGCTGATCACCATCTATGTTCCAGGGAACTGCTACGCCGAAACCGCGATAATTTCGCGGCGACCCTATAATCATACGTCGATCGCCATGGTCCCCAGCCGCATCCGTGCACTACATGAGCGCGATTTTTGGCAGCTTTATCACAGCCACAGCGCAATTCCTGAAGCCCTGTGCCGTAAGTTCGCCGACGCCATAAGCTGGCAGTTCGCCGCCCGCGAAATGCGCGCGACCACGCGGCTCCGCTTTCAGATCGCAAATATGTTTGCCGACTTTGCTGAACGGTGCGTGGGGACAACCTCGTCAACTCCCATCGAGCTCGACTTCCCCTTTACCCAGTCCGACATTGCCAGCATTTTCGACGTAACCCGGCAAAGCGTCCAGCGCGAGATCACCTATTTCAAGGAGCAAGAACTCGTGGAGAAGCGGGAGGGCACTTGGATTGTGCTCAATCTTCCTCGATTAAGACACGAAACCTAGGATCCTTACCTATTGATTTGATGTGACGGCTGTCATTCGGGCTCGCGGTGAGGAGCCTTACGGATGAGCGTTCTGTTTTGGCTGACGGACGAGCAGATGGCGCGTCTTCAGCCCTATTTTCCGAAGAGCCATGGCCGCGAGCGGGTCGACGACCGGCGGGTTTGAGCGGGATGATCTTCGTCAACCGCAATGGGCTGAGATGGCGCGAAGTGCCGAGGGACTATGGCCCGGCGAAGACGCTCTACAATCGCTGGAAGCGGCGAAGCGACAAAGGCATCTTCATCCGCATGATTGAAGACCTGGCTGCCCCTAAGGCTCCCGATCGCGAGACGATCATGATCGACGCGACCTATCTCAAGCCGCACCACACGGCCTCCAGCCTGCGGGAATAAAGGGTCCCGGGACGCCTGATCGGTCGGACGAAGGGCGGCATAAACACCAAGCTGCATGCTGTGACCGATGCGAGTGGTCGTCCGATCAGCTTTTTCACGACGGCCGGGCAGATCAGCGATTACAGCTGCGCCGCAGCGTTGCTCGACAGTCAACCCAAAGCGCGATGGATGCTGGCCGACCGCGGCTATGATGCCGACGGGTTTCGCGACGCCTAGGGTCACGACTTTTGTGGTTGCCGCGTTCGTGGCACGATCTATGTGGTCGTGGTCGGCGAGGTTATCGGAACCTGATGGTGCGGGCGGTCGGGCTCGAACCGACACTCCGATTAAGGAACGGGATTTTGAATCCCGCGCGTCTACCAATTTCACCACGCCCGCATGCCGATCTGCACGCTTGGACGGGCACTGATCGACAGTGCGGAGCCTATAGGCGAGCCTCCCGGAGATTTCCAGAGCGGAATGCAGGCTTTTATCAACGACTGATCGGCGGCGCTTTCCAGGCCGGATCAGACGTTGAGTCGCATGTGCGGCGCGCCGCCCAATCCTCCAGATCGGCGAGCGTGTAGAGGACCCGACGTCCAAATTTTCGAAACGGCGGCCCGCCGCCTACTACCCGCATCTTTTCGAGGGTTCGGGGCGAAAGGCGCAGGAATCTCGCCGCCTCGGCATTAGCATAAAATGGCGACGCCCGTTCTTGTGCACCGGTCTCGACGCCACACAGATCAGGACCGCCTCGTTCCGATACCAATCGCCGCTGATCATCCACGATGACTACTCTCGCTTTTGCCCGCGGGATCTCGCGAACCCGCGATCGCTCGAAAGGAACTGCGTGAGCATTGCAGGAATCAGGTCCACAACAGCTTCCTCTTCCTGATAGGTTGCGGTGTAGAATTTGGCATAGGCATCCAAAGCGCTTTTCAGGTCCGGCGACACGGCAATAGTAAGCTTGACGGTGGTCCGATCGGGCAGTTTCGGTAGTCTGATTTCATTCATGTCAGTTCTCCGCATGCTGCCAAGGCCGAAGCACGATGTCTTGCTCTCGGTGGAGATCGATGCCGATCGACACGAGCACTGGTTGATGAGCGACGGGCGCTGGGCGATCCGTCTCGACCTGTTCGATGGAACCCTGCTGGGCGGACCGGTCCTCATCGAACACCGGATCAGCGGGCTGCAATCGGCAAAGCCCAAGCAGGCGGCGCTTCGCCAATTTGTCGTACTCGCGCAGAACGGCGGTTTGCCGCGATCGATGATGCCGAAGGAAAGCAAGGCGGCGCACTGGATCCTCGAACTTCGCGTCGCCGATGCGGTCGTCGCAGGAGCCAATCAGCAGGAAATCGCGCGAAGATTGTTCCGCGGGGCGATCGCCCCGCATCGCTGGCGGGCCGAAAGCCCCTCCTACCGATCGCGTGTCCAGCGCCTCGTAAAACGCGCGCGGCGCCTGCTCGGCGATCCGTTCGCCGGACCATGGTTCGATTGATGCGCAAGATTGTCGCCAATCCGATCTCCCGGCCGCATTCGCCACTGCCACGCCAGACAGGCGCCGAGAGGATCTCGTATTGGCGACGCAGCCCCGGCCGGAAGCGCGACACCGCCTCCTTTGCCTATGCAGGCGCGCTCACGCCATCAGGAGGATGGGCTTGATCACCGCGCCACTCTCGGCATCGGCGACCGCCTGATCGATCGCATCAAAGGAATAGGTTCGGACCAATCGATCGATCGGAAACTCGCCCGCCAGATAGAGATCGACGAGCCGCGGAATAAGTTGGTCCGGGACGCTGTCGCCTTCGACGATGCCCCGGATCGTCTTGCCACCGATCATCAGATCGGCAATGTTGAAGCTCGCTTCCTCCGCCGGCGCGGTCGCGCCGACGATCCCGCAAACGCCCCGCTGGCCGAGCGCGTCGATCGCCTGGCGCAGCACCGCTGCAATCCCCGTCGCTTCGAGCGAGAAATCCACCCCCCCGCCCGAAGCGGCCCGAATCTGTTCGACGACATTCCCCTCGCGCGCATCAATCGCGAGGTCGGCGCCCAGCGCGCTTGCGAGCTGCAACCGGTCGGGCACGACGTCGACGACGATGATCGGTGCGGCACCGACGTGCCGCGCCGCCATGACGGCGCTCAGCCCCACTGCGCCGGCTCCGAACACGGCCACGCTTTGCCCTTGCTTCGGGCGGAAGACGTTCAGGATCGCGCCCGCGCCGGTCTGCAGACCGCAACCGAGCGGGCCGAGCAGTTCGAGCGGCGCATCACGGCGCACTTTTACCACATTACGGCGATGGGCGATCGCGCGCGTCGCGAAGGAGGACTGGCCGAAGAAATGACCGTGCAGCGCCTCCCCTCTCGCGTCGCGGATGGCGCTGCTTCCATCGGATCGCGCGCCACCAAAGCACAAGCCGAACAATTGGTGGCAATAGGCCGGCGACTGCTGCTTGCAGGCCGGGCATTCCCCACAGCTCATGAAGGTGAGAACGACATGGTCGCCAGGTTCGACGTGGGTGACGCGCGCGCCAACCTTTTCGACTACCCCCGCGCCCTCGTGACCAAGGACGATAGGCTGAGGGACGGGATAGACTTCATCGCGAGCGATCAGGTCGGTGTGGCACAGCCCCGTCGCAACAATACGAACGAGCACCTCGTCCTCGCGCGGCTCGTCGAGACTGACGGCTTCGATGTCGAAGTTGCGCGATGCGGGGCGGACGACCGCGGCGCGCGCGTAATGGCGGCCTTCGACAGACGCCGACGTCATGTGAACCGAACTCATATTCATCTCCCTGTTTTAATTGGAAGCCTGCCAGGACAAACGGCGTTCGCCCGGGGCCCCCTCATCGGGCTGATGCGGTGAAACCCCAATGCCGAGGCCGCACGATCGCCATTTGAACGGCATGCGCCGTCGAAATCTCCTATGTCAGACCGTGAATAATTCAACGTGGGACCATGCCCCGGAGATAGCGCAGGGAGAAGCGGAAGGGGCGAATGCCCAGGCCCTTTTCGCTATCCATCTGCTTCAAATATCATGAACTTTTTCGCAGGGTAGCTCGCAAACGGCGCAGGAGGTGGTCAATCGCTCGGCGCGGCCTCGATCCGGCGCCTCATTTTCCTTGCCCGAAGCGGATAATGACTGCCCGAAGCGGACAGGGAACCGATTGTCGCGAATTTATTTTAAGGTTAAAACTTCTCTCGCTGACATGTGGCTCTCACATGTTTGCACGTCGGCGAGACCGACCAACAAAATACCGGCCGGAGGAACAAGGCCGAAACCAGGGGCGTCCGGCGACATCGCCGATGCGCGATCGCGGGATCTGATGAGGAGGATTAGCATGAAGAATTTCAGCAAGAATGAGCCGAGACGATTGACCAACGCGGCGCGAGGCGCGCTCCTGGCGTCGGCGCTCTTCAGCACCCTAGCCCATGCGCAGACCGACAATGGTGCCGAAGCGAATGGCGCCGAGGACGTTGCGGGCGCAGATGAGGAAATCACCGTTACCGCGCTCAAGCGCAATCTGTCGGCGCAGGACACGCCGGCGACGGTTGCCATCGTCTCGGGCGACCTGATCGCCAGGACCAACATCACCTCCGCGCTCGATCTGCCGGCGATCACCCCCGGGGTCATCATCCAGTCGGCGCCGGGAGCGCTTGCGGTGGCATCGATCCGCGGCATCGGATCGAACGCCTCGAACCAGTCGTTCGATCAGTCGGTTGCCCTGTTCGTCGACGGGGTCTTCACGGCGCGTGGACGCGATTATGCCTCTTCGCTGTTCGATGTCTCCGATATCCAGGTCATCAAGGGCAGCCAGTCGGCGGTTCTCGGCAAGAACACGACCATCGGCGCGATCGCGATGAACACCAACAAGCCGGCGTTCGACTTCGGTTTCAACGCCTCCTATTCGCACGAATTCGCGCTTGGAGACGACACGCTCGATGCGATGGTGAACATTCCGCTTTCCGACAAATTCGCTGTCAGGGTCGCGGGCCGCGTCACCGATCTCGAAGGCTGGGTGAAGAATGACCTGACGGGCAAGGAAAGCCCGAAAGTCGCGACATGGGCCGGCCGCGTCAGCGTCCGCTGGCAACCAACGTCCACGCTCGACTGGAACACGTCGTACCAGCATGAGACCTACGAATCCGAAGGCCAGGTTCTCTATGTGGCCGGCGATACCCAAGGGCGCGTTGCCGCCTATGCGGCAGCGGCGGGCGATCCCAATTTCACCGCTGCTTTCAACGACCGCACCCGCGCGACCCCACGCCCGGGTTTCCCCGACACCTTCGCCAAAAACGCCTCGCACCGGGTGGTCTCGACGCTGAACTACACCCCGGACAGCGGGTTCGAGTTCACTTCGATCACCAGCTATTTCAAGAGCACGGGTTCGCTCCTCAACAACAATAATGCCGTCATCAATTCGCCGGTCATCTTCTTCGCGGATCGGGCCGGCGACCGGACCTTCACGCAAGAGCTGCGCATGAGCACGCCCGAGATCGGTATTTTCAGCCTGATGGCGGGTGGTCTCTATTACCACAACATCTACAATTTCGACGTCGGGTTCGACGCCGTCGCCCCTAGCCCCATCGTCGGCGCGGAGCGCACCCGCTTCCGCCAGAAAACCGTCGACTGGTCGGGTTTCGCGTCGTTGGACGCGAAAATCAGCGACCGGTTCGTGCTGACCGGCTCGGTGCGTTACACGACCGAGGATCGCGACGCCGATTATGCGCGCGACATCATCCGCAACGGCAATCTTATCACCGCCATCTATCAGCCGTTCGCGCCTGTCTCGCTTTCGCGTTCGCAGGACTATCTCGACGCCGCGGTAAGCGCCAAATATGATATTTCGGACAATGCGATCCTCTATGCATCCTACGGCAAGGGCAGCAAGACCGGCGGTTTCGCCAACGCTCCGAACAACCCGACCCTCTTGCGGCCGGACGGCAGCAGCACGGCCGAATATGACGACGAAATCGCGAAAACGGCGGAAATCGGCATCAAGATCGGGCGCGCTTCGGCAACGCATCTGAACGTCGCGCTCTTCAATGTCGACGTCGATAATTTCCAGACCTCCTTGTTCAGCGGCACCTCCTTCATCGTCAAGAATATCGACATTCGCTCGCGCGGCGTCGAATTCGAGGCGATGTGGCGCCCGCTCGACGAGCTCAGCTTCTCGCTGAACGGAACCTATGCCGATGCGATCAACAAGCAACCGGCCGCGAACGAACGGCGCGAACTCGTCCGCGCCCCGAAATGGAGCGGCATCGCGGCGATCAACTACGACACGCAGCTCAGCGACGAGCTGAAATTCTCGGCCAATGCGAATGCCGAACTTCGTTCCGGTTTCTACTTTCAGGATGCGCTCAACTCGACGGTTCCCAAGACCAGCACCTATGTGAAGGTCGGACTTCGTCTCGGCGTCGAGCACAAGCCGAGCGGGATCGAGGTTGCGCTGATCGGCCGCAACCTGTCCGACAAGCGCGTTCCCAACTATGGCACGGGCCTGTTTCCCGGTATCGCCGGGGCTTATCTCGCGTCATCCGAGACGCCGCGCACAGTCGCGCTGCAAATCTCCGTCCGGCACTAGTTCGCCGAACGGCTGCCGCCGCCACCCGGGGCGGCGGCAGCATTGGCGCGCCAGGGCTACAGATCCCGCCCGTTACGGTCATCCGGTTTGCACGCGCTCCACGGCTTCCCTGGTCGCGCGCGGTACGCGGCCGGCGACGCCCCATCCGCCGAAAGCCTTCGCGTTAACCGGACCGGGCCGGCGACGCCGGCGCCGGTTTGGCGCAAACCGCGGCTGCAGCCCGCGGCTGCGGCGATGCCGCCATGTCGCGGCAGACACCCGATGTGGCCCCAGGCACCTCATGTGACGGCCGATTTCGTGTCAAAATGCGAACGCTTTGTCCGCAGCCGGGAAGGCCCGAGCGGGCCCGCTACGCCGGCAGCTGGTCGGCTTCCATTTGCGCGCGCACGTCGGCAGGCCACGGCATCGAGCGCATCAATTTCAGGTCCATGCAAACGAGAACGACCTCGGCCTTCAGCCGGTCGCGTCCCTCGGCGGTGAAGAGGACGTCAAGCGTGCAACTGCTCCTGCCGATGTCCCGGGGGGAAAGCGAAATCGCCAGCTGCTCGTCGAGCTGGCTCGGATGCAGGAAGGTCACCGCAAGGCTGACGGTCGGAACGCCCATGTGACATTCGCGGTGCATGATCCCGAACGGCAGCCCGAGACGCTTTGCGAACCAGTCCTCGACCGCGGCGTTGAGCATCTCGAAGTAGCGGGGATAAAAAACGATCCCGGCCGGATCCACGTCCGCGAAGCGGACCTGTGCGCTTGTCTCGAAACTCAAATCGGGTCATCCTTTAAAAGCTGCGTACGGAGATCGACCAGCAAGGCCAGCAATTGCTCCTGCATTTCAGCCGGAAACTCATCGAGCGCCTCGTGCACCCATTGGCGATGCGCGAGTGCCAGTTCGCTAAAATGCGACCGCCCGGTTTCGGTGAAGGCAACGATGGCGGAGCGGCCATCCTGCGGATCGGGCTTGTAAGTTATCAGGCCCTGATCGACGAGCTGCCGCACGATCGATGTCACATTTCCGTTCGATACGAGCAGCGCCCGCGACAGTGCCCCCATGTTCAGACCCTCGGGGGCCCGTTCGATCGCGGCCATCACGTCGAATCGCGGCAGCGTCGTTCCAAATTGCTCCTGGAAATTGCGCCGCAGCCGTTTTTCGACGATCCGCGCACAGCTTAGCAGGCGCACCCAGATCCGGAGCTCGCGCGTGGTCGCGGGATCGGCCGCGGGACTTGCTGATGATTGTTCTCGGTTTTCCATGCCGATTCCCATAATGATTCTTCTCGCGGGCGAAACCGTTTATGGCGTGTCGGGCGTCATGCGCGGCCGGCCTCGGCCTGCTGCTGTGCCGTGCGAAGCGCCTGCTGCTGGCCAAAGACATAAGCGGGGTACACCGATTGACGCTCGTAACCCGCCGCCGCCGCGGCGCGCTGCGTCCATGCCGGGTCGACAAGATGCGGGCGGCCGATCGCGACGAGGTCGGCCCGGCCGGCCATCAGGATCGAATTAACCTGGTCGGCATCGGAGATATTGCCGACGGCAATCACCGGAACATGCGCTTCGTTGCGAATCTGGTCCGCGAAGGGCGTCTGGAACATCCGGCCATAGACCGGCCGGGCGCCGGGAGCCGTTTCACCCGCCGACACATCGATCAGGTCGACCCCGGCCGCCTTCAGCCGCCGCGCGATCTCGACCGCGTCCGATGGCTGAATGCCCTTCTCGCCCATCCAGTCGTTCGCCGATATCCGGACGGCTAGCGGCTTGTCGCCGGGCCAGGCAGCGCGGACCGCTTCGACGACCCGCAGCGGGAAACGCAGCCTGTTTTCCAGCGTGCCGCCGAAAGCGTCGCGCCGTCGGTTCATGACGGGGGTGATGAAGCTCGAGAGGAGGAAACCATGACCGGCATGGACCTCAAGCATGTCGAACCCCGCCGCCTCCGCACGCCGGGTCGCGGCGACGAAGTCGTCGCAGATGCGCTGCAGGTCGCTCTCGCTCGCCTCGGACGGAGCGAGACCGCCCTCCCTCCAGGCGTGCGCCGATGCCGAAAGGATCGGCCAGGGCGCATGGAGCGGCATGTCGGAGCCTTCGCCGGGTACGCGGCAACTCGCGCGCGGACCGGCATGGCCGAGCTGCGCGCAGGTTCGCGCGCGACCGCTGCGGCGTACAAACGCGTTGAACGCCTGCCATCGCGCGACGTGCGCGTCGTCGTAAAGTCCCGGACAGTGATCGGTCGCCCGGCCTTCGGGCGACACCGCGAGCATCTCGGTGCAGACCAGTCCCGCGCCGCCGAGCGCGAGGGCGCCGTAGTGGACCATGTGGAAATCATTGGCGCACCCGTCGGTATTCGCCGAGTAGGTCAGCATCGGCGGCACGACGACGCGGTTTTGCAGGCGCAGCTCGCGCAGCTGCAGCGGCACGAACATCGGTGGCGCCGCCCGATCCTCCGCGGCCTCGCGGGCGGCAAACCAATGCTCCAGGTCTTCGAGCCAGTCGCGGTCGCGCAATCGCAGATTTTCGTGACTCACGCGCTGGCTGCGCGTCATCAGCGAATAGGCGAATTGCGGCAGCTCGAAGCCGAGATAGCGATCGAGCGTTTCGAACCATTCGGTCGAATTTCGCGCGCTGTTCTGGATTTTGAGGACTTCGAGCTGACGCTCGGCGCGATATTCGGCGAGCGCGTCGCCCAGCGCGGTGCGGTCTGACAGGCCCTCCCGGCCGAGGACGTCAGCGAGCTTGATCGCATCCTCGAGGGCGAGCTTGGTGCCCGATCCGATCGAGAAGTGCGCCGTGTGCGCCGCGTCACCGAGCAGGACGACATTATCGAACGACCAGCGCTCGCACAGCACCCGGCGAAAATTGATCCAGGCCGCCGAGCCGCGAAGGTGCGTCGCGTTGGAGATGAGCGAATGACCGCCGAGATGCCGGGCGAAGATGCGCTCGCAAAGTGCGATCGACTCGGCCTGCTCCATCTTGTCGAAACCCAGCCCTTCCCATGTCTCGGGCGAGCATTCGACGATGAAGGTCGAGTGGGTTTCGTCGAACCGATAGGCGTGCGCCCACACCCAGCCGGCATCGGTCTTTTCGAACAGGAAACCGAAGGCATCGAAAAGCCGCGTCGTCCCGAGCCAGCAGAATTTGTTGCGGCGCGTCTGGATATCGACGCCGAACGCTTCTTCGTTCGCGGTTCGGATCTGGCTGTTGACGCCGTCGGCGACGACGACGAGGTCGAAATCCGCAAAGCGAGCAAGGTCGGTGCCGAACTCGGATTCGAAATGCGAAACGACGCCGAGCTCGGCCGCGCGATGCTGCAATATCTGGAGGAGCCGCTTGCGGCCGATGCCGATGAAACCATGGCCCGAGGAAACGACCGCCTCCCCCGACACATTGACTTCGATGTCGTCCCAATGCGCGAAGCTCGCCGCGATCGTGTCGGCGCTGACGGGATCGTTCGCGGTCAGGTTCGCCAGCGTCTGGTCCGAAAAGACCACGCCCCAACCGAACGTCACGCCCTCGGGATTGCGTTCGTACACGTGGATTTCATGATCCGGGTTTTTGATTTTCATCGAGATCGCGAAGTAGAATCCGGCGGGACCGCCACCCAGACAGGCAATGCGCATTTCATGCTCTCCAATTTGTTTTAAGCCTAAACAAATATTCGGAGCAATGCAAGCGATGTCCCCGCGGGCGGGGGCGCGGGGGCAGGACACAACGCTGTCTAAGGGCAGCGCCGGCCCCCGGAAAGCCGCGGCGCGCTGACGCGCACCCCGGCGCCCACGCGGACCGGGCGCGGAACGGCCTGCTTCGCGTTCGCGCGGTCCGCGTGCTGCAAAAACAAAAGCTGTGCAGGCAATTTTACTTGCATATGCACGTTTATCCGATAGTTTTGGCGCGATCAGAATTTGGGAGAATTATCATGTCCGGTGCACAATGCCTGTCCGCTCTTGCCTCCGCCCTCGCGACGGGGTCGGTTCAGATCGTCGATCTTACGCAGATGTTGTCGGAAGACACGCCGCTGCTCATCCTACCCGAACCCTTTGGCCAGACCGCGGCGTTCAGCCGCGAAGAGATTTCGCGCTACGACGAGCGCGGCGTCGCCTGGCACTGGAACAATTTCACCGTCGGCGAGCACACCGGGACGCATTTCGACGCGCCGGTTCACTGGGTGACCGGCAAGGATCTTGCGGACAATAGCGTCGATCGGGTCGAAGTCGGGAATTTCGTTGCCGCCGCGGTCGTGCTCGATTTCTCCCGCGAGTGCCGGGACAATCCCGATTTCCTGCTGACGAGCGAACATATCCGTTCGTGGGAAGCCGAGCATGGTGCGATCCCGGAAGGCTCCTGGGTACTTTTCCGTAGCGACTGGTCGAAAAATACCGGCGATGCCTACACCAACCGGCAGCCGGACGGCGCGCATACGCCGGGGCCGGCGGCCGATGCGATCCGTTATCTGCTCGACCGCGGGATTCGCGGTTTCGGCACCGAAACCATCGGAACCGACGCCGGACAGGCCCATTTGCTCGACCCCGCCTACCCGGCGCACACGCTGCTTCACGGTGCGGGCCGGATGGGACTGCAATGCCTTGAAAATCTCGACCGCCTGCCGGCAACGGGGACGATCCTGATCTGTCCGCCGCTCAAAATTCGCGACGGATCGGGAAGCCCACTGCGCGTCCTCGCGCTGATCCCCAGCTGATCGCGGCCGGCCTCGCCCCGCGGGCGGCTGAAGCTCTCAGGCTTCGGCCGCCAGCAGGGTGTCGAGCGCCCGCCCCTTGTCGTCGGCAAGCGCCGCAGCGCGCAGCGCGGCGATGCGGTCCGAGGCCTCGGGCGCGCGCAGCACCGCTGGAACCGCAGCAGATATACGCTGGTAGCGGGCCAAACCGCGCTCGAACGTATCGCTATAGCCCTTGATGAGCTTGGGCAGCATCGCGATCTCCGCAGCCGCGGCGCTGTCGGTCAGCGCGGTCGCGCGCACGAGGCCGAGCCATTCCTCGATCCGTTGCTGTTCGTCCCGATAGCGCAGCGTGGACCGGCGAATCCCGCGCATCGATGCGAGCAGACGCAACGCGACATGCCAGCGCAGGCCGGTCGTCTCGACATGGCGCCCCTTGCGGAAAAAAGGCTCTAACCAGGCCCGCAGACGCGGGCGCGCCAGAATGGCCCGACCGATCGCAGCCGGCATGGTTTCGCACACTTCCTGCAATCGCGGATGCATATATTCGGTGACGCGCAGCGTCTGATCATCCTTCAACTGCACTTCTTGCTCGACGCGCTGCAGGCGCGTTTGCCGGATCTTGAGATCGGCGACGCGGATCGTATCTTCATAGCCCATCCAGAGCGCGAGGTAGCGTGCGGCCTCGACGCTCAGCTTGCGACCGTCGCGGCCATCGTCGAGCACCGCCACCGTCGCGGCGCGGTCGAGATAGAGATTGGCATAAGCCCGGTCCTGATAATCCATCAGCTTTGCGACACCGTATAACAATGTCGCATGCAGCGCCGGATCAAAGTCCCGCGCAATACGGTCGGCAAGCGCCCGGCCACTCTCGGTCGTCGGCGCGGGGGGCGCCGACGCAATCTCGATTTCCTCGCGGCGGGTCCGGGCCAGATCGGCTCCGTCGCTGAAGCCCTTCAAATTCGACGCGACCGCCTTGCCGCCGTGACGGATCGCTTCTTCGAACATCTCACGGTCGAACGGAAGCGCTTGCGAGCCCGCGAGCGCACCGAACAAAACCGAACTGATGACACTTCGCGCGCGGACCGACGCCTCTTCCATGTCGAATCCGATAAAGCGCTTCGCGCGCCGCTCGGCCGCTTCGCGGATGCGCTGACTCGACGCCGTACCATCGGCTAGCGCCGATTTTTCGGAGATGGCATAGACGCGGTGCGTCGATCCGATCAGCGTCGTCCGATCCTCCGTTACAAAGCCCCGCAGGATTGCACGCCCCGCCTCGGCGAGTTCGGCGGCGAGCACGATGTCGACATCGCCCGGCATCGGCATCATCGCCAGCACGGGCGGCGGCGCGTTCGACGACGCGGCCGATCGCCGGATCATCTCGATATAATAGACCGTCGATCCGGTGCGCTGGGCAACCCCGGGCACCGACGTGCCCTGCGCGATATAGCCGTTGCTGTTCGCCAGATGGATGATCCAGTCGGCCAGCACGCCGCCGCCCTGGCCGCCGAGTGCGAGGATCGCGACGGTGATGCGGTCACGGCCGCTTTCGATATTCTGTGTCATCAGAACGACCTCGCCGCAAGCGCTCGGGCATGACGCGACTGCGACCATCCGATCAGCGCGGCGCGCCAACGGCGGCCAATTTTTTCCCAACGCCCCGGATTGGCGGTGATGCTGGCCTTGTAAAAGGACGGGCACAGGATGGCGGCATGCGCGACTTCACCGCAATTGCCGCATCCGACGCAGCTGTTATCGATATGCGTGACGGGATCCTCGCGTAGCGGATCGGGATTCGCGCGGATCGACAAGGACGGACAACCCGACAAACGGATGCAGGCATGATCGCCGGTGCAGGTTTCCGGATCGACACCAAAACGCTCGCGCACGACGCGCTTGCCTTCGGACACGGCCTTGGCCATCAGCGGCTTGATGCGGCGCTGTTTGTTGAGCATGCATTCCGACTGGGCGACGATCACCTTTGGCCCGCGTTCTGGGCTGGTCAGCGCCTCGCGCAGCGTGTCGCGCATCCGCGTCACGTCATAGGTTCGCGTCAATGTGCGTGCCCAGGTGATCCCCAGACCGCGAAGCGCCTTTTCGATCGGATTGTTCGTCGTGCGCGTCGCATTTTCGGCCTGCGAAGAAAGGACATCCTGCCCCCCGGTCGCCGCCGAATAGCCGTTATCGACAATGATCGTGACATTGTCGTCCTGGTTGAACACGGCATTTCCGATACCCGACGTCAGGCCGTTGTGCCAGAAGCCGCCATCGCCCATCATGGCGATCGCGCGCTTCGCGCCTGCCCCTTCGGACGGCTTGAACGCCGATGCGCCCGCGGTGCCCAGCCCATAACCCATCGTCGTGTTGCCAATATGGAACGGCGGCAGGATCGAAAAAAGATGGCAGCCGATGTCGGCCGAAACGTGAAAATCGCCGAGCTCTTCCTGGACCAGCTTCATCGCCGAAAAGATCGGGCGTTCGGGGCAACCGGTGCAGAACCCCGCCGGCCGGGGGGGGACCTGCCCAGCCAGTTCGGGTTCGGGCGGAAGAACCGCCATGCCGGCCGGTACGCGGGCCGGCGCCCATTGCCGCAGAAATTCGACAACGCCGTCATAGAGAACCTGCGCCGAATATTCGCCAGCGCGCGGCAGGATGTCTTTGCCGACAATTCGCGTCTGCAGATCGGCGCGGCGCATCATCGTATTGAGCTCATGCTCCATGAACTCGGGCTGCCCTTCCTCGACGACGAGCACCGCGGTCTTGCCGGCACAGAAGGAGCGCACCTCGTCGGGGATAAGCGGGTAGACGGCGTTGAGGCAGTAAATCGGCACGCGGCTGGCGCCATAGGCATCCGACAAACCCGCGATTTCGAGCGCCCGGTTGAGCGAATTATAGAGCCCCCCCTGAACGATGATGCCGATATCGTCGGTTTCGGGCCCGAACCATTCGTTGAAATGATTCTCGGCAATGAAGCGGATGCCCGCCGGCCAGCGCTTCTCGATCTTCTCATGCTCGTGCAGGAAGTTGGCGGGCGGAAGCACGATCCGATCGACGTCGCGCACCGGGTTTTGTGCGGCCTCGCCCACCGTCAGCGGCGGACGACGATTGTCCTTGGCGACGAATTCGCCCGTCATGTGGCAGGCGCGGACGCGCATTTCGAGCATCACCGGCGTATTCGACGCCTCTGACAGCGCAAAGCCCTTTTCCACCATATCGACAATGCTGGTAAGGTTCGGACGCGGATCGAGCAGCCACATCTGCGATTTCATCGCAAAGGCGTGGGTGCGCTCCTGCATGATCGACGATCCCTCGCCATAATCTTCGCCGATGATGATCAGCGTGCCGCCGGTCACACCGCCCGAGGCAATGTTCGACAGCGCGTCGGATGCGACATTGGTGCCGACGACCGACTTCCAGGCCACCGCGCCACGCAGCGGATAGTTGACCGATGCCGCGAGCATGGCCGCGGCCGAAGCTTCGCTTGCATTGGATTCGAAATGGACGCCCAGTTCGCGCAAGAGTGGGTCGGCGTCGGAAAACACGTCCATCAAGTGACTGATCGGGCTGCCCTGATATCCGCCGACATAGGCGACACCCGATTGCAACAGCGCCTTTGTCACGGCAAGGATCCCCTCGCCTTCGAAGATTTCGCCATTGCCGAGGCGGAGCTTCTCGACCTCTTTCTTGAACGAACGTTCGGCCACCTTCCCTCTCCTCCTTAGCCCCGGCACCGCGAACCACAGTCTGCTCCGTCGCGCCGGGAGCAATTATCAACCTGCCGCAATTTACGTGCAGATGCAACCAATATCCGAAGCGCGTTGCGTGGCGCGGGTGTTGACGATATGGGGCGGCGCCGAAGGATGATCGACTTGGACAACCGAATCTTGGCCGACCCGGGGACCCCCGCATTCCAGGTGGCCCAATATCCCTTTTACCTGCTCAACCGGCTGGTCGGGCGCTACAACAAGGTCATCGGGCGCGAATTGCAGAAGCTCGGCCTCGACATTCCGAGCTGGCGCGTTCTGATGATCCTCGGCGAAGCGTCGCCGCGGAGCGTTCGCGATATCGCCACCGCGGCGGTCATTCCGCTGTCGACAATGACGCGCATCGTCCAGCGGATGGAGGCCGCGGGGTTCGTTCGCGCGGCACCGAGTCGCCAGGATGCGCGGGTCACCGAAGTCTCGCTATCGCCGCTGGGCCGGGCCAAAACGGTGAACGCACGCGAGGCGGCAGCGCCGGTCTACCGCAAGCTCATCGCCGACATCGAAGAGCCCGAATTCAACAAGCTTCTGGACCTGCTCAATCGGATGCATGCCAATCTGGACGATTAAGACGGACGCGGTTGTCAAAGGCGCCGGGCTTCGGGGTCCGGTCGTCCGCCGCGAACCCTTCAGTTCGTTCGCGCCTTGGCCAGGGTGACGTTCGGGCTTTCGCCGAAGTGCTGCCGATAAATTTCCGAAAAGCGCCCCGCGTGTGGAAAGCCGGCCATCGCCGCGGCATGCGCGACCGTCACGGCGCTGCCGTCGCTCAGCGAGGCACGCACCTGCTCGAGGCGAAGTTCGCGCAGCCGTTCCATCGGGCTGACCCCGCGAAAGCGGCGAAACGCCGACGACAAGGTCCGCGGGCTGACGCCCGCGTGGCTGGCCAGGTCGTTGATGGAGATCGGCAAGGCATAGTTTTCGCGCATATATTTCTCGGCCCTCACCACAGGATAGGGCGCGGCGGCGCTCTTCGGTTCGAGCGAACCGGCACCGCGATGCGCGAGGATCAGGTGATTTGCGAGAAGATCGGCCGCCAGGGTGCCGATCGGCGAGCCCGACGAAGCGATACCGGGCGGGCAAAGGAGCAAGTAGCGGGCAAGGCAGAGCAGCGAGGCACCCGACGGCTGACCGAGGTCGAAGCTCTGGTCAAAACCGTAGCGGGCCGGAGCGGGCCGACCGGTGAGAACCTCGATCGCGCGTGAAATCGTCGATCGGCGCACGGGGATGATCAGCTGCTCGCAATCGGCCGACAAGCGGAGGTGACGATGATCGAGCGCTTCTATGATGAGCCCCTGCCCCTCGTTCCCGACGGTTAGCGTGCCCTCATGCTCAACCTCGACGCGTCCCGACAGCACGAACTGCAGCAAAAGAAACTCGTTCGACGGCTCGGGCCAGATCGCGACGTCCGACCCGTAGCGCAGCTTGACAAGATCGAGATCTCCGACGCGCAAGCGGCTCATCGCGGCCTTTTCGGGCAGCGTGCGTCCGCGCAGCTCCATCTGGTGGGGCGCGAGCGCCGACGCGACATTTTCGCAGATCTGGCCGACGTCCGTGCCCAAGAGGACACGCCCGTGATCCATCCGGCGAAGTTCGCGGCGAAAACTGTGCAATGAAGCCATGCCGTCCCCACCGGGCCGGCAGGTCACCGATCAGCATCAAACGCGACGGCGGTCCAGCGAGACCCGTTTCAAAAGTTGGACGCACGAAACATAGGCGCGTCCGCGCCTGCATCTTAGCATCTATGGGCGAGGGTGCAATGCCGTTGCCCGAGCCCCGCCGAACGGGACTCGTCGCGCGGGCGGCTTACGATCCACCTCCCCTGATCAGCCGATCGCCTGTGCCACCATAAATCCCGATGTCCCGCTCAACCCGGGTCCCGGATGGGTCGAGGCGCCCATATGATAAAGCCCGCGCACGGGCGTGGCGTGGTTGCGGCTGCCGGCGAAGGGTCTGAACAGATGAAACTGGTCGATCGAACAGACCCCCGAATAGGGATCGCCTCCGACGAGATTGATATTATGCGCCTCGAGGTCGTGCGGACCGTATATCTTGCGGCCGAGGATCGTAGCGCGGAAGCCGGGAACATGCGCTTCGATCCGATCGAGGATACGCTCGGCGTAGGCCGCGGCCGTCCGGTCGTCCCATCGGCCATCGGCGGGCGCATCAATCACCCCCGCGGCATCGCCGCGAATGGCGCGCGGCAACTCCTGGAGCTGGATCCACAGGATCGACTTTCCTTGCGGGCAACGACTGGGATCGGCATCGGCCGGTTGCCCGACAACGATCGTCCCTTCGGCCGGAAGCAGCCCCCGGTCGGCCTCGTTGACCGCGCGAGAGACGGCGTCCAGACCGCTCGTCAGGTGAAGCAGCCCCACCTTCGCCAATTCGGGATCGGCCCAGCGCACCGGCTCCGACAGGGCAAGATGGATTTGCATGTCGGCCCGGCCGAAACGATAGGCGGCGGCGCGGACAGCCACCGGCTCAGGGACCAGATCGGTGTCGAGCAGGCGGCCATATAGCTGCCCCGGGGTGACATTGGCGGCGACGGCCCGCCGCGCCTCGAAGCGGCGGCCGTCGGTCGTGCGAACCGCCGTCGCCCGGCCGCCCGCGACGTCGATGCGCGCGACATCGCAGTCGCGGAGCACGGCGCCGCCGCCGTTTTCGATGATGCGGGTAAAGGCCCCGACGATCCGGTCGCTGCCCCCCTCGACAAAGGGCAGTCCCGCGGCCTCGAGGGTGAACATCACGACCTTTGCCATCATCGCCGAAAAGCTGCTTTCGGGACCAAGCCCGACATGGAGAACCCAAGGGGCCATCAAGGCATGGATAAGGTCGGAATCAAACGTCTGTTCGAGCCAGTCGCGCACCGAAACAAGCGCGTCGGCGCCAAAGTGCGCCATGCCGTCGATCCCCTTGGACCAGCCAGCTTTCGCCAGCAGCTTGACCGTCGCGGCCGAACGCGGCTCATTGCCCAAAAGGCCGAAGAGCAAAGGCGCTTCGGCTTCGATGCCCCGCATGGCGTTGACATGTGCGTCGCCGTCCTTGGCACCGAGCGTCGCAAACGCCGCCCGGTTGGCATCGCGATCCTGCCGAAAGACCAGCGACCGCCCGTCAGGGAGCAACACGCCTGTCGGCAGCGTCGCATTGACCATGCTGACCCCTTCCGCATCGAGCAGCGGCTTCAGTTTCGGGTAGAAAGGCGTTGTGACGAACAGCGGGTAAGACATGGAAAAAAGATCGTGCCGAAATCCCGGCAGTGTCGCTTCCTCGGTGCGGATACAGCCCCCGGCCACAGCCTCGCGTTCGAGCACGAGCACCTTGCGCCCTTTTTGAGTCAGTTCGGCCGCGCAGACGAGCGAGTTGATGCCGCTGCCGATGATGATCACGTCGTAGCTGGTCATTGCCCTGCCTCCTCGAACCAGGCTGCCGGGCTTCGTCCCTGGTCAGGGCCCAGCATGGTAAATCCGCCATCGACGGAGATTTCGGTGCCCGTGATGAAGCGCGCGCCGTCTGAACAGGCGAACAGCACGACGTCGGCGACGTCGTCGCCGCGACCGGCCCGTCCAAGCGGGTGAAGGCGCGCCGCCACGCGGTCGGCGCGTTCCATCGTGCCCGCACGGGCCTCCAACGCCGGCGACCATGTCCAGGCGGGCGTCACCGAGACGACGCGAATGCCGCGCGGCGCCAAAGTCGCCGCTGCGTTACGGGTGAATTGCGCGAGACCCGCTTTCGACGCGGGATAAAGAGCACGGCCCGCCGCGCCGAATTTTCCGCCGACGCTGGTGATGTTGACGATGACGCCCCCGCCGTCCGGCAGATGCGGGGCCACTTTCTGCGTCAGGATCGCCGCGCCGACCAAGTTGACGTTCAGCGTCCCCAGCCACTCCTCGCGCGTGGAGTCCAGCCCGCGGTCGACATAGATGCAGGCATTGTTGATCAACATGTCCACGCGGCCGAAACGCGCGAGCGCGGCGTTCACCGCGGCGTCGATATCCGCGTCGCTCCCGATGTCGGTTTGCACGAACAAGGCCCGCTCCCCGACTTCCGCCGCTGCCGCCAGCCCTGTCGCTTCACCGCGACCGAGCATCACGACATTGACTTGGGCCGCGTGCAGCGCATGGGCGATGGCGAGCCCCAGCCCCTGTGTCGCGCCGCTCACGATTGCGGTGCGCCCTTCGAGATCCTTCATGCCGCAACTCCCGGAAATATGTCATCGACCGCCGAAACTTCGGCGACGAGCGACAGGTTGAAAAGCGCGGCCGCATGGACAGCCGGGTCGGCGGCAGAGCAAGCGTCGGCGGCCACAACGACGTCATAGCCCATGTCGGCGGCATGCCGCACGCTGTGCTCGACCACCGAATTGGTGGCAACGCCCGCGACGATCAGCCGCCCCGCATCGAGCCCGCGCAATGTTTCTTCGAGCGATGATTCGAAAAAGGCGTTGACGCGGCCGTGCGTCACCACCGCTTCGCCGCCGCGCGGTTCCAGCCCGTCGAAGAATTCGGCGCCCCAGCTCCCCTCTTCCATCGCGCCGGACGCTACGACATTGCGAAAGATCGGTGCGTTCGTCAGCACGCCTTCGTGCCCCTTCGGGAAGGCGATCCGCACATGGACGACCGGCACCGACGCGGCGCGGGCGCCCGCCAGCAAGGCGTGCGCCGCCGCTACCAGCTCAGCCCGCCGCGTGTCGTCGCGGGTCCCGAGGCGAATCCGGCCTGCCCCGTGCATCACCTCATTCTGGTAATGCAGCGCGAGCAGGACCGTGTGGCTCACAAAAAGCCTTCGAAATTGCCGTGAACGCCTTCGCTGTCGATAATATCGACCCGCTTCTGCGCGATCAGGAAGCGGCCTTCCCGCTCGACCAGGCGGTGCGTGTAGAAGCCTGCGATCTGGCGATGGAAGGGGATCCGGCTCTCGGCCATGATGAAGGTCGAGCGCACCAGTATCTCGCCGTCCTGCTCGGGTTCGCCCAGGCGAATATTGCCGACGATGCGGGCGGCCTGCACCAGCGGTTGCTGCGACCAGGCCCGCTGTTCTTCAAGCCGGCGGGCGCGCACTTCGCGCATCATCGCGTCCTCGTAGAACAGCGACACATGGTTGATCGGATCGGGCTGGTCGGGGGTGAGCGGCGCCCAGTACATCGCGCCTTCGGCGAACAGGTCCATCCAGTCGAACCAGCGGCGCTGGTCGAGCAGTGCGGCCTCCTCATACAGGAATTGCGAAACGCGGCCGATGTCAGCTTGCGTCGAAACCATCGTTGCCATCGCTCAAGCCTCCTTCGTCATATAACCCGCCCAGGCGCGGAACTGGTTGCGCATCGGCAATTCACTGAGGCCGCCCGCCGTATATCGGCCATCACCTTCGGCCTTTTCGCGGCCCGCTTCGCGGTGGTGACTGACCCAGTCGCCGCCATCGGTCTGGAGACCCTCCTGGCAGCGGGCATAGACTTCGATATCGTCGGGCATCACGTTGGACGAGGGTGAGTTGACGATATTGGCGTATGCCACCGAACGCTGATAAAATTCGTCCGAGGTGCCCTTGAGGCGGAAGGTGTAGATTTCCACCATCGTTTCATTGACCGAGATCGGGCGGATGACGCGCAGCTGCTGAAACGACGTGTGCGGCGAACAACTGGGGTAGATGACCGAGTTGTGCCGCTGGACCGCCAGGATCTCGCGTGCCTTTTCTGCCCCGTGGACCGCCTCCAGCGACGCCTGATGCTCGAGCGAGATACGGTCGGTCGGCGGCATGAAGATGGCGCCCATATAGCTGTGGCCATGATCGTAGGCGACCATTTCAAGCGCGCCCCAGAAATCATAGGGTTCGCCATTGCCCTCGATGATGTGGAGCTGGAAGGGCATTTCGGAGCCCTCCGGCAGGCTCTTATATTTGGCGCGCGCCGCGTTGACTGAACTTTCGTGGGTCACCATCGGATGCGACGTATCATTGAGGTTCTCGAAGAAAATCTTCCAGTTCGACCGCTGCCTGACACGGAAGACCCCGCCCGAGACCTCGACTTCGCCTTCGGGCGCCCGGTCGCAGAAATTGTCGATCGAGAGGCTGATTCCGCCCAGAAATTCTTCGAGCGACGGTCCGTCTTCGGCAAGGCTGGCGAATACGAAGCCGCGGTACGATGCATAGCGCGCGACGCGCTTCACTGAATATTGCGGGTCGCGCGTGTCGAGCCGGGTGTCCTCATATCCTTCGCGCGCCGGGACCGACAGCAGCCGGCCGTCGCAACGGAAGTTCCAGCCATGAAACGGGCAGCGGAGGAAACGGCCGGCATTGCCGCAAGGATTGACGACAAGTGCCGCGCCCTTGTGCGGGCAACGGTTGTACAGAACATGGGCTTTTCCGTCTTCGCCGCGAATCAGCACGACCGACTCGCGCCCGATCAAAGCCTGGTGGTAGTCGCCGGTGTTGGGGATCTGGCTTTCGTGGCCGACATAGACCCAAGCGTGGCCGAAAATCCTGTCCATTTCGAGATCGAAGACATCCGCGTCGGTATAGACAGCTTTGTGTACCTGATCCTCTTCGACGAGGGCTCCGATATTGTTCAGATCAATTGCCATGGGGAACTCCCTATTTCCTGTTTCTGGTCAGGCGTTGATTACGATGCGATCGCCCTTGGCGCGCGACACGCATGTGCAGATCAATTTGCCGGCGCCTTTTTCGCGCTCGCTGAGATTCATGTCGCGGTGGTCGAGCTCGCCCGAAATGACATCGACGACGCAGACCCCGCATTCACCGCGGCGACAGTCGAATATCGGGTCGAGGTTCAATTCCTCCATGACGTCGAGGATCGTCTGGCCCACGCCGACTTCGGCGCTCTGGCCGCTAAGCGCGAATTCGACCGTAAACGGCCGGTCGCCGCTGAGCGGCGCCTCGCCGCCGAACAGTTCGAAATGAAGCTGACGATCGGTCCAGCCGGCAGCGCGCGCCGCGGCGAGCGTCGCCTCGATCAGCGGGCGCGGACCGCAAACATAAAGATGACATGCCGGCGGCGGATCCTTCAGGAGCGCGGCAAGATCGAGGCCCTGCGCCGGGTCGCCGCCATCGGTCACGACCGACGCGCCGTCCATTGCCTCGATTTCGTCGGCATAGGCCATCAGCGCGCGTTCGCGCCCCACATAATGGAGCTGGAAGGGCCGCCCGGTATGCGCCAGAGTACGCGCCATCGCGAGGATCGGCGTCACGCCGATGCCGCCGGCGACGAGTAGCGATTGCGAGGCGGACAGCAGCAACGGAAAATCATTGCGCGCGCGGCCAACCTGGAGCGTACCCCCCACCTCAAGCCTGTGCATGAAAGCCGACCCGCCGCGACTGTCGGCGCTTCGCGCGACGGCGACGCGGTATCGATCCGTTTCACCCGGCGCATTGACAAGTGAATAAGCGCGCAGGCCCGGCGAGCCGTCCGGCAGGATGACCGCGCATTCGATATGGGCGCCCGCAGAGAAATTATCGAGCGGCGCGGCGTCGACCGGAACAAGCTCGATTTCCCGAATGTCGCGAGCGACGTCGCGGATGCCCGCGATTTTCATTTCTCTTAGCGTCGTTGTGTTTTCCATATCCCAATCCTTGAGAGACCTTGCGGGTGGCGCATCTGGCGACGACGGACCGATCGCCGCACCTTGCCGACATCTGCGCGACGCGGAATCGCGCAAATCACAACGGCATCTCTCTCTTCTGCAGCCTATTCAACAGTAGTTACGCCCAGCCTTCAACGCGGCACCATGAGCGAATCCCGCAGCATCTATCCAGATACGGCATCGTTCGAAACGCCGCCTGCACAGGCCGTCCCGGCGGTCGGCGACGGCGCATGATTTCGCCAATCGCGCGTTTCTTGGATCATCGTGCAAAACAGTTGCGGCGGCCCGACTTTCCGCCGCCCGCGGCTTGCTTCACCGTCTGCCAAAGGCAAAAAAGGGGCCTGCCGGCGGTTGCCGGCAGGCCCTGTGCGTTCCGGGACCGTTAGCTAGCTTTAACGACCGGGTGACGCAGGGTTCCAATGCCTTCGACGGCGGCAACAACGACATCGCCGGGCCACAGCCATTCCTGCGGATCGCGCCCCGCC
Source organism: Sphingopyxis sp. Root154 (assembly GCF_001427105.1). Classification (GTDB taxonomy): domain Bacteria; phylum Pseudomonadota; class Alphaproteobacteria; order Sphingomonadales; family Sphingomonadaceae; genus Sphingopyxis. Next base: position 301,925 of record NZ_LMGI01000001.1, read on the forward strand.
CCGACGCCGGCCGGCGTCCCGGTCGCGATGATGTCGCCCGGCTCGAGGGTGATGCCGCGAGAGATGTCGGCAATGAGTTCGTCGACCTTGAAGAGCATATAGGCGGTGTTGCTGCGCTGCTTTTCGACATCGTTAACGGTGAGCCAGAGGTCGAGCGTCTGCGGATCGGGAATTTCATCGGCGGTCACCACCACCGGACCCATCGGCGCATAGCTGTCCTGCCCCTTCGAATAGATCCACTGTCCGGCGCGGCGGCAGTCGCGCGCGCTCATGTCGATGAGGACGGTGTAACCGAAGACATAGGAGAGCGCATCCTCGCGACGGACCCGCTTGGCGGTTCGTCCGACGATTGCGGCAAGCTCGACCTCCCAGTCGAGTTGCTGGGTAATTGTCGCATCGTGCAGGATCGGCTCGTCGGGACCAATCACCGTCGTCGGCGGCTTGGAGAAGATCACCGGCTGCTTGGGGAGATCGGCCGAGGTGTCGAGCGTCTTTGCGGACTCGGCAACATGCTCGGTATAGTTGAGCCCGATGCCGAAGATATTCTTGCGCGGACGCGGAATCGGCGCGAGCAGGCGGACATTCGACAGCGGGAGCGCGGTGCCGACCGGAAACAGGCCAGCGGCCTCTTCGACGAGCCCGTTCGCTATCGCGACCGCTTGCGGCCCGAGGTCGATGAATTCGAGCATGGAGGCGGGAAGCGGCACGCCCCTCGCCGCGCCGAGACGCTGTAGGTCGACGACAAGATCGCCCGAAAGCGCCCCGAGGCGGGCTTCGGTTTCGACGGTGGCACGATAGGTGACGAGACGCATGGGACTCCTTTCGAAGGAAAATAGGGGATCTGGCGATCAGGCGAGGATGGGCTGGTGTCCGTCGTTTTCGCCGAGGGCTTCCTCGCGGTACACGCCGAGCGCGCGCATGACGGGCAGATCGTGAAAACTGAACAGGCAAGCGTCCTCGCTGTCCGAAGCATTTGCATGTTCGTGATACATCCAGGCCGGCACGACGAAGATATCGCGCTCCTGCCAGTCGAAGCGCTGGCCGTTGATGACCGACCAGCCGCTTCCCTTCGCGCACTGATAGACGAAGTTGCCGGTCTGGCGGTGTGCCTTGGTGCGTTCGCCGGGTCGCAGCAGCTGCATCGTCGCGCCGATCGTCTGCATGACCGGTCCGCCGGTATCGGGATTGACATAATCCATGCACACCCCATCGAAGGGCGAACCGTCGGTCGCGCGCGCATAGCGGGTGAGCGCATCGTAAGTCGGGGCCCACTCATATTTCAGCAGCGGCGAATAGCGCTTCGTCCATGCCACTCCGGCGGGACGCAAACCGGCTCCGGCCCATGCGGCGCTGCTGTCGTCGACCGGGTATGCGACGGCCTGGTTGAGATCGGGATGAACCTCGTAGAAATTCGTCTCGAGTGCGTTCATCAACGGAATGTCGAGACCGTCCTGCCAGATGCAGGTGGTGCCGTCCTCGGCAACGCCATGTTCGTGCCAGGTGCCGTTCGGCGTCAGCACAAAATCATTCGCGCCCAGCGTCATCTTGTGTCCGTCGACATTGGTGAACGCTCCGCTCCCTTCCATGATGAAGCGTAGCGCGCTGGCGCTGTGGCGGTGGCTCGAAGCGCACTCGCCCGGCGCCATCACCTGAAGGCCCGAATAGAGCCAGCCTACGGCCGCGACGACATCGCTGCGCCCCTTGTTTTCGAGATAGACGACGCGCCGACCGGCCTGTTCCGGGGTGACGAGATCGAGCGCCTTCAGCACGTCGGCGCGCAGGTCGCGGTAGCGCCAGAGCATCGGGACGGACGTCGAGACCGGTTCCCATGGTTCGATCTTGTTGGCGACGGTCCATAGCGCGCCGGTGCCGAGCTCTCCGAGCCTCTTGTAATAGGCGACGAGCTCGGGGGTGTCGGCAACATTGGCGCGGCCGGCCACATCCTCGCGATATTGGTCAAAACTTGCCGTCGACATCGGATTCTCCGCAACGAAATTACTATAGACTTAAAATATCTTGGCGGGAGTGTCAAATGCAACTAGAGTGGCTTCGTCGCCATCGCTCCCCCGCACTCGCTGCTGAAGGACCAGGAATCATGGAAAGTCACGGCATTGCAGGCGGGGGCGCAGGCTGCGCGAGGCATGATTCGCGCATGCCTTCGAACGCGCCAGGCGCCGGCACGCGAGCGCGCCCGCGCAACCAGCAGCAGTCTGCGAGGCGCTGATGGAATATGATTTCTCCCAGACGAGCGCGGCCGATCGCTACAAGCTCATGAGCGCTGCAATCACCCCGCGGCCGATCGCGTGGGTCACCTCGCTATCGGCGGACGGGCACGCCAACGCAGCGCCGTTCAGCTTCTTCAACATGATGAGCTCGGATCCGCCGCTCATCGTCCTCGGCATCGTTCGCCGCGCCGACGGGAGCCTCAAGGATACGGCGCGGAATATTCTCGATCGCGGCGAGTTCGTTGTCCACCTCGTCTCCGAGGCCGACGCGGCGTCGATGAATTTCACCAGCATCGATGGTCCGCCCGATTTCGACGAAATCGAGCATGGCGCTATCGCGACAAGCCCTTCGGTGAATGTCGCGCCGCCGCGCATCGCCTCGGCGCCCGTCGCTATGGAATGCCGGCTGTTCGAGCAGGTCGACGTCGGAGGCGCGACCATATTTCTTGGGCGGGTCCATCATTTCCATATCGACGACCGCCTGATCGATACCGAGCGTTTCCATGTCGATACAGACGCCATGCGCCTTGTCTCGCGCATGCATGGTGCCGGCTGGTACCTGCGTTCGACCGACCAGTTCAAAATGCTGCGCCCCGACTTCACCGAGTGGGCGCCTGCCGCGCGCTCCACCGCGTGCGGTGCGGTCGCGCAACAGCTAGATCAACAAGGGTAGAGGAGAAAATCGTGGAGATTGCAGATCGATTCCGGGCCGAAGAGGAACTTTCCTCGAATGTCCGCGGCCGCTTCTACATAGGCGGGCAATGGGTATTTCCGGAAACGGATGCGTTAATCTCGCTGGTCTCGCCCGTCACCGAGGAAGTCCAGGCGCAGGTTCCAGCCGGCTCGATCGCCGATATGGCCAAGGCGGTAGATGCAGCCGACCTCGCGTTCCAGGCCGGCCCCTGGCCGCGACTGACGCCGGCAGAGCGTGCGGCCTATCTGCGCCGCGTTGCTGACGAGATTCGCGCACGCCTGCCGCTCCTGAAACGCCTTTGGCCCGCCCAGATCGGCGCGCCCATGTGGATGTCAGAGGGCTTCGTGCCTTCGGCGCCGGCCCATTTCGACTTTTTCGCGGGCTTGGCCGAGAGTTTCACCTTCGAAGAAGAACGCAAGACCCAGTTCGGCTATGCCAAGGTCATCCGCGAACCCGTTGGGGTCTGCGCGCTGATCGTTCCCTGGAACTCGCCGCTGTTCCTGCTGACGCAGAAGCTCGCGCCGGCGCTCCTTGCCGGCTGCACCGTCGTGGTCAAGCCGAGCCCCGAATCTCCGATCGACGCGTTGATCATCGCCGAATGCGTCGAAGCGGCCGGAATCCCGGCGGGCGTCGTCAATATTGTTCCTGCCGGCCGCGAGACGGGCGATTGGCTGATCCGCCAGCCGCAGATCAACAAGGTCAGCTTTACCGGCTCGGTTGCGGCGGGGAGGCATATCGCCGCGGTGTGCGCCGACCGGATTGCCCGGGTCAGCCTGGAACTCGGGGGTAAATCGGCTTCGATCCTCTGCGAGGACGCCGATCTTTCCGCTTGGCTCGAAACCGCCCTGCCCTTCACCATGCCGCTGGCGGGGCAGGTCTGCTTTTCGCAGACGCGCGTCCTCGTCCCGCGCAGCCGGCACAAGGAAATCGTCGAAGCCTATGCCGACACCATGGCGAGCAAGACGCTGGGCGATCCCTGGGAGATTTCGACCTTCATGGGCCCCGTCGCAAGCGCAGTGCAGCGCGACCGCGTGCTGAACTATATCGACATCGCGAAACAGGAGGGCGCGCGCGCCGTCATCGGCGGCAGCGCGTCGACGGCCTTCAACCGTGGCTATTTTATCGAACCGACGATCTTCGAAGGCGTGACGAGCGACATGCGCGTCGCGCAGGAAGAAGTCTTCGGGCCTGTCGTGTGCATCATCGATTATGACGATGACGCCGACGCGGTCCGGATCGCCAACGACAGCAATTTCGGGCTGAGCGGCACGGTCTTTTCGCGCGATCTCGCGCGCGCCGAGGCAATCGCCCGGCAGGTCCGCACCGGAAACATCAGCATCAACGGGTTGCAGGTCGATCCCGGAATTCCTTTCGGCGGCTACAAGCAATCGGGCATCGGCCGGGAAGCGGGTCCCGAAGGCCTCGAACCCTATCTGGAGACCAAGGCGATCTATTTTTCATGAGAGGACGCGCGCTAGCCCCGCCTTCATCGCGGGACGACATACGTGCAACTGCAATCAAAATGAAGTAGTATGCGGCAGACCGCCATCGACGGCGCTGCTCGCGAAACGAAAGAAGATGCGCTTCGCGTCACGGCCTTGCCGATCGGCGGCAGGCACTGCGAAGCGATTTGCAGAGGAGACGGAAAATGACAAAATATGTGATGAAAAACGAGCGCGAGTTTAAGGACGATTCCGCCGTCGGCCATGCTATCCCCCGCGCCGTCCTATATGATGGCATGGGGTTCCAGACGTCGGTGGTGCGGATGTACAAGGGTCAGGACCTTGGCATGCACCGCCATGACAGCTGGGTTCAGGTCTTCGTCCTGTCGGGCAGACTCCACTGCTCGATCGAGGATCGCGAGTGCGGCCCGGGCGACTATTATTGCGTCGAGCCCGGAGACGAGCATCGCGAGATCGGCCTGGAAGACAACACCGATATCCTGCTGATCAAGGCCTTGCCCAACATCCAGTATCAGGTCGAGCCACAGCCCGTCTGACCCACCCCGGCGGGCACCGAACGGAAGCGGCCGGCGCGAGACCGGTCGTTTCCCGTTGCTTTGCTCCTGCGCCCGATTGCCAAATGCCCGCGCGGCCGGAACGCCGTCTACAATCAAGAAAGATCGATCGATGATTCCAACCGGCGAACTGCCCTGCTTTACCGCCGCCGCCGTCCAAAAGGCTCCCGCCTTTCTGAATGCGATGGCGACAGCGGAAATCGCCGCCTCGTCGATTCGCGAGGCGGCGGCGGGCGGCGCGAAGCTGGTCGTGTTCCCGGAAGTCTTCATCCCGGGCTATCCCTATTGGTCGTGGATCTCGGATCCGGTCACGGGAAGCCCCTGGTTCGAGAAGTTGGTCAAGGCCTCGATCCTCATTCCGGGTCCCGAAATCGCGCGGGTGTGCGAGGCGGCGGCGGCGCACAAGGTGCATGTCGTCATCGGGGTCAACGAACGCAGTCCTGTTTCGCTGGGAACGCTTTACAATACGCTGGTCTTCATCGGTTCCGACGGCGCCATCATCGGCAAGCACCGCAAGCTGGTGCCCACCTGGGCCGAAAAGATGACCTGGGCGGGCGGCGATGGGTCATCGCTCAAGGTCTATGATACGGAACTGGGGCCGCTCGGAGGGCTCGCCTGCGGCGAGAATACCAATACCCTCGCGCGCTTCGCCCTGCTCGCGCAAGGCGAACTCATTCATGCAGCAAGCTATATCTCGCTCCCGGTCGCGCCGCCCGACTATGATATGGCCGAAGCGATCCGCCTGCGCGCCTCGGCGCATTCGTTCGAGGGCAAAGTCTTCACCATCGTCGCGACCTCAACCATCTCGGAAGAGATCATCACCGCGATGGAAACGGTCAATCCCAACGCGAGACAGATGCTGGAACGCAAATCGAGCGCCTTTTCGGGCATCATCGGCCCCGACGGCCGTGTTGTGGGATCGCCGCTGATAGACGAGGAGGGGATCGTTTATGGCGAGATCGACCTCAACCGCTGCATCCAGCCAAAGCAGATGCACGACATCATCGGCCATTATAATCGTTTCGACATTTTCCGCCTCGAAGTGAACCAGGCGCCGCAATCTGCCATTTTTTTCCCGGGGCTCGCTGACCGGTCCGAACCCGCCGACGCGGGCGAGGATGCGCCGCGTCCCGACGCGACATCATTTTAAGAAAAGGAATTTCCCGGCCATGATCAAGATCGGACAGATCGTCCCCAGTTCCAACCTGACGATGGAGCGGGAAATACCCGCCATTTTCCGTGCCCGCGAGCAGGTTTCGCCCGAGCGCTTCTCCTTTCATTCGAGCCGCATGCGGATGAAGAAAGTGACGAAGGAAGAGTTGGAAGCGATGGACGCCGATTCCGACCGCTGCGCGCTGGAGTTGTCCGACGCAAAGGTCGATGTGCTGGGCTATGCGTGTCTGGTTGCGATCATGTCGATGGGGCACGGCTATCATCGCGTCTCGCAGGCGCGCCTTCGCGAACGCACGCGCGAGAATGACGGCGACGCGCCCGTCGTGACCAGCGCCGGCGCGCTCGTCGAGGGTCTCGACGCCCTCGGTGCCAAGAAGATCGCGGTGATTGCGCCTTATATGCAGCCCCTCACCAAAATGGTCGTCGATTATATCGAGAATGAGGGCGTAACGGTGCAGGATTATATCGCGCTGGAGATCCCCGACAATCTTGCGGTCGGCGCGCGCGACCCCCTCGCCCTCCTCGACATCTATCCACGCCTCGACACGAAAGGCGTCGATGCCGTCGTCCTCTCGGCCTGTGTGCAGATGCCATCGCTCGCCGCGATCCAGCAGGTCGAGGATCGCCTCGGCGTCCCGGTCACGTCGGCGGCCGTTTGCACGAGCTGGAAGATGATGAAGGAACTCGGAATCGACACCCGCGTGCCCGACTGCGGCACGCTGCTGTCGGGACGTTTCTGACGGCCCGCCGACGTGGCGTGAACCGAAAATCAAGGGGGGCGGAATGGAAGATGCAGGCCAACGCGGCGCCGATCCGCGCGATATCATTGCACAGGCCCCGATGGGCGTGCGTCAGAAGCTCATTATCGCGCTCTGCGTGCTGATTCTCGCGGTCGATGGCTATGACGTGCTCTCGATCGGTTTCGCAGCACCCGCGATCGCGGCCGAGTGGGGCATCGATAAGCGCATGCTCGGTCTGGTCCTGTCGATGGAACTGGTCGGCATGGCGTTCGGTTCGGTCCTCCTCGGCCGGGTTGCCGACCTTGCGGGACGCCGGCCGACGATGATCGGCTGCCTGATCCTGATAGCGACCGGTATGACCATGGCATCCTTTGCCGGCGGCGTTGCAAGCCTTTCCCTTTTTCGCCTTCTCACCGGCTTTGGCATCGGCGGGGTCATGTCTTGCGCCAGCGCGGTTGCGGCCGAAGTATCGAGCGCCAAGGCGAAGGGCGCCGCCGTCACGTTGATGGCCTCTGGCCTGCCGGTCGGCGCGCTGCTCGGCGGGCCGGTGGCGGGCCAATTCCTTGCGTCCGGAAACTGGCCGGCCGTCTTTCTCCTCGGCGCGGGGGTCACTGCGCTGCTCATACCGCTCTGCTGGGCGATCCTGTGCGAAACGCCTGCCTATCTGGTCCAGGCGCGCGGCTCCGAAGAGGACCGGCTCCTGCGCATCAACGTCGTCCTGTCCCGGTTCGGGCATCCGCCGGTCGAACGCCTCGCGATCGCCGACGCGGACAGGCCGAGCGGGCTCGTCCGTCAACTGGTGGGCGGCGGCTATCTGCGCGTCACGCTGATGCTGATACTCGCCTATTTCCTCCATATGATCTCGATCTACTTCATGATGAAGTGGCTGCCGACGATCGTCGTCGATCTGGGGCATGCGCCGGCCGAGGGCGTCGCGGTGCTGCTATGGCTCAATGCCGGCGGATTGTGCGGATGCCTGTTGATCACTCTTGCCAATCTGAGGCTGGACAATCGCCTGGTCGTTCCCGCGGTGCTTGCGGCAACCGGCGTCGCGATACTCCTTTTCGGACAGGCGCCCAACGAGCTTCCTTGGCTGAAAACCGCGGCAGCGCTCACCGGCTTCGCCGGTCACGCAGCGGTTGTCGGTTCCTATGCCATCATCGCCCAGTCCTTCCCGAGCTATCTGCGCGCCACCGGCGCCGGACTGGTGCTGGGTCTCGGTCGCGCGGGTTCGGCGCTCGGGCCGATCATCGCGGGCGCGCTCCTTGCCGACGGGTGGGGTCTGATGTGGGTCGTCACCCTGATGAGCCTCGGCTCGTTTTTCGGCGCCGCCGCACTCTTCTCGCAGCGGCACAACCGCAAGGAAGCGCATTGACGGCGCGCGCCCTGCGCCGGCGCGTCGGCAATGGCAGGGTCAACGCCCGCGTCAACCCGCCCGGGGAAACAGTCCTCTTTTGCGCGATGGCTGTTTCGGCCCGCCTCAACCACAACCCGCCCGAGGCGATCCATGGGCAACCGGCCCAAATCAGACCGTCATCTCGAAGTCGCTCGCTCGTTTCCCCGATATTGGTCTGACAGGAGTGTCCGACTGGCTGAGGGCGAATCGTCGCCACGAGACGGCAGCCGGGCTTTCATCGAAGTCGAGCTGGCACGCCTGCTCGCATCCCCAGAATTCGTACGAGCGCCGATGCTGTCGCGGTTGCTGACGTTTCTGGTCGATCATCGACTGCGTGGGGGCGGTCGTCCTCCCAAAGGATATGTCATCGCGACCGGGGCGCTGGGTCGCCGCGCCGATTTCCATCTGGCCAGCGACAGCTATCCAAGGGTCATGGCGGCGCGCTTGCGAATATTGCTCGACCGCTACTATGACCAGATTCAATGGCGTCATCGCCTCAGCGTTCCGCGGGGTCGTTACGCGATCATCATCCAAGAACGCGCGGCGCCGCCGGCCGGCGGGCCAGATCGGGAGCCGGGCGCGACGTCGGCGTCGGTGGCGCGCCCCGCGCTGCCGCGCCCGACTGGCCAATTTGTCGAGGTTGCGCGTCCCGCATCCCCCTTGCCGGAACTGCCGAAGATGCTCGCCGGCCTGCTAGCCAGCGCCGCGACGGCGTCGCCAGCCTGCTTCCTCTTCTGCGGTTGACGGCCCGGCTTATGGAGCGCGGCGGTGCTGGCGCCCGTCGTCGAATGAACACTTTGCATTTGTAGAGGGGAATAGCCCGCGGCTTCCTGAGTTCATGCGCCGCAAGCGATAAGCCTGTTCAACGAACCCAGAAGGAATCTTCCTCGGCGGGATCGGACGAAAACAGCCACATCACAACGATCCTGCCTTCCGAAAAACGAAGCAGATCGATGCCGGCCTGCGACAGCTTCACCCCGTCACGTTCGCCGGAAAACTCGATTTCCACCGCGACCAGGTCTCCATTCGCCATGAACCGGTTAGCTGCTGCAATCGCGAAGCTCCTCTTAGACACTTCCGTCATTTGACCGAGCAGACCGCCAACGGCAGCAATGCCGGTGTGCGTGCCGGAGAAGCGATTATTTCCCGGCTGGTGCCAGATGGCAGCCGGCGAGAGCAACGCCCCAGAGCAGCCTGGTCGCCCTGCTGGACCGCAGTGATATAGGCCCTGGCAATTTCGAGGTTCGTCATTTGGCGCCGTTCCGCAATGGAAAGGACGGAGCCATTGGGGCTCCATCCTTCCGAAAGTCAGGACATGATGCCTTCTATGGCTGCGGGAAGGCGCGTGAACGCCCAATGGACGTGCGCCACCTTCCAGTTCCCGTCGACGACCCGGTAGACCTGCGTCGAATTCCACGTCATCCCTCCCTTCTCCCCGCCGGCGCCGTCCGGAACGAAATTGAACAGATTGTAGGTAGCGACCGCCATGTCGCCGCCGTCGCTGATGATCACCTGTGGGTTGGGAAGATCGTTACGCAGAATATTGAGCTTGCCCTCGAACATTTCGCGGAAATAGGCCTCGACGGCGGGCTTGCCGTCGAGCCGTCGCTCCGTAAGCGGATCGAAATAGGTCACGTCGTCGGTATAGGCCTCAAGGGCGCCATCGACATCCCCGCGGTTCCAGCGCTCGTTGATCGCCAGTTCCATATCGATAATGGTCTGCGTTATGCCGCTCTTGTCCGTTGCCAATTTACATCTCCGATTGCATTTGCCAAACCGATAATTAATATCCGCAAGCTGCCATTACACGGTCGTTTTTTGCCATTTTCCGATATTTTTCGGACAATCAGTCATACCTGGAGGCAATCTGCCATGCGCGGCGACAAGTCCGAAATCACAAGGCTCGACTATCGCCCCCCCGGGGTCGATCTGGATATCGAGATCTTCCAGGTTTCCGAGCTCAGACAGCGCGCAACGCATGAGGAACTGCGCGCAAGCCATCGCTATGAATTCCATCTGATCATTTGCGTTACCCAAGGCACGCCGATCCAGTTCGTCGATTTTCACCCTGTCGCGTGCGCTCCCGGCTCGGTCGTCGTCATCCGGCCCGGCCAGCTCCACGACTTCGGCCGCGATACGGATTGGGAGGGATGGATGCTGCTGTTCCGATCCGAGTTTCTTCGCGCATCGATCGATGGCCACCCGAACGATTACATGCTCGAGATCGAGCGCCTCCCGGTTCATCTCCTGCTGGGCGTACCGGCGTTGCGCACGGTGACACAATCGATCGTCCGCATGCGCGCGGACACTCGGTCCATTGCGCGTCTCGACATGGTCCAGGCTTTGTTGAAGCATGAGCTTTGCGCGCTGCTTCTTCGGTTGATACTCCTTCGCCATGAGCCCGACCGCCGGACTGTCCCACCGGGAAAGGCGCAGCAGCGCTTCGCGAAATTTCGCGAACTCGTCGAGCGCAAACATGCCTCCTGGCACCAGGTTGCGGATTATGCAGCAGCACTGGGATGCACCGAGCGAAGCCTGACGCGCGCCGCACTCGATGTGGACGGCCGCACGGCAAAGCAGGTCATCGCCATCAGGCTCGCGCTCGAGGCGAAGCGATTGCTGGCCCATACCGACCTGTCGATCCATCAGATCGCCGGCGAATTGGGATTTGACGAACCCACCAATTTTTCCAAGTTTTTCAAGCGCGAATCAGAATTGACGCCCGCTTTCTTCAGGCGGCGACATCGCAGCAGCACCCGGTCGCTGCCGGCGCACGGCGCCGCCGGCGCAAAGGCCGCGGGGCGTTAGAAACCGGTCGCGGTCCGACCGCGGGCGGTCCGGCGCGTCGCCGAAGCCGACTGCCGCAGGTCTCGCGAAACCAGGCTCTCACATCAGCTCGAACCGGGCCTCAGGCTGCAGCGCACGGGCGGGATCGGGTGTCGTGACAGGAAGCTGCGGCCGGCCCGATGCGCGGTCGGTTCGCCATTGCCCGCCGAGAAGAGGCATGGCGGCGGTCCCGTCACGGGTCTCGCGCCACGAGAGCGGCCGACAAGCGTATCGACTTCCAGGGAGGCGAGCGTTTCTGCCAGGAGCGCCGAATCGTGCGGGTCACCACAGGCGCCCAGCGCCGCGAACCCCGCCTCCCAGAGACTGTGCACGAAACCAATTGCTGGCGCCAGGCCCTGCCGGTCGCGCGGGAATAGGCGGCGACCAGACCGGCCGCAGTGGCGCCGTCAGCGAAGACCGAAGCGGTAGCTCTGGCGACCACCGGAGATCGGTCGACATGCGGTCGATCCCGGCGCCGAAAGCGTTGGCAGCTTGGCTGGAGGCGGATCAACGACGCCGCACTGGCCATAGATCGTCCGGAAATCGCGGCAAATCGAGTTGATCGGGCTTCCAGCTCGATCCTGCCGAACCCTTGAGCCGGCCGCGTTCTGACCGGATCTGCGGCACATTCCACCGCGCACGACGCATGCTGTGCTCGACCCGCTTCGCGATCGCTGGGTACAGACTTTGAGAGGGAGCCAGAGCGAGAAGGAATGGACTTGCTCGAACCTGTGACGCTCGGCGGATTTGAACAGTCCGGCTCAGCATTCGAAGCGAACCGGACCGCGGCCTATGCCATATGTCCGAAAATCCCCCGTCATACATATAGAATCGCAGCCTAGACCGCGATACAGGCGTATTTCGTCTCGAGATATTCATCGATGCCTTGGCGCGCGCCTTCGCGGCCAAGACCCGAGGTCTTGATGCCGCCGAAAGGCGCGAGTTCGGTCGATATCAAGCCGGTGTTCACCCCGACCATCCCCGTTTCCACCTTTTCAACGAACCGCCAGGCCCGTGACAAATCTCGCGTGTACACATAAGCTGCCAGCCCGGCCTCGGAACTGTTCGCCAAGGCGATCGCCTCGGCCTCATCTTCGAACGACATGATCGCTGCAACCGGGCCGAATGTTTCTTCGCGCATCACCCGCATCTCGCCGGTCACGCCGGTCAGGATCGTCGGCGACATGAAGCGTCCACCCGCGGGTGCCGGGCCCCCGCCCGTCTCGATTTTCGCGCCCCCATTCACCGCGTCGCCGATGTGCGCCAATATCTTGGCCACCGCCGCATCGTCGATGAGTGGACCGACCTGGCTTTCGGAATCGGAACTCGGGCCCACTTTCAGCAGCTCTGCTGCCGCTATCAGCTTGGTCACGAACAGGTCGTGGACGCCGCGCTGGACATAGATCCGGTTCGTGCAAACGCAGGTCTGGCCGGCGTTGCGGAACTTCGACTGGATCGCGCCTTCCACTGCAGCGTCTACGTCGGCGTCGTCAAAAAGAATGAAGGGTGCATTTCCGCCGAGTTCAAGGCTGAGCTTCTTTATCGTCGGCGCGCACTGCGCATAGAGAAGCGAGCCGACCGCGGTAGACCCGGTGAAGGACAATTTTCTCACCACCGGGCTTTCCGTGAGGCACTGTCCGATCTCGACGGCATCCCCGGTGACGATATTGAGCAGCCCCGCGGGCAGCCCGGCAGCCTGGGCCAGGGCACCCAAGGCGAGCGCGGTAAATGGCGTCTGCTCCGCGGGCTTGACGACCACCCCACAACCCGCCGCGAGGGCGGGCGCAATCTTCCGCGTCACCATCGCTGCCGGAAAATTCCATGGGGTAATCGCGGCGACGACCCCGATCGGCTGTTTCAAGACCATGATGCGCTTGTCGGTCGTCGGGCCCGCAAGCAATTCGCCATATATGCGTTTCGCCTCTTCGGCATACCACTCGATAAAGCCGGCCGCATAAGTGATCTCGTCGCGGGCCTCGGCGCGCGGTTTTCCTTGCTCCTGCGCCAGGAGCGCTGCCAGTTCCTCGCGGTGGTCGATCACCAGCGCATAAAAGCGCTGCAGAACGGCTGAACGGTCTTTCGCCGGACGCGCGGCCCAGCCAGCTCTCGCCCGGTCGGCGGCCGCAATCGCCCTGCCGGCTTCCACCTTCCCCAGCCGCGGCACGCGCCCGATGATCGCGCCGGTCGCCGGATCGTCGACGTCGAGCCAGGCATCGCCCGCGACCCAGTCGCCGTCGATGAGGCATGCCTCACGTTTCAGCTCGATCATCAAATGCTCCGAATTGGGAAAGGATGTGATAGCGAACGGCCGCCCAGTCGCGGTTTCATCTGCGCGGGCCGGGCCGATGCATCTCGAAAATATCGCCGCAGGTCGCGTAGTCGAGATATCCCAACCGCGCGAGCGGTCGATAGCGTCCGCTATCGATCCGGCCATCGTGGATGATGTCCGGGTCGATATGGATCCCCACGACCTCGCCGAAGGTCGCCGTGTTGCGCTGCCCCGAGACCGGGCAAGCCGGGAGTTCGACAATCGTCGCTACCTTGCATTCCAGCGACAAAGGCGATTCCGCCACGCGTGGCGGACGGATCGCGCGGCTCGGCGCCTTGGTCACTCCGACGAGGTCAAATTCGTCGATGTGACGATCCACCATGCTCGACGAGCGATTCATCTGCTCGCGCAACTCCCACGTCGCGACGTTGAAGACAAATTCGCCATTTTGCCGAACGTTGCGAAGCGTATCCTTGTCCCCTCCCTCGGCGTGGCTCGCGTTGGCGCAGAACATCACCATCGGTGGCGATTGGCATGCCATGCCCGAAAAAGAAAAAGGGGCTAGGTTGGCGATCCCCTCGGACGTGATCGTGCTGATCCAGGCGATTGGCCTTGGCACCACGAGCGCCGTTACCGGATTGTGCCGCAGTCCCATCGCCGCGAGCTTATCCGCGTCCGCAAGGTCGCGCGGCTCGATGAACAGACGTTCCATGATGCCGTCAATGCGCTGCGGCAGAAAAATCTTGGACGACGCGCGAAGACGCAACACGAACCGTTTTCATCGGCGCCGGCGTATTACGGCTGCGGCCCACGAAACGAGGAATACCGTCGGTGATGACCGCCGCAACCGCCGGGATATCACCGTTACGCAGGGCATCGAGCGCATTGTCCTTCGACCCGCCCACGCAGGCATCGAGGATAACCAGGTCAGCATCGCAGCCGACCTTCACAAAGCCATTGTTCAACCCGTAAACCTTGGCATTATTGCCGGTCGCGGCTGCGATCGCCCATTCGACCGGCATGTCGGTCAGGCTCGCGAGATGGGTGATCGTATAGAGCATTCCCAGCGGCATGATGCCCGATCCCGTTGGTGTGTCCGTTGCGATCAGAAAGCGATCGAAAACGTCCGCCTCGCGCACCATATCCCCCAAAAGCAGCAGCGTGCGCAAATTGCCGGCGGTGCAGACTTGTAATGCGATGTCGCTTTCATAGACCATCTTCGCAAATCCGGCTTCCGGCATAGCCACCGGCCCGCCATTCACATGAAAGGACACATGCGGGTTCATCGCCATCAGATGCTCGGCCCAGATTCCCGAGGATCCCGGAATGGATGACCCACCCGTGTGGACCGTCGTGATCATGCCATACTTGCGGGCCCAGCCGATCATCGGCACATAGTCATAAGGCGTCAGGACGCCCCCGAATCCCGCCTTGGCAAGCCAGACGCCCTTGGCGGCGATCTCGGCGAAGTCGGCCTCGACCAGACCGGGTTCGAGGATGATCGAGCCTGCATGAACGCGCATGCCGCCCGGCCGGTAATTCTCGAAACATTTCATCGCCGCGACGGCGAGCGCTTTCACGCCTTCGGGATCCTTCGGTCGCCCGGGCACATGGACTTCCGACGCGCTAATCGACGTGGTTGTGCCGCCGTGGACATAGCTTTCAAGAAAACCCACGGTTTTTTGCCGCGGCGTATAATCGCCGAACGTGTTGTGAATCTGTGAATCGATCAGGCCCGGAATAACCGTGGCGCCCGCCGCATCGATGACGACATCGCAGTCCTGCGCCAGGTTCGCGGGTTCATCGCCAACAAAGGCGATCTTGCCATCCTCGGTTATGATCGTGTTGCCGGCAGCGAAAGGCTCCCGCCAGTCGCCGGTGACGATGACATCGATGTTGACGATCGCGACCTTCATGATTCAATCCTCAATCTTGGTATCGAGTTTCACCGGCGGAACGACGGGTTTGCCGTCCTTCATCTTCATCCGCGCCCGCGCCTTTTCGACGTCGAGCGGACAGAGCCGCTGCAATGTCTTGCGCGAATAGATGGTGATCTCGATATTCGGACCATGTCCGACATTCTGGTGGGCGACCCCGCGCGGAATGACGGTCATCTCGCCCTCGTTGATCGTTATGGGCCCCGTCTCGCTGTTCAGCGTGCGCGATCCCTTATATTGGAACGCCCACTCGTCGGCGCCCAGATTGCGGTGCCAGCCGCCCTGCTCGCGATCGCAATTGGCCACTTCGATGATGATATCCTCGTTGCCGAAAAGAACCAGTGGCAAAAACCCGTTTTCCATGTCGACGCCGGTGACGACATCGGGCGTCAGGATTTCATCGAGCGACAGCTTTTCCATCTTGCGACCGCCGCGGTTGCTGTTCTTCAGCATATCCTCGTCGCGATCGATCGTGAAACGCTCGTCCGGCCCATCGCCCCAGTCGGCGATGGAGGGTCCCCAATAGGTCACGAATTCCTTGACCGTCTTTCCCATCGCTTCTGTCTCCCAAGTTATGGACCGTGCAAAATTGCCCGGAGATCTCAATTGTCGAGCCGGTCAGACGGCAAGTTTCCTCGCCATCCAGTCGGCGCAAATCTGAAGCGCCGGGAGATGGTTGTCGAACTGCGTGTGGGCAGCCCCGCCATTGTCCCCGTCGAATATCACCATGGCCTTGTCTTCCGACGCAATCGCGGCGAACATTTCATTGGCATCGTCCATCAGCACCTGCCGGTCATCCGCACCGTGCATGATCAGGAACGGACAGGTGATCTTGTCCGCGAAAGGTTCGATCCTGAAATCCTTGACCGCATCGATCGCGGCTTCCATCGTGTCGGTCCCGGTTATGTACATCAGTTGGAATGTCGGGGCGCCGGCTATGCCCGTCCCTTGCATGCGCCTTACCCAAACGCGATGATAGTCGTAGATCGCCCCCCAGGCGACAACGGCCTTGAGCCCCGGGGAAAAGGCTGCGGCGCGCGCGACATAATAGCCGCCCAAGCTCGAACCGACCAGGCCGATGCGCGCGGCATCGACGTCGCCGCGCGACGACAGATAGGCGATCGCGGCATCCACCGGCCGCTCGTAATCGGCGCGCGTCACCAATTTGCGGAGCCGCAGCGCCTCCCCGATTCCGGGCGTGTCAATGAACAAAGCCGAGATGCCGCGCTGCGCGAACTGGGTCCGGGCCCGCAGGAACCAGAGCTCCTTGGTCGTATCGAGCCCACAGATGAATATCGCAACCGGGCGCGGCCCGTCGCCGACACCGGGGACGAAATAGGCCGGAAGCGAAGCGCCTTCGAACGGAACCTCGACGCGCTCGACGGGATAGGAAGCCCTCGATCGCGCTTCGTCGAAACTCTTCAGGACCTCGGCATAGGATTCCAGTCGCTTCGGGTCCGAAGGCGAGATGAAATGTTCCGAAATCGTGTGATACAGCGCCGCGAGGAAGAAATTCTCCGAGGCAGTGAACGCCGAGCTCGCTTCGTCTCGCGCGCGCGCTTCGAGACGCTCCGCGAGCCGCGCCCACTCCTTGTGCCAGACTGCATCGTCCCCGCCGCTCGCGAGGAGCGTCTGGTGGATCAGCGCGACGTCGCCCAGCTGCGCACCCGCCGAAAAGGCGAGCAGCGTATTGTAGGACCAGCGATAATTTCCGGGAAAAAACTCAAACATGCTTCAGGCTCCGCCGGCTTTGTGAAAACTGATCCGAGAAGGCTCTAGACAACCCGACCTTCAGGTCAGGCCATCCAGCCCTTTGATCTCGCTCGCCGCGAGGCCCCCGACACGCGCGTTGGGGCGACCGCGGGTCGCCACCGCAAATATCACCAGTACCTCGTCCGGCGATGGGGCATCCCCGAATGTCACCGTCACCGTATCATAATGCGAACGGACATAAAGCGCGTCCTTGTGCGCCAGCGGCACATCGATCGAAGCACCCGGACCGCCGCGCTTGCCCGTGGAAGGAACCCACGACTTGCCGCCGCCGATCGCTTCCCGGATCGGATCTGCGAAAAGCGACGTGAGCATCGCATTGCCATGTTCATATTCGCCGGCGGTTCCGACGATGCAAGCCTTGCCATAGCTCTGAATCTCATGCCCGTTCGCTGCCGCGACAAGTCGCTCGGCGATCTGTGCACCGAGCGTCTCGGAAGGCAGAATCGAGGCGCTTAAATCCTCACCGAACGCCCCGGCGAAGGGATTGGTCACGGCTGCGGCGACAACAAACTTCCGAACAGGCTCGCCGTCTACCGCGACGCCCATTTCGCTGTAGTGCACCTCTTCCGAATACTCATACCATTTGCGGATCCGCAGATTTTCCATGATTTTGCGATGCCTTTTCGATCTTGCGTTATCGATGATGATTTCTGCCATTTCATATCCCCAGTGCACCATCGTGACCCCGCCTGCCGGACCCATGAAGCGGAACTGCGTGTTCCGCTCAGGCCGTGCCGATTGTTCCGTCGGCCACATCGGCCGCCCTGCCCTTCAGAAATGCACTGAGTGGCATGACCTCGGGTTATATTATTGTATTATCATATGCAAGGCCCGAAGTTCGGGAGAACCGAAATTTCCTCGGAAGCGGATCGCAGCCGCGACGGGTAAAAGCGCACAGGAACGGTTACGGGCCAATGCATTAGAACCACAAAACTCTGTATTTACGCAATTTTTTCTTTCTTCAGCCAGCCAGTACACGCTAGGCCGAGAGTATTCGGCCATCTCAAGGCGGTTCCCGCCCGTCGCCGCCGCTTGCAATCGAGCTGGGTGAGCGCCTTTGAAAGCACGCCCAAATGGCCTTCCCAATGGATCGTCCCGCCCGGCCGGCACGAGGCTGGAGCCGATCTACCGCTAGTCATACAATCTAAGTGACTATACGGCGACCGCTTACGGCCGCACGATCGATTACGGAGAGGCGCCGCGTCGAAAGGGACGATCATCTGGCGGCCTTAACGGTGGCGCTTTCCGCCGCGCTCCCAGGAACCCAGCTTTTCCGGCGATCATCGGTGAACAAAGATGTACGATGCTTCCAGGCGAGCTTGGAGCCGCGTGCGCCCGCTTTGATAAGGCGCCGCCGCGGGCCTCGCGCGCAATCGGGTCGCCAATGCACCCGCGGCGCGCGCCTCGCGACCGCACCGCTGCACATCATGGATGCGCCTGTCGAACCCCGGACGCCTCTCCGGCATCCGCATATTGCATTCACCTCTAAACTTTACTACAATCATATTGTATGACGATATAGGGCAACGGCCCGATTTGAGTCGGTGAACACGGAAAGGCAATCGATATTATGAGCAATACGGCGGCGCCCAAAACTGGCGCGGAACATATCGATGCGTTGCGCGACGGTCGAACGATCATCCTCGATGGCGCTCTAGTCACCGAGCATGTCGATCATCCCGCATTCGCCAACGCCGTGCGAACCGGCGCCGCCTTGTACGATTTTGCCGCCAATCCCGCCAATGAAGAGAAAATGACATTCGCATCGCCGACATCAGGCCGACGTGTGAGCCGCGCCTGGCAGTTGCCAAGAAACTACCAGGAACTGGTGCAGCGACGCGAGGCGCTCGACGAAATCTCGAAATCGACCTTCGGCTGGGTCGGACGCACGCCCGATCATGTCGCGTCGGCGCTGTCGGCCATGATGATGTCGATCGACTTCTTCGAACGGCACGGCCCCAAGCGCGCCGCCGCGGTTCGCGATTATTTCACCTGGGCGCGCGACAATGACATTTGGTGCGGCTATGCGATCGTGCCGTCGCAGATCGACCGGCTGCCGCCCCGGGTCCCGGGCGAGCCGGCCGATGCGACGATCGTCGACGAGGATAGCGAAGGCATCACCATCAAGGGCTCACGGCAATTGTCGACGGGACTTCCGATGGCGCAGGAACTGCTGATCGCCGCGGTCCGCCCGCTCAAACCCGGTCAGGAGAATGTCAGCTTTACCGCGATGGTGCCGCTATCCGCAAAGGGGCTGAAGCTGATTTCCCGACGCTCCTATGAAGCGCATTCGGTCAGTCCGTTCGATTCCCCGCTCTCCTCCCAATATGACGAGAATGACAGTGTCGTTTATTTCGACGAAGTGAAGATTCCCTGGGAGCGGGTCTTTATCCACAATGATGTCGAAGCGGCGCGCGCGCAATGGTTCGATACGCCACTGATGGCCTATCAAAATTATCCCGCGCAGATCCGATTGAGCAACAAGTTGGCCTTCATGGTCGGGTTGGCGCACCGAATGTCGATAGCAAACGGCAGCCTTCAGATGCCCGGCACGCAGGAAGCGCTCGGACAAATGGCGGCCGACGCAAACCAGGTTCGGGCGATGGTCCTCGCGATGGAGGTGAGCGGAGTCCAGTATGGCGAATATTTCATTCCCGACTCTTCCCTCCAATATAGTGCGCAGGTCCTCAGCCAGCAGCTTTATCCGAAGTTCATCACGCGCTTTCGCGAACTGGCCGGCGGCTCGGTCCTCGCGCGCCCATCCTCTCATCTCGATCTGACGAGTGCCGCGAGCGCGGACTTTATCGAGCGAACTCAGGGCAGCGGCATCCAGTCGGCGGTTGATCGCGTTAAGCTGTTCAACCTGGCGTGGGATGCGATCGGTTCGGAGTTCGCGTCGCGGCATACCCAGTATGAAATGTTCTATGCTGGCCCAACCTTTTCCAGCCGGATGCGCAACTTTGGTTCATTCGACTGGGAAGCCGTTGGATCGCAGGTCGATGCGTTCCTGGCGCGCGTCCCCGGGCCCGGCTGATCCACCCGGTCGAATATCGTGCGAAGAACGAGCATTTCGGTTTAAAGAAAGGTGATCCATGTTTAATCATGTCATGGTCGGCAGCAACGATGTCGATGGCGCTCGCCGGTTCTACGACGCAGTTCTCGGCGCGCTGGGGTTTTCGCCGAGCTCGGTGCCCGGCATCGCTGCCTACCCCAGTGACGGCGGCAACTTCGTCGTCGTGTCGCCCAGCAACGGTGAACCCGCATGCCACGCCAATGGCGGAACGATCGGCTTTCGGGCGACCAGCTACGCGCAGGTCGATGCCTTTCATGCGGCGGGCCTGGCGAACGGCGGTGCGTGCGGGGGTGCACCGGGGTTTCGCGAAAGCTCGCCCGGCCGAAAATATGGCGCATATCTTCGCGATCCGGACGGCAACAAGATTTGCGCCTTTGCTCCCCGGTCCGATCGGGATCCCTGATCGGCGATTATTTCGGGTTGCAAGTTGGTCATCCGGAACGCCTCGCTGGCGAGGCGGTGCCCGACCGGGCAGGCGCGCGCGCCTGTCGGGTTGGCGCGATCCCCCTTGATCGCCGGCTTGACGAAATGCAAAGAAGACGAGCATACAAAATACCGGGCCGGCCGAGAGGGCTGGCCAAATGAAGGAAATGCCGAAAATGCGCTTGCCCGAGATGGACGCCCAAGCGGGGGACGCCCTCGACCTTCGGATATCGCCGGTGTCCGTCCGCTCTCAAACGGTGGCGAAACTTCGCGAAGCGATCGAGATGGGACAATTGCAGCCGGGCGAGCGGCTCGTAGAGACCGCCTTGTGTCAGCGGATGGGGGTCAGCCGCACGTCAATTCGCGAAGCGCTTCGCCGGCTCGAAGCCGAGCATCTGGTAACGAATACTCCGAATATCGGTCCTTCGGTCGCCATCATCGACTGGAAGGCGGCAGAGCAGATCTACGAAGTACGGCGCCTGCTTGAAGGAGAGGTCGCGGCTTTGTGTGCCGAACGCGCTTCTCCCGATACGTTGACGGCCATCGAGCGGGCGGTTGACGCGTTTGAAACGGCAGTTCGGGCGGATGATGCAATCAAGCGCATCCGCACGACCGAAGCCTTTTATGATGCGATCCTGGACGGGTGCGCGAATGACGTCATGCGCGACATGGTCGTCGGGCTCAACGCACGTGTGTCCCTGCTTCGTGCGACCTCGATGTCGCGCTCGGGGCGAGCGAATGAAAGCATCGTCGAACTTCGCAGAATCTACGAGGAAATTGCAAAGGGCAACGCCGCGGGAGCACGAACCGCCGCCCAGGATCATGTGCGAAGCGCAGCGGCGTCGGCTCGTAAGGTGTTCGCCGACCATAAGGGCGACGTCGATGCGCCCCCTCGCGCCGATGGAGCCAAATAGGTCCTTAACCACTCCCGCCGCCGAGCGGGCGGCGACCCGGGCGCCGGGGATGATCGCACCTGACCTCCGCCGAGGCGAGTCTGGTGTTCCCCGAACCTGAACGGTGGAGTCATGCTCTCCGGTAAGGATCGCTTACGGCCGCATGGTCCCTCGTTTGCCGTGGAGGGCCGGCGTCCCCTCCACGGACGCCGTCACCGCACGCCAGTGACAGCCATATAAAAAAGGCGCGACCCGCGCGCGATCAGGCGTCCCGAGCGCCGGCCGTCGGCAGCAGCCCGCGCCTCGCCTGTGCTTGCACGCGATCTCCGCTCTGCCCGCTGTCATATGCTTTTTGACTTGCGTTCGCTCACAGTCCATACAATAATACAATCTTATCGTATGACGCTATTGGGAGACGGCGGATGATGAGAGGCATGACACGATTGTCGCTGGGGGCGGCGTGGTTCGCTATGCTGGCGACGGGCAGCGTAACCGGCGCGTCGGCGCAGTCGGCGGCCGCGAGCCAGGCGGATGAAAACGCCGAGCCGGGAGTCGGCGATATCGTCGTCACCGCGCAAAAACGGCAAGAGTCCGTCAACCAGGTCGGCATGTCCATTACGGCGCTGAGCGGCGAAACACTGACGAACCTCGGCGTCGTCAACGCCGAAGACCTTGTGAAGGTCGTCCCAGGCTTCAACTATACCAAGGGAGCGTATGGCCAACCGGTTTTCACGGTGCGCGGCATCGGCTTTAACGAAACGAGTCTGGCGGCGGCGCCAACGGTCACGGCCTATGTCGATGAAATTCCCCTTCCCTATTCGCTGATGACCGAAGCCGTCGGACTCGATCTCGAGCGCGTCGAGGTCCTCAAAGGCCCTCAGGGCACGCTTTTCGGGCAGAATTCGACCGGCGGCGCGATCAATTTTATCGCGGCGAAGCCCACCGCGGTGCGCGAGGGCGGGTTCGACCTCACCGTGGCCCGCTTCAACGCCATCAGCGCGACAGCCTTTGTCAGCGGTCCGCTGAGCGAAACGCTTCGCGCCCGGCTTGTCGTGCGCAAGGACTATGGAGATGCATGGCAGCGCAGCGTATCGCGCCCCGAGGACCGGATGGGAAAGACGGACCGGCGACAAGCGCGCTTTCTGCTCGATTGGACACCTACCGATCGCCTGTCGCTTCTGCTCAATCTGAATGGCTGGCAGAACAAGTCCGAACCGCAGGCGGGGCAGTTCGGTGGGGTGCTGAACGCGCGCGTGCCGGCCATCGTCGGGCAACAGGCGCGACCCACCGGCAGCAACCGGCTGGCCGACTGGGATCCGAACAGCAATTTCTATTTGAACAATGATTTCTGGCAGGTCGCGCTTCGCGGCGAATATGAATTGAACGACGCGCTGTCCTTCACAAGCATCAGCGCATATTCCTCCTATGACCAGGACCAATTTCTCGACGCCGATGGAACGGCGTTCCAAGTCTTCTCGTCGCGCGGCATCGGGTCGATCGAGACATTTTCCCAGGAAATGCGTCTCGCCGGGGAAGTGGGCTCCAACATACAATGGATGCTGGGCGCAAATTACCAGCACGACCGGGTCGACGACGAGTCCGCCCCCTATGTCGGTGTTTCGAGCTTTCCTTTCGACAGCGCCAACGCCGTCGCTCATAACAAGGTCGACACCTATTCCGGGTTCGGCAACCTCGACTGGGAATTCGCCTCCGGGCTGACATTTACCGGCGGGCTCCGCTATAGTTGGCAGGACCGCGCGTTCGAGGGCTGCCTTTACGACACCGGGTCCGGCGTGCTCGCCAACCTGCTTTCCGGTGTCTCGACGCGGTTGAGCGGAACGCCGACCGTCATTCCGCCTGGCGGCTGTGTCACGCTCAATTCCCAGAACTTCAAACCGCAAGTCGTCGAGGACCAGCTGAAGGAGGGAAGCCTCTCGTGGAAAGCCGGCCTCAACTGGCAAATCGATCCACGCAAGCTGCTCTACGCCTCGGTCAGTAAAGGCTATAAGAACGGCGTGTTCATCACGACGGGCGCGACCTTCGATCTCTCGCTGGCTCCCGCGAAGCAAGAGTCCGTCCTCGCTTATGAGGCCGGCTTCAAGCTCGGTCTTCTCAACAGAAGTTTGCAGATCAACGGCGCCATATTCTATTACGACTATAGCGACAAACAAATCCGGGGCCGGATCATCGATCCGGTCGTGGGCGCATTCAACCGTATCCTCAATGTCCCCCAGTCGCGCAGCGCGGGCGCGGAACTGCAGATCGTGTGGGAACCGCTCGCGGGGCTCAGCATCAACGGCGGCGCCACATATATCGACAGCAAGATTCTCGGCACCTTCGTGAACTTCACGCCGCTTCTCAATCAGAAACTGCTGAGCGGAGAGCCCTTCCCTCTTACGCCGAAATGGCAGTTGACCGGCGATATCCAGTATGATTTTCCGGTCACCTCCGATGTTCACCTGTTTCTCGGCGCCAATGCGACGCATCAGGGAAAAACAAATGGGGCGCTCGGCCAGGAAGCGCTTTTCGATATCAAAGCCTATTCGCTCGTGGACGTGCGCGTCGGCATCCGCGACGAGCAGGACCGCTGGCGCCTAACCGGATTCATCCAGAATATCGGCGACGTCTATTACTGGAACAATGTCGCCGCCCCGAGCCCCGACGCGGCTTACCGCCTGACCGGTCGGCCGCGAACCTACGGCGTCACCGCCCGATTCCGGTTCAACTGACCGCTCTTGCAGGTGCATGGGCCGGACAGATCCCTGGCGGTCCGGCGACAATGCCCTGCAGGGTTCGGCCTGCCTTGCTTGTCCTGCGGGTCGGGCAGGCTGGACCCGCGAAAGGCGCGTTGAAGCTTGCTTATTATATGATAGTAATACAATCTCTCCGAGGGAATTAGGACGCCGACCGAGTCGAACGGGAAAGGGAAACCATGACGTTTTTGCGCAATTGCTGGTACCTTGCAGGATGGAGCCGGGAAGTCGGCCCGGACACGCTGCTGCCCCGGCGCCTGCTCGACGAACCCGTGGTGTTTTACCGCAACGCGGACGGCAATATTGCCGCACTGCACGACCGCTGCCCGCATCGCTTTGCCCCGCTGAGTAGCGGAAAACTCGCCGATGGCACGCTCTACTGCGGCTATCATGGCATCGGTTTCGGCACCGACGGCCAATGCGTCGAAAATCCGCATGGCCCCATCGTCCGCAGTCTGTGCGTTCAGGCCTATCCCGTGCGGGAATCGCAACACGGCATCTGGATATGGATGGGCGATCCCGACCGTGCGGAGGCCACCCCCGTCCCGGATCTCCAGCATTTTCACGATGTTCCCGAAACAGCGTACAGCAATGGCTATCTGCATTGCGCCGCGAACTATATGTTGTTCGTCGACAATATTCTCGACCTGACCCATGCCGATACTTTGCATCCCGACACGCTGGGGGGCGGATCTTATACGCGGACCAAGGTGAAGGTCAGCGAACATGACAAGGGCATGTCGCTCCAGTGGCATTGCTGGGACGAGGTGCCCCAGCCGAACATGCGACTGAATGGCTTCACCGCCGATACCGCCGATAGCTGGACGGAAATCGAATGGCAGGCGCCGTCCATCATGACGTTGCGGAATGGCGCGGTGCCGGCGGGCACGCCCCGCGAAGACGGCAAGAATTTCCTCGTCGCACATATCATGACGCCGGAGACCGAGACGACGACCCATTATTTCTTTGCGGCAACACGGGACTTCGAACTCGCGAACAGAGAATTGAACGACCGCATAGCGGCCACCCGCGCGTCCATCTTCACTCGCGAAGACAAGCCGATGATCGAGCTCCAGCAAGAGCGGATGCAGGGCCAGGACTTCTGGTCGCTGAAGCCGGTTCTGCTTCGTAGCGACGAAGGCGCGGTAAAGGTAAGGCGCAAAGTCGATGCCCTCATTCACGCCGAAACGGCAGGTCGAAAGGACGCGCCACAGTCCGAACCCGCGAATTTGGCATCATGAGGCCAGGTGCATCCTCCGCAGCCCTTAAATATCCCGAACAGCACGCGGGCAGCGCGACGCTTGCGCGCGACACGCTGGCGACGCCAAAGGACATCATCAACGAGGCGAAAAACGGACGCATGTTCGTGCTCGTCGACGACGGAAGCGAAAATGGCGAAGGATATCTCGTCATTCCGGCGCAGATGGCGACCCCTCAAGCCGTCAATTTCATGGCCACGCATGGCCGCGGGCTTGTCTGCCTGGCGATCACCAAAGGGCGCGCAAATCAGTTGGCGTTGCCGATGATGGCGACCCGCGACAGGCCGCGCGGTTCGGCGGACTTCGCCGTTTCGATCGAAGCGCGCGTGGGCGTGACGACGGGAATTTCCACCGCCGATCGGGCGCGTACGATCGCTGTTGCGATCGATGCGGCCACGACGTCGAGCGACATTGTGACGCCGGGCCACATTTTTCCGCTGGTCGCCGAAAACGGCGGCTTGCTGGCGCGCGCGGCGGCCGCCGAAGGCGCCGTCGATGTGGCTCGGCTGGCCGGCCTCAATCCGTCAGGCGTGATCTGCGCGATCATGGATCAAAAGGGCGCGATGGCGAAGCATTCGGACCTGTTCGCATTGGCACGCGCCCACGGTCTCAAGGTCGGAACCGTTCGGGATCTGGTGGTCCACCGGCTCGGGAACGATCGCAGTGTCGGATGCGAGGCCGAGGCCAGGCTGGTGTCGCGCCACGGCGGCGAGTGGCTGGTGCAGGCCTATGTCGACAAGGCGGACGATGCCGAACATCTGGTTCTTCGCAAAGGCGCGTTCCTCCCGGACCGACCTGCACTGGTGCGGATTCATCCCGGCTCGCTCTTGTCGGACATTCTCGGCGAGGACGGAAGCGAAGCAGGAACGCTGCAGCGCGCGATGGATGTTATCGCCGAGGAAGGCGCGGGCATCATCATCATTTTTCGCGACACCGCGCCGGGCAGTCTGGCGAAGCTGTTGTCGGCCCCTACCCAGTCCACCGAGATCCACAAAAATCATGTCGTCGGCGCCCAGATTCTTGCCAGTCTCGGTATACGACGCCTGACGCTCCTCACCGGCAAACCATGCCCTGCGATCCACATGAGCCTGAAACGCCACGGCTTCGACGTCGTCGGCGAGCAGCAGCTGGCGGACGCGGTCTGATATCGATTATCGCCGGTCATCGCTTGCGGATGCGCGCTTCGCCAGAGGCCCGGAAATGCAGGGCGAACCGCCGAAACTCCCGTTTAGAGAATATGAGGATCGTCGAATGCACACAGCCCCTTTCATTGTCGGAATCGGAGGCACGGCGCGCCCGCGATCCTCGACCGAACAAGCCCTTGCTCTCGCCCTGACCGCCGCCGAGGCGGCCGGGGCGACGGTTCGCATGTTCGGTTGCGACGAGATCGCCGCCTTGCCGCACTATCTGACGCCAGCGGCGGCCGAGTGCGATACGGGCCGAACCCTTGTCGATGCGATCCGCCGGGCGGATGGACTGATTCTGGCAAGCCCGGGCTATCACGGGTCGATCTCGGGCCTCGTAAAAAACGCGATCGACTATATCGAGGACACGGCAAAGGACGACCGCGTCTATCTCGACGGCCTGCCCGTCGGCCTGATCGCCACCGCTTATGGCTGGCAGGCCACCGGTTCGACGCTCGCCACGCTCCGCTCGATCGTCCACGCCCTGCGCGGTTGGCCGACCCCGCTGGGCGCTGCGATCAATACGTCCGCGGGTATTTTCCGGGACGGCGAATGTCTCGATGAAAGAACGGCGACGCAATTGCAGCTCGTCGGGCGTCAGGTCCAGGAGTTTGCGAGCCTGCGCCGCAGCCGGCCGGCGATAATGAATACCTCCGCCGCGTGACGCTCGCTGGCGGTCGCGACGTCCGCGGCCCTTAACGCCAACTCGTCCCAACGAAGGTCAATTGGGCGCAATTTGCGCCGACTTGCCGCGCGCTTTCGGAATAGGTCCATCTCTCGCAAGCGGGGTGATCAGCCGCTGGGCAGGATGCCGGCACAGCATGGCCTTCGAGTCGGGTGTGCTGCAATGGCGGGAGGGGGCAACCGGACGACGTCTAGCCGCCCCCTCCGTACAATCTACAGATTGATGACGATGCTCTTCATGACCGTGTAATGATCCATGGTGGCACGGACGCCCTCGGTCCCGTAGCCGCTCGATTTGTGGCCGCCAACCCACTGATTGGGTTTGAAGTTCAGGTAACGGTTTACCCAAATCATGCCGGTTTCCAACGAACGCGCCATCCGATGCGCCCGCGACAGGTCTCTTGTGAAAATGCCGCCCGCCAATCCGTAGCTGGTATCATTGGCAATGCGCATCATGTCGGCCTCATCGTCCCAGATGAAGACTCCCGTAACGGCTCCGAAAATCTCTTCCTGCATGACGCGCATGTCATTACGCACATCACCCAGCAGCGTCGGCTGGATGAACAGACCCTTTTCGAAACCGGGAATGATCGCGGGCTGGCCGCCCATCATGACGCGCGCGCCTTCCTTCTTTCCAAGTTCGATATAGCTCAAGATCTTGTCATATTGCATTTGGGAGGCTTGTGGCCCGAGCATGATGGCCGGATCGAGGGGATCACCCTGCGGCACCGCCGCCAGTTTCGCCTGGAAACGGGCGAGAAACTCCTCGGCGATCTTGCGGTGCACAAACAGTCTCGTGCCCGCGATGCAGGCCTCGCCCTTGTTGACGATGTTCCCGATGACCGCCGACTCGGCGGCCGCTTCCAGATCGGCATCCTCGCAAATGATATGCGCCGACTTTCCACCAAGCTCCATCGTCTGCGGGATGATGTTGTGCGACGCCATCGTGATGATTTTCTGCGCCGTCGCGCGCGAACCGGTAAAGGCCACCTTGCGAACGCGCGGATCGGTAATGAGCGGCTCGCCAATGGCGGGGCCATATCCGGTGACGATGTTCAGCACGCCGGGGGGCAGAAGCTCCGCAATGTCCTTTACATATTCCATAACCGACATGCACACGATCTCGGACGGCTTCAATACGATGGTACATCCCGCGGCGAGCGCTGGTCCCACCTTGAGCGCGAACATGATCAACGGAACATTCCAGGGAATGATCTGCGCGACGACCCCGATCGGCTCGCGGAACGACAGCACCGTCGCGTCGGGCACCTCGAACGTCTCGCCCTTCACGTCGAACGCGGCGCCGACGAAGGGTTCGAGGAAACCCATGGCGACCGTCGTATCGAAATTATAGGCTTCGAAAATCGACTTGCCGTTGTTCAGCGTTTCCATGACCGCATATTCAAGTCGGCGATCACGCAATTTCTGGATCATGGCGGCAATGATCGACTGACGCTCACCCGGATACATGCGCGACCATTTTGGAAATGCTGCATGGGCGGCATCGACGGCGCGCTTGACATCCACCGCGTTGCCCGACTGGATATAAGCCAGCGTTGAGCGGGTGGCGGGGTTACTGAGTTCGATCAATTCGCCGCTGTCGCCGTCGACCCACTCGCCGCCGATGAAATGGCCGTAGGTCCGGGGTTGGTCAAACTGCCGCGCCACTTTCTGAACCGCGTCGAACGTCAACTGCACATCATCTCTCCTTTTGGACGGGTTCTCATGGACAAGCGATATCGCTTGCGACCAAGGCCCGAAGGCGGCCACTGCCAGGGACTTCCCTAGAATCGTAATACAATATTATTTGCATATATCGATTGGGCACGCAAGGGTCGTGACGTGCCGAGGCCAGCTGCCCGCGCGCCGGCGGAGCCGTGACGGCCCGCCGAATAAACCGGCGGTCACGCGTCGGTCCGGTCCGATGGGTTGCACGCCTGTCCGTAGAATCCGGGGTGCGGTATGTCCCATGGTGTCCCGCCCGCCGCTTGAAGCGCCACACGGAACCCCGGCAGGACATGCTGCGCCGAATTTTTGCCCGATCCGGCCTCCGACTGCCCGCACCGGATAGACCAACGCTGCGCCGTCCCGCAGGCAAGAATCCAATTAGGGAGGGCTATATGACAAAAGAACATGATCGGCGTGTAACCAAATTCGCTCTGGGGCTGGCAGGGGCGGCTCTGGCATTGCCGGCGCAGGTATCCGCCCAGGAAAGTGCATCGTCGGAGACGGCTAGCGAAGCCGCCCAGGATGGAATCAGCGACATCATCGTTACGGCGCGCAAGCGCGAAGAAAATCTTCAGAACACCCCGATATCGATCAGCGCCGTGAGTGCGGACGCGCTGGACTCGCGGGGTATTACGTCGATCATGAAGCTCGAGGATACGACCCCGAACCTGACCTTCAAGAATATCCCGTCGAACAGCGGCGTCGCGTCGAATGCGGCGGTTTATATCCGCGGCATCGGCCAGAGCGATTTTGCTCCCGGCGTCGATCCCGGCGTCGGCATCTATGTCGACGGGGTCTATCAGGGACGCAGCGTGGGCGGCGTGTTCGACATGATCGATATCGACCGGGTCGAAATATTGCGCGGCCCGCAAGGCACATTGTTCGGTCGCAATACCATCGGCGGCGCGGTCAGCGTCACGACCGCCAAACCGACCGACCAGTTCAAAGGCAAGGCCGACCTCAAGATTGGAACCGACAACCGCGTCAATGTGCGCGGGATGATCAACATGCCGATCGCGGATACGCTGTTCCTGAAAGTGTCGGGCGGCTTGTTCAGCCAGGATGGTTATGTCAACGCGCCGAACCTTGGCACCAAGCTGGGCAACCAGGACACCAAGACGGCGCGCGCGGTGCTGTTGTGGGAAGCTGCTCCCAATCTGGAGTTGACGCTCAGCGGCGACTATATGCGCGACAAAAGCAACGGTGCACCCTTTGTGCTGGTTGGCATCGACGTGTCGGCTCCGGGCAGCTTCGGCGGCCTCAACAACGCGCTGGCCACCAACTTCGGCGCACTTGGCAGTTGTTTTGACGCGGCGAACGCGACCAATCCGAACTGCCTGAACAACCAGTGGCTCAGCCGCGATACGGACTTTTCCAGCCGCGACACTTTTTCGGACATCAAAGTCTGGTCGTCCGCGTTGACGGCGGAATGGAACGTCACCGACGATATGACGCTGAAGTCCATTTCGTCCTTCCGCAAGGTCGATGCACTTTTTGCGGTCGATTACGACCACACCCCAATCAATGTCGCCTATCTATCACCGGACACCTTTACCCAGCGCCAGTTCACGCAGGAATTGCAACTGCTCGGCAGCGCCCTCGATGGACGACTGGATTATCTGTTCGGCCTTTATTACTTCAAGGAAAAGGGCAAGGATATCGGCCCGATCGACTTCAACGCCGTCTTTGCGCAGAGCGGCGGTTATTACAACTTCAAGAGCTGGGCAGCGTTCAGCCAGTTGACCTATAAGATCACCGACCAGCTCACCCTGACCGCCGGTATCCGTTATACCGAGGACCGCAAGAAGTTCCTGCCCGATCAGTTTATCATAGAAGATCGCATTGGAAATATTCTTGGGCCCGCAAATGGAACGCTGGTGCTAAGCCGCTGCTTCGTCCGTTCGGGCCCCCCGATCCTTCCGCCTGATCTCAGCTGCACGGCGGACCCAATACTCAACCCGAACGGAAACCGGATCCTTCCTTTCGTCACGGTTGAGTCGAACGCAGAGCGCGTGACGCCGATGGTCAACCTGGCCTACCAGTGGACGCCGGATATCATGACTTATATGACCTTCTCGCAAGGCTATAAGAGCGGCGGGTTCACGCAGCGGATCTTCCCGCCCGAATCGACGATGCCGACCTTCAAGCCGGAAAAGGTGAATTCCTACGAAGCGGGTCTGAAGCTCACGACGCTGGATCGCAAGTTGCGCTTCAACGTCGCAGCCTTCTACACCGATTATACCGATCTTCAGTTGCTGGTTGATGGTACACCTTTCGGACGCCTCGGCCCGTTCTACATCAACGCCGGCGATGCGGAGATCAAGGGTTTCGAAGCGGAAGCAACACTGGCGCCTGGCAGTGGCTGGCTGATCACCGGATCGGCGGGGCTGACCGACGCCCAATATACCAAGCTCAACAACACGGTGGGCCTGACGCTAGCTTCGAAGTTCAACTATGTTCCCAAATGGACGCTCAGTGGCGCGATCCAAAAGGAAATCGAACTTGGCGACTCGGGTATGCTCACACCCCGCGTTGACTGGTCCTATCGCTCGGGCACCTTCAACAATATCAACGGACTGAATGATGCGGCGCTTTACCAGCCGGCCTACAGCCTGTTTAACGCCAGTATCCGGTGGGCAAGCGCAAGCGAGAAATACTCGCTGCAAGTCGGCGTCGACAACCTCGCTGACAAGAAGTTCCAGGCCTATGGCAACTTCCAGCAGTCATTCGGCACCAAGACGGCCTCTTATGACCGTGGCCGTCAATGGTATGTACGCAGTTCGGTTGCCTTCTGATCGGGAAGCGCCCCGTTTGGGGCGCTTCCCCTCATCGGGATCAGCCTGCTTCAGTGTGGCCGCACCTTCGCCAATGTCGCGCTCGGACTTTCGCCGAAGCGGGCGCGATAAGCCGAGGCGAAGCGGCTGAAATGCGCAAAACCGCAGCGCAGCGCAACCTCGGTTACCGAGCCCGCGCGAGGATCCAGAAGTTGGTCGCGCGCGCGCTGCAAGCGGAGGTCACGCAATATGGCAAGCGGACTTTCGCCGCGAAATCGGCGAAAACCGGAAGTAATTGTCCGCACGCTGACGCCGGCGTGGTCGGCGAGACATCCCAACGTGACTCTCTCCCGAACATTTTCCGCCATGAACGCCTCGGCCCTTCGAATATAATAGGGCACCACTGTCGTTCGCGGGAGGCAATTTGCATGACGGACCGCCGCGTGGTTCAAAAGAAGATGATGGATCAACAAACTGGTGACCGGGACAGCCAGAACAGCCGCCGAGTCATGGCTCGCGGTCGCTTGCACGATCAGATATTGCAGCAATCTGATCAAGGCCGTCCCGTTGAGGTCGCCCATGTTGAAATGCCGATCGAAGTCGAAGCTCCGAGGCGGCGTCCGCCCCGACAGCGCTTCTGAAACGGCAGCGATGTCCGCGCGTCGGAGAGGGACGATAAGCTCCTCGCAATCGGACGACATGACCAGCCGCAGGCATCGGAGCGATTCCAGGATCAATATGTCCCCGGCACGCGCGGTGAACCGGCCATCGCGGTCGCTGACTTCACATTCGCCCGACAGGATGAATTTTACCAGCACCAGGTCGTCGGCGCACTTCGGTAGCACCACCGCCTTCGCTCCATAACGGAGAAGAAGGATGGCGAGATCGCCCAGCCTGATGCGCCGTAGCGACGCGTCCATGGCCGGTTCGGCGACGATCAGCCGATGCGGAGCCACCGCCTCGGTCAATTTGCGTTGCACCTCCTCGACCTGCGTGCTTTCGAACACCGTATATTGTTCGAGCCGGCACACGTCATGCCTCAGCATTGCCAGGCCAGCACCCGCTTCGGCAAGAGCAGACGGCGTCCGCACCCCGCTGTCATTCGCTTGCTTCGCGAAGGCAGCAGATTCGGCCCGCGCATGGGCGATCATCGACCCGGCGCCGAGGCTCGAATGGATTGGCCTCGCAGCCGCCCCTGCCGGGGTGAGCGGACGGCGCGGAAATAGCGCGTTCTTCCAGGTAACGCAGCGCAGCCGTCCGGAAAGGAAGGCCAGGCAATTTCTAACCGCCTCGGCCGTGACCGGCTCAGCGCATCGCGGTTTGGCGTGATCAGCATCGCTTCGCCCGAGCCACGGCGCCTTGCCCCGCCGCATTCGCAGGCGGTCGCGCAGGCGATAACAGGCTTGCGGTAGAGCCGGGCCGCTTCGAGCTGCCTCACTTGAGCGCACATTGTGTCACTGGCTTCCCCTGACGAGCTCCAACCCATGCTGAACCACATCGTACTATTGTATGATTGTCAACCAAATTCCCCATGCCGCGGGACATTGGCGCACGACGGGGGGGGGGCCGCCTTTCCCATTGGAAGGAACTCGAGGGGCGGCCGGTAAGCTCGCTAAACGACGGCTCCCCCGTTGCACGCGGCCGGATCTCGACTATTGTATGGTAATCTGCGAGGCGCGGCTCGATTGTCGTGCCGAGCTTTACCGCGCCGCCGCGGCCCTCCCGCGTACATGCGGGTTGCTGGGCACGGCGCGCCTCTCTCCAACAGGTCGGCATCGCACGGTCCGCAAGGGGCCGGGCGGACACCCCGGGACCAGGAAGTTGACAATGGCAAACCGCGCCGGATTATCTTAGAGCGTCGGGCTATGCAGACGAGGCTTGTTGAATATTTCCTCGCGCTTCATCGCGAGCGGCATTTCGTCCGTGCGGCCGCGGCGTGCAATGTTTCCCAACCGACGCTTTCCGCAGGCATCGCGATGCTCGAGAGCCAGCTGGGCAAGCGACTGGTTTCGCGCGATCGGAAATATACCGGGCTCACGCCCGAGGGTGAGGCGATCCTGCCGTGGGCTCAGCAGCTTGTGGCGGCGGCTGAGGCGCTTGCGCACGCCGCCGGGACCGCGAGAGGGCCGCTCAAAGGAGAATTGCGCCTGGGCGCCATCCCCGCTTCGATGCCGGCAACGGGGCATCTCGTCGAGGCAATCCGCGTCCGGTTTCCCGAACTCAATGTACAGCTTCGTTCGCTGACGTCGCGCCAGATCGAACGCGAACTGGCCGCGTTCGAGCTCGACGCCGGCATCACCTATATCGACTTCGAACCCCCTGCCCACGCCTTGTCGGTTCCCCTCTACCGTGAGCGCAGCATGATCGTGAGCGCCACGCAGGGCATTGCCATTCCGCCCGAGCCCGTCTGGGCGGACCTCGCACGACTGCCGCTATGCCTCCTCCCGCAAGGAATGCAGAACCGCCGCATTCTCGATGCGCGGCTCGCTGCGCTGGGCCTCGGACTTCGGCCCGTCGTCACCGCCGACAGCTACGTCGCGCTCCTTGCCATCGTCCGGCATGGCCGGCTCTGTTCGATCATGCCCGATAGCCATGCGCTGCTCATCGACGGCCTCGACTGGATCACAGCGGTCCCGCTGCCGGAGACGGACGACATGAACCGCGTCGGCTTGATCGTTTCGGATCGAACGCCAATGAGTCCGCTTGCGCGGGGCGTGCTCACAGTCGCGCGCGAGCTTGATCTTCCCGCGGAGTATCGCCCCCTTCATAGGTTTTCTCTATAACTCATGCGATAGTTCGATTTGACGCTCTGATCGCGCGCAGGCACCCGAACTCGTCGGAGATGTCGAACTATGCACGCGGACAACACAAAACATGTGGTTGAGAAATGGGTCGAGCGGCTCGGAACGGGCCGCGACCAACTGCTTCCGCTTCTTCACGCCGTCCAGGACGAGATAGGCTTTATCGATGACGCCACCGTGCGAGCGCTCGCGGCGTCGCTCAACCTGTCGCGCGCCGACGTCCACGGGGTCGTGACATTCTATCATGACTTCCGGCGGCGGCCGGCGGGACGCCACGTCGTCAAACTATGTCGCGCCGAAAGCTGCCAGGCGCGTGGCGGCGCGCGGATCGAGGCCGCCGCGGCCAGACGGCTTGGGGTCGCCATGGGCGCGACGCGCAGCGACGGTCAGGTCAGTCTCGAGCCCGTTTTCTGCCTTGGTCTCTGCGCGATCGGCCCGAATGCGCTGGTCGACGGACGCCCGATAGCGCGCGTCGACGAAGCGGCGCTGGAAGCAATCGCCCAGGCGGTCGCGGCGTGAAGCGCGTCTTCATCAGCTGCGACATGGCCTCGGTTGCGCTGGGCGCTGACGCCGTTGCGAGGGCCTTCGTCGGGGCGGGCTGCGAAGTTGTTCGCACCGGATCGCGCGGGCTGTTTTCGATCGAGCCGCTTGTCGAGATCGAAACCGAGGCGGGCCGGATCGGCTATGGCCCCGTCGCGCCGTGCGAGGTGGAAGCCGTCCTCGACGGGACGCACCGCAATTATATCGGCGCGGTGGATGAACACCGCTTCTTCGCCGCCCAGAAACGCTTCACTTTCGCGCGCTGCGGGATCGTCGATCCGCTGAGTCTTGCCGATTATGCGGCCCATCGCGGATGGATCGGCCTCGACACTGCGCGCGCCGCCGAACCGCAAGCGGTTGTCGACGCGATCAGGGCGAGCGGCCTGCGCGGGCGCGGCGGCGCGGGCTTCCCCACCGGGATCAAATGGCAGACGGTGCTCGATGCACCGTGCCGCACCAAATATATCGTATGCAATGCCGACGAGGGCGATAGCGGGACCTTCGCCGATCGCATGTTGATGGAAGGCGACCCCTTCTGCCTGATCGAGGGCATGGCGATCGCTGCGCACGCCGTCGGCGCGAGCCGCGGCTTCATCTATATTCGCAGCGAATATCCGTTCGGGATCGACGCGATGCGGGCAGCGATAGAATTGTCGGCCGACCGCGTCGCTCCGTTCGAGCTCGAGGTCCGCGTTGGCGCCGGCGCCTATGTCTGCGGCGAGGAAACCGCGCTGCTCGACAGCATTGAGGGCAGGCGCGGGCAGGTTCGTGCCAAGCCGCCGCTCCCTGCCCTCGCCGGCCTGTTCGGCAAGCCGACGGTGATCAACAATGTGCTGAGCCTCGCCGCGGTCCCGTTCATTCTGTCCGAAGGGGCGCAAGCCTATGCCGATGTCGGCTTCGGCCGCTCGCGCGGGACGATGCCGGTGCAGCTTGCGGGCAATGTGAAGCACGGCGGCCTGTTCGAGGTCGGTTTCGGTATCACGCTCGGTGAACTGGTGAACGACATCGGCGGCGGCACGGCGAGCGGCCGTCCAGTCCGCGCGGTGCAGGTGGGCGGACCGCTCGGCGCCTATTTCCCGCCATCGATGTTCGACCTGCCCTTTGATTATGAAGCCTTCACCGCCGCCGGCGGACTGATCGGCCACGCCGGGATCACCATCTTCGACGACAGCGTCGACATGGCGCAAATGGCGCGCTTCGCAATGGAATTCTGCGCGGCCGAGAGCTGCGGGAAATGCACGCCCTGCCGGATCGGGTCGACGCGCGGAGTCGAGATCGTCGATCGGATCATTGCGGCGCGCGAAAGCGAGCCGGCCCGCCCCACCGCGAATAACGGCGTGCTTGGCAAGGCGCTCTATTCGCGTGCGCCCGACCGCATCGACGTAAGCCCCAGCGCGCAGACCACGCTGCTCCGCGATCTCTGCGATACGATGAAATATGGATCGCTCTGCGCGCTTGGCGGCTTCACCCCCTATCCAGTGCTGAGCGCGCTCGATCATTTCCCCGAAGATTTCGGTGCGCCCGCACCGGCCCTCGAAGCAGCGGAGTAAGGACATGGGCTTCACCCGCGAAACCGACCATGGCACCCTGCCCGCGCTCGCGACCGGCGCGAACGTCACACTCACCATCGACGGCGAACACGTTACCCTGCCCGAAGGCACGTCGATCATGCGCGCCGCGTCGCTGACCGGCACCGCAATTCCGAAACTCTGCGCCAGCGACAATCTCGAAAGCTTCGGCTCGTGCCGCCTGTGCCTCGTCGAGGTCGAGGGACGGAACGGCTATCCCGCCTCATGCACCACACCGATCGCCGAAGGGATGGTCGTGCGCACCCAGACCGAGCGGCTGAAGGAGCTCCGCCGCGGGGTGATGGAGCTCTATATCTCGGACCATCCGCTCGACTGCCTGACCTGCGCCGCGAACGGTGACTGCGAATTGCAGAACCAGGCGGGCGCTGTTGGTCTCCGCGACGTGCGCTATGGTTATGACGGCGCGACCAACATGGGCCAGCCGAAGGACCAGTCGAACCCCTATTTCGATTTCGATCCGTCGAAGTGCATCGTCTGCTCGCGTTGCGTGCGCGCGTGCGACGAGGTGCAAGGCACGTTCGCGCTCACCATTGAGGGCTTGGGTTTCGGATCGAAGGTCGCCGCGTCGCAGGACGATGCCTTTCTTGCGTCAGAATGCGTGTCGTGCGGTGCGTGCGTGCAGGCATGCCCGACCGCGAGCCTGATCGAGAAGAAGGTGGTCGAGACCGGCACCCCGGACCGGTCCGTGATAACCACCTGCGCCTATTGCGGCGTCGGCTGCACCTTCCGCGCCGAGATGCGCGGCGAGGAACTGGTGCGCATGGTGCCGTGGAAGGATGGCAAGGCGAACCACGGCCATAGCTGCGTCAAGGGCCGCTTCGCCTGGGGCTATGCGCAGCATAAGGAGCGCATCCTCCATCCGATGATCCGCACGAGCATCACCGAACCGTGGCGCGAAGTCAGCTGGGACGAAGCGATCGTCCATACCGCGAGCGAGTTCCGCCGCATCCAGGAAAAATATGGCAGGCTCGCGGTCGGCGGCATCACCTCGAGCCGCTGCACCAATGAGGAGACCTTCCTCGTTCAGAAACTGGTCCGGCAGGGCTTCGGCAACAACAATGTCGATACCTGCGCGCGCGTCTGTCACTCGCCGACGGGCTATGGGCTGAAGACGACCTTCGGCACTTCCGCGGGCACGCAGGATTTCGACAGCGTGATGCAGTCCGACGTCATCCTCGTCATCGGCGCCAACCCTACCGACGCGCACCCCGTCTTCGGCAGCCGGATGAAACAGCGACTTCGGCAAGGCGCAAAATTGATCGTCATCGATCCGCGGCGGACCGACCTGGTCAGGTCTCCCCACGTCGAGGCCGAACATCACCTTCCGCTGCGTCCCGGTACCAATGTCGCGATGCTGACCGCGATGGCGCATGTCATCGTGACCGAAGAACTCTACGACGAAGCCTTCATTCGCGAACGGTGCGATTGGGACGAGTTCCAGGATTGGGCGGATTTCGTCTCGGAAGCCGCGCGCTCGCCCGAGGCGATCGAACCGCTGACCGGTGTCCGCGCCGAAGATGTCCGCGGCGCGGCGCGCCTCTATGCTACCGGCGGCAACGGCGCGATCTATTATGGCCTCGGCGTCACCGAGCATAGCCAGGGATCATCGACTGTGATGGCGATCGCCAACCTCGCGATGGCGACGGGGAACATCGGGCGCGAGGGTGTCGGGGTAAACCCGCTGCGCGGCCAGAATAATGTCCAGGGCGCGTGTGACATGGGCAGTTTCCCGCACGAATTTTCGGGCTACCGCCATGTGTCGGACGACGCGACGCGCGCGATGTTCGAAGCCGCCTGGGGCGTGAAGCTCGATCATGAGCCCGGTCTTCGCATCCCCAACATGCTGGATGCCGCGACCGACGGGACCTTCAAGGCGCTGTTCATCCAGGGCGAGGATATCTTGCAGTCCGATCCCAACACGCATCATGTCGCGGCGGGGCTCGCCGCGATGGAGTGCGTCGTCGTGCAGGATCTGTTTTTGAACGAAACCGCGAACTACGCGCATGTCTTCCTGCCGGGTTCGACCTTCCTCGAAAAGGACGGCACCTTCACCAATGCCGAGCGCCGCATCCAGCGCGTCCGCAAGGTGATGGCGCCATTGAACGGCCAGGCCGACTGGGAGATCGTGCAGCTCGTCGCCAACGCGATGGGGCTCGGCTGGAGCTATAGCCATCCATCGGAAATCATGGACGAGATCGCGGCGCTCACGCCGACCTTCGCGGGCGTCCATTATGACCGGCTCGACGCCGAAGGCTCGCTGCAATGGCCCGCGAACGATGCCGCGCCGGGCGGCACGCCGACGATGCATATCGACGGCTTCGCGCGCGGCAAGGGCAAGTTCATCGTTACCGACTATATCCCAACCGACGAGAAGACCGGGCCGCGCTTCCCGCTGCTGCTCACCACTGGCCGCATTCTCAGCCATTACAACGTCGGCGCACAGACGCGGCGCACCGCGAACACCGCGTGGCACCCCGAGGACAGGCTCGAGATTCATCCGGCCGATGCCGAGAATCGCGGGATCAAGGACGGCGACTGGGTGGGCCTCAAGAGTCGCGCCGGGGAGACCACGCTGCGCGCCCAAATCACCGAACGCGTTGCACCGGGGGTCGTCTACACGACTTTCCACCATCCCGACACGCAAGCGAACGTCATCACCACCGACTATTCGGACTGGGCGACCAACTGCCCCGAATATAAGGTAACCGCGGTGCAGGTCGGCCTCTCGAACGGCCCGTCGGACTGGCAGGAGGATTATGCCGATCATGCCCGGCAGAGCCGCCGGATCGCACCGCTCGAGGCGGCCGAATAGATGGCGATGGAGGACGAAGAGGGCGTCATGTCGACCGGCGAACGCCTGATCTACATGGCGAACCAGATCGCACGCAATCTGGCATCGGAAGGTGGCGAGCGTTCGGCCGAGATGGTCGCCGACCATATCCGCAGCTTCTGGGATCCGTCGATGCGCCAGCGCATCGTCGCCCTCGCGGCGGACCGGCCCAATGCGCTGTCGCCGATCGCCGCCGCCGCGGTGCGGCGGATCGCAGCAGCTTGAACGACGGCGCATCCGCGCAGCGGTTCCGGAGAATCGTGCCGGACGGCGGGCATGAAATGATCGAACGCGAACTCGCGGAGGAGACGCCCGTCGCGCTCGAATTCAACGGCATCGGCTATGCGGTGCTGATGGCAACACCGGAAGACATTTCCGATCTCGTCGCCGGATTCCTGATTTCCGAGCGGCTGCAATCTCCCGGCGATCCGGTGGTCGAGGTCGCGCTTCATCGTACCGACAAGGGGATCGTCGCCCGCGCCAATCTGCCCGCCGACCGGACGGCGGCACTGCTCGGCCGCGTGCGCCATCGCGCGACGGACTCATCTTGCGGCCTGTGCGGGATCGAAAATATCGAGCAGGCGATGCGACCGCTGCCGTCCATATCCGGTAAATCCATGCCAGGCGACACCGCCGTGTTTCGCGCGCTCGGCGAGCTCGACAGCTTCCAGCCGCTGAACGCGCGCACCGGTGCGGTCCATGTCGCGGCATGGGCCAATGCAAGCGGCGCCGTCCAAATGGCTCGCGAGGATGTCGGCCGCCACAACGCGTTCGACAAGCTGATCGGCGCGATGCGGCGTGCGGGTTCGGCGTGGAACGGCGGGTTCGCGCTGCTTTCCTCGCGTTGCTCGTTCGAACTGGTCGAGAAGGCAGTGCTTGCCGATTGCCCGATGCTCGTGACCATCTCCGCGCCATCGCGCCTCGCGGTCGACCGTGCCGCCGCCGCCGGTCTTGCCCTGCGCGTGCTCGCGCGGCGCGATGCGCTGCTCGCGGCGGTGACATGACCATGCGGATCGCAGGGGTCGTGCTCGCTGGAGGGCGATCACGACGCTTCGGCTCGGACAAGGCCGTAGCGCAATTTCAGGGCCGGGCCCTTCTCGATTTCTCGATCCTCGCGCTGCGCTCTCATTGTGACATCCTGTTCGTCTCGGGGCGCTTTCATCCCGCGCATCCCGTTTCGGCCGATCGTCCGGGCCGAGGCTATGGTCCACTTGGCGCGCTCGCCGGCGCCATGCAGAGAGCGAACGCTCTGGGATTCTCGCACCTTCTGTCGATCGCTTGCGATAGGCCGCACCTCCCCGCCCCCCTGCTGGCAGCGCTTATGACGCGCACCGCGGGCGCCTATGCCGCCTCCTGCCCCGTGATAGGCTTCTGGCCCACGCGTCTCGGCAGCGATCTCGAGCGCCATCTCGCAGACGGTGACAACAGAGCGGTTCGAGTTTGGGCCGTGAGCGAGTCCATCACGCCACTGGCCGGCTTCGGCGAGATCCCCAATATCAACTGCGCTTCCGATCTGGCCCGTATGGCCAGTCCCCATGGCTGACAAGATATCGGTCGCTGAAGCGCTCGACCGGATCGAGCGCAACATTTCTCCATCCGTGCCACAGCGGATCTTGATCGACGCCGAGGCCGAAGGGCTTGTGCTCGCCGCCGCTGTAAACGCCGCCGCCGCCACGCCCCGATTCGATTGTTCGGCGATGGATGGCTTTGCCCTCGCAAGCGAGGGGACGCGATATGCAACCGCATCGGAGCCGGCGTGTCTCGCCCTCGCAGACGACGTCCCGGCTGAAGCCAGCCCGCTGGCGTTATCTGCAGGAGCCGCGGCACCGATCAGCACCGGCGCCCCCATCCCCGAAGGCGCCGATGCCGTTGTCGCCCGGGAGTCGTGCCGGGTCGCCGGCGGGATGCTCGAAGTGACCGAGGCCGTCGCGGCCGGGCGCCACATCCGCCGGCGCGGCGAGGACGTACCGGCCGGTGGGCATGTCGCGGCTGCCGGGACACCGCTCACGCCTGCGCTGATCGGAGCCTTGCTTGCCTATGGCGTGTCGGATGTTGCGGTCCGGCGTCCGCCGTCCATCGATATCATCGCCACCGGATCCGAGCTTACCGCGTATGCTTGCAATGCTTCTTTGGCGCGCATCGACAGCAACGGTCCGATGATCGCCGCCATGTGCCGTTCGCTCGGATTGCGTTACCGGTTGACCGGGCCGGTGCCCGACGATCTGCGGCAGCTTTGTGACCGATTTCTGTTCCCGGAAAATACGCCGCGCGCCGATATGTTGATATCAACCGGTGGCGTCTCCGGGGGGGCCCACGATCATGTGCGCCAAGCGCTCGAGGCGATTGGCGCCCGGATCATATTTCACGGTGTCGCGATGCGGCCCGGAAAGCCGATTCTGTTCGCCTTGCTCCCCGACGGGCGCCCCTTTTTCGGTTTGCCCGGAAATCCCGTAGCCGCGCTCGTCGGCTTCCGTTTCTTCGTTTTGACGGCAATTCGGCGCGCGCTTGGTCTCGAGCGCGAGCGCGGCACCCCGGTAACCGGCGTCGGCCCGGCACGCACCGGGACCACTCTGTTTCTCCGGGGCCGCCGCGACGACCTTCACGGCGGCGTTGAAATTGACGCGGACCAGAGATCGCATGTGCTTGGATCGGTGGTTACGTCGGATTGCTGGGTTCGGCTGGAGGCGGATCGCGGGGCGCCGCTTGCTCTCTGCTTCGACCAGCGGCCGCGTCTGACCTCCCGGTGAATTTCTCGCACGGGCGCCGCCGCCCGGCTGCCTGCAATCCAATCCTCAAAGCAATGCAACGCTGGTCAATCTTTACGTCACCCTGAGGCAAGACGCGTCCGCTTATCTCGAATAGCGCTGGTTCGCTGGCATAGGAGCGGTCGAAGCCGCCAGCCATGGTCGTTCGGACCATAGCCGAGACTCTCTATTGTTCGCAATGGTTTGAGGCCGAATGTCCAAAGCTGGCGCCATGCGACGCCGCGCGGGCGAAATGGGGATGTCGCTGTCGAGACATGGTCGCGGCAGCAATAA
The DNA here is from genome assembly GCF_001427105.1 of Sphingopyxis sp. Root154. Taxonomy (GTDB): domain Bacteria; phylum Pseudomonadota; class Alphaproteobacteria; order Sphingomonadales; family Sphingomonadaceae; genus Sphingopyxis. Next base: position 344,544 of record NZ_LMGI01000001.1, read on the forward strand.
AAGGGGGGAAACATGAAATATTCCATGCTCACGAGCGCACTCGCGCTGGCCACGGCGACCGGAACGCCCGCGCAGGCGCAAGACGCTGTCACGACGGCTTCAGCGCAACCGGCAGCGGAACCTTCAGGCGGCATCGCTGAAATCATCGTCACCGCGCAGAAGCGCGATGAAAATGTCCAGGATGTTCCGATCGCGATTTCGGTCTTCACCTCCGACGCGTTGCGCGAGCGGACGATCGGCGAGGTGTCGCAGCTCGCCAATATAACGCCGAACGTCAGCCTCGATGCGGGAACACCTTTTTCAGGGTCCAGCAGTATCCTCGCCGCTTATATTCGCGGCATCGGCGCAAACGACTTTGCAATGAATCTCGACCCCGGTGTCGGCGTCTATCTGGACGGGATCTATCTGGCCCGGAATGTCGGCGCCAATCTGGATCTGCCCGACGTCGGACGGATCGAGATCCTCAAGGGGCCGCAGGGAACCTTGTTCGGCCGCAACACGATTGGCGGCGCCATTTCGATCGTGACGCGCGATCCGGGCGAGGAATTCGCCTTTCAAGGCGATGTGACCACCGGGCGGTTCGGTCGCCTCGACGTGCGCGGGTCCGCCGACCTGCCGATCACGGACGGCTTGAGCGCCATGGTGACGTTTTCGATGAAGAAGCGCGACGGCTACCAAAAGCGCACCCCTTATCCCGGCGTCGCTCAGTTTGACGTCGAGCCGCTGACGGCGTTCCGTCACACCGGCTATGACGCGCCGACGCGCGGCGGCGGGCAGGACGAATGGTCGCTTCGCGGCAAGCTAGTGTGGGAAGCCACCGACCGGCTCAAGATGCGGCTAACGGGCGACTATATGAAGATGGACCAATCGGCCATGCCGAGCAGCATGCTGGCGGTCCTGTCCGATGTCCCCGGACCGTTCGCGGGCACGGCAAGCATCCCCGGAACCGCACTCGATCCCACCGCCACCACCGGATTTTTTCACGCGGGCCTCTATAATTTCTGCATTGGCTCGAGCCCCGGCGAAATCGCCGCGCGCAATGCCGCCGCGCTGTGCGGTCCCCGCGGAACGCCTCTCAATCCGTCCGAAACGCTGCCGGCCTTTGCCAGCGTGAATGTCGATGCCGATCCATCCAACGATCGCCTGCCCTATGATGCGCGATGGCTCAGCACCGACAAGGACAAAAGCTATGCAACGGGCATCAACTTTTCGAAGATGAAGTCCTGGGGAATCGCGAACACGATCGAATTTGATCTGAGCGATGCCGTCCAGCTGAAATCCATCACCGGATACCGCGACCTTGAATGGCGTTCCGGAATCGATCTCGACAACTCGCCGCTCCAGATGCTCGAAAACTCTTTTTCGCTGCGGCAGTGGCAGGTCAGCCAGGAGGTGCAGCTGATCGGCGAGGCGCTCGACAAGCGCCTGAACTATGTTCTCGGCGGCTACTACTTCAAGGAAAAGGGCCGCATGGAGGATTATGTCATCCTCGGCGAAGGCCTTCTCCAGATCGGGGCACCCAATGATCTGGCGACGACCAACTATGCCTTTTTCGGTCAGGTCGACTGGCGTTTGAACGATCTGATCAGCTTCACCGCCGGCGCGCGCTACACGCATGAAAGCAAGCGCTTCACCGGCGGAATCTATGATCTGAACGGCTTCAATTATAAATTGTTCAATTGCCCGGTTTATGGCGATCCTTGCTCGACAGCGCTCGGCTTTCCCGATCCGACCCAACCGCTGCGCTATTATGTTCCCGAAGAACAGCGCCGGACCTTCACCAATTTCTCGCCCAAACTCGGTGTCCAACTGCACCCGAGCGACGATGTCATGATCTACGGAAGCTGGTCGCGCGGGTACAAGACCGGCGGATGGTCAACACGTCTTACCAATCCACTACCCTTCGCTCCCGACTTCGGTGAAGAAAAGGCCGAAAGCTGGGAAGTCGGCATCAAATCGATGTTGCTTGACCGGCGATTGCAGATCAACGCAGCAGCGTTCACGACGCGATATGACGGCATCCAGCTGAACTTCCAGCAGGGGATCTCGCCGACGATCGAGAATGCCGGCGATGCGCGGATCAGGGGCTTTGAACTTGAGGTGGTCGCCGCCCCGGTGACCGGGCTGACGATTACCGGTGCGCTCGGCTATGTCGATGCCTCCTTCACATCCGTGGCGCCGGCCGCTGCGGTCGCCCCCAATCCGTTGCAGGCCGGGGTGTTCAAAGGTGCGCCGCTGCCCAAGACGCCCGACTGGAAAGCGAACATCAGCCCGCGGTACGAATTGGAGCTTGGCGACAAGGGTTCGATCGTTCTGGTCGCCGACTATACCTGGACGTCCAGGCAATGGAACGACACCGAGCGGACCTTCCTTCTGCGCCGCAATTCCACCGATATCGTCAATGCCAGCATCTCGTATCGCGCCCCCAGCACCAATTGGGATGTCACCGTCGGGGTCACCAATCTGACGGGCGAACGCTACATCGTCACGGGTCTTACGCAGATCGCAGGCGGCATATTCGGCAGCTGGAGCTCGCCCGCCGAATGGTATGCCCGCCTCGGCGTCAAATTCTGAAGATTGACCACAGCCAGAAAACAGAGGGTTGAAATGCAAACGAACAGCAATGACCATCGCGACGAACGTCCCCGCACAGGATTTGCCTGGGACGAATGGTTCATGTGGCACAATACGGGGCGCGGCGGTGGCCTGGTCCTCGCGGGCGGGTGGGTCGAACCGCATGGGATGGTCGACAACCCCGAACCCAAGCGCCGGCTTAAAAACCTCATGGACCGCAGCGGCCTGACGGAACAATTGGTTCCGATTAAATCCCGCCCCGCGACCGAGGAAGAACTCTGCTACTTCCACACGGCGGACCATATGGCGCTGGTCCGCGAAGGATCGAAGGGGATGGGCGGCATGGCCGGGCCCTATGTCCCGTTCGGAGCCGATACGTTCGAAATCGCAAGGAGGGCGGCTGGCGCGCTCCTTGAAACGGTCGATCATGTCCTCGATGGCAAGGTCGATAATGCCTATGCCTTGCTCTACCCGCCGGGTCATCATGCGCAGGCGCATCAAGGTCTGGGCAACTGCATTTTCGGAAATGTCGTCATTGCGGCCCATCACGCCCGGCGGGTACGGGGCGTAGCCCGCGTCGCTATCGTCGACTTCGACGTCCACCACGGGAATGGCGCGCAGGAAGCCTTTTACGACGATCCGTCGGTCCTCACCATATCGATCCACCAGCGTGGCTGGTTTACGCTGAAGGGCGAAGTCAGCGAACGCGGCGAAGGTGCGGGCGACGGCGCCAATATCAATATCCCCCTGCCTGCCGGCTCGGGAAATGGCGCCTTCATCAGCGCGTTCGAACGCGCGATCGTGCCGGCGCTGCATCGCTTCAAGCCCGATTTGATCCTTGTCGCGGCCGGCTATGACGCGGGGTCCTTCGACGTTACCGGGCGGATGATCGTCACGACCGACGCGTTCCGGACGATGTCGAGGATGCTGATCGATGCGGCCGCGACATTATGCGCCGGGCGCATTATTTTCGAGCATGAAGGTGGATATAATCCGACCGCGACGCTGTTTTCGGCGCTTGCGGTCGTTGAAGAACTGAGCGGAATCGCCACCGGCGTCGAAGATCCCTTCGATCCCCTTGTCGCCGATTGCCCCGACCTCATGCTCCTGCCGCACCAGGAAGAGATCATTGACCAGGTCGTTGAGGCGTTCGGACTTCAATGAACCGAGTGGCGCAATCCCCAGATTCAATCGCGAACAGGAAAACGACAATGATGAGTGGTTGTACGCGCAAGACGCGATATTGGTTATCGTCCCTTCTCCTTTTGGCAGCTTCTCCCGCCCTTGCCGAGCCGGCTGCGCCGCTCCCGATCATCGACGTGCATTTGCATGCCTATGCGCCCGATGCCCACCAACCGGCAGAGAAGCAGCTGAACGACAACGAGAATCTTTACAAGGCGTCCCAAATGACGTGCGCGCCTTATGAAAATTGGCCGGCGCGCGATCCGGGCGAACCGATCGAACGCTATATGGACGCCTATGGCGGCAATCCCGAATGCCAGCGCAAGTTCAAATCGGTGCTCAATTCCGAGGAATTGCGCAAGCGCACCATAGCCGAACTCGAACGCCTGAACATCGTCGCTGTGACCAGCGGCGATGCGGATGTCGTCGCACAATGGCATAAGCAGGCGCCCGACCGGATCATCCCAGGCTTTCACTTCGGGCCGGGAAAACTTCCGCCCGTCGAAGAATTGCGCGCGCTCCATGCCACGGGACAAATGCAGGCCCTGGGCGAGGTCGCCGTGCAACTTGTCGGAATAGCGCCCAACGATCCCAGACTCGAACCCTATTATGCCCTGGCGGAGGAGCTCGATATCCCCTTCTCCATGCATGTCGGTCCCAATGCGGCCGGTCTCGCCTATTTCGGCATGCCCGATTACCGCGCGAGCCTGGGCGACCCGCTGCTATTGGAAGAGGTTCTTCTGCGGCATCCGCGCATGCGCATCTATGTGAACCATGCGGGCTATCCAATGGGCGAACGGATGATCGCGCTCATGCAGGCGCATCCCCAGGTCTATGTTGACACGGCGGCGATTGGTTGGATCGTACCGCGCGCCGAATTCTACCGCTATCTCAAGCTGTTGGTCGATGCCGGCTTCGGCAAGCGGATCATGTTCGGTTCGGATCAGATGCTATGGCCCGAAGGCGTCGCCGCGTCGGTCGAGGAGATTCAGAGTGCAGACTTCCTTACCGCCGAGCAAAAGCGCGACATACTCTACAATAATGCCGCGCGCTTTTTGAGATTAGAGAAGTAGCACGGCCGAAGCTGTCACGAGACCGTCGAACTCGGTGGGACGAGGCAAGTTTGGCTCGTCCACCAAAGCCGGGCGTTCGCGGGCCGGTCGGCCATCACCGCGGCTGCCGGGTAAACCGCGCACCAAAAGGCAGGCTGGTCCTTCGATCAACTTCTGGTCCCATGCGGGCGCCCGCGACCGCCAATCAACCGGCTGATGCTGGATCCGTTCGATCAGAATGCGGCGATGTCGGTCAGCGCCCGTCCGAGAATGAGCGCATGGACATCGTGCGCGCCTTCGTAAGTATTAACGGTCTCGAGATTCATCATATGCCGGATGACCTGATACTCCTCCGAAATCCCGTTACCGCCGTGCATGTCGCGTGCCGTCCGCGCGATGTCGAGCGCCTTGCCGACATTGTTGCGCTTGACGATCGAAACCATCTCGGGTGCAAAGCGCCCTTCGTCCATCAAGCGCCCGACCCGGAGACTCGCCTGCAGGCCGAGCGCAATATCGCTCATCATATCGGCGAGCTTCTTTTGATAGAGCTGGGTAGCGGCTAGAGGCCGGCCAAACTGCTTGCGATCGAGACCATATTGGCGTGCGGCGACGAGACAGAATTCGGCTGCGCCGATCGCACCCCAGCTGATCCCATAGCGCGCGCGGTTGAGACAGCCGAAGGGTCCCTTGAGACCCTGCACGCCGGGAAGCAGTGCATCTTCGCCGACTTCGACGTCGTCGAGATTGATCATTCCGGTGATCGACGCGCGGAGCGACAGCTTGCCTTCGATCTTCGGGGCGGAAAGGCCCTTGCTTCCCTTTTCTACCACAAAGCCGCGGATTTGATCGTCATGGGCATCCGATCTGGCCCAGATCACGAAAACATCGGCGATCGGCGAATTGGAAATCCAGGTCTTGTTGCCGTTGAGCCGGTAGCCGCCGTCGGTCTTGACCGCCCTTGTCCGCATTCCCGACGGATCCGAGCCAGCGTCGGGTTCGGTGAGGCCGAAGCAGCCAATCCATTCACCCGCGGCCAGTTTCGGCAAATAGCGCTCCTTCTGCGCTTCGGATCCATAGGCATAGATGGGGTACATCACGAGGCTCGACTGCACCGACATCATTGAGCGGTATCCGCTATCGACGCGCTCGACCTCGCGCGCGACGAGACCATAGGCCACATAGGATGCGCCCGCGCCGCCATAAGTGTCCGGCACCGTCACGCCGAGCAGACCCTGGGCCCCCATTTCCCTGAATATTTCGGGATCAGTATGCTCCTTGGCATAGGCTTCGATAACACGCGGCTGCAGCCGCTCCTGCGCATAGGCACGCGCGGCATCCCTGATCATCCGCTCGTCGTCGGTGAGCTGATCGTCCAGGAAAAAAGGGTCCGCCCAGTCGAACCGGCTCATCTCACTCATAGCAATCCTCGATTCAAGGCCGGCATCCTCTGCCCGCCGAAAGACATCAGTCGGGAACGACGGCGGTCACTTCGATTTCGATCTTCGCCTCGTCTTCCATCAGCGCCACCACCTGAACGACCGCCATGGTCGGATAGACACGCCCCATGACCTCGCGATAAATCTCGCCGATCCGCCGGCCATTCTTCAAATAGGCCTGCTTGTCGGTGATGTACCAGGTCATGCGCACGACATGCTCGGGCCGGGCGTCGGCTTCCGCCAGGATGGCGACCAGATTGCGCAGCAACTGCTCGAACTGCCCGGCCAGATCCTTCGCCTCGAAAATCTCCTCGGCCGTCCAGCCGATGAGACCCGCGATGAAGATCTGCCGCCCCCGCACCTCGATCCCGTTTGAATAGCCTTTGGGCCGCGGCCATCCGGCGGGCTGGAGAATTCTCATGCGCGTTGCTCCTGCGCCGCGGCGATCGCGGCCCGCGCAATCACCACTTTCTGGACTTCGCTCGCGCCCTCATAGATCCGCAACGCACGGATTTCCCGGTAGAGCCGCTCGACCATATTTCCGCTGACCACGCCCGCGCCGCCGAACAGCTGCACGGCCTTGTCGATGGTCAGCTGCGCGGTATCGGTGGCGTAAAGCTTCGCCATCGCCGCCTCGCGCGTGACGCGCGCCTGGCCGAGGTCCTTCGCCCACGCCGCGCGGAAGATCAGCAATGCGCTCGCATCGTTGCCCAACGCCATGTCCGCCAGCGACGCCTGGGTCAGCTGCAGATCGGACAGCGGCGCACCAAACAACTGACGCGATGTCGCCCGGTCCAGCGCCTCGTCGGTGGCGCGCCGGGCGAACCCCAGCGCCGCACCGGCGACGGTGGAGCGGAAGACATCGAGCGTGGCCATTGCGATCTTGAAACCATCGCCGGCCTCGCCGATCAGATGATCGTCGGGAATGAAGCAATTGTCGAACCGCAGGGTCGCAAGCGGATGCGGTGCGATGACATCGATCCGCTCGACGACGGAAAAGCCCTCGGTCGCGGTCGGGAAGGCAAAGGCGGAGAGACCGCGAGCGCCGGGCGCCTCGCCGCTGCGCGCGAAAACAGTAAGGATGTCCGCAATCGTTCCGTTCGAAATCCAGGTCTTCTCGCCATTAATGCGCCAGCCGCCCGCAACGCGTTCGGCGGTCGCGCTCATGGCCGCCACGTCGGAGCCCGCCTCCTTCTCCGATAGCGCAAAGCCGGCGATCATCTCGCCGGTCGCAACCTTCGGCAAATAGGCTTGCTTGACCGCTTCGCTGCCGAACAGGCTGATGGCGCCTGTCCCAAGCCCCTGCATGGCGAATGCGAAGTCGGCGAGCCCGGAATGGTATCCGAGCGTCATCCGGGTCAGGCACAGCGTTCGCACGTCGAGCGTGGGCGAGGTGCCGCCATAGGCCGCCGGCACGGTGTCGCGCAGCCAACCCGCGCCGCCCAGCAGGCGAACGAGCCGGCGGCAATCGACATCGACATCGGCGCTTTCGTGATGGAGCTCGGCATCCTTCGCTCTGCACCAGTCCGACAGGGCCGTGAAATGCTCCCGGTGGCGCTCTTCGAAGAAGGGCCAGGTTATAAAGCTTGCGTCGGCCATGTCAGTTCCCCTCGAACACCGGTTTCTGTTTCGCGGCGAACGCGTGGTAGGCGCGCTCGAAGTCTTTCGTCTGCATGCAGATCGCCTGCGCCTGAGCTTCGGCTTCGATCGCGGTATCGATCGGCATCGCCCATTCCATCTCCATCTGGTTCTTGGTCATGCCATGCGCGAACGTCGGCCCCGCGACGAGCATCGCGGCGTAGGCCTGCGCCTCCGCGAGCACCGCGTCGGCCGCGACCACGCGGTTGAAAAAGCCCCAGCGCTCCCCCTCCTCAGCCGACATCGAGCGGCCGCTGAACAACAGGTCGGCGGCTCGCGTCTGGCCAATGATGCGCGGCAGGATCGCGCAGGCCCCCATATCGGCGCCGGCGAGGCCAACGCGGGTGAAGAGAAAGGCGGTCTTTGCGGCCGGCGTCGCGAACCGAATATCGGAGGCCATTGCCAAAATCGCCCCTGCCCCCGCGCAGACGCCGTCGATGGCCGCAATCACCGGCTGTGGACAGCGGCGGATTGCCTTGACCAGATCGCCTGTCATGCGCGTGAAGGCGAGCAGTTCGGGCATGTCCATATTGGTCAACGGGCCGATGATCTCGTGCACGTCACCGCCCGAGCAAAAATTGCCGCCCGCCCCGGTCAGGATCACCGCCTTGACGGCGGGCGCGTAGGCCAGATCGCGGAACAGATCGCGCAGTTCGGCATAGGAGTCGAAGGTGAGCGGGTTCTTCCGCTCGGGCCGGTTGAGCGTGATCGTCGCCACCTTGTCGGCAAAGCTGAAAACGAAATGGTCGGGCTCGTAGCTTGCTGGATCGAACATCGGCTTCCCTTTCACATGATTTCTCCACCGGCGACGACGGTCGCCTGGCCCGTGACCGAGCGCGCGCCATCGGACAGAAGCCAAAGCACCGTATTCGCGACCTCGGCAGGATCGATCAGTCGGCCCTGCGGATTTGTCTTGGTGAATGTCTCGAGCGCCTCGGCCTCGCTGCGGCCCGTCTTGGCGACGATATTTCCGACCGCGTCACGGATGATGTCGGTGTCGGTGTAGCCCGGACACACCGCATTGACGGTGATCGTGGTCCGCGCAAGTTCGAGCGCGAGCGCGCGCGTCATGCCAAGAAGGGCGTGTTTCGTCGCGGTGTAAGCACTCACATAGGCATAGCCCTTGAGCGACGCTGTGCTGGCGATATTGACGATGCGGCCAGCGGGGAGCGCCCGCATCCCCGGCAGCACCGCGCGCGCGGCGTGGACGGCCCCCATCACATTGGTCCGCCACAGCAGATCCCACGTCTCGGCATCGGTCTTTTCGAACGGCGCGGTCCGGGCGACGCCCGCACAATTGACCAAGGCTGCGACCGGACCGTTGAGCTCAGCCGCCTTCGCGACGCTCTGGGCCACCGCGCCCTCATCGGCGACATCGCACACCAGCGCGAGAATGGCTGGCCGTTCGGCGCGGACCGCTTCGAGCCGATCCGGATTGCGTCCCAGGATCGTGACGCGCCAACCGGCATCGGCGAGCGCGAGAGCGATCGCGCGGCCGATGCCGCTGCCGCCGCCCGTCACCAGCGCATGATTGCCGGTTGCGCTCACCGCGACGCCGCCATCTGCGCGGCGCGCCGCGTGTTCAGCGCAAGCTGGAAATAGCCGCTCTGATATTGAACCGGCACGGGAGCCTCCTTCAGCTGCAGCTGCGCCGCCGCGTGCAGCGTCCAGTTGGGATCCATCTGGTGCGGGCGGCCCATCGCGCAAAGATCCGCGCGGCCCGCCGCGATGATCGAGTTCACATGATCGACTTCCCAGATATTGCCCACCGCCATCGTCGCGACATCGAGTTCGTTGCGGATCTGGTCGGAGAAGGGTGTCTGGAACATCCGGCCATAGACCGGTTTTTCGTCCTTGGTTACCTGCCCCGAGGATACGTCGATCAGATCGACGCCCGCTTCCTTGAAAGCGCGCGCGATCAGGACCGCTTCATCGGGCGTGACCCCGTCCTCGCCGACCCAGTCATGCGCCGAGATGCGCACCGACATCGGCTTTTCTTCGGGCCAGATGGCGCGCATTGCGTGGAAGACCTCGAGCGGATAGCGCAACCGGTTCTCAAGACTGCCGCCATATTCATCCGTGCGCCGGTTCTGCGTCGGGCTGATGAATCCCGAGAGCAGATAGCCGTGGCCGCAATGAAGCTCGACCATGTCGAACCCGGCCTCGTCCGCGCGCCGTGTCGCGTCGACAAATTGCTCGCGGATTTCGTCCATCCGCCTGCGCGTCAGCGCGACGGGGATCTGACTTTCGGACGAATAGGGAATATCGGACGGCGCCTCGACACGCCAGTTGCCCGTTTCGAGCGGCTTGTCGATGCCCTCCCACGCAACGCGTGTCGACCCTTTCGAACCGCTGTGCCCGATCTGCACAGCGATGTGCGCCCCGGGAATTTGATGAAAGAAGTCCGTGATCTCGCGCCAGGCGGCAGCCTGCTTGTCGTTCCAGAGTCCGGTACAGCCAGGGGTGATACGCCCTTCGGGCGAGACGCAGGTCATCTCGGTGACCACGAGCCCGGCGCCGCCGAGGGCGCGAGCCCCATAATGAACGAGGTGGAACTTGTCCGGCACGCCGTCCCGGGCCGAATACATGGCCATGGGCGACATCACGATCCGGTTGGGCAGGATCATGTCGCGAAGCTTGAAGGGCGTGAACATCGGCGGCACGGGTGCATCCAGCGCGCGCCCGAACGCTGCTTCAGCGAGGGTCTTTTCGAGTTCGGCGAGCCATGCGGGATCACGCAGGCGCAGATTCTCGTGGCTCACCCGCTGGCTGCGCGTGAGGAGCGTGTAAGTGAACTGGATCGGATCCATCTTGAGATAGCGATCGAGATTCTCGAACCATTCGGTGGAATTGCGCGCCGCATTCTGCAGCTTGACGACCTCGAGCTGGCGCTCGTCGAGATAATCCTTGAGCGCGCTCGCCAGCCCTTCGCGCTGGTCAAGTCCGGGACGATTCATGACCTCGGCCAGCTTGATCGCATCCTCGAGCGCGAGCTTGGTTCCCGATCCGATCGAGAAATGCGCCGTGTGCGCGGCATCGCCGAGCAGGACGATATTGTCGTGGCTCCAGTTGCCGCAGATGACGCGGGGAAAATTGATCCATGCCGAACCCCGGATATGGCCGGCGTTGGTCATCAGTTCATGGCCGTCCAGATGATCGGCGAAGATCTCTTCGCAGAGCCGGCAGGACTCGTCCTGGCTCATCGTGGCAAAACCGGCCCGTTCGTATGTTTCGGGCGAGCATTCGACGATGAAGGTCGCTGTGTCCTTGTCGAACTGATAGGCATGCGCCCAAATCCAGCCGAAGCGCGTTTGCTTGAAAATGAAGTTGAACGCGTCGAAACGCTGGTGCGTCCCTAGCCAGACGAACTTGTTCCGCTTCATGTCGATGTCGGCCTGGAAGTTCGCATCGAATTTACGGCGCAGCTTGCTGTTCACGCCGTCGGCGGCAATCACCAGGTCGAAGTCCGCCAGGAAATCGCTATCGGGCTCCACCTCCACGTTGAATACGAGCTTCACGCCCAGTTCGCTGGCGCGGTCCTGCAGTATCGCGAGCAGCCGCTTGCGTCCGATCCCAATGAAACCATGGCCGCCCGAGCGCGTGCTGACATTGCGCTCGCCGTCGTCGATATGGACCGCGATATCGTCCCAATGCGCCAGTTCGTCGGCCATCGTCCGGGCGCTTAGCGGATCATTGGATTGCAGATGCTCCATGGTCTGGTCGGAAAAGACCACGCCCCAGCCAAAGGTATCGCCGGCACGGTTGCGCTCGAACACCGTTATGTCGTGGGCGGGATTCCGCAATTTCATCGAGATAGCGAAATAGAGTCCCGCAGGTCCTGCTCCGACACATCCGATCCGCATCCCACTCACCTTGATTGTTCAAGCTTGAAATATATCGCCGAACCGATCTATTTCAAGTCTAAAATATATTGGCATCGCCGCTGGCCTGCTTTCCAAAAAAATTGGTTCGTTTTGCGAGAATGCCGGTGGCAGGACCGCGATGACCGCAGCCTGGCGCGGAAACATCGAAAACACCCCGCCGTGGAAGACAGGAATGGGGAAGCACCGAGTAACCGGGGCCGCAGCGTCGACGCGGCCAGCCCAGTCTCTCTCGTTTTGCCCCATCGGAAAGACCTGTCATGATCGCCCTCGTTGCGGCGATATGTCCAGTCGCATTTAATTCCCGATCGCCGCCGGAAGTTCAAATCGCTGTTTGCTGCCGCGCGGGTCTATCGCCGAGAAGAGCCGGGAACCGGTCGCGAACGCACCCGAGTCCCGGCCCGACGGCTCGCGTCAGAACTTGTAATCCAGCGACACCCCGTAGGTCCGTGGCGCTCCGATGTGATTGGTGATGAAACCGAAATTGGAAACGTCGAGCCGCGACGTGTAGTAGAATTTGTCGAAGATATTCTTTCCCCAGATGGAGAGTTTCCATTTGTCGTCGGCGCTTTCGAACGAGATCGAGCCGTTGACGAGCGTGTAGGGTTTCTGGCGCAAGTGGCTCATGTTCTGAAGCTCGAACCATTGCTTCGAAGAATAATGGCCATCGACATGGAGATGGATGCTGCCGGGTGCCATTTCGATCATCTTCCAGTTCGCCCCGAACGAGGCACTGAACCGCGGCGCGTTCGCCAGCTCATTGCCGACGATCGATACGCCTTGCAGCGTTCCCTCCTTCACTTTCGTGTCGAGAAGGCCGATACTGCCGTTCAGTTGCAGCCCGTCGGTCGGGCGCGCCACCAGTTCGAGTTCGGCGCCGATGATGCGCGATCGGGGAAGATTGACCAGGCGCTGCGCCGCGCTGACCGGGTCGATATCGATGAACTGCTGATTCTTGTAGCCATAATAGAACAGCGCGCCATTGAGCTGCAGCATGCGGTCGAAGAGCTGGGATTTGAACCCGGCCTCGTAGGAATCGATTGTTTCGGGCTTCGCGATAGTGAGCTCGCTCGGATCGAACAGGGCTTGGGCGTTGAACGCACTGCCACGATAGCCGCGACTGTAGCTGGCATAGAGCAGGACGTCGCGCCCCGCCTGATAATCGACGCCGATCTTGCCCGACACATTGTCCTTGCGAAACGCAAGGCCGGTTGTCGCATCGAGATCGGTGGAGCTGCCGGGAATGAGGTTGATCAGCGTGACGTCGTCGGGACCGATCGCCTGACTGATGAAATTCCGAAGGTCGCCCTTGTCGTGGGTATAGCGCAGCCCGCCGCGCAGCGTGAGGGCCTCGCCGATCGTGAAGCGGAAATCCGAATAGACCGCCAGGCTCGACTTTTTCTGATCGAAGCTGTTCCGGATCTGGCAGGCGAGCGGAAAGCCCGCCAGGCAGTCGTCGCCGTTCAGGCTGCCGTTGCCGTCGACGTCGAGATCCTGATAAAATGGGAATAAGGTGCGATTATAGACCTTCTCTTCGTCATAATAGGCGCCGAGAATGAAGTTGAACGGGCCGCCAAAGTCGCTGGAAATCCGCAAATCCTGCGCCAGCTGGGTCGCCTTCCCGAAATATTCGATCTCGATCACCTTGAGCGGGCTGGTATCGCCGTCCTCGGCGCTGAACAGCGTTCCCCGGTTCCAGCTGCTGATCGACGTCAGCGTCAGATCGCTTCCAAGCGCGACATTGCCGGTCAGCGAGAGCGAATAGGTCCGGTTGCGGCGACGCGAGATCGCATTGGCTTCGAGTTCACGCGGGTCGAGGCCGGTCCGAAAATAGTCGGTGAGCGGATAGGCGACCGGATCGATCGCGTGAAACTGGCTGTAGACGCCTCCGCCGATGCCGGCAGCCGTGGGCTCCGCATACAGGCCATAATTCCAGGGATTTTGAAGGCTGGTAGCAGCGCGCAGGACAAATTTGACGTCATCGGAAGGTTCGAAGAGCAGCGTTCCGCGAATTCCATATTCCCTGACCGAGTCCGGGTCGGGCTGACCCGCCAGAAGATTGTGGAACGTTCCATCGGCGCGCGCAAAGGTAAAGGCGACGCGCGCCGCAAGCGTGTCGCCGAGGGCGGTTTGAACGGCGCCCGATGCTTCGTGGCGATCGTAATTTCCGACGCCGACGCTCAGATTGCCAGCCGTCTCGAACGTCGGGACCCGCGAAATGAAATTGATCGCTCCCCCGGTCGTATTCTTGCCATAGAGCGTCCCTTGCGGACCGCGCAGCACTTCGACCCGTTCGAGGTCGAACATCGAAACCCCCAGCAGGGCGATGTTGCCCCGATATACTTCGTCGAAATAGGTCGCGACAGGGCCCGACTGGTTAAAGCTGTAATCGGACATTGAAATCCCGCGCAGCGAGAAAATCGGCGTCGCATCGCCCGAAGTCGATGTCGACTGCAGGTTGGGAACGACGCCGACGAGATCGGCTGCCCCGGTCAGGCGCTGCTCCTTGATCTGCTCCGAACCGAAGGCGGTGATCGAAATCGGCACGTCCTGGAGCTTTTCGGCACGCCGCTGGGCGGTCACGACGATTTCGCCCGGTATCGTTTCGGACGACGTCTGTGCCGTTGCCGCGGGCGCCGCGAATGTCGCGGCCCCGCCGAGCAGTGCGAACAGGGTCGATTGAAAGCGCCGGTTGGTCATTATAAAATCCTCCCAAAATCGATCATAGGCCCTGTTGCAGGCCTCATGTCTTAAACGATGCCGCCCGGTGGCCGGGAGGCGAACCTTCGACATTCGGCGGTCCGGTTTCTCGACCGTCACCGCCGCCTGTCCCCCTCAAATCGAGCCGAACCGCCGCTTCGCCGCGGACAACTGGTTCAGACGGAACAGCGCCAGCAGGACAAGTCCCGCGGAGACGGCCGCGAGTGCGGGCAGATCCGACGCGACGCAGGACGAGAAAATGACGAGCCCGAGCACCGTGCCGACCAGCACGGCCGCCTTGCCTCGAAAGCCTTGGCTTTCGCGCGGCCATTGCCTGCCGAGGACGACATAGGCGGCGATCGTCACAAGATAGAAAATCAGCGCCGCGGCCACGAGAATGACGATGAGCTGATCGAGCGCGACGAGCAGCGCGAGCAGCGCCGCGACGAAGGCTGGTCCAATCAGCGCGAAGACAGGCGCTTCGTGACGGTTGGTCCGGACAAGGATGCGCGGAAGGTCGCCCGAGAGCGCCATCGCCTGAAACTGGCGCGAGCAGGCGTACATGATCCCGAAGAAGCTTGCGCACTGTCCGGCCAGTCCCGCGATATTGACCACGATCCGAACGATCTTCGGCGCGGCAACCGCTGGAGCGGCCAGCGCGGCCAACATCGTGTCGGACGTTCCACTAATGGCGTCGACGCCGGCACCCATTGGCCCGGCGACCAAAACGGCGAGACCGAGGATCGTGACGAACGCGAGCGCGACGAGCATCGCGCGCGGGATATCCCGAACCGGGTTCACCGCATCCGCCGCCGCGAGCGGGACGCCTTCGATACCGATGAAGAACGGGACCGCAAAGGGGAGCGCCAGCCATATCGATTTGGGGTCGAGCGTCCCGGCGAGGGCGGCGAGAAGGGGCGGTTCGGCTGCGGCGCCCTGAACCGCCACGAAGGTCAGAACGCCGAATGCGGTCAGGGCGGACAGGAGGAAGGTGATTCCGATCGCTTCCCCCACCCCGCGCAGATGGATGAGGACCACCGCCGCGAACAGAAACGGAATGGTGATCGCCGGGCTGACACCCGTCAGGCTCTGCGTATAGATGGCGGTCAGCGCCCCGAGCGCCGACGCGCTGCACAGAAACTCGAGACTTGCCGCTCCGCCCGCCAATATCCTTCCAAACGGACCGAAGGCCCGCTCGGCATAGGCCTGCCCGCCGCCCGGCTCGGCTATTCTCGACGAAAGCTGCGCAAGACACCATAGGAGGCACAGGTAAAAGGCGCCCACCAGAAGGAACGCCACCAGCATGCCGCCCCACCCGGCAAGCCCGACGCCGTAGCCCCAAGGTGCAAAACTTCCCGCCACGGCCAGCGCCACGCCAAGCGCGGCGAGCTTGACGACCCCGAGCGAGCCGCTTCCGGGCGGGGCTGGATCGCGAACGTCCTGCGACACCTTCCCCCCTCCCCGCTCAGGCCCCGGCCCGCCAGCGCGCGGTGGCGTCGAGGGCTTGGCGAACGATCGCGATCATGTCGTCGATCTGGGCGGCGGTGATGATAAGCGGCGGCATGAGCGCCATCGTGTCGCCGATCGCCCGCAAGGCCAGCCCGCGCGAAAGCGCCTCCGCGCTGCAATGTTCGCCGACGCGAAGCGCCTCGTCGAAGAACTCGCGCTTTTCCTTGTCGGCGACAAGCTGGATACCGGCGAGGAAACCGCGCGCACGGACGTTACCGACCAGCGGATGATCGGCGAGCGTCTCGATGGCCTCGGCAAAATAGGGCGCGAGTTCGGCCACATTGTCGACGATGTTCTCGTCGCGCAGGATCCGGATATTCTCGAGTGCCACCGCGCATCCGACCGGGTGCCCGGAATTGGTGAACCCGTGATAGAATTCATCGCCTTTTTCGATCAGCAGCGAAGCGATCCGGTCGCCCACCATGGCCGCCGACATCGGGAAATAGGATGAGGTAATGCCCTTGGCGAGAACCATCAGGTCGGGCGCCACGATTCCAAACGCCTCGCATGCGAACCAATGGCCCGACCGGCCGAATCCCGAGCCGACCTCGTCGACGACAAGAAGCACGTCATATTGACGGCAAATGCGCTCGATCTCGGGCCAATAGCTGTCGGGAGGAATGATGGCGCCGCCGGCGCCCTGCATCGGCTCGCCGAAGAAGGCCGCGACATTATCGGGGCCGATCTCGAGAATTTTCTGCTCGAGCCAGCCCGCGGCGGTGCGTCCGAAGTCGTCGTGCGCTTCGCCGCTGCCGTTGAGATACCAGTAGGGCGAGGGGATCCACTGCACCTGCGCGAGGGGCAGATAGGGACCTGCATCGTGGAGGAAGGGAAGTCCCGACAGCCCGCCCGCCGCGATGGTGCTGCCATGGTAGGAATTTTCAAGCGCGATCACGGCCTGCTTTTCGGGCCGCCCGGCCAGTGCCCAGTAGCGATGCACGAGCTTCAGGCAGGTATCGTTCGCTTCCGAGCCCGAGCTTGCATAGAAAACATGATTGAGCCCGGCCGGCGTCATCGCGACCAGCTGTTCGGCAAGCTGGATGGCCGTCACATTCGATGTCTTGAAGAAGGAATGGCTGAACGACAGCGTTTCCATCTGCTTGGCAGCCGCCTGACCCAGCTCGCGGCGCCCATAGCCAATGTTGACGCAGCATAGCCCAGCCAAACCGTCGATGATCCGCTTCCCGTCGGTATCATAGATGTAGATGCCGTCTCCGTGCGCCTGGATGCGCGCGCCTTCGGCGTGCAACTCGCGATAATCGGTGAACGGATGAAGATAATGCGCGTTGTCGAGCGCTTGCAGGGCCGCGGTGTCGAATTTGGGCTGCGTATCGGTCGCCATGAACTGTCCATCCATTCTCATATGCCTTGGTGAGGCGATAGGAATAGGAGGAGCAATGCCGGCGCGTCTGGCCCCGGCGTGAACTACAAATTGTCCGCTCGTGCATGCGCGAGGGCAACGGCGGCAGAGGCCCTTTTTGCGCTTCGGCAACCCTTCGGTGACATGCCGTAATGGTTGCGGAACGCCCGACTGAAATGCGCTGCGTCGCTGAATCCCCAGGAAAAGGCGATGTCGCTCAGCGAACGCATCGAGAGGGCAGAATTCTCGATATCCGACCGGCAACGCTCGAGGCGCTTCTGCCGGATCCAGAACGCGACCGGGATCTCCTCGTCCGCGAAAAGATTATAGAGGTAGCGCCTGGAAACGCCCAGCGCAGCGGCGACGGTCGCGGGCGACAGTCCTTCGTCTCCCAGATTCTCGGTAATATATGTCTTCGCCCGGCAAAGCGTCATTGCGCGGCAGAAACCCGCGGATGTCCCATTGCCCCGAGGCAACGCGGAAACAGCGGTAATCAGCAGGTCGACAAGATGATGTTGCAGCGCCTCGCAGGCGAGTGCGTCATCCTCCTCGGATCGCAGCACCAATTCTGTCACATAGCCGGAAAGAAAGCGCCCCACCCCGCTGCTGCCGCTGATAGTCCGCGCCGTGACATGTTCGGTGAGACCGAAACGGGCCCGAAAAAGCTCTTTCGGAAAGTTGATATACAAGAGGCGGAAGGGACCGTCGTAAAAGAGTTCATATGGCCGGGCGCTGTCGTAGAGCACGATATCGCCGGGCCGCGTGATGCATTCGCGGCCATCCTGTATGAGCATGCCCTCGCCCTCGAGCTGAAGGTTTACTTCGACGACCTCGGGCTCTCCCTGCCGGATATGGCTGCTTTGGCGGCGCACGCGCTGGGCAGCCGAGCTGATATCGCAGAGCAGCAACTCGCCCATGCGCCTCCAGGAAACCCGCCCGTGAAAGAGCGTCTCATCGGGAACCGACGCCGAGGATCGTGGGTGAATGGAGTTGAAGGTCTCTTGCCAATATTGGCAGCGCCATCCGGCCTTGACCGCATCGAGCGTGACATGGGTCATGTTCATGCCTTCGGATAAGACGATCTCCATTCGGGTCCTCCTCGCGAGCGAATGCAACATTTGGCAGATCGGTCAGACTGTCAATTATTCCGTGCGCGCTCTCTATTCGTCTGCCAGGGGGGCTGCCGCCGGAAGCGCGCCCTCGCTCAGCAATATCTCGTGGGCCGCCTTAAATGCCTCGAGCCCGGCGGGTATTCCGCAATAGGCGGTGGCGTGCAGCAGCGTTGACCTGATTTCGTCGACCGATACGCCGTTGTTCAGCGCACCCCTGACGTGAAGCTTGAGTTCCTGCGTCTTTCCGGCCGCGGTCAACATCGCCAGGTTGAGCAAGCTGCGTGTCTTGCGGTCCAGCGTGGGGTCGCCCCAGGCCCATCCCCAGGCCCACGACGTCGCGGCGCGCTGGAAGGGCATCATGAAGGCGTCGGCGCTTTCCATCGAGGCGTCGACATATTCGGCGCCGAGCACCTCCCGGCGGATCGGCAAACCCAATTCGAACAAAGCCTCGTCGGACATCGCGATCTCCTTCGTGCTATGCAAAATTCTTCAGCGGAATGTCCGCGTCGGCCAACTGGCCGGAAGGGAAGTTCAGATTTCGTCCGAGCAGCGCCCGACCCTGCACATAGTCTCTCGTGGCATTCACGCAGTCGAGCGCGATTACGCTGTTCCCGCGCAGGTAAACAAGCGAAAAGGACCGGCGCGCCGGATCGCCGCGCAGAACCACCTGATCATGTCCGGTCGAAATACCGACCGTCTGCAGCTTGAGATCATATTGGTCGGACCAGAACCAGGGAACGGCGTGATAGGGCTCGTCGCAACCGGTAAGATGCTTGGCGACCGTCATCGCCTGATCGTTCGCGTTCTGGACCGATTCGAGGCGGATCGTCGCATTGTCCGCAAAGGAATTCTCATGCGCCGCGCAGTCGCCGATTGCGAAGATATCGCTCACGCTGGTGCGGCAGAGACCATCGACGAGAACGCCATTTTCTACCGCGGCGCCAGCGACCTCCAACGCTTCGACGGCCGGCGCGATGCCGATGCCGACAACAACCATGTCGGCCGGAAGGACTTCGCCGGTCGCGAGCACGACGCCGGAAATCCGTTCCGCGCCCTCCAGAGCCTCCACGCCCGCTCCAAGCCGGAACGCGACGCCGTGGGATTCATGTTCGGCTTGATAAAATAACGAAAGTTCTTCGCTCGCGACCCGGGCGAGCACGCGCGGCTGCGCCTCGACAATGGTCACCTGTTTGCCCAGGCCGGACAGAATAGCGGCGGCCTCGAGCCCGATATAGCCGCCCCCGATGATGACTATGGTCTTCGCGTCGCCAAGTTCGGCCTTCATCCGGTCGACATCTGCGCGGCTGCGCACATAATGAATTCCCGCCAAGCCGGATCCGCGACACGCGAGACGGCGGGGATAACCGCCAGCCGCCCAGATGAGCTGCCCATAGCCGATCAAATCGCCATTTTGCGTCCGGACGATATGGTCCGCGGGAAGAACCTGTGTGACCCGCGTGGCCAGAACAAGATCGACGTTCCGCTCGGCCCAGGAGGGCGCCGGCCGGATGAGAAGCCTGCCAAAATCCTTGGCGCCCGCAAGATAGTCCTTCGACAGCGGCGGACGTTCATAAGGATATTCGGCTTCTTCGCCGACGATCGCGATCGATCCCGTATATTTCCGCTGGCGGAGTGAAATCGCCACTTGCGCGCCGGCGTGCCCCCCTCCGACGATCAGGATATCGAATTGCGCCATGTAGCTCTCCCGTCAGCGAAGACGACTGGCGGGCTCGCGCCGGTCGTCACGGGTGAAAACGCACAAAAGGCCCAGTGCGCGAGGAGAGCGCGCGGCTCCGCGATATCCGCAACAACATGCGCCTCGTCCGGTCGGTCTTCGACGCGCTCGCAGATCGCATCGGTCATCGGAACGAACCCATGGGCCGCGCACCGACCACTGAATGAGGATTTAGCGATGCCGGGTGCATTGGACTCCCTTTGGTTTCTATCGGCGTTCGATTTGCATCCGCTTCGCGTGCCAGTGCAGATGATCGGCCATGAACGTCGAGATGAAATAATAGCTGTGATCATAGCCTTCGTGCAGCCGCACGGTCAGCGCCTGTCCCGCGGCGGCGCAGGCATGTTGCAACAAGTGGGGCCGAAGCTGCTCCTCGAGGAAGGGGTCGGCGCGCCCCTGATCGACAAGCAGCGCCGGAACTCTCGCCCCGTCCTCGATCAAGGCAACCGCGTCATGCTTCCGCCAGCTCGCCGTATCGGCGCCGAGATAGGCCGACATCGCTTTCTGACCCCACGGAACCTGGCTGGGAGCAACAATCGGCGAAAAAGCCGAGACGGCAGCGTAGCGATCGGGATAGGTCAGCCCGATGGTCAACGCACCATGGCCGCCCATGCTGTGTCCCATGATAGACTGGCGGGTCATATCAGCGGGAAAATGCGCTTCTACAAGCGCCGGCAGTTCCTCGGTGATATATGCCCACATCCGATAATGTTTGTCGAAGGGCGGTTGCGACGCATCGACGTAGAAGCCGGCGCCCAGGCCTAAGTCATAGGCGCCACCGGGATCGTCGGGCACATCGTCACCGCGAGGCGACGTGTCGGGCGCTACGAAAATCAATCCGAGTTCGGCGCAATGCCGGCGGAACTCGCCTTTTTCGGTTACATTGGCATGCGTGCAGGTCAGCCCCGACAGATACCAGACGACCGGCAGCCTGTCGCCCGCGGCATGCGCGGGGACGAAGACGGAAAAACTCATGTCGGTCCCGGTGGCGGCAGAGGCGTGTCGATACACCCCCTGCTCGCCGCCGTAGGACCGGTTCGTCGAGAGCAGATCCAAGACCATGCTACTCGGCAGTGAAGCTGTAGACGGCGAGCTTGTTTCCGTCCGGATCGCGCGTGTAGGCGGCAAAGGCGTTGGGCGCCCAGCCGCGCTCGCCGACATCGCCCTCATTCGGAGCGCCAAGCGCGAGCGCCGCTTCGTGAAACGCCTTCACCGCCGCCCGGCTGGGTGCCTCGAAACTGACGGTCACGCCGTTGCCGACACTCGCGGGCTCGCCATTTGCCGGCTTTAGCGCGAAGAAAGCCGGCTTCCCCGCGCCCCAGATCGAGCCATTATCGCCGAGATCGGCGACGCGCGACCAGCCCAGTGCCGCGAGCACCTGGTCGTAGAAGCTGCGGGCTGCGGACAGATCATTCGTCCCGACGGTGACATGGGTAAAGCTCATTTCATTTTCCTCTTCTTGAAAAGTGGGTGCGCTTGGATTTTCGATGAATTCCCCAGGGCTTACCGCGCCTGGGCTAGAATAGAACGACGCTGCGGATGCTTGTCCCGGCGTGCATCAGGTCGAAGCCCTTGTTGATGTCCTCGAGCCCCATGACGTGGGTGATCATCGGGTCGATCTCGATCTTGCCGGTCATGTACATGTCGACGATCTTGGGCACATCGGTGCGGCCCTTGGCGCCGCCGAACGCGGTGCCGCGCCAGTTGCGCCCGGTGACGAGCTGGAACGGCCGCGTCGCGATTTCCTTGCCCGCCTCGGCGACGCCGATGATGATCGAGGTGCCCCAGCCGCGGTGGCAGGCTTCGAGCGCGGTGCGCATCACTTCGGTGTTGCCGGTGGCGTCGAAGGTGTAATCGGCGCCGCCGTCGGTCATCTGGACGATCGCCGCGACGACCTCCTCGCGGCTCAGGCCCTTCGAATTGAGGAAGTCGGTCATGCCGAACTTGCGGCCCCATTCCTCGCGCGCGGGATTGATGTCGACGCCGATGATCTTGTCGGCGCCTGCGAGGCGCGCGCCCTGGATCACGTTGAGCCCAATGCCGCCGAGCCCGAAGATCACGACATTGTCGCCGACCTGCACCTTCGCGGTGTTGATCACCGCGCCGACCCCAGTCGTCACGCCGCAACCGATGTAGCAGCTCGACTGGAACGGCGCGTCCTGACGGATCTTCGCGACCGCGATTTCGGGCAGCACGGTGAAGTTCGAGAAGGTCGAGCAACCCATATAATGGAAGATCGGCTGGCCCTTGTACGAAAAGCGCGTCGTGCCGTCGGGCATCAGCCCCTTTCCTTGGGTGGCGCGGATCGCGGTGCACAGGTTGGTCTTGCCCGACAGGCAGCTTTTGCACTGGCGGCATTCGGGGGTGTAGAGCGGGATGACATGGTCGCCGGGAACGACGCTCGTCACGCCCGCGCCGACCTCGCGCACGATACCCGCGCCTTCATGCCCCAGCACGCTCGGGAAGATGCCCTCGCTGTCGAAGCCGTCGAGCGTGTACGCATCGGTGTGGCAGATACCCGTAGCCATGATCTCGACCAGCACCTCGCCCGCCTTCGGGCCTTCGAGGTCGAGCTCGACGATCTCGAGCGGCTTCTTGGCTTCGAACGCAACGGCGGCACGGGTCTTCATCGGGATCTCCTTACAAGAAGACCCGACTAGCCTTGAACCAATGCTGCGATAATGTATGATTTTCGCAAATCATTACACCAAATATGGGATAATCATGTCACGCTGGACCGGGATAGACGAATTTGTTGCGGTCGCAGCGTCGGGGTCTTTCGTGAAAGGCGCCAAAGCGCTCGGGACGTCGCCAACGCATGTCAGCCGCGTGATCAAGACGCTCGAACATCGGGTTCAAGCCCAGTTGCTCGTGAGAACGACGCGCACCGTCCGGCTGACCGACACTGGGCGCATTTTTCTCGATCATTGCCAGCGTATCCTGCAGGAGCGCGACGATGCCATTGCGATGATCAACGAACAGGGCGAACCGCAAGGCGACCTGCGGCTCACCTGCTCGACCGCAATGGGAGAAAATTTCATCGCACCGATCCTCCGACGGTTCGCGATTCGGCATCCCCGCCTGACCGTTTCGATCGATCTCACCAATCGTCTCGTGGACCTGGTCGGCGAGGGTTATGATCTGGCCATTCGGACGGGAGAGCTCGCGGATTCGCGCCTGATCGGGACGCGCGTCGCTTCGCGGCAATTCCTCACCTGTGCCGCGCCCGACTATCTTGGCCGGGCCGGCCCGCTTGCCAAGGTCGAAGACCTCGATGCGCATGAGGCAGTCATCGGAACGTCGTCAACCTGGTCCTTCGTTCAATCGGGCCGTAAAATTCTGTACCGGCCGCACGGCCGTTTCCGCTGCAACAGCGGCCATGCCGTTGTCGATGCCTGCCTCGCAGGCATGGGCATTTGCCAGTTGCCTGAATTCTACGTGGTTCCCCATATTCGAGCCGGGCGGCTCCGCCTGGTTCTCGACGAAAACCGACCGCAACCCGAACCGATCTGGGCGGTCTATCCGCAAAGACGGCATTTGTTGCCAAAGATCAGCCGCGCGATCGATCATATCAGATTGGAATTGACCGCCGGAATGGCGACCGACCCCTTCTAGCCTCACGTTCCGCAGCGACGCGAAACGGCTTCGATCCCAGGTCAGCATGGCCTTGCCGACAGGATGCTGCCAGGATTCACCCCGGTCGTTGAGTCAGCATTCCCGCCGATGGAGAATATGTCTCGATCTGAGGGCACGCCGCTCGACCTTCGATACGGTGCCACCTGCCACTTCGGGTCGGACGAACGATGAGGGGCGCCAGGATCGACGCCGCGCCAAGCCGCCGCCACGATGGCCTGACTGGCCGGATGCGGTGAACCGTCGTTCGGTTACATGCCCATATCTGCAAGCCACTGTGCTACGCTACGCGGTGCCAGCCCAAGCCGATGCTGCGCGCTGGTGTCGGATGCAATCACATTGTCCGGAACATGGGACAGGGCGGCGTAGAATCCCGCAATGTTTGCGGCGGCGGGGCCGATCAACGGCTCGAGAAGGGAGCCGAAGGTTTCAGGTGACAGCGCCTCGAACCGGACATCGCGGCCCAGGCGCTCGGAAAATGCCAGTGCCAGTTCCGGCCCCGTGATGCCCGGCAATTGGCCGATGCCGACGACGCCGGTTACGGAATGGTCGGTCAGCAGGCGTTCCGTTACCACGGCCACATCGAGATGCGAACTCCATGATGCGGAAAAATCGGCGCGAAGTGGATAGGATAGCAGCCCGTCGGACTGCACCGGGCCGATGACCATCGGCAGCAGCAGGTTTTCCAGATAGAGTCTCGGCGCGATAACGGCATGCGAAACACCGCTCGCGGCGACGCGGCGCAGCAGGGTTCCGATCGCGCTGTCGCCCGTCGCCTGCAGCGCGCTTCCGGGCTGGTCGACGATCGCCCCGCTGGTCGAGATCACGACACGCTTCGGCCTGGCGGCGGCGATCGCGTCCGCTATGTTCTTCGCCTGCTGCAGGCGAACCGGTTCGGCCGTCTGCGGCAGGTGCACGAAGACCCCGTTCGCGTCGCTGTAGGCGGCGACCAGCGACTCCACCGAGTCATTGTCCACCCTGACGGCTGGCTTGCCGTGCATGCTTGCAGGGTCGCGCACCGCAGCAAGTGCGGTCTGATTGGACGCGAGCAGCAGCGAATAAAGGGGCGCCCCCTGCGCTCCTGTCGCGCCATGAATGATATAGGACATGCAATATTCCTTATTGATGGCCCCGGCCTGGATCGCCCCTCATTGGGTGATTCCATCTCAGGAGTTCGTGGTGGCTGGCACGGCCTAGCCCGGAGCCTCAAATGGCAATAGGGCAATGATCCCTCATTTTCGGCCATCGGCGGTTTTAGCGATCGCATCACGCGAAGGGGGCATATTGAGGCGCTCCACCTCCCGGTCTGCAAAGGACCATATGCCTGCCTCGTTCGCCTTTATCTCCGCGACGGATATCGGTAGCTCGATCTGGCCCGGTCGATGGCGGCGCTCGAGGCTGCGAACCCACCGGATCACGAGGCCTTACAGGATCGTGCAGATCTCGAACCGTCGAGATTCTTGCAGCGGAGCATGCGGCGACCCAAATCCGGAGTCCCGCGCAGGCATTTTATTTTCGGGTCGCGGCGGCAAAGCGGTCGGACACGGTCTTCCAGTTCACCACCCGCCACCAGCCGGCGAGATAGTCGCCGCGCCGGTTCTGATATTTGAGATAATAGGCGTGTTCCCAGACGTCGTTGCCAAGGAGGGGCGTACCCTTGACCTCAGCGACATCCATCAACGGATTGTCCTGATTAGGGGTCGAACTGATCGCAAGTTTGCCATCGGCGCCGAGCGTCAGCCACACCCAGCCCGAGCCGAACCGCGCGGTGCCCGCTTTCGCAAATTCTTCCTTGAACTTGTCGAGGGAGCCGAACTGGGCATCGATCGCCGCTTTGAGTGCAAGCGACGGCGCGCCTGCCTCGACGACGGGCCCCATCGTCTGCCAGAAGAAGCTATGGTTCCAGTGCCCACCGGCATTGTTACGCACTGCGGAAGGCAATGCCCCCGCCTTTCCTACCAGCTGCTCGAGCGACTGGCCCTTGAGCGCGGGGTCGGCGGCGACCGCCTTGTTGAGATTGTCGACATAGGCCTGGTGATGCTTGCCATGATGGATCGTCATCGTTTGCGCGTCGATCGCAGGTTCGAGCGCGCCCGCGGCATATGGCAGCGCCGGAAGCGCGAACGCCGCCTCGGCGGGCGCCGATGCCTGCTGCGTCGCGAGCGCGGGCGTTACGACTGCCGCCGAGAGGCTGAACGCCGATACACCGACGAGGGAAAGCCATTTCATAATATGTCTCCTGTTGACCAAGTTGGCGACAGCCATTCACCGGTCAGACGAGTGCCCCGCCGAGAGGTTGCGCAACCTGGTAGATCAGCCGCGCGAAGACACTATGACATTTTGTCCATGCCCCGCCTGATGACTTTGTGCACCCACTCGCTTATGGCGCGCTCGAATGCAGCGGATTCGCGCCTTGATCCATCGCCACCGTGGGGCCGCCTTATGGCTGGTCGCGCTGGCGCTGCTCATCAAGGCGCTGGTGCCTGCCGGCTATATGGTCGGCCAGAGCAGCACACGAACCTTCGACATCATTGTCTGCTCCGATCCCACCGGCATGCAGGTGGCGCAAAAGCTCGTCATCCCATTCGACAATAAGGGCGAGCATGACGGCAATCAGGCCGCGAAGGGCGACTGTGCCTTTACCGCGCTTGCTTACGGCGCGGCCCCCGCGATCGATCCGACGCTGCTGCTCGCGGCGATCGCCTTCATTCTCACGCTCGGTTTCACGAGCCTTCCCGCGCCGCCGCTGCGCCTCGTCCATCACCTCCGGCCGCCGCTGCGCGGTCCACCGGCAACTGCCTGACACCTTAGACTGACGTGTCGGATGAGCCGCACCGCGCCTTTGCGCGGGCGCGCGTTGCCGGAGTTTCAATAGCATGTTCGAAATATTGGACCGCCCGGATGGGCGGTGCCGGAATGCCGATGCGCCCCTGCGGGTTCGATCGGGCTATGACGAAGCGCCATTCGTCCTGCGGATGCGCGAGAACCGCTCACACCTGTCGCAGCATGCGCGCGAGACCTTCACCGTCCTAATCGGGCTGTTCATGGCAGCTGCGATCGTGCCCGCGCTGCAGGGGCGCATCCTCGTGCCGCTGTTCGCCATCGGCACGATGGGCGCGTTGGTGCTCGCGCTCGAATGGCACAAGGCCAAGCCGCCGCCCGAGGAATGGCTCGAAATCGGCGACGGGCAATGGCGCTATCGCGACGAGGCGGGGCGGTCGGTCAATCTGCCGGCCTACTGGCTCCGCTTCGAGCTCGAGCGGCGGAGCGCCGCCGACTGCCGGCTCGTCTTCCATCACCGAACGCAGCGGTTCGAGGTCGGGCAATGTCTGAACCTCGACGAACGGCGGGAGATCGCACCGATCCTCGCGCGTGCGCTCGCGGCAAGCAACAAGAGGTAGGCATGGCCCATCATCCGCCTCGCCGCATTGCCGGGCTGCGCCGCTTTCGTCGCCGCTGCTGGGCGGCCATCGCTCTCTCCCTGTTCGCGCAGACCGGCGCGGCGGCCGCTCAAAGCTGGGCTGAGTCGCACCGCGGACCCCACACATCTATTCATCTGGAGTTTAAACCATGACCTTCGTAACCCGCCTGGCAGCCATCGCGCTGCTGTCCGCCGCCGCGACCCCGCTGCTCGCGCAAAGCGTCACCGCCGGCAAGCTCGTCATCGACCAAGCGTGGTCGCGCCAGACCGCGCCGACCCAAAAGGTCGGCGGCGGTTTTCTGAGTATCACCAACAAAGGCAAGACGGCCGACCGGCTGGTTTCGGCAACGTCCCCCGTCGCCACCGAGGTCCAGCTTCACACCATGTCGATGGACGGCGGGGTGATGCGGATGCGCCAGATGAAGGACGGCATCGCTATTCCTGCCGGCAAGACCGTCGAACTGAAGCCCGGCGGGCTGCATGTCATGTTTATCGGGCTGAAGCGCCCGCTCGCTGTCGGCGATAGCGTCCCCGTCAAGCTGCGCTTCGCCCGGCAAGGCGAAGTCCAGGTCCGCTTCAAAGTCCAGCCGGTTGGCGCGACCGGACCCGCGGAGGCGCGTCATGGTCAGCACTGACCGAGCGCCCACGCCGACGATCGTGATCGTCCGCCGCCTCCTTTGGGCAGCCGTGGCCCTCGCCGCCCTGGTCGGCTCGATTATCTTCTTCGCACCGAAGGACGAGCCGGAGGCGACACGCGCCTATGCCGACACCTTCGGCGGCCCGTTCACGCTCACCGCCCCCGATGGCAGCGCGGTCAGCAACAGGACGCTGGCGGGCAAGCCCTATGCGATCTTCTTCGGCTTCACCCGCTGCCCCGAGGTCTGCCCGACGACGCTCGCGCGCATGGCGAGCCTTCGCCAGCAGCTCGGGCCCGACGGCATGAAGTTCGACATCGTCTTCGTCTCGGTCGATCCCGAGCATGACAAGCCCGCCGACATCGGCAGCTATATCTCGCTGTTCAAGACCCCGATCTATGGCCTCACCGGTTCGCCCGCACAGCTCGCGCAAATCCGGAAGGGTTATGGCGTCTATGTGAAGAAGGTCCCGATCGAGGGGGGCGATTACACGATCGACCACACGGCCGCGATCTTCCTGATGGACGCCCGCGGAAAGTTCGTCACCACGATCGACTATCATGAGAATGACAGGACGGCGCTCGAGAAGCTGAAGCGGATCGTTGCCGAGGCTTCGGCCGCTCCCGAAGCAGGCCAGAAGCCCTGATCCGATGACCATGCGCTTTCGAACAACCTTGCGGCGCCTGCACCTCTGGCTGGGCCTCAGCCTTGGCTTGCTCTTTTCATTGCTCGGGCTAACCGGGTCGGCGCTCGTCTTCTATATCGAGATCGACGCGGCGCTCCATCCGGCGCAAGTCGTGGAAACGGAAGCACCGGCACCCGACTGGTCGGCGTCCAAATGGGACCGCGCGCTCGCCACGGGGCGGGTACGCTGGAGCGATCCCGTCGGCGCCTGGTCGTTCGAAGCGGACGGCCAGGGCGGCGACATTGCCGCGCGCTATTATCCGCCCGCGCATGGCGCCGGCCATCATCATGCCGAACGCGAGATGGTCTGGTTCTCGCCCGATGGCGCGCGGATCGTCCGGATCGATCCATGGGGCGGCTATGCGATGAGCTGGATTTACGAGCTCCATGCCAATCTGCTGGCGGCCGAGCCGGGACGGCGGGTCGCCGGCTGGTCGGGGGTCGTCATTCTTTTCATTCTGGTCACCGGCCTCATTGCGTGGTGGCCGCGTGGCAGCTGGCGCAAGGCCCTCGCCTTCAAGCGCGGCGCCGGGTCGATGCGCCGGCTCTACGATCTCCACAAGCTCGCGGGCGTGGGAAGCATGGCTGTGCTCTTCCTGCTCGTTGGCACCGGCATCTTTCTCGCACTGCCCGACGTAAAGACCGATGTGCTCACCGCCGTGGCGGGCGCGCCTGACCAGCAGCCCGATCCACAAT
The DNA here is from genome assembly GCF_001427105.1 of Sphingopyxis sp. Root154. Taxonomy (GTDB): domain Bacteria; phylum Pseudomonadota; class Alphaproteobacteria; order Sphingomonadales; family Sphingomonadaceae; genus Sphingopyxis. Next base: position 373,792 of record NZ_LMGI01000001.1, read on the forward strand.
CCGCGGCAGCGACCGGGAAGCAGATTTCCATCGCGCAGGCGCTCGCCTCGGCGCGGCGCGCGATGCCGGGCGGCACGCTCACCTTTATCGACGTGCCCGCGGCCGGCACCGACCCGTTCCGGATGCGAATCCAGGCTCCGGGCGATCCCCATCGGCGCTTCCCGAGCAGCTTCGTTTATGTCGACCAATATACGGGCCGCGTCCTTGCCATCCATGATGTGCGGCGTGGCAACACGTCCACGACCATCGCGACATGGATCCGCGCGCTGCACGACGGATCGGTCGGGAACCTCGCGGGCCGCATCCTCGCCCTTCTCCTTGGCTTCGTGCCGCTGGCGCTCTTCATCACCGGATTTCTGCACTGGCGCCGCCGCAACGCGGCGCGCACCAGATATCGTTCAACAGGGAGTATATCGTGAAAGCATCTCTTATCGCCATCGCCGCCAGCCTCGTGGCCGCGCCCGCCTTCGCCGAGGACGGAGCCGCCGACGGAAGCGAACGTGACACGATCGTCGTCACCGGCCAGCGCGAACTTGACGACAAGACCGAAGTATCGGGGCGTCTCGGCCTCACCATCCGCGAGACGCCGGCGATCGTGGATGTCGTCACGCAGGCGGATTTCCAGCTCCAGGGCGTGCGCAGCACGATCGAGGCGATGAATGCTGCGCCCGGCGTCACCTCGGGCAATCTTCCCGGCTCGATCGGCTCGGTTTCGATGCGCGGTTTCCACCGCGCGGTGAATTATCTCTACGACGGCGTGCGGATGGCGAACAGCGATGTTGGCCTGCGCAACTGGGACAGCTGGGCTTTCGAGCGGATCGAAGTGATCAAGGGGCCGGCCTCGGTGACGTCGGGCGACGGTGCGCTAGCCGGCGCGATCAATTTCGTTCCGCGCCGTCCGAAGCTCGGCGATACCAGCGGCGAAGTCCTTGCGAGCTATGGCAGCTTCGATACCGCGCGCCTTGCCGGCGACATCAACCTTCCGCTCGGCGAGACGGTTGCAGTTCGGACGAACGCGTCCTGGTCGCGCTCGTCAGGCTGGATCGACGACACCGACAGCCGCACCTTCGCGGCGTCGGGCTCGCTCCTCTTCAAGCCGAGCGACCGGGTCTCGGCTACGCTCTCGGCCGACTATTTCGAGGACAAGTTCCTGACCGCTTATTATGGCACGCCCGTGGTGACACGCGCGGCCGCGCGCGACCCGTCTTCGGCGGTGTCCGGTAGCGCCGGGCTAGTTCTCGACAAGGCGATGCGGCGGACCAACTACAACCTGACCGATGGCAATGACTATTCGAACTCGACCTGGCTGCGCGCACGGCTCGACTATGCGCTGACCGATACGCTGCGCATCGTGAGCGACAGCAGCTATTATGACGGCTATCGCTTTTATCGCGACGCCGACGAATATAGCTTCAGCGCCGCGACCGGGCTGATCAATCGCGGCGCGACGCTGATCACGCATGATCACCAGTTCTGGAGCCAGCGGGTTCATCTGGCGTTCGACGGCCGGATCGCCGGCCTGCGCAACCGCTTCACGGCAGGCTTCGAGATCGGCCATACCGACTTCTTCACCGAGCGCCGTTTCGGCACCGCGCCGTTGGTGAGCCCGGTCGCGCCGGTGCGGGGAAGCTTCCCGGCCGATACGCCCGCCAATTTCGCGACGCGGCAGGACGTGACCGCCGACGTCGACCAGCGCGCCTTCTTCGCCGAAAATGCCCTCAACCTGACCGACGCGTGGCTCCTCGTCGCCGGCCTGCGCTATGACGACATCAAGCTCGACCGCCGCGTGCTCAACGTGACGAGCGGCGCCGTGCAGAGCTATGGCCAGGATTATGACCCGATCTCATGGCGCATCGGAACCGTCTACAGCATCACCCCCAAGACGCAGCTTTTCGCGCAATATAACCGGGCGGTGACGCCGATCAGCGGCCTGTTGTTCCTCAGTGCCGCAAATGCGCAATTCAAGCTGAGCAAGGGCGAGTCCTATGAGGCTGGGGTCAAATCGTCGTTTGCGCACGATCGGGTCGAGCTGACCGCGTCTGCTTTTCACATCGAGCAGGACGACATCCTCACCCGCGACCCCGCCAATCCCGCCGTCGTTCTGCAAGGCGGCCGACTGGCCTCGAAGGGCGCGGAGCTTTCGCTGACCTGGAAACCGACCGACGAACTCAGCGTCACCGCGAGCGGCACGCTGCTCGACGCCGGGTTCAAAGAGCTGGTCGAGGCCGGCGGCGCCGATCGCGCCGGTAACCGTCCGCAAAATGTCCCCAAACGCGTCGCCGACCTTGTTATGAGCTATTCGCCTGCGGCGCTGCCGATCACGCTTACGGGAAGCCTGCGGCATAACGGCAGCTTCTTCACCGAAAATGCCAATATCGTGAAGGTCAACGCGTTCACAACGGTCGATGCATCGGTCGCGTGGAATTCGTCCGTCGGCACCTTCACGCTGCGCGGTCGCAATCTGACCGACGCCTTCTACGCCGACTGGTCGGGCTATGCATCGGGCCTCGTCTTTATCGGCGCGCCGCGCAGCGTCGATTTGTCGTTCATCGGGCGTTTCTGAGCTGAGGCATCAAAGCCACCGCGAGAGGGTTCCTTCGGGGATATGATGGGCCTTATTGAGGGCGCCATGAGCTCCGTGCGTCGCGGGGGGAGCGTCGGCAGGCCGGAGGCGGGTCGAAGCGACGCGCAGCATGGATTAATCGATAGCAAGCGCTTCTGGCGACCGGCCCGCAATGCCCCGCCAGCGGCGACTGATCGTCGGTGCGGGCTTGAATTGGTCACCGGTTTCGGCTGGGCGGCCAGCGGATGCTCCCTTCGGCATCGACTTCCATGTCCCGGTCCAGACGGCGCAACACTTGCGGCGAATTTCCATAGTTACGATGGAAGGCGCGCCGCATCCGCTCGGGATCCTCGAAGCCGACCGCGCACGCGACGGCTTCAACCGATTCCAGCCCCGTTCGCAGACGGATCCGCGCCGCTTCGGCGCGCATGCGCTCGATGGCTTTGGCGGGCGTCTCTCCGGTTTCTTTCCGGAACAAGCGGGCGAACTGCCGCGCACTCAGATTGGCCGCCTCCGCGAGACGCTCGATCGGCAAGGCCTCCGACAAATGCTCGCGCGCAAAGGACAGTGCCCGCCGGATGCGATCGGTCTCGGGCTCGAGCTGCGCGGGTGCGGCATATTGCGATTGCCCGCCGGGTCGCCTCAGATAGACGACAAGCTCGCGCGAGACGGCCTTTGCCAGTTCATGGCCATGATCGGCCTCCACCAGGGCGAGCATCAAATCGATGCCCGCGGTCATCCCGGCCGACGTCCAGATCGGTCCGTCGTTGACGAAGATGAGGTCGGCATCGACGAGGACGCGCGGATAGAGAGTTTGGAGCAACCGCGCGAAGCTCCAGTGCGTCGTCGCGCGTCGCTCGTCGAGAAGACCTGCCTCGGCGAGCAGAAAGGCCCCGGTGCAGATACTCGCCAGACGCGTGCATCCCTGCGCCAGCTGCTGCACCTGCTCGACGTCGATGCGCTCCGCAAGCGGCTCGACCTCGCCGCCGACGACGACGAGCGTATCCGCCCCGGCTCCGGCCGCGCTGTCGGTCTCGATCCGCATATGGCTGCTGCTGCGCACCGGACCGCCCGCGCTCGACAGGATTGCCATGTGATAGAGATTCTCCCGCGACAGACGGTTCGCGGCCTCGACGACCGCCATGGGGCCTGCGATATCGAGCAATTGGTGACCCGAACACACATAGAAGAACATATTCGAAGGCATCGTCTATCCCTGAAGCCAACCCTCGGCCCAAGCCCGCCGCGGCATCGCGGCGCACTGACTCATCGACTCAGCCTATGTCTGAAAATGAGGGATCAACGCCCTAACGGACAACGCGGCATAAGGCTAAGACTAAATCGATCCAATGGAGGCACACGATGACCAAAGACCATAATCAGACACGCATCACATCCTACGACGGCATGCTTGCCGCTCTCGCGCCCGAGGGGGTGCCGCCTTTCCGCGTGGGAATCCTGGTGGGCCCGGGTTTCGTCCCGATGGACATCGTCGGGATCCAGACCGTGCTGGCGATGATGCCGGGGTCAGAGATCCATTTCATCTGGAAGGACCGCGAGGTGGTCGAAGGATTCCGATCCTGGCCCACGGTGCCGACCACGACTTTCGCCACCTGCCCCGACCTCGACGTGTTCGCCGTCGGGATGAACCCGCCCGAAGTCCAGAATGATCCCGAGGTCATCGCATTTACGAGAAAGGCCGCCGAGGGCGCGCGCTATGTCATCGGCGTTTGCAGCGGCGTCGCGCTGCTCGGCGCGGCGGGCCTGATCGAGGGCAAGACGGTGGCGAGCAATTTCGCCGCTGAAGATCTGCTGCGGGATCTCGGCGCCGAGACCGTGCTGGCATCGGGCACGGGCCCCGCGGTGGACGGTAATCTCTACACCGCCGGTCCCGGCATCGGCAGCTTCGAGGTGGCGCTTCTCGTCGCAGCGGATGCGTTCGGACGCGGCGCCGGCGAACTCGCCGAGTTCGCTATCGAATATGACCCGCACCCGCCCTTCCAAACCGGCACGGTGGCAGGCGCTTCGCCCGACATGCTGGCGGGCGCGCGCGCGATGATCGGGCCGATCATCGCGCAATATCAGCGGCGCCCGAGCCTGGCGGATCCGGCCAGCGATATCTGACCCGCGTCGCCGCTCCGGCGGCGGGACCGCCGTCCGCGCCCCGGGGAGCCGATGATAGGAAGGACGGGCCGTCCGTTTCTCTTCCGATGGCCTGCCAGCGCTCGCGCGCGGGATTTCAGAACAGGAACCAATATGAGTTCGATCGAGCGAAGCAGCGCGCCTTGGCGGCAGCGCCGGACAATCCTGGTAACGCTCATTGTCCTCGGGCTGATGTTTGGCAGTCTCTTTTTATGGCGCGCCTACCGGATGTCGCAAACGCCCGCCTGGCAGCAACAGGCAACCGCGGTGGCGGCCATGCGCGTCGCGCCGCAGGACGTTCCGGTGTCGCTCGAAGCAATTGGCACGCTGGCGGCGGTTCGCGAAGTCAGCCTGTCGTCGGAGGTCCCCGGCCGCGTCACCGCGATCGGCTTCGAGGGCGGCGCCCAGGTCGGCGCTGGCGCGCTCCTCGTCCAGCTTGACGACGGCCCCGAGCGCGCCGACCGCGAGGCAGCGCGTATCCGCGCCGCCTTCGGCGGAGTGCAGGTCGCGCGATCGGAGCAGCTTGCGGCCACCGGCGCAGAACCGCGCGAGTTGCTCGATCAGCGCCGCGCCGACCGGGACCAGGCCATCGCGGCGGTGCGGCAGCTCGACGCGCGGTTGAGCCAGAAGCGCATCCGCGCGCCCTTTGCGGGAGAAATCGGCATTCGCCGTGTGAACCTTGGCCAATATCTCAGCCCCGGCACGGCGGTCGCGACGCTGACCGACCTCTCGCGCCTGAACGTCGAATTCGCGCTGCCGCAGCAGGAGATCAGCCGGCTGCGAAAAGGCGCGGTCGTGACGGTGACAAGCGACGGATATCCTGGCCGGGTCTTCACCGCGCGCGTGCGGACCATCGAACCGCAGATCGACAATGACACGCGCAATGTTGCGGTTCAGGCTGTCATGGCCAATCCGGGCGGCGCCTTGCGGCCCGGCATGTATGTCAGCGCCGCGCTGGCGCTCCCGCCGCAGGCAGGCGCGCTGATGGTCCCGGCGACCGCCATCCAGACGTCGCCGCAAGGCAACACGATCGTCGTTGTGCGCGGCAAAACCCCGCGTCAGGGCGGCAAGGCCCATATCGTCCCGGTCGTGACGGGACGCCGCATCGGCAATCAGGTCATCGTCACCAGCGGACTGAAATCCGGGGATATCGTCGTCGTCGAAGGCCAGCTTCGCGTCCCGCCGGGCGGCGAGGTCAAAGTCACGCGCTTCGTGACCGCATCGGGCCGCTGACATGGGCTTCACCGATATCTTCATTCGTCGCCCGATCCTTGCGGTGGTCGTGAGCCTGCTTATTCTCCTGATCGGCGCCATCGCCGCGCTGAACCTGCCCATCCGGCAATATCCGAAGATGGAGAGCGCCACGATCACGATCCAGACCGCGCTTCCGGGTGCGACGCAGGACGTGATGCAGGGATTTGTCACCACCCCCATCGCCCAGGCGATCGCCACCGCAAGCGGCATCGAATATCTCACCTCGACCTCGACGCAGGGTCAGAGCCGGATCAGCGCCAAGCTGACGCTGAACGCCGATGCCGACCGGTCGATGACCGAGATACTGGCGAAGGTGCAGCAGGTTAAATTCCGCCTTCCTGCCGGGGTCAGCGATCCCGTCATCACCAAGATCACCGACGGGGCCTCGGCAATCCAGTTCGTGGCCTTTGTCAGCGACAGCTTGTCCTCGCCGCAGATTGCCGATTTTGCGGCGCGCGTCGCGCAACCGCTGATCACGTCGGTGCCAGGCGTCGCCTCCGCGCAGATCATCGGCGGGGCGCCTCCCGCCATGCGCATCTGGGTCGACCCTGTCCAACTCGCGGCGCGAGGGCTGTCGGCGAGCGATGTCGCGGCAGCTCTGCGAGCCAACAACGTCCAGGCATCGCCCGGCCAGCTCAAGGGCGCCAATACAGCAATCAACATCACCGCCGACACCGATCTGCGCGACGTCGAGGCGTTTCGGGACATGGTGCTGAAGACCGCTAACGGCAATATTGTCCGCCTGGGTGATGTCGCAACGGTCGAACTGGGTGCGCAAAATTATGACGGCGGGGCCCTGTCGAGCGGACGTCGCGCCGTGTTTATTGCGATCTCGCCGACCCCCGACGGCAACCCGCTTGAGATCGTTCGCGACATTACGGCGCTCTTTCCCGATCTTCAGCGCGTCGCGCCGCCAGGTCTGAAAGTGCTGAGCGATTTCGACGTTGCCCAGTTCGTCAATGCTTCGATCGCGGAAGTGGAAAGGACGCTGATCGAGGCGATCCTGATCGTCGTGGTGGTGATCTTCTTCTTTCTGGGTTCCTTGAGAGCCGTCATCATTCCGGTGGTTACCATCCCGCTGTCGCTGCTGGGTGCCGCCGCGCTGATGATGGCGTTCGGCTTCTCGCTCAATCTCCTGACTCTGCTCGCCATGGTGCTCGCCATCGGGCTGGTCGTCGATGACGCGATCGTCGTCGTCGAAAATATCCATCGTCATATCGAGGAAGGCCGGTCCCCGCTCGACGCAGCACTTCTCGGCGCGCGCGAGATCGTCGCGCCGATCGTCGCGATGACGATCACGCTCGCTGCCGTATATGCTCCCATCGGCCTGATGGGCGGGCTGACGGGAGCGCTGTTCCGCGAATTTGCATTCACGCTCGCCGCTTCTGTCGTCGTCTCGGGCGCCGTTGCGCTGACCCTTTCGCCGATGATGAGTGCAAAACTGCTGACCTCAAAACTTGGCGAGGGACGGCTGGTGCGGGCGATAGAGCGCAACATGCACAATTTGACGGCGCGCTACGCGCGCCTGCTCGATCGGACACTCGCCGCTCGCAGTGCGGTGCTGATCGTCGGCGCTGCGATGGTCGGGGCGATCCTCGTCCTGTTCAGCGGGTCGCAGAGCGAACTCGCGCCGCGCGAAGATATGGGCGTCATATTCGTCTCCGCGAAGGCACCGCAATATGCCAATGTCGACTATACCGCGCGGTTCAGCACAGAGATCGAGCGCATCTTCCACCAATTCCCCGAATTCGACTCGAGTTTTTTCAACTTCGGCGGCGAATTCGGGCCAACAGGCAGCTTCGGCGGGATCGTGCTCAAGGACTGGTCGCAGCGCGATCGTCCGGCGGACGCCGTCCAGGCCGACCTGTCGGGCCGGATTCCTGCGGTAACCGGCGTCTCGGTCACTGCTTTTCAAGGCAGCCCGCTGCCCGCTGCCAGCGGCGGCCTTCCGTTCCAGATAGTCATTCGGTCCGCCGATGATTTCTCGCAAATCTACATGAGTCTCGAGACGCTCAAGGGCGCGGCGCGGCAAAGCGGCTTGTTTGCTTTTGTCGATGGCGACCTCGCTTTTGACAGCGCGGAAGCCCGGATCAGCATCGACCGGGCCAAAGCGGGAGCGATCGGCGTCTCGATGAGCGAGATCGCAGATACGTTGGCAATTCTCGTCGGCGAAAATTACGTCAACCGCTTCAATTGGCACGACCGCTCCTACGACGTGATTGCGCAGGTACCGCGCGGTCTGCGTATGACGCCCGAGAGCCTGGGGCAGTTTTTCGTCAAATCGGCGTCGGGCAAACTTGTCCCGCTATCGACCGTGGTGCGGATCGACCTTCGCTCGCAGCCCAACATGCTGCCCCAGTTCAACCAGATGAATTCGGCGACGCTTTCGGCCGTACTCATGCCGGGCGTCACCATGGGCCAGGCCGTCGACTTTCTCGGCCGTCAGCCTCTGCCGGCAGGCACGACCGTCGACTGGCTGTCCGACAGCCGGCAATATGTAACCGAGGGGGACCGGCTTACGATATCCTTCGGACTTGCGATGATCGTCATCTTTCTGGTTCTGGCGGCCCAGTTCGAAAGTTTTCGCGACCCGCTGGTGATCCTCGTGACCGTGCCGCTCGCCGTGTGCGGCGCGCTGGTTCCGCTGTATCTGGGCTTCACCACGATCAATATCTATACCCAGATCGGCCTGGTCACGCTTATCGGCCTGATCTCCAAACATGGCATCTTGATGGTGAGCTTTGCCAACGACATGCAGCGGAGCGAGGGCCTGGATCGTGCCGCAGCGATAAAGCACGCGGCGGCCGTGCGCGCGCGGCCCGTCCTCATGACCACCGCCGCGATGGCCGCAGGTCTCGTACCCTTGCTTTTCGCAGCAGGCGCGGGTGCCAACAGCCGCTTCGCAATCGGGATCGTCGTGGTCACCGGGCTTCTGGTGGGGACGCTGTTCACGCTCTTCGTTTTGCCGACGGTCTACACGCTGCTCGCGGGCGACCACCGCTTGTCCGGCACGACGCCGGCGCGATCGCCGGGTGAAAGGGATATGGCCCATGCATAAGCGCCGATTGCTTCTGATGCCCTTGCCGCTGTTCGCCGCGTCCTGTGCCGTCGGCCCCCGCTATGTTCCCCCGCAACCCCCGGCCGCAGCCGCTGACGCCTTCGTCACGCGCGCCCCCGGCTTCGACGCGGCGTCGCAACCCGCGCAGGACTGGTGGCGGCTCTATCGCGATCCCGGTTTGGACGCGCTGATCGAGCAAGCCTTGATCGCCAATACCGACCTGCGCGCCGCGGCCGCGAATTTGGCCAAATCGCGAGCGGTCATGACCGAAGCGCGCGCGGGACGCCTTCCCTCGACCTCGCTGTCGGGCGGACTCAGTCGTGGCAATGGCCCGGATTCCGGGGGCGGAGGCGCAACCAATGACGGTTCGCAATGGTCGCAAAACGGCGGGATCGCCCTTTCGTGGGAGGTCGATCTGTTCGGCCGCGTCGGACGGACGATCGATGCAGCCAGCGCCGACACCGAGGCGGTGGAGGCGGTGCGCGACGCGGTCCGCGTCACGATCGTCGCCGAAACGACGCGGGCATATCTCGATGTCTGCACATCGGCGCATGCCCTCGCGATCGCGCAGGAATCGGTCCAGACCAGCGGCGATGTCCTGCGTCTCGTCAGCGCGCAGGAACGCGCCGGCTCGGTGGGCCGGCTCGAGGTCGAGCGCGCTGGCGCCGCGGGCGCGAGCGCGCGGGCAAGCCTCGCCCCGCTCGAAGCACAGCGCCAGGTGGCGTTGTTCGAACTGGCGGCGCTGACAGGGGGGACACCGCAGGACGTCCCTGCCGCCGCGCGCACATGTTCGGTGATACCCGAACCCCTCGGCGCAATCGCGGTCGGCGATGGGGCCGCGCTGCTCCGGCGCCGTCCTGACCTTCGGCAGGCCGAGAGACAATTGGCGGCGGATACTGCGCGGATCGGCGTGGCGACGGCCGATCTCTATCCCCGGATTAGCCTCGGCGGCTCGGGCAATTTCTTCCGAAACGACACGGTCCGAGGCGGCGACGCCTTCTCCTTCTCGCTCGGGCCGTTGATTTCGTGGAGCTTTCCCAACACATCGGTGGCGCGCGCGCGGCTGCGCGGTGCCCAGGCTCAGGGCGAATCGTCGTTGGCGCAGTTCGACGGCCGCGTCCTTCAGGCGCTGAAGGAAGTCGAACAGGCCCTGACTCTGGTGGCCGCGGCGCAGACGCGCCTGTCGAACCTCGCCGAAGCGCTGCGGCGTACGCAGATCGCCTTCGATATCGCCAAGCAGCGTTATGCCGCGGGCGCGGCGTCCTTTCTCGACTTACTGTCCGCGCAAGGCGATTTGCTCGCGGCCCGCTCGGCGCAGGCCAGCGCGCAGCAGCAACTGTCATCGCGCCGTGTCGACCTGTTCAAGGCGCTTGGCGGTGGCTGGGAAGGCGCCAGCGCGCCATAGAGCCTTAAGGCGATCGCTGGTGTGCCCATTTGCCGACAAGCCCGGTCGCCAGCGCCGCCACTACCGGCGAACCAATCGACGCAAAGTCTGGCCGAGACGCCGCAGCACGACAAATGGACACCGATGGGCAGCCGAGACCCTCGCGAAGCCCAGGTACATCCGTCCGCATTGCGAATAAGTAGGTGGCAGCCGCGACGTGGGTGCTGAACTTGCTCGCTTCGGGATGATCGCGCCTCGTTCGTCTTGCGATTATCCACAGCAGCAGCTCATTCAATTGGGCCAGGATATTCCATGAACAGCGCGACGTTGCGCGCGGCCTGCCGGCCGTAGGTTTTCGAGATGTCGGCCAGCGACATGCCGAGCGCGCGCGTGGCCTGGCTCGCATCGAGGGGAGCTAGGGTGCGGTCGACCGGATCGGGTCCGCCCGCGACCCGGTCGGGCAAGAGCACAAGTCCATGGGCGAGGCGCAAGGGCGCTTTGCTCGCCGCCACGGCAAAGGCCATGGTGATACCCGTCCGGCTGTAGGTCTCGGCGGTCAGGGCCAGCGCGATCTCGTCGTCTCCGGCCTTGACCGGAATCCCGAGCGTCACCTGCGGCTGCTGATCGGCGGGCGGCATTCCCGCTTCGGCCGCCTCGGCCTGGAACATGTCGCTATCATGCCGCGAGCTCCAGCTGTCGATACCGACATCGCGGGCGACCTCGGCGGCCTTCTCCGGACCGGCAATCGCCTCGACGAGGGCAATCGAGGTCGGCATGGACGCACTAACGCCCGCGCTCGACACCCTCTTGCCGTCTGCGACATAGCGGATATTCTTCTCCCACTTTACCTTCGGGAAGCGCACCGCGCGCATCTCCTCATTGCCATAATGGGAAGTTGCGCGGTGGCCATCGAACAGGCCCGTGCTGGCAACAACCAGCGCACCGAAACAGATGCTGATCACGGTGCCGCCCTTGTCGCCCTGCGATTTCACCCACTTCAGCAGGTCCGGGTCACTGAAGTTTTCAACGGCCGGGACGAACAGATAGTCGGCACCCTCGGGGTAGCGCTTGTCGAACGCGTCGATCGTCGATTGCAGTTCGAAGGTGAGCGGCTGCATTTTCACCGGGCCCGGCTTGACCGAGACCGACACGACATCGGCCACGCCTGATCGCGCCATCACGCCGTACGGAATGACGAAGTCGGAGATTATGGTTCCTTCATTGAGTCCGACGACGGCAACCAGGGGCTTGGCACGGCCAAAGCGGGCTTGATAGCGCGCAATTTTTTCCGGGTTCGGATTGCCGGAGGCATCGAACGCCGCGGACGATGTCACCGGAGCCTGGTGAGCGGTCGCCGCTCGCCCGGCAAGCGCAAGGCTGGCGAACGCTATGACAGCGGATGAGACCATCGTCCGCCGAGTCAAATTGTGCATGGGATACCCTTCATCGCAGATCGAGGCCGGAGTATCCGCCGGGCGCACCGATAGCGTAAAGGACGTAGATCGCTCGCTTTGCGACATGGATGTGCGATCCATGTCGCTCGCCTCTGCGCATGTGGCCCAGGGCCACTGCGCCGCCTGTGGTCGAATTCCGACCGCGCGCCGCGACCGGTCAGTCGTCATTCGCGGCGCGGCCAAAAGAGCGCGGTTCGGGACCCGCGTGGATCGGCGACGCAGCGAGGCGCTTGTGCTTCGCTGGCGTCGCCTGCTGCCAATGCTAGACCTTCAGCACGGCACGAACGGACGCGCAATTTATCTCCTGTCCTCGCATCCGCACAATGGCCGGACAGGACTGCGCGCCATATTCAGCCGGCGGCTTTATCCAGAGCCTGCGTCAGATCGGCCAGAATATCCTCGATGTGCTCCAGCCCGATCGACAAGCGAATATAGCCGGCCGACACGCCGGTCGCGGCCTGCTCCCTTTCCGAAAGCTGCGAGTGGGTCGTCGACGCCGGATGGATCGCGAGGCTTCGGGCATCGCCAATATTCGCGACATGATAAAAGAGCTCGAGCGCATCGATGAAGCGACGGCCTGCCTCCCGGCCGCCGTCCAGTTCGAACCCCACCAGGCCCCCAAGACCGCCGACGAGATACCGACGCGCCCGATCTGCTTCGATACCCGTCTGCACCGAGGGGTGAATGATGCGCGTCACGTCCGACCGCGTCGCAAGATAGGCGACGACCTTCGCGGCGTTTTCGCAGTGGCGCGGCATGCGCAGCGGCAGGGTCTCGAGCCCTTGCAGCAATTGAAAGGCATTGAATGGCGAAAGCGCGGCTCCCAGATCGCGCAGCAAAACTGTCCGGGCGCGAAGCGCATATGCGATCGGACCCAATGGTTTTGCCGCCTCGCTCCACACGGCGCCATGATAGCTGGGATCGGGAGAATTGAGCATCGGCTGCCGCTGCGGAAAGGCGCTCCAGTCGAAATTACCGCCATCGACAATCATACCGCCGATCGAGGTGCCGTGGCCACCGATATATTTGGTGGTCGAATAGACGATGATCGCGGCGCCATGGTCAAGTGGCCGCGCCAGCAAGGGAGCCGACGTGTTATCGACGATCAGCGGGATGCCAAGGGGGCGCCCCAAAGCGGCGATCTCGCCGATCGGACAGACGACCAGCTTGGGATTGGGCAGCGTCTCGACGTACCAGGCACGCGTCCGCTCGTCGCTGGCTGCTACGAAAGCGTCCGGATCGGCGGGATCGACAAACCGAACCTCCAGACCCTGATTTTTGAGCGTGTTGGCGAACAGATTATAGGTTCCGCCATAAAGGTCGGTACCGCTCACGATATTGTCGCCGTGCTGCGCGAGGTTCTGAACGGCGTAAGCCGAGGCTGCCTGTCCCGAGGCCACCGCCACCGCGGCAGCCCCGCCTTCGAGCGCGGCAATACGCTGCTCCAATATGTCCGTCGTCGGGTTGCCGATGCGCGTGTAGATATTTCCCAGCTCTTCAAGAGCGAACAGCCGCGCGGCATGCCCCGTGTCCTGAAACTGATAGGAAGTGCTCTGGTAGATCGGCGGAGCCACGGCGCCCGTGACCGGGTCGGCACGCCAGCCAGCGTGGAGCGCGAGGGTTTCGGGATGCAATTTGCGTTCGGTCATTTCGGTTCCTTCACTGGCAGCCGGGCGAGCCGGCTGGCTGTTTCATTTCCGTGTGCGATCGGGCAATTTCGATCCCGGCACAACGCAACCGGTTTGCACGGGCCGGCGTCGAGGCGGCATCGGCGGCAATCCCGAAAAACACTCCGCCGGGGCGCGTGGAGGCGATGCGCAGCGCGCGGTCAGGCGATTGAGTACCCAGCCGGCTCGAATGCATCTTATTCATGCCGCTCTCAAACGCCCGACGAGAGTGCGCAGCAGCTTGTTGAGCTGATCGGGATCGGGCCCTTCGGCATCGGCGAATATCTGAGAGAAAATCTTGCTCGCGCTATGCCAGGCACGTTTGCGCGCCTCGAGTCCCGCGGCGGTAAGCGATACATCGGTGACCCTCCCGTCGCTCATCCGCTGTTCGCAGCGCAAGAGTCCATCGCCTTCCATGCGCTGGATGAGCTTCATCATCGTAGGCAGCTTGACGATCGCGAGTTCCGCGATTTCGCTGACGCTGCGCGCTTCGACAGGGCGAATGCACATCAAGACGCGCCAGCGCGCGATGTCGAGGCCGACCGGCTTCAGACTGGTTTCGAGTCGGGAAAGATAGAGCCCTGTTGCATGCGTCAACCAGAAGAATGGCCACTCATCGGCATCGAAGCTGGAACCGTCGGATTTGGGATCGATTACCACAAGCTTCCTTTGACAATTCGCCGCTCCGGCAGAGCGGCCTGGCGCCGGTCCATATCGCCACGCGGCGCTTTCGTCGAGCGGCCTAGGTTCAACACCGGACGGACGCCATCCGAAGCACGCATGCGTTTCGATCTGCATCCCCTTGCAACGAGAACCCACGCGGGGAACGGCGCTGTCCGGCATCGCCGCCGAAGATTTAAAGAATGGCGCGGGCATCGCCTCGCGAACCATCGACACCCCCCGGTGCTGGGAGAGTGGCGCGCGACCGCTGCGACCTTGCACCGGGCTCCACTGGCTAGGCGAGGACGGTCGAGTCGAGGTCGGCATTCATGGCACCTCCGCCTTCGGCAGATAGCGCCTAACCCGCGCAGCCCCCTATCAATCCGAAACGAGTGACGGTCCCTTCCGAGAGGTGAAGGCAGATCTTGAGTGCATGAGCGCCACTGGCGAGGCAACGACCTCTGACGTGGGTGGTCGCTTCAACGCGCTGCCCACTTGACATGTTGTAATGATGACAATACAAATATACTCCAATGATCTTTGCGGCTGTTAGGCGAGCGGCTTCCGCGTCCTGCAGCATGCCACAACAAGTTCGGCATATTGCCAGTCGACAAGTTAGGCGTGGGAATAGCGGTGCGTGCGGGCATTGACCGCCGATGATGGGAGGGATTTTTGATGACGATGCCCGGCCAGCGTCTTGGCGCGCCCGAACGCAAGGGGCTAGCCGGGTTCGAGAGCGCACCGACTGAATGTTTGCTTCCTGGCGCGGCCAACTCTGTCAAGGCAGCTTGTTCGTGGAATTTATCGCTTCGGTCCAAGCCATCGTCGGTCGTTGGGGTTGCCAATAACTCGGATATGCAGGCTGCTTTCCGCCTTGCAGCAGCACGCGACCTTCCTGTCGGCGTGGACCGCGCAGGCCGTGGCGCCGTCGCGCCCATCGACGATGTTGTACTGGTCAGCACCCAGCAATTGGAAACGTCGGCAATCGACCCGGCCAATCGCAAGGAGATAGTGGGCGCCGGTGCGAAAGGGTCCGAAACGCACCGTACCGCTTCCCCCTATGGGATTGTAGATCAGTCCGGTTCGTCGTCCGACGTCGCCGTGACAGGCTATACGGTCGGCGGCGGCATCCTCGACGCATTGGAGAGATGGTCGACGGGCCGGACTGCCATCTGCCTGCATGGCGTCATCGGCGATGAGGCAGATCGTGCGCGCTTCCGGGAAGATGAGACATATCGTCGGCTCGTCGCGCTCATGCAGGAAGCCGTTCCGGACGGCCGGTCGCACTTTGGCCGCGTCGTAGGGCGCAGCGAAAACCCGCAGTCAGCCTAGCTCCAGCCCTCTGCCGCCGGTCGCGCACGGGCCGATATCCGCACAATCGCGAGACTTTGAGAGACGAGGAACCGCTATGACCGATGCTCCCGCCACGACTTTTACGCCTACGAGTACGCATTGGGGAAATTATCGCGTCGAGCATAGCGGCGACAATATCCTGGGGATTCATCCTTATGATATAGACAAGGAACCGACCCCGATTGCGGACAATATGCTGGCGATGCTCGATCCGGCGGTCCGCATCCCGCAGCCGATGGTGCGCGATTCTTATCTGAAGGACCCGCATAACAGCCAACCGCATTTGCGCGGCATTGATCGCTATGTCCCGGTCAGTTGGGATGTCGCGCTCGATCTAGCCGCAGACGCCCTTCGTCAGGCACGCGACAAGCACGGCAGCCAGTCGATTTACGGCGGATCCTATGGGTGGGGCAGTGCCGGCCGCTTCCATCACGCCCAAAGCCAGATCCATCGCTTTCTCAATATGATCGGCGGCTACACCGCTTCGGCAAACACCTATTCCATTGCCGCCGCAGAGGTCATTCTTCCTCACATCATCGGCATGAATGCATTTCACGTCATGGGCGAAGCGCCAACGGCGGACGATATCGCCGCCCATTGCAAAACGGTCGTGCTGTTTGGCGGGGCTGCACTCAAAAACAGCCAAGTCAACGCCAGCGGCCTTCATGCCCATAGTGCGTCTGCCCAGTTAAAGCAGATGCGCGATGCCGGTGTCACGTTCATCAATATAAGCCCGATCCGCAGCGACACGGCCGATTTCCTCAATGCCGAATGGGTCGCGGCACGGCCCGGTTCCGATGTGGCGCTGATGCTGGGGATGGCGCATGTTCTTTACACCGAGGGCCGGCATGACGCCGCCTTTCTGGAACGTTATTGCGTCGGTTTCGATCGCTTTCTGCCCTATCTCCTGGGAACCGAGGATGGCGTTCCCAAAGACGCAGCCTGGGCGTCGGGCCTGTGCGGCATCGATGCCGAGCAAATCAGCCAGTTAACCCGCAAGATTGCAGCCGGGCGCAGCGTCATCGGATTAAGCTGGTCGCTCCAGCGTCAGGAACATGGCGAACAGGCCTATTGGATGGGCACCGTCCTGGCGGCCATGCTCGGTCACATCGGTTTGGCAGGCGGCGGCGTCGCCTATGGTTATGGCTGTGTGCACAATGTCGGTTTTGGCGGACGCCGATGTTCGCCCTTCCGGTGTGCCTCCGTTCCCCAAGGTGAAAATCCCACCGGCAGTTTCATTCCGGTCTCCCGCGTAACGGAGATGCTCGAAAAGCCGGGCGGGTCTTTCACATATGACGGTCAAACGCTGACCTATCCTGATGTTCAGCTGATCTATTGGGCGGGCGGCAACCCGTTCCATCACCACCAGGATCTCAACCGCATGCGTAAAGCGTGGCGCAAGCCGCATACGGTCATCATCAACGATCCGTTCTGGACCGGCGCGGCGCGTCATGCCGACATCGTATTTCCCGTCGCGACGATGCTGGAGCGACAGGATTGGGGCGCAGACACCGACGGAGCCAACATGTCACCGATGCGCCAGGTCGTGCAGCCCTTTGCCCAGGCGCGGACCGATCATCAGATCTTCAGCGGTATCGCGCAACGTTTCGGGATCGAACAAGCCTTTACCGAGGGGCGTTCCGAAATCGAATGGATTGAATATCTGCATGAAGAAACGCGCGCCCGCGCGGCGGAACAGGGGGTCACTTTACCACCCTTTGCGGAATTCTGGGCAGGCGAACAGATCTATTATGGCGACCAGTTGCCCGAGGTGCCATTCACGCTGGAACGCTTCCGCAGCGATCCCGCAGCCAATCCGCTTGCGACACCCAGCGGCAAGATCGAGATTTTCTCCGAGGTTATCGGCGGCTTTGGCTATGATGATTGCCCTGCCCATCCGGTCTGGCTGGACAAGGAAGAATGGCTTGGCGCCCCGCGGAGCACGCAATTTCCGCTGCACATGATCTCCAACCAGCCGCGCCTGAAGCTGCACAGCCAGCTCGATCATGGTCCGGCCAGCCGGTCCGCCAAAATCAAGGGGCGCGAGCCGGTACGGATGACCGCCCGCGATGCTGCCGCCCGCGGGATAACGGACGGCGACATCGTGCGGATCTTCAATGATCGCGGCGCCTGCCTGGCCGCCGCCGTGATCAGCGAGGATTTGAGCGAGAATGTCGTCGAGCTGGCGACAGGCGCCTGGTATTGGTCAATGGACCCAGTGGAAGACAAGCCATTGGAAGTTCACGGAAATCCCAATGTGTTGACCCGTGACAAAGGCAGTTCCTCCTTGGCGCAAGGCCCCACGGCGCACAGTTGCCTGGTCGAGATCGAACTCTTTGATGGACCGTTGCCGGAGGTTCGCGCTTTCACGCCGATGGCCGAGATCCTCAGCGATCCGGCATCTGAAGCCCGATGAAGAGAGGGCGATCGGATGAAGGGGGGCATGGCCGCATCCCACGATCAACGAACGCCCTTTCTCCAACGAACTGGACGTGCCCGTCTACAGTTTGAACGCAAATTTTTCAGTTAAAATCCAAGAATATAAACTTGATCAGGGGAGAATTGGAATGAAGATAACAAGCCGTACCAGCTTATTCGTGTTGGGAATCGCTTTGGCATCACCCGTGTTCGCGCAGAACGCGCCGACCGTAGATATCAATCCATCCGACACGGCAGCCACACAATCTCAAGACGCACAAGTCTCCGCAGATACTGAAAAGCTGGAAATCGGCGAGATTGTGGTGACGGCGCAGCGCCGCTCGGAAAATCTTCAGGACGTGCCGATCAGCATCACCGCGATTTCGGGCGGCGATCTCGCCGCGTCCGGCGTCAATAGCGCCGCCGATCTGCCGTTGCTCGCGCCCAGCTTGAGCGTGGCTGCTTCGGGATCTTATATTCAGCCTCGCTTGCGCGGTGTCGGGACGCTCGGCAATGGCCCCGGCATCGAAAATGCCGTCGCGCTTTATGTCGATGGCGTCTATATTGCTCAGCCAATCGGCGGCGTTTCAGATTTCAGCAACATTCGTTCGGTCGAGGTCATCAACGGACCGCAGGGCACGCTTTTTGGCCGCAACGCCACCGGCGGTCTTATCCAGATTCGCACGATGGATCCTTCCCCCGACCTTGGTGGTAATTTCGCTATTGTCTATGCCAATTACGATACGGTCAGCGCATCCGGTTACTTTACCGGCGGATCGGACATAGTCGCCGCTGATTTCGCGTTCGATTTTTCGCATCAAAGCGATGGATATGCGAAGAATATTTTCACCGGCACCAGGATTGATTACAAACGGTCACTGGGACTTCGATCGAAGATCAAATTTGCGCCATCTGATGACTTGAGTTTTGTGTTGGCAGCAAATTATCAGCGCTCTCGCTACTCTCCGGTCTTCACCTCGGCTCCTGGAACGACGCCCTTGGGCGGCGCTGGACCGGAAATCCGTGACCGCCGGGACATGAACGGCACATATGATCCTTATGGCCGCTTGCAAGCCGGCGGCGTATCTTTGACCGCAGAATATGACATGGGCTTTGCGACATTGCAGAGCATTTCCGCTTATCGTTCCAGTAAGAATGAAATATCATTCAACGGTGGCCTTACGCCTAATTCAAATGTTGTTTCCAATCTCGAAATCAGTGAAGAACATAATCAATATTCCCAGGAATTTCAGCTATCATCGGATAACAGTGGTCCACTGACATGGACCGCTGGGGCATATTTCTTTTCCGAAAAATCGAAATATGACCCCGTAGAGCTTTATGGTCCGTTTTATGCTCCGATCAGAATAACGATTAATACAAAAAACCACACGAAATCTCAGGCTGTTTATGGCCAAGGAACATATAAGATTACCGATACGACTCGCTTGACCGCCGGACTTCGTTATTCGTGGGAGCAGCGCGACGCGGACATTTTATGGACCCTTCGTGCGGTTGGACAATCGATTCCGATTATCGATGGACCCGTCGTCGGCACCGTTTCCGGCGGAGGGAAACTTTCAACACGCGCGCTAACCGCGCGACTGTCGCTCGATCATGACTTCTCGGACGATATTCTGGGTTACGCGTCATATAATCGCGGGTTCAAGAGCGGTGGTTTCAGCCCCGGCAATCCGAACGCACCGGCCTATGAGCCTGAGACGATCAATGCCTATGAGGTCGGCATCAAAAGCAGTCTATTTGATCGCCGTCTGCGCTTCAATGCCAGCGCATTTTACTATGATTACAGCAATATCCAGGTGCAGGATCTGAACGGCGGCGTTCTAAGCATCTATAACGGCGCCAAAGCGAGACTCTATGGCCTGGATCTCGATGCTGATTGGCTCGTCTCGTCGCGGTTGAAAGTTCATGCGTCCCTCGCCCTTTTGCACAGCGAATATCTCGATTTCGATACCGCTGTCCTGAGCACGCCAATTCCGGGCGGCGGCACGGCCTTTGGCACCTTCGATGCGAAAGGCAATGAATTGCCCGTAGCACCGGATCTTGTGGGGACGGTCGGCCTCGATTATCGGATTCCCTCTTCGGTTGGCGAGTTCAAGCTGAACGGCACTTATACGTACAATGACGGCTTCTTTGCCGAAGCTGACGAGCGCCTGCGCCAAAAGGCCTATCATATGGTCAACGCGCAGATTTCCTGGACATCGCCAGACGAAAGCTATGAAGTCATGTTGTTTGGTCGCAATCTCGCCAATGAAGATTACGCCGTGCTTTTATATTCGCAAATACAGGGCGACGCCATCCAGTACGCCCCGCCGCGCACTTATGGGGTGTCGGTGAAGTTCAATTTCTGATCCTGTATCGCGAGGAAGAATTCAGCCGCGATCCGGTTCACTCGGGTCGCGGCCGACACCATTGTGACCGCCAAGCTGCCAGATCAGAGAAACATGCTCGTCCGCCGCGTCATCCGCGAGATGACATCATCACCCATGTATGCCGATCGGGCCGCAAAGCTCCGACATCATGACTAGGGATGCGGATCATCTGGCCGTCCTGCCCGCGGCTGAAAACCATTTGTCTAAATCGAACCGAACAAGGAAAAGATCATGAAACTCACGACCACCCTCACCGCGGCAGCACTGGCATTTGCCGCCAGCTTCACCGCAGGCGCCATTCCGGCCTTGGCCGAAACTATCGCCGCCGCGCCTGTAATCGTCTCGCCCGAAGACGCGAAATGGGTTCCGATGATCCCCGAAATGGGCGATGCCGGCCCGGCGATGGCCGTTGTCTTTGGCGAACCGGGCGTGGTCGGGAAGCCTTTCGCAGCCGTGTTCCGGGTAATGCCGGGCGGCCTTTCGCCGATGCATATTCACAGCTCGGACTATTGGGGAGTCATGCTGAGCGGCACCGAATCCGCGCGCGAGACCAAAGCTGGAAAAGCAAGCCCGATTGTGCCGGGCAGCTATTGGTTCCAGCCCGGAAATGCCGGGCATATCAATCAGTGCCTGAGCGATGAGCCCTGCCTGTTCTATGTCTATTTCCCGGCCGGAATGGATTACATCCCGATTGAACACTGATTGGGCGACGAAAGGCTCGCACTTCCGCTTCGGGACTTCGGGGCCCTCGAGGCTTCGCACCTCGCTTGATCTGAGAGGCCTGGCGCGAGAGGCAATCGAGTTCGAACGAAAGAAAAATTGCATTGGAGCTAACGCAGGGTTCGACTTGCAAGGTCGCGCGGCATGTTGATTTGCACTGAGAGCTGACCCCGGGTTTCATTGAGATGACCGGGCCCAAGATATGTCCCGCAGTGCGGGTTGTGGGGCAAGCTGCTGATTTTTCTTGCCGTGTTTGTGGGCTGCAGAGCTGGGTCGTAACCGGAAGCTGTCGTTTCCGGTTTCGACGAAGAACAAATGATAGGTAGGCCGATCCAGCAGGGCGGTGGCCATCTCGGGATCACCGAACACGTCGGCCATTTGCAGCGGAGGTTGGTGGTGATGCCGACGTTGGCCATTCGTAGAGTTTGCTGAGCCGGTGGAACAGCAGCGCCCCGCCTGACGGGCTACGGCAGATAGCCCAGCTCATCGAGGGCGACGAGGTCGAGGCGTAGCAGGCTCTCGGCGAGTTGCCCTGGGTTAGTCATCACTTGCCAAGCCAATCATTCCGATATCCCCCACGCAACAGCCAGGCGAAGGGGCAGAGCATGGGTCACTTTCAGGGGAATATACCCGTCCCGGCTGAACTCTCAGTGCAAATGGACAGCATTTTGGGGCCGGTGCGTGATCATGGTATGATTTCGCATCGATCGGTTCGGAATAGGAGTTCCGTGTGCTCGAGCGGCCGTTGATCACCGCCGAGCCCGGTGCGACGCGCGTGAATCAGCGGCACGCCGGTCTGGCAGCCCAGCATTTCGGCATAAAATGGCTGCGCCAGCACCGCGCCGACCCCGCAGTCCGTTGTTCCGAAGCGAAACCCGCAACGCTCCTCGAGCATCTGGTGGACATCGCCCGCGATCATGTCTGACTTGGTCAGGCGGTCAGAGAAAGCGATCGGCAGGTGAACCTTGGCCGCACCGATCGGCGTTGTGCCCAGAATGAAAATCCGGACAAAATAGAAAATCTCGGCGTCCTTGGGCAGGCCAAGATTAGCGTGCACGTCGCCGTGCCCGCGGATGACCCCCGTTCGCTGGAGCGCAATCCGGGTAAGTTTTTCAGGTTCCAGCAGTCGGCTGAACGCGATCTTTTCCAGCGCCATGCGATCGCGCCGAACCGGTTCCAGCACGAAAGTACCGCGCCCCTGTTCGCGTCGCACCAGATTCTGGCTTTCCAGTCCGACCAGCGCCTGCCGCACGGTCGGGCGGCTGACGTGGTAGAGATCGCAAAGTTCCTTTTCGGTCGGCAGCTGCGTTCCCGGCGCAAATTCGCCGGTCACGATCTGCTCGAGCAAAATCGCCTCGATCTGATGATAGAGCGAAAAGTTGCGATTCAACCGCGGTGCGAGACGCGATGCGGAACCCAGATTATCCATTCCTGTTCTCTTGTGGTCATCGGCGTTCAACGTCAACCACCCGCGTTGCGTCCCACCACATGACCAAAACGCATCAACCCCTTGGGATCATATCTGTGGACCAGAGTCACCAGCCGCTGATAGGTCGCATCGTCCCAGGCGCGCGCACGATCCGCTTCATTGCCGATCATGCCATGCAGGTTGATCGCGGTCCCCCCGGTCGACCAGGGGGCAAGCGCGCGCACCACGCGGCCCAGCCCCTCCGCGACCGCTGCAGCCGTCTGCGGCGTGTTCAGGCCAACGATCGAGATGCCCCAGGCCGCATCGCGCCCGCCGACCGCATTGCCCGCCGCCGGTCCGCGCGCGAAGCCGCCACCCAGCTGGCGCAGTTCCCACAGGATCATCGGAATATTGGTGTCCGGCCCGCATGCGCCCAGCAGCGCATCGACCGTGTCCCCGTTCACTTCGCGGAACAGCACACCGCTATGATAGAAAGGGATCGGCAGGTGCGGATCGCGGTGGATCGAGCCGGAATGGGCATAGGGCATGTCGGCCACTGCGTCGAGCAGCGCCGGGGCCACTGCGCGCATCGGAGCCAGCAGCGGCTCGCCCTCCGCACGACTGCCCGCATATGCAATGCGTAAATGCGTCACCGGCTTGCCGCGCATGGGCGGGGGCACATCCTCGCTATCGGGCATCCAAATGATCGCGATCGAGGTGCACATCTCTTCGGGCAGGGATTCGGCCCATGCGACATAGCGATGCATCACAGCCGAAGCATCCCGGCCATCGTAGAAGATTCCGCCGCCATAAATGCTTGGCATGTGGATCATTTCAAAGGTCATCTCGGTCACGATGCCAAGATTGCCCGAGCCACCGCACAGCCCCCAGAACAGGTCCGGTTCGCTCGCTGCATCGACATGGCGGATCACCCCGTCCGGTGTAACCACTTCAAAGCTTTTTACGCGGTCGGCGGCAAAACCGAACTTGCGGCCCATAATCGGCATCCCACCGCCCACGGTATAACCGACGACCCCCACATCGGGCGAGGAACCGCCCAGACCCAGCAAGCCATATGGTTGCGCGGCTTCGAGCGCCTCCCCCCATTTAACTCCGGCACCGACCGTTGCGAGGCGGGTCACCGGATCAATCTCTATCTTCTTAAGCCGCTGGGTGCTGACCAATATGCCCCGATCGATCGAGGCCACGGCCCCGTGCCCGGCACTATTCACCCCGACGGGCAGGCCATTGGCGGCAGCATAGCGGAAGGCCGCGGCCACATCTTCGGCACCATTTGCGATCACGACCAGCGGCGGGCTGTGCCGGACAGATGCGTTCCACGCATAAGTCGCCTGGCGATATTCCTCGCTGCCCGGGCGGGCCAGCACGCCTTGCAGCACCGGCTCCTGTCCCCTTGCCCTGACGGTCGTTACGCAGCCCGACAGGGCAAATGCGGCGCCGGCGGCGCTTCCGGCCAGGAATGTCCGGCGCGCAGTCTGATTGTGGTCGGCTTCGATCATTTCCATCTTCCCGCTGATTTTATGGTTGTCATCGTATCGATCGTCAGGCCGACCGGGCCAGAAAGGCGCGCGCCTCGGCTTCACCCAGTGGCGGCCCCATGATCGGCGCGTCATATTCGGCGCAGAGCCTGCCGATTTCTTCAAAATCGCTGTTAAATTCGCCGTCGCGCGGCAGCCGCAGCTCGCCCGCCGGGGTGCCTCCGGCCTCGATCAATGCGAGAAAGCGGTCCAGCGCATGGACCAGCAACAGCCGCACCGGGCCGGGACTGATCACCACGAAGGTATAGGGCACACCGTGCGGCAGGCAGGCATAATCGCCGGCGCCCAGCACCAGCATCTCATCGCCGCAGCGCACGACCATTTCGCCTTCGAGCATATGAAAACAATCGTCGAGCGCGGCGTGGGTGTGAAGCGGCGAGGCACCACCGGGGGGTATCGTCAGTTCGATCGCCACCGGTGTGCGCGGCGCGCCGGACGGGTTTCGCAGCACCGCAAGCATGCCCAGGAACCACCAGGCCTGCCCTGTGCCGTTGCGGGTGAAGAGAGGGCTGGGTGCATTCATCGAAATTGCTCCATCATGTCAGCTGGCGTGTGTGGAGGGGTGGAACAATTCTTCCACTGCCAAAGGCCGATCGATCAGTTTCTGATCGACCAGATCGGCGATGAAGCGTTCGAGGTTAAGCCGGTTTGCGGCGATGCCGTCGGGCCAGATATCCAGGCCCAGCGAAGCCTTCTGCCGCTCCTGCGCCAGGCATTGCAATGCGGTCACCGAATAACCGGTGTCGTGATAGAGGTCATAGGCATAATCCATCGCCTGACGGTCAATATCCATCAGCATCGGCGCCAGTTCGGGCAGGCGTTCGGCGACATCATCGCGCAGCGCCAGAATATGCATGATCGGGAAGTAGCCATTACGCCGGTAATAGGCGAAACATTCGCTTTCGGTATCGGGGTAGAGCCGTCTGATCCCCTGCCCAGGCGCCAGCGCGCCCGCCGGCGGATGCGGCAGGATCACGGCATCGGCCTGCCCCTGGCGCAGCATTTCGAACGGATCGCAATCGACAGGCAGCCGGGTGATCGGCAGGCCTTCGCGGTCGATTTCCTCGTCTGCCATGGTCATCCATTCGACCTCGGTCCAGGGCACGCCATATTCGCGCTGCAAATCACCCTTGGCCTGAACCGAAACCGTAACCTGAAAGGCGTGCAGGATTACCCGCCGTCCGGCCAGATCCTCGCCCCGCACCAGCCCACTGTTCTGCGCGACATAGATTTGCGCCTGACTAAACAGCCGCCGCTGGAACACCGGCGCCGCGGTAAAGCGCGCGCCGCGTGATCGGGCGATGACATAGGAGGCCAGCGAAACCTCTGCGATATCGAATTCGCGATCGTGCAACATGCGCCCGTGACGGCGGTCGCCATCTGCCCGCGACTCCAGCATCCCGACCTCTTTGGGCTGCAATTCAAGCCCGGGTGGCAAACGCAACCGGGCGTTGAAATAGGCCAGCGTGCGGTCGTACCGATCAAGGGCGATCGACAGCCGGGTGGCTTGGCGCGACCCGTGACCGGCGGTTCGGTCCGTTGTAGGGGGATTGGTGACCATGTTCATCTTGCCGCTCACCCTGCCGCATTGTTCATCAAGCGATCGAGAGCCGTTTTGGCCTGACCCAGCCGGGTATGGACCACCTTGTGCTCAAGGTAGGTCAGCAGTTCGTCCTTCGATTCCTCGCGTCCCAATGCGCTGTTCTTCCACCCGCCGAAGGGCGTGCCGAAATAGTGCCGGCTGGAATCATTGACCCAGACATAACCCGCCTCGATCGCATCGGCCGTCTTGTGCGCGATGGTCAGGTCATTCGTCCAGACGCTGGCCGCCAGCCCCAGGTCGAGCGAGTTAACATCGGCGATCATCTGGTCATAATCGTCCCAGCGGAACACACTGAGCACGGGACCGAATATCTCCTCACGCCCGATCCGCATATCCAGCGTGACATCGGCGAACAGCGCAGGTTCGACAAAATTGCCCCCTGCGGGCAGGCCGTCGGGCCGCTCGCCGCCGCACACCAGCGTTGCGCCCTGTTCGACCCCGGACTGGACATAGTCCATGATCCGTCCCCAATGTGCCTTGCTGACCACCGGGCCAACGTCGGTCGTTTCATCATAAGCGACACCGACGCGATAATTCGCCAGCTTCTCGGCCATGCGGGCGACAAAGGCGTCATAGATGCGCGCATGGACCAGGATCCGCGAATTGGAGCCGCATGCCTGCCCCTGGCAGACATTGAGGTTCATACCAAAGATCGCCCCGTCCACTGCCTGTTCAAGGTCGACATCGGGGAACACGACCATCGCGTTCTTGCCGCCCAGTTCCAGCGACACATGTTTGACGTAGCCCGATTCGGCAGCGCGCCGCTGGATAACCAGCCCGGTGTTGACCGATCCGGTAAAGGCGAGCCGCTTGATGACGGGATGGGTCACGATCGCATCGCCCACCCCGGCATCGCCGGACACGATATTGACCACGCCCGGCGGGAAGGCTTCGTTGAACAGCTTGCCCAGTGCCAACGTCGACAGCGATGTTTCATCCGAAGCCTTCAGCACCAGCGTGTTGCCGGTGATCAGCGACGGCAACGGCCGGGTGATGGCGAACATCGCCGGATGGTTGAAAGCGGTGATCCGTCCCACCACGCCATAAGCGCGGTGCGCGGTATAATGAAGATTGCCGGGGCTGGCGGGAATAACCTCACCCGTCAGCGAACGGGCCAGCGCCGGCCATCCCTTGATATAGGCATCGCAGATGTCGATATCGAACCGCATCGCCTGCACCGGATTGCCGCAATCGATCGCGTCGAGCATCGCGAGATCCTCGCGATTTTCCCGCACCAGCTGCGCGAATTTGAGCATGCACTCGCCACGCCCTTCCACGCCAAGCGCTTCCCAGGCAGGCTGCGCGCCCTTTGCCGCAACCACGGCGCGATCGACATCGGCGGCATCCGCAATCGGAACGCGCGTCACCGCCTCGCCGGTCGATGGGTTGGTCACCGGCGCGGTCTGTCCTGAACCACCCTGCACGAAGTCCCCGCCGATCAGCATCCGGAATTCGCGCCCGTCCAGGTACGCAGTCGCCGCATCGGCCATTGTGGTGGTCTCCATTAATTCAAGTCCTTCGGAAGAATGATCAATCAGCTGTAGCGCAGCAGCTTTCGCCCGCGCCGGCCTCTGGCTCGCCAGCGGCATAGGCACTGCGGCGACAATAACAGGAGGCGGCGATCGGGATGTCGGCGGACGCAACCGCGATGTCCCGTTGCATCCGGATCATCGCCGCTTGATCGTCGCGGCCCAGGCGCACCAGACATTCGTACAGTCCGTGCAGGCTCCAGACATTATTGGGATGGACCTTTGCGCGCGGCAGGCTGCCGTCAAAGCCCAGATCGGCGCGATAGACGGCCTCGGCCTCGACCACATGGCCCTGTTCCAGCAGCAGCGCGCCATAGGCGTGCCGCACCGGCTGGAGCCACGACCGGGGATCGGCATATTGCAACGCATCTTCCAGCTCGATCGCATTACGAAGATGGCCATAGGCGACGTCATAATCACCGACGCGATAGGCAAATTCGCCTTCCAGCATCGCCGCTGCCACCTTCAGGACATCGACTTCCTTGTTGGGCAGGCTCATCCGGCTATCCGGCACCTTGGCCAAGGCGGCATAAAATTCGACCTTCGCCGCCTCGGCCTCTTCGATCCGCCCCAGCGCCGACAACGCCACGCCGCGCGCATAACAGATCATCGCCACCGTCACGCAATACAGGTCGCGGTCCTCGGGCAGGTCGAGTTCCAGCACCTCTTCCCATTTGCCGAACCGGATCAGCACATGGACATAGGCGGACACATGGCTTTCCGCCCAATCGGCCATCGGCGGACTGGTCACGCGCAAAATATGTTCGGGCAGGGCATCGCGGAGCCGACAGGCCGATTTCCATGCCTGATGAAAGCGCCCGATCATC
The DNA here is from genome assembly GCF_001427105.1 of Sphingopyxis sp. Root154. Lineage (GTDB taxonomy): Bacteria > Pseudomonadota > Alphaproteobacteria > Sphingomonadales > Sphingomonadaceae > Sphingopyxis. The sequence continues at coordinate 401,784 of NZ_LMGI01000001.1, forward strand.
ATCGCGCCATAGGTCTGCACATAAAGATCATGCGCGCGGTAGATGTGATAGAAGCGCACCCCTTCCGCCCGGTCGAGATAGACATCATTGGCGGCGGCGGCGATTTCATTGGCATCGATACAACCGCGATAATTGCCGACAGCGTTATCGATATGGCTGGCCATGTGCGCCATATGCGACGCTCCGGGCATCATGCGGCGGACGCGGTCGGCTTGGGGGATCGCCAGTTCGGGACGCGGCGACATTTCCATCAGGTGAATATAGAGATGGTTGAGCGCGGGATGTTTTTCCCCCTCGGGCGTGGCCATCGCGCGGGTCAGCACGCCGTCCGCCTCCAGCGTGCCGGGAACTTTAGGCTCGCCGGTCGGCAAATCCCACAACTGGCGCGGGCTGACGCACAGCAGCGCATCGGCAAAGAGCGACGCGACATCGAGATCCTCCGGAAACGCTCCGTAAACCTCGCGCATCGCATCGGCATAGGCGGTGTTGAGCGGCTGGCGTTCCATCGGCGGTAGAAATTCGGCCGCGAAACGGCGCGGCAACGCCTCGATCAGCGCGCGCTCCACCGGCGTGATCCGATCCGCCAGCGCCTGCGCCCTCGCCAGCGCTGCGCGCGCCATTTCGCTCGATTGCACGAAATCACCGGCATCGAACAGGCGCCAGCCCTTGTTGTAATTGGGCCCCAAGGCAAAGGCGATGCCCCAATGGGCCATTGCGCAGCAGGGATCGTGATTGACCGCGCGTTCGAAGCAGCTTTGTGCTTCCTCGAAATTAAAGGCATAGGCCCAGTTGAGCCCGCGACCGAACCAGACCTGCGCCCGGACCGAGGAGGTCGTGACCGTGCGGCTATAATCCCCCAGGTCGTAATAATCCGCAGCCATCACCATTGCCCCCTTTGGCTCACACCAGGCTCACTTCGACGTCGATGTTGCCGCGCGTCGCCTGGTGATAGGGGCAGATATCGTGCGCGGCGTCCAATATCTTCCACGCCAGTTCCGGATCGACCCCGGGCAGGGTCACCGACAGTCGGGCCTTGATGAAGAAGGTGCCGTTGTAATCGCCGCTGCTGTTGCACAGATCGACCTCGGCATCGACGGCCGTGTCTGCGGGCAGCGGTGTGCCGAGCCGACCGGCGGCAAGGTTCATCGCCAGGATGAAGCAGCTGGACCAGCCGACGGCGAGCAATTGTTCCGGATTGGTGCCCGAACCACCCGCACCGGGCGCAGACAGGCGAATGTCGAGCCGACCATCGTCGCTGCTCGCTTGCGCTTGCAGCACGCCCACCGTGCGCGTCGCGGCGGTGTAAAGCACCTTGCCCTCGTGAGCCGTCATGTCCCGTCCCTTCACACATATTGTTCGGTGCCGCAGCCATGATCGGCTGAGGCACCGCAGACAATCACCCGCGCGAGGCCGGGACAACCGCCATCAGGTCGATCTCGACCAGGAAATCGGGATGACCGAGCCGGGTCACGCCAATCGCCGTGCTGGGCGGACGGATCGGCTTGTCGCCATATTGCGGCAAGGGTTGGTCGGCCCAACCCGGCGCATCGGGATTGCCTTCCTTCACATAGATACGACGATAGGTCACATCGTCCCAGGTCGCACCAGCGGCATGCAGCTGGATTTCGAGGCATTTCATGATGTGCAGATATTGCGCAGCAAAATCGCCCACCGCGACGCATTTGTAATTTTCGTCGGTTGGTGTCTGTCCGGCGATGAACACCAGCTTCATGTCGCCTGAGACGGTCGCAACCCGGCCGTAGCCCGGGTGGGCGAACAGTTCGGGGGGATCCATGTCCACACGTTCAAAACCCATTTCAGCAATCCTCCATCAATGTTCGTCGATGCGAACGAAAACCGTCGGTACGCGATCCGAATCGCCGTGTGCTTTCCACTTCGCTTCGGAAAATATTGTAAGATTGACCTGACAACCTGTCAAGTTAAGTCGCCGACATAAGGCAGTCAAAGCATGGCGATGATGATGACCCCGCCGAGTACAATGGCAAGCATGACAAGCGTTTCGGCCACGATCAGGACAAAAGGCCGCCAACCGACATCCAGCAAGGATTTGAGATTTGTTTTCACGCCGATCGCCGTGATCGCGATCACCAGACACCAGTGCGAAACCGTGCCGCCAAGCGTAGCCACGTCATCGGGAACCCAGCCCATGCTGTTGAGCGCAGCAAAGGCGAAGAACAGCAGCAGGAATCCCGGGATATATTGCAACACGCCCTTGGGGGCATCGCTGCCCTTGCCGCGGCCCAGCCAGACATAAGCCAGCACCACTACGGGCAGAAGCAAGGCAACCCGCATCAGTTTGACCAGCGTTGCCAGTTCGCCGACGCGCGGCGATATCGCCTTGCCCGCCGCCACCACCTGCGCGACATCGTGGATCGTCCCGCCTAGCACCACGCCCATATCCTCGGCCCCGAGGGACAAAGCGGTCAGCAGCAAGGGATAGGCGATCATGGCAATCGTCGCCATCACGGTGACCACCGCGATGACCACCGCCAACGCTTGTTCGCTGTCCTTGTCGCGCGGCAGCACGCTCGATATCGCCGCCGCCGCCGATGCGCCGCAGACCGCGACCGCGCCGCCCGAAAGCACACCGAATTCACGCGTCAGCCCCAGCAAGCGCGCACCCCAGACGCCGCACAGCACGGTCACCGCCATGGCGGCCGCCACCAGGGAGAGGGTCGCAGCCCCGATGGCGCCAATATCGCTGAGCGCGATCCGAAGACCCAGCAACGCCACCCCAAACCGAAGGACAGAGCGGCCTGCCCACTCGATGCCGGACCGCACGCTTTCCAGATCATAGGTAAAATGGATCGCCAGCCCGATCAGCAGCGCGATCAGCATGGCCGGCGCGCCGTAATGCAGGCTGATGGCTTCGGCCGAAATGCCGCCCACCAGCGCGATCAGCACACCGGGGTAATAGCGCGCGACCATTCCACTGCCGCTTGTCCGCGTCGCGGTGCCGAGGCTTAACTCTGTCATCTAACTGCCCCTAGTTCCGCTGGTCGGGGACCGACTGCCGTCGCTGGCGCGACAGGTCATAGGCCGCGCCGCGCGCCGCAATCATCGGATCCTCGGCCACGATTCCGTCGACCAGCGCGTCGGGACGAAAGGCCAGCACCGCTTCGGCAGCACCATTGTCGTCGGCCAGCCGATCGATCGTCAGCCGCCCCAGTTCGACCATCGCGCGATCATCCGGCCATAGCGCGCTGGGGTCGTGCAGCGGGTCGCCCGGCGCGGCGATCTGGACGAACAGGCGAAAGCCCACTTTCTCGCGCGCCAGCCGCTGGGCCAGTTCGCGGCGCAAATAATCAGCGGACATTGCTGCTGCTTGGTCCGCAGACAGGGTTGCGCCCCCGGCATCGGGAAGCCAGCGATAACGGCCATACCGCACTTCGCCCGCCGCATTGGCAAAGGCAAAGGCATTGGCCTCGTAATAGGCCTGGGTGGCAAAGCTCACCGGTGCGGGTTTGGGCCGGGCAAGAAAGGTCGCGGCCTCTGGATGACCGGCAAGATAGATTTGCAGCGGCGTAGGCTGCGCCGCGCCCCGGCTGCTTGCCACGGCGATCAGGAACCGGCGGAAATCTTCGGTATTCGCAGCCGGAAAGCCTGCGACAGAGCGGGTCACCACATCGGTTTCACGGCCATCGGCAAGATGGAATTTTACCGCCATACCGCGCGGATCGGCCATCGGCTGATTATCGGCAAAGCCGGGAATGCCGGCGAAGTTGGAAAAACGCACCGTCGCGCGCAACGGCCCGCCGGCGAAATGCAGCGCGCGGCTGATCCCCGCCGCACCGGGGTCGGGGGTGAAACGACCTTCCGCCACAATACCCGTGGCATGCGCCGCCCGCGCGCCGGGGTGGATCCCGAACAACATGTTGATTGCCGCCATCACCCCTTCAGCCGAAGCCGAAGCGGGCAGATCCGGCACGCCCGAAAGGGAGGGGGCTGCCGCTTGCCCCCCCTCGCGCGCGGCTGCCGCGCATCCCCCCACCGCCAGCGCCGCAAGGATGGCTGCAAAGACGGAAGGCCTCACCGGGTGAACTCTGGAAAGGCCGCAATCTTGCCCAGATCGTCGGGGTCGTGCGTGACAATGACCGTGGCCTTGCGATTGACCGCAAGCTTCTTCATCCGGTCGAGCGAGGCCAGAACATCGGCCCGGTCGCTGCTCAACGTCAACACCTCGCCGCGGTCATACATTTCGTGAAAATGAGCCAGATCACCGCTCAACAGGATCGCGCCCGCGCCTTTCAGATTGACCAGCAGTCCGCTATGCCCCGGCGTATGCCCCGGCATGGCCAGCATGATGACGCTGCCGTCGCCAAAAACATCGCGATCACCGACCACCGGATCGACCGGTCGTTCCCCCGTCACCCACGGCATGACCGGGCCGGCTTCCACCATCGGCGGTTTGGGATCCGACAACAGACCCTTGTAATCACCGTTGCCGATCAGCAAGGTCGCATTCGGAAAATCGCTGGCCTGGCCGATATGGTCGATATGATAATGGCTGACCCCCACCTTGGTGATGTCTTCCGGGCGCACTCCGGCGCGTGCCAACTGGCTGACCATCGTTTCGCGCAAAGTGCCCGAAAAAATGCCTTCGTCGCTGAGCGGCGCGCCCAGCATCGCAGCCGGTAGTCCGGCGTCCCACAAGAGATAATCATCCCCGTGCCGGATCAGATAGCAGCTGACGACGATCGCGCGCGCCGGGCTCGCGTCATAATAGCCGCTATCGGAAAAGATTCGCGGCTGGTTGACCTGGGCCGTGCCGCAGTCGAGCCGGGACATGCTGACTTGCGCGCTTTGCCACGCGGCCGCCGGCAGCGCCGCGCCAAGGCCAAATACCGCCAGCATGAAACCGGCAAACCGTCTGCAATCCATATCATGATCTCCCTATCGAAACGTCCCGGCGGAACGGCTGGCGCCTCCGCCGGGAAAGATTGTCAGTTCATGCTAGAGTCCGAAGTTGTACTTCAGCGTCACGCCATAGGTGCGCGGCGGGGCATATTGCACGATGTCGCCTTGCGGCTGCGAAAACAGCGACTGGGCATAATCCTCATCAGCCAGATTGCGAACGAACAGGGACATTTCCAAATTCTTGTCCGGCGCCACCCAGCTGATCGCGGCATTGACCATATGATAGGCTTTCTGCCGCAGCCGCTGATCCGGCTCGCCCACAAACCCGTCATTATAGGTGTAAGTGCCGTTCAGCCTGAAATCGCCCATCTCGCTGGGAACGACATAATCAAAACCCAGCGACCCTACGAAATTGGGAGAAAAAGGCAGCCGGTTGCCCTTGGCTTCAAAGGTCGAGAAGGTCGTGCCGCCGACTACTGGCGTCGAGGTGCTGAGCAGCGCGGTGGGGAACGACAGATATTTTGTCCGCAACAACGAGCCCGAGGCACGAAGCGTAAGCCGCGACGAAACCGCCGCTTCGGTATCGACGTCCAGTCCGTAAAGCCGCGCCTTCGCACCGTTGTAAACGGTCAATATACCGCCGGTCAGGGCCTGAACCTGAATGTCGCTGTAATTATAATAGAAAGCGCTGCTATTGAAGCGCAGCCGCCGATCGAACAGATTTGTTTTCAGCCCCACTTCATAGGCATCGATGGTCTCCGGGCGATAGGAAGGCGCGGTCGGGCTGGCGTTGGAAAGACCGCCGCTCTTGAAACCGCGGTTATAGGAAACATAGCCAAGGATATCCGACGTAAAATTGTGATCCAGCGCCAACCTGGCGGTCAGCGCCTTGGCCGACTCGCTGTCGTTGTTGGTCGGGTTGTCGATCACCGGCCCATCGGCGAAGGGAATCGAATAACCGACCAGGCGGATGGTCTGGGCAATATCGGCATCGCGCTGTTCCCACGAATAGCGCAAACCCACGGTCAGCCTGGTCGTGTCGGCCAGCCGATATGTGCCCTGGGCATAAACCGCCTGCGAACGGGTGCGATTTTCCGAATCGATGGTGATATTGACCGGGGTAAACCACGGGCCCCACAGCCGGACCGGATAATAGCCCGAGGTTTCCCAGAACAGATAGCCACCTGCGGTCCAGGTCAGCGGCCCGCTGCTATCCGACGCCAGCTGGATTTCCTGGCTCCACTGTTTGTGCTTTTCCTGGATCCGCAGGTTCGAAGCGAATGCCGGGTTCGAGGTGAGCTGGCCGTTGAACTGGTTGTCGTTATCGCTCTCCCGATAGGCGGTGATCGATTTGGCCACGAAAGATCCGGCATCATATTCAGCCGTCAGCGACAAGCCACCCGATTTGACGAGGCCCCGCGGGTCGTACAGCCCATCACTGTCGCGCGGATCGACACGTACCGTGCCAAAGCCGCCCAGCGGAATGCTCCCTTCGGGGGTAGTGAAGTTCGTGCTGTAGCGCATCCTTTGATAATCGCCCGCCAGCGTGAAGGTGAAATCATCGCCGGGCGTGAGCTTGATCTTCGAACGCAGCGATATCGAACGCCGGAAATCGACATCGCTGCCGGTCGCCAAATTCTGAGAATAACCGTCGCCCTGATCCGAAAAGTTGAAGGCGAAATCGGCTGCAATCACTTCGGAACCGCCAGTAATATAGCCGCTGGCGCTGACCGTGTCGTAATTGGCATAGCCGATGCTGACATTGCCCGAGAGTTCGGCTTTGGGGTCGAGCGTGCGGATCTGGATAAGGCCGCCGGTGGCGTTGCGGCCGAACAGGGTGCCCTGCGGACCGTTGATGACCTCGACCGAACGCACATTGCTGAGATCGGATATGCCGCCAACCGGCTGGGCAATATAAACCCCGTCGATATAGATTGCCACGGCGCCCTCGATCCCTGGCCCGTTACCCAGGGTGCCGACCCCGCGCAAACGCGGCTGGAGATAAGTTCCGGTCGAAGCCATATTCAGGCTTGGGGCAAGCAACGGCAGATCGGCAGCGTCGCGGATCCCTGCCTTCGCCAAATTATCTCCCGAAACTGCCGAAACGGCGATCGGCACATCCTGCAGCCTTTCGTTCCGCCGCTGCGCCGTCACGACGATGTCGCCGACTTGCGGCGGACTGTTGGCGTCCTGCTCTCCACCAGAGGCATCCGGCGCCTGGGCCAAGGCGGATGTCGCCATCAACAACGGCAGAAATCCGAGATATCCGGCTGTTCTTTTCATTTTCTCTCCCCTTGGTACGAAATGCCTGTCGAAAATTGTTCGGCCCAACGGGTGCAGCGCCCCACCAGCCCGCCGGGATTGACCTGGTCGTTCTTCATCCTCGCCCTGTTCAGCGGCACCATCGTCTTGCAATGGGCAGCGACGTCATCGGCGGTCGGCGCTGCGAAAATGATCGTGGCATCCTCGAACGTCATTAGCGGTTTTCCCCGGGCGAACTGCGAATCTACCTGCACCACATTTGTTATGTTGTAGTGTTCACCTAACAACTTATGACCCAAGCTGTCAACGAGGCAAGTATGACGATCGCATCATCGGTACGGAACGCGGGATGACCCGCTTGATTGCCGCACCGCTGCACCGGGACCGTCTTGGAATTGCCGGGGGTCCTATCCCTGGGGGCATCCAGCACGTCGGCCGCATCCGCGCGATCCGGGAGGCGCCCAGCAGCGATCTGCCCACTTTGATGCGCGAAAAGTGCGTCGCGATGCTCGAGCAGATTGGTGAGCGCAATGGCTGAAGTGATAGGAAGACGGCAAAGATCAAGGAGCTCGAAGCCGCCACACCTATTTCGAAGCGATTGCAGACCACACCCGGCATCGGCCCGCGAGTAGCAATGGGATGGAGACCTTCGCATCTGAGATGGCGAGCCTTCACAATGGCCGTGACCTTGCGGCGTGGATTGAATTGCCGTGACAGTTTTCATCAGGCGGCAAGGAACGGCTCGGGCGGAACAGCAAGGCCGGACAGGCCCACATCCGGCAGACGCTGATCATTGGTGCCATGTCGCAATTGAACTGTATGGGGCGCAAGGCGATCCGGGAAAGCTCTATGGCCGGCGCGCATGGTGGCCCGCAAGCCGCGCATGTTGGTCACCATCGCACTAGCCGACAAAATGGCGTGCCAGATCTCGGCCATGCTGACAAAGAACGAAGACTACAAGAATCCGATGCCGGGATACCAGGCTACCCAGGCAGGCTGGATGAAAAGGGTGCGAGACGGCGACGACCATTTGGTAAAATTATCGAACAGATCAGGATCAGGAAAACCAGTTCAGGGCGCGGAATGATCACGCGCGCCAATGAGATTTGCACCTGATCGGCATCTTGCGGACGCCGATCCGGCGCCGGATCGACAAGGCCAACAAGCAGATCAAGGGAGCGAAAGAGGAACTCGGCCTTGTTGACGTCCGCGGCATTGTCTTCCTCGTCTATGACATCTTCCGTAACGCCCCTCCGGGCTTCGTGCTGGATGTCATTCGATGCGTTCTAGGCGAAAAGGACCGCCATCGCAGCGTCGACGCGGTCATCTACATCACCAACCATTGTGTCGTGACCGCCGAGAGCTCCTTCGCGGGCCGCCTTGGGCACCCGCCTAAAAAGAGATATCATCCGATAAGCTGGCCGAGTTCATCGACCGGCTGGGGAGCCAGTGGGGCAACTTCATGGAAGACAAGATCGGACCATTTGACGGTGGCTGGAAGGGTGACACCATCGACTGCCACCGCGCTCATGTCGTCACCGGTATCAATCACGTTGAACGCTACGAAGGCGATGACTGACCTGCGTCAGACCTTGTCACAGTTCCGGCCGCGGGCTTCGGCGCTCCGATGAAGAGAACCGCGAGCGCGGCCAGAACTGCGAAGCCGGCAAAGGCCCCCGTGATCTCGGCGATGTTGCCGCCAGTCGTGGCGAGAAGCGCCCCGCCGATCGTTGGACCGGCGATCGCGCCGATCCGTCCGACCCCGAGCGCCCAGCCGACCGCGCTGGTGCGCATAGGCGCCGGATACCAGGCGGTGATCCATGCCGTCAGCACGAGGGTCGTCGCGACGGTGCCATAACCGACCAGCGCCGCAAGCATGTATGTCATCGCTGTGCTCGCGGCGTGGCCGAAGGCCATGATGCCGAACGCAGCCAGTGCGTAGGATACCGACAGCGTGAAGCGGTTGCCGAGCCGGTCGGCGATCCAGCCGCCCGCAATGCCGCCGGCAGCGCCCGCGAGGCTGAACGTCGCGAGCATGCCGAGGCTCGACCCCATAGCCATGCCTTGGTCGCGCATGATGCGCGGGAGCCAGTTGCCGAGGCCATAGACGAGAAGCAGGCCGATCGCGATCGCGACCCAAAAGGCGATTGTCGCGCGGGCGCGCCCGTCTGCGAAGAGCGCGGCAATGCCGCCTCTCGACTGAATGGGCGCGGTGGAACTCGGGGCGCGGGCATGGTCCGCGAGCCGTTCAGCGGTTTCTGGCGCCGCGCCGAAGGCGACGCCGGCATCGACCGCTTCGGCGCGCTTGCCCGACCGGGCGAGCTGCTCGAAGCTGCGGGGCAGCGCGCGCCACAGGAACGGCGCCATGACGAGCGGTATCGCGCCGAGCCAGAACAGGCTCCGCCAGCCCCAGTGCGGAATGACTGGAATGGCAACGAGCGCGACCATCATGATGCCGAGCCCGTAGCCGCTATACATGAGGCCATAGTTGCGCGCGCGGTTGGCGAGCGGCGAATATTCGATGGTCAGCGAAGCCGAGAGGGGGATCACACCCCCCATTCCGATGCCGCCGAGAAGGCGGAACAGGCCGAACATTTCCGGCCCGCTACTGAGCGCGCAGCCGATCATCGAGACGCTGAAGATCACGACGCAGAGCGCGAGCAGGCCGCGCCGTTCCATGCGCTCTCCCAGCGAACCCATCAGCGGGGCGCCGATCATCATGCCCGCGAGCGCGCAGCTTGCGAGGAATCCGAGGCCCACATCGCCGATCGCGAAGGCGGGATCATGAGAGAGCGATAGGATCGCCGCTCCCATGACCCCGACGTCATAGCCCTCGGCGAGAATGGCGAGGCCGCAAAGTAGCAGAACCTTGCGGGTCGTCGCCGGAGATACGTGATCCCCGATTTCACCGGTGACGGCGTTCATTCGATCGTCTCCCTCATTCGATCGTCTCCCTAGCCGCGATGCCCGCCGACCTCGAAATAGCCCTGGCCCTTGAGACGGCCCCAGATCTTTACGACGACGACACCGCCGCATTTCATCAGCTCGGCCTCGTCGCCGACCAGCAGATGGCCGTCGCCAAGCTGCCACTGACCGTTGGTCATCAGGTTCGGGCCCGCAAGCCCGTTCGTGTAGAGAAGGCTGTTGAGCGGCTCGAGCGCGCGCGTGCGGTCATCGCCGATGTCGAGGCGAGCACCGCGGTGCGTCAGGCCAAGGTCACTGCAGCGAAGCGGATGATCGCGCGCGTGCATGACGACCTCGGACTCTGGCCGCGCTAGCTGATCGGCGACACCGGTTATGGCTCAGCCGACGTGCTCGGCTGGTCACAGAGGTCGACTATACCGCTCGCGCGCCAGGCCGGGAGCCCCGGTCATGGCCGAGAGCTTGCTATTGACGTCGAAGTGCCACGAAACGATGTCCCGGACCCCCGCCTCGGCCAGCCGCGCGATATGCTTCTTGGCATAGGTCTCCGCGTCCGGGAGATTGGTGAAGAGATAGATGCCGCCGGCCCGCTTCGCGTCCTCATTCTCCGTCCAATATTTCCAGACCAGCGAGGGCTCGGAGGCGATGTCCCGGGCGAGGCCTTGAAATTCCTCGGCGAGCTGCGCGCCCCAGGGACCTTCGAAGGGGAAATCGCACTGGAAGATCGTCATCGTCATCTTGAATTCCTTTCCGCCACTAGGCGAGCATTCATGTCGGGTAGATTTGTCAGGATTCAGGCCGCCAGGCCCTCAGGAAGGCGTCGACCGCCTGCGCTGCGTCGCGCGCCATCTGGCCACTGTCGGGGTTATCCTGCATGCCGAAGAAGACACCGTGAAAAGATCCCGCCTGGCATAGGCCGAACAATTGCATGGCCGCGACCTGGGGATCGCCGTTCCGCAATTCGCCCTGCGCCATCTTCTCCCCGAGATAGGCCGCGCTCCTCGCCCTCCCCTTGGCGGGACCCCGTTCGTAAAACAGCTTGGCGACATGCGGAAAGCGCTGCGCCTCCCCGGCAACGAAGCGGTGCAATCCGATGACCTTCGGGGACAGGATCGACGCCAGCAGCGATATGGCGAAGCGCTCGAGCACCTCTGCGATCGGCTGATCGATCGGGAGCGGTGTCGACAGCGCTATCGCGTGCACGTCTACGATATCGTCGACCACGGCCGCTAACAGCTCCTCCTTCGAAGGAAAATAGCTCCACAAAGTGGTCTTGGAGCCGCCGACCCGCGCTGCAATCGAGGACATCGTCGTCGCTCCGAAGCCGGCATCGAGGAACGCCTCGCGCCCCGCATCGACATAAGCCTTCCGGCGTAGCGCAGCATTATCGGTGGCCCCCGCCTCCTCAGCCATCGCAAGCCGTTCCTTTCCGGCTTGCGGCCCTTCGGGAAACACGATGAGCCTCGCCCCGTCGCCTTCCGCCTCGTCGGTGAGCCCGGCCGCTTTTGTGACCGAAGCCATCGAATCTTCCGGCAGCGAAGCGGCCTGCACCACGGCGGCCTTGAAGCCCTTCGTCATGTCGTCCCCTTCCGATCAATCACTTAGCAATTTGGGTGACGCCTATCTTACCTGCATTTGACACTGATACCAAACTATTTTAAGCTCAAACTATCTAGCACAGAGGATGCTGTGGCCGAGGTCTATGCCCGCTATCGCGAGGACGTCGCGGGCTGCGCGAACGTCCAGGATACGCCCGAGTTTATAGCCATATTATCGCGGGCTCGAAGAGCTTGGCACCGGCGCGCTCTGGACCGTTGCGAACAAGATCGAACCGGTGGAAACCGGTTTCGACGTCAATCCCGATGATCTGGCATTGCCGCGATCTTCGCGAGGATGTCCTCGAAGCCCTCGAGCTGGTCTCGCCCGAAGAGGCGGGAAGACTGGTCGTCTGTCTTGAGAACAAGTGACGCGCCGATGTCGTGGCGGCCGTGGGATAGCTCTATTCCGGTCTCCAGGTGATGGCGCCCGGCGAATGCGCCGCGAGCCATCAGCACAGCGCGTCGGCGTCCCGCTTCATCATGTTGGGCCAGAGCGCCTTCACCAATGTCGATGGTCGGTCAAAGTCATCAATCGCACCGCCGGACGCAGCGCCTTCGCGGCCGGCGCCGCGCGCGACGCGTGGGAGAGTTCGGGACCGCGAGGCGTATCGCGCCCGATCACAGATAGAGGCTGATATCCCCATGCGCCGCATCGCAGTCGAGAAGTTCGACCCGTTTCAGCGCGATGCGCAGTTGTCCCTCTTGGATCACGAGCCGGTGCGTCACGAAAGCCTCGAAACGGGTTACACGTTCGCGCTGATATTCGGCCGCGATCAAGCGGGAACTTGCCGTAAGCGTGCCAGCGAGCGGATCGCTGGAATCGATGCGGACGTTGGCGACCATGCGCCAGCCACGCGGCCCACCCTGAAGCGAGAAAGCATTGCGATCGTCAAAGCGGCGGATGCGTACCTCCCGCAGCAGGGCGTCCTCATAGATCAGTGAAACATGGCGGAGGGGATCTTTCTGTCCCGGCTGCGCCGGAACCCAATAGATCCCGTCTGGCGTAAACAATTGATTCCAGGCGTTCCAGTCGCGGGCGTCAAGCAACCGCGCCTCGTCAACGAGAAAGGCTTCGACATCTGCAATGCTTGGCCCCCTCATAGCGCACGCTCCATATAATCGGTCCAGGCCCGATATTGGTTCCGGAACACCAGATCGCTCGTGCCGTTCGCCGACCATCCGCCGTCTTCGTTCGGTTCCTCCTCGCCAAGGTGACGATGCATGCTGACCCAGTCCGACCCCTGCGCGAGCAGGCCGCTCTGCAGGCGCTGATAGGCTTCATGATCGTCGGGCCCGACCAGATTGGCGGAGGAGTTGATGAGGTTGCAGTAGAGAATGGAACGCTCGAGGAGGGCGTCGGGCGCGCCTTTCAGACGAAAGGTCCAGGACTCGACCAACGTCCGGTCGACCGCGATCGGCTTGATCACCCGGATCGTCTGGATCGGACCCTTCAGCGTCAAACTGGGATAGATGATCGTATTGTGCCGGTTTACGGCAAAGATCGCGCGCGCGCGCTCCGCGCCATAGGCCGCGTCCATCGCCTCATTATATTCGTCGATTTCGGAATAGCGGGAATGGATGCTGCTCGTTCCGCCCGAGTAGCTGTGACCGTGCGGAAAAGCCTGCACGCCCATCTCCTCGAAAAATTCGTAATTGCTCGTGAAGGGGCCGAGGATTTCGATCGCCGCCGGCAGCTTTTCGTCCTTGCCGAAATGCCGCTTCGCGACCGTGCGCGCCGTGCCCGACGATGACATATGGGTGACCATCGGATGCATCAGATCGTTGAGATTCTCGACGAACAGCTTCCAGTTACAGCGGTGCATGTAACGCAGCACGCCGCCGGTGATTTCGAGTTCGCCCTCCGGCGAACGATCGGCCATATTGTCGATCGAGGAATCGACGCCGCGCAACCACGCATCGAATGGCGGCGCAGACGGGGCAAGGCAGGCAAAAACGAACCCGCGATACGCAGCGACGTTCGCGACCGCCTTCATGTTCGAATCGGGATTGTCACGCCCGAAACAACTGTTTCTGTAACCCTCCTCGAGGGGAATGGTGCGAACCGTCCCGTCCCGGTGGAAAATCCATCCGTGATAGGCGCAGCGAAAAAGCGGGGCGTTGCCTTGTCCGTCGGGGACAACCTGCGCGCCCCTGTGCGCGCAGCGATTGTACAGAAGCCGAACCTCGCCCTTGTCGCGTACCATCACCAACGGCTGGCCGGCCACGCTGGTCGTGACATAGTCTCCATCGGCCGGTATCTGGCTTTCGTGGCCGACGTAGATCCAGGTCGCACCGAATATCTGGAGCATTTCGCGCTCGAAGATCACCGGGTCGGTATAGACGCTGCGGTGGACGCGATCGGCTTCGACAAGCCCTTCGACGCTGGACATTTTCCCGTCTCCCAATTCGTTTCGAATAGCCATCACAAATGGATCTGGCCGAGGCTGGCGCCGCCGCAGACGAACAGGTTCTGGCCTGTGACAAAGTCCGCCGCCGGGTCGAGAAAGAAGCGGACGGCTGCGGCGACATCGCCAGGCCGCCCGATCCGGCCGACGGGAATCGATGCCGCGACGCGCCGCTTACGCTCGGAATCGGCGGGAATCAGTTCGTGGAACATGTCTGTTTCGACCGGCCCCGGCGAAACGACGTTGACGGTCACACCACGACCGGCGAGTTCGAGAGCCCAGGTCCGCGCCATTCCGACCATGCCCGCCTTGGTGGCGGCATAAGCGGTGCGCCCCTGCAGCCCGAGCGCGCCGCGCGAGGAAATCAGTACGATGCGCCCAGATCCGGCCGACGTCATCGCCGGCAACATCGCCTGGCCCAGATGGATGGCGGCACGAAGATGAAGATCGACGAGATAATCGAGATCGGTGTCCGCCACCTCTTCGAGCGGGGCGGGCCGAATGACGCCAGCATTGTGAACCAGGGCGGTGGCGCCGGACGCCGCGACATCCGCCCCGATCCGCCGAAGCTCGGTCCGATCGGCCAGGTCCGCCAATATCGTGTGGAGCCGCTCATGGGTGAATGCTGCTTCACCGCGAGAAATGTTGATCACCCGCGCGCCCTCGTCGAGCAGCGTGCGCGTGATCGCGGCGCCGATCCCGGCGTTGCCCCCCGTGACGACGACCGTCCTGGCATCCGTGTCGATCATTCCCGCTGTTCCTTTTCCGCGATGAAAATGGTCTGTTCTCCTCGGCGCGCGGCGCGGAGCACGACCGTATCGCCGGGTGCCGCGCCGGGGGCGAGAAAGGCGATCAACCGCACGCCGGCCTCGAGCGCGACGGTGCCGATCCTTAGCGGCAGTTCAGAGGCGAAGGCTGGATCGAGACTGCGATGGAGCTTCGTTTCGGCGATAAGGCGGCCCCGCCCGTGATCGTCGACCAGGCGGAGTTCGTCGGCCAGGCAGACCCGGCAAAGGTCGCGCTCGGGATATTGGCGCGCACCGCACCCTGCACAGGTCTGGAGCCGGATCGTCACGCTGCCCCCTCGACCAGCACGGCGCCGCTCGCCAGGCAGCGGTCGTAGGTAACCATGCCATAGCCGCTCGCAAGTGCGATGCGCGCACCGGGCACCTGCTGTCCCAGCGGCTGGTACGTCACTTGCCGCAGCGCCTCCACGACCGGCAAAAAGCCGCCCGCGGCCCCCGCCTGCCCGCTCGAAAGCTGCCCTCCGCAGGTGTTGTGCGGAAAATTGCCCTCGACGGTGAAATCGCGCGCGCGCAGAAAGGCCGGCGCCTCGCCTTGAGCGCAAAAACCGAGCCCCTCGAGCTGCAGGGCAACGATGACCGGGTAATCGTCATAGCTCTGCAAACAGCTCACATCCTCGGGACCGACCCCGGCCTGCGCGTAAAGGGCATCGCAGTCGATTGCCCAGCCACCACGTTCGGCGACCGGATCGTCGAAAAAGCCATTATGCCGCTCGATCGCGCCCCTGATGCGGGCATGCGGCAGCCCCATGGCCCGCGCGCGCGCCTCGTCCATTACCAGAAAGGCCTCGGCGCCGGCGCAGGGCATCACGCAATCATAGAGATGGAGCGGCTCGGCGATCGGGGGGGCGGCAAGATAAGCGTCAAGGCTCAGGGCTTTTCCGCCGAGCAATGCATTGGGATTATCCCGCGCGTTGACGCGCTGCGATACCGCGATGCGGCCGAAATCGGCGCGCGTAGCTCCGAAGCGCCGCATATAATGGTCGGTGATCAGTGCGAAAATGCCGTTCGGCCCGGCCCCGCCATAGGGATAGGCGGCCGTGCCGGAAAAGCGGCTGAAATTGCGGACCAGGTCGCCAAAGTCGCCGGGGCTGGCCGTGTCGCCGGCAATACAGGCGACGATCGACGCGTCGCCGTCCTGCACCGCGCGCGCCGCGCGGCGCAAGGCCATGACGCCGCTCGCGCCGCCGGTCGGCAACCACTCGATCCAGCGCGGCGACATGTCGAAATGTTCGGTGAGCGCAACGGTGGTATCGGGGCCGAGCGAGAAGGACGACACGGCGAGCCCGTCGACCGCCGCCTTGTCCAGGCCCGTCCGCTCGAGAAGCATGCGCAATGCGCTGCCGATGAACCAGTGTGCGGGCTGCTTAGCCTGCTTGACATAGGGCACGGTCACCGGACAGGCGACAGCGATGCCGCGATAATCGCGCGCGCCGCCCTGCCCGCTTCCGCCGATCATCCTACCGCCCTCAACCCGCGCTTGCGCGTTCGCAAATCATGCGCATTGCCGGTCGCGTGCAGCGCGCGACCCAAGGTACGGATTTCGCCGCGCTGCAGTTTCTGCGAAGCGGTGGTGGGGAGTTGATCGACAAATGCGACGTAGCCCGGCGCCTTGAAATAGGCGAGGCGATCAAGGCAATGATTGACAATGTCGGCCGCTAGCGTTGCGTCGCCAGCGCCCTCGGCCAGCAGGACCAAGGCCATCACTTCCTCACCGCGCAGTTCGTCCTCGACCGGGAGAACCGCGCAGGCCGCGACCGCAGGGTGCTGCATCAGCACGCCTTCGACCTCAACGGCGGCGATATTTTCTCCGCTTCGGCGAACGATATTCTTGTTCCGGTCGACGAAATAGAAATTGCCCTCGTCGTCGCGGCGCACGACGTCGCCGGTGTGAAACCACCCCCCGGCCCACGCCTCGTCGGTTGCGGCGGCGTCCTTGTAATAAGCCGTGAAGAAATGGAGGCGCGGATCGTCCCCGCGCGCGCGAACCAGCAATTCCCCCGCCTCGCCGTCTGCGAGCGCGTTTCCCTTGTCGTCGGCGACGCGCGCTTCGAGATGCGCGGGAGCCTTGCCGAAGCAGCGGGTGCCGACGTGCCGTGGCTCGCGATTGGCGGTGATCCATGCCGCCGCACCGGTCTCGGTCATCGCCCAAGCTTCGATCAGCGGAAAGCCGAAGCGCGTCTCGAACGCCGCGTGGTGGCGTGGGTCAACGCCGGCGCCGAAGCCAAAGCGCACCGGAAGTCCGCTCGCTTCGTCCTCGGCGCGCTGAAGCAGGATCGCCGGCATGACGCCCAGATAATGGATGACGCTCGCGCGCGTTTCGCGCACCGTGCGCCACCAGCGCGACGCGTGGAACCGGTCGAGCTGGATCAGGCAACTGCCTGTCATGATCGCGGCCATGAAAGAACAGGCGATGGCGTTCATATGGTTGACCGGCAAGGGCGTCAGGATGCGATCTTCGCCCTCGCGAAACGCGCAATATCCGCCCAGATTGGCGTAAAAATCACCGATCCAGGTGAAATAGGCATTGGACAGCACGCACCCTTTCGGTCGTCCCGTCGTTCCCGAGGTGAAGAGCATCGCAGCCTCATCGTCCGCGCCAGCTCTGCCATCGCGGACCGGACGCGATGCGGCCGGACAGCCATCAAGGCTCGCGGGCGCCAGCGGAACGAAACATAAGGCGATTCCCTGGGCGGTTCCGAAACCGCCAAAATGCTTCGGCCAGCTGACGACCAGGTCGAGATCGGCCATGCCCAGGATCGCGGCCAGTTCCTCGGCGCGCATCGCGCTGTTGATCGGAACAACGCTCGCGCCGAGTGCATTGAGCGCGAGCAAATGCAGAAAGAACTGGGGGTGATTGTCGAGCGCCAACCCGATGCGGTGGCCGAAGCCATATCCGAGAATCTCGTAGCGGCGGCGGAGCGCCTCGACCTCCTCCGCGGCGTCTCCGAAATCGCGGTCGAAAGCCTCGGGTGTCCCGATCGCGTCGGCGGGTGCGTGCAGGAAAGGACGGTCCCCCCAGCGCGCCGCCGCCGCCGCAAAAGTTGAATAGATCGAATCTTTTGCCTCGATTGCCATCGCGATCTTCCTCTCCCGCCAGATGGCTATCGATATAAACTTGAATATGCAAGTAATATTGACGCGCGGCTCCGGGAGCGGAAGCGATCAACAACCGTTGATTTTTAACCCATTATCAAAGCTGTAGATTGAAAAGCGATGCCAGACGCGATGGCGCCCCCTATCTGCATCGCCGTCGAGGACGCTTTTGCGCCGCTCAACCTTCCGGGTCGGCCGCAAGGCGAAGCAGCCCGCCGTCAACCGTGCAGTTCACATAATCGCCGGACAGCGTGCCGCGCGGAAACACCGAAACCTCGTGCCAGAGGTGCAGGCCGGGCTCACCCTGGAACTGGCGAACCATATTGATGAAGGACGCCATGATCGCTTCATGGGTCGGGTGTCGGTGCGTCCACGCCTCAAGCGTGCCCAGCGAGGTGAAATAGGCAACGGCGCAGCTCCGCCCCGCGTCACAGCCCTCGTCATCTTTCTCGATGACGAAGCGCCCACCAATGCAACCGCTCGCCTCCCCGTTTTCACGCAAGTAGCGAAGGCCGGTCAGGAAGGTCGGCTCAACTTCATTGCGATACCATGCCATCTGCTCCGGGCCGGCGCGATTTACATCCTGCGACGTCCGGATGAGACATATATTATGTGGAGGACTCACGCGCAGCCGGACGCCGAGCGTCCTCAAGCCGCGATCTTTCGGAACAAGGTTCAATTCCGCATCCAGCGGATCTTCAGCGGCCGCGACCAGGCGGTCCCGGGCACTTCCCCAATATCCATGGATTTCCGTTATCGCGACCGCATCCGCGATCGTCGCAATCCCGGTCAGATCATCGGGACGTGAACCGGAGGTTTCGTGGTGATCGAGCGACAGGAGGCCATACTCGCGCCACAGACCGAGCGGTCCATCGAGCAGCGCAGCATCGGCGAAAAGCTCTTCGATTCCGGACTGGGCCGTCCACCGATCATATGCGGCAGGGTCGCGCCAATAGGCGAACCAAATCTCCCCGGAAGGGCCATAGCCTTCGTGCACGCCGCCATGTTCCAGCACGTCGGGGCCTTGCGGACCGCCCAATGTGGAAAGCAGCCGCCGCCTGATATCCGAAGCGTCGCCGCCCCGGTTTTCGATGCCGAACATGGCCAGCATGAGGTTGTCGACCCCCGCGGCGAAGCGCGGTTCGAAAGCATCATATTCGGCCTTGAAGCCTTCAGGCTGATGGACAGGAGCAGCGCGCCGACGCGCCGAAGGGACTGGTTTTTCTGACATGCTCGTGCGATCTCCTGCGAAGGCTCTCCGCGTTCAGTTCGATAGACCGGGGATCGTGGAGTCCGCTGACGCCCGGCCATCCAGCACGACAAAGGCGGAGCGTTTGTCATCGCCGGAATCCTGCGCATTCATGCGCTGAACACAGGGCGCGGGCGACGGGTTGAACAGAAGGCGAAATACGTCGGGGCGCGCATAATGGCCGACGGGATCACCTGCCGTCTTGGCATATGCGATCAGATTCAGGTCGATTTCAGCAATCACCAGGCCCTCTTCATCGGGCGCCAACGGCCGAGCCAGCGGGCGTCCATCGGGGCCCCAGATCATCGCATAACCGCCGCCCGCGTGGAGCATTTCCTGCTTGGCGGGCGTGTCGCACAATCGCTCGTGCATGTCGGGCGATACGACCCCACAGGAGGCAATGACGAAGCATTGCCCCTCCGCCGCATAGACCTGGCTCAACGCCATGCTGACTTCGGGGCCGAGCGAATAGGCCTTGTCCGGGTAAAGCGAGAAACTTGGCCAGGCGCCGACATGAATTTGCTCGTTCTGGGCGAACATCGCGTATTTGGTCAGCGGATTGATATGCTCCCAGCAGCAAAGCGCTCCGATATTGCCGAGCGATGTCTGGTGGACCTTGATGTCGCTGCCATCTCCCTCCCCGAAAATGGTACGTTCGACGCTGGTCGCCTTCAGCTTGCGGCGCGGCGTGATCGTTCCGTCACTGGCGATGATGAGCTGCCCGATATAAAGCGTGCCGTTGCTGCGCTCGCTGTAGCCGAGCACGACCCACATATCGTTCGCCTTCGCGGCTTCGGCGATTCTTGTCGCTTCAGGCCCGTCGGCCGTCATGCAGTTCGCAGTGTGGATGCCGATATAGGGCATGGTTCCGATCATCGGGTCCAGCCATGCCCAGAACGGATAACCGGGCAGCCAGCATTCGGGAAAGGCTAGCAGCTTCACGCCCTTGCCGGCCGCTTCCTCGATCAAGGCGATGGTCTTTTCGACCCCGGCCTCAAGGTCCAGATAGGCAGGAGCGGCCTGAACCGCCGCCGCCAGAAATGGCTGACGCGATGGAGTCTGTTTCTCGGTCATGGATTAATCCTCTTTTCCCAATGCCGCTCGGCCATCACCCCGATGAACCGAAGGATGCCGGGCCCTGATGCCGCGCGCCAAATTTTCGGATGATCGCGTGTCGCCTCGCGAGAAGAATGGTGCCGCGTCAGAACTCTTTTGCCAGAGTCAGGCCGATCTGGCGTCCCCGTGCCGGTGAAACCTGCTTGAATCCGCCTGGATTGAGGATTTGCTCACCATGACTATAATAAAGTTCGTCGGTCAGGTTTTTACCAAACACCAGCGCCGACCAGCCAGTTTCCGTATTGGCGAGCTTGATGCTGGCATCGACCAGATGATAGCCGCCTTGTCCGACGAAATTTTCCGCGTCGAAGGAGAATTCGCTGCGATAGCTCCACCCGATCAATGGCGTTAACGTCAGCCCCTTGCCGATCGGCGCGCCATATTGCAGCGACCCGTTCAGCGTCCAATCCGACGTGCCGGGAAATTTGCTGTCGAGCGTGATCGTCGGGCTGACGCGAGTGTCCAGCGCGAGATAATAGGCATCGACATATCCAACGGCGAAGGTGGCAGTCAGCCCATCGATCGGTACGGCGGTCGCTTCCAGTTCGAAGCCCTTGATCCGGGCCTGCGCTGCATTTTGCGTCGTCGGGGCCACGCCCACCGGTACCGTAACCTGTAGATCGCTGTAGTCCGTTAGAAAGCCCGCCCCGTTGAGGCGGAACCGCCGGTCGAACAGATCAAGCTTGAAGCCCCCTTCGTAAACATCGACCGTTTCCGGCTGGAAAGAGGGCGGCGCGGTGAGCGCGGGGAAGATACGCTGCGTGAAACCGCCGCTTTTGAACCCGCGCGAATAGCTCACATAAAGCATCGCATCGTCCGTGGGACGGAACGACAAGTTGAAATGCGGCGTCCATTCTTTCGCTTTTACAACCTGCTGATCGCTGGTCGTCAGGCGTTGGCCGGGCGTGAACTGCAAAAATGGCGGAAAGAATGGCACCGTATAGCCGCTGATCACAAATTGATCGGGCGTGAAACGCTTGGTTTCGCTCGTATACCGTATCCCCGCGGTCAGGGCCAATTGCTGGCTGATCTTATACGTCGCCTGTCCAAACCCTGCGACCGAACTATTGTGAATGTCACCACCGCTCAAGAAACGAACGAAGCCGAAATCGACAATGTTCGGATTGTGGCCCTTCTCGTCGAAATAGAAACCGCCGGCAATGACGTTCAATCCTCCATCGAGCATTTCTGCGGAAAGCTGGATTTCCTGGCTGAACTGATGATATTGGAATATGTCTTCGGTCGAATTGATCTGAAGCGGCGATCCGTCGCTTTCGCGCGAGAACTTGCTGTCAAGGTCGCGATAGGCCGTGATGCTCTTGATCGACAGCGCGTCGCTCAGTTCATGCTTTATCGTCAGGCCCAGTCCCCACACGTCGGCATCCGAAAAGACAGGGTAGGTTCCCGCATTTTTGAACGGGTCCGCCAAAACCCAGCGGTTGTCGAAACAGGCGTTGCCGCCGATCGCGGCGCCGGCCGGATCGAGGCAGCCATTCGGGAAGGCCTGAAGCGCCGGGTTAAGCTGGGGCGCGACGATGATGTTGTGCGCCGCCGCAAAGGGCGCCCCGGGAGCGACCTCGCTCAGCACGAGAGGCGCACCATTTTCGCGCGAACGGCTGAAATCGGCATTAAGCTGAATCTCGGTATTGGCTCCGGCATTCCACAACAGGCTCAGGCGACCGCTCAGATTATCCTTGTTGCCAAGCTTGATGCCGTCGGCGATCCGTTCGACATACCCATCCTGGGTGTTGCTCTGCAGGCTGGCCTTCACGAACAGCGTATCGGTCAGCGGGACATTGATGGTGCCCGTGGCGATCAGGAGATTGTCGGTGCCATAGGTCAGCGACGCCTTGCCCCCGAACTCGCTCGTGGGCTTCTGCGTGGTGATGTTGAGCGCGCCGCCAACGGAATTGCGACCGAACAAAGTCCCCTGCGGCCCGCGCAACACTTCGATGCGGTCGATGTCCACCAGATCGAGCAACGCGCCTACGGAACGCGAGATATAGACGCCGTCTACATAGATACCGACGCCGGGTTCGGTATTCAGCGTGAAATCCGTCTGTCCGATCCCGCGCATGAAGACGGCGACGGTTTGACTGCTACCGGAAAATGCGGCGGAACTATTGATGGTAAGCGATGGGGCCAGGTCGTTGAGCGCCGTGATCGACGTCGCCTGACGATCGGCGAGCATGCTGCCCGAAACGGCGGTGATCGCGACCGGCGTGTCCTGCAGATTCTCCGAACGGCGACGCGCCGTGACGACGATTTCCTCCACCCCGGACTGAACATCGCCGGTCTCGGATGGCGTCGCCCCGGATGCCGCCGTGGCGGCTTCCTGCGCATGGGCGCAATGCGCCAAGCCCGTGCCGGCCAGCAACAAGGCGCCCGCAACTGCCCCCCTGCCCGTTGATCTGCCTAGC
Source organism: Sphingopyxis sp. Root154 (assembly GCF_001427105.1). Classification (GTDB taxonomy): domain Bacteria; phylum Pseudomonadota; class Alphaproteobacteria; order Sphingomonadales; family Sphingomonadaceae; genus Sphingopyxis. The sequence goes on from NZ_LMGI01000001.1 coordinate 424,533, forward strand.
GCCATCGTCATTCCCCCTTTTGTTTTTCACTTGGCGGGCAGGTGCGCTCATTTGGCTTGCGCCTCTTGGACAAGAGTGCATTATTTTTGCGTTACCGCGCATTCGGGCGATATCGGCGCGTGAAACCTCGGCGCGGCTCGCAAGGATCAGGACATGGTCTTTCTCTGTCCCGGCGCCAGCGTCGTCGGGACCGGTTCAAGCGTCTTGAAATGAAAAAGGACCTTCAGGCTGACCCTCGACGATAGTCGCGCGGCGTTCGGCCATAGCGCGCCTTGAAGGACCGGCAAAAATGGGAAAGGTCGTTGAAGCCGCATTCGTAAGCGATGTCGCTGATCCGCGACACCGACATATCTCCGCCCGCGAGCGCCCGACTTGCCGCGCCCAGCCGGACCTCCAGTACCAGCCTGCCAAAGGTCGTCCCAAGCGAAGCACAAATCTTGTGCACTTGCCGCAGCGAGCATCCCATGGCGACTGCCACAACGGACGGTGTCAGATTTTCATCGGCATAATGTCTCGCGATCGTTTGTCTCAGCCGCTCCGCATGATCGAGAATCCGTGATGAAGCGCCCCCATTTCCACGGTTCGCCCAGTAAATACTGCGCCCAAGGATTTCCAGAAACATATCCACCGCTGGAGCGGCCGCTTCGTCATTGTCGATCATCAGGGCCGCCGTCGCGGCGCCAAGGACCGGATGCAGGGCCGGCACTCCGAGTTTATGGCCCAAAACCTTGTCGATATCCGCGACGCAACGGTCGCGCAGCCACGACGGGGGAACTTTCACGCAAATTTGACGAAAGTCGTCATCGAACGTCAAACGATAGGGTCGATTGGGATCGAACAGCACGCCATCGCCGCACCCAAGGGTCGTCGTCCCTCCATCATGCTCGACGCTTCCCTGCCCATCGACTTGCCAGATAAAGAACAGGCACTGCGAAGGCGAGCGGTCGATCTCCGCTGTCGATCGGCTGACGGTCTGCGCGCTCGACATGATCGACGCCACATCAAGGCCAGCCGGACGGCGGGTAGAGAGCTTGCCAATAAAGCGATCGGGATCGGCGGGGCTGGGAGAGCTTTCGATGAAATTCCGACAGACGATATCGCGCCAGACGGATTGATGCGCAGTCTCGCTTTTCCCGACCCGTGCGGCTGCTGGTTGGTCTTCACCTGCTGCGGCCACCCGTTGTTCCACGAAATATTCGTACTCCAAAGCGAGCGAAGGCGAAATAATTATCTAATTCACATGAATTGTCAATAACCCTGAGGCGGGGCCAGATCGGCTTGGCGATTGGCGACAAATATGGACGGTCTCATCGAAACCGATCAGACGGCCCTCGCTTCGATCTTCTCGAACATCGCGGCCAGAGCCGGTTCCAGCGGCCGGTACGAGAGGCCGAGTTCCTTCTTTGACCTTCCGGTATCCCAGATATAGCGAGGCATGTCGGCCGGCAGCGCCGTTTTCGCGGGATAGCCATCGCGATCACCAAAGCGGGACTTGAGCATTTCGACAAGGTCACCGAAGCTGTAGACGTTTTCCGCGACGAGATAGCGCCCATGTGCCGCCTCGATAAATGCGGCCCGGAAATGCGCCTCGGCGACATCACTCACATCGACCATTCCAAAGCGAACCGGCGGCAGGCCATTCTTGAATGTACCGTCCCCGAGGCTGCGCACGCGATCGAAGGAAGCGGAGGTCGGGTCGGCGTTCAGGCCGGGACCAAGAACCGTGCCCGGATTGATCGAGACGAGTCGCCAGCGGTCCTGTGCCCCGGCCATCTCCCAGGCTTTTCTCTCAGCAACGGTCTTGGAGAACAGATAGGGTCCGTTCTCAAGCGATGACACCGTGTTCCATGATGCGGCTCCAACAACGCCGCCGGTTTTTTCCATATCATCGGGGCCACCCGCCATGGTCGCCGCGGAGCTCGTCAGGACAACACGGCGGACGCCCCGCGTGCGATTGACGGAGTCGAGGATATTGATGGTGCCGCCGAGCGCCGGATCGACAAATTGCTTCTGCGGATCGCTGATCTTCGACATGTCGAGAAAGGGCGAGGCCGTGTGGAAAACGATTTCGCACCCCGCGATCGCGGCGTCGAAGCTACCGGGCTCGAGCAGGTCCGCCCGGAAAAATTCGATTGCACCAGGTCCGCTCTCTGCAATTTCGGCGAGGTGCGACAGCTTCACCGTGTCGGCTGGATCGCGGACGGCGGCATGCACGCGCACGCCCGCACCGACCAGCCGCTTGATGAGCGGCCCCGCGACGTAACCGGTCGCCCCGGTGACCATGACGCGGGCGCCGCGTGCAAGCTCGTTCAGTTCAGGCATGATGTCTTTCCTCTTGGGTCAATGGTCTGCGCGCTCGCCGACGATCCGATTGACGGTCATGACAAGGGGCCGGTCGCGGCGCGTTGCGCGTCGCTCGCGCCGCGGGACTGCCGGTCATTTGCGCGGATGACCGTGATAAAAAGGAGGCTGCACAAGGCGAGACAAACAAGTCCCATTTCGATCGCCGGCGCGTAGTCGGCGTGTTGCGCATCGAGCCCCGCGCGCTTTGCGAGGATGAAACCCACAAGCAATGGTCCAAGCGCCTGCCCGAACGCGATCACGAAGTTTGTCGCCGCCACCAGCTTTCCCGACGCGTCAAGCGTCGTGATGTTGGCAAGGATATAAGGTGAGATGAACCACCAGCCGAACTTGAACAGGAAGGCTGCGAGGACAAACTGCGATGCGGACCCGACATCGTAGAATAGGAGCATCGACGTCGCGAGTGTCATTGTTCCGATGACGAACGGCGCCGTGCGCCCCCAGCGAAGCCCGAGAAGCGCAGAACATATCGATCCCAGCACTCCGCAAGCCGAAACCGCGGCCAAGGTGAGCGCGATGAATTCCCGGTCAAGACCGGCTTCATCCCCGAGGCGCTCGGCGAAGTTCCAGACACCGCCCATCGCGACAAAAAAGAAGAGGAGCCCGATAAGGCCCACCGGAGCATAGCGCCGCGTGACCGCGGGCAGCTCGCGCCACGCAAGGCCTGTCGCGGGGCCGCCTCCGCGCGGCATGTAGGGGACAGCGACCATCAGCGCTGCCATGACCAGTGCGAGCATGAGGTACATGCCCCTGATCCCGATCGCCGAAAAGATGAATGGCATGGCAGCGAGCGCGATCGACGCGAAGATAATCTGGCCCATCTGCCAGAAGCTGAGAACGCGCTCCTGGTTTCGGGTCATGCCGCAAACGAGGAGCGTCGCGGCCATCACGGTACCGACGCCGATACCGCAGATGAAGCGCGAGGCGCCGAGCAGCCATGCATCGACGAGAAACGCCGATACGATATTGCAGCCCGCCATCGCCACGAGCGCGATACGCAGGACACGGCGCCAATCGGCACGCGGGATCCAGTAAAGCGCAAGGAAGGTCGAGAGCGCCGCCCCGCTCAGCTCGGCGAAGATCATATTGCCTGCGGCTTGCGGCGTGAAACCGAGTTCGGTGATGAGGCCGCCCACGATGAGCGGCCCCAAGAGCACCGCCGAGGGCGTCACCGATGCAAGGAAGCAAACGGCGAGGATCGTGGCGGCGCTGTTGACGTCGACTTCAGTGGCTCTGTTCATTATGCCCCCTTCCCTCCCCTTACATTCTCGTCGGCCGCTCAATCTTTACCGGCATATCGGATTCGATCAGATCGACTGAAACTCGGGTCCGCTCTCGCTATAGCGCGACAGCCCCGATATCCGGCCGCGGTTGAGTGCGAAGAGCAGCGCCGCCGTGAGCGCGAAGGTGGCGCCCACAAGGCCAAGCGCCTCGCCGATATGCTCCTTTCCGCCGAGCAGGCCGTCGGATACGAACGCAACTGCGGCCGGCCCCGAATAGCCGATGAGGTTACCGCACAGGATATTGAGCGCGCCGATCGTCCCGCGCATGCGCGGCGGCGAAGCACGCTGGGTATAAGCGATGATCACGCCGTTTGGCAGAAGCGACACGAAATAGAAGAAGCCGACAAGCGCGATGAGGAAATTGAGCTGCTCGATCCGGTCGATCATCAGAAGCACGGGGATCACGCCGACCGCACCAATCAGCGGGATCGTCCAATAGACGCCGTGCCATCCGGCACGCATTGCGCGGTCGGTGATCCAGCCGCCGGCCAGCGTGCCGGGGACTCCGCCGAAGAAGGCCGCGAGGCCGAAATAGAAGCCGATCTCGTCCGAGGCGAGGCCGAACTTCCGGGTGATCAGCGCCGGAGTCCACGCATTGACGCTGAACACGGTGACCATGAGGCCCGCGAGGCCGAGGAACATCGGCAGCAGCGGCCGTCCCGAGCCCTTGAGATAGGCGACCACCTCGCTGAGCGGGATGGGCGTGACCTTCGCCGATGCACGAGGCTCGCGTATGGTGAAGACGAGAAACATCAGGATGAGTCCGGGCATCGCCGCCAGGACGAAAACGGTTCGCCAGGGCGCAAGACCCTCGAAGAATGTTCCGGCAAACACCTCTGGCGATTGCGCCAGAGAGAAGACAAAACCGCCAAGGAAATAGCCCATGCTGGCGCCGATTATGCCGCCGAGCTGGATGACACTCAACGCCTTCGCACGGGTCGTTGGGGGAAACATGTCGGAGACGAGCGACCAGGCTGCCGGCGCGAGTACGGCCTCGCCGATACCGACCCCCATCCGGGCGAAGAAAAGCTCCCAAAAGCTGTCTGACATCCCCGAGGCGATCGTCATCAGACTCCAGACGAACATACCACCGGCGATGAGGCGCGCCCGGTGCAACCGGTCGACCATCCGGCCAAGGGGAAGGCCCATCAGCGAATAGAAGAGCCCGAAGGCGATCCCGAGCACCCAGCCCATGTCGGTGTCGGAGAGATGAAGATCGCCCTGAATCGGCACGACCAGAAGCGAGATCACCATTCGGTCGGTCAGCGAGATGATGTTGGCCAGCAACATGACGACGACGACGTACCAAGCGTAGGCAAGGCTGAATTTCCGGCCTTCGGTCATGCTGTTTTCCTTGTGCAGGCCCGGAGCCGAGCAGGTCTCGAGACGGGAATAGCGCGCGCGGCGCCCGCGCCGATCACGCGCAGCGCGCGACCGCCGGCATTCGCGGCGCGCCTCTGGTCAGCGGAGCGGGAATGCGTCACCGGCGGCATCCTACAATGTGGTCGACTGGGGTTGCGGCCGCCGCACGGGATAAGCCGGGTGGTCGTCGAGCTGCGTTACGAGGACGATGCTGTCCGTCACGGCGCATTCGACATGCGTGTCACCTGGCGCCAGGAGGTAGCACCCGCCTTGCCTGATATGAACGCCCTCGCCGCCGTCCGCCTCGATCCGCATCTCGCCCTCGATGACGACGACCTGGACCCAATGCTGGTGCGTGTGACGCGCGATGACCATGTCCCGGGTCATGCGAAACATCGATGACTGGATGTCGAAACCCGCGTCCCACAAAATCGCCTTGTCCATCATGGTGCCGCGGACGTCGACCGGCGTCCATGCCCTGTCCTCGCTGTTGAAATATCGCGCCATTGCCTATTCTCCCTTGCGCAGCCCCTGGATTGGCCCGCGATCAACCTTGCTCGGCAAGGCGCCGCTCGCGTGCCTCGAAATAGATTTTCGAGCTCGTCGGGCTACCGATCTGCATTCCGCCATCGACGACAAGATATTCCCCGGTGATGCCCGCCGCCATGTCGGAAGCGAGGAAGGCGATCGCGTCTGCGATCTGCTCGTTCGTCGTCATCTCGCCCAGTGGGATGCTCGATCGTGCCTGGTTCGTCGCTTCCGGAGGGGATTTTTTCATCAACTCGCCGTCGACGATGCCCGGGAGCACCGCGGTGACGCGCACATTGTCGCGTGCAAATTCGAAACCGGCGTGGCGGGTCAGGCCGAGGATCCCCGATTTTGCGGCGGTATAAGCGGCGCCGCCATGGGTGGACATCCGGATCGATGCGAGCGAGCCCACGGTGACGATGGCCCCACCGCCGCGGGCGCGCATCGGGCCGATAACGGCCTTCATTCCGCACAGGGGGCCCGACAGGTTGAGTTCAAGGTTGCGGCGCCATGCGTCGACCTCCATGAGCTCGATCGGCTGGCTGGCTGCGGCCACGCCGCCGCCCGCGACATTGGCGAGAATGTCGACGCCGCCCCAACGTGTCACCACCGCATCGACGAGCGCGAGGAACGCGTCATAGTCGGTTACGTCGAGCCGCGAGCAGAACACCTCTAAACCTTCGTCGGTCATCGATTTGGTGACCGCCTCCAGCGCCTCCATATTGATGTCGGTCAGAGCCACTTTGGCGCCGAGGCCAGCGAGCCGGCGTGCGGTCGCCGCGCCGATGCCGCCGCCGGCGCCCGTGACGATCGCGATCTTGTTGTCGAAACTTATGGCCATCTTCGTTCTTTACCTTCTGTCACATGGAAATTGGCGGGGATCGGGCTCAATCGGGCGCGGCGGGGCTCACCCGATCGATGAAATCGGCGACAATTGCGAAGGTGTTCTCCTTGCCGATCTCGTTGAATATTTCATGCCGCTGATCGACGAGGATCCGGGTCTCGCTATCGGGTCCGGCAAGCTTTTCGACGACAGGCCGCGCACCGGCCACCGCGACGATCTGGTCGTCCGCCCCATGAAGATACAGGAGGGGAAGATCACCGAAGCCGGGCCCTGCGTCGACCGCCTGATTGGCCGCGAGCGCCGCTTCGAGGGTCGCGCGCGCCCAGGGGCCATGGTAGACGAGCGGATCGGCCGCATTGTCTTCGCCGACCGCGGGGTCGCGCGACAGGAGCGATCCATCGAACCCCTGCTCGGGAATCTCCGGCGCCGACAGCACCATTTCCAGAAAGGGTGCGAGGCCCGCGGCCGGGGCGCTCAGCACAAGCCCCGAAAGGGTCGCCCCGAACCGCTGCGCATAACGGATCGCGATCAGTCCGCCCATCGAATGGCCGACGATTATCGTGCCGAGCCCGCCGGCCAGCTGGTCGACGATCGCGCGGACATCGTCAGCTACTGCATCGAGATCGGCCATGACGCCCCGATCGCCCCCCGAGAGGCCATGCCCGACATGATCGGGCGCGGCGACAAGCGCGCCACGCGCGGCGAGCGATTGCGCGAGCGGCGCATAGCGCCCGCCATGCTCGGTGTAGCCGTGCAGAATCACCACGAGGCGCTTCGGCTCGGCTGGGCGCCAGGTGCGGACCTTGATCCGGCCGATTTCTTCGATCGCGTTCGTCATGTCCATCCTTATCATCGTCATGGCCCTTGCACCTCATAGCAGATGCCCGGGAAACGCTCCTGGCTGGCGGTTGTCGGGACGAGATATCCGCCAAAGCCCTCGTCCCTGCTCGCCCTAGAAATTGCGGGTCAGCGAGACCCCTACGGTCGCCGGCCGGCCCAGCGAGAATTGCGGCGGCTGGTTGCGGTCGGGATCGATGTTCGTGACCACGCGCTCGTCAAGGATGTTCTTGGCGTAGATGCTCAGTTCCCACGCATCCTGTTTGAAGCCGACCGCAAGGTCGACGACCGTGTAGGAGGGAAGCTTCAGCGAGGTGCGCGAGAATTCGCTGAGGCTGCTCCCGACATGGCTGATATCGCCGCGCATGAAGCCCTCGCCGCCGAACAGGTCGGTGGAATATTCGAGCGAGCCGGCGAGCGATATCTTTGGAACATAGGGCGCCCGATCGCCGACCGTGTTGAACCCCGGCGTCGCCTCGGTCACCTTCGAGTCAATATAGGATCCCCCGAACTGGAACGACAGGCCGGGCGCGAGGCGATAGCCCAGCTCGACCTCGACACCCTGGTTGCGGATCTCACCCGAATTGGTCGTGTACGAAAAGCCGCACTGGAGAAAACGGGTCGATTGCATGTCGCGCCACTTGATGCGGTAGGCCGCCGCGTTGAAGGTCAGCTTGCCGTTCATCGAGCTGGTCTTCACGCCCAGCTCGTAATTCTCGAGCGAGTCCGAGCCGTAGACGCGGTCGTAGGTTTGCCCCGCGCACAACGCGCCGGGAGCCGTCGGAATGAAGTCATTCACCCCGCCGACGCGAAAGCCTTCCGAATATTGGACGTAGACGAGATTGTCTTTGGACATCCGGTAGGTGAGCTGCGCCTTTTTGTTGAAGCCGTCTTCCTTCAGCGAGTCGACGACGCTGCTCGGGCCGCGGTTCGAGATGCCCGCCGCCTGGAGGTCGACATCGACCTTATAGTCAAACCAGCGAAGTCCGGCGGTGGCCTCGAGGCCGTCGACAATCTCGTAAGTCGCTTCCCCGAAGGCGGCGAGTTGCTCGAGGCTCACATCCTTGTTTCCCTCGAAGACCTGGTCCGCGCGGGTGGTGCCGAAGGCAAAGGAGTTGGGGATGCCGCGCTTCGCGAGGGCCGCGTCGAAGCCCGGAGCGTCGGTGAAGGAAACGAAGCTTTTCTTGTCCTTCTGATAATAGCCTCCGACAACCCAGCTGAACGGTCCCTCTCCGGTCGAGGACAAGCGCGTCTCGTTGACGAACGTCTTGGTCTTCGTGTCGTTGATGAAGCCCACATAGGGGACGTCGGCCTGGCTGACCGGGAGCAGCGTCACGATGCGGAAGGTATCGTCGAGCGTGTTCTTGTAGAGGCGGTCAAAGTAGCTTGTCGAGGAGGTGAGATTGACGCCGCCGAAGCTGTAGTCGACGAGGAAATTGTAGATGGTGATGCGATCATTGTAATAATCGTCGTAGAATTTCACCGTCTGGCGATCGTCGGTCATCGGTGCGAGCAGCGTCGGGCGCGTCGATTTCACATATTCGTCGGGCCGGCCGTCGGTCTTCAGGTCATTGTGCATGACCGTTGCGATCAGCTTGAGATCGTCCTTCTTGAACGCCAGGCTGACGCGTCCGCCAAGCGTATCGCCGTCGTCATAATCCTTCTGCACATTACCAGGCGCGACATTGTCGATCACGCCGCCGCTATGCGTGGCGTAGCCGACCGCGCGGAGAGCGAAAAACTCGCCGAGCGGTATATTCACGAGACCCTTTGCGCCGTAGCTCGGCGACCCGTCCACGGTGAGCGCGCCGAAAATATTTGCTTTGCCCTCGAACCCGCGCGTGTCGGGTTCATTGGTGATCAGGCGGATGGCGCCCGACATCGAGCTGGCGCCGAAGAGCGTACCCTGCGGCCCGCGCAACACCTCGACGCGCGCGAGGTCGAACAGATTGAGATCGGTGTTGAAACCGGTGCTCGAGATCGGGACCTCGTCGATATAGAGCGCGGTCGTGCCCTGCGCCTGCGGCTGCGCATGGGTGATACGCGTGCTGTTGATGCCGCGAAGAACGATCTGCGACTGGCCGGTACCCGAGCTCACCGCGCTCAGGCCGGGCACCAGTTTCACATAATCTTCAAGCCCCTGCGCGTTTGTCCGCTCGAGCTGCTCGCCGCCAATAGCCTGGATAGCGAAGGGCACGTCCTGCTGCGACATCGCGCCGCGCTTGGTCGCGGTGACGATGATCTCGCCATTGGCCTCATCCGCGTCGGCGGCGTCCTGCGCATGGACGGGGGCGGCAAGCGCGAGGCAGGATAGCGAGGCCAGCGCCAGAAAACGAGGCGTGTTCGGCGACGTGAAATTCATCTGATGCATGACTTCTCCCCAAAGACTTGAGTTCGTGATTATTTTTTGGTTGCGGCGTGTTACGAAAACATTCGGTGTGCCGTCAGGCGGCGGGCGCGAGTCCTTGTCCTCCAGTGAGCGCGGACTGGTCGTGGCGAAGCTTGAGAGGCGCTGAATCCGTCAGGTCGAACACAAGCTCGATCGCGGCAATACGGAGCGCTCCATTCTCGATCCGGAGCCTGCCGGTGCAGCAGGCGGTCGCGATCGGAACCGCCTGCTCGGCCTCGACCCGGGTCACAAGCAGGTAGCAGCGAAACGCCGCGTCTCCGTCGCTGTTCGGGAGGAGGTGCAAGTTGGTGCAGAGATGGCGAAGGGGCGCGATCCCTTTCATTCGGCTTGCGCCGAGGCCCGCCACCAGCTCCTCCCGGCCGCGATAGCTCCCGCTCACGACCGCCTCGAAGCGGCTTGCGCGCGAGTCGCTGCGCGACACATATTCGGCGTCCACCGTGAAGTGGCGCGGCCAGGCAGCCATATCCGCGGCGTCATAGTCGTACCACCATGCGCCAAGTAGGCTTTGCGCCTCGGCAGGGCCGACACCGGGCATCAGTCGACGGCCCGGTCGGCCATCCGGCCGCGGCAGATGTCGACATGCGCACGAAGCACGCTGACCGGGTCCTCGGCAAAGTCGAATTCGGCGAGCGCCCAACCGTCCCAGCCGGCGCGGCCGACGATGTCCATGAAGCGATCCCAATCGACGATCCCTTCGCCGACCCAGCGGAAGTGCGACATCATCACCTCGTGCCGTTCGAGGAAATCGCCCTCGAGCGACCGGCCGTCGAGCGGTTGGTCGGCGTCCTTCCAGTGCGCCACGGGGATGCGGTCGAGATGGCGTTCGAGAATGGCAACGGCATTGCCGCCATCGAGCGTAACGTGGCCGGAATCGAGGCACATGGCGACGCAGGCCGGGTCGGTAAGCTCCATCAGCCGGTCGATGTCGCCGTCGCGCGAGAAGAGCGAATAGGCATCGGTATGGAGAGCGATCTTGCAGCCATGCCGCTGCGCGAGGCTTCCCAATCGATTGAGCTCATCGGCCACCTTCTCATGGACGTCCGCGGGGACCTCTACATAGGCCGCGTCGCCGAATTCGAGGCGCGGCAAGGTCCCCATCACGATGAGCTCGCAGCCCACGCTGGCCAGGAAGCGTGCATGATCATCGACAAGCGCCGACGCCTCGGCGCGCCCTTCCCCGTTCGACAGGCCCGGCCGGATCAGATGACCGCCTTCCATGTAGCTTGATGCGATGCGCAGCCCGCGTTCGGCACAGGCCGCCTCGACGCCCGCGGCGCTGCCATAGGCCTTGAGCGCGCCTTCATAGCCCGCCGGGACCGGCGCAAGTTCAACGCCCGCGAGGCCCGCATCGCGCGAGGCATCGAGCATAAGGTCGAAATAGGCCCGCGGGTCGGCGTAGGCCGCCTCGACATAGGCGGGATAGCTTGTTTCCGCCGGCAGGCCGAAAAAGGTAGGGTGGAAAAAGGTAATGAGACTCGTGCCCCATTTGGGACCGCGCGCAGCAGCGGCGGGCGCGCTCACGCCTGCCCCTCCTTGGATGCCGACGCGATGTCGATCCAGTCACGCGTCTGCGCGGACCTCGCGACGGCCTCGACCACTTCCTGGACATGCGCTGCGTCGGAAAAATCGGGTGCCGCCGGCGTTCCCGAGACAATCGCCCGCACGAAGCTTGCAAGCTGTGCCGCCGAGCCGTCGACATAGCCATAACCCAGGCCCGGGATCGGGTACCAGAGCGAGGGCTCACCGGCGATCACATGGCGGAACCCCGCCTTGTCCATCGGGTCGTCGACGAAAGCGAGCTGGATTTCATTATTCTTGTTCCAGTCAAACTGGAGCGCGCCCTTGCTGCCATCGACTTCCATGCGGATCGCGTTGGCGCGGCCCGCGGAATAGAAGCTCGCGCTGAAGGTGCCCATCGTGCCATTGGCAAATTCGGCAAGCCACATCGCGCCGCCATCGGGGACATCGGCGTCGGGTACCTCGTCGGGTCCCCAATTTCCTGCGGACGCATGTGCGTAGCTGCGGTCGAGCGCGACGACCCGCTTGATGCGGCCGCACAGAAAGAGCGCCATGTCGATCACGTGCGAGCCCAGATCGCCCGTCGCGCCGGAACCGCCCGTGCTGCGCTTCTTGCGCCAACCGAAGTCGGGCACCCAGAAACCGCCGTCGGCGAGATAGCTGGCGCGCAGTTGCAGCGGCCGGCCGAGATCGCCTGCGGCGAGCATCGACTTCGCGTGCGTGAGCATCGGGGTGAAGCGATAGTTGAATCCCACCTGGTTAACGACGCCGCTCGACGCCGCGGCGATGGCGAGTTCCGCCGCCTCGTGGCCGTCATTGGTAATCGGTTTCTCGCAGAAGACATGCTTGCCGGCAGCCATTGCGGCAGAAGCGATCTCGGCATGCATTTGCGGCGGCGTGACGATGTCGACGATATCGATCGCGGCGTCCGCGATCACGTCGCGCCAGTTGTCGCTGCTGCGATTCCAGCCGAGCTGCGCTGCGGCCTTGGCTGCGGCACCGGCGTCGACATCGACGAGCACCTCCCGAACCAGCCGCGCATCAAGGCCGTCGAGAAATCCCGCATGCGCGTAGGCAAGGCTATGCGCCTTCCCCATGAATCCGGCGCCACCGATAAGCGCGACACGAAGCTCCTTCATTTCGTCCTAAACTCCTTGATTTCGACGCCCTCGTAGGCGCAGACTTCTTCGATGATTGTGGTGAGGTAGGCGCGCCCCCGGGCGGCGTGGGTGATCGCATCCCCGCCATAATGCTCGATCGCGAGAGGACCGCGAAAGCCCGCCCGAACGGCCTCGTGCACCGCGCTGCGATAGTCGATCGTTCCCGATTGCATATCGGTGGGCTGATAGGCGGCGCCGCCTTCGGGCAGCGCGATGCGCATGCCGTTCTTCACGTGCCAATAATTTACATGCGGCGCGAGCGCTGCGAAGGTCTGATCCCACTCTTCGACGAGCGGCCAGGGCGGCCTGAGAAGATTGGCGAGATCGGGGTTGGCCCCTACCCGTTCCGCGCCGCACGCCGCGATGATCGCGAGCAGGTTCGCCGACCGGTCGAGGACGCCGCGCTCGAACATCTCCATCGTGAGTTCGATGCCCTCGCCCCGGGCCTCGGCGGCAAGCGGCGCGAGGTTGCGGCCTGCCCGCTCGAACTCATCGTCGTCCGATGCCTGCCACTGGGGCGGCCACATCCCTGGCGCGGGCAGCGCGTGAAAGCCAAGACTGAGGAAGGGCGCCCCGAGGCGGGACGTGACGCGAATGGCGCGGCACACTTTGGCGATGGCCTCGGCCTGCTTGTCGGGGCACGCCAACGGAACATCGACGATCGAGACGCCCGCGACGTCAAGGCCTGCTGCCGCCACGCCATCGGCAAGCCGCTCGACATCGCCAGCGGAAAGGTCGGCCATGGGCAACCAGAGCTCGCTGAAGTCAACAGCCGTAAAGCCCTGATCGGCAAGCAGCCGCAACTGGGCATTCCACGTCCGCGGGTCGTGGCGTTGCTCCCGAATCGCGGCGCAGGCGAACAGCAGTCCCGTCGAGCCGGCGACGACCAGTTCCTTCATGATGAGACCCCGCTAGCGGACGCGGAGACGCCCTTGGGATAGTTCAGCGGAGCGCCCGGGACGGGCGGCGTCACCGCCGAAATCGCGAAGCCCCCGAGGTTCGATATGGCAAGGTCACGAAGGCCGGCTCCGAAATAGGAACTGTTGGCGGGCATCTTGAGGGTGATCCCCCACTCGTCGTTGAAAAGGGTACGGCATTGACGCGCGCCGCGACGCAGCGTGAGGAGCGCGAAGGGATAATAGGAGGTAATCACGAAGCCGCCTTCGCGGTCGAGGGTCACCCCGTCGGGGCTGAATCCGGGCGTTGCGGCAATGAGGGCGAGGCGGCCCTTCGCATAGGACATGAGGCGTCGACGAAAGCTCTCGACAAAAAAAACCGTTCCCTCGCCGTCAACGCATATTCCATTGGGAAAATGAAGCGGTCCCGTCGCCTGTATCTCGGCGGGCCCGCCTTGGGGAGGAACGCGCAGCAGGCGGCCCGAGGCATGCTCGGGGTCTTCATGTCCGGCGTCGGTGACCCACAACGACCCATCGGGGGCAAAAGCACAGTCATTGGGGAGGACAAGGCCGCCGTCGCCAGCGCGGTCGCACCAGGTGGTGACTTCGCCGGCGGGCGTGATTCGAAGCACCGCCCGCTTGATCGGATCGCACACATAAATGAAGCCGTCGCCATCGACACTCAGCCCGAGACTGACCCCGCCCGTTCGCGCGATCTCCGCAAAGCGGCCGTCCACCTCGATCCGGTAGACCTGCCCCTGGACACCGCCCGCATAGAGCCGCCCATCGGGGCCCGTCGTGATCCCCTCGGGATGGTCGAGCCCGAGACCCGGAGTCAAACTGCGGAAATCCTTGCGGCCGAGCAAGGCCCGCTTCGGCGCTCCGAACGCAGGGACAGAAACCGCAGCGGCGGTCGCGATCGACGCCGCGAAAAACTGCCGTCTTCCAAGATACTCGTTCACCAACTTCTCCTCTCGCCGCCGCGCGCTTCGGGCAGCACCGGTCAAATGATCGCCTGCCCCGTTTTTTCCCAGTCGCTGACAAATTGTGCGATGCCCTTTGCTGTCAGGACATGCTCGACCAGCGCGTGAATGACCGGCGCCGGGATTGTCGCGATGTCTGCCCCCGCGATGGCGACATCTTTCACATGGTTCACCGATCGAATGGAGGCGGCGAGTATCTGCGTCTCAAAGTCATAATTGTCGTAAATCGTCCGGATTTCGCGGATCAAATCGACGCCATCGAGGTTGATATCGTCGAGGCGGCCGACGAAGGGGGACACATAGGTCGCTCCTGCCTTTGCGGCGAGAAGGCCCTGCGTCGCCGAGAAGCAGAGCGTGACATTGGTCTTGATGCCCTTGTTGCTGAAATGTCGGCAGGCCTGCAGCCCGGCGAAGGTCATCGGAAGCTTCACCACGACATTCTCCGCGATCGCGGCCAGCCGCTCGCCTTCGCGGACCATGGCGTCGAAATCCAGCGACGCGACTTCGGCCGACACCGGCCCGGGAACGAGCGCGCAAATCTCGCCGATCACCTCGATAAAATCCCGGCCCGACTTGGCGATCAGCGTCGGGTTCGTAGTCACGCCATCGAGAAGGCCGAACCCGTGAAGGGTCCTGATTTCGTTCACGACGGCGGTATCGACAAAAAATTTCATGCGGGAGACTTTCCGTTGAGCCCTGCGGCCGCAAGGTGCCGACCCGGCGCGCCGCGGCCGCGTCGGCACGAGAATGTTAGAAATAACATCGCCTTGATATGCGATGGCGCGCACCTCGATTGCAGGACGTGCCTTGAGCCGGGGACGCCCCGGGCGCTGCGAAAGCCAATCGGAGACATCGAGCGCAAAAGATGGCGACGCGCTGATTCAGCGCAGATGTCGGGCGCGATCAGGGCGTGCTGAACGCTTGATCGACTCGCAACGGATGTCGTTATGCCATTCAGGTTGGCGCCAAATCTGCGCATGCGGCCTGCTCCCTTCCAGTGATTTCCTCACCTCTATTGCAGAAACGTAACAGCCATTTTTGAGACACGCAACACAGATTCTGGTTGATCATGTGATCTTTTGTGTTATTTTCACATGCGTGATGATCGCGGCATCGACCGACGACGGGGAGAGATTATGGCCAGAGATGACCGAAAGCAGCAGATTCTGGGGATGCTCGAAGACCGCGGAAGCGTCGAAGTCGAGGCACTCGCGCAGCAATTCTCGGTGTCGAAAATGACGATCCATCGCGACCTCGACGATCTGGAGAGCGAGGGCGTGCTCCGGAAGATCCGCGGCGGCGCGACGATCGAGGCGGGCATACAGTTCGAGAGCGACTTCCGGTTCCGGACGCGTCAGGACAGCGATGCCAAGGACGCCGTCGCGCGCGCCGCGATGGAATTGGTCGAACCCGGCATGACCGTGATGCTGGCCGATGGCACGACGACGGCGGCACTCGGGGCCATGCTGATCGAAAAGCGCCCGATTACAGCCATTACGAACAATGCTGCAATCATGGACAGCCTGCGCAGCGATGCAGGGATCAACCTGATCGCCCTCGGCGGACGCTATTCGGGAAAATATAACGGATATTTCGGCGTGCTTGCCGAGCAGAGCCTCGCCAGCCTGCGTAGTGACATCGCATTTATCACCGCGCCCGCGGTCTCGGGCAGCCAGGTCTTT
Organism: Sphingopyxis sp. Root154; assembly: GCF_001427105.1. Classification (GTDB taxonomy): domain Bacteria; phylum Pseudomonadota; class Alphaproteobacteria; order Sphingomonadales; family Sphingomonadaceae; genus Sphingopyxis. The sequence continues at coordinate 440,397 of NZ_LMGI01000001.1, forward strand.
CACATGGACGGCGATGTCGTGCGCACGAAACGCGCCATGCTGCGTGCCGCGGCGAAGTCATGCTTGCTGGTTCTCCACCGACAGTTCGATCGCGTCGCCTTGCACATGTTCGCCGACCTGTCCGAGTTCGACTGGATCATTGTCGACAGGCTTCCGGAATCGAACATCTGCGACGAACTGGCGGCGCGCGGCATCAAGCTGACTGTAGCGGGCGAGCCGCTCTAGGCCACGAGAGGACCGGTTCGGTCCGCCTTCAAAAAGGGAGGATCGGTCGGTGTCCTTTGTCGACCGACCTCCACTAACTAGGATATGAGATGAGCCTCTGGATCGGTACAAGCTGGAAAATGAACAAGGATCTTGCGCAGTCGCTGGACTTCGCGGACCGGCTTGCAACGTCCGGCGTGACCGTGGCGGCGCAAATCAAGCCATTTGTGATCCCGCCCTATACCGTGCTTCGCGACGTCGCGGCCCGCCTCGAGGGTTCCGGCGTCCACGTCGGTGCGCAGAATATGCATTGGGCCGACGCCGGGGCATGGACCGGCGAGATATCGGCTCCGATGCTCAATGATTGCGGCGTGACGCTCGTCGAGCTCGGCCATGCCGAACGACGTGCTCATTTCGGGGAGACCAACGAGACGGTTTCGCTCAAGGTCGCGGCCGCTGTCCGGCATGGGCTCACGCCGCTTGTCTGCGTCGGGGAAACCCTTTCCGAGCGCGAGGCGGGTGCGACGGAGACGGTGCTCGGCGAACAGATAGAGACGGCCCTGCAAGGCCTTCCGCCCGAACAATATGCCGCGCCGATCCTGCTCGTATATGAACCCGTCTGGGCGATCGGCGAAAAGGGCATGCCCGCCTCGGCCTCATGCGCCAACGAGGGCCTCGCCTTTATTTCCGCCACGGCAGAACGGATTGCCGGACGCGCACTGCCCTGCCTCTACGGCGGTTCAGTCGACGCGGCGAATTGCGAGGCGCTCATCGAACAACCCCATGTCGACGGGCTCTTCATTGGACGCTCTGCCTGGGAAGTCGAAGGCTTCATCGACATCTTGTCGCGCTGTGGCTCGGCAACCGCCTCCCCGGGCGAGCCACGGCTGTCGTGCACGTCATGAACGCCTCGAGAGTGGAGGACGGACGGCGCCGCACGAGCGGAACAAGGCCGAACAGCCCGCCGCGCTCGAGACTGAAAACAAGGTTGGGCGGTACGCATCAACCGATAGAATCGCTGGGAGTAGACATGTCCGGAATGCTTGTTGAATTGGATGATTTCGTGCCCGAGGCGCTCGCGGGCTTTTGCGATCTTCATCGCGACATTGTCCTCCAGGTGGCCGGCGGGGTCGTCCGTGCCCGTACGACGCGAAAAGACAAGGTCGCGCTCGTCGTCGGCGGCGGCTCCGGACATTATCCCGCTTTCGCGGGCTATGTGGGGGCTGGCCTTGCCGACGGCGCGGTCGTCGGCAACATCTTCGCTTCCCCGTCTTCGCGCCAGGTGCGCGACGTGGCGCGGGCCGCCGAAGGCGGCAAAGGCGTGCTCCTCTGTTTCGGCAACTACACGGGCGACGTGCTGAACTTCGAGCTTGCCGCCGAGCGGCTGCGTTCGGAGGGCGTGCCGGTACGGATCGTGAAGGTCACCGACGACGTCGCAAGCGCTCCGGAAGCGCAACGGTCGATCCGGCGCGGCGTCGCGGGCGATCTCGTCGTTTTCAAGATCGCCGGCGCCGCGGCCGAGCGCGGCCTGTCGCTCGACGTGGTCGCGGATCTGGCCGAGGCCGCCAATGATGCGACACGCTCATTCGGCATTGCCTTTCGCGGCTGCACCATGCCCGGCGCCAGCGAACCCCTGTTTTCCCTCCCGCCGGGCGACATGGGTGTCGGGATGGGCATCCACGGTGAGCCAGGGGTCCGCGAACAGCCGCTCTGCAGCGCGCAGACGCTTGCGGCGCTGCTGGCCGAGCCGCTGCTGGCCGAAATGCCGCCAGGTGCACCGCGTCCCGTCGTCGTGCTGAACGGCCTCGGTGCAACGAAGGGCGAGGAGCTTTTCTACCTCTGGCATCACATCCGCGCCTATTTGCGCTCGCAGGGCGTTGAACCGATCGCCGCCGAGGCCGGCGAATTCGTCACCAGCTTCGACATGGGTGGCTGCTCGCTCACAATGTCCTGGCTTCATGACGAACTGCTCGACCTTTGGCATTCCCCGGCGTTCGCGCCCGCGTTTCGCCGCGGCGCATTCGCTGACCTGGTCGAGGCCGGCACCGTCATGGTCCCCGCCCCGCCGCCGCCCGCCGGACGGGCTGCCGACGCGGCCGAGACGGCGCGGGTGCGCAAGCTGGTGTGCGCGCTGGAAGCGATCGCGGCCGCTCTCGGCGAGGCGGAACCGGAACTAAACCGCCTCGATGCGATCGCAGGAGACGGCGACCATGGCCGCAGCATGGCCGCGGGCGCACGCGCCGCGGGGCTAGCGGCGCGCAACGCGCACGCCAGCGAGGCCGATCTGGGCGCGGTGCTGATATCCGCGGCAGACGCCTGGTGCGATGCGTCGGGGGGCACCTCGGGCGCCCTTTGGGCGGCGGGCCTGCGAGCCGCCGCGAGCAGCCTTGAGCCGGGGCGCCCCCAGCCGCTTTCGGCGCTGCAGGATGCCGCGGACACAGTCATGCGGCTGGCGGGGGCGCGCGCAGGCGACAAGACGGTCGTCGATGCATTGCTGGCGGCGGTCGAAGCTGCGCAGGGCGGAACCCTGCGGGAAATTGCCGCGGCGGCCACGCGTGGTGCCGAGGCGACGGCCTCAATGGCCGCACGAGCGGGCCGCGCGCGGCCCCTTGCGGCGCGAAGTGTCGGTCATCCCGATGCTGGCGCAACCTCTTTTGCGATCTGTTTGCGGGTCGCAGCCCAAAGCTTGGAACATGGAGAATGACGGTGGTTCAGAATGACGGATTGCGGATCGCGGTCGGCAGCGACGAGGTTGGCCAGGGCTTCAAGGAAGCGTTCCTGAAGGAGCTGAGCGCCATGGACAATGTTCGCGAGGTGATCGACGTCGGTCCCGTCGATGCGGCGCAGCCCTATGCCGAGATCGCCCGGGGCGCCGCCGAGCTTGTCACCAGCGGGTGTGCGGACAGGGCGCTTCTCATTTGCGGGACGGGCCTCGGCATGGCGATCAGCGCCAACAAGGTCGCCGGAATCCGCGCCGTCACCGCGCACGACAGCTATTCGGTCGAACGGGCGATCCTCAGCAACAATGCCCAGATACTCTGCCTCGGCCAACGGGTCATCGGACTTGAACTCGCGCGCCGGCTCGTACGCGAATGGCTGACCTACCGCTTCGACAGCAATTCGCCGTCGGCGGCAAAGGTCGCCGCCATCGAAGCGCCTTCGAAAATTTGATCTAATATTTGAAATTTCAATGGAAAATTCGAGTGGGAGGAAAGACAATGACTGGAAATGCTTCAAATCGCAGAAACGCTCTGAAAACGTCGGTGGTCCTCGCGGTCCTCGCGCTTGCTTCGGCAAACGCGGCGCAGGCACAGGAGGCCCCCCCGTCCGAGACAGGAAAGGACGCGGCGTCGAATTCCGGCGAAATCGTCGTGACGGCGAACAAGCGCGGCGCGGAATCGATGCAGGATATCGCCGCGAGCGTCCAGGCCATCGGCGAGGAGACGATCAGTCGCGACGCCAAGGTCGGCTTCGACGATTACGCGCGCGACGCCTCGAACCTGACAGCGCTTAACAAGGGTCCGGGACAGACTCAGATCGCCTTTCGCGGCGTGGTTTCGGCACGTGTCAGCTTCGGGCAACCGCAGGCCCAGTCGACGACCGGCATGTATGTGGACGATGTGCCGATTACGGATGCCGCCTATACCCCCGACCTGGGGCTGGTCGACATCAATCGCGTCGAAATTCTGCGCGGTCCGCAGGGCACGCTCTATGGCTCCAGCGCCATGTCGGGCGCTATCCGGATCATGCCGAACTTGCCGAACCTGGATCGCTTCGAAGGAAGCGCCGGCGGCCTGGTCAGCAATACGCGGAACGGCGACTGGAACTATCAGGTGTATGGCGCCCTGAATGTGCCGATTGGCGACACGCTCGCCGTTCGAGGGGTCGCCTTTCGCAATTATCAGGGCGGCTATATCGACAATGTCTATAGCGGCGAGGATGATTATAATGATGCGGGCTCATATGGCGGCCGCTTCATGGCCACCTTCAAGCCGAGCGACAGCTTCTCGCTTACCGGCATGTTCATCTACAACAAGCTCAAAGCCCATGGTCGTCCCGACGAATATATCCCGGGCGACCCGGACATCGTCCAGACCGAATTTTTCAGCGGCGTGATCACGCCGATCATTGCGAACCAGGAATCGCCGCGCCAATTCGCGGTGACGAGGGACCTGCAGACGGTCAAACCCGTCAAGGAACTGTTCGAGGATGAGCTGAAGATCTACAGCCTCAAGGCCGAATATGATTTCGGGTCCTTCAACGCAACCGTCGTCGGCTCAAGACTGGACCGGACGCTGGCAACGATCCTCGACGACAACCAGCGCGTTCGCGGCATTTTCGGTCCCAACCATCTGGTAACCGGCGAGCCCGTTCTCGCAAGCCTGAGCAGCAACGTACGGGAAAAAAGGAACACCCTCGAGGCGCGACTTGCCTCGGGCGCGGGCTCGCGGATCAAATGGGTGGTCGGGGGCTATTATGAGGATTTCAGAAAAGACTTCGAGCTGAGCGCCCCCATTCGGGATCTCGACAGCATGCTGGCGGCGATCGGGGGCCTTCCCCCCGGCGAAAGCTCGTCTTCCTTCTATCAGACGCCCGTCGACAATGTGCTGTTCTACGGGCTGGACGACAGTCGCGGCAATCAGAAATCCGTTTTCGGAGAAATCACGCTCCCGATCCCGTTCATCGCGCAGGACAAGCTGTCGCTCACCCTGGGCGGCCGTTATTACAATTACGACCTGACGGCGAGCAAGGCGTCATCCGGGTTTGTCATCGGCCCGGTGCCGACGGGCTCGACCTTCACGATCAAGGAGGACGGGTTCAATCCGAAGGTAGCACTGGAATTCAAGGCGAATGAAGACTTCTTGCTCTATGGCTCGGTCTCCAAAGGCTTCCGAACCGGCGGGACGAACGAGGCCCTGCCCGGTCCGAGCACCAATATCGGTGCACAGTGCATTGCCGAACTCGCATCGTTGGGCCTCTCCGGTCAAACCGACACCTACGGCTCGGATTCGCTGACCAACTATGAGGTTGGCGCGAAGACCAGCTGGCTCGACCGCAAACTCAACGTCAACGCGGCGCTCTTCTACATCGACTGGAAGAATATCCAGACAAACGTCTTCCTGAAATGCGGCTTCAGCATCAAGGCGAACGAGACGAGCCAGATCAGCAAGGGGGCGGAGTTCGAAATCAACGCACGGGTCACCGACTCCCTGACGCTGAACTTGAACGCGTCCTACACAAATGCCGAACTGGCCAAGGATTCGCAGACGCTGGCCGCGCGCAAGGGCGATCGCGCTCCCTACGTCCCGGAATGGAATATCGGCGGAGGATTCCAATATAGGCGCCCGGCCGAATTCGTCGGGCCGAACGCCGAGTTCTACGTCAACGGAGATGTTTCCTATCTCAGCGAGGCCTTTTCGGAATATTCGGTAAGCCCGAGCGTGCGCCGTCTCAAAGTTCCCTCGTCTGTCATCGGAAACCTGGCAGTCGGGATCGATACAGGCCGTGTCAGCGTCGGCCTGTTCGCCAAAAATCTTTGGGATGAGCGGATTGTCACCTCGATCGATACGGATCGAAATCAGCCCGCGACATACACCCGCGCCCGCCCGAGGACTGTCGGCGTCAATCTTTCCGTGGATTTCTAGGGTCAGGAAACCTTGGGCGGGCGAGCCTTCTCGCCCGCCCTGCCCTGCTCCCGATAAGCAAAGGTGCCGAGCGAGACCCCGCGAGGTCCGAGACCGAAGCGCAGCCGGGGCGTTTCTCGTCCCATGTCCAACGATGCCGCAGGGACTATTTCTTGCCAGTCACGTAGCCACACGGAAAGTATCATGAACAAAGCAGTTTCAATGTTCGGCCCGCCTCATCAACTTGGCTACGTCGTTCCCGACATGGAATCGGCGATAAAAATGTTTGAAACGATCTATGCCTTTGACGAGACGCGGCGGTTCGACTTCAACGCGCCGGAGGTATATGTTCACGGAAAATTATTCCCGATGCACCTTGATATATTCCATGGGGTGCAGGGGGATCTTGAATATGAACTGATCCAGCCGTTGAGCGACGGCCCTCACAAATGGTTTCTCGATCAGGTCGGAGGCGGCTTTCATCACATCGGCTACAATGTCGATGCGTACGAGCCATGCGCAGAATTGCTGACGCAAGCCGGCATGAGCATATTAATGACGGCCGACATGGATGTCTTCGTGCCCGGCGGGATGAAACCGGATCACCATGTACGAGGCGCATATTTCGAACAACCTGGACTAGGCAACATGCTGATCGAAGTCGTGGAGCGGGTCAGCTATGGCTGAATTGTGCTGCGGCAGGGCGCGCGGTCTGCGACACGGTGAAATCCTGCAACATCAGAAAGCTTGGCAAGTCCGGTCGTGCGCTCGCCGGAAACGCGACCGCGCCATGAGGGTCAGACGACAGCGCGGCAGCGATGGACCACGGTTCGGAATGAGAGAGGTGACGTGCGGCGGCGCTAGGTCCGCCGCACGTCCGGCTTACGTCAGAAGCGGGCCTTGAGACGCAGATACCATTCGCGCGGGCGCGCATAGGATGCCTGCGACTGGCCGGTGAAGGCAAAGTCGGTATAGCCGCTCAAAATATAGGCTTTGTCGGTCAGGTTCGTGACCCCGGCGGTGACCGAAAGCCCCTCCCCCATTTTAGCCGTGAGGCTTGTGTTGATCAGGTGGAATCCAGGCTGCGATGTGAAGGGCGTGTTGATGGCGTCCTTGTACACCCGGCTCTTGTAGGACCAGTCGCCATTCCACACCAGCTTCCCGCTGCTCCAGCTGAACAGGTCGACCGTCGCCGCCGCATTGAACGACCATTTCGGCGTTTCGACGAGCCTGTTGTCGACCGTCAGCGGCGCGGCGCGCGGATCGACCTCCAGATAGCGGGCGTCGATGTAGCTCCCGCCGGCCTGAAGCATGATCCAGTCAGCAAAAGCGGCCTCCATCTCCACTTCGACCCCGCGGATGCGGGCACGGCCGGCGTTGCGAACCTTTGGTGCAAAGCCATCGTTCACGACGATCTGGAGCTCCTTGTAATCGGTCCAGAAGAAGGCTGTGTTGAGGCGCAGACGACGATCGAACAGCATGGACTTCAGGCCGACCTCATAGAGTTCCGCGATCTCGGGCTTAAAGCTCGGGATTTCCGCTTCGGGCGGAAAGACGCGCGAGGTAAACCCCCCGCCCTTGAAGCCTTTCGAATAGTTCAGATAGGCAAAGACATCGTCCGAAGCCTTGTAGTTGATCGACGCCGAGGGCGTCATCTCCTGATAGGATACGCGCCCCGTCGTTTGCGGGAGGATTCGGTCACCCGCCCGGATCGGCTGGGGATTGGTCGGGGTCGATGTCAGCGGGTTGGTCAGATAAAAGGGAAAGGGCGATCCCGGCGGCAGCGGCGCCTGCGCCGCGGGATGAACCGCAATCACATATTGATCGGGGGTAAAGCGCTTCACCTCGTCGGTGTAGCGCAGACCTCCCGTCACACTCAGCCGGTCGGTCAGCTCATAGGTCATCTGCGAGAAAAAGGCATAGCTGTTGTTCCGGACTCGGCCACCCGACTGGAACAACACGGGCGGCGTGTTCAGATAGGCAAGGTCGGTCCCGCTTTCCTTGAAATAGAATGCGCCGATCAGATATTTGAGCCGGGAGCCGAGCAAGGCGCCCGACGCCTGGAGCTCCTGGCTGAACTGCTTGTGTGAATAATCGAAATTGTCGGTTCGGGTAATCGCGAGCGGCGTGTTGTCGGTATCGTGGTAGAAAGCGGCATCGAGCGATCGATAAGCGGTGATCGACTTGAGGCCGAAGGCATCGCCGCCGTCATAGTCCAGCGTCAGCGATGTGCCCCAGACGTCGGTCGCGGAGCGGTTCAGGGTCCGTGCCGGGATGTCGATCGTCTGGCCGGGCTGGCGCCAGCGCGCGTAGGTGTCGCCGCTATCTTCCCAGGCGACGTAGGGATTGCCCGTGATCCACTGTGCACTGAAGCAATTGGGGTTCGTCGAAAGTGCATCGGACTGCGGCCCGGCGGGTCCGAAGGCCCCGCAAACCGGCGCGTTCAGGAACACATTGTGGAAGATACCGAAGACGGAGTCGGGGTTCACTGCGCGCAGCGACCAGGGCGAGGACTGTTCGCGCGAGCGCGTGCCGTCGACCGCGATGGTGGCGAGCAAATTGTCCGCGAGGTCGATTTCGGCGGTCAGCCGGCCGGAATAGGAATTCTTGTTCCCACGCCGCGACCCGTCGGTCAGGATTTCCACATAACCGTCGCGCGTCTGCATGCTGCCGGCCATCCGGAACCGCACCGCTTCGGCGACAGGGATATTGATCATTCCGCGCATATCGAAACGATCGTAGCTGCCCGTGGTAAGCTCGATCGCCCCTTCGAGATCGGCACCGGGACGCTTGCTCGTAATCGAGATCGCGCCGCCGATCGTATTCTTGCCGAACAATGTCCCCTGCGGACCGCGCAACACTTCGAGGCGTTCGATGTCCGCGGTATCCAGAACCGCGCCGACCGAGCGACTGATATAGACTCCGTCCAGATAGGTTCCGACGCCGGGGTCGATGGTCAGTTGAAAATCGGTCTGTCCGATGCCCCGGATGAAGACGACCGCGGAATTGCTGGCTCCCGCGATGGGCGCGCCGGTGTTGAAGACGAGGCTGGGCACGAATTTCGCCGCGCCCGCGATGTCGTTGATGCCGCGCTCGTCGAGCGTTTCGCCGGTGACCGCACTGACCGCGACGGGCGTTTCCTGGAGATTTTCGGAGCGCTTGCGCGCCGTTACGACGATCTCTTCAAGACCGCCGTCGCTCGCCTCCTCCGCCCTGTCCTGCGCGAACGACGGCACGGCCGGCAAGGCGAGTGCACCAATAATGGCCGATGCGGCCCCGCAGCGCCGGGCCAGGCCCCGCTTCCGATCTTGCATGCTCATGCTCATGAAATTTCCTCCCCATTTTTCGATTTGCGCCGCCGGCCCTGGCGGCTGTGGTCCCGTGCTGCACCGTTGCAGGCGGTCGGTCACAACCGGCAGGACGCACACAGCTTGTTGCCCGCAGGATCGCGCAGATAGGCGAGATAGATCTTGCCGACGGCATTCTCCCGCCATCCCGGCGGGTCCTCGCAGGCTGTTCCGCCCGCCGCGACGCCGGCACGGTGCCAAGCGTCGGCGTCTTCGGTCGATTGCACGGCAAAACCGATCGTTCCGCCATTTGCCGGCGTCGCGGGCTGCCCGTCGAGCGGCGCCGTCACGGCGAAGATGCCCGACTTGCCGAAATACAAAAGTCGTCCCTTCGGATCGGTAACAGCGGATGCAATTCCGAGCGCACCAAAGATGGCGTCGTAAAAGCGGCGCGAAGCTTCGATCTCATTCGCCCCGAGCATCACGTGACTGAACATCGGTCGGTCCTTCATTGTTGCGGCAAGGTTCGGCCCCGTGCCGATCGATCAACGGAAGCGGACGCTCGCGGTCACACCGTAGGTGCGCGGCGTGCCGGCGGCGCGAAACGCCGCATCGGGACCCGGAGCCGGTACGTTGGTCCAATAGTAGGTGTCGCCCAGGTTTCGGACGAAGCCGGTAACCCGCCAGTTGTCATCCGTGCCGCGAAACCCGGCACGCAAATCGACGAGCGTGTAAGACTTGAGATCGAACAGAGGCTCCTGTCCCAGCGCAGCGTTGGTCTTGCCTTGATGGGACGCATTGGCTCCGATGAACATCACCGCGTCGTCGCTTACAGGATATTCATATTGGACATCGCCGGTGACCTGCCACTTGGGCATGAGCGGGAACGGTTCGCCGCTCAGCAGCTTCTGGTTGCCGAGCGGCGTGAAGTTGGTGAAGCTGCCGAGAATCTTGGAATTGATGTAAGTCGCACCGCCGTTAAGCGCGAGGCCTTCGACGGGCTCCCAGATCATCTGCAATTCGGCGCCGTAGACGCGCGATTCCGGAATATTCAGAATGCGGTTGAGCGGCCCCAGGAACGCGTCGACGATGCGGCCACGAACCTGCTTGTCCTTATAGTCATAGTAGAAGGCTGCGCCGTTGAGCTGCAGGGTCCGGTCGAGCAAGCCTAGCTTGAACCCCGCCTCATAGGCGGTGACGGCTTCCTGCTTCGCCGGCGACAGCGACAGATCGAAGGTTGCGCCGGTGGAAATGAAGAAGCCGCTCTTATACCCTCTGCTGACGGTGGCGTAGAGCAGCTTGCTGGGGTCGATCTGCCAGTTGATTCCGGTCTTCCAGGACAGGCTGCCCTCATTGAGCTCATCCTCGACGACTTGCGGTTTCAGCGTCACCGAATTGAGCGTAACGCAACCTCCCGGCGCAATCGTCGTGGGGGTTCCGCTAAGCCGCGTCGAGAGGCCGGCGATGACCGCAGCCAGTTCGCCCGCGCCAGAGTCGTAAAGGCAGCCGGCGTATGAGCGGTCCTGCCAGCTGTAACGCGCGGCAGCCGTCAAGGTAAGCGTCGGCGCGATTTCGAAATCGACGCTGGCGAAGCCCGAATAGGTGTCCGCCTTGTTCCGTCCCATCGCGTTCGCGCTGCGGAACGGGAAGCTGGAAATAGCCGTGAAGGGCATGAAGATATCATCGACGACGTCATGCTGATAATTGGCACCCAGCAGCCATCGGGCCATCGTGCCAAATTCGCCTGCCAAGCGGAGTTCCTGCGAAATGGCCTCAATATCGCCAGCATTGCGGGCGGCAAAGGTCTGGATCGGCGTGCCGTCGGCATCGACAAAGGCATCGCGCCTATAGCGGGAATAGGCACTGATACTCGTCAGTGTCAGCATCTCGCTCAGCTCGAAATCGCCGCGAAGGCTCGCCTGCCAGAAGTCGTCATCGACCGAAAAGTCGGTTCCAGGATCCCAGTCTGCGAGGCGCGCATTTCCGGTAGGAACGAGTTGGACGCGCAAGGCGGCGGGTGCGCGGGGATTGATGGCACCGACGAACTGACCAGCGAGGGCATCTGACTGGTTCGTCCATCCATTGATATTTAAAAGAAGCGTCGCGCGATCGGCAGGCGTCCATTCGAGGAGCAGCCGCCCGACAGCCTTGTCGGTCTTGCCGAGGCGGTCGTTCGGGCGCGTCGCACTGCGTTGCCACGGATCGCCATATTCCTTGCGGCCCGCGATGCGGATGCGCAACGTCTCGGAGAGAGGACCGCTGACGAAACCGCCGGCCGTCACGGCGTTGAACCGCCCGTAGCCGAGCTCGAAACCGCCCTCGCGCGTAGCGGTCGGCTTGGCAGCGATATAATTGATTGCGCCGCCGGTCGAGTTCTGCCCGAAAAGCGTGCCCTGCGGCCCCTTCAGAACCTCAACGCGCTCCATGTCGAGGCTCGCGCCTTCGGTCATGTTCGAATAAGGGAGCGGCACCTCATCGACATAGACCGAAACGGTGGGGCTGCCAGCGAGGGTAGGCTCGTTGTTCCCGATGCCTCGCAATGTGTAAACGGGCGTGCCGTAATTGCCTTTGGCGAAGCTGAAGCCCGGGACGATCTTTACCAGATCCGCGACATCGGCGATGCCGAGGCGCGTGAGCGTGTCGCCGGTAAAGGCCGAGATCGACATACCGACCCGGTTGACCGATTCTTCGCGCTTCTGCGCGGTGACAACGATCTCACCGACGCTCGCCGATGACGTTTCGCCGCTGGGCGCCCCCGCGGCACTCTCGCGAGCAGCGTCGGCGGTTTGCCCGACAGCTGGCCCTGCAATGCAGATGGCGTAGGCCAGCGTCGATGCGACGCAGAGTTTCCGGTTACGATTCCTCGTCATTGCAGCCCCTTTTCTTGAGTTATTCGTCCTTGAGCCAGCCCGGGCGGTCTTCGCCCTGGGTGACCAGCAGGATCGAGTCCTCGACAGCGGTCTCGATGTGGAAATATCCGGGATCGAGAAAATAGACCGAGCCCGCTTCCGCGACGAATTCCGTCGTCACATCCTGGTTCACTTTGACGCAGCCGCTCAAAATGGCGACCTGCACCCATTTCTTGTGTTTATGGTTCGCGATCACATCGCCCTTCTTCATTTTGAAGAAAGCCGATCTCACCCCGTGGTCGCCCTGAAAGATCGGGCTGCGCGCCAGCGATGTGCCGTAGATGCTCGCCTCGCTATATTCGCAGGCATCGGGACGGCAGTGAATGACCCCGCCACCCATGTCCGTTTTTTTGCCGACTTCTTCGAATGCCATGGTGGGTGGAGCTCCGGTTTGAATGAGTTCCGTCCGACTATCGTTCGCATTGACCTGAATCCAATGCATAGCTAATATAGCTATTATGCACGGCGTAAATTTACGATCGGTGGATCTGAACCTGCTCCTGGTCCTCCACGCCCTGCTTACCGAGCGTCACATCACCCGCGCCGCAAGCCGGCTGAATATGAGCCAGCCCGCCGTAAGCCACGCGCTTGGCCGGCTGCGCGCCCTGTTCAACGACCGGATCCTCATCCGCTGCGGACAGGAGATGCGTCCGACCTCGCGCGCCGAAGAGATAGCCGGCGACCTCGAGGTCATTCTCACCGATATTTCGCATATCCTCGAACGGCCCAACTTCGATCCCTCGGAAGCCGAAGGGAAGATCACCATTTGTGCGACCGAGGGAGCAATCACCGTCTTTGCCGACGCCCTTGTCGAGGCAAAGGCGATCGCCAGATCGGTCGTCTTCGAGCTGAGTAGCGAACAATATGACATCGAGAGACGGTTGAAATCGGGCGATGTCGACATTTATGTCGATACCCAGCCGATGCTGACATCGAGCGAGTTTCACTCGATCGAACTGTTCCGCAATGATTTGATCTGCGTGATGCGGAACGGGAACGGCGAGAGCGATCGCATAAGCCGCGCCGACTATGCGAGCCGCGACCATATCATGATCGCGGGCGGTACCAACGACCGGCTGACCCATTTCCTTCGCGAAATCGGGATCATGCGAAACACGACCGTGATCACGCCGGGATATTTTTCGGCGGCCAATATCGCCAGCAAATCGGACCTTCTGCTCACGCTACCGGCGGCGCTCGCCGCCCATGTCTGCGAAATATTCCCGCTCCAGCAGCGCCGGTTCGCCTTCGACCTGCCCGAGGTGGCGCTGACCATGTCGTGGCACAGCCGCCGCGACAGCAATCCGCTTCACAGATGGGCGCGGGACATCATCGTGGCAGGGGCCAGAACCGCGCCGACGGTTTCTGCTGCCTAGATCCAGAGCGCGCGCGCAGCCGGAGGGTAGCGCGACGGAATGCCCCGCCACCGGCGGCTCAGTGCAAGGCGGAGCGGATGTCGCGCGGGCGGCATCCGAACCGACGGCGAAATGCCCGACTGAAATGTCCTGAGTCGTTGAACCCCCAGGCGAATGCGATTTCGGTGATCGTCCGCCCCCGCATGGCGGGATCGCCGAGGTCCGCGCGCGCGCGGTTGAGACGCTCGTTCCAGATCCAGACATTGAGCGAACAGGCCTGGTCGGAAAAGGAGCGATGAATCGTGCTCGCGGCGACGCCGAAGCTCGACGCGATCGTATCGACCGAGAGGCCAGGATCGCACAGATGCTCCGCGGCAAAGGCTCTGATCCGGTCGCCGCGGCGGGCGGCCACGTCGTCGCGGCGACCTCTCCTATTGTCACCCGAAGCCAGCAGCCCGGCGACGAGCATGTCCTCGAGGCTTGCCGCGACCGAAGGCACCGCCTCCTCTTCGATCGTGCCGGCATCCGACGCGAGCATCGTGAGCATCGTCCTGAGAAGTCGCCCCGCACCGGTGCCCGATGCGATCTCGCGGGCCGTCAGCATGTCGCGATCCCGGATGCGGCGCCGCAGCCATTCGCCCGGCACGGAGACGACGAAACCCTCGAAGCGTTCGCGGAATATGAGCTCATAAGGGCGCATCGTATCGAATAATGTGAGACCGCCCGGCTTCATTTCCAGCTCACGCCCATCCTGGAGAAGGACGCCTTGTCCTTCGAGCTGTAGATTGAGGAAGAAGCGATCGGCGCTTGCGGTCGCGATCCCTCGGCGGGTGCGCCGGACATTCTGTGCCGTCGCGGCGATGCGCGACAGTTCGACCGTCGCGAGGCGAGCCGTCTCGATCTGCCCGAAAACCTGCTCGTCGGCACCGCAAAAAGTGCAATCGAGCTGGACGAACGCCCCGCGAAGAGCGTCGTGCCAATAGCTGGCCCGCTCTCCCGCAGGGGCATCGCTGGTCGAAAAGAGCTTCTGCATGGTAGGATCCTGCCGTTCTGGCGCCTGCCCTCGATCAGGGCCGGTCATCTTTCACGCTTATTCACCTCGACAAGAAGCATCCTCGCCGATGCTGCCGACGCGGCGGATGCCATTCTTGCGGTTATAACCGGCCCTGCTCGGTGCGCGCCCAAAGACCATGTTTCGTCGCCCGACGTCACGCGGCAAGTTCGCATCCGGCGGGGCGAAACTCGCGATATCCCGCGACGGGCGTGCCAGGCGTCGGCCTGTCCCGGCTGACATGTTCCAGGAATGACGCGGAAGAGTTCGCTCTCGTCGAGCAGGCGAGAAGCCCAGCGCCATCGCCCGGCTACATCGCGCGAACAAGGATCAAGACGCATCGGGCGAGATGCATTGCGCGCGCCTCTCCTTCTTCACGAGCCGCACGACGTGCCCGCCGCTCCGGCGGGAGGCTCGACGCTCATCCGGTCATGTACGCCGCTAAGGTTCAAAAAGCACCCGGTCGCAGTTCCGACATTTCGCCACCCGCGAGGGACGCCTGCCGGGACGAGGATGGAATCCCATTGTTCGAGAAAGACCTTATGTTCCTCATTTTCGTCGAAATAGACCATCCACGATCCGCTCGCGGCGAACATCAATTCCTCTTGGGTATGATTATGAAGAATCTGGCCCTTGCCGGGTTCGACGACCCCGACCGCAAGTCGGAATTCGCTGCTCTCGACGGCGGGCGACGTCCCCTTCACGAAGGTTGATGTGGCCCCGTCGAAATATTTGTACATGGCGGCATGATAAGCCGGATCATCGGTACGCATCGGGTTCCAGTTCGGTCGCACTTCCCGAAACCGCACGACGTTCGCTATCGCGTCCGCAATCCGGCCTGTCAAAGGGGCCGACAGAGTGGAGGCCGGGTTGGCCATGGGATACTCCTTCGCTCGCGGTGCAGTGTGCCCGATGAAACACATATTTGGGCCTGCGCACAAATTCATAGCCGATATGCCTATTATGCATGTGAGGCATAGCGCTTGAGTCCCTTTACTCCCATTGCGCGGCACTCCGGACTGCCTGCTCACGCCACGCCCGTCCTAAAACCTGCCACGCTCGGACAAGCGCAGAGCAACTCGGCACGGCAAAATCGCGATGAACCTGATTGTGAATAGAGGAAATATCCGATGACCGTCGATCACCCCAGATTTCGCGCCGCAGCCGTTCAGGCCGCACCCGTGTTTCTCGACCTTGACGCAAGCTTGGCAAAGGCGGTTCGGCTTATCGAGGAAGCTGCGGCGAACGGCGCAGCGCTCGTCGCCTTTCCGGAAACCTTCCTTCCGGGCTATCCTTGGTACATCTGGCTCGATTCCCCTGCCTGGGGAATGCAGTTCGTGCAGCGCTATTTCGACAATTCGCTCGCATACGGCTCGCCCGAAGCCGACCGGCTCCAACGCGCCGCGGAAGAAAATGGGGTCATGGTTGCCATGGGTCTCAGCGAACGCGACGGCGGCAGCCTCTATATCGGACAATGGCTGATCGGAGCGGACGGCAACACAGTCAGCCGGCGCCGCAAATTGAAGCCGACGCATGTCGAGCGAACGGTTTTCGGCGAAGGAGACGGCCGCGACCTTTCGGTGTTCGACACGCCCCTTGGACGGGTCGGCGCCCTCTGCTGCTGGGAACATCTCCAACCGCTTTCGAAATATGCGATGTACGCGCAAAATGAACAGGTACATGTCGCTGCCTGGCCCAGCTTCTCGATCTACCCCGAAGCCCATCAGCTGAGCGTCGACGTCAACAGCGCGGCGTCGCGTCTCTATGCGGTCGAAGGCGGCTGCTATGTCATCGCCTCGACCGCCCTCGTCTCGGCCGAGATGATTGCGATGTTGTGCAACGATGACATGAAGCGGTCGCTGCTCAAGGAGGGCGGAGGCTATTCGCAGATATATGCGCCGGACGGGCGCCTAATCAGCGAAGGCCTGCCCGAAAACCAGGAAGGCCTGGTTTACGCCGATCTCGACCTTGGCCTCATCTCGCTTGCGAAGGCGGCCACCGACCCCGCCGGCCATTATTCCCGGCCGGACGTGACCCGTCTGCTGCTCGACAAGACACCCGGCGATCGCATGATCACGCGCCGTGGGCCTTCAGTCGTCTCTCCGCAGGAATTCGCCGACGAGATCGCATCGTCGGCGCGCAAGGCGGAGCCGCCGACGCCCCCCGGTGAGGGCGCGTGAATCGCACGGCATGAACCCAACGTCCCCCGCCGTGATATCAGAGGCAAATGCGCCAGCGTTCGACGCACTGCAACAAGAAATGGGTTGGCGATCGGCTTGCAGGCCCGTATTCACGCACACGGCGTCGGCTTCATCGAGGCTGGCACGGCCCGTCCGTCTCCCGAGCAGCGCGTGGCCTCGAACGCGCCTTGGTTGCTGCTCGCCATGAACTTGCCCGACAGCGAGTGTCCGAGATATGGGGGCTGACCGCCGACGCCTGCCGTCCCGGTGCTGTCCCATAATAGTTCGAAGGCAATTATCTGTCGTTGACGACGGGATGGAGTTCCATAGTCTCACCACAACTTTGGCGACTCCAGCGACCCGGGGAAGCTGAGGGAGATCCTATCGGAAAGGCCGCGTTCCACTGGCGCGGCCTTTCTGCCGTCGCCTCCCTTCACCTCCAGATCGGCGGGCCAAGCCGGCACGGAGACGCGTTTCGACCTTGCGGCGAGCATTCCTCGATCGGAATTTCGCATCGATGCAGCGCCAGCGTCGTCCGGTCAGCGTATCAGTTTCCCGGCTTGTTGGGATAAGCGATCAGGAGCACCAGCGGCTGATCCCCCGTCTGGCGGATACTCACGTTGGAGCCACTGTAAAGCCAGGCCGCCATGCCCGGCCGCAGTTGCCTTTCCTCGCCGTCGGAGTGGACCGTGCCGGTTCCCTCGAGCACATAATAGATTTCATCATGGTCAATCGCGTGAATCCCGATCGCCGCCCCGACGTGAAGCGCGCGCTTTCTGAACTCGAAACTACGCGGCGCTGGCACGGCGTCGCTGATCCGCCACGCGGTCGATTGGCCGATCCTTCCATGCGGCGCGGGCCCCTCCCGCACCGTGTCCGCCTCGTCAATGACAACCATCGGCATCGGCTGCGCGCCGGCCAGAACGAAAGCAAGAATGGTGCTCATCGCGCGCCTGCCTGGAAAATGAGGTCATGTCGGGTCGTTTGGTTCATCTGCCTACGCATTCAGCTGCTCCGCGACCGCCGGCTTCCGCAGTTCGCCATCGATGCGCCTCGAAAGACGCCATGGATTGCCATCCCGAAGCGCCGGCGGCAGCATTTCCTCCGGAAGATTCTGAAAGCACACCGGACGCAGGAAGCGCGCGATCGCGAGCGATCCGACCGACGTTGATCGGGTATCGGAGGTTGCAGGGAACGGCCCGCCATGAACCATCGCATGGGTTACTTCGACCCCCGTCGGCCAGCCGTTGACCAGCAGGCGACCCACTTTGTCCGCGAGAAGCGGCGATAATGCCTGCGCGGCCTTCATGTCGCTGTCGTCCATATGGATCGTCGCGGTCAGCTGCCCTTCCATGGCGGAAATAGTGGCCGCAACCTCGGCAAGATCGCGGCAGCGGACGATGATCGCCGCGCTCCCGAACACTTCCTCGCCGATCGATGCATCCCTGGCATAGGCTTCCGCGGTCGTGTCGAATAGCGCCGGAGCGCAGCGATTGTGGCTGGCGCCGTGGATAGCCGAAGCGCGTTCAACCGCGGGATTGCGATCGAGCGCTGCCACGCCTTCGCGATAAGCCTCGGCGATGCCGCTGCTCAGCATCGTAGCGGGCTCTACGCTGGCAAGGGCATCGGCCGCCGCGCCGACGAATATGTCGAGCGCCGGACCGTCGAGAGCGACGATCGTTCCGGGATTGGTACAAAATTGGCCGGCGCCGAGTGTAAGGGAGGAAGAAAAGGCGCCGGCCAGTTCAATACCGCGATCAGCAAGGGCGCCCGGGAGGATGATTACGGGATTCACGCTGCTCATCTCGGCATAGACAGGAATAGGTTCTTTACGCTTGCGCGCGATATCGACGAGGTGAAGACCGCCGCCGCGCGAGCCGGTGAAGCCGACCGCCTTTATCCGCGGATCGGCGACCAGCGCCGCACCCAGTTCGTGCGACTTGCCGGGCAAATAGGAAAACACGCCCTCGGGAAGACCGCAGACGGCTGCCGCCTTTTGGATGGCCCGCGCGACAAGCTCGCCCGTTCCGGGATGGGCGCTGTGGCCCTTCACCACCACCGGACAGCCGGCGGCAAAGGCCGAAGCGGTGTCACCGCCCGCGACCGAAAAGGCGAGCGGGAAGTTGGACGCCCCGAAGACCGCGGCGGGCCCGAGCGGCCGGTTCATCCGCCGGAGCGCAGGGCGCGGCGGAACGCGTTCGGGCAGCGCGCTGTCGAGCGTCGCGTCGAGCCAGTCGCCCTGCCGCACGACCGATGCGAACAATTGCAGCTGGCCGGTCGTCCGGCCGCGCTCGCCCTCCAGACGCGCGCGCGGCAAACCGGTCTCCGCCATCGCGGTTTCGATCAGGACATCGCCGATCGCGTTGATCGCGTCGGCAACCGCTTCGAGAAAGGCGGCGCGGGCGGCGGGGGCAAGCGACCCGAAAGCCCCGGCAGCGTCCGCGGCGAGCGCGCAGGCGTCGGCGACGTCCCGTGTGCTCGCGATACTGAACTCGGGACCAACGACAGCGCCGGTTGCCGGGTCATAGGCACGGAAACTCTCCTCGCTCCGCCGCGTCCCCTGCCCGATCAATATGCTGCCGTCGATCACCGATTGTCTCCGATTACAGGCTGTAGCGCAGGCCGAAATTGAACTGGCGACCGCTGTGGGTGAGCACGTTCAGGCGGTTCGTCTCGTCAACGAACTGATCATTCTTCTCGTCGGTCAGATTGATCATTTCGAGGCTGAACTTCAGCCGGTCGTTCACATTGTACGAAATCTGCGCATCGAAATTCAGCGTGCTATTGGTGCCGTTCCAGGCGTTGCCCTCTGTTCCCGGGACCGCGGTCAGATATTTGGACCGGTAGGAGGCCGATCCGCGAATCGAGAATTTCGTGTCTTCATAATAGAGCGTCGCATTCGCCGCCTGTTTCGACAGCCCGACGAGCGGGGCACGGACCGAGGTGCTGCCGTTCGCGGCGGTCAGATATTCGATATTCGAGCTGACATAAGTATAGTTTGCGAGCACGCCGAAGTTCGAGAGGAAGCCGTCGAAAAAAGTAAACGGCTGCTGGATGTTGATCTCGAAACCCTTGAGCTTGCCGCCGCTCGAATTCACCGGCTGGCTGACGATGAAGACGTCGGTCGGCGATGCGGTGGTGCCGGTCAGCAGCGACGCCGGCAGGCCGAGATCGGCAAAGGGCACCGAGGTGCTGAGCGATTGAGCGAAGGTTCCGATGTCCTTGTGGAAACCCGACACCGCATAGATCGCCCCCGGCGTCGGGTACCATTCGATGCCGACGTCAAGGTTCGTCGATGCGGTCGGTTTCAGGTCGGGGTTGCCCGAGCTGAAGCTGCGGTTGCCGCCCGACACGTTGAGGTTGCCGCCCGGGGTCAGCGACGCAATCCCGGCGCGCGCCATCGTCTTGGCCGCGGCGAAGCGTACGAGCAGATTGTCGGTGACGTCGAACACGAGATTCGCCGACGGCAGCCAACGATTATAGGACCGGTCCGCCTCGACTAGATTGATCGCCGCGCCTTGGCTCGCATAGCCGGTCGAGCTTTGCTTGGTATCGACATAGCGCACGCCAACATCGCCGCGCAGTGGGAAACCGGCGCCCTCGAGGTTGAATTCAGCCATGCCCCACGCACCGAGGTCTTTTTCCTCCACCGTGATGAATGAACCGCGCGCCGTCGCATTTTCGATCCCGCCGATTGCGTAGGTTGGGTTCGTCGGCGCGTTGAGCGCCGCGAGGAAGGGGTCGAGATCGGGGACGACCCAGCTGGTGATCGTGCCGGATGGCAGATTGAGCCCGCGGCCGAAACCCGAGTAGACGGTGGTAAGCCCGGCGAGCTGCGCCGGGGTCAGCGTCGTGACAACCGTCTCGCCCTGCAAACGACGGCGTTCGGTCGAGTCATAGGTGAAGCGGCGCCAGTCGACACCTGCTTTCAGCGTGATGGCATCGCTTGCCTCCCATGCCAGCGCCCCCTTTGCGGTGGTGAAGCTGTTGTCGACGGTTTGCGGCCGGATGCGGACTTCCGACGTGCCGTTGGTGAAGGCGAAGGTCGCGGGGTTGGTGACATCGACGCCCGGCTTGATCGTCGGGAAACGCGTCGAGAAATCGTAAAAGAAGCCGTTGGTGTTTGCCGCATCGATCGTGACTGTCGTCTGCACCGGATTGCGGAACGCCGATTTCGAATGGCCGACAAGGCCAGTGAACTTCAGCTTTTCGCCGAACTCCTGTTCGATGTTGGCGGTGAGTTGGTGGAAGTCGGTCTTCAGAATGTCGTAGCGCGACTGAGTGCGCAGATCGACATTGTCGAACGTGCCGCTGATGATGTTGTTATTTTCGTCGACGACGCCCGAGCGGATGATCGTCTGCGGCTTGCCGGTGCCCGACCGGCTAAAGCTGATCGCCTGGAACTGGCTTTCGGTGCGCGTGCCGTCGAGGCGCGAATAGAGGCCATCGATCGAAATCAGCGTGCTGTCCGACGGACGGAACTGAACCGATACCGCCGCGCCGAGGCGCTTCTGGTTGATGTCATAACTGACGAGACCGGGGATACGCGGATGAAACAGCGCCGTGTCGAGGTTGCTGCTGTTGTTGATCTGCGCGGTGGTATAGCCAGGAAGGGTCGAGAGCGGGCTGAAACCGCCGTTGAAACCGCCATGGGTCCAGCGCGTGATGTTCGCGCCTTCTTCGCGCAGGCGGCGCTCTTCATAAGCCAGCGACACGAGCACGCCGAAGGTTTCGTCGGGGTTCGAAACGGTCACCAGACCCGAAAAGCGCGGCGTCAGCTTTCGCGCCAGATCATTGTAGCTGCCCTGGACCGAGAGCACCGCAGTCGATTTCTTGAAATCGAACGGGCGCGCAACCTGCAGATCGACCGTCGCACCAAGCGAGCCCTCCTCGACGTCGGCGCTCGCGGTCTTGCGTACCGCTAGGCTGTTGAACAGGTCCGACGAGAAGATGTTGAAATCGAACCCGCGGCCGCGATTGACGCCGCCGGAATTGTCGGTGCCGCCGCTCGTGCCAATCGCTTCCATGCCATTGATGCGGACACGCGTATATTCGGGACCAAGGCCGCGAACGGAGATGTTGCGGCCCTCGCCATTCACGCGGCTGATCGCGACGCCCGGGATGCGCTGCAGCGATTCGGCGAGGTTGAGATCGGGGAATTCGGCGATGTCTTCGGCCTTGATCGCGTCGATCGAAGCGGTTTCGTTGCGCTTCATGTTCAGCGCGCTGGTCAGGCTCTGGCGAAAACCCGTGACGATAATTTCTTCGCCGGCGCCCTCTGGCGCGGCCTCTGTAGCGTAGGCGGATCCGGCCGGCTGGGAAGCGGCGGCATCCTGCGCCTGAGCGGCGGCCGGACAGACGAACGCTACGGCCGCAGTCCCTGCAAAAAGGCCGACCTTGATGTTGCGCGGTGCGGAAGTTGCCATCGGTAATCCCCTCTCCTGCTTGCCGTCGCGCGGCAAGTCGTGCGGTTTCAATATGCAGGGGCTAACGCCAGAAGACCCCATAAGGCCAACCTCAATCCGGCATGGATCATTGCTGATCGCGCACCAATTTTAAAAAGCGGCGTATCCCGATCGCGATCCAGCCATGGATTGGCTGGATTGTTCCAACTTTCAGCTTGGACCGGAAAGGATGCAGTCGCTAGCGTCCAGATGACCGCAAAAGCCGCGAGCGCTTCCGGTCCACAGGAGAGGGTCATGGTCGACAACGCCGAAAAACCGACAAGAACGCGCTATTGGATCATCGCGCTAATCTTTGTCATCACCACGATCAACTATGCCGATCGCGCAACATTCTCGATTGCCGGCGAGGAGGCATCGCGCGAACTGGCGCTGAGCCCGATCCAGACCGGCTATATCCTGTCGGCCTTTGCCTGGGCCTATGCGCTGGCGCAGATCCCGGGAGGCGCCTTGCTCGACCGCTTCGGCACCAAGAAGGTCTATGCATCGGCGATCCTGATCTGGTCGCTGTTCACCGCGGCGCAGGGCTTCGTCGGCTTTGTGCCCGGGCTGGCCGCGGTCACCACCCTCTTCCTGCTGCGCTTCCTCGTCGGCCTTGCCGAAGCCCCCTCCTTTCCCGGCAACGCCCGTCTGGTTGCCGCCTGGTTCCCCAGCGCCGAGCGCGGGACGGCCTCAGCCATCTTCAACAGCGCGCAATATTTCGCGCTCGTCGTCTTTGCGCCGCTGATGGGCTGGCTTGTTCACGAACATGGCTGGCGTTCGGTGTTCTGGACAATGGGCGCACTGGGTGTCGCCGCGACGCTGCTGTTCATAAGTCAGATTCACGAACCCGACCGGCATCCGCGCGTGAACCAAGCCGAGCTTGACCATATCCGCAGTGGCGGCGGCCAGATCGGGATGGAGGACCGCAGCAAGGCCAGGGCCGCCTTTTCCTGGCCCAATTTTCGGCTGTTGCTATCGAACCGGATGATGCTGGGTATTTATCTGGGCCAATATTGCATCAACGTGCTGACCTATTTCTTTGTGACCTGGTTTCCGATCTATCTGGTCAAGGAACGCGGCCTCAACATCATGGAGGCTGGCTTCGCGGCAGCCTTGCCCGCGGCGTTTGGCTTTGTCGGCGGTCTCGCAGGCGGGGTCGTTTCGGACCAAATCCTCAAACGAAGCGGCAGCCTGGACAGGGCGCGCAAGACACCGCTGGTCGTCGGCATGCTGCTGGCGACGACGATCCTGGCGTGCGTCTGGGCGGAAGAGGAATGGCTCGTCATCGCGCTGATGGCGGTCGCCTTTTTCGGCAAGGGCGTCGCTTCGCTCGGCTGGGCGGTCATGGCCGACGTCGCGCCCAAGCAACTCGCCGGCCTTTCGGGCGGTGTGTTCAACATGTTTGGCAATATCGCCGGCATCGTGACCCCGATCGTCGTCGGCTATATCGTCGCGGCGACCGGATCGTTCGACCTCGCGCTCGCCTTTGTCGCGGTCCACTGTTTGCTGACGATCGTCGCTTATGTGTGGATCGTCGGCCCGATCCGCCGTCTGGAACTCGTTGCATGACGGTTTCGCGCCGCACGTTTCTGGCAACGAGCGGTGCTATTCTGGCCGCGCCCGCGGCGTTCGCAAAGCCGCCGGCGCAGCCGATCCGCATTGCCAGCCCGATGGCCGCCCCGGCATGGGCGGGATTGCAGCGCCGTCTGCTCGCGGCGAATATGGCAGCGTGCGAGGCATTCTACGCCAAATATGTCGATGCGAACGACGCGCTGAAAGTGTTTGTACGCTGGGGCGCTAACGACGGGCCCGACGATGCAGCCGAGGCGACGAACGACTGGGTGACGCTTCACGCGCTGGGCGCGCCCGACAGGCTGCTCACCCTGGCGCAGCGCTTCTGGGACGGCCATATCCGGCAATATACGGCCGCAAAGTCTGTCGATGTCGCGATCGCCCGCGAAGGCATGTATCATCGCGAGTTCCCGGTCCAGATGGACTGGCAGCATAATGCCGAAGGGCTGACAACCTTCAACGTCATGGGGATGAGCGCGCCGCGCGACCGGAAACTTCTGGCGCGCACCCGGCGGTTCGCCGATTTCTACACCGGCCGCGACCCCAGCGCCCCCAATTACGATCCGCGCCACCGGGTGATGCGAAGCATGATGAACGGCAGCCGCGGCCCTGCGCTGAAACCGGTGGGCGCGCTCGATTGGGCCGGCGATCCGTTCGACGCGGCGCGCTTCCACCTCGAACATGGTGAGGATGATTACAGCCAGTTCCTCGCGCACTATGCCGAATATGGCGATGTCGTCGGCGACAACCCGCTGAACCTTCAGGCGACAACGCTGGGCCTCAACGCCTTTGCGCTGGGCGCCGGGGATCGGTTTCGGCACTGGGCGCTGGACTATCTGAGTGCGTGGGCCGACCGTGCGCGGGCGAACAAAGGCATATTGCCGAGCCGCGTCGCCGCCGACGGCGCGGTCGGCGCCGACTGGTGGCAGGGCGTCTATGGCTGGGGCTTTTCACCCCTCGTGCCGCAGACGGGCGAGCGCGAAAATCGTAACCGGGTGCCGCGATCGATCACCGCGTTTTACAACGCGCTGCTCTTGTCCGGAGACCGCGACTATCTTCGCCTCTGGCGCGACATGAACATGCGCATCAACGAACAGAGCAAGCTGGTCGACGGGGTCATGTCGGCGCCGACGATGCATGGCGCCGACGGCTGGTACGGCTGGAAACCGGGCCCCTATCGCACCAACGGGTTCGAAATCTGGTATGCGACGCAGGAAGCTCCCGACCGCGAAGCGGCGGGTCGCCACCCGTGGATCGATTTTCTGGAAGGACAAAATCCGGGCTATCCCGAACAGGCGCTGCAGGCCGACCTTGACCATGTCGCCAAGCGGGTCGCCATCGCCAAAGCCGACACGACGAGGCCCGACGAGCGGCTCGCCGACTGGACGCTCGGCATCAATCCGGCGAGTGCGAAGGCGCTGATCCAGACGATGACCGGCGGCCTCCACATCGCCCGCCCGCCCTGGTCGCCGACCACCGCGCCGCAGGGCGGGGTTCCGCTCCATTGCCGCCTGCGGTACTTCGATGCCGACCGCCGCCGCGCCGGGGTGCCCGACGATGTCGCGGCGCTAGTCCACAGCCTGGGCGACACGGCGACCGAGGTGACGCTGGTCAACACCGGCACCGCGCCGCGCACTTTGGTCGTGCAGGGCGGCGCCTATGCCGAGCACCGGATCGACACGGTCGCGTGGGACGGCGGCACTGAACGCGTCGGCGGGCGCGATTTCACGCTGCGACTGGAGCCCGGCTGCGGGACGCGGCTGCGGCTGACGATGGCGCGCTATGCCAATCGCCCTACCCTTTCCTTCCCCTGGGATCGCTAGAGATCAGCCGCCCGGCTTGATATAGGGCGCAACCGACAACAGTTCGCGCTCGGCGCCGCGGGGATCGTTTTCGACGCGGATGTCGCGGTCGAAGATCATCGTCGCGCGCTTTTCCAGGTCATAGTGCGGCCAGGCGGGCAGCGATCCGCCATTGGGATCGCCGCCGCGCGCGAGCCGGATGAACGCGTCGGCCATCTGGCCCGCCAACGCCTGCGCCGCGGGTGTGTTGCCGGTACGCGCGGCGGGAAGTCGCGTGTTGTCGAACACCAGTTCAATATCGAGCGTGTGATACGCACCGAGTACCCCACCCGCCTCGGGCGAGGGAAAATCGAGCTGGTACATCCAGGTCGGCGCCCCAATCCGCGCGCGCTCCTCGGCCTGGATCAAATGGCCTGGCCACGATCGCGCGGCGGTCGACGCGGCAAGCAATATCTGCCCGGCGGTGCGGTCGGGATAGAGTGCGCGATAGCGCTCGATCAGCCACACCGGATCGACATCCTTGACGATCTCGCGCGCCAGCCGCGCCGGCAGATTGTCCCAGTCGGTATCGCCGCGCTTCAGCGTCGCGGCGATCCACAGCCCGGTCTCGTCGTGCGTGTTGCCGACGATCAACGGGATCGACGCGGCCTCGCGCGGCGCGCCGGGGAAGAAAGGGTGGCGTGTCAGCACATGATGATCGAGCGTCGAGGTGAAACTGATCTCGCCCTTCCGCTCCAGCGGATCGGTCATCGCCATCGCTTCGACCAGATGTTCGACGGGCAGGCGGCGCAGGTCGTCGACCGACGCCGCGCCCGCCTTTGCCATCCACGCCTTCGCCCGCTCGGTCGCATGGTTGGGGCCGGCGGCGGTGACATGCTGGCCGCTCATCGTCGCGGCGCTGTGGAACAACGGCCGCGCCGCCTCCATCGCCATCAGCGTCACGACTTTCGCGCCGCCACCCGACTGGCCAAAGATCATCACCCGCCCGGGATCGCCGCCGAAGCCGGCGATATTGCCCTGCACCCATTGCAACGCGAGGATGATGTCGAGATTGCCGACATTCCCCGATTCCGCCGGACCGCCGAGCCGCGCGAGATAGGCATAGCCAAGCCCCGCGAGCCGATGGTTGAGGGTGACCACAACGGCATCGCCGCGCCGGACCAGATTGCCGCCGTCGTAGAGCGGATCGGAGCCCGATCCATGCGCATGCGCGCCGCCGTGCAGATAGACCAGGACCGGTCGTCGCGCGCCGTCGAGCGCCGGGGTCCAGATGTTCAGGAACAGGCAGTCCTCGCTTGTTCGTTCGTCGGCCTTGGTCTGCGGCGCCGCCGCGGCATAGGTGGCCGCATCGGCAATGCCGCTCCAGGGCGTCGGCGCCAGCGCCACCTGAAAGCGCCGCGGTGCGGTGTCGGCGCCGTAGCGGACCCCGCGAAAAACCAGCACGCCTTGTTCGCGCAAACCCCGCACCCGGCCATAGCGCGTCGTCGCCACCGGGTCGCCCTTGCCGCTCGCCAACGCCGGGACCGGTAGCGGCAGCAGTATCGCCGCCCCTGCCATCATCAGCTGGCGGCGGGGGATCACGCCGCCATGACCTCCATGCACAGGCGCCGCATCGGTTCGGTCGCCGGATTGGCGTTGTCGCGGCGCCACGCCATATACAGCTCGACCGGCTGTTCGGGGGTCGTCGTCAGCTCGCGAAACTGGACATCGTCGGGGTGCAGCCCCATCGCCGAGCGCGGCACGACCGCCGCCGCCAGCCCCGCTCGCACCAGTCCCAGCATCGAATGGATCTGGGTCACATGCTGGATATAATGGGGCGACACCCCGGCCTCGTCGAACAGGCGCGCCAGCAGATCGTGGAAATAGCCCGCCCCTTGGCGCGAATACATGATGAGCGGCTTGTCATCGAGATCCGCGGGCAGCAGTACCGATTGCGCCTGCCGCGGATCGCCGAGCGGCAGCGCGACGACGAGCGGTTCGCTGAGTGCGAGCATCGTATTGAATTCGCTGCGTTCGATCGGCGGGCGCACGAAACCGATGTCGATCAGGCCCGTGAGCAACGCGTCGGTCTGGTCGCCCGTCACCATTTCGCGCAGTTCGAGTTCGATATTGGGCAGCGTCGCACGCGCCTGCGTCACGATGCGCGGGACGAGCGTATAGCCCGACACCGCCGTGAAGCCGATGCCGACCTTCCCCGCATCGCCCTTTGCGACGCGCCTGGCCGACAGCGAGGCGCTTTCGGCCAGGCGAACGATGCGCCGCGCCTCGATCAGGAACACGCGGCCGGCGGGGGTCAGCGAGACATTGCGGCTCGTCCGTTCGAGCAATGTCACGTCGAGGATGCGCTCGAGCAGCTGGATCTGCCGGCTCAAGGGCGACTGGGTCATGTTGAGCCGCTGCGCCGCGCGGCCGAAGTGCAGTTCCTCGGCAGCGGCGACGAAACAGCGGAGTTGGCTGAGTTCGAACATGGCCCAGCCTAGTCCCGTCACGCTGCCGCTGAAAGAGCCTTTGGCGACGCTCGCTCGATCAGCGTGCGCAGTTCCTGTTCTTCCGCCGCGCTCATATCGGTCAGCGGCGAGCGCACCGGTCCGGCGTCGCGGCCCACGATCCGGCAACCCGATTTGACGATCGACACCGCATAGCCGCGGCCGCGATTGCGCAGCGCGATATAGGGCAGCACGAACTGGCGCAGCTGGTGCATCACCTCGACCTGGTTGCCGGCGCGCACTGCCTTGTAGAAATCGAGCGCCCATTCGGGCATAAAGTTGAAGATCGCCGACGAATAGGTTGTGACCCCCATCGTCAGATAGGGGGTCGCATAGGTTTCAGCGGTCGGCAGCCCGCCGATGTAGGTCAGGCGGTCGCCCATCCGCGCATAGATGCGGGTCATCATTTCGATGTCGCCGACGCCGTCCTTGAAGCCGACGAGATTGGGGTTGCGATCGCACAGGCCCGCCAGCGTCTCGTCATCGACGATGGCGTTGTCGCGGTTGTACACGATGACCCCGAGGCCCGTCGCGCGGCAGACCGCCTCGATATGCGCGGCGAGCCCTTCCTGCTTCGATCCGACCAGATAGGGTGGCAATAGTAACAGGCCGTCGGCGCCCGCCTTTTCGGCGCCGCGCGCGACGTCGACCGCAATCGCGGTGCCGTAACCGCAACCCGAGATCACCGGCACCTTGCCCTTTCCTTCCGCGACGGCGGCGGCCACGACGTTGACGACTTCCGATGGCGTCAGCGAGAAAAATTCACCCGTTCCGCCCGCGGCGAACAGGCCTGCAAGCTCGCGATCCAGCATCCAGGCGCAATGCTCGCGATAGGGCGTCTCGTCGAAGGCGCCGTGCGCGTCGAAGTGTGTCACGGGAAAGGAAAGCAAGCCTTCGCCGAGCTTTTTTCCCATTGCCACCGGATCCATCAAGCTTCTCCTTTGCGATCGCCGCCAATGGCCGCGATACGCAGCCTGCCGATGCAGATTTAGGTGAAGCGCCGTGACGGGTCCAAACCAAAGGCGCGCTTGATCGATGCGCGGATTAGCTCAGTCGATCGCAAAGGACTCTCGTGCGTGGTTATTGCCGATCGGCTCGCGGACCTCAGCCAACGCCCGCATCGTCGGCAAGGCCGACGCCGTCTGGATTTGCCGCGCTTCGCGGTTACATCGACCTGAACTGGCCGCAGCCGGGCCTGGCGCGAGTCCGAAGGCTGGCGGCGGTCACGACGACTCCCGATCTCCCGGTCCGCTTGCGGGGGATTTTCGGTTCCCTGCCGCGCCGGTTTTGCCCCTGGGTAGCGCCTTCCAAAAGCCGCCGTGGCGCCGACGACCGGCCCTCACTGCTTCTCTCGCAGTTAAGGGAGGCCTATGTCTGGCCCGTCCCTATTTGCTCCTCTGCCAACTGTCGGCTTCAAATAGGCATGCATGCGAACCGGATGCACGAACGGTCGTTTAGCCATAAACCGCGTACAAGTCTCGTTACAGCGCAAAGGCCAACAGCAGATGGCAGAGTCAATTGGGTTATTTTAGATGCGTGGCCAGAAACCCGGCCTGGATGTTCAAGGCTTCGTCGGTTTCCGGAAGCGACGGGTCATCCCAATGGACGTGTGGCATCGCATCGAAGACGACGAGCCGGGCATCCACACCGGCACGCAGCAGTGCGCGGTGGAAGTTGGCGGTGCCGCTGAGGAAGAAGTCGCGGGTCCCCGACATGCACAGCGTCGCCGGAAACCCCTTCAGATCGGCATAGATCGGCGAGAGGACCGGGTTTTCAAGATCGGCATCCGGCGCATATCCCTGCGCCGCTTCGAGGATTGGCGTGATGCGCCGGGTGAAGCCGAAGAGACCGAATATGCTTTCGGTGTCGCCCGGCCGCGCCCAGTCTGCGGTTCCGGAGAAGAAGCCCAGCGCCGCGGGGAGCGGCAGGCTCAGCTGACGCATTTTCACGATGGCTTCGGCCGAGAGCACCGCGCCGGCGGACGAGCCATAAAGTGCGATATGTTGCGACTCATGCTCTTCAAGCAATTCGCGATAGACCGCGATCATATCCTCGACGGCAGCTGGAAAAGGATTTTCGGGCGCCAGCCGATAGTCGATCGCGAGGACCCGAATGCCGGTGAGCGCCGCAATGGGGATGGCTTCGGTAATCGAGCCCTCCCCCAGAATGAAGGCACCGCTATGGAGGTTGATCAACAGCTTATGCTCGCTGCCCGGTGCCCGCTTCGCGGGGGTGACGATGCGCACCGCCACGCCGGCGAACCTTCTGTTTTCCACAGTTGCGGGGTAGCGTTGCAACAGTTCCGCTTCCAACATCGCCCGGCCTGGCGCCATCTGCTCCCGGATTATTTCGACCGGAGCAGTGAGGTCGTCGGCGCCCGCCGGCATGGCATTCCGTCGTTTGAGCATCGCCGCGGCTTCGGGACTGATGGAGGGGGGAACGGGGATGGGCAGATTCTGGACGAGGGTGGTTCCATCCGGCTGGAAGGCGACCGCATCTTGGGCGACGGCCGGACGGTGCCCCTGAAAATCCGACATGAAAATCTCCGACAATGACGAAAGCAAGTTGTTGCGGCGGCAACCCGGCCATCGGCGCCACGGCCAGACGGCTTTGCGAAGGCGAGCAGCGGAGCCGCCTGCCTTCGCATATATCGGTTACCTGTAGCGGACGCTGAACGACAATCCGTAGGTAGCGGGCATTCCCGCAAAGCGGACGATCGTGTCGTACGAGAAGACGGACGTCTGGAGATGATATTTGTCCGTGACATTGCGTCCCCAGACGCTGAGGCTCCAAAGTCCTGAGGGGTCCTCGACGCCAGCGCGAAGATCGAGGAGAGCATATCCCGGAATATTGAACTGCGGGTTCGCGCCGAGGACGCCGTTCGTGCGTGTCTGATAGCTCACATTGGCACCGACGAAGCCCCCCAAATGATCGTTCAAGGAAAAACGATAGTCGACATCCGTATTTCCCTGCCACTTTGGCGTATTGGGGAAGGATTCCCCGGTGAGGCGATTGGGAAGACCAAGGCCGTCGAAGTTGGTGAAGTTTCCATCAATCTGGGATTTGACCAAAGTGATAGACGGTGAAATTGTCAGACCGTCCATCGGCCGCAGGGTGCCGCTCAGTTCGAAGCCGATGACGTGAGACTTCGGGACATTCAGCAAGGTTTCGGCGTTTCCGAATATGGTCGTGGTCAGACCTCGGATCTGCTTGTTCGCATAGTCATAATAAAAGAACGCGCCGTTGACCTGGGCGAAATTGCCCAGCCCCACTTTGAACCCGGCTTCATAGGCCAGCAGGCTTTCCTGCGTTACGGGCGTGAGCTGCGACTCCACGACCGCGACGAGATTTGGAAAGCTGCCGGCTTTATAGCCCCTGCTGACATTGGCGTAGAGCAAGGTGCGCGGATCGATCTGAAAATTCAGGCCCGCCCGCCAGCTTATATTCTCCTGATCGAGAGCCTTGTTTGCGACACCCGGAACGCCGGAGTTGAGCAAGGTTATGCAGCCGCCCGGGACATAGCCGAAAACGCCCCCGGTCAGGGCATTGAGGGCGGCAGCGACCTGCCCGTCGCCTGTGTCGCGCGAACAACCGGCCATGTCCCGATCGGCGCCGGTGTATCGGATCGCGCCCTGAGCACTCAGCCCATCGATGAGCGGATAATCGACATTGGCGTAGATCGCCTTTGTCTCCATATCCTGTTCGTTCTCATTGCTGAACGATCCTCCAAGAAACGCCCCGCTCGCTTCGGTGAAGACAGGAACAAACCGATCCACGGTCTTGTCGGACTGGTAGTTGGCACCGATCATCCAATGACCTTCACCGAGCGATCCCGCCAGGCGAAGCTCTTGAAAGAAGGTTTCGATCCTGCCGTTCTGCTGGACGTCGAAAATCTTGAATTGCGTGCCATCGGTATCGACGGCCATATCGCGGCTATATTTCTGGTAGGATGTGATCGACGTCAGCGCGATGTCGCCGGTCAGCGACCAGTCGGCGCGCAAAGCGCCCTGATAAAACCAGTTGTCGCGCTTGAAGGACGAGTTTGGATCCCAGTCCGCCGCCCTCGCATCGCCCGTCGGAACAGGGGGCAGAGCAGTGACTTGCGGCGGCAGCGCTGCAAAACCGAATGCGGGATTGAACCCTGCGAGCTGGACACCAGGCGATTCCGACCGATCGCGCCAGCCGTTCAGATTGACGGTGATTTTCAGATTATCGGTCGGCTCCCACTCGGTCAGCAGGCGACCGAAAAGCTGATTGACCCGGCCCAGGCGATCGTTCGGCCGACTGATACTGCGCTGCCAGGCGTCCCCCCGCAGATAGCGAACGGACAGGCGCGATTTCAGATTCGATGCGAGGGGGCCGCTGACGAAACCGGAAAGGTCGGTCGTGTTGAACCGGCCAAGACTTCCATTGGCACCCAATTCCAGACTGTCGTCGGGCTTTGCCGCGATATAGTTGATCGCGCCGCCGGTGGAATTCTGACCATATAATGTGCCTTGCGGCCCCTTCAAAACCTCGACCCGTTCCAGGTCCAGTGTCGCGCCCAATGTTTCGGACGAAAATGGTATGGGCACTTCATCCACATAAACACTGACGGTCGGACTGGCAGCAAGGCTGCTCTCCTGGAATCCGACACCGCGGATCGTATAGATGGAGGCGCCATATAAGGTGTTGTTGAATACAAAGCCGGGCACGACCTTCGCCAGTTGCGAAACGTCGGTCACGCCCTTGGAAACGAGCTGATCTCCCGTTACCGCGCTGATCGACATGCCAACTCGGTTGATGGATTCCGACCGCTTCTGTGCGGTTACAACGATGTCGCCGACCCCCACATTCGGGTCAGATTCTTCCGCCAATTGCGCCTGCGCGACGCCCGGCGCCATCAACAACAGAACAAGTGCACTCACGCCGCAGCCATGAAGATAATTTTTCCCCACCATTTTCTTTCTCCCATTAATTCATCTTGCGGCACAGCCGAGGAGTCAGCGCTCCGCAGCCATACCGCTCTTTAAAAATTGACAAACGGATCGCGCTAGCTTGGCCGATTGGGCCCGCTATATGGCGTGCAGCCTATGAGCGCTGAATGGGATCGTCTAACCAACCCGCGCCATCGCTATCAGTTTTTTGCCTTGGGAAGAAAAATACCACTGCCGTGGACGGGAGCGGGCGGCAACGCACTCGGGCCCGCTTCGCTCCGATGTGTCAGCCCTTCATTTTGAGGGTCGCCGACGGCAGGCACCCAAATTTGCGTTTATAGAGTGCTGCAAAGTTGCTGAGGTGATAAAAGCCCAAGTCATAGGCGACTTCAGTGACGCTGTTTTGCCGCGGTGAGCTTTCCAGCAGACGGAAATGTGCATGTTCCAACTGCTTGGTACGGAAGAACTCCATCGGGCTGCAACCCTTGTGCATCTGGAAGTCACGATAGAAGGTGCGCACGCTTACGCCCGCCCTTTCCGCCAGATCGGCAATATCTACGCCTGTCGTCAGCCTCTGTGAAATGAGGTGTTCCACCTCGCCAAGATAAGCCGGCTCATCCGGCCGACGATCAGCCAAATCTGGCCGATGTCGTCCCTTGATCGTCTGCATCAGGAAAGTGATGAGCAGTTGTTCGGTTTCCTTGGCAGCCCGTGGACCGTGGATGAGCGAACTGACTTGCTTCATCTCACCCGCCACGAAATGCACATAATTCTGCAAAGCGGAACCAATCAAAGACGGCAGGATGACGAGGCCACCGCTGTCTAGCTCGGCGAGCGGAAGCCCATATTCGGTCCACATCCTTTGTACCAGCTCGCAATCGAACCGGAGTAAGAGATGCCTGCTGCGTGGACCGTTGTGGATCGTTCCACGTACATTGTTCCCGGCAAAACATGCAGATGGTGGGGCGTGCGTGTAGCGCTCGCCTTTAAAGGTAAACTCGCAAAAGCCTTGCAGCTGCATCCAGAAGATATAGCCCGAAACTGGCTGCGGATCGGAGTTAAGGCTTATGTCGATTGCTCCATCCCCCTGCAGGATACAGATATCGACATTGTCCAGACTTTGTTGAAGGAAGAGGAAATTTCTCTTTCCATTTTCGCGCGCTGCTATGCCGGCTGGACGCAGGTTGGCGCTGATGACAGACTGCAGTTCCTCGACATCGTCGGTCTTCAGGACGACCGACTTCGACGACCTGCCGGTGGTGTCAGCCAGCATCTATTTTTCTCGCGGGCGATCTTGGCGAACGATCAGCAGCAACCTATTCAGCTTTCCGAGCAGAGGTAGATGATCACGTGGTCCGAGGCGTCAGGCTCGTTCATGACGGCAATCCTCTTTGCATCCGTATCTTTGGACCGCTCCATGCGGCACGTCGCCTTTGCGGCGGCGATCCAGCGATAGCGTTGCACAAATATCATGTTGAAAGTCACGGGTCAATATGTTTTAAGCTTAAAGCAATCGGCGGCAAGGGTGGCTGAGCTGCCGTCCGACGCCACTTTGTCAACTGCCATATAAGGAAACCTCTGCGCGGGTGAATAAGACGTTCAATTCCAACGGCAGGGCGTCGCATTCGAGCCGGAGACCAATGGTGGCTTGGGTCGTTCAGGTCTGTCGATGGTGCGGAAGACTCCTTGACAGAAGTTTCTGACCTTTAGTGAACTGGAAGCAGATGAGACGCTCGTTCGGCACCTTCGACGCCAATTTATGGCGGTGGCAGTTTCTGCGTCAATTGCGTCGGCAGCTTGGCCGGCTGGGTCTGGATCGTGGATTGGTCCGGCGCACGGCAGAATCGGCTCAATTGATCTTTAACGACCATCGAGGCGATGCCCCTGACAAACAAGGCGTGACGGTGGTTGGACTCAACGCCCTACTACTTGCCGCTTATCGAGAACTCATCGACGCAGGCGTTCAAAGAACAGTAGCATTCGATGCGATTCGAAACACATTTCGTGCATGCTTCCATAAGCCAACTCAGCTGGCGGTTCGGACGGTGATGCTGTTGTCGAATGACCCTGTCCGCCTTCTTCAACGGGTACGGCTATCGAGAGTATTTGGACGTATTTTTGGCAAGATGTTCACGTTTGAAGATCGGTATAGCGAGCAAGGCGTCGAACTCAGAATTACAAAATGTGGAAGCAATGAGTTTTTTATCCGCCACGGGGAGCCTTTGCTCACACTGATATTCTGTGAATGGGATCAAAACTGGCTTGGCCCTATTCAGTCATCTCGTCATGCAATCAAGGTCGATCGGCCTGTCACCATGGCAACCGGGGCCGGTCATTGCGAGTTTCACATTGGCAGGTCGATGGAAGCGAAGATCGTACGGGATGTTACCATCCAACGGCGTACCGAGGCTATGAATGCTCTGCGCGAGGAGGACCACCCCGATTGAGCCTGCGCTTCGCCGTCCCTTGCGGGCGAGCCCGCGGATTTCCTCCAAGTTGAGACAGCGTCCGTTCGTTCCAGGAGTCGGATCAATTGCGGGGCGATGCGCGGAATCTTTTACGATATTCCCCGGGTGTCAGACCGACGATGCGCAGGAACACCTTTCGGAAGCCAGCCAGATCACGATAACCGACCTCCCACGCAATCGCGTCGACAGAAAGCGGGCCGAACTGCAACAGTTCCCGCGCCTTGCTTACCCGAAGCCTTTGGGCATAATCGATCGAAGTCAAACCGGTCGCCTTGTGGAACCGGCGCAGGAACGTTCGCTCTTCCATACCCGCCCGCTCCGATAGCACGGACAGGCCAGCCTCCTTGCCACCTGTCGCCTGCATCCAATGCTGCACCTTCAGGATCGCCGCATCGCCGTGATTCAATCGGGGAGCAAAGCTATTGTAAAAGCGCTGTTCCCGGCCAGGAGGATCAATCAGGAGAAGCTGCGCCGCTTCCAGCATCACTGTCGGGCCAAGGAAGCGATCCACCAGCCTCAGCCCGAGGTCGGTCCAGGACATCAACCCGCCCGCGGTGATGATATCGCCATCATCGATGATCAAGCGGTCGATATCGAGCGCGACTTGCGGAAAGCGCTGGCTGAACGCTTCGGCATAGGTCCAATGAGTGGTTGCCGTGCGACTGTCCAAGAGCCCGGTTTCCGCCAGAAGAAATGCTCCTGCGCAAATCGAAGCCAGAATGCATCCCGCCGCGTGATAATCACGCAGCCAGGCCGCGACAGGGCGCGCCACTTCCGGCGTGACCGGCGCACCAAGAGAGGGCGGCAGGATCAGCACATCCGCGGGGCTTTCGGACGATGATACCGCCAGCGTGCTTCCGCTATCCCAATCCCATTGATCGACGCGCAGGAGCCGCACCGGCCCTGTCTCCGGCCGCTTGCGGACGACATTATTGGCAATCTCGAAGAGGTCGGCCAGACCAAGCACGGCCGATAGTTGGGCGCCGGGGTAACACACCAGCCCAATCTTCACAGGAGCTTCGCCCGTCATGGGATTTCCTCAGTTATGGCGATATTGCCTCCTATTATGTCGGTATCGACAATGGTGAGGCAAGCCCCTCTCGTCCATCTTGATGGTCGTTAATCTGATCACGAACATGGGAAACCGGACATGAGCAAGCGAGCAATCATCGTTGTCGATATACAGAATGAATATTTTGCCGAGGGAAAATTTCCCCTGGTTGGGATCGAAAATGCCGCAGCCAATGCAGCGAAAGTCATCACCGCTGCTCGCCAGAAGGGTGATCTGGTGGTGCACATCCAGCATGAAATGCCGATGCCGGATGCCCCGATTTTTGTACGCGGGAGCGATGGCGTCCAGATCAACGACACGGTGAAGCCTGCCGAAGACGAAGCCGTTATCGTCAAGAATTTCCCCAACGCGTTCCGGGGGACGCCGCTGAAGCAGACACTCGACGATAATGGTGTCGAAGAAGTCGTGGTCGTGGGCGCGATGAGCCATATGTGCATCGACGCAACCGTGCGTGCAGCCAATGATCTTGGTTATCGGACCACGACCATTCATGACGCCTGCGCGACCCGCGATCTTGAATTCGGCGGAACGATCACCCCTGCGACACAGGTTCATGCCGCACTGATGGCGGCTCTCGCATTTTACTATGGCGAGGTGATCGACACCGCCACCTGGATCGAACGCTAAATCGGTTCGGACCGTAGAGACGGATAACGGCCGTCTTCGCCCATGGCTGGCATGGCGCCCTATAGGTTAGCTGAAGAGCGATGCGAAAGAGGACGGATAAGCGCTTCTCTCGCGGTAAAAGAGGAAATGAAAATGAAATTCGTAAAATTGCTGTCCGCGTGGGTGTTGCTGAGTAGCGCGTTGCTGTCGAGTGCGGGCGTCGCAAGCCCCGCCGGCACGCCTGCCAGTGCCGAAAATACCGCTACGAACGTGGTGAAATTCCAGCAGATCCGAAATGCGACCATCAAACTCGATTACGCAGGAACAAAGTTTCTGGTCGATCCCATGCTGGCACCCAAGGGGGCCTATCCGGGCTTCGAGGGCACGCGCCGAAGCGAACTGCGGTACCCGCTGGTGGATCTTCCGATGCCGGTCGACAATGTGCTCGATGCGGATGCCATCATCCTGACCCATTTGCACGACGATCATTGGGATAAGGCGGCGCGCAATCTGGTGCCTCGTGACATGCCTATTTTTACGCAAAACGAGGAAGATGCTGCCAATGTGCGGAACGACGGTTTCACCGATGTTCGTGTCCTGACGCGAGAGGGTAACATCTTCAATGGCACCAAGCTTTACAAGACCGGCGGCAAGCACGGGAGTGATGAAATGTATGCGGTTTCTCCGCTCGGCCAATTGCTCGGCAAAACGATGGGCATCGTATTCGAGCGCCCCGGCTACAAAACGGTATATGTTGCCGGAGATACGATCTGGCAGGCCGACGTTGAGGCCACGCTGACCCGTTACAAGCCCGACGTGATCCTGCTCAATACAGGCGATGCGCAACTCACCGACTTCGATGGTTCCATCATCATGGGCAAGGACGACCTGTATCGCGCGTACCAGTTCGCCCCCAATGCGCGGGTGGTTGGAATTCACATGGAAGCGGTCAACCACACGATGCTGACGCGTGCGGAACTGCGCCGCTTTATCGAGGAGAAACGCCTCGACACACGGCGTGCCCTGGTGCCCGACGACGGTCAATCTTATGACTTCTAGGGCAGAAACCGAATAGGCGCCGTTGGGTCGGCTCACCTTGCGCGGTTAAACACAGCGTCGAGTTTCGGCCACCTGACCGCGCCAGCGCGGGGCTTCGACTATGGTCATCCCGGTGATGTTTCCGTGAGCAACGGCGCGCAGCGATTGGGTGTCCCGGGCGTGGGAAAGCGGCGGGCGTGCCGCCCGAAGTGAAGGCATCGATTATCGCGGAGTGTTTTTGGGGCCGCGAAGGCGTCAGTGCTGTGCCGCCAAGGGCTGGGTCCTTGGCGGCTATGCGACTTCGATGGCGCGCTGAGCGGTGACGCGAAGCGGTGTCCGCCCACCGCGTATGCCGATATCTGCTCGGGGAAACTGGGCCCATCGTTCCCTGCAAAAGGCCGGCCAGATAAATCCGCGTGGCTCCTATATGGCTCCCAGCGTAGATTGGTACCGGATCGGCCGCAATTTGGCTTGCCGCAAGCCTTTGAAAACAGTATATTTTCCGCTCGTCCCGTAGAACGAACGCCTAATCGCGGAACGGCTTTTTGAGTGCGGCGCGTCTACCAATTTCACCACAGGGGCACAGCGCTTACAGCGCGGCGCATCCCCTAAAGCGAAGCGCCGCATCTTGCCAAGCTATTTCTTGAGCTCTTTCGCGAGCGTCTTCGCGGTCGCCTTGCCATAGGGCGGCTTGAAGCCCGCGAGCCCCGCGACGTCGAGCTTCGGCTGGCGATAGACGGCGCGCGCGTGGCTGAAGGTGCGGAAACCGTCGATGCCGTGATAATTGCCCATCCCCGACGGTCCGACCCCGCCGAACGGCAGATCCTCCATCGCATTGTGGAACAGGACGTCGTTGACCGTCACCCCGCCCGAGATCGTCCGCGTCAGCACGCGGTCCTCCTCGCTCTTGTCCTGCCCGAAATAATAGAGGCCGAGCGGGCGGTCGTTCGCGTTCACATAGTCGATCGCGTCGTCGATATGCTTATAGGTCTTCACCGGCAGGATCGGGCCAAAGATTTCCTCCTGCATCACCTTCATGTCGTCGGTCGGGTTGCGCACGATGTGGAGCGGCATCTTGTGGCCGTTCGAACTCGCGAAATCCTCTCCGCCCGGATTGACCTCGATCACCTCGGCGCCCTTCTCGCGCGCGTCGGCGAGGTAGGATTGCAGGCGGTCGTAATTGCGCGTGTTGACGACCGACGTGTAGTCGTCGTTGGCGAGCAAGGTCGGATAGAGCGCGGCCGCGCCCTTGGTGACGCTGTCGATCACCGCGCCTTCCTGATCCTCGGCGACGAGCAGATAGTCGGGTGCGAGGCAGATCTGCCCCGCGTTCATCATCTTGCCGAGCGCGACGCGCTGGCCCACAAGATCCTTGTTCGCGCTGCGCCCGATGAAGGTCGGCGACTTGCCGCCCAGTTCGAGCGTCACGGGCACCAGATTATCGGCGGCGGCGCGCATGATGTGGCGCCCGACACTCGTCGCGCCGGTGAAGATCATATGGTCGAAGGCGAGCTTCGAGAAAGCGACGCCAACATCGGAATCGCCCGTGAACACCGCCATTTCGCTCGCGTCGAAATAGTCGGGCACCAGCCGCGCCATCAGCGCCGAGACATTTTCGGTGAACTCCGACGGCTTGATCATCGCGCGGTTGCCCGCCGCGAGCACCCCCGCCATCGGCACAAAGACCATGCCGACCGGAAAATTCCACGGCGCGACGATGCCGACGACGCCCTTCGGCTGATAGACAACCTCGGCCTTCGCGCCGAGCATGCCGAGCGGGAAAGTCGGCTTGCGCTTCTCACCCTTCGACCAGCTCGCCATATGCTTTTTCGCATGCTTCAAGGCGCTGACCGAAGGCATGATGTCGGTCATCAGCGTCTGTTCGCGGCTGCGATGGCCGAAATCCTCGCTCACCACCTTCGC
Organism: Sphingopyxis sp. Root154; assembly: GCF_001427105.1. GTDB lineage: Bacteria > Pseudomonadota > Alphaproteobacteria > Sphingomonadales > Sphingomonadaceae > Sphingopyxis. Next base: position 480,334 of record NZ_LMGI01000001.1, read on the forward strand.
GAAATCCTCTTTATTGTCGACGAGCAGCGCGATCGCACGATCGATGCGGTCGGCGCGGACGCTCAGGCTTTCGGGCATCGCCGCGGTAAAGCTCGCCTTTTGCGCTGCGAGCACCTTGTGCATACGCTGGGTTTCACCCTCAATTTCGCTTGCGACCGTCGCCATTATCTTTCTCCCTCTACCCTTTCGCCCGTTTCACCATGGCAAAGGGCAGGTTGCAAGTTGAAACCCGCTGCGAGCGCCAGTTTCGATTTGGCGAAGTGGCGGAAAACTGCGCAACTTCACACTGGAATCGCGGCTTGGCAAAGCTCCTTTTCGGGACATGCGGAGGAGGCGAGTGCGGCGGACTTTTGTAGGACAGCGGTTTTTCAGGCAGCGGTAAATTGGAGCAAAGCAAACCGTCACCGCAATTCCGCAGGCGCTGGCGACGTTGACCGAAGCAGACATGTGTTTCGTCGAGGGGAAATTGCCCGGACACGATCCCGCCCTAGCGTCGCGCGATCCGTCATAGGGGCAATGTCATGCGAACTCCCGTCACCCTGCTCGGCTTTCTTCTGATAGGGCTGGCTCCCGTCCCGATCGTCCTGGCCCAGAATCCGACCGCAACGGCGTCGGACGAATTGCTCGCGGTTGGCCAGCCCCTGCCCGGCTTCGATCGGCTGCGTCCGGGAACCTCACGCTATCTTCGCTACGCCGTGCGCGGCGACCGGCGGACGATCGTCGACCTCTGGAGCCGGACGATCGCGTTCGATCCCGACCCGGTGACCGGCGAGCGGCGGCTCCACATCACGCAGATCTGGGAGGGTATCGGCCAATCCGAACGGCGGCTCGATAGCTGGTTCGAGAATGAAACCTTCCGCCCGCTCTCGCATCGGACCCGGTTCATCGACGCCACCACGACCGCCGTTGCCGGCGTGTTGTTCACGCCCGGGCATGTGCGCGGGGATGCGGCCGTCACCGACAACCGCCTTGCCGCGCTCGACGTCGCCACGCCGACAGGGACGTTCAACTTCGAGACCGACATCGAGATGATGACCACGCTGCCCTGGCGCGAAGGCTATGCGGCGCGCATCCCCTTCTATCACCCCGGCGGCGGGGCGCCGCAAGCCTATGGCATCAGCGTCGCCGGCTCCGAACCGGTCGCATTCGGGGGGCGTCGGGTTGAGTGCTGGGTCGTGACCCTCGACTATGGTCGCGGCGCAACCGGTCGATTCTGGGTTGCCAAGGACAGCCAGGCGGTGCTCAAGGTCGAGCAGCGCACACCCGGCCAGCCTACGCTCTACAAGGTGCTGCTTCCGTCCGAATGATCGACCGGTGGCGAAATTTTTTGATCGCCACCAAATGGCGATGCCGATGCTGCCCCCTTTCGCAAGTGCAGCAAAGTCGCTAATCGGGCCGCCGACGTATCTTTCCCCTACGGAGTCTTTCGCCATGACCGCCACCGATCCCGTCGTTTTCCTCTCCTACGCCCGCACCCCGATGGGCAGCATGCAGGGCAGCCTGTCGGACGCGAGCGCGACCGATCTCGGCGCGACCGCGGTGAAGGCAGCGGTCGAGCGTGCTGGCGTGTCGGGCGACGATATCGAACGCATCTACATGGGCTGCGTGCTTCCCGCCGGGCTCGGCCAGGCGCCGGCGCGCCAGGCCGCGATCAAGGCGGGCCTGCCCAAGTCGGTGCAGGCGACGACCGTGAACAAAGTGTGCGGTTCGGGCATGCAGACCGTGATCATGGGCGCCGAAGCACTCGCCGCGGGCAGCGTCGACCTGATCGTCGCGGGCGGCATGGAATCGATGACCAATGCGCCCTACCTGCTCAAGAAGCATCGCTCGGGCGCGCGCATCGGTCACGACACCGCCTATGACCATATGTTCCTCGACGGGCTCGAGGACGCCTATGAAGCCGGCCGCGCGATGGGCACCTTTGCTCAGGACACCGCCGATGCGTACCAGCTCTCGCGCCAGGCGCAGGACGATTACACGCTCGAATCGCTGAGCCGCGCCAAGAGCGCGATCGCGGGCGGCGCCTTCGCCAGTGAAATCGCGCCGGTGACCATCGCCGGCCGCAAGGGCGACGTCGTCGTCGACACCGACGAAGCGCCCGGCAAGGCGATGCCCGACAAGATCCCGACGCTGAAGCCCGCCTTTGCGAAGGATGGCACCATCACCGCCGCGACCAGCTCGTCGATCTCCGACGGCGCTGCCGCTGTGGTGCTGACGCGCCAGTCGGTCGCCGACGCCAAGGGCGCGAAGGCGGTAGCGCGCCTCGTCGCGCATGCCGCGCACGCGCAGGAGCCGAAGGATTTCACCGTCGCCCCCGTCGGCGCGATCAACAAGCTGCTCGCCAAGACCGGCTGGTCGATCGGCGACGTCGACCTGTTCGAGGTCAATGAAGCCTTCGCCTGCGTCGCGATGTTCGCGATGCACGACCTCGGCATCCCGCACGAGAAGATCAACGTCCATGGCGGGGCGACCGCGCTCGGCCACCCGATCGGCGCCAGCGGCACGCGTATCATCACGACGCTGATCGCGGCGCTCCAGCGCCACGGTAAAACACGTGGCATCGCCAGCCTGTGCATCGGCGGCGGCGAAGCGACGGCGGTTGCGGTCGAGCTGGTTTAAAAGCCCGCATCGCGAAAAGTTGCATGGCGCCGTCGTAAGACGGCGCCGTTTCGTCGTTTTGGCCGCGACAATTTGCGACACTAATGTCCTGAAAATAAACGGCGCATTCCGGCTCCGTTCAATTCGAATCGCCTATTCCATATTTGTCATCGGGCAGATCCACTCCCCCTGACCGACTGAAAAGGAATGGCACAATGAAGAGCAAATTTCTCACCGCCGGCCTGATCGCCGCGATGATGGTCCCCGCCATGGCGCAGGCTCAGACGCGCGAGATCCGCAACGACCGCAAGGAGTTGCGCGAAGAGCAGCGTGACCTGCGCAACGCTCAGCGCCGCAGCGACCGTGGCGACGTCCGCGACGCCCGCCATGATGTGCGTGACGCCCGTCAGGATCTGCGCGAAAGCCAGCGCGACTGGCGCCAGGATCGCCGCTATTCGAACTATCGCGCGCCGTTCAAATATCAGCAGTTCCGCGTCGGTTCGACCCTGCGTTCGAACTATTACGCGCCCAGCTATCGCCCGAGCTGGGACAGCCGCTGGGGCGTGCCGCGCGCCGGTCGCAACCTGACCTATGTGCGTCACTATAACGACCTGCTGCTCGTCAACGAGCGCAATGGCCGGGTCGTGAAGGTGTACCGCAACCACTTCAACTGGCGGCGTTAAGCACTAACGAATGAAGGGGCCGGGTGGGAAACCGCCCGGCCTTTTTTCTGTGGCGATCAGTCGCCCCAGATATGGTCGGTCTGGATCCAGCCCTTGCGGCCCTTGACGTCGAACAGGCACCAGCCGTCCTTGCAGTCGGTGATCCGGCCGACGACGCCGGGCTCGGCGCGATAGGCGACCCCTGCCGAAAGGCTGGCGTCTTCGCGAAGCGGGCGGATTTCGCCGGTGACGATCGCGGTCCTGGTTCGGCTGAGCAAACGGGCCGCCATCCAGCCCTGGGTTCCGTCGGGATCCTCGATCTTGCGCCAGGTTTCAAAGCGCGCGACGACTTTGACCGGCAGGTCCTTGCGCCGATATTCCCAGATCACCGGGACGTCGGGCGACGGCCCCTTGCGCATGCGTGCCTCGTCGACGCTGATCGACGCCCAATAGGGTAGCGGGACAGGGTCGGATTGCGCCGCCGCCGGTCCCACTATGGCAAGGCTGAGCAATATCATTGCAAATATTCGGCTGGTCATAACCGACCCTTGTCAAAATCGGCGCGCATTATCAACCGGTCGCACGTCGCAAACGGTCCACCGTCCACAGTTATCCGCGCGACTTCCCCTTGACCCCCTCGCATCGGCGCGCTCTATCGGCGGCCATGCCCGATTCATCCCGTCCGAAACGCCCGCGCGTTATCGTCACCCGCCAGTTGATGCCGCACGTCGAAGGCCGCATGGCCGAATTGTTCGATGTGTCGCTGTCAGCGCGCGACGAGGCTTTTACGCGTGACGAATTGAAGGCCGCCGTTGCCGACTGCGACGTCTTCGTGCCGACGGTGACCGACGAGATCGACGCGGATATCATCAACGCCGCAGGCGACCGGCTGAAACTGATCGCCAATTTCGGCGCCGGCGTCGACCATATCGACCTCGCCGCCGCGCGTGCCAAGGGCATCATGGTCTCGAACACCCCCGGCGTCTTCACCGAGGACACCGCCGACATGACGATGGCGCTGATCCTCAGCGTGCCCAGACGGCTTGCCGAGGGCGAGAAACTGATGCGCTCGGGCCAATGGGCCGGCTGGGCGCCGAGCGCCATGCTCGGCCACCGCGTCGGCGGCAAGTTGCTCGGCATCATCGGCATGGGGCGCATTGGCCTCGCGGTCGCGCACCGCGCGCGCGCGTTCGGCCTGTCGATCCACTATCACAACCGCCGCCGCCTGCCCGAAGCAATCGAGGACGAACTCGGCGCAAGCTATCACGCCAGCGTCGATACCCTCCTTCGGATCAGCGACGTCGTGACGATCCACTGTCCGCACACCGCCGAAACGCACGAGATGGTCAACGCCGCGCGGATCGGCGCGATGAAGCCGACCGCGTACCTGATCAACACCGCGCGCGGCGAGATCGTCGACGAAAAGGCACTGGTCGCGGCGCTCCAGACCGGCCGCATCGCGGGCGCCGGGCTCGACGTCTATACTCACGAGCCCGCGGTCGACCCCGCGCTGCTCGCGCTCCAGAACGTCGTGCTGCTCCCGCACCTCGGATCGGCGACGATCGAAGGCCGCGAAGCCTCGGGCGAAAAGGTCATCGCCAACATCCGCGCATGGTGCGACGGCCACCGCCCGCCCGATCAGGTGCTGGAGGGGTGGGCTTAAAACGCTCTTCCTAACAGCGACTCAGCGTCAAGGCCGACCAACTCCACCCAAACTGAACCTATCTGCGGTTTCCAGCGGGGACCTCTCGTTTAATAGATGAGGCATCCATTCCTTGGGGGGAAGATGCCATGCACCGGGCCATTATTTCGTGCGTCATTCTGGCGGTTTTGAGCGGCTGTACGACCATCCAGCTTGTTTCGAAATATGATGAGACGACCGACAAGGAAGCGTCGGCTATACAGAAGAAATTGTCCGAATTCTTCGTCAAGCAACAGGCGGCTTCGACCGATTCCGAACGATCCTTCGCCAGGAGCCAACCTTTTTTTCAGGATGTGACGGCGTCATTGAACGCCCTGCAGGTCCGCGCTGGTGGCATTTACAAGAACAGCCTCACCGTCGAACAACTCCATCTCGCCGAAGACAATCTTGCTTATCTGGCGTTGCTCCACAAATCATGCATCACGGGTAATCTCAGCGATATCCAGCGTAAAGCGGTGCGCGCGCAGGGCGTCGATACGTCGCTCGACTGTCGGGTACAATATGGCGCCAGCGCGGACCTGACCGGCCGAGGCGGCCAAACGCTGAATGCGGCCCTCATACCTCCGGTCAGCGCCATATTCGATCAGACTTTTGGTGCCGTAATTGCGCTCGAACTGGCAAAAAAACGCGGCGAAGGAGACAAGAAATGAGCGGCATCGATATCGACGCGATCGCGGGCGCGATGCTCGCGGCCAGCAAGGCCTCGCTTCAACAGAGCTGGCCGAAAGTGAAGGAATATATGTCGGCCGAGGCGAGGAAGATCGCACTGACCTTTGCGCAGATCGAGACGCTGAAGCAGCAGAACAAGATTTCAGAAACCGAGGCCCATGTTCTGTTCGAAATGCAGAAAAATGCGTCGCGGGCCGTTCTCCTTGCCGTCAAGGGCATGGGCATGATCGCGGTCGAGCAAGCGATCAATGCAGCCCTCGGCGCCGTCAGCGAGATCGTCAACGGTGCCTTGGGATTTGCACTGATCTAGGATGAGAAACTCTTCTTCGGCAGCGATCAATCCCCCGTCAAAATCCGGTCGACGAGCTGCTTCACCGTCGGGGTGAAGTTGTTCGAATAAAAGGGATCGGTCTTGAAGTTGAATGCGGCGTGGCCTGCAAACATCAGATTTTGCTCGGGATCGCCGCCGTGCGCGATGTCCTGCAGCGTCTTCTGGATACAAAAGCTGCGCGGATCGGCGAGGTAGCCCGTGGTGTAATCGTCATGGTCCTTCCACGACGAAAAACCGCAATGCGACAGGCAGCCCATGCAGTCGGTCTGATCCTTGCGGATGACGGCCTTATCGGCTTCGGTGACAAAGACGACCGTATTGTCGGGGGTCTTCAGCGCCTCGGTATAGCCTTCCGCCGCCCAGTCGCGCGCTCTCGCCCGATCATGCGGTGTGACCCAGAAATTCTTGCCCTTCACGCCGACATCGAGCTGGACGATATGATCGCCGGCTTCCTGCTTCGAATAAGGGATCTGACGCTCCGAGCGCGCTTCGAGATCGCGCAGGAACGGCGTGCGCACCGCGCTGGAGTAGAAGCCGGTGGGCGAAAAACGGTGGAGCAGCACATCGCCGTCGTCGAGGGTGCGGAGACGATCCTTCCACGCCTGCGGAATCGGGCTTTCCTCGGTCAAGAGCGGCCGCGTGCCATATTGGAAGACGATCTGCCCGAGTTCGGGATTGTCGATCCAGTTTTCCCAGTCGCGCAGATACCAGACGCCGCCCGCCATCACGATCGGCACGCTGTCGGCAATCCCCTCCGCGCGCATCGTCTCGCGTACCGCGGCGACGCGCGGATAGGGATCCTGCGGCACCAGCGGGTCTTCGGCATTCGACAGGCCGTTATGGCCGCCCGCAAGCCACGGATCTTCATAAACCACCGCGCCCAGAAGATGCGGGACCTTGTGATACGCACGCTTCCACAGCGCACGAAAGGCGCGCGCCGAGCTGATGATCGGCAGGTACATCACATTGTGACGCTCGGCGATCTCGCTGAGCTTGTACGGCATGCCCGCGCCGCAGGTGACACCGGCTACCATCCCCTTGGTACGCGCGAGCACGCCTTCGAGAATCTGCTGCGCGCCGCCCATTTCCCAGAGCACGTTGATGTTGATCGCGCCCTTGCCGCCCGACACTTCATACGCCCGCTCGACCTGCGCGACCGCGCCGTCGATACCATATTGGATCAGCTCTTCGTGGCGTTCCTTGCGCGTCAACGCGTGATAGACCTGCGGAATGATCTTGCCTTCGGCGTCATAGCTGTCGGCGTTGACCGCCGACACGGTGCCGATCCCGCCGGCGGCGGCCCATGCCCCGCTCGACATATGGTTGGTCGCCGAAACGCCTTTTCCACCCTCGACCAGCGGCCAGACTTCGCGTCCGCCGTAAAGGATGGGCTTCAAACCTTTGAACATTCTAAATCTCTTTCTCTCCACCGGTCGCGTCCCGCGTACCGGCCCCCTTTGCCGTTTCCGTAAGCGGAACACGGCTATGAAAGTCAATGGGCGCGCCGCCTAATCCCCGGAGAAAAGGCGGCGTCCTGCAAGCGCCCGACCATAGAGATTTTCATAAGCTGCGACCATGGTAGATTCGTCGAAGCGTTCGGCAGCGATGCGCCGGTTCGCCGCACCGATCTGCGCACGCAGCATTGCGTCGCCCGCGAGTTCGGCCATTGCCGTGCGAAACCCTGCCTCTTCCGCCGCGATGAAGCGGCGATTTTCCGCCGATACCATCGCCGCGACATCGCCGACATCGGGGCTGACAACCGGCAGTTCCGCAGCCATCGCCTCGATCACCGCGATTGGGGCCTGTTCGCTTTGCGACGACAGCGCGAGCAGGTCGAAATGCCCGATCCAGCGCGCGGGTCCGGCCATGAAGCCCGGCATCACCAGCCGCTCGTCCATCCCGCAAGCCGCCGCTTCGGCCGCAATCGCCGCGCGTTCGGGGCCTTCACCGACGATGACCAGCCGGACGTTTGCGGGCAGCGTCGCGACCGCCCGGACGAGCCGCGGCAGATCCTTAACTTTGCGCAGCCCGGCGACGGTGCCGATCACCACCTCGCCCTCGCGCCATTTCAGCCCCGGAATCGCAACCGATGGTTTGGCTTCATAAGCGAGGGTGTCGATCCCGTTACGGATCAACACCGTGCGCCGCCGTGCACCCCACTCATCCGCCGCGATCTGCTCAAGCAGTTCCGATGGCACGACCAGCGCCTCGGCGGTCGGCAGCGCGAGGCGGCGAAAGGCGCTCCGCTTCCAGTTGCGCCGGACGCTCTCATCCTCGTTGAAGCCGTCTTCATGATGGATCAGCGGCGGCAGATCGCGAAAAGGCGACAGGATGCGGTGCGCCATCACGCCGTCCATCGCCCCCCAATTATAGCTGAGCACCAGGTCGAATTGCCGCATATAGCGCGCGAGGTCGCGATAGCGGGCGGGTCCGGGCTTGCCATGCAATGGCGGCGCATCGGCGGGAAAGGCGACGTCGATCCGGGCATCGATCGCATCGCGGGCGCCGAGCGCCTCCGGCACCGCCGACAGAATGACGTGGCGGGCGCGCGATCCCATCAGATTCATCAGCCGCACCGCGCGCGCTTCCTTTCCGCCGAGCGAGAAGCTCGAATGAAGGTGCAGCAGGCGCGCCGGAGCTTTGGCACCGGTCACGCGACGGGCAGTTCGGCTACCCACGCATCGATTGCCGCCCGCGCCGCGGGCTCGTCCATCGTCGGCGCATGCCCAACCCCCGGCACCTCGACCAGCCGCGCGCGCGGAAGCTCGGCGACCATCTTCTCGCCCGCCGACCGCGCGAGAATGTCCGACAGTTCGCCGCGCAGGACCAGCAGCGGAACATCGCCGAGCGCGCGGTACACCGGCCACAGGTCCATCGCGGCATCGCCGCCGCCGGGGACACGCAGCGGCGCAGCGATCTGCTTGTCGTAATCGGTGACGATCCGGCCTTCGGCGGTCAGCCGGTGCGTCCGCTTGGTCAGCCGCAGCCAGTCGTGGATTTCATACCCCGGATAGACCGCGCTATTGAGTTCGGCGAAGGCGCGCGCGGCGTGCATCCATGTCGGCTGGCTGCCGCCCGCACCGATATAGTCGCGGATCCGCTCCAGCCCGGCTGTCTGGAGTTCGGGGCCGACGTCGTTCAGCACCGCGCCGACCAACCGCCCGGGCAGCGCCGCCGCGAGCAGCATCGCGACCAGCCCGCCGAGCGAGGTGCCGATCGCCGCAAAGCGCTCGATCCGCAGCTCGCCCAGCATCGCGACGACGTCCTGCACATAGGTCAGCGGCACGTAAGTCATCGGGTCCTTGGCAAAGGCGCTTTCGCCGCGTCCGCGGAATTCGATCACGATGACCCTGCGATATTGCGCGACATGTGGCGCGAGATCCTCGAAATCGCGGGCATTGCGCGCGAGACCTGGCATGCACAGCAGCGGCGGCGCGCTTTCGCTGCCTTCGGGCCCGGGATAGACACGCGCGTGCAGCCGGACGCCGTCGGACGACCACCAATATTGGTCCGACCAGTCGCGGTGGCTGTCCTGCTGGGCCAATATGGCACATCCCCTTGCTTGGCTTTTCGTTCGTCCCGCCAAGCGGGACTCATCTTAGCGTCTATCGCCAACCACGCGGCGCGGCGCAAGCAATCCGTCGCATAGGCCCGCCACAGGTTGCCGCAACCGGCTTTCACCGATAAGAGCCGGGCGACTATGAGCGAAACCCTGCTTTCCTTCGAACCCGCAACCGGCGAAGAGCTTTGGCGCGGTCCGGTAAGCAATATCGACGACGAGGTCGCGATCGCGCGCCGCGCCTGGCCCGAATGGGCCGCAAAACCCGTGTCCTTCCGCACCGAAACGCTGCGCCGCTTCGTCGACCGTGTGAAGGCCGAGGGCGAGGCGTTCGCCGACCTGATCGCGCGCGAAACCGGAAAGCCGCTCTGGGAAGCGCGCACCGAGGTCGAATCGGTCTGTAACAAGGTCAATATTTCGGTCAGCGCCTATGCCGAACGCACCCCCAACCGCCGTATCGAGGGCGCGATGGGGCTGCGCAATGCCGTGCGTCACAAGCCGCACGGCGCGCTCGCGGTGCTCGGCCCCTATAACTTCCCCGCCCATCTGCCGAACGGGCATATCGTCCCGGCGCTCATTGCCGGCAATTCGGTGCTGTTCAAACCGTCCGAAAAGACGCCCGCAGTCGGCGCCAAGCTCGTCGAACTGTTCCACAGCGCCGGCGTGCCGCAGGAAGTGCTCCGCCTCATCGTTGGCGGCCCCGAAACGGGCAAGACGCTGGCGGGGCACGAGGGCATAGACGGACTGCTCTTCACCGGCTCGGCGCGCACCGGCCTCGCTCTCAACCGCCAGTTTGCGGGCCAGCCGGGTAAGATGCTCGCACTCGAAATGGGTGGCAACAACCCGATCGTCGTGTGGGACACCGCCGACATCCGCACCGCGGCGATCATCGTCGTCCAGTCGGCCTTCCTCAGCGCGGGGCAGCGGTGCAGCAATGCGCGGCGGCTGATCGTCCGCGACAGCCTTGCCGACGCGCTGATCGAGGAGGTTTGCGGCCTCGCCAACCGGCTGATCGTCGATCACCCCCACGCCGAACCCGCGCCCTATATGGGTCCGGTGATCGACAATGAGGCCGCCGACGGCCTGACCGAAAGTTTCCTGATCCTGATGTCGAACGGCGGCAAAGTGATCCGCCACATGACGCGTCCGGTCGCGGGCCGTCCCTTCCTGACGCCCGGTATCATCGACGTCACCGCAATGCCCGAACGCCCCGATATCGAGCTATTCGGCCCGCTGCTCCAGGTGGTCCGCGTCGACAGCTTCGAGGCCGCGATCGCCGAGGCGAACAATACCGCCTTCGGCCTGGCCGCGTCGCTGATCGGCGGCACGCCGCAGCTTTACGACCAGTTCTGGGCCAATGCGCGCGCCGGCGTCATCAATTGGAACCGCCCGACCAATGGCGCCTCGTCGGCCGCCCCCTTCGGCGGCATCGGCCTTTCGGGCAATCACCGGCCGAGCGCCTTCTACGCCGCCGACTATTGCGCCTATCCGGTGGCGTCGGCTGAAAGCGATGCGATGCGCGCCTCGATCGGTGTCGGACTGCGCGATCCCGAGGGCTCGCAACTGGTGCTTAAGAACTACAATTAGGCCACCCCAATTTTACCTTCACCGGTGTCAAAAAAGCCTGCTTTGCCATGCGGGCGCCGGCGGACCATCTACGGTGCATGGAAAAGACCCTGCCTTCTTCCGGCAAGCTGTGGCTCGTCGGCGCCGGTCCCGGCGACCCCGACCTGCTGACGCTGCGCGCGGCGCGGTTACTCGAAAGCGCCGATCTCGTCGTCCATGACGGGCTGGTCGGCGAAGGCGTGCTCGCGCTGATCCCGCCGCATGTCGAGCGGATCAGCGTCGCTAAGCAGCGTAGCCGCCACACGATGAAGCAGGAACTGATCAATGAACTGCTCGTGCGCGAGACGCTCGCAGGCAAACAGGTCGTGCGTCTGAAGGGCGGCGATCCGTTCATTTTCGGCCGTGGCGGCGAGGAACTCGATGCCGCGCGCGAAGCCGGCGTCGCCTGCGAAACCGTCCCCGGCATCACCGCTGCGGCGGGCTGCGCCGCGCAGGCCGGCCTTCCCCTCACCCATCGCGAAGACGCCAGCGCGGTCAGCTTCGTCGCCGGCCAGTGCAGGGATCTGGCCGAGCAGGACTGGTCGGGGCTCGCGGGGCATGGCCGCACGCTCGTCATCTATATGGGCCTCGCGACCGCGACCGCCATCGCCGACAAGCTGATCGCCGACGGCGTCTCGCCCGATCTGCCCGTCGCGGTCATCGAGCGCGGCACCACCGCCGATGCGCGGGCGCTCCGCACCCTGCTCACCGACCTCGGCGACCTCGTCGCACGCGAGAAAGTCAAAAGCCCCGCGCTGATCATCGTCGGCAAGGTCGCGGCGCGCGCCGACGCGCTCGACTGCCTTGGCGCGCCGGGCGTCTCCGAACAAATAAGGGATTTCACATGAAACTGCTCACGGGCAATGACCTGAAAACAGGATTTGTCACCTGGTGGACGGGTAGCGACTGGTCGCTGCATATCGAGGACGCCGCCGACGTCGGCGAGCATGGCGAGGCGATCCTCGCCGCCGAGGAAGGCGCACGCCGCGTCAACGCCCCCTATATCATCAACGGCGAACAAACCGCCGACGGCCCGCGCCCGGCGCATATCAAGGACCGTATCCGCGCATTGGGGCCGACTGTGCGCCCCGACCTGACATTGAAACCCGCCGATCCCGCGGCCGGCGACTGGGTGATCTGACATGTATAAATATGACGAATATGACCATGCGATGGTCGATGCCCGCGTCGCCGAGTTTTCGGACCAGGTGCGCCGCCGCCTTGCTGGCGAAATCACCGAGGACCAGTTCAAGCCACTGCGGCTGATGAACGGCCTCTATCTCCAGCTTCACGCCTATATGCTGCGCGTCGCGGTGCCGTACGGGACGCTCGACAGCCGCCAGATGCGTATGCTCGCGCACATCGCGCGCAAGTACGATCGCGATTACGGTCATTTCACCACCCGCCAGAACATCCAGTACAACTGGATCAAGCTCGAGGACGCGCCCGCGATCCTCGAAGATCTGGCATCGGTCGAGATGCACGCGATCCAGACGAGCGGCAATTGCATCCGCAACATCAGCTCGGACCAGTGGGCCGGTGCCGCCGCCGACGAAATCACCGATCCGCGTCCATGGGCCGAATTGCTCCGCCAATGGTCGAGCTTCCATCCCGAATTCAGCTATTTGCCGCGCAAGTTTAAGATCGCCGTGATCGCGGCCAATGAAGATCGCGCCGCGATGCGCCTCCATGACATCGGCATCCAGATCGTCGAAAAGGACGGTCAGCACGGCGCCGCTTTCTACGTCGGCGGCGGCATGGGCCGCACCCCAATGATCGCACCGCTGATCAAGGACTTCGTGCCGCTCGACGACATGCTGAGCTACGCCGAGGCATGCCTGCGCGTCTACAACCGCTATGGCCGCCGCGACAATATCTACAAGGCGCGCATCAAGATCCTGATCCACGAGCTTGGCGCCGACGAATATCGCCGCCAGGTCGAGGAAGAGTTCAAGCATGTGAAGTCGCTCGGCATCGATCCGCCGAAGGCCGAATTCGATCGAATTGCGGCGCAATTCGCGCCGCCGCCGCTCGACGCCTCGGCGCCCGACGAGATCGATCGCAGCGATCCCGATTTCGCCGTCTGGGTCGACCAGAATGTCGCGAAACATAAGGTTTCGGGCCACGCGATCGTCAACATCAGCCTGAAACCCGTCGGCGGCATCCCCGGCGACGCCAGCTCGGCGCAGATCGACCTGATGGCCGACTTGGCCGAGAAATACAGCCATGACGAGCTGCGCGTCACCCACGCGCAGAACATCGTCCTGCCGCACGTTCGCAAGGCCGATCTCTATGCCGTCTGGCAGGCGCTCGACGCCGCGGGGCTTGCCACGCCGAACCTCGACCTGATCAGCGACATCATCGCCTGCCCCGGCCTCGATTATTGCAGCCTCGCCAATGCGCGCTCAATCCCGGTCGCACAGAAGATCGCCCAGCGCTTCGCCGATCCGGCGCGCCAGCGAGACCTTGGCGAGCTCAAGCTCAAGATTTCGGGCTGCATCAACGCGTGCGGGCATCACCATGCCGGCCACATCGGCATCCTCGGCGTCGACCGCAAAGGCACCGAAAACTACCAGCTGTCGCTCGGCGGATCGGGCGCGGAGGACGTCAGCCTCGGCACGATCACCGGCCCCGGTTTCGACGAGGACGGCGTCGTCGATGCGATCGAGCGCGTCACCGACAAATATCTCGCCGAGCGGAATGAGGGCGAGCGCTTCGTCGACACCTTCCGCCGCGTCGGCATGGCCCCTTTCAAGGAGGCGATCTATGGTTGAGCATATCCATTCCGACGGCGAAGAGCCCGCGGTCACCCTCGACGCCTTCCTGTCGCAATCGAACGCGACCGCGGTGCGGCTCGAACCCGATGAGGACGCGCGCGCGCTGATCCCGCATCTCGACCGGCTCGCGCTGATCGAGGTCGCCTTTCCCAAGTTCCGCGACGGCCGCGGTTATTCGTCGGCGCGCATCCTCCGCGAGGCGGGCTACGCCGGCGAGTTGCGCGCGCGGGGCGACGTCCTCGTCGACCAGATCGCCTATATGAAGCGCTGCGGCTTCGACACGTTCGCGCCGGAGAAGGAACTCAACGCCGCCGATGTCGAGGCGGCGCTCGCGCGCTGGCCGGAACATTATCAGGGCGCCGCCGACGGCGCGAAGCCGATCTGGAAGCTGAGGCATGGCTGACGTGAAGACCTCTCCGCGCAAAGGCAGCGAAGACCGCACCCGCGACCGGATCGACGTGGCGCCGCGCTTCACCCAAGCCGACGTCATTCGCCTGAACAATCTCTTCCGCGGCCAGGACGCCGCCGAGGTGGTGACGAGCGTGATCGGCGCAGGGCTGCTCGGCGAGACCGGAATCGTCTCGAGCTTCGGCGCCGAGAGCGCGGTGCTGCTCCATCTGGTGACGCGCGCCGCACCCGACATGCCCGTGCTGTTCCTCGACACCGGCAAGCATTTTCCCGAAACGCTCGCCTACCGCGACGAACTCGCCGCGAAGCTCGGGCTCAATATCGTCAACCTGACGCCCGATGCCGAGGATCTCGCCGCGAAGGACGCGACCGAACTGCGCTGGTCGTACGACCCCGACGGCTGCTGCGAAATCCGCAAGGTCAAACCGCTCGAAAAGGCGCTGACCGATTTCGACACCTCGATCACCGGCCGCAAGGGTTTCCAGTCGTCGACGCGGCAGGGCCTCGCGCGCTTCGAACTCGACGGTTCAACCGGCCGCCTGAAATTCAACCCGCTCGCCAACTGGACGCGCGAAGAGCTCGACGCCTATTTCGAGGCGCATGACCTGCCGCGCCACCCGCTCGAGGCCGAAGGCTATCCCTCGATCGGCTGCTCGCCGTGCACGTCGAAGGTCAAGCCGGGCGAAGACCCGCGCTCGGGCCGCTGGCGCGGCTGGGACAAGACCGAATGCGGCATCCACACCGAGGTGACGCCGATCGACGACGATCCCGCGAACGACCCGGCGTTCTAAACCGCCCTACTCATAATCCTCGAACGCCATGCTGTCGTCGGCGAGGTCGCTGAACTTCGTCGTCTTCGCCTCGAAGTGCATGCGAATCTTGCCGGTCGAGCCGTGGCGCGATTTAGCCACGATCACTTCGGCGAGCCCGAAGACGCGCTCCATTTCGGCCGCCCATTCCTCATGCTGGGCGTGAATCTTCACATCGTCGCCCTCGATCGGGCGCTTGGGCTCCTTCGCGGCGACATAATAATCCTCGCGGAACACGAAGAGCACCATGTCGGCGTCCTGTTCGATCGAGCCCGATTCACGAAGGTCGGAGAGCTGCGGACGCTTGTCCTCGCGGCTTTCAACCGCGCGGCTGAGCTGCGACAGCGCCATCACCGGCACATGAAGTTCCTTCGCCAGCGTCTTTAAACCACGCGAAATTTCCGAAATTTCCTGCACGCGGTTGTCGCCACTTTTTGACGAGCCCTGCAAAAGCTGGAGATAGTCGACGATGACGAAGCCGATGCCGTGGCGCCGCTGCAAACGTCGCGCGCGCGTGCGCAGCCCGGCGATCGTCAGCCCGGGCGTATCGTCGATGAACAAGGGCAGAGTCTGGAGCTGCTGCGCAGCGCGGCTCAGTTGCTGGAACTGCTCCTTGCTGATCTTGCCCATGCGCAGCGCCTCGCCCGACACCCCCGATTGTTCGGCGAGCACGCGCGTCGCGAGCTGGTCGGCGGACATTTCGAGGCTGAAAAAGGCGACCTTCGCGCCCATATTCTTCTCGGGCAGGATGCCGTCGTCCTCGTCGCGGCGAAAACGCTCGGCGGCGTTGTACGCGATATTGGTCGCGAGCGACGTCTTGCCCATGCCCGGACGTCCGGCAAGGATCATCAAGTCCGAATTGTGCATGCCGCCAATCTTGGCGTTCATGCTGCCGATGCCCGTGGTGATCCCCGACAAATGGCCGCCCGAATTGAGCGCGCGCTCCGCGGCCTGCAGCGCGGTGAGGCTCGCCTGGTTGAAGCTTTTGACCGACCCCATCTCGGCCTCGCCGCCCGCGACGCGGTAGAGCGCGGTTTCGGCTTCTTCGATCTGCGCCTGCGGATCGACGCGCTCGCTGGTGTCGAGCGCATTGTCGACGAGCGTGCGCCCGACACCCGCGAGTTCGCGGAGCAGCGCGAGGTCGAAAATCTGCCGCGCAAAGTCGCGCGCGCCGATCAGGCCGGCGCCGCTGCCGGTCAGCTGCGCGAGATAGCCGACGCCGCCGACCGCCTTCATCGCCTCGTCCGCCTCGAAATAGGGCTTGAGCGTCACCGGGGTCGCGATGCTGTTGCGCTCGATCAGCGCCATCGTCTGCTGAAAAATCCGGCCGTGGAGCGGTTCGAAGAAATGGTCGGGGGTCAGCGCGACCGGCAGATCCTCGACGACTCGGTTGTCGATCAGGATCGCGCCGAGGAACGCGGCCTCGGCCTCGATATTGCGCGGCATCTGGCGCTCGTCGCCACTGGCAACGGCGGTCGGGATAAGGGCTAGTTCGGGCATCGCTGTCTTCATGGGCCGGTGCCCGAGGCGGCGCAACCGGCGATGTCGCCCTGCCTATCATAACTGTGGAATGCTGTGAATAAGTCGGCTTGCCCTTCGCCCCCGGCCAAGTAGAAGCACGAACAGCATGAGCGACGCAGACCCTTCGAAACAACGGATCATTTCGGTCGAACTCGACGAGGGGTCGATCGTCTGGCGGAATCCCGACGTCGAGCAGGAACGCCGCGTCGCAATCTTTGACCTGATCGAAGACAACAAGTTCGTGCCGCAGCGCGGACATGAGGATGGCTATGCCGGCCCCTACCGCCTCATGCTACGTGTGGAGGAAGGCCGCCTCATCTTTGAAATTTCACGCGAAGATGGGTCGCCGCTCGAGGCGATCATCCTCGGCCTTGGACGCTTCCGCCGTCCGATCCGCGACTATTTCGCGATCTGCGACAGCTATTATCAGGCGATCAAGACCTCGACTGCGCAACAGATCGAGACCGTCGACATGGCGCGGCGCGGCCTGCATAACGAGGCGGCCGAAATGCTGATGGACCGGCTCGACGGCAAGATCGCGGTCGATTTCGACACGGCGCGACGATTGTTCACGCTGATCTGCGTGCTGCACATCAAGGGCTAGCGATGGCGACGGGGGCAATCAGGGGCGGAAAGACGGCACAGATCGCTGGCGCGTGGCGCGCCGCGATCGCGCGCCTGTTGCGCCGGATCGGCGCCGCGATCGTGCTGTTGCTCTTCGCTGCCGGCCTTGCACTCTGGTGGGCCGCGCGCTGGACCCCCGACCGCGCGCTCTATCCGACGCAGGGGGTGACGATCGACGCGGGCAACGGCGATGTCCATTGGGGGTCGATCAAGGCCGCGGGCGCTGATTTCGCTTACATTATGGGAACCGACGGATCGGCGGCCGTAGACCCGAAGTTCGCACGCAACATGACAAGCGCCCGTGAAGCCGGCGTGCAGGCGGGCGCGATCCACCGCTACAGCCTCTGCCAGCTCGCGACCGATCAGGCCGCCAATTTCATCCGCCACGTGCCGCGCCGCGCCGACGCGCTGCCCGCCGTCGTCTGGCTCGATTATGCCGATCGCTGCCCCGACCGGCCAACGCGCGCGCTTCTGCTCTCCGAACTCGCCACATTTCTGGCGCAGATCGAAGCGCATATGGGCAAACAGAGCGTGATCGCCCCCGGCCCGGCGTTCGAGAGCGATTACAAGGTGACGCAAGGCATCGCGCGTACCACATGGCTGCGCCGCGATTTCTTCGAACCCGATTATGGTGCACACCCTTGGGCTATGTGGCAGGCGAACGACTATGTGCGCCTGTCGGGCGCCGAGGGCACCGTCGGCTGGAACGCGCTGCGCCCGCAAGGAGAGATGCGATGACCGAGGACCGTGATGCCCTGATCGACGCCGCGCGCGACGCCGCGAGCCGCGCCTATGCCCCCTATTCGGGCTTTCATGTCGGCGCCGCGCTGCTGCTCAAGAATGGCGACATCGTCACCGGCGCCAATGTCGAGAATGCGAGCTACGGCCTCACCCTCTGCGCCGAAACCGTGGCGGTGGCGAAGATCGTCAACGAGGGCTGGATCGGCGAACTCGCCGAGGTCGCGATCGTCGGCGGGCGCCCTCATGGCGACGAATTGCTGGGCGCCGCCCCGGTCAATCCGTGCGGCCGTTGCCGCCAGATCCTCAACGAAGCGGCCGAGCAGTCGCAGACCGATATCCTCGTCCATTGCGCCTCGGGTGACGGCAAGGAGGTCATGACCTACCGCCTCAGCCAATTGCTGCCGGCCGCCTTCGGGCCCAAGGATCTTGGCCTCATCGCCGACTGACCGCTTGCGCAATCGCGCGGCCCCCGACAAGAAAGCGCCATGGCCATTCTTTCCGACAAATGGATTCGCGAAGCCGCCCGGACGCAGGGCATGATCGAGCCTTTCGTGGAGGCGCAGCGCCGCGACGGCTGCATCAGCTACGGCCTCTCCTCCTATGGCTATGATGCGCGCGTTGCACCTGAGTTCAAGATCTTCACCAACGTCGACAGCACGATCGTCGATCCCAAGGATTTCAATCCGAAGAATTTCGTCGACCGCGAAACCGACGTGTGCATCATCCCGCCGAACAGCTTCGCGCTTGCGCGCACGGTCGAATATTTCCGCATCCCGCGCGACGTGCTCGTCATCTGCCTCGGCAAGTCGACCTATGCGCGCTGCGGCATCATCGTGAATGTCACGCCGCTCGAGCCCGGCTGGGAAGGCCATGTGACGCTCGAATTTTCGAACACCACCCCCCTGCCCGCCAAGATCTACGCCAACGAGGGCGCGTGCCAGTTCCTGTTCCTTCAGGGTAATGAGCCGTGCGAGACGAGCTACGCCGACCGCGCGGGCAAATATATGGGACAAAAGGGCGTCACGCTGCCCAAGCTTTGATACCGCGACTTACGCTAACGCGCTTGCCCTCACAGCGAAAATTGATAACGTTCCCATAAATCAAAATGGGGATGAGGCCATGAACTTCCGTGCCGTCGCGCTGGCAATCGCCACACTGCTTTGCTCCACCACCGCGCACGCCGAAGGCTTTCTGAAGGTCGAGGGGACGCAGATCGTCGACGGATCGGGCAAACCCGTCATCCTTCGCGGCATGGGGCTCGGCGGCTGGATGCTCCAGGAAGGCTATATGCTGAAGCTCGGCGAGGTCGGCCAGCAGCACAAGATCCGCGCGAAACTCGTCGAACTCGTCGGCGAGCAACGCACCGCCCAATTCTACCGCTCCTGGCTCGACAACCACACGACCGAGGCCGACATCGCCGCGATGGCAAAATGGGGCTTCAACTCGGTGCGGCTGCCAATCCATTTCGACCAGCTCACCCTGCCCGCCGACAAGGAACCCAAAGCCGGTGAAGACACATGGCACGAGGAAGGTTTCCAACGCATCGACCGCCTGCTCGCGTGGAGTAAGGCGAACGGCATGTACCTGATTCTCGACCTCCACGCCGCGCCGGGTGGCCAGGGCAATGACCTCGCGATCTCCGACCGCGACCCCGCCAAACCGTCGCTCTGGCAAAGCGAAGAAAACCAGCGCAAGACCGTAATGCTGTGGACCAAGCTCGCTGCGCGCTACAAGGACGAGCCGTGGATCGGCGGCTACGACCTGATCAACGAACCCAATTGGAGCTTTGCCACCCCCGGCAAGGGCAATGGCTGTGACGAAACCGAAAACACGGCGGTCTGGAGCCTGCAACAGAGGATCACTGCGGCGATCCGCCAGGTCGACAAGCAGCATATCGTGATCATCGAGGGCAATTGCTGGGGCAATAATTACAAGGGCCTGCCGCCCGCGTGGGACGCCAATCTGGTGCTGAGCTTCCACAAATACTGGAACCGCAACGACGCTGCGAGCATCGCCGAGATCAAGGCGCTACGCACCAGCTATAATCGCCCGATCTGGCTCGGCGAATCGGGAGAGAACAGCAATGGCTGGTTTCGCGATGCGATCGCGCTCGTCGAAGGTGACGGCACCGGTTGGAATTTCTGGCCATGGAAGAAGATCGGCTTCAACCAGCCGCTCGAGATCGTCGCGGGCGACGGTTGGATGCAGATCGTCGCGTGGATGACCGGCAAGGGACCCAAGCCCGGCGCCGACGAGGCATATGCCGCGATGATGCAGCTCGCCGAAAACATCCGCTTCGACAAGAATATCCCGAAGCCCGACGTCATCGACGCAATGTTCCGCCAGCCGCGCGATGCGAGCCATCGGCCCTTTGCCGCCCGCACACTGGACAGCAAACCGCTGACCATCGCCGCCGCCGACTACGACCTTGGCCCGCCGGGCGTCGCCTATCATGACAGCGTCGACGCCAATTACCACGTCGCGACCGGCGGCGAGCGGACACCGTGGAACAATGGCACGACCTACCGCAACGACGGCGTCGATATTGCGCGCGCCGCCGACGGCACGCCCTATGTCAGCGATTTCGTCACCGGCGAATATATGCGCTACAGCGCCGATGTCGCGAAGGCCGGCCGCTGGACCGTCACAGCGCGCGTGCGCTCGGCCAAGGGCGGCCGCATCGGCATCGACGAGCGCGGCGTCGCCATTCCCGCGAGTACGGCATGGCAGGTCGCCAAGCTCGCCGATGTCGACCTGCCCGCCGGGCCCGGCGCTGCCACCCTCCGCGCCATCGATTGCAGCGACTGCGAGGTCGCCGAACTCGTCTTCACCCCGCGCTAAGGCCGGCGGAACCCATCGCCTCCCCAAGCGTCCTGTCTGCACAAGCGGACGGGGCGCTCTAGGGAAGGAATGCCCATGTCCATGATCGCTGTCTTCATCGGCCGCCTGTTCATTGCCTTGATTTTCATCGTGTCGGGGATCAACAAGCTGATCCATGTGTCCGACACCACCGCGATGATCGCGACCTCCGGCCTGCCCGGTGGTCTCGCCATCCCGGTCGGCCTGTTCGAACTCATCGCGGGCATCTGCATCGCGCTCGGCATCGCCGTGCGCCTAGTGTCGATCCTGCTCGCGGGCTTCGTCCTTGCCACCATCCTCTTCTTCCACCGCGAGTTCACCGACCCGGTGCAGGCGATGGCGGCGATGAAGAATCTGGCGATCGCGGGCGGCCTGCTCTGCCTCTTCGGCTATGGCCACACGCGCTGGAGCTACGACGCGCTGCGCCAGCGCCGCCGCGACGAGCTCGCCACGCATCGGGCACAGCAGCATGCGAGCGACGCCGAACTGCGCGCCGCGCGCGCCGAGGGCCGCGCCGAAGCGATCGGGACGCCCGTAGTGTTAGAAAAACGCCCCTTCTGGCGCCGCTAGACCTTCGCGCTTGGCAAGCTTCCCCGCCTGCGCTAGCCTCCACTTAACGTTTACGTAAAGGGAGGATAGCCATGGCGGGGACCCGCGAGTTCGACATCATTGTCTATGGCGCGACCGGTTTCACCGGGCGCCTTGTCGCCGAATATGTCGCCGCCCATTATGCGGGCCGCAAGGATGCGCCGAAATGGGCGATGGCGGGGCGCAGCGCCGACAAGCTTGCTGAGGTGCGTGATCTGATCGGCGCGCCCAAGGACACCCCGCTCGTCGTCGCCGATGCAAGCGATCCGGCGAGTCTCGATGCGATGGCGGCGCGCGCCGAGGTCATCCTGACCACCGTCGGCCCGTACCAGCTTTACGGGGGCGAACTCGTTGCCGCGTGCGTAAAGGCGGGCACCGCCTATGCCGACCTTTGCGGCGAGCCCGGCTGGATGCGCGAGATGATCGACGAACATCAGGACGCGGCCAAGGCATCGGGGGCGCGCATCACCTTCAGCTGCGGCTTCGATAGCATCCCGTTCGACCTCGGCGTCCATTTCCTGCAGGCCGAAGCGGTAAAACGCCACGGCAAGCCCGCACCGCGCGTCAAGGGCCGCGTGCGCAAGATGGCAGGCGGCGCCTCGGGCGGCACGATCGCCAGCCTCACCGAAACGATGAAGGCAATCGCGCGCAAACCCTCGCTTGCACTGCTGCTCAAATCCTCGTTCGCGTTGACCCCGGGCTTCGAAGGACCGTCTCAGCCGACCGGGCTGATCCCCGAATATGACAGCGCGACGGGAACGTGGACGGCGCCCTTCGTCATGGCGGCGATCAACACCAAGAATGTCCACCGCACCAACTTCCTGCTCGGTCATGCATGGGGCGCGGACCTCGTCTACGACGAGATGATGATGACGACGATCGGCGACGCCGGGAAAGCGATGGCGGAAGCGATTGCCAAGGCGAACCCGTTCGGCGAATCCAAGCTCCAGCCGGGCGAAGGCCCGAGCAAGGAAGAGCGCGAAAACGGCTTCTACGACATCCTCTTCGTCGGCGAATATCCCGACGGGACGAGCGTTCGTGCAAGCGTCCAGGGCGACCGCGACCCCGGCTATGGCTCGACGTCGAAGATGCTCGCCGAAACGGGCATCGCTTTGCTCGCGGACAAGGGCCAAGGCGGCATCTGGACCCCGGGTGCGCTGCTCGGCGACGCATTGATCGAGCGGCTGACGGCCAATGCCGGACTGACTTTCCAGATCGAGGACTGAAGACAACATGACGATCTCTCCCAGCGCGCTCGACGCGCTGCTCTCGACACTGAGCACCGAAGAGGGCGTGGCCAAGGCGCATATCGACGAAGGATGGATGCAGGGGCGCACCGCCTATGGCGGGATCAGCTCGGCGGTCGCGCTCGCGGGCACGATGGCGCTCCACCCGACCGACACGCCGCTGCGTTATGCGCAGATCAGCTTCGTCGGCCCCGTCGGCGGCGATTGCACCGTCGAAACGCGCGTGCTGCGCCAGTCGAAATCTTCGCTGTTCATCGACGCCGGCGTGTCGAGCGATCAGGGCTTCGGCACCGCTGCGGTCTTCGCCTTTTCAGGCGACCGCAAGAGCCACCTCGACCATGATCGCCTGTCGGTGCCCGACGCGCCCGCCCCCGAGACGCTCGCACCGGTGCCCGATCATCACGCGCGCCCGTCTTTCACGCGCCATTTCGACATGCGCCCGACCACCGGCCCGCGCTTCGGGTGGAAAAGCGATGTCGGCGAATATCTGACCTGGGTTCGCTTCGTCGAGGAGCCCGCGTGCCATCCGGCGGTCGCGCTGCTCGCGATGGGCGACGCCCTTCCCCCCGCGGCGATGGCGCTGTTCACCGAATTCGGGCCGATCAGCTCGATGAACTGGACGGTCAATATGCTCACCGGCGCGCCGACGACCGACGATGGCTGGTGGCTGCTGTCAGCCAAGACGGGCTATGCTCGCCACGGGCTGTCGGTGCAGGACATGATGCTGTGGAACCGCGCCGGGGAACCCGTCCTCAGCGGCAGTCAGGCGATCGCGATCTACGCCTGAACCGGCAGCGCGATCACCGCATCGAGACCGCCGCCGGAACGATTGCTCAGCGCCAACACCCCGCCCTCACCCTCGGCGATGTCGCGTGCGATCGACAGGCCCAGCCCGGCACCGCCGGTCGCGCGATTGCGCGATTGTTCGCCGCGTGCGAAGGGTTCGATCAGCGTCTTGATCTGCTCGTCGGTCAGGCCGGGGCCGTCGTCGGAAACGATAATCCGCGCCAATGCTCCGTCGGTGTCAACCGACAGCCGCGCCCGCACGCCATAAGCGATCGCATTGTCGGCAAGATTGCGCAGCGCACGCTTGAGCAGCATCGGCCGCGCCAGCACGGCGGCGTCGGCAATATCGCCGATTTCGACATCCTTGCCGCGCTCCTGATAATCGGCCGCGAGTTCGCCGATCAATTCGCGCAGCGGGATACGCTCGCGCGCCTCGGTTCCCGCACCCGATCGCGCCAGCGCCAAAATATCGCTCAGCATCGCGGTCATTTCCTCGATGCTCGCGATCATCTTGTCGCGCAGCGTCTCCTCCTCGACCTGCTCGACACGCACGCGCAGGCTGGCGAGCGGGGTGCGCAAATCGTGGCCGACGGCACCGAGCATCCGGTCCTTATCCGACAGCATCGCCGAAATTCGGCCGCGATAGGCGTTGAACGCACCGATCAGCTCGCGCACATCCGACGGCCCCTCTTCCTCGAGCGGCTCGGCATCGCGCAGCGCCGGATTGGCGCGCGCGGCGCGCGTCAGGTCGCGCAGCGGCCGCGCCGCGCGCCACGCGATCAGCATGATCGGAACCAGCAGCAACAGATAGAGCGACAGCGTCTGCCAGACGAGGAAACCCTGCAGCCGGTTGCCGCCCGCAGCAATCCGCGTTCGCACCGCGAAATAGCGCCCGTCGACCTTCGCGACGACAATGACGGCCCGATCTGGAAAGGCGGGCCGGCGCAGTCGCTGCCGTTCGCGCGGCGGGAGCGCCCACGCGTCGACCATGGTCGCAGGAATATTGGTCTCGCCGAGCAAACCTTCGACATAGGCGGCAAGGTCGGGCACCCGGACGGCGCCGACGGAGATCGGGGGGGGATGATCGGAGATCACCAGCTTCTGGGCACGCTCGCGCGCCTCGTGCCGCTCGCGTTCGTTCCGCGGCGGCCTGAAGTCGCCGCGCCGGTCGCGCTCGATCGCATCGATGATCCGCGCGACGGCCATGCCGCCGCCGTGCGCCAGGGTCTGTTGCCGCATCCCGCGCGACAGCAGCACGAAATTGATCGCCTGCGCGACGAACAGCATCACCGCGACCGCAAAGACGAGCTGGCCGACAAGGCTTTTGGGCCACAACCGCAGTTTCACGCCGCCGGGCCCATCCGCTTGACCTCGCACGCCAGCGTATAGCCCCCGCCCCACACCGTTTTGACGATCTGCGGATGCGCGGCGTCGACCTCGATCTTCTTGCGCAGCCGGCTGACCAGATTGTCGATCGCGCGGTCGAAGATATCGGCCTCGCGCCCGCGCACCATGTCGAGCAGGCGGTCGCGGCTCATCACCTGCCGCGGATGGCGGACCAGCGCGTGGAGCAGATGATATTCGCCCGACGACAGCGCGACCTCATTGCCTTCGCCATCGACCAGCACGCGCTCGACTTCGCGCAGCACCCAGTCGCCAAAAGCATAATAGGTGCCGCCCGGATCGAGCGCGCGCCCGCCCTGCTGCGTGCGGCGCAGCACGGTGCGGATGCGCGCGACCAGCTCGCGGGGGTTGAAGGGTTTGACGACATAATCGTCGGCGCCGATCTCCAGCCCGATGATCCGCTCGGTATCCTCGGCGCGCGCGGTCAGCAGGATGACGGGAATGCTGCTCGTCTCGCGCAAATGGCGGGTCAGCGACAGGCCGTCCTCGCCGGGCATCATGATGTCGCTGACGACCAGGTCGACGCCCTGCGCGCGCAGCACCGATCGCGCTTCGGCGGCGCTCGCGACGTCGGTCACCGCAAAACCCTGCGCGGTCAGATATTCTCCCAGCGGCTCGCGGATCGACGGCTCGTCATCGATCAGCAGGATGCGGGGCGTGTCGCTATCGGTCATCGGGTTTCCGTCAAAAGAAATGCTAGTTCGCCCACCGGCCGGGGGGGCCGATGGGCGATAGCTGACAGGGACCGGCGCCAAAGGCAATGCCGGGAGGGGAGGAAGGCCCTACGCTTTGCCGCCGAGTCCCTGCCAAATGGCTTACTGGCTCGCGGGAGCGGCCGGAGCCGCGCCGCGCTTGGCGCGCCATGCGCCGCGCTGGGCCTGACGTTCCTCGGCGGTCACCTGACCATCCTTGTTCGCGTCAGCGGCGTCGAAACGCGCCAGCGCAGCGGTCTGGAACTCGGCCTGGCTGATCGCCTTGTCGCCATCGGTGTCGGCCTTGCCCATCATGCGGCCGCCCATGCCGTGGTGACCACCGCGCTTGCCATGACCGCCGCGCATGCCGTGACGCTTGCCTTCGCCGGCTTCACCGGCTTCGGCACGCTTTTCACCGCGTTCGGCGCGCTTGGCGGCACGATCGGCGCCATGCTTGTCCCATTCGGCCTTGCTGATGCTCCCATTGCCGTCGGCGTCGAGGCTGGCGAAGATTTTCGCCTGCCGCTCGGCACGCTGCGCGGCGCGGTCGGTGGCGTCGAGTTTGCCATCCTTGTTCGCATCCATCTTGGCGAACATCTGCGTAGCCCGGGCCTGCGCGTCGGCTCGGGTCTGCACGGCATTGCCGTCGGCGCCGGGTGCGGCAAGAACGGGCACGGCCACCAATGCGGCGGCGAGCGTAAAGAGCGAGGTTTTCTTGTTCACGTAACGAACTCCTTCATGGGTCTGTCCGGGAATGAGCCGGAACCCGATGAAGCCGTTCTAGGCGCGGTTTGTCCCAGCGACGTGCCGGATCGACGGAAAATTGTCGCAAACTGTCGCAAAAACCCCCTGCCGTTCATTTCGCCGCAAGCGGCACCGGGAGCAGATAAGTCATCCCCTTGGTGAAGCCGCGCGGCGCGACCGACACATGGTCCTCGTCATTCAGCACGTCCGCCCGGATTTGCAGCCCCGGATAGGCGCGCCGTTTCAGTATTTCGACCAGCGCATTGCTGTCCCCAACCATATCCACGCGCTTGTTGAAGCGCGGATCGGCGGCGCGCGCCGCTTCATATTCGCCGGTATAGACATAGACTTTCACCGGCATGTCGCGGTTTGCTGCCGCATAGGCCTTTTCCAGCGCGAACATATGCCGCTTGCCGTACCAAAGCGACGGGCTTCCCAGGATATAGCCGCTGAACATTTCGGGTTCGGTGAACAATATCTGTGTCCCCAGAAGGGCACCGTAGGAATGGCCGAGAAACAGCTTTTGCCGGGAATCGGTTCGATAGCGGCGCGCAACAAAAGGCATAGCCTGATCGCGCAAATAGGTCTGGTATGCGGCGCCCCCGCCGTGGACCGCGTCGGCCGGCGCGTCGCTCGGCCCTTCGGCGGTCGGGGTATAGTCACGCCGCCGACTCTGCACCGGATCGTCGCCCTTGGCATAGGACAAGCCGACCAGAATGAACTCCTGCACCTTCGGGCCTTCGACGTTCAATCGCCGAGCAATTTGCCGGACGACCGGGAAGGCATAGTCGGCATCAGTGACGTAGAGCACCGGATAGGCGCGTTGTGGATCCTTTGCATAAGAGGACGGAAGGCTGACGAAGACCTGATAAACCCGACCCGAAACCGGATCAGGCACGTCCCAAACCTCGCTGCCCAGCAGGGCATAGGGTTTCCCCTGGCCTTCTTGAACGACCTGCGCCGCGACTGCCTTGCCGTCGGAACCTTCTGTAGCTGCACCGCTACATCCCCAAAGCAGCGCCACACCCAAGGCCGCCGCTGCCTTATATCCCCCTGCCATCGCTGCCGAATCTCCGCCGCCCGTCCCTCACTGCCCGCCAATCCGCAATCAGCGACCGGCTGGCAATGGCACCGCGCGGCCTGAACAGGTCGGCCGTTCATGCCGCGCGGCAGAGTGTTGAAAGAGGGCAACCCGTGCTGGTCCGGCTGCCCTCCCGCGAATATGACCCTATGGGCTTACGGGGGAATCGTCGTCTTTGTCGGCGACCAGGATGATCGCGCCGATGCCAACCAGCAGGCCGACAAGCCCGATGATCCAGCTCGAATTGCCCTCAAGTTCGTTTTGGCCGTCCGAGCCCGACGCAGCGCGCGCGACGGGCGCTGCAGAGGCGACAACAGGCGCGACGATCATAGACGCTGCGGCGAGTGATATTGCGAGTTTCCTTAGCATGACCATGTCATTCTCCGTCCAAGGGAATCTACCCTGTCCCCAGCAACGTACCGCAGCATCCATCGATCCGCCACGATCGGAGCCCTGCCTTCGGTTCGCCCCCGAATTGACACGGGTGGGAGAAAATCGGCGCGCCCCCGCGCCCGGCTACGGCGCCGTCACTCCCTGATCCGCACCGGCTTGCCGGCCGCATCGGCGGCGATTTCCGCCGTACCGAAGGGCAGGCGATGCCATTTCTTTTCCGAATAGAGATGCGTCTGATCGGCGAAATGCGGCGAGGCCGGATCGGGCGACTGCGAATAGCTGAGCACCGCATCGGCGACGGGACCGGCGTCATCGAACCCGACGATCTGGATATAGCTCGACCCATGATACGGCGTGATGCCGCCCGGCACCGGGTTCGACGCCTGGAAGTTGAGCACGCCCGCACCGCCCTCGCCGCCATGCACCGCGATCCGTTCCTTGCCGCGCGGCGCGAACTGGACATCACCCCAGCGCGCGTCGAGCGCGATCCCCTCCTTGTCGAGCTGCGCCGTCGCGGCGCCCAGCGCGGCGAGCAGCTTCGTCGCGGTGTCGCCGGTCGTCACCATGTCGCGGGGCGTATGAACGGGATCGGCGACGTCGAACGCCACGCCCCACAGGTCGGGGATACGGCTCGCCGCTTTCCAGAAGACGGTGAACAGATAGGCGCCGCGGCTGTCGACGTCGAACCGGCGGTCCCATCCTTCCAGCGCCTGGCATCCGCGCGCGACGTCGGACTTGCCGCGGCAGAGGCCCAGCAACCGGTCCATCGCCAGCTCGGCCGCCAGGCTCTTGTTGGCAAAGGTCAGTTCCTTCGCCGCGGCATGATCGACCTTGACCCCCGGCTTGCCCCCCTCGCCGTTCAGCATGCGATCGAGTTCGATAAAGTTCGACCGCGTGCGCAGCGACAAGAGGCTCTCCGCGCGGCCGAGGATCGGCGACAGCGGCGCGTGCGGCATCTTGGCGTTGCTCATCCAGTAGCTGTCGTTGCTGTTCGCGACATAGTCGCGCCGCGCATAGACCGCCTGCGACGCGGCGGGCATCATTCCGGGAACGGGCGTCCCCGGTGCGGTATCCCAGTCGCACGACGATCGCGCGCCGTCGAGCAGCGTCATTCGATCCGCGGACAGCGCCGACAGCGGGGTCGCGCACGCTTTCATCTTCTCCGCCGACAAATTGGGAACCACCGTCACATCGGCGTGCAGCACGTCGCCGTTGCGGTCGGCGGCGATCGTGTTGACCCAGGGAATGCCCAGCGTTTGCTCGACCGCTGCCCGGACCTCGCCGACATTGCGCGCCCGCGCGATGCGCACCCATGTGCCCAGCGCGCGCTGGTTGCCCTTATTGCCCTCACGCACCGCAAAGGCGGTGGTGGCATTCCACGCGAGACCCGACGCGGGCAAAACCACAAGCGGGCCATAGCGTGTCGAATAGAGCGTGCGCGTCGCGGCGGCACCGCCGCCCATCGGCACGCTGATCGTCCGCGAGGCCATTTTCTCGGACTTGCCGTCGACCAGATAGGCGGTGGGGTCCGATGGATCGATCGTCAGCTGGAACAACGTCGAATGCCGCGCCGCGGTCACCGTATGCGTCCATGCGACGTCGCGATTGAAGCCGAGGATCGGCAGCGGCGAGCCGGCGATCCCGACCCCCATGACGTCGAGCTTGCCGGGCACGGTCACATGCATCTGCCAGAATCGGTTGGGCCCGGTCCACGGGAAATGGGGATTGCCGATGACCATGCCGCGGCCGTCGGCGGTCACGTCGCCGCCGAACGCCCAGCCGTTGCTGCCCATGACCACGTCATTTTGGCCGGGCAAGGCGTCGCCGGGACGCATGGCCTGCTTGCCGCCCGGCGGCGCGGCATTGGCGATGCCGCTCGCCAGCGCCAGCGTCCCCAGGATCATGTTCTTTTCGTTGAGCCGCAGCAGGTCGTCGGTCGTGATCGGCCGCACCCACGCCTTGCCGCGGCACGCCTCGGGCACGCCCTCGGGCCCGATTTCGCGCAGCCAGCGATTATAACCGGCGACATAACCGTCGGTCGTCAGCGCCACTTCGCGCCCCTGCGCCTTCGCGCCCGCCTGCAGGCGCGGCAGGTCGATGACCGACCGGAAAAATAAATCGGACGACAGATTGTCGACGGGGGCAAAGCCCAGCACCGCTTTGGCTTCGGGGCCAAAATGAAGCGACCGCTCGCCCGCGACCGTCGCGAATTCCTCGGCGATCATGCACAGATTGTCCTGCGCATAGGCATAGCCGACGCCATAGCCCGCGCCGCGCCAGTCCTTTGCCGTGATATGCGGGATGCCGTAACTCGTCCGGACGATCGTCGCGTCGTAACGCTCCTTCGCCGCCGCCGGCATGACCAGCATCGCGCCGGCGAGCGCCGCCGGTATCAGATATTTCGACATCGATCCCCCTGTCGGCCCCGCGGCCGCCGTTCCTTTGGTGCGCGGTAAGTGACGGATTCGCGGCCCGAAATCCAGCACCATTTGGGCGACAAGCCATGAACTAACGGCATGGGATCGAGTAGCCAGAAACAGGTAAGCCCCGTCGCATTTCTGCGGCGGGGCTCCCTAGGTTCCGTCCGAAGACAGGAACCAGATTCTACCTTCTCTTTCGATCGAGTAGATCAATGAAACGCCGCAGGTTCGACGTGGTTCCCGCGGCGTCCGAATTTTTTATGTGATCTTTCGCGCCGCCGCCGATCCGAGGATCAGGAACAGGACAACGAGCGCAAGGCCGACAAAGAACAGGATCTTGGCAATCCCCGCCGCGGCACCCGCGACGCCGCCAAAGCCGAGCACTGCCGCGACCAGCGCGATCACCGCAAAGATCAAAGCCCATTTGAACATCTGTTGTCTCCTTCGATTGTCCAGAGCAGGACGCCCGGCACCGGCTTCGAAAGCCCGCGAAACAGGTCTTCCGAATGGCGAAACGGCCGGTGGCCGCGCCTCAAGTCTCTGATTGATGTGTACGAAGGTGAAACGAGGGATGCCAACGAAGGTTCCTGCCGCTCCTCGATGTCGCGACCGATAGGCTATTGCCTATTCGGCCCGCGATGCGTTTATGCGTGCAACGATCGAGGGAGTTCTCATGTATCTATCGTCTTTGAACCGGCTGCTCGCGGCTGCCGCATTGGGCAGCTGCATTCCGGCCGCCGCCTCCGCCCAGCAGGCCGAAACACCGCCCACCGAAGGCACCGCTTACCTCAACAAACAGATGGCGGCGCTCGCCGAACGCCACGGCGCCGACGGCTGGCGCGTGACGCCCAGCGGGCTGCGGTGGCGCCGGATCGCGGGCGACGGCAGCGGCGCACACCCCGGCCCGGCCGATAACGTCACCGTCCATTATGTCGGCACCTTTGCCGATGGCCGCGAATTCGACAGCTCGGTGCGGCGCGGCGAACCGACGAGCTTCCCGCTCAACCGCGTGATCGAAGGCTGGCAGGAAGGCGTCGCGCTGATGGGCGTGGGCGATAAGGTCGAACTCGCGATCCCCTGGCAGCTCGCCTACGGCCCCGTCGGCAAGGGCCCGATCCCCGGCGGCGCAACCCTGCTGTTCACGGTCGAGCTGCTCGGCGTCGAACCGGCTGGATAACCCATAGAGGCGTCGACGAGCGCAATGGCCGAGCCACCGGCACCTCAGGAAGCGGCCGCACTGGGGCGCGGCTGAACGCGCAAGAGCGGAAAGACCGCCTCGAGCGGCTTGGTGTCGGGCAGCACATAGACATATCCACCCTTCTTCTGGAAAAGCGGACGAACGCTCTTGTTATAGAGCGCCAAGGGGACGTTGATACATCCGAACGTGATGCGGTTGTCGTCGATGCCGGGCGACAACATCCGCTGGCGGCGGCGTTCCTTCTGGCTGCCCTTCGGGATCGGATGGAGCGCCACCGACGTGGCATAGTCGACCCAGAGCACCCTCTGCCGTCCCGCCGCGATCCCGAATTTCGCCAGAAAACGCCCGGCGGGCGTGGTCCGCTCGGCGGGGCCGATCTCGGCGAGATCCTTCGATCCAATCCCCGGAGTGGCCTCGTCGCCGGGCGCGACGCCGATGAGCACCGGGGCGCGGCCGAGCAATTTCCCTTTGGCATCGAACAGGAACATCGATGCCGCAGGTTTGTCGATGATGATGTATGGCAAGGCGCCATTGTCGCCCGACGCGGCTACCCAATCGGCGACCCGCGTCGCGGCTTCCGAGCGGGGTTCCGCATCCGGGGTTTCGGCACCACTTACCTGCGACGCCGCCGGCCCTGACGCTGCAGGCTCCGACAACGCCGCGGACACCGGAACGGTCAGCGCAAATCCCGCCAGCGCCGCGAAGACTTTGATCATAGGTCGATGCACTCGAATGAAGGGCGCCGTCGCCCGCGGGCGACGGCGCCGAAAATCAGGATCTCAGCAATTACGGCCGTGCCGCATCAATTGCGCGGCCGCTTCGCCTGGGCCTGCTGCATCCGCTGCTCGATGCCATCGACGCGGCCGTTGAGCTGATCGAGGCGCTGGCCATTATTCTGCGCCTGTCCAGATGCGGCCTGCGCTTCGGTCAATGCCTGTTTCGCGGTGGCGTCGGTCGCCTGCAACTGCGCTTCGAGCGCATCGACGCGCTGGCTGACGACGGCGACCTGCTCGCGTACGAAGCCTTTCGTCGCACAGCCGCCCAGACCCAGGGAAGCGGTCAAAATCACAACCACGGGTGCTAGTTTTTTCAGAGATGGGGACATAGGAATTCTCCTGATCGTTGATGCCCCCCACCCGGCCGGTCCAAGCCGAGCGACGCCGCGCAAACAACGCGATTCTGTCCGGCTGTGCATCGGTTCAGGCAGATCGATAACGCCGGCATGTCGCGGCGGGTTCCGGAGCCTTGCCGGCGCAAAAAGGCTGCCAGCCAAAGCCCGGAATTACCCCGTCATCGATGCATGATTTTGGTGGAGCGGGTAGCGGGAATCGAACCCGCCTAGCTAGCTTGGAAGGCTAGAGCATTACCACTATGCTATACCCGCATTCCCAAGGTCGGCGGCGATTGCCATTTTGCCACCTTTGCGTCAAGCGCTTCGTCAAGCGCGCCATTGAGAACATCATGGCAACATGCTAAAGATGCGCCGTGCAAGACGGCGACGATCATGGACCTGACGACGGCGCGGATGCCCCGGTCCGCAAGATCATCCATGTCGATATGGATGCCTTTTATGCCTCGGTCGAACAGCGCGACGATCCGTCGCTGCGCGGCAAGCCCGTCGCGGTCGGGGGTTCGTCGCGGCGCGGGGTCGTTGCCGCCGCCAGCTATGAAGCGCGCAAGTTCGGCGTCCGCTCGGCGATGCCCAGCATCACCGCGAAGCGCCAGTGCCCCGGCCTGATCTTCGTCCCCCCGCGCTTCGAGGTCTATCGCGACATCTCGCACCAGATTCGCGCGATCTTCCGCGACTATGCCGACGAGGTCGAACCGCTGTCACTCGACGAAGCCTATCTCGACGTAAGCGCCGACAAGGCCGGGCTTGGCAGCGCGACCGCGGCGGCGAAACTGATCCGCCAGCGCATCCGCGAAGAAACCGGCCTCACGGCCTCCGCCGGCGTCTCGTACAATAAATTCATCGCCAAGCTCGCCTCGGATCAGAACAAGCCCGACGGCATCACGATCGTCCCGCCCGGCAAGGGCGCCGCCTTCGTCCAGACGCTCTCGATCCGCCGCTTCCACGGCATCGGCCCGGTGACCGCGGCGAAGATGGAAGGGCTTGGCGTCTTCTCGGGCGCCGATCTCGCGGACAAGGACCCGATGTGGCTCGCCGAGCATTTCGGCAACAGCGCCGAATGGCTCTTCCGCCTCGCGCGCGGGATCGACCATCGCCGCGTCAAGTCGAACCGGCCGCTGAAATCCTTGGGCGGCGAGCGGACCTTCTTCAACGATCTGATCACCGACACCGAAATCCGCGAGGCGCTCGCGCATGTCTGCACCGTCGTCTGGGACCGGGCGGCGAAAAAGGGCGCGCGCGGCCGTACGGTGACGCTCAAGCTGCGCTACGCCGATTTCCGGACGATCACGCGGGCGAAGTCGGTCGCCGCGCCGATCCTCGATGGCAATTCGCTGCTCGCCGCGGGCGAAGCGATCCTCGCGCCCCTGCTCCCGACCGAACAGGGCATCCGCCTGCTCGGCGTCACGCTGAGCAAGTTCGAGGGGGAAGAGGATGACGAGGACGAGGTTGAGGCGGCACCCGCCGACCTGCTTAGCCTGATTTAGTCGGCCACCGCGAAACGCCGTTCTTTGGTCGCCGTAAACCGGATCGCCGGGTGGCGCTGCGTCACATAGCCGACCTCCCACGCATCCTTCGCCATGAACACCGGCGCACCGTCGCGGTCGGTCGCGCTGGCGCCGCGATGATCGGCCTGAAACGCTTTCAGCGCCGCCGCATCGTCGCTCGCGATCCAGCGCGCGGTGTCCCACGGCGACTGCTCGAGCTTCGCCTCGACCTTATATTCGGCATCGAGACGGCTGATCAGCACTTCCAGCTGCAGTTGCCCGACGACGCCAACGATCATGTTCGACCCGATTTCGGGATAGAAGACCTGGATGATCCCCTCCTCCGCCATATCGTCGAGCGCCTTCCGCAGCTGCTTGGTCTTCGTCGGATCGACGAGCGCGACGCGGCGCAGCAGTTCGGGGGCGAAGTTCGGCAGCCCCGTGATCGTAATGTCGGTGCGTTCGGACAAAGTATCGCCGACGCGCAAGGTGCCATGGTTCGGGATGCCGATGATGTCGCCCGGAAAGGCTTCCTCGGCCATCTCACGGTCCTGCGCGAGGAACAGCATCGGGCGGCTGATCGCGATCGCCTTGCCCGTGCCGCCCTGCATCAGCCGCATCCCGCGTTCGAACTTGCCCGAACACAGCCGCATGAAGGCGATGCGGTCACGGTGCGCGGGGTTCATGTTCGCCTGCACCTTGAACACGAAGCCGGTCACCGCGTCGTCGTCCGGCTGCACCGGTGCGGGTTCGGCAGGCTGCGGCTGCGGTCCGGGTGCGTGGTTCGCCAGCGCCGACAACAGGTCGATGACACCGAATTCCTTCAGCGCCGATCCGAAATAGACCGGCGTCAGATCGCCAGCGCGGTAAGCCGCGGCATCGAAGGGCGCATAGCAAGCCGACGCCAGCTCGGTTTCTTCCTTGAGGTGCGCGAGCCCACGCTCCGAAAGCTCCGCTGCCAGCGCCGGGTCGTCGAGTCCCGCAACCTTCGCGCGGTGACCTTCGTACATGCGCGAGGCGTCGCCGCCCGGCTTCATGATCGCCGGATCGACGAGGTCGTAGATTCCTTCGAACTGCCCGCCCATGCCCGCGGGCCAGTTCATCGGGCAGACGTCGAGCGCGAGACGGTCGGCGACCTCGTCGAGCAGTTCGAACGGTGGCAAGCCCTCGCGGTCGACCTTGTTGATGAAGGTGATGATCGGCACCGAGCGGAGGCGGCACACTTCGAACAGCTTGAGCGTCTGCGGCTCGATGCCCTTCGCGGCGTCGATCACCATCACCGCGCTGTCGACGGCGGTGAGCGTGCGGTAGGTGTCTTCCGAGAAATCCTCGTGGCCCGGGGTGTCGAGCAGGTTGAAGACGAGTCCCGCATGTTCGAAGGTCATGACCGACGAGGTCACCGAAATCCCGCGCTGCTGTTCGATCTTCATCCAGTCGGAGCGCGCACGCCGCGCCTGTCCGCGCGCCTTGACCTCGCCCGCGATGTGGATCGCGCCGCCGGCGACGAGCAATTTCTCGGTCAGCGTCGTTTTACCCGCGTCGGGATGCGAGATGATGGCGAAGGTACGGCGGTCGGGGTGCTTCTGGGACATGGCGCGGGCGCCTAGCAGGTGGGGCGGGATGTGGAAAGGGGCTGGCGCGCGCACGCCGATGGCCGCATGATCGCCGCTATGCGCACCCCGCTCGCCCTGGCCTCGCTTGCCGTCGCCCTGATCGCCGCCCCTGCCGCGGCGCAGTCTTCACCCTTCGTCGGCGAATATAGCCTCGCCGAAGGCCCCGACGTCGGCGGCGGGCTGCTGATCCGCAATGACGGTCGCTTCCAATATATGCTCGCCGCGGGGGCGCTCGACGAGCAAGCCGAGGGACGCTGGGAAGTTCGCGGCGACATGATCTGCCTCACCACCGATCCCAAGCCGGTGCCGCCCGCATTGGAGAAGGGCGCGCTGGTCGAAGTAGAGGGCGCCGTCCCTACCCTGCTCGTCACCTGGCCGGGCGGCAAAGGGATTCCGGGGGTCGATTTCACGATCGGTTTCGACAGCGGCGATCCTATGGAGGACTACACCCAGACCTATGGCTGGACGATGCCCGAAGACGACAAGCGCATCCCGCGCTGGGTCGAGGTGCGCGAACCGATCTATGGCATCACGGCGCCGCGTTTCGAGCTGGCCGAAGCCGATGGCGGCAAGCTGCGCGTCATCATCGTCCCCAACGATATCGGTGTCGTGAATTTCGAGGGCGCCTGTGCAGAGAAGACCGAGCGCGGGCTTACCCTGCATCGCGCGGAGGGCGACATGCGGTTCGTGCGGCTGGGCAGCGAATGACCGGCTAAAGCTTGGCTAGAAGCCGTTTACCGCGCATGCTGCAACGCCGGGAATCTGCCATGGCCGACGACATCGACGCCGCCGAAACGCCCGAGCGAGCGCGTCACTCTTTTTTCCCGACGACTGCGCCGGCGCCAACGCCGCCTCCCCCCACGAGTGAAAAGCTTCCCCCCATTTCCGCCGCCGCGGGACCGTAAAAATAGCCGCCCAGATTGGCCGAGTAGGTGCCGCCGCCGCTTGTGTTGCCGCTGAACTGGTTGCCCATGCTGATCGATCCGTCGATGCTATGCGTGCCAAGGCTTTTCCGGCTGCCATTGACCACATTCTGTCCTGTCAGATCCATGTCGAAAGCGAATGTTCCCGCTCCGAAATTTGCGGAGAATGTGCTGGGACCCGAAAGGGCATATACACCGGCAGCATCCGAAAACTGTCCGTCGATCCTCGTACGATAATTTGACGTCCCGGTCCGCGGCATATCGCTGGCGGCCGTCTGCACCCCGAAGGTGAAGAACGCCGTGTCGACATCGAGGTTCGCCCCCTTATCGACGATCGTCTGCAGCGCTCCGTAACTCGCATATGTCAACGCAAGCTCCGTGTTGGCGGCACCGGGGTTGAACAGGGCGAGATTTTCGCGCTTGTTACCGCTGACCTTTTCGTAAACCGAAATGACCGGAGTGCTTTCGCCAGACTGTCTGTTCGCCGCCGCGAACGTGGACTGAGGCAGGTTGATCCCCACCACCGTATAGGATTGCGTGCTCGCGTCATATCGCACCAGGGCGCTCGAATTTAGAGCCGCTGCACGCTGCGTTGCGCCTCCGGTCGATCGCAGAACATTATATTGCATAACCCCCGCGCGGCCGACGAAATCCTCGCTGACCCTCAAATTCGCAAGCGAGGCATTGGGCTGGGCGGGTGGCGGCGGCGTGGATGTGAGGCCCCCGCCCCCTCCGCCGCCGCAGGCTGACAAAGCGACGCAAGAGAGACCAACAAGCACAAACCGCTGGTAATGCATAAAATTCCCCCCGAACAATCCCGCCATCTTGCCGCGATCTGTAATCCCGTCAAGGCCGATAAGACGCCCGGTCCGGGCACGCGACATTCTTCGGACGACGCCTCCCTTCGCGGCGGCGGCGGCCCTTCGGGTGCGCGAAGTCGTCGATCCGATCTTGCCGCCCTTCCCTCTTGCACTCGCCTCCCAAATGAGTCACAACTTTACGTGAACGTAAAGGTAAAGCACCCGCGAGAGGATTCTTCCCCATGACCCTTCCGACCTTCGACACGATCAAGCTCGAACTCGCCGACCATGTCGCGACGATCACGCTCAACCGACCCGATCGGCTCAATTCGATGCCGCCCGCGATGGCCGATGATATCCGCGAAGCGCTCGACCATCTGCCGGGCATCGGCGCGCGCGCGCTGCTGATCACCGGTGAAGGCCGCGGCTTCTGTTCAGGCGCCGATCTCGCCGGCGACCGGTCGGCGGGCGGTGCCGTCGGCGGCGGGGCGCGGAGCCGCAACGCACTGCGCGGCCATTACAACCCGATGCTGCTCGCGCTCGCCAACCTCGACATTCCGGTCGTCACCGCAGTGAACGGCCCCGCGGCGGGCGTCGGATGCAGCTTCGCGCTGTCGGGCGATTTCACGATCGCGGGCAAGAGCGCCTATTTCCTTCAGGCCTTCGTCAACATCGGCCTCGTTCCCGATGGCGGTTCGTCGTGGCTGCTGCCGCGCCTCGTCGGTGTCCCGCGCGCGCTGCAAATGATGATGCTGGGCGAAAAGATCGGCGGCGAGCAGGCGGCCGACTGGGGCATGATCTACAAATGCGTCGACGATGCCGACCTGATGACCGAGGCGCGGGCGCTCGCAACGCGGCTCGCGAACGGCCCGACCATCGCGCTCGGCACGATGCGCAAGATATTGCGTGACGGCCTGACACAGGATTTCGCGACCACGCTCGATACCGAAGCCAAGGGCCAGTTCGTCGCGGGCGGCACCACCGACGCGATGGAGGGCATCATGGCGTTCCAGCAGAAGCGCAAGACCGAGTTCAAGGGGAAGTAACTCCCGCTCCAACCGCCGTAGTCACCCCGGCGAAGGCCGGGGACTCACCGTCGAGATCCCGGCCTTCGCCGGGATGACGAACTGCTAATGCAATCTACTCCGCCGCTTCCTCGACCATCACCTTCTTGTAGATGCTGGTGCGCGGATAGGAGCAGAGGCGCATGACCATCGGCTCGAAAAACTCCAGCGGCTCGCTGTCATAATCGGGGTCGAACGCCGGCGCGTCATATTTCTCGCAGAATTCGGCGCACGCCGCATAATGCGGACTATCCTTGAACTGGTCGCGCATGTCGCGGTCGAGCCCGAGATAGTGGAAGAAATAATGACCCTGGAACACGCCATGATGCTGGACGATCCACAGATTTTCTTCTGACAGGAAGGGTTTCAGGATCGCCGCCGCGACATCGGGATGGTTGAACGCGCCCAGCGTGTCGCCGATGTCGTGGAGCAGCGCCATCACGACATATTCCTCGTCGCGGCCGTCACGATGCGCACGCGTCGCGGTCTGCAGGCAATGTTCGAGCCGGTCGACCGGAAAACCGCCATAATCGCCGCCGAGCAGCTTCAGATGATCGAGGATGCGCTTGCCATTGTTCGGCGCGAACTCCTTCTGCTCGCGCGCGATAATGTCCCAATCTTCCTGCGTCCCGTCGATCATCGACCGGAATGTGGCGTGATCGTGCGTCATCTCGTTCATGGCAGCCTCTCCTGTATTTGAGGCGCAGCCTATCCTATTCGTTGTTATTTGCAACGTTATAGGCCTTCACCTCGGCCTGCGTCAGGCAGCGCCGCGTAGACTTGTCCTCGGCGTTCGCCAGCGCCTTTTGCTGGTACATCACCTCGGTCAGCAGCTTGCGCGACACCCCCATGCGGATCAGGAAATCATTGTCCTCGCTCGCGAGCAAAGCGGCATCCTGTTCGATGTCGCCGATCAGCTCCTTGGTCGCGTCGGTGCCCATCGCGACGCTCATGTCGATCGCGCTGCGGTCGCCGGTGCGCGTGAACATATGGACAATGAACAGCCCGCCGGGATCGATCACGCGCGGCTGACCGCCCATGAAGATGAAGTTGCACGCGCTGAAACAGGCCCAACCCGCCGGGATGCGCGTCGTGAGCCCGAAGTTCGAGCGGATGATCCGCCCCGCGGCATTGCCCGCGCGCGCGTCGCCGCCGGGCGAGCGCAGCCACACTTCGCTGACGTCGGGGTTGGCGGCGAGCGCGGCCTTGAGCCGGTCAGGCAGCCCCGAATCGATCCGCCCCTCGGCGAGCAGCACCTTGCCGTTCTTCTTGGCGACGGGTGTCAGCTTCATCGTCGTATTCGCCGACCAGTCGGGGGCCAGCGGGCAGGTCGGGTTCGCGGGGTCGATCGCGGGCTTGGCTGCCCCGGTCAGGCACGCGATCAGTCCCGCCGCCGCCGTGATGCGGAAGGCTCTACGCCGCAAGGACATAGCGCGCCTGGCCCGGTCCCTTGCACATCCGTTTCGACACGCGCGTTTCCTCGCCCTCTACGATGACGATATCGGTGACGCTCATGCACTGCGAGCCGTCGGCGAGTTCGTTCTTCGCCGCGATAGTCGATGAGCCGCTGACATTCTGACGCGTTTCGCTCGTCCAGTTCGCGGTCGCGCCGACCTCTTCTCCGCGGGTGACCTCCTCGGTCGCCGCCGCGGCTTGCACTTGCTCGGCGGGATCGAGGCGGCAGGCGATCGCATCGGTGAGCGTCCCGCTGACCTCCGAAATCGGCACATAGCTGTAAACGCCGGCCTTGCTCGCCGCGCTGCCGACCGCGTCGTTCAACACATTGCCAAGGATGTTGCGGCCGATGCTGCTGCCCTTCTTGCCTTTGGGGCAGCCGCCATTGCCCTCCTCGCTCGGTTTCGGCGCGGGCGTCGCCACCTTGCGGAGCAGGCTGCCGAACTGCGCCTGCGCGGGCGTGACGGCCAGCAGGCACGCCGCGAGCACCGCCGGGGTCTCCAAAATCTTACGCATCATCACATCCACCTCCGCCGCGCCCGAAACCGGGCAATCGTGCGACCCCTGTAGGGGCAGTTCATGCCACCCGCTGTGATTTTCATCAACTCTGCAACTTATGTCATCCAGACAGGTTGAATTAACGCTGAATATGTCACAGTAACGCCGCCATGCTCTCGCAAAAAACCCGCTATACGATCCGCGCGTTCCAGCATCTTGCCGACCATTGGGGCAAGGGGCAGGTGCAGCTTGCGGATATTGCGGAGGCGCAGAACATCCCGCCCAAATTCCTGACCGTGATCCTCTCCGAAATGGCGCGCGAAGGCCTGCTAATTTCGCAGCGCGGGCGCGACGGCGGCTACCAGCTCGCCCTGCCCCCGATCGACATCAGCTATGGCGATCTCGTCCGGCTGACGCGCGGCTCGCTCGCGCTCGTACCGTGCGCGGCGCGCAATGCGCATGAACATTGCAAGAACTGCCTGCCCGAATCCGAATGCCGGCTGCGCAGCCTCATGCTCAAGGTCCGCGACGACACCGCGTCGATCCTCGACCGCATCACGCTCGCCGACCCGATCGCGCTCGAACCCGTGTTCGAGAAGGACGAGGCGGCCGAATAGCCACCAGCCCACCGCGCAACAAAAAAGGCCCGCTTTCGCGGGCCTTTTTTGTAATGGTGGAGCCTAGCGGGATCGAACCGCTGACCTCCTGCATGCCATGCAGGCGCTCTCCCAGCTGAGCTAAGGCCCCGTGCCATTTCGCGGATCGCTCTGGCCAATATTCCTGGCTGCTGCGATCGGGAGGCCGCCTTTACCAGTGCCGGCGACCGATGCAAGGGGCCAAATGCATCATCCGATGCTTTTTTGGCCCCCCGCGAAAATTATCAGGTTTCGACGTCGTCGTCGTCGGCGGTCGCGACGCCCAGATCGTCGTCACCGCCGAGGTCGACGTCGTTGTCCGGCGAATCGCTGTCTTCGTCGACATCGACGTCCAGATCCAGATCCTCGTCGACGCCTTCTTCTTTGACGACCTTGCCGGGCTTCTCGATCTGTTCGAACGGCATCGGCTGTTTCGATTTCAGAACCGATTCCGGAATCCAGTTGTAACCGCAATTGATGCAGTTGATCGGATCATCCTTGGTCAAATCATAGAATCGGGTTGCGCATTTCGGGCAGCTACGCTTCGTGCCCCATTCAGCCTTGATCATATATGCCTCGTAACCCTTTGGAACAGGATAAAAATATCGGAAGAGCAACGGAACCTGAATAGCTATCCGTCAAATCGGCGTGCGCCTTGCCAGATTGCAAGGCCGCTGTCAAAAGCCGCTCGCCATGACCGATCAAACCGCCACGCCGCGCAGCTTTTCCGCTTCCGTTCCGCTCAAAGGTAGGATCGCGATTCCGGGTGACAAGAGCATCTCGCATCGCTCGCTGATGCTCTCCGCGCTCGCGGTCGGCGAAAGCCGTGTCACCGGCCTGCTCGAAGGGCATGACGTGCTCGCCACCGCCGCCGCGATGCGCGCGATGGGCGCCGCCATCGAGCGGCGTGAGGACGGCGAATGGCGCATCCACGGCGTCGGCGTCGGCGGGCTGCTCCAGCCACGCGAAGCGCTCGACATGGGGAACAGCGGCACCTCAACTCGCCTCCTGATGGGCCTTGTCGCCAGCCACGCGATCACCACGACCTTTATCGGCGATGCCAGCCTGTCGGGCCGCCCGATGGGCCGCGTCATCGACCCGCTGTCGCAGATGGGCGCCGACATCAGCGCCTCGCCGGGCGGCCGCCTGCCGCTGATGGTGCGCGGCCTCGCGCCAGCCATCCCCCTGTCCTACCGCCTGCCCGTCGCTTCGGCGCAGGTGAAGAGCGCAATCTTGCTCGCGGGCCTCAACACGCCCGGCATCACCGAAGTGATCGAGCCCGTCCCGACCCGCGACCATAGCGAACGCATGCTGCGCGGCTTCGGCGCCGACCTGACCGTCGAAGCCGACCCTGATGGAACGCGCCACATCCGCATCCACGGCGAGGCCGAGCTGAAGCCGCAGACGATCACCGTCCCGGGCGATCCCTCGTCGGCAGCCTTCTTCATCGTCGCCGCGCTGCTCGTTCCGGGTTCGGACGTCGTCGTCGCCAATGTCGGCCTCAACCCGACGCGCGCAGGTCTCATAGAGATCCTGAAACAGATGGGCGGCGACATCGAACTGCTCGATGCACGCGAAGTCGGCGGCGAACCCGTCGCCGACCTCCGCGTCCGCCACAGCACGCTGCGCGGGATCGACGTCGATCCCGCTATCGTGCCGGGCATGGTCGACGAATTCCCGGTCCTGTTCGTTGCCGCAGCATTGGCCGAGGGCCGCACGGTCACCACGGGGCTCGACGAATTGCGCGTCAAGGAAAGTGACCGCATCGCCGTCATGGCAACCGGCCTGAAAGCAATCGGCGCGCGTGTCGAGGAAAGTGAAGATGGGCTGATCATCGACGGCACCGGCGGCGATCCGCTGCCCGGCGGCGCGACCATTGCCGGGCACCTCGACCACCGCATCTGCATGAGCTTCGCCGTCGCCGGCCTCGCCAGCAAGGCCCCGGTGACGATCGACGACATCGCCCCCGTCGCGACCAGCTTTCCCAATTTCGAGGAACTGCTCGCGGGCTTGCAGCAATGATCATCGCCGTCGACGGGCCCACCGCGTCGGGAAAGGGCACGATCGCCAAAGGGCTGGCCGCGCATTTCGGCCTGCCCGTGCTCGACACCGGATTGCTCTACCGCGCGGTCGGTTACCAGACGCAGCTTAACCATGGCGACGCCGACAATGCCGCCGATGCGCTCGCCGCGTGCAGCTTCCCCGACAGCCTGCTCGACGATCCGGCGCTGCGTTATGAAACCACCGGCGGGCTCGCCAGCCGCGTGTCGATCCATCCCGCCGTGCGTCAGGCGCTGTTCCAGCGCCAGGTCGATTTCGCGAACCAGCCGGGCGGCGCCGTGCTCGACGGGCGCGACATCGGCACGGTCATCGCGCCGCACGCCGATGCCAAGCTGTTCGTCACCGCCAGCCCCGAGGAGCGCGCGCGCCGCCGCCATGCCGAGATGCTCGCCCGCGGCGTCGACGTCGGTTTCGATGCCGTGCTCGCCGACGTTCACGCCCGCGACGCGCGCGACACCGGCCGCGCCAACGCCCCGCTCCTCCGGGCCGAAGACGCCATGCTGCTCGACAACACGGGCATGGACAAGGACGCCGCGCTCGCCGCCGCGATCGCCTTTGTCGAAGAGCGTCGGAAGACCCGCGGCTAGAACCGGCTTTCCGCCTTGCCTTTGGGGGGGGCCAAGACTATATGCGCGCCGTCCGACGGGCTTTTTTGCAGGTCGAGGCATGGGCAAACCGCCGCTCGAAACCGAGTGCCGGGCGTGATGGGATGCACCCGTCGCGCCCATTCTGCTTTGTCCATGACTTGCCGGTGAGCGGTTCGAAGGATGCTGTGTCCTGCATCCGGCAGGCATGGCAGATCGGCCATTAAGACCAGCGGATCCAACCGCTTGGCCGGAACAAATGAAGTAAGGAAACACATCTATGGCCACTACGGCTTTCCCGACGCGCGACGATTTCGCCGCGATGCTCGATGAATCGCTTGGTGGTGCCGACGGCGGCTTTGAAGGCCGCGTCGTCAAGGGCACCGTGACCGCGATTGAAAACGACCTGGCAGTGATCGACATCGGCCTGAAGAGCGAAGGCCGCGTGCCGCTTCGCGAATTCGCGATGCCGGGCCAGAAGGCCGACATCAATGTCGGTGACGAAGTCGAAGTCTATGTCGACCGCGTCGAAAACGCCAATGGCGAAACCATGCTGTCCCGCGATCGCGCCCGCCGCGAAGCCGCCTGGGATCGCCTGGAAGAAGAATTCAACAAGGAAGCCCGCGTCGAAGGCGTCATCTTCGGCCGCGTCAAGGGCGGCTTCACCGTCGACCTCGGCGGCGCCGTGGCGTTCCTTCCCGGTTCGCAGGTCGACATCCGCCCCGTGCGCGACGTTGGCCCGCTGATGGACCTGCCGCAGCCTTTCCAGATTCTGAAGATGGATCGCCGCCGCGGCAATATTGTCGTGTCGCGCCGCGCCATCCTCGAAGAAACGCGCGCCGAACAGCGCTCGGGCCTGATCCAGAACCTGGAAGAAGGTCAGATCATCGAAGGCGCCGTCAAGAACATCACCGACTATGGTGCGTTCGTCGACCTCGGCGGCATCGACGGCCTGCTCCATGTCACCGACATGAGCTACAAGCGCGTCAACCACCCGAGCGAAGTCATCAACATCGGTGACAATGTCCGCGTCCAGATCATCCGCATCAACCGCGACACGCAGCGCATCAGCCTCGGCATGAAGCAGCTCGAAAGCGATCCGTGGGAAGGCGTCGCCGCCAAGTACCCCGTCGGTGCGAAGCTGTCG
Organism: Sphingopyxis sp. Root154; assembly: GCF_001427105.1. Taxonomy (GTDB): domain Bacteria; phylum Pseudomonadota; class Alphaproteobacteria; order Sphingomonadales; family Sphingomonadaceae; genus Sphingopyxis. The sequence continues at coordinate 525,148 of NZ_LMGI01000001.1, forward strand.
GGCACCGTCACGAACATCACCGATTATGGTGCGTTCGTCGAACTCGAAGCCGGCATCGAAGGCCTGGTCCACGTCAGCGAAATGTCGTGGGTCAAGAAGAACGTCCACCCCGGCAAGATCGTTTCGACGAGCCAGGAAGTCGACGTCATCGTTCTCGAAGTCGACAGCGACAAGCGCCGCATCTCGCTTGGCCTCAAGCAGGCCCAGTCGAACCCCTGGGGCGCGTTCGCCGAAACGCATCCGGTCGGCTCGGTCGTCGAAGGCGAAGTCAAGAACGCGACCGAATTCGGTCTGTTCGTCGGCCTGCCGGGTGACGTCGACGGCATGGTTCACATGTCGGACATCGCCTGGGGCATCTCGGGCGAAGAAGCGCTGCACCTCCACCGCAAGGGCGAGGCCGTGCAGGTCGTCGTTCTCGACGTCGACGTCGAGAAGGAACGCATCAGCCTTGGCATCAAGCAGCTTGAAAAGGGTGCTCCGGCCGTTGGCGGCGGCGCCGCTGCGACTGGCTCGGTGAAGAAGAACGACGTCATCACCGTCACCGTCCTCGAAGTCCGCGACAACGGCCTCGAAGTCCAGGCTGGCGAAGATGGCGCCACCGGCTTCATCAAGCGCGCCGACCTCGGCCGCGACCGCGACGAACAGCGCGCCGAACGTTATCAGGTCGGCCAGAAGTTCGATGCGATGGTCATCGGCTTCGACCGTTCGAAAAAGCCGAACTTCTCGGTCAAGGCGATGCAGATCGCCGAAGAGAAGGAAGCCGTCGCACAGTACGGCTCGTCGGACTCGGGTGCATCGCTTGGCGACATCCTCGGCGAGGCTCTGAAGGCCGGCAAGAAGGACTAATTTCCTTCTTCCGCCGTCAGGCGAAACAAAAGGCCCGCAGAGTGTCCCTCTGCGGGCCTTTTTCTTTCAGCGATATATTTTGATCGAACAAGGATTCGTGATACCTTCTCCGCGCGTTGGGAGGGGTCTCACGCAAAATGGGCCGGCAACGACCGGACGCCTGCTTCGGCGGGAGAAGCGTGATATATAATAGGGGAAGCTCATGATCCGGTCAGAACTGGTTCAAAAGATCGCAAGCGAAAACAGCGATTTGAGGCTCGAGGAAGTCGAGCGCATCGTCGACACTTTCTTCGATTCCATCGTCGACCAGCTCGCCTCTGGCGGGCGTGTCGAACTGCGCGGCTTCGGCGCTTTCTCGACCCGGTCGCGCGACTCGCGCACCGGCCGCAACCCCCGGACGGGTGCGGCGGTCGATGTGAAGGCGAAAAACGTGCCCTATTTCAAACCGGGCAAGGAAATGCGCGAACGTTTGAACGGCTAAAACCGGGCGCCGCGCCGCGGCGCCGGTCCAGCGGTCGCCATCAGTTCTTGAGCCGGTATCCGGTGCGGAACATCCAGAAGATGACGCCCAGGCACAGCGCCAGGAACAGCGTCACCGCGCCCATGCTGACTTCGATCCCGACGTCGCCCTTGCCAAAGAAGGTCCAGCGGAAGCCACTGATCAGATAGACGACGGGGTTGAACAGGGTCACCGTCCGCCAGGCCGCGGGCAGCATGTCGAGCGAATAGAAAGCCCCGCCCAAAAAGGTCAGCGGATAGATGACCAGCATCGGGATCACCTGCAGCTGCTCAAAGCTCTGCGCCCAGATGCCGATGATGAAGCCGAACAGGCAGAAGGTCACCGCCATCAGGATCATGAACGCCGCCATCAACAGCGGGTGCGCGACCTGTACGTCGACGAACAGGTGCGCGGTCGCAAAGATGATCGACCCGATGATCACCGATTTCGTCGCCGCGGCGCCGACATAGGCGATCACCGTTTCCAGCGGCGACAGCGGCGCCGACAGCATTTCGTAAATCGTCCCCGTCCATTTGGGCATATAGATGCCGAACGAGGCGTTGCTGATGCTTTCGGTGAACATCGTCAGCATCATCAGCCCGGGCACGATGAACGCCCCATAGGGCACATTGCTGACCTCGGTCATGCGGCTGCCGATCGCCGATCCGAAAACGACGAAATAGAGCGCCGTGGTGATGACCGGCAGCATCAGGCTGGTCCAGAAGGTGCGCCCGAAGCGCGCCATTTCAAAGGCGTAAATCGCGCGCACGCCGCGCCAGTTCGCGGTCATGCGGCTTCTCCCTTTGCGCCGTTCGATTCGTGCACCAGCCCGACGAAAATATCCTCGAGCGAGCTTTGCCGCGTGTGCAGGTCCTTGAACTGGACTCCGATGTCGGTCATCCGCCGCAGCAGCGAGGGCACCCCGGTCGCCTCGGCCTGGCTGTCGAATTCGTACACGAGCTCATGCCCTTCGCCCGCCAGCGCAAGCTTCCAGTCGGCAAGTTCGGCGGGCACGGACTCCAGTTGTTCGGCCAGATTGAGCGTCAGCGTCTTGCGCCCCAGCTTCTTGATCAGCGCATCCTTCTGCTCGACCAGGATCAACCGCCCGCCGGTGATCACTCCGACGCGGTCGGCCATCTCCTCGGCCTCCTCGATATAGTGCGTCGTCAGGATGATCGTGACGCCGCGTTCGCGAAGGCCGCGCACCATGTTCCACATGTCGCGGCGCAGCTCAACATCAACCCCCGCGGTCGGCTCGTCGAGGAACAGGATTTCGGGCTCGTGGCTGAGCGCCTTGGCGATCATCACGCGGCGCTTCATCCCCCCTGACAATTCCATGATCTTCGAATCGCGCTTGTCCCACAAGGACAGGTCGCGCAGCAGTTGCTCGATGAACGCGGGGTTCCGCGGCTTGCCGAACAGCCCGCGCGAGAAGCTCACCGTCGCCATCACCGTCTCGAACGCGTCGGTGTGCAATTCCTGCGGCACCAGCCCGATCATTGTCCGGGCGGCGCGATAATCGCGCGCATGATCGTGCCCGGCGACGGTCACGCTGCCCGCGGTCGCGGTCACGATCCCGCAGACGATGCTGATCAGCGTCGTCTTGCCGGCGCCGTTCGGCCCGAGCAGCGCGAAAATCTCGCCCTTGTTGATGGATAGGTCGACATCGCTCAAGGCTGTGTGACCGCTTTTATAGGTTTTCCCGAGGCCGGAAATTTCAAGGACTGGAGTCATGTCACGCCGTCTAGCCGAGCCGCCGCATGGCGTGAAGCGCCAAACATCGCTTGACCTCCATCGGCCCATCGGCTTGACCGGCGTCGGTCATGCGGACGTGGCGAAATCGGTAGACGCAGCAGACTTAAAATCTGCCATCCTCTGGGTATGCGGGTTCAAGTCCCGCCGTCCGCACCAGCCTTGCGATAGATCAGACAGCAAGCCGGATGCCCACTTCCGGTTTTGCCCGGCATCTCTATGATGCATTTCGATGCCGCCGAAAACAGACATGCCGAAGCCCGGGCCCAAGACCCTCCTGCCCAAGATCATGGTCGGCTTCGCCCTCCTGTCGCTCGCCAGTTGCGGCCTGTTCGGCGAACGCGGCCCGGTCAGGATCGCCGCCATCGGCGCGCTCAATCCCGCGGCGACGCCGCTTGGCGGCGAGCTGTCGGCCGCCAATGCCGCGCTGCTCGACGCGACGTCGCAGGGGTTGGTCAGCTACGACGGCGAGGGACAGATCGACACCGGCCTCGCCGATCGCTGGACCGTCACCACCGACGGGCGCAGTTATATCTTCCGTCTGCGCGAAGCCAAATGGACCAATGGCCGCAAGGTCACGGCAGAGGATGTCGCCGCGATCCTGCGGTCCTATCTCGCTCCCGCCAGCCGCCACGTCCTGAAGAGCGATTTTCCCGAGATCGAGACGATCAAGGCGATGACCGACACCGTCATCGAAATCCGCCTTTCGGTGCCGCAACCCGCAATCCTCGAACTGCTCGCGCAGCCCTCGATGGCGATCGTCAACCGCGGCATGGGCTGGGGGCCGATGCGCGCGCGCAAGATCGGACGCGCGGTGCTGCTCTCGCCCGTCCCCGACCCGCTCGCCGAAGATCAGGAGGCGGCCGAAGCCGCCGCCAACGACCCCGCCGCCTCGATCGAGCTTGTCGGTACCTCGCCAGCCGGCGCGCTCGCGCGCTTCAAGAACGGCTATGCCGATGGTGTCGTCGGTGGCCGCTTTTCGACCCTTCCCTATTTCGCCGCGTCGAACATCGGCCGCTCGCGCCTCGTCGTCGACCCCGTCCCCGGCCTGTTCGGGCTGTCGTTCGTCCGTGCCGAAGGGTTCCTTGCGACCGACGCCAACCGCGACGCGCTCGTCCGCGCGGTCCGGCGCGAGCGGCTGATCGAGGCGTTCGGGCTCGCCGAATGGCAGCCGCAGGTCACACTCCGCCCCGCGCTCTATGCCCGCGATGGCGGCCCCGCTCCCCTCGTCCCCACCTGGGCCGAATATGACGAGGCGTCGCGCCTCGCGCAGGCGAAACGCACCGTCGATGCCTGGCGCGGCGCCGGGCGCGAGATCGAACCCCTGCGCATCGCCGTCCCGGACACCCCCGGCGGCCGCATTCTGTTCGCCTATGTGTCCGCCGATTTCAAAGCGATCGGAGTGCCGAGCCAGCGCGTCCCGATGGCGGCGACCGCCGACCTCCAGCTGATCGACGAAGTCGCGCCGAACGACGATGCGCTGTGGGCGCTGCGCCGCATCTCGTGCCGCCGCGACACGCTCTGCAACCGCGAGGCGCAGGAACTGATCGACCAGGCGACCGCCAATATCGACGCCGGCCAGCGCCGGGTGCAGGTGAGCGAGGCCGAAGCCGTTCTCGGACGCTATGCCCCCTTTATCCCGCTCGCGACGCCGCTGCGTTGGTCGGTCGCGTCGCAGCGCCTTACCGGCCTGCGCGCGAACGGCCGCGCGCAGCACCCATTGAATCATGTGATTGCCTTACCTAACTAATACAGCGGCGCTTCAAGTTCGAGCGCTTTTGAAAGGACCCAAATGGCCCCTTCGCCCCCGAATCCCGACGCGATCTTCGACGCGCTGATCTCGAATCGAAGCGACCCCGCGGCGCTGCGCAAGCGCGTCGAGACGCTGGAAATCCTGCTCGAACGCAGCTTTGTCATCCCCGGTATCAACCGCCCCGTCGGCCTCGACGCGATCGTCGGCCTCGTCCCCGTCGTCGGCGACGTCATTGCCGCGACGATGGGCGCCTACCTCATCTGGGAAGCGCGCAACCTCGGCATGCCGAAATGGAAGATTTGGCGCATGGTCGGCAATCTCGGCGTCGACACCGCGCTCGGCGCAATCCCGCTCGTCGGCGATGCCTTCGACTTCTTCTTCCGGTCGAACACGCGCAATCTCAAGATCATCAAGAAGCATCTCGACAAGCATCATCCGGGCACGATCATCATCGACCAATAGGCGCGACGCCGTCTTCCCTTGGGGTGTCTAATGCTGCTAGCACAGCGCCACCACACCCCAGGGGAGACTATTGAATGATCCGCGCCAGCCTTGCCGCGCTTGCCCTCAGCTGTTCGATCACCGCGGTCGCGACCGCGGCGCCGCAGGAAAAAGACCCCTATCTCTGGCTCGAGGACATCGAGGGCGCAAAGGCGCTCGATTGGGTCAAAAAGGAAAATGCGGCCACCGACAAGCTGATCACCGGCCGCCCGGGGTTCGAGGCCGACCGCAAGCGCGCGCGCGAAATCCTCGACGACGACCGCCAGATCGCCGAGCCCGGTGAGGTCATGGGCGACACGATCACCAATTTCTGGCGCGACGCGATCAATCCCCGCGGCATCTGGCGTCAAAGCCCGCTCGACGCCTACCTCGCGGGCAAGCCCGTCTGGACGACGCTGATCGACGTCGACGCACTCGGCAAGGCCGAGAAACAGAGCTGGGTGTGGCACGGTGCCGACTGTCTCGCCCCCGATTACAAGCGCTGCCTCGTCTCGGTAAGCCCCGGCGGCACCGACGCCGACGTCGTCCGCGAATGGGACCGCGCGACCAAAAGCTTCGTGGGCGACGGCTTCACCCTGCCGCAGGCGAAGAGCAGCGTGACGTGGGAGGACGCCGACACCCTGCTCGTCGCGACCGATTATGGCGCGGGCAGCATGACCGCCTCGGGTTACCCGCGCATCGTCAAGCGCTGGAAGCGCGGCACGCCGCTCGCGTCGGCCGAAACGCTGGCCGAGGGCGAGCATGAAGATGTCGGGATGAACGTTTTCGCTTTCACCGACGGTGGCAAGCGCTGGCCGATGATCAGCCGCGGCAAGACCTTCTACACCACCGACTATCTGATCCGCAGCGTCAGCGGCGATCGCTATCATTCGACGATCATCCCCGACACCGCCAGCGTTCGCGACGTGCTCGGCGGACAGGCGATCATTTTCCTCAACAAGGATTTCGGCGCAGGCTTTCCCGCAGGCTCGCTGATCTCGCTGTCGCTCGACGACATGTCGGCGGACCGGCAGGTCCCGATCGTCCCGGTCATGACCCCGACGAAGGCACAGGCGATCGAGGATGTCTCGGCGACCGACAATATATTGTGGGTAAAGGCACTCGACGATGTCGAGGGCAAGCTGTTCGCGCTGCGCCGCGATCCGAAGACCGGCAATTGGAGCCAGAAGGAGGTTCCGCTCGCCGCCAACGCGACCGTCAACATCGCGGGCGCGATCGGCAAGCGCGACACGATCTTCGCGAGCGCCGAGACGATGCTGATGCCCCCGACCCTCTACGCCGTGTCCGAAACCACCGCACCGCAGGCCGTACAGAGCCTGCCCGCGACCTTTGACGCGAAGGACATGAGCGTCGAAAAGCGCTTCGCGACGTCGAAGGACGGCACCAAAATCCCCTATTTCATAGCGCGCAGGAAGGGCACGACCGGCCCGGTCCCGGCGCTCGTCCACGCCTATGGCGGCTTCCGCGCCGCGCAGACGCCCGGCTATCTCACGGGCCAGCCGTATCGCGCCGGGCCGCTCGGGCTGTTCTGGGTCGAGGACGGCAACGCCTATGTCCTCGCCAACATTCGCGGCGGCGGCGAATATGGCCCCGCCTGGCATCAGGCCGCGCTCCGCGAAAAGCGCCAGAACAGCTTCGACGATCTCCACGCGGTCGCCGAGGATCTGGTGAAGACCGGCGTCAGCGCGAAGGGCAAGATCGCGATCTCGGGCCGCTCGAACGGCGGCGTGCTCGTTGGTGCGGCGATGACGCAGCGCCCCGACCTCTATGGCGCCGTGATCTCGGGCTCGCCGATCAAGGATATGTGGCGCTACGACAAGATGCTCGCGGGCGCCTCATGGGTCGCCGAATATGGCGATCCCGACGTGCCCGAGGATTGGGCCTTCTTGTCGAAATATTCGCCCTATCATAACATCCGCAAGGGCGTGAAATACCCGCCGATCTTCCTCTATCTTTCCACCAAGGACGACCGCGTCCACCCCGGCCACGCGCGCAAATATGCCGCACGGCTGATGGAGAACGGCAACCGCGTCTATTATCACGAATATCTGGAAGGCGGCCATTCGGTCGGCGCCGACCATGCCGAGGATGCGGTGCGCGCCGCGATGCTCCACGGCTTTCTGACGCGCGAACTGGTGGAGAAGAAATAGGCTCTCGCCAGCTTAGCGGATCTGCCGTTTCTCCAGCTTCCGCGCCAGCGTACGCCGGTGCATCCCAAGCCGGCGCGCAGTCTCCGAAATATTGAAGTCGGTCTCGACCAAAACCTGGTGGATATGCTCCCACTCGACGGTCTTGATCGACGACTGGCGGTCGCCCACCGGCGTTTCGGCATTGCCTTCGGAGCGGTCGAACGCCGCCTCGATGTCGTCGGTGTTCGACGGCTTGGCGAGATAATAGGAGGCACCCAGCTTGATCGCCTCGACCGCGGTCGCGATGCTCGCAAAGCCCGTGAGCACGACGATCCGCATCGTCGCATCGCTCGCGCGCAGCGCCTGCACGCACGCGAGCCCTGACGCACTGCCCAGCTTCAGGTCGACGACCGCATAGCCCGGCCGGAACTTCTGCAAAAGCGCGGCCATTTCCTCGGGGCTATGCGCGACCTCGGCCGTATAGCCGCGCCGCTCGAACGAGCGTTTCAGCGTCCGCGCGAACGTCTCGTCATCCTCAACGATCAGCAATTTCCGCGTTTCGCTCATGCCTTCTCTCCACCGGGCCGTGCGACCGCCGAAATCGGCAGCGTGATCCGCACCAGCGCGCCGCCCGCATCGCGGTTCGCCACGGTCGCCCCGCCGCCAAGCTTGCGCAAGACGTTGACGAGCAGGAACAGCCCGAGCCCGCCGCCCGGACGCCCCTTGGTCGACCGGTAGGGCTGGCCGAAATTCGCGAGCATCTCGTCGCTGAACCCGGGTCCATGGTCGGCGATCTCGATCACCGCCATGTCGCCGTCACGCGTCGCGCTGACGCCGATCCAGTCGGGCGACACTTCGGAGGCATTGTCCATCACATTGTCGATCACCTGCCGCAGCGCGGGGTCCGACACGATCGCGACGTCGGCGCCGAAGCGGTCGTTGAACTCGACGGTGCCGGGTCGCCGCAAGGTGCGTGCGCCGGTAACGATATCGGTCAGGAAGGCGCGCATCGTCGTCAATTGCGGCGCCTCGCCGCGCGCCTCGCCCGCCGACATCAGGATGCCGCTGACGATCGCCTTGCAGCGCTGCACCGCCGCATCCATGTCGGCCAGATCCTCCTGCATCTCGCGATCCTTCGCGAGCCGCGGCGCCGCCTTCCAGTCGCCGATCAGCACCGACAGCGTCGACAGCGGCGTCCCGAGTTCATGCGCCGCACCCGATGCAAGCAAGCCCATGCGCACGATATGATCCTCCTCCGCCGCGCGCTGACGGCTCGTCGCGAGCGCCGCGTCGCTGTCGCGCAGATTGCGGTTGATCCGCGTAACAAAGGCGACGAACAGCACCGCGATCAGCAGGAAACAGACGAAGCTGCCCTTCAGATACAGCCCCATCGGATCGTCGGCATAGGCGGGCGGCAGCACGAGCGGCGTCGGATCGATGCGCAGCGCAGCGAGCGCCGCCAGCGCCGCGACGACGATCGCCCACGACGAGCGCGGGGTGAGCAGTATCGCGCCAATCACGACCTGCAACAGGAACAGCGAGGCGAAGGGATTGGCGAGCCCGCCGCTATGATGCAGCTGCCACCCGAGCGCCGCGACGTCGAACAGCAGCACCGCGGTCAGTTCGGCATTGGTCACCGCGCGGCCACGGCGGAGCAGGGCGATACTCGCGAAGTTGATCGCGATCAGCACCATGATCGCGGCGAGCAAGGGCGCGTGCGGCAACGCAATGCCCATCGGCCCGCTGACGATCCCGATCGTCGCGAGCTGCCCCCCGACCGCGATCCAGCGCAGCTGGATCAGCAGCGTCATATTGCGGCGGCCGGCGGGGGCTCTGGCCGGCGCGGCCGGCGGGATCGTCGGACTGGTCATCAATCGCGAATACGCCACAGCCGCCATGCAAAAAAGAGGCTGAGCGCACAAAGCGCAAACCAGGTCAGCGCATAAACCAGATGATTGTCGGGAAAGCGCACCACGGTGAGCCCACCGACGGGATAGCCGCCGGGATTGGGCTTCGCGTCGGCATCGACGAAATAGGGCGCGGCGCCCCGCAATCCCCTCGCCTTCGCGATCGCCGCGACATCGCGCGAAAACCAGCGATCCGCCGCCGCGTTGTTCGAGCGAAGAAAGGCGCCCTCGGGCTCGGTCACCCGCAAGAGGCCGGTCACCGTCACCGGCCCCGCGACATTGCCCGCCGCCCGCGCCGCCGCATCGCGCCGATCCTTCGGCACGAAACCGCGATTTACCAGCAAGACGAACCCCGGCGTTTCAAGCGGGGTCAGCACCCAATAGCCGGGACCATGGTCGGTCACCGCCTGCACCAGCGTCTCACAATCATGTCGGAAAGCGCCCGTCGCTGCCACGCGGCGATAGGCATCATCCTTCGCGTCGACGGCATCCCACGCACCCGGCCCCGGCGCCGCTACCGGCGCCGCATGGATACGCGCCTCGACCGCCTCGACCAGCTCATGCTTCCACACGCGCCGCTCGAGCTGCCAGATGCCAAGCGCCGCGAGGCCGATCGCCGCGATCAGCGCCGCTGCGGCAAAGGCCGCGCGGCGGGGGTGTGTCACGGCACCTGGCCCGTCGTACCTGCCGTCTGGCTCGTCGGTTCGTGCGGCATCGGCATCATGTTGGTGTTGAGGTGGTGCATCACCCACAGCGATCCCGCGAGCATGATCACCACGACGATCACGGTGAAGATCAGCGAGGTCAGCGACCAGCCGCCCTCGGCCTTTGGCGTCATATGGAGGAAGAATACCATGTGGACGACGATCTGGACCACGGCAAAGCCCATGATGATCGCGCCCGTCGCGCCTGCACTCAGCGGCATCGTCATCACCAGCCAGAAGGGGATGGCGGTCAGGATCACCGACAGGACAAAGCCGATGACATAGTCGCGCATCGACGCGTGCGGCATCTCGATCTCGTGGTGCGCGTCGTGCGCGTGCGTATCGGCGCTCATCGCAGCACTCCCATCAGATAGACAAAGGTGAAGACACCGATCCACACGACATCGAGGAAGTGCCAGAACATGCTGAGGCACATCACGCGGCGCTTGTTCGCGGCGATCAGCCCGTGCTTCGACAGCTGGAACATCAAGGTCACCAGCCAGATGATGCCGAAGGTGACGTGCAGCCCGTGCGTGCCGACGAGCGTGAAGAAGCTCGACAGGAAGGCGCTGCGCTGCGGCGTCGCGCCGATCTCGATCAGGTGGTGGAATTCGTAAAGCTCGATCCCGAGGAAGGCGAGCCCGAACAGCGCGGTGACCGCGAGCCAGATCTGCACGCCCTTCACCTTGCCCTGCTGCATCTGCAGCACCGCAAAACCGTAGGTGATCGACGAGAAGAGCAGCATCGCGGTATTGAGCGCGATCAACTTCAGGTCGAACAGATCCTTCGGCGCCGGCCCCGCCGCATAGCTGCCGCCGAGCACGGCATAGCAGGCAAAGAGGATCGCGAAGATGAGGCAATCGCTCATCAGATAGATCCAGAAGCCCAGCATCGTGCTGTGCCCCTCGGGATGCGCATGGTCGTCGAGGTCGTAGAACTGGACGGGCGCGTCGGCGGTTATCGTCTTGGCACTCATCGCATCAGGCTCCGGCCGCCAGCTGGCGGGTGCGCGCTTCCTCGACCGCGGTGACCGTCGCCGCCGGGATGTCGAAATCGCGCTTGTAGTTGAAGGTGTGATAGATCGCGCCGACGATCGTCGCGGCAAAGCTCAGCGCGACGAGCCACCAGATGTGCCAGACCAGCGCGAAGCCCATGACGAGGCAGAAGCCCGACAGGATCATCCCCGTCCCGGTGTTGCTCGGCATATGGATGTCGCGATAGCCATCGACCGGCCGCTGGTGCCCGCGCTTCTTCATGTCGTACCATGCGTCGAGATCGTGGATGACGGGCGTGAAGGCGAAATTATAGTCGGGCGGCGGCGAACTGGTCGCCCATTCGAGCGTGCGGCCGTCCCACGGATCGCCGCCCGTGGTGTCGCGCAATTCCTTGCGGCGCCAGATGCTGACGCCGAACTGGATCAGCATCGCACCGATGCCCGCGGCGACGATCAGCGCGCCTATCCCTGCGATCACGAACCAGATCTGCAGGCTCGGATCGTCGAACACGCGCATGCGCCGCGTCACGCCCATCAGGCCGAGGATATAGAGCGGGGTGAAGGCGACCCAGAAACCGACGACCCAGCACCAGAAGCTGATCTTGCCCCAGAACACGTCGAGCTTGTAGCCGAACGCCTTGGGCCACCAGTAATTGATCGCCGCGAACAGGCCGAACAAGACGCCGCCGATGATCACGTTATGGAAATGCGCGATCAGGAACAGCGAGTTGTGGAGCACGAAGTCGGCGGGCGGCACCGCGAGCAGCACGCCGGTCATGCCGCCGATGACGAAGGTCAGCATGAAGGCGACCGTCCACATCATCGGAAGTTCGAAACGGATACGGCCGCGGTACATGGTGAACAGCCAGTTAAAGAGCTTGGCCCCCGTCGGGATCGAGATCACCATCGTCGTGATGCCGAAGAAGCTGTTGACGCTCGCCCCCGATCCCATGGTGAAGAAGTGGTGCAGCCAGACGAGATACGACAGGATCGTGATGCAGATCGTCGCATAGACCATCGAGGTATAGCCGAAGAGCCTTTTGCCCGAGAAGGTCGAGGTGACTTCGGAAAAGACGCCGAACAGCGGCAGCACGAGGATATAAACCTCGGGGTGACCCCAGATCCAGATCAGGTTCACATACATCATCGGCGATCCGCCGAGGTCGTTGGTGAAGAAATTGGTGCCGACATAGCGGTCGAGCGTCAGCAGCACGAGCGTCGCGGTCAGGATCGGGAAGGATGCCACGATCAGGATGTTCGCGCAGAGCGAGGTCCAGGTGAAGACGGGCATTTTCATCAGCCCCATGCCCGGCGCGCGCAGCTTCAGGATCGTGACGATCAGGTTGATCCCCGACAGGGTGGTGCCGACGCCGGCTATCTGTAAGCCCCAGATATAATAGTCGACGCCGACGTTGGGGCTGTAGGCGATGCCCGACAAAGGCGGATAGGCAAGCCAGCCGGTCTGTGCATATTCGCCGATAAACAGCGAGACCATCGTCAGCACCGCACCCGCGGTCGTCATCCAGAAACTGAAATTGTTGAGGAAGGGGAAACTGACGTCGCGCGCGCCGATCTGCAGCGGCACGACATAGTTCATCAGCCCGGTGATGAACGGCATCGCGACGAAAAAGATCATGATCACGCCATGCGCGGTGAACACCTGGTCATAATGATGCGGGGTCAGGTAACCTTCGGACCCGCCGAACGCCATCGCCTGCTGCAACCGCATCATGATCGCATCGGCAAAACCGCGCAGGAACATGATGAGCCCCAGGATCATGTACATGATCCCGATGCGCTTGTGGTCGACGGTGGTGAACCACTCGGTCCACAAATAGCCCCACAGGCGATATTTGGTGATCAGGCCGAGCACGGCGATGCCGCCAAGGACGACGCCGATGAAGGTAATGACAAGGATCGGCTCGTGCAGCGGCAGCGCCTCGAGCGACAGCTTGCCAAGGATCGGGCCGGTTTCGGGTGCGGGGTGCGGGGTCATGGTGATCTCGGCTCGGTTCAGGACATCGGGCGGGTGGCGGCGGGCGCGCGCAGCGCCGTGCGTTCGGGCTTGGCCGGGACCGGCAGTCCCTCACCCTTCAGCTTTTCCGGTGCAACCGGCTTCGCGTCGGGGCGGTCGTTCGACATCACCGGCGAACTGCAAGCGGCCGCGACATAACGCATGCTCCAGCGCGCAGCGTCGACGGTGCCGCGCGCGGCGAACTTGTCATAGGTGACCTGCCGGACATTGCCGATGCCCGCGATGCCCGCGCCGCCCGCGGCGTCGAGCGACATCATGTCGTGCATGCACATCTTGCCGGGCTCGACGCACATGTTGACGACCGCGTCGAACAGCTGCGGATCGCTCGCGGCGAAGCGGCGCACCGGCTCCTTGTGCGTCGGTTTTTCGAGCTTCAGATATTCGTCGCGGCTGAGGTCGCTTTCGGCCGAAGCCTTGGCGGTCGCGACCCATTTGTCGAACTCGCCCGCGGGCAGGCTCTTCACCGCGAAGCGCATGTTCGAAAAGCCCCAGCCCGAATAATTGGCCGAAAAGCCCTCAAACTCGCCGGTCTTGTCGAACACGCCGTGGAGCTTCGTCTCCATGCCCGGCATCGCGTAAATCTGGCCAGCGAGCGCGGGCACGTAAAAGCTGTTCATCACCGACGAAGAGGAGATGCGAAAGCGGATCGGCCGGTCCACCGGCAGCGCCAGCTCGTTCACCGTCGCCACGCCCTGTTCGGGATAGATGAACAGCCATTTCCAGTCGAGCGCGACCACCTGCACGTCGAGCGGCTTCACTTCCGCCGCGACAGGCTTTCCCGGCGCCGTGCGCGCGAGCGGGCGATAGGGATCGAGCAGATGCGTCGCGACCCATGTCACCGCGCCCAGGCAGATGATGATCAGGAGCGGCGCCGACCAGATGACCAGCTCGAGCTGCGTCGAATGGTCCCAGTCGGGCTTGTACGTCGCCTCCTTGTTCGACGCGCGATACTTCCACGCGAAGAAGATGGTCAGCCCCATCACCGGCACGATGATCAGCAGCATCAGCACGGTCGACAGGACGATCAGGTCGCCCTGCTGGCGCGCGACGTCACCGGCGGGATCGAGCACGACCAGCCCGCAGCCAGACAACAGGGGCAGCGCGGCGAGCAGCGGCAAGAGCCGCAATCGGGCGGGAAAACGGGGGAGATTGCTTGGCATGATGCGCGCCTAGGCCTCCTTTGTTGCACTGCACATAGGACATTTTGTCCAATCCCGCGACCGTTCGTGATCGCGCAGGGGCATTTTCATTCGGGGTAATTTTGCCCTATGACCGACTCGTGCCGCCGCATCTTGTCTTGCGGAGGGCGCCAGCTCAAGGATTGTTACCATGGCTGCCGATACCGTGCCCACCACCGAGGTCGAACGCGACGCCCGCGCCCTCCATGGCGCCGACGAACCGGGGGCACACCGCATCGACCCCGCGGAGATCGCGATCGGCGTCATCATTGGTCGCACGTCCGAATTCTTCGACTTCTTCGTCTATGCGATCGCGTCGGTGCTGGTGTTTCCGAAGCTCGTCTTCCCGCACCTCGACCCGCTGACGGGCACGCTCTGGTCGTTCGCGATCTTCGCCCTCGCCTTCGTCGCGCGCCCGGTCGGCACGATCATCTTTACCGCGATCGACCGCGCCTATGGCCGCGGCGCCAAGTTGACCGTCGCGCTGTTCCTTCTCGGCGGCTCGACCGCGGCGATCGCCTTTGTCCCCAGCTATGAATCGGCCGGGATCGGCGCCGCGCTCCTCCTCGCGCTGTTCCGCATGGGTCAGGGCGTCGCGCTCGGCGGCTCGTGGGACGGCCTCGCCTCGCTGCTCGCACTCAATGCGCCCGAGAACAGGCGCGGCTGGTACGCGATGATCCCGCAGCTCGGCGCGCCGCTCGGCCTCATCGTCGCCAGCCTGCTCTTCATGTTCCTGATTTCGGCGCTCCCTGCCGAGGATTTCCTCGCCTGGGGCTGGCGCTATCCCTTCTTCGTCGCCTTTGCGATCAACGTCGTCGCGCTGTTCGCGCGGCTGCGAATCGTCGTGACCCCCGAATATGCCGAATTGTTCGAGAACCGCGCGCTCCAGCCCGCGCCGCTGCTCGAAACGGTACGGTCCGAATGGAAGACGATCGTCATCGGCACCTTCGCCCCGCTCGCCAGCTTCGCGATGTTCCACATGGTCACCGTCTATCCGCTGTCATGGGTGTTCCTGTTCACCGACGAAAGCCCCGTCCGATTCCTGATGATCGAGGCGATCGCCGCGGTCATCGGCATCGGGACGATCATCGCCTCGGGCGCGCTCGCCGACCGCTTCGGCCGCCGCACGCTTCTCGCGGCCACCGCCGCCGCGATCGCGGCATTCAGCGGCTTCGCGCCGCAATTGCTCGACGCCGGCGAAATCGGCGAGGCGACCTTCATGATCCTCGGCTTCGCGCTGCTCGGCCTGTCGTTCGGCCAGTCGTCGGGCGCGCTCTCGTCGAACTTCCAGCCGCGCCACCGCTACACCGGTTCGGCCTTCACCTCTGACCTCGCCTGGTTGTTCGGCGCCGGTTTCGCGCCGATGGTCGCGCTCTGGCTCTCCAGCCAGTTCGGGTTGATCGCCGCGGGCGCCTATCTGCTTTCGGGCGCGATCGGCACGCTCGTCGCACTCTGGCTCAACCGCGAACTCGCCAGCACGATCGGCTAACCCGCGCACCGCATGGAATTCAGGGCGAAGATCGAACGCAAAGGGATCAATCCCTATGTGCTCGTCAGCGCCGCGCGGGCGCGGCGGATCAAGGCCGGCTGGAAAAAGCCCCTGCCCGTCCTGGTCCAGGTGAACGGCCAGCCCGACCCGGCATGGCGGGTTAACATGATGCCGGCGGGCGACGGGAGCTTTTACCTCTATCTCGACGGCATCGTCCGCAAGGCGTCGGGCACCGATGTTGGCGACACGGTCGACGTGTCGGTCGCCTTCGATCCCGCCTACCGCAGCGGCCCGCAAGACGAGATGCTGCCCGAATTTGCGGCTCGCCTCGATGAGGACGCCGGGGTCAGGGCCCGATGGGACGGCCTCGCGCCCAGTCTCCAGAAGGAAATCCTGCGTTACCTCGCCAATCTGAAATCGGAAGCGGCAAGGCGGCGCAACATCGATCGCGCGATCGGCGTCCTCGGCGGTGCGAAGGCGCGTTTTCTGGCGCGCGACTGGAACTAAGCGACGCGTCCCACACGGCGTCATCGCCGATGGCACAATGCGTTCGGCAACCGACGCCATACCGGGCGCCGGGATGCCCACCGGGAGGCGCTTGCTCCCTGTAAATATGCGGGTGACCTGCCCCGCCTCATCGCACGATACGGACAATTCCGCGAGAAGCGGAACGTACGCAGCGGGCCATCGGATATGAACTCGGTGAAAGGCGCGCGCTTGGCCTCGCGCGTCTCGAACACCTTTCTAAAATGAAATGAAATTATTTAAGTTGTCATATGACTGATAATTGATAATGTGAGTCGGGAATGGCGCATCAAGCGCTGACGACGGGAGAATGGGCGCGTGAGGCAGGGCGGGACCGACGCTGTGCATGGCGATCGGCTGGCGCTTCGCAAGCGGCGGCCGTCGCTGGTCGACGCCGCTTGCGAACATATCCGCGCAAGCATCCTGTCCGGCGCGCACTGGCCCGGCTCGCAGCTTCCGACCGAGGCCGAATTCGTCGACGTGCTCGGCGTGAGCCGGACGGTCGTCCGCGAAGCGGTCGCCCGCCTCGCCGCTGCGGGATTGGTCGAGGCACGACAGGGCAAAGGCCTCTTCGTCAGCGAGACCGCCCGCTATCAGGCATTCCAGATCACGCGCGAAGAGGTCGAAAATCTCAGCGACGTGATCCAGTTGCTCGAGCTGCGGCTCAGCGTCGAAACCGAAATGGCTGCGCTGGCCGCCGAACGGCGCAGCGAGGTCGATGTGATGAGCATGCGCCAGCAACTCAAGGCGCTTGGCGAGGCGGCGATCGGCCTTGAGGATTCGGTCAAGGCCGACGTCGAGTTCCACAACGTCATCGCGCGGGCCAGCAAGAACACCTATTACGCCAAACTGATCGATTTCCTGGGCGTCCGGCTGGTCCCGCCGCGCTCGCTCTATCTGCGTCAGGGGCAAAGCTATGTCGGCGCGCGGTACAAGGCGGTGATCAGCGAAGAGCATGAGGCGATCCTCGACGCGATCATCCGCCGTGATCCCGACGCCGCACGGGTGGCGGCGCGGAGCCATATGAGCAGCAGCCTCAAGCGGCACCGCGATTTGCAAGATTTCATGTCCTCGCACAGCCCAACGGGCTGAACCACCAACATCAATGACCTGAAGGACAACTCAGGCACCGCATTACGTCCAACAGAATTATATGATCAATCTGCTTAACTTATATGATGTCTTACAGGGAGAGGTCCATTGAAGATTAGTCTTCGCGCTTCCGTGGCGCTGATTGCGCTCGCCAGCGGCGCACATATCGCAGAGGCGCAAACCGCGCCGGCGGCCGAACCGTCCGCAAATCAGTCAGCCGTGGCTACGGCGCCAAGTGATGCGCAGGATGGCGAGGACATCGTCGTCACCGGCATCCGCCAGAGCCTTGCCCGCGCCGCCGAGATCAAGCGCGAGTCGACCGCAGTGGTCGATTCGATCGTCGCCGAGGATATCGGCAAGCTTCCCGACATGACGACCGCGTCGGCGCTCCAGCGCGTGCCAGGGGTGCAGGTGGTTGTGGGCGGCAACAACGAAATCGTCGGCGCGCGCATTCGCGGCCTCGACGACATCATCACCACGCTCAACGGACGCGAGATTTTCACCGGTGTCGGTCGCGGCTTCTCGTTTCAGGATCTGCCGGCCGAAGCGCTTGCCGGCGTCGACGTCTACAAGTCCAATTCGGCCGAACGGCTCGAAGGCGGCGTGGCGGGCGGCGTCAATATGCGCCTGCGCCGCGCGCTCGACTTCAAGGAGCTGACGATCGCGGGCAGCGCGCGGGCGACCTATCTGCAGGAGGCCGGTTCAAAGAATACCTATAATCCGGCGGTAAGCCTGCTCGTCGCCAACCGCTGGGACGCAGGCGAAGGCGAGATCGCGGCGATGGCCAGCGTCTCCTATCAACGCAACAAATATGCCCGGCCGGTCGCGTGGAACGACTGGACACGCGCGACCAGCGCCGGCCCCGCCGGCTCGCCCCAGAACCTGCACTCGCCCACCGGCTTCGCCGCGGCGATCGAATTCGGCAAATACGAACGCCCGCAGGCCAATTTCTCGCTCGAATGGGCGCCTGACACCGACACCAAAATCTATGTCGAAGGCCTGTTCGCCGGCTATCGTGGCGACGTCTATCAGGCACGCCCGACCTTCCGCGCCTTCACCGGCACGTCGTTTGAAGCGACCGCCGGCGATACCTGCGAAGATTTCGCGGTCGGACCCGACGGCTATTATTCGGGCAATGTGCGCAGCCCGACCAATCCGACGGGCACCGGCACGATCCGCCAGCTGTGCAACGCCACCGGCTACACGGCGCGCAACCTCGAATATTATACCGCAACCGTCGCCAACAAGGCGCGCACCGACATCTATGTGATCGCCACCGGCTTCAACAAGGAGATCGGCGCGCTCACCTGGAATACCGACATCTCCTATGAAACCTCGACCAACAGGAACAACAGCTTTCGCGTCGATATAGGCAAGCGCATCGCCGAACTGGTCCAGGTCCGCGATAACAATCACGAGGTGCAGGCAACGATGCCCGGCAATCCCATGAACGACCCGGCCGGTCTGGCGTTCGTCAATGGCATGACCGAAGACATCAACCGTAGCCGCGGCACATTGTGGTCGGTCATGAGCGACGCCAAATACGACTTCGACGGGTTCCTCGACTATGTCCAGGCAGGCGTTCGCGTCGCGAGGCGCAAGGCTGGGTTCGAGCAGTATCTCGGCGGCCCGCCGGCACCCGGCGGTTCGTTCGCGACCCCGCTGGCCAGCGCCGGCCTCCCCACCGATATTCTGTCGCAGGCTCCCGGGGTGCCGCAAATGAATGACGGCGCATCCTTCCTGCAGATCGACCCAAGATATCTGACGCAGGAAGCGATCAAGCGGCAGCTGCGGACGCTATACCGCATCTCGCCGGATACGCCCGCCTTCGACCCGACGCGCGACTATGATGCGCAGGAAAAAAGCTATGCCGGCTTCCTGCAGGCGGGATATAAATTCTCGCTGACCGATGCGATCTCGGTCGACGGCATGGTTGGCGCCCGCCTGACCCGCACCGACCGCGACATCGCGGGGTCGGGCCGCGTGACCGATCCGGCGACGGGCACGTCGCGCGTCGTGCTGGTCAATCGGTCGACCAGCGACACGGATCTGCTGCCCAACGCCAGCGCACGCATCGAGTTCGGTGGCGGCCTCCAGGCGCGTTTCAATTACTCGAAGACACTGTCGCGGCCCAGCTTCGGCCAGCTCAACCCCGGCCTCAGCTATGTCGTCTCTTACGTCAACACGATCCAGAACTCCGGATCGGGCGGCAACCCCGACCTCCGGCCGCAGAAGGCCGACAGCTTCGATGCGTCGCTCGAATATTATTTCGGCCGCAGCAACTATGTCTCGGTGGTCGGCTTCTATCGCGACATCACCGACCGCATCATCAACGGGACCGAGGTCCGCACGATCGACGGCCTGCAATATGTGATCTCGACCCCCCGCAACCTGGGTTCCGCCAAGATCAAGGGCGTCGAAGTGGGTGGCCAGCTGTTCCTCGACTTCCTTCCCGAAGGGCTCGATGGCGCGGGCGTGATCGGGAACTTCACAGTCATCGACAGCGAGGTGACGACCCCCGGCGACCGGCTTGAGGGCCTGCCGCTGCTCGGCGTCTCCAAATACAATTACAACATCGGCCTGATTTACGAGAAATACGGCATCTCGGCGCGGATGATCTACACCTATCGCTCCAAATATTTCGACGGCGATATTACCAATGGCCTCTCGCTCCGGCCGGTCTCGATCCCCGTGGGGCTCAACGGCATTCGCGCCGCGGGGCGACTCGACTTCGGCCTGAATTACGATGTGACGCCGAATATCACGGTCAGCCTCGCCGGCACGAACATCACCGGCCAGAAGACGCGCAACTTCGAATCGCGCGAGGATTTCGTCCGCGAAGTGCGGAACGACGACACGACCTACTCGCTCGGCGTCCGCTTCAACTTCTGACCCCGATGACGGCACCGCGAATGACGAAAAACAGGAGGATGGTTTGAACAGGAAACGGATTTTCACCGCGCTCGCGCTGGCAACCGCGCTGACGGCGGGCAGCTTGGCGACAGCCGGCGCGGCGCACGCGCAGGGGGCCGCAACGGTTCTCAACGCGCCCGACAAGGCGCTGCCCGGCGACGTGCGCGTTGCGCGGACGCAGGACTCGGTGACGATCGACTGGCCCTCGGCGCAGGGCGAGCGCGCGCAGCTCGCTTTGTCGCTCGATCCCGGCAAGCCGCTGATCGAGGCGGTCTCGATCGCCGGCAAGACGGTGCTTGGCGGAATCGATCCGGCCGGCGTGGTCACCGTCGGCACGCGCGATCTCAAAGAAGGCTGGACGGTCTTCTTCGACAATCCGCGGACACGGCCGTTCGAAAGCTTCCCGCTGACGCTGGCACGCAGCGACATCACCGTGCGCGCGGAGGGCGGCTATACCAAGGTGATCGTCGGCGGCGCGGCCGCCGGGCCGTTCTCCGGCACTTATCAATTCACGATCTATCCGGGCTCGCGGCTGGTGCGCGCATCGATGGTGATGGCCACGCAGCGCCCAGCCACCGCCTACACCTTCGATGCCGGGCTCAGCGTGGCATCCTCAGCCGCATTGCCGTGGCGCTCGATCGCCTTCACCGACACCGAAGATGCGATGGTGCGCAAGGAAGGCGATGCATCGCGCAAACCCGCGGTCTCGCCCAAGGTACGCGCCCGTATGATCGTCGCAGAGGGTGTCGCGGGCGGGTCGCTGGGCGTCGTCCCGCCGCCGCACCAATATTATTACCCGCTCGATTACGCCAACAACGACAATTCGGCATGGTATGGCAACGATTACCGCAACCTTGCCGGGCGCACGAGCTTCGGCGTGCGCCAGACGCTCGAGGGCGATCGGCGCTACGTGCCGTGGGTCAACGCCCCGCCGGGCACGACGCAGGACATGGGCGTGTTTCTGCTACCCGACAGTGGCGACGCCGCCAGCGTCACCAAGGCTGCGCTCGCCTATACCCGCGGCGACCGTTTCAAGGCGCTCGACGGGCACCGCACCTTCACCAGCCACTATCATGTCGAACACACCGAAGCCTTTCTGAACACGGCGCGGTTCCAGCAATCGACGGGCGTACCCGACGGGCTGGAGTCCCCGGCCTTCGTCAAGCGCTTCAAGGACATGAACGTCGAGATCGTCCATCTCGCCGAGCTTCATCTCGGCCGCGAGGCGCTCGATCGCGCCGGCGACCGGCTGACCTTGCTCAAGACGATGCACGCGGAGACCGCGCGGCTGTCGGACGAAAAGCTGCTGCTGCTCCCGGGCGAGGAGCCCAACGTCCAGCTCGGCGGGCACTGGATCAGCTTCTTCCCCAAGCCGGTCTATTGGACGCTCGACCGCAAGGAGGGGCAGCCCTTCGTCGAAACCGATCCCAAGCTCGGCAAAATCTATCATGTCGGCTCGCAGGAGGATGTCCTGAAGCTGATGCAGGAAGAGAAGGGGCTGATGTGGACCGCGCATCCACGGATCAAGGGCTCGTACGGCTTCCCCGACAAGCACAAGGACACACCCTTCTTCAAAAGCGACCGCTTCCTCGGCGGTGCGTGGAAGAATATGCCGTCGGACTATTCGCTGCCACGCCTCGGCACGCGGGTGCTCGACACGCTCGACGACATGAACAACTGGGCGGCGAAACCGTCCGAGCGCAAATTCGCCCCCGGCGAGGTCGACGTGTTTCAGATCTCCGACGAGAGCGAGCTCTATGCGCATATGAACATCAACTATCTCCGGCTTGACGGGCCATTGCCGCGCTATTCCGACGGCTGGCAGGGCGTGCTCGACGCGCTGCGCGGCGGCCGCTTCTTCACAACCACCGGCGAAGTGCTGATCCCCGAATTCACGATCGACGGCGCGAAGAGCGGCGAGGAAGCCGCATTCGGACGCAACGCCGTGGTGCGGGCGAAGATCGAATGGACCTTCCCGCCCGCCTTCGCGGAGATCGTCAGCGGCGACGGCGCCAAGGTCTATCGCGAGCGCATCGACCTGACCGGCGCCGCGCCCTTCGGCACGCGCGCGATCGAAAAGCGCATCGATCTCAGCGGCCGCAAATGGGCGCGCATCGAGGTGTGGGACGTTGCGACGAACGGCGCCTACACGCCCCCGGTATTCCTGAAAGGGAAATAAGAACCTCCCCTGCCCGTGCAGTCGTCATCGCTTTCGCGCCCTGACGACTGCACGTGGCCTTTTGAACCCGGAACGGTGCCGGCCGGCCCGGTCCTTCTTCGGAGCAGCCATGTTCGATCGAACCTATTACGCCACCCATCCCGACATGATGGCGTGCGTGTCCAATGACGAATTGCGCGATCGCTATCTCATTCAGAATTTGTTCCGCCCCGACACATGCGTGCTCAACTATACGCATGCCGATCGGCTGGTAATCGGCGGCGTGCTGGTCGAGAGCGGGAGCGTCTGCCTGCCCGATCAATCGGAACCCGCGTCGGCGGCCGGCCACCCGTTCCTCGAGCGGCGCGAGCTTGGCATTGTCAATGTCGGCCGCGCCGAAGGAACCGTGACCGTCGATGGCGAGGCGTTCCCGCTCGGCGCGAAGGACAGCCTCTACGTCACGATGGGCGCCAAAGACGTCCGCTTCTCGGGCGATGGCGCGCGTTTCTACCTCGCCTCCTCGCCCGCCCACCGCGCCTTCGAGACGCGAAAGCTGCCGCTCGCCAGCGCCAAGATACTCGAGCGCGGCAGCCTCAAGGAAGCGAACGACCGGACGATCCATCAGCTCGTCATCCCGGGCGTGTGCGACAGCGCGCAGCTGGCGATGGGCCTCACGATCCTCAAGCCGGGAAGCGTGTGGAACACGATGCCGCCGCACGTGCACGAACGCCGGAGCGAGATTTATTTCTACTTCGATCTCGACGATCCCACGCAAGGCCGGGTGATGCACTTCATGGGTCAGGGCGACGCCACGCGTCATATCGTCATGGCCGACGGCGAGGCGGTGATCTCCCCGCCCTGGTCGATCCACATGGGCGCCGGCACCAGCGCCTACGCGTTCATCTGGGTCATGGCGGGCGAGAACCAGGACTATGACGACATGAACGTCCTCGACATCTGTCAGCTCGCCTAACCTACTGATATTTAACCGGTAATCTCCAGAAACGGCGAGCGACGGCCTTCAGGCGTCGCAGCGGAGGCGGATCGAGCGGAATTAAACAACCTGATTCAGCATCGCGGTTGACGGAAACATCGCGGTCGGGCCTCTTAGAGGGTGAGAGGAGCGAAACGACGGAACGCGAGGCGCTAGCCGAGTGGGTGGGACGCGAGATCCTGCCGCACGAACGCGACCTGCGGCTATGGCTGCAGCGACGGCTCGTCGCCGCGGCCGACGTGGAGGACATCGTGCAGGAATGTTATTGCCGCCTTGCCCAGCTCGATGACGTCGCGCACGTCGCGACGCCGCGCGCCTATCTGTTCACCATGGCGCGCAACCTGGCGCAGCGGCAGCGCAAGCATGCACGCGTCGTCCGGATCGAAGCGCTGGCGGAAACCTTCGATGCCGAAGCGGAAAGCGACCAGCTCTCGCCCGAGCGGTTCGCCGCGGCACGACAAGAGCTCGAACGCGTACAGGCGGCGCTCTCCACCCTGCCCGAGCGCGCCCGGCGGATTTTCCTCATGCGCCGGGTCGAAGGGCTGACCCAAAAGGAAATCGCGGCGGCGATGGGCGTGAGCGAGGCGGTGGTCGAGAATGATGCGAGCCGCAGCCTGCGCGCGATCCTGAAGCTGATCACCGAGCCGGAACCCGAACAGGGAAGATTGTCGGACGGAGGCGTTGCGCATGCGCGATCACGCTGAAGAGGCCGCCGCCTGGGCACTGCGTCACCCGCTCGATGCGACCGGACGCGCCGAGCTCGAGGCATGGCTGGCACAGGATCGCCGCCACGCCGGTGCGCTGCTCCGCGCGCAGGCGGGATTGAGTGCGATCGACCGTGCGGTGGCAGAGCGCGCGGTGACAGCGGGCGAGCCTATCGATGTTGCGTGCGCTCTTCCCCCCGCGACCGCGCCGACGCGGCGGTGGCTGCTCGCGGGCGGTGCCGGCGCGATGGCGGCGGGGATTGCCGGGATCGTCGCCTGGCCGCACCTGATGGTCGAGCGCGTAACGACCGCACGCGGCGAGATCAGGCGGCTGCCGCTCGCTGACGGCTCGGTTGCCACGATCGACACCAGCAGCAGTTTGCGCGTCGCCATGGCGGGCGACGCCCGCCGCATCGCACTCCAGGAAGGGCAGGCGTGGTTTCAGGTCGCCAAGGATCGCAAGCGCCCCTTTGTCGTCGATGCCGGCATCGCGCAGGTGCGCGCGGTCGGCACCGCCTTCTCGGTGCGCCGCACAGGCAGCGGCGTGCGCGTCGCCGTCACCGAAGGCAGGGTGGCCGCCTGGGCGACGGACAGCGGCGGGACGATGACGATCCTGGAGGCGGGGCAATATGCCACCTTCCGGCCCGGCGCGGCCGCGCCCGAAATCGCGACCGAGCCCGCCGCGATCGAGCGATCGCTGGCGTGGCGCAGCGGCGAGATCTCGCTGGAAAACGAGACGCTGGGCAGCGCGGTCGAACAATTCAACCGATACAATCGCCAGCAACTGGTGATCGCGGACCCCGATCTGGCGAGTGCGCGGCTCGTGGGGCTTTTCCAGGTCGACCGCCCCGCCGATTTCGCTGCGACGTTGACCGCCTCGCTCGACGTCACCGTCACCACCACCCCGGGCGAGATCCGGCTGGCGCGAAAAAAGAACCCGCTACCCTGACGGAAACCCGCCGGCGCGGACTCTTGGTATCGAGAGCGCACCGGCAATAGGGCGCCCGATGAAAAGGGGAGGATCGAATTGACGCACGCGCGTATTCATCTGCTGGGAACCGCCGCCGCAATCATATGCGGCATGACCTCGCCCGCCGAGGCGGCCGCACAGGTCCGCCGTTTCGACGTTCCTGCCCAGGCCGCGCAGACCGGCATCCCGATGTTCGCGCATCAGGCCGGCATCCAGATCCTCGCGCCCGGGGCCATTACCGAAGGCTTGCGGGTCAATGGCGTTAAGGGGTCGATGGACGTAGCCGCGGCGCTGCGACTGCTTCTGTCCGGCACCGACCTGATCCCGGTCAAGGTCGGCAACGCGTTCGTGCTGAAGCGCCGAACGGCGGTCGCGCAGGCAAGCCTGGCGGAGGCCCCCGCGCAACCAGCTTCCGGCCCTGCGGCCGACACGCAAGCCGGCGAGGACATCGTCGTCACCGGCATCCGCGCGTCGCTTCAGGAGTCGATCAACGCCAAGCGCGAAGCACAGTCGATCGTCGACGTCATCACCGCGCAGGACATCGGCAAGATGCCCGATCAGAATGTCGCGGAAGCGATGAGCCGCGTGACGGGCGTCCAGATCAGCCGGCGCGAGGGCGATGGATCGAACTTCACCGTGCGCGGGATTTCGCAGAACCGGCTCGAGATCAACGGCCGCAATTATATCGGGCCGGGCAACGGCGGCAACGCGGCGCTGGAATCGGTGAGCCCCGAGATCATCTCCTCGATCCTCGTCATCAAGTCGCCCACCGCCGACATGCCCGAGGGTGCGCTCGGTGCGACGGTGAACCTCAAGACCAAGCGCCCGCTCGACCTCAAGGACTTCGTCGCCGCCGGACGGATCCAGGGCGCCTATGCCGATCAGGCCGACCATGTCGGCTATCGCGGCTCGGCGATGATTTCGAAGAGTTTCGGCGAGCGTTTCGGCCTGCTCGCCAGCATCGCCTATTCGGACACGAAGACGCAGGGTCATTCGTTCGATGCCGGCGGCTGGACACAGACCGGCGCGATCGACGGCAATGGCGACGGCGTGGACGATCCGGGCCTGTATCGCCCGAACCGCTTCATGGCGCGTATCTTCGATCGCGCCGAACAGCGGCTGACGGTGAATGGCACCGCGCAGTGGCGCCCGACCGACACGCTCGAGATCATCCTCGACGCGACCTTCAACCACCTCAAGCGCCAGCGGAACAGCGTCAATTACCAGGTGCTGTTCAACAACAACGACACCGATGCGACCGTAAACGAGAGCAACACGGTCGTCGCCGGCACCTTCACCGGCGTGACCGTCCGGCCGCTGATCTATGACGAGCCGACCGACCTCAAATCGACCCTGCTCGGCGGATCGGTGAAATGGGAGGGTGACCGCGCGCGCGTGAGCTTCGACATGTCCTATGCCCATGGCAAGGGCAGCGACGGCGGGCCGGGTGCGTCGTTCGCTTATGTGGTCGTGCCGCGCACGGGCAACACCGCGAACGCGAGCTATGATTTCAGGGCCGGAAATCCGGTGCCGGATCTCTCGATCGACGCCAATTTCAACCCGAACGACCCCTCGCAATATCAGCTGCTGTCGATCTTCGACTATGACGCGGTGACCGAGAACAAAGGTTATGACGGGCGGCTGGACTGGGAATATCAGACCGAGTGGGGCATCCTGTCCGCAGTGGAGGCCGGGGTGCGCTACGAGCGCGTCGAACTGCTCGCCGCCGATCCGCAGAACCTGCCCGTCGCGGCCAGCCTGCTCGCGGCCGGCGACGCGAACGGCGACGGCATCCTGACCGTCGACGAGCTACCCGGGCTCAACTACGGCAAGGATTATGGCGCCTTCTTCCCCGGCGCCGACGGCGCCTTTCCCCGCGATCTCCTCGGCGGCACGCTCGACAAATGGACCGCGCGCGACGGGCTGGGCCTTGCAAGGCCCGATCCCTACGACACGACAATCACCGTCGGCCCGACCTCGATCAAGGACGTCAAGCAGGATACGCTCGGCGCTTATGTGAAAGGGAATTTCGAAGGCGACATCAGGGGCCTGCATTACGCGGGAAACGCCGGCGTGCGCTATGTCAGCACAGCGCGCGCGACAAAGGGATTTCTGTCGCCGACCGCCACGACCATGGTCAAGGCCGATTCCAGCTATTGGCTCCCCAGCGCGAATCTATCGATCGACTTCAACGACGATCTGACGCTGCGCCTGGCCGCGGCGCAGGTCGTTGCCAGGCCGGGCCTCAATCAGGTCAGCGCGAGCTTCGTGCCCAACACCGTCAACATGACCGGCTCGCGCGGAAATCCCAATCTCCGGCCGTTCGAGGCGACGCAATATGACGCCACGCTCGAATGGTATTTCGCGCCTTCGAGTTCGCTTACCGGTGCGGTCTTTTACAAGAAGGTCGATTCTTTCACGATGAACACCGTGACCCGCGAGTTCATTCCCGGCTTTTCCGAGCGGTTCGGGCTGTTCGACATATCGCAGCCGCAAAATGGTGAGGATGGCGACATCAAGGGCTTCGAGCTCGCCTATCAGCAAGCCTTCCGTTTCCTGCCCGCGCCGTTCGACAATCTCGGTATCCAGGCGAACTACACCTATGTCGACAGCTCGACGCCGCTGGTCGATGCGATCACCGGCGAGCGACTTCCGCTCCCCGGCCTGTCGCGCGATAGCTACACATTGATCGGCTATTATGAGGACGACATCTTCTCGGTGCGCGCGGCCTATACCTACCGCAGCAAATATCTGAACTCGGTCGGCGGCGCGGCCAGCGGCGGCAACACCTATATCTCCGCGCGCGGTCAGCTCGACGCATCGGCGCAGATCAATCTGACGCCCAATCTGCGCCTGACCTTCGAGGGCATCAATCTGACCAAGGCGATCGACCGCCAGTATCTGGGCGAACCCGATCGCCTGACGTTCAGCGCACAGGAAGATCGCCGGATCTTCTTCGGCGTGGCCGCCAGCTTCTGACCAAGAGGATCACCATGGATCGCAAGCGCTTCCGCGCCCTCGCCACCCTGTCCGCCTGGCTTATGCCGATGGCGGCCATCCCCTCACCCGTGGCCGCCCAGCCGCATCCACGCGCCGATATCGTCATCTATGGCTGCACCTCGGGCGGGGTCGTCGCCGCGATCGAGGCGCGCCGCCTCGGCCGGTCGGTGCTGCTGGTGTGCCGCGAAGACTATCTTGGCGGCATGTCGGCCAACGGCCTCGGCTGGTCCGACACCGGCAACCATCGCGCGATCGGCGGCCTGTCGCTCGAATTCTACCGCAAGGTGAAGCGATATTATGACGACCCGTCGGTCTGGGTCCACGCCCCGCGCCCCGCCCAGGCCGAGAATTTCGTCGACGGCGATGCGATGTGGCAGTTTGAGCCGAAGGTGGCCGAGCGCATCTTCGAGGATTGGGCAAAGCAGGCGGGCGTCACCATCGTGCGCAATCAGCCACTCGACCGGTCGAAGCGCGGCGTCGAGATGGACGGCAATCGCATCACCGCGTTCCGCTCTAAAACCGGGCAGCGTTTCGAGGGAAAGATCTTCATCGACGCGACCTATGAGGGCGACCTGATGGCCGGCGCGGGCATCAGTTTCACCGTCGGGCGTGAGGGCAACGCGACCTATGGCGAGACGCTCAACGGCGTCCAGCTCGCGAACACCACCAACCACCAGTTCACGCTCGACATCGACCCGTATCGCGTGCCCGGCGATCCCTCGAGCGGGCTGGTGCCGCGGATCAGCGCCGAACGCCCGGCCCGCGACGGCACCGCCGACCGCAAGATCCAGGCCTATACCTATCGCATGTGCCTGACCGACGTGCCAGCGAACCGCGTGCCCTTCCCCAAGCCCGCAGGCTATGACGCGAGCCAGTACATGCTGCTCAAGCGCTATATGGACGCCGGCTATCGCGACTATTTCCGGAAGTTCGACCGTATCCCCAACGGCAAGACCGACACGAACAATTTCGGCGCCTTCTCGTTCGACAATATCGGCATGAACTATGGTTATCCCGAGGGCACCGATGCCGATCGCGCCGCGATCGCGCGCGAGCACACGACTTATCAGCAAGGACTGCTGTGGTTCATGGCGAACGACCCCGGCGTGCCCGCCGAGACCCGCGCGGAAATGTCGAAATGGGGCCTCTGCAAGGACGAGTTTACCGGCACCGGCCACTGGCCGCGCGAAATGTATGTGCGTGAGGCACGCCGCATGGTCTCCGACTTCGTGATGGCTGAGCCGCATTTGCGCGGCACCAAACCGACGCCGCGGCCGGTCGGCATGGGCTCGTACAACATGGATTCGCATAATGTGCAGCGGATCGTCGACGCACGCGGCTTCGCGCGCAACGAGGGCAATATCGAGATCAGCCCCGGTCGCGCCTATCCGATCAGCTATGACGCGATCGTGCCGAAGAAACGCGAAGCCGCGAACCTGCTGGTGCCGGTCGCGCTGTCGGCGTCGCATATCGCCTATGGCTCGATCCGGATGGAGCCGGTGTTCATGATCCTCGGCCAGTCCGCGGCCGCAGCGTCATCGATCGCAATCGACGACCAGATCGCCGTGCAAGACGTCGACTACGACAAGCTTCGCGCAAGACTGACATCGGAAGGGCAGATTCTCGAACTTGCGCACTGACAGGAACCCGGACGCTGAACTGGTTGCACTCGGCAATGGACCATGCCGCCCGGTTCCCGGGAGCGGCGCAGCGTCTCCGCCGCTATACGCGGGCCGAACATCGGGGTGTCGCGTTCGAGATAGGTGCGGATGAA
Organism: Sphingopyxis sp. Root154; assembly: GCF_001427105.1. GTDB lineage: Bacteria > Pseudomonadota > Alphaproteobacteria > Sphingomonadales > Sphingomonadaceae > Sphingopyxis. Next base: position 555,065 of record NZ_LMGI01000001.1, read on the forward strand.
ATCCTGCCGCCATCGCTGCCTGGCACGGTCGCTGTCGGCAAAGACTTTGCCCGCGGCTCGCTGAACGTCGGAATACCCAAGGTCTTTCTGCGCTCGCATCGGGGATCGAGTCCGGCCTCCGCCCAGACGCGCGGGCCAGCGAAAAGTCGCTGGTTCGATATGCGATCTGGGAAATGGTGGCAGGGCTTGTATCGAACGAGAGAATTCTCGCTTTTAATTTCAATACTTAGCAGGCCGCCTCGAAATTTCTCCCCCACATATTCCCCCACATTTTGCGGAAAGTGGGCAATGAATAATCGAACGGCGGTTTAAGCGGGATCAGAATGGAGTTATCCCAGTCGCGCATTTTTGTCGAGCTCGTGCGATGTTTTGACATCGATTTGGGAGGTTCCAGTCATGTGATTGCACGAGATACAGCTGACCGGTCCCCACCGAGTGGCCCGGGCGGATTGTTAGTGCAACAAGTTGAGTTGGTACGGGGCGAAGGTCCCAAGCGACAGCACCTGGACACGGCAGCACGCAAGGCAAGTCACACCACCCCATCAGCGTCCTCGAGCTCCGGACGGCGCATGCTGGCGTCTGTGGTCGCAGGCTCGCCATCAACAGATTCTGGAAAGGAACAATGCCCGGGGGGATTCGGTGCCCGCTAGTCACCATTTGGATGGCCCTTCGCAACTTCCTCTCGGCGCGTCCTTGGCCGAGGAACAGGGAGCACGATTGGGAACCGGCGATGGGCCGTTGATCGTGAAAGGTTACTTCGGGGAATTATCATATGGAAAAGGCGGAACGTGCCGTTGATTCGAGCGGCAGCGATATCGATCTGTCGGCATTCTGGATGCCCTTTACCGACAATCGCGCCTTCAAGCGTCAGCCGCGTTTGCTGTCGCGCGCGGCGGGCATGTATTATTACACCCCCGAAGGCCGGGCCATTCTCGACAGCACGGCCGGTCTCTGGTGCGTCAACGCCGGCCATTGCCATCCCCGGATCGTCGATGCGATCCGCGCGGAAGCGGGGACGCTCGATTTCGCGCCAACTTTCCAGCTCGGGCATCCGATAGCTTTTCGGTGCGCAGATGCAGTCGCGCGCATCATGCCGCCCGGCCTCGACCGGATATTCTTCACCAATTCCGGGTCGGAGTCCGCCGACACGGCGCTCAAGATCGCGCTCGCCTATCAGCGGGCCGTCGGCCAGACCGGGCGCTATCGGCTCATCGGCCGGCAACGCGGCTATCACGGCACCAATTTCGGCGGCATGTCGGTGGGCGGAATCGGCGGCAACCGGTCGGGCTTCGCGTCCCAGGTTTGGGGCGTCGACCATCTCTCGCACACATACCGCGCCAGCGCGGCCTTTACGCGCGGCCTGCCACCCGAACAGCCGGACCTGGCACAAGAGCTTGAGCAAATCATCGCCCTGCATGGGGCCGAAACGATTGCCGCGCTCATTGTCGAGCCGCTCGCCGGATCGACGGGCGTATTGGTGCCGCCACGCGGATATCTGCAACAAGTGCGGGAGATCACGGAGCGGCACGGAATCCTGTTGATCTTCGATGAGGTCATTACCGGCTTCGGGCGGCTGGGCGCCGCGACGGCGGCTGAATATTTCGGGGTCGTGCCAGACATCATCACCACCGCGAAGGGACTGACGAGCGGCACGGTTCCGATGGGCGCGGTGATCGCCTCACGCAAGGTGCACGACGCCGTAATCGGCGCCGCTTCGGGACGCGGCATAGAGTTTATGCACGGCTATACCTATTCGGGCCACCCGCTCGCCGCAGCGGCCGCCCTCGCCACGTTGGAGGTTTATGCCGAGGAGGCGCTCTTCGAGCGCGCGGCCACGATATCGCCCCGTTTCGAAAATGCCATCCACGCGCTTCGCGACGCGCCGCATGTCACCGATATCCGTACTCTCGGCCTCGTGGCGGGCATCGAACTGGCACCGCGCCCGGGAGAGCCCGGCATTCGCGCGATGGAAGCCTTTCATCGCTGCTTTGACGATGGCGTGCTGGTTCGCGTGACCGGTGACATCATTGCACTTTCGCCCCCGCTCACCGTCACCGACGCGCAAATCGACGAGACAGTCAGCACGATACGCGCGGCGCTCGAGGCCGTGGCATGATCGAGCCTGCCGCCGTCAAAGCGGTTGGGGCTCTCGAAGATCAGGCCGCGCAGCATAGCACTCAGGAGCCGGCTCTCGCGCGCAGTCTCTCAGCGCGTCACGTCGCGATGATCGCGATCGGCGGCATTATTGGCGCAGGGCTGTTTGTCGGCAGCAGCACCGCGATTGCCACAGCCGGGCCGGCCGTCGTCGTCAGCTATCTGCTGGCGGGGCTGATCGTGTTGCTGGTGATGCGGATGATAAGCGAGATGGCGATGGCGGTGCCCGGACGGCAGTCTTTTGCCGATTTCGCCCGGCTGGAGCTGGGCAACTGGGCCGGCTTCATGTCGGGATGGCTCTACTGGTATTTCTGGGTGGTGGTCGTGGCGATCGAGGCGGTCGCAGGCGCGGCGATCATCAACCAGTGGCTGCCGGGCTTTGCCATATGGGAAATCGGCGTCGTGCTGATGGCGGCGCTGACGGGCGTCAACCTGATGTCCGCCAGGGCCTATGGCGAATTCGAATTCTGGTTCTCGACGCTGAAGGTCATCGCGATTCTGGTCTTCATTGTGGTCACCGCCAGCTATGCCATGGGCTTCGGTGCGCCGTCCGGTTCGACATTCGGCAACCTCGTCGATCATGGCGGCTTTGCCCCCCATGGCTGGGGCGCGGTAATTGCCGGCGTGACGAGCGTCATCTTCTCGCTGACCGGCGCCGAAATCGCTACCATTGCAGCGGCCGAGTCCAATGCCGGCGAACGGACGATCGCACGGATGGGCGCGAGCGTGGCGCTGCGCATCCTGATATTCTATATCCTCTCGATCATCCTGATCGTGTCGGTGGTGCCGTGGGACAGCATCGAGCCCGGCTATTCGCCTTTCGCCAGCGCAATGGCGGTCGTCGGCATCCCCCATGCTGAAACGATCGCGAATCTGGTCGTTCTCATCGCGGTGCTATCCTGCCTGAACTCGGGCCTTTATGTTACGTCGCGCGTCGTCTTTTCGCTTGCGGCGCACCGTGAAGCGCCGGCCGCACTGGCGCGGATCAATGCCCGCGGCGTCCCGACCCGGGCGATCCTGCTGGGCAGCCTGTTCAGCTATGGCGCGCTCGCCGCATCGGTGCTTTCGCCGGCTGTCGTCTTCAGCTTTCTCGTCAATGCGTCGGGCGTCATCATGATCGCGCTCTACCTGATGGTGGCCGTCGCGCAGCTGCGCCTGCGCGCGCGGTTCGAGCGCGACGCGCCCGAAAAGCTGAAACTGCGCATGTGGTTCCATCCATGGGGCAGCCTCTTCGCCATCCTTGCCATGATCGGCGTGATCGTCGCGATGGCGATTACCCCCGGTCTCGCCATCCAGCTTTATACAAGTCTGTTCACCATCGCGGTCGTCGGCCTGGCCTATCTGGCCGTGAACGCCCGGCGCAGCGTCGCCGACCCTTCCACCCCGATTTCTGAAAGCGAGCGTCCATCGTGAAAATCGTCGAGCATTTCATCAATGGTGCCCATGTTGGAAGCACCGATACGGCCGGGTCATTCGCCGACGTGTTCGATCCCAATAGCGGCAATGTGCAGGCACGGGTCTCGCTTGCCAGCGTCGAGGATCTGGAGCACGCCATCGCGGCCGCGCAGATCGCGCAGATCGGCTGGGCCAATATGAATCCCCAGCGCCGGGCGCGCGTCATGTTCCGTTTCAAGGAATTGATCGAACGCGATCGGGCCGAATTGGGCAGGCTGCTGTCTTCCGAACATGGCAAGGTTCTTGCCGATGCCGATGGCGATATTCAGCGGGGCCTTGAGGTGATCGAATTCTGCTGCGGCGTTCCGCAGCTGCTGAAGGGCGACTACAGCTTTGGCGCCGGGCCGGGGATAGACGTGTGGTCGATACGGCAGCCGCTGGGCGTGGTGGCCGGCATCACCCCATTCAACTTCCCGGCGATGATCCCGATGTGGATGCTGGGCCCCGCGCTGGCGACCGGTAATGCCTTCATCCTCAAGCCTTCCGAACGCACGCCTTCGGTCCCGATGCGGATCGCCGAACTGCTGACCGAAGCCGGATTGCCGGACGGCGTCTTCAATGTGATCAATGGCGGCAAGGAGATCGTCGAGGCGATTCTGGATCATCCCGCGATCAAAGCGGTCAGTTTCGTCGGATCGTCGGACGTTGCGCAGGCGATCTACTCGCGCGGCACGGCAGCCGGGAAGCGCGTGCAGGCAATGGGCGGTGCGAAGAACCACGGCATCGTCATGCCGGATGCCGACCTCGACCAGACCATAGCCGACATCGTCGGCGCGGCCTATGGCTCCGCCGGCGAGCGCTGCATGGCGCTGCCCGTCATCGTCCCGGTAGGCAGAGCCACCGCCGAGGCCGTACGCGAGCGGCTGGTCGATGCGATCGACAAGCTCAAAGTCGGCATCTCGACCGATCCGGACGCCGATTATGGGCCCGTCGTCACCTCAGCGCACCGCGAGCGTGTCGAACAATATATTGAAATGGCGGTCACCGAGGGGAGCGAACTCGTGGTCGATGGCCGTGGCCTTTCGCTTCAGGGATATGAAGCGGGCTTTTTTCTCGGCCCGACGCTGCTCGACCATGTGACGCCCGCGATGAAGAGTTATCAGGAGGAAATCTTCGGCCCCGTCCTCCAGATCGTTCGCGCCGAAAGCGCGGAAGAGGCCATCGGGCTCGCGTCGCGCCACCAATATGGCAACGGCGTCGCGCTCTTCACGCGCGACGGCGGCACCGCGCGAGACTATGCTGCGGATGTCGAGGTTGGCATGGTCGGTATCAATCTACCGATCCCGGTCCCGGTCGCTTATCACAGCTTTGGAGGCTGGAAGCGGTCGGGATTCGGAGACCATAATCAATATGGAATGGAGGGCGTCCGCTTTTTCACCCGGACAAAGGTCGTGACGCAGCGTTGGCCGGGCAAGACCCGCGGTGCACCGGCTGGAAACAGTTTCGTCATTCCAACGCTCGACTGAAGCAGATCAATGCCATGAAGGGGAACAGACAGTGATGCAACGAACAACAGGACGCAGGCGCTTTCTCCAGACAGGAGCGGTGGCGCTGGTGGGAAGCAGCTTCGCAGGCCGCGCCGGCGCGATCGACATGGGCCCGCCCGAACTGGTGCTGATCAATGCCAATATCCACACTGTCGATCCCGCCCTGCCCCGTGCCCAGGCCCTCGCGATCAAGGGCGACCGTATCTTCGGCGTCGGCACCGTCGCCCAGATGCGCGCGCTCGCCGGCAAGAGCACCAAGATTGTCGATGCCGGCGGGGCGACATTGCTGCCCGGCTTCATCGACTGCCATCTGCACCCCATTGGCGAAATCCTGCTTTACGAAACGCTGGTTGGCGATCCCTATGCCGTCGAGTTCGTGACGATCGCCGCGATCCAGGACAAGCTACGCGAGCGCGCCGCGAAAACGCCCGCGGGGGAATGGGTGCGCGGATTCTTCTATGACGACACCAAGGTTCGTGACGGCCGTGGAATCACGCGCGCGGACCTTGATGCGGTGTCGACCGAGCATCCGGTCTTCGTCATGCATCGCGGTGGACATAGCATCTACGTCAACAGCAAGGCCCTGGAGCTTGCCGGCATAACCCGGGATAGCAGGGCGCCTTCGGGTGGCTCTTTCGATCGCGACGCAAAGGGCGATCTGAACGGCCGCGTGACGGACAATGCGATGGCGGCTTTTGGCCGCACCAAAATCTACGATTTCATGACCGGGCCGGATCGCTCGACGCGCGCGCTGAAGGGCGCCGCCTTCATGTCGCAGCAGTTCGTCCGTCACGGACTGACGAGCGTGCATCATTCGGGCGGCGACCTTGCCGCGCTGCACTCGCTGCGCCGTTCGGGCGAATTGCTCCACCGCGTCAATTATGAGATGGACGGCACGATGATCGAACCCTTGATCAAGGGGCAGATCGAGACGGGTTTCGGCGACGAATGGTTGCGGATCGGCGCGACCTACGAGCATCAGCTCGACGGATCCTTTTCCGAGCGGACGATGGCGCTCAGCAAGCCCTATCCGGGATCGAATCCGCCCTATCAGGGGAATGTGACCGAGTCACAGGACGCGCTGAATCTCTGGGTCGAGAAGATGTACGCAGCGGGCGTGCAGCCCAATATCCATGCCAATGGCGATGTCGCGATCGGCATGGCGCTGACCGCCTTCGAGCGGGCGCAGGCGGCGAGGCCAAGGAGTTCGATTCGACCGAAAATCACCCATTGCACCTATATCAATGCCGATCTGGTACGGCGGATCAAGGCGACGGGTGCGATCCCGGCGCCGTTTACGACCTACCTCTATTATAACTCGGATAAATTCGGCTTTTATGGCGAAGACATGCTGAGCCAGTGCATGGCGTATCGCAGCTTCCTCGATGCCGGAATTCCCGTTGTCGCCGGCTCCGATTTCTTCCCAGGTCCCTTTTCGCCCTTGATGGGGATTCAGGGGATGGTGACGCGAACCGGGTGGGACGGCAAGGTCTGGGGAGCGAACCAGCGCATCAGCGTTGCCGAGGCCATCCGCATTTACACAATCAACGGCGCCCATGCGTCGTCGGAGGAACGAATCAAGGGGTCGATTACACCCGGCAAGCTGGCGGACTTCGTGTTGCTCGCGGACGATCCGCACAGCGTGGCTCAGGACAAGATCAAGGATATCAGGATAATGGAAACCTATACGGGTGGCCGGTCGGTGTACAAGGCACCCTGACCGGCGCCCAACCCAGGGCGTCCCCTCAGCCCGGCGCTTCCTGCGCTCTGTCTGCAGATGGCGCAGGTAGCGGCCTCCGGGCGGTTCCAGGTTGATATCGGCAATTGGGCGTTACCCGGCGCCCGATTGCACCTGCACAGGCGCCTTCCAGATATTGTCCCTCAGCACCGGTTTTCGGGCGACGTCGCCTTTCCCTTGCCCACTGTCTTCAAAATAATGCGCGCCTCGCCCATGCGGCAGCGCGACGATTCCTGGGTATCATTGGCAGCGGCATCGCATCGAGAGCGCTCCCTCCATTGGGTCGAGCGCTGGCATGAAGCGTCATCTCAATTCGTCGAAAAACGGCCGTCGTCGAATCCCGCACGCGGCGGCATCATGGTCATTCCGGTCCTGATGGGGTCTTCCCCCGCAACCAAGTGGGGCCCCCGGACCTTCAACCCATACGATAAAAGGCCCCGGTGCCGGCAACATCAGTCATCGGCATAGCGCCAACATAGGCCAACGCGTCGCGCCGCGCTTCGGTCTTCACTGCCCGGCCGCCACCGGCGGCCCGGACTTGAGCAGATCGAGCACCGCAGCGACCATTGCGATCGTGCCCGTCGTCACCGACGGCTCGGGATCGATCTTGAATAGCGGCGAATGATGGGAGGGAATCGGCGCGCCGCCCGATCTGGCAGCCGCGAACGTGGCCAGCGGCGTGCCGCCGACGTTGAAATAGTAACCGGGCACACCGAGTTCGGGCTGAACGAAATAGGCAAAATCCTCGGCACTCATCGTCGTTTGCTGAAAGGGCACGACCGCCGCCGGACCAAGCGCATGGGCCATCACGCCGTTGAGCCGCTTTGCCAGCACAGGGTCGTTGACAGTCGTCGGCGTGCCCTCGGAGACCTTGACCTCGGGCATCTTATCCTCGGATACGCCGTGGGTGCGCGCGACACCCCGCGCGACACGCTCGATCGCAGCGAGCAGACCCGACCGGGTCTTCTCGTCGTTGGCGCGCACGGTAAGCTGAAGATCGGCACGGTCGGAGATGATGTTATGTTTCGAACCTGAATGAAAAGCGCCGACGGTGATAACCGCAGGTGCGAAGGGCGATATCTCCCGGCTGGTGATTGATTGCAGCGCGACGACGATTTGCGAAGCGATATAGACGGGATCCTTGCTCATCTGCGGCGCCGCGCCATGCGCGCCGATGCCATGGACGGTCACGTCGACATTGTCCGACGACGACGACGAGATTCCTTCGGCCGCAGTGACCATGCCCACCGGCATCATCGAGGTGACATGGAATGCGAGCGCAAAGTCAGGCTTGGGAAAGCGCGTGTAAAGCCCGTCCTCCAGCATCGCCTTCGCACCACCATTACGCTCCTCGGCGGGCTGGACGACGAAGACGACGGTGCCCTTCCAGCGATCCTTCATCGCCGCCAAGCGGCGCGCCGTGCCGATCATCGAGGTTATATGGACGTCGTGCCCGCATGCATGCATCACCGGTGCCTCGATACCGTCTGCCCCCACTTGCCGGGCCTTCGAGGCATAGAGGAGGCCCGATCTCTCCTCGACCGGAAGGCCGTCCATATCGGCGCGCACGAGAACCACCGGCCCGTCTCCATTCTTCATTACGCCCACGACCCCCGTGCCGCCCACGCCTTCGGTGACAACCGCGCCCGTCTTTCTAAGCTCGGCTGCCATTTTTGCCGCGGTGCGCGTCTCCCTGAACGAGAGTTCGGGATTGCGGTGGAATGTCTCGAAAATCGCTCCCAGCGACGCCTTATAGTCCGCGCTCACGGCTGGCGCGTAATCGGGCGCGGCGAGCGCGGGACTCGCTGCAAAGGCAGCGGCAAGCGTCAGACTTCCAAAACGCATCGACAGTCCTTTCAATAAATTGCTTTGGCGGGCCCCTCGCTCCGGTCGAAGCGACGGAGCCGACGGCGGACATCCGCCGCCGGCCCCCGTGCAATCGACGGGCTGAGCCTGCAGATGAGGCGTCAGAATTTCAGGCGGGCGCCAATCGCATAGACGCGCCCGAGCACATCATAGACGGTTGGAAATGTGTTGCCGCTGTTGAAGGCTGTGCCGCCGACACCATTGCTGACCAATGGCGGTTTCTTGTCGAACAGATTGTCCACCGTCAGCGTCAGGGTTGCGCGCTCGCTCGCCTCGAAGGCGAGTGAAAGGTCGAAATAATCATAGGCGCCGATCTTTTCGAATCCGTCGAAGACCGTGTCCGGATCGGGACCACCGGGCTGCGGGGCGGAAAGCGGTTGCTTTGCTGACGCGCGGAAAGGCTCAAGCCTGACCGAACTCAGATGAGTCCACAACAGCGATCCGGTGAAGGGACCGTTGGAATAGGTCAGCCTGGAAACCCACTTCCATTCGGGACGCGGGTTGGCGCAGTTGACGCTGTAATAACCCGTACAATCGCGGTTTATGGAATTGCCATTTGCCTGGAAGTGATAATAATCGAGCCAGGTTCCATTGATCGAAACTCCCAAGGTTCCGGCCTCGCCGCCAAGGCCGAGATCCTGCAGAGGCAGCCTGTAGCTCAGGCCAAAGTCGACACCCGCTGTTTCGATCCGGCCGAGGTTGGAGTAGGTCAGGACGACCCCGTCGGAGGCGCCGCTCAGATCGAACAGACCGCCCGTGACGGGGTTTCGGTCAATCAGGTCACAATAGATGTTGGCCGTCTGCGACGGGTTGAGCGTGGTCGAATAACAGCCATTGAGAACATCCCCTGCCGCCGGCTGCGTAATCGCATCCTTCACTTTGACGCGGAAATAATCGATGGTCAGTGCGAACCGCGGCAAAAAACGGGGCGTCAACACCGCGCCGAGAGTGAGCGTATTTGCCCGCTCCACGTCCAGGTCCCGATTTCCCGACGTCGTGACACTGATCTGGTTGGTGGGCGGAGCCGGGATAGCTCCGATCGTGCTCGCGGGCGCGCCGGTGTAGACGCACAGTGCCGCAAGTCCGGGATTGGATGCCGCCGAAGGGAGCCGGCTCGTCTGGCAGGGATCTACGGCGAGACTGCCGAGAGAATGAACCCGCGACTGGAACAGTTCGCTGATGTTGGGCGAACGGACCGCGACCTGATACATGCCACGCAACTTGAATCCTTCATGGGGCTCCCAGGTCCCGCCGGCCTTCCAAGTCGTGCTCGCTCCCGTGCTCGTATAATCGGAATAGCGAATGCCCGCCTCGGCCGTCAGGCTGTGAAAGAAGGGCTTGTCTTCGATCAGCGGAATATTGAATTCGCCGAATATCTCCTTGGCGCTATATTGGCCGCGATCGGGGGTTATTTGCCCTCCTACACCGAGTATCTCGCCTGCGATCTGGCTAGGAGCATCGGTGTCGCGTGACGAGGTGAGCTTGCGATATTCGGCGCCGATCGCGAAGCTGACCGGCGTTGCGGCGAACGGACTCGCCAGGCCGAACAGATCACCTGTGAGCCGGCCCGCGACAACCGCCTGCGACACGAGACGGCGATTGAGCGAATCGAGATTGATGAAAGCGGCCTGATCGCTGGTGATGCTTCCTTCAGGGCCGAAGAGATTGAGCGGGACGCAACCGTTCGCCGCGTCCGCACAGGTCGCCACATTCGATGCGTTGCGAAAGGCGCGCAGCCCCTGCTGGACCCGGCTGAACGAACCCCAGTTATCGAGCAATTGATCCTGATTGGTTTCGCCATATTGGGCCGACACATCGAACTTCAGCGATTCTGTGACGTCGCCGCGTATCCCTGCCAGTATCTGATATTGTGTCGTGTCGATCTGTTGCGCCCGCTTGCCGGTTTCGACGAGGCGGCGGTTCGGTAATATCGTTACTTCGCGATAGCCGGGGCTGCCGATGCCGCCCGGTGCCGCGGCGGCGGCGGCACAGCTCGTTGTCGAGATGCCATATGCATTGCAAAGCTGGCCGCGGGCCGTTTCGGTCAGATAGGGATTATTGAGCGGAAGTTGAAGTGCAGGGCCGAACAGTCCACCCGGCGCCAGCTGAATCCGCGTCTCGACCCGGGAGAACATTGCCGAAGCATAGACTTCGATGCCATCCGCCAAGGCATAATGTCCCGCCGCATAGGCATTATAGCGCTCGAGCGGCGTCTGAAAATAGGTGTCTTTGTGAAAGTTATAGGTGTCACCGACTGTACCGGCGCGGAAGGCGCCGAGGGACGGATCATAGACACTTCCCACATTGCTGGCACCCAAGCCCAGCATGGCATTGGTCGGGAAACTGAGGATCGTCGGCACCGAGGCGAACGCGCCGAAATATTGACCTGTCACGACGCTGAGGGGAAAAGCTCCGACCTCGCGTTTTGTCATCTCTAGGGCATCGCGTTTTTGGTAGCCGAGGCCCAGCACGATATTGCCGCGGTCGTCCGCGAAGTTGGTCCCCACAACGAGATCTGCGCGATATTGCGCGGCGTCCCCTCTTTCGGCAATCCGGTAGTTGGCGGATAGATCGAGGCCCGAAAAATTCTGCTTGGTGATGAAGTTGACGACGCCCGCTACCGCATCGGCGCCATAGGCAGATGATGCGCCGCCGGTCATGACATCGACGCGATCGATCAGCGCGAGGGGAATGCTGTTGAGGTCCACCACCCCGTCGAAGTTGAACGGCACGACGCGACGGCCATCGAGGAGGACGAGCGTGCGATTGCTGCCAAGCCCACGCAGATCGACGCGCGATGAGCCGTCACCCAGATTGTTGACCGCCGAGCCCAGGCTCGGCCGCACCGAAGGCAGGTCACGAAGCAATTCCTCGGCACTGTTCACCTGTTTGAGCTGGATTTCCTCCTGTCCGATGATCTGGACGGGGCTCGCGACCTTGAGATCCGGCCGCGCGATCAGCGAGCCCGTGACCACGATCGTCCCGTCTACAGGCGCCGGTTCGGCCTCGGCGGTGCCAGCGCTTTGCGCCGCGACCGGCGGCGCCGCCAACGCGCTCCCCGCGAGAAGCAGCGATGCGAGCATACGGCAATTGCTCCGGTCTTTTCGGTCGATTGGCTTCTTCAAAAACATGCTGCCCCCTTTTTTTCGAGTGGGGCAATGCTTGCGCAGCCCGGGCTGGCACGACAAGTCGCCTTCCATGTTGCAAACGGTGCCGTGCAGGCACCGAACTGGTCGTCACGACGCGAGAAACCGTGCGCGTCGCGCATTCGGGAATTGCTCCGAGGCGCCGGGGTGGCGCTCGCGCCCTTCGAGTTTCATCGCGGCCGCGCATGACGGACGCGTTGCGGAGAAGCCAATTGCCGTACCGCAGATCGAGACCGGCAGCGTTGACCCCTTGGGGGATTGGACGCCTCCTCCCATGCGGCGTCCGACAGCCGCTTTGCTTCAGCCAAATCGGTGTGAGCGTCGCCCGTCCGTTAATGGCGCCCGGCAAGTGTCGGGACGTCGTGTTGCTCGCGGATGCGCCTTACAGCGTCACTCGGGACGAGATCGAGGGTCGGGGAACCGGCGGGCCGGGCGAGTTCATGTATAAGGCGTCGTAAGGGCAACTTCAGCCCCGTTCCCTCACCTTTGCCTGCAGGAATCGCCGGAACCGTCTGACGACGGGATAATCCCATCGGTCCTCACGCGTCACGAGCATATAGCTGCCGATCACCGCGCGCCGATTTCCAGGGAATTTCAGCTCAACCAAAGTGCCGTCGGCCAGGTCTTGCTCGACGAGATAATTGCTGGCCAATGCGATCCCGCGCCCCGCCCGCGCCGCCGCGATCGCGAGATGCGCATGCCACAGCAAGGGACCGGCGATCGGTCCGTCCATTGGCACACCGTTCAATCGCAGCCACGATGCCCATTGCCGGTCATGTTCCTCGTGAAGGAGGGGCAAGGCGGCCAGATCCGCAGCACTCTCGATCTTGTTCAGCCCTGCCACGAATTTGGGGCTTGCTACCGCCATGATCGGCGGTCGCGCCAGTTCGACGAACCGGAGCCCTTTGCCGCCAGGCCGAGGCGGCCAGCCATCGCCATAGAAACGTATGTCCATGTCGGCCTCGAGCATCAGCAGGTCGGCCGTCGCGTCCGTCGGCCGCACTTCGACGCGATCGCTCGGAAATATGTCCTCGAACTCGGCGACGCGATGCGTGAGCCACTGCGCTGCGAACCCCGGAACACACCAGAGCTGAAGCGGGCCATCGCGGCGCGTCTGCTGCAATTCGTGCGTTGCCGACGCCAGTTCCATCAATGCCGCAGAAACGCGTCCATGATAATCTTGCCCGGCTTCCGTCAGATAGAGGCGCCCTCCTGTACGCTGGAACAAGGGCACGCCAAACCAGTCTTCGATCATCTTGATGTGTCGGCTGACGACGGCATGATCGAGGCCCAGGCTGGCTGCGGCCTTGCGAATGCCTCCGGATCTGCCGACCGCTTCAAAGGCCCGCAGCGAGGCGAAAGGCGGAAGAGCCTTGGCGTGCAGAGGGCCGCGTTCAAGTGCGATAATGGTGCTCCATTTCATACCCGACGTGCAAGGGGTCTCGATAGTCCGATGGTCTATCGCAACCCCGATATCCTGAAATATATCGAACAAGCATGGACAAGTTTGTCATTTTCATAGGCCCTTATCCTTCGTCTTTTTGCCGCGAGCTGGAAGCGGGGCGTCATTTAGCCTCAAAGTGCAGTGGACCGATCAGGATCTGATGATGCATCGAAAGCCGATATGGCTGGTCGATGTGTCGATCGTCTGCGGATGGCGCGCAGCCGGACGATAGCGCTGGCAATAATTTTCCGCACAAAGATGCGAACCACCCTTCAGCACCTTCCTCCCGGTTTTGCTGTCCGGCATACAGGGATCGCGGCTCTCATGCTTGCGACCGCCGCGCGGATTGTCGACGGTGCAACATGCGCCCGGCGTCGCCTTGGCAGCCGCCCTGGGCAGCGCATACCAGTCGGCGGTCCACTCCCAGACATTGCCGATCATATCGTAAAGACCGAAACCGTTGGGAGCATAGCTTCGCACGGGGGACGTGCGCTCCCACCCGTCGGTCAGCAAGTTCGAGAAGGGAAACAGGCCTTGCCAGTAATTGGCCATCATCGCGCCGCCGGGAGCAAGCTCCATACCCCAGGCATAAGGGCGTCCGTCGTCGTGGCCGCCGCGGGCGGCACATTCCCATTCGGCCTCGGTCGGCAGCGATTTTCCCGCCCATTCGGCATAGGCCAGCGCATCGGCATAGGTGACATGAATCACCGGATGATCTTCCAGTTCGTCGATCGCGCTGTCCGGGCCCGTTGGATGACGCCAATCGGCACCGGCCCGAAAATGCCACCAATTGGTAAAATCCTCGAGATCGACCAGTCCGGCCGTGCGTTCGAAAACCAGCGAACCAGGGATGGCCAGCGCAGCGTCCATGCCCGGGTAGTCGCGCGGATCGGGCGCCGTCTCGGCCTCCGTGCGATAGCCGGTTGCCATCACAAAAGCGGCGAACTGCCGATTGGTGACGGGTGTAGCATCGATCCAGAAGTCGCCCACCCGCACGCGGCGAACCGGCGCTTCTTCCGGATAGAAACTATCGGAGCCCATCGAGAAAGCCCCGCCTTCGATACGGACCATGCCGGCGAGCCGATGCTCGCCGATACCCAGCGCCTGGCCCGTCGCGATCTCGCGTTCCTTCTTCATCATTGGCGATCGCTTCTTATCACGGCGAGATCCTCTACTCTAGACGGCAGGTCGCCGCGCATAGATGCCGAACGCCGCGATGACCGCATAGCAAAGCGCGGGCAGCGTCAGCGCCAGTGCCAGACTGCCGGTCAGATCGGCCAGTGCACCCGTCGCGAGCGGCACCACCGCGCCGCCAAAGATCGCGACATTGATGATCCCCGACCCGTCCGCCGCGCGGCTACCGAGCCTTTCGGATGCGAGGCTGAAGATCGTCGGGAACATGATCGCGTTCATCAGGCCAATCGCGAGCAGGCTGTAGCCCGAAACCAGACCCGTCGTGTTGGTCGAAATCAGGATCAGCGCGATAGCGCCCACCGCGACGAAGGCGAGCAACTTCCCGGGGCTGATGACGCGCATCAGGCCTGAACCGATGAAGCGGCCGATCATCGCCCCGCCCCAGTAAAGACCGATCAGCTTGCCCGCCGCCTGCTCGGGAAGCGCCAACACACCCGGCTGCATCAGATAGCTGACGATCAGAGACCCGATCGACACTTCCGCCCCGACATAGAGGAAAATACATAGGGCACCGAAGCCGAAGCGCGGACGCTTCAGCAAATCAAGGCCGGCGAGCCCCGCACTGGCTTCATGCTTTTCGCCCTGCAGTCGATTGCGGAATATCCATACGGCGCCCGCAACCACGAGCAGCGCCACCGCGATACCAAGATAGCCGTGGACGATCGCCTGACTTTCGGCTGTGCGATAGGCATCGAGCTGCGCGCCCGACAAATCCTCCGCTTTCATCGTCGCAAGGCTGCCAAGGATCAGCACCGAACCCGCGATCGGGAAGATCGTCGTTCCCAGCGAATTGAAAGCCTGCGCAAAGGTCAGGCGGCTATGCGCCGTCTCCGGCTTTCCAAGCAGCGAAATCAGCGGATTGGCGACGACCTGGACGATCACCACGCCGCTCGCGAGGACGAACAGCGCGAACAGAAACAGACCATAAACTGCATATTGCGACGCCGGGATGAAGAGGAGGCAGCCGACCATCATCGTCAGCAGCCCCGCCACTGCGCCGCGCATATAGCCGATCTTCTTGACCAGCTTTGCGCCCGGAATGCCGATCACCAGATAGGCGGTGAAAAAGCAGAATTGCACCAGCATCGCCTGAGTATAGTTAAGGGTGAACAGCTCCTTCAATTTCGGGATGATCACGTCGTTGAGCGAGGTGATGCCCCCAAAAATGAAGAATAGCCCCATGACGAACAGCCGCAGTTCCGGCGCATCGACATGGGGCAAAGTTCCCGCGCGGGACCTTTCCCGAACGTTGGCCGATACCGCAGCAGCTTCAGGCAACAGCGCCACAACTTTCCCTTTCCAGACAATTGGCGCACGCGTCCAAGGCCGTCGGTCAATCCCGCCAGCTGCGTTGCTTCATCTTGGCGTGAATTTGCGGTCCGATGGTTTCGGCATTTTCTCCGACCGCAAAACGATATTCGCCAGCGGGAATTGTCCAACCTTTTCCGTTCCAGTCGGCGAGCAGTCGTTGATCGATCTTCAGATCGACCTTTTGCTCCGCTCCCGGAGTCAGCTCGACACGCTGAAAAGCGACGAGGCGCTGTTTGGTATCGGCGCCCCGGGCCATCAGATAGAGCTGCACCACCGTCGCGCCCGCGCGATCGCCGGTGTTGCGCACTGTCAAACTGGCCGTGGAGCCGTCAACTTTCAGCCCGCTGGTGGCGAAGCGCGTGTAGGAAAGACCGTGACCGAAGGGGTAGAGCGCCTTGATCCCCTTGCTCGCATTCCAGCGATAACCGACGTCCGAACCTTCGTTCATCCGCACGCTGACCTCGGTCCGGTCGGGCGTTCCATAGCTCGGGATCGTGGGCCGCGGCTGGGTTTCCATCGTGTCCGGGAAGCTGATCGGCAAACGCCCCGAGGGATTGACCTTGCCGGTCAGCACATCGGCGATTGCTGCGGCGCCTTCCTGTCCCGGATACCATGCCGCAACGATGGCCTTCACCTTGTCACGCCACGGCATCGCAACGGGGTTGCCGGTCTGGAGAACGACGATGGTGTTGGGATTGGCGGCGACCGCCGCCTCGACAATCGCGTCCTGGTTGCCCGGAAGCGTCAGGTCGGGAGAATCGAACCCTTCGGCTTCATATTTGCTGACAAAGACGATCGCGACGTCGGAGCGCGCGGCGAGCGCCGCCGCATCTTGCGGGTAAAGGCCCGGGTCAAAGCGAACCTCTGCCTTCGGAAGAGCCGCCTTCAACGCCGCTTGCGGCGCGCCGGCAAACCAGCGCTCGACCCGCCACGACGCCATCGATCCCTCGCCGCCGCCGATGGGGATCGATGCGGCCCAGCCGCTCGGCGGCAAGCCCTGCGAGGAGCCGCCGCCCGACAGGACGCCGACATGCGCATTGCGTCCGATCACCGCGACCGATCCGACGGTCGCGGCAAGCGGCAACGCGCCTGCATCATTTTTGAGAAGAACGATCCCCTGCCGGGCAATCTCGCGCGCGATTTCGGCATGTTTTTTCATGTCCACCGCCGGAGCGGGGCCCGAATCGACGAGGCCGTTCGCCTTCATCGATCGCAGGATACGCTTCACCATGTCCGACAGGCGTTCGCGCGGCAGGCTGCCGTCGGCGAGCTTCGCCTTGAGCGGGGCGTCGAACCAGACCTGCTTGTCGAGTTGCTGGCCCGACTGCTGGTCGAGGCCTTTGACTGCAAAGTCCGCGCTCGACACCGCGCCCCAGTCGGACATCACCCAGCCCTTGTAGCGCCAGTCCTTCTTGAGCACGGTGTTGAGCAGATGGTCGCTCCCGCAGGCGGGCTCACCATTGACGATGTTGTAGGCGCACATGACCGACCCCGGCCGTCCGCGCTCGATCGCGATCTGGAAGGCGAGCAAGTCGCTCTCGCGGTGCGCCGTCTCATCGATCTCGGCGTTCCATGTGTGGCGGTTGGTTTCGTTCGAATTGAGCGAAAAATGCTTCACTGTCGAGACCACGCCGACCGACTGGGCGCCCCTCGCCGCCTCGGCGCCCATGATGCCAGAGAGCAGCGGATCCTCCGAGATATACTCGAAGTTGCGGCCGTTGCGGGGATCGCGCACGAGATTGATGCCGCCGCCGAGCAGGACGTTGAAGCCCTTGGCGCGCGCTTCGCTGGCCACAGCTCGCGCGCCGGCGAACGCGAGTTCGGGGTTGAAGCTTGCGCCGATCGCCAGACCCGCGGGCAGAGCCGTTGCGGTGTCGCCCTTGCGGATACCGAAGGGATTGGTCACCCCGAGGCTTGCATCGGTCTCGCGCAGCGAGGGGATGCCCAGTCGCGGCACGCCCATGATATAGCCGGCGCCAGGCACGAGATCGTCGGGCCATTTGGTCTTCAGTTGAGGATTTGCATAGGGACCGATGAGAATGGGCATGATCCCGTGGAGGATCGAAAAGCGCTCGTCATCAGTCATCTGCGCTTCGGTCTTTGCCGCCCATTCGTCGGCGGCGGCATCGGTGGCGGCCGGCGCATAGGCTTGCGCCGTCATCGACGTTCCAGCCAACATGATCGCCATCGCTGTTGCCGCATATTTTCCTCGCATCACCCAAATTCCCCCATTTCCATCGACCCGGCCGCTCTTTTGTCCGCGACCTAGGATTTGGCTTTGCTTGCAGCTTCGAGTGCGGCCTCAACAGCCGCGATCTTTTCGTCGGTAATCGCGCCACCCGAATAAGGCTGAAGCTGGCGAAGGCTCATGCTCTTGAACTGTTCATAGGCCGGATGCGACATCAGGGTTGGCATCTCCTTGTCCATAACAGCCTTCCCCACAGGATCCGCCATGAGCGCCTCGATGGGCCAATCGATCGACAATTTTTCGGCGGCAGGCGCCGGGGCCGGTGCGGTTTGTGCCAGCGCGGGGCTGGACAAGAGCAGGGCGAATGACAGGAAAAGGCGCATGAAATCTCTCCGATAGGATCACGCCGTCAAGGCATGCAATGCCGCCTCATCCACAAGAATGACAAGCTTGTCAATATTCGATTTCCCGCTATGGTGGCTGCAAAACCACGAGGGAGATGACGATGGACCGCAGAGACCTGCTCACGAGCGCCCTGGGCGGCGCAGCCGCCGCCCTGCTAGCGCCACCGGCATGGGCGGCGACCCGGCGGCCACCGAATTTCATCGTCATCCAGTGCGACGACATGGGCTATGGCGACTGGGGCGCCGCCGCGAAAGGCGCGATCCGGACCCCCAATCTCGACCGCATGGCGCGCCAGGGCACGACGATGACCGACTTCTACGCCGGCGCGAATGTTTGCACGCCCTCGCGCGCGGCGATGCTGACCGGCCGCTATGCGGTTCGCACCGGCCTCGGCCATCGCGTCATCATGCCCAACGACAAGCGCGTCCTGCCCTTGAGCGAAAAGACGATAGCTACAGCGCTCGCGCCGACCCACAGCAGCGCGCTCGTCGGCAAATGGCATCTGGGACACACCGGCTCCGACTGGTTGCCGACGCGGCACGGGTTCGATTATTATTACGGCATCCCCTACAGTCACGATATGAAACCGCTCGCGCTTTATGAAGCGCGGCGCGGCGCAGAGACCGAGACATCGCCCGCCGACATCGCGACGCTGCAGCAAAAATTCTGCGACAAGGCCCTGGAGTTCATCGATGCCAACCGGGGCCGCCCCTTCTTTCTCGATCTGGCGCTCAGCGCGCCACATCTGCCGGCGATCCCCCACCCCGATTTCCACGGCAAGTCCGCGGCAGGGCCCTATGGCGACGTGATCGAGGAGATCGATTCGATCGTCGGGCGCATCCTCGCGCGCCTCGAAGCGCTCGGAATCGCGCGCGATACCCTCGTCTTCTTTACCTCGGACAATGGTCCCTGGTTCGAGGGTGCGACGGGCGGGCTTCGACAACGCAAGGGCGGCGCCGGATACGACGGCGGCTACCGCGTCCCCGCGATCGTCTGGCGCCCGGGAACGGTACCGGCGGGGCGTCGGAGCGACGCTATCGGGATGAGCATCGATTTCCTGCCGACCTTTTGCGCCATGGCCGGGGTCGCGCCGCCCGCAGGCGTGACGATCGATGGCCGCGACCTGTCGGCGACACTCCTGCGCAGCGCCCCAACCCCGCACGACGGCCTGCTGCTTTTCGACGACGAAGATGTCGTCGCGCTGCGCACCCAGCGATGGAAGTTGGTCACCGCCGACTATTACCGCAACTATCTCCTCGATCTGCCCGCGCGGGGCTATCCACAGCTGTACGACATGCAAAAGGATCCGTCTGAAAGCTACAGCGTAGCGGAACGCCATCCGGACATCGTCGCCGACCTCACCGCTCGCATCGACGCAGCCCGGGCCCGCTTCGCGCCGTTGCGGACGCAGCCGTCAGCGATCATCGGGATGCGGGCGCCGCCCGCACCGCCTGCCGCCGCCAACTGATTGCGAGCGCCCCCGCGGCTGTCCCTGTCGATCACGACCGAGGGGGTGCGGTGCTCTCCCGGACGACCAGTTCGATGTCGAGCCGGCGGCGGACGGAATCGAGCTTGCCGCTTGGCTGCGCGGCCAGGAGCATATCGGCGGCGGCCGCGCCAATTTGCTCCAGCGGCTGGCGGATCGTCGTCAGCGCTGGCGATACGACGCTTGCGATCTCGGCATCGTCGAAACCGGTGACCGACAGATCGTCCGGGACCTTGAGGCCGCGCCGCGCGGCGGCCGAGAGGACGCCGGCCGCCATCGCATCATTGGCGGCGACGATCGCGGTCGGTCGCGTGCGTGCGCCCAGCAGCGTGTCGGCGCATCTTTGTCCCGACGAAAAGGTGAACTCGCCATAGATGACCCGGTTATCGGGCACCGGCAGCCCGGCCTCGGCCATGGCATCGAGGAAACCGTCGCGCCGCGGGCGCGGCGCACTGCCCTTCGACGCCAACGGCCCACCGAGGAAGGCGATGTCGCGATGACCCAGCGCGATCAAATGCCGCGTCGCTTCGACCGCGCCGCGGCGATCGTCGACAAACACGCTCGCGCCGCGGTCGGGTTCGGCGGTGGGCGACACGCGCACGAAAGGAACCTGAAGCCGCTCGAGAAGCGCCACAATCTCGATATCGTTCGATTGCGGCGGCACCAATATGACGCCATCGAGATGGGCGCGACGGACGGTCCGCTCGATCAGCGCCACCACATCGACTGCCGGCCATTCAATCGGCTCGGCGGCGAGCATATAGTCGCGGTCGCGGCACTGCCGCGCGGCGCCGAGCTGGATCCCCGTGATATAGCTCGCCAGCCTGGGATGAAAGAACAGGCCGATCAGCAGCGAACGGGCGCTGGCCATACGCCGCGCCCCGGCGTTGGGAATATAATCGAGATCGGCCATCGCCGCCCGCACCCGTTCGCGCACGGCATCGCGAACATTGGGCTCGGCATTCATCACGCGCGAAACGGTCTTGATCGAAACCCCGGCGCGCGCCGCAACATCGTGAATGGTGACGCCCAAACCTAGTCTCCGGCCTTGCCTTCCGCCGCGGCCGCAGGAGCGCGCCCATGTGAGGAAGAGGAACCTATCGTCCGGTCCAGAAAGCCTGTCAACGACGCCATGGCATCGTCGAGTATCGCCTTTTGCTGCGCCGGGTCGTTAGCACGCAGGCCGTGCCCGGCCCCCGCGATCACACGAAGCTCAACCGCGACGCCGGCGGTGCGCAGAGCCTCTTCAAGACCCTTCGACTGGGCCAGCGGGACAAGGTCGTCGCTGTCACCGTGAACGATCTGCACGGGCGGATCGCCGGGCGAGATATGGCTCATCGGACTGGCGGCCTTGATCCGGTCGGCATCGCAATTGAGGCTGGCGAGACAACCCAGATAAATGGCCGAGAGACGATCGGAATCGGCGGCCGTTGGACCGAACCAGTCGGCCACGGCCTGGACGCAATTGTCGCGGCTGCCGGCATCGGCACCCTCGGGATCGAGATCGCGAACGCCGCAGCTGGTGCCGACCGAGGCGGCAATCATCCCGCCCGCCGACGAGCCCCAGATCGCGATACGCTCGGGGTCGATCCCATAGTCGTCCCGGTGCCCTCGCAGCCATGCCACCGCGGCCTTGGCATCGCGCACCTGCGCCGGGAAGCGCGACTTGGGTGCCAGCCGATATTCGATCGACGCGACGACATAACCCTTTTCCGCGAGTGCGGCGAGACGCGCCGGGAAATCGGTCTCGGCGCCCATCATCCGGCTGTGCCCCTGAATGAAGCCGCCGCCATGGACGAACAGGACCGCCGGCCTCTTCCAACCTGCTTTGGGTGGAAGATACAGGTCCAGGGTCAGTGCTTCGCCATCGACCGTCCGGTAGGGCATATCGGCGATCGTGCGTACCCCGCCCGCATAGCTTGTCGCCAATGCGGGCCGCGCGGCCCCGCGCTGGCAGAGCGCTGCCACCGGGAGGCCGAGCGCCAGCAGCGCGAGGAGCCATGCTTTGCGCATCAGAAGCGGTAGTCGAGCGTTGCGCCGACATAGCGATCGGCGTTGCGCGGCCGGTTGGCAAAGCTGTCGACGAGGGTGGGGTTGGCAGGCACCAGGACGCCGGCGGTCATGCCCGAGTAGTAATTCTGGTCGAACAGATTTTTGACGTAGAGGGTCAGCCCGAAGCCGCGCTCGGGTTGACGCACACCGAGCGACAGGTCGACGATGGCAAAACCGTCCTGCTGGAGCAGCGGATCCTGCTCGAGCGCGAAACCCTGGTCGCTCTGGAAGGAGAGGTCGGCCTGGACGAAACCGGCGAGGTTCGGCGACAGCTCCTGCTCGTAGCGCGGGGACAGGTTGATGCGCCATTGCGGCGAAGCGGGCAGCTTGCCGCCCTTGACGTCCTGGACCGGCCCGCTGGTCATCAAGGCTCCCGCATTGTTGCGAAACTGATAGCGATAGCAGCTGTTCACCGGACGCGTTCCGCCGATCGCGATGACCGGCGCGCCCGGCTGGAACTGCTGCGGGCAGTTAAGCCCGTCGATATCGAAGCTGTTATGAGCATAGGTCACCGCTGCGGTGAGCGAGAAGGCGCGCGACGGGCGGAAGGTCGCCTCGATCTCGAATCCCTTCGTGCGCGACGAGCCGGCATTGGTCTGGATATAGGCGGGCACGCCGTTCAACGTGTCGGAGCGGTTCGCCTGAACCTGGAGATTGGTGTAGTCGGCGAGAAAGGCGGCGACAGCGATCCCGAAGGTGCCGTCGGTCGTGCGTCCCTTGAAGCCGATTTCATAGGCATCGACATGCTCGGGCAGGACCGGGGCCTGACCGCCAAAATCAGCGGAGATCTCGGTGTTGAAACCCAATCCCTTATAACCGCGCGTATAGGTGCCATAGGCCTGCGCGAAGCGGCTGAACTCATATTGCAGCCCCGCCTTGCCAGTGACGGCGGTGTCGCTAGCCGACGTGCCAGCGCGGACGCTCGGCGTCCCCCCATAAAGCGCATCGCCGGGCACAAGCACGCCAAAGCGTTCGCCATCGACGGCGATCTTCTCATGCTGGACGCGGAGGCCGCCGATCGCCTTGAGACCGCCGACGAGCTTAAGCTCGGCCTGACCAAAACCGGCGATGCTTTCGTTCGACAGGTCGGAATCGCTCGCGAGGGACTGGTAGACGGGGGCAGCGCAGGGCTGGCCGACGACGCCGGTCAGGCACAGGGCGCGCCGGCGCGAGAAATAGCGGTCGATCGAAACTTTCGAATAAAAGCCGCCGATCACATAGGTGAATGGTCCCGAGCCGTTCGAGGCGAGGCGCAATTCCTGCGTGAAATTCTTGATATCGGTGAGGCCATAATTCAGGTTGAACTCGGCCGACGAAGCGGGACTGATATAGATCGGCCGCGCGTGACCAAAGGAATCGACCTCGACATTCTGGGTCAGATGATATTTTTGCAATGCCGTGATCGAGGTCAGCGTCGCTGCGCCCAGATCGAGATCGGCCTGGAGCGAATAGGTCTGCTGATCGCTCTTCACACCGGTCGTGCCATTGCTCCAGACCTCATCATTGTCGGCGCGCGCGGTGATCGGACCCGAGACAAGCGCGCGCAGCGGGTTCCCAACCTTGACCAGCACGCTCTGACAGCAATCGGAATCGCTCTCGCGATAATCGCCGGCGAAGAGCAGGGTCAGGCGATCGGTCGGCTGCCATTCGAGCTTGCCGCGCACACCCCAGCTTTTCGTCCGGTTGGCGTCCCTCCCGGTCAGGAGATTGCGAATATTGCCGCCGATATCATTATAATAACCGGTCAGGCGAACGCCGATCGTTTCGCCGATCGGCCCCGATATCGTACCGCTGGCGCGATATTCGTCCATCTCGGCCACGGTCACGCTCGCGCGGCCCTCAAGCTCGCGCGACGGGCGGGCCGTGACGACGCTGATGACGCCAGCGGTGGCATTTTTGCCGAACAGGGTGCCCTGCGGCCCGCGCAGCACCTCGACGCGTTCGATGTCGGCAAAGTCGGTAAAATTCTGCGCCTGGCGCGCGCTGACGACGCCATCGACAACCAGCGCGACCGAGGATTCGGTGCCGAGCCCGAACAAGGATGTTCCGACGCCCCGAATGCGGAAGCTGCTGGCAACCGGATTGGCGCCCTGCTGGAAGGTCAGCGACGGAACCGCCTGGACGAGCCCGCTCGTGTCGCTGATCTGACGCGCGGCGAGTGCCTCGCCAGTCACCGCGGTGACGGCGAGCGGAACATCCTGGAGACGTTCGCTGCGCTTCTGCGCGGTCACGACAATTTCGCCAGCATCGACAGCATCGGTTGCCGTTTCGGTTGTTACCGATTCGCCGGTCTGCGCGGCGGCGGGCGTCACGGCGATGATCGTCGCCGCACTGGCAAGAAGCGCCATTTTAAAGATATTTCGCATGAGGTCCCTCCCTTTGATCGCTGGCCTCGCCGCGCGATGCGACGCTGCCAATCTCTTCATTTTCAAACCCTCCCTATCTCGCCTCAATAGAATTGACAAGCTTGTCATATGCGATAACAACAGGCGTGAAATGCCGCGGCCGCCGTGAGCTGGAAATCAATGGGAGGATCCGATGCGCTTCAGGAAATTCATATTGGCCGCGACTGCGGCATTGGTGCTGGCCCCTGCCTGCGCGTCGTCGAAGCCAGCGGCTGCGACGCCCGCCGCCCCCGGAAAGCCGCGCAACATCATCTTCATCCTCGTCGACGACCTCCGATATGATGGCCTCGGCTTTCTCCAATCACAGGTCCGGACACCGAATATTGACCGGCTCGCGCGCGAGGGCAGCTATTTCCCGAACACGCTCGTCACCTCGTCGCTTTGCAGCCCCAGCCGCGCCACGATCCTGACCGGACAGACGGCGCGCAACCATCAGGTCGTCGACAACACCAATTCGTCGGAAGAAGGGCTGACCTTCTTCCCATCCTATCTGCAACAGGCCGGCTATCAGACCGCATTCGTCGGCAAATGGCATATGGGCAACGACACCGACGCGCCGCGTGCGGGCTTCGACAAATGGGTGAGTTTCCAGGGACAGGGAAGCTATTGGCCGACGGGCGACCTGCCACCCGCGGCGGTCCGCGCGGGCGCCGTGAACAAGCTCAATGTCGACGGCAACCATGTGACGCAGAAGGGCTATATCACCGACGAACTGGGCGGCTACGCGCTCGACTGGCTCAAGAAGGAGCGCGATCCGAAGAAGCCCTTCTTTCTCTATCTCAGCCACAAGGCGGTGCATTCGGACCCGCTGCCGCCGCCGCGCTACGCGCATCAATATGACACGGTGAATTTCGCCCTTCCCACGAGCGCGGCCAACACGCCCGAAAATTACAAGGGCAAGCCGATGTGGGTGTATAACCAGCGCAACACATGGCACGGCATCGATTTTTTCTACAACAGCGACATGAAGATGACGGAATATCTGCGCAGCTATTATGCGACGCTGTCCGCCGTCGACGACGGGGTGGGCGAGATCCTCGCCTATCTGCGCGCGAACAAGCTCGAGAAGGACACGATGATCATATTCACGTCCGACAACGGCTTTCTGATCGGCGACCATGGCCTGATCGACAAGCGCAATGCTTATGAAGGCTCGGTGCGCGTCCCGATGGTCGCCTGGGCGCCCGGGCTCGTCCCCGCCGGGAAGACCAACGCCGGCCGCATCCGCAACCTCGATTTCGCGCCGACCTTCCTCGATCTCGCGGGTGCCACGGCCCCGCCGCAGTTCGAAGGATTGAGCGCGCTCCCGCTGATGACCGGCAGCGTTACGGCGGAGAAATGGTCGCCGCCCGATTTCATCTATGAATATTATTGGGACTGGCAGTTCCCGATGACCCCAGGCACCTTTGCGATCGAGCGCGACCGGGTCAAATATATCCAATATTACGGGGTCTACGATACCGAGGAGCTCTATGATCTCTCGAAAGATCCCGAGGAAATGCAAAATCTGATCGACGATCCGGCCTATCTCGATCGCAAGGTCGCGCTGCGCGCGGCGCTGTACAAGGGCCTGGCAAATAGCGGGGGCGATCACGCCATTCCCTTTACCGCGCGCTATGCGCGCGGTAGCGTGCGCCGCAACCGCGACGGCACCGGATCGGCCCCCTTCCCCGACGCCTGGCAGGTCGAGCCGAACCGGCTCGACCGGCTCGACGATATTATTCCCGACAACCCGATGAAGGAGAAGGCGCATAGGGAAGGTCGCGCCTTCCTCCCCTATCCGGTCATGGGCGGCACGCGAGGTGAGGACGGCGGCAAGGGCAAACCCGACAAATGAGCGCGAAGCGGTGGCATTTTATCGCTTGCTCGCGTGAGGACCGCGAACGAGGAACAGGCCGCAAGCCGACGAAGGCGCGATTATTTCTATCGCTCCTGGCGGGATCCGCAATCCTCGCCCCATGGGGATGGGCCACTTCCGCGCAAGCATGGCCCGCCGCGTCCTCCCCGACCGCACCGGCGAAAACGCCGGCCACCCAAGTGGCGGCAAAGCCGAATGTCGTCGTCATCCTGGCCGATGACCTCGGCTGGCCCGACGTGTCCGCTTATGGGCGCAGCGAGGTGCCGACGCCCAATATCGATCGGATAGCCAAGGCCGGCGCGGCTTTCTCGAGCGGCTATGTCGCCGCCTCGGTCTGCGCGGTGTCTCG
Source organism: Sphingopyxis sp. Root154 (assembly GCF_001427105.1). Lineage (GTDB taxonomy): Bacteria > Pseudomonadota > Alphaproteobacteria > Sphingomonadales > Sphingomonadaceae > Sphingopyxis. The sequence continues at coordinate 581,603 of NZ_LMGI01000001.1, forward strand.
CGCCGGCCTGCTCACCGGCCGGATGCCGCAACGGTTCGGCTTCACCTATAATATCAGCGACAAGGGCGATCCGGGCGCCGGGCTGCCGCCGTCCGAACCCACCCTCGCGGAGCGATTGAAGCCGCTCGGCTATCGCACCGCGGCGATCGGCAAATGGCATGTTGGCGCCGAAGACCGCTTCTATCCGACCAATCGCGGTTTCGACGAATTCTTCGGATTCCTCGCGGGCGAGACGGTTCATGTCGATCCGAATACGCCCGATATTGTCACTACGCCCACCAAAGCCGATGCCAACAAGCCGCCGTTCACCACCCGGTCGGGCAATGGCGTCGTCATCGAAGGCTCCGACCGCCTGCCGGTCTATAATTTCGGAAAATATCTGACCGACGAGATCACCGACCGTGCCGTCGACTTCATCGGCAGGGCAGCGGACACACCTTTTTTTGCCTATGTCGCCTATAGCGCGCCGCACTGGCCGCTGCAGGTACCCCAAAGCTGGTACGACAAATTTCCCCACATCAAGGACCCCGCCCGCCGCACCTATGTCGCGATGATCGCAGCGATGGACGCTGGTATCGGGCGGATACTCGACAAGCTGGAAACGCAAGGGAGCCGTGAGAATACAATCGTGATCTTTCTGTCTGACAATGGCTGCCCGGTCCAGTTCGGCTTCTGCAGCGAAGATCAGGCCTGGGGAGCCGGCAAATTCACCTATCTCGAGGGCGGGATCCGCGTGCCCTTCCTGCTTTCATGGCCCGCCGGGCTGAAACCCCAAGGCATCGTCGATGCTCCGGTTTCTTCGGTCGATATCGTCCCGACGGTCCTGCGCGCGGCGGCTCCGGACGCCGCCCTCCCTCCCGGGCTGGATGGCGAGGACCTGGTTGTCGCCGCGCGGATACCACGCGCAACGCCGCGCCTGCTGATTTGGGGACAGGAGCCCGTGTTCGCGGCGCGATACGGCCCATTCAAATATTGGCGGTCGCATGACTGGAACGAAGCGCATCTCTATAATCTGGATACAGACCCGTGGGAGCGCGAAAGCATTGCCGCCGACAATGCGTCATTAAACCATATGCTCGAGGTCGAGGTCGAAAAATGGCGGGCCAGCCTGCCCGCCCCGCTCTGGAAGCTCCACCTCACCCGACCGGTCACGATCGCCGGAAGAAAGACCGAGTGGGTCTATTGATGCCTGTTTCCGGGAGACGATCATCATGACGATGCGCGGTAAGGACCTGCCGGCCAGCGCCCCGATTTCGCGGCGGACGATGGTGAGCGGCATGGCGGGCCTTGCGGCGCTCGGCGCCGGCGCTGGCGCCGCGAAAGGCGCATCACGCGAACGCCCCAACATCCTCTGGCTCGTCAGCGAAGACAATAATCCCTATGCCGGGGCCTATGGCGACAAACTCGCCCATACGCCGACGATCGATGCTCTTGCACGCCAAGGCGTCCTCTTCCGCAAGGTCTATTCGAACGCGCCGGTATGCGCGCCCTCGCGCTTTGCTATCCTCACCGGTCTTTATCCCGAGAGCTGCGCGCCGGCCAACCAGATGCGCGCCGTGGGGAAGCTACCCAAGGGGTTCCGCACCTATCCCGAGCTGATGCGCGAAGCGGGCTATTTCTGCACCAACAACAGCAAGACCGACTATAATTGCGACATCTCGCCCGAGGCGATTTGGGATATTCAGGGAGCGCGGGGCCATTGGCGCAGCCGGCCCGCCGGCCAGCCCTTCATGGCCGTTTTCAACTATGAAACGACGCATGAATCGCGGCTGTTCCGTCCGACCCCGGGACGCGTGACGCCGGAGATGGTGACACTCCCGCCTTTCCTGCCTGACACCCCGGCCATGCGGCAGGATTTCGCCAGCTATTATAACCTCATGGAGCGGATGGACGGCCAACTCGCCGAACGGCTTGCCGAACTCCACGCCGACGGGCTCGCCGACGACACGATCGTGTTTCACTATTCGGACAATGGCGGGGTACTCGGCCGGTCGAAGCGCTATTGCTACGAAGAGGGGCTGCGCTGCGAAATGGTCGTCTACGCGCCGCCCAAATGGCGTCACCTGCTGCCCGTCGCACCTGGACGCGAAGTCGCGACGCCAGTGTCCTTCATCGATTTGGCCCCGACCGTGCTGGCGCTGGGCGGTGTGACGCAACCGCCGCAAATGCGCGGACGTGCGCTGCTCGGGAACCGTCCGTCCCGGCCCCACCGTTACGCCTTCGCCATGCGCAACCGCATGGACGAGCGCATCGACTTTGTGCGGACGGTGACCGACGGGCGCTGGCGCTATATTCGCAACTATATGCCGCACCGCCCGTGGGGTCAGCACCAGGCCTTCCAATGGCTTGCCAAGGGCTATCAGGACTGGGAGGCCGCGCATCGAGCCGGGACCCTCAACGCCGTACAGAATCGCTTCTTCGAGAAAAAGCCGTTCGAGGAACTCTACGACCTCGACGCCGATCCGCACGAGATCGACAATCGTGCAGCCGATGCCGCCGCGCACGCCAAACTCCTCGAACTGCGGCGCGCGCTCGACGCCCATATGATAAAGATCAACGACAATGGCTTCCTTCCCGAAACGATGGAGGGCGAAGGCTTTATGGAAAGCCGGGTCGCTGGCGTCTATCCACTCGCAGACATCATGGCCATCGCGTCGGTCGCCGCCAAAGGCAAAGCCGCGGGCCTGCGGGCCCTGCGTCGGGCCCTCAACAGCCCGCACGCGGTGCTACGCTATTGGGCCGCGACCGGGATGCTGATCCTGGGTGCCGAAGCCGAACCTGCCTCGCATGCCCTCAAAACCACCATGCGCGGCGACCCCTCGCCGCTAGTCCGTATCGTCGCAGCGGAAACGCTGGCGGCGCTCGGCGACCCTGCCGAGGCGGTCGATGTGCTGACCAGTCTCATGGATGAGGCGCCGAGCTGGCAGGTTCAACTCCATGCAATCAATTCGCTTAGCTTCGTCGGTTCTGCGGCCGCTCCCGCGCTCGGTTCAATTCGCCGCGCGGCCGAGAGTGAACAGGAATATGTGCGCAATGCGGCCCGATATCTCGTGGCCGTGCTCGAAGGCAAATATCAGCCCTCGCTGCCGATTTTCGACCTCAAACGCTTGATGCCCGCTGCACCGACGAAAAGCTGATCATCAATCAGACTGGCATCGCTCTATTTGACGACGACCCTAACCGAGTTTGGCGGACCCTGTCCGCCACTGGAATTTGACCTGCCGCTTTCCACATCGGCGCGCACCGCGCTGGCGTTGGAACCGCGCATTCGCATCAAGGTCCTTCGCGAGCCATGGGACTGGCCGAACGCATTGATCACCCCCCAATGCAAATGCCCGCCACAGCCGCCATTTCAACCCCTCGGTCCCCCATAAGGGCGATTTCGGGAAGCTGTTCTTCTTGCGGGATATGATCCTCGGCACGGCGAAGTTCACCGAATCCACCCCAGAGCTAAGGCGAGGAGAGTTTTGCGGCCCGCGCCCCCGCTCCAACAGTCGTTGCGACCGATCTTTCCCAGAAGAGGAAAGCGCGGTCATTCCACTGTGCCGCCCCCTTACCGCGCCTCCACACTGCGCCGCGTTTCATTCAGGCGCGGGTAGATGCCGGTCACCTTGGCAAGTATGGCGTTCGGTCTCTTGCTCAAGGTCGAGAGAATTTTTTTCCGTTCGTGACGTCAGGGCTTGCAGGCGAACGGACCGGGCGGCAGCGCCTCAGGCGCTAGCCGCGCCTGTTTCGTCCGGGAATGTGGCTGAGCACGCTCCGCATCGCGAGGCTGGAGTGGATGCGCGCAACACCCGGCAAGCGCGAGAGGATATTTTTGTGAATCCCTTCATAGGCGGCAGCGCTCGCTGCCGAAGCGCGGAGCAGATAGTCTGCGTCGCCAGTCATCAGGAAACACTCCTCGATTTCGGGGTGCTGGCGCACCGCTTCTTCGAACCGGTTGAGATAGGCCTCGGTCTGCCGTTCAAGGCTGATGCGCACGATAGCGATCACGCCTCCCTCCTCAGGCGCCGCGACGATCGCAGTATAACCGCGGATCACCCCGCGGGCCTCGAGATTGCCGACGCGGCGCAGGCAGGCCGAGGGTGACAGGCCCACCTCCGCCGCCAATTGGTTGTTCGGTATTCGGGCATTGAGGCGCAGGAGCCTCACAATATTCCGGTCGATTGTATCCATGTCGCAATATCGTTCTGTTTATGTCGTCAATCATTGCAAATAGCACCAGAAATTGCAGAATAAAACAGCCGTTTGATCGAACATTCGAACGATATTCGCTTAGAACTTCGCCAAGCAGATGTGCTGACGGAGATCTATGATATGATTATCGGGGGCATGGGCGGAGGACGGCTCTGTATCGATCTGGGCGCAGTCGTCGCCAATTATAAATTGGTCGCCGAGCGCGTCGCGCCCGCCGAGGTCGGCGCCGTCGTCAAGGCGAACGCTTATGGTCTCGGCGCGGACGAAGTCGCGCAGGCGCTATGCAGGGCCGGGTGCCGTCTCTTCTTCGTCGCCGATCTGGGCGAAGCGCTGGCGCTGCGTTCGGAATTGCCGTCCGGCTTTCGGCTGGTCGTGCTTAATGGCCTACCGCCCGGCGCCGAGGGTATGGGCATACAAAGAGGTGTCACCCCGGCGCTCAATTCGCCCGAGCAGGCGCATCGATGGGCGGACGCCGCACGAAAAGCCGGCGAACGGCTACCAGCAGTCCTGCAACTGGACAGCGGCATGGGACGCCTCGGACTGGCGACCGAGGATCTCGCGTCGCTGGCCGCCGACGCGCAATTCCATTCGGCGATCGATCTCGTCATGGTCATGAGCCATCTCGCCTGCGCCGAAACCACCGAACATCCGGCCAACGCCGCACAGCTTGCCTGCTTCGAAGCCGCGGCTGCGATGTTCTCCGGCGTCCCCCGCAGCCTCGCGAATTCGGGCGGCGCCTTCCTGCCGGCAGATTTTCATGGCGACGTCGTGCGGGCCGGCATCGCGCTTTACGGCGGCGCCCCGAACCGGAGTGACTCCAACCCGATGCAGCCGGTCGTCGGGCTGGACGCGCGCGTCATCCAGATCCGGACGATCGAGGCGGGCGGCCCAGTCGGATATGGCCATAGCCATTATTGCGCGCGCGAAAGCCGCATCGCTACGATTGGGGTCGGCTATGCCGACGGATTGCCGCGTTCGCTCGGCAACCGCGGTGCCGCATGGCTCGCCGGCGAACGGTTGCCGATCGTTGGTCGCGTGTCCATGGACAGCATCACGATCGACGTTACCGCCCTCCCCTACGGCCGCATCGAGGCCGGGGACTGGGTCAAGTTGATCGGCCCACATCAATCGCTCGACACGCTCGCCAACGATGCGGGTACCATCTCCTACGAGATTCTGACCAGCCTCGGCGCGCGATATGATCGGAGCTACGTCAACGAGGCGACGGGCGTTCGGGGAGAAGCAGCATGAAGGTCGCCGTTCTCGGCAGCGGCGTCATCGGCGTGACATCGGCCTGGTATCTGATCGAGGCCGGACATGACGTCGTCGTGATCGACCGCCAATCCGGCCCGGCGCTTGAGACAAGCTTTGCCAATGCCGGGGAAATCTCCCCGGGCTATGCGTCACCATGGGCCGCGCCCGGCATCCCGCAAAAGGCAATCCGCTGGCTGATGATGCGCCATGCGCCGCTGATCCTCCAGCCCGCGATTGATCGCGAGATGCTCAGCTGGCTGTTCGCGATGCTGCGCAACTGCACGAATGCCCGCTACGGCATCAACAAGGCGCGGATGGTCCGGCTCGCTGAATATAGCCGGGACCGGCTGATCGCATTGCGCACCGATACCGGGATTTCCTATGACGAACGGATGCAGGGGACGCTGCAGTTGTTCCGGACGCAGAAGCAGATCGATAACACGGCGAAGGACATTGCCGTGCTGCGCGCCGGCGGCGTCCCCTTCGAACTGCTCGACCGCGAGGGGTGCATCGCGGTAGAACCCGGCCTCTCAGCGGCGCGCGACAAGATTGCCGGAGGCCTTCGCCTGCCCGGCGACGAGACGGGCGACTGCTTCAAATTCACCGGCGCGCTCGCCGCCATGGCAGCCCAACGCGGCGCCCGGTTCCGTTATGACGAGACGATCCGGTCGCTGGTCGTCGAGGGCGGCCGCGTCACGGGGGTCGAAACCGACCGCGGCCGGGTCACCGCAGATTGCTATGTCTTGGCGCTCGGCAGCCATTCGGCGGCGGTGCTGCGACCGCTGGGCCTTGGCCTGCCTGTCTATCCGGTGAAGGGTTATTCGATCACCGTGCCGATCGTCGATTCCGCGCGCGCGCCCGAATCGACGCTGATGGACGAAAGCTACAAGATCGCAATCACGCGGCTCGGCGGCCGTATTCGCGTTGGCGGGATGGCCGAGATTTCGGGGTATAATAACGCCCTTCCCGAACGGCGACGGGCGACGCTCGTACACTCGCTCACCGATCTGTTCGCCGGTGCGGGCGACGTCGCCGCCGCCAGCTATTGGTCGGGTTTGCGCCCGATGACGCCCGACGGCACGCCCGTCATCGGTTCGACGCCTTACGGCAACCTCTTTCTCAACACGGGCCACGGCACGCTCGGCTGGACGATGGCGTGCGGTTCAGGCCGGTTGATCGCCGATCTCGTCAGCGGACGCCCGACTGATATCGAGGCAGCCGATCTGTCGATCGCGCGCTATGACGCATGATGACTTCGCTCGCCCCACCCAGATGAAAGGAAACACCATGACCATCACCCGAATTCAGGCCGGGCCACGCATGAGCCAAGCCGTCATCCACGGCGACACTGTCTATCTTGCAGGCCAGGTCGGGGCTCCGGGCGAAAGCGTGACGAACCAGACGCAGACGATCCTCGGCCAAATCGAGGCGTTGCTGGCAGAAGCCGCCTCGGAAAAATCGAAAATCCTGTCGGCCACCATCTGGCTCGCGGACATGGCCGATTTCGCTGAAATGAACGCCGTGTGGGACAAATGGGTCGACGGAAAGCACTCCCCCGCCCGTGCGACCGGCGAGGCCAAGCTGGCGACGCCGGAATATAAGGTCGAAATCATCGTCATCGCGGCGCGCTGATCCGAACGGAGCGGATATCTGCGATACGGATCTCCACCAACCATCCCATTTCAATCGGACGCGGTTAATGCTGGCCGATTGCGGTCAGGCAGCTTCTGGCGCCGAAATCCAAAAAGCAGACGATTAGTTCTCCGCCGCGCCGGATAAGCTCAGGGTATTTAAGCGTCTTCCGCTCGTTCAGCGTAGGTAGAGCCTGACACCGGCGACTTCCGCGCCGTTCCCGACATTCGCCACGAAGTGCGAATGTCGGAGCGACAGCCTCAAATGGTCGGAACGGTTCCACCGTCGATGACAAACTCGGCGCCATGGATGGCGGCGGCGCGATCCGAGGCCAGATAGGCGATGAGGTCGGCGACCTCATGCGGATCGGCCGGACGACCGATCGGGATCCCGCCCAAGCCATCCAAGACGGATTGCCGCGCCTCCTCGATCGTACCGCCATTGGCGGCCTGCAGCCGCTTCAACAGGCCGTCGGATGCTTCGGTCATGATCCAGCCAGGGGAGACGATATTGACCCGCACGCCCTTCGGCCCCAGCTCCTTTGATATGGATTTGCTATAGGTCCGCAGCGCGGCTTTTGCGGCGGCGTAGCCTGTCGTCGACTCCGGAAGAGGGAGGACCGACTGAATGGAGGTGACATGCACCACCGCGCCAGCGCCGCGCTCGACCATCTGCGGGATCAGAAGTCGATCGAGGCGAACCGTGGCCAAAAGGTTCAGGTTCAGTTCTGCGAGCCAGTGATCGTCCGTCAGCGCGGCGAAGCCGCCGCCCGGTGAGGAGGAGCCACCGATCACATGTGCGATGATGTCGACGCCGCCCATTTGCGCTAGAGCCGCGGCAGCCAGGCTTTCCCCGCCCGCGGCCGTCGTCAGATCGGCCCGGACAAATTCGACGCCGGCGATGGGCTCAGGGTTTGCGCGGGCGGCGGTCATCACCCGGGCGCCGCCGGCAAGGAAACGCTCGACGGTGGCACGGCCCAACCCCTTGGTGCCGCCGCTGACGACGACACGCTTGCCTGCGAACTCGGCCGTATCAACCTGGATGCTCATAGGGTGATCTCCAACGTCTTGATCAAGTCTTTCTCAAGCGTGAAGTCATAGGTGAAACGGATCGGACTGCCCTTGAAGTCGCCATGGGCCGGGCCTTCGACGATGATCTTGCCCTTCTCGTGGCGCACGCTGTCCGGCGTGAAGATCGCCTTGACGGCGACCACCTCGTCTTCGAACAGGGTCCTGATTTCGGGGTGGCCCGCGTGACGGTGGCCGTTGTCCACTATGAGAGCATCGGCGGCGAATGGCTTCAGCATGCCGTCGACATCGAGCCGCGCATTGGCCTCGACAAAGTCGGCGATGGGTTTCGGCAAGGCTGCGACAATCGCTTCGGTACCGCGCTGATTGGTGTCGGATTCGCTCTTGGTCTGCATGACAAGTCTCCTTCGTTTGACTTGCCTCCGTTGTAAGACCGGCACACTATCCGGATAAGTAGGCCAATCTAGCATGAGCTAGTGAAGGATTCGGGATAATGTCGCGACTTGCTCTTCGGGACTTCGACGCCGTTCTGGCCATTGCGCGGCGCGGATCCTTCCGGCAGGCGTCCATCGATCTCGGCATGTCGACGACCGCGCTCAGCCATATGATCGCACGGATCGAAGCCGAGCTTGGCGTGCGCCTGTTCAACCGGACGACACGGAGCGTCGCATTGACCGACGCGGGACGGGTCTTCGTCGATCGCGTCGGCCCCTCGCTTCAGGACGTTCGCGAAACCATCGAGATCGTCCGCGAGCGCCGTGCGACGCCGACGGGAACACTGCGGATCAATGCGCCGCCATTCGCGGTACGCTCGCCCGCTCTCACCCATCTTCTACTGGAGTATTCCCGCCGTTATCCGGACATGCATGTCGACGTCGTAACCGAGGGCCAGCTGCTCGACATCGTCGCCGAAGGTTTCGATCTCGGCATTCGCGTCGCCTCGCTCGTGCCGACCGACATGATTGCCCTGTCGCTCGGCGAGGCGCAGCGCTTCGCGGCGGTCGCCTCGCCAGCCTATCTAAAGACACGGTCGGGACCGCTGGTGCCGACCGATCTTCTTTCCCACGACTGCATTCGCGTCCGCTTACCCGATGGCGCGCTCTACCGTTGGCATTTCGAGAAGGGCGGCGACACGGCGCAGATCGAGGTGAGCGGCCCGATGACGTTCGACGAACTCAACCTGTCGCGCGCCGCCGTGTTGGCGGGCTTTGGTATCGGCTTCTATTTCGAGCAGGACGTCATTGCCGATATCGACGCCGGCACCCTTGTCCGCCTTCTCGAAGATTGGACACCCCCCTTCCCCGGCCTTTGCCTCTACTATCCAGGACGAAGACATCCGTCTGCCGGTCTCGCGGCCTTTCTCACTTTGGCGCGCGAGCTGGCTTCCGCGAACGCCCGCGGCTCGGGCAGTATCGCGTTTTCGTGATGGCTTTCAGGGACTGATTACGTCGTCTCGCGGGTCGTGAGGTCCCAGCCGCCGACATTGGCATAGACGGCATCGCGCAAGGCCCTGATGTCCTTGTTAAGATCGGCAAGAGCCGCGGGCGACTGGCCGGAGGCCTCCAGCAGGGCATCACCGAGACAGCCAGCTCTTGCCTGAAGGGCTCGCCCGGTTTGCGTGAGCGCAACAACGACTTGGCGTTCGTTCGACGGATTTCGCGTTCGGCTCACCAAGCCCGCCGCTTCGAGCCGCTTGAGCAAGGGCGTCAGCGTGCTCGATTCAAGGGCGAGCTGGTCGGCAATGCGTCCGATCGGTTGCCCGTCTTCGCGCCACAATATGTTGAGCACCAGATATTGAGAATAGGTCAGCCCAAGCTCGTCGAGCAGTGGCTTGTAGGCGCGCTGAACGGCGATTCCGGCGGAGTAAATCGCATAGCAAAGCTGATCGTCGAGCGGCACAGGTGGGTTGTCGGTGGTCATCATGAACTCCATTCCGCTCCCGATATAGCGACGGAATCGCAAAAATAAATATCGCGATACATTTCTGCTGGACAAGCAACCCTACTCGCCTTATCTAATCACTTATCGCAATAACTGTTGTCGCCATATAGGAGAGATCGCATGTCCCTGTTCAACAATGTCCGCACCGTCCTCGCCGCCGCCGCCGTTGCCGTTTCCTTCCCCCTCGCCGCGTCCGCGCAGACGACCGATAATCCCGGTCACATCGCCGCGACCCAGCCGGTGCGCAACGTCATTCTCGTTCATGGCGCCTTCGCCGACGGGTCGGGCTGGCGCGGCGTATACGACGAGCTGACGGGCCGCGGCTATCGCGTCACGATCGTCCAGAACCCGCTGACCTCGCTCGCCGATGACGCCGCGGCGACGAAGCGCGCGATCGCCCGGCTGGACGGCCCGGCCATCCTCGTCGGTCATAGCTGGGGCGGGACCGTCATCACAGAAGCCGGGGTCGACCCGAAGGTGGCGGGCCTCGTCTATGTGTCGGCGCTCTCCCCCGATGTCGGCGAGACGACGGCGCAGCAATATCAGGGGTTCGTTACACCGCCCGAGTTCGTTCTCGACACCCAAAGCGACGGTTTCGGCTTCATAGATCTCGCAAAGTTCAAGGCTGGGTTCGCGGCGGATACGACCGATAGCGATGCAGCGTTCATGCGCGATTCGCAGGTCCCCATCAACTTGTCGGCCTTCGGCACAAAGCTGACCCAAGCCGCATGGCGCAGCAAGCCCAGCTGGGCGGTGATCGCGACCGACGACAAAGCATTCGACCAGCGCATGCTCCAGCATATGGCGAAGCGCATCGGTGCGAAGGTCACCGAAGTGCCGGCGAGCCATGCCGTCTTCATGACCCAGCCGAAAGTGGTGGCGGACGTGATCGACCAGGCGGCGCAGGCGGCCTCGCGCAGCTCCAAATAACGGACTTGCGCTCTGCCTCTCCCCCGGTGACAGGGCGCCGGTAGGCGGGACCGGTAGGTCTCGCCTACCTTCCATAATTGCCAGTCTTCGGCCGGATTTTACGGCCGGATCAACAGCGGGCGCGGCGGGCTAGGCCGCGACGCCGCTTCACGCCGTCGTGCCGGTTCGGCGCCGCCGACAACGGGGGACGTTCCGTCCCCTCCCCTCCCCAAAGTATAAGGAAAACACCATGATCACCGAGGCTTTCCCCGGCCAGGACTCCGATTTTGCCCGGCGCGCCCGCGAGAACCAGTCGAGGCTCAATGCCGATCTCAAGCGCAGCTATGATTTCATTGTCTGCGGTGCGGGTTCATCGGGTTCCGTCGTTGCCCGCCGCCTTGCCGAGAACAGTAACGCAGAGGTTCTCTTGATCGAAGCGGGTGGCGGCGATGAAGCAGAATCGGTCATCGACCCAGCGCTCTGGCCAACCAACCTAGGGAGCGAACGCGACTGGGGCTTTCAGGCCGAACCGAATCCGCATCTCGGTGGCCGCGAACTGTCGATGTCGATGGGCAAGGGTCTCGGCGGCGGATCGAGCATCAACGTGATGGTCTGGGCGCGCGGTCACAAGAGCGATTGGGATCACTTTGCCGCCGAGGCGGGCGACGCTGGCTGGGGGTATGAATCGGTGCTCGACATCTATCGCCGCATCGAAAACTGGCAGGGTGCGTCCGATGCGCGTTTCCGCGGCACCGACGGCCCCGTCTGGGTGCAGCCCGCCCACGACCCGCACCCGCTTGCGCACGCTCTGCTCGACGCTGCGCGCGAGCAAGGCATCCCGACATTCGGGAGTCCGAACGGCGCGATGATGGAAGGGCCGGGCGGCGGCGCCATCACCGACATGCTCGTTCGCGACGGCCGGCGCCAGTCGCTGTACCGCGCCTATGTTCATCCCGTTTCGGACCGGCCCAATCTGACGATCGTGACCGGCGCGCATGTCCGTCGCATCCTCTTTGATCGGCGCCGCGCGACTGGCGTCGAAATCGAGAAGGACGGACGCATCTTTTCAATCGGTGCAAGAAGCGAGGTCATCTTGTCGACCGGCGCGATCAACACGCCCAAGCTTCTGATGTTGTCGGGCATTGGCGAGCGTGCCGAGCTCGAGCGGCTTTCGATTCCTGTCGTTCAAAACTTGGCCGGTGTCGGGCGCAACATGCAGGATCATGTGTCCTTCGGCTGCATGTGGGAGCTTTCGAGGCCGATGGCGCCGCGAAACAGCGGAAGCGAAGCAACTCTCTATTGGAAAAGTCGTGCCGATCTTGACGCACCCGACCTGCTCTTTTGCCAAGTCGAGTTTCCCGTGCCGAGCGAGCGTACGGCGGCTCTCGGCGTTCCCGACCATGGCTGGACGATGTTCGCGGGGCTCGCGCAGCCAGAGAGCCGAGGCCGCGTTCGCCTGCGCGATGCAGACCCGGCCAAGCCAATGGTGATCGACGCAAACATGCTTTCGGATCCCGCCGATATCGAGGCCGCGCGCGCGTGCGTCAAACTCTGCCGGGACCTTGGCAATGGCGAGGCGTTCAAGCCCTTCGTTAAGGGCGAGGTCATGCCAAGAGACCGCGACGACGCCGGACTCGATGCGTTCATTCGCGATTCCGCGGTCACCTATTGGCACCAATGCGGCACCGCCAAGATGGGACAGGACGATATGTCGGTTGTCGATACCTCGCTCAGCGTCCACGGAATCGAGCGACTACGCATCGCCGATGGCTCCATCATGCCGCGGGTGACAACCGGTAATACGCAGGCACCCTGCGCGATCATCGGCGAACAGGCCGCCGCGCGCATTCGCGCTGACCACGGCCTTTAAGTCAGCCCGCCACAACCCTTCGGCCGGAATGATCTGGCCGAAGGACGGTGGAGTCCGCTGGCCCGAATGTTAGTACTGACGCTCGCTCTCGGCCTCGAAGTGGGTGGAATGGCCGATTTCTGACCGGCAGCTTCCGGCCGCCAATCCGAGGTAGCCGACATTCGCCAGGATCGCATGCGGACGGCGCAAAGCGAACGATTGCAGTGCCCTTCCGACGAAGGTGCGAAACCTGCTCTCCAAACGGTCAGGATGATCGCTTTGAGATCTCGGGTACCAATCGCCGTGAAGTGCGAGCAAAGTCGCACGGCGTAATCATCTCGGCGCCATATGCCCCGGTAGAAACCGGGAATGCCATTTGCTATCCAACGCTCATGCCCCTTCTCCTTGCTGTCGCGCTGATCGCGCCGTCCGTTTCCGAAGCATCCGAAACACCTAACCAGGCCTGCTTCGAGATTTTCGCCGATTCTGAGGGTGAGATGGCCCGTGCGACCGATCCCGCCTGGCGGAAGCAGGCCCTGCCGGAAATCGAGAAACTGCGCGCCGAGAGCGAACGGCGCCGATCCCGGATCGACGGCGAACTCGCAAAACGGGCAAGAGATCGCGACCGGCTGCAACGCGACTACGACCGCGGCGCGATTCACGACGACGACTTCAGATCGGCGCGCTTCGAGCTGGAAACCGAGGTGCGGACCCTCGTCGCCGAGCGCGACGCGAAGCAGATACCGGCCTGCGACTTCTGATCGGCACCCCTAGAGGGGCTTAATTCTGTCCGAACTCGGCCGGTCCAGGAGAACCGGAGTTGCACGTTTGACTTTCGCGCGCCGGCCTGTTTCAGAAAGGCGCGTCATGAGAATCCAGTCCCTTTCGGCTGCGGTGATGTCGAGCTGGCCCCGGTGGATGCCTGTTGCAGGCCTGGTAGCACTTCTGCTGCATCCGGCACAAACGGACGGTATCGCTCTTGCCGGAACAAGCGCGATCCTTGTCGGCTGCATCCTCGCGACGGTCCATCATGGCGAGGTCGTCGCCCACCGGGTAGGAGAACCGTTCGGCACGCTGATCCTCGCAGGCGCGGTCACCATTATCGAGGCTTCGCTGATTCTGTCCATGATGCTGAGCGGGTCGGCGAATCCGGCCTTGCCGCGCGATACGGTGTTTGCCGCAATCATGCTTATCCTCAACGGCGTTGTCGGCGGATGCCTGTTGGTCGGCGGCATTCGGCACGGCGAGCAGCGTTTCGTGCTCGAAGGAGTCAACGCCGCGCTCTGCGTGCTGGCGGCGATGGCAACGCTGGTACTTGTTCTGCCGAGTGTGAGCGCGAACGCAGCCTCGCCCTCTTATTCCGCCGCGCAGCTTATATTTACCGCGATCGTGTCGACGCTGCTCTACGCAACCTTCGTGTTTGTCCAGACCATCCGCCATCGCGACTATTTCCTGCCTGAAGGCGTAGGCGCGCTGGCCGGCGATGCGCATGCTTCGCCACCCAGCTCGCGCGCGGCGGCACTATCGCTTGGCCTTCTTCTGCTCGCGCTGGTGAGCGTTGTCTTCCTCGCCAAAAGCCTCTCCAAACCGTTCGAAACAGCGATCGCTGCCGCCGCATTGCCGCGCGCGCTTGTCGGCATTGCCGTCGCCGCGCTCGTTCTCGCTCCGGAAAGTCTTGCGGCATTGCGCGCTGCGCGGCGCGACCGCCTCCAGACAAGTCTCAACCTTGCGCTGGGATCGGCGCTTGCGACAATCGGCCTTACGATCCCGACGGTAGCGATTGCGGCACTCGTCATGGGCTGGCCGCTATCCCTCGGCCTCGACCCCAAGGGCATGACACTTCTGGCGCTCTCGCTTGGCGTCGCGATTTTATCTTTCGGAACCGGACGAACCACGATTTTGCAGGGCGCCGTGCATCTCGTACTGTTGGCCGCCTATATTTTTACGACGGTCTTTTCCTGATCGTCCTGAGTTCGCCGTGCCGGGCAAAGTCTGATGATGCGACGGGCCGAAGCAGCGGCGAAGCAAAAAGCTCTTGAAAGTGATTTGGCGCTTCCTAGCTTTTTATCGCCGGGCGCCGAAACCGGGCCCGGTGGGTCAAATGAGAGCGCCGGCTCTCTCCGGCGCGTCTCATGCCCAAATTGCTCAATTAGGAGGATTTGGAAAATGAGAAGCAGCTTTGATTTTGCGCCTTTCCGGCGCTCCACGGTCGGTTTCGACCGCCTGTTCGATCTCCTCGAGACCGATCAGCGCGGCGACGGCAGCGAAGGCTATCCGCCCTTCGACCTCTCGCGGCGGGGCGAGGACAGCTACCGCATCACGCTAGCGGTGGCGGGCTTCCGCCCCGAGGATATCGAGGTGGTCGCCCAGCAGAACCAGCTCACCATCAGCGGCAAGCGCGGCGAAGAGAAGGACGAGGAGCAGTATCTCCACCGCGGGATCGCGGCTCGCCCCTTTGAACGGCGCTTCCAGCTTGCCGACTATGTCGAAGTCGAATCCGCCGGTTTCGACAATGGTCTGCTGCGGATCGATCTGCAGCGCGTCGTCCCCGAGGCGATGAAGCCGCGCAAGATCGAGATCGGCGGCAGCTCGCCCGCCCAGGATCGCCTCGCAGCCCCGCGGGAGAAAGACCGCGAAGCGGCCTGATCGAGGCCACCGGCTCGCCGCCGATGACGGCGGCGAGCCTTGCTGAACCCTCTAGCCAGAAAGGAGATGACATCATGTCTATTCGTGATCTGATTCCCTGGAGCCGGCAGGAGAACCGGCTCCCCGTCGCGGTGCGCGCCGAGCAGGGGCGGGGCGATCATCCGCTCCTCTCGCTTCACCACGACGTCAACCGGCTGTTCGACGATGTCTTTCGCGGCTTCGGCCTGTCGTCGTTCGGCGGTCTCGGCCGCGAACCCGCGTGGCCGAACCTCGAGTTCGGCGAGACCGACAAGGAGGTCCGCATCGTCGCCGAGCTCCCCGGGCTGGACGAGAAGGATGTCGACATCAGTGTCGAGGAAGGCGTGCTGACGCTTCGCGGCGAGAAGAAGTCCGAAGTCGAAGACAAGGACCGCGGCTATAGCGAACGCAGCTACGGCCGCTTCGAGCGGCGGATCGGTCTCCCGCGCGGTGTCGAACGCGACAAGGCGAGCGCGACCTTCAGAAATGGCGTGCTCACGGTCACCCTGCCGAAGTCGGAGGCGGCGAACGAAAATGTCCGCCGTATCCCGATCAATGGACAGGCGGCGTGACGGGCAGGTCCGGGACTTCGGTCCCGGGCCGGGCTACGGGGGCGCGTCGCCCCCCTCGCCGGCAAATGATAATTGTGCATCGGTCGGCCATCGCGCCAGCATGTTGCCGCCCGATGCATGGGCGATTATCGAGCCTGTGCCCCTTCGTGTAAACCAGTCGGGCCGCGCGCATGCCGGACTGTGGCGGTTGCGCTTCGGCCCGCGCTGGGTTCCACGGGCCGATCCGCTGACCGGATGGACCGGCGGCGGCGATCCCCTCGGACAGATCGAACTTCGCTTCGCGAACCGCGATGCGGCCGAGCTTTACTGCCGGCGAGCGACTATCCCGTTCGAGATACGGGGCTCGTCTGAAGTACGCCGGCCAGCCATGCCCTGCTTGACTAGCGAAGCGCCGCCCCGGCTTTGTTGCTCGCCAACTGGTCCGCACGCTTTGCGCTGCAGCGATTATCCGATCGGCGCGCACCGCGAAACACGGGCTAGGCCGGACGCGGCGAGTCATTCTGCATTCAGTTTCGCAGGATAGATTTTGGCTTCCATCATCAACAGAGGAGGACGATTGATGCGTAAAATCCGTACGGCCGTCTTCGCCGGTGTCGCGGCTCTTGCAGCCGCAGGCACGGCGTTGGCGGCACCTGCCGAAACCCGTGTGATGAAGGTCGGTCTGCCCGATGGCTCGATCGCGCGGATCGAATATCGAGGCGAGATCGCGCCGAAGGTTGTCGTGGCGCCCGCGGCACGCTTCGTTCCGGTCCAGTGGATCGACCCGTTCGACGCGGCCCCCTTCGCGATGTTCGACCGGATCGCGGCGGCAATGAACCGGCAAAGCGACATGATGATGCGGCATATGCTCGCGCTGCAATCTCAGCCGAATCCGCTCGGAGAGATCAACCTCGCCAGCCTCGGCTCGCTGCCGGCCGGAACCGTAAGCTATCGTTACGTAGCGACCAGCAGCGGAGCGGGAACCTGCAGCCGCAGCGTCGAGGTCACTTCGCACGGGTCCGGACAGAAGCCCAAGGTCGTGTCGAGGAGCTCCGGCGACTGCGGGGGCATGTTGTCGGACCCGACCGCCGAAGAGACCGAGGTCGCGATCGAACACCCGGCGCAATACACGACCTAGAGCCACCGGGAGCGCGGAGCGGCGCATCACGCGCCGCTCCCCCTTTGGGCTTTTGTTCTCTTTTGCGCCGTAAAAAATGGAACATGAGACGACGGAAACGCGTTTTATTTTACCCGCCGCTCACGGGCTTGCCCAATCGGGCGGCGCAGTTTCTCGAAACCCGAAACTTAGCCCGGCGGGCGAATCTTGAGGCATGTTCCCATGACCTGTATCGACGCAGAGCTTCTTTCCCGGCTCCCCATCACAGATGTGCAGAAGGTTACCTTCTATAAGCGCGACGAACTCACAACCGACCTGGTCTGTTGCGACGTCAGGGTCGCCGGAAAAGTCTGGACGTTCGATGAAGCGCTGGTTGGATGGGAATTGCTGATCGAGCACCTGAAGGGCCTTCCCGGATTCCGCTCTGGCGCGCTGTCAGCGATGTGCGATCCGCCTTTAGAAGTCTCCGAATCAGTGGCATTTGAACGGTAGTGTTCCTTCGCTCGGCCGCAGCGGCGGGAAGCCTATGTTGATCTGGACCGATTGCTACCGGTCCTCATTCCTCTCGCCCCCTGGGTTCCTTCAATGGCGCAAGCGATTCGTCACTGCTCTTCAAATATGATAACCTCTGGCAGATGCTGCGTAACAACCACGAGGTTGATTATGACGGACGATTGGCGAGTGGATGACTTGGCGCTGTGCGTCAGCCGGCACGACTGCTACCCCTCCCAGGTTCGTCCCGGAGCGATTTTCACTGTCCGCGCCGTGCTCGCTAACATGCCCGACCTTGCCGGGGGGAATGCCGGGACGGCGCTGAACTTCAGAGATGTTGCGGAACTGGGGCCGCGCGCAGCCTATTGCGCGAGCCGCTTTCGCAAAATCGCGCCACATGCCCCCGACGCATTCGACTCCGAGGTGATCG
Source organism: Sphingopyxis sp. Root154 (assembly GCF_001427105.1). Taxonomy (GTDB): domain Bacteria; phylum Pseudomonadota; class Alphaproteobacteria; order Sphingomonadales; family Sphingomonadaceae; genus Sphingopyxis. Next base: position 599,667 of record NZ_LMGI01000001.1, read on the forward strand.
AGATGCTGTGCGGCTTGCGGCGAGCTTCTCGCTGAACGGTTGAAATTTAGCTCTCATTTTAATCGACCGAGACGATTACTGTACCCGAAAAATTGGAATTGAGCCGCCGGGACGGAGTGCATAGATGCGCCTCTGCAAATCGTTTTGCAGTGCAGCAAACAAAGGAAACACTCTCCCATGGGTATCATCGGAAGCTCGATCAAGCCGTTCAACGCCACTTCGTACTACCAAGGCAAGTTCGTCCCCGTGACGGACGCCGATACCAAAGGCAAATGGGCGGTTTTCTTCTTCTATCCGGCCGACTTCACCTTCGTCTGCCCGACCGAGCTCGAAGACCTCGCCGACCAGTATCAGGCGCTTCAGGGCCTCGGCGTCGAAGTCTATTCGGTGTCGACCGACACGCATTTCAGCCACAAGGCTTGGCACGACAGCTCGCCCGCGATCGGCAAGATCAACTATCACATGCTGGGCGACCAGAACCACGTTCTCGCCAACAATTTCGGCGTGCTGCGTGAAGATTCGGGCCTCGCCGACCGCGCGACCTTCGTCGTCGATCCCGACGGCGTGATCCAGGTGATGGAAATCACCAGCGAAGGCGTCGGCCGCAACGCCGAGGAACTCGTCCGCAAGATCAAGGCGGCGGTCTATGTCCGCGCCAACCCCGGCCAGGTTTGTCCGGCGAAGTGGGAAGAAGGCGCCGAAACGCTCGCTCCCTCGATCGAACTCGTCGGCAAGATCTAAGCCGACCGATTTGTAGGACCGGGCGGGCGGCGCTCGCCCGGTCTTCGCATTCTAAAAAAACAAGATTCTGACGCCGGCCCCCACGGCGAACCCTTGCTCCTGTCCGAAAGGCTCTCCCCATGCCGATGCTCGACGCCAACACGACCGCCCAGCTCAAAACCTATCTCGGCAACCTTCGCCGTCCGATCGAGTTGGTCGCGAGCCTCGATGCCTCGCCCAAATCGGCAGAGATGCGCGCGCTTGTCGAAGAGGTCGCGGCGCAGTCGGACCTCGTCACCGCGCGTTTCGATGGCGACGACGCGCGGAGGCCCTCCTTCGCGATCCGTGCCGATGAGGGCCGCGCCGAAGCCATGTTCGCGGGCCTCCCAATGGGGCATGAATTCACCTCGCTGATCCTCGCGCTACTCCACGTCGGCGGCCATCCGCCGAAGGAAGAGGCCGAATTGCTCGATGCGGTGCGTGGGCTGGAGGGCAACTTCGTCTTCGAAACCTTCTTCTCGCTGTCGTGCCAGAATTGCCCCGACGTCGTGCAGGCGCTCAACATCATGGCCGCGCTGAACCCGAACATCCGCCACACCGCGATCGACGGCGCGCTGTTTCAGGACGAGGTCGAGAACCGCAAGGTCATGGCGGTTCCGGCGGTGTTTCTGAACGGCGAACCCTTCGGGCAAGGCCGCATGGACCTTGCACAGATCGTCGCCAAGCTCGACACCGGTGCGGTCGCGCGCGCGGCTGAGAAGATTGCCGCGAAGGAGCCGTTCGACGTGCTCGTCGTCGGGGGTGGCCCCGGCGGCGCCGCAGCGGCGATCTATGCTGCGCGCAAGGGCATCCGCACCGGCATCGTCGCCGAACGCTTTGGGGGTCAGGTGCTCGACACGCTGGGGATCGAGAATTTCATTTCGGTCCAGCACACCGAGGGCCCGAAGCTCGCCGCGCAGCTGGAAGCGCATGTGAAGGATTATGACGTTGACGTCATGAATGTTCAGGAAGCCGCCGAGCTCATCCCGGGCGGCGCGCACGGCCTCCACGAAGTGAAGCTCAAGAGCGGCGCGAGCGTGAAGGGCAAGACCGTGATCCTGTCGACCGGCGCGCGCTGGCGCCAGATGGGAGTCCCCGGTGAGGCCGAATATCGCAATAAGGGCGTCGCCTATTGCCCGCACTGCGACGGTCCGCTGTTCAAGGGCAAGCGCGTCGCGGTGATCGGCGGCGGCAATTCGGGCGTTGAGGCGGCGATCGATCTCGCCGGGCTCGCCGCGCATGTGACGCTGATCGAGTTCGATAGCCAGCTTCGCGCCGACGCGGTGCTCCAGACAAAGCTACGCAGCCTGGCCAATGTCACGATCATTACGTCAGCGCTCACCACCGAGGTGCTCGGCAATGGCGAGAAGGTGGTTGGCCTGCGTTATCGCGACCGCAACAAGGATGAGGAACATCTTGTCGAACTCGAAGGCATCTTCGTCCAGATCGGCCTCATTCCGAACACGGAATGGCTGGGCAGCGCCGTGGCGCTCAGCGACCGCGGCGAGATCGAGGTAGACGCGCGCGGCGCGACAAGCCAGCCCGGTATATTTGCCGCGGGCGACGTGACGACCGTGCCGTACAAGCAGATCGTCATCGCGATGGGCGAAGGATCAAAGGCGTCGCTCTCTGCGTTCGATCACCTAATCCGCTCCTCGGCTTGATGTGACTGGGCCGATAATTTCTCCGCTGAAGTCGGAACTACAGAATCCAAATGCAGCCGTTTTTGGCCGCTAGCTGACTGACAGCTTTTGGCGGCCAAATAAAGAGAGCGGACGTTCCGCAGCAATCCGGAGCGCTCGCTCTCTAAGATGTCGAGCACTGATCGCTAGACTTCGATGCCTTCCGCCAACGTCAGGGCATCTTCCACATCAACGCCGAGGTATCGCACCGTGTTTTCAATTTTGGTGTGGCCTAGAAGAATTTGTACGGCGCGCAAATTCCCAGTCGCCTTGTAGATAATCGACGCCTTCGTTCTCCGGAGCGAATGTGTTCCATAGTCTTCGCTTCGTAGGCCGACCGCGGTGACCCACTCATCAACAAGCCGCGCATATTGCCGCGTGCTCATATGGGCAGAGTGGTCGATACGGCTGGGGAACGCATAGTCCTCGATCGCTCCGCCGCGCCGCTCGAGCCATGCCAAGAGACTTCCGCGCGCGTCCGACATTATTTCGAATTGAACTGGTCGGCCCGTCTTCTGCTGAACTACGATTGCCCGCGTTCGCAACTCTCCACCTGTCACCAAGTCGCCGATCTTGATCTTCACCAGATCACAGCCCCGCAGTTTGCTGTCGATCGCAAGATCGAACAGCGCCCGGTCTCGAAGTCGGTGCTCGCGATCGAGATGAAAGCGAATGGCCCAAATCTGACGTGGTTTCAGTGGGCGCTTTGTTCCAACCTTCCTGCCGGCATTCCACGCCGGACGTGGTATCGAATAGTCAAATTCTGACCTTCCCATGATCGTTCTCCTGCGGCCAACACAGCCGAGGAAGAAACGCTTCAAACTCACAGGTCGGACAGCAGTCGCCTGCCAGATCTTATACGGGGGACGGTCAACGCTCGACCGATCCACTCGCCGCCTGTAGCATCCCCACATTAAACCAGCATTCGGATGGGCGATGGATCGCATCGACGCGATGAAGATATTTGTGACGGCGGTCGACGAGGGCAGCCTCGCGGGCGCAGCGCGTCGCCTTCGCCGTTCGCCGACGGCGATCAGCCGCGCGATCGCGTCGCTGGAGGCGCATGTCGGCGCGGAACTGCTCCACCGCACGACGCGCAGCATCCGCCTTAGCGACACAGGCCAGCACTATGCGGCATCGTGCCGCCGCATTCTAGCCGAGCTGGAGGAGGCGGATCTGCTCGCCGGGGGCGAGCGTGCGGCACCGCGCGGGCTGCTGACGCTCACCGCGCCGCCAATCAGCGGTGAGGAAATATTGCGCCCCATCCTCGATGAGTTCCTCGATGCCTATCCGCTGGTCACGGCGCGCCTGCTTCTGGTCGACCGGTCGGTCAACCTGATCGACGAAGGGGTCGATATCGCGCTGCGGGTCGCGGAGCTCCCTGACTCGTCGCTGCTCGCAACGCGGGTCGGAGACGGGGTACGCCGGGTCATCGTTGCGGCGCCGCATTATCTGGCGCAGCACCCACCGATCAAAGCGCCCGCCGATATCGTCGGGCACCAGATCATATCGCTGACCCATTTCGGTCTGGAATCCTGGGCCTTCGCGGCCGCCGGAAAATCCGGCGCCACGCGGACCGTTCACTTCGCGCCCCGCCTCATCGTCAACAGCGTGCGCGCAGCGGTGGCGTCAGCGGTGGCGGGCGGCGGATTGACGCGGGTCTATTCCTATCATGTCGCGCACGAAGTGAAGGCGGGGCGGCTGCAGGTCGTGCTTGCCGACGCCGAACCACCGGTCCAGCCGGCGCATCTGCTGACTCCGGCCGGGCGCCGGTCGGTACCGAAGGTCCGCGCCTTCATCGATTTTGCAGCACCGCGGCTGCGTGCCGCGTTCAACCGGTTGGCTCTCGACGCTCGCAAGCTTTAGGCCATTATGCCGTTAATCGGCATTATGTCTGTCAATCTATCTAGATTATCACGGAAAACGACCTGCCCTAGATAGGCCCTGTCGACGCGGAATGCGTCGGCCGGACCAATGAAATTTGGCCCGCATTCATCCGAAGAAAGGTCAAATATCATGAGCAATGGAAAGAAAGTCGTCGTCATCACCGGCGCATCACAGGGGATCGGCGCGGCCCTCGTCAGCGCCTATCTTGATCGCAACTATCGCGTCGTCGCGACGTCGCGGTCGATCCAGCCCTCGAACAATCCCGACGTCCTGACGATTGTCGGCGACATCGGCGATCCCGAAACCGGGCCGCGCGTGATCGCCGCAGCGATCGAAACATTCGGTCGCGTCGACACGCTGGTCAATAACGCCGGCATCTTCCTCGCCGGTCCGTTCACCGATTACAGCGCGCAGCAATATGCCGATGTCGTTTCGACCAACATCAACGGGTTCTATTACATCACCCAGGCTGCGATTGCGGCGATGGAAAAGCTCGGCCGCGGTCACATCGTCAGCATCACGACGAGCCTCGTCGATCATGCGCTGTCGCAGGTGCCGTCGGTCCTCGCTTCGCTGTCGAAGGGTGGCATCAACGCCGCGAGCAAAAGCCTCGCCATCGAATATGCGACGCGTGGTATCCGCGTGAATGCCGTATCGCCGGGTGTGATCAAGACGCCGATGCACACCCCCGAAACCCACGACTTTCTGTCGGCGCTGCACCCCGTCGGGCGGATGGGCGATATTACGGACATCGTCGAGGCCGTGCTGTATCTTGAAAGCGCCGGTTTCGTGACGGGCGAAATCCTCCATGTCGATGGCGGCCAGTCAGCCGGCCACTGATCCGGCGAGAGCGAGGAGACAGATCATGCCGATCGTAACCGTACAAGTCACCAAGGAGGGCACCGAAGCCGGTGTCGACCATGTGACCCCCGAGCAGAAAGCCGCTATCTATAAGGGAATGAGCCAGGTTCTGTTCGACGTGCTCAAAAAGCCCCCCGAATGGACTTGGGTCATCTTCCAGGAGGTCGAGATGGAGGACTGGGGCTGGGGTGGAATGCCCGTCGCCGAATATCGCAAGAAGCTTGCAGGACCCCCCGGCTGAGTTTCGTCAACCTCCCCCCGAAAACACCCGTCATCGATCGCCGATGGCGGGTGTTTGGTTGAGACGCGCGCGGCAAGCGCTTGCCGCTGTGACGGCCGGACAAACTCCGCTATTCTGCGTGCGGGCAAGAAAGGGAGACAGATGGATCGGCTCGATGCCATGCGGGTCATTCTGGCGGTCGTCGACGCGGGCAGTCTGTCCGCGGGAAGCCGCAAGCTGAATGCGCCGCTCCCCAGCGTCAGCCGCAAAGTCGCAGAGCTTGAGCGCCATCTCGGCACAAACCTTCTCGTCCGCACCAGTCGCAATATCCAACTTACCGATGCGGGGCGCGATTATGTCGAAGCTGCGCGGCGGATCATCGCCGACCTCGACGAAGCCGAACGGCGCGCATCGGGCGAATATAGCACCCCGCGCGGCGAACTGACGGTCACCATGCCGGTCGAATTTGGCGCACGCCATGTGATGCCGATCGCGCTGTCGTTCATGGCCGAATATCCCGAAGTCACCCTCAACCTCATCGCCTCCGACCGGCGCACCCATATCGTCGATGAACATATCGACGTCGCAATCCGCCTAGGCCATCTGGCCGACAGCGCTCTCTATGCGGTCAAGACAGGCGACTTTCGCCTGATCACATGCGCCAGTCCCGACTATCTCGAGCGGCGTGGCACACCGACCGATCCGCGCGAATTGTCCGCGCACGATGGCATCCTCTTCGGGACCCAGCAGATGTTCTGGACCTATCGCATCGACGGCGAGGACATGATCTGCGCGCCGCGGACGCGGATTGCCGTCAACAGCGCCGCGGGCAATCTCGCGGCGGCACTTCGCGGCATCGGGGTCGCGCGTCTCTTCGATTATCAGCTATCGGGGCAGATCCAATCGGGAGCGCTCGTTCACGTGCTTACCGACGGCGATAGCGAGCCGCGCCCGGTGCATATCGTCTATCCGCGCCAAGGGCTGCTGCCGCTTAAGGTGCGCGCCTTTATCGACTGGGCAACGCCCCAGCTGCGCGCCGCCTGCAAGGGTTTTGACTGCCCCTGACCCGACCCTTGCCGCGATTGAGAGGCTCGCTCTCGCTTTCGCCCGCTACCGGCATTTTCCCGCACGACTAAATCGTTCTGGTCCGCCCCGTCCATCACGGCCGGTCGGCGTCCATCCCTTGTTGGAAAGGAAGAACGATGAACGAAGCAAAGGGCACCGCCCTCATTACCGGAGCGTCGAGTGGAATTGGCGCGCTTTACGCCGATCGCCTGGCTCGCCAATGCTATGACCTGATCCTTGTCGCGCGCAACGCCACCAAACTCGAGCGCGTGGCACAAGCGATCCGCGAAGCCACCGGCCGCCAGATCGACACGCTGCCCGCCGACCTGACGAACACCGCCGATCTTCGGCTCGTCGAAGCCCGGCTCGCGAACGACCGCAGCATCACCTTGCTGGTCAACAATGCCGGGATCGGCTCGACCGCTCGCGCCCTTGACGCCGACGTCGATACAATGAGCGCGATGGTATCGCTCAATGTCGAGGCGCTGATGCGCCTGACCTATGCGGTCGTGCCTGCCTTTGTTGCGCGCGGCCGCGGCACGATCGTCAACATCGCCTCGATCGTCGCGGTCGCCCCCGAGGTACTGAACGGCGTTTATGGCGGCTCCAAGGCCTTCGTCCTCGCCTTCAGCCAGAACCTGCGTCACGAACTCGACGGCACCGGGGTCCATGTACAGGTCGTCCTGCCCGGCGCAACGGCGACCGACTTCTGGGACATCGCGGGCACGCCCGTCGAGCATCTTCCCGGCGAGATTGTCATGCGGGCCGACCAGCTCGTCGATGCCGCGCTGACCGGCCTCGCGCGCGGCGAATTTGCGACCATCCCCAGTCTTCACGACGAATCCCACTGGGACGCCTTCGAGGCGGCCCGGCAGGCCATGGCGGGCGAATTGTCCACCAGCACCCCCGCGGCCCGATATCTGGCCGCTTGATCCCCGAAGCCTAGCAGGAGTAAAATCATGTCACAGAATATCGTATATACCGGAAAAACCCACACCACCGGCGGCCGCGACGGCGCGTCGCGCAGCTCGGACGGCGAACTCGATATCGCGCTGTCGCCGCCCGGATCGAGCCGCACCGGCACCAACCCAGAACAGCTGTTCGCGGCCGGCTGGTCGGCCTGCTTCCTCGGCGCGATTGGCAAGGCTGCCAGCGAACACAAATTGCGGCTGCCTGCTGACGCCGCCATCGACGCCGAAGTCGATCTTGCGCTGGACGATGGGGGCTTTTCTCTGATCGCGCGCCTCAACGTCAGCCTGCCCGGTATTGATCACGAAACCGCCGAAACGCTGACCGCCCGTGCACATGAGATCTGCCCTTATTCGAAAGCGACGCGCGGTAACATCGGCGTCGAGATCAACGTCGTCTGAAGCACCGAGAGCCGTCGCTCGCGTCATCTGACGGGACGCGACGGCTTCCACAGTGAAAGGATCTGATCCATGTCGAAACTTCTTCCGACGATCGCCGCCGCCGCGCTGGCGCTTGGCGCCTCGGTCGTCCCCGTCGCTACTCAGCCGGCGGATGCGCAAACCACGACCGAAATCGGCTATGTCGAAATCGATCGTGACATCTCGCTGCGGCGCATGGTCGTTCGCGGCACCTATCCAAAAGGCATCGTCCTGTTGCTGCACGGCTTCCCCGAAACGATCCACGCGTGGCAGGGCGTGACGGATGAACTTGGCGGCGAATACGAGGTGCACGCCTTCGATTGGCCCGGCTTTGGGTTTTCGTCGCGTCCCTCCGCTGCGAGGTTCGGCTACAGTCCGCGCGATTACGCGCGCGTTCTGCGGCATTATATCGACAAGGTCGGCATCGACCGGTCGAGGCTGATGATCTATGCGACCGACATAGGGGCGCTTCCGGCGCTTCTGGCCGCTCTCGACGAGCCCGATATCGCCCGGACAATCATCGTCGGCGACTTCGCGCCCTTTGACCGGCCGGATTATATGCAGGAGCGGTTGCAGGCGCTGAAGTCCCCCGAGACCGGCGAGCAGGTCCGCGCCCAGTTCAACGCGACGCGCGACGAGATCATCGAAAACGCATGGCGCCGCGGGTTCAAACCCGAAGAGCAGTTTGGGATCTCCGCCATCTTCAAGGCGGACATGACCGCGGCCTGGAACCACGGCACTCTGACCACCGCCGACGCCTTCGCGCGCTATTATTCTCATTTCACGCGCGACCAGAATTATTTCGAGGCCAGCCTCGGAAAACTGCAGACGCCGGTGAAAATCGTCTGGGGCGCGCGCGACATCTATATCGACACGGCAATGGGAGTAGAATTCGCCGCACGAGCCGACTCGAAGATCAGCATTCTTCCTGGAATCGGCCACTATCCGCATCTCCAGAACCCGCGCGAGACCGCCGCGGAAATCCGATCGGCCATTGCCGACGCCGTCAGCAAATAAGGAAAGCGATGATGACCTTTACCTCCCTCTTTGCAATTCTCGTCGCAGTCGCGCCGGCCAGTCCGTCGGCGACGCCGCCGGCGGGAGTCACACGCAGCAACCTTCAGCGGCATGATCTTTCAATCGACGGTCGCAAGACTATTCAGGCGCGCATCGACGTCGCTCCAGACGCGGTCGCGCCCTGGCATCGTCACCCCGGCGAGGAAGTTATCTACGTGATCGAGGGCACGCTGGAATATCAGCTCGAAGGGCAGGCGCCGGTCACAATCAAGGCGGGCGAGGTTCTGTTCGTTCCCGCAGGCGTCGCGCATATGGCGCGCAACCGAACCGCCGCCAACGGCGCCGAACTTGCAACCTATATCGTCGAGAAGGGCAAGCCGCTCCTTGTCCCCGTTGATGAAGCAACGCTCGTGTCCAGCCGGCCGGAGAAATCCGAATGATCCGCGCAATCCTAATCGCCGCCCTTGCTTTCGCTTCGCCCGCGACCGCGGCAGCCCAAAGTATCGAAGCCGGGCGCGAAGCATCGCAATTCGTGCCGGTAGAAAATGAGCCGCCCGCCGAACTGTTCGTCGATCCTCCGCTCGCCGGTCCGCTGGCGCGGGGCGCGACGATCATCCCCTACCGGACCGAGAATTTTCGCATCCTGCCGATTTTCGGCGCGACAGCGGTCGACGTTTCGCCGCGCGCCGGGCATCTCCACGTCAGCGTCGATGATCTGCCGTGGCGGTGGGCCGACGCCGGCGACAATGACGCGGTCGTCGTCAACGGCCTTCCCGCCGGTCCGCACAAGATCCTGATCGAACTCGCGACGCCAGAACATAAAGTTCTGACCGGAAAGTCGGTGACATTTGTCGTTCCAGCCTCGAAATCCGAAACATCCGACAAGCCGTTGCACGATCATTAGATTGGTGAATTTGGCCGATTGGAGACAGGCGGCTTTTGGCGGCCAAACAAAGAGAGCGGACGTTCCAAGACAATTCAGAGCGCTCGCTCTCAGGGATAGCAAGATTTGATAGTTAGACTTCGATCCCTTCTGCCAATGTCAGCGCATCTTCAACATCGACGCCAAGGTATCGGACCGTATTTTCAATCTTGGTGTGACCAAGCAGAATTTGCACAGCGCGGAGATTTCCGGTCGCCTTGTAAATAATTGATGCCTTCGTTCTACGTAACGAATGTGTTCCATAGTCTTCGCTTCGGAGGCCAACCGCCGTTACCCACTCATCGACAAGGCGCGCATATTGCCGCGTGCTCATATGGGAAGAGTGGTCGACGCGGCTGGGGAAAGCATAATCCTCGATCGACCCGCCGCGCCGCTCGAGCCAAGCGAGGAGGCTTCCGCGTGCGTCCGAAGTGATTTCAAATTGGACCGGCCGACCTGTCTTTTGCTGAGTAACTATCGCCCGAGTTCGCATCTCAGTACCGGTGACTAGGTCGCCAATCTTGATCTTCACAAGATCGCAGCCTCTGAGTTTGCTATCGATCGCAAGATCAAAAAGCGCCCGATCGCGGAGCCGATGCTCCCGATCCAGATGAAAGCGAATCGCCCATATCTGGCGTGGTTTCAGCGGACGCTTTGCACCAACCTTTCGACCAGCGTTCCACGCCGGGCGCGGAGGCAAACAGTCAAATTCTGATCGTCCCATGATTATTCTCCTTCGGCCAGAATGGCCAAATGGAAAACGCTTTCGTCGAGCCGATGGCCAGACAGAGGGAGCCTTCTTCGCGGCAATCGATAATCAGCGTCGAAAACACATCGGGATTTTACGATAGGTGTTGACGGACGCAAACGCATCGAATAATTCCGATGAATGAACAACGATTCAGCCCTGTTGGCCTTGGCCGCGCTCGCCCATCCCACGCGCCTCAACGCATTCCGCCTGCTTGTGCAGCACGAGCCCGACGGCCTTTCGACCGGTGAACTCGTCGATGCCTCGGGCCTCTCGCAAAGCACCTTCTCAACGCACCTGGCGGTCCTCGTAAAGGCGGGCCTGGTGACATCGGAGAAGCGCGGCCGTCAGATCAACCAGCGCGCCGAGATCGATACGCTGCGCGGCCTGATGCTCTTCCTCGCCAAGGATTGCTGCGAGGGACGCGCCGAGCTTTGCGAGCCGCTGCTCGCCGAGCTGGCTTGCTGCTGAGCGCGCGATCTCCAGACACGGCACGCCTTTGATTGCCCGAACGAATTCCAGCGTGCGCCTTTCTTCGCGCACGCCGCAACCCGATGAGGAGACGGAGATGACCGACAAGACCTATAATGTGTTGTTCCTGTGCACCGGTAACAGTGCGCGATCGATCCTTGCCGAGGCGCTGCTGAACCGGCTCGGAGAGGGACGCTTTCGCGCCTACAGCGCGGGCAGCTTCCCCAAGGGCGACGTCCATCCGCAGGCGCTCGCCCTGCTCGACGAGCTTGGCTTCGAGACGCAGGGCCTGCGCTCGAAAAGCTGGGACGAGTTTTCCGTTCCCGGTACGCCCGAATTCGATTTCATTTTCACCGTCTGCGACAATGCGGCTGGCGAGACATGCACGATCTGGCCTGGCAGGCCGATGAGCGCACATTGGGGGATCGAGGACCCCGCCGCGGTCGAAGGCCCGGGTCAGCGGGAAGCGTTCGAACGCGCGCTCCATTATCTGTCGAACCGAATCTCGCTCTTCCTCGCGCTGCCCCACAACAGCATCGACGAAATGGCAATGGAACGGAAACTCAAGGAAATCGGCCGCACCGAAGGCTCGACGAGCGAAGCGGAGTCGGCCGAATGACGACCGACATCATCATCTACCACAACCCCGAATGCGGAACCTCGCGCAACACGCTCGCGATGATCCGCAATGCCGGCATCGAGCCGCATGTTGTCGAGTATCTGAAGACCCCGCCCACGCGCGCGCTGCTGGAACAGCTGATCGAACGCGCAGGTATTGCCCCTCGCGCTCTCCTTCGCGAGAAGGGGACGCCTTTTGCCGAGCTTGGCCTCGGCGACGAGAGCCTCGGCGACGACGCGCTCATCGAGGCGATGATGGCGCATCCGATCCTGATCAACCGCCCGCTCGTCGTCTCGCCGCTCGGCGTGAAGCTCTGCCGTCCCTCGGAAGAGGTGCTCGACCTCATCCCCGCACAGCAGCGCGGCGCCTTTGCCAAGGAAGACGGCGAACAGGTTGTCGACGACGCCGGCAACCGCCTCCGCGCCTGAGGAGAGATTCGATGACGCAACCGAAGCGCGAACGCCTGTCGTTCCTCGACCGCTTTCTGACCATATGGATCTTCCTCGCGATGGCGCTGGGCGTGCTGCTCGGCTCGACCTTCGCCGGACTTCCCGCCGCAATCGACAGCCTCTCGTGGGGCTCGACCAATATCCCGATCGCGATGGGCCTCATTCTGATGATGTATCCGCCGCTGGCGCGCGTCCGCTACGAAGAGCTGCCGCGGGTGTTCGAGGACAAACGGGTCCTCGCGATCTCGCTGATCCAGAACTGGATCATCGGCCCCGCCCTGATGTTCGCGCTCGCGGTCATCTTCCTGTCCGACAAGCCGGAATATATGACCGGCCTGATCCTCATCGGCCTCGCGCGCTGCATCGCGATGGTGATCGTCTGGAACCAGCTCGCGAAAGGCGACAATCAATATGTAGCCGCGCTCGTCGCCTTCAACTCGATCTTCCAGATCCTGTTCTTCAGCGTCTACGCCTGGTTCTTCCTCACGATCCTGCCACCGCTGTTCGGGCTCGAAAGCATCGTCATCGACGTCAGCTTCTGGACCGTTGCTGAGGCGGTGCTCATCTACTTGGGTATCCCGTTCGCTGCAGGATATCTAACCCGCAGATGGCTTGCCGGCACCAAGGGCAATGACTGGTACGAGACGCGCTTCCTGCCAAGGATCGCCCCGATCACGCTCGTCGCGCTGCTCTTCACGATCGTTGCCATGTTCAGTCTCAAAGGCGGCGAGATCGTCACCATTCCGGGCGACGTCGTGCGGATCGCGATCCCGCTCACCATCTATTTCGTCGTGCAGTTCGTCATCAGCTTCTGGATGGGCAAGCTCATCGAAGCCGATTATCCGCGCACGACGGCGGTCGCCTTCACCGCGGCAGGCAATAATTTCGAGCTTGCGATCGCTGTCGCCATCGCAGCCTTTGGCCTTGCCTCGCCGGTCGCCTTCGCCGCGGTCATCGGGCCGCTTGTCGAGGTCCCAGTACTCATCCTGCTGGTGAGCGTCGCCTTCTGGTTCGGACGGCGCTGGTTTCCCGCGACCACTCCAGCGAAAGGTTGACCATTATGTCCGGCACGGCCTTTTCCCGCCTGCGCACGCTCGCCGATCCCGACCATCTTCCGGCGCTGCGTCCCGAATTTATCCGGTCCTCGCCCGGCCTCGGCCTTGGCCCGCTCGATCCGGCGCCGCGCATCCTCCTACTCTACGGGTCGCTTCGCGAGCGCTCCTACTCGCGGCTCGTCGTCGAGGAAACCGCGCGCCTGCTCCAGCTTTTCGGCTGCGAGACGCGCATCTTCGACCCGTCCGACCTTCCGCTTCCAGACCAGGTCGCTGACGACGATCATCCGGCGGTTGAGGAGCTGCGCCAGCATTCGATCTGGTCAGAAGGCCAGGTCTGGTGCAGCCCCGAGCGTCACGGCCAGATTACCGGGATCATGAAGGCCCAGGTCGATCATTTGCCGCTTGCCTACAAGGGCCTCCGCCCGACACAGGGGCGAACGCTCGCGGTAATGCAGGTCTCGGCGGGCTCGCAGTCTTTCAACAGCGTGAACACGCTGCGTATCCTTGGCCGCTGGATGCGCATGATTACAATCCCCAACCAGTCGAGCGTGGCGAAAGCCTATCAGGAGTTCGACGAAGCGGGCCGCATGCTGCCATCGAATTATTATGACCGGATTGTCGATGTCGCCGAGGAACTGGTACGGTTCACCGTGCTGACCCGCAGCCATGCCGATCAGCTGGTTGACCGTTATTCGGAGCGAAAAGATCGGCACGAGCCGGTGGTGACGCCAGCGCAAATGGCTAATCTACCCGGAGCATAAATGCGCTTCATCAAGCGGCGATCGGCATGCGATATGGAAAGTACCAAGCGGCGAGCGCCGCCGTCAGCGCTTTCATTTCATTCTCGCCGTGCAGTGGGCCGGGCGTGAAGCGAAGCCGCTCGGTTCCACGCGGCACCGTTGGATAGTTGATCGGCTGAACATAGACGCCATGCTCGATGAGTAGATGGTCGCTGAGCGCCTTGGCGTGGATGGGATCGCCCACGAGGAGCGGCACGATATGCGTGTCGCTCGGCAAGACCGGCAGCCCCGCGGCCCGAAACAGCGACTTAAGCCGCTGAGCGGCGGCCTGCTGGCCTTCGCGTTCACACGTCGACGCCTTCAGGTGGCGCACGCTGGCGAGCGCGCCGGCGGCGAGAACTGGCGACAGCGAGGTCGTAAAGATAAAGCCCGGTGCATAGCTGCGAATGCAGTCGATGACTGCGAGGTCCGCGGCGACATAACCGCCCATGACGCCGAAAGCCTTGGCGAGCGTGCCCTCGATCACGCTAACGCGGTGCGCCACTTCATCGCGCTCCGATATACCGCCCCCGCGCGGGCCATACATGCCAACGGCATGGACCTCGTCGAGATAGGTGAGAGCTTGATAGCGATCCGCCAGATCGCAGATCGCGGCGATCGGTGCGACATCGCCGTCCATCGAATAGACGCTCTCGAAGGCGATGAGCTTGGGCCGCGCGGGGTCGGTTTCGGCAAGCAGCGCCTCAAGATGCGCCAGATCATTATGGCGGAAAATCTTCCGTTCGCATCCCGCGTTGCGAATGCCGGCAATCATGCTGGCATGATTGAGCTCGTCCGAAAAGATCACGCAGCCGGGCAGGAGCTTGCCGAGCGTTGCCAGCGTGGCATCGTTCGACACATAGCCCGAAGTAAAGAGGAGCGCGCTTTCCTTGCCATGGAGATCGGCGAGTTCGCGCTCGAGTTCGATATGATAATGGGTGTTGCCGCTGATATTGCGTGTGCCGCCCGAGCCGGCGCCGACGTCGGCGATCGCGGCCTCCATTGCCTCGAGTACCTCCGGGTGCTGCCCCATGCCGAGATAGTCGTTCGAGCACCAGACGGTGATCGACTTTGCTTCTCCGGCCGCATCGAACCAGCGCGCGCCGGGATAGGCGCCGCGGTCGCGCAGGATGTCGACGAACACCCGATAGCGCCCCTCGTCGTGCAGGCGCGAGATCGCATCGCTGAAAATCTGGTCGTAGCGCATAGGCATGCCCCCAAAGGTCGGAATAGCCGGGATACCCTGGCTTCTATCTGCCAGGCGCATCCGCTTCCCATTAGGAATAACACGTACAGGCCAGCCGGAGATTTCGCCGGTTAGCGGGCGATTTGTGTCATCCTACGTTTGCTGTGCTACCTGCACAGAGGGAAGCCGTAGGTTCGAGGTCGTCGCGCATGATCGCGCCGCGATGGCGGTCGAATTGCGCGGCGATCAGCCGGGCGTAGGGCAGACCATCATCCTCGACGACGAGCCTCTCATCGTCCCAGCGAAGGATATGCAGGCGCTCGAAGGCTGAGAGCGCGGTCCTCGCAGACCGTAGCCAACCCGCCTCAAGACATGCGGTCCCCTGGCACAGCAACTCCCTGATGATCCGTCCGCGCTCGCGGTCATCGGCGTCGATCGCAGCGCCGCGAACAGCCGTCAGCTGGCCGGCCGCGATGAGGTCGCGATAGACGCCTGCGCGCTTTTCGTTCTGCACGATGAGATCGGGAAACCGGCTGATCGCACTGGCACCGATGCCGATCAGCACCGGGCTGTCATCTTCGGTAAAGCCCTGAAAATTGCGGCTCACCCGCCCCTCGCGCGCGGCGTCGGCAAGCGGATCGGAAGGCAGCGCAAAATGATCGAATCCGACGGGAACATAGCCCGCTTCGGTCAGGCGCTCATAACCGCGCCAAGCCTGCTCAAAGCGCAATTTGTGATCGGGCAGATTGCTGGCGTCGATCTGGCGCTGGCGCGGAATCATGTGCGGAAGATGCGCATAGCCAAAAAGCGATATCCGGCTCGGCGCGAGACGGATCGTTTCTTCGAGCGTGTCGTCGAGATCGGCGAGGGTCTGACCGGGCAGGCCGTACATCAGATCGAAATTGATGGCGTTGATATCGCGCAGCCTCAGCCCGGCAACGACGCGTTCGATGTGCGACAGTGGCTGGATGCGGCCGATTGCCTGCTGGATGTGCGGCGCGAAGGTCTGGACGCCGAGGCTGACGCGCGTGACGTGGGCGGCGGCGAGAACGAGCGCCCATTCGGCGGAGAAGCCGCGCGGATCGAGTTCGATCGATATCTCGGGACGATGAGCGTCGAAGAGAGTGAGCAGAAGATCGAGCAGGCGCACGAGCTCGACCGGCGCGATCGCATTGGGGCTGCCGCCACCGAATGCGATCCGCTGGACGCGCCCGCGGCCCCCGAGCCGCTTGGCGACGAGAGATATCTCCGACTGGAGCGCGGCAAGATAGTCGGCGAGCCGATGCTTGCGGCCCGCTGCACCGGTGTTGCAACCGCAGTACCAGCAAATCTGCTCGCAGAAGGGAATATGGACATAAAGCGAGATAGGCGTCCCAGCTCCGACGGCGTCGAGCGCCCGGTTATAGGCTTCCTTGCCAACGTCGTCGGCGAATTCCATTGCCGTAGGATAGCTGGTGTATCGCGGCACGGGCTGGGCGAGCAGATCGGGATGATAGGACCACATGCGGGGACTTTAGATGCTGCCGGGAGCGACGACATTGACCGGGATCAACATCGGCGACCTCAGCAGCATCGCCCCCTTTTGCCGGCCGATTTTTCGCGGCGGTCGTTGACAGCATGACAGGCCTTGGCGCAGGCGCTGCCATCGTTTCGCGGAGCGGCAGGATCGGCGGGCAGGACGAGATTATGCGCGCCGCCGCCGCATGCCGGAATGCGCACTATCCGCGCGTCGGTCGCAAGCGGCGCTAGAGCTAGCCCGGCGACGACGGCGACGGTGCTGATCCGGCGTGCGATCATGACGGCCGGTCTTCTTCTTCCTCGACGAAAATGCGCAGAGCAGCGCCATCCAGATCATCGAACTGCCCTTGCCGCAGCGACCAGAAAAAGGCGGCAAGGCCCAGTAGGCCAAGACCGAGCGCGATCGGAATGAGGACGAGAACGCCGTTCACCGCAGGGCTCTTTTGAGACGCAGCGCGTTGCCGACGACGATCAGCGACGAGCCCGACATCGCAATGGCGGCAACCAGCGGCGTCACGAGTCCCAGGAAGGCAAGCGGCACCGCGACCGCATTATAGCAGATCGCAAGGATGAAATTTTGCCGCACGATCGCCTGCGTCCTTCGTGCCATACAGATCGTCTGCACCACCGGCATCAGGCGGTCGCCGAGGAATATGCAATCGGCGGCATTTTTTCCGACGTCGCTCGCCGACCCTGGCGCCATCGACGCGTGCCCGGCCGCAAGCGCCGGTCCATCATTGAGACCGTCGCCGATCATCAGCACCATCCGGCCCTTTCCTGCATGGCGCGCGATGGCCGCGAGCTTGTCCTGCGGACTCATGCCGGTCTGGGCGGTTAATCCCAGTTCACGCGCGACAGGCGCAACCGCTTCGGCGCGATCGCCCGAGAGAATCATGGCGGGGATGCCTTCGGCGCGCAGCGCATCGACCGCCTCGCGGGCATCGGGACGCAGCCGGTCGGCAAATCGGATGATCGCAGCCGACTGGCCATCGACAGCGAGTTCGGTAGCCAGCGCATCGCCGCCGATCGAGTCATGCGGCCGTCCCAGGGTCACTCGGCTTTCGGCCCAGCGCGCCTCGACCCCGAAGCCCGGCGTTTCGCAGAGCGACTGGACGTCGGCCGGTCGCACATCATGGTCCTTGAGGCCGCGGGTCAGCGCCTCGCTCAGCGGATGCCGGCTGGCTTGGGCAAGCGCGAGGATCAGCGACTTCAAGCCGATGTCGAGCCTCTCGATCCCCATAGCCTCGGGCCGCCCCAGCGTAAGCGTGCCGGTCTTGTCGATAAGAGCGAGGTCGACCTCGGCCAGCCGTTCGAGCGCGGAGCCGTCCTTGATCAGCACGCCCCGGCGCATCAGCTCGCCCGCCGCGACGATCTGCGCCGCGGGTACCGCGAGACCTAGCGCACAGGGGCAGGTGATGATGAGGACCGCGGCGGCGATCAACAGGCTATGGTGCCACCCTGCCCCCGCGATCATCCAGCCAGCAAAGGCCATCAGGGCAAGGCAGTGGACGGCAGGGGCGTAGAGGCGCGCCGCACGGTCCGCAATACGGACATAGCGCGACTTCCCCTGTGCCGCCTCGCCCATGAGGCGGGCGATATCGGCGATCGCCGTGTCGGCGCCCGCTGCCGTGACGCGAACCTTGAGGGGTGCATCGATGTTGAGCGTCCCTGCATGAACGGGATCGCCGAGCCGAACCGCCTGCGGCGCGCTTTCGCCCGTCAAAAGCGAAAGGTCGATGCTGCTCGATCCACCCGCGACGACGCCGTCCGCTGCAAGCCGTTCGCCGGCGGCAATGAGCATGACCATGCCCGGCTCGAGCGCGGTGGCATCGACCCAGTGCGTAGACCGTTCGTGGCGGAAGACCATCGCGCCGGTGCCCATGTTGCGCAAAAGAGCCGAAACCCCGCCGCGCGCGCGGTCGCGCATCACACTGTCGAGCCACCGGCCGCACAAGAGAAAGAAGAGAAGCATGACCGCGCCGTCGAAATAGGCGTGCGCGCCGTGCGTCAGCGTTTCGTAAAGGCTGATCGTGCTGACGAGCAGAACCCCGATGCTGATCGGGACGTCCATATTGGTCTGGCGGTGGCGGAGCGCGCCCCATGCCGACCGAAAAAAGGGCCTCCCGGCATAGGCGATCGTCGGCAAGGCGATCAGCGCCGAAAGCCAGTGGAACAGGTCGCGGGTGGTCCCCGTCGCGCCCGACCAGACGGAGACCGAGAGCAGCATGATATTCATCATGGCAAAGCCCGACACCGCGACGGCGCGAAGGAGCGCACGGCTGTTTGCGGCGTCGGCGTCCACGTCCTCGGGCCCCTTGCCGATCGGATGCGCGTCGAAGCCGAGGGTAGCGAAAGCGCCTACGAGGTCGGGGACCTGCGCGTCGGGCAGGCACGAAAGATGGACGCGCTTCTCGGTGAAGTTCACGCGAGCGGCAGCGATGCGGCGGTCGCGTACCAGCCCCTGCTCGAGCTTGGCGATGCATCCGGCGCAGCGGATATCAGGAACGGCGAAATCGCGCTCGATCAGAGCGTCGGCGCTCATTGCACATCCTTCCGGTAACGCGCTTCTTCGGCGCCGTGGCGGATGATGAGGTCGAGCCGCCAGCGCCCCCACGCCAGCGGCTCGACCGAGCGCATCACGCCGCCCGCCGCGGGCTCGAATTGGAGCGCGGCGGGCGCGGTACGCCCAACTGGGTGACTGACGGTCGCCGACACGACAAGGTCGCCGAGCGGCGTGTCATTTTTCCGAACCGTCAACAGGACATGCCGCGCGGGATCGAGGCTGACCGTCTCGCTCCACGCCAATCGGTCCTGCACGTCGGCCCGTTTCAGCCATTCGTTATAGTGCTGGCTCGCGACATAGCTGTTATCGACGACCGTCCCCCCGAAGGTCGAGGAAGCGAGCCGCGCCATCGTGAAATTGACGGTCATCACGACGGCGAAGAAGGCAACGAGGATCGCGGTCATATGCCAGCCGGTAAAGGCCTTGGCGGCGGGGCGGTCGGTCATGGGGCAGTCTCCGGTCGGTCGAACTGGATTGTTTCGGCGTCGCCTCGGGGGTCGCCATCGAGCCCGCGGGTCGCGATGGTGAACTCGTGGCGCGCCGGTCCGCCGGCAGGCGCGGCAATGAAGAGTTTGACGCGGGTGACGCTGTCGGGCGCAAGCGCCACCTCGATCCGCTGCCCCGCGGCCTTGCGCGACCCGGCCTCGGTCCACAAAGCGGCGCCGGCGAGGCCGCTGACGGTTACCGCGACCCGGCGCGGCCGCGTCTCCATATTGCGAAGCTTCAGCGTATAAGTATTGCGGATATGGCCGTCCGAGAGCTGGACATAGAGCGGGCTGCGCTCGTGCTGGACGGCGAGATCGAGCCGCGTGCGCTGGCCGAGCGAGAAGAGCATCGCCGCACCGATCGCGCTCCACACACCAAGATAGATCAAAGTGCGCGGACGCATCAGCGTCTTGCGCACCGGCTGCGACTGGCCGCCGGCCTTTTCGATCGCCGCGTCGTCGAGCGTGCAATAATCGATCAGACCGCGCGGGCGACCAATTTGCTTCATCACGCCGTCGCAGGCATCGATGCACAACGCGCAGGTGATGCAGCCGATCTGAGGCCCCTCGCGGATGTCGATCCCGGTCGGGCAGACCGCGACGCATTGGCTGCAATCGACGCAATCGCCAAAGGCATCAGGGTGCGCGGCGGCCTTTTTGACGCTGCCGCGCGGCTCGCCGCGCCAATCCTTGTAGGTGACCAGCAGCGACTTTTCGTCCATCATCGCTGTCTGGATGCGCGGCCAGGGGCACATGTAGATGCACACCTGTTCGCGCATGAAGCCACCGAGAATGAAGGTTGTCGCGGTGAGGACGGCGACGGTGCCGTAGGCGACCGGTGCCGCCTGCCCGGCCCAGAAGTCGTGAGTCAGCGTCGGCGCGTCGGCGAAATACATGATCCACGCGCCGCCCGTCCAGAAGGCGATGCCCAGATAGATGGCATATTTGGCGCCGCGCTTCGCCAGCTTTTCGATGGTCCAGGGGCCATTCGCCAGCCGCATCTGCGCATTACGGTCGCCGTCGATCAGCCGGTCGACATGCTGGAAGAGATCGGTCCAGACGGTCTGCGGGCAGGCATAACCGCACCAGGCGCGCCCGACCGCGCTGGTAACGAGGAACAGGCCGATACCCGCCATGATCAAGAGGCCCGCGACATAGTAGAATTCGTGCGGCCAGATTTCGATCTGGAACATGTAGAAGCGCCGGTGGGCAAGATCGACGAGCACCGCCTGATCGGGCGCATAGGGTCCGCGGTCCCAGCGAATCCAGGGCGTGCCATAATAGATGGCAAGAGTGACCGCCATGATCGCCCATTTGAAGCGACGGAAGGGACCGTTCACCGCCTTGGGGTAAACGCCCTTGCGCGCTTCGTAGAGCGAGGCCGGGGCGCCGGCGAGATCCTCAGGGCTGGCCATCGGCTCCCTGCCCTTTCGCCGCGGGCGCCGGGGGTGCCTTCTCGCCGCCGCCCAGCGAATAGACATAGGTTGCGAGCATCTTGATGGTGACCGGGTCGAGGCGCTCGCCCCAGCGCGGCATCACGCCGTTGCGCGGCTGGTTGATCGTCGCGGCGAGGCTGTCGCGGTCGCCGCCATAGAGCCAGATGGCATCGGTGAGTTTCGGCGCGCCCACCTGCCGCCCGCCCTCGCCGCGGGCGCCATGGCACACCGCGCAATTGGTGTCGAAGAGCACCGCGCCGCGCGCCGAAGAGGCGCTCGCCTTCTCCTGGCGGCTGAGCGTGCGAACAAAGCTGACCACATCGCCGATCTGCGCCGCATCGAGTATCCCGTCGCGCCCGAATGCCGGCATCAGGCTTGCCCGCGTGTCCTTATGCCCGGGATTCCGGATGCCATGCGTGACTGTATATTCGATCGCAGCAAGGTCGCCGCCCCACAGCCAGTCGTCGTCGGTCAGGCTCGGATAGAGCGTCTTGAGACCTGCGCCGCCGGCGCCGTGGCACTGGATGCAATGCACGCGGAATGCCGCGCCGCCGCCCTGCACCGCGGCCTGCATCAGCGCATGCTTGGTCGGCAGATCGGCGATATCGGTCGCAGCGATCGCATTCACGGTCGGCGCGCGGCGCTTGCTGTCGGCGGCGAGTTCCTGCTCGAGCTGCCCGCGGCTCGACCAGCCGAGAACGCCTTTCGTCGCGTCATCGATCATCGGCCAGGCCGGGTAGAGGATGACGTAGCCGAGCGCCCAGACGATCGTCAGATAGAAGGTCCACAGCCACCAGCGCGGCAAGGGCGTATTGAGCTCCTCGATGCCGTCCCATTCATGTCCGACCGTGCTCGTGCCGGTCGCTTCGTCGATGCGTTTCTGCTCAACCATGCTCGTCGTCCTTGAAGATCATGTTCGCGGCTTCATCGTTGCGCGGGCGCGCAGCCTTGCGAAACGGCCAGGCCACGAGGCCGAGGAAGAGGACGGCCATGGCAAGCAGCCCCCAGCTGTCGGCGAAATGGCGGAGCGCGTCGTAGGTCATGGCGCTTTCGCCTGGACGGGAGCCGTTTCGGCTTCGTGCGGACGTTCCTGCGGCCCTGCCTTGTCGACATCGACGAGGGTGCCGAGCATCTGGAGATAGGCGACGAGCGCGTCCATCTCGGTAATGCGATCGGGGTCGCCGTCGAAGTCGCGGACTTGCGCCTTGGGATAGCGCTTGGCGAGATCGCCAGCGCCCGCCTCGGGATTGGCCTGCGCCGCGATATCGTCATTCGCTTTCGCGATGTCGGCCTTCGAATAGGGCACGCCGACCCGGTAGAGCGCGGTGAGGTCGTTACGCATATCGCCGGTCTCGAGGTCGCGGTCGGCGAGGAAGGCGTATGGCGGCATGATCGATTCGGGCACGACGCTCCTGGGATCGATCAGATGCGCGCGGTGCCATTCGTCCGAGTAGCGCCCGCCGACGCGGGCGAGGTCGGGTCCGGTGCGCTTCGATCCCCATTGGAAGGGATGATCGTACATGCTCTCGGCCGCGAGGCTGTAATGGCCATAGCGCTCGACCTCGTCGCGGAACGGGCGGATCATCTGGCTGTGGCAGGTATAGCAGCCCTCGCGCATATAGATGTTCCGGCCGGCGAGCTCGAGCGGCGTGTAGGGCCGCATGCCGTCGACTTTCTCGATCGTGTTGTCGATCCAGAAGAGCGGCGCGATCTCGACGATGCCGCCGATGGTGACCGCGACGAGCGCGAAGAGACCGAGCAGGCTGACATTGCGCTCGAGAATCTTGTGGCTGAAGCCCTTTTCGGCGTTGTTCTTGGCCATTGATGGGCTCCTTATTCGGCAGGCGCGAGGGCGAGCGGGCGGTCCGCGGCCACATTGTGCGGAGTTTCGGTCATCGGCTTTTCGGCGCGGACCTTGCCTGCGAGCGTCGCCCAGACATTGACGACCATGATGAGGAAGCCCGCGAGATACATCGCCCCGCCCGCGGCGCGGATCAGGTACATCGGGTGCATCGCCGCAACGCTTTCGGCAAAACTGTAGACGAGGTAGCCGTCGGCGCCGTACTCCCGCCACATCAGCCCCTGCATGATGCCGGCGACCCACATCGACGCGGCGTAGAAAACGATCCCCACGGTCGCGAGCCAGAAGTGCCAGTTCACCATCCGCAGGCTGTAGAGACGCGGGCGGTTCCACAGGCGCGGCACGAGATAATAGACGCACGCGAAGGTGATCATGCCGTTCCAGCCCAGCGCGCCCGAATGGACATGGCCGATCGTCCAGTCGGTATAATGCGACATGGAGTTGACCCATTTGATCGACATCATCGGGCCTTCGAAGGTGCTCATCCCGTAGAAGGCGAGCGCCATCACCATCATGCGGATGATCGGGTCGGTGCGGATCTTGTCCCACGCCCCGTTGAGCGTCATCAACCCGTTGATCATCCCGCCCCAGCTCGGCATCCACAGCATGATCGAGAAGACCATGCCGAGCGTCTGCGCCCAGTCGGGGAGCGCGGTGTAATGGAGGTGGTGCGGCCCCGCCCAGATGTAGAGGAAGATCAGCGACCAGAAGTGGATGATCGAAAGGCGATAGCTGTAGACCGGGCGCTCGGCCTGCTTCGGCACGAAATAATACATCATCGCAAGGAAGCCCGCGGTCAGGAAGAAGCCGACCGCATTATGCCCGTACCACCACTGCGTCAGCGCATCCTGGACGCCGGCGAAAGCTGCGTAGCTCTTCGAGCCGAAGATGCTGGCGGGCATCGACAGATTGTTGACGATGTGGAGCATCGCGATGGTGATGATGAAGCTGAGGTAAAACCAGTTCGCGACATAGATGTGCGGCTCGCGGCGCTTCACGATCGTGCCGAGGAAGACAATGAGATAGGCGACCCAGACGATGGTCAGCCAGAGATCGACATACCATTCGGGCTCGGCATATTCCTTCGCCTCGGTGACCCCCATCAGGTAGCCGGTCGCCGCCAGAACGATGAATAGCTGGTACCCCCAGAAGACGAAGCGCGCGAGCGTCGGGAAAGCGAGCCGTGCGCGGCAGGTGCGCTGGACGACATAATAGCTCGTCGCGATCAGCGCGTTGCCGCCGAAAGCGAAAATCACCGCCGAGGTGTGGAGCGGCCTGATGCGCCCGAAGGTCGTATATTCGAAGTTGAGGTTGAGCGCCGGAAAGGCGAGCTGGAGCGCGATGAAGAGGCCTGCCGCCATGCCGGCAATGCCCCAGAACAGCGTGGCAATGACGCCCCAGCGAATTGGGTCGTCGTCATAAACGCCCTGATCGGCCGGCATCTTCAATAAGCCGCGCGCAATCGCCTCATAATCGGCCCGCGACACGGTTGCCCAGAGCATCAGCAAAGCGGCGAGCGCGACGATGATCATATGGACGGCGAAGGGCGCATCGACCGCGACCGCCGCCATCACCAGCGCGAGCAGGGCCAGGCCGAGCCAGCCCCCCGCCTTTGCTACCAGAGTGTCCATAACGCTTGCCCCTGTCATCGCGCGGCTTCGCTGCCGCATGGCTCAAGACCGCTCTTGGCCGCGCGGCGGGGCAAAAACATTGACCAGGATCAACGAATAGATTGCGCGGCATCAATGCCCGGCGGCCGCGCCGGGTGCAGGGAGCCCAGGTCAACGCAAGGAGCAACGACCATGAAAAAGCAGCATCTCTCCCTGATCGCGCTGGCCGCCGCCGCCGCGATTCCCGGCCAGGCCGCGGCCAAGGCCGGCGATATCCAGTTCAAGATTTTCGCGACCTATGTCGCACCCGACGGCAAGATCAGCGACGTCAAGCTCGACCGGATCGGCCTGCCGGCCGGAACGCAGACGAAGGCCGACGACAATGTGACGCCGACGGTCGCGATCGAATATTATGTCGCCGACCATATCTCGCTCGAGACGATCGCCGGGGTCACCCAGCATGACGTCAATGGCCGCGGCGCGCTGAACGGTGCGACTTTGGTGTCGAACGCGAAGATCGTGCCCGCGACGCTCTCTCTCAAATATCATTTCGGCAAGGAAGGCGGGATCCAGCCCTATGTCGGCGCGGGTCCGAGCTATTTCATCTTCATCGACGAGAAGCCCGGTGCAACGACCCGGTCGCTCGGCGCGACGCGGCAGAAGATGGGCGACAAGCTCGGCGCCGCGCTCCAGGCCGGGGTCGATATTCCGGTGAACGACAAGGGACTTGCGCTGTCCTTCGATGCCAAGCGCTATTTCCTGCGCCCGACCGCGACCTGGTATGCCGGGACGACCGAGGTGCTCAAGACGCGGCACAAGCTCGATCCCTGGGTGATCAGCGCCGGCGTCGCCTTCCGCTTCTAGCCTCCTTGCCTCGCGCCGGTGGACGGTCAGCCTGCCATCTCGTTCAGAGCCGCAAGGTCGTTGATGAAGACCTTGCGGCGGGATGGGAGGTCGATCAGGCCATCGGCGCGCATTTTGGTGAGCTGGCGGCTCGTGGTTTCGATGGTGAGGCCCAAAATGTCGGCGATCTGCTGGCGACCGAAGGGCAACTCGAAACCACGCGAGATCACCGCCGCACCAGGCGACGGCGATAAGCGATCGGCCATTTCGAGCAGGAAGGAAGCGACCTTTTCCGATGCCGACTTGCGGCCGAGTAGGAGCATCCAGCGGCGTGCGCGATCGAGCTCGGCGAGCGTGCGACGCAGCAATTTCTGCTGCAGGTGGGGATGGTCGCTGGCGAATTCGTCGAACTGGTCGCGATGGAAGATGCAAAGCTCGGCCTCGCTGATCGCGCTGACGCTGTAAGGGCTTTCCTTCCCGAACGGCCGCCCGATGAAGTCCGAGGGAAAGACGATGCCGACGATCTGCTCGCGGCCGTCGGCGGTCGCGGCAACGAGTTTCAGCACCCCTTCGAGGACATTGGCGACGACCGGCGCGTCGTCGCCCTCCCACAGGAGCGTGTGACCGCTGCTCACGCGCTGGCGCCGGCCCATCCGGCCGAGCAACAGGAGTTCGTCGGGCCGCAGGCTCGCACAGATGGCGCGGTTGCGCACGATGCAGGACAGGCAATCGGTCATGTGCCGGGCGCCCGGCAGGCACGCATCGCGATCAATGGGCGAGCAGGAGCGCCGCCGGCGCGGCTTCGAGCAGATAGCGCGTCACCCCGCCAAAAAGGGTCTCGCGCAGCCGCGGACGCCCATAGGCGCCCATCACGATGAGCCCCGGCGCCAGCTCCTTCGCGGTTCGCTCGAGAATCTCCTCGGGAGTCAGCGCCCCGCGATCGAGGCGGCGAAGCTCACCATGGATGCCGTGCCGCGACAAATAGCAAAGCGCATCCTCGGCGGGCACCCTGCCCTCGTCCGGCCCGACCTGCACCATCGTCACGCTGCCCGCGCCCGCCGTCAGCGGCGCCGCGGCGCGCAAGGCGTGCGCGGCTTGCGGGCTGCCGTTCCACAGGATCATCACCGGGGCGTCGAGGTCGAGCGGCTGGCCTTCGGCGGGCAAGGCGAGCACGGGCGCCGGCACGGTCATCGCGAGGTCGCCCGCCAGCGTTGGCTGCGCGAGGCCGCGCCGGTCGCGGGGGCCGAGCGAGACGATGGCCAGATCGGCGAGCGTCGCGGCGAGTGACAGCGACGCGAGCGCATCGCCGTCGGCGATTGCGATATCCCAGGGCACATCCTCGCGCGCGAGCTGCGCCGCGAGCCGGGTCTTGAGCTCGGCATCGGCAAGCTGGGCCGCGGCGAGCTGTTCGCGCGCCAGATACATGCCGCCGAAGGGGTCCGAGGCGATGAATTGCTGGAAAGGCGAACAGATCAGGAAGCTGAGATGGGCGCCGAGGCGGCGCCCGATCGCGAGCGCGGTCTCGGTGCGCGCGGCCATGGCCGGGCTCGCGTCGGCGTGAATCAAAAGATTTCGCATGTCTGGCTCTCCTTCAAGATGGAGAGGGAAGCCCTTATGCGCGCCGCCTTCATTGACCCTGATCAATAAAGCCGCGCTTTCAGGCCGGGCGGCACAGCGGGTCGCTCCGTATAATTACGAAATGCGCCGACCGCGCGGGGCGTTAGCCTGTCTTCGCAAAGGAGCAGCCGATGCCGAAACCCCGTCCGTTGACCCCATTTCGCGCGCATCCGCGCCGGGCCCCCGTGAATCGCGCGCCGGCGGACCCGCGGCGCGAGCAAAGTCGCATCGCGGGCACGCTCACCCTTCGCACTTCGCCGCTCCGGCGGTCCGGCCCAAATCAAGGAAACAGAGGATGACACTCACCAACGCGCCCGACACCACGCTGAGCGAGGCGACCGAGACCTGCCTGCAGACCCGCAGCGGCGTCGATCTTCGCCTCCGGCCGGTCGCCGACAGTGACGCCGACAGCGTCAACCATTTCTTCGACGGCCTGACGGCTGACGACATGCAGTTCCGCTTCCTGAGCGGCCAGTCGCACCTGTCGAGCGCCCAGCTCGCAGCGATGATCGGGGTCGATCACCGGCACCGCGAGCATCTGCTGGCGTTCGATGCGGCGACGTCGGAGCTCATCGCGAGCCTGCTGATCGCCGCCGACGACGCTTTTGTGACCGCCGAGGTCGCGATTTCGGTCGCGCCCGCGTATAAGACGCGCGGCGTCGGCTGGACCCTCCTCAACCATGCCGTCGATCTCGCGCGTGCCCGCGGCCTTAAGACGCTACGGTCGATCGAGAGCCGCGCCAATCGGGGCGCGATGGAGGTCGAACGGACGCTGGGGTTTAAGGCGAGCGACTATGATGGCGACGCCACGCTGGCGCTGCTCGAACTCGAGCTTCGCTGAACTGGGCCGCCGGGTCGGCCCCCCGACAGGCAGCCGGCTGGAGACGCACCCAATGGACCAAGGCTTTCATGCCATGCAGCTCGACACGCCGGGGGCGCCGCTGCGCCGTGTCGAGCGGGCGATGCCGACACCGGGAGACGGCGAGATCCGGATCGCGGTCACCGCGTGCGGCGTGTGCCGGACCGATCTCCATATTGCCGATGGCGACATCAGCGGCCGGCTTCCGATCATCCCGGGCCATGAGATCGTCGGCCGCGTCGATGCGCTCGGCGGGGGTGTCACCCGGTTCGGGCTTGGCGACCGGGTCGGGGTGCCCTGGCTCGGGCGGAGCTGCGGCGCCTGCCCCTATTGCGCAACCGGCCATGAAAATCTCTGCAACACGCCCGAGTTCACCGGCTTCACGCGCGACGGCGGCTTCGCGTCGCACGTCGTCGCCGATGCGCGCTTCTGTCTCGCAATCCCTGCCGCCTTCGACGATGTTCATGCGGCGCCTTTGCTCTGCGCCGGACTGATCGGCTACCGTGCCTATCGCATGGCGGACGGGGCGAAGACGCTTGGCCTCTATGGTTTCGGCGCTGCCGCGCATATTCTCGCGCAGATCGCGATCGCCGACGGCACCGACGTCTATGCCTTCACGCGCGAGGGCGACACGGAAGGCCAGGATTTCGCGCGCCGCCTCGGCTGCATCTGGGCGGGCGCGTCGAACGAGGCCCCGCCCGCTGCGCTCAATGCCGCGATTCTCTTCGCGCCGGTCGGCGCGCTGGTGCCCGAAGCCCTGCGCCGGGTGCGGAAGGGCGGACGCGTCATTTGCGCGGGCATCCACATGAGCGACATTCCCGGCTTTCCCTACGCCGATCTCTGGGAAGAACGATCGATCCAGTCGGTCGCCAATCTGACCCGTGCCGATGGCGCGGCGTTCCTCGAAGCCGCTGCGCGCTGCGGCGTGCGGACACATGTCACGGCGCTGCCGCTCGCCGACGCGAACCGCGCGCTCGACCGTTTGCGCGCCGGCGCGGTCGAAGGCGCGCTCGTCCTCGTCCCCGAGGGAGCGGCTAGGGGGAATCCCTAATGGCGCGCCGCGGGCAGCGGCGCGAAAGAGGCGAAGGCCAGACCGGCCTGTCAGGAGAGACTGTCATGGATCGTTTCGAGCGAGACCCCGCCAGCGCGGCGCGCCCTCCCGAGTGTCCCGATTGCGACCCGCCGGCACAGCCCGACAAGGTCTATCCCGAGATGCCGGCGCCAAACCCCGATCGCCAGCCGCTGCGCACGTCGCCCGAAGCGCCAGTGCTTCCCGACAGCCATCCCGAAGCCACGCCGCGCGAATATCCCGAATAGCCGCGCCCGCGGCGCGCGTCGGACAACGCCTCAAGGGCTCGCGGACGGCGTGCCGCTGCGCGTGAGCCGGGTCACCGCGTCGATGAGCATATGCTCGCGCAGCGGCTTTTCGAGAACAAGTGCAAAGCCCGCCTCGCGCGCCCGGGCGCTCAATTCCTCGGACGGATAGGCCGAGATCAGGATGGCAGGTCCATCCCAGCCCTGCGCGCGCAGCGCGCCGAGCATCGCGATCCCGTCGCTGCTCTCGAGCCGGTAATCGACGATCAGGCAGTCGGGCGCGGCGCGCGCCGCCTCGGCGAGCGCGGGATCGGCGGCGGACCAGGCCTTCGCCGCAAATCCGCGCCCCTGCAAAAGCAGGAGAAGCGAGCGGCGCACTGCCGGGTCATCCTCGACGATAAGGATGGTCGGCGGTGCCTCGCTCCAACCCGATCGGGCGATCAACATGTCCATGGTCCCGTTATCGAAGCTTTGGCATGGCGGCCGGGTGCCGACCGCCACATACTCCGCCAGATTCTTGTAAAATCGCCGGGCTCGCCCCTTTGGAGGTGCGAGCCCGAAGCCGGAGAGCAAGGCCAAAGGCCATCGATCAATGGCTCATGAGCAGAGGAAATTTGCTCTCCGTCAGCAGATTCTTCGTGGTGCCGCCGAAGGTCTCGCGCAGCCGGCCGCGGCCGTAGGCGCCCATCACCATATAGTCCGCACGGAACATCGTGGCTTCGTCCGAGATCAGGAAATCGGCGTGAAACTTGCCGATGTCGGTCTTGCGAACATTCGCCTTGATGCCGTGGCGCGACAAATAGGTCGCGGCTTCCTCGGGGGCGATATGATTGTCGGGCCCTTGCGCGGTGAAGATCTCGACCTCCTTCGCGAAGGCGAGGAGCGGCACCGCGGCGCGGAGCGCGGCCGCCGCCGAGGGACGGCCGTCCCATGCGACGAGCGCCCGCTCGAGCTCGAAGCGTTCGAGCGTCTCGGGCACCGCGAGCACGGGCGCACTCGCGCGCGCCACGATGCGGCTCGCAATGTCGCGCATGTCGGGCATCGGAAAGCCGTCAAGCGCGCGATTGAGGATGATGAGGTCGGCGAGGTCGGCGGCATCGAGCACCGCGTTTGCGATCTCGTCCATCGCGTCGATCCAGCTCCAGCTGACATCCTCGCGCGACAGGCGATCGCTGATCACCGACTTGTTCTTCGCTTCGCTTTCGCGCTCGTCGAGGACGACGACGGTTTCGGCAAAGCCGAACCCATCGCCCGCGATGAGCGGATAGGGAGTGACGTCGATACAGGTCAGATGGCCTTCCACCGCGCGGGTGATATCGAGCGCCGCCTGCAGGCGGGCTTCCTGGCCATGGTCGTCATGTACGAGCAACAGGATATTTTTCATAAGCCGTCTCCTTTGTGTCTGCGATGAATTTATGGGCCGCACGCCCCGGCCGATATGCGCAATGATACGGATAGAAAGGCGGCCGCCCGGATGTCCGGACGGCCGCAGGGGGTCGCCTCTTCCCCAAGGCGAGCGGGATCAGCTGTCGACCGCGAGATAATCCTCGACGTCGGTCACGCCCGGGGAGCCGGGCTCGCGGCACGGCCCCGAGCGAGCGCCCGGCGAGCGTGCACACCCTGCCCGAGGCCGAGCCGGCCGCTTATCCGCAACTTCCCGTAAGGAGGGTTCCGATTGGGAGCTTCCCCAATTCAGCCGCCAGCAACGGCTCGGTAGGTCCGAGGTCGCGTCCCGATGGCGACGGCCCCTGCTCCGGCGCGGCCCGCCGTCCTGACAATATCCGCTTTGAAAAGGAGCAGTATGATGAACGACCTTACCCCGACCCGCACCGCAGGCAGCCAGCCCGCCCAAGCCGAGCTTGGCGCGATGAACTGGCTACGCGGCGAACTCGACCGCATGTTCGAGGAATTCGCACCGCCCGGCCGCAGCCTGCTGAGCTACGTCCCGCGGCTCGTGAGCCCGCTCCCAGCGGTCGAGCTCGTCGATACCGGGTCGGCCTACAAGCTGACCGCCGAGCTCCCCGGGCTCACCGAAAAGGACATCCGGCTCGAGGTCGCCGACGGCGTCCTTCTGCTCGCGAGGGAGAAAGAGGAGTCGTCCGAACGGCGCGAGGACGGGCATCTGATCAGCGAGCGGCGCCACGGCAGCTTCCGGCGCCGGATTGCTCTCCCCGCCGACGCCGACGCCGACGAGATCGAAGCGAAGTTCAAGCATGGATTGCTCAGCGTCGAGATCGCGAAGACCGAAAAGGCGCGCGATCATGCCCGCAAGATCAAGATCGGCAGCTAGACGCGTGCGCCGGGGCCGCGCCTGCGGGGCGGTCCCGGCCGCCCCCCTTACCGGAGCAGAACAATGTCCCTGACCCATCACACGGCCTCGCGCAGCGAGGCACTGCTGCGGCTCAAGCTCGGATCGGCGATCCTTTCGTTGGTGATGGGCGCGACGCTTATCCTGGCGCTCGCCCCGCGCCTTTAGCCGCTTGGCCGAACCCATCGCGCCTTAGCGCGTTGGCGCGCCACTCTCGTCGCCGCCGAGAATCTCGAGCGGCGCCGGGCTCGCGGTGCGAAGCGAGTCCGGCGTCACGATAACGCTGGTTCCCCCAGTCATGAGCGGGGCAAGCAGCGCGCGCAGATCGGCCGCGATATCGACGCGTCCGGCGAAGGGCACGGGCACCTTGGCGGCAATTGCGCCCGGGATGGCGACCTCGAGCCAGGCTGCCGCGCCCGATGCGCCCGACTGGCGGACGAATGCCGAGGTGCCGGTAACCGGACCTTCGATGCGCGCGGGCGCCGATCCGATCATGATCCCGTTGCGCAGCACCAGCAGCCGCTGGTCGGCGGCGCTGACAATGATCGACACCGGGCCGCTTGGTGCCCGGTCCGGCTCCCATAGCACCGCGCCTTCGGCCAGCGCCGGCCCGGTCCGGAGCAGGGGATCGCCGGGAGCCGCGCGCGGCACGGCAGCGGCCTCGGTGACGATGACCGTCATCCCGAGCCGGGTCACGCCATAGAGGAGGCGGGCAAAAGCCTGCGGCAGCCGGATGCAGCCATGCGACGCCGGATAGCCCGGCAAGCGTCCGCCATGCAGCGCAACCCCGCCCCAGGTCAGCCGCTGCATATAGGGCATGGGCGCATCGTCGTAGAGGTTCGAGCGATGATCGATGTCGCGCTGGAGGATCGTGAAGACGCCGGTCGGGGTTTCATGGCCCGCCTTGCCCGTCGAGACGGTGGTGATCGCGATCGGCACACCGTTGCGATAGAGGGTGCCGCGCTGGGTCGCGAGGCTTACGATCATGAGCAAAGGTCCGCGCGGCGCGATCTCGGGCGCCCAGATATAATCGCCGGGCGCCAGCCGCTCGGCCGCCTCGAGAACGCTCCCCTGCGGGCTCGCGGGCTCGGCCGACGCCGCGAGGGGAAGCCATAGGGCCGCCCCCAGGAGGATCCCCGCCTTTCCGGCGAGCTTCACGTACCTGGCCATCGGTTCAGCCGGCCATGGCCGCGACGCGGGCCCGGTCGTTGATCCGCACCGCGCGCCGCGAGGGAAGGTCGACGAGACCGTCGCTGCGCATGCGCGTGAGCTGCCGGCAGGTCGTCTCGATGGTCAGCCCCAATATGTCGGCAATCTGCTGGCGGCCGAAGGGCAGCTCGAAGCCGCCAGACCCGCCGCCGGCGCCGCCAGGAAGCCGTTCTTCCATATCGAGAAGAAAGGAGGCGACCTTCTCGGGCGCCGATTTGCGGCCGAGCAGCATCATCCAGTGCCGCGCCCGATCGAGTTCGTCGAGGGTGCGGTGCAAAAGCTTTTGCTGCAAATGCGGATGGCGGCCCGCGAAATCGTCGAACTGCTGGCGATTGAAGATGCAGACCTCGGCATCGGTCATCGCGGTGACCCGGTAAGGGCTTTGCTTGCCGAACGGACGGCCGATGAAATCGGAAGGGAAGACCAGGCCAACGATCTGCTCGCGGCCATCGGCGGTGGCGACGACGAGCTTGAGAACGCCTGCCAGGACATTCGCGACCGTCGGCGCTTCGTCGCCTTCCCAGAGCAGAGTGTGACCTGCCTTCACGCGCTGTCGCCGCCCCATGCGGCCAAGTTCGGCGGCTTCGTCGACGGCAAGGCTGGCGCAGATGGCGCGGCGTCGCACGGCGCAGGAAGCGCAGTCGCTCATCGCCGTCCTCCCGCAAGTGATGCGCGCACGGCGCTCCGGCCCGGTGCCGGGCGGTTGCCGCCTTGGCGGCGGAATGGATGTGGCTGACCCGTCATTCGGTCCAGATAGCGGTCCGCCGCGCATAGGTGATTACGCAACTGTACGTATGCCGCTCGCGCGACGCTTTGCGGGGCACGGTCGGCGGTCCGACCGGGCCGGGCGTAAGGGCTATTGCGTAACGACAGTTGGCGCGTCGCGGCGCAATCCGGCGAGACAAATCCGCGACGAAAGGACCGAAGATGAGCGAAGCCGGCCACGACCTTCACACGCTGTTTCCCGACCATGGACCGACGCTCCATGCGCTCAAGCTGGGCAACACCCATTTCCGTAAGCTCGCCGAAGATCATCATGACCTTTCGAGCCAGATCCAGCGCTCCGAGGCCTGCCTTGACGCGGTGCCCGACGAAGAGCTGGAGACGCTGAAGAAGAAGCGACTGTTCATCCTCGACGAGATCGCCGCGCTCATCGCGCACGAGGAGGCGGCGTGATGCACAATCTGGCCGAGGTTCGCGCCGACCTCGTCGCGCGGCTCGATCGGCTGGCCGCCCTGGTCGAGCGGGTGGAAAGCGAGCAGCGCGCGCCACTCGACGATGATACAGCCGAGCAGGCCGTCGAACGCGAGGATGACGAGGCGCTCGACGCGCAGCAGCGCGCCGCGGACGCGGAGATGAAAGCGATCCGGCATGCGATCGCGCGGCTCGATGCCGGTCATTATGGCCTCTGCACCTCGTGCGGCACGCCGATCGATGCCGCCCGCCTTGCGGCCTTGCCGACTGCGACGCATTGCATCGCGTGCGAACGCGAGCGCGGCGGCTGAGCGGCGGCACCGGACGCGCACCATGAACGACGTACTATCACGCGCTGGACTCGAGGGGCTCGCCGGACTTGGGCTCGCGCTCCTTCTCGGGCTGCTCGTCGGCGTCCAGCGCGGCTGGAGCCTGCGCAACGAGGCGGCGGGCAGCCGCTTCGCCGGCGTGCGGACCTTTGCCCTGTTCGGCCTCGCGGGCGGCATGGCGGCAGCCGCCGCAGCCCAGGCCCCGGCGATTGCCGCGATCGTCTTCGGCGCCGCGGCGATCCTCATCCTCATCGGCTATGCGAAGAGCGCGCGTCCGCCCGACCAGCTCAGCGGCACGACGAGCCTCGCCGCGCTCATCACGCTCGGCTGCGGTTATCTTGCGGCGAGCGGCCGACCCGAGATGGCGGCGGTGATTGCCGTTGCCATGACGATGGTGCTCGCGCTCCGCGACGAGCTGCATCGCTGGGTCGCGGGGCTCAGCGATGTCGAGGTCGGGGCGATCGTCCGCTTCGCGCTCATCGCGCTCGCCATCCTGCCCCTGCTGCCCGACCAGCGCTTCGGCCCTTATGACGCCTGGAACCCGCGCCAGCTCTGGCTGGTCGTCGTCTTCGTCTCGGGCTTCTCTTTTCTAGGCTATATTGCCGCGAAGCGCTTCGGGGCCTCGCGCGGAACGCTCGTCATGGCCGCGACCGGCGCAATGGTCTCCTCGACCGCGGTCACCGCGGCGCTCGCGATGCGCGTGCGCGACGGCGAGGAAAGCGAAGCGATGGCGATCGCCGGGATCGGCGCCGCGTCGGCGGTGATGCTGATCCGCGCGGCGATCCTGACCGCGGTGCTGGCGCCGGCGGCCATGCCCGGATTCGCCTGGATCGCCGCGCCCGCGGCGCTGGTGAGCGGCGGAGCCATTTTCTTTGCGTTGCGCAGCCGCCGCGACGCCAGTGCCACCGACCGCCCCGTCGACCTCAAGAACCCGTTCCGCCTCGCTCCGGCGATCGGCCTCATGCTACTCGTCATGCTGCTGACGGTGGCCGCCCGCTGGACGATGGCACTGGTCGGCGAGCGCGGCCTCGCGCTCGTCATCGCGCTCTCGGGACTGGCCGACGTCGACTCCGCGATCATCGCCGTGGGCTCGCTTCCCCAGGGTCTGCTCAAAGGCCAGCTCGCGACGGTCGTGATCGTCGCCCCGGTTCTCGCCAACACCTTGTTCAAGGGCGCGACCGCCGTGGCGATCGCCGGCTGGCGGAAGGGGTGGAAACTTGCGCTGCCGCTCGTCCTCAGCGTCGCGGCGAGCCTCACGCTGGTCCCGATCCTTCTCTTCTGAAGCGCGGAGACGGATCATCGCCCTCGCGAGCGCGAAAGTTACCGAAAGAAAGGGCATTCATGCCGATCACAAGCGACGAGGACGCACGGGCTCCCGCCGCATCGGCGGAGGCCAGGCCGAGCCCGAGAGAATTTCTTCGCGCGCTGGGCCCAGGGCTGATCGCCGGCGCCGCCGACGACGATCCGAGCGGGATCGGGACGCATAGCCAGATCGGTGCGGCCTTCGGCTATCGCCTGTCCTGGACCTTCGTGCTCAGCTTCCCGTTGATGGTCGCGATCCAGGGCATCGCCGCCGAGATCGGGCGGGTCACCGGAGCGGGGATCGCCCGCAATCTGCGGCGGCACTATCCGCGTCCCCTGCTCTGGTCGATGGTATCGCTCCTGCTGGTGGCGAACATCATCAACCTCGGCGCCGATCTCGGTGCCATGGGCGCGGCGCTGGCGCTGCTCGCCGGCGGCGATGCCGGGCTCTACACCTTGCTGTTCGGCATCCTCAGCATCGTCCTCGAGGTCGGCCTCAGCTATCCGCGCTATGCCGCGATCCTCAAATGGACGACGCTCACCCTCTTCACCTATGTCGCGGTGCTGTGCGTCGTCCATGTGCCCTGAAGCCAAGCGCTCGGCGCGATGGTGGTCCCGGACATCGAGCTCAACGCCGCCTATGCCACCGCCTTTGTCGCGATCCTCGGCACGACGATCAGCCCCTATCTCTTCTTCTGGCAGGCCGGGCAGGAAATCGAGGAACAGCATCGCCATCATGCAAAACCGCTGTGTCTGACGCCGGCGGCGGCGGGTCCCGAACTGAAGCGCATCCGTATCGATACGCTGACCGGCATGGCGCTCAGCACGTTGATCTCGCTCGCGATCGTCTTCGCGACCGCGGCGACGCTACATGCGGAGGGGGTGCGCGACATCGCGACCTCGGCGCAGGCGGCAGAGCGCTGCGCCCGGTCGCGGGGGAGTTCGCCTTCGCGATGTTCGCGCTCGGGATCATCGGCACCGGCCTTCTCGCGGTTCCCGTGCTGGCGGGATCGGCCGCCTATGCGGTGACCGAGATGGCGGGAATGGCGGGCAGCCTTGACGCCAATCCCCTCTCTGCCCGGCTCTTCTACGGCACGATCGCCGCGACGACGCTCGCGGGGGCCTCGCTCTCGGCGATCGGGATCGACCCGGCGCGCGCGCTTTACTGGGCCGCGGTCGTCAATGGCGTGCTCGCCGCGCCGCTCATGGTCGTGATGATGCTGATTGCGCGCAATCCGCGCGCGATGGGGCGCCTCCGTATTTCGCGGCAGCAGCTCTGGTCGGGCTGGGGGGCGACTGCGGTGATGGCAGCGGCCACCCTGCTCTTCTTTTTCTTCCTCGTCGCGGGACAGGTCTAGGCTCGCGCGCTTGCCTGTTCGGCGATCAGCGCGTCGATCCGGTCGCGCTGCGGCAGGACGATGCCGAGAAGCCCGGCAAGCGTTGCGGCGCCGAGCTTGCGCATCAGGCGCGCGCGATGGATTTCGACGGTTCGGTGGCTGATGCCGAGCTCCTGCCCGATCTGCTTGTTCGTGAGCCCGCGCACTAGCCCGGCCGCGACCTCCATCTCGCGATGCGTCAGCAGATCGACCGGAGGCGCGGTACCCCGCTGCCGTGCGGCAGCGGCCGACGCCGAGCGGCGCGTTGATGCCATGGGGTATTCGCCGCGGCCTGTGGTCATGCGGTGCATCCTTCCGAAGGACAAAAGTCTATCGGGGACGCAGCATCGGGTCGTTACGTAATGTCCGCAGATGTCACGAGCCGAGTCCGGCCGCGAAAGCGAGCCGGAGGGCGTCCGAGAGGCTGCGGACGTCGAGCTTCGCCATGAGGTTGGCACGGTGGACCTCGACCGTGCGCGGCGAGATGCCGAGATCATAGGCGATCGTCTTGTTGGGCAGCCCCTGCGCGAGGCCTTCGAGGACCTCGCGCTCGCGCGGGGTGAGGATGGCGAGAACCACCTCGGCTTCGGCGGCGCGCGCTGCGGCCCCCCCAGCGGCGGCCATGCGAGCGAAAGCCGTCTCGATCGAGCCGATCAGCACCGCCTTTTCGAAAGGCTTCTCCAGAAAATCGACCGCGCCGGCCTTCATCGCGCGCACCGCGATCGAGACGTCGGCATGGCCGGTCAGCACGATCACCGGCATGGTAACGCCGCGCTCGAGCAGCGCCTGCTGGACCTCGAGCCCGTCCATTTCGGGCATACGCACATCGAGCAGGATGCAGCCTTCGGAGACGTGCCGGATTTCCTTCAGGAAAGCGATGCCATTGGCCCAGGTCTCGACGGCATAGCCCGAAGTCTTGAGCATGAAGCTCGCCGAGCGCCGGATCGCCTCCTCATCGTCGACGATATGCACAAGCTTTCTATCCGACATCATCTTCCTCCGCTTTCGCGCTCACCAGCGTGAAATGAAACTCGGTCCCGCCGCCGGGGCGCTTTGCCATCCAGATGCGGCCGCCATTGGCTTCGACGATTGTCCGGCAGATCGAGAGGCCGAGGCCCATGCCTTCGGCCTTGGTGCTGACGAACGCCGTGAAGAGTTGCTCCGCGACCTCGGGGGTGACCCCCGGGCCGGTATCGGCGACGATCACCCGGACAAAGCCGCGCTGGTCGGGACGGCTCGTGACGGTCAGCTGCCGCACCGGGCTGTCGGCCATCGCTTCGACGGCGTTGCGAATGAGGTTGATCAATACCTGCTGGATCTGGACCTTGTCGACGAGCACCGGCGACGCATAGGGATCGAGGTCGAAACGGGGCTCGACGCTCTTCTCGCGCGCGCCCATCAGCCCGAGAACCGCCGCCTCGTTGATGAGCAACGGCAGTTTCTCGATCGTTTTCTCCACCTCGCCGCGCGCCACGAAATCGCGCAGGCGCCGGACGATATGACCGGCGCGCAGCGCCTCCTTCGCCGTATCGTCGAGCGCATCGCGAACCATCGGCATATCGGCAGGATCGGGATCGGCGAGCAGGTCGCGAATGGCCTCGACATAATTGGCGACGGCGGTGAGCGGCTGGTTGAGCTCGTGCGCAAGCGTCGAGGCCATCGTCCCCATCGCGCTCACGCGCGAGACGTGGATCAGTTCGGACTGGAGCGATTCGAGCCGCGCCTCGGTCCGCTGGCGCTCGGTGAGATCGCGAATGAAGCCGGTGAAGAGCGGATGGCTGTCGCTCGACGCCTCGCCGATCGACAATTCCATCGGAAAGGTCGAGCCGTCCTTGCGCTCGGCGAACACCACCCGCCCGATCCCGATGATGCGTTTCTCGCCGGTTTCGAGGAAGCGGCGAATATAGGCGTCGTGGCGTTCGCGATCAGGCGAGGGCATAAGCCGGCTGACATTGACGCCAAGCAGTTCGGCTTCCTGATAGCCGAACAGGCGCTCTGCGGCGGCACTGAACGAGACGATCAGCCCCTGATCGTCGATCACGACCATCGCATCGGGCACCGTCGACAGGATCGAGCGGAGATGGCTCTGCTGCGATCGCAAAGCTTCCTCGGATGCGCGGCGCCCCGTGATGTCCGAGACGATCTTGGCAAAGCCGCGAAGGCTTCCGTCATCGTTGCGAAGCGCCGTGATCGAGACGTCGGCGAGAAACTCCGAGCCATCCTTGCGCACGCGCCAGTCTTCGGTCTCGAGGCGGCCCTCGCGCACGGCCGTCGCGAGATCCTCGGCGGGCCTGCCCGCGGCAACCGCGTCGGGCGGATAGAAGATCGCCGATTCCTTGCCGACGACCTCGTCTTCGCACCACCCCTTGAGGCGCTCGGCGCCCTTGTTCCAGATCGTGATCCGGCCCTCGGCGTCGAGCAGATAGATGGCGTGGCCTTGCGCGCCGTCGATCAGCAGATTGAGCTCCTCGGCAACGAGCGCCGCCTCGGCATCGCGCCGTGCGGCGTGGCGGTCGCTTTCGTGCATGCGCTTGCGCATCCGCTCGAAAGCCTGCGACAGCGCGACGATGCCGGCCGCGGTGAGCAGGAAGACCGCGGCCTCGACCAGATTATAGGTCCCGTCGCCGCGATAGCCGGCAAAATAGAGGCCGAGAAGCAGAGCGGGACCGGTCGCGATCGATGCCGCAAGCGGTCCGGCGAAGACGGCGGCGGCGAGAATCGCGGGCGCGAACAGCAGGAAGGGTGCATTGTCGGCAAGCCAGGGCTCAAGCGCATAGCGCAGCAGCCCGGCGGCAGCGACGAGAGCCAGCGCGCAGGCGAGACGCGCCGCGAAAGAGCGTTGCAACATCGACATCGACCGCGCGGCCTCCGCCCGCGCTGCAAAAAAGGCGCCGCCATCCTGAAGGTGCGCCTTCCCCCGGTCGCCATCCATAGCGATTTTCGGGCGAGAGCGAAACGCTCGCTGCGTGGGCGATCCGTATTGATCCTTAAGGGGCATGCCGCTTCGCTAAGGCCGTGCGCGCGG
Source organism: Sphingopyxis sp. Root154 (assembly GCF_001427105.1). Taxonomy (GTDB): domain Bacteria; phylum Pseudomonadota; class Alphaproteobacteria; order Sphingomonadales; family Sphingomonadaceae; genus Sphingopyxis. Next base: position 639,624 of record NZ_LMGI01000001.1, read on the forward strand.
CGGGACCATGCGGGAAACTACGGATAGGAGGAATGCGTCCGCGATCCCAAAAGCGGCGGGCGGATCGCCGCACCTCGCCCATCCGTCCAGCTCGGCCCGGCGCGGTGGTCCGTTCCGGCCGCGCCATCGCGCGCACCTTTAGGAATTCGCCATGAAGGCCAGACGGATCACGCTCATCGACGGACACCCCGACCCCGATCCGGGGCGGTTCGTCCATGCGCTCGCCGACGCCTATGCGGCGGCGGCGCTGGCGGCGGGTCATGACGTCCGCCGCATCGCCGTCGCGGGCCTCGCGTTCGACCTGCTCGAAAGTCGCGCCGAGTGGGAAGAGGGTCCGCTGCCGCCCGCGATCGCCGAGGCGCAGGACGATATTGCCTGGGCCCAACATCTGGCGATCTTCTACCCGCTCTGGCTCGGCGACCTGCCCGCCCGCCTCAAGGGCTTCTTCGAACAGGTGATGCGTCCCGGCTTCGCCTTTCAGCCCAAGGCGAAGGGTTTGCCCGAAAAGCGCCTAAAGGGCCGGACGGCGCATATCGTCGTGACGATGGGGATGCCCGCGCTCTTTTACCGTGTCTATTTTCGCGCGCACAGCCTGCGCAGCCTCGAGCGCAACATTTTGGGCTTTGTCGGCATCACGCCCACCGAGCGAAGCATCGTCGGCAATGTCGAGGGCGATGCCAAGCACCGCACGACGTGGCTCGAGACAATGACCGAATATGGCGCGGCCGGGCGCTGAGCGCGATGCAAGGCCGCGTCCCCTTCCACCTGCGAACGAAAGAGAGTTTGTCATGGCCGACCCCGAAACGCAGCTGAAGATCGCCTTTCATGGGGCCGCGGGCACGGTCACCGGCTCGTGCATGGAACTCACGCTCGGACAGCGAAGGATTCTGATCGACTGCGGGCTGTTCCAGGGATCGCGAAGCCTCGAGACGCTTAATCACGGCGCCTTCGGGTTCGACGTCGGTACGATCGACGCGGTCCTTCTTACCCATGCTCATATCGATCATTGCGGATTGTTGCCGAAGCTGGCGAAAAAAGGATATCGTGGCGGCGTCTGGTGTACCGCGCCGACCGCCGACCTACTCGAATATATGCTCGCCGACGCCGGCCGAATCCAGGAAAGCGACACCGCGCGGCGGAACCGCCGCTACGACCGCGCGGGCGAAAAGATGTTCGAGCCGCTCTACACCGAGGCCGATGGACTGCGCGCGTGGCGCCTGACGCAGCCTGCCGAGCTTGGGACCTGGTTCGAGCCCGCACCGGGCTTCAAGGCGCGGCTGTGGAATGCCGGGCATATTCTGGGGTCGGCCTCGGTCGAGCTTGAGGCGGGCGGGGTTCGCCTGCTCTTCTCGGGCGATCTTGGACCCGACAACAAGGCATTCCAGAGCGATCCCGATGCGCCCACGGGCATGGACTTCATCATATGCGAATCGACCTATGGCGACCGGCCGCGGCCGAAACTGACGATCGAGGACCGCCGTCAGCTCCTCGAAACCGAAGTGAAGGCCGCGCTCGCGCGCGGCGGCAATCTCATCATCCCGACGTTCGCGCTCGAGCGGACGCAGGAGCTGCTGCTCGACCTCGCCCGCCTCGCCGAGGCGAACCGCATCCCGAACGTCCCCATCTTCGTCGACTCCCCCCTTGCGAGCCGGGCAACGAAAGTCTTCGCGGCGCACGCGGCCGAGCTCGAGGATGTCGCGGGCAGCGACATCTTCCGTCACCCCTCGATCCGCTATGTCGAGGATGTCGCCGAATCGATCCGCCTCAACAGCGTGTCGGGCGCCATCATTCTCGCTGCCTCGGGCATGTGCGAGGGCGGGCGCATCCGCCACCATCTCGAGCATAATCTGCATCGGCGCCAGTCGACGATCTTGTTCGTCGGTTTCCAGGCGCGCGGATCGCTCGGGCGGGTCATTCTCGACGGGGCTGAGCGCGTGCGGGTTTCGGGCAAGGACATCAATGTTCGCGCCGCCGTACGGCGCATCGAGAGCTATTCGGCGCATGCCGACCGGGACGAGCTCGCGGCCTGGATTCGCGAACGTCATCCGATCCGCGGCGGACTTTTTCTCGACCATGGCGAGAGCGAAGCGATCGAAGCGCTTCGCGTCCTCGTCCAATCCGAAACGCCGGGCCTCGCCGTCGTCGCTCCTGCGATCGGCGAGAGCTTCGCGCTCACCCCCGGAGCACCGCCCAAGCGAGTCCAGACCGGACGCGTCGATCTTGCCCAGCTCGCGGGCGACGACTGGCAGAATGACTATGCCGATTTCGCCGCCAATCTGAAGCACAACCTCGCCCATATCCGCAGCGAGAAAGGTCGCCGAAGGGCGCTCGACGAGATGCGACGCGTACTCGCCGGCTATGAGGCGGCGCGCTCCGAACAGAAACGGCGCCGCCGTGCGGCATAGGCAAAAACCTCGCATCCGGCGATGCCGATGCGATCGAGGCCGTCCAGGCAAAGGTCCAGACGCCCTTCCACCCACAAAAGGAGACTTCGCATGAAAGCCCTCGTCTATAACGGTCCCGGCCTGAAGGCCGTCGAGGAGCGGCCCGTCCCCCAGGTGCAGGATGCTGGCGACGCGATCGTGCGCATCACCAAGACGACCATTTGCGGCACCGACCTTCACATTCTCAAAGGCGATGTCCCCAGCTGCGCGCCGGGGCGCATCCTCGGGCATGAGGGCGTGGGCATCGTCGACAGCATCGGGGCGGGCGTGACGGCTTTCGCGCCCGGCGATCATGTTCTGATCAGCTGTATCACCGCGTGCGGGCGCTGCGAATATTGCCGCCGGGGCATGCAATCGCATTGCGCGACGGGCGGGTGGATCCTCGGCAACATCATCGATGGCACCCAGGCCGAATATGTTCGCATCCCGCATGCCGACACGAGCCTCTATGCCATCCCCGAGCAGGCCGACGAGGATGCGCTTGTCATGCTCAGCGACATCCTCCCGACCGGCTTCGAATGCGGCGTACTCAACGGCAAGGTCGCCCCGGGGTCGATCGTGGCGATCGTCGGCGCGGGGCCGATCGGCCTAGCCGCGCTGCTCACCGCACAGCTCTTCTCGCCCGCCCGTATCATCATGATCGATCTGGACGAGGCACGCCTCGCTGTCGCGCGCCGGTTCGGCGCCAGCGACACGATCAACAGCGGCACGCGCGACGCCGCGGCGGCGCTGATGGAGATGACGGGGGCGCGCGGAGCCGATCCGGTGATCGAGGCGGTCGGCATCGCCGCCACCTTCGAACTTTGCCAGCTGCTTGTCGCAGCCGGAGGAACGATTGCGAACGTCGGCGTGCATGGCGCCAAGGCCGACCTGCACCTCGAGCGCCTGTGGTCCCACAATATCACGATCACGACGCGATTGGTCGACACCGTCTCGACGCCGCAGCTGCTGCGGATGGTCGAGGCGAAACAATTAGACCCCGAACAGCTTGTCACCCACCATTTTGCGATGGCCGACATGATGGACGCTTATGACGTCTTCTCCCGGGCCGCCGAAACGAAGGCGCTCAAGGTCATCATCGAAGCGGCCGATCCACGCGCGGCGAGATCCGCCGCGTGACGCAGCGCATGCACGAGATCGCGCGGACCATCGTCGATCTGCAGGCCGAACTCGATCGCGAGATCGAGCATCGGCGCAGGGCGCTCGGCGTGCAGGTCCATGACCGGCTCGTCGAATTCGAGCGCGGCATCGTCATCGAACAACGGAAACTCAAGACTAGCGTCCGCGCTTTTCTCGCCCGCTCGTCCTTCGGCGCCGTGATCAGCGCACCCGTCATCTACTCGATGCTGCTTCCTCTGCTCCTCCTCGATATCTGGATCAGCTTCTACCAGGCCATCTGCTTTCGCGCCTATGGGATCGCCCGCGTCGAGCGGCGCGACTATATCGCGTTCGACCGGGGACGCCTCGCCTATCTCAACTGGGTCGAAGCGCTGAACTGCGCCTATTGCGCCTACGCCAATGGCGTGATCGCCTACGCCCGGGAGATCGGAAGCCGGACCGAGCAATATTGGTGCCCGATCAAGCATGCGCTCAGGATCAGCGATCCGCACCAGCGCTATTATGAGTTTCTCGAATTTGGCGATGCCGAGGGGTATCGGACGCGCCTTGCCGCGTTCCGCGCGTTGCTGAGCGCGGATGGCGACGACAGCTCCGCGGAGCGCGGCGCCGCGGCGCGGCGGGCGGAAGCGCAGGAAGGGACGAGTCCGTAGAATCCCGCAATGCGGCGCTTCCAGCAAGGGGTTATGCCTGCTCCCGACGCCATTTCCGCGAGGGAGACGATTGATGATTTCGACCAATGCGCCCGGCCGCCCGGTGCAAAGCGGCCTCTGGAAGGAAATATCGGTGCTCGAGATCGGGGTGGCCGTGTGCCTTCTCATCCTGTTCATCCTGTCGCGCACTTTCCTCGAGACGATTGCAGCCATCTATATGCTCGTTGCCGCGATGCTGTTCGCCGCGATCGTCCAGGGCCGCATGGCGGCGACCTGCGACGACCGGCTGGATCGTCGGCTCTGGCTCGCAAGCGCGCTCGCCTGCCTGGTTCAGGCGATCATCCTGTTCGTCGATCCGCTGCTCGGCGGTTATCATACCGCGATGGCGATGGCTGGCGTGCTCGCGGTTGGAGCGGCGGCGCGGCTGACGCTCGCGCTCGCGCGCAACCATGCCGGCCGCGGCTGGCTCTATCTCTCGGGCGCGGTCAGCATGATGGTATCGCTCGCGATCGGGTTCGCCTGGCCGTTCGCCTCGATCCTCCCCGCGGCGCAAAGTCTCACGCTCGACCTGCTCGCCGTCGCGGCGATGCTGGCGAGCGTTACCGGAAAGGCCCCGACATGTTCGAAATAATCCACTCGAAGTACGATGTGCTTGCCGTCCGTATCGACGGCAAGATCACGGGAGAGGATCTGGCCTCGATCATGGACCGGCTCGACGCCGCGATGGCGGCGAACGAGACTGTGCATGTCTATGCCGAGACGCGGTCGATCGACGGTATCGAGATCAGCGGGCTGGCCGCGCATATCGCGCGGGCCGCACCGCTTTTCGCAAAGCTCGACCGGTTCGGACGCGTCGCGGTCGTCGCCGACCAACTATGGATCCGGGCCCTCACGCGGATCGAAAGCGCGCTTCTGCCGCACATCAGCTATCGGGTGTTCAAGCCCGAAGATCGCGGCGCGGCCCTGATGTGGGTCGAAGGGCACGACGGATGACGGGCACCCTCCCGCTGGGTCCCTGGCCGTCCGCGCGCGGCGATCACCGCGAAGCCCATCTCGTATCGCGGACGGGATGGCTGCGGGCAGCCGTGCTCGGCGCCAACGACGGGATCGTGTCGACCGCAAGCCTCATTATCGGTGTCGCGGCGTCCGGCGCCACCCATCAATCGATACTGGTTTCGGGGATTGCCGGCCTCGTTGCCGGCGCCATGTCGATGGCGGCCGGCGAATATGTGTCGGTCAGTTCGCAAGCCGATACCGAGCGAGCGGACCTTGCGCGCGAAAAGAGAGAACTGGCGAGCGACCCCGCTGCCGAACGCGATGAGCTGGCCGGCATATATGAAAGCCGCGGCCTCGATCCGGAAACCGCGCGCATCGTGGTCAGCCAGATGACCGCGTTCGACGCGCTCGCGACGCATGCCCGCGACGAACTCCATATCACCGATATGACGGCGGCGCGCCCGGTCACCGCGGCGCTGGCATCTGCTGCCACCTTCACCGCCGGCGCGTCGCTACCGCTCCTTGTCGCGGCCCTGGCGCCGACGACGCGGATCGTTGCGCTCGAAGCTCTCGGGTCCCTCCTGTTCCTCGCCGCGCTGGGATGGCTGGGCGCATTGGCCGGCGGCGCCGCGCCTGCCCGTCCGGTTGCACGCGTCATATTCTGGGGGGCGCTTGCGATGGCCATCACGGCCGGAATCGGCCGACTGGTGGGCACGGCTGTCTGACGGGCATGGGCGGGCGCGGCCCCGATCCTCGAACAAATGATCGGCAGAGGCAGCCTTTTCGCTCTGGCGCGGTTTCCTGCTTCATGGTGGCCGCGGCCGAACTAACGAAACATTCGCGGCTCCCGGCCGCCTCCGCCAATCTACAGGCATGCGAGAACCTGGGCATCGGCGGTCATTATGGAGCAAAGGCGCCATGACCGCGGCAGTTGCCCCCGCACCAACGGACTTCGGCCCTGATCGGGTATTTCCGCTTGCTGCGCAGCGCGTCGGCCTTCTCTATGCTTGGCGCCATGGGCGCCGCGTCGCCTGGGACCATCCCGCCCGCTTCACCGAACTTGTGCAGCTTAGAAAGCTGACCGACCGGTCCCCGATCCAGACCCAGATGATGGACAAAATAGCGGCGAAGCGCCTTGCGGGAGCGCGGCTGGGTGAGGAGTGGATCGTGCCGACCATCTGGCAAGGCACGGCCCTGCCCCGGCTTATCCTGTTTCCAGTCCCCGCGATTATCAAGTCGCGTCACGGCTGCAACCAATATCGTGTCGTCACCGCGGTACCCGACTGTGAACGATGGCAGCAACTGCGCAGAATCGCGCGCCGCTGGCAGCGCAGGCCCTATGGGCGCTGGCTCGACGAGTGGGCCTATCACGACGTTCCGCGCGGCATCCTCGCCGAACCACTGCTTGGCGGCGCGCTTCCGCTGCCGATCGACTATAAGATATATGTGTTCGGGGGTGTCGCGACGCATGTCCAGGTCCATCTCGGGCGCGGCCGTCGGCATCGATGGATCCTTCACGACCGCAGCTGGCGGCAGCTCGTCAGGGCCGCGGACGAACCGCCACCGCCGCCCTCACTGGCCGCGATGCTGGAGGCAGCCGAGGCGCTAGCCGGCGACATGAACTTTCTTCGCGTCGACTTCTACGACGTCGGGGGCCGGCCCTATTTCGGGGAATATTGTCTCTATCCGGGTTCCGGGCTCGACCCCTTTGCCGCGGACTGGATCGATTTTGAACTCGGGGCGCTCTGGCTCTCCGCGATGGCGAGAAATGCGGCGCCGTCAGACCCTTTGAAATTCGTGACCGAGCAGCCATGCCGCGGCCCGGTCGTCGCCCCGTCATCGGCCATGATCGGTATCGAAACTGCGTTCGAGGAGTTTCATGCGATCGACGATCGAGAAAAAGAAGGCCGTTGACCAGCCGATCAGGATGATCCCGCTCGCGCCCTCGATCGCGCCGAGGATGCGCAGTCCCGGGGGCAGGACGATGTCGCCATAGCCTATGGTGACATAGGTTGACGTCGAGAAATACAGGGCATGCTCAAAGTCCGTGAAAGCGCTAAGGAGCTGATAAATTCCCGCCCAGATCCAGATTTCAGCCGAGTGCAGCGCGAACAGCCCGAAAGCGGCGACGAGAATTGCGCCGCCGTTGAGAAGAATGACGAGATAGCGCCGCGACGCACGCCGGTAGCGGCGCAGGATCGCAAGCAACAGCGCCAACCCGGCGAGATGCACCACGACCGTAACCCCGACGACGAGGGTAGCGAGACCGAGCTGATGGGCGAGCGTCACGAACCGCTCCCGACGGCCTGCTGCACGATCGCGGAGCTATGCCCCCGGCCGGCCTTGCGGCGCGGCCGCGCCATCAGGCCGCGATTTCCGTACCGGTGCGAGCCGACAACGCCGGGCGCTCACCATCATAGACGAACTCCGCTCCGCGCAGGTCGATCCGCGGGAAGGCGTCCTTCTCCGCCCAATAATCCTGATTGTGGCGCCATTCGGGTTTGTCGCCGCGGCGCGGCATCGCGTCGAGACCGCGCATCAGATAGCCCGGATTGAAATTATCTTCCTCGATCCATGGCAGGATCTGCATGCCCTCATCCTCAGGCCGCAGCGCGACCTCGACCCTTTTTGCACCGATGTCGTCCATATGGTTGAGGAGGTTGCAAACGAAGTCCCCCATCATATCGACCCTGAGGGTCCAGCTGGCGCGAAAATAGCCCATGACCCAGGTGAGGTTGGGCACGCCGGTCATCATCATGCCGCGATAGGTAATCGTCTGCGCCCAATCGACCGGTGCGCCGTCGATATCGAACGGGATTCCGCCCATGACCGACAGATTGAATCCGGTCGCCGCCACGATGATGTCGGCTTCAATCGCCTCGCCGCCGGCCGTGCGGACACCCGTCGCGGTAAAGTGATCGATCATATCGGTGACGACCGTCAGCTTCCCTTGCGTAGCGGCCTTGAAGATGTCGCCGTCGGGGCAAAAGGCGAGGCGCTGCTGCCACGGGCGGTATTTCGGCGTGAAATGCGGCTCGAACACGAAGTCGGGATCCCCCGAATAAGCCCGGATCAGCGCTTTCAGATCCTCGAACACCGCGTCGGGCTCGGATTGGCACCGCCGTGTCATCAGATCCTGGTCGTGCATGATCTGTGCCCGCACGACGCGATGGACCGTGGGCTCGTCGATCCCGACTTCGCGAAGCCGGTCGGCAAGTTCGTTCCTGTTCTCGCTGCAGTAGAAATAGGTCGGCGAACGCTGGAGCATCGTCACATGCGCCGCCTTTTCGGCGAAGGCCGGCACGATGGTTGCCGCGGTGGCGCCCGAGCCGATAACGAGTATGCGCTTGCCCGCATAATCGATCGCCGGGTCCCAGAGCTGGGCATGGATGAACTGCCCCTCATAATTCGACAGGCCGGGCCAATCGGGGATGTAGGGCTCCTCATGATCATAATAGCCTTGGCACATCCAGAGGAAGCCGGCTGTAAAGGTGACCGCCGCGCCATCCGGCGCGCGCACGGCCTCGATCGTCCAGCGATTGGTGGTGCTCGACCAGTGGCAGGCAGTGATGCGATGGCCATAGTGGATATGGACGCCGATCTCGTTCTCCTCGATCACCTCGCCCATATATTTGAGGATTTCGGCGCCGCTGGCGATCGGCGCGCCGACCCAGGGCTTGAAGCGATAGCCGAATGTGTAGAGGTCCGAGTCCGATCGCACGCCGGGATATTTGTGGGTCTCCCATGTCCCGCCAAAAGTCGGTTTTGCCTCGAGGATCGCGTAACTCTTGCCCGGACACTGCTGCTGGAGGTGATAGGCCGAGCCGATGCCCGAGATGCCGGCACCGACGATCAGCACATCGACATGGATCGGACGGGGCTGGCCTGGGTCCGCTCGGTTCCTGGTTTCCGCCATCGACAGCTCCCTTTTCCTTGTATCCGTGGAACGGCATGAACACCGCATCATCAAAGGTCATTGACCTTGATCAACCAGGCCGGCGCCCCCATCTGTTCGAGGATGTGCTGCCCAGGCGCCAGCAGTGCCAGTCAGAGCCGGAAGAGAAAGAACCAGACCGACCCCAGAATGACGAAGGCGAAGTAGACGAGCCACAGCCCGAGCGCACCCGCGTGCTCGCGGTTCCGCTCGATCGGGTCTTCGGGGTTCGACGGCGCCACCGTCAGGATCCCTTGCGCGCAAATCTTCGCGCGGCGAGGAGGCCTGCGGTGAGAAGCGGAACGAGCGCCGCCGCCGCGCGTAGCTTGGGCGATCGCGAAACGCGGCCGATCTTCTTGCGCATCCGGCGCGGGACGCCGAGCTTCGCAAGCGACCTGTCGACATTAGGCAAATCCATATTGTCCTCCTTCGTCCTGAGCGTGGCCAGAGACTGGGCGAAAGGGGCAGGGCGCGAAATACGTAGATCCCGCATGTGGCCGGGGCGCGAAGGACGCGTTACCGTTCTGCAATGCCTGCCCGGCGGTACCTCGCGGACCCAGCAGGTCGATGCGATGATTGGGAGACCTGATCGATGCCGCGGCCGATGACGGCTCGAAGCGCCGGGATATTGCTTTATCGGCTGATAGGCGGGAGCTTGGAGGTCTTGCTCGTCCATCCCGGCGGACCCTATTGGCGCCGGCGCGATCGTGGTGCCTGGCAGATTCCGAAGGGAGATATTTTAGCCGGCGAAAGCACGGAGGCGGCGGCCTTGCGCGAAGCTCAAGAAGAGCTTGGCACGGCGTTGCAAGGGACGCTCGTTCCAATGGGGCGGCTCCGGCAGGCCGGTGGAAAGATCGTCGAAGGCTTCGCGCTCGAGCAGGATCTCGACACTGCCGCGATCGTGAGCAATTGCTTCGAGATCGAGTGGCCTCCGCGCAGCGGCCGGCGCCAGTCTTTTCCAGAGATCGAGGCGGCGCAATGGTTCACGGTCGCGGAGGCCGAGGCCATGATGCTTCCCAGCCAACAGCCATTCCTCGACCGGCTCGCCGATTATCTGGCCCTGAGACACTGACACAAAAGCGGCCGCCCCCGTTTCTGGGACGGCCGCAAAGCGAATCTTTCCCGATCGCTCCGCTCAAAGGGCGATCGTGATATTATCCTCGACCCGGGTGCCCCCGGCGCCGACCATGCGGCCCTCTCGCCGACCCCGCGTTCGGCCCATGCCTTGACCTTGCCGCCGAGTTTGATGATGCCGCCGTCGGTGGTAACCGCGGCCGCGTCGAGATCCGCCTGGCGCTTGAAGGCGGAGACGATGCGCCTCTTCACATGAGCGGGGGCCGGGTACTGCTTGACCTCGATCGACCGCGGCAAAGCTTCGTGCAGCCTGTGCGGATCGACTACGACCGTCATCCGCCATCGCACCGTATAGGCCCGCATAGGCGGGCGGGCCGCCGACGGGGAGGCTCAGCGCTTGCGGACAAACTCTGCGCGAAGCACGAGACCCTTGATGGCTTCGTGGCGGCAATCGATTTCCTGCGGATCGCCGGTCAGCCGGATCGACTTGATGACGGTCCCTACCTTGAGTGTCTTGCCGGCCCCCTTGACGTCGAGATCCTTGACCAGAACCACCTGATCGCCGTCGTGGAGGATGTTGCCCACCGAATCGCGTACCTCGACCTGCCCGGCCGCCGCGTTTCGGCTGGCCAGTTCGGATGCAGGCATCCACTCGCCGCTCTCTTCGTCATAGACATAATCATTATCGCTGGTCATTTCATGCTCCATTGAGGTTGGCGGCCGTTCGGTCGGTCGAACGGACGCATATAGTTTTGAAAGCGCGCAAAGCGCGGAACTGCATTCACTTCTTTCCGAGCAGCTCTACGGCAAGCACCTGCGCACGCGCATAATCGGCCGCATAGGAGAGCTTCATCGACGTTTCGCCAAGCCCGACGCGACCCAACATCGAACGGGGCTGCGGCTGCACACCCGACAATATGACCTCAGCCCCGGCGAGCCGCGCCTGTTCGACAAATTCCTCGAGCGCCTGCGCCCCGCTCGCGTCGAGTAGGGGCATAAGCCGCAGGCGGAGGATGATGACGCGCGGTGACTGGCCCAACCGGCGCAGCGTATCGAGAAGTTCGCCAGCGACGCCGAAGAAGAAGGGACCGGCGATCCGGAACACTTCGACGCCCGGCGGTAAATCGTCGCGCTGATGCCTATCTTCGGAATCGAGATCGATATCGCGCGGCCTGCCGGACCCGACCTCGACGGCCTCAGCCATGCGCGCCATGAACAAAAGCGACGCGAGCGTCACGCCAACGCCGATCGCGACCGTCAGGTCGACGAGTATCGTCAGCCCGAAAGTCAGCAAGAGCACGGCCCGATCGCTGTTTGGCATGCGGAGCACGGCGAGGAAGCGCTGATACTCGCTCATACCCCACGCCACCATGAACAGGATCGCGGCGAGCGCCGCCATCGGCACATAGGCCATCAGATCGGTGCCGAAGAGGATGAACAGCAGCAAGAAGACCGCATGCATGATGCCCGCGACGGGCGTCTTCGCGCCCGAGCGGATATTGGTCGCGGTGCGGGCGATCGCCCCCGTTGCGGGGAGACCACCGAACAGCGCCGAGCCGAGATTGGCGACGCCCTGGCCGATCAGTTCCTGGTTTGAGCGGTGCCGCGTCCCCGCCATGCCGTCGGCGACGACTGCGGATAGCAACGCCTCGATCCCCGCGAGGAAGGCGATGGTGAAGGCCGACGGCAGGACGGCGCTGATCTTCGCGAATGAAATCTCCGGAAACGACGGCATTGGAAGACCCGCCGGAATATCCGGAAACCGCGAACCGACGGTATCGACCGGGAGATTCAGCAACGCCACAACGAACGCGCTGACCACCACGGCAATCAGGAAGCCGGGAAGTCGCGGCGCCAGCCTGCGAAAGCCAATGATGATCGCGAGGGCACCGATGCCGACGCCGATGGCGGCCCAGCTAGCACTCGGCAAAGCCCCCAGATAAGCCTGCCATTTGGGAAGGAAATCGGCAGGCACCTTGTCAATGGCAAGACCGAGGAAGTCCTTGACCTGGCTCGACGCGATGATGACTGCGATGCCCGCGGTGAAACCGATCACGACCGGATGCGGGATATATTTGATCATCTGCCCGAGCCGCAGCACACCGGCGAGGATCAGCATCAGTCCCGCGAGCAAAGTGGCGATGAGCAACCCGTCATAGCCGTGGCTCGCGATCACATTGAAGATCACGACGACGAAGGCGCCGGTCGGCCCGCCGACCTGGACGCGCGATCCGCCGAGCGCCGAGATCAGGAAGCCGGCGACGACCGCGGTGATCAGCCCCTTGTCGGGCGAGGCACCGCTGGCGATGCCGAGCGCCATGGCGAGCGGCAGCGCGACGATCGCGACGGTCAGGCCGGCAATCGCATCGGCGCGGAAGGTTGCGGCGGAATAGCCTTCGCGAAAAACCGTCAGGAGCTTGGGCGTATAGGCTTTCGCCGTCACCGGGCGGCTGCCTCGCTGACGTCCTTGTCGTAGAGAAGCGAAGACCCCAGCCCTTTGGGCTTGCCTTCGATCGTCTCGCGCAAGCGGACTCCGCGGCCGATCCCGATGCTCGGCGCATTCTCCCCAAGAAGCTCGATTCCCGCGCCTTCGAGCGCGGCGATCACTTTCACCAGCGTGTCGATGACGCCGCGCACCTGGCCACCGGAGCTTTCCATCCGCTGGATGGTTGGAAGGGAGAGCCCGGCCAGTTCGGCGAGCTGGCGCTGGTCGATCCCGAGAAGGGCACGGGCGGCGCGCATCTGCTGTGACGTGATCATATCAGCTCCTTGATGCTTTATACATCATTTATAAATCTTAACATCATCAACTAATGCTGTATATATCGAGCATGCCAATCGATAGATCAACTTGTCGCGCTCTCAGGGGCGCGCCCCGCCAATGCCGTTCGCGAGTTTGCCGCAAGGAGCCCGGCTGATGCCCAATTTCATGGTGTCGCCCTTCGACCGTCCCGTCACCCGGAATATCTCGCCGCCAGCGAACGATGAGGTGTCGAATGTGGATAGCTTTGTCCTTCCGGCGTCGGGCTGGGAGTCGATGCTCCGCGGCGCGAGAAGCCGCTGCCCTCGCTGCAACGAAGCGAAGCTGTTTACCCGCTTTCTCAAGCCGGTGGCGACTTGCCCCCATTGCCTGCAGGACTGGACGCATCAACAGGCCGATGATTTTCCGGCCTATGTCTCGATCCTGCTGACCGGGCATATCATGGCGCCGATCATCATCGCGCTCGTTCAGGAGACGGCGCTGTCGCTCGCAGGGCTTGCCGCGATCATCGTCCCGCTGATGCTGGCGCTGATGATCGGGTTTATCCAGCCCGCGAAAGGGGCGATCATCGCCCTGCAATGGTGGTTCGGCATGCATGGATTCGAGAAGGAACGGCGAGACGCGGAGGCGTTCGACCGCAAACAATAGGGAAGATGAATGGCCGCTGCGCCTCGGGAGAGCGGACTCATGCCTGCCGCATGGTTCCCGTGTCTATGAACCGCTGGTGCCACGACAGCGCCTCGGTTAACAGCGACGGAGCATGCTGGCCATATGAGCCGCGCTGTGCCCGCTCGAAATAGTCCGCGAGCATGGGGCGGTAATCGGGGTGCGCACAGTTGTCGATGACCAACCGCGCTCGTTGCTTGGGCGACAGGCCGCGCAAGTCCGCGAGGCCCTGCTCGGTGACGATCACCTGCACATCCTGGTTGATATGATCGACGTGGCTGACTTGCGGAACGATCGTGGAAATGCTTCCTCCCTTTGCGGTCGATGGCGCCATGAAGACTGAAATATAGGCGTTGCGGGCGAAATCGCCCGACCCGCCGATACCGTTCTGAATGCGCGAGCCCATGACGTGGGTCGAGTTAACCGCGCCGTAGATGTCGGCTTCGATCATCCCGTTCATCGCGAGGCATCCCAGTCGGCGGATCAGTTCGGGGTGATTGCTAATTTCCTGGGGCCTCAATATGATCCGCTCGCGATAGCGCTGCATATCGGCATTGAGCTCCAACGCCGCCTCGGGGCTCAGCGAAAAGGCGGTCGCCGACGCCATTCGCAGCTTGCCGGCCTTGAGAAGGTCGAGCATTCCATCCTGAAGGACTTCCGTATAGGCGTCGAGCTGATCGAACGGACTGTCGAGAAGGCCGCTCAGCACGGCATTGGCAATGTTGCCGACTCCCGACTGCAACGGCAGGAGATGGGCGGGAAGACGCGCCCGGGACACTTCATGCCCAAAGAATTCGAGCAGATAGCCCGCAATGCGCAATGCCGTATCGTCGGCCGGTTTGAACGGCAGGTTCCGGTCCGGGTTTTCGGTTTCGACGATCGCGACGATTTTTTCCGGGTCACAGCGAAAGCTGGCCTGCCCGATCCGGTCGTTGGGGCGAACGAGCGGGATCGGGACGCGATCGGGCGGCAGCGCAGTACCGTAATAGATGTCGTGCATTCCTTCGAGCGCTGGATTTTGCCACCGATTCACTTCGAGGATGACCTTGTCGGCGCGGTCGAGCCAGGTCTTGTTGTTTCCCACAGAGGATGACGGCACCAGCGAGCCATCGGGCAGGATCGCCGTGACTTCGATCAAGGCGGTATCAAGCGGCCCCAGAAAACCCTGCCAGGCCATCGGTGCGACCTGGCTCAGATGCATGTCGAAATAGTTCATCTCGCCGCGGTTGATCATGTCGCGGGCGATGGGGTCGGAATTATAGGGGAGCCGAAATTCTATTCCCTTGGCCTTGGCCAGCGCGCCGTCGAGTTCGGGTCCTGTCGATGCGCCGGTCCACACCTTGATCGAAAAGGGTTCGCCGGCTTCATGCGCCCGCTCGATGCGTCGCGCCAACGCGATCGGGACCGCCTTGGGATACCCCGCCCCGGTGAAACCGCTCATGCCAACCGTCGAACCGGGCGCAATCATCGCCGCTGCGGCATCCGCGTCCATTACGCGCGAGCGCAACAACGTCAGACCAATGCGAGAGCTGGCCACGTGAAATCTCCGATCATCAAAATATAGCTACTCATTGGTCAGATCGTGCTGTGACGCAAGGCCGACGCAACGCCTTTTCTCGATGACTCGATGAAGTGCCACCCGATGATGGGTGGTGGTCATCGTTCAGCTCTCGATGCCGCACGAAAGAAAGCGGAGAAGCCGCGACACCGGATAGCGTGCGAATAATTTCCGGACATAAGCAGGTGATAACGCGGACCGGCCTGCCGAAGCGCTTTCAGCTTCAAGCGGCCCCTTGCTTTGGGTTGGCCGCATGAAGATCCTTTCAGATCTGCGAAGGCCGCATCCGCGCCAACATCCTGTCCCTTAGAATATAATGGTGGAACAAAGACGCCGCGGCATGAAGCCCGATCAGCCAATATCCGATCGTACCGCCCAGTTCGTGGAGCTCCTCCACTCGCTCGGCTAGGGCGCCGTTCGCTGCGACCAACGGCGGTAGCTCGATGCCGAAAAAGGGTATCGCTTCGCCTTCTGCACTCAGGACAAGCCAGCCAGCGACCGGCATTGCAATCATCAGGACATACAGCGCGGCGTGCGTTGCGCCGGCAATCGCGTTTCTCCACGCCGGTTCATTCACCGTTGCCGGCGGCGCCCATATCAGGCGCGCCGCGATCCTGAGCCAGACGAGTGCAAAGACCGAGAGGCCCAACATGAAGTGCCAGGTTTTGAAGGCTTCACGGGTTATGGTGCCTTTCGGCCAGAATTCCCGCAACTCGATGGCCGCATAGACGGCGACAAGGAGTAGAAGCATAAGCCAATGAAGTATGATCGATGGGAGTGCATAATGCTCCGGGTCGGTCTTGGGCGTCACATCGGTTCTCCTCAAGCCGATTCACCACAGTCAGTATCTCGGCACATTGATTTGCATCAAACCCGCGAAATGCCCAATGGCGTTGTGCGGCGCGGGCTAGACGCCGCAGCACGCCTGGCAAAGGGCGGCGGCGACCCTCCGCATCTTGGGGTCCGACAAACTAGAATATCGCGTCTGCGCCTTACCGCGCATCGACACGATCCCCTGCTTTCGGAGACGAGCGAGATGCTGCAAACCCGCAGACTGCGACAGGCCGCAAATCTCAGTCAGCTCGCCAACCGACACCTCGCGTTCGGCGATCTGGCACAGCATCATCAGCCGCTCTCGCTCCGCCAAACAACGCGCCGCCCTATTCTGAGACCGGCGGAACCGCGATCTCAAGCAGCGCGCAGCAGTTTGTCGCAAACCCGCCGAACTTCCGGTCCGGCGCGATCAGGTATTGGATGGCCGTTCTATCCCCGCTCACTCAAAATCGGGCTTTCACAGCGTTTACCAGTGAGCATAGCGGCTATTTTCCCGGGTTGGCCGGAACTTCTCCAGCTAGGTCACTTTTGTCAAAGTCTTCGCATGGTGTCAGCGGGGAGAGCGAAGCGACACAATGTAAGCAGAGGCCATCTCAGCCTCTTCTCTGGTCAACATGATCGACATCGCATCCGGTGTATCGTGTCCATCGCGAAAAAATTCGCGCAGCAAATCTTGGTTAAACCCCATGTCATTCGCCACCGCCACAAAGCTGGGCGCCTGCGAATTGGGGGGCTCAACGCCCGGGCGTAATGCATGACAACCGCTACAGCGCTCTTCGACAAAAGAAAGCGTTCGCGCGTCCTGAGTTTGCGGCGCGGTCGCAAGGGCTGCTGTATTGGAAGTAGCAACTTCCCTCTCAGCGGGCACGCATGCGCACAGCAGAGCGGTTGTCAGTACGACGAACAGTCGTGAAATCTGCATGGCGAGCCTTTCTGGGGGCCGGGTAGCGAGGTTGCAAAGCAGCGTCGCAATCAAACGTGGATGGCACAGTCTCCCATACTGGCTAACTGTGGCTCCTGATCGTAGAATTCGACGACCATGCGGACGGGGCAAATCGGTTCAACCAAATGGGGCTGGTCCGGAAGGACGATCCCCGGATGCTCGGCGTCGAGGATAGTTCCGAAACGGGATCGAGTACCCTGTAGTGAAGCCAGCCTTCGAGCACCCGAATGACGCCCCAAACGCCGACTTTAGTTCGATGCTCCCGGCGAAGCCCGGCCGGAAGCGTGGTCTCGTCAAAGATGGGGGTACTTCTGTACGGTTCAGGTGCGCCAATCTTCACGGGGCCGTCCGGGCGTCGGTCGCCGCGCATCGGGATACCGCCGCCCTGCATTCCGTCACGCATCTCAAGCATGCAGCCGGATTTCGGTAGCGTGGTCGGGATAGGCTGCGACCTGCGATTGATCGACATGCTCTCCATTGAGCTGGTTTGCGAAACCATGATTGACGTCGCGGTGATGCGCTTCGTCGGCGCGCACCAGCAATACGACATCGCGCAATTTCGCATCGTCGGCCATTTTCCAATAATGTTTGGCGATGGCAGGAGCGGGCACGTTCGGCGACCGGCCCTCGTCGATTTCCTGGAGGTACAATGTGTAGCTGGTGACGGCTTCCTCCTCGAAATAGCCGACAACGCGGTGAGCGGTACGCGAGGAGAGGAGATAGAGGATCGAAAATCCAACCAGGAACACGCCTTGGACAGACAGGATCATCAGCCGCTCGAACCACGTGGGCTTGGCGATCTCGATGAAAGTCATGAGGTGCATGCGCTCGTTTTCGGCTTCCTCCATCAAGGTCCGGATCCAGCCGTCGTCATCGCGCATCCGGCGCAGGCAGCTCAGATGGGTGAACATGGCACCGACCATGCCCGGCACCGCTGCGACCGTCTCAAGGACGATCGCCCGGTGGCCGTAGCGCTTGGCGAACAACCTGTCGGCGCTGAAGCGCAGAAGCTTGGTGAAGCCGAGCGCAAACCGATCGGAAAAGCCGTTCGGCTGGTGATGCACCGCGGGCTGAATATTTCGTTCGGTGGCAAGGGCGAGCTTGTCGGGGACCAGGATCATATTCGTCATCGTAAGTCCTTTCAGGACTGCGTGGGAGTCGGTCGGGATGTATTCCCGGGCGCCGGAGAGAGCCGAAAATATAGTGCGAGCTTGAGACTCTCGGCGATCCGCGCCGCTTTGCCCTGGAGCGCGGCAGCGGTGGTCGGTGGCAACATCTCGGCAGTTACCTCGGTCCAGAGCATCAGCCAGCGATCGAACATCGGCGGCGTGATCGCGGGCATGTGCGTGAGGTGCGCGGCCACCGGGCTGCCTTTGTAGCGACCACTGGTCAGCATGACAGAAGACCAGAAGTCGACCAGCTTTCCCAGGTGCTGCTGCCAGTCGCCGATCGCACTATCGAACACCGGACCGATCAGAGCATCGTCCCGGACGCGCGCGTAAAAGCGTGGAATCAGGCGCTCGAGCTGCGCCTCGCTAACTTTGCCGCTGATGTCCAAATGCCGCTCCTTTCTGCCATGGCCATATGCCGGGCGGTCTAGCGACCGGCCCAACCCTCAAAGATCGATCACGCATCGACCGGCAGCGGCAGTTTCCTTTCGACGAGCACGAGCGTGGCATCGCCCGGATAGGGGCGCGCGGTGAACCCCATGTCGCGTTCCAGTTCGATCGCGGCGTGGTTCGCGTAGCTTTCAATCGACTGCAGGGTCATCACGCCCGCAGCCTCGGCAAAACGCGCGACATATTCGAGTAACTTCCAGCTCACGCCGCGGCCCTTGTAATCCGACCGGATGCTGATCGCGACCTCGCCGGTTTCCATCGCGTCGTCACATGCGAGCATCGCGGTTGCGATGACCGTTGCGCCATCTTCGGCAAGCGCGAGAAAATTCTCTTTCTGGCGATGATCGACATCGATCAATGCGGCCAAACGGTTATGACCAACGATATTGATGCCGGTGAGAAAGCGGAATCGCAGATCGTCGGGCGTCACATGCGTGAACAGCTCCGCGAGCGCCGGTTCATCGTTCGGACTGATCGGGCGAACATGGAATTTGAACCCCGTCCGGGTTGTAAGATCGCCGCTCCAGCTCTGGTTGTTCATTTTCGTCCTTTCGATGCGGCGCGGTCATTTGCCGAATGTATCGAGACGCTTTTGAACCGGAGCGAGGCGTAACCCTATCCGTAGTTCCCCGTATTCATCCGGCGTCGCGACGGGCGATTAGGTGGGGATTCCCACAACTGTGATAGCATCCGGCAGCTTGGCAAAAGAGTTCGAAATTGACCGGGCTTGGCCGCTTGCCGCCACTCCGTTCTTAGATTGCGAGGCTCAGGAGCGGACGTCGAAGTTGTTCCAAGCGAACATGCCCCCCGGGAATAATCGACCCGGCGCCGCCTTCAAATGAACTGCGCGCGATATACATATACGCCATGCGCGACGGGCGCGCCGCGCGATCATACAGAAACGGCTTTCATCTCTCCGGTCCCCGACCAATGGCCACGAGTCTCGTTTTTGGCGCTGCCGTACAATTATCGGTTGGACTGCGAGGCTATCCGCGCGCTGCGACCCAGGAGAGCTCTTCCTTTTAGGAAAACAGAGATCTTCATCTTGCGCCCGCTCGATTTCGTTCGGGCGGGCGTTTTTTTGGCGCCCCTTCCAGAACCGCTCCAACTGGTCAAATAGGCGCTTTGCCGGCCGTCGTTGACGCGAGCATTTCGGCTGATAGCTTGGTTCGACAGGAACAGTCGCGGTGAGACCCGCCGCCACATTCACCTCGTCTCAATTTGCCTGAAAATTAAGGTTTGTTTAACCATCTGGCGCCACGATCTCCCCGTGCCGCACCCCCATGTGCCCCACACACATGCGGCATTAAGTAGGGCGGCGGTCGCTGGTCCCGGCCGCCGTCCAGCTTCCAGAGTTGCGCTAGGTCCATATGCTCGCGCACCGTCAGACAAATAAGAAACCGCGCGACGCCTGACAGGCTTAAGCGGCTACCCACGCCCCGTAATCAAAGGGCTATCGGGCGGAGGCGCGAATTCATACGGCGGCGCCGCAGCTCCGGGAGACCCGCGCGTCACTGCGTCATAAATGGCGAGGCCGAGCACACTGTGCGCGATCAACGTCATCGCCAGCTGCGATACTGTCATAGCGGCGACACCCCACCACCAAGCGGCATGCACCGATCCCCGGCGTCGTAGATCGGCGACCATGCCGACGAGCGGCAGGACCATCAGGGCCGCAAACACGCCCCATTCGGCAAACGGGATGAGGAGGGGCATTGGCAGCAGACGGCCAAACGCTGGTCCGGTAAGAAAGGCCATGGCGCAAAACAGAAGGCGCCGGTGCCACTCGGTCCGCTTGCGCAACGTGATAGCAGTTGCGACAAGCGCGCCGAAGCACAGCATGGTTATCGAATTCATGACGAGAAAATAGGCCGGCTGAAAAAAGAAGGGGACGGTCCCCTGACGCGCCATGGTCATGGTGGTGAAGATACCGACGCCGACCATCATCGTGGCCCAGGCCGCGGCGAGCCAGCCTAACCGACGGTGAAGCAGCATCGATCCGCGCGTCACGAGGGCGCTTTGCGTTACATAAATCACGACCCAGCCGAAGAATATGACGGCATGAAAATGAACGAGCGGCGGAGCCGAGAAGCTTGAGCGCCCCATCGCCAGTTGCATGGAAAATCCCGCGACTATGATGGCTGCCATGATGAGCGCCATGGAGAGGAAGAACCGGTCGTCTCGGCCGTAGCCGGGCCGCGGATGTGCAACGGTCGCCAATTGAGCCTCCGAGCGAGGGGAAATCAGGCTTGCACTTTGCCGCGCCGAGCAATTGCTGTCACGTCGATTTCACACCTGCCGCAGAGTAAGGCCGGTACAGGATCACCGGTCGGCTTCCAGTACATCTTGCTGAGTAAGATTGGTCGACCAAGGATTGGCGGCTTCTAGCCGTGGATTTAAGATAGCGGAAATTATCGAAGGGGTTCTCGGTGACGAAGTGGATCGTCCAAATGCCGCCTGCAGCGTCGCGAGTATCCGCCTCCTTCTAGCTTGGACAGGTGTAGCGATACCACTTGCGCGCGACGCCGGGCGGCCAGCGGAAGCTGGCTGGATCGTTTACCTGTTTGGAAACGCTGACCGAGCCGTTCGTGTCGACTTCGCTGACCCTGTTTGCACCCTCCAGCCAGCTACGGACCGTGCTGCGCGAAGCGATGGCCCCGACAAGCGTCTCATTGGTTTGCGACAATCGATCGGCGCCGAGCCTGATACGCATTGTGAAGGCGTCGCCCTTCCGAAGCGTGCCTGTGTGCGTGACCTCGGCGCCTTGCTCGCTCCAGCATGATCGGGAGATACCATGCGCGGTTGCGAACTCATAGCCCACGCCTATGGCCATGATAGATTGCTGAAAGGTCGGCGCCACGACGGACGTCCGCAGCACCGCTTCGATCGGCGCGCCCGGTCGGATGACGGCGATGACATAGGTTTCGGCGTAGGAGGGTATGAAGTCGAATGACCGTCCAGCGCTCGCGCTCCGCGCCATCAAAAGCGTTCCAGCGGCGTCATAGACTTCGATGATGACTTTCCCGGCGAGACTGACGTCGATGCTTCGCGTTTCCCCGGGCACGCCGGCGAAATAGAAATAGCGCACTGCGTTGCGCTCACCCGCCGCAAGCGTGAGCGGCTGGCCAACCGGCAAAGGCTGTGCGCTTTCGATCTGCGCCATCGCGGGACGGCCAATCATCGCGGCCGCGACCGCCAGTACGAAGAGCCTCAGATGATGTTTCATTGCGCGCGCCCCCGCTTGCGCATGGCGTCGAGAAACGCGGTGAGCGCCGCCTCCGATTCCGCCCGCGCCTTGGCGCTGGCGGCGATATTGCGGGCTAGTTCCGCGGCCGCCTGACGCTGTTGTTGCTGCTGCGCCTCGCTCCACTCCGGAGCCGCGGGAGCTGGCGGTGAGAAGACGGTAAGATGGCTACCCGATGCTGCGACTGGACCAGAAGATGCGCCGGGCGCGGGCCATGCTCCCCGCCAGTTGGTCCGAATGACTTGTCCGACGCTCATCGAATAGCGCCTGTTGCCTTCTTCGGCATCGCTCAACCGTTTGGAGGAGTGGCAGTCGGGCTCGCGAACGATTGTCTCGAACTGTGCAACATATCCCTGAAAGGCGCGGCCGAACTGGCGCGTCAGGACTTCCTGATGGACATTCGATCCCTCGCCGATGTCGACGACCGCTGAAAGATATGTGTCGTACGACCCGTCCTTCTGTATCGTGCACCAGCCATATTCCGCGCTTGCAGGGGTCATGACGGCGATCGACAGCACCATCCCACATAAAAACCGATGCATCCAAGCCCCCTCGTTTGCATTGTGAGAATCTATACCGAATATCCGCAGACATTGGCGAGCCGTTCCTGCCAAATCAAGGCTCGCGGAGAAGCGTCTCAAGACAGGCGAAAATGCCGCTCCGCATTACGGTGAAAAATGCTGGCGCGCTGATCGGCCGTCAGGTCGGCGCCTTCGATGAAGGTCACCGCATCGCGCGAACTTTCATAGGGATAGTCGATCGCCCACATGATATTCTCGATGCCGGCAACCTTGATGACGAGATCCAGCACATCGGGAGATTCGAAGCCGCTGGTCGTCACCGCGAAGTTGCGCCGGAAATAGTCGCTGGGTGCCAGCGACAAGGGTTTCATCCGGCCGTCCTTGGCGCGGCGGGCCGCCATATGATCGAGGCGCCACATCCAGAACGGCAGTGCTTCGCCCATATGCCCAAGAACGATACGTAGCTGCGGATAACGATCAAAAACTCCGCTTAAGATCATCCGCACAGCATGCGTCCCGGCCTCGACGCCGAAGCCCCAGATCGATCCTCCCATGCTGTAGTCCCGAAACGGAGCGGCCATGCCGTTCGAGGGCGCGCGCGGGTGAAGATAAATCGGACGATCGAGCGACTGCGCCGCCTCAAGGATGGGAGCAAAGCGCGGATCGTCCAGATAAAGATCGTGGGTGTGTGAATTGACGATAAAGCCCTTCAGGCCCAGCGCATTCACTGCGCGCTCCATTTCTTGCGTCCCTCTAACCGGATCGTGCGGCGCAAAGCAGGCAAGTCCGGCAAAGCGTGTCGGGTGCCGCGCGATGGCGGCGGCGAGATAATCATTGGTTGTCGCTGCAAGCTCGCTCGCCCGGGCTGGCTCGAAGATCTGCACGCCTGGTATCGTCACTGATAGAAGCTGCATGTCGACGCCGGCTTCGTCCATGTCGCGGATGCGCTCTGCGTCCACATCAAGGAGCTGGCGGCGAAACCGGTCTTGGTTCGATCCGGGACGCGGGTTGTCGAAAATCGAGAGGATACCAGTGGGAATATCCAAGCTGGAGTTGGGCTCTGACCGGGCAATCTCCAGCCATGCCTTTGCGAGCTCCGGCGTAGCAAAGGCTTCCTCGGTCGCGATCTTGCGCAGTGGCGCCTTGGCCAGTTGAGCTGATGCTGGCCGGCTTGCCACCGAGGCCCCTAAAATAGCCGTTGTTGCACCCAGAAATTTTCGACGACTGGTGGTCATGGGCGTACCTCCGCGGAGGGCAAAGCAATATGGGGCAGAAGGCCGCACGCAATGAAACTGGGAATTTTCATGGAAGGTCTCCAATGGGCAAGATTTTGCGACCCCCATGGATTACCAAGATATTGCGCGGCTTTACCTGAGGCGGCAAGCCGAAAATCTGTTTGCACGTGGCGCGTGAGGTTTGGCCGATTTCGGACTGGCAGCTTTCAGGCGGCGAACTTGGAGAAGCGGACGTTCGAAACCGGTGGGGCGAGGTTGGCAGCTCGCGACCGTTTTCGGTCATCGCTTTGAACTGGCGGGATTGTTAAAAGTAGGCGCTCAAGATGACTTGAGTTAGAAGGAGCGACGATGATCGAGCACCACGGCAGCTGCCATTGCGGGCGGGTTCACTTGGTACTGCGCGACGAGCCAACCGAAGTCGGCGAATGCAATTGCTCGATTTGCCGGCGTACCGCCGGACTGTGGCACTATTGCCCGCCGAAATCGGTCACGGTCGAGGGAGAGGGAGTAGCCTACCAGCAGGGTGATCGCGCACTCGACACGTGGCACTGCCAAGCCTGTGGCTGTACGACACACTGGACGCCAACTGATCCCAATTACCAGCGCATGGGAGTCAATCTCAGGATGTTCGAACCCGATTTGTGGCGCGATTTGCCGCGTCGTCTTGTTGATGGCGCGTCTTACTGAAGGGATTTAACTCTGGCCGGTAGTTGTCCGTCAGCTTTCAGACCGAGATCGTGCGAAGCGGACTTTGCTCTCAGCGACCAAGGGCGTGAGGCTGGCTCGCGTCGAATAACAGGATGCAGACATGGCCATTAGTCCGATGCTATCGACGAGTTCATGATCCGATACGACACCAGCTTTCAAAGACTGGCATTCTGCCTCGCGGGACTTGCGGGCTTTGTCGATGCCATCGGGTTCCTCGGGTCTGGCGGACTCTTCGTATCGTTCATGAGCGGCAACTCGACCAGACTGGCCATTGGTATAACGGAAGCGAAGACTGTCGCCTTGGCGGCTGCAGCGCTGATCGGCCTCTTCGTTGCCGGTGTGTTCCTCAACATCATCGTGACGGCGAAAATAACCGTCGCGCATCGCAAGGTCGTGGCAATATCGGGCGTCGCCGTGCTTCTCCTCTGCGCTGCATGCTGCAAATGGACCGGGTTCGATGTCGCTGCCACAGGATTTCTCTGCGTTGCAATGGGCGCCTCAAACACGATCTTCCGCCGCGACGGAGAGGTGAGTATCGGCGTCACTTATATGACCGGCAACCTTGTCAAACTCGGGCACAGGCTCGCTGATGCGGCACTGGGTGGTAGCCGGACGGATTGGATTCCCTATTTGCTCCTTTGGCTTGCCCTTGTCCTCGGCGGAATTCTCGGTGCCGCCAGTTATTCCTGGTCTCAAGATGCAAGTCTTGGCTTCGCAGCGGCCTTCGCTCTCTTCCTCATTCCCGTAGTACAAAGAATCACCGGCTCCTTGAAGTCGTAATTGGCCGATAGCAGACTGGCAGCTTTTGGATCGAAATCAGCGAAAGCATCAGTGGGCACATCTCGCCGGTCGATCACGAGAACATACTGATCTTGGATGTAGTTATTCGCAACCCATAGAACTCATCGTTCGCCCATCGAGTCACCGAATGTCTTCGATATGGGTTTCAACAGATATCCGAGCACCGTGTTCTTGCCTGTCTTGATCTCGACGGAGGCAGTCATGCCAGGCTGTATCTCGATCTTTTCACCCGTCCTCGGGCGCAGCGAACGGGCGTCGGCGACGACGTTAACCCGGTAGAATATCTGTTCACCGGACGGCTTCTGCTCGGTCAGTGTATCGGGGCTGATGTAGGTGACCCGCCCGTTTGCCGAGCCATAGATCGAGGAATCATAGGCATCGAATTTCACCGAGGCGTTCTGGCCGACCCGCAAATAGGCGATATCGACCGGGGACACCTTGGCTTCGATGATCAGTTTGTCGCCGGTGGGGACGATTTGCAGCACTTCGTCGCCGGGACGCAGAACGGCGCCGATCGTTGTAAAGCGCACATTCTTGACCACGCCGTCGGTGGGCGCAAACAATATGGCGGCATCGAGCGCGGCCACCCTTTGTTTCAACGTTTGGTCGGCGACGACGAGTTCTTCTTCGGTCCGGCTATACTCGGCCTGAAGGTCCTGAAGATATTTATTCTGCCGGTTCGCGATCTGCCCCTCGATGTCCGCAACCGACCGTTGAAGCCGCATTATTTCGCTGCGGCTAACGTCCCCAAATTCGAGCAGCGGCATATTCATTTCGAGCTCGCGGCGCGCGATCGCCTGCATGTTTCGCAAAGTGCCTATATCCTCGGCCTGCGCCGTGCGCCGACGACTGTAGAGCTGCCGCTGATTAGCCACGAATTCGGGGAACGCCTGAACATCGTCCGTGAAGGCGAGCGGACGGTTGAATAGCTCGGCCTCGATGCGGCTCTTGATCGTGCGGTAGCTTGCAACCTTTGCACGCGATTCCTCGACCGCCGCCTGAATTCGGATGGGATCGAGGACGACGAGTTTCTGCCCGCGACGAACGCGGTCGCCTTCGCGCACGAGGATTTCGCCAATGACGCCGCCGTCGGTGCTCTGGATCACCTGCACCCGTCCCGCCGGAATAACCTGGCCCGTGGCGCGGCTGACCTGGTCGATCTCGGCCCAGCCGGCCCAAATGAGCATGCCGATCAACGCGACCGCGGTCACATTGATGACCAAGCTGGATCGGCGAAGAGTTTGGGGAACCCGCATCCTTAACTCCCGGCCTGCGGCTGCGGAATCGCGGAAGCCGCTTTCTCTCCGCGACGCAATTTGTCGATAACCGATGCCGTGTCGCCATCGAGCACGACGCGCCCCCCCTGCATAACCAGCAACCGCGACATCGCGCCAAGAAATTGCAGCTTATGCGTGACGATGACGATAGCCGTCGACGGCTCGCTCTCCTTCGTCAAAAATCCGAGGACACGCGCCTCATTCTCCTGATCGAGATTCGACGTCGGCTCGTCGAGCAGCAGAAAAAGCGGGCGCAGCAGGAAGACGCGCGCCAACCCCACCATCGTGCGCTGCCCCCCCGACAATCCGCCGCCACCTTCGAATATCGGAAGATCGAGACCTTTAGGATGGGTGCGCACTAGGTCATCGAGACCCGAGCGCGACGCGGCTTCAAGCAACTGATCGTCTGTAACCGTCGGCAGCCCCATGGTCAGATTGTCGCGCAGCGTACCCGAAACGAGGCGGTAATCCTGTGGGAAATAGCAAATCTCGCGCCGGAGGCTGTCTTCGGCGATCTGGTCGAGCGCGATGCCGCCAAGAAGTACGTGCCCTTTTTGCGGGGGTACCAACCCTGCCAGCAACCGCAGCAGGGTCGATTTGCCGGCGCCAACAGATCCGATGATGCCCACTCGCTCTCCCGCTCCGATTTCGAGCTTCGGAACAGCAAGACCGAAACGCGATTCCCCGTGCGCGAAAACGATATTCTCGACCTTCAAAGCCGACCCCGGGGTATCAGGACGGATTTTCTGCATGTCGAGCGGCTGATCGCTCGGCATCGCCAGCAATTGATCGAGGGCGCGAAGCGACGCGCGCGCGTAGCCCCACTGGACGACGAAGCCGGGCAGCGATGCGACGAGAGGACCGTTTATGCGGCCGCTGATGATCGTGCAAGCGATCAGCCCGCCCATCGTCATCTCGCCCTGATTGACGCGATAGGCGCCCCACACGACGATGCCGACATAGGCGACTTGCTGAAGAAAAGCGAAGGTCTGGCTGGCAATGACCGACCACCGTTGGACTTTCACATCATGGCTGTTGACCGTATCGATCAGACTGTTCCACGCGGCGAGCATGTGCCACCCTCCCCGGTTGGCCTTGATCGTTTCTGAGGCGTCAAGCGCTTCAACCAGAAGACCGTTCTTGCGATTGCCGGTGACCTGCGTTCGATCGGCATGCTCGCGAATCCCACGCGAAAATATGAGGGCGAGCAGAAGCGAGAGCGCGAAGATCGCCAGCGGCACAACCGCGACAACACCGCCGATCATGGCCATTACGACGAGAAACAGCAGCGCGAACGGCAGATCCGCCATGACGAAGATCGAGGCGGAGGAAAAAATCTGGCGTACTTGCTCGAGCCCGCGCAACTGCGCCGCCATCGTTCCTATGCCCGGCGGCCGCGCATCGAGGCGGACGGCTTGCATTCGATCGAAGAAATATTCAGAGACTTCGGCGTCGATTGCCATGGCTTCGCGGCCGACCATCAAGGCCCGGATGATGCGCATTATGAAGTCGATGAGCAGCGCGAAACCGATCCCCGCCGTCAGAACCCAAAGAGTGGCGAAGCCCCCGCGCGGGATGACACGGTCATAGACCTGCATCGAATAAAGCGAGGTAGCGAGTGCGAGCGCGTTGACGACGACGGTCGCGACGACGGTTTCGAACAGGACATGCTTGCGGCGCATAATGGCCGACCAAGGTCGGAATCGACAGGCAAAGCTCGACGATGGGCTGGGTGCCGCGCCTCATCGGACAACAAACGCGCCCTTGGCGAAGCCGCAGGCGGGGCGGCGTGCGCGCGGGCCTGGGCTTTTAGCCGCCGCCCCGCCAAGAACAGCGAGCCAAGAGCGCTGCGCGGCCAATCGTGCAAACGCGCGACCTCTGGCGGCGCCTGCCGCCGTCAGTGTACGCTCATTTGAGGCCGCGCTCACTATGACCGTCGAGCCCAGCCGATGCGGTCAGCTCTCCCACGCGAGGTTGAGCACGACCGCCGCCATCGCGGATTTGTCATGCGGCAGAAACCGGCCATAATGTTTGGCGACGATCTCGGGGCTATCCTGAATCGCATAGCCCGCCTGCTCATAGGAGCCGGTCTTCTTGAGCACATGGGTTGCCAGTACGTCGCGAACATTATGTGGGCCGTGTGGCAGCAAGCCCTTGATTGCGCCTTGCCCTGTGTAGGGGTTGTAGATGCCGTATCGCTGGATTGTAAGGCGCCACGCATCGTAAAAGCCTAATTGGCTATAGGCGGCATTTTTCGTCGTCAGCTTGGCAGACTTTACGAAGAAGGTCCTCGGATCCTCAGCGCCGCCAAGGAGGATTTGCCGGTCCCGCTGGAGATAGATGTCGATGAACTCGTAGAGCCGCCCGAGATCGGGAAGCAGGAGCCGGTAAGGCTTCCTGCTGAAGAAGGAGGAGGACGCGTTCTTGAAGGCGACCGCCGGAATGAAGACCTCCCATCCACCCGAAAGATCATTCCATCTGAGTTCGCCGCATTTCAGCATCTCAAGCTGCTTCTCAGTGCTGTGCCGTCCGCCCCGGACGCAGAAACGAAGCTGCCGCAGATTCTTCTGGCGTAGTCCGAGATGTAATCCGAAACGCAACATCAAGAAGGCGCGCACGGCCTCGGCAGCCGACTTTGGGTGACGCCGTGCATTCGGCATCCGGTCCAATATTTCCTCGGTGATCTTGCGATACTCGCCGACGGGGCTCGCCGCTTCGAGGATCGGCAGTATCGGTTCGAACGGATCGCGGTGGACCTTCGCGACGCGCTGGACATCCTTCTTCCGGTTCAACGCATAGATGGTGAAGCGATCGCAAAGGGCATCCCAGTCCTGCCGGGCTTCGTCGATCTCGCTCGGCGATATCAGGCCATCGACTGGTTGCAGCGCGCCCGCAAGCCCCGGATTCTGCCGCATCCAGCCCGTCTTGTCGCGCGAGAGCGACAGCGCGAAGTCGAGCATATTGACCTCCCAGCTCGTGTAGAAGCCGCGGCGATCCTCGCGCCACTGGAGATACCAATCCCAGACCGAAGGAAAGAGAAGCATGGCCAGGCACAGCCGGTCGAGCGGAACGCCATGGCCCTTGACCTCGCTGTCGAGCGGCGAGCGCAGCGCGCCGAAGAGAAGTCCCAGATGTTCGAGCTTCTGCGACGCGGTCTCCTCACCCCACATGCCCTGACGTAACAGCCCCGATGGAGCCAGCGTAGATGTCTTGAACGCGATAAGACGGCCTACCTCATGCTGGAGATGCAAGGGCGCGTCGCGGCAACCGGGCAGATTCTCGTCGACTGGGTCCGCTGCAGCGACAGCTACATCGCCCGGTACGAAATCATGGCAGTCGATCCGCGGGAAACGGAGAGAGAAGCGCTGCTGCGTCGCTCCACGCTGGAAGCGCCGATAGTCCGTAGTGCCGGCAATGATGACCGAGCGCACCCATTCCAATATTTCATCGCGTTCACGCTTGGGGCGCTTCGCGAAATCGCCGGGGAGGTGCCACGCGAGCCGGCGTCGCTCGGGCGTGCACAATGTGGGAATGGCCCGCCTGGCCGTAGCGCGGCCACTTCGGTCCAGCTTGTCCCGAAAATATCCCGCGGGAAGCCGATAGCGGTGCTCGATCCGTTCGAGCACGGCGAGGCTCTCGATCGTTCCCGGCGCTCTTGTCCCTAGAACCCAAGTCTGGATCGTCTTGCGATCGGTCTTGTCGCGCGGGCCGATAATCGCGCGATGGAGATGATTGCAGCTGTCGCCATGCCGCCGCATGTGCAGCGCGAGTGCTTCCGGAAAGGAGGATGGGTCGACCCAGTCCCCTTCCAAAGCCTGCGGGAACTCGACAACCGGCTTGGGCTTCGGACCCCGCTTCTTTTTAGCATGACCCACGGCCCCGGCGATCTCGATATCGGGAAAAAGGGACGGACATTCAGCCATGAGGGTGGGCACTTTATATAGACTCCTGCATTCGATTTCGGGGCTGCGCCCGATGGCAGAAGCTCCCTTTCAAATCGAAAACGGCTCGATCGCTCGCTATCCGGTTGAAGGAGAATGCGGTCGCAAACCGTCTGTTGCGGTCCTCGAGGGAAAGTGCGCCACGACGCTTGTTTTCGCGCCGACACGCTGGTAGAGGCGCCCCTCGTTGCCGCTTTAGCTCAGTTGGTAGAGCACATCATTCGTAATGATGGGGTCACAGGTTCGAGTCCTGTAAGCGGCACCATCGACCCCATAAATCAATGACTTAGGCGACACTCCGACTGGTTGCGCGTGGGCCGGATCGATGCTTGCGACCGCCGGGATAAGAATCGAATAGCTATCTTTATCCGCGGCCCGCGACTGGGCGCCTGGCAGAGAGCCCGAAGTCGGACGGCCGAAAGCTGAACCGGTCGTTGGAGGGAAATGCCCCGAATGCGGTAAGCTCGCCCCGCTCGTAACGAAAATGCCAGGTTTGGGCATTGCGAGGCTCCCGATCGTGGAAGACGGATGCGTCAAACAAGGCGACATTCGCGCGATGCTGAGGGTCTCGAACGGACGCGTAACGTATTGCTTGCGCCTCGATTAACCGTGCCTCAACGGCAAACAACTGACACGCCGAATAATCATCCGGCGACATCCATAGCGATGCACCCCCGACAAATGGCTGCGCGCACAGATCGAGCATGCGATCCATGCTCACGGAAACGCTGATTGCCGAATGCTCCACAGTAGTGCTCGGCGGTTGAGCCTCCGGCGATCGGGAATAGAATCGAAGACGCCAATAGGCTGTCTCCGCGATCGCCGTGTCGATTGTCTCAGCCGCATAGAAGATGCCGGGTTTTTCGCCGACGCGACGGAATCTTGAACTACTCTTGTGTCCGTAACGAAACGGGGTGGCGAGCAAGTAGTGGAGATCCCTGGCCGCCACGGGCATGTTCGGCTTCACGTCGTCGGCCAACCGTTCGAGCAAAGCCTGATCTTCCGCGCCAGCCGCGAGACGGTTTGTCGAAATCCGATGCTGCGCCTCAACAATCCGCCAGAGCTTTCCACTATAGACGCGAAAATGCTCTGGCTTCGGCGTTTGTTCAAACGCGGGCGCGGTAGTCATCGACATAGTCGGCTACCTCGCTCAAACCGCGGATCGTCCGGATCAGATCGATAGGTCTGCCACCGAGGTCCAGATTCTCGGATTTCAGCCACGATATTGAGGCCGCATCGTCGCTCCCCATGAGCGCATCGAGGCTGCGAAAAAGGCGAATGAGATACTGCCCCAGCTCGAACGCTTTCTCGACTCGCTGGAGTTTGTAGCCGCCGGACCGAAGTCGAGACGCCGTGGCAGCAGAAATGCCGACGACCGCACCCAATTGCTCGTTGGTCAATTTCCAGCACGTGGCGACGCGCGCGACCGCTTCCGAAAGAACTCGGCTCTGATCCGCTTGAGAAACCAGCCGCGTCGCCACAACATTCTCCTGAATGAAATTCCACAATATCATTCATAGGAACAATTCGGTGAATTTGCAAGTGGAAGGGGTTCATTTCGCAGTCAGTGCCGCAATCTGGCCTTCATCGGATGCACGAAGGGCATCGAGATAATCGCTCCACCATTGGTGCATCGCGACGCGCTCATTCCAGTAGCGTCCGCGATTGTAGGTGCCGCGAACCGCATTGGCGTCGGCGTGCGCAAGCGACCGCTCGATCGCATCGGGGTGCCACTTGCCGCTTTCATTGAGCAGTGACGAGGCGGTCGTCCGAAGGCCGTGAGCGGTAACTTCTCCGGTCGAATATCCCATCCGCCGGAACGCCTGGTTTAGGGTGTTCTCGCTCATCGGCCGGCGCGATGTATGAAATGCCGGAAATACGAAGCCCTCGGGCCCCGTCAGTTCATGGAGCTGCTTGAGGTAGGCGATCACCTGACGCGACAAGGGTACGGCGTGGGGACGCCGCATCTTCATTCGCTCGGCCGGGATGCTCCATACGGCATTCTCGAAATCAATCTCGGGCCACAGCGCTTTGCGCATCTCACCCGGACGGGCCATCACATGGGGTGCGATCTGGCATCCGAGCCGCGTGATGGCGTTCCCGGTATAACCATCGATCGTTCGCAGGAACGCGCCGACGGCTTCCGGTTCAAGAAGTGCTGCGTGGTGCGTCACACGCGGCGCGATGAGCGCTCCGCGCAGGACCGCCGTGGGGTCGCTTTCACCCCGCCCTGTCGCGACCGCGTAGCGGAACACTCTGCTGGCAAAGGACCGGGCACGGCGCGTCGTTTCATATTTACCCCGCGCTTCAATTTTCTTGAGCGCGGCAAGGACGTCGACCGGCTTGAGGTCAGCGACAGGCATTGCGGCGATAGGCTTCAATTGATCGAGGAGCCAGTTGGCCTTGACCGTGGTTGCATCCGCCCGGCCATCGGCAACCGATTTGTCGATATACTCCTTGGCGATGTCGCCGAAGGTGTTGGCGGCCTTGTACTGAGCGACAAGCTTATCGCGCTTTCGCTCCGCCAGCGGATCGATCCCGTCGCGAAGCTTTCGGCGCGCATCATCGCGAAGGCGCCTCGCCTCTGCCAAGCTCACTTCGGGATAAAGTCCAAGCGCGATGCGATTGTCCTTGCCCATGAAGCCATATTTGTATCGCCACAGCTTAGCGCCCGTCGGCCTGACCTCGATGTAGAGACCATTGGCATCGGCCCGCTTGTAGGGACGGCTCTCGGGTTTGAGCGAACGGATCTGGGTATCGGTAAGGGGCATTGGGGGGCGACTCCTGCAAACAGGCCTTGGCCAGAGCGGGAGGAGCGGGCTCAAAATCGACAAAAGGGGCCACCGAAATTTCCCGGGCCATCGTGCCCCGTTTCGGTGGCCCGTTTTTGGTGAGATCGAGTGAAACTTCCTCGGACGCCCAAAGACAAGACCAAGGATAAAATGGCAGATTTCTGCCGTTTTGTCGATGGTTCTGGGGCGTCGTGATAGGGGAAAATGGTGCCCAGAAGAGGACTCGAACCTCCACGACCTTGCGATCGCCAGCACCTGAAGCTGGTGCGTCTACCAATTCCGCCATCTGGGCACGGGGTAGGAGCGGGCGCTTAGCGGCGCGTATGTCGGCTTGTCAACCGCGTCGGACCAGCCAGAGTGCATTTTATCGCAAAGCTGCCGGTTTCGCGTCGGAATGCCGTCCTCGCCCCTTGCTCCCCTCCCCGCTTCGCGGCATGGGAAGGCCTTCGGCGCGCCCCGCGCCATCCAGAGAATCGATCACAGGCGGACGACATGCAGAAACTCGACGGGCAATTGATCACGGTATTGGGGGGCGGCGGCTTCCTCGGCCGCTATGTCGTGCAGCGCCTGCTCGCACGCGGTGCGCGCGTTCGCATCGCGCAGCGCGAACCCCGCGCCGCGACCTTCCTGAAGCCGCTCGGCGGGCTCGGCCAGACCCAGTTCGTCGCGGTCGATGTTCGCGACGCGGCGAGCGTCCTGCGCGCTGTGCAGGGCAGCGACGCCGTCATCAACCTCGTCGGCGCGTTCGGTGACATGCAGGCGGTGCAGGCCGACGGCGCGGGCCATGTCGCGACCGCAGCCAAGGCGGCGGGCGCCGGTGCGCTCGTTCATGTCTCGGCGATCGGCGCCGATCCCGCGAGCGCCTCGGCCTATGGCCGCAGCAAGGGCTATGGCGAAGCGGCGGTCCGCGCGGCCTTTGCCGACGCCGCGATCCTGCGCCCGTCGATCCTGTTCGGCCGCGAGGACCAGTTCATCAATCGCTTCGCCACGATGATGCGCATGGCGCCGGTGGTTCCGGTGATCGCCCCGAATGCGAAATTTCAGCCCGTCTATGTCGGCGACGTCGCCGATGCGGTGGTCGCGGCGCTCGGCAGCGACGCTGCAGGCAAGACTTTCGAACTCGGCGGGCCGCAGGTGCTGACGATGGCCGAATTGCTTCGCTGGGTTGCCAATGCGACCGGCCGCTCGCCGCTGTTCGTCGACGTGCCCGACTTCGTCGCCTCGGCGCTCGCGAGCGGCTTCGGCTGGGCGCCCGGCGCGCCGATCACCAAGGATCAATGGCTGATGCTCCAGCGCGACAATGTCGTCGCCGACGGCGCCACGAGCCTCGCCCAGCTCGGCGTCACGCCGACCTCGCTCGCCTCGGTCGCCGAGGGCTGGCTCGTCCAATATCGCCGCCACGGCCGCTTCGCGCAGTTCGCCTCGCGATAATGAGTATCTGGCTGACCGCAATCATCCTCGGCATCGTCGAGGGTTTGACCGAGTTTTTGCCCGTCTCCTCGACGGGGCACCTTATCCTCGCGACCGAATTGCTCGGCTATGACGCCGCGCGCTGGGCGATCTTCAACATCGCGATCCAGCCGGGCGCGATCCTCGCGATCGTCGTCCTGTACCGGAAACTCTTCTGGGAGATGTTCACCGGCTTCTTCCGCCGCGACCCGGTCGCGATCGCTTTCGTGCGCAACCTTCTTCTCGCTTTCTTCCCGGCGGTCATCCTCGGCCTCGCCTTCGGCGACTATATCGAGCTGCTGCTCGAGAACGCCGTTGTCGTCGCCTGGGCACTGATCATCGGCGGCTTTGCCATCCTGCTCGTCGAGCGTTTCGCGAAGACGAAAGACGTCGGCGGCGTCGCGAATGTGTCGGCTCGGCAATCGATGCTCGTCGGGCTCGTCCAGTGCATCGCGATGATCCCGGGGGTCAGCCGCTCGGGCGCGACGATCCTCGGCGCGATGTCGTTCGGGGTCGACCGCAAGACCGCAGCCGAGTTCAGCTTCTTCCTCGCACTCCCGACGCTGACGGGCGCGACCGTGCTGCAGCTGTTCAAGCATCGCGATGCGATCACGACGAACGATCTCAGCCTGATCGCGGTGGGCTCGCTCGTCTCTTTCGTCGTCGCGTGGGCGGTGATCAAGGCATTCCTCGCGGTCGTCACGCGATACGGCTTTGCGCCCTTCGCCTGGTATCGAATCATCGCGGGCGTCGCCGCGCTGATCTGGCTCGGCATGAGATAGGTCCGAATCGGTATCAATTGACGAAAGATAATTGCGCGGACACGTTTTGAGGTAAATTTACCCTTATTTTAGGTTAGCAATGCTGTCCTAACTCGCAATTTGGTCGTGACAGCCTAATTTCGACCATGCAATTCGCCTCTCAACGAAGGGGATATTGCATGGCTTCCGATCGCATGCTCCAGTTTGTGGAGCGTGAACAATCCTATCCGGACAAGCGCTCCGCCGAAGAACGCGCGCGCGACTTTCGCGAGATCGCCGAGCGCTACGCGGCGCCCGACGCCGACGCACAGGCGGCGCGCTGTTCACAGTGCGGCGTGCCCTATTGCTCGGTGCATTGCCCGCTCCACAATCATATTCCCGACTGGCTGCGCCTGACCGCCGAGGGCCGCCTGCGGGAAGCCTATGAGCTCAGCAACGCGACCTCGACGATGCCCGAGATCTGCGGCCGCATCTGTCCGCAGGATCGCCTGTGCGAAGGCAATTGCGTCATCGAATTTTCGGGCCATGGCGCGGTGACGATCGGCAGCGTCGAGAAATATATCACCGACACCGCCTGGGCCGAGGGCTGGGTCGAGCCGCTGCACGCGGGCGCCGCGACTGGCCAGTCGGTCGGCGTCATCGGCGCCGGGCCCGCGGGCCTGACGGCCGCCGAATATCTGCGCGCCGCGGGGCACGAGGTCCATGTCTATGACCGCCACGACCGCGCCGGCGGGCTGCTGACTTATGGCATCCCCGGCTTCAAGCTGGAGAAGGATGTGGTGATGCGACGTATCGACCGGCTGGTCGCGGGCGGCATCCACTTCCATCTCGGCTTCGCGGTCGGCGAAGATGCGACACTCGACGCACTCCGGCAGAAGCATGACGCGATCCTGATCGCAACGGGCGTGTACAAGGCGCGCGAGATCAATGTCCCCGGCAATGGTGCAGACGGCGTGATCGCGGCGCTCGACTATTTGATCGCATCGAACCGCAAGAGCTTCGGCGACGATGTTCCCGCGTTCGACGACGGCCGCCTCGATGCCAAGGGCAAGCATGTCGTTGTGATCGGCGGCGGCGACACCGCGATGGACTGCGTCCGCACCGCGGTGCGGCAGGGCGCGAAGTCGGTGAAATGCCTCTACCGCCGCGACCGCGAGAATATGCCCGGATCGCAGCGTGAGGTCGCGAACGCAGAAGAGGAAGGCGTCGAATTCGTCTGGCTCTCCGCCCCCGAAAGCTTCACCGCCGACAAGCGTGTAAAAGAGGTCGCGGTCGCGGGCATGCGCCTCGGCGCGCCCGACGCGAGCGGTCGCCGCAGCCCCGAGGCCGATCCCGGCCGCAAGTTCGATGTGCCCGCCGACATGGTGATCAAGGCATTGGGCTTCGATCCCGAGGAACTGCCGCACCTGTTTGGCTCACCCGACCTTTCGGTCACGCGCTGGGGCACTTTGCGCGTCGATCACCAGACGATGATGACCAGCCTGCCCGGCGTTTTTGCCGCCGGCGACATCGTTCGCGGTGCCAGCCTGGTCGTCTGGGGCATCCGCGATGGGCGCGATGTCAGCGACCAGATGGCAAAGTGGTTGAAAGCGAAGGCGAAAAGCGAAAAGAAGGCGGCATGACCAACAGGGAAGGAATTTTCATGACGCCGACGTTCAAATCGATCCTGCTCGCCGGTGCGATCGCGATCGCGCCTGCACACGCTTTTGCCGCGCCGAAGGAAGCCCCGGTGGCCGAAGTGGTTACCGTTCCCTCGCCGCCGCAGGTCGAGGATGAGGCATCGAGCGAGTATGACAGCAAGGCCGCTGCCGAAGAGGCAAAGGCGAAGATGCAGAAGGAAATGGACGAGGCGATCGCGCTCGTCGAAAAAATGTTCGACACCAGCAGCCTGCCGCCGATCGAACCCGCCCGCCTGACGCTCGCGCAAAAGACGATGGGTGCGCTGATCCCCGCCGGCAGCCTGGAGAAGATGATCGACAATCTCTATGGCAAGATGTTCAAGACGATCATGGGCGAGTTCGGCGGCCAGTCCGACCTGATGCTCTCGATCCAGACCGGCGTCGAAAGCGAACAGATCGCCAAGCTCGACGAAGCGACCAAGGGCAAGGTCGCCGATATGTTCGACCCGCATCGCAAGGAGCGCGAAGACCAGATTACCAAGGTGATCAAGCCGCTGATCAGCGAAGTGCTGGGCGACATGGAGCCGCCGATGCGCGAAGGAATGTCCAAAGCCTATGCGCGCAAGTTCACCGCGGCGCAACTCACCGACCTCAACGGCTTTCTCGCGACCCCGACCGGCACGCTCTACGCCAATGAATGGATGGCGCTGCAGGCTGATCCCGAGGTGATGGTCGCGGTGATCAGGGCGGTGCCGCCGCTGATCACCAAATTCATCGACCGCGCACCCGAGCTCGAGAAGGATTTCAAGGACCTGCCGAAGGAAAAGCAGCTTTCGGACTTTGACGACAAGGAACTCGGCAAGCTTGCCAAGCTGATGAAGGTCGATGTGAAGGTGCTGAAGGAACAGCGCGACATGTGGAAGACCGACAGCGTCGAAGCGACCGACGCTGTCGCGGTCGAGGCGGCCGACGATTATGCCGTCGACGCGGCCGCCGATGCAGCAGTGGCCGCGGAGGCTGCGGCCGACGCTGCCGTTGCAGTCGATGCGGTCGCCGACCCCGCCTATGACCGCAGCAACTGGTCGGCCGCCGATCTCAAGCGCGTCGAAGATCTCGAGACCGCGTACGAAAATGCATCGCTCGCTGCGCAGCAGGCCGCCGAGGAAGCGGCGGCCAATGCAAGCAAGCGCTCGAAGCTGCCCAACAAATAGGCATCCAGCCTGTCAGGACGAAGATGATGACCCACTACCCCACCCCCGAGCACGCGCGGCTTGCAGCCGAAGGCATGTATCGCCCCGACATGGAATCCGATGCCTGCGGCGTCGGCATGGTCGCGGCGACCGACGGCA
Organism: Sphingopyxis sp. Root154; assembly: GCF_001427105.1. Taxonomy (GTDB): domain Bacteria; phylum Pseudomonadota; class Alphaproteobacteria; order Sphingomonadales; family Sphingomonadaceae; genus Sphingopyxis. The sequence goes on from NZ_LMGI01000001.1 coordinate 677,919, forward strand.
AGCCGTCGCGCCGCGTTGTCGAGGCGGCGATCGAAGCCTTGCGTGCCGTGTGGCACCGCGGCGCGGTCGACGCCGACGGCAAGACCGGGGATGGGGCGGGCATCCATGTCGACCTGCCCGTCCGCTTCTTCGACGATGCGATCGCGGCATCGGGCCACAAGGTGCGCCCGAACCGCCTCGCCGTCGGCATGATCTTCCTGCCGCGCACCGATCTGGGCGCGCAGGAGGAATGCCGCACGATCGTCGAGGCCGAGATCATCGACGCCGGCTTTACCATCTATGGCTGGCGCCAGGTTCCCGTCGATGTGTCGGTGATCGGCGACAAGGCGCAGCGTACGCGCCCCGAGATCGAGCAAATCATGATCGCGGGGCCCCTGCCCGACGAACAGACGGTCGCCGAGTTCGAAAAGCAGCTCTATCTCGTCCGCCGCCGGATCGAGAAGAAGGTGATCGCGGCGCAGATCGCCGACTTCTATATCTGCAGCCTGTCGGCGCGCTCGATCATCTACAAGGGCCTGTTCCTTGCCGAGAGCCTCGCGGACTTCTTTCCCGACCTCACGAACAAGCTGTTCGAAAGCCGCGTCGCGATCTTCCACCAGCGCTATTCGACCAACACCTTCCCGCAATGGTGGCTGGCGCAGCCGTTCCGCTGCCTCGCCCACAATGGCGAGATCAACACGATCCGCGGCAACAAGAACTGGATGAAGAGCCACGAGATCAAGATGGCCAGCCTCGCGTTCGGCGAGCATTCGGAAGACATCAAGCCGGTGATCCCGGCGGGCGCGTCGGACACCGCCGCGCTCGACGCGGTGTTCGAGGCGCTGTGCCGCGCCGGCCGCGACGCGCCGACCGCCAAGCTGATCCTCGTCCCCGAGGCGTGGACGACCGAGTGCGACGTCCCCGACAACCACCGCGCGATGTACTCCTACCTCGCCAGCGTGATGGAGCCGTGGGACGGCCCCGCCGCGCTCGCGATGACCGACGGCCGCTGGGCGGTCGCGGGCATGGACCGCAACGCGCTCCGCCCGCTGCGCTATACGCTGACCGCCGACAATCTGCTCGTCGTCGGGTCCGAAAGCGGCATGGTGCTGCTTCCCGAAGCGAGCATCCGCAAGAAAGGTCGCCTCGGCCCCGGCCAGATGATCGCGGTCGATCTCGACGAAGGGACGCTCTACGAAGATCTCGCGATCAAGGACAAGATCGCCGACGCGCAGGATTATCGTTCGCGCGTCAAGGGCTTCCGCACGATGGCCGACCTGCCGAAGGGCGGCAAGTCGAGCCTGCCGACCTTCGAGCGCAGCGAATTGCTCCGCCGTCAGGTCGCCGCGGGCCTCACCATGGAGGATATGGAACTGATCCTGTCGCCGATGGTCGAGGATGCCAAGGAAGCGATCGGCTCGATGGGCGACGACACGCCGCTCGCGGTCATCTCCGACAAGCCGCGGCACGTCGCGCAATTCTTCCGCCAGAATTTCAGCCAGGTCACCAACCCGCCGATCGACAGTCTGCGCGAACGGCATGTGATGAGCCTGAAGACGCGCTTCGCGAACCTCGCGAACATCCTCGACGAAAAGGGGCAGAGCGATCACGTCCTCGTGATCGACAGCCCGGTGCTTGTCGGCGAAGACTGGGATCGGCTGCGCGCCTATTTCGGCGATGCCGTCGCCGACATCGACTGCACCTTTGCCGCGGGCGGCGATGCGTCGACGCTCCGCGAGGCGATCGCCCGAGTCCGCCGCGAGGCCGAAGACGCCGTGCGCGCGGGCCGCTCGGAACTCTTCCTGTCGGACCAGAATATCGGCGAAGGCCGCGTCGGCGTCGCGATGGTTCTCGCCGCCGCAGCTGTCCACACGCACCTCGTGCGCAAGGGCCTGCGCAGCTACGCCTCGATCAACGTGCGTTCGGCTGAAGTGCTCGACACCCACGCCTTTGCCGTGCTCGTCGGCGTCGGCGCGACGACGGTGCACGCCTATCTCGCGGAAGCGGCGATCGCCGACCGCTGGACGCGCGGGCTGTTCGGTAGCGAGCTATCGCTGAACGACTGCCATTTGCGCTTCCGCAAGGCGATCGACGACGGGCTGCTCAAGATTCTCGCCAAGATGGGGATCGCGGTGATCTCCTCCTATCGCGGCGGTTATAATTTCGAGGCGGTCGGTCTCAGCCGCGCGCTCGTCAACGATCTTTTCCCCGGCATGCCGGCCAAGATTTCGGGCGAAGGCTATCAGTCGCTCTTCATCAACGCGACCGACAAGCACACGGCGGCGTTCGACAAGCGCGTCACCACCCTGCCGATCGGCGGCTTCTATCGCCAGCGTGCAGGCGGCGAAGCGCACGCCTATTCGGCGCAGTTGATGCACCTGCTGCAAACCGCGGTCGCGACCGACAGCTACTCGACCTATCTGCAATTCGCGCGCGGGGTCGCCGACCTGCCGCCGATCTATCTGCGCGACCTGATGGAGTTCAACTATCCGGCGCAAGGCGTCCAGCTCGATAGCGTCGAGGCGATCACCGAGATCCGCAAGCGTTTCGTCACCCCGGGCATGTCGCTCGGCGCGCTGTCGCCCGAAGCGCATGAGACGCTGGCGATCGCGATGAACCGCATCGGCGCCAAAGCGGTGTCGGGCGAAGGCGGCGAAGCGAGCGAACGCTATCGCCCCTATGCAAACGGCGACAACGCCAACAGCAACATCAAGCAGATCGCGTCGGGCCGCTTCGGCGTCACCGCCGAATATCTCGGAGCGTGCGACGAGATCGAGATCAAGGTCGCGCAGGGCGCAAAGCCCGGCGAAGGCGGCCAGCTTCCGGGCTTCAAGGTCACCGAGTTCATCGCGCGGTTGCGCCATGCGACGCCGGGTGTGACGTTGATCAGCCCGCCGCCGCACCACGACATCTATTCGATCGAGGATCTGGCGCAGCTCATCTACGACCTCAAGCAGATCAACCCGAAGGCGCGCGTCTGCGTCAAGCTCGTGAGCTCGGCGGGCATCGGCACCGTGGCGGCTGGCGTCGCCAAGGCGCACGCCGACGTCATCCTCGTCGCGGGCAACACCGGCGGCACCGGCGCCAGCCCGCAGACCAGTGTCAAATATGCCGGCACCCCGTGGGAAATGGGCCTGTCCGAAGTCAATCAGGTCCTCACGCTCAACGGCCTGCGCCACCGTATCCGCCTGCGCACCGACGGTGGGCTCAAAACCGGGCGCGACATCGTGATCGCGGCGATCCTCGGTGCCGAGGAATATGGCATCGGCACACTCAGCCTCGTCGCGATGGGCTGTATCATGGTGCGCCAGTGCCACAGCAACACCTGCCCGGTCGGCGTCTGCACGCAGGACGAGAAGCTGCGCCAGAAGTTCACCGGCTCGCCCGAAAAGGTCATCAACCTGATGACCTTCATCGCCGAGGAGGTCCGCGAAATCCTCGCGAAGCTCGGTTGCCGCAGCCTCGACGAGGTGATCGGCCGCACCGAATTGCTCCGTCAGGTCAGCCGCGGCGCCGAACATCTCGACGACCTCGATTTGAACCCGATCCTCGCGAAAGTCGACGCGCCTGACGACCAGCGCCGGTCGCAAGGGCCGAGCTTCCGCAACCCGGTTCCCGACAGCCTCGACGCGCAGATATTGAACGACGCCAAGCCTTTGTTCGAGCGCGGCGAACGCATGCAGCTGACGTACAACGTCCGCAACACGCACCGCGCCGTCGGCACCCGCCTGTCGGCCGAGGTCACCGCGCGCTTCGGCATGCAGGGTCTCGCCGACAATCATGTGCAGGTGCGCCTGCGCGGCACCGCGGGCCAGTCGCTCGGCGCCTTCCTGTGCAGCGGCATCACATTGGAAGTGTTCGGTGACGCCAACGACTATGTCGGCAAGGGCCTGTCGGGCGGCCGCATTGTCGTGCGCCCGACGGTGTCGAGCCCGCTCGTCAGCCAGCACAACAGCATCATCGGCAACACCGTCCTCTACGGCGCGACCGCGGGCACCCTGCTCGCGGCGGGTCAGGCGGGCGAGCGTTTCGCGGTGCGCAATTCGGGCGCGAAGGTCGTCGTCGAGGGCTGCGGCGCGAATGGCTGCGAATATATGACCGGCGGCACCGCGGTCATCCTCGGCCCCGTCGGATCGAACTTCGGCGCCGGCATGACCGGCGGCATGGCGTTCATCCTCGACACCGACGGCCAGTTCGAACGCCGCGCCAACGGCGAATCGATCGTCTGGCAGCGGATCGAGAGCACGCATTGGGAAGCCGTGGTGAAGGAACTCGTCGAGGACCATGCGCAGGCTACCGGCAGCAAATGGTCGAGCGAAGTCCTCGCCGACTGGGACCGCTGGCGGGACCAGTTCTGGCAGGTTTGCCCGAAGGAAATGCTTACCCGCCTTGCGCATCCGCTGAGCAATGCCGAAGCCGAGGTGGTTGCGGCGGAATAGGTTGATCCTCCCTGTGGCAAAGCCATGGGGAGGACCGTTTATCGCGCTAGTGTCGCGGCTTATCGCAAGTCTCAAACGCGTTCACCGCAGCGAAAGCGTCACTTTCCTATAAACGCCGCTTTGCTGAACCTGACGTCCTTTGAAAGGATGGAGCCATGACCCGTTTTGCGTTGATCGCCCTCCCCCTGCTCGCGCTCGCAGCGCCGCTTCCGGCTGCCGCCCATGAAATGCAGGGCGCCGTCGAAACGCTCAACGACCCCGTAGCGCAGGACCGGATGGCCGACACCGTCACCGCGATGGTCGCGGCGCTGATGCAGATGCAGGTCGGCCCGCTTGCGAAGGCCGTGGCGCAGATCGATCCCGAATCCGACGCCGCTTATATCCCGCCCGACGCCACGCTCGGCGATATGACCGGCCGCGATCCCGAATATGCCGAGCGCATGGGCGCCGACGTCCGCGCGGGTACCCGCATGGCAGGCCATGCCGCCTCGGCGCTCGCAGCTTATGCGCCGGTGTTCAAGGACATGGCGCGCGACTTTGCGGCGCAGTGGGAACGCGAGCGCGAAGCCTCGCGCCGCTGACGCTTAATCCACAATCGCTGTGCCGGCGCGCGCCATAGGCGTTGCGCGCGGCGCCCCGCTGCCGCTATGCCGGATGCATGTGGCAACTCTATCAATTCCCGCTCTGTCCCTTTTCGCGCAAGGTCCGCCTTTTGCTGGGCGAAAAGGGCGTCGGTTATGAATTGGTGCGCGAATCGCCGTGGGAGCGCCGCGACGAGTTTATCGATCTGAACCCGGCGGGGCGCACCCCCGTCATGGTCGATCAGGCGCGCGGTCAGGTGCTGATGGACAGCAATGCGATCGCCGAATATTTCGAGGAGACCGTCGAAGGCAAGGCGATGATCAACGGCACCGCGGCGAACCGCGCCGAGATCCGCCGCCTGACGTCATGGTTCGATCACGACTTCTATTATGAAGTCACGGGCCCCTTGCTGTTCGAACGGATGCAAAAACGCATCGTCCACCGCCAGCCGCCCGACGGCGGCGCGCTGCGCGAGGCGATGAAGGCGGCGAACAACCATCTCGACTATGTCGATTACCTCATCGACCACCGCACCTGGCTCGCCGGCGCGACGATGAGCCTCGCCGACCTGACGGCGGCGGCGCATATCTCGGTCGCCGACTATCTCGGAGGCATCGACTGGACGGGGCACGAACAGACGAAGGGCTGGTATTCGGGGCTGAAATCACGCCCGAGCTTCCGCCCGCTGCTGGCGGAGCGAATGGAGATCGTGTCGCCGCCAAAATACTACGAGGATGTGGATTTCTAAACGCCGCCATTGCGAGGAGCCGAAGGCGACGCGGCAATCCAGAGTAGGTCGTAAACCGTCCTGGATTGCTTCGCTTTGCTCGCAATTACGAGTTGGCTGCTCAACAGCTCTTGTATTTCCAGTTCCGATCCTTGCCCTCGGCCACCTGCGCTACGATCATTTCGATGCGTTTGGCGCGCGTTTCTTCGCGCTTCGCCTCGAGCACCCATTCGATATAGTCGCGCCGCTTGCCGGGCGAGAAGGCGTCCCAATGGCCTTGCGCCGCGGTATTGGCCTTCAGCGCCGTGCCGAGGTCGGCCGGCAGATCGAGCGCCACCTTGGGCTTCGGCGCCGGGCGTTTCGGCTTCCCCCCGGCACAGAGCGCCGCCGCCCTGGCTATGAACGCTGCCATCTCCGTGTCGGAGGGCAGATCGGCCAGCGAGGCCAGCCGTCCCATGCTGCCCATCGCGCCGGTATCGCGCGGCGATCCGGTGACCTCCTCGTCGCGCCAGAAACCGAAGGTCGCATGGCCCTTGAACGCCGCCATTCCCGCCAGATTTTGCCCCTTTAGCACGAAGGCCGGCACGCCCCATTTCAGCGTCTCTTCGGTGCCCGGCGCATGTTTGTGCACCAGTTCGCGAAGGTGATTCAGGATCGGCTGCGCAAAGGGCTGCGCTTTCGCGATATAGGCGTCCACGCGTGGATCGCGACTCAGGCCGGCCACCGCGCTGCCACAAGATAGTTGAGCGCCTCGCTGCCGCCGAGCTTGAAGCCCTTCGCGGCCGATGGCGACAGACCGGAGCGGTCGATAACCTCCAGCCCCGCGCCCTCGAGCAGCTTGGTCAGCTCCTCGGGCTTCAGAAACTGGTCCCAGTCGTGCGTCCCGCGCGGCACCGCGCCGATCCGTTCGGCCGCCTCGACGAGCAGCAGCTTCGACAGCATCGTCCGGTTCGGTGTCGACAGGATCATCAGCCCGCCGGGCGCAAGACGCGTCGCGAGTTCGCCGATGAAGGCGGCAGGGTCAGTAACATGCTCGACGACTTCCATCGAGGTGACGAGGTCGAAGGTCGCAGGCGGCAGCGCGGCGAGTTCGCCAGCGAAGTAGGTGATCGCAAGCCCCTGCCCCGCCGCATGGCCCTGCGCCGCGGCGATATTCTCGGGCGCCGCGTCGACGCCCGTCACCCTCGCGCCCATCCGCGCGAGCGGCTCGGCGAGCAGGCCCGCGCCACAACCGACATCGATCGCGCTCCGCCCGGCCAGTGCATAACGCTCGCGCGCATCGACATGCCAATGCGCGTCGATCTGGTCGCGGATATAGGCGAGGCGTACCGGATTGAGCTTGTGCAGCATCGCCGACGAGCCGCGCGGATCCCACCAGTCGGCGGCGAGCGCCCCGAAATGGGCGGCTTCGTGCGGATTGATCGTGGCGGTACTCATGCCCTGCGATGTGGCACCGTGCCTCGCGCCATGCAAGAAATTCTATCCGACGCATACGATGCCGGTCTTGCCATCGCCCTTCCCCTTGCCTAACGACGCGAGCGCCGCGGAAATGCTTGGAAAAGTTGCGGCGGAAACCAGATCAGGAAAGCGGGGCGACATGGCGCGGATCGTGATGAAATTCGGGGGCACGTCGATGGCGGGCACCGAGCGGATTCGCACCGTGGCGAAACTCGTCGCGCGCGAAGTCGCGAACGGTAACGAGGTCGCGGTCGTCGTCTCGGCGATGGCGGGCGAAACCGACCGGCTCGTCAATTTCTGCCGCGAGGCGAACCCGCGCTACGACCCCGCCGAATATGACGTCGTGGTCGCCGCGGGCGAACAGATCACCTCGGGCCTGCTCGCGCTTACCTTGCAGGCGATGGGCACCCCCGCGCGCAGCTGGCTCGGCTGGCAGCTTCCGATCCGCACCGAAGAGGCGCACGCCCGCGCGCGCATCACCGACATCGACACCGGCGCGCTCGGCGCCGCGATGGCGAAGGGCGAGGTCGCGGTCATCCCGGGTTTCCAGGGCCTGATGGACGATGGCCGCGTCTCGACGCTCGGCCGCGGCGGCTCCGACACCAGTGCCGTCGCGGTGGCCGCCGCGCTCAAGGCTGACCGCTGCGACATCTACACCGACGTCGACGGCGTCTATACGACCGACCCGCGCATCGTCGCGCGCGCGCGCAAGCTCGACTATGTGACCTATGAGGAAATGCTCGAACTCGCGAGCGTCGGCGCCAAGGTGCTCCAGACGCGTTCGGTCGGGCTCGCGATGAAAGAGGGCGTGCGCGTGCAGGTGCTCTCGAGCTTCGTCGAGGGCGACGAGGCACCAAAAAAAGGCACGATGATCGTCAGCGACGAGGAAATAGAGGAACATCAGATGGAACGGCAGCTGATCACCGGCATCGCCCACGACAAGAATGAAGCGAAGATCATCGTCACACGCGTGCCCGACAAGCCCGGCGCAGTCGCGAACATCTTCGGCCCGCTCGCTGCGGCCGGGATCAACGTCGACATGATCATCCAGAACGTCGGCCGCGAAAAGGGCGAGACCGACGTGACCTTCACCGTTCCCGCCACCGACCTGCTGCGCTCGATCGACCTGCTCGAAGCCGCGAAGGAAAAGATCGGCTTCAACCGCATCATCAGCGACGACAAGGTCGCGAAGATCAGCGTCGTCGGCGTCGGCATGAAGAGCCACGCGGGGGTCGCCAGCACGATGTTCCGCGCATTGGCCGACCGCGGCATCAACATCCAAGCGATCTCGACCAGCGAGATCAAGGTCAGCGTGCTGATCGACGAGGATGAAACCGAACTCGCGGTGCGCGTCCTCCACACCGCCTACGGGCTCGACGCCGAGTAAGCTATTCGGCCGCGAGCGGCTGCAGCTCGCCGCCCTCGCGGCGGCGCGGCCGCGCCTGCCCGATAAAATGCACCACCGCGATGTGGATCGCGAACAGCCCGAACTTCGACGCCAGCGGGAATATCCCGATGAACAGCGGCCACCAGTCGGTGAAGAAGAGCGCGATGACGAGGTTCAGCCCCGCGCTCGCGAACATCAGCGCCGCCCAGATCATGCCGAACCGGTCCATGACATCGCCGACGAGTTCCAGCTGCTCGGGCAAGATATAGCGATTGAGCCAGCCGCGACGCAGCATCACCGACCCGACGATCAGATAGACGATCGTCGGCTTCGCCATCACGAACCGCGGATCGCCGGTAAACAGCGTCGCCGCGGCGGTGAAAAGCACCGACGCCAGGCTGATCCATTGCAGCGCCGCGACCTTCTTGCCGCGCGCCAGTTCATAACCGACCACCGCAAGCGCGACGACGGTGCCCGCAATCGTTGCGGGCACGATCCCCGCGCCGGCAACGAGCAGCACCGCAAAAACGAGCACGCCAAGCGAGTCGAACAGCATCGGCCCGAGAGCGTAGAGCAGGGTTTTCATCGGCGCGTCCTTTCTGACTCAATGTTTCCACTGTCAATATTGAAGAGCGCTGGACCGCAAGTCAAGCATTAAATTGACAGCGTCAACATTGCGGCGTTATGCGGGCGACATGACCAAACCCTATCATCATGGCGACCTGCGCGCGGCGCTGCTCGCGGCGGCCGAGGAAATCGTCAACCGCGATGGCATTGCCGGCCTGACGCTGCGCGGCGTGGCGCGCGAGGTCGGCGCATCGCACGCAGCACCGAAAAATCATTTCGACGATTTGACCGGTTTGGTCAGCGAACTCGCCGCGGTCGGATTCACCCGCTTCGCCAACCGCATGCAAGCCGCAGCGGCCCAGCAGGCCAACCCGCAGGACAAGCTCAACGCCATCGGCCGCGCCTACGTCGAATTCGCGCTCGCCGATCCCGGGCTGTTCCAGCTGATGTTCCGCGGCGAGCGGCTCGACAAGACGCGCCCGGCGCTGCACGAGGCGATGCTGCGCGCGTTCGGCACCCTTACCGGCTCGGTCGCCGCCACCCACGAAGGCGATCCCGATGCGGCGCGCGCCACCCGCGCCCATGCTGCGCGCGCGTGGAGCATGGTCCACGGCTTCGCGATCCTGCTCCTCGACGACCGCCTCAATCCGCTGCTCGACGCGGGCGCGCCACGCACCGACGCGCTGGCGCTACTCGACGACATGCTGACCATGGGCTGAGTTAGCGCAGCCGGACCTTCGCCGTCACCGATAGCCCGGGGCGCAGCGCCGCAAGCGCTGCCTGTCCCGGGTCGAGCCTAATACGCACCCCGACGCGCTGGACGATCTTGGTGAAATTGCCCGATCCGGGCTCGAATGGCAGCAAAGTGAACGCGCTTCCCGAACCCGGCGCGAGGCTTTCGACCGTGCCGTGCAGCGTCTCGCCCAGCGCGTCGACATAGACGTCGGCTTTCTGCCCCGGGCGCATCTCGCGCGTCTGCGTTTCCTTGAAATTGGCGACGACGTAGATCGATCTGACGGGCACCACCGACAGCAGCCGCGATCCCGGCTGGACATAATCGCCGACCTGGATGCGCCGGTTTCCGACGACGCCGTCGATCGGCGCGGCGACGAGCGTATGCCCGCGGTCGAGCTTCGCGAGTGCGAGCGCCGCGCGCGCCTTCGCCGCCTCGGCCTCAGCCGCCTTGACCTGCGCCGACAGGATCGGCCCCTTCGCCCGCGTTACCGCCGCCGCCTCGACGCTCGCGCCGAGGTCGGCGCGCGAACGCTGCGCCGCCGAGGCAGCGCCCACTGCCGTCGCATCGACCTGTTCGGTATCGCGGCGGGTAACGAAGCCGTCGACGAGCAATGCATTATACCGCCGCCGGTCCTCCGCCGCGCGCGCATATTCGGCATCGGCCGCGGCGATCTGTGTGTTCACCGAACGGATTTGCGCCGCCGCCAGCTTCTGCTCGGCCCCCAGGGAAGCGAGCGTCGCGCGCGCGGTGGCGACCTGCGCGTCGGCATCGGCGACCGCAGCCTCGGCCGCCATCAGCCGCGAGTCATAGTCGCGCACGTCGATGCGGACGAGCGGATCACCCGCCCTCACCGCCTGATTGTCCTTCACCAGCACCGCGGTGACGAGCCCGCCGACGCGCGGCGCGACCTCGCTCGCATCGGCCTGCAGATAGGCGTTGTCGGTCGATTCCGCGGTGCGCGGCGCGAGCAGCCACCAGATACCGGCGGCTGCGATCACCAGCGCGATCAGTCCGACCTTCCATGCCTTTTTCGGCAGCGCAACGCGGCGGCGAACCGGCGCTTCGGCCTCGATGGCGGCCTGAACGTTCATTGCTGGATCACCAGCAACGTCGAGGTCGCGATCGCGAGGATGCGCCCCTCCGCATCGGTCAGCTTCGCCTCGACATAGGCGACGCGGCGGCCGATCGAGATGACATGACCCTCGGCGCGGACCTTGCCGGTCGTCCCCGTTATCGCCTTCAGATAGCTGGTCTTGAGTTCGAGCGTCGTCATCGCCTGATCGTCGGCAAGCTTGGTGACCACCGCGATACCGCAGGCAGAATCGAGCAAAGTCGCGGCATAGCCGCCGTGGACGAAGCCCATCGGGTTGAAATGCTCGGGTCCGGGTACGCCCTCGAACGCCGCCCAGCCCTCGCCCGCGTCGACGAGCTGAAAGCCCAGCGTCTCGCCGATCGGCGGGCGTCCGCCCGTAGCAATCAGCCCCTGCACCTTCGCGAGCGTCATTGCGCGGTCTCCAGCTCATAGCGGGCAACAATGCTCGCGTGGGTATCGGCCAGCAGCGCATCGGAGAGTTCGGCATCACCAACTGCACGCGCTAGCGCGACACCACCGACGAGCTGTGCCAGCAGCGCATGCGATTCCGCTTCAGGATCAGCATAGCCAAGCGCCGCCAGCGGCGCCGCAAGCCGGCTCGCGATCCCCTCGACCCCCGCACCGAAACGCGCACGCGTCGCGGGCTGCGAGCGCGCGAAATCGCCCGACAACGTCGGCAACGGGCACCCCCGGTCGCGGCTGTCACGGTGCTTCGCCGACAGATAGAAATCGACATAGGCGCGCAGCACCGTGCGCGGATCGCCCTTCGCGTCGATCCGCTCGGTCCGCGCCCGGGCATCGGCGAACATCGTCCCGATCGCCTCTTTCACCAACGCGTCCTTCGACGGAAAATGGGCGTAGAAACCGCCGTGGGTCAGCCCGGCGCGCGCCATGACACCAGCCACCGCGACATTCTCGGGCCCCTTGGCCCGGATCTCCTTCGCTGCCTCTTTCAGCACGCGCTCGCGCGTCGCGGCCTTGTGCTCGGTTGAATAGCGCACTTGCGTCTCCTTTTATATGACGCATATAATATAATGACGACAGGACACAAGACCCATGGCCTCCATCCCGCTTACCCCCGGCGCCAGCGCCGCCCCGGCCGACGCGCCGTTCAACCCGGCGGCGATGCCCGACGCGCAGAAGTATCTGATCTTTGCGGTGATGGCGTTCGGCCAGTTCATGGCGCTGATCGATATCCAGATCGTCGCCGCCTCCTTGAACGAGGTGCAGGCGGGCCTCAGCGCCGGACCCGACGAGATCAGCTGGGTGCAGACCGCCTATCTGATGGCCGAGCTGGTGATGATCCCCTTCTCCGCTTTCCTCGCGCAGGCGCTCTCGACGCGCTGGCTGTTCGCGGCGTCGGCCGGGCTGTTCACGATCGCGAGCGTGCTGTGCGGGCTCGCGTGGAGCATCGAATCGATGATTCTGTTCCGCGCCGTGCAGGGCTTCGTCGGCGGCGCGATGATCCCGACGGTGTTCGCGACGGGCTATATGCTGTTCGAGGGCAAGCAGCGCGCGATGATCCCCGCGATCCTCGGCATGGTATCGGTGCTCGCGCCGACGCTTGGCCCGACGGTCGGCGGCTGGATCACCGACACTATGGGCTGGCGCTGGGTCTTTTTCATCAACGTCTTGCCCGGTGCGATGGTGACGCTAGCGATCCTCGCGCTTGTGCGGATCGACAAGCCGAACCTGCCGATGCTGCGCCGTATCGACTGGGTCCATCTCGCGTCGATGGCGGTGTTCCTCGCGGGGCTCGAGTTCGTGCTCGAGGAGGGTCCGAAGCACGACTGGTTCAGTGAACCCGAAATCGCGATCAGCGCGTGGGTGTCGTTCGTCGCCTTCGGCCTCTTTCTCGAACGCTCGTTCCGGTCGGACGGCCCGATCGTGAAGCTCACCCCCTTTCGCAAACCGACCTTCGTCTTCGCCTGCGTCTTCAACCTCGTGATCGGCTTCGGCCTTTACGCGAGCACCTATCTGGTCCCGATCTTCCTCGGCCGTGTGCAGGGCTATAACGCGTCGGAGATCGGCACGACCGTCTTCGTCTCGGGCCTCGCGCAACTCCTCGGCGTGCCGATCGCCGCCGCGCTGTCGCAGAAAGTCGACCAGCGCATCGTCATCACCTTCGGACTCAGCCTGTTCGCGGTGGGCCTCTGGATGTTCAGCTTCATGACCCCCGAATGGGGCTTTGCCGCGCTGTTCTGGCCGCAGGTCGTGCGCAGTTTCGCGATCATGCTGTGCATCGTGCCCTCGGTCGGGCTCGCGCTCGGCAATTTCGAGGGGCCCGAATTGCGCTATGCCTCAGGGCTATTCAACCTGATGCGCAACCTCGGCGGCGCGATCGGCATCGCGCTCGTCAACACCTGGCTCGGCGACAATTTGCACATCCACATGCTGCGCCTCTCCGAAGCGCTCGGCCGCTCGGCCGACGCCGCAAACGAAGCGGCAGCGGCGCTAGCCCAGCATATCGGCCGCACTGTCTCCGACCCCGCACTCGCGCAGCAGATGGCCGAAGGCACGCTCGGCCGCATCGTCGGGCGCGAGGCGCTCACCCTCGCCTTCGACGATGTCTTCCGCCTGATGGCCTATCTCTTCCTCGCCGCGCTGGTGATGGTGCCCTTCTGCAAGCCTCCGCCGATCGGTGGCCCGGCACCGAAAGATGCGCACTAGCCCCAAAAGAAGACCCGCCCCCAGGCCCATGTCCCCGGGGGCGGGTCGCGACCCGTCGTCTTGTACGGCCGCCGCTGCCCCCGCGGCATGATGCGCGGGCAGCGGCGCCAGAAGATCAGGCGAGGTCGAAACGGTCGGCGTTCATCACCTTGGTCCAGGCCTTGACGAAGTCCTTCACGAACTTTTCCTCATGGCCGTTCTCGGCGTAGACTTCGGCGACCGCGCGCAGTTCGGCGTTGGAGCCGAAGATCAGGTCAGCACGGGTCGCGCGCCAGGTCTCGCCGCCGCTCTTGCGGTCGGTCGCGACATATTCCTGGTCGTCCGAACCGTCGACGGCCTTCCACACATTGGTCATGTCGAGCAGATTGACGAAGAAGTCGTTCGTCAGCTGCCCCGACCGCTTGGTGAAATGGCCGTGTCCGCGCTCGCCATGGTTGGCGCCGAGGACGCGCAGGCCGCCGATCAGCACGATCATTTCGGGCACCGACAGGCCAAGCAGCGATGCGCGGTCGAGCATCATCTCCTCGGTCTTCACCGCCAGCTTCTTCTTGCCGACATAGTTGCGGAAAGCGTCAGCCTCGGGCTCCATCACCGCGAAGCTGTCGGCGTCGGTCTGTTCCGCGGTCGCGTCGCCGCGGCCGCCGGTGAAGGGCACCGCGACATTGAAGCCCGCATCCCTGATCGCCTTTTCCAGACCGACCACGCCGCCGAGCACGATCGCGTCGGCGATAGACAGATTGCCACGCAGCCCGTCGAGCGTGCCGAGTACCTTGGCGAGCATGTCCGGCTCGTTGACCTCCCAGTCCTTCTGGGGTGCCAAGCGGACGCGCGCGCCGTTGGCACCGCCGCGGAAGTCGGATTTGCGATAGGTGCTCGCCGACGCCCAGGCGGTCTTGATCAGCTGGCTGACGGTCAGGCCGCTATTGGCGATCTTGTCCTTCACCGCCGCAACATCAGCGTCCGACGGCTTGGTGCCCGCGGGGATCGGGTCCTGCCAGATCAGGTCCTCGGCGGGCACTTCGGGGCCGAGGTAACGGATCTTGGGTCCCATGTCGCGGTGGGTCAGCTTGAACCAGGCGCGCGCAAAAGCGTCCCGGAACGCGTCATGGTCGTCGCGGAATTTCTCGCTGATCTTGCGATAGGCCGGATCGCGCTTGAGCGCCATGTCGGCCGTGGTCATCATCGTCGGGACCTTCAGGTTCGGATCCCAGGCCGCGGGAGCCATATCCTCTTCCTTCTGGTCGATCGGCTGCCACTGGTTGGCGCCTGCGGGAGACTGCACCAGTTCGTAATCATAATCGAACAGCAGGCGGAAGAAATTGTCGGTCCATTTGTCGGGCGTGTTCGTCCACGCCCCTTCGAGACCGCTGGTGACGGTATGTTCGCCGATGCCGCCGCTCTCGTGGCCGCTGACCCAGCCGAAGCCCTGCGCGGCAAGGTCGCCGCCGGATGGCGCGTTACCGAGCAGCGACGCGTCGCCATTGCCGTGCGCCTTGCCGAAAGTATGGCCGCCCGCGGTCAGCGCGACGGTTTCCTCGTCGTTCATCGCCATCCGCGCGAAGGTTTCCTTCATGTCGCGCGCCATCCCTTCATTGTCGTGCGAATTGCCCTGCGGCCCTTCGGGATTGACGTAGATCAGGCCCATCTGGATCGCGGCGAGCGGCCCTTCGATCTCGTGCATGCCATGTTCTGGGGAGATGCGCGTCTGCACGCCCTGGTTCACCCACTTATCTTCCGAACCCCAATAGATGTCACGCTCGGGCTCAAACACATCGGCGCGGCCGCCGCCGAAGCCGAACACCGGGCCGCCCATGCTTTCGATCGCGACATTGCCGGCGAGGATGAACAGGTCGGCCCAGCTGATCTTGTTGCCGTATTTCTGCTTGATCGGCCAAAGCAGGCGGCGCGCCTTGTCGAGATTGCCGTTGTCGGGCCAGCTGTCGAGCGGCGCGAAACGCTGCTGCCCGCTGTTGGCGCCGCCGCGGCCGTCGGCGGTGCGATAGGTGCCCGCGGCGTGCCACGCCATGCGGATGAAGAAGGGCCCATAATGGCCATAGTCGGCGGGCCACCAAGGCTGGCTGTCGGTCATCAGCGCGGTCAGGTCGGCCTTCAGCGCCTGATAGTCGAGCGACTTGAACGCCGCGGCATAATCGAAATCGTCGCCCAGCGGGTTCGACGAACCATTGGGGTTGAGGATCTCGGTCGCCAGCATCTCGGGCCACCAGTCCTTGTTGGTGCGGCCGAGCAGCGCGCGCGCGCCGCCGGGCTGGTGAACCGGGCAGCCGCCCGCCGGATCGATGGGGGTGGGGTCGTTCATGCAGTCTCTCCTTTTATGGTTTGGGCCTTTTTGGTCTGGGAATGCTGACGCGGCCGGATGACCGGCGCATGACGAGCGGACGACTTCGGGGTCGCCGGGTGGTTTCGGCGCAGGCAAGCGTCGAGTCGGTCACCATCCTTTCGCTCTGACCAAGGGAGGATAGGCCGCACTTGCCAATCGACCTAAACGAATAAGGTGAATTCAGTGATTGAGTGGTCCGATTACAACCCCGCCGCCGCGAAGATGTTCGCGGGCCTTGTCGCGGAACCGCCACGGCCCGACGAAAGCGCGACGAGTGGCGGAACATCGGCCCGGCCAGGCGGGTTGGTCGAACGCCGCATGATTATGTTTTACGCGGCAAAAGGAGATGGAAAGTGGCTAACACCCCCAACCAGCCGAATGAAAAGAAACCGCAGGCGGACCGCAACGAAGAGCAGCGCCGCCAGCAACAGCAGCAGGGCGGCCAAGACCGCCAGCCCGGCAGCGAAAAGCGTCCCGATCAGGGCCGCCAGAACCCCCAGCAGCGCTGACGCCGTCAGCCTGCACGAGAAAGGGCCGCCCCACGGGGCGGCCCTTTTCGTTTGGTCGGGAGATGCAGGATCAGAAGCTAAACTTGACCGTTCCGCCCCATGTCCGGGCATCGCCGACCTGCCCGGCGATCAGGCCGGTGTTACCGGGCGCCACCTGCAGCAGTTCGATGTAATTCACATCGAAGGCATTGCGGACCCAGCCGAAAACGTCGAGTCCTTCGCCGCGGAAGCCGACGCGGAAATTCGTCAAGGCATAGCCCTTGACGTCGGTATAAGCCGACGGCGATGCGTTCGAATTCCAGTGCGAGCGATAATTGCCATCGACGCCCAGATAGACCTGCCCGTCCTTCGCCAGCAGCGTGACCGGTGCGTTTGCCTCGGCACCGTAGGAGAAGGCCCATTTCGACACGCCGGGCAAGCGCTGACCGGAAATGTCGCACTGGCGCGGACTGGCGGTATTGGGAACGCCCGCATTGGAATAATCCGGCGCCGCGCCCGGCGGCTGGAGCGTACCCCCCGACAGTTCGGGCGGGCACGGCGCGTTGGTGAACTTCTTGTATTTGGCGTCGGTATAGGCGCCGTTGCCATAAGCGGTGAAGCGCTCGCTCGCGACGATCTTGAGGTCTGCCTCGATGCCCTGAGTTCGAACCTTGTCGGCGTTGGCGAGATAGCCGCGCACCGTACCGAACTGCCCGCCGTTCACGGTCGCCTGGAAATCCTTGATGTCGGTGCGGAACGCCGACAGATTGAACGTCGCCCGGCGGTCGAAGAACTGCGTCTTGAGGCCCACTTCGAAATGGTCGATCGATTCGGGCTTCACCGTGCTGGCGTCATAATTGACCGTGTTGTCGGAATTGAGCGGCAGACCGTTCTGGTTGATACCAAGCGTCTTGAAGCTCTTCGCATAGGTCGCATAGGCCAGGATGTCGGGCGCGACCTTGTAGTTCACGTTGAAATCATAGGTGAAGTTCCACGCGCTGTCCGAAGGCGCGCTCTCCTGCGGCTGATAGACGCCGCACTGTGCCGCCAGTACGGCGGGAAGGCTGGTGCCCGGTGCCGGGGTACAGTTGATGACCTGCCCCCCGCCATTGGTCACGATCCGCTGATAAAAGCCCGACTTCTTGTCATAATTGACGCGCACGCCCGGCTGAATGGTCAGGGCGTCGGTCACCTTCCAGCTGAGCTGGCCGAACAGCGCCGCGCTGGTGCTCTTGAGATATTGCGTATTGGTGGCGGTCAGACCGTTGAGGACGCTCGGATCGTTCGCGAGGACGCCGGTGAGGCTCCACTTGCTGGCGTCGGCGCCCTGCTGCTCGGTCCCCTGCGTATCGATCCGCTGCTTGAAGCCGAACAGGCCGACAACGAAGTCGATCTTGTCGCCTTCGTAATTGTAGCGGAATTCCTGGCTATACTGGTCCTGCTGCGAGGGGTTTTGCGACTTCGAGACGATCGAGAGGCCGGTGAAGTCGCGGTCATTCTCGGGCTTCCAGTCCCAGAAGCGCCATGCACTGATCGACGTGAAGGTGCCGGGACCGACGTCCCATTTCACGCGCACCGACGCGCCGCCGATCTTGTTGCCAGCGTTCAGGCTGGCGTCGAGGTCGGTCAGGCGGTCATAGGGATTGGTGCTCGGCACCGCGTAATTGCGGCCGGGATTGGCGAGGTTCACCGCCGCGACCAGCGCGTCATACTGACGGGTGAGCACGCGCTGCGTCCGGCCGACGCGGACATAGGTCGTGCCATAGCCTTCGGGATCCTGCTTGCTGTAGTCGCCCGCCAGCGTGATGCTGAGATCTTCATTGGGCTGGAACAGCAGCTGGCCGCGCAGACCCAGATTATCCTGCTCGTTGATCCAGCGATCGCTCGTGACATTGAAAAGCGTGCCGCGCCGGCTGGTCGCGGCGATGGCGATGCGCGCCGCAATCTTGTCGGTCAGCGGGCCCGAGATCGCCGCCTTGGCTTGCCGGTAATTGAGATTGCCGACGCTTACCTCTGCCCGGCCCTCGAAATCGAAGGTCGGCTGGTTGGTCGTGATGTTGATCGCGCCTGCAGTGGTATTCTTGCCATAAAGCGTGCCCTGCGGACCGCGCAGAACCTCGACCTGATCGACGTCGAGGAAATCGAAGGTCGCGGCGGCGACGCGCGAATTATAGACGTCGTCGACATAGATGCCGACGCCCTGCTCGAACCCGTCGCTGGTGAGGCCGAAGGGCACGCCGAGGCCGCGGATGTTGACCGAGGTGTTACGCGGGTTCGAGGTGTAGACCTGCAGCGTCGGCGCAAGCTGCTGCAGCTTCACGACGTTGAAGTTACCGGTGGCCTCGATCGAATCGCCGCGGATCACCGAGATCGCGACGGGAACTTCCTGTGCGGTTTCCTGACGGCGGCGGGCGGTGACGATAATGATGTCGCCGCGACTGGCCTGGTCGGCAGCATCGGCGGTGGTCGCGGCGGCGGCATCGACTTCGTCGGCAGCGGTTTCAGCGGCGGCGGCGGACGGCGCGGCGCACGCGAGCAAGAAGGACAAGGTAAGCGAGGTGGCCTGCACGCGGCGGCGGACCGAAGGATATTTCGCAGTCATGGGTCATTTCCTGTTGCAATAGAAATCACCACATCCGGCGGTCCGGTCTGCGGCAAGGGGGGACGCATGTCCCCTTTGGGAGCTCAAAATTCAGTTGGGGTAGCGGTGTCGCTCGGTCACATCGACCTGCACAAGACGCCCCTCGTGCACGGTCAGCTGGATTGCACCGAACTTCAGCTTGTCGAGTGCTTCGAGCACGGTCTGAATGGCCCGCGGCACCTCTTCGGAGCCGCCTTTGGCGACTTCGTTGATAGCGCTCATGATAATTCCTTTCCCTCTTGGATTCGCCCGGCAAGCATATTCCAAGTGATTTAGTAGACAATGATTGATTTGCTTTCTGCGCCGAAAGGTTGGGTTGTCGCGCCAAACGGACCGCGCCGAACGGATTCAGATGTGCGACGGGGCGACAGACGCAACGACGCTAGGGATTGCGCGCGAGTCCCAGTGCTGGCAAAGGCTGGCTCAATGAGCAAAATTAACGATCTGATGGCCCGCGGAACCGAGCTTCTCGGCAGCGACTACGCCATTCTCTGCGGTGCGATGAGCTGGGTTTCCGAACGCCATCTGGTCAGCGCGATCAGCAATGCCGGCGGGTTCGGCGTGATCGCGTGCGGCGCGATGACACCCGAGCTTCTCGATGCCGAAATCGCGGCGACCAAGGCGCTGGCAAAGCGCAACTTTGGCGTCAATCTGATCACCATGCACCCGCAGCTCTTCGAACTGATCGACGTGTGCACGAAGCACAAGGTCGGGCATGTCGTGCTTGCAGGCGGCCTGCCGCCCAAGGGCAGCCTCGAAGCGATCAAGGCATCGGGCGCGAAGGTCATCTGCTTTGCACCGACGCTGGCACTGGCGAAAAAGCTCGTCCGCTCGGGCGTCGACGCGCTGGTGATCGAAGGAATGGAGGCCGGCGGCCATATCGGCCCGGTGTCGACGAGCGTGCTGGCGCAGGAAATCCTGCCGACATTGGCCGATGAAGTTCCGGTCTTTGTCGCAGGCGGCATCGGCCGCGGCGAGGCCATTGCCGCCTATCTGGAAATGGGCGCCTCGGGGGTCCAGCTCGGCACGCGGTTCGTCTGCGCGACCGAGAGCATCGCGCATCCCAATTTCAAAAAGGCATTCATGCGCGCCTCGGCGCGCGAAGCCATCGCGAGTGTCCAGATCGACCCGCGCCTGCCCGTGATCCCGGTGCGCGCGCTCAAGAATGCGGGGACCGAAGCCTTCACCGCCAAGCAGCGCGAGGTCGCGAACAAACTCGACAGCGGCCAGGTCGACATGATGGAAGCACAGCTGGAAATCGAGCATTATTGGGCGGGCGCGCTGCGCCGCGCGGTGATCGATGGCGACGTCGAAAATGGTTCGTTAATGGCAGGGCAATCTGTTGGTATGGTATCCGAAGAGGAGAGCGCGGCAGCAATTGTCGCATCTCTGGTGCAACAGGCCGAAGCCGCGTTGCAAGCTCGGGGTTGATCCCGCATAATATGCGGATGGGGAGTGGGTCATGAATTTGTCGCGTAAGATTATCGTTGCCGGCCTGCTGGCGAGCGTTGCCGCCTGTGCGCCCAAGCCCCCGCCGCCCCCTCCTCCGCCCCCGCCCCCGCCGGTCGTGATCGTCATCCCGCCGCGGCCGCTGCCGCCGGGCAATGCTGCCGTAACGCAAATCCTGCCCGGCCGCGGGATCGACGGACGCTTTGTCACCGCGAACAGCGGCGTGACCGGCGACCGGGCCTTCTGGCAGCTGAAAATCGGCCTCAATGTCGCGGCCATCGGCTGCCGCGGGCTTGAGGAAACGACGCTTATTTCGGCGTACAACAACATCATCAAGACGCACGGCAAGGTGATCAAGTCGACCGAGAAGAGCGTCATCACCCAGCTCGGCAAGGAAAACAAAAACAACGGCATCGCGCCGCGCGACCGCCTTTCGACGCAGCTGTTCAACTATTTCGCGCAGCCGCCGGCCCAGCGCGGCTTCTGCGCCCGTGCCAACGAGATCGCGCAGCTCGTGTCGTCGACCCCGACCGCGCAGCTCGTCGAACAGGCACCCGCACATCTTGCGCGGCTCGACGAGCCGTTCAACGAATTTTATCAGGCCTATGCGCAGTATCAGGTCGATGCCGTCGCGTGGGATGCGAAATATGCGCCGAGACCGGCGATCATGAGCACCCCGGCGCCGGCGACCCCGGTCGGCCCGACCGCTTCCGTGACTGTTCCGCCGGGTAACAACTGACTCGGGATCCCCACTGCACAGGAATCAATTCGACAATCGCGCGCGGGGTATTGGCGCGCAGCGCATCCTTCTGTTAGCAGGATTGCAATGACCAACGCCCCGCCACCGCCCTCGTCGGCCGCCCAGTCGGCTCGCACCATCCTGACTCGCCTGCACGAGGTCATGGCGTCGCGTTCCAATGCGCAGGGCAAGCTGAACCAGGTCGTCGGCATCATCGGCGAATGCCTCGATAGCGAGGTCTGCTCGATCTACCTGCTGCGCGACGGCGCACTCGAACTTTATGCGACCCGCGGGCTGAAGCAGGAGGCGGTGCACGTCACGCGCCTCGGCCTCGGCGAAGGGCTGGTCGGCATGATCGCCGACCAGATCGAGACGCTGAACCTCGACGAAGCCGCCGCGCACCCGGACTTTTCCTATCGCCCCGAAACGGGCGAAGAACTGTTCCACAGCTTCGCCGGGGTGCCGATCATCCGGCGCGAGCGTGCAGTCGGCGTGCTGTGCGTCCAGCACAGCGATCCGCGCCGTTATGACGATATCGAGATCGAGACGCTGCAGACCGTCGCGATGGTGCTGTCCGAACTGATCGCCAACGCCGACCTGGTCGATACCGCCGCGCGCACCGATGCCGCAGCCGCCGACCAGTCGGCGCAGCGGCTCAATGGCCAGAAACTCGTTGACGGCATGGGCGCCGGGGTTGCGGTGTTCCACCAGCCGCGCATCACGATCGAGCACACCGTCGCCGATGACACCGAGGCCGAACGCCACCGCGTCTACGCCGCGTTCGACAAGATGCGCGAGCAGATCGACCGCATGGCGAGCTCGGCCGACTTCGGCGTCGGCGGCGAGCATGAAGAGGTCATAGAAACCTACAAGATGTTCGCCTATGACGAGGGCTGGTCGCGTCGGATCAACGAGGCGATCGACAGCGGCCTGACCGCCGAGGCGGCGATCGAGCGCGTCCAGCAGCGCACCCGCATGCGGATGCGTCAGATCGACGACCCCCTGCTGCGCGACCGCATGCACGACCTGGAGGATCTGTCGAACCGGCTGATCCGCATCGTGTCGGGGCAGATGGGCACCGCGGCACAGATGGGGGGGCTGCGGCAGGATTCGATACTGATCGCACGCAACCTCGGCCCCGCCGAGCTGCTCGAATATGACCGCCGCCGCCTGAAGGGCGTCGTGCTCGAGGAAGGGTCATTGACGGCTCACGTCATCATCGTTGCGCGAGCGATGGGTGTGCCGGTGATGGGTCGCGTCAGTGATGTGCGCGCCTCTATCCGTGAAGGCGATTTGCTGCTGCTCGATGCGGCAGCAGGCTCCGTGCATGTCCGGCCGACACAGGCGGTGCAGGATGCGTTCGACGCCAAGCTTGAAATTTCGCAAAAGCGCCGGGCCAACCTCGCCTCGTTGCGCGACCTGCCCGCGGTCACCAAGGACGGCGTCCCGATCGAATTGATGATCAACGCCGGACTGCGCGAGGATATTGCGGCGCTCGACCTGACCGGCGCACGCGGGATCGGGCTGTTCCGTACTGAATTCCAGTTTCTTGTATCGGCAACGCTGCCCTCGCGCGACCGCCAGCAGCGCCTGTATCGCGACGTGCTCGACGCCGCGGGCGACCGGCCGGTGATCTTCCGCACCGTCGACATCGGCGGCGACAAGGCGCTGCCCTATATGAATGCCGGTGACATCGCGCATGAGGAAAATCCGGCGATGGGCTGGCGCGCGCTGCGCCTGGCGCTCGAGCGCGAGGGGCTGCTCAAGGTTCAGGCGCGCGCGCTGATGGAGGCGGCCGCCGGGCGGACGCTTAACGTCATGTTCCCGATGGTGTCCGAACCTTGGGAATATGAAGCCGCGCGCGACCTGTTCGTCGGCCAGCGGGCCTGGCTTGCGAGCCACAACAAGAAATTGCCGG
The DNA here is from genome assembly GCF_001427105.1 of Sphingopyxis sp. Root154. Taxonomy (GTDB): domain Bacteria; phylum Pseudomonadota; class Alphaproteobacteria; order Sphingomonadales; family Sphingomonadaceae; genus Sphingopyxis. The sequence goes on from NZ_LMGI01000001.1 coordinate 701,130, forward strand.
TCGCGATCCGCTACGGCGCGATGCTCGAGGTTCCGGGACTTCTCGAAACGCTCGACCTGATGCTGCCGCATCTCGACTTCCTGTCGATCGGCACCAACGACCTGACCCAGTTTCTGTTCGCCGCCGACCGCGCGCACCCGCGTCTCGCCGAACGCTATGACTGGTTATCGCCGACCGTCATGCGCTATCTCGCGCGCGTCGTGCGTACGGTGTCGGGGTCCAAGGTCGCGCTCGGCGTCTGCGGCGAAATGGGCGGCCGCCCGCTCGAGGCGATGGCGCTGCTCGGCGTCGGCATCGAACGCCTGTCGATCACCCCCGCCGGAGTCGGCCCGGTGAAGGCGATGGTCCGTTCGCTCGACCTCGGTGCACTGCGCGCCGACATGGCGGCGATCCTGGCCCAGCCGTCATCCGACCCGCGTGGCCAGTATCAGGCATGGGCGCAGCAACATCAGGTCGATCTGGGCGATTAAGCCGATTTTCGCCCGCACCGCCATTGTCACGGCGCATATGTTTATGTTATGTTCTCCATTCGATTCCACGAGGAGAGAGTGATGAGCGAGCAAGCCCCCCGTGCCAGCGGCCAATGCCATTGCGGCGCGATCCACTATTCGATGACCACCGCAGTCCAGCATCATGCGCTGTGCCATTGCAGCGACTGCCGTCGCCATTCGGGCGCGCCGCTCGTCGGCTGGGCGCTCGTCGGAAACGATGAAATCGAGATCAAGGGCACGGCGAAGATCTACGCTTCGTCCGAGCATGGCCGCCGCCATTTCTGCGCCGATTGCGGAACCGGACTGTTCTATTCGAACGACGCGATCTTTCCCGGCCAGATCGACGTGCAGACGGCAACGCTCGACGATCCCGACGCGATCCCCGCGCAGGCGCAGATCCAGACCGCCGAGCGCATCGGCTGGATGGAAAAGCTCAACGACCTGCCCGCGTTCGAGCGTTACCCGCCCTTCGAATAATCAGCTGTCGGCGGCGATGATCGCTTTCACGAGCGCGGCGGTGTCGAGCCGGTTCTTATCGTCGTCATACCCCTGCCGGACGACCACCAGCGCGCGCGACGGGATGACCACGACATATTGGCCGCGGTTGCCAAACGCGCCGAAAGCGTCGGCGGGGATGCCCTCCGACTTGTTGAGCAGCCAGAAGCCCGCACCATAGCCGAACGCGCCATCGGGCTGCGGCCCGCTCGGCGTCGTGACGAACCGGCGCCAGTTGGCGGGCAGCAGTCGCTTGCCCTGCCACATCCCGTCGTTCTGATAGAGAAGGCCCAGCCGCGCGAGGTCGCGCGCCGTGGTCCAGACCTGGCTCGACAATATATAGTCGCCGTCCTTGTCATGTTCGACGAATGTGCGCGTCATGCCGAGCCGGTCGAAGAAGGCGGCGGGGTCGAGCGGCGTCCCCGCCTTTGCCAGCGCGGCCTTCAGCGACAATGTCGCAAGCAACGTGTCGTTGTTGGCGTAGCGATAGCGAGTGTTCGGCGGATTGGGCAGCGGCCATTGCGTCGTCCACTGGCGCACCGAGCCGCCGCCCATATAGATGGCGTCGCTGCGGTTGCCCGCGGTATCGCTGGTGAGGCCGCTCGCCATGCGCATCAGCTGCTCGGTGGTGATCGCGGCGCGCGGGTCGCCGGGCGACTGCCATTCGGCAATCGACGCCGGCTTCGCCACGTCGATCGAGCCTTGCTGCACCGCATGGCCGATCAAGGTCGCGGCCATCGACTTGGCGACCGAGAAAGTGCGCTGTGCGGTGTGGACATCGTGCCCGCCCCAATAGCGTTCGAACGCAATCCGGCCGTTCTTGAGGATCAGCAGCGAACTTGTGCGGCCGCCGAAACCCTCCATGTTCACTGCCGTCTGCTCGAACCGGCTCATGCCCTTTGGCACCGACCGGCGCGCATCCTTGTCGCCGATCGGCCACGGCCGGGCGTCGAGGTCAGCGCGGCGGTCGGTGGCGGGCATCACCGCCGGCTGCGCGCCGATCGGCAGCGTGACGCAGCCTTCGCGCCCGCTCCATTCGGCGATTCGGGGCGGCATGTCGTCGCGATAGCGAACGCTGACCCGCTTCGCCCCGGCGTCGACATCGGCCTTCAGCGCTCGGACGTCGGCCTCGATCTCGGGATAGATGCCCGTGAGTTCGTCGCGCTCGATCGCCTCGATCGGCTTGCCCGCGCCGTTCCACAAGGACGAGCAGACGACGGCCGCACGATAGCCCGCCGCCCATGCGCGGTTCAGTTCGGCATTGGGTTTCGGCGCCTGCGCCGCTGCGGGCACGGCACCGGCAAGCAGCACGGCGCCGAGGATGCGCAGAAAATCAGGGGCGATCGCCGAAAGCCTCGCGCTGCGCCTTTTTCGCGCGATCCCACCAGGCCCGGCGAAGGACATCGGCGACGCGTTCGGGATCGTCCGATCCGAAGCGGACGAGTAGCGCGTGCCAGCCTTCATAATGGGGCGTTTGCCAGAAGGTGTCGGGATCGGTTTCAAGCAGGATTTCCTTTTCGTCAGGCTTGCACATCACGGCAAAACTGCCGGGCTCGCGGCCCGGCGAGGCGAGCGCTTTGTCGTTGAGCTTCGGACAGGGGGTGCCATAAAAGGAAAGCATCTCGACATCGGGAAGCGCGCACGCGAACGCGACCACATCGTCCCAGCTGTCGAATGTCAGCGCCATAATGCCGGTGCAGATCAGTCTTCCAATGTCCCGGCGGTGACCTCTATGTCGCGCCCCAACGGCTGCATGGGCTGGAAGCGAAGGCGCGTCAACACCAGCCGGTCGCCCTGAATGTCGAGATCATAGAAGGCGTTGCCGCCGCGCGGGCAGCACTCGCCGTCCCCTTCGCGCGCGACCGGGGCCGAGGCAAACATCTCGTCAAAGGCGAATTGCGCCGGTCCGCGCAGCCAATAACCCGTCGGCAGCATCTTGCCGCCCTGCTCCGACCAGTCGGAGAGATCGACGCGGCGCCATTTGGGCGCGGCGGTATCGCTGACGAACAGTGCATCGGCATTGCCGCCGCCGCTCCCGGCCAGCGTCCCGCCGACATGGATCAGCCGGCGCTTGTCATCGTCGACCACCAGATCGGGCGTCCCGATCGATCCCGAGCTTTCGGCGAACCCCGCGAGCGCCGATTTACCCGCCTTGTCCTGCGACAGCAGTACAAGCATGCGCGCCGGCGGCCCGGCGCGCGGCGCGAGGAGCATTTTCTGCCAGAGCAAGCTGGCGCCGGGATCGCGGCCGTTGATCCGTCCGCTCGCCTCGACGCTGCATTTTCCGCCGAAGTCATAGAGGCATCGCTGCGCGATATTGGTAACGCGCGCGCGCGTCAGCGCGATCTTCGCCGTCACCTCCGCGGCGGTGCATTTGGTTTCGATAGTGCCGCCTGGACAGGACAGGATCGGTGTCGCTGCGGCGGCAAGGACAAGCGCCAATGCCATGATGACTACCCCAGTTCCGGCGCGACCCGACGGGGCGAAAACTATACCCATGCGCGGTGCGGAGCAAGGCCGGCGTCAGTCCTTCGCGCGTCGCCGTTCGTCCCACCAGGCGAGGCGTTCGGCGATCCGCTTTTCAAAACCGCGGTCGACGGGGCGATAGAAGTCGACCGGCGCCATGTCGTCGGGCCAGTAATTGTCGCCCGAAAAGCCGTCGGGTGCGTCATGGTCGTAGCTGTAGCCCTCGCCATAACCCAAGTCTTTCATCAGCTTGGTCGGGGCGTTGAGGATATTGGCGGGGGGGGCGAGGCTGCCGGTGTCGCGTGCCGCGGCCCATGCCGCCTTCTGCGCCGCATAGGCGGCGTTCGACTTGGGCGCGGTCGCGCAATAGAGGCACGCCTGCACGATCGCGAGTTCGCCTTCGGGCGATCCAAGGAACTGATAGGCGTCCTTCGCGGCGAGACATTGCACCAGCGCCTGCGGGTCGGCGAGGCCGATATCCTCGCTCGCGAAGCGGACGATTCGGCGCAGGACGTAGAGCGGCTCCTCGCCCGCGACGAGCATGCGCGCGAGCCAATAGAGCGATGCCTGCGGGTCCGACCCGCGCAGCGCCTTATGCAGCGCCGAGATCAGATTATAATGGCCATCGCGATCCTTGTCGTAGACGGGCATGCGGCGATGGAGGAATTGCGCGAGATCGGCGGGGTCGAGCGGCGTATCGATCGCCGTCGCGAACAAGGTTTCGACCTGGTTGAGCAGAAAGCGGCCGTCGCCGTCGGCGCTCGACACCAGCGCCGCCTTGGCATCGTCGGTGACGGGAAGGTTTCGCCCGACCTCGGCCTCGGCGCGCTCTACCAGCGTCGCCAGCGCTTCTTCGCCCAACCTGCTCAGCACGAGCACCTGCGCGCGCGACAATAGAGCGGCGTTCAGCGCGAAGCTCGGATTTTCGGTCGTCGCACCGACGAGCACCACGGTGCCGCGCTCGACATAAGGCAAAAACCCGTCCTGCTGGGCGCGATTGAAGCGATGAATTTCGTCGACGAAAAGTAATGTGCGCTTGCCCGCCGCCGCCATCTTCTCGGCATCGGCGAAGGCTTGCCTGAGGTCGGCTACGCCCGAAAAGACCGCCGACAGCGGCGCAAAGCGCATGCCCACCGCCTCGGCGAGCAGCCGCGCGATCGTCGTCTTGCCCGTCCCCGGCGGCCCCCAAAGGATGATCGACGACAATTGCCCCGCCGCGACCATCCGGCCGATCGCGCCTTCGGGTCCGGTCAGATGCTCCTGTCCGACGACATCGGCCAACGTTCGCGGCCGCAAGCGTTCGGCGAGCGGGACGGGACCGGTCGCGCCGCCCGGCTTCGCCGCGGGCACATCCTCGCCGAACAGGTCCCCGGCCATCGGCCGCTCAGCCCCGGCGCCGCTGTTTCTGGCGGATCAGGCGGATATAGGTGTCGGCGACCGCCTGATTGATCGCGTCCCATTGATAGGCGCCGCTTTCGAGCACCGCCGCCGCGCCATGTTCGGCGCGCAACTGGATGTCGCGGCAATAACGCTGCAGATGGTCGGCGAAGCCGGTGATCGAGCCGGGCGGGACAAGATAGCCCGTCTGGCCATGCTTGACGATGCTGGCGCTGCCCGTGGCGCGCGCCGCGACGACGGGCAGCCCGCACGCCATCGCTTCCAGTGTCACATTGCCGAAAGTCTCGGTCACCGACGGGTTGAAGAAAATGTCGCACGATGCAAGCGCGTGCGCGAGATCCTCGCCACCCTGGAAGCCGACGAAGTTCGCGTCGGGCAAGCGCGATTCGAACCATTCGCCCGCCGGCCCCTCACCGATCACGACAACCTTGTGCGGGACTCCGCGCCGCTGGAGCACGTCGATCGCATCGGCGAACACGTCGAGCCCCTTCTCCATCACCAGCCGGCCGAGGAAGGCAATGGCGGGCACATCGTCTTTGATCCCGAGCGAGCGGCGCCATGCCATGTCGCGGCGGCCGGGATTGAAAACGCCCTGCTCGACGCCGCGGGTCCAGATGCCGATGTCGTAGTTCATCCGCTGTTCGCGCAGCACCTGCGCAAAGCTTTCGGACGGCGCGATCAGCGCGTCGCACTTGCGGTAAAGCTTGCGCAGCCAGGCGACCATGACGGGTTCGAGGAACGACAGATTATAATAGCGGACATAGGTTTCGAAGCGCGTGTGCACCGAACAGGCGACCGGGAGCCGCCGGCGCCGCGCCCACGCCGCCGCCTGCCGCGCCACGCGATCGGGGCTGGAGATATGGACGATATTGGGCGCGAAATTGACGATGTCCTCGCGGACGCGCGATGAGAAGGACACAGGAACGCGATATTCGCTGCGCCCCGGAATCGCGATGGACGGCACGCTGACCAGATCGCCCGTCGGCTCGAAAGCGGGGTGGGCGACGGTCGGCGAATAGACGCGAACCGCGGCGCCGTGGGCCAGGAGATAGCCGACGAGACGGTTCAGTGCCTTGTTCGCGCCGTCGGTGGTCATGTTATAGTTGCCGCTGAACAGAGCGATGCGAAGGTCGGAGACGTCCATCGCGCCTGCGCTAGTCCCCTCGCGGCGCAAACGCAACGCCGCCGTCAGGCCATGATACTATATGGTTCGCCCGGTTTCGCACGGCACATCCGCTTCGACACGCGCGTTTCCTCGCCCTCGACAATAGCAATGTCGGTGATCGACAGACATTTGCTGCCGTTGGGCTCGGTGTTGAGCGCGGTGATCGTCGACGACCCCGCCACACCTTCGCGCGTCGGGCTCGTCCAGTTGGCGGTCGCACCAACTTCTTCCTTTTTCGTGACCGCCACGGTCGCCTCAGCGGCGACTTTCTGTTCCTTTTCGTCGAGCTGGCACGCGATTTCGGCGACGAGCACCGCGCCGACCAGTCCCGACACGAGCGTGCCCACGCCCTTGAGGCCCACGGCACTGCCCGCAACACCGCCGAGCAGCCCGCCGAGCGCTCCGCCACGCTTGCGCGCGCGCTTGCATTTCGGATCGGGGCCGTCGCTGCTGGCGCGCTTCGCCTCATCGCCTTTCTTTTTGGCCGCCTTCTCTGTGGCTTCGGGTGAGGCGACTTTGACACCCGAGGAGGGAACCGGATAGCCGTTGCAGCCGGTGTTGAAGCAGAAGCGATCGGCCAGATAGGCGCGATCGGTCTGATACTGCGCCTCAAGCCCGCGATATGCGGCGAGGTTCGCGCCTTCGGGATCGGAGGCGGCGTGTTCCGCCATGACGCTCTTGTAGAAACGGTCCTGGGTCGCCGGGGAATAGCGCATATTTCCGCCGACCCTGGCCGTATAAAGCGAGGACAGCGCGTTTTGATAGACGATCATCGCCTCGCGATACGGAAGCATCTTCTGCGTATAATATGTGTCGATCGCCACCGTGCAGCGGTTGATCGCCGCCGCCTTATCAAACGGCGCCTCGATCTTCTTATAATCCTCGCGGCATTTGGGATAGCTACGGGTGTCGAGCGCGGGGCGCTCGGGAAGAGCGGGTAGTGCCGGTTCGGCGACCGACGCCGGGACAAAGGCCTTGTCGCCTTCGCTCGGCGCGCTTTGCCAGGCTGCGGCCACGGCGCTGCTCGACAGCAGCACCAAAAAGATGGCGCCGACCCCTGACCGATATCGCAGCTTTGCCCGCATGGCTGACTCCCATCCCTTCTCCAAGGCTAAGCCCGAATGGACGGCCTCACAAGCGGGGTCAATGACGCGGATCACACCACCAAAAGCCCATGCCGTGATATTGTTTTGGCCGTGGCGATGACTTAGCATGATCGCATCTGCGGTTAGGGATCCGCCTTATGTGGGGATGATCGTATGAACCATTGGATCAAATCGGTCACTGCGCTTGTCGCGACGCTCGCATGCACCGCCGCGACGCCGCCCGGCATGGACCCCGACAATCCGACCTGCCCCGCCAATCCCAGCTGGTCCGACTACAAGACCATGGTCCTGACCCCGTTCCAGCGCAGCGGCGAAACCGTGTTGCTGGCCGAGGGCCGGGTCGACAGCGAGCTTCCGGCCCGCCTCGAAAAGGTGCTGACCGACAATCCGTCGATCAGCGAAATCTGGATCCGGTCGCCGGGCGGCGACGCGCGCGCCGGAAATGCGGCGGGATTGCTGATCCGCAAGTTCAGCAAGGAGCGCCAGATGGTGACCCGAATTCCGTCGGGATGGACCTGTTTCAGCGCCTGCAATTTCGTCTTCATGGGGGGCCGCGCCCGTACGATCGACCCGGGCGGATATTTCATGGTCCATATGTTCACCATGACCGGCGACAAGAATGCCATTCAGTCGAGCGTCGCGCTGGGCGCCGAGTCCACCACCGAATTGATCAGCGACGTCGAGCGCGAGGCGGCGCTGATGGCGACCGAGGACAATGACCTGCTGATCCGCCTCGACGTCTCGCGCGACCTGCTGTCCGACATCATGTACCGGCAGAAATCGATCGCGACCGGGGAAGACCGGTCGACACGCCGATGCCTGACGAGGAAAGAGGCGTTGAAATATAATGTGGTCAACATCGACCCGGACTAGCGAAAGAACCTAGTCCCCGGTTTCCGACGGCGCTTCCAGATCGACCACCACCGGCGGATGGAGCCGCAGGCGGTGGACGCGGCGCTCGTCGGCCTCGGTCACCTCGATGCGCCAGCCGCTCGGGTGCAGCAAGATCTCGCCTACCTCGGGGACATGGCCCGCGAGCACGGCGGCGAGGCCGCCCAGCGTGTCGACATCTTCGTCGATCTCGGCGAGCCGCGGGTCGATCGCCTCGCCGACATCGTCGAGTTCGGCGCGCGCGTCGGCTTCCCAGCAGCCGCCCTCGCCCGGCGTGAACAGCGCGGTCGGCTCATCGTCATGCTCATCCTCGATCTCGCCGACGATTTCCTCGACCAGATCCTCGATCGTCAGCAGCCCCTCGGTGCCCGAATATTCGTCGATGACGATCGCCAGGTGCGTACGCTTCGCGCGCATCTCGGCGAGCAGGTCGAGCACGCCCATCGATTGCGGGACGTAAAGCGGCTGGCGGATCAGATCGAGCAGCGGCGGCGGGGTGCGCCCTTCGGCAAGCACCGCGAACACGTCCTTGACGTGGATCATGCCGACGACCTCGTCGAGATTCTCGCGATAGACTGGCAGGCGGCTATGCCCGGCTTCGGCGAACAGCGCGACGATCTCGGCAAAGCTCGCGCTTTCAGGAATCGCGATGATGTCGGCGCGCGGCACCGCGACATCGTCAACGGTCTGCTCGCCGAAGTGAAGGAGGTTGCGCAGCATCTTGCGCTCGATCTGCGACAGGTCGCCCACGACACTGCTGCCGCGCCGTTCCGGTCCCTCTTCCTCGGCCTCGTCGATGACCTCTTCGATCTGCTCGCGCAGCGACGGTTCCTTGTCGCCGCCGAACAACAGGTTCTTCAGCCCGGACAGAAGTCCGGGTCTACTACTGTCCTCTTCCGATCGGTTCGAAGATCCCTGGTCGTCGGGCATGTGCGTGTCGTTTCCCTGCTAGTCGAGCTCCGCATATGGATTGGCGATGCCCAGCGATGCAAGCGCTTTCACCTCGAGCGCCTCCATCGCGGCGGCCGAGTGATCGTCCATATGGTCGTAACCGACGAGATGCAGCGTGCCGTGGACGATCAGGTGCGTCGCGTGTTCGGGAACCGAAATCCCCTTCTCTGCCGCCTCGCGAGTGCAGGTTTCGCGCGCGAGCACGATGTCGCCGAGCAGGATTTCGCCATCGTCGCTGTTCGCGAGGCTTTCGAGCAGGTCATCCTGTACCTGCGGAAAGGAAAGGACGTTCGTCGGCTTGTCCTTGCCGCGAAAATCGCGGTTGAGCGCCTGCACCTCCGCATCGTCAGTCAGCCGCACCGAGACCTCGACGAGCGGCGCGGCGTCGGCAAGCGCGGCATAGGGCGTCAGCGCGAGCGCCGCGGCGACCGCCTCCCCTGCCCGCACCTCCCAGTCGAGCGGATCGGGCCAGGGCGTCGCGGCGTGGGTTTCGACGCTCAGCATCGCGCACCGCGGAAGGCCTCAGAGGTCATACTCCCCTCCGGTATAATGATACCCGCATGTTTGAGCGGATCGGAAGGGCGGCGTAGCGAGAGGGCCGAAGCGACAGTCATTATTACCCCGTTATCGCGGCGCGATTATGTAGGACAGCGATATTTGGCCGCATCATGGTTCGAGAATGATCGCCCGCCCGGCAAGGTTCCGCGCGCGCGACAGTTCGTCGGCGGCCGCCTCGCTCAGCCAGTCGCGGAAGCGCGCGATCTTCGCGCTCTGCAGCCGCGCGACGGGATAGACGAACCAGAAGGCACGGCCGTCGCCCGCGACGAGGTCGTGCGCGGGGACGAGGCGGCCGGCGGCGATTTCGTCACGGAACAGGATGGGCGAGCCGATCGCGATCCCGTGGCCCGCGATCGCGGCGGCGATATCCATATGTTCGGCGGCGAGACTGGTGCCGAAGAGGTCGGGCGGCGGGGCCGAGCCGACGCCGAGCGCGCGATACCATAGCGCCCACCAGTCGGGCCGGCCGAGCAACGGGACGTCGAGCGCCTTGCCGGGATCCGGCAAGCCAGCCGCCGCGGCCTTCAGCGCGGGGGCGCAAAGCGGCATAAACAGGATCGGGAACAGCCGGACGCTGCGCAGACCGCGCCAGTCGCCGAGCCCGTGGCGGATCGCGGCGTCGAACCGGCCATCGCCCAGCGCCTGTGGTTCGGCCGATAATTCGAGTTCGATCGCAATGTCGGGGTGCCGCGCGCGGAACAGCCCAAGCCGCGGGGTCAGCCAGCTCGTCCCGAAGGTCGGGAGCGTCGTCAGCGACAGCCGCGCCTCGTCCCGGTCCTGCGCCTTCACAAAGCTGGCGTGCAGCGCCGCGAAGGCGGCCGTTGCCTCGCGCGCGATCGCGGCGCCGGCGGCGGTCAGCACGACCTTGTGCGGATGACGGACGAACAGATGCAGCCCGGTCTGCTGTTCGAGCTGGCGGACATGGTAGCTGACCGACGCCGCCGTGGTGCCGAGCTCCTGCGCGGCGCGGGCGAAACTCTCCAGCCGCGCCGCTGCTTCAAAGGCACGGATCGAAGGCAAGGGCGGAAGCTTGTCGGTGCGGACCATAAATATGACTTAGCCTCTACAGCCATTCTTCGCATCCTCAAAGCATCGCGCGCGGGGCAGACCAAGCCATCCATTCGCTGGAGGCCCGATGACCCATCTTCCCGCTTCGCTCGACCGCCGCCGCCTGCTCGAAACGATGCTATTTGCCGGCGGCGCCGCCGCGTTCGGTGTGCCCGCTTGGGGCCAAGCCTTGCCATCCGGAAGCAGCGACGCGCATCGCGCCGACTGGCAATGGCTGGTCGGCAACTGGAACGTCTGGCACCGGCGGCTGAAGGAGCGCCTCGCGGGCAGCGACGACTGGGCCGAATTCAGCGGCAGGAGCGCGTGCTGGCTGACGCTGGGCGGGCTCGGGACGATCGACGACAATATCCTCGACCTGCCCGGCGGCGAATATCGCGGCTTCGGTATCCGCGCATTCGACCCGGCCACACAGCGATGGGCGATCTGGTGGGTCGACGGGCGCAACCCGACGCACATCGAGCCGCCGGTGATCGGACGTTTCGACGGCGACGAGGGCGTCTTTGCCGGACGCGATACATATAAGGGGCAGGATATCGCGGTCCGGTTTCGCTGGCACGAAATCCACGGCCCGCGGCCGCACTGGGACCAGGGGTTTTCGACCGATGGCGGCGCGACGTGGGAGATCAACTGGCGAAACTATTTCACGCGCACTGCCGCTGCGCCGACGCCGCTGCCATTGCTGGCCGAAGAGGCGCCGAACGCCCGCGACTTCGCCTTTCTGGTCGGCAGCTGGAAGGTGCGGCACCGCCGGCTAAAAAAGCGGCTCGCGGGAAACCGCGACTGGATCGATTTCGACGGGACGCTGGTGAACTGGCCCGTGCTCGGCGGGCGCGGTAACGTCGGCGACAATGTGATGAATTTTCCCGGCGCGCCGTTCCGCGGGGTCGGCATTCGTGCGCTCGATCCGGCGACGGGCGAATGGCTGAGCTGGTGGCTCGACGGGCGCAGTCCGACGAGCATCGCGCCGCCGGTGCGTGGCGGCTTCGCGGGCGGGGTCGGCACCTTTATCGGCGGCGACAGTTTCGAGGGCCGGCCGATCAAGACGCGCGTCCTGTGGTCGCGCATCACCGGCACCTCGGCGCGCTGGGAGCAGGCATCATCTGCCGACGGCGGCCAAAGCTGGGAGACCAACTGGATCAGCGATTTCGAACGGACGACGTGAAATGACGGCGTTTGCCCTCGCCCTTTCGCTGCTTGTCGCAGCGCCCGCGGTCGAGATCGTCGGCAAGGCCGAGCTGTTTGCGCCCGGCGTCGCCTCGACCGGTCATTCGGACATTCGCCTGACGATCAGCCCCGACGGCCGAACCGCTTTATGGTTCAGCCGCGACCGGCCGGGCGGACCCGGCGGCTATGACATCTGGATCGCGCGGCGCATCGGGACGGGATGGTCGCCCGCGACGCCGGTTTCGTTCAATTCGCCGGGGCGCGATTTCGACCCCGCTTTCTCGCGCGACGGGCGCTTCGTCTATTTCTGTTCGGACCGGCCGGGCGGGATCGGCAAGGACGATCTTTATCGCGTCGCCGTGACCGCGACGGGGTTCGGCACGCCCGAAAATCTGGGGCCAAAGGTCAATAGCGCGTCAAACGAATATGCGCCGATGCTGTCGCCCGACGGCCGGCAGCTGCTGTTTTCGAGCGACCGGCCGGGCGGGGCCGGAGGACACGACCTTTATACCGCGCGGCCGAAAGGGCGCGGCTTTGCGCCCGCCGCACCGCTGCGCGGGGCGATCAACACCCCTGCGGACGAATTCGACGCGAGCTTTCTGGCCGACAGCCGGACTTTGGTCTTCGCCCGCGCGCCGAGCATGAAGGACGACCGTGTCGACCTGTTCGCCGCCACATCGGATGGTGGCCGCTACGACGCCGGAATGATATTACCCCTCGCGGTGAACGATCCGGTCAAGGACAGCTATGGTCCGATGCTCGACTGGTCGGCGCCGGACCGGCTGACCTTTTCGAGCCAAAGGGGAAGAGCGCAATCGATGGAGTTGTACCGCATCACCTATCGCCTTGTATCGAGCAGGATTTCGGGAGGAAAGCATGGCCGATAGTCTTTTGACCGGCCTCAGCTTCGCCGCCGCCGCGGGTGCGGCGCTGGTCGGTGGGGTCTTCTTCGGTTTTTCGAACTTCATCATGGCCGGGCTTGGACGGCTCGCACCCGAACAGGGCGCGAGCGCGATGAATTCGATCAACGTCACGGTGATCAATCCCGCCTTCATGACCGCGCTGTTCGGCACCGGGCTGCTGTGCCTGATCGCGGCGGCAATGGCGCTGGGGTCGCTCGGCACGCTCGACGGCAAGCTGATCCTCTCCGCCGCGCTGCTCTATGTCATCGGCTGCGACGGGGTCACGATGGCGCTGAACGTGCCGCTCAACAATGCGCTCACCGCCACACCGGTGGGCACCCCCGAGGGCGCGGCGCTGTGGACGCGCTATCTCAAGGACTGGACCTTCTGGAACTCGGTCCGGACCGCGGCGAGCTTTGCCGCCGCGATGCTGTTCGTTGCCGCAGGGGTATGCCGCGCCGCCTGACCGTCAGTGCATGTGCTTCAGCTTGTCGGGGTTGCGCATGACATAGATGGCGGAGACCTTGCCGTCCGCAATCTCGAGCGCGGTGGTCTGGAGCTCGCCGTCGGCCTCGCGCGTGACGAAACCCGGCAGGCCGTTGATCGTGCCGGCGTGGACGAGCGTCGAGCCATATTTGCCGAACAGCACCGCAAGGCTGCGGTGCAATTTCAGTACGATGTCATAGCCGAGAACCGGCTCCATCGCGGCAGGGCGCTTGCCGCCGCCGTCGGACCACATGCCAACGTCCGCGGCCAATAGCTTGCCGAGCGCGCCCATGTCGCCGCTGCGCGATGCCGCGAAAAAGGCGTTGGCGATCTGGAGTCCCTGCTCTTTCTCGAGCTTGTAGCGCGGGCGGGCGTCGCGGACGTGGGTGCGCGCGCGGGCGGCGAGCTGGCGCGTCGCGGCGGGATCGCGGTCGATCGTCTTCGCCACCTCTTCGAACTCGACGCCAAAGACATCGTGGAGCAGGAAAGCGGCGCGTTCAAGCGGCGAGAGGCGTTCGAGCGCGAGCATCAGCGGCAGCGTGACATCGTCCTCTTCCTCCTCCTCGACCAAAGGGTCGGGGAGCCAGGGGCCGACATAGGTCTCGCGCTGGTTTCGCGCCGACTTGATCTGGTCGAGGCAGAGCCGCGTCACCGTGCGGCGGAGGAAGGCCGCGGGCTCGCGCACCGCGTCGCGGTCGGTGGCAAGCCAGCGGATAAAGGCATCCTGCACCACATCCTCGGCATCGGCGACCGAGCCGAGCATGCGGTAGGCGACGCGGGTGAGGAGCGGACGCAGCGGGTCGAAACTGACCGCCGCGTCCGCCGCCGCATCGATGCCGCCGCGGATGCCTTCGGAGGTCATCAGGCGGCCTTCGCCGGCGCGCCGCCTTCGTACCAGAGGTCGAAGCCGACCGCGATACGGTTCCAGCCATTGATGACGTTGATCATCACCGTCAGGTTCATCTGTTCCTCGGGCGTGAAATGCGCTTCGAGCGCGTCCTTTGCGGCCTTTTGTGTGTGCCCTCCCGACAACATGGTCAAGGCGTCGGTCCATGCCAGTGCGGCGCGTTCACGGTCGGAGAAGACCGGGGCTTCGCGCCACGCCGACAGCAGATAGATGCGCTGTTCGGTCTCGCCCTTCGCGCGGGCGTCGGCGGTGTGCATATTGATGCAGTTCGCGCAGCCGTTGAGGATCGACGAACGGATCTTCACCAGTTCGATCAGGCTCGTCTCGAGGCTCTTTTCGGCCGCGAGGCTGACCGCCATCCACTGTTTCATCAGTTGCGGCGAGGCGGCGAAGGGGTCGGTTACCTTGGTCATGTCGTGTCTCCTTTAAGCGGTTGTACGGACATGACGAGGCAGGATCGGCGCGTGTGACATGATATGCGAAAAAAATTCGCGTCGGCCGAAAAATCGGTTAGCCTCCCCGCCTCGACAATCGGAATGAGGGGGAAAATCATGAAGTTTCTCGATGGTTTCGGCGAACAGGCCTATGGGTTGCTGCGTATTGTTTCGGGCCTGCTGTTCCTTGCGCATGGCGTGCAGAAGTTCTTCAATTTTCCCGTAGCCTTCCCGATGCCGCTCAATCCGATGATGTATGCGGCGGGGACGATCGAGCTGGTCGCGGGCGGCCTGATCATCATCGGCCTGTTCACCCGCCCCGCGGCGTTCGTCGCGAGCGGGATGGCGGCGGTCGGTTACTGGACGGCGCACGCGACGCAGGGGCTTTATCCAATCGTCAATGGGGGCGAGACGATCATCCTCTACTGCTTCATCTTCCTGTTCGTCGCGACGCGCGGCGCGGGCATCTGGAGCGTCGACGGCGCGACGAGGAAATAGACGCCGGCAAAATAGGGGGCGGCCCTTTCGGACCGCCCCCAGTTTCGGGCTTCACATGGTGAAGGTCGTCAAAGCTTGCGGGTGTTGGTCTCGATCAGCTTCTTCGCCTCGGCGATCGCCTTGGCCGTCGTCAGTTTCTTTTCCTGAACCTCATCGGCCATTTCGAGCAGGCGGCCGCTGATCACGGTGCCGGTCTGCGCCTCCTCGTTGATCGCGATGCCGCCCTTGGCGGCGGCGACGCGGTTCCATTCAGCGCGGACGGCGGCCCAATAATCCTTGGTCGCGGCCCAATAATCGTCGGCAGCCTTCACGTCATACTGATCATATTTGATATAGGTGTTGAGGACATATTCCTGGACGATCGGCACCAGCTTGCCGTCCTTCGTCCCCATCTTGGTGTTGTCCTGCCAGTGCACCCAGCCATCGGGCGAAGGCTGGTGGCGGTTGATCGAGAGGTAGCGATCGTAGACCGGATTGCGCACGGCGTCGCGGCGCGCGAGCGGGCGCCACGTCCAGTTCGAGCGCCAGCGGCGGACGCCGCCCTGCGTTTCGAACTGGCCCCAGCCGCCATATCTAGGGGAATCGTCTACCTGATAGACCGTCTGCGACCAGCGGCCGGTGCGCATCTTTTCCGGGACATCCTCCCACGTCCATGCGTTGCGATCGGAGTAGACGAGCACCTTTGCGGGCTCATATTCCCAGTCCTGACGCCAATGCTTGATGATCATGCTCTTGTCGTCGTCGTCGGTGATGACGAGCATATGCTGCAGGCTGATCTTGCGGCCGGTGTCCTCGATCACGCGAACGACCTCGTTGCCGCCCGAGCGCTTGGGCTCGAGCACTTCATACGCCGGATCCCAGCGCGTCGATTCCTGCATGTTGAAGCTGACGCGGTAATTGCCCGCCATCGCGAGAATGTCGGCGCGGTCCTGCTCGAAATTGGCGGCGGCCGCCTCGGCGGCGATCGGCGGGTGCGCCGAGGCGACGACCGGCAGCGCGGCGGAGAGCAGCAACAGGCCGGCGGCGATTTTGCGATATGTTTTCATCGATGCAGTCCTTCATTCTGTTTTAAAAGCGGAAGCTGAGCGACACGCTCGCGTTGCGGCCGGGCTGGGTATAGGCATCGGCGCTCGCCGGATTGGTCGGGCTCGTTGCCGTCCCGCCCATCGCGAGGCCGCGCACATCGCTCCACCAGCTATATTTCTTGTCGAGGATGTTGAAGACGCCCGCGCGCAGCGTGAGCTTGTCCATCACCCGCACGAACGCCGTCGCGTCGAGGATCGTGAAGGCGTCGGGGCGGAAGCATGTAGGGGTGCAGAGTCCCGTCGTGCGCGACGCTTCCTTGCGACCGGCGTGCGTCACGATGATCTGGCCGCCGAAGCGCCCTTCGCGTTCGCGATAGCCGACGCCGGCGACGAGCTTTAGCGGATCGATCGACGACAGCGGCGAGCGCATGCCGTCGGGGTCGATGATGTCACCCTTCGCATAGGATAGGGCGAGCGTCGTATACAGGCCGGACGACGCTCGCCCCTCGAACCGCGCCTCGGCCCCTTTGACCCGGACGCGATCGAGATTCACGAATTGATAGAGGATGGGATTGGCGATCGTCCCGACGCCGCCCACCTGTTCCTGGCTGATGAAATCCTTGTACCGCGCCGAAAAGCCGGTGACGTCGAGGCTGATTGCGTCGCTGGAAAAGCGCACGCCGCCTTCGAAGCTTTCGCTCCGCTCTGGCCCGAGATCGGGGTTCGGAAGCGTGCGGTACGAGAAGAAGGGCGAGGTGAGGTTTTCGAAGAACTGGTTGACCTGCCCCGGCTCCGGCGCCTTGAAGCCGGTCGCATAATTGGCGAACAGCCGGACCTCATCGGTGATCTTCCACACCGCGCCGAATTTGGGCGAGACGCGCGAGCCGTCCTGCTTCGCGCCCTGGAAGGCCGGCAGCAGCGGGTCGTTGTCGGGCGACAGGTCGTACCAGTCGAAGCGCAGCGCCGGGTAGAGGAGCAGGCGCCCCTCGGCGACCGCGATCTCGTCGCCGACGAACAGCCCGGCACGAGTAAAATCAGTGCTCGGGAAAGCCCGCGTCGGATAGGTCTCGCCCACGGGCGGGACGGTGCCGCCGCGCAGGCCCTGCTGGCGCGTCTGGCTGATGTCGCCGCCAAAGACGAGACGGTGGGTGATCGCGCCCGTCGCGAAATCGGCGCGTGCGTCGGCCGAGGCACCAAAGACGCGGTTCTCGAAGGTGTTGAGGCGCGTGCGGTCGGCCGACGGGGTGCGGTCTTCCTCGGTATATTGCCGATCCTCGCCGTCCTGCCAGTAGAGCGCGACGCGCGCGAAATCGATCGCCCCCTCGCCTTCCCAGCTCCAGTCGAGCGAGACGCGCTTGCGTTCCCCCGTGTCGAAGCCTTCGAGGCGGTCGACGGTCGCGCCAAGGCCGTTCGGGCCGAGGCCGCTGAGCCCGTTGGTATAGAGGCGCGTGTCGAGATATTCGCCGGTCAGCCGAAGCTTATGGCCATTGGCCGGGTCATAGACGATGCGCGCGAGCGCGGCGTCCGAACGGCCATCCTGCGGGTTGGCGAGCGTGCGCGTCGGGCCGATGCCGTTCGCGGTGCCAAGGCTGCCCTGATTTTCGAGTTCCTTGTAATCGCGGCGCGTATAGGCCGCCATCACCGACCAGTCGCCGCTGCGCCCCGCGAGGATCGCGGTTTCGCTGAATTCCTCGTCGGCGCTGCTGTAACCGGCGCGAAGCAGGCCGCCGACATTCTTGCCCGCCTCGAGGAAATCGACGGGGTCGGAAGTGATGAAGCTGACCGCGCCCGCCAGACCGTCGCTGCCATAGAGCGCCGACGACGGGCCGCGCAGGATCTCGACCGATTTGACGAGGCCAAGGTCGACATAATTACCGCGCCCCGACGCCTGCGCGCCGAAGCTGAAGCCGTCGGGAACGCGGACGCCGTCGACCTGGATCAGCACGCGGTTGCCGCCGATGCCGCGGATGTTGAAGCTGTCGTTACCCGCACGGCCGGTGGCGCCGAGCGCGGCGCCGAAGCGCGCGGGCTGGCGCTGGACGCTGACGCCGGGTTCGAAGCGAACCAGGTCGCGGATGTCGGTGACGAGTTCGTCGGCGATCTGCTCGTCGCTCTTCACGGTGACGGTGACCGGAATATCCTCGGCCTTCACCGCGGTGCGCGTCGCGGTGACGACGATGCGGTTCTTGAGCGACACCCAATATTCGCCGTCATTGTCCTGCGCAAAGGCCGGCGAAGCCGTCGCGGCGAGCGCGAGGCCCAGCGCGCTGCCAGCGGCAAGGCGGGATACGGACGGCAAATTTCGGATGTTCAATTTTCTTCCCCTAAATGATTGCGATTGACTCGCAATAGCGGTCATCTAGGCGGGGAAATTCAGGGGGTCAATATGCTATTGAGAATCGTTCTCGAAAAAATCACTCGGCGAAGCGAATAGGAAAAACCGCCAATATATGTCGTCATCCCGGCGAAGGCCGGATGACGACAAAGAGTAGGGACATGATCCTTCCTGTCGCCCAGCGATGGGAAGGTGGCAGCGCGAAGCGCTGACGAAGGAGCGATGACGCGACGTCGCTGCACCTCCACCACTCAACTACGATGAGCGGTCCCCCTCCCCATGACTTCGCCACAGGGAGGATCTTTGGGACTTAAGCCCCCGGCCCTTCATAGGCATCGACGATGCGCCCGACGATCGGGTGGCGGACGACGTCGGCGCTGGTGAAGTAGCTGACGTTGATGCCTTCCAGCCCTTCGAGCCGGCCGACCGCGTCGGCGAGGCCCGAGGTTGCGGGGATCGGCAAGTCGACCTGCTTGGGGTCGCCGCAGACCACCATGCGGCTGTTCATGCCGAAGCGGGTGAGGAACATCTTCATCTGTGGGATCGTCGTGTTCTGCGCCTCGTCGAGGATGATGAAGGCGTCGGCGAGCGTCCGCCCGCGCATGAAGGCGAGCGGCGCGATCTCGATCTCACCGCTCGCGATCCGGCGCTCGACCTGCTCGGCGGGCAGACAGTCGTGGAGCGCGTCGTAGAGCGGGCGGAGATAGGGATCGACCTTTTCCTTCATGTCGCCGGGAAGGAAGCCAAGCTTTTCACCCGCCTCGACCGCGGGGCGCGACAGGATCAGGCGCTGGACGCTGCCGGTGATGAGCTGCGCCACAGCCTGGGCGACCGCGAGATAGGTCTTGCCCGTGCCCGCCGGGCCGAGCGCGAAAATCACGTCGTCGCGCGCGAGCGCCTGCATATAAGGGACCTGCGACGGCGCGCGCGGGACGATCGTTTTTTTGCGCGTGCGGATCATGATCGGCGGCGCTTCGTCCTTGTCGTGGCGGATGATGCCCGCGAGCGTGGGCTGCGCCGACATCGCGATCACGCCGTCGACGAGGCCGGTATCGACCTCCTGCCCCTGTTCGATGCGGTTATAGAGTTCGGTGAGCACATCGCGCGCGCGCGCCGCGGCCTCGGCCTCGCCCTCGATCTGCACACGGTTGCCGCGCGCCGAGATATAGACACCAAGGCGGTTTTCGATCGCAACAAGGTTGCGATCGAACTCACCGAAGAGAATGCCCAAAAGCTGCGTTCGCTCAAATTCCGCCGTCAGTCGGACGCGGTCGCCGGGTTCGGCGGGGGTGGAGGCGGTCAGCGGGCGTTTGGACATATGGGCAAGGCTCCTTCGATCGACGACATGACTGTAGCCCCGCCAAGACGGGAGTCCATGACTTGCGGACTGCGAATAGGACGGAAGGCGACGGAGTGTGTCTTCGGGGAGACAGCTTCCGTCCGTCGCACTAAGCGACCTCTTCCAGCAATGCCTCGGCGCCAACGCTGTTGGCACCGGCCGAGGTGATGCGAACATCGATCATATCGCCGATCTTCAGCCCCGGCGCGATAACATGCACCGACTGGAGCCAGGGCGACTTGCCGATCAGCTGGCCGTCGAGCTTGCCCTTGCGTTCGAGGAGCAGGCGCGTTGTGCGGCCGACGGTAGCCTCGTTGAACCCCTGCTGCTGTTCGTTGAGCAGCGCTTGCAGCCGCTGGAGACGGTCGTTGAGGACGGCTTCATCGATCTGGTCGTCCATCGTCGCGGCGGGGGTGCCGGGGCGGCGCGAATATTTGAAGCTGTACGCCATCGCATAATTAGTCGCACGGACGATATCGAGCGTCGCCTCGAAATCGGCGTCGGTCTCGCCGGGGAAGCCGACGATGAAGTCGCCCGAGATCGCGATATCGGGACGCACGGCGCGCACGCGTTCGATGATTTTCAGATAGCTTTCGACCGAGTGGCTGCGGTTCATCGCGGCGAGGATGCGGTCGCTGCCCGCCTGCACCGGCAAATGCAGAAAGGGCATCAGCTTGTCGATCTCGCCATGCGCGGCGATCAGCCCGTCGGTCATGTCGTTGGGATGGCTGGTCGTATAACGGATGCGCTCCAGCCCGTCCTCGCGCGCGAGCTCGCGGATCAGGCCGTCGAGGCCGATCGTCCGCCCCTTGTCGTCCTCGCCGTCCCATGCGTTGACGTTCTGGCCGAGCAAGGTGATTTCGCGCACCCCGCCCGCGACGAGCGCGCGCGCTTCGGCGATCAGGTCGGCGAACGGCCGGCTGATCTCGGCGCCGCGGGTATAGGGCACGACGCAGTAAGTGCAGAATTTGTCGCAGCCTTCCTGCACGGTCAGGAAGGCGGTCGGGCGCTGGCCGCCCGCACGCTTGGGCAACGCACCGAATTTGCTTTCGAGCGGCATGTCGAGATCCACCGCCTTCTCGCCGCGCGCGGCGCGCGCGATCAGGTCGGGCAGGCGGTGATAGGCCTGCGGGCCGACGACGACATCGACGGTCGGAGCGCGGCGCGCGATCTCGGCGCCCTCGGCCTGTGCGACGCAGCCGGCGACCGCGATCGTCGGGCGGCTGCCGTCGGCGCGCTTCAGCCGGCCGATGTCCGAATAGACTTTTTCGGCCGCCTTTTCGCGGATGTGACAGGTGTTGAGCACGACGAGGTCGGCGTCGGCGCCGTCGGCGGCGGCGACATAGCCTTCTGCGCCCAGCATCTCGGCCATGCGCTCGCCGTCATAGACGTTCATCTGGCAGCCGAAGGATTTGACGTGGAATGTCTTTTGAGGACTTGGGGGAGAGTCGGATTTCATCGGCGCCCTATAGGCGATGCGGCGCGCTGGCGGAAGACCGTGCGATTTCCGCCGCAATCGTCGCGCGCGCCGCCTCTGCGAGCAGCTTGCGGTCGGCCTCGACGATGTCGGGAAGCGGGTCGAGATAGTGGATCGTCAGATGGACCGGGCGCTTGCGCGCGAGCAGCCGCTTGAAATTGTCCAACCCTGATTCGGGATCGAGCCAGGCGATATCGTTCGCCTCGGACCCATAATCGAGAAACACCGGCTGCACGCGCAGGTTCGGCGGCGTCGGGATCACCGCCTGGAACAGTGAGGCACGGAACGGCAGCAGGCCATCGCCCGGCCCGGTCGTGCCTTCGGGGAAAAGTGTCACCGGGCGGCCGCGGGCGAGCGCGCCCCGCAGCTCGTTCGCCTGGTTGTGGATTTCGCGCCGCGCCTCGCGCTGGACATAAATCGTGTGGTTCTGGTCGGCGAGCCAGCCGACGAGCGGTGCGGACCCGATTTCCGCCTTCGACACGAACGCCGAGCGCGCGGCGCCGCCGAGCGCGAGAATGTCGAGCCAGCTGACATGGTTCGACACGAAGAGGACGTTGCGCCTGAGCCGCGTGCCAGTCGTGCGGATGCGCAGCCCGGCGATCCAGCCGACGGCGTTGAGAAAAGCCATCACCATCGGCGATGGACGACGGGCGGCGCGGTAGAGGAGGTGCGGGACGATCAGGAAAAGCAGCGCCAGCACCATCAAGGCGAGACGGGAGATCGTCCGCCAGGTGATCGAGGCGCGATCAGTCGCGCTTGCGATCGATGGCGACACCATAAAGCTCCATGCGATGGTCGACGAGGCGGAAGCCCAGTCGTTCGGCGATCACCTTTTGCAACGCCTCGAGCTCGGGATCGACGAATTCGATCACCTTGCCCGTTTCGACGTCGATCAGATGATCGTGATGCGCCTCGGGCGCGGCTTCGTAGCGCGAGCGGCCGTCGCCGAAATCATGGCGGTCGAGGATGCCCGCCTCTTCGAACAGACGGACGGTGCGGTAGACGGTAGCGATCGAAATGCCGCTGTCGACCTTTGACGCGCGCTCATACAGCGTCTCGACGTCGGGATGATCCTCCGAATCCGAAATGACGCGCGCGATGATGCGGCGCTGCTCGGTGATGCGGAGCCCCTTTTCGTGGCACAGGGCCTCGAGATCGATATTGCCGGACATGCTTGCCTTTCCTGCGGATGCAGCCGTGTTTGTCTTTGTTACAAACTGTATAGGCACGCCCTGCGGATAGGACAAGGGCGGCCCCCTGTGACGCCGCCCTTCCCTGCTCCGGCTGGAGCGATTTATCGCAAAGTGTCAGGCTTTCGGTTTGCGCTTGCGCCCGCCGCCGCGGCCCTTGGTGCCGAGGCCGATTTCCTTGGCCAGCGCGCGGCGCTTTTCGGCATAGTTCGGCGCGACCATCGGATAGTCGGCGGGCAGGCCCCATTTGGCGCGATAGTCGTCGGGGGTCATGCCATAATGCGTCATCAGGTGGCGGCGCAGCATCTTGAGCTTTTTGCCGTCTTCGAGACAGGTGATGTAGTCGGGCTTGACCGATGTGCGGATCGACACCGCCGGCACCAGCTTTTCCTCGACGACCGGCTCGGTCCCAAGACCCGACAGCGCGGCGTGTACATTATTTATCAAAATGGAGAGATCCGAAATGGCGACGCTGTTGTTGCTGACGTGCGCGGCGACGATGTCAGCGGTAAGCGTAACGAGCATCTCGTTGGTATCGGCTTGGTCGGACATGAGACTATTCCTTGATTCTTATTACCCAGAAGAAAGGTCGGCGAATATTGGATTTGTTCTTCCGCCAGTCAGAATACTGCCACTTTGGATGGAATTCCGCAATGACCGATCAGTCCGGCTTCTGTCCTCGCGCCGATCGGCGCATCGTAATTGCGTCGCGCACCACCCCGTCATTGCCTCGATAATAGGCCGGCCGTCGGCCGCACTCTGCAAAACCTGCGCTCTCATAGAGATGAACCGCGTCATTATCGGCGCGCATTTCAAGAAAATAATCTTCGGCACCCTGTTCGGCGGCCCATGCCCGCCAGTCGTCGATCAGTAATGCGCCGATACCGCGGCCGCGAAACTGCGGGTCGACCGCGAGCAATAATAATTCGCTTTCGGGCCCGGCGATGCGCGCCGCCGAGAAACCGCAAGCGTGATCGCCGTCCCACGCGAGGCACACGCGCGCCGAGGGCAGCGCGAACAAGGTCAAAAGCTGCGCGCCGCTCCACGCTTCACCATAGGCGGGCTCGAACGCGGCCTCCATCACACGCATCACAGCGGCGAGATCGCCGACGCGGGCGGCGGCGAGGCGGATGGCGCCCGTCATGCCGGCGCCATCGGCTTGGCATCGGGTGCGCGGCCGTAAATCGGGCTGGGTCGATCGATCAGCAAGGCGGGCGGCAGCCGCAGGAAGGCGCGCGCATCGGGCAGCGCCGCCAGCGCGCGCCCGGTACCGCGGCGCGCGACAAAGGGCTCGGCGCGATTGCCGACGACCAGTTCGTCGCCGATCAGGACGGCGTCATCGGGCACGAGCGAGCGAATTTCGCCGCGCGGCGACAGGTCCGCCGCGAACGGCTGGACGAACCATTGGCCGTGGCCGCCCTCCATCACCACCAGCGCGCCGCCGGCCGCCGCGATGTCATCGGCGCAGCCGGCCGCAACCAGCGCGAGCGTCGAAAAGCCATGCACGGGCACCTGCCAGCCAAGCGCCAGCGCGCGCGCCGCCGCAACGCCGATCCGGACTCCGGCAAAGCTGCCCGGGCCGCATCCCGCGACGACGACGTCGGCGCGGCCGCCGTCCGCGAGTTCGGCGATCAGCGGAACCAGCCGTTCGGCATGGCCGCGGCCGATCACCTCATGACGATGGTCGACGACCGCCCCGGCCTCCAGCAGCGCCACCGAACAGGCTTCGCTCGCCGAATCGATGACCAGATACCGCATGGGGGATCGAGCGCCCGGTCAGGCGATGCGGTTGAAGCGGGCGAAATCGGGGCGCGGGCTGCGATCGAAGATCGTTGCCGCATCGCCATAGCCGAGCGTCGAGATGAAATTGCTCTTCACATTCGGCTGGTCGGCGAAGAAGGCTTCGTCGACAGCCGCGTTGTTGAACCCCGACATCGGTCCGGTATCAAGCCCCAGCGCACGCGCGGCGAGGATGAAATAGGCGCCCTGGAGGGTGGCATTACGGAAAGCGGTCGTCTGCGCCAGCGCCTCGTTACCCGCGAACCAGCTGCGCGCGTCGGTATGCGGGAAGAATTCAGGCAGATTTTCGTAAAATTCATTGTCGCTCGCGATGATCGCGGTGACCGGCGCCTTCAGAATCTTTTCCTCGTTCCCCGGTATAGCGTGCGCGGCGAGCTTCGCCTTCGCCTCGTCGGTCACGCACCAGACGATCCGCGCCGGCAGGCTGTTGGCGCTGGTCGGGCCGAATTTAACCAGATCCCAGATCGCGTGCAGCTGCGCTTCCGAAACGGGCTTGTCGAGATAGCCGTTATAGGTGCGCGCGGTACGAAACAGCTGGTCGAGAGCGCTGTCGGAAAGCGGCTCGCTCATGGGTTATCTCCTGAAATGATTTTTGGTCAGACGGCGTGGACTGCCGTTACCTCAGGCACATAATGTTTCAAGAGGGACTCGATGCCATTCTTCAGCGTCGCGGTCGAGGATGGGCATCCCGCGCACGCGCCCTGCATCTTGAGATAGACGTTGCCCTTGTCGAAACCGCGATAGACGATGTCGCCGCCGTCGTTGGCGACCGCCGGGCGGACGCGCGTTTCGATGAGTTCCTTGATCTGCTCGATGATGTCAGCGTCGGCGGGATCGTCGGCGAAGCCCTCATCCTCGGCCGGAACCGAAAAACCCGCGCTCGCGGCGTTGAACAGCGGCACGTCGGCGAGGAAATGGTCCATGACGATACCAAGCACGTCGGGCTTCGCGTCGGCCCATTCGGCGCCCGGCGCGATCGTCACCGACACGAAATCGCGGCCAAAGAAGACCCCCGTCACGTCGCCGAGCGAGAAGAGCGCGCTCGCGAGCGGCGACGCCTCGGCCTCTTCGGGGCCGGCAAAGTCGCGGGTTCCCGCCTCCATCACCGCCCGGCCGGGCAGGAATTTGAGCGTCGCGGGATTGGGCGTCGATTCGGTTTCGATCAGCATGACGTGCATGTGGGGCGCAGCGAGGCTTTGTGCAAGATGACATGGATGCGCTAAGGCGCGGCGATGCGTCCTTTCACCCATTTTGCCGCGCTCGACTGGTCGGGCGCCCGCGGACCGCGCCAGCGCGGGATCGCCCTGGCGGTCGCATGCGGCAGCGCGGCGCCCGCGCTGGTGCGGCCGGGCCATATCTGGTCGCGGGCCGAAATCCTCGATTGGCTGGAGGGCGTCGCCGCGGCGGGCGAGAATATGCTGATCGGTTTCGACTTTTCGGCCGCCTTCGCCTTTGCCGACCATAGCGCCTATTTCCCCGGCTGGGCGGAGAGCCCGGCCGACATGCGTGCGCTGTGGGCGCTCGTCGAACATCTGGCGGGCGGCGATCCGCATTATGAAGCGGGCGGTTTCCTGGCGCATCCCGAAGCGCGGCGGCATTTCCGGCACCGCGGCGAGGCCGGCGACCTGTTCGAAGCCGGTGCGGGACGGCTGCGCGTCGTCGAGCGGCACCAGCGGGCGACAAAACAGGCGGCGAGCGTCAGCAATTTCAATCTCGTCGGTGCGGCGCAGGTCGGCAAGGCCAGCCTGTCGGGCATGCGCCTGCTCCATCGGCTCTCGAAACGCATCCCATTGTGGCCCGGCGATCCGGTGCCCGCGGCGGGGCCGATGCTGGTCGAAATCTACACCAGCCTCGCCGCGCGCGCGGCCGGGTTGCCCCCGGGGCGCAGCAAGATCCGCGACGGCGCGGCACTCGACGCGGCGCTCGCCGCGCTGGGTTCGCCGCCGTGCCGTTTGATGGGTGCCGTCAGCGATCATGCGAGCGATGCGCTGCTGACCGCAGCCTGGCTGCGCGCGATCGCCGGCGACGCCGCCCCCTGGTCGCCGTCGCCGCTGACGCGCCGCCTCGCGCGAACCGAGGGCTGGACCTTTGGCATCATCTGAAAATTTCTCGCTCGCCGCATTTTCCCGACGTGGGATGTTTCCATCTGGCCGAAAAATGCTAAGGGGCGGTCAGCCGTGCCGGCTTAGCTCAGTTGGTAGAGCACCTGATTTGTAATCAGGGGGCCACGGGTTCGAATCCTGTAGCCGGCACCATCAACATATTCAGTGGTTCCAGGAGCGCCTTAGGGCGCCGCCGGTCCGACGGCCGCCTCACAGCCATGATTTCATTTTACCTGACCCCCAACCGAAGGAGATATATTTATGAGCATAGAACGCCTGCATTCGGGCCCGCGCATGAGCCAGGCCGTGATCCACGGCGGCATCGTTTATCTTGCCGGCCAGGTGGGCGCACCGGGCGAGGACGCGACCGCACAGACGCGTGCCATTCTTGCATCGATCGACGAATTGCTCGCCGAGGCCGGCACCGACCGGTCGCACCTGCTCACGGCAATGATCTGGTTGGCCGATATGGCCGATTTCGCTGCCATGAACGTCGTTTGGGAAGAATGGATTGGCGGCACCAATGCGCCGACGCGGGCGACTGGCGAAGTTCGCCTGGCAACGCCCGACTATCGCGTGGAAATCATCGTCAGCGCCGCTCGCCCCTGACGCAGAAACGAACGCTTCGGCCCGTCCTCAAGGCAGTCGAAGCAAGGCCGGGACTGTTTGACCTTGCTTCGCACTGCCTTGAGAAAGGATCCGACTAGAAATCGACCTTCGCGCCGACGGTGAAGTAGCGGCCGACGACGTCGTACAGCGTGCTGTTGACGGTGATGAGCGGGGGATCGCGGTCGAACACATTGTTAACGTTGCCGAACAGCATGAAGCGATCGTCGATCTTGAACCGCGCGCCGAGGTCGACGTAGGTCCGCGAGGCGATCCTGTTGTTGATCAGCGTCGTGCGCGTCCGGTCGAAATTGCCGCCATCGATATACCGCGCGCGGATGTCGAACCCGACATTGTCATCCTCATAGGTCGCGCTGAGCGTCCCGCGCCATTTGGGCGTCGCGCGCTGCACCGAATCGCCGACGTCGCCGGCTGTCTCGACGCGGGTAACGCCGGTATCGAACACCAGCTTGTCGACATAGGTCGCCAGCGCGCGGATGCGCAGGCTGCCCGGCAGGCCCGCACTGACGTTCGACAGGTTGACGACATAGGACGCCTCCATGTCGAGTCCGCTCGTCTCGAAGCTTGCGATATTCTGCTGGGTTGCGGCCACCTGGGTAACCGTCCCCGTCGCATCGCGCGTGATGCTATCGCAGGCGGAGGTGACCCCGCGGGAACATAAGAGCGTCAGGTTCGATCCGTTCAGCGCCGTGATCGCACCGTCGATCTTGATCTTGTAATAATCGACCGAGGCGCTGAAGCCGCGCAGGAAGGATGGCGAATATGTTGCGCCGATTGCCGTCGTGTAGCTCACTTCCGGCACCAGATTGGGGTTGCCGCCGGTGAATGTCGTCACGGTCGACGGTTGCGGGTTATATGCGGGGTTGGCCGCAGCTCGCCCGGCCCTGTCCTGATCGTTGAGCGATCCGATGTTGATCGCGCGGAGCGCGAACAATTCGCCGATGCCCGGCGAGCGGATGTCGCGCGATCGCGTTGCACGCAGCAGCAGGTCGCCAAACAGCCGCGCGGTGCCGCCGGCCTTCCACGTCCAGATGCCGCCGCTGGTGCTGTAATCCGAATAGCGCGCGGCGCCGCTCAGGTCGATCTCCACGGCATTTTCGAGTTTGAGCAGCGGGAACAGGACTTCGCCGAACGCTTCCTTGACGTTGAACCCGCCCGAGGTGGGGGTCGAAAAGACAAGGATGCCATAGTTGCTGGCGTTCGCGATCGTGAAGTCATCTCGCGAGGAAACCTGTTCCTCCCAGCGCGCCTCGGCACCGATCGCGAGGGTCACCGGGCCGGCCCACAAGGAGAAGAGATCGCCCTGAATTTCGGCGCCCGCGGAATCGAGCTTTCTGGTTTCGAACGATTGCTGCGCGCCCGTGACGTAGGCGCGCGCCTCGGGCGACGCATTCAATGCGCCAAAAGGATTGAGCGGCCGGCACGCGGGATCGTTATTGGTCGGGTCTGCGTCGGCATTGATGCCGCAAACGATTTGCCCGCCACTCGACACCGCATTGATCGCATTGTTGAACTGCCTGACCAGCCGCGAGTTGCCCATCGACTGTTCGCTGTCGACTTCGCCATGACTGTACCAGGCTTTGTAGCGGAAACCGTTGCCGAACGTGCCGTCGACGCCGATCGCGCCTTCCTTGCTGACTCGCTCGCCGCGGAACTGCAGTTGCAGGATGTCGTTGAAATAGCGGCCGAAGGTGAAGCTTGTCTCGCCAGCGGCGGCAAGCCGATCGCGGACCGCAGTCGACAGATAGGGGTTGTTCGCCTGGATCGTAAGGTACGGCAGGCCGAGCGCGCCGCCGATCGTATAGTCGCCAAAGAAGGGCGCGTTCGATAGCGAACGCGCATAGCTGCCGTCGACCCAGAAGGTCGCGTCACCGACCTCGTAGCTCAGCCGGGCATAGGTGCTCAGCCGCTCGAAGGGCGATGAAACGGGAATCGTGTCATACAGATTGATGCCGTCCTCGCCGCCGACCATCCGGAGCGGGAACGCACCCGCGCCGACGCTCGTGCCGCGGCCGAAAGCGCGCAGCGTGCCATCGGCGTTGAACGTCTGTCCCGCGAGTACGCCGCTGGTGATGAGGCCGCCCAGCGTGACATTGCCGAAGTTCACGTCGCGAACCAGTTCCGACCCCGTGCCCGAGGGGATGAAATCGGGACTGTTGAGCTGCGGGCGCGTGCTCCGCTGGATCACGCCGGCGTCTTTGACATATTCGCCGCCGATGATGAAATGGCCGCGCCCGTCGGCGAAGCCGGTGCCGAATTTCGCATCGAAGCCATAGCGGAAGCCGTCACCACGCGACGAAACGCCAACATTGCCGCCGACCGACAGGCCGTCATAATCCTTGTCGAGCAGGATGTTGACGACGCCCGCGACCGCGCCCGAGCCCCAGGCCGCGGAGGCGCCGCCGGTCACGACCTCGACGCGCTCGACCAGATTCGCCGGGATGAAGTTCAGGTTGTTCTCGCCAACGAAGCGGCGGCCGTCGAGCAGCACCAGCGTGCGGTTGACACCCAGGCCGCGCATGTCGACGGGCGCGGTGCCGGTCGAGGTGTTGCCGTTCGACACGCTCGGCGTCGTCGTGGGGCGGATTTGCGGAAGGTCGTTCAGCACCTGCTGGATGTTCGGACGCGCGCCGAGGCGCAGTTCATCCTCGCCGATCACCGTCGTGGGCGTGGGCTGATCGAAACCGGCGCGCGCGATGCGCGATCCCGTGACGAGGATTTCCTCAACGGCCGTGGCCTCGGTCTCGGCGACGGTCTGCGCCGCGGCCGGCACCGCGAGCCATAATCCGGCCACCAAGGCCGCAATGCTGCTGCCGCGCGCGAGCCGATAACCGAGCTTGTCATTATCTTTATGCATCTCATCCGCCCTTTTTGATGGGCCGCTCGACGGCGGCTTTTTTTGGTTCCCCACATGGAAGCTGCCATAATGTCCTATTTAGGACAATATATTTCTTTCATGAGAAATTAGACCCATAATTGACAAGACATTCAGGTTGAGGTCCGTAGGAACTCGAGGCCGAATCGACTCCGAAGCCGGGATGTCGCCGATGTCGCGCGTAGGCTCGCAGCGCAACGAACTGCCGCCGGCGCGATGCACGTGAAGGCGTTTTTCCGAATTCGAAAGTGATGGATTGACGAAGCCCTATCAGGATAATATCGTCCTGATTAGAAAATCAAAATGAACGGGGACGATGATGCTATTTTCTCGACGGCAGGCGATTTGCGCCGCAGGCGCGGCGCTCGCGGCTCCCCTCGCCGCGCCTTATATTGCGCGCGCCAATATCCAGATCAGCCCCTTCACGAACCGCGCCTATTCGAATCGCGCGATCGAGCTGGTCCAGCACGCGGTCGTCGTCGACATGCTCGCCCCGATCAAGATCGACTTCGACCCCAGCTATTACACCAAGGCGCTGAGCGAAAAGGAAACCGCGGACTTCCGCGCCAGCGGCATCAACGCCATTCATCATGCGGTCGGCATCGGCGGACCGACGGCGAAGGAGCAGGCGCTCAGCTTCTTCGCGATCTGGGGCAATTTCGTCGCGCGCAACAGCCATGTCTTCACCGGGGTCGACAAGTTCGCCGACATCCTGCGCGCCAAGAAGGACGGCAAGGTGGCGGTGATCATGGGCCTGCAGAACGCCGACCATTTCAACCGCCCGGCCGACGTCAAAACCTTCTACGAAATCGGCCAGCGCTGCGCGCAGCTGACCTATAATTCGCAGAACCGCATCGGATCGGGGTCGACCGAGCGCGTCGACGGCGGCGTTAGCGATTTCGGGGTCGAGATCATCAAGGCGATGAACGAGGTTGGCATGCTCGTCGACGTCTCGCACAGCGGCGACCGCACCACACTGGATGCAATCGAGATTTCGCCGAAGCCGATCGCGATCACGCACAGCAATTGCCGCGCGCTGATCGACCATCCGCGCGTCAAGACCGACGAGGCGATCAAGGCGCTCGCCGCCAAGGGCGGCGTGATGGGCATCACCGGGGTGCGCAATTTCGTGAGCAAGACCGATCCGACGACGATCGCGAACTATGTCGACCATATCGACCATGTCGTGAAGCTCGTCGGGATCGACCATGTCGGCGTCGGCACCGATTCCGACCTCTATGGCTATGACGACACTTCGCTCGAGATGAACAAGATGCTGCGCGGCGCCTATAAGGACAGCTACGCCTTTCGCGAGAAGATCGACGTCGACGGTTTTGATCATCCGCTCAAGATGTTCGACCTGACCGAAGAATTGCTGCGCCGCAAATATTCCGATGCGAACATCCTGGCGGTGCTCGGCGGCAATTTCCAGCGGCTGCTGACCGCGACCTGGGGCGGTTGATGAACGCGCTGACCGATCGCCTCGCCGGAGCACTGGTGCTGCCGCAGCCCTATGTGCTGTTCCTCGGCGACACGAAGATCCCGGGTTTCGCAAAGACCGCGTTCGGGCTGAAGGACTGGGCGCCCGAAAAATGCGTCGGCGAGTTGCGGCTGCCCGGCGCCACGGTCACCACGGGGCTGGACGCGCTCACCGCCGCCGAAGCGCATGCGCGCGGTGCGCGGGCGCTGGTGATCGGCGTCGCGAACCTCGGCGGCGTGATCCCCGCAAACTGGCGCGCGTCGCTGATCGAGGCGCTGGAGGCGGGGCTCGACCTGATCGCCGGCATGCACATGCGCCTCGTCGACATCCCTGAACTCGCCGAAGCCGCGCACCGGCTCGGCCGCCAGCTGATCGACGTGCGCGTGCCGCCGCCGCAGATTCCGGTCGGCACCGGGCGCAAGCGCAGCGGCAAGCGGCTGCTGACGGTCGGCACCGACTGCGCGCTCGGCAAGAAATATACCGCGCTGGCGCTGGCTCGCGCCTTCGAACGGCGCGGCATCGACAGCGATTTCCGCGCGAGCGGCCAGACCGGCATCATGATCGCGGGCGGCGGCATCGCGATGGACGCTGTTGTCTCCGACTTCGAGGCCGGCGCCGCCGAACTGCTCTCGCCCGCCGCCCCCGCAGGCCATTGGGACGTGATCGAGGGTCAGGGCGCGTTGACCCATCCCTCCTATGCCGCGGTGTCGTTGGGGCTGCTCCACGGCAGCCAGCCCGATGTGTTCGTCGTGTGCCACGAACCCGGCCGCACCGAGATGCTCGGCACCGCCGGCTACATGCTGACCAGCATCGAGGAGATCGTCGAACTCACGACGCTGCTCGGCCGCCGGACCAATCCCGCGATCCGCTGCGGCGGCTTTGCCTTCAACACCTCGGCGCTCGATGAGGCGGCCGCGACCGCGCTGATGGCGCGTGAGAGCGTGCGGCTCGGTTTGCCGGTCGCCGATCCGATCCGCGGCGGGCCCGCATTCGACGCGCTCGTCGACAGCTGCCTCGCATGAACCCACTGACCTTCGGAGATCTTGCATGACCCGTTTTCCAGCCCTGCGCCGCACCGCATTCGCCGCCGCGCTGCTCGGCTCGATCGCCCTGCCCTCCAACGCCATAGCGCAGGCCGAAACCAGCTATAGCATCCCGCAGGACCGGATCGATGGACTTGCCGATTTCGTCGACGGCGTGATGGCGCAGCAGATCGCGACGCGCGAGGTCGCGGGGGCCATCGTCACCGTCGTCTATCGCGACAAGATACTGTTCTCGCGCGGCTACGGCTTTGCCGATATCGACAAGGGCATCGCGGTCGACGGACAGCAGACCTTGTTCCGGCCGGGATCGGTGTCGAAGATGTTCACCTGGAGCGCGCTGCTGCAACAGGTCGAAGCGGGCCGCGTGGACCTCGACGCCGATGTGAACACATATCTCGATTTCAAAATCCCCGAGTTCGAGGGCAAGCCGATCCGCGTGCGCGATCTTTTGTCACACACGCCGGGGATGAGCGACGTCGGCGGGCTGACCGCGCCGACGCCCGACAAGATCACGCCCTATGTCGAATGGATGAAGACGCATATTCCGGTTCGCCATTGGTCGTCGGGAACCGAGACCTCCTATTCCAACTATGGCTCGGTCCTCGCGGGCTATATCGTCGAGCGCGTGTCGGGCGAGGCGTTTCCCGACTATGTCGAGAAACATATCTTCGCGCCGCTGGGAATGAGCGCCACGACCTTTCGTGAACCTTTGCCCGCTGCGCTCGCGCCGCGCATGGCGTCGGGCTATCAGGTCAAGGACGGGCGGCTCGTCGCCGACCCGTTCGAGCTGTTCAGCCCGGTAATGCCCGCCGGATCGGGCACGAGCAGCGGACCCGACATGGCGCGCTTCATGACGGCGATGATGAACGGCGGCGCGCTCGGCAAGGCGCGCATCCTGAAACCCGCGTCGGTCAAATTGCTGATGACCAACTCGGTCGCAAACGCCCCCGGCCTGCCCGGCATGGCGCACGGCTTTTTCGTCGTCCGCGAGAAAGGCCCGCGCATGGTGGGGCATGGCGGCAACACCGGCGATTTCCACTCGAATATGATCCTCGCGCCCGAGGCCGGGCTGGGCTTCTTCGTCTCCGAGACCGGCGGCGAGGGCAGCTATAGCGGCCGCACCGAACTCACCGAGGCTCTGATCGGCCGGCTGTTCCCAGTCGCCCCCGCCCCGCGCGTCGCCGCACCGGCGGGCGAAGTGCTGCCGCTCGGCGCCTATCGCGGCAACCGCCGCGACTATGCGCGCACCCCCAATCCCGAACGCGACCTGAAGATCGCCGCGGCCGGCCCGAACGCCGTCACCGTCACCAACGAAGGCAAAACCACCTATTGGGAACGCGTCGGTCCGATGCGCTTCGAACAGGCCACCGGCGCCCGCGCCGGCGGCCCCTATGAGCAATTGCTGTTCCACGGCGCCGAGGGGCGCTGGCGCCTGTCCTTCACGTCGCAACCGCATGTTCTCTATCATTTCGTCCAGCCCTGAGGAGAAGCCATCATGAAGCTGTTGATCGCACTCGCGCTCTCCTGCGCGCCCGTCGCCGCCCTTGCACAGACCGTCGCGGCCGATACGCCCGGCAAGCTCGCCAGCGGCGTGCAATATGTCCAGCCCAAGGACTGGACCGCATCGACGCAAGGCCCCGCGCTCGTCTTCACCTCGCCCGAGGGTGATCTGCGTATCGTCGTCGCCGAAATCGGCGCCGCCGCCGATGCCGCCGACGCCGCCGCCAAGGCGTGGGCGGTCGTCCGCCCGGGCGCCGTGCCGACGCAGCGCAACAGCACCGCCGCGCCCCCGGCCGACGGCTGGGACGAGCGGGTAAGCTTCGCCTATGAAACGCTGCCGACCGAGCGCGCCGCGCGCTCCGCGTCTGCGCTGCGCAAGGGCACCGCCTGGACCGTGCTGATCGTCGATGGTGCGGCGGGCACCGCCGCGAAACGCTCCGCCGCGATGTCGGTGGTTGCACAGGGCCTCCGCCCGGCGGGCTTCCAGAAGGAAAGCTTCGCCGGCAAGACCGCGCACGAACTCACGCCCGAACGCATCAAGTTGCTCACCGACTTCATCGAGCAAAGCCGTCAGGAACTTGAGGTTCCCGGCGTCGGCTTTGCGCTGATCGACGATGGCAAGGTGCTGTGGCAGGGCGGTTTCGGCGTCCGCGCGCTCGGCTCGCCCGAAAAGGTCGACGAGCACACCAAGTTCATGATCGCATCGAACACCAAGGGGATGACCACGCTGCTCCTCTCGACGATCGCCGACGAGGGCAAGCTGCGCTGGGACGAGAAGGTCGTCGACCTCTATCCCGAATTCCGCCTTGGCAATGACGAGGTCACCAAGTCGGTGCTCGTCAAGCATCTGATCTGCGCCTGCACCGGCCTGCCGCGCAAGGATTTCGGCTTCATCCTCGCCGACAAGGGGCAGCCCGCCGCCGACACCTTCAAGCAGCTTGCCGCGACGATGCCGACCAGCAAGTTCGGCGACCTGTTCCAGTATAACAACCAGCTGGCCTCGGCGGCCGGCTATGTCGGCGGGCATATCCTCTATCCGAAGATGGAGTTCGGCGCTGCCTACGACCGCGCGATGGAAGAGAAAGTCTTCAAGCCGCTCGGCATGAAGGACAGCACCTTCGATTATGCCGAGGGCATGGCGGGGAACTGGGCGGCGCCGCACGGCCTCGACATCGACGGCAAGGTGACGTTGATGTCGAACGACTTCAACTGGTCGCCCTATCCCTATCGTCCCGCGGGCGCGGCCTTTTCCACCACCGCCGACATGGTCCGCTACGTCCAGCTCGAGCTCGGCAAGGGCATGCTCGACGGCAAGCGCGTGGTGAGCGAAACCAACCTCCTCGCGCGCCGCGAAAAGGGCGTGCAGGTCGGACCCGACAGCTGGTACGGCATGGGCCTGTTCCAGCGCGACGCCTCGGGCGTGCAGGTCGTCACGCATGGCGGTACGCTGGTCGGCTATCACAGCACCTGGTTTGCGCTTCCCGAGTCCGGCGTTGGCCTCGTGATCCTGGTCAACAGCGATCCGGGCGCATCGATGCTGGCGCCGACGCTCCGCCGCCTGCTCGAAATACTTTACGACGGCCAGCCTGAAGCCGCGCGCGACATCACCGCTGCGGCCGCGCGGATCAAGGCGCAGGCAACGGCGAAGCGCGAGCGGCTGACCTATCCGGGTGACCCCGCGGTGCTCGGCAACCTTGCCGGCCATTATCGTGACCCGTCGGTCGGTCAGATCACGGTCAGCGAGAAGAACGGCCAGAAATGGATCAAGGCCGGTTTCGTCGAGGGGCCGATCGCCACCCGCAAGAATGCCGACGGCAGCATGTCGATCATCTCGGTCGGCCCGGGCAATATCGGCGTCGATGCGCTGGTCGGCACGAAGGATGGCAAGCGCACACTAAACATCAACGACGGCCAGCAGACCCAATATCTGTACGTCGAGGACTGACAATCAGGGAGATCTCCGCATGACCCGGCTGCGGAAATCTCCTCAATCGGCCGTCACGTCGATCTCGCGTTGCTGGCGGATATCGGCCGAGGACGATCCGGCCATGATCCGGTAGCGGCCCGGGACAACGCGCCACTGACCGCGTGCGGCGTCGAATTGCGAAAAGGCGCGGGGGTCGAGCGTCACGCTGACCGTCTGGCGCGCGCCCGGCGCGAGGTCGACCTTGGCAAAACCACGCAGCGCGATTGGCGGATCACCCGCCGCGGGTGCGAGCGGCGCGACATAAATCTGCACCACTTCCTTGCCCGCGCGCTTGCCGATGTTGCGCAGCGTGAGTTTCGCCGACACCGCTTCGCCGCCCTTGACGCGCGCGGGCGCCGACAGCGCTGAATAGGCGAAACTGGTGTAGCTGAGCCCGTGACCGAAGGCGAAGAGCGGCTTCACGCCCTTCGCGACATAACCGCGGTAACCGACGAGCAATCCTTCGGAATAGGGCGTCTTGGCACCCTTGAGATTGATCGTGTCGTCCTCGGTGCGCGCCGGGAAGGTGACGGGCAGCTTGCCCGACGGATTGACCTTGCCGGTCAGGACATTGGCGAGCGCCGTCGCGCCGCCCTCGCCCGGCAACCACATGTCGACGATCGCCGGCGCCTTGTCAGACCAGGGCATCGTCATCGCGGCGCCCGCGTTGACGACGACCGTGGTTTTCGGATTGGCGGCGATAATCGCTTCGACGAGCTTGTTCTGCTCGCCCGGCAGGTCGAGCGACGTGCGGTCGTAACCCTCGCCCTCGGTGGTCGAGGAGGAGCCGACGAAAACCAGCGCGGCATCGGCGCCGCGCGCGGCGGCTACCGCCTCGTCGAACGACGGCAGCGGTTCGCGGATGCCGAAGCTCAGATACTCATATGGCGTCTGCCCGTTCACATAGTCGATGCGGATCGGGTAGCTGCGGCCGGCTTCGAGTTGGACCGAAACCGTCCGCCGCGGGATCGGGAAGCCGAGCACGTCGCGAATGTCGGGCTTCGACGCACTGGCCTTCGACAGCACGGTCTTGCCGTCGAGCGTGATCGTCGCGTTGCCGGTGCCGCGCGTGCTGAATTCATAGGTGCCGCTCTTGTCGGGCCAGAACAGCCCTTCCCAGCGAAACGCCGCATAGCCCGTCACTTGCGGCCCGGCGATATTGCCGCTGATCCGCTTGAGGAAGCTCCTCGCGGTTTCGCGCTTCACCGGTTCGCCGCTCATGTCGGCATTGGCGTAATAGGTCGCCGCGAGACCGGTGACGCTGCGGTCGGCGCCAGGGCTGAACAGCTTGGAATTGGCGCCCGGCGGCGTCTCTTCATTGTCGACGCCGCGGGCGTAGTCGATCTTCACGCCAGGCAGCGCGGCCTTGAGCGCAGCAAGCGGGGTGCTTGTCTCGAAAGGCACGACGGCCGAGCTGCCGCCGCCCTGGATGCGCACGACGTCGGCGTTCGGGCCAATAACCGCGAGCGACTTGATCGACGACGGGAGCGGCAGGACGCCGCTGTTCTTGAGCAGGACTATCGCTTCTTCGGCGGCGCTCTGCGCGAGGGCAGCGTTGCGGGGCATCTGTTCCGCGACCGGGCGCGCGACGCCGCGTTCGATCGCGCCGCTGCGGACGATCAGCCGCACCATGCGGCGCGCATTGTCGTCGATCTGCGCGGCCGTGACCTTGCCTTCCTCGACCGCCTTCTTGAGCTTCGGCCCGAAATGGTTCGGCGGCCCCGGCATTTCGAGGTCCATGCCGGCGTTGACCGTCGTCGCGGTCGAATGGACCGCGCCCCAGTCGGACACGACAAAGCCTTTATAGCCCCACTCGGTCTTGAGCAGGTCGGTTAGCAGCCAGCGGTTCTCTGCCGCATGCGTGCCGTTGATCTTGTTGTACGACGCCATCACCGACCAGGGATCGGCCTCTTTGATCACCGTCTCGAACGCCGGGAGGTAGATTTCGCGCAGCGTCCGCGGATCGACCACCGAGTCGACGATGAACCGGTTCGTTTCCTGATTGTTCGCGGCGAAATGCTTGAGTGATACGCCGATGCCCGCGCTCTGCGCGCCCTTCACATAGCCGAGCCCGATCTGGCCCGCGAGATACGGGTCTTCCGAATAGGTTTCGAAATTGCGCCCCCAGCGCGGGGTGCGCACGATGTTGACCGTCGGCGCGAGCAGCACGTCGGCGCCGTGCGCGAGCGTCTCCTTGCCGATCGCCGCGCCGACCTTTGCGGTCAGGTCGGGATTCCACGTCGCCGCCATCGCGACGCCGACGGGGAAGACCGTCGCGGGCTTGCCCTCGGGTGAGCGCACGCCGGTCGGCCCGTCGGTCATGCGGATCGGGGGGATGCCGAGCCGTTCGATCGGGTTCAGCGTCATCGACGATTCACCCGCGAGCAGCAGGATCTTCTCGTCGAGCGTCAGCCGTCCCATCAGGTCGTCGACGCGCGCCTCGAGAGGTGCCGATTTGTCCTTGTAGATCATATCCTGCGCCTGTGCGCCGGACAGCGCCACCGTGGAAGACAGCAATGTTGCCGCCAGATAGGCTGTCCGGCTCTTCATCACTTGATCTCCGCCAGATCCTTGGCGGTCGCGGCCAGCATCTCGTCGGTGATCTTGCCGTTCGAATAGGGCTGGAGCTGCGTCAGGCTGATCGCCTTGAACATTTCATATTCGGGCAGCGCGATCATGCCGGGGAAATGCTTTTCGATCACCGCCTTGCCCTTTTCGTCGGCGACGATGTCCTGCAGCGGCGTGTCGAGGTTGAACTTGGTGTCGGCCGCGGGTGCGGCCGGCGCCGGTGCGGGCGCGGCGGGAGCAGGTGCCGGCGCGTCGGTGCCCTGGGCAAAGGCGGGGGCGGCGGCCATCAGCGCCGCAACAAACATGGCAGTTTTCATGATCTGTCTTCCTTTCCGAGATCGGCGACCATCGCCTCTCTGATCAGATATTTCTGGACTTTTCCCGTCACCGTGGTGGGGAATTCACCGACGATACGCACGTAGCGCGGGACTTTATAGTGGGCGATCTGGCCGCGGCAGAACTCGCGTATATCGTCGGCGCTCGCCTCCGCGCCGGGCTTCAAGCGCACCCACGCGCACAGCTCTTCGCCCATGCGCTCGTCCGGAATGCCGACCACCGCGACATCCTCGACCGCGGGGTGGCGATAGAGATAATCCTCGACCTCGCGCGGATAGATATTCTCGCCGCCGCGGATCACCATGTCCTTCAGGCGCCCGACGATATTGCCATAGCCTTCGACGTCGACCGTCGCGAGGTCGCCCGAATGCATCCAGCCGTCGGCGTCGATCGAATCCGCGGTGCGCTCGGGTTCGTCCCAATAACCGATCATCACCGAATAGCCGCGCGTACACAGCTCGCCGGGCTCGCCCGAGGGGACGATGTTGCCGCCCGCATCGACGATCTTGCATTCGAGGTGCGGCTGCACCCGGCCGATCGAGCCGACGCGGCGTTCGAAGGGGTCGTCGGGCGCGGTCTGGAAGCTCACCGGGCTGGTTTCGGTCATCCCATAGGCGATCGTCACGTCGCGCATGTTCAGCCGCTCGACCACCTGCCGCATTAACGGTTCGGGACAGATCGCGCCCGCCATGCAGCCGGTGCGCAGCGACGAGACGTCGAATTTGTCGAAATCGGGATGCGCGAGCGCCGCGATGAACATCGTCGGCACGCCATAGAGCGACGTGCAGCGTTCGGCCTCTACCGCGCGCAGCACGGCTTCGGGATCGAAACCTTCGGACGGATAGATCATCGCCGCGCCGTGGGTGATGCTGGCCAGATTACCCATCACCATGCCGAAGCAATGATAGAGCGGCACGGGAATACAGATGCGGTCGCCCTCCCCCAGCCCCTGCGTGCGGCCGACGAAATAGCCGTTGTTGAGGATGTTGCGATGGCTGAGCGTCGCGCCCTTGGGCAGGCCGGTGGTGCCGCTGGTGAACTGGATGTTGATCGCGTCGTTGGGGTCGAGCGTCGGCCCGATCGCGGCGAGGCGCTGGCGGTCGGCTTCGGTCGCCAGCCCCGCCGCATCGTCGAAGCGCAGCCAGCCCGCACGCGCGTCCGCACCGATCAGGATCAGCGAGCGCAGCGTCGGCAGGCGCGCGGCGCGAAGCTCGCCCGGCGTGCTCGCGGCAACTTCGGGCGCGAGTTCTTCGATCATCCCCGGATAGTCGCTCGTTTTGAAGCTGGTAGCCGCGACCAGTGCCGACAGCCCGACCTTGTTGATCGTATATTCCACCTCGGACAGCCGATAGGCGGGGTTGATCGTGACGAGGATCAGCCCGGCGCGCGCGGCGGCGAACTGAGTCAGCGTCCATTCGACGCAATTGGGCGCCCATATGCCGATCCGGTCGCCGGGATTGAGCCCGAGCGCGAGCAGCCCGGCGGCGAAGGCGTCGGAGCGTTCGAGCAGTTCGGCGAAATTCCAGCTTATCCCCTGCCCGATCGAAACGAGCGCATCACGGTCGCCCCAGCGCGCCGCGGCGAGCGCGAGGGCGTCACCGATTGTGTGTTCGATTAGCGGGGGTTCGGTTGCTCCGTGAACATGGCTCGTCATTTTCCGGGTGCCTCGCATGTAAAGCTCGCCGCATCGTCGGTCGAACCCTTACTGTCCCATTTCGCGACCTTGGGGAATGCACAGAGCGGCCGCGTCCGCCCGGCCTTTGCGGGGAGGCCGATATAGGCGAACAGGTCATTGTCATATTTGGTCGCGATGATCCGTTCGGGCGCGGGTCCGCCCTGCCGCCAGCCGTCGAGCGCCGCCAGCGGGTCGAAATTGTTCGGCCCCGGTCCCGCAAGGCAATGCGACATGCCGGGCACCATGAACAGGCGCACCGAGGTCGATGCAGCCTTCGGGTTCGCTGCGACCAGACGCTCATAATAATCGACGGTGTTCTGTGCCGGAATCCCGGCATCGTTCCAGCCGTGATAGAGGATCAGTTTGCCGCCGCGCTTGTAAAAGGCGCCGAGGTCGGTGCGGTCCGCATCGAGATCGCCGCCAACGCGCGCCTTCGCCAACGCATAGTCGCGTTCGAGGTTGAAGTCGGAGAGCTGCCAGTCGGGGTTGGCGTGGACGAAATAGCGGAAGAAGGCGGTGCCGAACTTTACATGCTGCGACGTCTTGCCGGTCAGCCATTGCGACCAGGTTCCCGCTTCGGCCTCAGCTCCCGGTGCGAAGCCGGGGTAGAAGCTCTTGCCGTCGGCGGTCTTCGGACCTTCGTAGAACAGCTTCGCGGTCGCGACCTCGCCCGGCGTCAGGCAATCGGCGCCCTCGCCGCCCTTGCACGCGAGCTTCGCTGGATCGAAATGGCAGGCGCGCGGATCGTCGATCACGCCGTCCTTCACGCCGTCGAGCCCGTCGCACTGACCGAGCGATGCCGTCTGGAGCAATTTGAGCTTCGCCATCGAAAGATCGCCGCCGGGCTTGTTCGCCGCGACGGCATTATTCGCAAAGGCGCTCGCCATGCGCGTCCACGGCATCGCGGGGGCGCCCGCGATGATCGCGTCATAGTCGGCGGGGTAACGCTGCGCGAGGGTCAGCGCCTGCCGCCCGCCGTCCGAACAACCGTGGAAATAGCTTGCTGACAGCGGATTTTCATAAAAGGCCGCGATCACCTGTTTCGCGGTCTCGGCACCGACATGATTGGCGCGCCAGCCATAGTCGCGGATCTTTTCGGGCGCGTTCAGCGCCCAACTCGCATCGACATCGGCTTCGCTGACATGGCCCATGTCGGTGCCGACCGCGGCATAGCCCTTTTGTACCGCGCCGCGCATCAGCAGCGACGGCAGCAGCATGTTCGCCCCGAACCCGCCATTGCCCGCGCCGAGCAGCTTGCCGTTCCAGCCCGCGCGTTCGGGCAGCCACACCTCGACCTTGATCGACGATCCCGGCACCGGCGACAGCGTCGCCTGAACGCGGCAGAAAGCGGCGGGAGCAGGCAGGCCCGGCTTGCCGGCCTCCAGATTGACCATCGCGCCGCCCGCGAGCAAGGTCGCGGCGTCGATCTTGCCGTCCTTCAACGCGAGACCGGTCAGCGCTTCGCAGCTACCGACCTTTTGTGCGGCAGGCGTCGGCGCCGGTGCGGGCTCATTGGCGGTGCACGCCGCGAGCAGCGATCCGCCGGCGAGCAGGGTGATCGATGGGATCCTCATTTGCCTACCAGCCCCTGGCTACGCATCCACTCGGACATCGCGTCGGTCCACGCGTCGCTCGGTTTGCCGCTCTTCTTCATGCCGAAACCATGGCCTCCGCTTTCATAGGTGACGATCGTGCTGCTAGCGCCCGCACCCTTCCATGCGGCAGCAAGACGGATGCTGTCATCATAGGCCAGCTTGTCGTCCTTAGCGGCCGTGACGAAGAGCGGCGGGGCCTTTTTCGGCACCGCGATCGTGTCGGGCAGCAGGCCGGGATAGATCGCGATCGCGAAATCGGGGCGGCTCGCGGGCTTGTTCGCCGCGAGCGTCCACACCGTCACCGCGCCGCCCGCCGAAAAACCCATCAGCCCGACGCGGTTCGATTTGATGCCATAGCGGGCAGCGTTCTTGCGTACCCACTTCACCGCATTCTCGCCATCGGCGGTCGCGAGCGGGCGCAGCGGTTCGACCGCGGTGCGCAGGGAGGGAAGATTGGCGAGATAGCGCATCATCTGGAGCGGAAAATCGGCGCCGGTTTCGAGCAGGCGATATTTGAGGACGAACGCCGTCACGCCCTGGCTGTTCAGCCATTTGGCGACCGCCTCGCCCTCATTGTCGATCGACAGCATGTGAAAGCCGCCGCCGGGCGCGACGATCACCGCGGTGCCGTTGGGCTTGTCGGCGACATAAGGGGTGAGCGTAGCATCGGACACGTTGCGCACGATCGTGCCGAACGGCCCGGTCTCGCGTACTTCCTTCGAGGTCGCGGGAACGGGGTCCGACGACAGGCGGATCACCTCCCACGCGCAGGCGGGGATTGCGACAATGGCAAGCGCACCAGCGAGGACGGCGGAGAGGCGCATGGTCATGACTTTCATTATTTTCATTTTCCGTCCCGTGCGGCGGCGATGGCAGTCAGAGCGGGCGTCGTTGCGGGCGCCATCGCGGTTGCCGCGATTCCCATCGACAGCAGCTGCGGCGTGGCGGGGTCGAGACGCGACCAGACGGGCAGTCCGCTGCCATTCGGATCGCCGGTCTTCGCGAAATTGGTCCAATAGTCGCCGAGCTGCCTGGCCGCCGCACGATCGGCGGCGGTGGCATCGGCGGGCAGGTTGCCGAACTGGAAGGCGACATCCGATGCGTGCACCGCGCCGACGTCGGGTTTGCGCTGACCCTCGGCAACATAGCCGAAACGATAGAGGAAGGTGGGCACCTCGGCGCGGGCCTGCA
The DNA here is from genome assembly GCF_001427105.1 of Sphingopyxis sp. Root154. Taxonomy (GTDB): domain Bacteria; phylum Pseudomonadota; class Alphaproteobacteria; order Sphingomonadales; family Sphingomonadaceae; genus Sphingopyxis. The sequence goes on from NZ_LMGI01000001.1 coordinate 744,234, forward strand.
GCAGACCAAAGGCGAGCGCGGGTTCGGCGAAGATCGCGTCGCCGCCTAGCCGCCGGTTCGCTTCGTCTTCGCTCGCATAGGCAGCTTTGACGGTGGCGGCGGCAGAGCCCAACGCCTTTTCGACCGGGCCGTTGACCATCGCGCGGAACGGCGCGGGGATGAAGCCGAGCTCATCGTCGTTGCTGCCGATGATATAGGGAATGCGCGCCTGCTTGCCCTCGGCAAAGATCGTCTCGGCGCCCACGGGAACGATCGTCCCGTCGGTCATCGGCCCCGAATAGCGATCCTCTTCCTTGCTCATCAGCGCGAGACCGCCGAGCACCTTGTCGGCGGGGAGCGCGCGTAACGCTGCAGCGTCCACGCCGCCCGCGCGCGTGCCGAAGACCTGCCCCTTCCCCTGCGCCTCAGCCAGCGTCGGCCAGTCGTCGCGGCCGCCGCCCGACGCAACGATCGCGCGCGCGAACAGGCCCTTCGCGGCGGGCGACGCCATCAGGCGCGACACCGACTCCCCGCCCGCGCTTTCGCCGAATATCGTGACCTTCGCCGGATCGCCGCCAAAGGATGCGATATTGCGCTGCACCCATTTGAGCGCGGCGATCTGGTCCATCAGCCCCCAGTTGCCGTCCTTGCCCAGCGCGGGATGCGCGAAGAAGCCGAAGCGACCGAGGCGGTAGTTGAAGCTGACGATCACGACGTCGCGTTTGGCGAGCAGACTACCGTCGGTCTCGGGCAGCGTGCCCGATCCGCCAACGAAACCGCCGCCGTGGATCCAGACCATCACCGGCAGCTTCGCGCCCTTGGCGGGCTTCGGCGTCCAGACGTTGAGCGTCAGGCAATCCTCGCTCATTGGCCGCGATCCGGGTTGAATCCCCGGTAGCGGGTTCTGCATGCAGTCGGGGCCATAAGCCGTCGCATCGCGCGGCGTGCTCCACGGCTGGACCGGCGCGGGTGCGCTCCAGCGCAGGGCCCCGACCGGCGTTGCGGCGTAAGGAATGCCCTTGAACGCCGCAACGCCCTGCGTGGTCGCACCGGCAATGATGCCGCTGTCGATCGCGACCTGCTTCGCGGCGGCGGGGGTCGCCAACATGAGGGCCGAAACGAATATGCGGCGGATCATGGCGCGCCTCCGGTGGTGAAAATGAAACGGCCGGGGCCGGTGCGGTAGATGGAATAGCCCTTGTCCTCGCGGATCGGGTCGGCACCCGGGGGCGCGGTCAGGGGACCGAAGCGCGTGGGCACCCATATCTCGCCGGTCGTGTTTGCGGGGACTTCGGCGGTAAGCGTCAGCTTGCCCACGTCGACTTTCCACCCCGAGAAAGCCCGGCCATGGACCGTGTCCATCGCGGCCTCGGCGCTGGCAAGGCCATCGGGGATCGCCGGTTTGACGAGCACGACCTTATACCCCGGCGCGCCCGGGCGCAGCCCGGCAAGCCGCTGGCGCATCCAGTCGGCGATCGAGGCGAAATAATGATGGTCGCGCGAGCGGCTGTTCAGGCTCCACGTCTCGAACATCGTCGAGTGGCCGTTCTTGACCCACCAGCCCCAGCTCGGCTCGTCCGTGCGCGTCGCGACGCGGTACGCGAGGTTTGCATGACCATAGTCGCTGAGGATCTCGAGCAGGTAGCGCGCACCATAGACGCCGGTGCGCAGCCCCTGTTTGTCGACATTGTTTGCGATGGCGTTGGCGACATCCTGTTCGCGGCCCGGCGGCACCATGCCGAACGCGAGCGGCAGGATATTCTGCACCTGCGTCGGCTGACCGACCGCACCCTTGCTGTCGATCGAACGATACCAGCCCATCGCCCCGTTCCAGTAGCGCGCGTTATAGGCGGCGCGGATCTCGTCCGCGAGTTTGGCATAACGCGCCGCATCCTCGGCCTTGCCAACAATCGCCGACGATTTGGCGAGCAGATCAGCCTGATGGAAAAAATAGGCCGTCGTCACCGCGTCGATGCCGCCGCCGCGCGCATTGCTGTAATCCATACCGCCCGCCGACGCCCATTCGGAGAGCCCCGCCGAGCGCTGGTAATCGGGCGCCTTGATATAGGTCGCGGTATAATCGACCAACCGGCGCTGCATGTCCTGGTTGTCGGCGAGGATGCGCGTGTCGCCATAGGTGGTGTAAAGTTCCCACGGCAGGATCATCGCTGCGGCATCCCACGGCGTCGTCGGCCCCCAGATCACATTCCAGCCGGGAGTGTTCTCATAGCCATAGAAAGGCGTCGTCGGCGCGATTTCGGGCACCTCACCCTTCTCCGACTGCGCATCGCGGAAATCGGCGAGCCATTTAGTCCAGACCCGCGCGATGTCGAGGCTGCGCGCCGCGGCGCCGGCCGACGCCTGCGCATCGCCACTCCAGCCATTCTTCTCATAGGTCGGCGTATCGGTCTGGAAGCCGTGGAGATTGTTGAGGATCGACGCGATTGCGGCAAAGTCGATCTGGTTCAGCAGCGGATCGGCGCTCGTGAAGCTGCCCGTGCGTGCGACCGCCGAATGGACGATGCGCGCCGTCAGCGCGCCCTCGGGCGGCGTTCCCGGGAATCCCTCGACCTGCACATAACGGAAGCCACGATAGCCGAAGCGCGGTTCCCACTGCTCGGCACCCTTGCCCGCCAGCGTATAACGGTCGGTCTGGAGCTGCGCGTCGATCAGGCCCGCAGCGGGGACGACCTTCCCATCGTCGGCAACGCGCTCGCTCGCAACCATCGACACCGTGATCCCGCGCGGACCGCTGACCTTGAGCACCGGCCAGCCCGCGACGATGCGGCCGAAGTCATAGACATGGACGCCGGGGGCGACCTCCTTGACCGCGACGGGGGCAATATTCTCGACCGGCTCAATCGCTTCGGAGTTGGCGGCGACAAGCTGTCCCGCCGGCCCTGCGACAACCGGCGCCGCCTGCCATTTGCGGTCGCGGAAGCCTGCGCGGTCCCAGCCCGCGGGCACCAGCCGCGCGTCATAGCGTTCACCGCGATGGATCGAGTCATTGAGCGTCGGGCCCGAAACGGTACGCCAATTGCCGTCGGTCACGATCGTCTCGCGTGTTCCATCGGTGTAGGCGACTTCAAGCTGTGCTTTCAGCGCAGGTTCGGCGTGCCACGGCGCGGCGTGGAAATACCATTCGTTGGGATCGGTCAGCCCGTACCAGCCACGCCCGAGTTCGGCGCCGAGTATATTTTCGCCGCGGCGCAGCAGGCTGGTGACGTCGAGCGCATAGCCCAGGACGCGCTTGTCATAGGCGGTGAACCCTGCACCGAGCGACGAACCGACGACGGTGCCATTGACCGACAGACGCGGCATACCCGCGCCCGCATAATAGAGCCGTGCGCTGGCCACCGGCTTGGCGAGACGGAAGGCGCGCCGGACGAGCGGCGCGGGCGCCTCGATCGGAAGCACGAGATCGACCCCCGGAACGCCGCTGGCGACGACGAACCCGTCCTTCGCCACGCTGCCGCCGGTGAAGGGATTGTCGTCGCCCGCAAAATCGAACGCGACCGCGGGGCTTTGCGTGCCCGATACGCGGACCGAATGAATGACGGCGGCACTGGCTTCCTTACCCGCAAAGCCGATCGTGCCATGCTTGTGCGCGTCGTTGTCGACCGTCGCAACAACCGCCCCGTCGATGCGCGTGACAATATGAGCGCCCTCGGCGCGGATCGACAGCGCGATGCGGCGCCCCTTGATCGGCGCAGGCAACTTGACCTGCCCCAGCCGCTCCATCTTGATCGCCGAACTCGTGCCGCCCGGATAACGGCGGATCGTCTGGATCAGCTCCGGGCCATTCTTGTCGTCCGCGAGCGTCCAGACATAAGCGTCGCCATAGGTCTTGCCGTTCGGCAGTGCGCGGAACAATATGTCGACGCTCTTGCCCATCAGCGTCAGATCGGCATCGAGCGTCAGATCGCCCCAGTCATGGTCGCGCCGCACGGGTCCCGAAATCCATTGGGCCTGCCAGTCCGACGCGCCGAGCAGCCCCGTTTCCCACCAGGCAGGCGTGCTCCACCCGGTGGCATTGCCGTCCTCGTCCCACACCTGCACCTGCCACCAGTAACGCTGGCGCGATACGAGCGTCGGCCCGGCATAGGCGATCTGGACATTGTTCGCCGAGGCGACTTTGCCACTGTCCCAGAGCGGCGCGCGATCGAGGTCGGCGGCCGAGGTCGCGACGCGGATACGATACGCGCTCTGCCGCGCAACGGGCGAGCGCCACGCCAAGCGCGGTGCCGCGGTGTCGAGACCCAACGGCGCCGCGGCATATTCGGTCCTGAGCTCCGCGGGCGCCTGATCGGCGGCATGGAGCGGCGTCGCCACCAGACCGGCGGCCGCGAGCGCGCTGAGCAGCAGGCTTCGCAGACTTCCGATCAGCGGCAACACCCTACTCCCTTAGAATTTGGTACGGATACCGAACGACACGAGCCGGCCCAGCGTGCTGCCATTCGTATAGCCCGCCGCATTGTTGAAGTAAGGCGGATCCTCGTCAAAGACATTGTCGACGTTCAGCGTCAGCAGCGTGTTGGCGAGCATGTCGCCCAGATCATAGCTGAAGAAGAGGTCAACCGTATCGAACGCCGAAACGCGCGTCTGCGGCGCAAGATTAAGGACCGGGAAACCGCTGCGATGGTTGAGCGTCGCGCGCGCGGCGAAATCGCCGACCGTCGCACCGAGCCCCGCGGTGAAGAAGAAGCGGCCCGTCCCATTCTTGAGATCGTCGTTGACGGGACCACCCTGCACGACCTGCGTCTCGCGATTGAGGAGATAGCTACCCGTGAAATTCGCATTGATCGAGCCGAAGCCCGTGGGGCGATTATAGGCGAGATTGAAGTCGATCCCGTCGACGTTCACCGCGCCGAGGTTCGCACGCTGCGCAAGGAACAGCACATAGGGCGAGCTGATCGCGAACAAGGTCGCAAGGTTCGGTACGCCGTCGACGCGGAGATTTCCCGCCGCCGCCTGCGCCTGCGCAAGCGTCGGGTTGAGGATGAAGAAATCGGCATAGGCGGGCGTCGTGAACAAGAGCGGCGAGGTGAAGGGCGGGACCGCGATCGCGTCCTTGAACTTGACGTTGAAATAGGTCGCGCTGGCGACGAAGCCCTCGATCGCGGCGGGCTTGAGGTCGAAACCGAGCGACCAGGTGTCGGCGGTCTCGGGCTTCAGATTGGCGTTGCCGCCGGCGATCGCGATCGTCGGGCGCAGCGCGTCGAAGGGCGAACTGCCGGGCGCGCGGAACGGGCTGAACGGCAGCACCTGCACGCGCGCGTCGACCGAATTGCCAAGGTCGGCGAGGCTGGGCGCGTGGAACGACGTGCCGTAATTGCCGCGTATCGTCAGCGCCTCGAACGGACGCCAGGTCACCCCGATCTTGGGATTGGTCGTGCTGCCGACGTCGCTGTAATCATCGTAACGGACCGATCCCGACAATTCGAGGCTATAGAAACCCGGGGTGCGGTTATCGGCGCCGAAGATCGGGATCAGCAATTCGCCGAACAGCGACTTGACGTTGCGCGCCGCATAGGCGTTCGATCCGGTGACCGCGGCTTCGGGGCCGCTGCCGGTGAAGGACCGGATATTCTCGTAGTGATATTCGCCGCCGACCGCGAGACGCACGTCGCCGCCGGACATTGCGAACAGCGGGCCGTCGAGCACGACGCGGCCTTCGGCGAGTTCCTGCGTCGCGTCGCCATAGTTGACGAAATCATCGATCGCCGCGAGCACCGCGGGTGACGTCGCCGAGAGATTATAGGGGTTGAGCGCGGTTGCGGCCGTCCTGCCGGCGAGCGCGATCGTCGCCGCGGTCGAGTTGAACGAGCGTTCGGTCGATTCATTCTCGCTGCGCCCGAAATTGGCCATCGTGCGCAGCTGCCAGCCGCCGCCAAGCTCGAAATCGAAGCTGGGGGTGATGCCATAGGAGGTGAAGCTCGACGGGCTGTCGTTGCTCGGCCCAAAGACGTCGTCGAACGCAAAAGCGACGCTGTGCGCGAGCTCGGCCCCGATCGGACGGAAGAAGGGATTGGCGGCGGTGATCGTCCCGCTCATGCTGCTTTGAGCGCTGCGGTGCAGCGTGTCGCGCTTCGACCAATAGGCCGACAGCTTGAACGCGACAGAATCGCTGAGATCCTGCGTCAGTCCCGCAAAGACGCTGTGGCGTTCCTCGCGCGGATAGATGGCGGCATAATCGGTCTGGTCGCAGCGATTGACCCCCGGCGCCCGGCCAGGCAGCGCATAGGTCGTCGTGCCGACGGTGATGTTCGCGAGCGCGCAGGCGGTGCTGCGGAAATCGCCACCGCCGTGATCGGTCTGGTTCGCGGTCGCATAATCGCGGTCGAGCCCGATCAGATCGTCGTGCCAGGCGTATGAATAGGAAATATAGGCCGAGCCCGAGCCCCAGTCCTTGCCCGCGATGACGCTGGCGTCGATCGTCTGGTAATTTTTGGCGAAACCGTAGCGCGCGTTGACGCCAATGCCGTCGTAACGGTCGCGCGTGATGAAGTTGATCACACCGCCGATCGCGTCCGAACCATAGATCGACGAGCCGCCGTCGGGGATGACGTCGACGCGTTTGATCACATCGGGCGGGATCACCGAAGGATCGAAGCTCGTCTGAAGAATGCCCGCGCCGACCATGCGGTGGCCGTCGACAAGCACCAAGGTGGTCGAGCCGCCGCTGTTGCCGAGGTTGCGGATATTGGGGCGCACGATCGGATTGCCGAAATTGCCGAGCCCGGCAGGGATTGTGCCAAAATTGCCGACCTGCGGGATCGAGGCGAGGAGATCGTTCGCCGAGGCCGCGCCCGAAGCGACGACATCGGCCTCGCTGACCGCGACGACATTGGTGCCGACCGGCGCAACGCCGCGCAGCAGGGTACCGGTGACGACAATGTCCGCGTCAGTCGGGGCTTCGGAATCGGCGTCCTGTGCATAGGCGCTCGTCGCGCCGAATAGCGCGCCAGTGCACGCCAGCATCGAAATGCCCCGCCGCCACGCGTTCCGCCGCGCCGCAAAATCCAGACCCGCAGTCGTCATCGCCTTCATCGCATCCTCCCTGCACTCGCCCTCGCGAGTTGTCCCTTTTGACGGAGGTGCCTGTCCGGGCATCTTGTCCCTCCGATGCCACGCTTCGGTGAGCGTTTCTGCATCACTGCTCATTATTTGTCTTTATCAATCACGTCAACGATCAAATTCAATCATTCGAGCCCGAACGGCACGGCGGGCTGCGGTTCTGGTGTGAAGGCTTTCGGAAATTCAGGCGATGATGACGCGGATACCGGCGGCTTCCATCATTGCGACATGGTGCGGTTCGATTCTGGAGTCGGTGACGACAACGTCGATCTCGTCGAGCGAACAGACGACATTGCCCGAGGGACCCGAAAATTTGGAACTGTCGACCAGCACGATGATCTCGTCGGCGCGCTCGATCAGGCGGCGCTCGGCGGCGACGAGGATCACATCGGCCTGCATCAGCCCCGCGGGGCCCATCGATGCCGCGCCCATGAACAGCTTGGGCGCGTGAAAGCGCGGCATTCCGTCGTCGCCCGCCGCCGACAGGACGATATTCTGTTCGCGAAACACCTGCCCCGACGGCACGAGGATACGCGTCGTCGGCTGCGGCAGCAGCGCGCTGACGATGTGCAGTGAATTGGTGAGAACCTGAAGCGCGAGGCCGTCGAGATGCGGGCACATCTGCAGCGTCGTCGAACCGCCGTCGATCATCACGCCTTCGCCCGGGATGCAAAGCTGCGCCGCCGCGCGCCCAATCGCTTCCTTCGCGGCGCGATTGCGGCCGATATTTTCATGGAAGGGGATGCCCGACAGGCCATCTTCGGACGCGGTTGGCGTACCGCTTCCCCCGCCGACGCGCTTCGCCCCGCCGCGCACGCGGGTAATGACGCCGGCTTCTTCGAGCCGGTCGAGATCGCGGCGGATGGTAGCGGGAGATGCGGCGACACGGCTTTCGAGATCGCGGAACGAGACGAACCCGCTGTCGCTCAGGCTATCAAGGATCATTCTTTCGCGTTCGGCTGCGTGCATTTCGGTCCCTGTCTGATTGCGCCTATTTGACGGGAGCTGCGCCGAGTTGCAATCGAATGATTAGACGATCCCCGCCGCCGCGCCCGCTGAACGTCGTTCCTGCGCCTTGCGATCGCGCCAGCCGCTCGCGCGATAGGCCGCGATCGTGTCGATCGCCCCGCCCGCTTCGGCGCGCGCCGCGGCGAGGATCGGGGTGACGTCGGTGCGGTACGCCGTGCGCAGCGTTTGAAATGCCATCATCGTGTCGTTGGCCTCTTGCGCCGCAAGCAGCGCCTCGCGATCGACGAGCAGCGCCTTGGCATAGGCCGCGACGATAGCCTCGGCCGACGAGAGCATGCTCTCGATCGGATCGGTCACATTGTGCGACTGGTCGATCATGTACGCAGGGCGGAAATCGCCGCGCGGGTTCATCTCGGCCTCGATCAGTTCGTTGAAGACGAGAAAGAGCTGGTGCGGATTGATCGACCCCGAGTCGAGATCGTCGTCGCCATATTTGCTGTCGTTGAAGTGGAAACCGCCGAGCTTATCGAAGCGATGCAGCCGCGCGACGATCTGTTCGATGTTCACATTCGGCGCATGATGCCCCAGGTCGACGAGGCATTTCGCCTTGTCGCCAAGCTCCTGCGCGACGAGAATCGAGCTGCCCCAGTCCGAAATCACCGTCGAGTAAAAGGCGGGTTCGAACATCTTGTGCTCGATCAGCATCCGCCAGTCGCCGGGGAGTGCGGCATAGACCTCTGCCGCAGCGTCGAGATAGCGGTCGAGGCTGCGGCCGAGATCCTGTTGCCCCGGGAAGTTCGTGCCGTCGCCGACCCACACCGTCAGGTCGGTCACGCCGAGCTGTTGGCCAATCTCGATACATTCGATGTTATGCGCGACGGCCTGCTCGCGCACCTCGGCGCGCGTCGAGGAGAGCGAGCCAGTGGCATAGCTTATCGCCTGCCCCGGCTGGTCCTGAAAGGTGTTGCTGTTCACCGCGTCGAAGCCGAGCCCTAGTGCCGCCGCTTCCTCACGCAAACCGCGATAGTCGCTGACCTTGTCCCACGGAAAATGCGGGCTGACGCGCGGGGTCGCGCGGCCGAGATGTTGGATGACCGCGCAATCCTCGAGCTTCTCATGAATGTTGGTCGGCTCGCCCGCGATCGGGAATTTTGCAAAGCGCGTGCCGCCGCGGCCTGCGCCCCAGCTCGGCACCGCAACCGAGAAGCCCGCGACCTTCGTCTTCACCGCGCCGATGTCGATCCCGCGCCGGCCGAGCTGGCGGCCGAGGCTGCCATAATCATCTTCGAGCGCGTCGGTCAGACCGGCGTTCAGCCGCTCGATATCATCCTGTGCGAGCGGCAGATCGCCAGCCATAAAACTCTCCGTACCTTAGCGTGTGAATGCTTGCGCGTTGCCCGCGTCGACGTTGATCATGTTACCCGTCGACTTTGCCGACATATCGCAGCTGAGGAAATAGACGGCTTCAGCGACATCCTCGGGGAGCACGTCGCGTTTGAGCATCGATCGGTTGCGATAATGTTCCTCGAGCTCGCTGCCCGAATCGATTCCGTGTGCGCCCGCGCGCTCGCGGCGCCAGTCGCCGTCCCAGATCCGCGATCCTTTGATCACCGCGTCGGGATTGACCGTGTTGACGCGAATGCCGAACGGCGCGCCTTCGAGCGCGAGGCAGCGTGCGAGGTGCAGCGCCGCTGCCTTCGCCGAGGCATAGGCGGATGCGTTGGTCGCCGCGGCAATGCCGTTCTTCGACCCAATGAAGACGATCGAACCGCCGCCCTGCGCCTTCATCAACGGAAAGGCCGCGCGTGCGGTGAGGAAATAGCCCTGCGCGAGCACGTCATAATTGCGCTGCCACAGCTCGAGCGTCGTATCCTCGATCGGCGCCGACGAGGCGATGCCGGCGTTGGCGACGAGGATATCGAGTCCCCCGAATTCACGCGCGCACGCCGCGAATGCCGCGGCAACCTGCGTCTCGTCGGTCACGTCGCAGACGGCCGAGCGGATGCGGTCGCGGCCGAAGCGGCCCTCGAGTTCCGCGGCCGCCTTGCTCAGTGCCTCGACATCGCGGTCGACGAGCAGCACGCACGCATCGTCGGCGGCGAGCCGCTCGGCGGTCGCAGCACCGATCCCGCCCGCCCCGCCTGTGACCAGCGCAATGCGTCCCGCGAGCGGCTTGGGCTTCGGCATGCGCTGGAGCTTCGCTTCCTCAAGCAGCCAATATTCGATGTCGAACGCTTCCTGTTCGTCGAGCCCGACATAGGTGCCGATCGCCTCGGCGCCGCGCATCACATTGATCGCATTGGCATAGAATTCGCCTGCAAGCCGCGCGGTCGTCTTGTCGCCGGCGAAGGTCATGCGGCCTATGCCGGGGACGAGCACGACGACGGGATTGGGATCGCGCATCGCGGGCGAATTGGGCCGCGCGCACCGCTGGTAATAGGCGGCATAATCGGCACGATACGCCTCGATCCGCTCGGCGAGATACGCGCCGTCGTCGATCCGCGCCGGGTCGAGGACCAGCGGCGCGATCTTGGTGCGCAGGAAATGGTCGGGGCACGAGGTACCGATCGCGGCGAGCTTCGCAAAGTCGCGGCTGCCGGTGAATTCGAGCGTTTCGGCATCGTCGGCGAAATGGCCGACACGCCGTCCGCCCATCAACCCGCGGAGCAGCGGCATCAGCTTTGCCACGGCGGATGCGCGGTCGGCGGCGGGGCGCGGCGGGTTGGTTTCGCCCCCGAACGCCGGTCCATCGGCGAGTTTCGCGTTCAGATAGTTCGCGGCATCGGTGATCAACGTGATGGTGTTTTCGTAACAGGCCTTGGCGCTGTCACCCCAGCAGATGATGCCATGCCCCGCGAGCATCACGCCGCGCAGCCCCGGATGGGCGACAACATAGTTGCGCAGCTTCAATCCGAGGTCGAACCCCGGCCGCTGCCAGGGCAGCCAGCCGACCGCCCCGCCCCAGATAGCCTTGGTCGCCGCTTCGCCCTCACTCGATGCAGCAAGCGCAATGATCGCATCGGGATGGACATGGTCGACATGCTCAAAGGGCAAATAACTATGGAGCGGCGTATCGATCGACGCGGCGCGCGGATTGAGCGCGAAAGTGCAGTGCGGCAAATAGCCCACCATCTCATCCTCATGCGCAAGGCCGCGATAAAGTTCTTCGAGGCTAAGCAGCTTGTCCTGAGACAGCGTCGAAAACCCGTCGAGCTTCATCGACCCGATGTCGCCGCCCGACCCCTTCACCCAGAGCACGGGCACGGTTTCACCGGTCAGCGGATCGCGCGCGTCGAGCTTGGCCGAGGTGTTGCCGCCGCCAAAATTGGTGACGGTGAGATCCGAGCCGAGACGGTTCGAGCGATAGAGGAGCAGGTCTTCGGGTGACTTGCCCCGCGCCTCCTCGTCCGACCAGCGATTCGCCGGGATGGCGAAAAGCAGAGCGGCGGCGTTGGATTGCGGTGGGACGTCGCGAAGATCGGGCATGAAGGAAACTCGTTGTTTCGACTATGCGGGGATGTGTATCGAAATCGCTGGCGCTCTGCAATCAGTTTCGATAAAGTTCGATCAAATTCGGTCGCAACGAAGCAAAGGGAGAGGGATGAAAGGTCGCGCAACCATAGTCCTCGATAGCGGGAAAACCTTGGCAAAGCTGAGCCTTTGGTCCGCCGATGGCGCGATGATCGAACGCCGCGTGCGCGCCAACACGCGCGTCGAAACAAACGCCTATGTGGCGCTCGACGCGGCGGGGATCGAAGCGTGGGTGGCTGAGGTGCTGCGCGACTTTGCCAAGCTGGCCGATGTCGGCGCAATCATCACCGTCGGGCACGGCGCAGCGGCGGCGATCATCCGCGGCGACCGCCTCGCCTGCCCGCCCGTCGATTATGAAGTCGCGATGCCCGCGAACCTGCGCGCGCGCTATGAAGCCGAGCGCGACGCCTTTTCGGACACCGGCTCGCCTTGCCTTCCGGACGGCCTGAACCTCGGTGCGCAAATCTTCCGGCTCGAGGCGCTCGATCCCGATCTTGCGCACAGCACGCAAATACTCCCGTGGGCGCAATATTGGAGCTGGCTGCTCTGCGGCGTCGCGGCATCGGAGGTGACCAGCCTCGGCTGCCACACCGACCTCTGGAACCCGTTGGCGGGCAAGCCCTCAGCGCTTGCCGAGCGGCACGGCTGGGCCGCACGGCTCGCGCCGCTGCGCGGGGCTGGCGAAGTGCTCGGCACGCTGACCCCCGCATGGGTCAGGCGCACCGGCCTGCCCGCCGATACCGAAGTCCATTGCGGGTTCCACGATTCGAACGCCGCACTTCTCGCGGCGCGCGGCTTTGCCGAGATTGCCGACGAGGAATCGACGGTGCTGTCGACGGGCACATGGTTCGTCGCGATGCGATCACCCAAAGATGCGGCGTCGATGGACAGGAGCCACCTCGACGAGGGGCGCGATTGCCTGATCAATGTCGATGCGTTCGGTAAGCCGATCCCGTCGGCACGCTTTATGGGCGGGCGCGAAATCGAAACGCTGATCGGGCTCGACACGCGACAGATCGATATCGCGGCCGACCAGCCTGCACTGCTCGCGGCGCTCCCCGATGTGCTCGCGAGCGGCGCGATGGTGCTGCCGACCTTTGCGCCCGGCTTCGGTCCCTTCCCGCGCGGACACGGGCGATGGATCGCGAGGCCCGACAATCCTGCCGCGCGCCGCGCCGCGGTGTCGCTCTATGCCGCGCTGGTCACCGATGCGTCGCTGAGCCTTATCGGCACGCAGGAACGGCTGCTGATCGAAGGCCGCTTTGCCGAGGGTCAGGTTTTCGTACGCGCACTCGCCGCGCTGCGCCCTGACCTGCGTGTCTATGTCGGCAAAGCGCATAACGATGTGTCCTATGGCGCGCTGCGACTGCTCAACGCCGCCCTGCCCCCCGCCGAGCCGCTCGAACTGGCGGCGCCGCTCGACGTCGATCTCGCGCCCTATCGCGACCGCTGGCGGCGCGAAGCCGAACGGGTGGAAGAAGCCGCGTGAGACCTGCATCGATCGGCGATTATCGCGAAGCCGCGCGGCGGCGCCTGCCGCACTTCCTGTTCGAATATTTCGACGGCGGCTCCTACGCCGAGCGCACTTTGCGCGCGAATATCGAGGACCTGCAGGATATTTCGCTGCGCCAGCGGGTGTTGAACGACGTGTCGGCGATCGACCTTTCGACGACGCTGTTCGGCCAGCATCTCGCGATGCCGGTCGCGCTCGGTCCGATCGGGCTTGCCGGCATGGCGGCGCGGCGCGGCGAGGTGCAGGCGGCGCGCGCGGCGGCCGCGAAGGGCGTGCCGTTTGCGCTGTCGACCGTATCGGCCTGCTCGCTGGCCGAGGTCGCGCAGGCTTCACCAACGCCCTTCTGGTTTCAGCTCTATATGGTGCGCGACCGCAGCTTTATGCGCTCGCTGCTCGACGAAGCGAGCGTGGCGCACTGCCCTGTGCTCGTGTTCACCGTCGATATGCCGCTGCCCGGCGCGCGCTATCGCGACGTCCGCTCGGGGCTTTCGGGCGCGGCGAACTTATGCGGACAAGTGCGGCGCGTCGGTCAGGCCATGAAGCGCCCGGGCTGGGCATGGGACGTCGGCATTCACGGCCGCCCGCACCAGCTTGGCAATGTCGCACCTTTGCTCGGACCGAAATCGGGGCTCGAGGATTTCCTCGGCTGGATGAAGGATAATTTCGACCCCGCCGTGACATGGGCCGACCTCGATTTCGTGCGCGCACACTGGAAAGGCCCGATCGTCATCAAGGGTATCCTCGACGCCGATGACGCCCGGCACGCCGCCGAAGCGGGAGTCGACGGAATCATCGTGTCCAACCATGGCGGGCGCCAGCTCGATGGGGTGCCCTCGGTGGCACGTGCGCTGCCCGCGATCGCCGATGCGGTAGGCGACCGGCTGACCGTGCTGGCCGATGGCGGGGTGCGATCGGGGCTCGATGTCGTGCGCATGCTCGCGCTCGGCGCGAAGGGCGTCATGCTCGGCCGCGCTTGGGCCTTTGCGCTCGCCGCCGACGGCGAACGCGGCGTCCGTCATATCCTTGACCTGATCGAAGCCGAAATGCGCGTCGCGATGGCGCTCACCGGTGTGACCAATATTGACAAAATCGGCCCGGAGACGTTGGCCGCCTGATACGGACGAGGGGAGAAGATTATGGATGCGAACCCGCTGCTTGGCGTGTTCTTTCACTGGCTGGGCGGGCTATCGTCGGCGAGCTTCTATGTGCCGTACAAGCGCATCCGCGCCTGGTCGTGGGAGATTTTCTGGATCACCGGCGGCATTTTTTCCTGGCTCATCGCGCCATGGCTGTTCGCGTCGATCCAGACGCATGACCTGATCGGCGTTTTGAGCGGCACGCCCGGCGATATCTGGTTCTGGTGCTGGTTCTGGGGCGCGATGTGGGGGCTTGGCGGACTGACCTTCGGGCTCACCATGCGCTACCTCGGGCTTTCGCTCGGCATGGCCGTTGCGCTCGGGCTGACGACGGTCATCGGCACGATGGGGCCGCCGATCTTTCGCGGCACGCTGGGCGAGCTGTTCGCGACCACGAGCGGCCAGACGGTGTTCCTCGGCATCGCGATCACTTTGGTCGGGATCGTCATCGTTGCGCAGGCGGGGCGCCGCAAGGAACGCGAGATGAGCGACGCGATCGCGGAGGCGGACAAGTCCGAGTTCAACTTACGCAAGGGCCTCGCGATTGCAGTCTTCTCGGGCATCATGTCGGGCTGTTTCGCCTGGGGTCTCGACGCCGGCGCGCCGATCCGCGAGCTGACGCTGGCGGCGGGGACCGACCCGCTGTGGCAGGGGCTGCCCGTGCTCTGCGTTGTGCTGCTCGGCGGGCTCACCACCAACCTCATCTGGTGCGCCATCCTCATCGCGCGCAACCGCAGCATCCACCAGTTCACCGGCGAGGCCGCGCCCGGCGCGACCGAGAAGCCGCCGCTCGCGCTGAACTATGGCCTCGCCGCGCTCGGCGGGACTTTGTGGTATTTCCAATTCTTCTTTTACACGATGGGCGAAAGCCAGATGGGGCGCTTCGGCTTTTCGAGCTGGACGCTCCACATGGCGAGCATCATCCTTTTCTCGACGCTCTGGGGCTTCGCGCTCAAGGAATGGGCACCCGCCGGAAAGCGAACGCGCGCGCTGGTTTGGCTCGGGATCGCGGTATTGATGGCCTCGACTGTCGTGATCGGCCTTGGCAACAGTCTCGCGTGACGCTTCCTAGGCAGGTGTGGTGGCGAGTTCGCCGCGCGCCTGCCGGAACACCTCGATGCTGCCCCAGATCGCGAGCGCGGCCATGATCGCCGCGACCGCAAGGTCGGGCCAGCTCTGTCCGGTGCCGAACACACCGAGCGCCGCGCCCATCACCGCGATATTGCCGATCGCATCGTTGCGCGAGCAGATCCACACCGAGCGCATGTTCGCGTCGCCGGTGCGATAACGATAGAGCATCAACGCGACCGCGATATTCGCCGCGAGCGCAAGCGCGCCGATCAGCCCCATTGTCTCGGCATGCGGCGCCGATACGGTGACAAAGCCCCAGACCGCCGATCCGAACACCCACAGGCCGAAGACAAGCATCGTCCCCGCCTTCAGCAAGGCGGCGCGCGCGCGCCAAACGAGCGCCATGCCCGCGACGCCGAGGCTGATCGCATAATTGGCGCTGTCGCCGAGGAAATCGAGCGCGTCGGCCTGCAGCGCGCGCGAATCCGCCGCGACGCCCGCGAAAATCTCGACGCCGAACATCGCCGCGTTGATCAGCAGCGCGATCCACAGGATACGCCGCCATGTGGGGTCATTGAGTGCGGTCTTGCCGCTTTTGCCGGCACAGCATTGATCGACCACCTTAAAAGCTCCTGTTATCTTCGAGTCGGCACCCTATATGCACCCCGTAGCAACTACAGGGTCAAGCGATGAAAATCGGCGAACTGTCGCGGGCGACCGGGACCAATATCGAAACCATCCGCTATTATGAGCGCATCGGGCTGCTTCCCGCGCCCGATCGCACCGCTGCGAATTATCGCAGCTATGGCGACGCGCATCGGTCGCGGCTGAGCTTCGTGCGCCATTCGCGCGATCTGGGGTTTACGATCGAGGAAATCCGCTCGCTGCTCGACCTGTCGGACGATCCGGCGCGCGACTGCAGCGAGGCCGACCGGATCGCTACGCGGCATCTGGAACAGGTCGAGGAAAAGATCGCGCAGCTTACGCTGCTTCGCGATGAGCTCACGCGCATCGTCGGGCGCTGCCGCGGGGGTGTTGCCGCCGATTGCCGCGTGATCGAGGCGCTCGGCGACCATAGCCACTGCGAAAGCGCGCACTGATTTGGGGATAAGGTGGGACGATTCTGTTGCCCGGCTCGTCCCCAGCCGCTGGTATCCGATTCTGTTGCCCGGTTCGGTCCGAACCGCGTTCTATTTGTCTAACCTTAGGCCGTGAGGCTTATCGGTTAGGCAGCCAGAGCGAGTGCTTCGTTATCGTTAGCACCTATTGGTTTTGAGCCTTGAACGGGTTACTCAGCCCGGGCAAAAATATCGTCTTTGAACACACGTCGATCCTGGTTCGGCCCCGTCAGAAACCCGCGCGCCCATCAAAGAAACGCGGGTTTGTGGTGGAGCCGCCGGGTACTGCCCCCGGGTCCGCTGTGTCTATTCCACGACACCATTTATCACCATAGCCGGCCGAAACCGGCATGACTGATATAGGGCGCCTGCACGCCGATGGAAAGGGCACGCGTTCAATTCATCGCGGATAGGTCACGACTTCTTTCTCAGCTCGTCGCGGATTTCGGTAAGGATATCAATCTCGGTCGGGCCCGCGGGCGCCTCCTCGGCCGGCTTGATGAATTTGGCCGCCTGCCGCACCAGCAAGAAAACTACGAAGGCGAGCAGGATGAAATTGATCACCGCGGTGACGAAGCTGCCGAGTGCCATCACATTCGCGCCCGTCGCCTTCGCCGCCGCGAGCGTCATGCCCGCGGTCACTTTGTCGCCGCCCGACAGCACCAGATACTGGTTGGTGAAATCGACCCCGCCGCCGGTGACGAAACCGATTAAGGGCATCAGCACATCGTCGGTCAGCGACTTGACGATCGTCCCGAACGCCGCGCCGATGATGACGCCGACCGCCAGCCCCATCACATTGCCCTGGTTCAGGAATGCCTTGAAATCCTTGATCATGTACCAACCCCTTTGGTCGCTGTGCCTGCACGTTCCAGAGTGCATGACACGATTATCCGCGTCAATGATTGCGGCGCGCGAAGCGTCTTACTATATTAAACCAGTTGGCGCGGCGCCGTGCCGCGTGGAGGGAGTGTCCGACCATGACTTTGCGTTCCGCCCGTTGGTTGATTGTGCCCGTTGCCGCGATGTCGCTGTCCGCTTGCGGCATCAACAGCGTTCCCACCAAGGAAGAAGCCGCCAAAGCCAAATGGGCGAATGTCGAAGCAGCGTATCAGCGCCGCGCCGACCTGATCCCTAACCTCGTCGAAACCGCCAAGGGCGCTTCGCAGATCGAGCAATCGACGCTCGAAGGCGTGATCCAAGCGCGGGCCTCCGCGACGCAGGTCAAGCTCAGCACCGACGATCTCGAAGATCCCGCAAAGGTTCAGGCGTTCCAGCAGGCGCAGGGACAGGTCTCGGGCGCCCTCGGCCGCCTTCTTGCCACGGTCGAAGCATATCCCGACCTCAAGAGCCAGGCGCGGTTTGCCGACCTGATGACCCAGCTCGAGGGCACCGAAAACCGGATCAACGTGTCGGTCCAGGATTATAATGGCGCGGTGCAGGATTATAATACGACGATTCGCACCTTCCCCGACATCATCGGCGCCAAGATCGTCCATGGCGCACAGCCGATGACCCCCTACAAGGCGATCACGCCGAACGCCAACCAGGCGCCGAAGGTCGACTTCGGCAAATAAGGTGGCCCCAACCGCCCTTTTGCGTCCACTGGTAACAGCGGCCCTCACCGGGCTGCTGGTACTGGCGGGCCCCGCCGCCGCGCAGACCTTTCCCAAGCTCGCAGGCAATCCGGTCGTCGATCAGGCGGACATCATCCCCGCGGCCGAGGAAGCGGCGCTCAACACGCAGCTCCTCGAGCTGGAGAAGACCACGGGGCACCAACTTGTTGTCGCGACGGTCAGCGACCTCGAAGGCAATGATGTTTCGGAATATGGCTACAAGCTGGGCCGCGCGTGGGGCATCGGTGACGAGGCGAAAGACGACGGCGTCGTTTTCCTGATCGCGCCGAACGAGCGGCGGATGAACATCGCGGTCGGCCTCGGCCTCGAACCGGTGCTCACCGACGCGCTGTCGGGACGGATCATCCGCGACGTCGTGACGCCGAAGTTCAAGGCGGGCGATATGCCCGGCGGGATCCAGGATGGCGTCAATGCGATCGCGCAGCAGATCCAGCTGCCGCCCGAGGAGGCCGCGGCGCGGGCGGCGGCGGCGGCTTCCGCCGAACGCGACCGCGCCAACGACGGCAATTTC
Organism: Sphingopyxis sp. Root154; assembly: GCF_001427105.1. GTDB lineage: Bacteria > Pseudomonadota > Alphaproteobacteria > Sphingomonadales > Sphingomonadaceae > Sphingopyxis. The sequence continues at coordinate 762,776 of NZ_LMGI01000001.1, forward strand.
GGCGGACTTTTCTTCGTCGGCTTCATCATCCTGATCTTCTTCGTCCTGCCGATGCTCTCGCGTCTCGGGCGGCGGGGGAAGAAACGAGGCAAGGAGCGGCCGTGGGATGCGCCGATCATCATATGGGGCGGCGGCGACGACGACCATTGGGGCGGCGGCGGTTCCTCATGGGGCGGCGGCGGCTCGAGTTGGGGCGGGGGCGGCGGCTTCGGCGGCTTCTCGGGCGGCGGCGGCTCCTTCGGGGGCGGCGGCGCCTCGGGCGGCTGGTAGGGGACGCTGGATATGCCACATAAAGTCAATCATGTGAGCGAGGCCGATCATGATATCGTGACCGCGGCCGTTGCGGCGGCCGAGGCGCATACTAGCGGCGAGATCGTCACCGTCGTCGCGGCGAAGTCGAACGATTATGACGATGTCGCGCTCGTCTGGGCCAGCGTCATCGCGTTCGTCGCGATGTCGGTGATCGCGCTGTTCCCCGACTTTTACCGCAGCCTCTATGACCGGCTCACCGGCGGCTGGGGGCATGAGCTCACCGCCAATCAGTGGCTTGGAACGGTGATTGCGGTGGGCGTGCTCAAATGGATCGGCATGTGGCTGATATTGCTGTGGCGCCCTCTACGGATGGCGCTGACCCCTCGCGCGATCAAGGCGCAGCGCGTCCGCGCCCGCGCAATCGACCTGTTCAAGGTCGGGACCGAGGCCAAGACGCTCGGCCGCACCGGCGTCCTCCTCTACCTCAGCCTCAACGAACATCGCGCCGACATCGTCGCCGACGAAGCGATCGCCGCAAAGGTCACCCCCGAAATCTGGGGCAACGCGATGGCCGGCCTGATCGAGCGCGTACGCGTCGGCAAGCCCGGTGAAGGCATGGCGGAGGCGGTGCGCCAGATGGGCATCGTGCTCGCCGAACATTTCCCCAAGGGCGATGAAAATCCCAACGAACTTCCCGACCGCCTGATCGAGATTTAAGCCCATCGTCATTGCGAGGGCCGAAGGCCCGTGGCAATCCAGAGCATTGCAAGGCAGCTCGATTGCTTCGCTCTGCTCGCAATGACGATAGGACAATTTTATGACCCGCCCCTCCCCCGACGCCCCCATCGAGACGCGGTGGGAAGGCCGCTTCATCTCCGTCAAGCAGCAGGGGACATGGGAATATGTCTCGCGCGCCCGCGGCATCCACGCCGCGGTCATCCTTGCGATCGACGAGGATAGCGACGGGCGTCACGTCATATTGGTCGAACAATATCGCGTGCCGCTGAAGGTGAATTGCCTTGAGCTGCCTGCGGGACTGGTCGGCGACGACACCGCAGGCGAAGCGTCCGAAATCGCGGCGCAGCGCGAACTCGAAGAGGAAACGGGCTATCGCGCCGACCATTGGCGCATCGTCGGCGAATTCTACAGCTCGCCCGGTATGGTCAGCGAAAGCTTCACACTCCTGGTCGCGACCGGATTGACCCGGGTCGGCGAAGGCGGCGGGGTCGATGGCGAAGACATCATCGTCCACCGTGTGCCGCTGGACGGCGTCGCCGATTTCGTCGCGGCCAAACGCGCCGAAGGCTGCGGGATCGATGTGCGCGTGGCGATGCTGCTGGCAGGCGGATTGTTGGCTGGATAGCCGGTTTCGAGCGGAAGCAGCCGCTTTCTATCATCGTCACCCCGGACTTGATCCGGGGTCTATAGCTACCGGAGCGTTAGTGGATCCCGGATCACGTCCGGGGTGACGAAAGCAGGAGCGGCCCTCGCACCCCTGCGCCATTTTTCAGGTCGGTGACTACCTCGCCCCGAAACGCCAGCGGAGCAGCGGGCGCGCGAGCAGCAAGCCCGCGAGGAAACCGCCGACATGCGCCCAGATCGCGACCGCACCAAAGCCGCCGCCGCCGGCGAAACCAAGCAGCAGTTGAAGGCCGATCCACGCCGCGGCGAGCCATAAAGCGCGCACCCAATGCCCCGGGATCGGGCCGATCGCGGAGGCCTGCGATCGGCTGAAGATCAGCGCATACACCGCGATCAGCGCCGATATCGCGCCGCTGGCGCCGATCATCGGCACCGCCGACTGCGGATCGGCAAGGAACTGCGCGAGCGCGCCGCCATAAGCGCCGGCGAGCAGCAGCACCGCCATCGCCTTCGCGCCCAGGGGAGCCTCGAGCTGGCGGCCGATGAAGAGCAGCACGATGACGTTGAAGACGATGTGCAGCACGCCGCCGTGCAGCAGCGCCGACGATAGCGGGGTCAGAATGAAGGGAACCATCGCCCCGGGAGGGAGGATCAGCTCATTGCCGAAACGCGCGGGAATGAACCCCGCGCGCACGATCGCGTCGACCTGAAATCCGGTGATCCACAACAAGGTGAAGACGATGACGCAGACGAGCGCATAGCCCGTGACCAGCGGCGCATCGTGCGGCTTCATCGTCAAAAACCCATCAGATGAATTCGATCTTCTTCACCAGATAATATTTGTCGCCCGCGGGCACGGTGACTTCGATCTCGTCGTCGACGCGGCGGCCGATCAGCGCGCGGCCGAGCGGCGAATTATAGCTGATCTTGCCGTCCTTGGCGTCGGCCTCGGCCTGACCCACGATCTGGTAACGCACCGGCTTCTCGTCTTCGTCGGCGAGCGTAACGGTCGCGCCGAACACGATGCGGTCGCCCGACAGCATCGTCGGGTCGATGACCTGCGCACGCGAGAGCTTGTCTTCGAGGTCGCCGATCGTCGCTTCGACCTGGCCCTGACGCTCCTTCGCGGCGTGATATTCGGCATTTTCCGAAAGGTCGCCATGCGCGCGCGCTTCCTCGATCGCATCGACGATCAACGGTCGCTCGGCTTTGAGTGCCGTGAGCTGCGTGCTCAGCTTCTCATAGCCTTCTGCCAGCATCGGCACCTTTTCAACGCTTGCCATTATCCTGTTGTCCTTCGTCAATAATCCAGCGCCAGCGAAGTTTCGCCGGGCGGCTGCGCCGCTGATCCGTCAATGTCGGGGGGTGGAGCGGTGGTTCAATAATAGTCCTGAAGCGGCTTCACTTCAAGAGAGTGCGAGCGGAGCGCCCCGATCGCCTGCGTCGATGCATCGCTCGCAGCAGCCGTCGTATAATAGGCGATGTCGGCCGCGAGCGCCGACGCGCGGATCGACTGCGAGTCCTGCAACGACTGCCACCCTTCGGTGGTGTTGAAGATCAGCTGCACATCGCCGTCCTTGATCCGGTCGACGATATGCGGACGGCCTTCGGCGACCTTGTTCACGCGCTCGACCTCGATGCCATTGGCCACGAGATAGTCGGCCGTGCCGCCAGTCGCGATCACCTGCCAGCCCCAGCCGGTCAGCTGACGCACCGCATCGAGAATGCGCGGCTTGTCGCTATCCTTCACCGACACGAACACGCGCCCGGTTGTGGGCAGGCGGTCGCCCGCGCCGAGCTGCGCCTTCGCGAAAGCGAGATTGAAATTGCTGTCGATTCCCATGACTTCGCCGGTGGACTTCATTTCGGGCGACAGCACCGGATCGGTACCGGGGAAGCGCGCGAAGGGGAAGACCGCTTCCTTGACCGCGACGTGCTTGATGTCGCGGTTGATCTTCGGCAGGTCGGCGAGCTTTTCGCCCGCCATCACGCGCGCCGCGATCTTGGCGATCGGTGAACCGACGGCCTTGGCGACGAAAGGCACGGTGCGGCTGGCGCGCGGGTTGACCTCGATCAGATAAACCTCGTCGCCCTTCACCGCGAACTGGATGTTCATCAGGCCGCGGACTTCCAACGCACGCGCGAGCGCTTCGGTCTGCCGCTCGATTTCGGCGACGATGTCGGCGGACAGGCTGTACGGCGGGATCGAGCAGGCGCTGTCACCCGAATGGACCCCGGCTTCCTCGATATGCTGGAGCACGCCCGCGACGACCACATCGATGCCGTCGCACAGCGCATCGACATCGACCTCGATTGCGTCGCGCAGATAGCGGTCGATCAGCACCGGCGAGTCGCCCGATACCTGCACCGCGGTCTCGATATAATTTTCGAGCTGCGCCTGATCGTCGACGATTTCCATCGCGCGGCCGCCGAGGACATAGGACGGACGCGTCAGCACCGGGTAACCGATGCGCGTCGCGACTGCGATCGCTTCCTCGCGGCTGCGCGCAATGCCGTTTTCGGGCTGTTTCAGGCCAAGCTTGTTCACAAGCGCCGCGAAACGCTCGCGATCTTCGGCCAGGTCGATCGCGTCGGGCGACGTGCCAAGGATCGGTATACCCGCGTCGGACAGCGCCTGCGCGAGCTTGAGCGGCGTCTGCCCGCCGAACTGGACAATCACCCCAACGAGCGTGCCCTTCGACTGCTCGACGTGCAGAATCTCGAGCACATCCTCAGCGGTCAGCGGTTCGAAATAGAGGCGGTCCGACGTGTCATAATCGGTCGACACCGTCTCCGGGTTGCAGTTGATCATGATCGTTTCATAGCCGGCCTCTTCGAGCGCGAAGCAGGCGTGGCAACAACAATAATCGAACTCGATCCCCTGCCCGATACGGTTCGGGCCGCCGCCGAGGATGACGACCTTCTGGCGATCCGACGGGTTCGCCTCATTCTCGGGCTCGCCGAAGGTCGGGGCTTCATAGGTCGAATAGAGATAGGGCGTCTTTGCCGCGAATTCGGCGGCGCAGGTGTCGATCATCTTGAACACCGGACGCACGCCGAGCTTGTGGCGCAGCGCGCGCACCTCGGCTTCGGTAACGCCGCCGGTCATCGCCTTCACCGCTTCGTGGATCAGCCCGCTGCCGCGCGCGGTCGCGCGGCGCGTGCCGGGGTGGAGGTTCGCCGACTGGAGCGCCAGATAGGCGAGCCGCTTGTCGGAGAAGCCCATCGCCTTCAATTTACGCAGCCCCTCGGCGTCGCGGGGCAGACCCTCGCGGCATACCTCCTGCTCGGCTTCGACGATCTCGGCGATGCGTTCGAGGAACCACATGTCGTAACCCGCAACGCGGTTGATCTCGGCAAGCGGCAGCCCTTCGCGGATCGCCTGCGCGGCGTTGAGCAGCCGGTCGGGGGTTGCTTTAGCGAGCTCGCTGCGCAGCTGGTCGTGCGTCGCGCCTTTGAGCCGGTCGACGAAGTTGAAGCCGCTAAGCCCCGTCTCCAGCCCGCGCAGCGCCTTTTGCAGGCTTTCGTGGATCGTGCGGCCGATCGCCATCACCTCGCCGACCGACTTCATCGCGGTCGACAGCGTCGCCTCGGCGCCCTTGAACTTTTCGAACGCGAAGCGCGGGATCTTGGTGACGACATAGTCGATCGTCGGTTCGAACGATGCGGGGGTGACCCCGGTGATATCGTTCATGATCTCGTCGAGCGTGTAGCCGACCGCGAGCTTCGCCGCGACCTTGGCGATCGGGAAGCCCGTCGCCTTCGACGCGAGCGCCGACGAGCGCGACACGCGCGGATTCATCTCGATCACGATCAGGCGGCCATCCTTCGGATTGACCGCGAACTGGACGTTCGACCCGCCGGTTTCGACCCCGATCTCGCGCAGCACCGCGATGCTCGCGTTACGCATGATCTGATATTCCTTGTCGGTCAGCGTCAGCGCCGGCGCGACGGTGATGCTGTCGCCCGTGTGGACGCCCATCGGATCGACATTTTCGATCGAGCAGATGATGATGCAATTGTCCTTGCGGTCGCGCACCACCTCCATCTCATATTCTTTCCAGCCGAGGAGCGATTCCTCGATCAGGACTTCGGTGGTCGGCGAGGCGATCAGGCCGCCGCGGACGATATGTTCGAACTCCTCGCGGTTATACGCGATGCCGCCGCCGGTGCCGCCCATGGTGAAGCTTGGGCGGATGATCGACGGCAGGCCCGTGCGTTCGAGCACCGCAAACGCCTCGTCGAGCGTGTGCGCAATGCCGCTGCGCGCGCTTTCCAGCCCGATCTTGTCCATCGCGTCGCGAAACTTGATGCGGTCCTCGGCCTTGTCGATCGCCTCGGCATCGGCGCCGATCATCTCGACGCCATATTTCTCCAGCGTCCCGTCGTTGAACAAAGCGAGCGCGGTGTTGAGCGCGGTCTGTCCGCCCATCGTCGGCAGGACGGCGTCGGGGCGCTCCTTCGCGATGATCTTCGCGACGATCTCGGGCGTGATCGGCTCCACGTACGTGGCGTCGGCGAGGTCGGGATCGGTCATGATCGTCGCCGGGTTGGAATTGACGAGGACGATGCGATAGCCCTCCTCCTTCAACGCCTTGATCGCCTGCGTCCCCGAATAGTCGAACTCGCACGCCTGACCGATAACGATCGGGCCGGCGCCGATGACGAGGATGGATTGGATGTCGGTTCTTTTGGGCATTATTTTGCTGTCTCTAAACTCTTGAAGAAGGTGGTGTCAGCGTCGCCGCGCAGCGGGTTTCCAAGGCCAGCGGAAAAGGCCCCATAAAGGTCTGACTTCACGCATCTGACCGTCGACAAATTATCTGAAGTTTCGGGAACTATAATGGCTTCGGAGTGCCAACGATATTCCACATGGACGAAGGAGTCCGTACAGGATTTAACGGCCTCCAGAAGTAGGTCCGGATCGCCCACGACTTTCCGGCGAAGTTTCGCAAACAACTTGATCGGCGGCTTACCCTCGCCTCGAATGGCACCCGGATAGCCCTGAACCCCGTCACCCTGCACGAACATCAGCGTTCTCGCATATTTCTTCCGCAACTCGCATATTTCTCCCCGTGTGTTGGAAACACATTTATCGAGGAAGAAGGCTTTGCCTTGAAGGCGCTTACCGCTGGGAGTCGAATAGGTCACATCGCGCCACGGATTTCCATATCCGCTAAATGCGGCATAGGAATAGACGGCGAGCGCGCCGATCAGAAATGAGAGCAGCAGGACTTTCATCCAAGGCCCTGCACGAACTTCTCGAACAGATAAAAGCTGTCCTGCGGCCCCGGGCTAGCCTCGGGGTGATATTGCACGCTGAACGCGTTCTTGCCCGTGATCGCGATGCCGCAGTTTGATCCGTCGAACAGGCTCTTGTGCGTTTCGACCACGCCCTTGGGCAGCGTCGCCGCGTCGACCGCGAAGCCGTGGTTCATGCTGGTGATCTCGACCACGCCGTCTTCGGCACGCTGCACCGGATGGTTCGCGCCGCGATGGCCCTGATGCATCTTCACCGTCTTGGCGCCCGCCGCGATACCGAGCATCTGGTGGCCGAGGCAGATGCCGAAGATCGGCACGTCGCGTTCGAGCAGCCCTTGGATCACCGGCACCGCATAGTCGCCCGTCGCGGCGGGATCGCCGGGGCCGTTCGACAGGAACACGCCCGCGGGCTGATGCCCCAGCACCTCGTCGAGGCTCGCGGTCGCGGGCACCACGGTGACGCGCGCGCCGGCTTTCACGAGGTTGCGGAAGATATTGTCCTTTGCGCCATAGTCGATCGCGACGACATGCGGCCGCTCGCCGCCCTCTTCGGTCGCATAGCCGTGGCCCAGCGTCCACGCGCCGCCGGTCCAGTCGCCGGTGTCGGTGCGGCTGACTTCCTTCGCGAGGTCCATACCCTCCAGCCCGGCCCAGCCGCGCGCCTTGGCAAGCAGTTCGTCGATGTCGAACTTGCCGTCGGGGCTATGAGCGATCACCCCGTTCGGCGCGCCCGCATCGCGGATGCGGCGGGTGAGCGCGCGCGTGTCGATCCCGGCCAGCCCGATCACGCCCTGCTCCGCCATCCATTCGGGCAGCGTCTGGACGCTGCGGAAGTTGCTCGGCTGCGTCGGCAGTTCGCGCGTGATCGCGCCGAGCGCACCGTGGACGCCGCGTTCCATATCCTCGGGGTTCGCGCCGACATTGCCGATATGCGGGAAGGTGAAGGTGACGATCTGGCCCGCATAGCTGGGGTCGGTCAGGATTTCCTGATAGCCCGTCATCGACGTATTGAAACAAATCTCGCCCACAGCGGCGCCGCTCGCGCCGTAACCCACGCCCCACAGGATCGTGCCATCGGCGAGGACAAGGACGCCAGTGGCGCCAGATGGCTGGCTTTTGGGCGCGGCAGAGGGGTTGGCTGGTGCCATTCAACATGCTCCGGACGGGGGGCTAAACGGCCGACCAAGTAGGCGCCAAAAAAGTGATTCACAAGCTATCGGATTAGGAAACTTCTCGCTAGAGAGGGCCTTTCCGAAATTTGCAGCGCATGGGGACACGTATGATTCGTGACGACATCAAGGCTGCGCAGGTGGCTGCGATGAAAAGCGGCGACAAGGCGCGGCTCGGCACCATCCGGCTGATGCTGGCCAAGATCAAGGACAAGGACATCGAGCTCCGCACCGGCACCGCGCCGGCCGACGACGATGTGCTCGTCACCGACGTCCTTCAGAAAATGGTCAAGCAGCGCCGCGAATCGATCACCATGTACGAGCAGGGCGGCCGCCAGGAACTCGCCGACATAGAGGCCGCCGAAGTCGTCGTGATCGAGGACTTCCTGCCCGCGCAGCTGAGCGACGATGAAGCGACCGCGGCGATCAAGGCGATCGTGGTGGAGCTGGGTGCCGAGAGCCTGAAGGATATGGGTAAGGTTATGGCCGCGGTGAAGGACCGGCTTGGGAGCCAGCTCGATATGAGCAAGGCGTCGGGCTGGGTGAAGGCGGCACTGTCCTGATCTTCGCCCCACTCGCCCGCTTGCGGGCGTGGGCGGGCGTGGGCATATTTCGACGATGAGCCTCACCCCGCAATGGCTGGACGAACTGCGATCGCGCGTCACGCTGTCGACCCTCATCGGGCGGACGGTGAAGGTCACGCGTGCGGGGCGCGAGTATAAGGCGTGCTGCCCCTTCCATAACGAGAAGACGCCCAGCTTCACGATCAACGACGAGAAGGGCTTCTACCACTGCTTTGGCTGCTCGGCGCATGGCGACGCGATCCGCTGGATGACCGACCAGCGCGGGCTGTCGTTCATGGATGCAGTGAAGGAGCTTGCCGCCGAGGCCGGGATGGAGGTCCCCGCCGCCGACCCGCGCGCCGCGAAAAAGGCCGAGGAGGCGGCGAGCCTCCGCGATGTCGTGCAGGGCGCCGCCGACTGGTTCACGCAGCAACTCGGCAGCAGCAACGGCGCCCCGGCGCGCGAATATCTCGCCAAGCGCGGCATTTCGGAGGCGACACGCAAGGCGTTTGGCTTCGGTCTCGCGCCCGATAGCCGCAGCGCGCTCAAAGAGGCGCTCAAGAAATTCCCGACCGCGATGCTCGTCGAATCGGGGATGCTGATCGCGGTCGACGACAAGGAACCTTACGACCGCTTCCGTGGCCGCTTGATGATCCCGATCCGCGACGCGCGTGGGCGCGTCATCGCGTTCGGCGGCCGCATACTCGGTGACGGCGAGCCCAAATATCTGAACTCGCCCGACACGCCCTTGTTCGACAAGGGCCGCGTCCTCTACAATATCGACAAGGCGTCGCCGGCGTCGCGGCAGACGAACCGGATCATCGTCGTCGAAGGCTATATGGACGTGATCGCGCTCGCCGAGGCGGGGATCGCCGACGCGGTCGCGCCGCTCGGTACCGCGCTGACCGAGGCGCAGCTTGGCCTCATCTGGCGGATGGTGCCGGTGCCGGTGCTCTGCTTCGACGGCGATGCCGCGGGACAGAAGGCCGCGATGCGCGCCGCGATGCGCGCGCTCCCCCTCCTCCGCCCCGGTTTCAGCCTCGCCTTTGCGACGCTGCCTGCGGGACAGGATCCCGACGATATCGTCCGCGCGCGCGGCGCCGATGGGTTCAACGCCATCCTCGACGAGACGCAGCCGCTCGTCGAACGGCTTTGGGCGCATGAGGTCGCGGCGGGGCCGCTCGCGACCCCCGAGGAACGCGCCGCGCTCAAGACCCGCCTGCTCGCCCACGCCGACGCGATCGAGGACGCCGACGTCCGCCACCATTATCGCGAGGCGTTCCGCGAGCGGCTCGATACGCTGTTCGCGCGCAAGCAACCCGAGCGCGCCCAGCGCCAGCCCTGGACGTCGAACCCGCCTCGGGGCGCTGGCAATCGACGCTTCGGCCCCGACCCGCGATTGCAACCTCCGGCCGACGAGACGCGTTCCATCGGGCAGGCCGGGATTTCGGCGCCTTATGTCGCGGCGCTGATCGGTGGATTGCTGCGTTACCCCGAGGCGCTCCGGCGCAACGAGGAGGCATTGACGCGGCTGCCGGTGAGCGATTCAAGCGACGCCGAACTGCTCGGCGTAATGCTTGACAGTGCAATGCGTCAGGAAGGGCTTGATTGCGAGGGGTTGCTTGCCATATTGGAGCCAATGAAAGTGTATAATAGGGCGATGACATTGCTCAGAGCCGACGGAATGCACTTCTCGTTCAATCGCAGGCTTGAAGGCGAAGAAGTTGATGCAATACGGGAAACCGCGTTGCGCGACCTTGATGAATATATCGGCGTGCTGGTCACCCAGCCGGAAATCCGCACCCGGCTTGCCGAAGCCACCGCGGATTACATGCGCTCGATGGACGATGAAGGCCATGCAAGGCAGCAAAAGCTGCGTGCGATGGACGAGGATTTGACCCGCCGCCTGTCCGCGCTGTCGGACAGCAGCGACCAGTAACGACCACTTTAATGCCCGCAGGCAGGAACAATATATGGCCACCAAAAGCACCGCAGCCGACACCGATACCGACACCGACGGTCCGCTGATCGACCTCAACGAGGCGGACGTCAAAAAGCTGATCGCGCGCGGCAAGAAGCGCGGTTACCTGACCTATGACGAGCTGAATGCGGCGCTGCCGCAGGACGAGATGTCGTCCGAGCAGATCGAGGATATCATGTCGGCGATCTCCGACATGGGCATCAACATCGTCGAAAGCGACGAGGATGTGCAGGAAGAGGCCGACGCCGAACCCGACGACGAAGTCGACGTCAGCGCCGGCACCGGTTCGGTTTCGAACCCGGCGATCGAAAAGAAGAAGGAAACGGTCGATCGCACCGACGATCCCGTTCGCATGTACCTGCGCGAAATGGGCGCGGTCGAGTTGCTCAGCCGCGAAGGCGAAATCGCGATCGCGAAGCGCATCGAGGCGGGCCGCGACACGATGATCCTCGGGCTTTGCGAAAGCCCGCTGACCTTCAACGCGATCATCGACTGGTCGACCGCGCTGAACAATGGCGACATGCAGCTGCGCGAGATCGTCGATCTCGAAGCGATGCTCTCGAAAGACCCCGTTCCCGAAAATCTCGAGGAAGAGGGCGCCGAGGACAACGGCGAAATCAGCGAAAAGACCGCCGGCGTCTCGTTCAAGGACGAGGACGAGGTCGAGGAAGAACCCGCGGCCGACGGCGACGACGAGGACGGCGAAGGCTCGTCGGGTAAGCGCGAGACCTTCGAAGAGGATGAGGAAGACAACACCCTCAGCCTCGCAGCGATGGAAGAGCTGCTGAAGCCCGACGCACTCGAAAAGTTCGCGAACATCACCAAGAGCTTCAAGGCCTTCTCCAAGCTGCAGGAAGCGCGGCTCGAGGCTTTGTCGACGGCGGGCGAATTCCCCTCGGCATCGGAAAAGAAATATCACAAGCTGCGCGAGGAACTCACCGCGCAGGTCGAGAGTGTGCAGTTCCACAACACGAAGATCGAATATCTCGTCGACCAGCTCTACAGCTATAACCGCCGCCTGACCGCACTCGGCGGCCAGATGCTGCGCCTTGCCGAGCGCCACAAGGTGCCGCGCAAGTCGTTCCTCGATAATTATGTCGGGCGCGAGCTTGAAGAAAATTGGATCGAGAGCGTCAGCGGGCTCGACAAGAAATGGGCCGCCTTCGCCGAGAATGAAGCCGGCGCGGTCGACCGCATCCGTATCGAAATCAGCGAAATCGCGCAGGCGGCAGGCATGAGCCTGACCGAATTCCGCCGCGTCGTGAACATGGTCCAGAAGGGCGAGCGCGAAGCGCGGATCGCCAAGAAGGAAATGGTCGAGGCGAACCTGCGCCTCGTGATCTCGATCGCCAAGAAATACACGAACCGCGGCCTGCAGTTCCTCGACCTCATTCAGGAAGGCAATATCGGCCTGATGAAGGCGGTCGACAAGTTCGAGTATCGCCGCGGCTACAAGTTCAGTACCTACGCGACCTGGTGGATCCGTCAGGCGATCACCCGCTCGATCGCCGACCAGGCGCGCACGATCCGTATCCCGGTCCATATGATCGAGACGATCAACAAGCTCGTGCGCTGCAGCCGCCAGTTCCTCCACGAAAGCGGCCGCGAGCCGACGCCGGAGGAGATGGCCGAGCGTCTGTCGATGCCGCTCGAAAAGGTCCGCAAGGTGATGAAGATCGCCAAGGAGCCGATCAGCCTCGAAACGCCGATCGGCGACGAGGAAGACAGCCACCTCGGCGATTTCATCGAGGACAAGAATGCGGTCATCCCGGTCGACGCTGCAGTCCAGTCGAACCTCAAGGAAACGGTCACCCGTGTCCTTGCGTCGCTCACCCCGCGCGAAGAGCGCGTGCTGCGCATGCGCTTCGGCATCGGGATGAACACCGACCACACCCTCGAAGAGGTGGGCCAGCAGTTCAGCGTGACGCGCGAACGTATTCGCCAGATCGAGGCGAAGGCGCTCCGCAAGCTGAAGCACCCCTCGCGCAGCCGCAAGATGCGCAGCTTCCTCGACCAGTAAGCCCTTCGGGTCTTCCGCACACCAGACGCCCCGCCCTCACCGGCGGGGTGTTTTGTTTTGCGCTTTCGATCAAAGCGTTGCCCGAATGCTGCGCTGCACAATTATTTTGCCGGCGATCTTTAAATCTTCATATTTGTCCACCAGATAGCGCTCGTCACGCGATGGGGGGGCTTCATGAGTGGTTCAGGTGCCCCCCATCAAATGGCAATCATTCCCACAAGATGGGGATTGATTCACGATCCGGAGCAGGCCGTTCAACGCGGCTGACACAAAAAAGCTCGGAAATCTGGGGCTCGCAAAAATTGGCACGACCTTTGCGATGCATTCGGCATCGGCGCGGGGCAGTGCCTGCAGCCAAAGGGAAAGACAAAAAAAGATGGAAAACGAAACCACCAACCTCTTCCGCCGCCGGGATACCTTCTTCGGTATCTGCGAGGCCGTTGGCCAGGATTTTGGCTTCAACCCGCTGTGGCTGCGCCTCGCCTTCGTGGCGCCGCTCTTCTTCTTCCCGGTCCAGACCTTCATCGGCTATTTCGCCCTTGGCCTGGCCGTCCTCACATCGCGCCTGATCTTCCCCGCAAAGGCGGCTGCCCAGCCCATGCCGAACGCGATCGACGTCGCCGCGCCGCAGATTGAAAAAACCGGGGAACTCGCCCTCGCAGCTTAAGCGCAACCGGCCGGACGCCCTCTCCTTCTAAGTCCGGCCAACCCCCGTCCTTTATGGCGTCCACTGGTGCCATAGATCGGACCGGCAAGCTTCTCCCCGGGGCTTGCCGGTCCCTTTGCTTTTATTCCCGATTGCCTTGTTTCCCGAACGTTTTGTCCCCGGCTGGAACAGTCATGGACAAATCGGGGGCAAATCAATCGCCACGCATAAACGCGTCGTTTACGACGTTGATCTATGACCGATCGCTGTAATTCCATTGGCTTGGGCGCCGGCGCCCCGCCACAGCGAGGATCAAGCCTTGAGCCAGTCGCCCCAGCCCCAAGCACAGACGCGCGGCGTCGCCGAATTGCTCGATGCGCTGGTCGCCAGCGACGGCACCGGCGCGCATCCGCACGTCCGCTCGGGCGCACTGTCGAGCGGGCCCGAAGCGATGCGCAACCTCGCCGACGCGGTGCATTTTCTCTGCCTGCTCCACGGCCGTTATCCGGGCGTGATCGACAATGCCGCGCGCAAGGCGGTCGACCCCGCGTCGCGCCAGTGGATGGGTGAAGCGGCCGACGCTTTCGTCCAGGAACGCGCCTTCCTGACCAAGATCGCCTCGGCGGTCGGCCCGGTGCCGAGCACGCAGGGGCAGGCGCAATGCGAGGCCGCAGTCGCCGCGCAGCGCAAGGCGATCGACATGCTTGCCGAGTCGGACCGCCACGGCTGCGCGCTCGGCGCGGCGATCGCGCTGACGCTCGATTGGCGGACGATCCGCGTCCTGCTCGACATCAGCGCGCTGCGGCTCGACCTCAGCCCACCGACCTGCACCCTTCCCGACCTTCGCGAAACCGCCCGGCTCGCCGCAACCGTCGGCGGAACGCCTGCGGTGGAACGCGCGATGGTGTTCGGTGCACAGCAGCTGATCACCCAGCACAGCGGCCTGTGGGACCTGATGGCGGCACGCGCCGCCAGCCGCCTGCATCCTTAAATAACGAGCAACTGGACGCGTTAAGTTCCCCCTCCCCAAGCGGAAGGGGAGAAGAAGCGTCCGCTTGCACCGCTCCGCCACCCCCGCTATGCCCGCTTGACGTTCACGTTAAGGGAAAGAGCCGATGCGTTTCGAAGGCACCAGCGCCTATATCGCCACCGACGACCTGAAGGTCGCGGTCAACGCCGCGACCCTGCTGCGCCGCCCCTTGCTCGTGAAGGGCGAACCCGGCACCGGCAAGACCGTGCTCGCCGAGGAGATCGCCAAGGCATTCGATGCGCCGCTCATCACATGGAACATCAAATCGACCACGAAAGCCCAACAGGGCCTGTATGAATATGACGCGGTTGCGCGCCTGCGCGACGGTCAGCTCGGCGAAGAGCGCGTCCACGACATCCGCAACTATATCCGCAAGGGCAAATTGTGGGAGGCGTTCACTTCGCCCAAGCTGCCCGTGCTGCTGATCGACGAGATCGACAAGGCCGACATCGAATTCCCGAACGACCTGCTCCAGGAACTCGATCGCATGGCCTTCCATGTCTACGAGACCGACGAGACGGTGACCGCGAAGGAACGCCCGATCGTCGTCATCACCTCGAACAACGAGAAAGAACTGCCCGACGCCTTCCTACGTCGCTGTTTCTTCCACTATATCAAATTCCCCGACCGCGACACGATGGCCGAAATCGTCGAGGTCCATTTCCCCGGCATCCAGAAGACGCTCGTCAGCCGCGCGATGGATATCTTCTACGAAGTCCGTGAAGTCCCGGGGCTCAAGAAGAAACCGTCGACGAGCGAGTTGATCGACTGGCTCAAGCTGCTGCTCAACGAGGACATGCCGCTCGAAGTGCTGCAGAACCGCGACGTCGGCAAGGCGATCCCGCCGCTCCACGGCGCGCTGCTCAAAAATGAGCAGGATGTGATGCTGTTCGAAAAGCTGGCGTTTATGGCGCGCCGTCAGGGCAGTTGAATTATCGTCATCCCAGCGAAAGCTGGGACCGCTATCGACCAGGCGCTCCCGGTTGAGCGATCCCAGCCTTCGCTGGGATGACGCCTATAATTGATACGCCACCTCGACATCGCCCCAACGGCGGCCGTTGATGATCGCGGGCATATAGACGTTGCGCACGGTCACGTAATTGATGCCGTCGCCTTCCTGCCGATAGACCGTCATGAAAAAGGGCGCGGTGCTGCGCTTCGCCGCGGCGTCGACCCCGTCATAGAGGATGCGGCCGTTGCGGCAATGCGCGGTGTCATGCTCGAGGTCGCCGGTCGGCGCGCGCGAGCATTCGGTGATATGCGTCGGCAGGAAGCCGTTCATGTCGCCCGCCGACGACATCTTGATCTCGGGATGCTGCGCCACGATGCGGTCGAACAACGGGCGCCAGTGCGCATCGGCCCAGTCACAGAGTGACGTGCGAAAACGTTCGGGGTTCGAATTCGGCACGCGCACATAATTGGTATCGAACAGCTGCTCCATCGACAGCTCGCCATGCGCGACCGCGCGTTCGGCCAGCCCGATGAATTCGTCGCGCACCTTCGCCGCCAGGGCGACGATCGCCGAATCCTGCGGGCTGACCCCCGCCGAGATCACCGCGTTGAACATGCGGTTCGACACATGCTCCATCGACAGGATCGAATCGCGCGTGCCCACCAGAGTCGAACTATTGTCGCGCACCGAAGTGACGACGCCGTCGAGCGCCTCACGCACCTTCGCGCCATTCGCATGCACCATCGCGCTCGATTGCGCGATGCGGTCGCTCTGGTCATCGAGCAGCGCGACGAGGTGCGTCGCATCGTGCAACGCGTCGGTGATCGTTTCGAACTGCGCCTCGGCGCGGCTCGACTGTTCGACGCCCGACTGGATTTCGGTTACGAGCCCGCTCGCCTCGGCGGCGAGGCTGCCGATGCTGCGGCGGATCTCGTCGGTCGCGCCGCGCGTGTTCTGCGCCAGCTTCTTCACCTCGGCGGCAACGACCGCAAAGGTGCGGCCGGCATCGCCCGCGCGTTCGGCCTCGATCGCAGCGTTCAAAGCGAGCATATTCGTCGTTTTGGCGATCTGTTCGATCGACTGGCTGACCTGCTGCACCTGTTCCATCACCGCGGCGAAGTTGGTGACATGCTGGCCTAGCCGCGCAACGAGGTCGATGACCGAACGGAATTCGGAGACCGCAGCATTGACGCGTTCGGCGCCGGTGTCGAGCTGTTCGCACGCGCGCGCCGACAACAGCTTCGCCTCATCGGTCGAATCGGCGATCTGGCGCTGGTCGGCCTCGAGGCTGACGACATATTCCTCGAGCCGCCCGAGTTCGGCGATCTGGCGATCCATCTGGTCGGTCGCCCGCTCGATGCGGCCCGCGGCGTCGCTGCAACCGACGGCAAGCTCGCCGCAGTCGCTTGCGACCGACTGATCGAGTATCGGCGCCGCCGGATTGATCGGATCATATTTCATTGGCTTGCCCACGTCCCTGAATGATCGAGGAGATATGGCGGACAATGATTAACGGCGCGTCAATTTCGCGGCTTGATCGCGGGATCGAAGGCGCATTGCACACCGTCCGGCGACGCGTTACGCCTTCGGACGGGCTGTTGGGGAATACGGGGGAAATATCATGCGTCTTTGGCCGGTTCTGGCGGCGGTCGCCGTAACAGTCGCGCTGCCCGCAGGGGCGCAGGAAACTGTCGGCGGTCATCGCATCATCCGCACCGCGGACCCCGCAATCTGGTCGGGCAGCGAGACGAGCGGGCCGATCACCCATATCGCAACGGGCACCGTCTTTCCCGAAAGCATCGACGGCTTTCAGCGCACCAGCCTGATGGCCGTCGACAATGGCAATGACGTCATGCTGCATTATAGGCTGAAGCGCGAAGCGGCCTCGACCGAGATTTCGGCGTTCCTGTTCCAGCGCGGCGACCTTGCCGAGCATCGGCTGAAGGGGGCGATTGCCTCGCTCGGCCATGGCCGCGACGTGATGACATTTCTGTGGGCCGATGGCCCCTTCGATATCGAAGCACCGCAGAAGCTACGGGGCTTCAAGGCCACCTACAAGGTCGGTATCGGCGGCGACACGCTGCTCGAATATCTCTATTTCATCGAATTGGGGAAATGGACCGCGAAAGTGCGGGCAACGCTTCCCGCATCGAAGGAACCCGCCGAGGAAGGCCAGATCGACGCTTTCGTCCGTGCGCTTCCCTGGGCGTCGATTTTGGCCGCGAACGGCGCTTGCAGCGGTTCGGCCTGTGACGGCGAGCAGGCAATGCCCTTCAACAACCATATGGCCGAGATGTTCCTGTCGAAGATCGTCGCGAGCGGTCAGGGCAAGGCATTGCTGGGCGATGCGGCAGAGCCCGTTTATGCGCGCGAAGCGGGCGGAAAACGCTGGACGCTCTATCCGCTCGACGAAAAGATAATACCGTTGTTCGCGGAGGCGTTCGGCCGGATTTCCGCACGCGCGCCGCTTTACAGCTTGTCGTGGTCGGCGAAGAAGGAAAGCGGCGTCGTCCGCTTCTTTGCCGGCAAGCCCGGCGAAGAGGCCTTCGCCGCAACGGTCGACAGCCTCGTCGCGCATCCCGAAACATCGGCTTTCATCGCGCCGGCCGATGCGGCGGCCTACGCGCCCGATTGACGTTCGGGCCGACAGTCATCGGCAGGGGGCAGCTTTACGTTCACGTAAAGTGATTGCACGCGCCGCGCGAACGCGATACGCCTGCCCCATGTTTTTCGGCTTTCTCGACGAGCTTCGCGCCGCGGGCATCCCCGCCAGCCTGAAAGAGCATCTGATGCTGCTGGAGGCGCTCGACCGCGAGGTGATCGATCGCAGCCCCGAGCAATTCTATTACCTGTCCCGCGCGATTTACGTGAAGGACGAGGGCCTGCTCGACCGTTTCGACCAGGTGTTCAACAAGGTCTTCAAGGGCATCATTTCGGACTATGGCCAAAACCCGGTCGACGTCCCCGCCGACTGGCTGAAGGCGGTCGCCGAGAAATTCCTGACACCCGAAGAAATGGCGGCGATCGAGTCGCTCGGCGACTGGGACAAGATCATGGAGACGCTGAAGGAGCGGCTCGAGGAACAGCAGAAGCGCCATGAGGGCGGCAGCAAGTGGATCGGCACCGGCGGCACCTCGCCCTTCGGCAATTCGGGCTATAATCCCGAGGGGGTGCGGATCGGCGGCGAGAGCAAGCACAAGCGCGCGCTGAAGGTCTGGGAAAAGCGCGAGTTCCAGAATCTGGACAACACCAAGGAACTCGGCACCCGCAACATCAAGATCGCGCTCCGCCGCCTGCGCAAGTTCGCGCGCGAGGGTGCGGCCGACGAACTCGACATTCCGGGCACGATTGATGGGACGGCTCGACAAGGCTGGCTCGACATCAAGATGCGCCCCGAACGGCGCAACGCGGTCAAGCTGCTGCTGTTCCTCGACGTCGGCGGATCGATGGACCCGTTCATCAAGCTCTGCGAGGAATTGTTCAGCGCGGCGACGACCGAGTTCAAGAATCTCGAATTCTTCTATTTCCACAACTGCCCCTATGAGGGCGTGTGGAAAGACAACAAGCGCCGCTGGTCCGAACGCCACCAGATGTGGGACATCCTCCATAAATATGGCCATGATTATAAGGTCATCTTCGTCGGCGATGCATCGATGAGCGCCTATGAAATCACCCATCCGGGCGGCAGCGTCGAACATTTCAACGAGGAATCGGGCGCGGTTTGGCTCGGGCGCATCACCCACGTCTATCCCGCCGCAGTGTGGCTCAATCCCGTGCCCGAGGCTCATTGGGGCTACACCCAGTCGGTGAAACTGATCAAACAGTTGATGAACGACCGCATGTACCCGCTCAGCCTCGCCGGGCTGGACGACGCGATGCGCGAGCTGACGCGAAAGCATTGACGCGGCGTGGGCGGGGTGTAGGGGCGCGAAGATGATCGATCTCCCCCTCGTCACCATCCTGCTCCTCACCGGCTTCATCAACCTGATCGGCGCGCTTGCCTATGCCGCGCGCATTGCCGGGGTGCGGACGCGGCGCATCGCGATGTCGTTCGCGCTGTTCAACATCCTCGTGCTCTTCTCGCGCACGTCGAACAGCTTTTTGGGCCCCTTCCTCGCCAAGCGGATCGAGACGCGAATCCACGACGGCAGCGGCGCTCAGCTCTTCATCGACATGCAGTTCGTGCTCGCCGCGGCGAGCGTTGCAACGCTTGTCGGCATCCTGCTGGTGCCCACAGGGCAGCGCATGTTCGCCGCCGCGATCGGCTGGTATCAGGACAATCGTTCGACGACCAAACTCGCCCTGAAGGCCGCGAGCCCGAGCGGCCTGCGCACATTGGGCCGCTCGCTTACCCTCCCCAGCCTGTCGCACCTCAAAAGCTGGCGCATGCCCAAGGGGATTGGCTGGGGCGTCCTTATCGCGAACTGCCTCGCGCAGTCGCTGCTCGCGGTCGGCGTCGTCGCGTCGCTCTACGCCGGCTATCTCGCTCCCGAATTTCGCGTCACCGCGTCGCAGCTCTCGGCGCTGATCAACGGCTTTGCGACGATCCTCCTGTTTGCCTTCATCGACCCGCAATTGTCGGTAATGACCGACGATGCGGTCGAGGGCAAAGTCGACGAGGCCGATTTCCGCCGCGCGATCACGCTGATCTCGCTGAGCCGCCTTGCGGGCACGGTCCTGGCGCAGGCGCTGCTGCTGCCAGCCGCGCTGCTGATCGCATACGTTGCCGTGCATGTCTGACACGCAGCGCGGCCACAGCCGCTTCCATGCCGTCCGAGCGCGGCTGGAGGCGATGGCGGTAACACCCGGGCCGCGCGGCTGGTTTCTCGAATTTCTCGTCTTCGGCTTCAAGCAGGGTTGGGCGTGCCTGTTCGGCGCGCTGATGCTTGCGCTGCTGCTCGGCACGCATCTCTTCTGGCCCGACGATGCGCCGCTCCATCGCTATGACGCAATCACGATCGGCGCGGTGCTGATCCAGCTCGGCATGCTCGCCTTCCGGCTCGAAACGCCGAAGGAGGCGCTCGTCATCCTCATCTTCCACATCGTCGGCACGGTGATGGAATTGTTCAAGACCGCCGCGGGATCGTGGCAATATCCCGAGGCGAGCCTGCTCCACATCGGCGCGGTCCCGCTCTTTTCGGGCTTCATGTATGCCGCGGTCGGCAGCTATATCGCGCGCGTCTGGCGCATCTTCGATTTCCGCTATTCAGGCTACCCGCCCGCGTGGGCCAGCTATGCGCTGGCGGCGGCGATCTACGTCAATTTCTTCGCGCACCATTGGGTATACGACATCCGCTGGTTTCTGTTCGCCGCGACCGCGCTGCTCTTCTGGCGCTGTCAGGTGTGGTTCCGCCCGCTCCACATCCACCGCCACATGCCGCTGCTCGTCGGCTGGGGGCTCGTCGCTTTGTTCATCTGGTTCGCCGAAAATATCGGCACCTTCGCGCGCGCCTGGACCTATCCGAGCCAGAACGACGGCTGGCACATGGTCGGCGTCGAAAAGCTCGGCAGCTGGTATCTGCTGATGATCATTTCGTTCGTGCTCGTCAGCCTTGTCCAGCGGCCCAAGACGCCCGATTAGCCGAACGGCTTGTCGATCGACGGCGGCGGCTCGCTGAACCATTTCGGCCCGCCGTCGGTCATGTAGAAACAGTCTTCCAGCCTTATGCCGAACTCGCCCGGGATATAGATGCCGGGCTCGTTCGAGAAACACATGCCGGGCGCGAGCTTTGTCGTCTCGCCGCGCACCAGATTGACCGGCTCGTGCCCGTCGAGCCCGATGCCATGGCCGGTGCGGTGCGAGGTGCCGGGCAGCTTGTAGCCGGGGCCCCAGCCGAGGCTCTCGTAATAGGCGCGCACCGCGTCATCGACCTGACCCGCGGGCGTGCCGAGCTTGGCCGCGGCGAAAGCGACATCCTGTCCCTTGCGCATCTGGTCCCATACCTGCCGCTGGCGCGCGCTCGCCTTGCCGTAAACGAAGCTGCGCGAGATGTCGGACTGATAGCCATGGACGGTGGCGCCGCAGTCCATCAGCACGACCTCGCCGTTCTTCACCGCCTGCGGCTTGCCCGACCCGTGCGGATAGGCGCTCGCCTCGCCGAGCAGGATCAGCTCGAACTCGCTCTTGCCGCCAAGCGCGATGGTCGCGGCCTTCATGATCGCCCCGATGTCGGACGGCGTCATCCCCGCCTCGACCCGCGGCGCGGTGTGGCGATAGGCGGCGAGCGTGATGTCGGCGGCGATCTGCATCAGCGCGATTTCGGCGGGCGACTTGTGCATCCGGCATCCGCGCACGACGGGCGCGCCGTTGACGACGGTCGCCTGCGGCATCGCTTTCTCGAGGCCATCGACGGCGAAATAGCGCACCGTTTCCTCGACGCCGATCTTTCCTTTGGCCAGCCCGCGCTTGCCGAGCCAGGCGGCGACCGCGGCGAGCGGATTCTCGTCCTCGTTCCACGTCAGCACCTCGGCCTCAACGCCCAGGCTCTCACGCACCGACGGTTCTTCGAAAAAGGGCGTGACGATCGCGACCTCGCCCTCGCGCGTCAGCACCGCGGCGGTCAGCCGCTCGCTGCGCCACCATTCGACCCCGGTGAAATAGATGAGGCTCGACCCCGGCTCGATCAACAGCGCGCCGATGTCGTTCGCGCGCATCAACTCCTTCGCCTTGGCGATCCGCGCCACACGCTCGGCCTTGCCGATCGGCACTGCCTTGGCGGCGAGATTGGGAAGGCCGGCCGTATCGGCGGCGAACGCCGGCGCGGGCAAAGTCGCCGCCAGTCCGCCGATCGCCGCGGTGCCCAGAAATTGCCGTCGCTGCATCATTGCTTTCTCTCCGTCAGTTTCGGGGCGTCATGGGTATACTTAAGGGCGGCGGCAATTTTTCATTGATGCGCTGCATCTCTTCGCTGCGGCGATCACTATATTGCCTCATCAGGTCTTGGCAGAACCGCCGGGCGGTCTCCGTCCCGAGCAGGCCCGGCTCTGCCACGATATCGGCCCATGACAGTCCATCGGCAACGCACATCAGGTCCTGGAAGTCCCGCGCGTAAATTCCGTCGGAAAAATAGGCAAACAATCGTCCGCGCCGCGTCGCAACGACCGATGCGGTCTCGTTATCCTCGATCAACGGTATCGCCCACATCACAACATCCCCGGCTTTCATCATCTTCGCCGACGCCGCAACGGCATCGTAGGGCCGATATGCCGAGCCTTTCGGCCGAACTTCCCGGATCAGCGTAACGCTGACATCGCCTGCCGAAACCTTGTCTTCGACGATATAGTCCGGCCCTGCCTTGCGGTTTTTCCACTCATCCAGCAGGGCCAACTGGTCGGCCGGCGGCAACTTGCAATCGAGGTCCGGCATATACATGCGCGCCCAGACGAACCCCGGCGCGATCGGCCCGCCCGGAAGCCGGTCCCATCGCATTTCCATTCGGCACACATCGATCTTGTCCTTCGGCTCGATCCGGCCATTATTGTAATCGTCCAGCGATACATAATGGCCATAAGGCACGGCGTAGAACACACCCTTTCGGGGTGTCACCGCGCCAATGATGGTCCGCGGGCGCGCAGGGTTGGCAGGAAAAACGGTATAAACGCCGACATGAGGCTGATATTTTGAGTCGCGCGCTTCTTCTGCTGCCCGTTTCCGCAGCAGGCCGACGACATCACGATGGGATTGCTTCAGACGCTCGATATCGGTCCCGCCGGGGAACGGCAGCGTAATGATCTCACGCTCGACGAAGGATGCGGCTGACGGCTCGGCCGCGCAGCTTGCGATCGGGAATGCAAGGGCAATGCTGATCGCAGCCGCCAAGCTTCGCCGCCAGATCGTCAGCATTTGTTCGCCCCTCAATAAATCAGCAAATCCGCGATCTCTTCGCGCCACGCCGCCTCGTCGGGCAGCGCCAGCGCGTCGAGATCGCCCGCATCTGCACCCGCATCGTCGACCCACTCGCGCAGGCCCGGTCCGCCGTTGATCACGTCGATCGCGAGCACATCGTCGGTATATTCATATTTGAAATCCTTGCCACGCCAGATCGGATAGTCCGGATAGAGGCTGCGGATCGCCTTGAATCCCAGCGCCTGCACGCGCCACGGCTGGAACGCATCGTCATCGTACCACGGCCCGTCGGCATGGATATGCACGCCGCTATTGAGCTGGCCGACATGCTTGTGAAAGGTTGGCTGGAACCAGATGTCGCGCAGCTTGCATCCGCCGAGCCATTGCGGCGCGAGGCGCTGCATTTCGGCAATCACCGCCTTGGCGTCGATATCGGGCGCGCCGAACAGCTCGAGCGGACGGGTCGTGCCCCTGCCCTCGCTCAAGGTCGCGCCCTCGACCATCACCGTGCCGGCATAGGCGCGCGCCATGTTGACGTTCGCGGCGTTCGGGCTGGGGTTGACCCACACCCGGCCCTCCGGCCAGCCGAAGCCGGGGCCTTTGGGGTCCCAGCCCTCCATTTCGATCACGCGATAATCGACGTCGAGGCCGAAGTGGCGGATGAACCAGTGTCCGATCTCGCCCATCGTGAGGCCATGACGCATCACCATCGGTCCCGCGCCGACGAAGCTTTCCCAGCCGGGCAGAAGCCGCGTCCCCTCGACGGGGCGCCCCGCGGGATTCGGCCGGTCGAGCACCCATACCGCCTTGCCATGCTGCGCCGCGGCTTCGAGAATATAAAGGAGCGTCGTCACATAGGTATAGATGCGGCAACCCAGATCCTGCAGGTCGACGAGCATCACGTCGAAGGTATGCATCGACTGGCCGCTCGGCCGCCGCACCTCGCCATAGAGGCTGAACACCGGCATGCCATAGGTCGGATCGGTGAAGTCGGGCGACTCCATCATATTGTCCTGAAGGTCACCGCGAACGCCATGCTGCGGCCCGAACACCGCGGTGATGTCGAGCCCCGACGCGACGAGCGCATCGACGCTGTGCGTCAGGTCGGCGGTGACCGAAGCGGGGTGCGCGAGCAGCGCGACGCGCTTGCCTTCGAGCGGTTTGCGAAGCGCCGGATCGGCGAGCAGGCGGTCGATGCCGAAGTTCACTGTCATGCCGCGTCGGGTGCCCCAAGCGTGAGCGCAAAGCAATCGGGATGATGGAAGTCGGGCTTGCCCGGCGGATGCGCAAGCGCCCAATAGCTTTTGGTGCCGTCGAGTTCCTCGATCACCGCTGACAGCGCGAGCTTCGCGCCATTGTCGGGAAAAATCCCGGGCTCGACGCGCAGCGCATAGCTTTGGTCGCCCTTCTCCGCCGCCATTTCCCAGGGCGCGAGGTCGTCGGTGCGCAGCAGCGAGCGATAATCGTCGAACTGGTAACAGGCCCAGCGGCCGTCGGGCGAATAGTTGAATTCGGTATAGTCGGGCTCGCCTTCCTCGGTCAGGAACGCCTCGAAGCAGGTGCTTTCCCAGAGGCCATCGGTGGCGCTGTCGGCGATCACGAGTTCGCCCTGCCCGTCGGGCAGCACCAGCGCGGCGATCGCGCCATCGACGATGAAGCGCAGCGCAAAACCGTCCTCGAACGACAGGCTGACCTCGACCGCCACCGCGCGCACGGCCTTGCCCGGCGTCGCCGGGTGACAGATCAGCTCTTTGCGCATGCTATCCAAATATCAAACCCCATGCTAAGCGCCCGCCCGCTATGACCAGTTACAAATCCGACCTGCTGCGCCTGCTCGACGAGCGAGGCTATATCCATCAGACGACCGACGCGGAAGGGCTCGATGCGCTCGCCGCGAAACAGGTCATCCCGGGATATATCGGCTTCGACGCGACCGCGCCGTCGCTGCACGTCGGCAGCCTCGTCCAGATCATGATGCTGCGCCGCCTGCAACAGACGGGACACAAGCCCGTCGTGCTGATGGGCGGCGGGACGACGCGGATCGGCGACCCGACCGGGCGCGACGAAAGCCGCAAGATGTTGTCGGACGACACGATCGCCGCGAACATCGCGTCGATCTTCAGCATCTTCCAGCAATATCTGGCCTTCGGCGACGGCCCGACCGACGCCGTGATGGTCGACAATCAGGACTGGCTCGGCCAACTCGGCTATATCCAGTTGCTGCAGGAAGTCGGCACGCACTTCACGATCAACCGCATGATGACCTTCGATTCGGTCAAGCTGCGGCTCGAGCGCGAGCAGCCGATGACCTTCCTCGAATTCAACTATATGATCCTCCAGGGCTATGATTTCCGCCACCTGTCGAAGGACATGAATGTCCGTCTGCAAATGGGCGGATCGGATCAGTGGGGCAATATCGTCAACGGCATGGAGCTGGGCCGCCGCATGGACGGCGCCGATCTCTATGGACTCACGACTCCGCTGCTGACGACCGCCGCGGGGGCCAAAATGGGCAAAACTGCCGCCGGCGCGGTGTGGCTCAATCCCGAACAACTGTCCCATTTTGACTATTGGCAATATTGGCGCAACTGCGACGACCGCGACGTCGGCAAGTTCCTGAAGCTGTTCACCGACCTGCCGCTCGAAGAGATCGCGCGGCTCGAAGCGCTCGAAGGCGCGGAGATCAATGAGGCGAAGAAAATCCTCGCGAACGAGGCGACCGCGATGTGCCGCGGCGCGGACGCCGCGAAAGCCGCCGCCGAGACCGCTACGCAAACCTTTGAAAAGGGGCAGATCGGTGGCGACCTTCCGCAGGCCGTCGCACCCGCCGAGGGGATCAGCGTCGTCGATGCGCTGCGCGAACTCGGCTTCGCAGGCTCGAACAAAGAGGCACGCCGCAAGCTCGACGAGGGCGCGGTGAAGGTTGACGGCGCGGTCGTTCGCGACCCGCAGCACCTGATCCAGCCCGGTGCGGATCCCGTTCCGCTCAGCCTCGGGTCAAAAAAACATGGCCTTGTGACCCGGTAACGCGCACAGACGCATTTACGACTTCTTCAGCAATCGGATGGATCGTCATGGCCAAATCAACAAGGTCCACGAATATGCGCAAGATTGACACGAGCAAGGCCCATTATGTCGGCCTCGACCAGCGGATCGCTCCGCGTAGCGACGTCTATTGCCGCCTGCCCTTTGTCATGCCCGACGGACGGCAGGAAATGTGCACCTGCGTCAACATCAGCGCCGACGGTATGCTGATGCGCTTCGAACGCGGACTGGAGATCGGCGACCTCGTCGTGCTCCGCATGCCGATCATCGGCCGCACCTCGGCGAAAGTCGTCTGGTCGCTCGCCGGCAAGACCGGTTTGCAGTTCGACAAATCGATCTCGGTCGAAGATTATCTGCCGATGATCCGCGCCATGGGCGCGCGGGGCGACGTCAACTAACCACTCCGCAGCAGCGGCACCGCCGCGTCGCGTTCGAAAAGATACAGGCAGAGCCGCACAGCCTCCGCCCGCGCGCCGTCCATCCCGCCATCGCGTTCGACGAACAGCCGCGCATCATCATGCGCGACGGGCAGCAGGCGCACGAGCTGTTCGGGCGTTGCGAGCCGGTAATCGGCATCGCCCGACTGTTTGAGCCCAAGCAATTCACCACCGCCGCGCAACTCGAGATCCTTCTCGGCGATCACAAAACCGTCGTTCGTCTCGCGCATCAAAGCGAGCCGTTCGCGCGCGGTTTCCGACAGATTCTGCGAGCGCAGCAACAGGCAAACCGACTTCGCCGTGCCGCGCCCGACGCGGCCGCGCAGTTGATGGAGCTGCGCGAGGCCGAAGCGGTCGGCATGCTCGACGATCATCAGGCTGGCGGCGGGGACATCGACCCCGACCTCGATCACCGTCGTCGCGACGAGGACGCCGATCTCGCCCCCCTGGAAGCGCGCCATGACATCATCCTTCTCGGGCCCCTTCATCCGCCCGTGTACCAGCCCGACGCGGCTTTCGCCCAGCCGCGCGCGCAGCAAGGCCGCGCGCTCCTCGGCCGCCGCGAGTTCGCTGATCTCGCTTTCGGCGACGAGCGGGCACACCCAATAGGCCTGGGCGCCGGTCGCGAGGTGCCGGTCGAGCCCGTCGACGACCTCGTCGAGCCGATCGACCGACACGACGCGCGTATCGACCGGGGTGCGCCCCGGCGGCATCTCGTCAATCTGCGACACGTCCATTTCGCCATGGTTGGCAAGTTGCAGCGTGCGCGGGATCGGGGTCGCGGTCATCACCAGCAGGTGCGGCGGGCGCGCCGCCTTTTGCGTCAGCATCAGCCGCTGCGCCACGCCGAAACGATGCTGTTCATCGACGACGACGAGCGCGAGATCCTTGTAGGTCACCGCCTGCTGGAAGATCGCATGGGTGCCGACGAGGATATCGATGCTGCCGTCGGCGAGCCCCATCAGCGTCGATTCGCGAACTTTGCCCTTGTCGCGCCCGGTGAGGATCGCGAGGTTTACCGGCAAGCCGCCAAGCATCCGCTGCAACGTCGCAAAATGCTGGCGCGCCAAAATTTCGGTCGGTGCGAGCAGCGCCGCCTGCGTCCCCGCCTCGACCGCCGCCAGCATGGCGCGCAACGCGACGAGCGTCTTGCCCGAGCCGACGTCACCCTGCAGCATGCGCAGCATCGGCGTATCCTGCGCCAAATCGCCCGCAATCTCGCGCCCGACACGCTCCTGCGCGCCCGTCAGCCCAAACGGCAGCTTCAGCACATCGGTCAGCCGCCCATCGCCGACGATCGCCCGGCCCTTGCGTGTCCGCAGCCCCTGCCGGATCAGCATCAGCGCGACCTGGCTCGCGAAAATCTCGTCATAGGCGAGCCGGTCGCGCGCCGCCTCGTCGCGCGGGCTCGCATGTGCACGCGCCATCGCCTCGGTCCATGTCGGCCAGCTCCGGCTGACGAGCAAAGGCGCATCGATCCATTCGGCAAGCTCGGGGCGCCGTTCGAGCGCCACCTGTCCCAGCTGCGACAACCGCGCGTTGGTGAGCCCTTCGGTCAGCGGATAGACGGGCTCATGTTCGGCGATTCCCGCCTCGTCGCCCGGCTCGATCACCTGATCGGGATGCACGATCTGGCGCATGTCGCCATAGAGGTCGAGCCGACCCGACACGCGGCGCTTCTCGCCCAAGGGAAAGAGTTTCCGCGCCAGCCCCGACGTGCGCCCGAAATAGACGAGCCGGACATGGTCGCCCGCGTCGTCGAACGCCTCGACCCCGAAGGGGGCGCGGGGCGAGCGACCGGCGCGGTAATCCTGCGCGGTCAGTTCGACGATGATCGTTTGCCCGGCCTGCGCCTGATCGAGCCGTTCGACCGGAAAGCGCGAGATCAATCCCGTCGGCAAATGGAACAGCACATCGACGACGCGCTCCAGCCCCAGCCGCGTCAGCGGCTTGGCAAGCTGCGGCCCGACGCCTTTCAGGTCGGTGAGCGCAGCAAAGAGCGGATTGAGTATCTCGGGTCGCATGGCTACTGCGTCCCATCTATCGCTTGCTTGCCCCGTGCGCCACTCCCGGCAGCATGGGCTATCGGGATTCCCGCCGTGTCCGACACCGATCGCCTCAAACGCCTGAAATTCCGGTCCTGGCACCGCGGCACGCGCGAGGCCGACTATATGATCGGCGGCTTCTTCGACCGCTATTCAGCTGAATGGGGCGAAGCGGAACTCAGCTGGTACGAAGCCGTTGTCGAGGAAGACGACGTCGACATCATGGCGTGGGCGCTCGGCACCGGTCAGCCGCCCGCGCATCTCAACCGACCGGAGATGATCGCCGCGATGCGCCGCCTGGACTATATCCCGCTGCCATGACGATGCCCGCCGCCGACATTTTTGCCGCGATCGGATCGGCGACGGCGCCGCTGACGCTGGCGCGCGCCGCCGACGGCTTCCTGCCGCTGCTACTCGCCGATCTCGCGCGGGCAAGCGATAAGCGCCTCGTCTATGTCGCGACCGACGATAGCGCGATGCAGGCGATCGCCGACGCGGCGCCCTTCTTTGCGCCCGATCTGATCGTCCACCGCTTCCCGGCATGGGACTGCCTGCCCTATGACCGCGCCGGCCCGTCGATGCGCGTCAGCGCCGACCGGCTTGCGACGCTCTCGGCGTTGCAAATCGCGCCAAAACGCGGCGAACT
This sequence comes from Sphingopyxis sp. Root154, assembly GCF_001427105.1. Lineage (GTDB taxonomy): Bacteria > Pseudomonadota > Alphaproteobacteria > Sphingomonadales > Sphingomonadaceae > Sphingopyxis. The sequence goes on from NZ_LMGI01000001.1 coordinate 792,032, forward strand.
CATCCTCACCACCGTCGCCGCGATCACGCAGCGCACGCTGACACCCTTTCGTATTCGCCAGCTCGCGACGACGCTGGCGGCCGGACAGCGGATCGACCGCGATGCCCTCGCCGAACTGCTCATCGCGAACGGCTTTAGCCGCGTCGACACCGTCGCCGACCAGGGCGAGTTCGCGGTGCGCGGCGGCATCCTCGACCTGTTCCCCGCGGGTGAGGAAACGGGGCTCCGCGTCGATTTCTTCGGCGACGAGATCGAGAGCATCCGCCGTTTCGACCCCGCCGACCAGCGCAGCCTTGGTCCCGCCAAGGCGTTGCAACTGCTTCCTGCCAGCGAAACCTTGCTCGACGAAGCGACGATCAAGCGCTTCCGCTCGGCCTATCGCGACCTGTTCGGCGGGCAGTCGACGGGCGATCCGCTCTATCAGGCGGTCAGCGACGGTCGGCGGCAGGCGGGCATGGACCATTGGCTGCCGCTGTTCGAGGAACGGCTCGCGACGCTGTTCGACCATATCGACCCGGCGACCCCGGTGCTACGAGGCCATCGGACCGAAGCGACCGCCGAGACGCGCTTCGCCGCGATCACCGACTATCACGCCAACCGCGTCGCCGCCGAACGCGAATCGCCGGGCAGCTATCGCCCGCTGGCGCCGGAGACGCTGTACCTGACCGAAAGCGAATGGGCCGGGGCCTCGTCGGATCGCCCGATCCATATCGTCACGCCGTTCGATGTCCCGCCCGCCGCGACCATCGTCGACCTCGAAACCTTCGCGGCGCGCGATTTCACGCCCGAACGCACCGCCGATCTCAACGTCTACGACAAGGTCGCCGACCATCTGTCCGACGAGCGCCGCAAGGGCCGGCGCACGATCATCGCGAGCTATTCGGGTGGCGCGCGCGAGCGCCTGTCCGGATTGCTCCGCGACCATGGCGTCACCTCGCTCGCGCCGGTCGACGGCTGGCAGGAGGCACTCGGCACCGCGTCGTCGGAAAGCGGCGGCGCCACCGCAATGGTCGTGCTCCCGCTCGACCACGGCTTCGCATCGGACGCGATCAGCCTGCTAACCGAACAGGACATTCTCGGCGAACGCCTCGTCCGCCGCCAGAAACGCCGCAAGAGCGCCGATGCCTTCCTCGCCGAACTTGCGACGCTCAGCGTCGGCGACCTTGTCGTCCACCTCGATCACGGCATCGGGCGTTACGAGGGGCTGACCCAGATCCCGGTCGGGAGCAGCCCGCACGATTGCGTCGCGCTTACCTATTCGGGCGGCGACAAGCTCTACGTCCCGGTCGAGAATCTCGACGTGCTCTCGCGCTACGGCGGCGAGAGCGACGGCGTCGGTCTCGACAAGCTCGGCGGCGAGGCGTGGCAGCGTCGCAAGGCGCGGATGAAGGAGCGCATCCGCGAGATTGCGGGCGAGCTGCTCGCGACCGCCGCGCAGCGCGCCTTGCGCTCGGGCGAGCTGCTCGCGCAGGACGCCGCTTACCCTGCCTTTGCCGACCGCTTTCCCTATCAGGAAACCGACGATCAGGACCGCGCGATCGGCGACGTGCTCGCCGATATGGCGTCGGGTCGCCCGATGGACCGACTCGTTTGCGGCGACGTCGGGTTTGGCAAGACCGAGGTCGCGCTGCGCGCTGCGTTCGTCGCCGCAATGGCGGGGGTGCAGGTCGCGGTGGTCGTGCCCACGACTTTGCTCGCGCGCCAGCATTACACCAATTTCTCCGAGCGCTTCAAAGGCTTCCCGGTCAACATCGGCCGGCTGTCGCGCCTCGTTCCGGCGGGTGAGGCGCAAAAGACGCGCGATGGCCTGTCGAGCGGTCATATCGATATCGTCGTCGGCACGCATGCGGTGATCGCTAAATCGGTCGAGTTCAAGAATCTTGGTCTCGTCATCGTCGACGAGGAGCAGCGCTTCGGCGTCGTTCACAAGGAGCGGCTGAAGCAGCTCAAGACCGACGTCCATGTGCTGACGCTGACCGCAACGCCGATCCCGCGCACGCTGCAAATGGCCATGTCGGGGCTGCGCGAGCTCAGCGTCATCCAGACCCCGCCGGTCGATCGCCTCGCGGTCCGCACCTATGTCGCGCCGTGGGACGCCGTGGTGCTGCGCGAAGCGTTGCTGCGCGAACATGACCGCGGCGGGCAGAGCTTCTTCGTCGTCCCGCGGATCAAGGATCTGCCCGATATCGAGGAATTCCTGCGTAACCGCGTGCCCGAAATCAAATATGTCGTCGCGCACGGCCAGATGACCCCGACCGAGGTCGAGGACCGGATGAGCGCCTTCTACGATCGCAAATATGATGTGCTGCTGTCGACGACGATCGTCGAAAGCGGGCTCGACATCCCGAGCGCCAACACGCTGATCATCCACCGCGCCGACCGCTTCGGCCTCGCGCAGTTGTACCAGCTGCGCGGGCGAGTCGGGCGCGCGAAGACGCGCGCTTATGCCTATCTCACGACCCCCGAGCATGGCGCGATCACCGACACCGCCGAAAAGCGGCTCAAGCTGCTCGGCGACCTCGACACGCTCGGCGCGGGTTTCCAGCTTGCAAGCCACGATCTCGACATTCGCGGCGCGGGTAACCTCGTCGGCGACGAACAGTCGGGGCATATCCGCGAGGTCGGCTTCGAACTTTACCAGTCGATGCTCGAAGATGCGATTTTGGTCGCCAAGGCCGAAGGCGCCGGAAAGCTGCCGCCGCGCGAAGCGCTGTCGCCCACGATCACCGTCGATGCGCCGATCCTGATTCCCGAGGATTATGTTCCCGACCTGCCGCTGCGCATGGCGCTCTATCGCCGCCTCAACGACGCGCTGGACCGTCCGGCGCTCGATGCCTTCGCCGCCGAGATGATCGATCGCTTTGGCCCGCTGCCGCCCGAAACCGCGAACCTCGTCCAGCTGATGGAGATCAAGGCGAACGCCAAACTCGCGGGCATCGCCAAGCTCGACGTCGGGACCAAGGGCGCGCTCGTGAGCTTCCACGGCGACCAATTCGCGAACGTTCCGGGGCTGATCGCCTATGTCGAACGGCTCAAGGGCCGCGCGCGCATTCGCCCCGACAACAAGCTGTCGATCAGCGGTGATTGGGTCAGCACCGGCGCACGCCTCAACGGCGCGCTGCAGCTATCGAAGGGTTTGGGCAAGCTGGCGAAACAGGTCGCCTAGGCGCCCATCAACGCCAGCAGCTGATCCGCCGGCACCGGCCCCGACTTCAGGAACCCCTGCCATGTCGCGACGCGCAGTTCGGACAGCCGCGCCAGCTGGCGCTCATTCTCGATCCCCTCGGCCACCACCAGCAGCCCCAACGCGCGCGCCAGGTCGACGATCGCGCGCACGACGATGCGGTCGCGGTCGCTGCCGTCGATCGTGCGGGTAAAGCCGCTGTCGATCTTCAGATAGTCGATGGGCAGCCGCGCGAGCAGCGACAGGCTGGAATAGCCGGTGCCGAAATCGTCGATCGCGACCGCGACGCCGAGCGCGCGAATCTGTGCCAGCTGGTCGGCCGCGCTCGCGGGGTCACTCAGCATCGCCTGTTCGGTCAGCTCGAGCGTCAGCCGGTCGGGATCGATCTTCGCCGCCTTTGCCATCGCGGCGAAGCGACCGGCAAATTCGGGATCGCCGAGATCGGCGGCGGTGATGTTGAGCGACACGCGGAGCTTCGCGAGCGCCTTCGGCCAGGTGGCCATTTCGGCCAGCGCGACGCGGTGGGCATGTTCGGTGAGCTCGCATTCGAGCCGCGCCGCGCGCGCCGCGGTCACAAGCGGCCCTGCGCCAAGCAGCCCGAGTTCGGGATGCTGCCAGCGCAGCAGTGCCTCGACCCCGGTCATTTCGCCGGTCGCGACGTCGTATTGCGGCTGGTAGTGGATCACGACCTCATTCTGCGACAACGCCGCATGGACCATCACGCCGTCGCGGGCAGACGCCGGCCGCGCCAGCTGGTCGCATGCCGCACGCAATTGCTCGGCGACCGACTCATCGCGCGTGATCAGCGCCGCGGCGATGCGGATCGACAGGCGGCCGTTCGGATCGCCGACGATCGGTTCGGCCAGCGCGACGTGGAGCGCGCGCTCCTGCGCGCGCAGGGCACCGAGCGACATCGGTGTCGACGGGACGATCAGGAAACGCGGGCCGTCGAGCCGGTCGACGCACGATCCCTGCCCGAATTCGTCGCTCGCGAAATTTTCGAGCCGCCGCCCGATCTCGTCGAGCACCGAATCGCCCGTCGCCGTCCCCGCGCTGTTGTTGATGCGCGCCATCTGGTCGACCTGGACCAGGATAACCCCGGCGTCGGCATCATAGCGCGCGTGCAGGGCTTCGAGTTTGCGGGCGCAGGCGGAAAGGGTGTCGGACAGGCGATTCATGGCGGTCCCTCTATCAGGCTTTGCTTGCCAAGAGCTTCCCTTTTGCAGCACAATATGCGCGTGGCTGCCACATTATCCCGACATGCCGTATCGACGGCACCCTTGATCGACGGCATTGGCCGCCAGATCAGCTACTTACGCCTGTCAGTCACCGATCGCTGCGACCTGCGCTGCCGCTATTGCATGGCCGAGGACATGACCTTCCTGCCCAAATCGGCGGTGCTCAACATAGAGGAAATGGGCGAAATTGCCGAGCGCTTCGTTGCGCGGGGCATCCGCCGCATCCGTCTGACCGGCGGCGAACCGCTTGTGCGGCGCGGGATCGACACGCTCGCGATGCGATTGGGGGCGATGATCGGCCGCGGCCTCGACGAGCTGACGCTGACCACCAACGCGATGCGGCTGGCCGGGCATGCGCCGATGCTGGCTGCGGCGGGCGTGCGCCGAATCAACGTCAGCCTCGACACGCTCGACCCCGCCGCCTTTCGCCATATCACCCGCGTCGGCGACCTCGCCATCGCGCTGCGCGGTATCGATGCGGCGCGCGCCGCCGGGCTGGCGGTCAAGATCAACATGGTCGCGCTCGCCGGGCTCAATGAAGACCAGCTCGTCCCGATGCTCGATTATTGCGCCGCTAATGGCTGCGACCTGACGCTGATCGAAACGATGCCGCTCGGCGAGGTCGAGGGCGACCGCAGCGATCATTATATCCCGCTCCATCACTTCATCGCGCCGCTTCGCGAAGCGCGCGCCATCTATCCGGTCGACAAGCGCACCGGCGGCCCGGCGCGATATTTCGCGGTCGAAAACAGCCCCGTGACGCTCGGGCTGATCACCCCGCTCAGCGACAATTTCTGCGCGACATGCAACCGCATCCGCCTGACCGTCGAGGGGCGCGTCTATATGTGCCTCGGTCAGGACGATCATGTCGACCTGCGCGCCGCGCTGCGCGACGGCGGCGACGTCGATGGGTTGATTGATGCGGCTTTGGCTGGCAAACCCCGCGCGCATGACTTTCATATTGATGGAAAGTCCAAACCGGCGGTCGCGCGTCATATGAGTGCAACGGGCGGCTGAGGGGCCGCCCGCTAGGGGAACCGGACCAATATGCATCGCAAGATTGCGCTCGTCGCATCGAACGCGCCCGCGGCCATGGAGGCGGAGGCCGAACTGCGCCCGCTCTATGACTTTGTCGAGCTGGGGGAAGCCGATCTGCTGATAGCGCTCGGCGGCGACGGTTTCCTGCTCCACATGCTGCACCAGTTGCTCGATCAGCGCCGAAGCATGCCCGTTTTCGGCATGAACCGAGGCACCATCGGCTTCCTGATGAACGAGTTCCGGATCGAGGGGCTGGTCGACCGGCTCGCCGCCGCGCGCCCCTTCCTGATCCATCCTTTGTCGGGCGACATCACGACGATCAGCGGCGAGCGCCACATCCTGCCCGCAATCAACGAGATTTCGCTGCTGCGCGAAACGCGCCAGGCGGCAAAACTGGAAGTGATCATCAACGAAAAGACGATGCTCGAGGAACTGGCGTGCGACGGCGTGCTCGTGTCGACCCCGGCGGGATCGACCGCCTATAACCTCAGCGCCAACGGCCCCATCCTGCCGCTCGAATCCGAAATGCTCGCGCTTACGCCAATCAGCCCCTTCCGCCCCCGCCGCTGGCGCGGCGCGCTGGTCCCCGAATCGACGAGCATCCGCTTCAACGTCCGCGAGGCGGCGAAACGCCCGGTCAGTGCGGTCGCCGACCAGCGCGAGATTCGCGATGTGAAGACGGTTTTGGTCACCACCGACCGCAGCCGGCCGCTGACTTTGCTGTTCGACCCCGACCAGGGCCTCGACGAACGCATCGCGATGGAACAATTTATCGTCTGAGAGTGACAAAAGGCCATAAAAGCCCCTTGATAAAGTTGTCGGTTGGCGGCAAAGGGGCCGCCTTGTCCGCTTAGGCGGCGTGTTCCTCGGTAGCTCAGCGGTAGAGCAATCGACTGTTAATCGATCGGTCGTAGGTTCGAATCCTACCCGGGGAGCCATTTCTTTCTAGACGCGCGGAAGCATACGCCAAAGCACTCTTGCTTTGCGCGAGATTCATCAGCAGTAGTCTCCCGTACTCCAGGGCAGCGATGAAAAGAGCCTCCGCTCTTATCGCAGAGCAGAATATCGTAGGCCGCCCCGATACTGCAACGGACAAATCGACTTCGCGCAGGCTAGCGAAGAAATACAAGCCATAGAGCTGCCAGGCGCTCCTGCGGACACAGCAGCATCGCCCCGTGTACCTTCCGATTACACTGGCGTAGAGTCTTGGGCCAACGACCCGATGAACGACGATCTGCTTTCGGCCGTTTGCGGAACGGCAGCTTCTGGCGCGCCAAGGGCGAGAGCGGACATCTATGCTGGCCGTTCGACATGTCCGCCGATTACCTGCGCCTCGACACTCAACCATGGAGATCGGTCAATAGTCCAGCGACAGCCTAGCTGTTAGCTGACGAGGCTGCACATAGACAAAAGCGTTGTCGCCCGCCACCTCCCATCCGTAAGCATCGAACAGATTCGTGGCTTGGATGCGGAAAACGGCGGTCGATCGGCCGATAGCGAACCTGTGGCGGAGCCCGACATTGAGAGTCGTATATGGAGCGACAGGAACGCGATTGAGGGTGTCCGCCGTATTCGGGCCAACGTGCTCGACGGTGGCATCGAGCGATGTCGGGGACGAAGGCGGATGCCAGTCCACGCTGGCGACCAGCTTGCGGGATGGCACGTCCACCGGTCGACTGCCGATCGTTCCGGACGCAACCTCATCGCCCGAAACGCGCGCTCTGACAAATGATCCGCCCGCAATCACTGTCAGTCCGGGTGTCGGCGAACCGCTCAGCGATGCTTCGATGCCAGCGTGTCGCACCGCGCCCAATTGCCGGAAGAAATTGCTTCCATCGACGCCGTAATAGGGGCGCTTGATATCGAATAGACCCGCGATCAACGTCATCCCCCCAGTCCGCACTTTCACGCCAGCATCGACTTGCCGCGTCCGGATAGCGGGGGGTGCCTCATCGCGGTTCGCGGCGGTTTCCGGGGCCACATCGCTCTCCTCGAGCCCTTGCGTGAAAGAAGCATAGAGCGATACCACCGGCGTCAGATCGATCATGGCGGTCGCGTTGAACAGCCACGGCTTATCGCGCGAGGCAGGAGCGGGGCCGTTCGGCGTGACCACGTGTTTGCGGTAGCTCACCTTCTGCGCGCCGACGCTGAGTTGCCCCAAGCCGCTTGCCCTCACCTGATAATCCAGCCCGATCGACCATTGGCGGACGCCGTCTTCGGATTGATCCGGAAAAGCGAAGTCCGGCCTTGCGATATAGTCGGGAGCCCCGAACGGCGCAGCCCCGAGCGATTGTCGGATCGAACCTCCATATCGGCGATCCTGCGCCCGCCTGCGACCGATCAACTGCAGGCGATGTTCCAACGCACTCGTCGAGAATGTGCGCGCGATACCCAGTTCGCCGCTGGTCGAGACACTGGCCCGGCCCGGATAAGCGCTGACTACGCGATCCGCCGGCGTCCCCAATGGTGCGGCGTGCAGGAAGATATTGTGTCCCTCTTGCACGTCGTTGTCTGACCGGAGAAGTCCCGCCCGAACCGCGAAGCCCCCGATGCTGGCGCGGCCCAGCGCGCCGAAGGTGAAGCGCTCGGTTTCGACGTCCGCCCAAGGCTGGCCGAGGAACCGGCGGCGTGCGAGCCGAGCCGGCGTCGCCAGACCATCGCCCAGGATGATCGGATAGATGTCCTCATCGGCGATCCGCGTGCGGCTGGCGAACAGCTTTGCGTCGGTCCGGGGCGCGGGTCGCCAGTGCAGGATAGCGGCAAGATTGGTAATATCGGCATTGTTGCCCGACGGATATTCGCTCCGGCTGAAGCTCGCCCCGGCCCCGACACTCAAGACGTCGCTGACGGGCAACGCGGCGTCGATCTCGGCCAATGCGCCGCCCCAGCTGTTGGTTTGCAACACCCCGCTCAGCACCGCGTCGTCGCCCGGGGTGCGCAAACGATAGTCGACCACGCCCGACGGCGCCGGGAATGCGTAACCGGCCGCCGATGGGCCGACCCTGATCCGGTTGCCCTCGACGAGCCGCGGCGAGAACTCGCCTTGACGATCGAAATAGAGGCCTTCCAGCCGAACATTGCCGGCGTCGATCGGCGAAAAACCGCGCACGGAGTTCGGGTTATAGATACCGAGCACCTCACCGCCGTCGTTCGAACCGAACGCATCCTCGGCGTCCGCAATCGCATTGTCGTCCGACCTCTGGGCGAATGCCGGCGAGCCGGCCGGGAGGGCGGCAAGCGACGCGGCCGCCATGCCGATTATGGTTGTGAAGCGTAACATTCGCTTATGTTCACATCGCGGACGCTACTTGACATCACGCATAGGTCGTTGTGATCATGTGTACATGACGCACAGCTCTTATGATCTCCCGCCGCTCGATGGCCTCACGGCGCTGCTTGCAGCGGCGGAGGAAGGGTCGTTCAGCGGAGCCGCGGCGAAGCTGGGTCTTAACCACGGCTCCGTCAGCCGCCGGATCGCGTCGCTCGAACACTGGCTCGGGGCGCCGCTTTTTGAACGGCATGGCCGGGGCGTCCGGCTCACCCCTGCGGGGCTGCGCTTCACCCAAGATACCCGTGAGAGCCTTGGCCGATTATCGCATAGTGCCGAGCAATGGCGGCCCCGACGCGGCCGTCAAACCGTTCGAATGTCGGTCGTACCGTCATTCGCGCGGCTATGGCTCCTGCCTCGCCTCCACGCCATCGAGCAAAACGATACGCATATCGAGCTCTCACTCGACCATCGCACAATGGACCTCGATGCGAGGGAAGCGGAAATAGTGATCCGTTATGGACGCGGCACATGGGTCGGGGTCGATGCGAAGCGGATCATGAAAGAAACCCTCACCCCGGTCGCGTCGCCCGACACACAAATCCGGACGGACGGTCCCCCAGCGATTGCCGACCTTATGCAATGGCCTCTGCTTCACGACTCCGATACATCGCAATGGCGAACTTTCCTGAGCAGGGCCGGGATATCCTACCGGCCGCGATGGCAGGATCGCCGCTTCGAAGATTATGACACGGTCCTCGCCGCGGCGGAGGCGGGGCTCGGTATCGCGCTCCTTCGCCAGCCGCTCGCCAGCGACCGGCTGGCCCATGGCAAGCTGATTGCCCTCACATCCGACTATATGGAAAACCCCGCCGGACATTTCGTCTGCCTGCGTGCGGGAGCAGCGCGTCAGGCCGTGCTGACCTTGAGAGATAGAATAGTGGCTATCGGGGATGAGGATTCCTGTAGCAAAGCCGGCTAGCGGTAGCGCCCATTCGAGGCCGGCCATGGAATCGGCCGCCCCAAATTCCCGGCCGCTCAGTTGCCAAGATCGTCCGAACAACCCGCCTCCAGGCGTTGCCATTGCGCAATCGGCCGCCCATCGCTCCGGAAGGGATGCACAGTTTCGTTCTCCCCCCAACCTTGCGGCCAGCCTGGTGGGGATACTTCCTGCTCCTCCTGCCGTCCGTAGACGGTACGATCCAGCAGCCGGTAGCTGTTGTCCATCGCCTCGACCCCGCGGCGCGTCGTCCAATAAGTCTCGAACACATCCGAACCCAGCCGTAGATAGCAGACAAGATACATGCTGCCGACATCACGGCCGGCCAGCAACGTTTCGACCGAGTCCGTGACCGAGTACCAAGGCATGTCCCAGCCCATGAAATCGCGGTAGCGCACGCTCTCGTCATAGGGTCCTTGGCAAAAGGTTGCGTAGGTCACGTCGCGCGAATGCAGATAGCTCAATTCGCGCACTTGGGATGTAAACCAGCTACAGCCATGACATTGCCTTGCCGCAGGCCTGCCCGCGAACCACATATAATAATAGCCTATCAGCATTCGCCGACCCTCGAACGCGTCAAGCAACGTCGTGGGCCCCTTGTCGCCGATAATCGGGGTGTGTCCGTCGACTGCGACCATAGGAAGCCGGCGCCGCGCGGCGGCTATGTCATCGCCGTCGCGCATATGAGCCTTTTCCCGGATCCGCAGGGTGTCGATGTCCGCCTGGAATGTCGCCCGATCTGTCACCGTCGGTGCAGTTGCTTCGCTTTCGGATAGATGTGCCATCGTCTGCCTCCAGAATTCGGGACTACGCCTCAGGCCGGGGGGAACGGCGCCGACGGTGGCGAGGCCAGCGTGATGAGATTACCATCCGGATCGCGGACCTGCGCCAGCGTCGAATAATCACCCGGAATATCGCCGCCGATCAGGATTCTGCCCTTTTCGAGCCGGCTGCGCTCCGCCGCGAGATCAGCAACATAAAGGAAAATCGAGCCCTGGCTGGCGATCTCTTCGCTACTTGCGAGCATGAGCCCACCCCGATCGGACAGTTCCCACTGCAACAAGGTGGGCATCGGCCGGTAATCCGGTCCGCGGCCGAACAACGTCGTGTACCAGCGCTCGGCAGCCGCGAGGTCGGCCGCGAGCAACGAGGAATACAGCTTCTCGAGTTTCATTGGGCTCTCCGAAGTCTCTTGCCAGCAATCACGGGCAAATCTTTGACGTTAAAATTAAGCGAGAGGACCCTTGGTTCCGTGCATCAAGCGCAGAGGGTCTGTGCGAATAACGCACAGCGAAATGGCTTGGGGACGACACTTGCCCGTTGGTCGTTCACGCCTGAACTGGCCGCCTGGAGACGGCCGCTTACGGGCACGCGCCATTACTCAAGATGGCGGACTGAGCGGAACCATGCTAACTCCGCAAGCGGGGGATAGATCTAAATGAAATTTGCCAGCTTCGTCTTTTTCACTCTCGTCGCTTCTTGGCCGTGCTCCGCCGCAGTTCCAGAAGGGGACAGCTTGACGCCTTGGCTTGTGCTGCCAGCACAAGCTCCGACAAGTACAGTTCACGTAGAGCTTGGCGGGCATGTTTCCATCCCGCAACGTTCTGTCCCCGCTCGTGTACGGCGCCTCGAAACAGACACGACGATTGACGGAAAGGTACTTCCTGCCGGATCGCTTCTCGCGTTTACCGTTGCAACGTCATCCAAACTTCCCGCGTGGTGCGTGCTGCCTTCGGCAGTTGCCGCGAGCACTCCTAAAGCAGTTGAAAATGCCTGGGGCGGGTCGATCTTTATGCGCTATTTCAAGACCGCATGGGGAGGATCCACCAAATGCCTCGCCGACGGCAACGGCGATGGGCTGGAAGATACCCAACTGGACGGCAAGTTCGATTCGCTTGGCTTGCCTTCGGTGCGCCGTCTCACGGGCGCATTGCCGTTGGCCAACCCCGTGAAGCTCGTCGACGCCGAGCCTACCGAAGTTACAGGTTTTTCGATCGGCGCGACGATTATTTATTCCGACGTTTCGAAGCGACGATCGTCTTGGTGCATGTCCCTACTTCCGAGCGAAATCAAGAAAGCCAGACCCGAGATTGAAAAGCGGCGCAGTGTCATAACGCTCGTCCAAAACGACGGCACAGCATGTTTCGCGCCGCGCGAAGCCGCGCTTCGACCCAAATCGAACGGGGAGCTACCCGCGGTGCCAGGAACATCGCTCAATAACAGAGGAGCGGAGCTGGTGGTTGAAAGTATCAGCCAGGATAGCATTGACGTCCGACTAACTGCGCTGTTCGAGCCGTATCTCATCGCAACGAGAACCGAGCGCTCTATCGAGTTTGAGGTGGATTAGAAAGTTAATGCAAAGGCAACTGGGGCGGGGCGCGGTTGAGCTTGAAATCACACTCAACCGGATCGAGTGCAGCACGCGACCTACTAATCGGGTTCTGGCCGCTAGCGGACCGGCAGCTTCCGGGTAAGATGGCGTGAAGCGGACTTTTTATGCGTATCTGCTCGTCTGGACGAAAAATGCCTTGGGTCCCAAATTTAGCCAGTGCCTGAGGGACAACCAGACGGTCTTCCGAGGGCATTTGGATGCGAAGTGCAAAGAAGCGCGATCGTCTCTTTCCGGAGAGCCGTAACGAGCGCCGCCGGACGCCCCGCCCCTCACTCCTTATTGCGTATGATCTGGTAATACTCCCTGACTGAGCGAGGGTCCGAGGCATCGGCGTCCCGCCAGAGAATCTGCGCCGCGGTGCTACGGTGTCACGCTAGCGTCAAATAAGATTCACGCAGGATGCGTAATCGTTTCACAACAACGTCATGGGTGCTGACTAGGGGCGGCCGTGTCCCCAGTTTTCCGGGTTTGGCTGAACAAATTTCGCGGCTTTTGCTGCCACGAAAACGTGCGCCATATCCACGCTCAAGGTCATGGATTTGGTTGCCCTTCCTCCCTTCGATGGCACGCGCCGACGTCTCCTGAAACATGCGGCACAAGCTGCATCCTTCGCAGCTGCATCGACCTTGATGCCGCCAAATGTACAAAAGGTTCTCGCACAGGAGCCGCGGCGCAAGGGGTCGCTCCGCGACATCAAGCATGTCGTGCTGTTGATGCAGGAGAACCGGTCGTTCGACCATTATTATGGCACGCTACCCGGCGTGCGTGGCTTCGGAGATCCCCACGCGGTCACCCTTCCCACCGGCCGCAGCGTCTTCCATCAGCCCGACGCCGAGAACCCCTCGGGCTATATGCTGCCGTTCCATCTCGACAGCTTCGCCACGAGCGCGCAGCGCCTGCCGTCGACGGGACATGGCTGGGCCGTCCAACATGAATCCTGGAATGGCGGGCGCATGGACCGATGGCTGCCCGCGCATCGCGCGGCCGACGGCGCGCACGGCCCCTATACGATGGGTTATTTCAAGCGCGAGGATGTCCCTTTCCATCACGCGCTCGCCGAGGCTTTCACCATCTGCGATGCGTACCACTGCTCGGTGATGGGATCGACGCGGCCGAACCGCTTCTATTATCTCAGCGGCACGATCGATCCCGAAGGCCGATACGGCGGCCCGATGATCTCGCAGAAGACGCCGCCCGAAGGCGTGCGCTGGAAGACCTATGCCGAACGGCTCGAGGAAGCCGGAGTAAGCTGGAAAGTCTATCAGCATGCCGACAATGGCACCGGCTTCAACGTGCTGCGATTATTTCAGCAATTCATGGACTCGCCGCCGAACTCGCCGCTCCGGCTGAAGGGCATGCCGGCGGCCTCCGACGGCCAGTTTGAATATGATGCCCGGCACGACCGGCTACCGGCGGTCACCTGGCTCTGCCCGACCAACGAGGGGTCCGAGCATCCCTCCAATTCCGGCCCCGCCGCGGGCGCGGAATTCATTGCGAGCAAGCTCGACGCTGTCGCTGCCAACCCCGATGTCTGGGCCAAGACGGTTTTCATCCTCAACTATGACGAGAATGACGGCCTGTTCGACCATGTCCCGCCGCCGGTGGCACCGCTCGGAACGCCGGGCGAATATGTCGGAGACACACCGATCGGCGCAGGCTTTCGGGTACCGTGCATTCTCGTCTCGCCATGGACGGCGGGTGGCTGGGTGTGCAGCCAGCCATTCGATCACACCTCGGTGCTCCAGTTTCTCGAGCGCTTCACCGGGGTGCGTGAGCCCAATATCTCGGATTGGCGGCGCCGGACCTTCGGCGACCTGACCTCGGCCTTCCGCTTTGGCGAGCCGCGCGCGCAGCCACCGACACTGCCGAGCACGGCAGGTCTTTTGCATCAGGCCCATTATGCCGCCGCCAATCTTCCCGCGCCCCCGATCCCGGGTGCGAACCAGCACGCGCCCGTCCAGGAAAAGGGTCGTCGGAAGCGAACGGCGGTGACCAATCAGAACACCGGCTCAGCCGACTGATCTTCCAAAAATAGAGATTTCAACAGGGACTTCGAAGGGGCGGGAAACATGCCTCCAAGGGTCGCAACTCGGAGCATATCATGACTGCATTTCTCTCCCGCACATTGCTGACCGCATCGCTTCTCGCTCTCGCAACCGCCGCGCAGGCGCAAACCGCGCCCGTGCCCCTGCCCGCACCGTCGGTCGACGATGAGTCCGGCGCGGCCGGCGACGAAATCGTCGTGACCGGCAGCGCGCTGCGCAGCCAGGAAGCGGTCAGGAACCGCCGTGAATCGCTCGGCGTCGTCGACACGCTGACCCAGGACGACACCGGTGACCTTGCAGATGAGACGCTCGCCGAGGCGCTGATCCGTGTACCGGGCGTGAGCTCGATGCAAACGCTCTACGGCGAGCAGGAAGCCGCCTATGTCTCGACGCGCGGCATTTCGCCCGACCTGAACTTCGTGTCGTTCGATGGCATCGCGCTGTTTTCGACCGCGAACGACGGCGATGGCCTGCGCCGAGTCGACCTCAACCTGATCCCGACGCAAATTTCGCGCACCACCGAAGTTTACAAGAGCTTCACGGCGGACCTCGACGCCGGCGCGATCGGCGGCGTCACCAACATCCAGCCGCGCAGCGCCCTGCATGGGAAGGACACTTTCTACATCGACGGCCTCGTCAGCTATCAGGCCGGCAAGGGCAAATATGTCCCCGGCGACAACAGCCTCGGCAACTATAAGGATACGCCATGGGGCTGGGGCGTGAAGGGCCTTTGGGCGCACAAGTTCGGCGGCGACGAGCAGTTCGGCATCGTGCTGAGCGGCATGTTCCGCCAGAAGCATTACGACTATACGAAGCGCAATCCGAACGGCCGCGTCTTCTATACGCCGCAAGGCAATGTCGGAAAGACCGACCTCTCCGACTGGGACGGCCTGCAGCCGCTGCCAACCCTCATCCGTCCCATGGACTATACTCATTTCACCAAGACCTTCGGCGGATCGGCGCAGTTTGAATATCGCGCGGCGGAAGGCCTTGAGTTCTCGCTGCTCGGCTACGCCTACAAGCAGATCGAGGACCAGAATCTTAACCAATTCTACGTCGAGCAGTTCAGCAATATCGTGCGGACCGGGCCCGAAACCTCACGCCTGAAGATCGGCCGCACGCGCCCCAGCTTCGACTACGACCGCTTCCAGAATGAAACCCGCGGCGGCATTTTCAAAACGGTCAAGGAATTCGGCGAAGACGCCTCGCTCGAGGTCCGCGCCGGATACAGCCAGAATAAATTCTACAACCAGGATCTGGGCGTCATCTACAGCTACAGCCCGCCCGCTTCCTATATCGAATTCGACATGAGCCAGCCGTCGGACCAGATCCGGATCGACAATAATGAGGCGCTCCTCGACGTCTCGAAATATGCGCTGAGCGCCGCCTCCGATCTCACCGTCCGGTCGAAAACAACGTCGCGCGAAGGCCGGGTCGATTTCAAGAAAAACTATGCCTTCGACAGTTCGGGCCTGGGCTTCGCAGTTGGGGTCAATGCCCGGCGCGTCAGCGTCGGCCGCGACCAGTCGACGACCACATATGTGCCGGGCAAGAGCACCCTTGGGTCGATCGGGTTCGTGCCCGACATCAACTCCTTCCTCTATAATTATCCGGTGCTGTGGATCGACTATCAGAAATTTGCGGAGACGGTGAAGCCGGGCCTTGCGATCAACCAGGCAACGACCGGTAACGCCGAATGGTCAGCGGACTATCGCTATAAGGAGCGCATCCTCGCCGCATACGCCTCGCTGATGTATGCGACCGATAATACGCGCATCATAGCCGGCGTGCGCTATGACGACGTCGATTTCGACGCACGGTCGCCCTTGTCCGTTGCGGGCAAATATGATGGCTCGTTCCAGAGCCACGAGGGCGGATACAGCCATTTCCTGCCGTCGCTCACTATCACCCATAGTCTGACCGACAATCTCCGCATCAAGGCGGCGTACAGCCGCTCGCTCGGGCGTCCGGCATTCGACGACATCGCGCGCGCCGAAGTGCGTAATGACGAGAATCTAACGATCGCGCGCGGGAACCCCGACCTCAAGCCGCGCCGCTCGGACAATTTCGATCTCGCGGCCGAATATTATTTCGGCGGCAGCGGGCTGATCTCGCTGGGTGGCTTCTACAAGAATATCAAAGACGACATCTATACGACCGCCCAGGAACAGGACATCGACGGCGTCACCTATACCGTGTCCACGCCACGCAACACGTCGGCTTCAAAGATGCGCGGTATCGAGTTCCAGATCGTCACCAACAGCATCCCGGGCCTGCCGCTCATCGGCGACGATCTGGGGGTTTCGCTCAACGCGACCCGCATGTGGGCCGACATGGACTACGCCTCCGGCAACAATTTCGTCCATCTCGACGCGCTGCAATATCAGGCCGACTGGCTGCTCAACGCGACGATGTTCTACAAGCTGCCGAACAAGGGTGAGCTCAGGGTCGCCTATAACTGGAAAAGCAAAAGCCCGATCTCGCTCGGCGCCTATCCCTGGACGACCTACTGGCTGGAATCGCGCGGCCAGCTCGATGCGGCATTGCGTTATTCGCTCACCGACAATGTGATCGTCAAACTCCAGGCGAACAACATTTTGAAGGAGCCGATCGCCCAAGGCTATCTCGAACCCTATGCGATGCGGCGCTACGAGATGACCCGCAACCGGTCCTTCTCGCTCGACGTGATTTTCAAGATCTAGGCCCAGGGGGCCGGGACGGACTCTCGCCCTTCCCGGCCCGCAGCTCTGAACCGTTCGATCAAACTTCAACGAAAGCCCTGCGCCACGCATCTTGATCGCTGCACGCTTCTCTCCGCCCTCGGCAAGCTTGCCATCGTTGGCGGTCTCGCCCCTCAAAGCCTGTTCGCCGCACCACTCGGCACCAATCCCTTCACGCTGGGCGTGGCTTCGGGCGATCCATAGCCCGATGGCTTCGTCATCTGGACCCGGCTCGCGCCGCGTCCGCTCGACGAACATGGCGGGATGCCCCATGCCGCGGTGCCCGTCCGCTGGGAGATTGCGGAAGACCAGGGCTTCTCCAACATCGCGCGCAAAGGCGAGGCGCTTGCCCGACCCGAGCTCGGAGGCGGGCCCGACGAGCGTGTCACTGACTTGGCGCACGACGTCTCTTTGCGATTGCTTCGCCTTCAGCATCGCACCAAGTCAACCTGGTCGCGAGGTGGCAGCCCCTGTCGATCTGCTTGGGTGAGGAACAGTTCGCCGACTGTCCTGAAGCTCGGGATCGGCGCAAGCGAGATTATCGATCACATGGAGCAGCAGCAGCCTGAGTGTATCGACCTCGGTATCCGACAAATTGCGGATGGCAAGCGCCTGGATTTCGGCGGTCCTTGGCAGGAGCAGTTTTTCCAGGAACTTGGCGTGCGGAGTCAGATGAACCAGTATTTCACGCCGGTCGCGGCGGTTGACGTCGCGGCGCACCAGACCCGCCCGTTCCAGCGTGCGGAGCGTAACCGCAGTCGTCGCATCGCGCATCGCGAGCCGGCGGCTCAGCTCGCGCTGGCTGATCCCGTCTTCGCACCAAAGTTGGCGCAGGAACGCCCATTGACCCGACGATATGCCATATTCGCGGGTATGCTGCTCGCGCAGCCGGGAAAAGGAGCGGAAGATCAGGCGAGCGAGATAGCCGAGGCTGTCATCAAAAGCCCAACAATTCCCGGCAGGCCGCTGCTCGCCTATCATTTTTCCGTTAACGGCGAGGGACGGGGCATAGAGTCCGCCCCGTGCCGAACCGCACCCGCAACGGTATCGACCAGTTCGTCCAGCAGGGCCCGAAGGAAGGGATCGGCGAGGTTGCCCGTCGCGTCGAACGCGCGATGGGCGTGCGGCACGCTGAGTTGTTCCGGCACCACCCAGGCATTCACGGTGGTCAGAATCTGCCGAAGCTGGGACAGGCCGCGCAACCCTCCGAACGGGCTCGACGATGCCGACAGCAGCGCGAAAGGCTTGCGGCGAAAGGCGCCATATGCCTGCGCCGCCTCGCCGTCTCCCGGACAGGAGATCCAGTCGAGCGCATTCTTCAGCATCGCCGTGACCGAGCCATTATGCTCGGGGCTCGCGATGATTACCGCGTCATGGCGCCGGAACACGGCCTTTAGCGCCAACGCGTCGGGTACGTCGTCGATCGACAGCGCTTCGGCGCCGAACAGCGGCAGGCGATAGTCCGCGAGCGACAGGCGCGTCGCGGGCAACCCGCGGTCGCGCGCCGCCGCCGCCGCGCAGCTGATCAGCTTCTCGTTGAGCGAGCCCGGACGAATGCCCCCGGCGAGCAGCAAGAGTTTGGGCCGCCCCATCCTGCCTCCGCTCCCCAATCAGAAATCGAGCGACAATTGCAGCGTCACCGTCCGCGGCGCACCAACCATCGCCATATGACTGTTCCCGCCGAATGTTGGCGTATTGAACGCCTGGGTGATCGTGACCTTGTCGGTCAGATTGCGGCCTACGAGCGCGACTTCCCACGGTCCGTCCTCGCGTCCCACCGCGATGCGCGCATCATATTTGGTGAAGGCCGGCTGCGAATTGAGCGGGTTCATGTCCGGCTGGAAGAAGGACCGCGATTGGTAGTTGGCCGACACTCGAGCGAGCGCATAGAGGCTGCCCGAAACCGGATATCGCGCCTCGACGAAGCCGTTCGCAGTCCATTCAGGCGCACGCACGAGCCGCGTTCCGGCGAGATTATTGGTCTGCGGCGTGCAGGTCGGCGGTGCGTCATAGAGACAGGCGCCGCCCGGGTAGTCCTTATAGTGCGCATCGAGGTAGCCGAGACTGCCGCCGATCCGCCAATTGTCGCCGATACCAATGTCGGTATCGACCTCCACCCCCTGCGAAATCGCCGACGCGGCGTTGCCGGTGATGAAGGCGGTGCCATTATATTCGGATACCTGAAGGTCGCTGAAATTCGTACGGAACAGCGCGATGTTGAACTGGCCCTTGCCATCGAGGAAACGGAATTTTCCGCCGATTTCCCACGACCGCGCGCGCTCGGAATCAAACTGGAAGGTCGCGAGGCCGTTGCGGATATTGTAGAGGAGCAGCGCGTCGTTCGACACGAAACCGCCGCCCTTGGTCCCCGTCGCATAGCTCAGATAGACATAGGCGTCGCGCGTGAACTCATAGCGCGCGCGGAGCGAATAATCCCACAGACTCTCCTTGCGCGTTTCGGTGAGGTCATACGTCAGATAGGTCGGCGGGAAGACGCCGCTGTTAAACGAACGCGCGCGGCCGCGACGTTTTTCGTCCGAATAGCGCAAGCTGCCGCTGAGCATGATCCGTTCGGTCACCGGCACCTCGAGCGACGCGAACGGCGACCAGCTGGTGCCTTTCTGGTCGAACTGGCGCGTCGACAGCCCGTTGAGCGGCAGCGGTACGCCGGCGCTCGTCGCGCCGAACAGCGAGGCCTGCTGGATGTGCAGGTCGGTGTCGATATAGGTCAGACCAGCGATGAACGAGCCGCCGTCGCCGATCTCGCGCTGCGCGCGCGCTTCCTGGAAGAACGAATTAGACTGTTCGGTAATATCGGATTCGAGAAAGGTGAGCGGGCCGTCATAGTCGGAGTTCACCCCGCCATCGAGATCCTGCCAGGCGGTGACCGAGGTGAAGGTCCAGTCGCCGACGTCGAGGTTCATCGTCAGCTGCGCCATCGTCGTTTTCGTATTATCATATTCGGGGTTGATCGTCCGCGCGGCGCGGCGGAACGACGGGTACTCGGGGACATCCTCCCCCGAATTGCGCACTGCGTTGCACAGCGCGCAGGCCGGCCCGCCAATATAGTTGAAGACCGTGGTGCCGCCGTCAATGCGGTTCGACGAATGCTCGACCTTGACCAGCGCCTCGAAAGCGTCGGTCGGCTCCCACAAAAGCTGCCCGCGGACCGCCTCATAACGCGATCCATTCTCTTCGCGGCCGGTGATCGTGTTGCGCATGAAATCACCAATCGCGCCCGCGCGGCCCGTCAGGCGGACGCTGAGCGTTTCCGAAATCGGACCCGAGACCGCGCCTTCAAGGTTCCAGCCGCCCTGCTCGACCTCGCCGCTCGCGCGTACGAAGCCTTCGAACGTGCGCGTCGGGCGCCGCGTCACGACGCTGATCGCGCCCGCATTGGTGTTCTTTCCGAACAGCGCCCCTTGCGGCCCGCGGACGACCTCGACGCGCTCGACGTCGAGCAGCGGGTTCTGGAACGCGCGCGAGCGGCTCAAATAGACGCCGTCGATGAACAGCCCGACCGACTGCTCGAACGACAGGTTGCCCGTGCCTGCGCCGAGCCCGCGCATCGTGATCGCGAAATTGCCGTTGGTGCGGTCGATCTGGAGGTTCGGGACACTATCCTGGACGTCGTCGAACAGCAGGATGCCCTGCTTTTCGATCTGATCGCCGCTGACCACTGCCACCGAGATCGGCACTTCCTGAAGCGTCTGCTCGCGGCGGGTCGCGGTTACGATGATCGTCTGGTCATCGCGCGCGCCTGCGCCGTCTGCCGCAGCTTCCTGTGCAAAGGCCGGTGTTCCGAGGGCGAGCGCCATCGCGCCGCCGCAAAGCAGTCTTGTCATTTTCATAGTCCCTCTCCCAAGGTGACGGGTCAGACGAGTTTCAGCGTCTCATATTGTGTGGCCGGACCCGGATATTCGGCGCCCTTGTCCTCGCCAACCTCGGCTTCGATCAGCGCGTTGGTCCGGGCGTTCAGGCGTTCGATGAGCGATTTGTGGGCGTCCGGGCGCCAGGCGAGATTGTCGATCTCGTCAGGGT
Source organism: Sphingopyxis sp. Root154 (assembly GCF_001427105.1). Lineage (GTDB taxonomy): Bacteria > Pseudomonadota > Alphaproteobacteria > Sphingomonadales > Sphingomonadaceae > Sphingopyxis. Next base: position 812,958 of record NZ_LMGI01000001.1, read on the forward strand.
CGGCCACCGTGTCATAGAGTTCGAGGTCGTTATGGGCGACGAGGTCGTCCCAGCGCTGCGGGATATGATGCTGCGCAGGCGCGAAATAGCGTGCGAACTTGTAGCGGCCGTCGTGCACACCGCGATGCAGGCGGCGCAGCATCAGGTCGTTTTCGGCCAGCGGCTTCGTCTCGGCAACGCCTTTCGGGACATCGGGGGCGTTCCACCCGTAGCGCACCGCATAGTTGAAGAGGACGCCGGCTTCGTCGCGGCGCGTGCGCGCGGTGGTCGAGGCGATCGCCGCCGACAGGTCGTGGCCCGCCAGCTTCGGCTGCATTTCGCGTCCCGCCGCTTCGTCGATCCCGGCGAGCGCCAGCATCGTCGGAACGAGGTCGACCGCACTGCCGAGCGCGTGGGTCGTGCGCCCGCCGGGAAGGTCTGGGTGGACGACGATCAGCGGTACGCCGACATCCTCCTTGTAGATCGTGCCGCCCTTCTGCCGCATCCCGTGCGCGCCCGCGCGTTCGCCATGGTCGGAGGTGAAGATGATGATCGTATTGTCGAATTGCCCCGAGGCGACGAGCGCGTCGAACACCGTCTGCATATGCCGGTCGACATCGCGGATGCAGTTGAAATAATAATTCTGGTTGCGGCGCCATACCGCCTCATCCGCGTGCCGCATCCGGCCGTAGAAGGCACCCGCGCTGGCGTTGATCGCGGCGTGGGCGCGCGGTTTGCGCGACAGATCGTCGGCATGAAAGCTGCGCGGCAGCGGGAAATTCCAGTCGCGGCCATAGACGGGATCGCCCGGCGCAGCGAGCAGCGGCGCGACAAGGTTCGGCCGCGCGCGCGTCGCTTCGCCCTCGCCGCTCGGGTCATAGAACATGATGTCGTGCGGATTGACGAAATTGACCGCCATGAACCACGGCGCCGCCTCGTCATCGTCGGCAAAGGTGCGGAGCTGGCTGGCCGCCTCGGCGGCGGTCACCCCGTCGCTCATGAAACCTTCCCACGACAGCCCCTCGCGCTCGCCATTGAAATTATAGCCCGAAAAGCCGAAGGGTTCGAGAATGTCGCGCGTGTTGGGAAAAATCCCGCCGGCGACGCCGCGCAGGTTCAGCCCCTCGTTGATATTCGAAAGATGCCATTTGCCCTTATAGGTCGTACGATAACCGGCGCGGCGCAACATCGTCCCGACCGTCGGAATCTTCGGGCTGAGCTGGGGATGCGGCGGCGAGTTGGGATTGGCATAGACGCCGCTATGCTGCGTGTGCAGCCCGGTATAGATGTTCGAGCGTGACGGGCCGCAGGGCGTCGTGTTCACATGGAAGCGATCGAAGAGAATGCCCCGTTCGCGCAACCAGTCGTGCGCGGGAAGCGGCAGGCCGGCGGGAATGTCGGCGAGCGCCCGTTCCTGGTCGTTGACCATGAGGAGGATGTTCGGGCGGCCGCCGCGCCGTTTCGGGCCCGCCCGTACCGGCGCGGCACTTTCCGCGGCGGCAACCCTTTCCGCGCTCGCGCCCCGCACCGCCGCCAGGGCCGCAGCGCCTCCGGCGAGCAATGTCCGCCGGTCGATCTCTCCCATATCGCGCATCCCGCACCTCCCATAGCCGGTCGTGCCGAAGTTTCTTAGTATACTAAGATCATGGCAGGCGAAAAATATTTGTCAAGTTGCTTGCGCAAATTTTCACCGATTTCAAAAGACCGGGGTGTTGGGAGGCAAGCCGATCAGCGACCGTCCGAGCAGTTCGGTCGCGCCGTCGAAGTCGTAGACGACGTGGCTGGCCATCACATTGACGTCGCGTAGCGCGCGCTGGAGCGGGCTGCTGGTCATATGCGCGCTCGACCCCGCGCCTTCAACCAGCAGCCGGATCGCGTCGCGGCACAGATCCATCGCGAGCGCGACCTGTGCGCGGAGCGCGATGCGGTCCTCGTTGCTCACCAGCCCGTCTCCGGCCGCTTCGGTCAGTGCGACATTGCGCCGCCCGACCTCGCGCAGGATCATTTCGGCGGTCTGCGTCTTCGCCGCGGCTTCGCCGAGCCGCATATGCGCCGAAGCCTTTTCGTTCTGCTTGACGGTGGTGCCGAGCATGGTGCGAACCCCGATGCGTTCGCGGAAATGATCGACCGCCGACCGGGCGACGCCGACCGCGCCGATGGCCGCGGTGATCGCGAGGAAGGGCGTCATCGGCATCCGGTAAACCGGATTGTGCGCGTGGATCTTTGCGCCGGGCGCGCAGCCCATGCGCATTTCGCCCATGTCCATCACGCGATGTTCGGGGACGAAGACGTCTTCGCAGCGGATGTCGTTGCTGCCCGTGCCGATCATCCCGTCGACATGCCAGGTGTCGAGCACCTCGATCTCGTCCGCCGGCAACGCCAGGAAAAGCTGGCGCGGCGGGTTTTCGCCGGGAATCATGCCGGTCACCATCACCCAGTCGGCGTGCATGACGCCCGTACCCCATTTCCACCGGCCCGTCAGGCGATAGCCGCCGTCGACGGGCTGGGCGACGCCCGGCGGGTTGGTCGCGCCCGGCGCGATGACATAGGGAAAGGCGCCGCCGAAAGTCTCTTCCTGCAGCTTTTCGGGGAATTGCGCGAGCATCCAGTTATGCTCGACGCAAAAAGCGGTGACCCAGCCGGTCGAACCGCAGCCCTCGGCGATCGGCAGCATCGCGTCGATGAAACTGTCGATGTCGAACTCCAGCCCACCGTAGCGCCGCGGCACGAAGTGATAGAAGACGCCGGTCCGGCGGATCGCGTCCCAGACCGCATCGACGGGACGACGCAACTGCTCGCATTCGAGCGCGTGCGCCGCGACGAGCGGCTTGAGCGCGGTCGTGCGGCGCACCAGTTCCCCGGGCGTCAGTGCCGCGAGTTCCTCGCGCGACAGCCAGTCGCCGCCTTTCGGAATCCGGCGATCGGCGAAAGACTCGGCGGCGTCCTCCGCCCGGCGCGTTTGAGCGGCGATATTCATGACATCCTTTCTCCCGGCAGCCGGAATCGGCTTATGCGGCCAGAGTAGACCGCTGAGAAATAATGTCAAGAAACTTAACTAAATTGACAAGACCTAGGCTGTAGCCCCCTCGGGCCCTTCGAGCGCTCCGGGCGGCACGCGCGGCGGATCGCCCCAGTCCATGCGCATCGCGTCGCGAAGGCCGTGATAGGCGGGCAGGCCGATCCGTTCGACGAGTTTGACTTCGAGATATTGCAAGGCCTTGGCGGCGGCGCGGCGGGTGTCGTTCGCCTGTTCGGCAAAGCGGACGATCCGCGCGCGCCGGTCGGCGGGATCGGGGACGAGTTCGACGATGCCCCGCGTTTCGAGCTCGCTGAGCATCAGGCTGATCGCCTGCCGCGTGACGCCGAGATTGCGGGCGATGCGCGTCGCGCGATGTTCGCCCGCCGATATATTGGCGATCAACATCGACTGCGCGCGGCTGACATTGGGGATGCCGGCTTCCTTGAGCGCCGCCTGGAGCGCCTCGTCGAACCAGTAGACGGCGCTCAGCAGGTTCATCATCAGGAACGGGCTATCCATCGTCGTCTTCCTTTGGCCGCGGTGCGGGCCCGTCAGAATCTCCGGCACGATCTGCGGGCAATCCGCAGCGGCATGGAGCCCGGTCTGGTTACGGTCAACCGGCGTCCGTCATTTTGGCGAGATCGCGAGCGAAAGCCGAAAAGCCCGCGGTGAGGATGATCGCCGCGAGCGGCAGCGCGATACCCGTTACCAAGGCGATCGAGTAGCGCAGCGCGCCGTCATCGCCGAACAGATGATCGGTGAGCAATGCCATCAGCATCGGGCCGAACCCGAGCCCGGTCAGGTTGACGGCAAAGAAATAGAGCGCGGTGACACGCGCGCGATATTCGTTCGGCGTAATGAACTGCAGCGCCACCGTGCCGACGCCATGCATCGTCAGCATCGGAAAGGCGAGCGCGAGCATGACGAAGGCAAGCGTGGCGTCGGGCATCAGTGTCGCTGCGAGCAATGGCGGCCCGCCAAGCAGGATCGACAGCCGCATCACGCGCAGATGCGCGTCGGCGACCCCCTTCGCGAACAGCCGGTCGGCGAGCGTCCCGCCCGCCACCAGCCCCGCCGCGCCGCCCGTTGCCATGATGATACCGAACCACAGGCCGGCCTCTGACACGTCCATGCCATAGGTGCGCGCGAAAAAGGTCGGCACCCATGCGATCACGCCATACATGACGAGCCCGATCAGCGACATGCCAGCGAACAGCGCCCCCAGCGAAGCCCGGTGTGCGACGAGATGCGCCAGAAAGCCGGGGGCCGGCCCCGCCTCACCGCGTAGGGCCGCGGTCTGGCGGAGGCCGTGCCGAAGCGGCTCGCGCACCGTCAGCAACAGCAGGCAGACGAGCAGCCCCGGAGCCGCCACCCAGAGGAAAATCGTGCGCCACGCCTCGACCGGCCCGATCAGCGGCAGGTCGACCATCGGCGCCGCAAGCACCGCCTGGACGACGAAAGAGCCGAGGATCATCGCAACGCCCGAACCGAGCGGGACGCCGATCGAATAGACAGCCATTGCCCGCGCGAGCCGGTCGCGCGGGAAGGTGTCGCTGAGCATCGAATAGGCCGCGGGCGACAGCGCCGCCTCGCCGACGCCAACGCCCATGCGGGCCAGGAACAGCGTCGCATAGCTTCCCGCAAAGCCGCAGCCGGCGGTCATCGCACTCCACAGCGCCACTCCGACGAGGATGAGATTCCGCCGGTTCCACCTGTCGGCGATCCACGCAATCGGAAGGCCGAGCACCGTATAGAAGAGCGCGAAAGCGAGCCCGATGAGCAGGCTGACTTCGGTGTCCGAAATATTCAGCGCGGCGCGAATCGGCGCGACCAGCAGACTGAGAATCATCCGGTCGACGAAGGACAGCGTATAGGCGAGCAGCAGGACGCCGACGACGTACCAGCTATAGGCGGGGCGCGGCCAGCCCGGCTCTGCATCCGCTTCACCGATCAGTTCGTCTTGCGGCGCGCCTGTCGCGATCTCCGTCGCCATCGATCCTGTCCTCCCGATCGCCGCTCGCTCTTGCACCACAAGTCGGCCTGTTATATAGAAACAGTTACTTAGCAAACTAAGTAAATTGGCGACCGAGTCAAGCATGATCGGGACGCACGAAAAAACAACGTGTTGGGAGACGCGATATGACAAATTTCGGAAGGAAGCAGTCCGTTCTCTTCTTGGCCGGCGCGGCGATCGCCGCGCTGCCCGCGGTCGCCGCGGCGCAGGAGGTCGCCGATGACACGAGCGGCGACATCATCGTCACCGCGCAGCGACAGGAACAGAGGCTTCAGGACGTCCCCGTCTCGGTCACCGCCTTTGGCGCCGAGCAGCTTCGCGACAACAGCATCGAAACGGTGCAGGACATCGCGATCCGCACCCCGGGCCTTGCGGTCAGCGCGGTCGACCCGATCAACACCAACTTCGCGATGCGCGGCATCGGCAGCGCGCCGGGCATCAGCCAGAACGCCGGCGGCGATCCCTCGGTCGTCGTCTTCATCGACGGCGTCTATGCGGGGCGCGGCGGCACCCCCGACCTTGATGCGCTCGACCTCGAACGCGTCGAAGTGCTGCGCGGACCGCAGGGCACCCTGTTCGGCAAGAATGCGATCGGCGGCCTCGTCCAGTTCATCAGCCGCAAGCCGACCGACGAGACGAGCTTCTTTTTCGAGGGCACTTACGGCAACTACGACCGCTTCGGCGTGATCGCGCGCGGCAATATGGCGCTGACCGACAAGGTGTATCTGTCGGCGGGGCTGTCGCACAAACAGCGGGACGGCTTCGAATTTAACGAGACGACGGGCAACGACGTCAACGACCTCAACCTGACGACGGGCCGCGTTGCGCTGCGTTTTGTGCCCACCGACACGCTCGACATCATCCTGCGGGCCGACATTTCGCATCAGGACCAGAAGGGCAATCCGCGCCACAACAATTGCGACACCAGCTTTCAGGGCGGCATCCACTGCGTCGGCATCAACCCCGATCCGCGCGTCGTGAACGCCTATATCGACGGCGAGGTCAAACGGACGATCCAGACCTATTCGGCCGAGGCCAACCTCGACCTGCCGTTTGGGACGCTGACCTCACTCACCGCGCTTCGCAAGGTGAAGTTCAACTTCGTCACCCCCTTCTTCAGCAACCCGGTCAACCCTCCGGCACAGATCGAATCGACGAGCTTCGGCGAAGAGGACAACAGCCAGTTCAGCCAGGAACTGCGCCTCTCCTTCGATGCGTGGGGCGGGCGCCTGAAGGGGCAGACGGGCGTCTATTTCCTGAAGGAGAACAACGACCGTATCGAAGGGCAGATTCAGGACTTCCCGACCCCTGCGGGCTCGGGAACCGGCATCTATCCGCAGTCGGTCAACGCGCGCAGCGTCGCGATTTTCGGGCAGGTCGATGTCGAGATCGTCCCCTCGCTCACCGCGACGGTGGGCGCGCGCATGACATGGGAGCGCAAGAGCGGGCGCTTCGCGGGGTTCAAGGCCGACGACGGCCCGGGCCTGCCGCCGCCGCTGGGGTCGCTCGCCGGCTATGACGTGACCGGGAAGAAGAGCTGGAAAGCCTTCACGCCGCGCTTCGCGCTCAACTGGAAGGCGACGGACGACGTGCTGCTCTATGCCTCGGTCGCGCGCGGCTACAAGAGCGGCGGGTTCCAGGGATTGTCGGGTACCGCCGCAGGCGCCTCGACCCCTTATGACCCCGAATTCGCCTGGGGCTATGAGGTCGGCGCGAAGACCGACTGGCTCGACCGCCGCCTGCGGCTCAATGTCGCGGCATTTCGCACCGACTATTCGGATCTCCAGGTTTCACAGCTCGTCCCGCTGTGCTGCGTTGTCGTCAGCAACGCGGCGAAGGCGCGGATCAAGGGGATCGAGGTCGAGGCGGTGGCGCGGCCGTTCGAGGGTTTCCAGATCGACGGCAGCTATGCGTATCTCGATGCTAAGTTCACCGAATATACGATCCCGGGCCTGAACTATACCGGCAACCAGCTGCCGCGCTCGCCGAAGAACAAGTTCAACATCGGCGGCCAGTTCGAAACCCCCGTCGGCGACCTGTCGGCGAAGCTGCGCGTCGATTACAGCTGGGTCGACGACGCCTTTTTCGAGGCGTCGAACATCCCGCAGCAGCTCTGGCCTTCGCACGACAATCTGGATGCGCGCCTCTCAATTTCGGGTCCCGACGATCGCTGGGAGCTGTCGCTGTGGGGCAAGAATCTGACCGACGAGCTAACGCCGACCTATGTCACCTATTTCGGCCCCTTCCGCCAGATCCTGACGCCCTACGCGCCGCCGCGCACCTATGGCGTAACGGTCGCATTCAAGATGTGACCCGCGGGCGCGGCGGCACCCCTTTCGCCGCCGCGTCCCTTCCCCCTGCACTATCGAGAGGATGACCGATGGAAGAACCCCGTTTCCGCTACCTCTGTTCGTACAGAGCCAGCTTCACCGAGCCGCAGCAGATGATCGGCAAGGCGCATTTTGGGCGCCGGATGATCGCCGCGCTGACCGGCGGGGAGGTCGAGGGCGAACGTCTGCACGGCCGCGTGATGCCAAGCGGCGGCGACTGGGCGACGATCGACGACAATGACACGCTGCGGCTCGACGCGCGCATCACGGTCGAAACGCACGATGGCGCGCTGATCTACGTTTCCTATCGCGGCGTGCTGCGCCCGCTGTCGGCCGCACACAAGCATGCGCGGAACGGCGGCCCCCGAACCCCGGAGGAAAAGGCCGAGGTCTATTTCCGCACGACGCCGATGTTCGAAACCGGTGACGAGCGCTACCTGTGGCTCAACGACATCGTCGCAGTCGGGCTCGGGGCCAGTATTGGCGGCGCGGTACGCTACGATGTGTTCGAGTTGCTTTAGGAGGGCCCCATCGTCGGCGAACTGGACTCCCGGGAGCGAATAGCGGCCCTCGACATCCCTCGCCGGAAAACGCAGGCCGCCCCTCTCGGTTTACCCAGTCGGTTCGCGACCATGACTCGCCCTTCCCTGAAATCAGGCTCCTATGACCTGGATCCTGCGGCGGAGCAAAAAGAGCCCGCCCGCGAGCACCGCCGTCGGGACGAGCATCAGCGTGAACGCGGTGCGCCCGTCGAGGTGGGCGAAGATGGCGCCGGTGATGACCGATCCGGTCGTCCCGCCGAGCGCCGAGAAGACGACGACGAGCCCCATCAGCGACGGGTGCTGGCGATTGGGCATGGCGCTCAGCATCACCGAGATGATCGTCGGATAGACCGGCGCCAGCGCGATGCCGATCAGCGGAAAGAGGAAAGCCGCGATCGGCGCGTCGCCCCAACTGTGGATCGCCCCGGGGGCGAGGCCGTCGGCGAGCGGCAGCACGAGGATGATCAGCGCCGCAAGCGCTGCGAGGCAGACGTTCAGTACCGGATACCAGTCGAAGCGCGCCATCACCGCGCCCGCGCCGAAGCGTCCGATCGCCAGGCACGCGGCGAACAGGCTCGCCGCCTGCACGCTCATCTGCGCGGGCAGATGCAGCACCTCGTTGTTGAAGGTCGGGAGCCAGCTCTGGATTCCCTGCTCGATCAGCACGAACAGGAAGGCGCAGGCGACGAAGACCAGCACCAGCGGCAGTGCCGCGAGCTTGAGCATCGCAACGAACGGCCGTCCGTCGCTTGCGGCCGCTTCCTCGCCCTCGTGCGTACGATGTTCGTCGACCCGCGCCGTGAGCAGCAGCGCGAGCGCCAGTGCCGTAATCGCACCGAGCACCCAATAGGCGTTCAGCCAGCGGAGGCCCGTGGGGTCGATGAAGGCGCTGAACACCCAATAGGAAGAGAGGACGCCGACCATGAACATGCCCTCGATCAGGCTGGTCAGGCTGGCGTGCTTTCGCGGGCTGTCGGTGACGAGCCCGATCATCGAATAAACGACGACCTTCGCGACCGCGAAGGCCGCGCCGACCATCGCGAAATGGAGCTGCGCGGCGCCGAAGCTGCCGAAGAGCGGCATGACGATACAGCCGGCGATCGCCAGGATGAGCGCGCCGATCAGCGCGTTGCGAAGGCCAAGCCGCGGCAGGTAGCTCGCGGTCACGAACGATATGACCGCGATCGTGATATCCTTGAAACCCTCCAGCGTGCTCGCTTCGGGCTTGGTCACATGAAAGCTGGAAATCGACTGAAGGATCACCGTCCCAACGCTGTTGAGCAGCATCGCGAAAGCGACATAGGTCAGGATCAGTGCTGCGATCAGTCGAGTGCGCGCCATCAGCCGTCCTTAGCAGAAAAAAGAGGGGTGGCCGCGAAGAGGCCGCGGCCACCCAGGGAGGGATGATCCTCTAGAATTTATAGGCCGCGCTGAAGCGGAACGACCGGCCGAGGATCGGGCGCGCGTTGACGACTTCGCCCCCTGCCTGCCCCAGCGTGCGCGGATCGCCTTCGGTCAGGCCGACCTTGTCGGTCAGATTGTCGGCGGTGACCGCGAACTGCAGCGCGTCGTTGACGTCGACGGTCACCCCCGCATCGATCTTGAAATAATGCGGCAGCGACTGGGTGTTCGCGGTGTCGGAGAAGCGGTCGCCGACGTAGCTGAAGGTCGAATAGAGCGAGACCTTGCTATTGTCGCCGAACTCGATGTCGTACGACGGCGTCACGCGCCATTGCCACTTCGGCTGGCGTTGCACGCGGTTGCCGCTGAGGTCGATCGTCCCGCCGCCCGCGAAGAAATCGCGGTATTTCGCATCGAGCCACGTGCCCGAGAAGGCGATGGCGAAATTGTCGATCGGACGGATCTGCCCTTCGAGTTCGATCCCGGTGCTGCGCGCGCCGCCGATGTCGGCAACCGGCGCGCCATTCTGGATCACCGTCGTGACCAGCCCCTTGAACTTGGTGTGGAACAAGGTGGCATAGAGCGACACGAGGTCGGTGCGGAGCTTCACCCCACCCTCGAAATTGTCGACGCGCGGCGACACGAAAATCCCGTCGCGCAGATTGTCGAAGAAGGGGTTGGTGTTGCCGCGGTTGTAGCGGGCATAAACGCCGACCGACGACGAGACGTCGTAGTTCAGCCCCGCGGTCCACGACCACGCGCCCTTCTTGTATGCGATGTTGCGGAAGGTGCCGTTGAGCACCGCCGTGCCGTTGTTGTACAGCGTATTGGGGTTGTTATCGGTGTCGACCGAGCTGTTGTTCTCTATCGTGCCCGTCGCCTTGTAATTCTGGTAGCGGATGCCGGCGTCGAAGCGCAGCTCGGGCGTGATCTGGAACTCGTCGACCGCATAGAAGGCATATTCGCGGCCGTCATAGGCGGCGTTGACGTTGAAGAACGATCCTTGGGTGAAGCCGTTGCTCGACGCGACCCGGCCGTCAGCGAGCGTCAGGTTGAGCAGGCGGCCGTGGTTTTCCGCGGTCAACAGGTGGACGTTGCCGAGGTTCCACTGGTCGTCCGACGAGAAGTCCGAATAATAGGCGCCGACGGTGAACTTGTTATTCCCGCTTTCCCATTCGACTGCGAGGTCGTTGGTGAAATCCTCGATCTGCTTGCGCACGATCCACGTGCCCGCGCGGATCACCTGCTGGGTGCCGGCGACCGCCTGCCCGCCATTGACATAGGTCAGGCTGCCGACCGTGCTGCCGAGCGAGGCGGCGTAGGCGTTCGCGGTCGTCGCCGTGCTGGCGGGGACGAGACCCGTCGTGTCGGCATCGCCCTTGAGGTAACTCGCGCGATAGCGCAGCTGGAAACCCTCGCCGATCTCGTAATCGAAATTGGTGCCGAGGTTGACCAGCTTTGCCCCGCGGCCGTCGGCAAGGTCGGCGCGCGTGCCGTCGGGAAGCGTGCTGAGCCGCGTTTCGGGACCCGCGAGCACGCCGGTGCCGGGATCGATATTGCCGAACTGGCGCACCTTGTCGCCGTCGCGGATCACCGGGATCGGCAGCAGCCATTGGCCGCGATCGTTGAGGTAGCGCGCGAAGACGAGGATCGAGCCCTTGTCGAGATCGTGGCGGACGTTGGCGGTGATCTGACCGCCCTTTTCGGCGGTGAAACCGGGGCTACGGATGCCTTCGCCGCTCGAATAATAGCCGCCGACCATGAAGCTGGTATTCTCGCCGAGCGGGCCCGAGAGCAGCATGTCGCCGCGCAGGTCGCCATAGTCGGTGATGCTGGCCTTCACGAGGCCCTCGAAATCGCGGCCGCCTTCCTTCTGGACAAAGTTGACGGTCAGGCCGGGCTGGCCACTGCCGAACAGCGCGCCGGTGCCGCCGCGGACCGCCTCGACGCGCTCGATCGTCTCGTCGATGCGGATCAGCTGGGTGTTTTCGAGGAACGACAGGGTCGGGGGCGAGAAGAAGGGCACGCCCTGCACCATCAGCGTGACGAATTCGGCGTCGCCGCCCGACGGGTAGCCGCGCACAAAGATGTTCGCGCCATTCTGGCCGCCCGAGCTTTCGGCCGACACGCCGGGGATGACCTTGAACAGGTCGGCGGTGCTGTTCGGCGCGGCGCGATCGATCGCGTCCGAATTGATGCTGGTGATCGCGAACGCCGCATCCTGGCGGTTGACCCCGCCGCCGGCGGTGCCGGTGACGATGATCTCTTCATTGGCCGCGGCCGCGTCATCGGGTTGAGGCGCTTCCTGGGCGAAAGCCGTGGTCGGCAACGCGATCAGCGCAATCGACGATAGCAAATAGGTTCGTTTCAACATGGCATATCCTCCACTTTACCTGTTCTGATTGAAAGGCGTCCGCGCGCCGCCGCTTCCTGTTCTGCTGACAGGATCCGGCCGAGCGTCAGATCGCCTATGGCGGTGACGTTGATCTCGGCATCGGGCAGCGCCTCTTCCGACCCGATGCCAATGGCCACCATGCCCGCCGCATGGATGGCCGAAATTCCCGCTTGTGCGTCTTCGATCCCGACGCACTGGTTCGCGGCGAGGCCCATGCCGTCGGCACAGGCCAGAAAGATGTCGGGCGCCGGCTTTCCGTGCGCGACCCCGCCCGCGTCGGCGATAAAGTCGAACTGGTCGGCGATACCAAGCAGTCGCACGACGTCACCGGCGTTGCGGCTCGCCGACGCAAGGCCGATTTTCAGTCCGGCGGCGCGCAGCTCGGCGAACAGGCCAGTGACGCCCGCGAAGAGATTAGCGGGAGAATAATCGGCCAGCCGCGCCCGATAGAGCGCATTCTTTTCCGCCAGCATCGCGTCGAACGCCTCGGGGTCGACAACGGCACGGGCTTGATCGAGGATCAGCCGCAACGATCCCGCGCGGTCGACCCCTTTCAACTGCTCGTTCACCGCACGGTCGAAAGCGAAGCCATATGTATCGGCGAGCGCCTGCCACGCTTGATAATGATCCTCCGCGGTGTCGGTCAGCACGCCGTCGAGGTCGAAGATCGCACCCTTCACCGTCGGCCGCGTCAGCGTCGAGGGGGCCGCGCCGACCCACAGCGGCCGCCCATGATCGAGAATATCGAGCGGGGCGCCGGACAACAGGCGATAGGTGCAGCCCGCGGCGTCGACCGCAAGCTCGATCACGCTGCCGCGCCATTGCAGGCGAAAGCGGTAGCCTTGCCAGGCTGACGGAAGCGTTGGAGCGAAGGCCGGCACCCGCCCGTCGAGCCGCAAGCCGCCCCACCCCTGCGCCAAGACCAGCCAGCTTCCCGCCAGCGCGGCCATATGCAAGCCGTGCGAGGTATTGCCGTGGCGATCTTCCAAATCGACGAAGGCGCATTCGCGCATGAAATCGAGCGCCGCCGCCTCGTCGCCGAGCCGTGCCGCGATGATCGCGAAAGACACCGACGACAGCGTCGAATCATGCGTCGTGACGCGGCCATAATAGTCGAGGTTGCGCCGCTGCTGCGACACCGGCATCGACACCAGGTCCATCGCCATCGCCTGGACGACATTGCCCTGCTTCGCCACCTGGTGCCGGAACAGGATCATCGGATGATAGCGCATTAACAGCGGGCCGTCCTGGCCCGGCGTTTTCAGGCCGGGCAGTTCGGGGCGGCCGAGGAAGGCGTCGTCCTGCGGATTGATGCCGAGCAGCGGGTCAACGGGCAGCCACATTGCGTCGGCTGCCTTGCGCCACGTCGCGATCTCGTCGTCATCGAGACCGATCGCACCTGCCAGCGCCGCGAGATCGCCCCGCGCATGCAACCAGTCCGCCGTCTCGGCCGCATAGCCAAGGTGCCGGCGCGCGATCGCGTTGGTATAGAAATCATTGTCGACGAGCGCCGAATATTCGTCGGGCCCGGTCACGCCATGGATGCAGAAAGCGCCGCCGCGCCGCGCATCGAACGCGCCGATCTCGATCCACATGCGCGCGGTTTCGAACAGCATTTCAGCCGCGCGCGCACGAAACGCCTCATCGCCCGTCGCCGCGACATAGAGCGCGAGCGCATAGGCTATGTCGCCATTGATATGATATTGCGCCGATCCCGTCGGATAGTGCGACGAACATTCGTCACCCGCGATCGTTCGCCACGGATAAAGCGCACCGCGCGAATGACCGAGCGCCTTTGCATGCGCGCGCGCGCGGTCAAGCTTGCCGATGCGATAGGCGAGCAAGGTCCGCGCCTTGCCCGGCGCCTGCAGCGCGAGCACCGGCAGCATGAAGGTTTCGGCGTCCCAGAAATAATGGCCCTCATAGCCCTCGCCGGTCAGCCCCTTGGCGCCGATGCTGTGGCCCGGATCGCGGCTGGCCGACTGATGGAGCTGGAACAGGTCGAACCGCAGCGCCGCGGTCATCGCCTCGTCGCCGTCGATCGCCAACGCAGCGCCGTCCCATAGCGCCTCCACCGCTGCACGCTGGCCTTGGGAAATCGCGTCGAAGTCCACCGCCGCATCGTCGAAAACCGCGAGGTCGACCGGGCGGCCGCGGGCGGATGCCAGCGCGACCACCCGGTCGATCGTCAGGGTGCCGCCGGCGACCAGCGCGCCTCGCACGACATGCCCCGCGCCATCCGCCGTAACTTCGGCAGCGGGCGCGGCAACTTGCTGGCGATAGGCGAGCTCGACGACATCCTGCGCGAACCGGGCAACCGTGGTCGGGTCGCCCGGCAGGGGGGGGCTGATAGTCCAGACCGGCCGCAACCGGGCCGAGATGCGCGGATCGTCAGCTTCGGCGTTGCCAGCGCCCGCGCCCTCGATCCCATAGGTCAGCCGGACCTCGACCGCGCCACCGAAATCGATCGGCCGGAGGTGGATACGCGACGCGACGCAAGCGCTGCCGGCCAGCGGGACGACGCGGTCGACCGCAATTTCGAGCGTGCGATCGCCGGCAAGCCGCCAACGCGAGATGCGGCGAAGCTGGCCGCCCTCGAAATCAAGCGCGCTTTCGGTGTCGACGAGTTCGGCCGCATCGAAATCGACCGGCGCGCCATCGATATGGATGCGCAGCAGCACCGGGCTGGGGCATGCGATCCGCGTATCGGTCGCGGTCGCGTAACCGGGAAAGCTTTCATGATAGGCGATCGGCCGGCGGACATAGGCGTCCGGAAGATAGGCGCAGGGCCTGGCCGCGCATTCGTCGATCACCCCTTCGACGCCGACCAGCCCGTTGGCGAGCGCGAAGAGCGCATGCGCCTGCGCACCGGTCGCCGACGCACCGTGCCGGACGAGCCGCATCGCTTCGGGGGAATGTTCGATAGTCGCCACGCCGTCCTCACCCATGGCGAAGACTCCTCGGCCTTCGCTCTCGATCGCGGGTTTCCCGCAAAATGGTATCGATGTCAAGGTATCGATACCATTTTGCGGGAAACATAGGATGCAGTGCAAAGAAAGCGCTGTTATCCTAGCTTTCCCGGACGATCAGGACCACGGGCATCGCACGTGACGCGACCGCTTTCCCGGCCACTTTGTCGAGAACCTTTTGCGCCAGCAGTTCGCCCCCGACGCCCCAGTCTTGCCGGATGCTCGTGAGGCGCGGCGAAAAAAGCGCCGCCCCCGGGGAATCGTCGAATCCGACGACCGACACATCGCCGGGAACCGCATGCCCATATGCCTGCAACGCCTCAATCGCACCCATCGCAATCGCGTCGCTGCTTGCAAAGATGCCATCGAAGCCGAGGCTTTGCCCGTCCAGCAGCGGCGTCACCGCCTCGCGGCCGGCAGCGAGCGTGAAGGCGCAGGGAATGTTGCCGGCGATCGCCGCATCCGAACCCGCGAGCCCCGCCTCGAATCCTCTCAGCCGATCCTCGGCCTCGCCATGTTCTGCATCGCCGAGGAACAGCAGACGGCGGCATCCGCGGCGAAGCAGATATTCGGCGGCGAGGCGCCCGCCCTCGCGATTGTCGCTGCCGACGACGATCCGTTCGGGCGGGCCGTGTTCGGCGCCCCAGACCACATACGGAAGCCCGGTCGCCTCGATCACCGCCGCGGCGTCGTCATGCACCCCCTGCCCCAGCAGGATCACTCCGTCGGCCGAAGGCGGCGCTTCCGAAAACAGGTCGATGGTGGTGAGCACCATATTCTGCCCCGCCGCGGTCAGTTCTTGCAGGATGCCCCCGAGCAGCAGCAACGGATAGGGCTCGCTCATCAGACGCTCGTGCGACGGCGTCATTTCGATCACGACCGCGATCGTCCGCGTGCGCTGTTGCCGCAGGTTGCGCGCCGACACGTTGAGCCGGTAACCCATGCGCTCGGCCGTCTCGCGGACCAGCGTGCGCGTGCTGTCCTTCACCGTCGAATGGTTCGAGAGCGCGCGCGAAACGGTGATTTTCGCGACGCCCAGCTCGCGAGCCACATCCGCCATCGTCGGCCGCGCGCCGTCGGTGGGCTTTCCTTTACTCACCCGCAGCATCGCATGGTGACGGATGGCGAGAATCGATGCGCTGAGCCATGCCGCACCCCTAACGCCCGACGGCCGGCTTTCACAAGCCGCTTCACAGCCGGATGCATTTTGTACCGGGTTGCCATCCCGGCTGTGCGTCCATGACGGTTGACGCTTCCTGAAGCCGACGCCAAGTCTCCGTGAGTGACGATCACCCTCTCTCTCAAGGAAGCGCGCCGAATCGTGCTCGCCGCGCAGGGTTTCGGCGTCCGTCGCCCCGACCAGCCGACGGCCCTCCATTTACGCAAATCGCTGGGCCGTCTGGGGCTCTTTCAGATCGATAGCGTCAACGTTCTGGCGCGCGCGCATTATCTTCCTGCCTTCTCGCGGCTCGGCGGCTATGATCGCGCGCTGCTCGAACGCGATGCCTGGGGCCCGACCCGCCAGCGGCGCCTGTTCGAATATTGGGCGCATGAGGCCTCGCTGCTTCCGCTCGAGCTTCATCCGCTGCTCCGCTGGCGCATGGCCCGCGCCGAGCGGGGCGAGATCGGCTATCAGGCCCTGAAGCGCTTTGCGATCGAGCACCGCCCCGAAGCACAGGCCGTGCTCGACCGGATTATCGCCGAGGGGCCGCTGACGGCCGCCGATTTCGAGAACGGATCGAGCAAAAGCGGCTGGTGGGAATGGAGCCACACCAAACATGCCCTGGAATTTCTGTTCTGGTCGGGCAGGATCACCACCGCGACGCGCCGCGGTAGCTTTGCGCGGGTCTATGACCTGCCTGAACGCGTGTTGCCCAGGGCCGTTCTCGACCTGCCCACGCCCGATGCCGCAAGCGCGCAACGCGCGTTGATCGAACGGAGCGCCCGAGCGCTTGGCGTCGCGACTGCCGCGGATTTGCGCGACTATTATCGGCTAAAGCCCGATGAAGCCGATGATGCGATCACTGCGCAGGCCGAGGCGGACGTTCTTTTGCCCGCGCGGGTCGAAGGCTGGAGCCAGAAGGTCTGGGTACACCGCGACGCCCGCCTGCCCCGCCGCGTGAGGGGTGCGGCGCTACTCGCCCCGTTCGACCCACTGATCTGGGAGCGCAGTCGCACCGAACGTCTGTTCGGATTCCGCTACCGTATCGAAATCTATGTCCCGCAGGACAAGCGCACCCACGGCTATTACGTCCTGCCCTTCCTGATGGACGACGCGCTGGTGGCGCGCGTCGATCTCAAGGCCGATCGCCAGGCCGGCGTCCTGCTCGCGCACCGGATCACGCTCGAACCGGGCGCTCCCGCCGAGACGCTGGAGCGTCTCGGGATCGAACTCGACCGGATGGCGGCATGGCTTGGCCTGGCAGGCGTCCGGATCGGCGTGACGATCGCGTCATCCTGAGGCAGAAGCCAATTCCCTGATCGCCTTGGCGAGCATGTCCACGTCGCCCGGTCCGTTGAACAGCGCCGGCGTGATCCGGACGCACGCCCCGCGCGCCGGTCCGGTACGATGCACCGAGAAGATCTGGTGCTCGTCGAGCAGGCGTTTGGCGACCGCGACATTGTCCGCTTCGCTGGTGCGGCCGGCGAGGCGGAAGGATGTGATGCCGCCGTGCAGGCGCGGATCGGCGGGGGTCAATATCTCGACCCCCGGCGCGCCGCGCAGCGGTTCAGCCCAGCGATCGCGCAAATAGCGCAGGCGTGCCGCGCGCGCCGCATCGCCGATCGCGTCCTGGAAATCGAGCGCGGCGGGGACGGTGAGCTGCGCCGCGAAATCGACCGTGCCCGTATGCACGCGTGCCTGGGCCGTCGCGGCGAACGGCGGGTCGTTAGCGATATCGGGGTCGATCAGCTCGACCTTCGTCTTGCGGATATAGAGCGCACCGACCCCGAGCGGGGCTCCCATCCACTTGTGCAGGTTCAGCCCGACGAAATCGGCGCCCAGATCGGGCAGCGCGAAGTCGAGCTGCCCCCAGCTGTGCGCCGCATCGACGATCGCATCGACCCCGCGTGCGCGCGCCATCGCGACGATTTCGCGGACGGGAACGACAAGGCCGGTCCGGTGGCTGAGGTGGGTGAGCAGGATCAGCCGGACGCGGGGGTTGGCCTTGAGCGCCGCTTCGTAGCAGTCGATCAGCCCCTGATGCGTCGCGGGTTCGGGCAGCGCGATGCGCACCACATCGACGCCGCGGGTTTTCTTGAGAGAATCGCAGCACGCCTGCATGCTGTCATAATCGAGATCGGCATAAAGCACGGCGTCGCCGGCGCGCAGCCGGTTATACCCGCCGATCAGGGCCTTGAGCGCCTCGGTCGCGTTGCGGGTGAAGGCGATTTCTTCGGGCGCGACGCCCAGCTTCGCCGCGACCCGCGCGCGCACCGCGAGAAGATCGGGGAAAAGCCCGCGGCGGGCATAATAGCTCGTCGCGCGGTTCACCCGCCGCACCGCGGCTTCATATTGTTCGAGCACAGGCCGCGCCATCATGCCCCAATTGCCATTCTCGAGCTGGATGATGTCGCCGATCACATCATATTGCGCCGCGACCTTTGCCCAATAAGACTCGTCATCGGGCCGGGCGCCCGCCGGCAGCGGCGCGGCTTCGAGCCGCCCCGCCACTGGCGCCGCCGCGGCGGCCATCAGCATCTGCCTCCGATTCAGCTCCACGCGCGTTCCCTTTGCCGTCAGAAGGTGATCCCGACGCGGACATAATATTGACCGCCGTCGGTGTCATAGGGGGCATTGCGCGAATAGATCAGCCCGCGCACCGCCTGGTTGGTCGCCTCGTCGGGATAGGTGTCGAAGATATTCTCGGCCCCCGCGCGGATCGACAGATGATCGTTCAGCTGGAGGCTGGCCGACAGGTCGAACATCACCATCGATCCGAAGCGCTGGAAGACTTCGCCCGTCGAATTGCCGCTGACGTCGGTCCACGCGCCATAATAGCGCGCGCGGCCCTGCAATCCAAAGCGGCCGATCGTATAGCCGAGCGAGGCGGTGCCATTATGCTTGGGCAAGCGATCTTCGAACAGGATCCGCTGCGTTTCGTTCCCGATCGACGCGCTCGTGCCGCTCGTCACCCGCGTCTGGTTATAGTTGTAGGCAAGGCTGATGTCGGCCTTGCCCCGCCCGACGTCGCGCGCATAGGCGAGCACGACGTCGATCCCGCGCGTGCGCGTGTCGAAGTCGTTGGTGAAATAGGTGACCGCGGTGAAGCGCTGCGGATTGGGCAGGTTGGCCGGCACCGCGAAGGTCGCCGACTGGCCGAACCGGTCGCGCAGCTTGATCTGATAGACGTCGATGCTGCCCGTCAGCCCGAAACCCGACTGAAAGGTCAGGCCCGCGGTCAGCGTACGCGATTTTTCGGGGGTCAGCGGCTTGGCGCCGAGGGCGACCGCGATCGGATCGCTCGGCGACAGCCGGCCGGTGTTAAAGATCTGCAGCGTTCGCGTGTCGAGTCCCTGGCTGGTGGTGAGCGCGTTGAGCTGTGCCGGGGTCGGCGCGCGGAAACCCGTCGACCAGGTCGCGCGCAGCGCCACGCCGCTCACGGGTTCGAGGCGGGCCGACAGCTTGTAGTTGAAGGTGTCGCCAAAGGCCGAGAAATCCTCGTAACGCCCCGCCGCACCAAGCGTCAGCATCTCGACCGGCTTGACCTCGACATCGAGATAGCCAGCATAGCTCGTCTGCGACCATTCGCCCGCGCTCAACGGGCTGAAGCCCGGGAAACCGTTGCTGTTCGGCGCCAGTCCCGTCGCCGCGCCGGCGCCGATCGCAAAGGAAGCCGGATCGCCGGGCCGGATGGCATAGGTTTCCTTCCGCCGTTCGGCACCGAACGCGATATTCGCGGGCTCGACCAGCCCGAGCGGCAGGCGATACACGAAGTCGGCGTTCAGGTTGAACTCGCGTTGTAACAATCGCCCAAGGTAAAAGCTGGTCGGGCTGGCCGGACCGAGCGAGGCGTTGAGCGATTCTCCCATATTGTAGTTGATGCGGCTGCGTCCCAGCGCCGCGCTGAGATCATAGGTGAAGGCATCGCCGGCCTCGCCGCGGAGGCCACCCGCGGTCTGGAAATCATCGTATTTGGTGCCGAAGCGCGGGGTGAAGCCGGCGGGATAGAGGCTCCGGAAGCTGAAGCCCGGAAACGCCGTACTAGGGTTATAGACGTTCGCGGTGCCGGCGGGATTGCGCCAGTTGAAGTCGGTGACCCCCTCCCCGCTCCCGACAGTGCCAAAGGCATAGATGGTCGCGCCATCGACAATCTCGTAATCGGCGTTCACCGCGCCGCGTACCGAGCGCAGGTCGGGCTGGCCCCAGCGTTGCACCGGGTTCGGCACGTCGAGATTCGGGTTCGCCGCCTGGAACGCCTCGGCATCGGGGCGCTGCCGCGTGCGCGAGGTCGCATCGGACTTCGTAAATTCGCCGGTGAAGACCAGCACGCCGCGGTCGCCGAGCGCGACGCCGCCCTGCCCGCCCGTCTGATAGCTTTGGCCGTCGCCTTCATAATAGCTCGAATATTGGCCGAAGGCGGTCATGCCGGGCTGATCGTCGAGAATGATGTTGATCACGCCCGCGATCGCGTCCGAACCATATTGCGCCGATGCGCCGTCGCGCAGCACCTCGATCCGCTTGATCGCAAGGTTCGGGATGGTGGCAAGGTCGGCCGCCTGCGCGCCGCGCGTGCCGAGCAGCGCCGAACGGTGATAACGCTTGCCGTTGACGAGGACGAGCGTCTGGTCGGGCGACAGGCCGCGCAAAGTCGCGGGGCGGACGAACGCTTGACCATCGGCGGCCGGCAGGCGCTGGACGTTGAACGACGGCAGGAGTTGCCCGAGCGTATCCGACAGGTCGTTCGACACGCTGCTGTCGATCGCCCTGCCCGACAGAACGTCGATCGGGGCCAGCGTGTCGAACTGGGTCCGCCGCGCATCGCGCGTGCCGGTGACGATGATCGTCTCGCCCTCGGCGCTTTCGGTTCCGGCCGTCGCCATCTCTCCGGCCGAGGCCGTCGCGGGCGCAACAAATTGCAGCGCGACAAGCGCGCAGGCGGTGAGGCTTTTCATGGATGCTCCTTGGATCTCGACGGGGGAGAGTTATGTTTTGATTGCCGTCGCGCCCTAGAAATTCATTGTGACAAACCGGTGTCGCTCGATACCGATCGGGGACGATGGCCGTAACGAACGGGAGCGCTTCTGCGGGCGGCGCTTCACTTCCGCATCATTAGCGATTAGGCCCATTATCCGTCACACGCCGATTTCGCAGAGGAGGACGTCTTGCGGCAGCTCGCCAGATTCGATCTCAACCTGCTGCGGATATTCGACGCGATCTTCGTCAAGGGCGGCGTGTCGGCGGCGGCGCGCCACCTGAACCTGTCGCAGCCGGCGATCAGCCACGCCCTGACGCGTTTGCGAACGCAGTTCGACGATCCGCTGTTCGTACGGCAGGGCAACGGGCTGGTGCCGACCCCGGCGGCGCGCGCGATCGCCGGGCCGGTGCGCGAGGCATTGCGCGGGCTCGACGCGGCGCTCGACGCCGCGGCATCGTTCGATCCCGCCGAGGCGACGCGCGAATTCCGCATCGGCGTGCGCCTCTCGGGCGAGATGCCGCGCTTCTCCTCGCTCGTTGCGCGCGTCCGACGCGAAGCCCCGCATGTCGCGCTCGCCAGCGTGACCTTCCGCCGCCGCGACCTTGTGATGATGCTCGCGAGCGGCGACCTCGACCTCGCGCTCGATGTCGCGCTGCCCGCCGACGACCGGCTCCAGCGCAATTATCTGGGGACCGAGCCGATCGTCGTTGTCGCGCGCAAGGGGCATCCACGCGTCCATGGCGCGATCGACCTCGATACCTATCTCGCGCTCGAGCATATTATCGCGACCTCGCGGCCCTATGGCCCCGGGATCGAGGACATCGCGCTCGGCCGCATGGGCCTCGCGCGGCGCGTCGCGGTCCGCTGTCAGCATGCGATCACCGCGTGGCAGATCGTCGCCACATCCGACATGCTGTTTTCGCTGCCGCGATCGCATGCCGAGGTTCTGGGCGCGATGTGGCCGATGCAGCTCGTGGACCTGCCGCTGCCGGTCGAACAAGGCGGAAGCTATCTGTACTGGCATCAGGCCGCGCAGGCCGATCCGGGGCTTGGCTGGCTGCGCACGATCATCGCCGACGAGCTGGCGCAGACCGCATAGTCATTCTTATTGTGAATATCACATATTCGCTCCTATCATTTTCCTTGATGACATGGCGTGGCTAAGCTGCGGGCGAAACCCAGCGGAGGATTGCCATGACCGAGATCGAACTCGAAGCCGAACTCAACGACCTCAGGATGTCGAAGGAGGCGCAGCCGCTGTTCGACGCGGTCAAACGCCACATCGCCGAGAATGTCGATCCGATCACCGAGGAATTTTTCCGGCTCGGCGAAGGCCGCGCCGATCGCTGGAGCTGGGCGCCGGGCCAGCTTGAACTGCTCGAAGGTGCGAAGGACAAGGCGAAGGCCGCGGGTCTGTGGAATTTCTTCCTGCCGCATGGCGACACCGGGACACCGCTCAGCAATCTCGACTATGCCTATATCGCCGCCGAGCTCGGCAAGTCGCCGCTCGCATCGGAATCGCTGAACTGCTCGGCGCCCGACACAGGCAATATGGAAGTGCTCGAAATGGTTGGCACGCCCGAACAGAAGGAGCGCTGGCTTAAACCCCTTTTGAACGGCGAAATCCGCTCGGCCTATGTGATGACCGAGCCCGGCGTCGCCTCGTCGGATGCCAGCAACCTCGAAACGCGCGCGCGCCTCGAAGGCGACGAATGGGTCATCAACGGCGAGAAATATTTCATCAGCGGCGCCGGCGATCCGCGCTGCAAGATACTGATCTGCATGGTGAACACGAACCCCGAAGCCGCGCGAAAGGCCCAGCATTCGCAGATCCTCGTGCCCATGGACACGCCCGGCGTACAGGTGCTCGGCCCGATGCACGTCTTCGGCGCCGACCATGCGCCGCAGGGGCATATGCACATGCGCTTCGACAATGTCCGCGTGCCCAAGGACAATATCCTGCTCGGCGAGGGTCGCGGGTTCGAGATTTCGCAGATGCGCCTCGGGCCGGGGCGTATCCATCACTGCATGCGCACGATCGGCAAGGCCGAACGCGCGCTCGACCTGATGGTCAAGCGTGGCAATTCACGCACCGCCTTTGGCCGCCAGATCTCGCAGCTCGGCAAGAATCTGGAAGTGATCGCGCGCGCGCGGATCGAGATCGAGGCGATGCGCCTGATCGTGCTCAAGGCGGCAAAGGCGATGGACCTGCTCGGCAATCGCGAGGCGCGGGTCTGGGTGAGCATGGCGAAGGCGATGGTCCCCGAACGCACCTGCCAGATCATCGATCAGGCGATCCAGATCCACGGCGCGACCGGTATCTCGCAATGGACCCCGCTCGCCGATCTCTATGCCGACGTGCGCCACCTGCGCTTCGCCGACGGTCCCGACGAGGTTCATTATATGGTGGTCGGCCGCGACGAACTCGGGCGGCACTGAAAAACCCTTACGACGACGGCCGCATTCTAGCGCCCGGGATTTGGCGCCGTAACCGCTTCTGCGGGTGCGGCGCCGCACGGGCGGCGTAAACGGTGTAGCCGCAGAGCAGCCCATAGAGCGCCAGCCCCTCGACCTGCCAGAACGGCATCGTCGCCATGTTGAGCAGGAAGAAGGCGAAATGCGCCGCGAGCAGCTTGAAGCGCTCGCCGTGCGCCGAAGCCGCCGCAGCGAACATCACGGTCCACAGCACAATCATCGCGGCGATTCCGAACCAGCCGAGCTCGTAGAGCGTCGCGACCAGCGTGTTGTGCGGATACACCTTGAACACGCCCTCCCAGCTCTCCGGCCCCAGCCCGAACAGGTGCTGGACAGGCGTGCCCTCTGCCCACGCATAGATGTAGCTGCTCCAGATTAACGGGCGCGCGGACATCACCTGCCGTTCGAGCAGGTCGAAGTCGCGCGGCGGCTTGATCAGCCCGGCGGGATCCGAGAGGAAGGCGGCTAGGTCGGTGAAACTCTCGCTGTAGGACAGGGCGGCGAACGAGACGAGCAGCACGCCCGCCACCACCGCAGTCACCGCCATCGGCACGCGCTGGTCGCGCCTCACGCTCAGCGTCAACCCGCTCAGGAAGACCGCCAGCGCTAGCGGCGCGGCGGCGAGGATCGTCGTGCGATAGCCGGCGAGCAGGATACCGAGAAAGGTCGCGGCCAAGAAGGCGACACGGACGCCGCGCGGCGCCGATTTGGCGAAACAGCCGACGAGGAACCCAGTCATCATCGCGACCGAAAAGGCGGCCTCGTGATTATAGCCCCCGATCCACACCAGCCCGTCGCCATCCTCCGACCCCTTGGGCAGGTTCAGCGCCAGCGACAGCGCCTGAAAGACGAGCAGCGGCAGAAAGGAGACCATCGCCCAGCTCAGGAACCGCGCGTCGGGATCGCTGCGCAGCGCCTGAAACACCGCGATCATGATGACGATCATATAGGCATATTTGACCGCCACGTTGATCCCGCCCGCTGCATCGCCATTGAGTGCGGCGCTGAGCAGCGCGAGCCCGACCAGCGCATAGACGGGCAGCAGCCATTTGAGCGCCAGATTGGCGGGCCGCACCACAAAGAGCAGCCCGAATGCGGTGATCCCGATCGAGAGCAGGGCGTTGCCCGAAAGCCCGCCCGCGAGCGGCTGGAACATGTAGAGATGATAAGCGCCCGCCGTGTAGCGCATCCATAGCGCCACAACCACGAACGCGCCCGCGACGCTGCCCGCCCGCCGCGCCGCGATGACCAGCGCAACGAGCAGCAATGCCGTCACCGGCAGCAAGATGCCGAGCCCGAACGCCGGGCCATAAGGTAGCGCCTGCGCGGTCACGGCGCCGCCGGATCAATCGGCATAATAGGGACGGTACGCCTTCAGGAAGGTGCCGCCATCTTCATAACCGGCCCGCTCCTGCTCGCGTACGTCGACCAGCGTCAGCACCGCGCCCAGCATCTCGGCGTGGACATCGTACAGCCGCCGCAGCGCCACCGACGCCGCCTTGGTCGGCGTCTTGCGCCAGCGCACGAGGAACACCACGCCGTCGGCCATGCTCGCGATCACGCGCGCCTCGTCGACCGGCAACACCGGCGGCGTGTCGAGGATCACGAGGTCGTAGCGCTCGCGCACCTGCTCGATCAGCTCGGCCAGCCGCGGACTCTCGGTCAGCCCGACGCCCTTGGAATCGGTCCGCTGCGGCAGCAGGAAGGCACCCGACATGCTGTCCTTGACGATCGCCTGCTCCAGCGTCGCCTGCCCCGCCAGCACCTCGTCCAGCCCCAACGTCACGCCTTCGGCGAACTGCCGGCTGGAAGCGCGGCGACGTGCATCGGCGTCGATCAGCAGCACCTTGCCGCCCGCCGCGGCTACCGCGCGGGCCAGCCCCATCGCGGTCGTGGTCTTGCCCTCGCCCGGCACCGCCGAGGTAATCGCGACGACGCGGATCGGGTTCGCCGCCTCGGCGAACTGGATCGAGGTGCGAAGCGTGCGGAAAGCCTCCGCATAGGTCGATTGCGGTCGCTTGAGCAGCAATTCCGCCGGAGGCGCCGGCGGGCCCAGCTTGCGATAGCCGGGCAACGTGTTGGCGTCGGGGATCGCGGCGAGCGTCGACAGCCCCAACGCATCCTCGATCGCATCGCTCGTTTCGAGCCCGCGTTCGAGCAGCTGGAGCAGGACGACGAGCAGCACTCCGATGCCCAGCCCGCCGACGACGGCCATCGCCGCATAGATCAGCATATTGGGCGAGCTCGGGGCGCCGGGAACGCGTGCGCGGCTGACGATATAGGCATCGCTGCGCTCGAGCCCCGATTGCGCGACCGTCTGGCGATAGCGATCGAGGAACGCCTGATAGAGCGTCCGCGCCGATTCGGCGTTGCGCTCCAGTTCATTCAGCCGCACCGACGCCGCATTGTCGCTGGCGAGCTTGCCCTCGGACTGCGCCACCGAACCCGCGAGCGAACCCGCGCGCTGGTTGGCAATGCTCGCTTGGATCGAGACATTGGCGACGATGCGCTGCACCTCGGCCGCGATCTGCTGATCGGCGACGCGGAGCTGGCTCTGCGCGCGGACAAGATCGGGATGGCGCGGACCATAACGTTTTTCGAGCGCCCCGACCTCGCGCGCCACCTCGGCGCGCTGGGCGCGCAACTGGCTGACCACGGGTGAATCGAGCGAATCGCCAAGCTCCTCGCCGGTCCGCCCGCCGCTCAGCTGCGCGCGTGCCGCCGAAAGGCGCGCCTGCGCCGCGGCGTTTTCGGCCTTCGCCTGAGCGAGCTGGGTCGAAAGCCCCGACAGCTCCTGCTGCGTCACACTGCTCGCTTCGGAGACCGCGAAAAGACTGTGCGCGGCGCGATAGTCGGCGACTTCGCGTTCGGCGCCGACTACCTGCGCGCGAAGGTCCTGGAGACGTTCTTCGAGAAACCCGCGCGCGCGATGCGTTGCCTCGGTCTTCGAGCCGACCTGCCCCGATACATAATCGTCGACCAGCGCATTGGCGATCTGCGCCGATTGCACCGGCGTGCCGCCCTCGAACGAGACGCTGATTGCATAGGAAAGCCCGTCGCGCTTCACCGTCAGCCCGTTCAGCACCGTACCGATCGCACGCTGGCGCCCGATCAGATCGGGCTGCGCCGTCGGCTGCCCATCTCCCGCCGCGCTGTTGAACGCCGGATCGCGGACGAGCCGGAGCCGGTCGACGACCCGCCCGATGAGTTCGGGCGAGCGAAGTACCTGCACCTCGGTATCGACCGCCGCCGAATCGGGATCGGTGGTCGGGATCACCGAATCGACCTTGATCACCTGCTCTGCCGAACGCTCGAGCGCGACTTGCGCGGTGGCGAGGTAGCGCGGTTCGGCGACGAGATAGGCGGCCGCGGCGATCACGATCGCCGCGGCCATCGCCGCACATAATATCATCCACCGCCGGCGCAGCACCGCGCCTACCCGGCGCAGGTCGATCAGCGCGCCCCGATCTACCTGCGTGTCCGCTTCCCGGCCGCGCGGCATGTGCCGTGTGACTGCGTCCATATTACGCGGCAGCCAGGAAAGCCCGCACCGCGGGCGCGATGTCGGGACGGGCGAGCGCCAGCGCGAGCGTCGCGGTCACAAAGCCGCTCTTGTCGCCGCAATCATAGCGTTTTCCCTGGAAGGTGACGCCGTGGAAAGGCTGCTGGCCAATCATCCGCGCCAGCGCATCGGTGAGCTGGATCTCGCCGCCCGCGCCTTCCTCCTGATTGCTGAGGATGTTCATCACCTCGGGCTGGAGGATGTAGCGGCCGATGACAGCGAGCCGGGACGGTGCGACGTCCGGAGCCGGCTTTTCGACCAGTCCCCTGACTTCGGTAATCGCGCCGGCGCTCGTGCCCGGCGTGACGATGCCATATTTATGCGTGTCCTCCGCCGCGACTTCCTCGGTACAGATCAGATTGCCGCCGACGTCGGCATAGGCCTCGACCATCTGCTTGAGGCAACCGGGTTCGCCGACCATCAGATCGTCGGGCAGCAGTACCGCGAAAGGCTCGTCGCCGATAAGGCGGCGGGCGCACCATACGGCATGGCCCAGCCCGAGGGGCTCCTGCTGCCGCACGATCGCGATATCGCCCGGGGACGGGCGCGTGCCGTCG
Organism: Sphingopyxis sp. Root154; assembly: GCF_001427105.1. Taxonomy (GTDB): domain Bacteria; phylum Pseudomonadota; class Alphaproteobacteria; order Sphingomonadales; family Sphingomonadaceae; genus Sphingopyxis. The sequence continues at coordinate 840,338 of NZ_LMGI01000001.1, forward strand.
AGCGCGGCGAGCGATTTGCCGCGCCGGGCCATCGCCTCCTCAAGCTCGAAAGCGTGGTCGAAATGATCCTCGATCAGGCTCTTGCCGCGGCTGGTCACGAAAATGAACTGCTCGATACCCGCCTCGCGGGCCTCGTCGACCGCATATTGGATCAGCGGCCGGTCGACGACGGGCAGCATCTCCTTGGGCATCGACTTGGTCGCCGGAAGGAACCGGGTTCCAAGGCCGCCGATGGGGAACACGGCCTTGCGTATTTTTCGCATCTTTTCACCCTTTTCTGGTCGCTGGGTTCCCCCCCAATTAACCAGCGTTGGATCGGCAAACACGATCGCCACGTGCTGCCGAGGAGCGACCTGCGCCTTTACGCTGCATTGCAGCAAGAGCCCGGCGTCGAAACGTGTCCAAAGTGCGCCAGGCCATTCAGAGCTTGGGAGGTGTCCCGGCAAAGGACACTCCGCCCGGCACCGAACCCCCGCCACGCGAGCGGACCAGCGGCGTGCCCGGCGGCACCTGGATATCGTGCGAACCGATGATGATTTTCGCTGGCCCGTGGTGCACGTCAAATATCGGCCAGCCCCGGTCGCTCTTCACCACCAGATGCTCGATATGGATGACCAGCGGCTCTCCCGCGCCTTTCGCCGCCATGATCGTGAAATGGTTGGTGTCGCCGATCCCGCCGATCTTGACGGGATCGAGACTGCTGAGCCGCGTCGCGCGGATGCTCGACCAGAGCCGGAAGTTACGCGCGTTGCGGCCGCTGACGCAGTCGTCGAGCAAAGTCTCGGTCGACTTCAGGTCGAATCCGCCGTCGCTATTGTCCCACGCGGCGCATTGGCGAAACAACATCCGCGCATTGCCCCGCTCGGTCGAGAAACCGTCGCCATTCCAATATTGCCTGGCCTTGCGCTGCCATTGAAAACCACGCATCGAGCAGCGCTCGACCCGGAAGTCGTGCGCGGTGCCGTCGAAGGCGATGCCGACCGGCAGGTCGGTCGCGCCTGTCGTCAGCATGCCGCTCGCGCTGACATCCTCGATCACCCCGTCATGGCTGTCATACCGAATGCGGGCGAAGCTGCGTTCGAGATCAGTCGCCCGCGCCCCGCGCACGCGGAGCCCGACGCTTCCCGCCCCCGCCAGTTCCGGCGCCGCCTTGTTCTCGATCACCCGGTAGCCGCCCGCCACGCTGATATTGGCGATCTGCACATTGTGGACCGGCTCGCGGATCACGAACAGGCCGTTGCCGACATCGCGCGCGCGCACGCCGCGATAAACGGCGCCCGACTCCACGAAATAGACCGGCTCGCCCCCTGCATTGATCTGAACCGGCTTGGCGGCGAAGCGAGAGGATGGGTCATCCATGCCGCCGCGCTAATCGGAGCGCACCGATCAAGGCCAGCGCGATGCGGCGCGGCGTGGCGCGTCCGGGGTCAGTGCAGCGCGGGCGCTGCTCCACCCAGATCGTCGCCGGCGTCGCGCGCGGACGCACCCGAAAAACCGACCAAAGGCTCGCGACAAACGTGCCTCGTCCGGCTGAACCGTCGGAAGCCGGCTTCGCCATGGTCGATGTTGAGCGTCATGCCCGCACCGGCCTTCGCCGCCGACGGAATTCGCCCGTCGATCGCGATCGCCGACGACAGCGTGTGTTCCAGCACGTGCCGGCGCTCGCCGGCATCACGGCCGAAATAATAGATGGCGAGCGGCGGCGGTCGCCGGTGGATCGTGGCAATCGCATCCTCGATCCGCGCATAATTGCGCAGCGGCAGGATCGGCCCCCGAAACTCCTCCTGCATCACCAGCATGTCCTCGCTGGCGTGGCGAATGATGTGGAGCGGCATAGCCGGCCCGCGCGGCTCCGCGGTCATCACCTCGCCCCCCCGCGCGCGCGCGTCATCCAAAAGCCGCGCCAGCCGTCGATGTTCGGCGTCGGGCAACGCCGCTTCGTTCACCCCGGGCTGCATCGCCGCGCGCCACAGCCATGAAGCCATCGCCTCTTCCTGCTCTTCGGGCACGAGAAGATAGTCGGGCGCGAGCGGCGCGCGTCCGCCTTTGAGACGCTTGCGTGCAATCACATTGTCGGCCGCCTTGGCAAAATCGGCCGAGCGCCCGAGGATGACCGGCGACTTGTCCGAACGCGCAAGCGTCGCCCCATCGCCTTCCTGCGGTTCGCTGGTCACCAACAGGTCGAACGCCTGCTGTGCAAAGTCCGCGCCGGACGCCACCGCCAGTTCGAGCGGATCGAAGAAATCCGGCGCCAGCTCGCCGACCAGCCGGCCCAGCTGCACCGAGGCCGCGTCGAATTTCAACGTCACCCTGTTGCCCGCGGCGAGCGCCCCCGCGAGAATGCCCGCCGTCCGGAGCAGCGGCAGCGACGCCGGCGCCGCTATGCCGATCACGCCGACCGGCAGATATTCCAAATAGTCGCCAGCCCCGCGCAGCCGCGCGAGCAGCCCGCGCCCGCTTTCGGCGCGCATCCAGCGGCCCACCCCGTCGATCGACGCCCGCAGCGCCGCGAGCGCCGGTGCCACTTCGATAAGCCTGGCGGAGTCCGAATCCTGATTCGGCTGGTCAGCGGCGAGCGCGTCGCACAGCGCATCGGCGTTTTTTTCGATCATCAGCACCGCGCGCCGCAGCCGGTCGCGGCGAATGGCCAGCGACACCGGCAAGTCGGCGAAAAATGCCCCACGTTGCGCTTCCAGCATCTCACCCTTCCCGCATTTTATCCTGTCCAGCTTCTACTCCGACGCCGACCCGTGGCAAGATCAAGTCGAAGCGTTTCGTCGCATTGCAGCCAATTCGCCTGGCCGTCGTTTAGGCAAAGCCCCGAATTATCCGCTTCTAATATATCGCATTTTTTCACCTTGTCCCGTTCTGGGTCGGGATTTTGGGAACGATCATTTCGCCTTTCAATTGCCTCCGCTCAAAGCTGGCAAGTTGACCGTTAACCGTTGCGACGCGATTGTTCGCACGTGCAGCAAAAAGCCGACTTCATATAAATAGGGAGCAGCGCGTAATGCGTATCGTAATGATCGGGTCCGGCTATGTCGGGCTGGTTTCGGGCGCGTGTTTTGCCGATTTCGGCCATCATGTGACCTGCGTCGACAAGGACGCGAACAAGATCGCCCGCCTTCAGGCCGGCGGCATCCCCATCTATGAGCCCGGTCTCGACGACCTGGTCGCGCGCAATGTCGCGGCGGGCAATCTCGCCTTTACCACCGAACTGTCCGAGGCGGTCGGCGCGGCCGACGTCGTGTTCATTGCGGTCGGCACCCCCAGCCGCCGCGGCGACGGCCATGCCGACCTGTCTTATGTCCATGACGCGGCGCGCGAGATCGCCGGGGCACTCTCCGGCTTCACCGTGATCGTCACCAAATCGACCGTGCCCGTCGGCACCGGCGACGAGGTCGAGCGGATCATCCGTGAGTGCAACCCCGCCGCCGAATTCGCCGTCGCCTCCAACCCCGAATTCCTGCGCGAAGGCGCCGCGATCGAGGATTTCAAGCGCCCCGACCGGGTCGTGATCGGCATCGAGGACGAGCGCGCGCGCGCGCCGATGAAAGAGGTCTATCGCCCGCTGTCGCTGAACAAGGCGCCGATCGTCTTCACGAGCCGCCGCACCAGCGAGCTGATCAAATATGCCGCCAACGCCTTCCTCGCGATGAAGATCACCTACATCAACGAGATGGCGGACCTGTGCGAACAGGTCGGTGCGGACGTCCAGGAGGTCGCGAGCGGCATCGGGCTCGACAACCGGATCGGCGCGAAGTTCCTGAATGCCGGCCCCGGCTATGGCGGCTCCTGTTTCCCCAAGGACACGCTTGCGCTGATGAAGACAGCGCAGGATCACGACGCGCCGCTGCGGCTGATCGAGGCGACGGTCGCGGTGAACGATCAGCGCAAGCGCGCGATGGGCCGCAAGGTCATCGCCGCGCTGGACGGGCGCGTGCGCGGCCGTACCGTCGCGGTGCTCGGCCTGACCTTCAAACCCAACACCGACGATATGCGCGACGCGCCGTCGATCGCGATCATCCAGACGCTGCAGGACGCCGGCGCCAGGGTGCGCGCCTATGACCCCGAGGGCATGGACGCCGCCAAAGCGGTGCTGACCGACGTCGAATATGCGTCCTCGGCCTATGCCGCCGCCGAAGGCGCGGCGGCGACCGTGATCGTCACCGAATGGGACGCCTTCCGCGCACTCGACCTCGTGCGCCTCAAGGCCGCAATGGCCGAGCCGGTGCTCGTTGACCTGCGCAACATCTATCCGCCCGCACGAGCAGAAGAAGCGGGCCTGCGCTACGTCGGCATCGGCCGGCCTGGCCAGTCCGCAGACGATGCCGCGAACGAGAGGCACGCCGCGTGACCGACGACAGCCCCATTTTGGTAACCGGCGCCGCGGGCTTCATCGGCCATGCGGTGTCCGAACGGCTCCTCGCGCGCGGCGAACGCGTGCTCGGGCTCGACAATTTCACCGACTATTACGACGTTTCGCTCAAAAAGGCGCGCACCGCGCGGCTGGTCGATAATTTCAACTTCCGGCTGATCGATGGCGACATCGCGAGCCCGGGATTGATCAGCGAGCTCGTGGAAGCGAACGGCATCCGCCGGATCGTTCATCTCGCCGCGCAGGCGGGCGTGCGCTACAGCCTCGAAAACCCCTTCGCTTATGAGCATAGCAACCTCAAGGGGCATCTCGCGGTGCTCGAGGCGGCGCGCCACGCGGGCAATATCGAGCATCTCGTCTACGCTTCGTCGAGTTCGGTCTATGGCGACCGCCCGCTCGGCGGCACCGGCTTTCGCGAGGACGAGCCCTGCACCGCGCCGGTCTCGCTCTATGCGGCGACCAAGCGCAGTTGCGAGTTGATGAGCGAAAGCTATGCCAAGCTCTATCACCTGCCGCTCAGCGGGCTGCGCTTCTTCACTGTCTATGGCCCGTGGGGCCGTCCCGACATGGCCTATTATGGTTTCGCGCAGAAGATTCTCCTAGGCCAGCCGATCGAGGTGTTCGGCGAGGGCCGGATGGCGCGCGATTTCACCTATATCGACGATATCGTCGACGGGGTGGTGGGCGTGCTCGACCGGCCGCCGGCGGGCGGCGAAAACCGGCTGCTCAACATCGGCGACTGTAATCCCGTCGGACTGATGGACATGATCGCAGTGCTCGAACGCGCGCTCGGCCGGCCGGCGATCAAGCTGATGCGGCCAATGCAGCCGGGCGACGTGACCGCGACCTACGCTGACATTTCGGCGATCAACGCGCTCACCGGATACAGCCCCAAGGTCCCGCTTGCGCGGGGGATCGAGCGGTTCGTCGACTGGTATCTGGGCGAAATAGAAAATGGTGGAAGAGGGCCGATGGCAGCGGTGGCCTGAGCCGGGAAATCCGGCCGGGCGCTAATGGAGTTTAACAATGCTGCAACGGACAAGTCTGTCTTCCAGCGCGCCCGCGGGCGCGCCCGTCATCTGCGTGACCGGCCTCCGCGGCTTCCCGCACGTAATGGGCGGGATCGAAAGTCACTGCGAGGAGCTTCTCCCGCGGATCAAGGCGATCTGGCCCGATCACCGCTCGGTCGTGCTCGGCCGCGCGCCCTACCTGCCCGAGCCGGTGGGCGAGCATCGCGGCGTCGAGATTATCGGCATCCCCTGCCCTCGCTCGCAAAATCTCGAGGCGGTGGTGTCGACCTTCCTTGCGGTCCTGTCCGCCCGCAAGCGCGGCGCCGGGCTGATCCATATCCATGCGATCGGTCCCGGTCTGCTCGCGCCGCTTGCCCGGCTGCTCGGGCTGAAGGTGGTCGTGACGCATCATGGCACGGACTATCACCGCGCCAAATGGGGCCTGCTCGCACGCACCGCGCTGCGCACCGGCGAGTGGCTGGCGCTCAGCTTTGCCAATCGCGTCATCGCCGTCTCGCCCTCGCTCGCCGCACAACTCCGGCAGAGCTTCCCGAAACGCGCGCACGCGATCTCCTACATTCCCAACGGCACATCGGACCTGCCCGGCGATGCCGATCCGGCGCTGGTGCTCGAACGACTGGGCCTCAAGGACAATGATTTCCTCCTCGCCGTGGGCCGACTCGTCCCGGAGAAGGGCCTGCACGACCTGATCGACGCCTATGAGCGCTCGAATTGCACCGCCAAGCTGGTGATCGCCGGCTCGGCCGATCACGAAAGCGAATATGCCCGCGAACTGCTCGCACGCGCCGGCGACCGCGTGATCTTTGCCGGCGTCCAGTCGCGCGCGACACTGAAATGCCTCTATGAACATTGCGCGCTGTTCGTGATGCCTTCCTATCACGAGGGCCTGCCGATCGCAGCGCTGGAAGCGGCGAGTTGCGGCGCGCGGATGCTGCTGAGCGACATCCCCGCCAATCTCGACATCGCGCTCGACAGGCAGAATTATTTCCCGGTCGGCGACGTCACCGCGCTCACCGAGCGGCTGAACGCCGATTGCGCGGAGTTTCAGGTCGACCGCGACGCCGTGCGCGCGCGCTTTAGCTGGGACAAGGCGGCGGAGGACACGCTCGACGTCTATCGCGCCACGCTCGCGCCGGGCCGGACCGCCCCGCGCACTTCCACCTATTCCGACGCGGTCGAGGCTTAGGCGCCGAGCCGGGCGAGGACTTTCGCCCGGTCCGCCGCATCGATCGGCCCACGTACTTCGATTCCTGCACCGGTCTGCGTCGCTCGCGCGATCCGCGGGTGCCACGCATTCTCCCGCCACGCCCAGCTGCGAATTCGCCAGCGCCCCGGCTCGTCGGAATCGATCGCCAGCGTCGGCCGTCCCGTCTTTTCGGACCCGGACCCGGGGTCTTTTGCAGTGCATGCGCTGCCGGCCGCCGCGGCGGCCATCGAAGTCAGAAGCGTTCGTCGATCCATTTCCGTATCCTGTAGCTAGGGCGCGGCGATCTTTTCGGGCACGGTCTGAAGCGCGCGCGGCGTGCTGCCCCCGGCCACGCGCTTGATCATCGCCTTGCCCAGCCGCTGTCCGGGCAGCTCGACCAGCTTATAGGTCACAAAGGCAAGCGCGTAAGTCACCGGCACCACGACCGCTCCGGTCAGGGCGAACCGGCCGGCGGCGCCGAGCCCGGTGCCGAACTGCGCGATCACCGCCGCCGCGACGGGCTGCAGGATCAGCAGGTGGATCAGATAGGTGCCGTAAGAAAGCTCGCCCAGCCAATAAAAGGGGCGGCTGCCGAGCAGGCGCGAAACCCAGCCGATCACGCCGAGCGAACGCCAATGAACCAGTGCGAAAAATCCGAACACGAGCAGTTCGCGCACCGCGAAATGGAGCAGATCCTGATCGCCCCCGATCGGAATCGCGGCGAGCAGCATCGCCGCGCCAAGGCGCCACCATAGCCGCGCGCGGCTCTCCCCCGGATCGGCGGCGATCAGCATGCCGGCGAGGAAAAGCTGGAGCTTCAATGGCAGGAAGGATGGCATCGGATAATCGAGCCCCGCCGCCCCGGCGAGCAAGGCGATGGCCACACCGCCGCCCGCCGCGACCAGCGCCGCGGGCACCCAGCCGATCCGCCGTCCGAGCAGGATGAGAAAGGGAAAGAGCAGGTAGAATTGCATTTCGAGCCCGAGGCTCCAGTCGGGCAGCGGCGTACGAAAGGCATATTCGGGCAGCAATCCGAACAGGAAGGTCAGATGCAGGACGATATTGGTGAGGCTCGCATCGGTATAGCGCTCCGTCGGCTGGAGCGCCTGCCCGAGGAAGCTGTCGATCGCGACGCGGTCGGCATAGATCGACGGCCCCGCGATCAGCGCCGCTGCGAGCGTCACATAGAACAGCGGCGCCAGCCGGAAAAAACGGCGCGTCCAGAACGCCGCCCAGGTACCGGGCGCATCCCAGTCTTCGCTGCCCGCGCGCAGCCGGTACTGGTACATCATCAGGAAGCCCGAGAGCAGGATGAACAGGTCCACGCCGAGGTCCGGCTTGCCGATCAGCGGCAAGCGGAAACCGGTCAGGATCATCATATGCCCGATGAGCACCCAGAGGGCCGCGACGCCGCGCAGGCCATCCAGACACTCGACTCGCCGAATGTCCATTAAATACCTCCGCAAAATCGTCCGTCGATGTTCGCCCTGATAGACGCCTCGCGTCGCGAAACCCCTTTAAATCGGCCAGTTGCCCTAGCGGGGCGATGAAGCGGGCGGACCTGTGTGCACTGCAACAAATGCCCGTGGTAGGAGTTCTCCAGTGGCGAATTCCGCCCGAAACTCCAGCGAGGAACCATGCTGCACCGAAAGCGGATTTTATTCGCGATCAACTCGCTCGTGGGGGGCGGCGCCGAGCGCGTTCTGGCCACCCTGCTGGCCGGGTCCGTGCCCTGGCGCACGCGCTACGACATCCATCTCGCGCTGCTCGACGACGAGCCGCGCGCCTATGACGTGCCCGACTGGGTCGAGGTTCATCAGCTCGATGCCCGGCACAAATTGCTGCCGAGCCTGACCCAGCTTCGCGCGCTTGTAGGGCGCGTGTCGCCCGATGCGACGCTCAGCTTCCTGACCCGCGCCAATATCGCCAACGCCTGGGCGATGGCGGGGCGGCGTCGGCCCTGGCTGATCAGCGAGCGGGTCAACACCAGCGCCCATCTGGGCGACGCGCGCGCGGCCAAGGCGATGGTTCGCATGGTTTATCCGCGCGCCGCGCATGTCATCGCGGTGTCCGAAGGCGTGGTCGACGATCTTGCCGCCAATTTCGGCGTCGCGCGCGCGCGCATGTCGGCGATCGCCAATCCGGTCGACCATCGGCGCATCGCCGAACTGGCAGCCGAGCCACCCGCCTTCGTGCCTGCCGATCGCTATATCGTCTCGGCCGGGCGGCTCATGCCGAACAAGAATTTTCCACTCCTTCTGCGCGCCTATGCGCAGGCCTCGCCGCGCGAGCGCCTCGTCATCCTTGGCGAAGGCCCGGAGCGTGGCGCGCTCGAAGCGCTCGCCGCTTCGCTCGGCATTTCCGACCGGGTCGATATGCCCGGCTTCGTCGCCAATCCCTTCGCGGTCGTCGCGCGCGCAGCGCTTTACGCGATGCCCTCCAACGCGGAGGGCTTCCCCAACGGACTTGTCGAGGCGATGGCGTGCGGCGTCCCCGTCGTCGCGACCAATTGCGCATCAGGTCCGTCCGAAATTCTGGCCGGCCGGTCGCGCGATGCGATCAGCGGCAGGATCGATGTCGATGCCGGTGCGTTGGTGCCGACCGATGGTGTTGAAGCCTTTGCCGCGGCACTGGTCGACGTGCTCGCCGTGCCGCGCCGCAGCGCCTGCGGCGCGCGGGCGCGCGACCGCTCGCTGGCCTATGGCGTCGAACAGGCGGCCGCAAATTACTGGGCGCGGATTGAGGCGGCGCTGCGCGCGCCGTCTGCCGCGTCCGAAATCGAAGACATGTCAGCGTATCGTCCGGGAGTAAGTTCATGAAATGGCACATGCAGATCGCACTGGCGGGGGCGCTGATGGCGCTCGGCGGATGCGCCGGGCAAACCCCGCTCGCGGGCAGCGGTGCCGCGCCGCCGCCCGCGACGGCTTTCGTCCTGTCGCCCGGCGACAAGATCAAGGTCGCGACCTATGGCGAAGAAAAACTCACCGGCGATTTCGAGGTTTCGCCCGCCGGCACGATCGCCTTCCCGCTGATCGGCGAGGTCAAGGCTGCGGGGCTTCAGACCGAAGAACTGTCCAAAGCGATCGAGGCAAAACTCGGCGACGGCTATCTGCTCGAACCGCAGGTTTCGGTCCAGGTCGCCAATTTCCGCCCGGTCTACGTCCTCGGCGAAGTGAACAAGCCGGGTGAATATCCCTATACGCAGGGCCTCACCATCCGCGGCGCGGTCGCGAAAGCCGACGGCTTCACCTATCGCGCCAACGAGAAGCGCGTCTTCCTGAAACGCGCGGGCGAGGCCGGCGAGCAGGAATATCCGTTGAGCGCCGACTTCGCCGTGCTTCCCGGCGACACGATCCGCTTCGGCGAACGCTATTTCTGATGGATATGGCGACCGCATCGCTGACGCCCGTGCCGGCGTTCGAAGAATCCGTGTCCGACGAGAGCGGCAAGCCGCATCGGCGCGGCTGCCCGGTGAGCTTTGCCAAGCTCAAGGCGCTCCTCGCCGCCGATCTCTATCGCTACGCGGGTCGCGTCGGCTTCGGCGCCTTCGCCAAACATTATGCCTTCACGCCGGGGTATAAATATACGGTGCTGATGCGCACGACGGGCTGGCTCAAGCTCAAGCCGGCCAAAGCTTTCGGCCTCTACGTCGTCGCCAAATGGCTGCTGCTGCGCGCACGCTATAAATATGGCTTCGCGATTCCCGAATATATGGAGATCGGGCCGGGCCTGTTCCTCAACCGCTTCGGCGGCTTCTATTTTCACGGCGACACCGTGCTCGGCAGCAACGTCAACATCACCCACGGCGTCGTGCTCGGCTATATGAACCGCGGCAGCCGGCGCGGCGCACCGGTGATCGGCGACCGCACCTTCCTGGGCTCGGGCGCGAAGGTAATCGGCGGCATCCATGTCGGCGCCGAGGCGGCGATCGGCGCCAATGCGGTGGTAACGAAAGACGTGCCCGAGCGCGGCGTCGTCGGCGGCATCCCCGCGAAGCTGCTCTCCGATCAAGGGTCCGACGGCTATATCAACCGCCTCGCGCCGCCCGAATTGCTCGCCGCGTGCGAAGGCGCGCTCTACGGATCGCGCACAAAGTCCGGCTGATCGGGCCCTAAAGGCCCGAGAAGGTCAGCCCCACCGAAACCCGATTGTCCGTGAATTCGCGGCCCGCCGTCGCGCCCCAGCTCGCCTGGGTGCGCCGCTGCAGGTCGAAGCGCAGCGCCATCCGCTTGCTCACGAGGTACGACGCGCTGCCGCGCCAGGTCCAGCGATCGTCCTTGCGGTCGATATTGTTGAAATCGCGCTTTTCGAGCTCGCCGCCCGCGCTGATGATCAGGTTGCGCAGTAGTTCGTAGTCGGCGCGCAGCGTCATGTTGGTCGCGAGATAGCCCGTCGCGCCATTGACGCCGGTTTCCTTGATGCCGCGGTCGACGGTGCCGGTGATCGTCACCAGCGGGGTGAGGAAATAGGCGATCTCGCCGCGCACAAGGAGGCCCGAGACGTCCTCGAACTCGACCGGCCGGTAGTCCTGCTGGAAATAGCCGAGCCGCAGCGCCCCGCGCGCCTTGCGGCCCAGTTCGAAACTCGCGCCACCGGCCAGCTCGAACCCTTTGGAATCGCGTGCCGGCACCGGGCCGATGCGCTCGCGATAATCGCGCTTATTGAGCGAGCCCGCGACGAACAGCGCGATGCTCGGGCTCAGCGCATATTCGCCGACGGCGGTGCCGGTGTAGGTCGTATGATCGCGAAAATCCTGGTCGATCGGGTCGTCGAGCGGCGTCACACTGTCGCTGTAATTGCGATTCTCGACGTCGACGACGCCGCGCACGCGCAGCCGGTTGAATACATGCGTATAGGTCGCCGTCCCCCCGCTCAGCGTGAAGCGCACCGGCCGCGACGCTTGCGTCGGACTATCGGGCGACACGCGTTCCTGGCTGTAGCGCCCGTTGCGCAGCGTCAGGTTCAGCGTGTCCGACTTGCTAATCGTGTAAAGCGCGCCCGCATTCACGGAATATTGGGTGGCGTTCTCACTCGCACGGCTGGCGTAGCGCAGCAGGTCGAGCTCACCGTCGAGCGACAGCTTGAGGGTCGGCGAAGGCCGCACCAGCGAAACGCGCGGGCGAATGCGCAGATAGGCATCGCCGATCCGGTCATTCTCCTGCGCATAGAGATTGTCGTCATATCCGGCGCCGATCGCCATGCGCGGCATCAGTTCGAGCACGCCGAGCTGGATCGGCTCGGGCGTATAATCGGGCCGGCGGCGTTCCAGCACGCCGATATTGCGGTCGCGCCCGAAGCTGTTCTCGCTCGAAACCGATCCGAGTCCGTCGGTCGCGTCGGATTGCTGGGCGAGCGTGGGCACTGCGAGGCAGCAGCTGCCGAGCAGCGCAAAGGTGATTGCGCGCTTCATCGGCGCGCCAGCGTCACAAGGATCGGCACATGGTCCGACCCGGTGGCGGGCAACCGCTGCGCCGACACCAGTCTCCAATCGGGTCCGGCATAAAGCTGGTCGATCGGCAGCACGGGAAAAGCCCGCGGCCAGCTAGGCAGCGCGCGCGTCATGCGGGTGAGCGGTGCGAAGGCGCGGTCCTGCTCTCGCATCGCCGCGGCCCAGGGGGTGAGGTTCATGTCGCCTCCAACGATCAACGCGTCACGATCGATCCGTGCCAGGGCGCGCGCCACGTCGTGTCTGCGCACCGCCTGATCGCGCGACGTCGGCCGGGGATAATGGAGCGTCACCACGGTGAAGGGGTTTTCGCCGGGCTCCGCGACCCGCGCCCAGAGCATCGCGGGACCGAATTTGCGGCCCCCCGGATCCTTCAGGAAATAGTCGCTATCGTCGATCGGCCAACGCGAAAAGATGGCAAGGTCACAGCCCGGCGGGCATTTGGTTGCATGGGCGAAATGCTGGTTCAGCGCCGCCAGCATCGGCGCAAAACTGCCATCGACCTCCTGCAGCATCACGACATCGGGCTTGGCGTCGATGATCGCCTGCGCGGTATCGGCGGGGTCGCGATTGCCCTGCCAGACATTGTGGGTCAGCAGCCGGATTGGGATCGCGCCCTTTTGCGGGGCCGGAATCTCGCGCGTCAGCTCGGGCATCACGCCAATCGCGACCGGCGTGAGGCCAACCAGGGCTGCGACGACCGTCCAGCGCAGGCGCGGCCGGGCGAGCAGCAATCCTACCAGCACCGCCACGCCAAATAGCGGCAGAAATGACGCCAGAACATCGAGCATCGGCACGAGCGCGCCGCCAAGCGACAGCCACGCGGCGAGGCTCGCCCCGCCGGCCAGCAGGGTGCCAAAGATGCGGGCCAGCTTCACGCGCGGGCGAGCAGCCGGTTGCGCAGGGCATAGCTCGATTGCCGGAGCGATGCGGGGATCAGCTTCGCGGCGAGCAGCAGCGCCGCGGTGCCCGCCCCCTCGGGCAGATAGAGATCGCCCACCCGGATCGCCGTGCGCCCCGGATATTTCATCGCATAACGCGCATAATGCGCGATTTCCTGATTCACGAGCCGCCGCAGCAACGCCGTCTCGCGCGCCGTCGCACCGGCAATCATCCCGCGCGCGGTCTCGACCAGACATGGGACGTCGAGCGTCGTCGTCGACTTGCTGACCTTGTTTTCGCTGTCGCGGTGAAAGACAGCGGTGACGCGCGGATCATAACGCAGCGCCCCTTTCGCAAGCACCCGCAGCCACAAATCCTTGTCGCCGCCGCGCACCGCACGCCCTTCGGGGAACAGTCCCGCCTCGAACAATGTATCGCGCCGGACCGCGATCGCGCCCGTCCACATCGGACATTCGCGCACCGCCAGCCACGCCGCAAGAAAGCCGGCGAGATCGAGGCTTTGCGGCTGCTCCAGCTCCGGCGCGATCCGCTGGGGTTGAGAGCGATCCTCAAAAACATGGTCAAACCGCGTCGCCACCGCGCGCACGCCCGGGTCGGCGCTTATGCCCTCGGCCAGCACCGCGAGATGATTGGGATTCCAGAGGTCGTCGGCATCGAGAAAGGCGATCCAGTCGCCGCGCGCCGCGCGGATGCCGATGTTTCGCCCGGCATAGCCGCCCGGCCCCGGCGTCGAGAGGTCGAGCAGCTGGATTCGCTCGTCGCCGATCGCGGCAACGATCTCGCGCCCGCCGTCGGTCGAACGATTGTCGACCACCAGTATCTCGTGCGGCGGGAACGTTTGGGCAAATACGCTCTCGATCGCGGCGCGCACATGCGCGGCCTTGTTATAGAGCGGCATCGCCACGGAAAAACGTGGCGCATCATGGGGAGGAGTCATCAGTCGCGTGCTGCCTTTCGTCCCCCCGCGAGATTGAGATATTCGCTCACCGCCACCCCGGCGAGCTCCAGTGTCAGCCACATCACGGCCAGCCGCCGCCGAAACGACAATTCGCGCGAGATCGCCGCGCGGCGCAGCCGCCGGATCGTATCGACCGCCGTAACCCCGAGCACATGGACAAGGCGCGGACGCCGCCGGGTGCGATCCCAGCGCCCGCCGCTCAGCCGCTGCCGCTTGCGCACCAGCTCCGCGCGGCTCGCGCGCACCGGGTGGCGCACCAACATCGCCGACACATAGACGAGCGGATGACCGCTATCGCGGATGCGCAGCGCCATCTGGCGATCGCCGCCCGACTTCAATGCCGCATCGAACCCGCCGAGCGCCTTCAGCAACGCCGTCTCGCTCGCCCAATTGGCCGTCGCGCAATTGCCGCGCGCCGCGTGCGCCTGGGGAAAGCTGAACAGCCGCTCGTAGTCGCCGAACACCTCGCGCTCCTGCGCAATCTCGTCGAACAGCTCGATCTTGCCGGCGAGCACGCCGAACCCCGGATTCGCCTCCGCCGCGCGCAGCACTTGCTCGAGCCAGTCGGGCGCGGGCTCGCAATCGGCATCGGTAAAGGCGGTGATCGGCGCGCGGACCCGGCCGATCCCCAGGTTGCGCGCCACGTAAGAGCCGGGCCTTGTCTCTTCGAGCAGTTCGACGCCCGCATAGCTGCGGGCAATGGTGCGCGTTGCGTCGTTCGATCCGTTGTCGACGACGATGATTTGATATGCCGCGCGTGGGAGCGTCTGGCGCGCGAGCGCGTCGAGGCAACGGCCGAGCACCTTTTCTCCGTTCCACACGGGTATGACGACTGCGACTTGAAACATAGATACGCCTGTCCAGTGCCCCCGCGACGGTCCAATCGGCTGTCGACCGCATGCCGGTCAACAATATGCTGCACCTGCGAAGACGAGTTGCCCCGTTGACCGGACGACCGGAGCGCCGGTGCCTTCGCTCTCAAATAATTGCCAGCTACCAAGGATCGCGTCGGCCCGTCGTTGGTTCTGAACCGCGCAGCCATGCGCAACCGCAAGTAAAAAGGCGATCCAAGTGGGTGATTCCCTACCCGAATCGGGCAAAACCACCGAAGTTCTGGTGGTGTCGCTCGAATCAGCAGCGGCCCGCCGGGCGGCCTTTGCCGCGCGCGCGGCGGACACGTCGCTTGCGTGGCGTTTTTTTGATGCCTGTACCGCCCCGGCGCCGGGGATGACGATCGACGAGCCCGCGATCCGCAGCAACAAAGGCCGGCCGATGAGCAAGGGCGAGATCGGCTGCTATGCCAGCCACTTCTCGATCTGGCAGGACATGGTCACGCGCGGCGTGCGGCAGGCGATCGTCCTCGAAGACGATACGGTGGTCGACTGGGCCTATCTCGAACCGCTCGCGCGCACCGATCTTCACGCCGAGGGCATCGATTACCTCAGGCTCTACGCCAAGCGGCCGACATGGCAGCGCGTCGTGCGGCGCGACTTCCTCCAGCATTCGCGCGCGATCGTCGAGCTGGTCGGCCTCGCCTATGGCACGCAGGGCTATGCGATCACGCTCGAAGGCGCGCAGCGCCTCGCCAATCATTGCCGCACCGTCCGCCGCCCGATCGATGACGAGATGGACCGGTCGTGGGCGCACGGCCTGCCCAATCTCGCGCTCTATCCCGCGCCGATCCTCGAAGCCGCGATCGTCTCGGACATCGGAAATTCGCGCTTCGGGCCCAAGGCAGATCCGCTCTATCATTCGGTCAGGCAAAAGGCCTGGCGCGCTCTCGAACGCGCACGCATGCGGATGCTGAAAGCGAGACGCCTGCTTGAGCGCTGACCTCCCCGCCCGCTTCGACGACGGGTTACGCGCGCGCAGTCGCAGCTCGATCGGCTGGACGATCACGCGTTTCCTGTCGGATCAGATCTTCTCGTTCGTCGTCTTCGTGATCCTCGCGCGCCTGCTGACGCGCGCGGATATCGGCGCCTTTGCAGTGATGGCGGTGACCGCCGAAGCCTTCCGCATCATCGCCACCGCCGGCCTTGTGCAGACGATCGCCCGCAAGCGCGAGATCACCCCGGCCTTTCTCGACACCATCTATCGCTCGCAGCAGGCCTTCTCCTTTCTCTCCGCGATCCTGATCATGGCGCTGGCGCAGCCGATCGCGAACTGGATGGGCGCACCCGATATCGCGCTGCCGCTCGCGGTGATGAGCCTCGCACTGCCGATCTCCTCCTTCGGCGCCACGCATATGGCGCTGCGCCTGCGCGAGTTCGGGCATCGCACCACCGCGCTCCGCTCGGTGGTCGGCGGGCTGATCGGCGGCACCTGCGCGGTCGCCGCCGCCTTTGCCGGGCTCGGCCTCTGGAGCCTCGTCATCCAGCGCCTCGTGACCGAGATCGTCGGGGTCATATTGTCACGCGCCTCCTATGACTGGAAACCGGGCTGGCAGTTCGACTGGCTTATCCTGCGCGGCAACATCATGCTCAACGCCAGCCTGATCTATGTCCAGCTCGCCTTCCTCGCGACGGTGCGCGTGCAGGAAATGGCGATCGGCGCCGGGATCGGGCTCGCCGCGGTCGGTGTCTATCGCACCGCCTGGCGCACCGTCGAGCTGATCGGGCGCGGCGCGATCCAGCCCTTTACGCAGGTCGCGGTGCAGACGCTCGCGCGGGTCAAGGACGACCCAGCCGAGCTGCGCAAAGCCTATCGCTGGATGATTGCGCGCGCCTCGGCGCTATCCTTCCCGGCGCTTGTCGGCTTCGGCGCCCTCGCGCCGATCGCGATCCCCACCGTGTTCGGCGCCAAATGGGCCGAAGCCGGCCAGCTCGCGCAAATCTTCGCCTTCATGGCCGTGCCCTTCACGCTCAACTTCTTCGCCTCGCCCTCGCTCAGCGTACTCGGCGCGTCGCGCAGCCTGATCTCGCTCTCGACGACGCAGCTGGTCCTCGGCGTGATCCTGACGCTCGCGGCGCTCCCTTACGGCCTCTTTGCGGTCGCAATTTCCTATGTCGGGCGCGCCTACCTCACCTTGCCGCTGCAGATCTGGCTGCTCCGCCGCGCCTCGGGCATCCGCCCGGTCGACAGTTTGCGCGCGGTCGGTGCCCCGCTGATCGCCTCCTCGGTGATGGGCGTCGCGCTGGCGATCGCGATGCGGCTGCTCGATACGCATCTGGCGGGCTGGCAGTCGCTGCTGCTGCTCACCGCGATTGGCGCGCTCTTTTACGCGATCGCGCTGCTCGCCATTTCGGGCGCGTGGCGCGGCCGTTTCCTGTTCCTGTTCAAACGCTTCAGAAAGAGCCCGATATGACCAAGAAGACTGCCGACCAGCTCGTCGGCGAACTCGCCCAGCGTTTCACGCGCGTGCTCGACGCCGTGATCCCTGCGGGCAAGCTCGCGCTGGTCGACTTCCCCGACCACTCCAATGTCGGCGATTCGGCGATCTGGCTCGGCGAGATGGCGTATCTGCGAAAGTCGGGCCGTCTTCCGGCCTATTATTCCGCGATCGCCGATTTCGACGACGAGGCTTGCCGCGCGGCGATCGGCGACGGGCCGATCCTGATCCACGGCGGCGGCAATATGGGGACGCTCTGGCCCAAGCATGAAGCCTTCCGCCTGCACCTGCTCCGTACGCATCGCGGCCATCCGATCGTCCAGATGCCGCAGTCTATCCACTATGCCGACCCCGCCGCCGCCGCCGAAATGGCCGAGGCGATCCGCGCGCATGGCCAGTTCACCCTGCTCGTCCGCGACGCCCGCTCGCTCGCCTTTGCCGAGCAGCATTTCGATTGCGATATCCGGCTTTGCCCCGACGCCGCGCTGATGCTTGGCCGCCAGCGCCGCGACCCCGCCACCGCGCCGGTCTTCGCGCTACTCCGCACCGACCATGAACGCGCCGCCGGCGACGCCACGCTACCTGCGGGCGTCGTCGCCGACGACTGGCTCGAAGAAGATGCCGGCCAGAAACGCCGCCTCCGCCTGTCGCTGGGGCTCGGCCGCCTCCTCACCCGCGATCCGATGGTGCAGCGCGCCGCGCGGCAGCAGCGTCTCGCCGAATGGCGCTTCCAGCGCGGTCTCGCGATGCTGTCGACCGGCGAGCTGGTCGTCACCGACCGGCTGCACGCGCACATTCTCTCGCTGCTGCTCGACATCCCGCACGTGCTGCTCGACAACAGCTATGGCAAGGTCGCGGGCTTCGCCGATCAATGGACGGGCGACTATGCGGGGCTGATGCGCGCGACAAATCGCGCCGAAGCTTTCGACACCGCGCTGGCCTGCCGCGCCCCGCAAATCGTGGACGGCTAAGCGCCGTCCACGGGGCGCCGCTCAATAGGCGTTGCGGTGTACCAGCACCTGCGCGGTGCGCGCGAGGATCGAAACGTCGCGCAGCAGCGACCAGCCGTGCTGATATTCCAGATCGGATTCGAGCCGGTCCAGAATATCGCGCCGGGTATTGGTCGCGCCGCGAAAGCCGCGGATCTGGGCGAGGCCGGTAATTCCCGGCTTGAGCGCATGGCGGTGCCAATATTGCCGGTCGACGCGCCAGAACAGCTCGTTCCCGGCGGTCGAGCCCAGCGCATGCGGGCGCGGCCCGACGAGGCTCATTTCGCCCGACAGCACGTTGATCAGCTGCGGCAGCTCGTCGATGCTCGTCGCGCGAATGAACCGTCCGACGCGCGTGATCCGGTCGTCGTCGCGGCTCGCCGAACGCGCGCCGTTGGCGTCGGTCGTCTCGGCGCGCATGCTGCGGAATTTCAGGATCCGGAAGATGCGGTTGCCGCGCCCCATCCGCTCCTGGCGGAAAAAGACCGGCCCCGGCGAATCGAGCTTGATCGCCAGCGCCACGATCAACAGCAGCGGCGACAGCAGGATCAGCGCCGGAATCGTCACCGCAAGATCGAGCGCGCGCTTCTTCACCCGGTTGGCGCGGTTGAGCGGGCCCCACGACACCACCAGCGTCGTCACCCCGCCGCGCTGGCGCGTGGTCAGCGGCCCCAGTTCGGCAATTTCGGGCATCACGATCTCACCCACGATATTGACGCCTTTCAGCGCGCGGGCCCATTCGACCTTCCGTTCGGGCGCACACACGATCGTCACCCGGTCGTAATCCTGCAGCACGGTGCCGAGGCGATCGAGCATATAGGGGTCGTCGAGATCGGTACGGAGCCCCGACGCGCGCGCATCGATGATCTCGCGATCGAGGTAGGATGCGGGCAGGCTCGCGCCGTCGACAATGACCAGTTCGGCGGTCATGTCGCCGAAAGCCCGGCGCACGATACGGCAGATCAGGAGCCGCTGCGCGACCAACAAAGTCACTGCGGTCACCATGCCCATGCCGACCGCCAGACGTGGCACTTTGCCGGTTATCCGTAGCGAGAAGGCCACAAGCAGGAAGACGAACAAGGTCGTCGCGAACGACAGCAGCGTCTGGCGAACGCTTTTGACCGGGCGGGTCAGGCAGCGCGGATTATAGGCCTGATTCTGGAAGGCGATCGCGAAATGGACGAACAGTGCGCCCAGCATCGCGGTCAACAATCCTTCCGAGATGCTGCGGGGCTGCTCGATCATCAACGTCACGGCGAAGCCCACCGCGAGCGCCGCCGCGTCCAAGGCTATCAGTCCCAGACAGAGCCATATCTTGGCATCGCGCCGCGCCGCTTTCGCAAGCGGCGTTCGAATGGGTGCGCCTTGGAGCGCCAAGTCGATTTTGGTCATGGGATGGGGAGCTCCCTGGGGTTGGCTATATTGTTGCAATGCAACATGTCTTGGGCGCCAGGGAATACAAGCGGGCCGCGCGGGCACGTGCCGGATACAAGATGATCCGTGCGGATATCATTTGGTATGCCGCGATGCGGGCAAAATGGCCCGGGCGGCGCGGACCGCCCGGGCAGTGCGCATATCAGAAGGCTGCGGTCACACTGGCTACCACCGCGGCGTCGGCAATCGAGCCGGTCCCGTCCCCACCCTCGCTGAAATTGGGCTGCAGGCGCGCTGCCCCGGATTTGCTGATGTCGGTATCGATATAGGACAGATTGAGCGTCAGGTTGCGCCAGCTGGCGTCCATACCGAGCGACCAGTCCCAGTAGCGGCCCGTCGGGGCAACGCTGGTGCCGTTGGGGCCGAGACCGGGATTGCCGTCCGAATGGCCGATATGCGCCTTTGCGGTGAAGGGCGTTCCGCGAATCGCGACCGCGCCGTCGCCCCACAGGTAGAGGTTATCGTCGCTCTGCCCGCGGCTGTTCGGCGCGCTCGAGACATTGGCGAGCGCATGTTGCTCGGGCGCATAGGCGACCCCGGCGGTCAGAGTCGCCGATCCGGTCGTTCCGGTCAGCTTCGCATAAGGCTCGGCGAAATCGGATTCATCGGCGCCGCCGGGATACATGTACCAGACAAGGCCGACGTCGAGCGTGGTCTTGTCGCTTAGCGGCAATTTATAACCGCCGATCAGATCGAGTTCCATATTGGCGCCCCCGAAGGTCCCCCACCCCGCAAGATTCGACGCCCAGACGCCGGCATAGAGGCCGCTTTGATGCGTGAGCGTCAGGCCGCCCTGGACGGCCATTTCCTCGTCGGACTGCGAGACGCCGCGGAAACGGTAATCGGACACGATGGTCGCGGATCCCGTGATCGTGACGGATTTTGCTTCTTCATCCTGCGCAAAAGCGGCGGCCGGCAAAAGGCACGCGAGCAGGGCGGCGGCTGAGATAATGGTCTTCATCTGATCCTCTGATATGGCCTCTTCCGGAGTGGGGAGGCTCGCGAGGACGTCCAACTAGATCAGCGCGGCATTGAAAATCGAGAGCGCCGGATGCTCATTTGCATAGTGTTTTCTTTATGCGCCGGTTCGCTCTCTCGTAGGGGGTTCGACAAGAATTTCCGGAACGCTTTCAAAGAAAAATGGCGCATTTGAATCCGGCGGAGACAGGCGTCTCCATCGCTCTGAAACCTCGACAGCCTCCCACAAGCCCGGGCCAACAAACAGCAAGGCGCTTCCGGCGCTCGCGCCGAGGAAGGTCGCCGCCGACAGAAGGATCATCAGCGCACCCGGATCGCGCGGTCCGGTCGTCATGGCCATATTATGGAGCCGGAGCGCGAGCAGCCAGCCGATGCCCAGGAGCAAGATGCCCGACGCGCGCAGCCCGATATTGGCGGCGGGCGTTTCATGCCATTTCTTCATTGCGAACCTCCAGCGGGAGGCCGCCCAATTACGCATGATCGCGTAGGAATTCGAGATTGGGAAACGGCGCCGCGCATTGAGATTGCGTATAATTGGGGCGACCCGGTCTCAGCTCATCTTGTCGGCGAGAAAGGCGACCAGAGCCACCATGGCGCACATATAGATTGTGAGTGCCGAGGGCCCTTGTGCGCCCAGCCAGTCGACGACCCGGTCGTACCGCGACGACCGCGCAGCATCGGACGGGTTTTTGAAATCGTCGCCTATCATCACGATCAGATAGGCGCTCCCGCCATTTAAAATCGAGAGCAGGTCAGCCTCATGTCCATATGATCGGCATAGTATCCGCGCGATTTAAGGCGCCCGTCCGAGTTCGTCGCCCGGCGTCTCGCTCACCGATCGCAGGCGATAGCCGATGCCGAGTTCGTTGCTGATGATCTGTGGTTGTTGCGGATCGCTCTCGAGCTTCTGGCGCAGGGTGCGGATGAGGACGCGCAGATATTCGACATGATGTTCGACCTCGTGCGGCCAGACCTGCGCCATGATCTGGTTGTGCGTGATGACGCGCCCCGGGTGCCGCGCAAGCTGGGCGAGCACGGCATATTCCTTGGGGGTCAGATGAACCTCGCGGCCCGCCTTTACGACGGTGCGTGCGATGAGATCGATCGTCACATCCCCTGCGGTCACCGAGAGCATGCCGCCGTCACGGGTCATGCGGTTACGCAAGGCCACGCGCACGCGCGCGAGCAATTCGTCGGTGTCGAACGGCTTGGTCAGATAATCGTCGGCGCCGAGGTCGAGCGCGGCGACCTTCTGGTCGGTCGCGTCGCGCGCCGAGACGACGATCAGCGTCGTGTCCGACTGCTGCTTGACGAGGGGCACAAGCTCCAGCCCGTCGCGATCGGGCAGACCCAGATCGAGCAGCACGATATCGGGACGCTCCTCGCGAAGCAGTTCGAGCGCTTCGCGGGCACTCTCGGCTTCGACGATCGCATAGTCGGCGCGCGCCAGCGCGGCATGGATCAGGCGGCGGATATGCAGCTCATCGTCCACAACCAGAACCTTGTGACGCACTTTCATGGTTGATCCTTGTCGTCCAGATGCGTGATGATCAGCGTCTCGGGGATGCGAATGGTGAAGCAGGCGCCGCGCGGGTCTTCATTGTTGCTCGCGTCGACCGACAGCCCCATCGCCTCGGCAAATCCCTTGACGATGGCGAGCCCAAGGCCGGTGCCATGCTTCGCGCGATCGCTGCCCTCGAGACGGGTGAAGGTTTCGAAGACGCGCTTCTCGTTTCCGGGCGCGATCCCCGGCCCCTGATCGATGATCGACAACGATATGGCATCGGCGGCGCGGCGGGCGTGAATGGTGATCGGGGTGCCGGGGTCGGCATAGCGCCCGGCATTGTCGAGCAGATTGATCAGGCAGTGGTGGAGCAGCACCGGATCGACCCGCACCAACGGGATATTAGGCGAGATATCGACCTTGACCTCATGCCCCAGCAGCGACGCCCGCGTATCGTGCGCCGCGCTGGCGGCGGCATCGAACAGGTCGGTCGCCTCGACCTTCATCGGCAGCGCCCCCGCCTCGACGCGCGCCATGTCGAGCAGGTTCGACACGAAGCGATTGAGGCGAAGCGCCTCGGTCTCGATCGTCTCGGCGAGCTGCGCCGAGGGATTGCGCCGGATTTCCTGCGCGGCCGAGAGGATCGTCGTGAGCGGAGTGCGAAGGTCGTGGCTGACCGACGAGAGCAGCGCCGAGCGCAGCCGGTCGCGTTCGTCGACCTGCCGCGTACGAAGCGACGCCTCTTCAAGTTCCATGCGGTCGAGCGCAATCGACGCCTGATCGAGGAGGCTCATCAACAGCGGCACCTGATCCGAACGGACAGGCTCGCGCGCGTCGTCGCGCGTCAGGCCAAGCACGCCGAGCACGCCGCGCGTCGTGCGCAAGGGATGGAACAGCCAGTCCGACGCGGTGAGGGTCGACGACCCGCGCCCCGCCGGCTGTTCATTGTCCATCGCCCACTGCGCCGCCGCGCGCTCGATTTGCTCGAGCCGGTCCTCGGGCGGCACCGCGGCGCGCAGCATCGGACCATCGGCCGACGGCAGCAGCAGCGCGGTGCGGACGTCGAGCAGCCGCCCGACCTCAGCGCAGATCGCGTGCATCAGCGTGTCCTGGTCGGGCGCCGCGATCAATTGCCGTGAGAAGCTGGCGAGCGCCGCATTCTGGCGTGCGCTCCACTGGGCCAGATCGGCCTGGGCGCGCACGCGCGCGGCAAACTGGCTGGTCACCACGGCGACCCCGAGCAGCACGAGAATGCTGACGACATTTTCGGGGTTGTTGACGGTCAGCGTGCCGGTCGGCGGCAGGAAGAAGAAATTATAGGCGAGGCTCGACGCAAGGCCCGCGAACAGGCCGGCGCGCAGCCCGAATGTCGCCGCGGCGAACATGACCGGCACCAGAAAGAGCAACGCGATATTGCCAAGGTCGATCGCCGCGAGGAGCAGGCGTGCGAGCGCCGTCATCGCGGCGACCATGACCAGCGACCAGATATAGTCGGCCGGCCGGCCCCAGCGTCCGGGGACCGTGATCCGGACGCGCGGTTGCCCCGGCTTTGCGGCGGGCTCGCCGGGCAGCACATGCACCGCGACATCGTCGATCGTCCGCACGAGCTGGTCGACGACCGATCCGTGACGCAGCTCGAACCACCAGGGACGGCTCGACTTGCCGATGACGATCTGCGTCGCGCGCGCATCGCCGGCAAAGGCGCGCAGCCCTTCGACGACGCTTGCCGCCGGGACCGTCGCGGTCGAGGCGCCGAGCCGCGAGGCGAGTGCGAGCGTATCCGCGAGCTGGCGGCGATCCTCGTCGGTCATGCCCCGGCTGCGCCGCGTCTCGATATAGACCGCGCTCCACGGCGCCCTGAGTGCGTCGGCGAGCCGCTTGCCCGCGCGGACGAGTTCGGCGGCGACGGGCAGTTCGCTGACCGCGACGACGATCCGTTCGCCGACCGCGAAGCTGCCCGCGAGCGCATGGCTGCGCACATGGTCGAGCATCTGCGCATCGACCGCCTGCGCCGCGCGGCGCAGCGCGAGTTCGCGCAGCGCGGTGAGGTTCGATTTCGAGAAGAAATGGGTAAGCGCGCGCGTCGCTTCCTGCGGGATATAGACCTTGCCGTCGCGCAGCCGCTCGATCAGCTCGTCGGGCGGGATGTCGACGACCTCGATCTCGGCATTTTCGAGGATCGAGTCGGGCACCGTTTCGCGGACGCGGACGCGGGTGAAGGATGCGACGACGTCGTTCAGGCTTTCGACGTGCTGGATATTGATCGTCGAATAGACGTCGATCCCCGCACCCAGCAGTTCCTCGACATCCTGATACCGCTTGGGATGGCGGCTGCCGGGCGCGTTGGTATGCGCAAGCTCATCCACCAGAACGAGCCCGGGGCGGCGTTCGAGTATCGCGTCGATGTCCATTTCGCCCAGACTATGGCCCTGATGGTCGACGTCGCGGCGCGGGATGATCTCATGGCCGTGGACAAGCGCCTCGGTCTCGCGCCGGCCGTGCGTCTCGACCACCCCGATCACGACATCGACCCCGGCCTCGCGGCGTTGCCGTCCGTCGGTGAGCATCTCCCACGTCTTGCCGACGCCGGGCGCAGCGCCGAGAAACACCTTGAGACGACCGCGACCTTCCTGCGCCGCCTGACGCAGGAAGGTTTCGGGGGATGGTCGATCGTTTCCTGTCACGCGGCGGGTTTAGCCCCAAAAGCATCGAGCCGTCGATTGAGCTTGAACACATTGACGCGCGGCTCGCCAAGAAAGCCGAGAAGCGGCTTGTCGACGCTCTGTTCGACCAGCCTGCGAACCACTGCTGGATCGAGACTGCGCGCCTTTGCGACGCGATCGACCTGATAGAAGGCGGCCTCGGGGGTGATGTCGGGGTCGAGGCCCGAACCCGAGGCGGTGACGAGGTCCGCGGGCACGGCCTTGCCGGGTTCGGCGGCCTTCAATTTCTCGACGTCGCCCTTGACGCGGTCGACCAGCGCCTGCGACGTCGGCCCGAGGTTCGAGCCCGACGAGGCGAGCCCGTCATAGCCCTTGCCCGCCGCCGAGGGGCGCGTGTTGAAATAGCGCTCCGACGTAAAGGCCTGACCGACGACGGTCGAGCCGACGACCTTGCCATTCTCTTCGACGAGGCTGCCGTTCGCCTGGCTCGGGAAGAGCGCCTGCCCGATGCCGGTGAGCGCCAGCGGGTAAGCAAGCCCGAGAAGCAGCGCGAACAATAGCGTCATGACGAGCGCCGGACGCAGCGAGGTGATGAGATCCTTGTTCATTGTCATATCCTCAGACGAGACCCAGGCCGCCGACCGCGAGGTCGATCAGCTTGATGCCGACAAAAGGTGCCACGAGGCCGCCAAGGCCATAGACGGCAAGATTGCGGGCGAGCAGCGGCCCGGCGCCCATCGGCTTGTACTTAACACCGCGCAGCGCGAGCGGCACGAGCAGCGGGATGATCAGCGCGTTGAAGATGATCGCCGACAGGATCGCGCTCTCGGGGCTGGTCAGCCCCATCACGTTGAGCACACCGAGGCCCGGATAGAGCACGATGAACATCGCGGGGATGATCGCGAAATATTTGGCGACGTCGTTGGCGACCGAGAAGGTCGTCAGCGCCCCGCGCGTCATCAAGAGCTGTTTTCCGAGACCGACGACCTCGATCAGCTTGGTCGGATCGCTGTCGAGATCGACCATATTGCCCGCCTCGCGCGCCGCCTGCGTGCCGGTGTTCATCGCGACACCGACGTCGGCCTGCGCGAGCGCCGGGGCGTCGTTGGTGCCGTCGCCGCACATCGCGACGAGCCGCCCGCCCTGCTGTTCCTTGCGGATCAGCTCGAGCTTGTCCTCTGGGGTCGCCTGCGCGAGGAAATCGTCGACCCCGGCCTCCGCGGCGATCGCGGCGGCGGTGAGCGGGTTGTCGCCGGTGATCATCACCGTGCGGATGCCCATCGCGCGCAGTTCGCCGAACCGTTCACGAATGCCCGCCTTGACGATGTCCTTGAGGAAGATCGCGCCGAGCAGCTGACCATCCTTCGCGACGGCGAGCGGCGTACCGCCCGCGCGCGCGATCTCGTCGGTGATGCGGCGCAGTTCGGTTGCGGCGGCGGTTGCCTCCACCCCGGGATTGGCCTTGAGGACCGAATCGACCGCGCCTTTCTGGATCACGCTGCCCTCAAGTTTGAGGCCCGAGATACGCGTTTGCGCGGTGAAGGGAATGATCTCAGCACCCGCGGGCAAGTCTATCATCGTCTGGCCGAACTTCTCGCGCGCGAGCGCAACGATCGAGCGGCCTTCGGGGGTTTCATCGGCGAGGCTGGCGAGCAGCGCCGCCTCCGACAGGACGGCCATCGACTGGCCGCCGACCGGGCGGAATTCGGTGGCCTGACGGTCGCCGACGGTGATCGTGCCGGTCTTGTCGAGCAGCAGGACATCGATATCGCCCGCCGCCTCGACTGCGCGGCCCGATTTCGCGAGCACGTTGAAACGCACGAGGCGGTCCATGCCGGCGATACCGATGGCGGAGAGCAAGGCCGCGATCGTCGTCGGGATAAGCGTGATCAGCAGCGCCGCGAGGATCGCGACGGGGATGCTGCCGCCTGCATAGCTCGCAAAAGCCGGAATCGTGCCGACCGCGATCAGGAAGATGATCGTCAGGCCGACGAGCAGCAGCGTCAGCGCGATTTCGTTCGGCGTCTTCTGCCGCTCGGCGCCTTCGACGAGCGCGATCATCCGGTCGAGGAAGCCCTGCCCCGGATTGACCGTCACCTGCACGCGGATCTCGTCGGAGATGACGCGTGTCCCTGCGGTCACCGCCGAGCGGTCGCCGCCCGCCTCGCGGATCACCGGCGCACTTTCGCCGGTGATCGCCGCTTCGTTGACCGACGCGACGCCCGCGACGACTTCGCCGTCCGACGGGATCAGGTCGCCCGTCTCGACAAGCACGACGTCGCCGACCCGGAGCGCGCTGGCGGGAACGCCTTCATACGCCTTCCCCTCGCCTTTCAGCCGCTTTGCCGTGAGTTCGGCCTTGGTGGCGCGCAGCGAGGCGGCTTGCGCCTTGCCGCGCCCTTCGGCAAGCGCCTCGGCGAAGGTGCCGAACAGCACCGTCAGCCAGAGCCAGATCACGAGCTGCAGCTTGAAGCCCGTCGCGAGGCCATCCTGACCGACGACGAGCAGCACCGTCAGCAAGGTTGCCACGACCGCCGTGGTGAACATCACCGGGTTGCGGATCAGCTCCCTGGGGTTGAGTTTGCGGAAGGCGTCGCCGATCGCCGGAACGATCAGGTCTGCCGTGAACAATGATTTTTGTACGGACCGAGCCATGTGCATGGATCCTTAAAAGAGCTGGCCGTTGATCATCGCGAGATGATCGGCGATGGGACCGAGCGCGAGGCCGGGAAGGAAGGTCAGGCCGCCGACGATCAGCACGATGCCGATCAAAAGGCACGTCCACAGCGGCCCCGTCGTCGGGAAACTACCCGCCGATTCCGGCGTATATTTCTTCGCCGCCAGACCGCCCGCGATCGCCAGCATGGGAATGATGATGAAGAAACGGCCGATCCACATCGCGGCGCCCAGCATGCCGTTATAGAAAGGCGTGTTGGCGGTAAGGCCCGCAAAGGCCGACCCGTTGTTCGCGACCGCGCTGGTGAAGGCGTAGAGGATTTCCGAAAAGCCGTGCGGACCCTTGTTGAGCGGCCCCGCCAGCCCCGCCTCGGTCACCGACGCGATCGCCGTGAAGCCGAGGATGATGAGCGGCAGGACAGCGATCGCGAGCACCGCGAGCTTCACCTCGCGCGCCTCGATCTTCTTGCCGACATATTCGGGGGTACGCCCCACCATCAGCCCCGCGACGAAGATCGCGAGGATCGCGAAGAGCAGGAAGCCGTAGATGCCCGCACCGACGCCGCCGATCACGACTTCGCCAAGCTGCATGTTGAACAGCGGAATCATCCCGCCGAGCGCGGTAAAGCTGTCATGCATGCCGTTGACCGCCCCGCACGACGCGGCGGTAGTGACGACCGCGAACAGCGCCGTCTGGGCGATGCCGAAGCGAACCTCCTTGCCTTCCATATTGCCGCCCATGGCGCCAAGATCATGGAGGATCGGATTGCCCGCGGCTTCCTGCCAATAGGTGATCGCGGTGCCCGCGACGAACAACGTCGTCATCGCGGCAAGGATCGCCCAGCCCTGGCGCTGGTTGCCCACCGCACGGCCGAAGGTCCAGGTCAGCCCGACGCCGATCGCGAAGATCGAAAGCATCTGGACGAGGTTGGTGAGCGCGGTTGGATTTTCAAACGGATGCGCCGAGTTGGCGTTGAAGAAGCCGCCACCATTGGTGCCGAGCAGCTTGATCGCTTCCTGCGAAGCGACCGGACCGAGCGCGAGCGTCTGCTTGACGCCTTCTAGCGTCGTCACGTCGACCGAACCCGCCAGCGTCTGCGGCACGCCGCTCGCGATATAAAAGATCGCGATGGCGAAGCAGAGCGGGAGGAGCAGATAGAGGGTGACGCGCGTCATATCGGCCCAGAAATTGCCGATCGTCGATGCGCTGCGCCGGGCAAAGCCGCGGAACAGTGCGAAAGCGAGCGCGATGCCCGTCGCCGCCGACAGGAAGTTGTGGATCGTCAGCCCGAGCATCTGGCTGAGGTTCGACATCGTCGATTCCCCGCCATAGCTTTGCCAGTTGGTGTTGGCAGTGAAGCTGATCGCGGTGTTGAACGCCAGATGCTCATTGACCCCGTCAAATCCAAGCGGATTGAGCGGCAGCCCGCCCTGCAGGCGCAGGATCGCATATGTGAAGAGCGCGAGCATCGCGTTGAAGATCAGCATATGGACCGCGTAACGGCGCCACCCCTGCTCTTCGGTCGGGTCGATGCCCGACAGGCGGTAAAAGCCCGTCTCGACCGGGCCGAGTATGCGGTGCAGCGGCGTCCGGCGCCCTTCGTAGAGCGCGAAGAGCCACTGCCCCATCGGCTTGCAGAGCAGGAGCAGGATCGCGACGAACGCGATGATGAGAAACCATCCCTGAAAGGTCATGGGTTCGCCTCCTTAGAAGCGTTCAGGCCGTGCGAGCACGGCAACGAGATAGATGAGAAGGCCGAGCGCGGTGGCGCCCGCGAGCCAGAGGTCGAGAGTCATGGACATCATTCCTTATGCGTCGTCGCACAGGCGCGCGTAGCCGAGGCTCGCGGCGAGCAAGGCGAGGATGATGCCGACCCAGATGAGATCCTGCATGGTTTTGCTCCAGCAAGGCGCTGGCCACGGGACGTGGCACGAGTCGTCTGCGGACTCCCAAATAGGTGAGGCGCGCGTTTGAATGCGAGAGACCGAAAGGGCGGCTCGCATAGTATTCTCATATGATTTTGCAGATTTTCTGGCCGGTGAGCGCGGGCCGCGAAAACAAATGGAAATACAATGGGCGGCGCCCTTCCTCGATCTCGAATCCCTATGCGCCTCCCAATAGATTGCGGGCATCGAGTTCCGATCTTCGGGCATCGATTGAGTAGCCAAGGAGCATCTCACCATGATTTCTGCGATTTCCGCGGAGCCCGACCCAGCCGGGTCGATAGTATTCGTTGGCCGCGACGCGGCCGGCCACTGGCTCGTTCAGGGCTGCAAAGGACAGCTTGAAGGCCGTTTCATTTCCCGCGACGCCGCCTGGGCTTTTGCCCGCGCCGAGTGCCGCGGCCTTCCGGGTGCGCGGATAGTCCACGCGCTGCGTCCGCTGATTTCCACCGTCTCGTTCGAGCCTTTGCGGCCCGACGAATGTGCGATCGACCGCGCGGCTTGAGGAGGCTCGTCATGCATTATTCCTATAGCGCCCCTGCCGGCATCGTCTGGATGGCACCCGCCACAAACGGGTGGGGAACGCTGGTGCAAGGCGCGCAAAACCGGGCTGAGAAGGATCGCCGCTGGCCCGCCATGCTTCGCAAGCTCACGGGCCTGCGCAAGCGTGGGCGCCGCAGCATTCGCATCGTCGACGCCGATTGCGGCGCGGGCGAGCTGCTGATTCACGCCGTCCGGCGCGCACGCGAGATGGGTTTCGTCGCGATCGAAGGCCGCGGTGTCGACGCCGATCCTCACCTGATCGCCAGCGCGCGCTGCGCGGCCACCGGGCACAGCGATCCCGCCATCGGCCTCGTCTTCGAACAGGGCGACCCGGACGAGGTCCTGCGCGAAGAAGCCGAATATCCGGCTGACCTGCTGCTCTGCCCGGCGTCCGACGCCGACACGCGCGAACGCGCGGCGCTGGCCCGCACCTCGGCGAACAGCGTCCTGTGGGATCGCAAGGCGAAACAGGAGCGCGGATCATGACCCGGCGCTATCTCTTCTGGCGTATCGCCGGGGCCGCCCTCATCGGCGCGGGCTATGTCCTGACCCACCTCGCAACCGAGGCCGGCGCCAACCTTGTCGGCATTACCGGCCTTCTCGTCGCCGCAGCCGGATTGCTTCTGATGCTCGCGGGAAAGAAGGCCGTGCTCGCGCTGCGTGTCGAGCGAAGCCGCCACCGCGAGCTGCCGGGTGCGATCCGCGCCTCGCGTCGCGCCCGGCGCGAAGAACACTAAGGCCTCCCCATCTAAGGATCAGTTTCATGTCCTCCTTTCACTTAGTCGGCGGCGAAATGCACGTCGAAGGGGCAGCGGCTCGCCCCGTGGATGGACGACGGCACCCCCTCGACCCGCGCCGCATGACGGCGGTCACGGCGCGGCGTTGAAGTCCGCCACCAGGTCGAAGCGGTCGCCGCGAAACAGCTGCCGCACATGGGTGACGACGCGCCCCGCGCGCCAGGTCGTGCGGTCGAGCTCGAGACAGGCAGCGCCCGTTCCGATCCCCAGCAGCGCCGCTTCCTTGCGCGTCGGCGTCACCGCGCGGATCACATGGCGCGCCTGCGTCCACGGAATGTGACCGAGCAGCCAGGTTCCCGGCGCTTCCCTGGCAAAGTCCGCGTCCGCTGCCTCGGGGACTTCGCTAAGCGCGATGAACCGTCGTTCGAGCGCAAAGGCTTCGCCCGCCGCCATATGCACGCCTTCAATGCGCAGCGCCGGACCGGAGAGCGGCTCACCGCCTGCGTCGGCGGTTTCTATCGACGCCAGCTCCCAGCGATAGGCTTCGCCGCGCGCGGCGATGAGTTCGGCGAGGTCGGGCACGGTCATCACCGCCGAATGAACCGGCGGATGCGCCACAAATGTCCCCGCCTTGCGGCGCCGTTCGACCAGCCCCGATGCGGCGAGTTCGCCGAGCGCCTTGCTCACCGTCGCACGCGCGCAGCCATAGCGCGCGGCGAGTTCCTGTTCGGTCGGCACGCGGTCGCCGGGGCGCCACTCGCCCGACTGGATCGAGGCGGCGATCTCTTCGCGGATGCGCCGCGCGGGGTTCATGCGAGCAGCCGCGCGATGCACGCGCGATAGGCGGCGCCGATGTCATCCGCATCGACATGACGGCCTTTCTCGACGCGCTTGGCGCCCGCGCGCCAAACGCTGTCCACCGCACCCGCGCGCGCCGCGAATATCCAGCGATCGAGCAAGGTCGCATCATCGGTTCCCGCGAAGGCGGAATGATCGAGGTCGAGCGAAACAATGTCGGCGGCGTGACCGACGGCGAGTCCGGCGGGCACACCCAGCGCCTGCGACCCGCCATGCACCGCGCGTGCGAACAGGTTCGCGCCGACGAAGGGCGACGCCTCGTCCGCCAGCAATGCCCGCGCACGCTGCGCCAGACGCTGCGAATATTCGAGCGCGCGCAGTTCCTGCGCCGCGTCGACGAGGATGTTGCTGTCGGTCCCGATCCCGAAACGACCGCCCGCGGCGAGATAGTCGACCGCCGGAAAAATGCCGTCGCCCAGATTGCCTTCGGTGATCGGGCACAGTCCGGCGACAGCGCCGCTCGCGGCGAGGCGCTGGACCTCGTTCGCATCGAGGTGGGTCGAATGGATCAGGCACCAGCGGTCGTCGACGCCGGCGTTGTCGATCAGCCATTCGACCGGCCGCGCGCCGCTCCACGCGACGCAATCGGCGACCTCCTTCACCTGCTCAGCGGCATGGATATGCACCGGGCCAGTTGGCGACATTTCAAGCAGCGCCGCCAGCTCGTCGGGCGTCACCGCGCGCAGTGAGTGCGGCGCAACGCCGATATTGGCGTCGCCGGAGAGCTTTGGCCACGAAGCGTCGAGCAGCGCCGCAAATCCGTCGACGTCGTTTAGAAAGCGCCGCTGGCCGGGGCTCGGCGGCGCCGCGTCGAAATTCCCGTGCGCGTAGAAGACGGGGAGCAAGGTCAGCCCGATCCCTGTCGCGGCGCTGGCCTGCGCAATCGCCCCTGCCATCTCGGCGGGGTCGGCATAGGCGGCGCCCGCCGGATCGTGATGCAGATAGTGAAACTCGCCGACTCGCGTGAATCCCGTCTCCAGCATCTCGGCATATGCCTGCGCGGTGATTGCCGCGACATCCTCGGGCGTCAGCCGATCGAGAAAGCGGTACATGATCTCACGCCAGCTCCAGAAATTATCGTCGGGCCGGCTGCGGCGCTCCGAGAGCCCCGCCATCCCGCGCTGGAAGCCGTGGCTGTGAACGTTGCACAGGCCGGGAAGCGCGACACGATGTCGTTCGTCTCCGGACTCCGCGGCAACGCCGGTCTCAACTGCTGCGATCCGGCCGTCGGCGACGTGCAATCGCACATCCTTCGCCCAGCCATTGTCGACCCATGCGCGTTCAAACCAGAGAGCCATCATCTTTCGTCCTCATATTATGTCTAGACATAATGACGCGTCCGGACAACAATGTCTACATGGAGCAGCTCTGGACGAACGCCCGACTCGCAACGATGGCCGATGACACCCTCGGCCTGATCGACCATGGCGTCGTGGCGGCGCAGAACGGCCGGATCGTCTATGCCGGCCCCGCCGACGGCGCGCCGGCGACCGCGCAAAAGGTCTATGATTGCGAAGGCCGGCTGATCACCCCCGGCCTCATCGATTGCCACACACACCTTGTCCACGGCGGCAATCGCGCGAACGAATGGGCAATGCGGCTTGCGGGCGCGAGCTATGAGGAGATCGCGCGTGCAGGCGGCGGCATCGTCTCGACGATGCGCGCGACGCGCGACGCGAGCGAGGAGCAACTGGTTGCCAGCGCCCTTCCCCGCCTTGATGCGCTGATCGCCGAGGGCGTCACGACGATCGAGATCAAATCGGGTTACGGCCTGTCTACCGGCGACGAACTCAAGATGCTGCGCGCCGCCCGCGCGCTCGCCGGGCACCGCAACATCCGCGTCGAGCCAACCTTCCTCGGCGCGCACGCGCTGCCCCCCGAATATAAGGGTGACAGCGACGCCTATATCGACCTCGTCGTGGGCGAGATGATCCCCGCGGCGGCGCCGCTCGCAACCGCGGTCGACGCCTTTTGCGAAGGCATCGGCTTCTCGCCCGCGCAATGCACGCGCGTGATCGAGGCGGCCAAGGCGCACGGCCTTGCCGTCAAGCTCCACGCCGAACAATTGTCGGCGCTCAACGGCAGCGCGCTCGCCGCGCGGCACGGCGCGCTGTCGGCCGATCATCTCGAACATGCGACCGACGACGATGTCCGCGCGATGGCCGCGGCGGGCACCGTCGCGGTGCTGCTGCCCGGCGCCTATTATTTCATGCGCGAGACGAAACTGCCGCCGATCGACGCGATGCGTCGCCACGGCACCCGCATCGCGCTCGCGACCGACAACAACCCCGGCACCTCGCCGACCACCTCGCTGCTGCTCATGCTCAATATGGGCGCGACTTTGTTCGGGCTGACGGTGGTCGAGGCGCTGCACGGGGTGACGATCAATGCCGCCGCCGCGCTCGGCCTTGGCGCCGAGATCGGCACGCTCGAGCCCGGCAAGGCGTGCGACCTCGCGATCTGGGACGTCAGCGACCCGGCCGAGCTCGTCTACCGCATCGGTTTCAACCCGCTTCATCAACGCATCAAGGACGGACAATGATCATCACTCCCGGCGCCATGACACTCGCCGACTGGTGCGAAATCTATGAGGGCGCGAGCGCCGAACTGAGCGCCGGTGCATGGGATGCGATCGACGCGAGCGCCGCCGCGGTCGCGCGCATCGTCGCGAAGGGCGCGCCGGTCTATGGCATCAATACCGGCTTCGGAAAGCTGGCGAGCGTTCGCATCGCCGACGACGATCTGGCGACGCTCCAGCGCAATATCGTGCTCAGCCACGCCGCGGGCACCGGCGCGCCGTCGCCGGTGAAGATCGTGCGGTTGATGATGGCGCTGAAGCTCGCGAGCTTTGGCATGGGCGCCTCGGGTGTGAAGCGCGAGACGGTCGCGATGATCGAGGCGATGCTCACGAAAGGCCTCACTCCCGTCGTCCCGTCGCAGGGCTCGGTCGGCGCAAGCGGCGACCTCGCACCGCTCTCGCACATGGCGGCCGCGATGATCGGCGTCGGCGAAATCGAGATTGGCGGCAAGACCTTGCCCGCTGCCGAAGCGCTGGCGCAGGCCGGCCTCACTCCACTCGACCTCGGCCCCAAGGAAGGCCTCGCGCTGCTCAACGGCACTCAATTCTCCACCGCCAACGCGCTCGCGGGCTTGTTCCGCGCCGAGACCGTCTTCCGCTCGGCGCTGATTACCGGCGCGCTGTCGACCGAAGCCGCCAAGGGCTCGGACGCCCCCTTCGACGCGCGCATCCACGCCTTGCGCGGCCATGCGGGCCAGCGCGAGGTCGGTGATACACTCCGCAATCTGATGGCGGGATCGGCGATCCGCGCGTCGCACGCCGTCGACGACCCGCGCGTGCAGGACCCCTATTGCCTCCGCTGCCAGCCGCAGGTGATGGGCGCGGTGCTCGACCTGCTGCGTCAGGCGGGAACGACGCTCGGCATCGAGGCAAACGGCGTTTCGGACAATCCTTTGATCTTCGCCGACACCGACGAAGCTTTGTCGGGCGGCAATTTCCACGCCGAACCCGTCGCCTTCGCTGCAGACATGATCGCGATGGCGCTCTGCGAGATCGGCTCGATTTCCGAGCGCCGCATCGCGATGCTCGTCGACCCCGCGCTGTCGGGCCTGCCCGCCTTCCTCACCCCACGCCCCGGGCTCAATTCAGGCTTCATGATCCCGCAGGTTACCGCCGCAGCGCTCGTCAGCGAGAATAAACAGCGCGCCCATCCCGCCAGCGTCGATTCAATCCCGACTTCGGCCAATCAGGAGGATCATGTTTCGATGGCCGCGCACGGCGCACGGCGCCTGCTCGAGATGGCCGACAATGTCAGTGCGGTGGTCGGGATCGAACTGCTCGCCGCGTGCCAGGGCATCGATTTCCACGCACCGCTGAAATCGAGCGATGCACTCGAAGCTGCGCACAAGCATCTGCGCGCCGAGGTTCCCACGCTCGAAGACGACCGGCATTTCCACCCCGACATGGAAGCCGCGACCGCGCTGATCCGCACGGGCAGTCTCGTCGCCGCGGTGCCCGCAAGCCTGCCGGGCGTCGGCTGATGGACTGGCTGCGCGTCCATCGCGGCGACGCGCCGCTCGTCATCGCCTTTCCGCACGGCGGCACCGAGCTTGCGGGGCTCGACGAACAGTATGTCTCGCGCTGGCATGCGCAGCTCGACACCGACTGGTACATCGCCGAACTTTACGCCTTCGCTGCCGATCGAGGCGCGACGCTGGTTGCGACCGATATCTCGCGCAGCGTGATCGACATGAATCGCGACCCCTCGGGCGCGTCGCTCTATCCGGGGCAGGCGACGACCGAGCTGTGCCCGACGACGACCTTCGACGGCGAACCGCTCTATCGCTTTGATGCACCGGACGAGGCCGAGATCTTGCAACGGCTGAACTCTTACCACCGCCCCTATCACGATACGCTGAGCGAAGAGCTGGACCGCTTGAAATCGGCGCACGGCCGCGTCGTCCTCTACGACGCCCATTCGATCCGCAGCCATGTCCCGCGTCTGTTCGATGGCGAGCTGCCGCAGTTCAACATCGGCACCAATGGCGGCGCGACCTGCGCCCCCGAACTCGAAACCATCGTCGCGAACATCTGCGCCGCGAGCGGCAAGAGCCATGTCGTCAACGGCCGCTTCAAGAGCGGCTGGACGACACGCCACTACGGCCAGCCCGACGACGGCATCCACGCGATCCAGATGGAGTTGGCACAGCGCGGTTACATGGCCGAGCCCGCCGAAATCACCCACGCCAACTGGCCCGCCCCTCTCGACCCCAACCCCGCGATCCGGCCCGTGCTGGAGCAAGTGATCGCCGCGGCCCTCGATTTTGCGAAAGGACAATCATGACCACCCGCCCCCAGAATCCCAGACTGGACAACAGCCGCGTGATCCGCCCGGCTACCGGCAGCGAGATCAGCGCGAAAAGCTGGCTCACCGAAGCCCCGATGCGGATGCTGATGAACAACCTCCACCCCGACGTTGCCGAGCGGCCCGAGGAACTGGTCGTCTATGGCGGCATCGGCCGCGCCGCGCGCGACTGGGAAAGCTATGACCGGATCGTCGAAACGCTGAAGCGGCTCAACGACGACGAAACCCTGCTCATCCAGTCGGGTAAGCCGGTGGGCGTGTTCCGCACCCACGCCGATGCCCCGCGCGTCCTGCTCGCCAATTCGAACCTCGTCCCCGAATGGGCGAACTGGGAGCATTTTCACGAGCTCGATAAAAAGGGCCTGATGATGTACGGCCAGATGACCGCGGGCAGCTGGATTTACATCGGCAGCCAGGGCATCGTTCAGGGCACCTACGAAACCTTCGTCGAAATGGGCCGCCAGCATTATGGCGGCAGCCTTGCGGGCCGCTGGCTGCTCACCGCCGGCCTCGGCGGCATGGGCGGGGCGCAGCCGCTCGCGGCGGTGATGGCGGGCGCGAGCTGCCTCGCGATCGAATGCCAGCCGAGCCGCATCGAAATGCGCCTGCGAACCGGTTATCTCGACAAGCAGGCGAACAGCATCGACGAAGCCATCGCGATGATCGAGGCGAGCCATGCCGATGGCAAGCCCATATCGGTCGGCCTGCTCGGCAACGCCGCCGAAATCCTGCCCGAAATCTTCCGCCGCGGCATCCGTCCCGATCTGCTCACCGACCAGAC
The DNA here is from genome assembly GCF_001427105.1 of Sphingopyxis sp. Root154. GTDB lineage: Bacteria > Pseudomonadota > Alphaproteobacteria > Sphingomonadales > Sphingomonadaceae > Sphingopyxis. The sequence goes on from NZ_LMGI01000001.1 coordinate 877,558, forward strand.
CTCGGCGCACGATCCGGTCAACGGCTATCTCCCCGCGGGCTGGACGCTCGACGAGTGGTTTTCGAAGCGCGAGAGCGATCCCGACGCCGTCGCAAAAGCGGCCAAGGCGTCAATGGCGGTGCATGTGGAGGCGATGCTCGACCTGCAGGCTGCGGGCGTGCCGACCACCGACTATGGCAATAACATCCGGCAGGTGGCGAAGGACGAAGGCGTCGAGAATGCGTTCGACTTTCCGGGTTTCGTCCCCGCCTATGTCCGCCCGCTCTTCTGCCGCGGCGTCGGCCCCTTCCGCTGGGTGGCGCTGTCGGGCGATCCCGAGGATATCTACAAGACCGACGCCAAGGTGAAGGAGCTGCTCCCCGACAATACGCACCTCCACAACTGGCTCGATATGGCGCGCGAGAAGATCCAGTTTCAGGGTCTGCCCGCGCGCATCTGCTGGGTCGGACTGGGCGACCGCCACCGGCTCGGCCTCGCCTTCAACGAGATGGTGGCATCGGGCGAACTTAAGGCGCCCATCGTCATCGGCCGCGACCATCTGGACTCGGGCTCCGTTGCGAGCCCCAATCGCGAGACCGAGGCGATGCGCGACGGCAGCGATGCCGTATCCGACTGGCCGCTGCTCAACGCCCTCCTCAATACCGCGAGCGGCGCGACCTGGGTGTCGCTGCATCATGGCGGCGGGGTCGGCATGGGCTATTCGCAGCACGCCGGCATGGTCATCGTCGCCGACGGCACCCCCGAAGCGGCGAAGCGCCTTGAGCGCGTGCTATGGAACGACCCCGGCACCGGCGTGATGCGCCACGCCGACGCAGGCTATGACATCGCGATCGACTGCGCGCGCGAAAAGGGCCTCGACCTGCCGAGCATCTAGCGCTTGTTTCAGTTGCACCGAAACAGCTTCGCATCCTAAGGCTCTCCCCGACGATGAGGGGAGAGCCAGACGCCGATGTCCGAAGCCCAGCCGCCAAGCCATCCCGAAATCCGCGACGCGGTGCGCCGCCTCTGCGCCGATTTTCCCGGCGAATATTGGCAGCGGCTCGACCGCGACCGCATCTATCCGACCGAATTCGTGCGCACGCTCACTGAAGCGGGTTTCCTGTCGGTCCTGATACCAGAGGAATATGGCGGATCGGGCCTCGGCCTCGGTGCCGCGACTGCGGTGCTTGAGGAAATCCACCGTTCGGGCTGCAACGGCGGTGCGTGCCATGCGCAGATGTACACGATGGGCACGCTGCTGAAACATGGGTCGGAGGCGCAGAAGCAGGCCTATCTGCCCGCAATCGCGCGCGGTGACCTCCGCCTGCAGGCGTTCGGCGTGACCGAGCCGACCGCGGGCACCGACACCACGCGCATCCGCACCTTCGCCAAAAGAGTCAGCGACAAATATATCGTCAACGGCCAGAAGATCTGGATCAGCCGCGCCGAGCATTCGGACCTGATGGTCCTCCTCTGCCGCACTACCCCGCGCGAGGAATGCGCAAAGCCGTCCGACGGGATGAGCGTCCTCCTCGTCGACATGCGCGAGGCCGAGGGCAAGGGTCTGACGATCCGCCCCGTCCGCACGATGCTCAACCATGCGACAACCGAGCTGTTCTTCGACGATCTCGAAGTCCCCGCCGCGAACCTGATCGGCGAGGAGGGCAAGGGCTTCCGCTATATCCTCTCGGGAATGAACGCCGAGCGCATCCTGATTGCGTCCGAATGCATCGGCGACGGCCGATTTTTCATCGACCGCGCCACCGCATACGCCAAGGACCGCGAAGTCTTCGGCCGCGCGATCGGCACGAACCAGGGCGTCCAGTTCCCGATCGCGCGCGCCTATGTCCAGATCGCCGCCGCCGCCGAAATGGTCGACAAGGCCGCGCGGCTGTTCGACGCCGGGCAGGACGGCGGGACCGAGGCCAACATGGCAAAGATGCTCGCATCCGAAGCAAGCTGGTACGCCGCCGACATGTGCGTTCAGACGCACGGCGGCTTCGGCTTTGCCGAGGAATATGACATCGAACGCAAGTTCCGCGAGACGCGCCTCTACCAAGTCGCACCGATCAGCACGAACCTGATCCTGAGCCATGTCGCGACGCACGCGCTCGGCCTGCCCAAGAGCTTCTGAGCCGATGGACGATTATTCCGCCTGGGTCGGCCGCAGCGAAACCCGCGAGGATGTCGCGGCCGCGGCACCGCTCGCCGGTCTCGCCGCCTTGCTCGATCATGACAGCTCGCCATGGTTACCCGGTACGGTGCCGCCGCTGGCCCATTGGCTCTATTTCCTGCCCACCGCGCGCCAGTCGGCGATCGGCGAGGACGGTCACCCGCGCCGCGACGGCGCGGGCCTCCTCCCGCCCGTCCCGCTTCGGCGCCGCATGTGGGCGGGTAGCCGCATCGACTTCCTTTCCCCGGTCGCGGTCGGTGCCGCACTGACGCGCGTCACCACGATCGACGCGATCAAGCCAAAGCACGGCGCGAGCGGCGACCTCCTGTTCGTGACGCTGCGTCACGACATTACTGCGGATGGCGTTGCCGCGATCCGCGAGGAGCAGGACATCGTCTTTCGCGAACCCGCGCCGACGGCGCCTGCACCCGCCGCCGTTCCGGTCGAACCGGCGGAACCCGAGCCCGCCGATGCTGTGCGTAGCCTATCGCCCGATCCTGTACTCCTGTTCCGCTATTCGGCGCTCACCTTCAACGCTCACCGCATCCACTACGACCGCGATTATGCGCAGAATGTCGAAGGCTATGCCGGGCTGGTCGTCCACGGCCCGCTGATCGCGACCTTGCTGATGGATCACCTTCTGCGCACCGCGCCCGGCGCAACACCGCGCCGTTTCAGCTTCCGCGCCGAAGCACCGTTGATCGACGGCGCCCCCTTCGACCTCTGTCTCGCCCGCGATGGCGATGCGACGCGATTGTGGGCGCGCGATGCAGCAGGACGCGCGACGATGCGCGCCGACGTCGCATAGCCGGGCCCGGTCAAGGCGAATCCACCCACCGAGAACATCTGGGTATTTCTCCGCTCCCGACATTGCCAATTCGCAAAGCGGGTCATGCCGCGGCGGATCATGATCGCCTTGTTCGCACCGATGCGGACGGAGTCGGGGAGGATCCGCATCAGCCATGCCATTCGGCATCGCGCGCCATCCCCTTTTTGTAAGGAGAGTAGTCATGATCAAGAAAGTCATGCTGGCGGTGTCGACGCTGGCGCTTGCCGTCTCGGCCGCACCTGCCTTCGCGCAGGGAAGCCAAGATCAGGACAATGACAACACCACGACGGGTGCTTCGGGCAACAACAGCGACACCGTCGTCGTCAACGACCTGATCGACCTGTTCGTCCAGGACAATGCCGCCGACACCTTCTCGGATGACGATCAGGACAATGACGGCAATGGCTCGCTCAACGGCAACAGCCTCGTTGTGGCGACCCAAACGCTCAATGCCAACAACACCAACCAGCAGATGGACGAACTCGTCGACCTGGACGGTGAGGACGACAGCGACACGGCGGTCGGCTACAACAGCGGCAACAACAGTGTGAGCGGCAGCGCCTTCGCGGCCTACGCCGGCATCCTGAACGCCGCCTGGAACACGGGCATCAACTCGAACGCCCAGGCTGCAACCAACATCGCGGCAAGCGGCACTGTGAGCTTCGGCGACAGCGCTCCGGCCGGTGGCGACGGCGGCGCCGACTAACCGGTCCCCCCGGATGGCCGGCCCGGCACCACTGGCGGGCCGGCCATTTCCCAATGTTTCGCTTTCGAGGAGCGCCCGCGTCATGAAACCCCCGATCGTCCCGGCCCTGCTGGTCCTGGCAGGCCTGTCCGTGCCCGTATCGGCACAGCTGCCTCCGCCCGAAGCAGCGGCGCCGCGCGTGGTTGAGGCCGTCCCGGCCGGAGCCTATGCAGCCCCGGCGATCCCGGCGCAGCCCGAACGCAAATCGCCGATGCTGAAAGACAAAGAGCTCGACACGTTGCGCGGTGGCCAGTCGCTCGTCATCACCAACCAGACGATGGAATCGATCGTCAGCGGCAACGTCCTGAAGGGCGACTATACCGCGGGCGCGGTCACGTTGAGCGATTTCGCGCTCTCCAACTTCAATGGTGTCGGCAACCTGCTGATCAACACCGGTGCGCAGGTCAGTGCCCAGAGCGGCATGAACCTGACCATCAACCTCGGCGATTGAGTCCGCCATGCGGCCCATGCGCGCCTTGATCGCGGGCATGTTGTGCGCCCTTGCGGCCGCCCCCGTCGCCGCCGAGGTCCGGCTGACCGGGCCCGAAACGGGAGGCAATTACCAGCTTCAGGTGATGACCTGGTGGGATATTCCTTTCCGCTCGGTCGTTCGACAACGCTATGATTTCAGTTGCGGTTCCGCCGCGATCGCGACCCTGCTCACCTATCATTATGGCGCGCCGACATCGGAAACGATGCCCTTCCGCGCGATGTGGGAAAAGGGTGACCGCGAGGCGATCCGCAAGGTCGGCTTCTCAATGCTCGACATGAAAAACTATCTCGCCTCGCGCGGCTATCGTGCCGAAGGCTTCCGGATCACCGCCGAGCAATTGAAGCAGGTGAAGCGCCCGACGATCGTCCTGATGGACCTGAAAGGCTTCAAGCATTTCGTGGTCGTCAAAGGCGTCCGCGGCGACCGCGTGCTCACCGGCGATTCGGTTCTCGGCCTCAACGAATATTCGCTCAGCGATTTCGAGAAGCATTGGAACGGCATTGCACTGGCCATCGTCGAGGGTGGACAAAAGCGTCCTTCCTTCAACCTTGCTGGCGACTGGGGCCCTTGGTCGCAGGCGCCGCTCGAAGATGAGGGCGCGCTTCGCGTTTCGATCAGCGATCTGACGACCAACCTTCCCCCGCAATATCAGCTGACGCCGCAGATCCTGCTCGATGTGCGCGTCGGCACCGTGAAATGAGGCCGCCCATGTCCCTCCGCATCCTCCTGCTCGCCTTCGCGCCGGTGATCCTCGCGGCGAGCGAGCCCGCGGCCGACGATCCGCTTGTGGACGCCGAGACGGTATCGGATGAGGTGCTGGCGACGCAGCGCGGCGGCTTTGCCTTTCAGGGCATGGTGATCGCCTTCGGTGCCGATATTCGCAGCTTCGTGAACGACGAACTCGCGCTCCGCACGATCGTCAGCTGGACGCCCCAAGGGTCCTCGATCGAGCGCTTCGTGTCGCCGGCGCTGACCGCGGTCGATGCGGCGCAGATCCAGGGCGGCATTTTGACCAGCGGCGGCATCACCATGCGCGTGGGCGACGAACCGGTGTTCCTCGCGAACAACGGCCAGACCGCGCTGATCCAGAATACCGACGCGATCCAGAATGTATTGATCAACACCGCCAGCAACGTGTCGCTGAACCAGCAGGTCGACGCCGTGCTCGACCTCAGCGGCTATGAAGGGTTCCGCGACGCGCTGGCCTCCACGCGGATGAGCGACGCAATCGGCGCCGCGATGGGCGCGCAGACGGTCGGCGCGCTCGGCAACTGAACGACCCCCCGCCCCTGTTTCGACAGGGACGGTTCACCTCGCCCCGCCTCTTTTGGCGGGGCTTCTTTATGTCGCCCTTATGTCGCTGGATCAGGCCGCCGGGATCATAGTTTCCCGCCGAACGGCATGCGCAGCGTGATCGACACGTCGGGCGCATCTTCGGTCACGCCGATCTCGAAACCCATGTTCAGAACGTCGCGCTCGGTCAGGCGATAGGACATGCCGAAATTGAGCGAACCGACGTGGATATAGTTGGATTTCTGATGCGTATCGCCAATCTCGGTCTTGGTCGGGAAGATATAATTGTGCCGGTAACCCAGCGAGAAAGAGAAGCGCGGGTTGAGCGCGAAACCGAAGCCGATATTGGCCGAAACCGCGTCGCCCGGATCGACGCGCCCGATCAGCACGTCGCCGACCAATTCATTCACATCGCGCGGGATATGATAAAGATAGGCCGCGCCGCCATAGATCACCGCGGGATCCGACGGCATCAGGAAATTGAGCCCCGGCTGCACCGCCCAGAAGCCCGACCCGGTGGCCAGCCCCGTCGCGACACCGAATTCGTCGTAGCCGACCTCGAACGGCCCCTTGCCCGTGTCCGATTTCACGCGCAGCGTCCCGACGAAGATCGGCTTTTGCCCGACCGGGCGATTGAATTGATAGCGCAGCGAGAATTCGGCATCGCCGATCCCGTCCTCGCGCAGCGCGATCGACCGGACGATGCCTTCGTCGCGCTGCTGGACGACCTCGATCCGGTCGTTGCGATAGAGATAGGGGATGCGCACCTCTGCCTCGAGCCGGTCGCTGATTCCGTAACGCAGCGAGGCCGTGCCGACGAGCGTATCGCGGTCGGCGTCGGTCGCCTCGATCAGCCCGATCTGGATCCCCGGGATCAGCTCGATCCCGCGAAAGACGAGGCGATTGGTCGACGAGCGCGTATATTCGAACGAGGGTTCGAAAATGAGATTGCCGGCGCGCGTCAGCACCCCCTGTCCTTCGGGAACCGCCGCGACGCGTTCGGTGGTCGACTCGCCCGGAGGCGGTGCCTCGCCGACCGGCGCATCGGGCAGCGCGACCGCGTCGCTGCCGGGGCCCGGAAGCGCAGGGCCGGCAACGCCCTGCCCCATGCCGGTTCCGCGAAACATTTCGAGCGGTGCCTCGGCTAGCGCGAAGGACGATAGCCGGTCGACCTGCGCCTGCTGGGTAATAAGCTGTCCCTGCATCTTCACGATCTGCTGCCGCTGCTCGGCGAGCATCGCGTTCTGCTGATCGATCATCGCGCGCTGTTCGGCGATGATCCGGCGCTGCGCGTCGATCTCGCTCTCGGCGCTCGCGGCCGGCGGGCTATCGGCGGCGGCGCCCGGGGCGCCCGCCGCCGCGTTCCACGTCGGCGCGGTGTCGAGAAAGGGAAGCGCATCGCACAAGCATTCGAGCGCCGGTGTTTCATGCGCCCTGGCCTGCGAGGGCGTAAAAACCGCCGACAGCCCGACGGCGGCCACACCCATATGGCGCAGCACGGGCGGCGCTGATAAATTGCTCATGCGCCTGCCCCCTGCCCGGTGAACGATCGCCGCGGCTGCATCGCGCGCAACTTGTCGATCGCGACGCCCATTTCTTCGCCGGCAATCGCGCGCAGCCCGTCGAGGTCGACCAGCCGGCACAATTGCGGGCCCTCCAGCTCGATCAGGCCCTGGCGGACAAAACCCGAAATCGTCCGGCTGACCGTATGGATCGTCAGGCCCAGATGATCGGCAATATCGCCGCGCGTCATCGGCAAGGGAACGCTGCCGAGCGCCGACAGCCGCTTCGCCGCGATCAACAGGAACGCCGCGACGCGTTCGTTGGCATTGCGGCGGCCGAGCAGGAAGATGCATTGATTCGCGCTGTCCAGCGCGCGTTCGAGCGCCCGGTTCTGCCCGAGCGAATCGGGGTCGCCATTCAGCGCCGGACGGCGGGTCAGGATTGTGTTGGTGACCGCTTCGGCGGCCGCGTCGCGCGCGCCATATTCGACGCCGAAGACGTCACCCTGATAGAAGAACCCCGTCAGCTGGCGGTGCCCGTCGACGTGGAAATGACAGGTTCTGACAGTGCCCGAGATGACTTCGAACCAGCAATCGCCGGGATCGCCCTGCGAGAAAATAATCTCGCCTTTCCGGAATTTTAGGATGGTGTCCTGCGGAATGGACCCGCGTTGAAACTCTGCCGAAAGACCTTGCACGCCACGTCTCCAATCTGGAATTGGTATTTGCGGCGACCCCGTTTGCGAGTCTCATCTCCCTTTGCGGGTGCTGAATCCATCCGCATAAAAACCAAGGAATTCGTGTGTATGAACAGCCTAGGAAAATCACTTACGTAAATTTCCTTAGCGTTTGAGGATGGATTAAGACTGAATTTCAATAGTATAGGTATTTTGGCACACGCAGTGTCTCTATATACTTAATTAGCTTAGGTTAATTGATAAACAGCACACAAACATATATCATCGACACCAGAGCAGGTGGGTTGCGGGTCGTGCCGCGCAAAAGATGCTCGTCGGTCGCACAGTGTCTAAGCCTTGGGTATCAGGGGATTGCGCCGTGCATCAAAACGCTTTGAACGTCGAACCGCATTTGACCTTTCGTGAACATCAAATACTCGAACTGGTCGCCGTCGGCTGCTCGGCTAAGCAGATCGCGATCGAAATCAATATCGCGCCACGAACCGTCGAACGGCACATCGAGAATGTGCGGCTGAAACTCAATGCGCGCAACCGCGCGCATCTGATAACCCAGGCCATGCACCTGGGCCTGCTGGTCATCGAAACACCATCGCCCGACGAACCGACGCTATTCGAACTTAAATGACGGGCATCCGAAATGCATATGATGGGCACTCGATGAACGCCCTGAAGCGTGGCGAGCAGGTATTCGCTGCCGTCCATTGGTTGAAGCAGGTTAAACGGGCGAACCTCGTCGCAGGTTGTTCCCGACCGGGGAGTCCATCATCCGCACAGATTGGAGGGCCCGCGGAGCTATTCGATCAAAATTCCGAGATCGTTTCATCCTCGATCGCCGCACGGATCATCCGGTCCCAGACATCGGCGTCGCCGACCGCGAGCATCCGCCCGCTCGGCTCGCGCAGCGTACGGAGCGCGGCGAGCGCGGCGTCGGTATAGTCGGGCCATAGTGCATCGACCGCCGGACCCGCCGACGTAAGCTCGCCTTCAGCATTTCTGCTCAGCGCATGACCGGCGAGAGCGCGCGCGACACGCTCGACGGGAGCGGTCGCGGCATGGTCGAGATTGCCGTGCGACATGTTGGATCTCCTTTTCGTGACATGAGCTCAACGTCCGCACAGCCGCGCGGGTTGCAGGTCGGCGCGGCAAGCAGGCGATGGATACCGACCGTGCGCTGCACCCGCGCAAAAGCGAGCAACCGCTTGCGGGCGGGAACGATCGATGCCGTGATGCGTCAGTCGATCGCCCACCCCAGACCGCGGGAGCGAGAATGGCAGGAAGCGGAAAATTCGACCGTCCAAAGGCCGACCTGATCGTTGCCCTCGCGCGCACCCCGATCAGCATCGCGACCGCCGAAAGCTGTACCGGCGGCCAGCTTGCCGCCTTGCTTGCCGGCGATGTCTCGCTCGGACCGCATCTCGAACGCGGGTTCGTTGCCTATTCGAAGGACGCCAAGCGCGAACTCCTCGACGTCCCCGCCGAAGCCACCGAGCGTTGTGACGCGGTCAACGCCCACGCCGCCGAAGCGATGGCGGGGGGCGCCATATGGACTTCGCGGTAGATCACCTCATCTTCGGCCCCGACGACGTCAATCTCGGGCGCTCGCCGCTCGCCGGCGCGTTCGATGCCGAAACCTATGTGCTCGGCGCCTTCAATCCCGGCCTTACGCGGCTCGAAAACGGCAATCTGCTGATGATGGTGCGCATCGCCGAAGCATTGCGCGATCCGATCGCCGATGGCCATGTGCGCGCCATTCGCCGGGCCGCGGACGGCTATCGCCTCGATGTCTGGCCGCTTGACCTTTGCGATACCGCCGACCCGCGCAAATTCATGGTGCGCGACGGCGCGTGGCGCGTGATGGCGCTGACCTCGCTCTCCTGGCTCCTCCCCGTCGAACTTTCGCCCGACGGGCTCGAGCGCGTCGCGATCCATTATGACAAAGCGGTGGCGCCGCAAGGCAGCTTCCAATGCTATGGTGTCGAGGATGCGCGTATTTCGCGGGTGGATGGCCGCTGGCTGATGACGACCTGCTCGGTAAGCCCCGAACGGCATTCGACAACGCTCTACAGCTCAACGAACGGGATCGACTGGCGCTTCGAGGACATCGTCCTCGATCACCAGAACAAGGACATGCTCATTTTCGAAGGCCGCATCGACGGGCATTACTGGGCACAGACGCGCCCGCTGGGCGACCTCTATTTCGCCTATCCGCCGGGCTCGGAGTGGCGCGCGGGTCCGTCGATCAACCTCGCGACCTCACCCGACGCCCTTCACTGGAAACCCCATCTAGCGCCGGGCATCCGCCCGCATGCCGACACTCTTGCAACCGCGCGGATCGGCGGCGGCACCCCGCCGATCCTCACCGATGAAGGCTGGCTAACGCTCTGGCACGGGGTCGAACCCAAGGAAATCGTCGGAATCTACCGCACCTATTGGTCGCTACTCGACCGGCGCGATCCGTCTAAAATCCTGCGAAGCGGCCACCAGCCGTTGATCGAAGCCAATGCCGACCTCACGCGCCCGCTGGAGGACCGGCTCTACGTCCGCGACGTCGTGTTCACGACGGGGATCGCCGACGGAGGTGACCATTATGTCGTCGCGTCGGGTGAAGCCGACCTCGCCTGCCGCATCACCCATATCCCGAAGTCGGTTTTCGCCGCCTGAGATGCGGGAGGCTCCCCCGGCAGCAAAAACGTCCGGACACCATCGCCGGGCTGCAACTATCGCCGCGTCGCGCCGTTGCCTTCTTCGAGAGGAAAACAGATGGCAAAGGTCGCGGAATCGCATCCGGATGTAACCCGGCTCCGGGGCTTCGCGGGGATACTCGGCGGCATCGCGCTCGCCTGGCTCGCGGCACGCGCGATAAGCAGGCGGACCGCGCCCGCGAAGGCCGACCGCCATTCGGCTGCCTTTCGCGACCGCGAGACCGATGCTGAAAATTTCGATCAGACACGATCGGCCGGCCCGGACGCGATGCGCGACGGGATCCGCCGGCCATGGGAGGCGATCGATCAGGCGATCGATGAGTCCTTTCCGGCGAGCGACCCGCCGGCAACTTACGGATCCGGGAACGCCCGCCCCTCAGGCGAGGTGGCGAAGTAGGTCGTCGATCGAGGCAGTCGCGAAGCCGATCGCACTGTCCGATATCCCGAACGGAATGAAAAGCTCGTCGCCGACGCGCATCGCGCCGCAGGTATAGACGACATTGGGCACATAGCCTTCGCGGTCGCTCTCGGCGGCGGCGAGGATCGGGCAGGACGTGCGCGCGAGGACGCGCGATGGGTCGTCGCGATCGAGGAGCGCCGCCCCCAGGCTGTATTTGCGCATCGCCCCGACGCCATGGGTGAGGAGAAGCCAACCCGCATCGCACTCGATCGGGCTTCCGCAATTTCCCATCTGGACGAATTCCCATGGAAATTCCGGGCGCATCAGGATCGACCCTTCCTCGTCCCAGCGCGTTAGCGTATCGGACGCGAGCAGGGTGATATTCTTGCCATCCTGTCGCCCGACCATCAGATAGCGTCCATCGATCTTGCGCGGGAACAGCGCCATGCCCTTGTGCCGCGCGGCACGCCCGGTGAGCGGCGCGAGGCTGAAGCTTGTGAAGTCGCGGGTGCGCAGCAATTCGGAGCGGATCGCCTGCCCCGAATAGGCGGTGTACGTTCCGATATATTCGGTGCTGCCATCGTCGTGAACGAAGCGCACGAGGCGGAGATCCTCGAGCCCGTTACGTTGCGCCTCGGTCACGGGAAAGAGCACGCTGTTCGAGATCGCGCTGCCAGGCTGGCGGTGCACGGTCACGGCATCGTCGGGACCGATATGATGGCGGTCGTCGGCAACCGCGGCCATCGCCGGCCCCGATTGCGGCCAGAGATGGAAATCGCCGCCGGGGCCGATGATGCCCTCGCGGAACGCGACCGAGCTGATATGGCCCTCGCCCACCGCGCGCATCGACATCAGGAAACGCTGCTGGTGCGCGGCGAGCCCCGTCTGGTCGGGATGCGGCACGACGCTCGGGTTCATCAGCGCCGCCGCGGCGTAACTATATTCGTGGCAGAAATAGGCACCGATCAGCCGCCGCTTGACCGGCGAGACGCTGCTCACGGAAAGCGCCAGATCCTCGGCGATCTCGGCGAAGCGTTCGTCGAAAATGCGGCCGATCTGCCAGTGTCGCTCGGAAAAATCCTTCCAGATCAGCCCAAGCTCGAGCTCCGCCTGGTCCTCGTCGAGCGCGACGACGTCGGCGACGAGTTGCGCGGCGCGCGGCGGTTCGGAAACATTCGACGCCCATGCGAGGTGGAAGGGTCGCAAGACGACCCGCGCGGGATCGGCGCTGAGCTTTTCATTGAGTATGTGCAGCGGCGACTGGTCGGGTCTGCAAATCAGCATCGATAAGGCCCGCCTTTTCTTTGATCTCTCCCTGCCAGAATAGGTCGTCCATCGCGTGATAGGCAAGGTGAAATGCCAGCACCGACTCGGCGCCGACATTCGTATTAACGCCCCGCGGGGTCAGTCCGTCGCAGCAGCGCCCGGTCGCGGCGCTTGCGAGCGCGAGCGATCGGTCATTGTCACCGTGGAACCAGCGCCAGGCCATATCGGCGCGCGCGCTCCAGCGCGGCAGCCCGGTCGAGACGAAAGCCTCGCCACAGGCGGCAATCGTCGCCCACGCCTCGAGCGGCTGCTGGTCGAAAGGCAAGGTTTCGCCGACGAGACCGAAGCCCTCAGACCCCGCCGGGCGGAACCATCCCCCCGCGCCCGTCTGGCGATCGCAAAGCCAGTCGAGCGCCGCAAGCCCCGCCTTCTCGAGGGGGAGCGAGCCCAGCCGGAGACCAGCGCGCATGAGCGCCTCGGCGAGCCGGGCATTGTCATAGGCAAGCCCGGCTTCGAACCAGTCCCACCCGGGGCGGCGCGATGATTTCCAGAGCGTGAGGAGGAACGCGCCGCCACGCTCGATCAGCGCGCGCGCATCCGCATGCGCAGGATGCCGCAGAAGCAATTCGTCGGCGCCGAGCATCGCGAAAGCGATCGCGCGCGGGCTCCGGAAATCTCGGGTCATCTCGGCGGTGCGCCCGAACCATTCAAGCCCCCAGTCGGCGAGCCCGGAAAGCGGCGCGCGGCCGGCACAATGACCAAGCGCCCAGAGGGCGCGCCCGTTGCTGTCCTCCGATCCCTCCGCCTCGAGCCATTGACGGTCATAGCCCATGAAGTTGCGGAAGCGGCCGTTCGCGGGATTCCATGCATGCTGGACAAAGCTCGCATAGCGCATGGCGAGCGCTTCGTTTCTGGCGAAAGCCTCGGGTCCGAGACTGTTGAGGAGCATTAGCGCGCGCGCATTGTCATCGATGCAATACCCGTGTGCGCGATCGGGGACGATACCGAGGCCATGCTGGAGGATCCCCACCCCGTCGCTCATCGCGCGGATCGCGCCGAGCGACGGCGGTGCGCGCACCTCCCTGATCGCTGCCGCCGGCGCAAGCTGGCCAAGCAGCGCGGCGTATTGTCGGGCGATTTCGGGCCAGGCGGTGCGCCGTCCGCGCATATAGGCGCGTTGCTGGAGGGCGCGGCGCTCCTCCGGGGCCGAGAGAAGGAGGAGCACCGCCTCCGCGATCGCGTCGCTGTCACCCTGCGGCACCAATATGCCGACATCGTCCGCGAGAAGCTCGCGGGCGTGAACGAAGGGTGTCGAGACGACCGCGCGTCCGAGCGCGACGGCATAGGCAAGCGTGCCCGATGTGATCTGGGCGAGATTGGGATAGGGCGCGAGATAGATGTCACACAGTTCGATCTGGTCGAGCAGCTCCCCGGTTTCGAGGAAACGGTTCTCCCAGGCGATATTATCCTTCACCCCCAGGCTTTCGGCGAGCGTCTTGAGGCTCTCGCGGTACGCCTCGCCTTCGGACGCGACAAGGTTGGGATGGGTCGCGCCGACGATGCGGTAGAGGATGTCGGGATATTGCGCGGCAATGACCGGCAAGGCGCGGATCGCGGTTTCGAGCCCCTTGCCGGGACCAAGGAGCCCAAACGTCGAAAGGACGGGCCGCGCGGCGATCCCGAGCGCCGCGCGCAGCGGCGGCGATGGGGTGAAGGGCCGGTCGGGAGTCCCATGTTCGATCTGAACGACCGAAGCGGGTTCCGCGCCATAGACTTCAATCAGCGTCCGGCGCCCGAATTCGCTCATCACCACAAGCCGCGAAGCGCGCGCGACGAACTGCGCGATCACGCGCCGCTGCGCCTCGCTCGGCTCGGCGAGCACGGTGTGCAGCGTGACAATCAACGGCGCTGCGATGCGATCGACCAGCTCGAGGATCAGGTCGCCCGCAGGCCCGCCGAAGATGCCGAATTCATGCTGGAGCCAGACCGCCGCCGCGGCGCTGCGATTGATCGCCGCTGCGGCGGCTCGATAGGAGGCGGGGTTGTCGTCGTCGATCGAACAGGTGATCGCCGCGTCGCTGCCCTGCGCATGCAACGAACGCATCGCGTAAACATCGACCGCGAGGCCCGCCCCGGTCGCCATGAGATGGTCATAAACGTCGGCGGTGAACGTCGCGATCCCGCATTGACGGGGCCGGAAGCAACCGACCAGCGCGATCCTCTTTAGCGCTTGCGGCGGCAATTTTTCGGAGATTCCGCGGAGGAGAACGTCGCCTGAAACGTCTGAAAGAGACAGGGCTTTCGGATCATATTTCATCGCAACGCCTTTTTTGATTTCCCCCTCAATTGACCTGGACTCGGTGCCCCGACCGCCTGGAGACGCGGCAGGCACATCATCACAACCTGATCAACGCCTGCACCGCCTCACAAGTTGCGCCGCGCCGCCGCGAGAAAAAGGCGTTCCGGCTCGGTCCACGAGATCGCGCCCGTCGCCGCCGCCCTCTTCCCGCGCAACCGCGACTACATGGTCGAGTTCAGCGGCCGGCAGCCTCTCAGTCTCCGCTCGACGCTTCAGTTCCTCCTTCCGCGCCGGCATCCGTTCGCCGATCGCGGCGAGATCGACGTCGGCAGCACGCTTGCCGGAACATATTGTCGTGCTGCTTTTCTTCTTCCGCAACATGATGCCTGATCTCTTCGGAGAGCATGGTGACTTCGCTGCGAAAAATTCATCGCCGGAACCCGCGGCGACGATCTTCATTTATTAGGGGAGGCCAAACGCAGCCTATGAGAAAGTCTCGAATTACGAGACGTTAACGATATTAGGACATGATCTCGACATGAAACGATCGGACACCCCCACACCGATCGAGTCGCAGTGGCGCTTGCGGATTTTCCCAAGTCCGGCGACTCTTCCGCTATCGGTCTATCGCGACTTCGTCGACATGCTGTTCAGCATGCGGCTTCCCATATTCGGCCTCGGCGTGGTGTTCGTCGGTGTATGCATTCTTGTCGGCCGCGAGCTAGGCAGCAACTTTCTTCTCGCCCTCGGAGCGCTGGGGACGCTGACGACGTTTCTGCGGCTCGCCACGCTTCGCGCCTATTCCCGCGCACGCCCGGTACGTGATTTCGAAGAGTTGAGGCGCTGGGAGCGCCGCTATGCGATCGGCAATTATGTGTCGGCCGTGCTGCTTGCGCTCCTCAATCTGGTGGCCATAGCCGCCCATTATCCATTGCTCCATCTCATCACTGTCAGCCTCGTCTTCGGCTTCGGCGCGGGCATCGTTTCGCGGACCTCGATCCGGCCGAATATCTGCGTAACCAGCCTGCTGCTCGCGACCGTGCCAACCGTCGCCGCGCTGGTATGGCACCCGATGCAGCCGCACGCGACGCCCCTCCACGCCGAGCTGTTTCTGATCGAGGCCCTCATCGTCGCCATGATAACCGGGCTCAGCCTCCAGACCGTTGCCCACCTCTATCGCTCGGCGATCGAGCACCACACGGCGCGGCACGACATGGCGAAGCTCGCCCGGACCGATGCTCTCACCGGCCTGTCGAACCGCCTGTTGCTGCGCGAACTTTTTCAGGATCGCGCCGCGACGGCGATGCGCGCGAAGAATCTCGTCGCGCTGCATTTTCTCGATCTCGACGGCTTCAAAGCGATCAACGATCGCTACGGCCACCCGGCGGGCGATGCGCTGCTTGAACAGGTGGCGCGGCGGCTCGAAGGGATGGTGCGCAGCGACGATGTCGTCGCGCGGCTCGGCGGCGACGAATTCGTCGTGCTGCAGGTTGATCTGAGCGATGAAAGCGAAGCCGAACTCCTGGCCCGCCGGATAATCCGCGAGATCAGCAAACCCTATCTCGTGGACGATATATCGATGTCGGTATCGGTCAGCGTCGGGATCGCCACCGCCCCGAAACTCGGCCTCGAACTGGAACGGCTCCTCTCGTGCGCCGATGCCGCGCTCTATCGCGCGAAGGCCGGAGGGAAAGCGCGAGCCCTCTTCTGCGTCGAAGAAGACGCCGCGATAGCCAATATCGCGGCGTGATGTGGAGAGTGAAATGAGCTTGCCGCGATCATTGGTAAAGATCGTCGCCGCTTTTCGAGGCGGATGTAGATCGAGCTGATGCGGGGCTCGGCCGCCTTGAGATCGGCCTCCACTCCTCGATCAATGTTTCAGCGCGGCCCATTGACAGTGCGACGTCAAAGTCTGCGCTTACCGGCTCGCCGCGACGAAATCGTCGGCATGCCGTTTCAGCTCGCCAAGGGCCATGCCGGGGCGATAGAGCGCGCCGCCCAGCCCGAACCCGGACGCGCCCGATGCCCTCCACAGCGCCAATTTGTCAGGGGTGATGCCGCCCGTGACGATCACGGGGACACCGGAAGGCAAGACCGTTTTCAACGCTTTCAAGATATGGGGAGACGAGGCTTCGGCCGGGAAATATTTCAGCGCCGTCGCACCGGCCGCATGCGCGGCGAACGCCTCCGACGGGGTCAGGAAGCCAGGGACCGACGCGAGGCCCGCTTCCACCGTCGCGGCAATGACGGCGGCGTCGGTGTTGGGTGACACGATGAGCCGCCCGCCCGCTACGGCGACGTCGGTCACCTGCTGGCGCGACAACACCGTCCCGGCGCCAACGATCGCACGATCGCCGACCGTGCCGGCCAGAATCTCGATGCTGCGCAGCGGGTCGGGCGAATTCAGCGGGACCTCGATCAGGGTGAACCCCGAATCGACAAGCATCTCACCCGCCGCCGCCGCCTCTTCCGGCCGGATTCCCCGAAGAATGGCGACAAGCGGGCATTGTTCCAGCGCCGAAGCGAAATTCATCACAATTCTCTCCAGATTCGGGTGATGCCGGCGACGAAGGCCGCATGGCTGTCGACAAGGATCGCCGAGCCGCCGAGTTCCTCGATCGCGCAGCGGTAAAGCCCGCCAAGATAGGCGTCGGCCAGCACATGCACCGCCTCCGACGGATCGGTGAGGCGCGCGCGGACGTCGCTGCCGATGAGCAATCCGCTGGTAAAGGATGCGCTTTGCTCGAGCGGCAGCGATCCGAGCAGGCGTGCCGCGCGGACGGAGAAGAGCAGCGATAGCAAATCCTGCCCCTGCGCCTGGCGCACGCCCGCCAGAAACCCGTCGTTCGGTCCGACATCGCCGTCGAGAAGATCGGCAAGCAGGCTGTGCTGCTTGAGCAGCGCGAACAATTCGCCGGTCATCGTCGTGGTAAAATCGACGAGACGCCCGCCCGCGACCCGCGCCCATTTGCAATGGGTGCCAGGCTGGCAGAGCATCGCCCCATCGGGCACCAGCCCCGCCTCGAGCGCGCCGAGAAACTGCACTTCCTCGCCGCGCATCACGTCGGCGCGGCTGTCGTCAAGGCGGCACACGCCGGGGACGATGGCTACGCGCTGCCCCTCGATCCACCGCGTCCCGCGCACGACGGCCGCGAAGTCGGCGGGCGCGGGCACATAGGGAATTTCGTGCCAGCCGCGCTTCGATCCGACCATGCCGGCACAAAGCATCGGGGCATCGCCAAAGCGCGCACGGATGCCCGCCGCCTCGGCATCGAAACTGCCCGGCGCAATCGCCAGGACGCCGCGGTCGTCACGCTCGGTTTCGATCACCGCACCGCCCGCATCGATGCTGTACACGCGGCGGTTGGTGGTGCCCCAGTCTATGGCGAGAAAATGTCCGTCCATACGCCGTCCGACCTACCACCAGGTCGCATAGAGCGCGATCAGGATCGCGATCACGGCGCCGCTCGCCACGTTGAAGCCGGTCGTGGTGCGGAAACTGACGCCTTCGGCGGTGATGCGGTCCTTGTCGGCGGTGGCGGGCATCAGCAGCGACAGGCCGATCGCCAGCGCGAGCGCGATCAGGAACACAATCCCCATGCGATCCATGAACGGGATCGAAGGCGCGAGCACCTTGAACAGATAGGAGAAACCGACCGACGCCACCGCCGCGGCGATCGCACCAGCCTCGCTCGCCCGCTTCCAGAACAGGCCGAGCAGGAAGATCACCGTGATACCGGGGGTGAAGAAGCCCGAAAATTCCTGGATAAACTGGAACGCCTGATCCGAACCGCCGAGCAAGGGGCGCGCCGTGATCAGCGCGAGCAGCGTCGCGACGACGGCAACCATGCGCCCGACGAGCACCAGCTTCTTCTCGCTCGCCTCGGTCTTTTCCCCGGCATGCACAGGCGAGAATTTGGCATAGAGATCGAGCGTGAAGATCGTCGCGATCGAATTGATCTTCGAGGCGGTCGACGCCACCACTGCGGCCATCAACGCTGCGAAGACGAGACCCAATATGCCCGCGGGCAGCAGCCGCATCATCGTCGGATAAGCCTCGTCGGGTTTCGCGAGGTCGGGCGCAAGCATCACCGCGGCGATCCCCGGCAGCACGACGATCACCGGCATCAGCAGCTTCAGAAAAGCGGCGAACACGATGCCCTTTTGCGCCTCTGCCAGGCTCTTCGCCGCGAGCGCACGCTGGATGATATATTGGTTGAACCCCCAATAGGAGAGGTTCGCGATCCACATGCCGCCGATCAGCACCGAGATGCCGGGCAGATCCTTGTAGAAGGGGTTGTCGGACGTCAGGATCATGTCGAAATGCCCGGGCAACTCGCTGGTCAGGCGGCTGAATCCGCCGATGATGCCCGCGTCGCCGCCGATTTCGCTGAGCGTGATGCCCGAGATGAGCAAACCGCCGAGAACGAGCAAAGTGACCTGGACGATGTCGGTGAGCGCGACCGCTTTCAGCCCGCCGTAAAGCTGATAGAGAAGCGCGAAGCCGCCGAGCGCGAACAGCGCGACGTCCTGATCGACGCCCGCCACCTTATTGACCGCGATCGATCCCAGCCACACGATCGATGTGAGGTTTACGAAGATGTAGAGCGCGAGCCAGAAGATCGCCATCAGCGTGCGGATGTTGGTGCCGTAGCGCTGTTCGAGGAACTGCGGCATCGTGAAGATCTCGTTGCGGATGAAAATCGGCAGGAAATATTTGCCGACGATCAGCAGCGTGAGCGCCGCCATCCATTCGTAGGACGCGATCGCGAGACCGATCGCATAGCCCGATCCCGACATGCCGACGATCTGCTCGGCAGAAATATTGGCGGCGATCAGCGATGCGCCGATCGCCCACCAGGGCAGATTCTTCGACGCGAGGAAATAGTCGGCGCTGTCCTTGGCCTTGCCGCCCTTTTCGCGGCTGACCCACTGCGCCAACCCGAAAATCCCGATCGCATAAGCGACGATCACCGCCACATCGAGAGTCGTCAGCGTCATCTTCGGTATCCCCTTTCCAGCGGTGTCCCGCAAAACGCCGCGCCGAAAAACGCGCGATCGTCTATTTATACGATTTATAGGACTTTATATTTATATGATCTATGCCACTTGTCTAGAGCCTAGCTGCGGGCGATACGAAGCGCGAGGGACCCGCGCGCGGCAGGATGCCGTAAAGTGCCTGATCTGGCACAGCGGACAAGAGAGGGAATAGCGTGCAACCAGGTGATCCGGCGGAACTGCGAACCCGATTGGGACGCAACCTGACCTATGGCCTCCTCGATTCGCTGGGCCGCGCGATCGTCATCGGCGCTTATGAAGACCAGCCCTTTCCGACCGAGGCCGAATTGGCGAAGCAGCATGGCGTCAGCCGGCAGGTGACGCGCGAGGCGGTGAAGATGCTGACCGCCAAGGGGCTGCTCAGCGCGCGCCCGCGACAGGGCACGATCGTCCAGCCGTCCACCACGTGGAACCTGTTCGACACCGACGTGCTGCGCTGGCTTCTCGAGCGCAAATTCTCGGTCGACCTGCTGCGCCACTTCAACCAGTTGCGCGTTGCGATCGAGCCCGAGGCTGCGGCGCTCGCCGCCGCCAATGCGAGCGATGCCGAGCTCGAGCCGATCCTCGCGGGACTCCGGCGGATGGAAGCGGCGGAGCGCGGACTCGACGATACGCTCGACGCCGACATCGCCTTTCACGTCGCCATCCTGCGCGCGTCGGGCAACCCCTTTTTCGTCCAGTTCCGCGACGTCGTGACCACCGCGCTGCGCAGTTCGATCCGCTTCACCAATCGCATCAAGGGCCGTTCGGCGAGTGTCGCCGACCATGCGGCGGTCAGCGAGGCGATCGCGCGCCGCAATCCCGACCGCGCGCGCAAGGCGATGAAGAAAATCATCGGCGACGTCCTCGACCTCATCGAAACGAGCGAAAGCCCCGCCGAGAGCTGAGGGTGAGGCAAGGCGCCGCGATGATCGCGACGCCTTGCCTGTCGGCTCAGAAGCGCGCGCGCAGGCTCGCCCCATAGAAGCTGTCGTCGACCCGGATGTCGTGCGGGAAGCCCGGCGTGTGGAAATAGCTGTGATACTTACTCCGCAACACGTTCACGCCATCGACGCTGAGCGCCAGATGCTCGTTGATGTCATAGCTCACCGAGAAATCGAGCCGGCCGTTCGCCTTCACGCGGTTGAACTTCGCGCCGTCGCCCGGCACCAGCAAGCCGCCGCCGAACAGGCCCTCATTGAACTTGCCGCGCCATGTGTAGACGACGCGCGCGGTGATGCCGTATTTCTCGTACAGGCCGCCGATATTATAGCTGTATTTCGACACGCCGAGCAGCGGTTCGCCGACGAGCGGATCGGTCGGGGTCTTGATCTTGCTGTCGGCGATCGTGAAGTTCCCGAACATGCCGAGGCCGTCGAGCCCTTCGGGCAGGAAATCGAAGAAGACCTGCCCGCTGACCTCGACACCCTTCAGCTGCGCGCCGCCCAGATTGCGCGGACGCGAGATATTATAGGTGATGCCGTCGATGACCTCGGGCTCGACCCCGATCGCGACGCGGTCCTTGATCTCGCGATAATAGACGGCGGCCGACACATAGCTCGACGGGCCGAAATAATATTCGGCGGTGGCATCCCACGCGTCCGATTTCTGCGACCTGAGGTCGGGGTTGCCGCCGCTGCCGTTGGGGCGGATGTTGGCGTTGTTCGGCACCTCGTAAAAGAGGCCCGGATTGAGGTCGCCGAACGTCGGACGCGACAGCGTGCGCGCATAGCTGGCGCGGAGCTGCAGCTCGGGCGAAAGCTTCAGCCGGATGCTTGCGTTCGGCAGGAAGTCGGTTTCGCTGGTCGACCGCCGTACGGGAGTCAGCACACCGCTGACCCGGCCCGTGCCTTGCAGATCGCGGTCGTTGGTTACCCAGCGCACCCCGACGAGGCCGTCGATCAGCGCGTCGCCGCCAAGGTCGGCGGCATATTTGATCTGCGCATAGCCCGACATCGTCTTTTCATTCGCGCGGTAGCTGCGCGAAGGGTCGGGCGCGGGGTCGCCCGCGGGCGCGCCATAGAGCTGGCGCAGCAGATCCGTGTTTTCGCGCAGGAAATCGGGATCGGGGGTGTACCAGTTCGCACCATTGTTGATGAACGGGATCGACGCCGGCGACAGGATCAGGAAATCCGACGGCAAGCCGACCGAATTGACCAGCGTGACGCGGTTGCCGCCGGGCGCGGCGGGTCCGCCGGCAAAGCCCTCGAACGATGCCTTGCGGTCGGCATAGCGGAAGCCGAGCTGGATCTGGTCGATGAAGCTTTCGACGTCATAGCTGAAGTCGGTCCGCCACGCCTTCAGCGAACTTTTCGAGGTGTTGATGTCCTGGAACAGGCTGTTCGCGAAACGGAAATCATTGGCATCGCTGAGCGGATCGCCCGTCATCACGGTCGTGCCATGCCCATTGTCGTTGATGATGACATTCACCGACGGGATCGTCTTGCCGATGTCGACGATGATGTTGCGCGCCTTGAACGTCGTGTCGAAATAGGAAAGATCGGTCTCGAAATGGATGCGGTCATTGTCGTACCGCATGCCGCCCGCGATCAGCCACTGGTCGGTCTTGTCGCGCTTTGCCTGCGTGCTGGTGAGGCCGGGGACATTGTTGAAGGTCGCGCTTTCGCCAAGACACAGATTCTGGGTGGTCCCGCCGTTGCTTGTCGGAAAGCCGCCGCCGTCGACCTGCGCCGTAAAACATTCGCTGCCCGCCACCGCATTGGTGATGCTTTGCGCCGCAAAGATGTCGGAGAAGATGAAGTTGGTGGCGAAGCGCGAGCGATAGCCGCTGTAAAGGCCGTCGACGTAGAGCTCGAGTTCGGGGGTCGGCTTCCACTGGAGTGCGAGGTTCGCCTGCGGGCGACGATAGCCGCCGGTGTCGGTAAGCCCGCCGACGCAGGTCGGCAGCACGATCCCCGCCGCACCCGGAGGGCCGTTGGAGCCCGAGCGCGGATCGCAGTTGAACGAGATCGGCCGGTTGAAATTCTGATCCGAATAGGAAATGTTGAGGAGCGCGCCAAATTCGCCGTCGCCGACGTTCCAGCGGCCGCTGATGAGCCCACCCAGCGTATAGCTGAACTTGTCGACTTCCTTGCCATAGCTGCCGCGCGCGTTGAGCGCGACGCTGACGCCTTCCTTGAAATTGAACGGCTTTTGCAGCTTGAGGTTGATCACCCCGGCAACCCCGCCTTCGAGCAGATTGGCGGAGTTGGATTTATAGACTTCGGCCCCCGCCAGCGCTTCGGCGGGAAGATCCTGAAAGGCAAAGCCGCGTCCGACGCCGGTGAAGATCTCGCGCCCGTCGAGGGTCGTCAAAATATCGCCGATGCCGCGCACAAGCGGGCTGACGACCTCGTTGTTAAAGCCGTTGACGGTCTGGATGCCGGGAACGCGTTGCAACGCGGCCGCCACGGTGGAGTCGGGAAATTTTCCGATGTCGTCGGCGACGATAACCTCGACCACCTGGTCCGAATTGCGCTTGATGTTGCGGGCGGCCTGCAGGCTGGCGCGCTGGCCGGTCACGACGATTTCGCGATCGGTCGCCGCGGTGCCTTCGCTGGCCACGCTGCCGGTTTCCACTTGCTCGTCCGACGTCTGCGCCGCGGCGGACGCCGATGCGAGCAGGGCCGCCATCGACGCACTCGTAAACATGAACAATCTCGTCTTCATCGGTCGTCTCCCCATAGAGCTGCCAGGTGGTGTTTCACCCGATCTTGTTGATTTTAAATATCTTATTTGTAATACAAATTATTCAGGCACAAAAAATTTGAGAGATTGGAAAGGCGCTACTTCACCGGCACGACGCCCTTCGGCGCGGCGGTCAGGCGCTTGATCAGGTCGACTTCCGCCTGGCGATAGGGCGTGCCGTCGCTGCGCAGAACTTCGTGGAACCAGATCGGCGGCTCGTCGCCGGTGTAGGGTTTTTTCCAGCTGTCCCATGGCAGCCGCGTCTGCGACTTGCCGTCGACGAAGCCCCAGTTGATCATCGCGACGCCATATTTCTTGCCCAGCGGCAGCGAGCCGTCGAAGGTCGATCCATTGCCGCGCGCCATATATTCGGTGCACAGCAGCGGCCGGCCATAGACCTGGAGTTGCTTGACGCGACGTTCAAACGTCTCGGGCCAGTTATAGTCGTGGAAGGAAATGACGTCCGACTGCGCGACCTGAATCTTCTCGACCGCATCAAGCTTATTCACGTCCGACCATTCGTCGCCGATCCACAGCCCGCTGGTCAGCGGCTGTTTCGGCTTTGCACTGCGCGCCCAGTCGAAGACCTGACCCAGCAGGCCGGCAACCATCGCCTTCTTGTTCGGCGTCGGTTTGTAATTGCCGCCGCCCTCATTGTTCGGCTCGTTCCAGACGTCCCAGGCGAGGACGCGATCGTCGTTCGCGAAACGGCCGACGACGTCCTTCACATAGGCTTCGAGCTTGCCGTGCTGCGACTTGTCGGCAAGCCGCACGGCGCCCGGCGCCTGCATCCAGCCGCTGTTGTGAACGCCGGGGATCGGCGGGTGCTGCGGGCCCGCAACGGGGTTCGGGTCCCAACAGCTGTCGAACAGCACGAACATCGGCTTGATCTTGTGCTTCGCCGCGATGGCGAGGAACTGGTCCATCCGCTGCTTCAGCCCTTCGGGATCATTTTCCCAGAGCAGATTGTGCAGGTAGACGCGCATGGTGTTCATGCCCATCGCCGACGCCCAGCCGAGTTCCTTGTCGATCGTTGCGGGATCGAAGGTTTCCGCCTGCCACATTTCGAACTGGTTGATCGCGGTCGCCGGGTTGTAATTGGCCCCGACGAGCCACGGCTGCGCCTCGTACCAGCTGTGCGCCTGCGCCTTGGTCCAGCGTTCGGCGGCATGCGCGGGCGATATCAGGAACAGCGCGGCGCAGACCAGCGCCATCAGCGTACGAAGCATCTCACTCTCCGAAAAAGAGACGGTAAACCATCTTGTTCATATAGGTCTGACCCGGGGCCAGCCGGGCCGAACCGAGCGCAGGCTGGTTCGGCGTGTCCGGAAAAATCTGCGGCTCGAGCACGATCGCATCGCCCTGGCGATAGAGCTTGCCCGCCTTACCGACGACAGTGCCGTCGAGGAAATTGCCCGAATAAAATTGCACCCCGGGCTGGTTCGACCACAGTTCGAAGCCGCGGCCCGAAATGGGTTCCTTGACCCGTGCGAGCTGGCGCAGCGCCTTCGACACGGTCTTTGCGACGACGAAATTATGATCATAGCCCTTGCCGGTCACGATTTGCGGATCGCTCGCGTCACGCACCCGCTCGCCAACCGCGTGCGGCGTGTTGAAATCGAACACCGTGCCCGCGACGGGCTGGAACGCGCCGGTCGGGATCAGCGTTTCGTCGACCGGGGTATAAGCTGCTGCGGGAATGGTCAGGACATGCCCCAACGCCCCCTGCCCCGATCCCTCGCCGGCGAGATTCCAATAGCCGTGATTGGTGATGTTGACGATCGTCGGCTTGTCGGTCGTCGCGCGATATTCGATGCCGAGCTCATTCTGCTCGTTGAGCGAATAGGTCGCCAGCACGGTGAGCTTGCCCGGATAGCCTTGATCGCCGTCGGGGCTGACATAGCGCAGCGTCACCGACGCGGTGTCGCCCTGCTTTACCTCGACAACCTCCCACAGCACCTTGTCGAAACCGGCGGTGCCGCCATGGAGCGAATTGCCGATGTTGTTGACCGGCGTCTGATAATGTTTGCCGTCGAGACTGAACTTGCCCTTCGCGATGCGGTTGGCAAAGCGTCCGACCGTCGCGCCGAAATATTCGGATTTGGTCAGATAGCCGTCGAGCGTGGGGTAACCGAGCTGGACGTCGGCGACCTTGCCCTGCTTGTCGGGCATCATCAGCGACTGGATCGCGGCGCCCCAGTTGATGATCGTCGCCGAGACGCCCTGGGCATTGGTTAGCGTCACCGCCTCGACCTGCCGTCCGTCGGGCAGCGCCCCAAAAGGCTTGCGCTGGATTTCCGCCGCGCCCGCGGGGGCAAGGGCCAGCGCCCAGCCGGCCGCCCCGATTGCGAGCGATGCCGCAAGCTTCGCCTTCATGATGATCTCTCCCTTTTCATGGTCTATCACGCACCTTTTTGCGAGTAAAGCCGTTTAATATGATAATTAACTTGCGAATTGGCGTGGAGCGAATCCCCGGACGCCGGCATCGACCTCGAACAAGGCACCGGCGTGCGGCGACGCGGTGTCGTCTTCGGCGGCAGAGGTGACGAACAGGCGGTCCAAATCGGCGCCCGCGAAGGCGCAGCTGGTGAGTTGTGCCGCGGGCAGCGGGATGCTGCGGTCGAGGCTGGCGTCGGGCGCATAGCGTTCGATGCGGCCGGCGCCCCAGAGCGCGATCCACAGCCCGCCTTCGGCATCGAAGGTCATGCCGTCGGGGGTGCCGTCGCTATCCGAAAAATCGAGAAAAATGCTGCGATCGTGCAGACTGCCGTCGTCGGCGATGCGGTAGCGATAGACGTGTCCCAGCTTGCTGTCGGTGTGGAACAGATGCTCGCCCCCGGGCATCAGCGCGGGACCGTTCGCGATCGTATAGCCAGTATCGACCCGCGTGACGCGGCGATCGGGATCGAGCCGATAGAGGCTTCCACTCGCGCCT
Source organism: Sphingopyxis sp. Root154 (assembly GCF_001427105.1). GTDB lineage: Bacteria > Pseudomonadota > Alphaproteobacteria > Sphingomonadales > Sphingomonadaceae > Sphingopyxis. The sequence continues at coordinate 903,596 of NZ_LMGI01000001.1, forward strand.
TCGCAATCGAACGGCATCGTCCCCGCCCAGATGCGCCCCGCGTCGTCGGCCTTGGCGTCGTTCATCCGGTTCGCGGGCAGGCCGGGCTCGGGATCATGGAACGGAGTTACTGAGAAAGGATCGAGCCGTAGCTCGGCGAAACCGCTTTGCAGCCCCGCGATAAAACCGTCGCCCGGCGCGCGTTCGATCACCCAGCCGATCGGCTCGGCGTGCGTCCAGCGGGCCACATCCCCGCCCGCGAGGTCGAACCGATTGAGCCCGCAGCCAAGGATGTCGACCCAATAGAGCGCATTGTCGCGCGGCGACCACAAAGGCCCCTCGCCCAGCCGGTCGCGCGTATCGCGCTCGACAATTGCGAAAGCGCTCAATGGCTGTCCCTCGGCAGGCCGGCATTTTGGGCTAGGCGCTGAAATCTGGTCGCGTCCTCCAGCGCGGCGCCGGTAGCGAACTGACCGACCAATTGGCGCTGAATTTCCTGCCAAGGGGTCTGCGAAGCTGGATAGGCATAGCCGCCCGCTTGCTCAAGCCGGGCGCGCCGTACCGCAAGCTCGGCGTCGTCGACCAGCATGTCGGCGGTCCGGCGGACCAGATCGACGCGAATGATGTCGCCCGTCGCCAGCAGCCCGAGGCCGCCGCCGGCGGCGGCCTCGGGCGATGCGTTCAGGATCGACGGGCTACCCGACGTGCCCGACTGCCGCCCGTCGCCGATGCAGGGCAAGGTATGGATCCCGCGCTTGATGAGCGCGACGGGGGGCTGCATGTTCACGACTTCGGCGCCGCCGGGATAGCCGATCGGTCCCGCACCGCGGATGACAAGAATGCAATCCTCGTCGATGCCGAGTGCGGGATCGTCGATGCGCGCATGATAATCTTCGGGGCCGTCAAAGACGATCGCACGGCCTTCGAAGACGTTCGGCCGGTCGGGGTCCGACAGATAGCGGGCGCGGAAGGCGTCGGAGATCACGCTCGCCTTCATCACCGCCGAATCGAACAGATTGCCGCTGAGCACCATCAACCCCGCATCCTCGCGAAGCGGCGACGCAAAGGGCCGGATCACCGCCGCGTCCTGCGTCACGGCTTCGCCGCAATTTTCGGCGAGCGTGCGGCCGTTGGCGGTCAGTACAGTCCCGTCGAGCAACCCCTGACGTAGCAACTCACCGATCACCGCCGGGACGCCGCCGGCGCGATAAAAATCCTCGCCCAGATATTCGCCCGCGGGCTGCAGGTTGACGAGCAGGGGAACATCCTCGCCTTCGCGCTGCCAGTCGTCCATCGTCAGCTCGACCCCGATATGCCGCGCGATCGCGTTGAGATGGATCGGCGCATTCGTCGAGCCACCGAGCGCGGCGTTGACCTTGATCGCATTGAGAAACGCGGCGCGGGTCAAGATGTCGGAGGGCTTACGATCGGCGTGGACCATCTCGACGATCGTACGACCGGTCTGCCACGCGCATTCCTGGCGGTCGCGATACGGCGCGGGGATCGCCGCCGAGCCCGGCAACGCCATGCCGAGCGCTTCGGCCAGGCTGTTCATCGTCGTCGCGGTGCCCATCGTATTGCAATAGCCGGTCGACGGCGCCGAGGAGGCGACGAGTTCGACAAAGCCCTTATAGTCGATTTCGCCCGCCGCGAGCATCTCGCGCGCTTTCCACACGATCGTGCCCGACCCGGTGCGCTGCCCCTTGTACCAGCCGTTGATCATCGGCCCCACCGACAGTGCGGCCGCCGGAATGTTCACCGTCGCCGCGGCCATCAGGCATGCCGGGGTCGTCTTGTCGCAGCCGATGGTCAGCACGACCCCATCGAGCGGATAGCCATAGAGCGTCTCGACGAGACCGAGATAGGCGAGGTTGCGGTCGAGCCCCGCCGTCGGGCGCTTGCCCGTTTCCTGAATGGGGTGCACCGGAAATTCGATCGGGATGCCGCCCGCGTCGCGGATCCCCTGCTTCACCCGATCGGCGAGAATGATGTGGTGGCGATTGCACGGCACAAGATCGCTGCCCGTCTGCGCGATCCCGATGATCGGACGGTTCGACTGCAACTCTTCGAGCGACAGGCCGTAATTCAGATAGCGCTCGACATAGAGCGCGGTCATGTCGGGATTGTCGGGATTGTCGAACCACAACCGCGACCTCAGTGCCGGCCGCTTCGATCCGCCGTCTTGCTTGTCGTCCGTCACATTATTTCCTGACTTGGCTCAATGTCATTTGAAGGCCGCGACCAGCTTGTCATACTGCGCCTTGCTGATCTCGATCATCGACCCGTGGCGCGCGCCGGCGGGCACCGCGTATCGATTCCATTCGGTCACACCGCTGTTCCCCGACATCTGGAACCACGGCCCCTCGAGCCGCGGCGCTTTGGAAACGCCGTAGCTGGTGCCCGCATATTGCTCGTAATAAAGCAGCCAGTCGGCGCCGTTGGGCGCGCGGATGATCGTCGGCGCCTCGCGGAAATTGGGGCTGAGCGCCGGGCCGGGGGTCGGATAGGGGCCGGTCAATTCCTTGGCGCAGGTGATGCGAACGGTCTTGCCCGTCGTCCAGGCATAGGAGGGGTAACGCTCGTCCTTCAGGATCGCGCAATAGCCGCCCTCGGGGTTCGGCTGGATGACCGTGTCGATCGTCGCCATTTCCCATTCGAACAGGCGCCGAGGCGGCCCGGCAAAGCTTTTGAGGTCGGGGGACAGGACGTAAAGCGTGCGCTGGCTTTCCCAATAACGTTCGGGGTCGCTCGCCGATCCGGGAATGGTGGGCGTGTGCCAGCTCAGCAGGAAACGCTTCGACGGCTTGTCGAAATAGAGTTTGGGGGCACCGATGCGCTGCAGCGGATTGGCAAGGCCGACCGCGGACTGAAGGTCGGGCTGATAGGTGCCGTAGGGCGCCCAAGTGATGAGGTCGTCCGACACCCAGAAGCGGATCAGCGGGTCCTCGTCGCTCTTGTTGCCGACCAGATAATAGCGTCCGTCAGCCCCCTGTGCGATCGAAGCGTGGCCGTGATAATCCTTCGACACCGGCTTTCCGCCGTTGAGCTCGGTCCAATAAAGGCCGTCGCGGCTGACCGAATAATAGAGGATGCCGTAATGATCCGTTTTCATATGCGCGAACAGATAGGCTTTGTCGGGATGGACATAGGTGCCCGGCGCCGCGGACGGCTGCGTGTTATCTTGCGCCAGGGCCGGCGCCATGAGCGCGGCGAGCGCAAAGCAAGCCATCGACAGTCTGCGAAGCGACATGATCTCTCCCCTGTTGGGCCTGCGTCGACCCCTTGCATAAGCTTCGATCTCGTATAAGCAGATATATATGATAAATAAAGAGGACGCGATGAACGACGGAAAAGATTTTTCACGGGGTAGCGCGGGAACGGAAATCCGCCTCGCGCTGTTCGGCATCGGCAAGATCGCGCGCGATCAGCACCTGCCCGCGATCGCCGCCGATCCGCGTTTCCGGCTGGCCGCGACCGCGAGCCGCAACGATTCGGTCGATGGCGTGCCGGGCTATCGCGACATCGACGATCTGCTTGCCGCCGGCGTCCAGCTCGACGCCGTGGCGCTGTGTACGCCGCCCGAAGGCCGCGCCGATATCGCGCGCCGCGCGATCGACGCAGGCCTGCACGTGATGCTCGAAAAGCCGCCCGGCGTCACCGCCGACGAAGTGCGCGCGCTTGCGCGCCACGCGGCGGCGAAAGGCGTCACGCTGTTCGCGTCCTGGCACTCGCGCGAAGCCGCCGCGGTCGATAGCGCGCGCGACTGGCTGTCGGGTCGTGTCGTCACCGGCGGGCGGATTATATGGAAAGAGAATATCCGCCAATGGCACCCCGGCCAAGAGTGGATCCTCGAGCGCGCGGGCATGGGTGTCTTCGATCCCGCGATCAACGCGCTCTCGATCCTGACCCGCATCCTGCCGGCACGCTTCGACGTCGAGGCCGCCACCCTCGACATTCCAAGCAACCGGTCCGCCGCGATCGCCGCCGCCTGCACATTGCGCAGCGCCGAAGGCTATAAGATCGAAGCCGATCTCGATTTCCTGTTCGGCGGCGCGCCAAGCTGGGACATCGAAATTGCGACCGATGCCGGGCGATTGATCCTGCGCGACGGCGGCGCGACGGTCGAGCTGCCCGGCGCCGCGCCGAATAGCGGCGAAAATTGCGAATATCCTCGCCTCTACGGTCGCTTCCACGCGCTGGTCGAAGCCGCGGAAATCGAAGCCGACACCGCGCCGCTCGAACTCGTCGAACAAGCCTACCGTGTTGGTGAGGCGCGCGCCGCGCCGCCTTTCGCTTTCTGACCCCGGCGCGGCGTCAACGGGCGCTCAGCGAGCGCGCGATCCGGCGGGGACAGGCGATTGCGTTCCGACGGCTACGGGCTCGCCGAAATCCGGCCAACCCGCGGCGGTCCATCCAAAACGCTGGATATGCGGGGCCCGTTTCGCCGTGCAGCCCATGCCGGGGGCCGGGTTGGCATGATAGACAATCCAGCTTTCCCGGCCGTCGGGCGACCGGAAAAAGCCGTTGTGGCCGGTCGCATAGACGCCGTTGGCGCTCTTGAAGACAGGCTGCGGCGACTTGCTCCACGCGGCGGCGTCGAGCGGATCGGCGCCCGGCGGCGCGCGGAGCAGCCCCAGCGAATAATCGTCGGACCAGCAGGCACTGGCCGAATAGGTCAGAAACAGGTCGCCCTTTGGCCCCGGCAGGAATTCGGGGCCCTCGACAATCTGCCGCCCGCCCAGCCTTTCCCAGACATGGTCGGGCCGCGCGATCACCGTCTCGCGCCCCTTCAGCGTCCAGGGATCCTCCATCTCGGCAATCGCGATGGCGCTGTCGGGCCCGATATAGGGCGAGTAAGCGAAATAGCGCTTGCCACCGTGATCGAAGATGGTGCCGTCGATCCCGGCATGCGCCGTATTGACGCGGCCGCGGTCGATCCACTTTCCGCGCATCGGATCGGGCCCCGCATTTTCCAAAACAAAGATCGCGCGATGATCGTCATCGGTGAAACCGCTGGCGGTCGCCGAATAATAGAGGAACCATTTCCCATCGATGCGGTGCAGCTCGGGCGCCCATATCGAATGGGCGTTCGCGCCCTCCTTCGGCGGCGTCCAGACAACCACCGGCTCGACCTCGCCCAGCCTCGCCACATTGTCGGTCCGCCACAGCGCGATCCGGTCGCCGAGCGTATGAGTGTAATAATAATGTCCGCCGACCTGCAGTATCCACGGATCGGGGCCAGAGGACAGCAGGGGATTGGCGAAGGTGGCGACGCCCGCCTCCTCAGCCGCCGCAGGCAATGCGAGACCGCCGATTGCCGAGACCGCAACACCCCATGCGATCCGCCGGACGAAACGGCGCGCAAGACAGGTGACCGAACCCGAAAAAAGCATGCGCCTCTCCTCCTTTTGCTCTGATCGTTATTTATAATATAAGTATGATCAAAATGGCAACCTGCGACTTGGGCGCGTATGAGTGGATGCGGCCTGGTTGCCGTTGCAAGCGCCAGAATCGCGGAAGTCCGGCAAAGGGCCGGCGACGACGAGCACCACACGGCCGACAATCGTTTGGTGCCCAGCTTTCTGCCGGTGTTCCAAGCCGGACGCGGCAATCCCATGATCATTCTCCTACAGCCGAAATGGCCGGGAGCGGTCGTCCACCACGTAAAGCTTTCGCGCTCCATCCAGACTGTGGCCGTAGCGCCACAGCGCCGGATGATTCGTATCCGGCGGGAGATTGGCGTTCATCCTAACCGTTTTCCCGAGCGTTGCTGACGCGGCTGCCGGATTTCGGCGACCGCACATATGCCTGAAAACAACAGGAGGAGAGGATGATGACCCAATTCCAGCAATTTGCTCGGTCGGGAACGGCCGGCATCGCCGTCGCGGCAGCTCTGGCAGGCGCCGCCCCCTGCAACGCACAGCAATCGGAACCGCTTCCGCAGGACAGCACGGCCGAAGCATCGGGGGAAACCATTGTCGTCACCGGTTCGCGCATCCGCCGCGACCCGCTGGATCAGGAAGCCCCAATCGCGTTCATCGGTCAGGAGGATATCGCGAAGACCGGTCTCAATTCGGTCAACGACGTGCTCCAGCGGCTACCCAGTTCGGGAGGCGGTCTAAACAGCAAGTTCAACAACAGCGGCAACCTCGGCAATCCGCCCGACGGCGGCGGGGTCGGCGCGGGCGCGGCGGAAATCGACCTGCGTTATCTGGGATCGCGCCGCGTGCTCGTGCTCGTCGATGGCATCCGCTATGTGAACGGCGCCTCGGCGAGCGGCGTGCCCGGATCGACCGACCTCAACTCGATCCCCGAAAGCGCGATCGAGCGCATCGAAGTTTTGCAGGACGGCGCCTCGGCGATTTACGGGTCGGACGCGATCGCCGGCGTCGTCAACATCATCACCAAGAAGAGCCAGGAGGGCCTCCGCGCCAGCGCGCAGGTCGGCGGCTATGGCCAGGGCGACGGCTTTACCAAGAGCGCGCAGGTCAGCTGGGGCAACGGTCGCGGCCCGACGCAGATCGTCGTCGGCGCCAACTATGTCCAGCAGGACGGCGTCCTCGCAGGCAGCCGGGCGATTTCGCGGTTTCCGGCGCCCTATTCGGATACCTGTCTCGATGGCGGCTGCTCGGGCTTCGTGCCGCTCGGGCGCTTTATCGTCTTCGGCAACGACCTGACGCTGCGCGGCCCGGTGATCGGCCGCAACCCGGTGTACAACGCCGGAAATCCGACCGATCCCGCGAGCGATTTCAAGGCGTTTGGCGATGCCGACCGCTTCAATTTCGGTCCGTTCAACTATCTGCAGATTCCGGTCGAACGCTATGGCGCCTTCATCAACGCGCGGCAGGAAATCTCCGACAGCATCAATTTCTCGGTTCGCGGGATCTGGAACCAGCGTAAATCGAAAAACCAGGCCGCGCCGCTGCCCTTCGGTTTCGGTCCCGCCGCGGGGCTGACCCCGGTGCTCGACGCGATCACCGTCGATGCGACCAACCCCTTCAACCCGTTCGGGGTGACGCTCGACGCAAGCAACACCGATCTGGTCTATCGCCGTTTCGTCGAGGGCGGTCCGCGCCGCTTCAACCAGACCGTGACGACCCTCTATGGCGTCGCGACGCTCGACGGCAGCTTCGACATCGGTGGCGGGCGCAAATGGTATTGGGACGTCAACGCCGCCTATGGCCGCAACAAGGCCAAGCAGACGATGTTCGGCAACATCAATTCGGATCGCCTGCGCCAGGCGCTCGGCCCCGTCGCCGCCTGCACCGGCGAATGCGTGCCGTTCAACATCTTCGGCGGCGCCGGTTCGATCACCCAGCCGATGCTCGACTATGTCATGTTCACCCAGCGCGACCGCAGCCGCCAGTCGACCTTCAGCGCCTCGGCCAACGTCACCGGCAGCCTGTTCGACCTGCCCGGCGGGCCGCTCGGCATCGCGGTCGGGGTCGAATATCGCAAACTGAAAGGCAGCTTCGATCCCGACCCGATCGTCGCCGCTGGCTTCAGTTCGGACATCCCGGCGCTGCCGACGCGCGGCAGCTATAATGTCAAGGAAGCCTATGCCGAACTCAGCGCTCCGGTGCTGTCCAACACCCCCTTCTTCGACCTGCTCGAATTCACCGGCGCGGTGCGCTGGTCGGACTATTCGACTTCGGGCTCGACGACGACGCTGAAGGGAGGCGTCAACTGGAAGCCGATCGAGGACCTGCGCCTCCGCGCCTCCTATGCCGAAGGCTTCCGCGCCCCGTCGATCGGCGAATTGTTCGGCACCCAGTCGCGCTTCGACCAGCCGATCAACGATCCCTGCTCGACCTCCACGACCACGGGCCAGAACTGGAACAATAACACAACCGTTAGGGCCAATTGCATCGCGCAGGGCGTTCCCGCCGCCGGCTATGCCCAAGCCAATCCGCAGATTTCGGTGCTCGTCGGCGGCAACGAGGATCTGGCGGCCGAAAGTTCGAAGAGCTGGATTTTCGGCGGCGTGTACAGTCCCGGTTTCATCCCCGGCCTGTCGATCGAGGCCAATTATTACGACATAAAGATCAAGGGGGCGATCCAGGCGGTGAATGCCGAGATCACGCTGGGCCAGTGTGTCGCGCAGAATGATGCCGACGCCTGCGCGCTCGTCACCCGCGCGGGCGGCGGACAGCTCACCTTCGTCGAGGGGCTGCTCCAGAATATCGCCGGCATCCGCACCAAGGGGATCGACGCGAACCTGACCTACCGGACGCAGAAAACCGCCGCCGGCCGGTTCGGCTTCACCTGGAACAACACGTTCCTCACCCAATATGACGTGATCGTGCCGACCGCCGACGGCCCTCTCGTCGTCAGCCGCGAGGGGACCGAACAGGGCAGCCCCAGCCAGGTCTTCCCCAAATGGAAGTCGGTCGGCATAATCGACTGGGACGGCACATCAATCGGTGCAACGCTGACAGGCCGTTATGTTTCAGCCGTCAGGGAGCCGCTGGCCGACGACAACAAGTTGAAGGCGCGCTTTTACACCGACTTCCAGCTGCGCTGGTTCCCGGCGGACGATCCCGAGGCCTTCGGCTTCGCGCTCGGCGTGAACAATCTGTTCAACGTCAAGGCGCCGGGCTGCATCAGCTGCGACATCAACAATTTCGATCCGACGGGCTATGACCTGCCCGGACGCTATTATTACGTCCGCGCCAGCTTCAAGATGTAGGCGTTCGGGTTTGGAGGGCGATCGATCTCGCGTGAGATCGATCGCCTCTTCCCATTGGGATCCAACATCCTATCTGATGGGCGGAACGAAGGAGGCGAAAGCGTCCGGCATTACGGCACGTGGCGCTTCATCAAACCTTCATCCACTGTATCGATATAATCCTCAACCCCTCCGTTCAGCGACCCAGAACGGGGGCGCCCGCTGCGAACCGGCTAATTTGGCCGGTTTGGGACAGTCCGCTTCCAGGAGTAAATCTGAGACAGCGGACGTGGGCACGGTTTTGATCTGAGATTTGTTCTGGCCCGATGTGATGTCGAGCGACCAATGATCGCGTATCGACCAATTTCCAGCCGATCGGCCGGTTGGAACTGTTGCTCTGCGCCGCGCCGGAGACGTAACTGCATAGATAGTGCTAGGCTATCACAGCATCCTCTCGACAGTATTGGACGACTCTACCTTCTGGCCGCATCTTCTGCGGCAGGAGATATATTATAATCGAATTTTTACAGCGCGTGGTGCTCGTTCGCGGGGCCGGACGCGGGTTGGAGTCCGGCTGTGTGGGAGCCCTCGCCGGTCGCGGCGCATCGATGATGGTAAGCGATGATGTCACGATGTCCGCATATTCAGCCGCAATTGGCGGCAAACACTGAGCACAAGGAGATCGCCCGATGCTGGATTTAACCTTGCTTCTCGCCTTTCTGGGGGCGGCCTGCGTCCTCACTGTGACGCCTGGCGTAGACACGGCAATGGTGCTGCGCGCCGCGACGATCGATGGTCGGCATTCAGCAGTTTTCGCCTCTATCGGCATTGCTCTTGGCTGCCTGATCTGGGGCGCTGCCGTTTCGCTCGGCCTGGGCACTATTCTCCGCGCATCGGACTGGGCTTACACTATCCTCAAGTCAGCCGGCGCTGCTTACCTGCTATGGCTTGGCGCGAAGCTGTTGCTGGAGCCGCGTGACGAACTGGATGCCTCAACCCTTCAACCCGTTTCAATTGGCCTCAGAGGCGCCTTTTCGCGAGGCTTCCTGACAAATCTGCTGAATCCGAAAATAGGCGTATTCTACGTCACCTTCCTACCTCAATTCGTGCCCGTCGGCGCAAATATCGCCGGATATTCGTTCTTCCTCGCGGTGCTACACGTCGCTCTGACGCTCGTATGGTTTACGGCTCTGATCACTGCCACAGTGCCGCTAGGTAAGGTCTTGCGCTCACCAAAGGCGATTAAGACGCTGGATCGGCTGACAGGGCTTGTTCTTGTGACATTCGGACTCAAACTGGCGGCATCTTCAGCGCGTTGACCATTGGGATCCCACGGTTGCCAAACCACAGCCAAGACGGAATTGGGCGAAGCGCGCGCGATCTTAAGCACCGGGTCGCAGAGGCTTGCGGCGGGGCGACGCAAGCTAGGCGCGCGTGGATTCATGAGAATGTTCATCGGGCGGCATACGCTGGAAATGTTTTGCCGTCCCCTCAAGCTGGACCCACTTATGTTTCGATTGCTCGAATAGTGACATGTCAGGTGGTGCAAAGGACGGCTCGGCAAGCGAACCTACCGCCACCCCAATCATGAATGGCGAAGCATCGGGTTTCCAGTAAACGGTCGAGCCGCAAGTTGGGCAGAAATGCATCCGGACTTTTCGACCGCTCTCGGCGGTACGGATGAATTCTGTAGACGCTCCGGTAATTTGGACACCATCTATGGGATAGAATGCGTTTGCGCTGAACGGCGCACCCGTTCTTCGCTGGCAGGCGAAACAGTGACACACCGCCGTCAATCGGGGTGGCCCGCTAAGCGCCAGCCTAAGAGCGCCACAAGCGCATTGGGGGTCGGGCATGGAACCTCCTCCGGTAGCACGATGAGATATGGTTAGATGTGCATCGAGCACGAACGCAGGCTGAAACCGCACTTCGGGCGTATCGCCCACAGTTGATGGCAACAGGCTGTCGAACTTACGAGGCGGCGCATATCGTCGGTGTATCGAAAACGACATATGTGTGGGTTCGTTCACCACAGATTGGTGCGTATCCGTGCCGGAGCAAAAAAGACATCCTCTACCACTTAGCCTGCCCAGCGCGTATATTCAGAGTATGAGACCCGACGATATTCCTCGCATCGATCTTCGCATTTTGCGGCAATTCGTTGCAGTAGCAGAAGAGCTGCATTTTCGGCGCGCGGCGGAGCGTTTGGCAATGTCGCAGCCGCCGCTGACGGCTGCAATCCGACGGCTGGAAGAAGAGGTTGGCGCGACCCTGATCGAGCGTGGTCGCAAAACCGTCAGACTGACCGCCGCAGGCAAGGTCTTGCTTACCGAGGCGCGGCGGTTGCTCATTGCCGCGGGAGATGCACTAGCTGCTACACGCGATGCTGCCGAGGGCCGGAGAGGCCATGTGCGGTTGAGCTATGTGGGCAGTGCCATGTATGGTCGCCTGCCTCAAGATTTGCGCCTTTTTCGGCAAATGAACTCGGGCGTTCGGATCGATCTGCGCGAGATGACCACCGCGATGCAGATAGCGGCTCTGCGAGCCGACGAGATCGACCTGGCGATCGTTATTCCGCCGCTGAGCGCCGCGGACGGGTTGCGGATCGAACCTTATGATGCCGACCGCCTGGCGATTGCGCTGCCTCTATCGCATCGCCTCGCCGCTTCACCTGACCTGAAACTATCAGATATCGCCGGAGAGCAGATGATTATTTGGCCCCGTTCGCAGGGACCGGGCTTTTACGATCAGGTGATGCGACTTTGTGGCGAAGCCGGATTTGCTCCATGCATTGTACAAGAGGCGCACGGCATGCATGCGGTGCTGTCACTCGTAGCGATAGAAATGGGGCTCGCCATCGTGCCGGCGAGTATGGCTTCGGTTCGACCCGGAGAAATAAGCTATCGCGTGCTCGATGGCGAAGCAGCGACATTCGAGATATTGCTATGTCATCGCGCGAATATTGATAATTCCGCAGCCGCGCTCCTTGCCGGGGTTTTGCGTCGATAGCTGCCGCCTATCACGGCGTCCTGTCATCGGTATTGGAACATTTTCAACGGCGTTCGCATCTTCCGCAGCAAGGAGATGTGCCATGATAGATTTCACCGGCCGGGTTGCTTTGATAACCGGAGCGGGGCGAGGTTTGGGTTTCGCTTATGCCCAAGCGCTTGCGGCGCGAGGTGCCATTGTCATCGTGCAAGACAGCGGCACAAAGGACGATGGAACGGGCGATGATCGCCTGGTAGCAGAAGGTGCCGCGAGACGGATTGGGGCGGACGACGCGCGCGCCATTGCGTCATCGGACCCTATCGCGACGCGCGAGGAGTGCGCGGCCTTAATTGGGCGGATCCTCGCCGATCATGGACGGCTCGATATCCTGATCCACAACGCTGGCTGGGTCGGATACCAGCCAATCGAGGAACTGAAGCCCGACTACCTCGACCGCATGATGCGATTGAGCGTCGACACGTCGTTGTGGCTGGCGCAGGCGGCGTGGCCCGCGATGCGCAAGGCCCGTTTCGGGCGTATTCTGCTGACGACGTCGGACCGCGCCATCTATCCTGAATATGCGCAGGAGGGTCTGGCCGCCTATGCCGCCGCGAAGATGGCGACGATCGGCATCGTCAATACGCTAGCGCTCGAAGGTGAAAAGCACGGCATCTTGGTCAACGCGATTTCACCGGTCGCCAAGACAAGGATGTGGGGCATCGAGGACGAACCTGACGATCTGATGCCCAACGCGGTGGCCCCCGGAGCGCTTTATCTCGTCTCGCCCGACTGCAACAAAAGCGGCTGGGTGCTCCGGGCGGCGGGTGGCCAGTTCGTGGCAACCAAAGCGCGCGAGGCGACGGATGTTTCCTATCCTCACGACCTAGCCGCAGTGAATGCCGCCACTCCCGAAGCGGTCGCCAATACGTGGTCACGGATAGCTGTCGATCAGCCCGAATTGCGCACGCGGAGTCCGAAACGCGTGAGCGCGGCATTCGAGGCGATGGCGGTCCTCGGCGAGTGCCCATTGTGGAGCGAACGGCGCCAACGCCTGTTGTGGGTCGACACAGAGGGGCGGACGCTCAACCACTTCGATCCGACAACGGGCCGTAACCGCGCGATCGGGGTGCCAGACCTGATCGGTATGGTTGCCGAGCGCGCCGACGGGGTGCTGATAATAGCTTTGGGCTGCGATCTCGCGACGATCGACGACGATGGTAAAGTCGAACCTTTCGCGACGGCGCCACATGATGGGGACAATTTCCGGCTGAATGACGGTCGCTTCGACGAGCAAGGACGTCTCTGGGTCGGCCTGATGCACAAGGCGATCGGCAAGGACACCGGGCTTCTCTATCGCTATGATCCCGACGGAAGCTGGCATGTGATGGATCGTGGCTTCACGCTGATTAATGGCTTGGACTGGAGCCCGGATCGCCGGACGCTCTACGTTACCGACAGCCGCGTACCGGTCATTTATGCCTATGACTTCGATGCGACGAACGGCACGGTCGGGACTCGCCGATCCTTTGCGAGCTTCGGCGGTGATGACGGTTTCCCTGACGGCCTGCTTGTCACATCAGACGGCAGTATGTGGAGCACGCTGTTTAACTGCGGCGCGATCCAGAAAGTCGAAGCCGACGGCCGCTTTTCACACCGGATCGATCTACCTGTCTCACGACCCACCAGCTGCGCGCTTGGACCCGAGGGAACTCTCTTTGTCACCACGGCGCGACTTGGCCTCGACGTTGAGGCGCTCCTCCACGAGCCCCTTGCGGGCGCGCTGCTGACCGTCGTTGGCGTCGGTGAGCCGGCCGAATGATAGGAGGCGATCGATACATTCATTTTCGGGCGCTCTGAACAAATCGCATCACAACACGCAGCCAAAAAATCAGTCGAGGGATAGCCCCCCTGCTGGGGTCACCCTGGCGGCCCGGCGCGCAGGGAGGATGCTGGCGAGGAGTCCGGTCAGGGCGGCGATGAGGAAAACGACGCCAAGCGCTGGCCAGGGGACTTGCATGGTCGCCTCGCCGAGAGCCCGCTTCACGAACGTCTCATAGCCAACCCAGGCGAACCCGACGCCGATGGCGGTGCCGAGCAAGGTCGCCATGATAGATAACAGCAGCGCCTCGAAAGCCAGCATTCGCCGCAATTGCCTGCGAGTGAGTCCGAGCGCGCGCAGCAGCGCGTGTTCGCGGGCGCGTTCGAGAACGGAGAGCCCGAGGGTGTTCGCAATTCCGATCAGGGCGATCACCACGGAGATGCCGAGCAGGCCGAGCGCCGACCAGGTGAGGATGTCCAGCTGCCGGTTCCCCACGGCGCGGGCTTGCAAACGATCTTCGAACACGGCGCCGGAAGCATCCGCCAGCCCGTCCAGGTCATCGACGAGTTCGAGCCAATTGGCGCCCGGAGCTGCGCGGACCCAGATAACATGCGGTTGGGACGTGTCGGTGAGCTGCGCGAAGGTCTCGGGCGCGACCATGGCGGCCTTGCCCCAACCGCCCAGGAGGATGGCCCGCAGTCTGACTTGACGATCGCCGACACGCACCGTCACCCTGTCTCCGGGTTTGATATTCAGTTCCTTGTGAGGGGAGCGAAAAGCATCATGGTCTAGTCTGATCGTCCCCGGCTCTATCTGGTGGGCGAACGCCCCGCCATCGCGGGCCACCTGCGCCGCCTCCCGCGTTGTCAGGACGGGGATTGGTGCGTCCCAACCCGTGATCCGGGCCAAGGTGCCATCCACGGCGATGGCCCTTTCCACACCGGGCGTGCGACGTACATCGTCTAGAAGGTCGGCGGTGACCGGCTTGTTGAGGAGGGTAAGCGAGGCATCGATGGGGATTCGCGTGTCCCGGTGTTTGTCCATCGCCATGCGCCATGTGGCCATCCCGGTGAGCATCGCGGTCGCCAGGGTGACGCCGACCAGCAGCGCGGCCATAGTGGCCGCGGTCCGGCGCGGATTGCGCGCCGCATTTTCGGCTGCCATGCGGCCATATCGACCCAGCGGCGCGCCGAGGGCGCGGACAAGGGCGGGAACGAACGCCGGCCCAAGCAGCAGAACCCCGGCGAACATCGCTGCGCCGCCGCTCACCATGAGCACCGTGCTGCCCTGGATCATCGCCATCCCGAGCTGGACTGGCCCGGTGACCAGGAGGAAAGCGCTCAGCGCCAGCTGCACCCGGCCGGCGGTTTGGTGCACGTCAACCGTGGTCTCCGGGCGCAGCGCCGCCAGCGGGCTCACCCGGACCACGCGCCGGGTCGGCAACCAGGATGCGGCCATCGTGACCATCAATCCGACAGCCAACCCGCCCAGCAACCAGAGCGTAGGCATCGTAGGAGGCCCCATCGGGGTACGAGGCGCGAGGGCGTTGATCAGCGGGATCAGGCCGTAGCCGAGTCCGACGCCGACCAGTGTCCCGGCCAGCGACGCGAGTAGCCCGACGGCGGCCGCCTCGCGGCGCACCGAACCCATGACCTGCCGCCGGGTCGCGCCCACGCAACGGAGCAGGGCAAAGTCACGCAGGCGTTGCGCGAACAGGATGGAGAAGGTGTTGGCGACAACCAGCACCGAAACGAAGAGCGCAACGCTGGCGAAAAGCAGCAGCATCAATGCGAAGGCGTCCGTGCCGTTATTGAGGCGCGCCAGGCTCTCGGTGACATATTCCGCCGCCGGATGCACCGCCATGCCTTCCGGGAGCCGACCGACGTCCCCTCGCACCGCCACGCTGCCGATATGGAAAGTGGCGTGGTCTCGCCACTGCAAATATTGCGGCCAGCTGACGTACATGGATGCCTGAGTCCAGGTTGTGGGGGACTCGACGAAGCCGACAATTTCCAGGTCGGTCGCGGTCGCCCGTTCGCCGACGCGAATGCGGTCTCCTATCGCGATGTCCTGGGCTTTCGCGTCCCACACATGCATCACCGCTTCGCCCATGCGTGCGGGGAAACGGCCCGAAACGAGCTTCTGCCAGCGCATCTCGGTCGCGGTGGCAATCGGGCCCACGGTCGTCTCGCCCCGCATGTCGCCGGAACCTAGCGGCGCCCCGCCTTCGTCGTGCGCGGGCAACGCGACGCGGCCAAGCCCGGATGCGTTCTCGCCGAGCCGCTCGATGAGCTCGATCGCGGCAGATGTGTTCAGCGTTCCGGGGCAGCATGACGGGCCCGGCGATGGGCGGCCCTCGGGCGCGTCGATCACATAGTCGGCACCGCGGTAGGGCGCTCCGTCGCTTTGCATGAGTCCGGCGCGCGCGCCGGATATGAGCACGCCGATCACAACGACGAAGGCGACCGAGACGATCACCGCGATCGCCGCGGCCACGTACCTGCGGCTTGAGGCGCGCAGCGATGCGAAGAAGACGGTTCGCATCAGACGATCCTCCCGTCCTGCATGGAGATCACATCGTCGGCGTATTTCGCGGCGTCCTGATCATGCGTGACCATTACGACCGTCTGGCCGAGCTCGCGCACTGCCCGGCGCAGGTGGTCCAGCACCTCCACCGCCGTAGCGCTATCCAGGTTCCCGGCAGGCTCGTCGGCAAATAGCAGATCGGGTTGCGTCAACAGGGCCCGAGCAATCGCAACACGTTGCTGCTGGCCGCCCGACAGTTCGGCGGGCAGATGAGCGAGCCTGTCTGACACGCCGAGCGCTTCGGCGAGCGACCGCGCGCGCTCCCGCGCCGCATCGTCGATTCCGCGACCAGCGAGCTCAAGCGGGAGAAGGATGTTCTGGCTTGCGGTAAGCATCGGCAGCAGATTGAAGGACTGAAAAACGAAGCCGATGTGTTCGCGGCGGAAGATCGTTAGCGCGTCGTCGTCGAGCGATCCGAGGTCGGTTCCGGCGACGGTGACGGCGCCGCCGCTGCCCTGATCGAGTCCGGCAAGGCAATGCATCAGCGTCGACTTGCCCGATCCGCTCGGCCCCATGATGGCCGTGAACCGGCCTCGCGGGAGGTCGAGGTCGATCCCGCGCAAGGCATGGACCTCGGCTTCACCCCGGCCGAAGGTCTTGGTCAGGTTCCGCGCGCTTGCGGCCGTCGTTGTGTGGATGGCGTTCTGTGTGGCGGCCGACATGGCAGAGCGCGGTAGCGCTGGCGGGCCCGGAGTCATTCGGCTGATCATTGTTGCATCCTTGGATCATGCGTTGGGTCGGGATATTGGGGCGGGCATCCTGCATGAGCAGCTCCTGGACGCAGCTCGTAGTGCCACGGCTCGTTGCGATAGATCTGGCACAGCCCGTATTCAGCGCCGTTCCTCGACAGCCAGGCAATTGCGCTGGGAGGACCAATGTCGACCGCGTCCCCCGAAACATGAGAAGAGGTTTTTACCGTGGCGACCCAGCGGACGGCTGCCTCTTGCGAGCCGTATTTCAGGACCGCCCGGTCGAGCAGCTGTTGCTGGCGCTTCTGCGAACGCCAGCCGCTGTTGATGTAGATGGTGACCCCGCTCCTCGCGGCATCCCTTGCGGCCCGGCCAAGGGCCCGGCGCATATCGGGATCAAGGTTGGCTACGGCCGGCACGCCGCGATCGACGACTGTTATGCCGCGAGCGGCGGAACCTTGAACCCGGCCATCTGCGTCACGATGACCGCCGCGGAGAGGGGGCGGCGGGCCGGGACGACGAGGCCGATGCGCCCGAAGGTCGCCGATTTGCTCGGCCGCCATCGCTGCAATTGCTCGCGGCCGGATATTGCGGGTCGCCGAAGCAAAGGACGCTGAGGACAGATGGTATCCGAGCGCCACGGCGCCCGCAGCGATCCCCACGGCGACGGGGATGGGGATTTTCCGCCGTTGTGGGCGGGTTGCTGTCCGGGTTCGTTCGTAGGTCATGCCGCCAATAAGGCAGCGTTGTTGTTGTCAGCCCGTAGGTGTTTTTCGATATGCTGACGATATGTGCCAGCGCGTAGTATAACGGCGTTATGCGCGTGTTGATCGTCGAGGACGAACCCTATCTGGCCGAAGCCATCCGCGACGGCCTGCGCCATGAAGCGATCGCCGGCGACATCGCCTATGACGGCGACTCCGCTCAGGAGCTGCTGAGCATCAACACCTACGACATTGCCGTCCTCGACCGCGATATTCCCGGCCCTTCGGGCGACGAGATCGCAAAAGGCATTATCGCGTCCGGGAGCGGCATGCCGATCCTGATGCTCACCGCCGCCGACCGGCTGGATGACAAGGCCTCCGGCTTTGAACTGGGCGCCGACGACTACCTCACTAAGCCCTTCGAGCTTCGAGAACTCGTGCTCAGGCTCAGAGCGCTCGACCGCAGGCGCGCGCATAACAGGCCGCCCGTGCGGGAGATCGCGGGCCTGCGCCTCGATCCGTTCCGCCGTGAGGTCTACCGCGAGGGACGATATGTCGCGCTCACCCGGAAACAGTTCGCGGTGCTCGAAATCCTCGTCGCGGCCGAAGGCGGTGTCGTCAGCGCCGAGGCGCTGCTGGAGCAGGCTTGGGACGAGAATGCCGACCCGTTCACCAACGCCGTTCGCATCACCGTGTCGGCCCTGCGCAAACGGCTCGGCGAACCTTGGCTCGTCGCCACGGTGCCCGGCGTCGGCTATCGAATCCACACCGCTCCGGCGGCCGAAAATGAGGGAAGTGCTGGTGCTTAGAAAGCCGGGATTGAGCGTTCGGCTCAAACTTGCCATCAGCTATGTCGGGTTCCTTATGCTGGCGGGCGCCCTGCTGCTCGCTGCTGTGTGGGTATTCCTGCTGCGAGATCGTCCTTTCAGAGCGCTCGTTCCGAACCTCTCCGACTTTCCACGCGTGTTCGACCCAAGCAATTTCGGTCCGATCATCTTCGCCCCCGCGGCAGTCATCGTGCTGGGGTTCATGCTGATGTTCGGCCTTGTGGGAGGATGGATTCTCGCGGGACGCATGCTCGCGCCCCTGACCCGCATCAGCGATGCAACACGCGTGGCCGCAACCGGGTCGCTCTCCCACCGGATCGGGCTGGAAGGCCGTCAAGACGAGTTCCGCGAACTCGCCGACAGCTTTGATGCCATGCTCGCGCGGCTCGAGGCGCAGGCCGCCGAACAGCAGAGGTTCGCGGCCAACGCCTCACACGAGCTGCGCACCCCGCTCGCGATCTCGCAGACCCTTCTCGAGGTCGCTCGCAACGATCCGAACCGCGACGCCGGCGAACTCATCGAGCGCCTCCACGCCGTCAACGTCCGAGCAATCGATCTCACGGAAGCATTGCTCCTTCTAAGCCGCGCCGACCAACGGTCCTTCGCCCGAGAGCAGGTCGACCTGTCCCTCATGGCGGAAGAGGCTATCGAAACGCTCCTCCTTCTCGCTGAAAAGCATGGCGTCTCCATCGAAACCTCTGGCGACATCGCGCCAACCATGGGCTCGCAGGCGCTCTTGCAGCAATTGGCTACGAATCTCCTGCACAACGCGATCGTCCACAACCTGCCTGAACACGGCACCATTTGGGTCACAACAAGCGTTCATCCCGGTAGAGTGACGCTCACCATCGAAAACACGGGCGAGACGCTGACCCGGCAATCGGCTCCCAGGCTTACCGAACCATTTCAGCGCGGCGCCGAACGAATACGCTCCGACCACGCAGGTGTCGGCCTCGGCCTGGCCATCGTCCAAAGCATCACCCAAGCGCATGACGGGACTCTCACCCTGACGCCCCGCGCCGGCGGCGGGCTTCGCGTCACGGTGCAATTACCCGCCGCGTCGCCGCATAGTGGCACGTCACGCGATAGCAATGGGCGGGCCGCTCAGCGCGAAGGCGGCACCTTGGTCGGCAGCGAGACCATAGCGAACGAAGTGTGCGACGCCGCTCGGCTGGAACGCTCGAAGACATGAATACAGGCAACCGGGCGCTCTCGTTTGCGAGGAAGAACAGTCTCTCCGCCATGCTGGAAAGACGGGAGAACTGCGATCTTGCTCGGCGCGATGCACGGAGAGAAGCAGCGCTCGCGAGGAGGTCATCACCGGGCCAGCTGCGCGACTATCAGGCGATTTGCAGCGCAAGGCAACGAGGAGGGAATATGAACGGTATCCAGACGCTGCCGATCGACAGTATTTATAAGTGGGCGCGGCAGCTGGTCGAAGCGAGCGACACGTATCGGCCCGGCAAGCGCCCATTGGGCAAGGTCGGCGTGACCCTTTGGACCATGGCGATGTTGCTCATATATACCGCCGATGCCCCGGCCGCCGCGCAAGAGGCAGGATCGCTGCCATGGAGCGCCGCACCGACGACGAAAATTGTAACCGAAAGCAAAACGTTCCGTAACGGCGATGCGACGCTGGGTGGAACGCTGTATTTGCCCGAGGGCGGGCAGGCATTGGGCGCCATTGTGGTCACGCACACCGCCTCGAAGCCGCTCGCAGACGCGTTGCTCTACCGACACCTGACGCAAATGCTGCCGCCAATCGGAATCGCGGTGCTAACCTACGACCGGCGTGGCAGCGGACAATCGGGCGGAAGCTTGAAGGACAGCGACTATGCGATGCTTGCTGATGACGCGATCGCCGCGGTGCAGATGCTCAAGACCGATCCGCGGATAAATCCCAGGCGGATTGGGATATGGGGGCTGAGCCAGGGCGGCTGGCTGTCGCTGCTGGCGGCGACGCGCAGCTCCGACATAAGCTTCGTTGTCTCGATCGCCGCGCCGGTGGTCGCGCCAGACGTTCAGATGATGTTCCGATCCGAAAGCTACATGCGCATTAACGGCTATTCGGAGGCCGAGATCGACCAGATGCGCGCGATGCGCAAAGCGGTCGACGATTATATGCGGGGAAGCGGCGACCGCGTGGGGGCGCAGTCGCTTGTTGACGCGGCCAAGACGAAGCCGTGGTTCGATCAGCTTTATATGAGCAAGACCGTGGCTGATCGGACAACATCGCGCTGGCGCAAGGAGATCGAGTACGACCCGCTGCCAACGCTCGACAAGGTCCGGGTGCCCGCGTTGATTCTGTTTGGCGCCAACGATCCGGTGGTGCCGGTGGCGACGTCAGTCGCGCGGATCAACGCCCGGTCGCGCCCGGGCATCACCGTACGCGTGATCGCGGGCGCGGACCATCATATGGCAACCTCGATGGATCCTAAAGCGCAGATGGACCCCGCCCGGACGGAGCAAGTACGGCCTGAAGCGCCTGAGTATTTCTCGACACTGGTGAGCTGGATGACCGGGCAAAAAATCTCGCACGCGCCTCGCTCGGCCCGGCGACGGGTCGCAAAGCAGTAACGCTGTCGCCGAAGCCCATCGAGCAGCTGATCTCGATACTTTCCCGGAGCAATCCTGTTGGGCCTTCGCAAACTCAAATGGCATCGCAGCATCGAAGGAGAGCCAATTTGCCCGCATCCTCGACAACCCGTATTGTTGTTGCCGCTCTGGCCGCGTTCGTGCTCAGCGCCACCTATTATGGCGTGGTTGTGGGGACCGTCTGGCATGAGCTTTCGGGGGCTTCAGCCGACGCTTTTGCGCCGTGGCAACCTATTGCCCAGATCATCCGAAACCTGGTCGTCGCATATGCCCTGGACTACATTCTGCTGCGCACATCGGCTGTCGGGGTGTTGGCGTCGCTGCAGATATCGTTCCGGCTCTGGCTTGGCTTTCAGGCCATGGCAATTATTGGGTCGGTCATCCACGAGGGCTATCCGGTCATCCTCTACTGCGTCCATGCCTTTGATGCGCTCATGACGGTGGCCGTCATGACAATCTGCCTCAGGGCCAACCTCAGGAAGCAGGCGACGTAGCGCCACACCGCCTTTCATGACATTTCAACTCGGGAGTTTCCGATCATGACAACGTCACCGCTCGCAAGTTTCCAAGCCACCATCGAGAAGAGCCCCAACAAGGGTGGCTGGACCTACGTTGTCTGGCCGGAATCGGCCAGCTTCTTTGGCACCAAAGGCATGGTGAAGATAAAGGCCACGATCGACGGTTCGCCCATCGCGAGCGCGTTTATGGCCATTGGCGGTGGGAGACATAAGCTGCCGGTAAAGGCAGAACTTCTCAAAGCGCTGAACAAGGGAGTTGGTGATGTTGTGGATGTTAGTCTGCTCGAGCGCATTCATTCCGTCGGCGCCCGACCAGCGGCCCCGAGATATCGGGGTTAGGATTCGCCGCGGAGCCACAGGAGACGGCATCGCACGACATCGCGGAGGCGGCGCGTGGAAGCCGGCACCGCAATTGAGCCGTTCGTTGGCAAACCCGTTGCGCTTCGCGCGGTGCGCAATAATTCCGCTTGAGCCAGCCATAGGAGCCTCGACATCATGACCTTCCCCGCTCGCCCCACCCCGCGTCTCGCCGCTACGATGATCGGGAATATGACGACGGCCGCCCTTCTGGCGACCGGCTGCGTGCCCGTTAAGGCGCAGGAAACATCGGTTGCAGCGCAGGAGGCACCCACGGTCGCAGCGCCGGAGGCGCAGGTCAGGGGACGATCGGTCCTCCATCCACGCGAAGGGTTGACGGTGCGGGTGCCGGCGAATGCCGTCTATCTAGGCGCCGAACGCTTCGCGCTTTACGGCGTGGCCGATTGCGAGATCCATCTGTTCGTCGAGGCGGGTCCCGACCGGCGCGTCCGCCGCCTTTATTGGGTGCATTTCGAATCCTATTTGCCGAGCCGACCCGACTCGCGTTTCACCTATGGGGATATCGACCGGCGAATGAACCTGCTCGGCGCCGTCACCTGGGTGCGCGGCTCGCTGATGGACACCACCCGGCCGCCGCGCCGCGCCGGATCGGACACCGAACGTGTCCGCACAATGATCGCACGCGCCGGCTACACCCTCCCGCCCTATCTGGCGAGCGCGCGCCTTGTCCGTCTGCTCGACGACCCGAAGGGCACGGGCTATGGCCGCCGCGAGCTGATGCTGATCCACGCGGAAGATCTGGCGGAACGGGGCGTCACGCGCGACGAGGCGGTCGGCGACGATCCCGAGAACCGGCTGCGCGAGCCGTTCGCTGCGGAGACGATCGCCCGCGCCGCGGCGGCGTTCCGGGTGAAGGCGCGCTAGGGCGGCTGGTTGTGGCCGCTCGCTATGTCTGTGCGAGCGCTGCAGCTAGCAGGTCGGCCAGGCCGCGCCCGGCGTAGCCATCTTCATCAAGCCTGGGATTGTAGATGGTGATCTCCAGGCCGACCGCCTTGCCGCTCGCCAAGGCCATTCGAAGCGTCGCCCCCAGCTCGTCCCACGACAACCCGCCCGGCACGCGGAAATCGACAGCCGGCATGACGGCATCGTCGAGGCAATCGGCATCGAGATGGATGAAGAAGCCGTCCAGATCCTCTCGCGTCAGATGGCCAACCGCTTCGCGCGCCGCGGCTTCGATACCCATCGCACGCACGGCGGGAAGGTCAATTGCCTTAAGCTCTTTCGGGAGCGGTTGGCTTCCGTACTCGGCCTGGTCCTCGTGATCACGATACGCGAACGCGACAGCGTCTTCGGGACGGACCAGGGGACAAAGACCTTCGATATCGGTCAGGCGCGACGGACCAAAGCCCGTGACAAGGGCAAGGTCCATCGAGGCGCCCTCGCCATTGGGATCCGCCTCGGGCTGGAAAAAATCGGCGTTGCCATCGATGAAGAACAGGCCGTAGCGGCCGCGCCGCCGCAGCGCGAGCATCGAGCCCAGCACGATCGTGCAATCGCCGCCCAGCACGATCGGAAATTCACCCGCGTCCAGCACCGATTCTACTATGTCGGCGAGCTTCGGCGACCACGCCGCAATTGCACTGCTATTCAGGATGCCGGTCTCGGGATCGGGCACAGGGTTCCTCGGAGGTACCGCCAGCCGGGCTGCGCTGCGCGCATGGATGCGCTCCGCAAGGCCGAAATCCAGGAGCTGCCCGGGCAAGCGCTCCACTCCGTCAGTCGCCAGGCCCAGTGTGGAAGGGGCTTCGATAATAGCATAGGAACGCGTCGGCATGCGTGCCTCCTTTGGCGGCCATTTTACGGAGTCGGTCACCGCCTCGATTTGGTGCCCTTCTGATTTCCGGACAAACGCGCCATAACAGTTTGCAACTTATCTCCAGAGCGACGCTCGACTGAACGAATGGCACATTTTAGTCGCCACACGGTCCCCTGGAGGGCTGCCATCGGGCGCAAAGCAGACGCAGAAACGCATCCCCAAATCCAGTGCGCGCTACGTGGTTGCTGTTGAAAGCCACATATGCCGATCCCGCCAATAATCCTCAAGAGATTAAAGGCTCTACCGAATTACCCGAGCCGCGAGCCCTCAGTTGTAAAGGGCTTGTGGTCATATTGTTCTAAGTCCTTGAGAAATGGTGCACCCGGCGGGATTCGAACCCACGGCCCCCAGATTAGGAATCTGATGCTCTATCCTGCTGAGCTACGGGTGCGCCGTCGCTCGTGTAGCGGCGGAGCGCGCAAAGCGTCAATCGCGATGGATCAATTGGTCGCCTCGGGCGGGACGATCGGCACGAGCAGGGGCATCGCCGCGATCCCGTCGTCGTGCAGCGATCGCGCCTCTTCGGGCGAGGCCTGGCCGTGGATCAGGTCTTCGGCCGCGCGTCCTTCGTGCATCGCGCGCGCCGCATCGGCGAACTCGCGCCCTACCCAGCGCGACTGCGGCAGCATTTCGGCCTGCTTCGCGGCAATGTCGGCGAGCAATTTGCGCACCAGGTCGGGTGACGGCTCGCCCGGGCCGGGTTTCGCGGGCGGCGGGGCCAGTGCCTGACGGTTGGACTTGGCACTTACTCGTGGCGCCATCACCGCCTTTTTTACATCGTCATCGCCGCACACGGGACAGTTGATCAACCCGCGCCCCTGCTGGTCGGAGAAGCTCTCGCTGCTCGCGAACCAGGCTTCGAAGCGATGATCGCCCGCGGCGCAGCAAAGGTCGAAAACGATCAAGGTCAGACCAGCCCCAACAGCGGATCGAGCCCGCCGCGTGCATCGAGCGCGGCCAGATCGTCGCTGCCGCCGACATGCTTGCCGTCGATGAAAATCTGCGGAACGGTACGGGCGCCGCCCGCGCGTGCGACCATGGCGTCGAACCCGGCGCGGTCCATCGTCAGGTCGATCTCCTGATATTCGACGCCCTTGCGTTCGAGCAGCGCCTTTGCGCGCGAGCAATAGGGGCAGAAGAACTTCGTAAAAACTTCAATCTTGGCCATGCGGCTATCCTGTCATCCTTCACGCGCCATATCGGAATCCAACGAAGCAAAGTCAAATATGTTGCTTGTCATCAGGGCTTCAGGAACGACGCGCGCCCAGGTGAGCGCCGACACCTGCGCGGCGCCGCTGCGCCCGAGCACCCGCGCGGCCGCGCGCAGCGTCGCGCCGCTGGCATGGACATCGTCGAGCAACACCAGATGCCGCCCCGCCGCGCGCGCCTTGCCATCGCCCGCCAGCGCAAAGGCACCGGCGACGATCCGATCGCGCTCGCGCCGCCCCTTGCCGCGCAGCGATGCGGTCGCCTTGATCCGCAAAAGCAGATGATGATCGCGTGGCGCCCCCGTCAGCCGCGACAGTTCGTCCGCGATCAGCGCCGCCTGATTGAACCCGCGAGACCAGAGCCGCCAGCGGTGCAACGGCACCGGAACCAACAGCATCGCCTCCACGTCTCCCAGCATCGCAAGGTGCCGTGCCATTAGTCGCGCCATCAACCGGGCATGCCCTGTCCGCCGCCCATATTTGAGGCGCAGCGCCACCGTGCGCGCGACGGGGCCATAGGCGACCGCCGCGGGCGCGCCCTCGAACGGCGGCGCGCTCGCCATGCACGCGCCGCACTGGGTCGGCCCGCCGGGCAAGGCGGCGGGCAACGGAATCGAGCAGCGCGAACAGCAAGGTCCGTCGAGAAAATCGAGCGACGACCAGCAGGTCAGGCAGAATTGGCGGTCTTCGCCGACGATGATGCCGCATCCCGGACAGCGCGGAGGCAGCGCATAATCGACGACCGCGCGCACCGCGGCGCGCAAACCGCCCGGCCATGCCCCGGCCGGCGCGCCGTCTTTTTCGACATCCCCCGTCGTCGTCGCCATCACCGGCTTGTGAAGCATCGCCGGGGACGGCACAAGCGGCGGATGTCGCAGCCTCCCCGCCCGCTATTCTCCCCGGCCCGCCACGGCGCCCAGCGCGACCGCATGGCGCGCCTGCCCGCATCGGCCAATTTCCTCGCGCCGCTTATCGCCGAAACCTTGCTCGACCGGCTCGCGATGGTGACGCGCGAATTTTCCCGCACGCTGCTGATCGGCGCGCATGATGCCGCGCTCGCCGATCATCTGCGCGCGACCGGCACCGACCTCACCATCGCCGAGGCGGGGCCGCGCCTTGCCGCGGGAACCGGAGCCATCGCGGTCGAGGCCGACTCCATCGACCTGCCCTTTGCCAGTTTCGATCTCATCGTCTGGCCCGGGGGGCTCGATAGCGTCAACGACGTACCCGGCGCGCTCCTCCGCCTCCGCGCGCTGCTCGCCCCCGATGGCCTGCTGCTCGGCGCCTTCGTCGGCGACGGCAGCCTGCCCCGGCTGCGCCGTGCGGTGATGACCGACGGGGTGCGTTCGATCGCGCGGCTGCATCCGCAGATCGACCTCGCCGCGATGGGCAATTTGCTCCAGCGCGTCGGCTTCACCCTGCCCGTCGTCGATGTCGACGCGCTGACGGTGCGTTATGGCGACTGGTTCGCACTCGTTCGCGACCTGCGCGCCGCCGGCCTGTCGAGCCGGCTCACGCCCGCGCCGCCGCCCCTGACGCGCGAGGAAGCCGCGCGGATTGCCGCCGCGTTCGCGGGACAGGGCGATCCCGACGGCCGAATCGCCGAAAGCTTCCGCATCGTCCATTTCAGCGGCTGGGCGCCGCATCCCGATCAGCCGCAACCCGCACGGCGCGGCAGTGGCACCGCCTCGCTCGCCGAAGCGCTCAAGCCGAAAGATTAGATCAGCGCCTCCAGAAGCCCGATCAGCGGCTTATCGGCAGGCGGCATGTCGAGGCCGTGCAGTTCGACGGGGCGTACCCAGCGCAGCGCGCTGGCGTGCTGCGCCACCGGCGTCCCGCGCCATTTGCGGCAGACGAACAGTAACAGCAGCAGATGCCGGTCGCCGAGCATGTCGCTCGCAAAACAGGCGGGCGCAAGGCACGCATGATCGACATCGATCGCAAGTTCCTCACCCACTTCACGGATCAACGCCTGCTCGGGCGTTTCGCCGGGTTCCAGCTTGCCGCCGGGGAATTCCCACAAGCCCGCCATCGACAGGCCCTCGGGACGCTGCTGGACAAGTAGCCTTCCGTCGCGGTCGACGAGCGCGGCCGCCACGACGATGAGCGAGGTTTCCTGCGGCTTTCCGGGGTCTGGCACGGACAAATTGTTAACCTTCCTGTGTGAATATGGGCACCCTCGGGAACTATAATTTCAGTCAGGGGTGGAACAATGCGAAACTTTTACAGGCTGATGCGGTCGACCAGGGCCGCGACAGCCGTCGAATATGGGCTGATCCTGGCCCTTGTCTTTTTGGCGGCCGTCGTTGCGGTAGGCAATGTCGCCAACTCCACAAACAACATGTGGGGAAGCGTCTCCAAAGCTGCCGAAAACAATATGTAGGACCGCGGCCGCCGTCCCTTTTCGGGGCGGAAGCTCACCGGTTTCGGGCGGGTGCCATTAAGATTTTCAAAACCTATTCGCCCTAAACCCCCGGATGTTGACCCAGACCAGACCGTCAACAGGGTAAGTGAAATCAGGAGACCAGTCATGAAGTTCATCAAGAAGTTCGTTCGCGATACCAAAGCCGCCACCGCCATCGAATATGGCCTGATCGCGGCCCTCATCGCCGTCGCCGGTATCGCCGCGATGGGCGCAGTCGGCAACAGCGTCGGCAACACCTTCAACAAGGTTTCGACCGAGCTCAACAATAAGACGACCGCCACCCCGTAATCGGGTCGGCTTGCGCCGCTAATTGCGGTGGAAATCCGGAAAGGGCGGTGGAGCAATCCACCGCCCTTTTTCTTGCTCTCGCAGAAAGCAATTACCTGCTGGCGTACACGACAATCTTCACCCGCTGTCCCGGGGTCAGGCGGCTCGATGCCGTCAGGCGGTTGAGCACCTGGAACCGCTCGGTCTGATAATTGCTATAGGCCATTCGCCGCGCGAGGCTGGCGACCGTATCGCCGCGCCCAACGGTCACGACGTCGATCCGGCGCGGCCTGATCGCCGCCGCTTCCGCCGTGCTCAGCCGCCGGACGCTATTGAACATCGAATTGAACACGCTGCCGCCCCCCGCCTGCGTCAGCGTGACGAAGTGAAACGTGCTGTTGCGCGAAAATTCATAAGCGAAGACGGTGACATCGACCTGCCCCGACTGGGTATTCACCCGCGCGGTCGAATAGGATGCCGGGATGCCGTTGACCGTCGTGCGCTGGATCGTGCCCGGGCTGATCGACGCGTTGCCCGCCACCGCCCTGAACGCGGCGGCGATATAGGCGTTCATGTCGCCACTGTACGCGCCGGTCGTAAATTGCGCCTGCCCGCCATTGCCGCTGACCGACACCGCGTCGGCACCATTTTGCATGCCATAACCGTTCGGCACCGTGAACCGCAGCTTGAGGTCGGGATGCAGGAAATCGCGCCCCTCGACCACACCCTGCGCGGGATCGTCGCCGTAAAGCACATTATCGAGCGAAGCGAGGAACGCGTCGGCGTTGCGGGTGCCGCCGCTGCCGCCCGCCCGGCTCGCCAGCGTTTGCGCGTTGCGGACGCGCGACGCGGGATCGGGGTGGGTGCTCGCCCATTCGGGCAATGAGCGCGCATCGCCGCCCGACAGGCGCGCATCGAGCGTCGTCTGGTTGGCGAGGCTCGTCAGCATCGTCGACAGCGCCAGCGGGTCATAACCCGCGCTGCGCAGATACTGGACGCCGAGCTGGTCGGCCTGCAATTCCTGACTGCGCGAAAAGCCCAGCGTCGCGAGCTGCGCCACGCGCAGAGAGTTATTCTGGAGCAACCCCCCGAGGCCGCCGAGTAGCCCGCCATTATCGCCGATCGCCCCGCCCAGCACCGCGCCGAGCACGCCGAGGATCTGGTTGCGCGTCGCCGCCGACTGGCGCTTCTTGCTGTGCTGCGCCGCGACATGGCCGACCTCGTGCCCGAGCACGCCGGCGAGTTCGGCCTCGTCGTTCATCAGCGCCATGAGCTGGCGCGTGACATAGACATAGCCCCCCGGGATCGCAAAGGCGTTGTTCACCGGCGAATTCAGTAGCGTGACGGTAAAATCGCTGGGCGACCGCGACAGGCCCGACTGGACGGCGATATTCTGCCCGACGCGGTTCACATAGGTGGCCTGCGGGCCATTATAGGCTCCGCCGAATTCGGCCATCAGCTGCGGATGCGCGTCGGTGCCCTGTTTGCGTTCGGCGGGCGAAATGCTCGTTGCGGTCTTGACCGCCTTCAGCTGCGCGTCTGCGGCGCCGGTTAAGGCCAGGCTGCCGAGCGCCGCCGATGCCGCCAGCTTGATCGCCAGCCCGTTTTTCGTCTTCCCGGTCATTGCCGCGCCTCCCTTATGCTTCTGGTCCTCAGGGAATATCCCCGATTCACGACAAGGCAAGCCGCGCCATAGCCCGGACTTGTCATTGCCTTGATCGGGAACGCAAATGCGCGCGATCGGGTTCCGGTTCAGGCGCGACCCATGGAGAGGAATTTTTCCTCGCGCGCCGCGAGCAAGGTTTCGCGCGGCAATCCTGCGAGCGCGCCCAGCTCCTGCTCGATCGCATCGCCGAGCGCGGCAATCGCGACTTCGGGGGCGCGATGCGCGCCGCCGACGGGTTCGGTGACGATGCGGTCGATGACCTTCAGCCCCAGCAGGTCCTGCGCCGACATCTTCATCGCGGCGGCGGCGTCGGCCGCCTTGTCCGACGTGCGCCACAGGATCGACGCGCAGCCCTCGGGCGAAATCACCGAATAGACGGCATGTTCGAACATCAGCACGCGGTTCGCCGCGGCAAGCGCGATCGCGCCGCCCGAGCCGCCCTCGCCGACCACCGCGGCGACCATCGGAACGCCGAGCGCAAGGCATTGTTCGGTCGAGCGCGCGATCGCTTCGGCCTGGCCGCGCTCTTCGGCCTGAATCCCCGGAAAGGCGCCCGAGGTGTCGACCAGCGTCACCACCGGCAGGCCAAAACGGTCGGCGAGCTGCATCAGGCGGATCGCCTTGCGATAGCCCTCGGGCTTTGCCATCCCGAAATTATGTTTCATCCGCGACGGAATATCGTCGCCCTTTTCGTGGCCGATGACCATCACGCGGCGGCCGCGGAACCGCGCCATTCCGCCCAAAATCGCCTGATCGTCGCCGAAATTGCGGTCGCCGGCCAGCGGCATCCAGTCGTCGAACAGGCCGGCGACATAATGTTTGAAATGCGGGCGGTCGGGATGGCGCGCGACCTGCGTCTTTTGCCAGGGCGTCAGTTTCGAATAAATATCCCGGAGCAATTTCGAGGACTTGTCCTCGAGCTGCGCGATATCATTGTCGATGTTGAGCGTGGGGTCGTCCCCCATTTCGCGCAATTCGGCAATCTGTCGATCAAGCGCGGCGACCTGTTTTTCGAAATCCAGAAAGGCTGTCATAGGGGAGCGCTAGGACGAAGGCGGCGCAACGTCAACTTCGGGGTGGGCGCCATCTATCCGTGCCAGCGGATGCCGTTTGTTGACCAGCTCGACGAGGCGGCGGCTGTCGACATGCGTGTAAATTTCGGTCGTGGCGATGTCGGCATGGCCGAGCATCAATTGCAGCGCGCGCAGATCGGCCCCGCCCTCGAGCAGATGCGTGGCGAACGCGTGGCGCAGCACATGCGGGCTGATCGCGGTCGGATCGACCCCGGCACGACCCGCCAATTCGCGCAGCATCTGGAACAGTCGCACGCGCGAGATATGCGCCTTGCCCGATGGGAATAGCCAAGGTGAGCCATCGATGAGCAGCGGCACCCAGCGATCAAGCACGGCGCGCGCGCGTTCGGACAGCGGGACCAGCCGCTCCTTGTCGCCCTTGCCGCGAATGATCAGATATTCGCGCTCGCCAGTGAGCGCGCGGCGCGGCAGCGACACCAGTTCGCTGGCACGGAGCCCCGATCCATAGAGAAGTTCGAGCAGAAGCAACATCCGCACCGCGGCGGCGGGCGGCGCTTCTCCCGCCGCTTCCTCTTCGGCCTGCGCGAACAGCCGTTCGACATGGTCGTGGGTCAGGATGCGCGGCAGCGGGCGGCGCGTCGCGGGGCGGGCAATATCGAGCGCCGGATTGTCCGCCCGCTCGCCTTCATCGAGCAGGAAGGCGAAGAACTGGCGCAATGCCGACAGCTTGCGCGCCGCGCTGCTTGCCGCAAGCGACTGATAATCCGCCATCAATTTGCGCAAAGCCGTCGCGTCGGCGTCGGCCAGCCGGCCCTTCACCCACTCGGCCGCCTGTTCCAGATCGCGCCGATAAGCGGCAAGCGTGTTGCGCGAGGCGCCCCGCTCGGCCGCCATCATTTCGAGGAAGCGGTCGATCAGCGCCGCGTCAGACATCGCCGATGTCCGGCAGCATTATGGGCTCAGACACGCACCAGCGCTTCGGCCGCGATCATGCGCGCTTCGGACGCGAGGCCCACGTCGCGCAGTGCGCGGACGATATAATAGAGATGATAGGGCGGCACTTTCGACCACTCGCCCTGCATCCCCGCCGCAGCGAGAAGCGCCACCATGCCCGGCTCGCGGCGCTCGGCTGCGGCCATGATCGCGCGCGACCAGCGTGTCTGCTTGCCCAGATCGACCTCGAGATCGCTCGCCGCCGACGCTGCCGCGCTCGCATCGAGCCGCCCGAGGCCCGCGAGCCCCGCCAGCAGGAATTTCGATCGCAGCGTATCGGCGCTGTCGTCGTCGCCCGCAAACTGACCGACAGCGCCCGCGGTCATGCCCGTAAGCGGCCGCGGCGACCCCACCGCGAGCACGGCCCATGCGCGGCTGCCGACTGAAACGGTCGGAACCCACGCAATCGCATTTTCGTCATATCCGCCCGCGAGCATCGACCCCAGCAGCTGCCAGGGATCGCCGCCCACGTCGGTATTGACCGGCAAGGCTGCGGCGGCGCGTGCGGTAGCGACCATCGCGGCATAGCTTTGCGTCGGCGTGCCGCCCGCGCCCCACAGCTGCTGCATCGCAGCATAGCGGTCGGCGCCGGCCGCAAGGCGAAACGCGCCGCGCAGCCGATCGGTCTGGGTCACGATCGCCTCGGCGGGCTCTTCTTCGCTCGCCGCGGCGCTCAGGAGCGACACATAGGCCTCGCTCGACAGCACGCCGCGCGCGGCGGCTTCGGGCGCGGCTGCGACGCGGCTGGCCATGTCGGTCATCGGCGCAAGCACCGTCCAGCTTTTGATATTGGAGGGTGCCGCGGTGCGCAGCGGCTCGGGCACCGGGATCGCGGTCGCGGTCGCCATGCCGAAACGCCAGCTCGTCAGCCGGTCGACATTGTCCCACTCGATCGTCGTCGAGCGGCGCCCGGCGCCCGTTGCGCCAAGCACGCGTTCGGTCAGCAAGATGTCGAAGTTCGAGATTTTGCCGCTCGACCGCACGCGGCCGATCGCCCAGCCCGCCGGTCCGGCTTCGCCCGACAGCCCCGAACAGATGGCGGACGACAGGCGCCACGCCTGCTCGTCGCCATGCGCGAGACCCGCAGGGACATAGGGACACATGCCCGCCGGATCGGCGGTGGCGAGATAGGTTTGCTGCGCCGCGGCGACGAGGCGCGGGCTGGCACGGTCATAATCAACCGACTGGACGATCCAGCGCGCCGCGATCGATTCACCCATGCGAAGGAGCAGCGAGGCACGATCGGCCGCAAGGTCGGCGCCATTGATCGTGTCGGGGGTGTCGATCGCCGAGGCGAGCGAACGGCGAAGCAATATCTGGCCCCAGCGCGATGCGAACTGGCCGTTCGTCTTGCGCATGATCGCGGCGGCGTATTGGCCGCGTACGCCGAACGCATCGGGTGCAAGCCCGCCCGTTTCGGGCGTTAGCGGCCCGATACGCGTGAGCAGGCGGCGCGCGCCCGGCGGCAAGTCGTATTTCAGCCCGCCCGATTCGACCTCTCCACCGTCCTCGCCCTCTTCGCCGTTTTCGGCGGATGCGCTCGCGCTCGTGGTCCCGACCGTCGGCGCGACGGGCGGCGGGGCAGTTCCGTTAACCGGCGCCGATCCCGGCGTCGGCGTCGCGGTCGGCGACGGCGTGGGGGTCGGCCGCGGCGCGGGCGTCTCGGCGGGGTTGCCAAAGCCTTCGGGCAGCAGCGATTCCTGTGCGAGCGCGGGCAGGACCAGCGCGGCGGCAAGTGCGGTGCCCGAAAGGCCCAGCGTCAGCGAAAGCGTTTTCATCTTCATCGTGGAGCGCTTTCGGCAATCTTGTCGGTCACGTCCACCTCAATCATTCGCGGCTCGATCGGCCGGCCAAGGAACAGCAGCAACAGAAAGAACGCCACCAGCACCAGCGCCAGCACGATCAATCGTGCGATCCAGCGGCCTTTTCCCGATCTGCCCCGTGCGCGCAATATCCAATGCCTGCCGTTCGTCTCATTTGAACCGCAGCAAAACCATTGTTCCGCGCGGCCCCTTCGGTATAGCCGCGCGCACCATGTCGCGAAACCCGAAAAGCCCGGCTCCAGCAGTCCCCGCGTCGATCCGCGACCGGTCGATCGTGCTCGTCGGGCTGATGGGGTCGGGAAAATCAACGATCGGCCGCCGCCTCGCGCAACGCCTCGGCATGCGCTTCGCCGACGCCGACGACGAAATCGAACGCGCGGCAGGCATGACGATCTCCGATATTTTCGCGCGTTTCGGCGAGGCGCATTTTCGCGACGGCGAACGCCGCGTGATTTCGCGCCTGCTGGGCGAAAGGCCGATGGTGCTCGCGACGGGGGGCGGCGCCTTCGTCAATGAAGAGACGCGCGCCCTGATCCTTCAGGGCAGCCTCTGCATCTGGCTCGACGCCGACATCCCGACGCTCGTCGAACGCGTCGGCCGCCGCAGCCACCGTCCGCTGCTCAAGAATCGCGACCCCGCCGAGGTGCTGCGCGAACTGGCGGCGGTCCGCAATCCCATCTATGCCGAGGCGCATCTTCGCGTCAGTTCGGCGAGCACGCCGCACGACCATACGGTGCGAGCGATCTTCGAGGCCCTGTCAAAGTGGGAAGATCCGAAATGGAAAGCCTGACCGTCGAGCTGGGCAGCCGCAGCTATCCGATATTGATCGGCGACGGGCTGATCCGTGACATCGGCGCGCATGTCGCGCCGCTTCTGAAACGCCCGCGCACGATGATCGTCACCGACACGCATGTCGCCGGACATTATCTGACCCCGCTCGGCACCTCGCTCGCGATGGAGAATATCTCCTTCTCCTCCTTCGTGCTCGACCCGGGTGAAGGCACGAAGAGCTGGGCCGGGCTCGCGCGCCTGACCGAATGGCTGATCGGCGAAGGCGTCGAGCGCGGCGACCATGTCATCGCGCTCGGTGGCGGCGTGATCGGCGACCTCGTCGGCTTCGCGTGCAGCATCGTCAAGCGTGGCTGCAACTTCATCCAGGTGCCGACCACCTTGCTGGCGCAGGTCGACAGCAGCGTCGGCGGCAAGACCGCGATCAACGTGGCGGCGGGCAAGAATCTGATCGGCGCCTTCCACCAGCCCGCGCTCGTCGTGATCGACCCGACGACGCTCGAAACGCTGCCGCGCCGTGAACTCGGCGCCGGCTATGCCGAAGTCGTCAAATATGGCCTGATCGACGACGCCGGTTTCTTCGCCTGGTGCGAGGAGCATGGCGCGGCGCTGCTCGCGGGCGACAGCGAAGCACGCCACAAGGCGATCGCGCACAGCGTCGCCGCCAAGGCGCGCATCGTCGCCGCCGACGAGCGCGAGACGCAGGATATCCGCGCGCTGCTCAACCTCGGCCACAGCTTCGGCCATGCGCTCGAGGCCGAAACGGGCTATTCGGACCGGCTGCTCCATGGCGAAGCGGTCGCGGCGGGCATGGTCCTCGCACACCAGTTTTCGGCCGCGAACGGCCTTTGCCCCGCGGCCGATGCCGAACGCGTGCGCTCGCATCTCGCCAGCGTCGACCTGCCGCACAGCCTCGCGAGTGCGGGCGTCAACAGTGATGGCGCGACCCTCGCGGGGCACATGGCGCACGACAAGAAGGTGCGCGGCGGCAAGCTGCCGCTGATCCTGACCCGCGGTATCGGACAGAGCTTCGTCACCGAAGACTATGGACTCGATGCCGTCGCGGCGTTCCTCGACGGCCAGGCGTCAGTTCATCGCTGACGCCTGCTCGCTTTCCTCGTCCTTCGGATCGTCTTTCAGCGCCTTCGCCGCCAGACGCCGCAAACGGAATTTCTCAAGCACGCTTTCGGCCTCGCGACCGCCGCCCGGTTTGAAGCGATGGTCCATGCCCGCCGAAATATCGCCCTCGTCGATCTGTGCCTGCAGCCGCGTCTCGTCGAGATGGCGCAAGGTCGCCTCGACATCTTCCATCTCGCGCGGATCGACGTCGAGATAGCGCAGCGCCGTGAGGCCCATCGCGACCGAACTTTCAAAGACCTCGCGAATGACCCCGTCGACCCCGGCCCCCTCGATCGCGAGCAACTGGCGGCGATCGAATACGCGCATCAGGACTTTCGCATTCGGAAACGCATCGACGACCGGTTTCAACGCCGCGGCATCGACCGAGGCATCGTCGATGCAAAAGATGATCAGCCGCGCCTCATCGGCGCCCGCGCGGCGCAGCAGGTCGACGCGCAGCCCGTCGCCGAAATAAACCTTGGTATCGAAGCGGCTCGACAGCTCGATCTGGCTCGGCTTCTTGTCGATCAGCGTGACTGAACAGGCAACGCCATGCAGCATCTGCGACACGATCTGGCCGAACCGTCCATAGCCGACGACGATCGCCGACCCGCGCGGCGCACCCGCCGGATCGTCGAGGTCGAACGGCTCGGCGGCGGGCGAAAATTCGAGGTTGCGCGCGAACAGCATCAGGAACGGCGTCGTCACCATCGACAGCGTCACCACCGCGCTGAACAGGCTCGCCGCTTCGGGCTGGATCAGCAGCGCGTCGGCCGCCTGCGCGAACAGCAGGAAACCGAACTCGCCGCCCTGGCTCAGCAACAGGCCGAGCCCGAGCGCCACCGGCCACGGCTTGCCGAACAATTTCACGATCAATGTGAGGACAACGACCTTCACGGCAACGAGCCCGAGCGCGAGCCCGAGGACGAGCAACGGCCGCTCGATCACCGCCCCGACGTCGAGCACCATGCCGACGGCCAGGAAGAAGAGGCCGAGCAGGATCAGGCGGAAGGGCTCGACATCCGATTCGATCTCGTGCCGATAAGGCGAGTCGGCGAGCATCACCCCGGCGATGAACGCGCCGAGCGCGGTCGACAGGTGCAGGCTGTGCATCAGCGCCGCGCTCGCTAGGATGGTGAGCAGCCCGACGACGACGAACAGCTCGCGTTCGCCATAGCGTCCGATGATCCGGAGCAGCGGATTGACCACGAAGCGGCCCGCGAGAACGAGCACGACGATCGCCCACAAGGTGAAGAAGGCCATTTGCCACCCCGGCGGCGCCGACGGATCGGCGGGCGCGCGCGACAACACGGCGACGATCGTGATCATCGGTACGAGCGCCAGATCCTGGAACAGCAGGATCGAGAAGGCTTTCTCGCCAAAGGGCGAATTGATCCGTCCCGAGCTTTTGAGCCCCGGAAGCACCTGCGCGGTCGACGACAGCGCAAGCGGCAGACCGAGCGCGAGCGAGGCCGCGGGGCTGAATCCCAAAGTCAGATGGATGAGCCCGGTGAGCACGAGCCCGGTCACGACCACCTGCGCCAGGCCAAGCCCGAAGATCGCGCGGCGCATGTCCCAGAGCCGCCGCGGCGACAATTCGAGCCCGACGAGGAAAAGCAGGAAGGCGATCCCGAGTTCAGCAAAGGCGAGCTTCGATTCGCCGCCGCCGACCAGCCCGAGCCCGTGCGGGCCAACGACTGCGCCCGCGATCAGGTAACCAAGCACGGCGCCGAGCCCGAGCCGGCGGAAAATCAGTACGAACAAAGTCGCAACGCCGAGCAGGATCGCGCCTTCGACCAGCGCGGTATCGGTTGCGGTCTCCGCGACTTTCCCGGCGGCTTCTGCGGCAGCCGCCGTGAGCGCGAGCAGCGTCATGCCGCTGCCGCCTGATCCTCAAGCGCCGCGATGGCGGCGTCGAAGGGCAGCAGGATCGCGCCGTGGCGCGCCGGATAGCCCTGCGCCGGCGCGAGCAGGTCGAAACCCGGCCAGTCGGGCTGTGCGTCCGCGCCCGCGAACCAGCTGGCGATCCCGTCGCGCGCGGCGCGCAGTTCGGTTAGGCCGAGCCCCGGCGCGTGGCGCGCAAGCAATGCCGCCGATGCCTGCCCCAGCGCGCACGCCTCGACATGCATGCCGACGCGCGTCACGCGGCCCGCATCGTCGGTATCGAGATCGAGAATGATCGCGCTGCCGCACAGCGGCGCGCGCTTGCTCACGCGGTGGCGCGCATCGGCGATCGGCAGATATTCCGCGGTCGCAACCGCCAGCGCCAAAATGTCGCGATTATAGAGCGGCGCACTCATGGCTTTTCGGCCTTGGCTTCGGCCTCGCGCGCTTGTGCGCGGCGCTCGGCAATGACCTTGCTCATCGCGCTGCTCGTTGCATTGAGCGCCGGATAGGTGCGGCTGTCGGTCATCCATGCGGGGCGCTGCATAACGCCATACCCTATATCATAGAGCAACGTGACGAGCATGAAGCCGATCGAGGCGATCAGCAGGCCCTTCACCGCACCGAAACCCGCGCCCAGCCCGCGATCGAACCCGCCGACCAGCGACGCGCGGCTGCGCTGCCCCATCGCGCGCGATCCCCATTTGGCGAGCGCGAACACCCCGCCGAAGAGCAGCACGAAGGCGAGCGCCGCGGCGCCCCCCTCGGTCCCGACCCAGCCCGCGAGCAGCTCGGTCATAAGCGGGTGAAAGAAACGCACCGCCGCGATCGCGAGGATCCACGCGAGCAGCGTCGTCACCTCCTGCACGAGGCCGCGCGAAAAACCGAGCACCGCGCCGCCGCCAACCAGCACCAGCACGACGATATCCAGAGCCGTCAGACTTCCCATTCGCCGGTCGCTAGTCGCGCCCGAGCATCAGGTCAACGAGTTCGCCGAGGCGTTCAAAACCCGTGACCGAAATCCCGCCGACCGCTTTCATGCCCTTGGGACCCCAGCCGCGCGAAAAACCGAGCTTCGCCGCTTCGCGCAGTCGCAGCCCGTCGTGCGAAACCTGCCGCACTTCGCCCGACAGCGACAGCTCGCCGAATACGATTGCGTCGGCGGGCACCGGGCGCTCGCTGAACGCCGAAATCAGCGCCGCGGCGACCGCAAGGTCGGCGGCGGGATCGGTGAGCCGATAGCCCCCCGCGATGTTGAGATAGACCTCGGCCGCGCCCATCTGCAGCCCGCAGCGCGCTTCCAAGACTGCGAGCACCATCGCCAGCCGTCCGCTGTCCCAGCCGACCACAGCCCGGCGCGGTGTCGCGCCGCTCGCCAGCCGCACGGTGAGCGCCTGCACCTCTACCAACACTGGCCGCGTGCCCTCCAATGCCGGAAACACCACCGATCCCGGCACATCAAGGCTGCGGTCGGTCAGGAACAGGCTCGACGGGTTGCTGACTTCGCCCAGCCCTTCCTCGCCCATCGCGAACACCCCGATTTCGTCGGTGCCGCCAAAGCGGTTCTTCACCGCGCGCAGGATGCGATATTGGTGGCTGCGCTCGCCCTCGAACGCCAGCACGGTATCGACCATATGCTCGAGCACGCGCGGCCCCGCGATCGTCCCGTCCTTGGTGACGTGCCCGACGAGCACGATCGCGGCATCGCTGTCCTTGGCATAACGGATCAGTTCCTGCGCGCTCGCGCGCACCTGACTCACCGTCCCCGGCGCGCTGTCGATCAGGTCGCTATGCATCGTCTGGATCGAATCGATCACAACGAAATCGGCCGTCTGCTTGTCGAGCGTCGCCAATATGTCGCGCACCGATGTCGCGCTGGCGAGCGCCACGGGTGCATCGCCGAGCCCCAGCCGCTGCGCGCGCAGCCGCACCTGCGCCGCCGCTTCCTCGCCGCTGATATACACCACCGACTTGCCCGCCTTTGCGAGCCTTCCGGCCGCCTGCAGCAGCAAGGTCGACTTGCCGATCCCCGGATCGCCGCCGATCAGCGTCGCCGACCCCGCGACGAAACCGCCGCCGAGCGCGCGATCGAATTCGGCGATCCCGCACAGCATGCGGTCGGGCATCTTGCTGTCGGCGTCGAGCGTTTCGAGCGCGATTGTACGCCCGCCGCGGCTGAGGTCGTGCTTGGCGGAAAACACGGTTTCACCCGCTTCCTCAACGAGCGTGTTCCACTCGCCGCAATCGGCGCACTGGCCCTGCCAGCGATAGGTTGCGGAACCGCAATTCTGGCAGACATATTGACGTTTCGCTTTAGCCATGCGTTCGCGCATAATCGGAACAAAGACGGAACGCCAGAGGTTTCGGGTTTAGGCTCGGTCGAAAAGCAGAACCCCGCCGCCGCCGATAACCGTCAGGCCCCGCACCAAGCGATCGGCGCCGCGATCGAACGACAGCTGCAACGTCCCCGCCGGAATATAGGCATCGGGCACCACGAAACGGGTGCTCGTTACAGCGACCAAGGTACGCGATTTTCCTTTCGCCGTCATTTGCAGACCTTGCGCAGCCAGACCGATCTCGAGGCTTTCTGCACTAAAGCTCGTATCGAGAATGCCGGCCAGCGTCCGGCTATGATCCAGCCGCCGTTCATAGGTGCCGGTGAAGCTTTCGGTCAGACTGGTCGCCGCGATCGGCCCGGTCTGCACCGACCAGTCGCCCGGCCATGACAGCGCATCGGAAACCGCGTTGCGGATTTCATCGCCCAGCACGTCGCCGTTGGCACCGTTCGTCAAAATCACCAGACCGTCGCCCGAGGCAAGATTGCCTTCGATATAAGCCTTGTAGCTGTCGTTCGCCCCCGCATGATGGAAAATACGCGCGGCGCCTTCGCCGGCCAGGCGCGGCCCCAGACCGAAAGGCCCCGGTGAAACCGCCGTCATCATATCGAGCGCCAGATCCTGCGGCAGAAAGCCGCCCGGCGCCCGGTAGCTCGCGCCCAGCGCAAGGACGAGACGGGCGAGGTCGCCGGCGGATGTCCAGAGGCCCGACGGCGCCAGCTCGGGGAAACTCTGCCAGCCGCGCGGAAGCGCCACCGCTTTGCCGTTGCCGTCATGGGCATGCGCAATATCGGTCGTATCGTCTGCCGGGGCGGCATCGAACCGGCTGCGCATCATGCCAAGAGGAGCGAACAAGTAACGCGACGCCGCTGCGTTGAACGACAGGCCCAGCGCATCCTCGATGACCGCCTGCACGACCATATAGCCGCCGCCCGAATAGCGCGACCGCGTCCCCGCCGGGTCGATCCGCGTCACCGCCTTATTGATTGCAGGTGCGGCGCCATCGAGCGTCTGGACGAGCGTCGGCAGAGGTGCTCCCGGAACAAGGTCCTCGAAACCATGCACGCTGAAACCTGCGGTGTGCGAAAGCAGCATCCGCAAGCTGATCGCCACGCTATCCCCGGCAGGACCCGGGGGAATCCGCCAGCGCTTCAGCCAGTGGTCGACGTTGCGATCGAGGTCCAGAAGCCCCAGCGACACGAGCTTCAGGCAGAGCGCGGCGGCGGCAATCTTGCTGACCGATCCGACCGAAAAGAGCGTATCGCGCCCAACCGGTGAAGTCCGTCCGGCGCTTCGGATGCCATAGCCCGTCACGCTGGCGATTTCGCCCTTGCGCAGAATGGCGATAGCGACCCCCGGAACGCGACCGTGCGCCATTCGTTCGGCGAGCGACCAGCGCTCGGTCCCGGTATGAACCGTCGGCCGAAGCAGCAATTCAAAAATGTCGCGCGTTTCAGAAGCCTCCGCCCGATGAGATGGCAAAAGACCGGCGAGCGGCAAGGTCAGGCTTCCGGCGAGAATTTGGCGTCGTTCGAGAAAGGGCATAGCAATACCACCGTGTGTCGGCAGCGCCCGCCTGTTGTCCTTCCAACGCCGATCCGGTGCCCTAATCGGCGCGTCTGTGTGCCCGCCAGTGACGAGCGCACGTCAGTTCCATGCACAGCGACGGCCCGCTCGTCAATTGTGCGTGGCCGCCCATCGGCCTGTTTGGTCTCGGCGGCGGGAGGGCTATAGGCGGAACGACGAATCGCTCGCACAAGGAACGCCCCGCGCCATGAAATTCTTCGCCGACACCGCCGAAATCGCCGACATCCAGGAACTCGCCGCGACCGGCCTGCTCGACGGCGTCACCACCAACCCGTCGCTGATCGCCAAGTCGGGCCGCGATTTCAAGGAAGTGACCCGCGAAATCTGCGCGCTGACCACCGGCCCCGTGTCGGCCGAGGTCGTCGCGCTCGACCATGCGACGATGATGAAAGAGGCGGAAATCCTCCGCAAGATCGCGCCGAACGTCTGCATCAAGGTGCCGCTGACAATCGACGGGCTCAAGACGTGCAAGGCGCTGACCGGCGACGGCACGATGGTCAATGTCACGCTCTGCTTCTCGGCCGCGCAGGCTTTGCTCGCCGCCAAGGCCGGCGCCACCTTCGTTTCGCCCTTCGTCGGCCGTCACGACGACAATGGCTTCGACGGGATGCAGCTCATCTCCGACATCCGCCTGATCTACGACAATTACGGCTATGAGACCGAGATCCTTGTCGCAAGCGTGCGTCACGGCATCCATGTGCTCGAAGCCGCGAAGATCGGCGCCGACGTGATGACCGCGCCGCCGTCGGTGATCAAGGGGCTGTTCAAGCATATCCTGACCGAAAAGGGCAT
The DNA here is from genome assembly GCF_001427105.1 of Sphingopyxis sp. Root154. GTDB lineage: Bacteria > Pseudomonadota > Alphaproteobacteria > Sphingomonadales > Sphingomonadaceae > Sphingopyxis. The sequence continues at coordinate 945,086 of NZ_LMGI01000001.1, forward strand.
CGAAGGCTTCCTCGTCGACTGGGCGAAGACCGGACAGTCGATCTGAGACACGCCTGACGCTCTTAGCAGTTGACGTAAACGTTAAGTCATCGCGATACTCGCCCGAAAGGGAGAGATTCGCGATGACCGACACCACCATCCTCACCGAACGCCGCGGACATGTGCTGATCGTCACGATCAACCGGCCCGAAGCGCGCAACGCGGTCAACGCCGCGGTCCATGGAGGCATCGGCACTGCGCTGGACGAAGCCGAAAACGACCCCGAAATCCGCGTCGTCGTCGTCACCGGGGCGGGCGACAAGAGCTTCTGCGCGGGCGCCGACCTTGTCGCGCTGTCGCGCGGCGAAAGCCTTTACCCCGACGATCCGGCGCAGCAGGCATGGGGTTTTGCCGGCATGGTCTCGCACCCGATCTCGAAACCGATCATCGCCGCAGTCAACGGCTTCGCTTTCGGCGGCGGCTGCGAAATCGCGCTGATGAGCGACATCATCGTCGCCGCCGACCATGCGCAATTCGGCCTGCCCGAGGTCAAGGTCGGGCTGTTCGCCGCGGCGGGCGGCGCCTTCCGCCTCGCCCAGCAGCTGCCGAAGAAGCTCGCGATGGAATATATGCTCACGGGCGATCCGATCCCCGCCGCACGCGCCGCCGAATTCGGGCTGGTCAATCATGTCGTCCCGCTCGCCGACCTGCTCCCCACCGCACTCGCGCTCGCCGAAAAGATCGCCGCCAACGCGCCGCTTTCGGTGCAGGCGTCGAAGCGCGTCGCGCTCGGCATCGACGAGGGCCGCATCGCCGCCGACGCGCCCTATTGGGAGCACAACACCCGCGAACGCGGCGTGCTGATGCGCAGCGAAGACGCACGCGAAGGCCCGCTTGCCTTCGCCGAGAAGCGCAAGCCGGTGTGGAAGGCACGCTGAACATGGTGATGACCGACCCCGAGCGCATTCCCGTCATCATAGGGGTCGGACAGGTCAACGACCGGCCCGAGGACCCCGACCAAGGGCTCGACTCGCTCGGGCTGATGGTCGCGGCGCTCAAGATCGCCGATGCCGATGCCGGGGGCGGGCTGCTTGCAGAACTCGACAGCCTCGCGATCGTCGACCAGATCAGCTTCCACAGCCTCGGCAAGCTGTGCGATCCCCTCGCCGCCGCGATCGGCGCCAATCCCGCGGTCAACTACCAATCCGCCGCCCCGCACGGCGACACGCCCGTCCGCCTGCTCAACGAAGCCGCGAACCGCATCGGCGCGGGCGAGGTCAGGCTCGCTGCCATTGTCGGCGCGGAGGCGCTGCGCACCGCCGCAGGCCGCGCGGCCAAGGCCGCGAGCGGCGAGGACAAGAGCTATAACGCGATCCGCAAGGTTGCGACGCGGCGCGAACCGAACTACGCCCAGCTTCACGGGCTGGCGGCGCCGGTTGACGTCTATCCGCTCTATGAAAACGCGACGCGCGCGGCGTGGGGCCAAAGCCTCGCCGAAGCCCAATTCGAAAGCGCCGAAATCTGGTCGCGCTTTTCCGAGGTCGCGGCCGGAAACGACGGCGCGTGGATCCGCAACCCGGCTTCGCCCGAGGATATTCTGGAGGTCAACGAACGCAACCGCCCGATCGCCTTCCCCTATTCTAAACTGATGGTCGCCAACTCTTCGGTGAACCAGGGCGCGGGCTTCATCGTCGCGAGCCTCGCCGAGGCGTGGCGCCGCGGCATCCCCGAGGACCGCCTGATCCATATCGGCATGGGCGCGGCGGCAAAGGAGCCGCCAAGCATCCTCCACCGCGACCGTTACGACGGCAGCGTCAGCATGGAGACCTCGATCGCGCGTACGCTCGAACTGAACGCGATGACCGCCGCGGATTTCGATTTCGTCGAGCTCTACAGCTGCTTCCCGTGCGTCCCCAAGATGGCGCGGCGGATCCTCGGCTGGCCGTGGGACCGCCCCGCAACGGTGTTCGGCGGCCTCACTTTCGGCGGCGGGCCGATCGCGAACTATATGAGCCACGCGATCGTCTCGATGGTCGACAAGCTCCGCACCGAAGGCCGCTATGGCTTCCTCTTCGCCAACGGCGGCTTCGCGACCGACAATCATTGTATCGTGCTCGGAAGCCAGCCGATCACCGCCGCGAGCTTTCCGCAGGATTTCGACTATCAGACCGAAGCCGAGGCGAAGCGCGGGCCGGTGCCGGAACTGGTCGAGGAATATGCCGGCCCGGCGACGATCGAGAGCTATACGGTGTTTTATGCTCGCGACGGGGAGCCGAAAGCAGGCGTTGTCGTCGCACGCACGCCCAACGGGAAGCGCACACTCGCGCATGTCGATGTCAGCGACGCGGCGATGCTGGCATTCCTGACCGACGGCACGCGGGAGCCGGTTGGCGCCGCGGGTCAGGTCGTCGCCCTCGCAGAAGGCTTCGGCTGGCGCGCGACCTGATCTCCCCTCCCATTTATGGGAGGAACTACAACTCGAAGCTCACCCCCTGCGCCAGCGGCAGCACATCCGAATAATTCAGCGTATTCGTCGCGCGCCGCATATAGGCCTTCCAGCTGTCCGAACCGCTTTCACGCCCGCCGCCGGTTTCCTTCTCGCCACCAAACGCGCCGCCGATCTCGGCACCCGAGGTGCCGAGATTGACGTTCGCGATCCCGCAGTCGCTCGCGACGAGGAAGCGCTCGGCCTCGCGGATGTCGGTGGTGAAGATCGCCGACGACAGCCCCGCCGCGACATCGTTGTGCAGCTCGATCACCCCGTCCAGATCATAATAGCGCATGACATAAAGGATCGGCGCAAAGGTCTCTTCGAGCACCGGCCCGACCTGCCCCGGCATCTCGACGAGCGCCGGCTTCACGTAAAAACTCGCGCCCTCGCCGATCCGCTCGCCGCCATGGACGGCCCCGCCCGCAGCGCGCGCGGCACTCAGCGCATCCTGCATCTTCTCATAGGCCGCGCGGTCGATCAGCGGCCCGACGAGCACATCGCTTGTCAACGGATTGCCGACGCCAACACTGTTGTAGGCGCCCCTAAGCTTAGCGACGAAACCGTCGTAGATGCTGTCGTGCAAGAACAGCCGCCGCGTCGTCGTGCAGCGTTGCCCCGCGGTCCCCATCGCCCCGAACGCCACCCCGCGCAGCGCGAGGTCAAGGTCGGCCGACGGCGCGACGATCGCGCCATTATTCCCACCCAGTTCGAGGATCGCGCGCGCAAAACGCTGCGCCAGCCGCGGCGCAACCGCACGGCCCATGCGTGTCGAACCCGTCGCCGACACCAGCGCCACGCGCTTGTCGTCGACCAGCGACTCGCCCGCCTCGCGCCCGCCGATCAAGAGCTGCGCCAGCTCCGCGGGCGCATTGCCGAACCGCGCGACCGCGCGCTCGAAAATCGCCTGCGTCGCCAAGGCCGTAAGCGGTGTCTTTTCCGACGGCTTCCACACGACGCTGTTGCCGCACACCAGCGCGATCGCCGCGTTCCACGCCCACACCGCGACCGGGAAATTGAACGCAGAGATCACCCCGACGACACCCAGCGGATGCCATACCTCCATCATCCGGTGCCCCGGCCGCTCGGTCGCGATCGTGAGGCCATAGAGCTGGCGCGACAGCCCGACCGCAAAGTCGCAGATGTCGATCATCTCCTGCACCTCGCCCGCGCCTTCGGACGCGATCTTGCCCGCCTCGATCGTCACCAGCTTTGCCAGATCGTCCTTCGCGGCGCGCAATTCCTCGCCCCACAAACGAACGAGTTCGCCGCGGCGCGGTGCGGGGACATTGCGCCACGAACGGAACGCTGCGGCCGCCGCGTCGAGCTTTTCGTCGATCGCCGCCGCATCGGCCACCTGCACCATCCCGAGCCGCTCGCCGGTCAGCGGCGTGACCGACGGCATCGATCCGTCGGTCCATAGCGCACGGTCGACGCCCAGCCTGTCGAGGAGTTCCCCTGTCTCCTGGCCCAGTTGAAGCATATATAGTCCCTTCATCAGCGCGCGAGCGCCTTGCAACTTGCGGCTCGCGGGTTATCGCTTCGCGCGAACAAAGCAAACCCAATAGGGAGAGTCGCCCGTGTCGTCCGAACTGCCCCCCTCCGAACCCTTCGTTCCCGTCCCCGCCGATGCCGCGGCCAAGACGCACTGCAGCGCCGCCGACTACGACCGGCTCTACGCGCAGAGCATAACCGATCCCGATGCCTTTTGGGCCGAACAGGCGAAGCGGATCGACTGGATCACGCCGCCGACCACGATCGGCGACTGGTCCTACGATCCCGTCGAGATCAAATGGTATGAGGATGGCGTCATCAACCTATGCCACAACGCCGTCGACCGTCATGTCGCGGCGGGGCACGGCGACCGCACCGCCATCATCTTCGAACCCGACGCCCCCGATGGCGAAACGCGCCATATCAGCTATGCCACGCTGCTCGCCGACGTCATCCGCTTCGGGAGCACGCTGAAGAAGATGGGCGTCCAAAAGGGCGACCGCGTCACCATCTATATGCCGATGATCCCCGAGGGTGCGGTGGCGATGCTCGCCTGCGCGCGGATCGGCGCCGTGCACAGCGTGGTTTTCGGCGGCTTTTCGCCCGAGGCGATCCACGGCCGCATCGAGGATTGCGCGAGCGACTGGGTGATCTGCGCCGACGAAGGGCTGCGCGGCGGCAAGGTCGTTCCCCTGAAAGCCAATGTCGACAAGGCACTTGAGCGCGTCGATGTGAAGGCTGTGCTGGTCATCGCACACACCGGCGGCCACGTCGCGATGAAAGAGGGCCGCGACCATTGGTACGACGCGCTGTCGGCCGACGTCGATGCCGAATGCCCGTGCGAGCCGATGGGTGCCGAGGATCCGCTATTCATCCTCTACACCTCGGGCTCGACGGGGAAGCCGAAGGGCGTGCTCCACACCGTCGGCGGCTACAGTGTGTGGACCGCGAGCACTTTCTATTATGGCTTCGACTATCGTCCCGGCGAAATCTTCTGGTGCAGCGCCGACATCGGCTGGGTCACCGGCCACAGCTACGTCGTCTACGGCCCGCTTCAGAATGGCGCGACGACGCTGATGTTCGAGGGCGTGCCAAATTACCCCGGCCACGACCGCTTCTGGCAGGTCGTCGACAAGCACAAGGTCAACATCCTCTACACCGCGCCGACCGCGATCCGCGCGCTGATGCGCGAGGGTGATGACTATGTGACGCGCCACAATTTGAGCTCCCTCCGGCTGCTCGGCAGCGTCGGCGAGCCGATCAATCCCGAGGCGTGGCGCTGGTATCACCAGATCGTCGGCAAGGGCCGCGTCCCCGTCGTCGACACATGGTGGCAGACCGAAACCGGCGGCATCATGATCACCACCCTGCCCGGCGCGCATCCGATGCAGCCCGGCAGCGCGGGCAAGCCCTTCTTCGGCATCCGCCCGCAGCTCGTCGATGCCGAGGGCGGCGTGCTCGTCGACGAGCAGACGGGCGGCGCATCGGAGGGCAACCTCTGCATCACGCACAGCTGGCCCGGGCAGGCGCGGACGATCTACGGCGACCATCAGCGCTTCGCCGAAACCTATTTCTCGACCTACAAAGGCAAATATTTCACCGGCGACGGCTGCCGCCGCGACGCCGAGGGCTATTGGCGGATCACCGGCCGCGTCGACGATGTGATCAACGTCTCGGGCCACCGCATGGGCACCGCCGAGGTCGAAAGCGCGCTCGTCCTCCACGACCTCGTTGCCGAGGCCGCGGTTGTCGGCTTCCCGCACGACATCAAGGGTCAGGGCATTTACGCCTATGTGACGCTCAACGCCGGGGTCGAGCCGACCGAAGAGGTCGCCGCGGCGCTCAAGCAGCAGGTCCGCAAGGAAATCGGCCCGATCGCGACCCCCGACCATATCCATTTGACCCCGGGGCTTCCCAAGACGCGCTCGGGCAAGATCATGCGCCGCATCCTGCGCAAGATCGCCGAGAATGATTTTGGATCGCTGGGCGATACCTCGACCTTGGCCGACCCGAGCCTGGTCGACGGGCTGATCGAAGGGCGGAAGAACAAATAACCCCAATCGTCATCCCGGACTTGATCCGGGATCCATTGCGACCGCGCGTCCGTGGACCCCGGATCAAGTCCGGGGTGACGAGAAAGTGACTATTTCGCCAGCGCCTCGCACAGGCTGTCGGTCGCAAGCGCAATGCGCGATTCCGCCGTTTTGCGATTGGCGGCGCTGTTCTCGACACCGCGCGTTTCGGTGTTGAACGCCAGCAGGCTGCCGAGGCGCTGGTCGGGGCAGAGGCTGAGATAGGCGCGAAAGCCGTTCTGGTCGCCATTATGTCCGACGAAACGCACCGCCGCGCTGCGGTCGATGAAGAAGGACAGGCCGGCCTGCGTCGTCTTCGCCATGCGGCCCTGCGTGAAATCCTCACCCGCCACGATTTGCGGCGTCCACATTTCCTCGATCGAAGACCGTTTGAGCACTAGGTCGAACTCGGATTGGCGCGCCGGATCGCCGAGCAGGAACGCCGCATATTTCGCCATGTCGGGCATCGGCGCATTGAGCCCGCCGTTCGACACCGTCACCCCGGTATCGACATCGAACGGCGCAGCGACCCGCCTGCCGCCCTTGATATAATAGCTGTGCGACCGATGCGACAGCAGGTACGGCGGGGTGCGGTCGAAATAGCTGGCGTGCATGCCCAGCGGCTTCAGGATATTTTTGTCGACATAGACTTCATAATCCTCGCCCGACAAACGCTCGATGACCTGCCCGAGATAGACGATGCCGGGGTTCGAATAGCTGAAGCGGCTGCCCGGTTTGAATTCGACCTGCGTATAAGGCAGCATCGCCGCGAGTTGCGCCCAGCCCTTGGGCTCGAACGGCTGCCAGTCATGGTCGCGCCACGGCCAGGTTCCGCTCCGAAATCCCGCGCTGTGGCTTATCAACTGGCGCAGCGTGATCGCGCCCGTGTCGCCATAGGGATTATGCACGGCGGCGAGTTCGGGCACATACCGCACGATTGGATCGTCGAGCGATAGCAGTCCGCGATCGCGCAGTTGCATGATCGCGATTCCGGTCATCGTCTTGGTGATCGACGCCCAATGATAGATCGTCGCAGCGTCGACGGGGACATGCGCGTCGGCGTCCTGCTCGCCCAGATGATCGGCGGCAATGGTCCGCCCGTCGCGCACGAGGTAGAAGCTGCTTCCCGCAATATTCGCCCGGCGCATTTCGGCGCGGTGCAGCTCACGAAAATCGCCAAGTGCCTTGTCGAAGCCCGTCTCCTTGCCCGCAGCCGGACTGGCCATCAGAACAAGTGCGGCAGCAATCCAGCGCGACATCACGATCCCTCCTGTTCAACCACGAAAAGGGACGGTGGCCGAAGGCGGTCAGAAATGAAAGTCGGGAAGCTCTGCCAGCGCGATGCCCAGTGCCTCGGCCCACCCGTCGGCGACGCTTTCGAAATAGGGGTCGTTGCGCTCGAACCGCCGCTCACGCACCGTCGCATAATCGTCGCGCTCGTGGACACGGAGGTCGATCGGCAGGTCGACGCCGGCATTGGCGCGGATCGTCGAATCGAACGAGACGCAGAGCAGCTTCACCGCATCCTCGAACGACATCGTCGGGTCGTACGAGCGCACGATGATCGGCCGCCCATATTTGGTCTCGCCGATCTGGAAGAAGGGATTATCCTCGCCCGCCTCGATGAAATTGCCTTCGGGATAGATGAGGAACAGCCGCGGTTCGGACCCCTTGATCTGTCCGCCGACGATCAGCGAGGCGCGGAAGAGCGATTCCGCCGCCGGACCCTCGTCGCTGTGGCGCATCACGATGTTGCGCAATGTCTCGCCGACGATCGTCGCGACCGCGAACATCGATGGCGCGGCGAGGATCGACGGATGGCGTTCTTCGGGGGCCTTGGTGCGCTCGTCGAGCAGGCTCACCACGGCCTGCGTCGTCGCGAGATTGCCCGCCGACATCAGCGTGATGACGCGCTCGCCCGGCAGGTGCCAGCTGCGCATCTTGCGGACCTGCGAAATGTCGTCGACGCCCGCGTTGGTGCGGGTGTCCGACATGAACACCAGTCCCTTGTTCAAACGCATGCCAACGCAATAAGTCATCGAATCCCGTTTTCCCGCCCGGAAAGTCCTGATCGTCCAGCCCGCTTATTGCTGGACCTGCAATTGAACAACCAGATTTTCCTGCGCCGCACCATAGCGCATGCCGCGAACCGGGGCCGCGTCGCGATAATCGAGCCCGGTCGCGACGCGGATATAGCGCTGGTCGGGCGAATGGCCGTTGCTGACGTCGAAACCGATCCAGCCGATATGGTCGAAATGCGCCTCGGCCCACGCGTGCGTCGCATCCTGATGTGTGCGGTCGTTCATCATCAGATAGCCCGAAACGTAACGCGCCGGATGGCCGAGGTGGCGCATCGCGGCGATGAAGATATGCGCATGATCCTGACACACCCCGCCCTCGCTGCCGAGCGCCTGTTCGGCGGTCGTTTCGGCATCGGTAAAGCCGATCCGGTACGCCAGCCGGTCGATGATCAGCGCCGACAGCGCATGCGCGCGCTCGATATCATTGCTGTGGTCACGGCCGAGCTGTGCGGTGAGCGCGCGGACGTGCCGCCCCGCACGCGTCAGCGGCGTGGGTCGCAGAAAGGTCCACAGCGGCATCGCGCCGCGATGCACGCCGATCACGCCGTCCCATGTTTCGAGCTCGATCGCACCGTGACAGCGAATGACCAGTTCGGTCGCCCCGCCGTGCACCGCGATCAGGTCGACGCCGTTACCGTGATGGTCGGTGTAGTGCAGCTGCTGCGCGCCGCCCTCGACCTCGATCGTCCAGTCGAGAACGCGCTGCTGGCCCGGCCGGTCCTTTGGCGTGAGTTTCAGCTGCTGCAGCGCATAGCTTACCGGCGCATCATATTGATAACGGGTGGTATGTTCGACGCGCAGTTTCATCGTCATTCCACGAATCTATAATCGCGCTCGACCTGCCGGGCGAGGGCGGCGGTGTCGCGCAAGAAGCTGGTCACATATTGATGCAGGCCGCCGTCGAAGATCGACTGGATCGGCCCGGCGAGTTTCTCGTGGCTGAGGGCATGCGCCAGGCGCCAGGCCTCGGTCTCGTCGCCATAATGCCGCTGGAGCTGCGCCAGATGAGCTTCCATCCGCTCGCAGCAGAAAGCGAGGCTGCGCGGCATCTGGCGATAGAGGATCAGGAATTCCGCGATCTTGAGCGCGCTGATCTCGGCGCCGTAAAGCCAGCGATAGGCGCGGTGCGCCGACACCGACCGCAGGATCGTTTCCCACTGCACATTGTCGATCGACGTGCCGATATGCGCGACCGACGGCAGCAGCAGATAATATTTAACGTCGAGGATGCGCGCGGTGTTGTCGGCGCGCTCCAGGAACGTGCCGAGCAGCGCGAAATGGTAGCCGTCGTTGCGCAGCATAGTGCCATTCAATGCCCCGCGGACATGCGCGCTCTGCTGGCGGATCGTCGTCAGCACATCGGGCAGATCGTCCTCGCGGACCGGCCGCTTCAGGAGCGCGACCAGCGTCATCCAGCTCGTGTTGACCGCCTCCCACGTCTCGCGGGTCAGCGCCGTGCGCGCGGTGCGGGCGTTGTCGCGCGCCAGTTTGATCACCGAAAGGATGCTCGAAGGGTTGGCGGGATCGCGGAGCAGGAAGTCGATCACGCGCGCCGAGCTGTAATCGCCGTGCGCCGCCTGGAACGCCTGGTTCACGCCCGCGGTCACCAGCACCGACTTCCATTCGGCCGCCGCCGTGCTCGACCGCGTCAGCGCGATGCGGAAGCCCGCGTCGATCAGGCGCGCATTATTCTCGCTACGCTCGAGGTAGCGCGCCATCCAGAAGAGCGAGCCTGCGGTCTTGCCCAGCATCAGTCTTCCAATACCCAGGTGTCTTTTGTGCCGCCGCCCTGGCTGCTGTTTACCACAAGCGACCCCTTGGTCATCGCGACACGCGTCAGCCCGCCCGGCGTGATCGTGATCCCCTGCGGCGACATCAGCACAAAGGGGCGCAGATCGACGTGGCGCGGCGCAAGACCCTTCTTCGTGAAGATCGGCACGGTCGAGAGCGACAGCGTCGGCTGCGCGATATAGTTGCCGGGGTTCGCCTCAAGCTTGGCCCGGAACGCCGCGAGCTCCTTCTTGCTCGCCGCGGGGCCGACGAGCATCCCGTAGCCGCCCGATCCATGGACTTCCTTGACGACGAGTTCGGGCAGGCGGTCGAGCACTTCGCGGAGGTGCTCGGGGTCGGAGCAGCGCCACGTGGGCACATTGGGCAGCAGCGCCTTTTCGCCCGTATAAAATTCGATGATGTCGGGCATATAGCTGTACAGCGCCTTGTCGTCGGCGATGCCGGTGCCCGGCGCGTTGGCGATCGTGATGCCGCCCGCGCGATAGACGTCCCATATCCCCGGCACGCCCAGCATCGAATCGGGACGGAAATTCAGCGGGTCGAGGAAATCATCGTCGACGCGGCGATAGACGACGTCGATCGCCTTATACCCCTGGGTGGTACGCATCGCGACGCGGCCATCGACGACGCGCAGGTCGTGCCCCTCGACCAGTTCGGCGCCCATATGATCGGCGAGGAAGCTGTGCTCATAATAGGCGCTGTTGTGGATGCCCGGGGTCAGCACCGCGACCGTCGGCGTCCCGCCGCACGCGGGCGGCGCGCAGGCCGCGAGCGACTTCAACAGGTTGATCGGATAGTCGCTGACCTCGCGCACCGGCACTTTCGCGAACAGCTCGGGAAACATCTGGAGCATCGTTTCGCGGTTTTCGAGCATGTAGGATACGCCCGAGGGCGTGCGCGCATTATCCTCGAGCACATAAAATTCATTCGCGCCGGTGCGCACGATGTCGGTGCCGCTGATATGCGTATAGATGCCGCCCGGCGGATCGAGCCCCATCATCATCGGCAGAAAGGCTTCGTTGCCCGCGATCAGCTCGACCGGGACGCGCCCGGCGCGCAAAATCTCCTGCCGGTGATAGATGTCGTAAAGGAAGGCGTTCAAGGCGCGCACGCGCTGTTCGATGCCGCGCGACAGGCGGCGCCATTCGCTGGCCGAAATGATCCGCGGCACGACATCGAACGGGATCAGCCGCTCGTCGCCGTCGGCGGCGCCATAGACGTTGAAGGTGATCCCGGTGGTGCGGAACAGCGCCTCGGCCTGCTGCGCCTTGCGCTGGATGCGCGTCGCATCCTCGGCCTCGAACCACCCGCAATAGTCTCGATAGGGCGACCGGGTCTCGCCCTCCTGGCTCGTCATTTCGTCGAAAAAGGAAATGCGCCTGCCCTTTCCACGCAACATGCCATCATCCGCGCGCCGATGTCTTCGGCCTGCGCGCGGCATCCTGTTCCTGCTGCTGCGTTGCCTGAAGGCTGCATGGCCAACAAGCTTGCGAGAGCGATGCTAATCGCGCCCGCGGGCCTTGGCAAGCGGGCGCGTGAGCTGTGGTGTTACCGTAACATCAAACACTTGCCGCGCGCCCGACGACGCGCGGCGAAGCGATCAAATCGCGCCATGGCAGTGCTTGTACTTGCGGCCCGAACCGCAAGGACACGGCGCGTTGCGGCTGATGTCGAGCGTCGCATAGGGATTGTCTCCCTCGGGCATGTCCGGGCGCGGGATCTGCATCGGCGGCAGCGTGTTCGCGATCACGCCCAGCTGACCGTCGTCCAGATCGGCGCTGTTGTCCTCGCCCGTGAACGGATCGATGTGCGTGGTCAGGAAATCGGGCAGGTCGGGCAGCGGCATCGGCTCGGGCTCTTCGAAGCGCAGGTCGATCCGCGCGACGGTGCGCGTCACATCCTCGCGGATGTTCTGCAGCATGCGTTCGAACAACGCGAAGGCTTCCTGCTTATATTCGTTGATCGGCTGCTTTTGCGCATAGGCGCGCAGGAACACGACCTGCCGCAGCGCGTCGAGCGTCGAAAGATGCTCTTTCCAGTGATGGTCGAGCGTCTGGAGCAGCACCGATTTCTCGATGCCCTTCCATGTTTCCTGATCGACGAGCGCCGCCTTTTCGGCGGCGACGGCGTCGGCCTGCGCCTGAATGCGCTGTTCGAACATTTCGGCGTCGACCGCGTCTTCCTGCATCCACGCATCGATCGGCGGCGAAAGGTCGAGGATATTCTCCACCCGCTCCTTCATCTGCTCGACGTTCCACTGTTCGGGATAGCTGCCCGGCGGGCACGCGTCGGCAACGATCGAATTGACCGTCTCGGCGCGCATCGCCGTCATCACCTCGTCGACGGTCTCGCTGTCGATGATCTCGCCGCGCTGTTCATAGATGACCTTGCGCTGGTCGTTCATGACATTGTCATATTCGACGACCTGCTTGCGGATGTCGTAGTTGCGCGCCTCGACCTTCTTCTGCGCGGTCTCGATCGCCTTCGACAGCCATTTCGACCCGATCGCCTCGCCATCTTCCAGATTCTTGTTCATCATCTTGGAAAAGAGCGTGTCTGGACCGAAGATGCGCAGCAGGTCATCATCGAGGCAGAGGTAGAATTTGCTAAGGCCCGGATCGCCCTGGCGCCCCGAACGGCCGCGCAGCTGGTTGTCGATGCGGCGGCTTTCGTGACGCTCGGTCGCGAGCACGAACAGCCCGCCCGCGGCGAGCACCGCCTCACGCTCGGCCGCGACTTCAGCGTGGATGCGCGCGATGCCGGCGTCGCGCTCGGCGCCCTCGGGCAGATCCTTCAATTCATCGCCGATGCGGAATTCTTCGTTGCCGCCGAGTTTGATGTCGGTGCCGCGGCCCGCCATGTTCGTCGCGATCGTCACCGCGCCGGTACGGCCCGCCTGCGCGACGATATGCGCTTCGCTTTCGTGGAAACGCGCGTTGAGCACGCTGTGCGGCACGCCGTCCTTTTCGAGGAAGGACGACAGCAGCTCGGACTTTTCGATCGATACCGTGCCGACGAGCACCGGCTGGCCGCGCTCGTTCGCCTCGCGGATCGTCTTGGCGATCGCGCCGAACTTGTCGGTGATATTCTTGTAGAATTCATCCTCGTCGTCGACGCGGGCGATCGGGCGGTTGGTCGGGATGTTGACGACATTCATCTTGTAGATGTCGAAGAATTCCGCGGCTTCGGTCGCCGCGGTGCCCGTCATGCCCGAAAGCTTGGGGTACATGCGGAAATAATTCTGGAAGGTGATCGATGCGAGCGTCTGGTTCTCGGGCTCGATCTGCACGCCTTCTTTCGCCTCGACCGCCTGATGCAGGCCGTCGGACCAGCGCCGCCCGTCCATCATGCGGCCGGTGAATTCGTCGATGATCACGACCTTGCCGTCCTTGACGATATAGTCGGTGTCGATCCGGAACATCTGGATCGCCTTCAACGCCTGATTGACGTGATGGACGACCTGCGTGTTCTCGATGTCGTAGAGGTTGTTGCCCTGCAGGAGCCCCGCGTCCTCGAGCAACCGCTCGACATGCTCGGTGCCGTCCTCGGTCAGGTTGATCGACTTGGACTTTTCGTCCTTTTCATAATCATCCTCGGTCAGGTTGAGCACGACCTCGTTGACGCGGATATAAAGCTCCGACTTGTCGTCGGTCGGGCCCGAGATGATCAGCGGCGTACGCGCTTCGTCGATCAGGATCGAATCGACCTCGTCGACGATGCCGAAATTGAAGGTGCGGTGGACCATCTGCTGGCGGTCGAACTTCATATTGTCGCGGAGGTAATCGAACCCCAGTTCGTTGTTCGTCGCATAGGTGATGTCGCTGTTATAGGCATCGCGGCGCTGCGTTTCGTTGAGGTTCGGGACGATGATGCCGGTTGTCAGGCCAAGGAAGCCATAGACGGTGCCCATCCATTCGGCGTCGCGCGTCGCAAGATAGTCGTTGACGGTGACGACATGGACGCCCTTGCCCTCAAGCGCGTTGAGGTAGCAGGGCAGCGTCGCCATCAGCGTCTTGCCTTCGCCCGTCGCCATTTCGGCGATCTCGCCGCGGTGGAGGACGACGCCGCCGACCATCTGCACGTCGAAATGGCGCATGCCAAGCGTGCGGACCGCGGCCTCGCGCACCGTGGCAAAGGCTTCGGGAAGAATGTCGTCGAGCGTCTCGCCGGCGGCCAGACGGTCGCGAAATGCCTGCGTCTGCGCCTGCAACCCGGCGTCATCGAGCGCCTGCATCGCGGGTTCGAACGCGTTGATCTTGTCGACGATCTTGCGGATCGAGGCGACATAACGGTCGTTGGACGAGCCGAACAGGCTCTTGGCAAGGCCAGAAAACATCGATTTTCCTTGGAATTAGAATGAATTGGCGGCGCTTCGACCGCGCGAATATACGAAAAAGGCCCCTTTGCGGGGCGGCGCCTCAAGAAAAGGCGCTAAAACGCTACTCTATTCGAGCGCGCGGTCGCTGCCGGTGAGCAGGCCGGGAAGATGCGGCGGCGCCGCCTTGCGCGGCTTGCCGCTCCCGCTGGAGACGCGCCGGGTCGGCGCGGTGGTGGTCGGGCGGCGCTCGACGTCGCTCGTTTCGGCCTTGCCCGCGGTTTCGGCGAACATGACCAGCGACCCCATCGCCGCCGGAACGGCAGGCGCGGCAACGGCCCGGTCGGCGGTCGCCAGGCCGGTCAACAATGCCAAAAGGGTCAGCAACAGCCGCAAGAATCGCCCCTAACTACATCCGGAGCCCAGATTATTGCGCCCCGTTCCCTGAACATAGGGTGAAAGCGGCGGCTCGTCTAGGGGGCTGGCGTCGCGGCGGGATCGGCCAGTTCGGGGTTCAACCCGCGCACCTCGATCAGGAAACTCTTCGGTTTCTTGAACAATTTGCTCTTTCGATCGACCTTAAGTCCAACCACCTCCGCCAATTCCATCACGAAATGAACGCAATTGAACTTGTTCAGGCTGTAACTCGGCTGCGCGCGATCGCGCCATTCGGCGACCTTCGCCATGACCAGCGCGTAGGTCGCGTCATCGACCGTCACATCGAACTGGCGGTCGCTCTTGGCGATATAATCGGGCTTGGACGACTCCACCTTGCCCTTCACCGATCCCAAAAGGATCGCCGGGCTGACCGAGACGGCCGTGAAACCATAATTGGCATCCACGACCTCGCCCGTCGCGTCGAGCTTTCCCTTCATCACGATGAAGGCGTGCGGGAAACGGTCGCCGAAATCATGGCTGTAGAAACTCACGACGACCTCGGCGTGCGCCGGGGCGGTGAGGCCCGCGCACAGCATCAGAAACGACAGGAGAATGGAACGAAGGCCGCGGGTCATCATCAGCGCCCTCTTAGCGAGCCGCGCTTCGCCTTGCCAAGCCGCGATTGCCGCTTGACGGAAACGTCAACTTCGCATCTTGTCGCGCTGACATCAATGTAAGGAGGGGTCCATGGCTCGAAAGGCGATTTTCATCACCGGCGGCGGATCGGGGATCGGCCGTGCGGTCGCGCGCCATTTCGCCGGGCAGGGCTGGTTCGTCGGCATCGCCGACGTCAACCGCGCCGGGATCGATGAAACCGCCGCGTTGCTGCCCGAAGGGGCGTCGTCGCGCCACATGATGGACGTCCGCGATCGCGACCAGTGGAAAGCCGCGCTCGACGAATTTGCGAAAGACAGCGGCGGCCGCCTCGACGTCCTCTTCAACAACGCTGGCATCGGCACCGGCGGGCAGTTCGCCGATATGCCGCCAGCCGAGGCCGACCGGTTGATCGCGATCAATTTCGGCGGTGTCGTCAACGGCATCTATATGGCGCTGCCGCTTCTGCGCGCGACACCCGGATCGACGATCCTCAACACCGGATCGGCGTCGGGATTCTACGGCGTGGCGGGCCTTGCCATCTATTCGGCGACCAAGTTCGCGGTGCGCGGGCTCACCGAGGCGCTCGAAATCGAATTCGCCAAACATGGCATCAAGGTCCGCTCGCTGATGCCGGGCTTCATCGACACGCCCCTGCTCGACCAGGTCAGCGCCGACAGCAACGAACCCGCGCGCACCCGCCTGTCTGACAGCGGCTTCGAAATCGTCCCCGTCGAACGCGTTGCGGAAGCGGCGTGGGAAGCGGTGCACGGAACGCGCGTCCACACCACGGTCGGCAAGATGGCGAAGCGCCTGTCGCGCCTCGCACGCTGGTTCCCGGGGCTGATCGTGCGCCAGTCGAAGAAGATCGACGGGCTGGGCGCCGCGTCGACGCACTAGACTATTTCCCCGGCCCGCAGGTCACCGAGCCGCTGCCGACATTGCGTACCGTACAGACCGGCTTGCCGAGCACGACGGTCTTGCCAATCCCGCGCGAGGTGATCGCGGCGCTCTTGACCGCGCGCAGGACGTGATCGCCCGCACCCTCGCTGTCGCTGATCAGTTCGTCGACCGACAGCGCGCCCGCGTCGACCGCGCCCGCACCCGACAGCGTCATCTGCGCATTCTTTGCCGCGCCGCCGAGGGTCATCGTGCCGGTTCCGATCATCGCGACCTGCAACCGGTCCGTACTGATCTGGCCAACGGTCAGCCGTCCGGGTCCGCGCAGGCCGACCATCGCGCGCTGTCCCTTCAGCTTGTCGATCTGCAGCGACCCCGCGCCCGAAAGCGTCGCCGCGCGCAGGTTGGCGGCGTTGATGCGAACCGTCACGGGACCGCGCGGCCCGCGGCGCTTTTCGTCGCCCGCGAACTGGCGTTCGCTGATCACCAGCTTGCCGTCGCGCGCTTCGACGCTCAGCCGGTCGAGCGCGTCCTGCGGCCCGGTCGCCACGGCGCTGACCGGCGCCCGCGTCACGACCTCGACCGTCACATCGGCGCTGACGTCGATCGTCTCGAAGCTGGTGAGGCCATACCGCTTTTCGGCGCCCCACGCGGGGCCGGCGGTGAGCAGGGCGGCGGCCGCCATCGCGGCGCATCGTGTGGCAAGCGTCATGGTGCCGCCTTACCCCGTTCGGGCAGGCGGCACCAGCACGGCATCATTTGCAGGTTGCGGTGCCCGAACCCATCTGCCGCGTCGAACAGGTCGCCCCGCCCGCCAGCGTTACATCGCCCGATCCGAGGATGCGGATATCGGCCTTGCCGGTCGCCTGCGCGTCGACATTGCCCGATCCGGTAACCGACACCTCGAGCGTCGTCGCGACGAGCCCGTCGGCATCGATATCGCCCGATCCGGTGACGCTGAGCTCGCCCGACCCGATCGTGCCGCCGGCAATCTCGATATCGCCCGATCCCGACACGGTGATTTCGGCGCGCTTTCCGGTCAGCTTCGCAACCTTGAGGTCGCCCGAACCGGTGACCACCGCCTCGACCGCATCGCCGTCGATATTGTCGGCGTCGATCGTTCCCGATCCCGTAAGGCGCACCGCGTTCAGCTTCGGCAGCGTGATTGCGATATCGACATCATCCTCGTCATTGTTCGAAAAGCTAAAACCCTCGCGCTTGCGGCCGATCTTCAGCTGCGTCCCGTCGAGCTTGATCTCGAGCCGGTCGAGCGCTTCCTTGCGGCCGCGCGCGCTGATCGAAAAACTGTCGCCCTGACGGATGGTGACGTCGTCGGGACCCGCAACCTCGACCCCGGTAAAGCCGGTCAGATCATAGCTTTGGGTCGTGATCGGCCCGACGCTGGCCGGCGGGCCGCCGCGGTCGGCCTGTTTGTCATTGCCCGGCGCCGCGCCGTTGCAGCCGGTCACAAGCACCAGCGGCAAAATCGCCATCATCCAGTTCCGCATCATCAATCTCCTCTGTGTATTGTTTACATAACACACGATCATCATCGCTGTCCAGCCGTCTGCCATCTTGTCGCCACCTTCGGCGTTCAGAGGGCAATTTCTCCCCGAAACCGAAAGCCCGACCATGAGCGTAGCCTTTCGCCGCGAGAGCGACGACGAGCATAAGGAACCCGAATTCGAGCTGCCCATCGCGGTCGGCCCGAATCTCGTGACTCCGCGCGGACTGCGCCTGCTCGGCGAAGAGGTCGTGCGGCTTGAGGGCGAGATCGCGGAAACCACCGACGAAGACGCACGCAAGAAATTGCAACGCCGCCTGCGCTATTTCCACACACGGCAATCGACCGCCGATGTTCAGGCACCGCCTGCGGATGGCAGCGTGGGGTTCGGCAGCCGCGTGACGTACCGGCTGAACAAGGCCGAAAAGACGATCACGATCGTCGGCGGTGACGAGGCCGATCCGGCGCGTGGCCACATCGCCTTTTCCGCCCCGCTCGCCCGCGCGCTGATGGGCGCCGAGGCGGGCGAGAGCGTCGAATATCAGGACCGCGAGGATGCGATCGCGATCCTCGCTGTCGAGACCGACCCGGAGACCCAGGCATGAAAGACAAGTTCGAACGCCACAAACAGCCGTGGACCCCGGCCGAAATCGACAAGCTTCATACGCTCGCCAAAAAAGGCATGCCGCTGAAGTCGATCGCCAAGGCGCTGACGCGCAGCGAGGAATCGGTGAAAGCACGCGCCAAGGCCGACAGCCTGCCGATCGCAAAGTTGCACTGAGCCACCATGTCCGCAATCGAATTTGACGCCATCGTGCTGGGTGCCGGCGCGGCCGGACTGATGTGCGCCGCGGTCGCGGGCGCGCGCGGCCGCCGCGTGCTGCTGCTCGACCATGCCGATGCGGCCGGCAAAAAGATCCTGATCTCGGGAGGCGGGCGCTGCAACTTCACCAATGTGAACACCGTGCCCGACCGCTTTATCTCGACGAACCCGCATTTCGCCAAGTCGGCGCTCGCGCGCTACACCCCCGCCGATTTCATCGCGCTCGTCGAGCGCCACGGCATCGCCTATCATGAGAAAACGCTTGGCCAGCTCTTCTGCGACGGCTCGGCGAAACAGATCGTCGCGATGCTGCTCGAAGAGGCCGCGAAAGCCGGCGTCGATGTTCGCACCGGCCAACCGGTGAGCGACGTGACGCACGCCGACGGCAAATTCACCGTCCGCTTCGGCGACCAATATTTCACCGCCCCGGCGCTGGTCATCGCGACCGGCGGCCCGTCGATCCCCAAGATGGGTGCGACGGGCTTCGCTTATTACCTTGCGCGTCAGTTCGGATTGAAAGTGGTCGAGCCGCGCCCTGCGCTCGTCCCACTGACGCTCGGCGGCGGCGATGTACTGTTCCGCGAGCTGTCGGGAATCGCCGCACCGGTCGAGGCGCGCGCGGGCAAGGCGGCGTTCCGCGAAGCCGCACTGTTCACCCACCGCGGTCTCTCGGGTCCGGCGATCCTGCAGGTCAGCAGCTATTGGCGCCACGGCGAACCCGTAACAATCGACCTCCTGCCCGATGCCCCGCAAGGCTGGCTGCTCGAAGTCAAACGCACCCGTCCGCGCACCACCCTGCGCGCCGCCCTGGGAGCGCTGCTCCCCGACCGACTCGCCGAAACCCTCGCCGAACGCCTCGCGCTCCCCGGCGAACTCGGCGCCCAGACCGACCGCAAACTCGCCGATGCAGAGGCGCAGCTCGCGGGCTGGATTTTCCGCCCGAACGGCACCGAAGGCTTCGCCAAAGCCGAGGTCACCGTCGGCGGAATCTCGACTGCAAACCTATCCTCACAAACAATGATGGCCAAAACCGTCCCGAACCTCTATGCGGTCGGCGAAGCCGTAGATGTCACAGGGTGGTTAGGCGGCTATAATTTTCAATGGGCCTGGGCCAGCGGACACGCTGCCGGACAGGTGATTTAAGCCCATTGAGCCCCTTTTCCGTCGGCCCGTCACCGCACCGGTGACCGCCCATATTATTGAGATAAAAATGCCTTTCGAAAATCTTTCTCCCGTCCTTTCGGACGCCCTTGTCGCGCGCGGCTATGAAGCGCTCACTCCCGTCCAGACGCAGGTCAGCGAGGATCAGGCCAAGGGCCGCGATCTGCTCGTCTCCGCGCAGACCGGCTCGGGCAAGACCGTCGCGTTCGGCCTCGCAATGGGTGACGAACTGCTCGAAGACGGTCGTATGCCCTACGCGACCTCGCCGCTCGCGCTGATCGTCGCGCCGACGCGCGAACTCGCGCTGCAGGTCAGCCGCGAACTGAGCTGGCTCTACGCCAAGGCCGGCGCGCGCATCGCAACCTGCGTCGGCGGCATGGACGCCAGCAAGGAACGCCGCGCATTGGGCCAGGGCGTGCAGATCGTCGTCGGCACCCCCGGACGTCTGCGCGATCATCTCGAGCGCGGTGCGCTCGACCTGTCCGCGCTACGCGTCGCGGTGCTCGACGAAGCCGACGAAATGCTCGACATGGGCTTTCGCGATGACCTTGAGGAAATCCTCGACGGCACCCCCGCGACGCGCCGCACCTTGCTCTTCTCGGCGACGATCCC
This sequence comes from Sphingopyxis sp. Root154, assembly GCF_001427105.1. Lineage (GTDB taxonomy): Bacteria > Pseudomonadota > Alphaproteobacteria > Sphingomonadales > Sphingomonadaceae > Sphingopyxis. The sequence goes on from NZ_LMGI01000001.1 coordinate 965,338, forward strand.
AAACCCGATCGTTCAGCTCGCCAAGCGCTACCAGAAGGATGCGCTGCGCATCTCGACCGTCGGCCAGGATCGCGGCCATGGCGACATTGCCTATCAGGCCGTCACCGTCGCCCCCGCCGACATCGAGGGCGCGGTCGTCAATCTGCTCCGCCTGCACGACGCCGAAACCGCGATGCTGTTCTGCGCGACGCGCGACAATGTCCGCCGCCTGCACGCCAGCCTTGTCGAGCGCGGTTTCGCCGCGGTCGCTCTGTCGGGCGAGCATAGCCAAAATGAGCGCAACGCCGCGCTGCAGGCTCTCCGCGATCGCCGCGCCAAGGTCTGCGTCGCGACCGACGTCGCCGCGCGCGGTATCGATCTGCCGACGCTCAGCCTCGTCATCCACGTCGAAATCCCGCGCGACGCCGAGGCGCTCCAGCACCGTTCGGGCCGCACCGGCCGCGCGGGCAAGAAGGGCACTGCGGTCATCATCGTCCCCTATCCGCGCCGCCGCCGCGTCGACGGCATGCTCCGCGGCGCCCGCATCAACGCCGAATGGATGGACGCGCCGACCGCCGCCGACGTGCGCAAGCGCGATCAGGAACGGTTGATGGAGAAATTGCTCACCCCGGTCGAGCATGAGCCCGAGGATCTCGAACTCGCGCAGCGCCTGATGGCCGAGCGCACCCCCGAGGATATCGCGGCATCGCTCGTTCAGGCGCACCGCGCGCTGATGCCGCCGCCCGAAGACCTCATCGACAACAGCGCGCGCGGGCGCGACGGTGCAGGCCGTCCCGAGCGCGGCGAACGCTTCGAGCGCCCCGAGCGCGGCCCCGGTGGCGATCAGCGCGAAGGCTTCGAGGACAGCGTCTGGTTCCGCCTCAACATCGGCCGCCACCAGAATGCCGATCCGCGCTGGATCTTGCCCCTGCTTTGCCGCCGCGGCCATGTGAGCAAGAACGAGATCGGCGCGATCCGCATCGGTCCCAAGGAAACGATGTTCAACATCCCGCGCGCGATCGCCGATCGCTTTGCCGAAGCGGTGGTGCGCAGCGCCAACGCCGATGGCGAGGACGACAGCGGCGTGTCGATCACCCCCGCGCCCGACGGCCCGACCTATCCGCCGCGCCGCGACAAGGGCGGCCATGGTGGCCCGCGCGACGGCGCCCCGCGCAGCACGCTCGGCCGCGCGCCGGGCGGCGATCGTGGATTCGGCGACCGTGCCGGTCCGCGTGGGCCGCGTGGCCCGGGCGGCAACACCGAACGCTACAAGCCCAAGCCCTTCGGCCAGCGCAGCCCGCGCCGCCCGTCGAAATAAGCCCTAAACCCCTCCCCCGACGGGGAGGGGCTTTTGTCGCACCGCCCTTGCGCTCTCCCGTCCGGTCCACCAGATGGGCCGGACAGCAGGAGAGCGGCGCATGCAAGCGATCGAAGCCTTTATCGAAAGCCAGGGCGGACCCGAGGTCATCGACTGGCGCGAGGTGACGCTCGGCGACCCCGGCCCCGGCCAGGTGCTGCTCCGCCAGACCGCGGTCGGGCTCAACTATCTCGACACCTATCATCGCGACGGCACTTATCCCGTTCCGCTGCCGAGCGGGCTCGGCGTCGAATCCGCCGGTGAAGTCATTGCCGTCGGCGCCGACGTCCACGGCCTCCAGCCCGGCGACCGCGTCGCGACCTTCGGCCCTGAACGCACCGCCTATGCCAGCGCGCGGATCGTCGGCGCGGCGTCGCTGTTCAAGCTCCCCGCCGACATCGACGATGAAACCGCCGCCGCCGCGCTGCTGAAGGCGTGTACGGTCGAGATGCTCGTCGAGCGCTGCGCGAAGGTCGAGGCGGGATCGACCGTGCTCGTCCACGCCGCCGCGGGCGGCGTCGGGCTGATCCTCGTCCAGTGGCTGAAGGCGATCGGCGCGACCGTGATCGGCACCGTCAGCACCGAAGCCAAAGCGCACACCGCGCGCGAAGCCGGCGCCGACCATGTGCTGATGTACAAGAGCGACGATGTCGCCGCGCATGTTCGCGAGATCACCGACGGTCAGGGCGTCCCCGTGACCTTCGACGGCATCGGCTTGGCGACGTGGGAGGTGTCCTTGAAGGCCACGGCGCGGCGCGGGTTGATCGTCAGCTATGGCAATGCCGGTGGTCCGGTGACCGGCGTCAATCTCGGCGTCCTCGCACAGCACGGATCGCAGTTCGTCACGCGCCCGACGCTATTCGATTATTATCACCTGCCCGGCGAGCGCGCCGCGGGCGCCGCGCGTGTGTTCGAGATGATCGAAAGCGGCGCGGTGCAGATCACCGTCGGCCAGCGCTATGGGTTGCAGGACGCCGCGCGCGCGCACGCCGATTTGCAGGCCGGGCGCACGACGGGGTCGACGCTGTTGATTCCGGAGCATTCCTGACTCCCCTCCCTCATAGGGAGGGGTCGGGGGTGGGTAGCCGCAGGCGTTCTTGCTTGGCCGCAAACCCACCCCGCTACGACTAGGCAGCAAGCTGCCAAGTCTCCACGCCCCTCCCTTTCAGGGAAGGGAATCACTTACGCCTTCAACCGCTCCGCATGCCACGCGACATGCTCGGCCAAAAAGGTCGAGATGAAATAATAGCTGTGGTCGTAACCCGGCTGCATCCGGATTTCGGCCTTCTGCCCGGCGCGTTCGCACGCAGCGACCAGCAATTCGGTCTTCAGCTGTTCAGTCAGGAAATTATCGGCGTCACCCTGATCGACGAGCAGGTCGGGCACGCGCAGCCCCTGATCGAGCAATGCGCACGCGTCATAGGCGTGCCAGTCTTCGCGGTTGTTGCCGAGATAATTGCCGAGCGCCTTTTCACCCCACGGGCACTGCAGCGGCGCGACGATCGGCGAGAAGGCCGAGACCGAGCGAAAGCGATCCTGATTGCGGAGGCCAATGGTCAATGCGCCATGCCCGCCCATCGAATGGCCTGTGATCGCCTGCCGCGTCAGGTCGGCCGAAGCGAAATTGCGCAGCACCAGCGAGGGCAGCTCATCCTCGATGTACGAGCGCATGCGGTAGTTCTTCGCCCACGGCTCCTCGGTCGCATCGACATAGAAACCGGCGCCCAGCCCGAAATCCCATGCCGCATCGGGATCGTCGGGCACCCCCTCGCCGCGCGGGCTGGTGTCGGGGGCGATGAAGATCACGCCATGTTCGGCGCATGCGGCGCGATATTCGCCCTTTTCCATCACATTGGCATGGGTGCAGGTCAGCCCCGAAAGATACCAGAGCACCGGCAGCTTCGCGCCCGGTTCATGGTTGGGGACGAACACCGCGAAGGTCATGTCGGTGCCGGTGGTCGTGCTCGCATGCTTGTACACACCCTGCGTGCCGCCATGGCTGCGAACGGTGGAGATGGTTTCGAGGGTCATGATTCTTCCTGCACAGGGATGGCGGCGACAAGCGGCTGATGCCCCCAATGACGCAGCAGGTCGAGGACCGCCCCGCCAGGTAGCCCCAGCGTCGCGGTGTTGCGCAGCGGATGGACGTTCACCGTTTCCGCCGCCGCCAGCACGTCGTCGAGCACGACGGTGATGCTTCCGGGCACCGCGTTGATCGCCGCGAGCGGGGTCACTGACCCCGGGGTGATGCCGAGCAATCGCTCCATATCCTCGGCCTTGCCGAAGCTCACGTGCTTGCACCCGATCGCCGCTGGCAGCGCCTTCAGGTTTACCCGCGCGTCGGACGGCACGGTGACGAGCCAGAAGGCGCCGCCCTTATCTTTTAGGAACAGATTCTTGGTGTGCGCCCCCGGCATCGCGGCGTGCACCGCGTCGCTCTCGGCAACGGTAAACACCGCCTCATGTTCGTGCGCGGCAAAGGGGATCGCAAGCACGCCCAAATCGGCCAGCAATCCCGCTTCGCCTCGCATCATGGTATCGGCTCAGACGACGCGGTGCAGCGCGCAGAGCTTGTTGCCCGACGGATCGCGCAGATAGGCGAGATACATGGCGCCGAACCCGCCTTCGCGTACGCCCGGCGGGTCTTCGATCGAGGTGCCGCCGTTGGCGACACCAGCATCGTGCCACGCCTTGGCCTGTTCGGGACCTTCCATCGCGAAACCGATCGTGCAGCCGTTGCCGACCGTTGCCGGTTCGCCGTCGATCGGTGCGCCGACAAGGAACAGGCCGCCATTATGCACATAGATCAGACGGCCCTTGTCGTCCTGGATCGCGGGCTTGCCGCCGATCGCCTGGAAGGTCGCGTCGTAGAATTTCCTGGCGGCTTCGAGGTCGTTCGACCCGACCATATTGTGACTGTACATCGCCTTTGCTCCTCCTGATTTGGTTGCGAATCGATACCTACGCTGTCCCGCCGGGCAGGACCAGCCGCCATAATGTTCCGGATTCTCCAAAAATGATGAACCGGAGCGCAGCGTAAGGCTCCTAACGGAAAACCACCGTCTTGCGTCCGTCGATCAAAACGCGCTGCTCGGCGACCCAGCGCACCGCGCGCGCCAGCACCTGCGCTTCGGTATCGCGGCCGATACGGATCAGTTCGTCGACCGAATCGCGATGATCGACGCGCTCGACCGCCTGTTCGATGATCGGCCCCTCGTCGAGGTCGCTCGTCACGAAATGCGCGGTCGCGCCGATCAGCTTGACCCCGCGTTCGTGCGCGCGGTGATAGGGCTTGGCGCCCTTGAAGCCCGGCAGGAAGCTGTGGTGGATGTTGATGCAGCGCCCCGACAGCTTCGCCGACAGATCCTGCGACAGAACCTGCATATAGCGTGCGAGAACCAGATGTTCGGCGCCCGCATCGGCCATGATCTGCAGGATCGCGGCTTCCTGTTCGGCGCGGTTGGCGTCGCTGACCGGCAGGTGATGGAAGGGCACACCGTGCCATTCGGTCAGGCGCCGCTGATGTTCGTGGTTCGACACCACCGCGGCGATGTCGATCGCGAGGTTGCCGGTCGACCAGCGGTGGAGCAGGTCGTTGAGGCAATGGCTGCCCTGCGACACCGCGATGACGAAGCGCGGCTTGACCCGGCTGTCGCTGATCCGCGCGTCCATCGCGAAACGATCGATGATTGGTGCGAAAGCGTCCTGCACCGCGGCCAGCTCGCCCGGAAAGCGCGGCCCCGCGCCGCGAAACTCGACGCGCATGAAAAAGCGCCCCGAATCGAGATCGGCATATTGCTGGCTGTCGAGAATGAAGCCGTCGCGTTCCGCGAGCAGCCCCGTCACCGCCGCGACGATGCCGACCGCATCGGCGCAGCTGAAGGTCAGGACAAAGGCGGGCTGGTCCATTTCGGTCATGCCAGCCGGTGCGTCGCGCACAGCTTGTTCCCGGCGGGATCGCGCAGATAGGCGAGATAGACCGTCCGTCCTGCGGTTACGTGACGAATGCCGGGCGGGTCCTCGATCGCCGCGCCGCCGTTCGCCGCACCCGCGGCGTGCCACGCATCGACCGCCTCGGTCGACGCCGCGACGAAACCCAGCGTTCCGCCATTGGCCCCGCTGGCGGTTTCGCCATTGAGCGGCTTCGTCAGCAAAAAGCGCCCACCGGCGTGCGAATAGATGAGCCGGCCCCATTCGTCGACGACGCCCGGCGGGATCCCGAGCGCGCCGAGCGCGGCGTCATAGAAACGGCGCGCGGCTTCAATATCGTCGGCGCCCAGCGCGACATGGCTGAACATGCCGGCCTCAGAACACGACGACGCTGCGGATGCTCTCGCCCGCATGCATCAGGTCGAAGCCCCTGTTGATCTCTTCGAGGCCCATGACGTGGGTGATCATCGGGTCGATCTCGATCTTGCCGGTCATATACATGTCGACGATCTTCGGCACGTCGGTGCGGCCCTTGGCGCCGCCGAACGCCGTGCCGCGCCAGTTGCGCCCGGTGACGAGCTGGAACGGACGCGTCGCGATCTCCTTGCCCGCCTCGGCCACGCCGATGATGATCGAGGTGCCCCAGCCGCGGTGGCAGGCTTCGAGCGCGGTGCGCATCACCTCGGTATTGCCCGTCGCGTCGAAGGTATAGTCGGCGCCGCCGTCGGTCAGTTGCACGATCGCCGCGACGACCTCCTCGCGGCTCATGCCCTTCGAATTGAGGAATTCGGTCATGCCGAACTTGCGGCCCCATTCCTCGCGCGCCGGATTGATATCGACGCCGATGATCTTGTCGGCGCCCGCGAGGCGTGCGCCCTGGATCACGTTGAGCCCGATGCCGCCGAGCCCGAAGACGACGACATTGTCGCCGACCTGGACCTTGGCTGTGTTGATCACCGCACCGACACCCGTGGTGACGCCGCAGCCGATGTAGCAGCTCGACTGGAACGGCGCGTCTTCGCGGATCTTCGCGACCGCGATCTCGGGCAGCACGGTGAAGTTCGAGAAGGTCGAGCAGCCCATATAGTGGAAGATCGGCTGGCCCTTGTACGAAAAGCGCGTCGTGCCGTCGGGCATCAGCCCCTTTCCCTGGGTGGCGCGGATCGCGGTGCAGAGGTTGGTCTTGCCCGACAGGCAGCTTTTGCACTGGCGGCATTCGGGGGTGTAGAGCGGGATCACATGGTCGCCTGGCTTCACGCTGGTGACGCTCGCGCCGACTTCGCGCACAACGCCCGCACCTTCATGGCCGAGCACGCTCGGGAAGATGCCCTCGCTGTCGAAGCCATCAAGCGTATAAGCATCGGTGTGGCAGATACCCGTCGCCATGATCTCGACCAGCACTTCGCCCGCCTTCGGGCCTTCGAGGTCGAGCTCGACGATTTCGAGCGGCTTCTTCGCTTCGAACGCAACGGCGGCGCGGGTCTTCATGGCACGAGTCTCCTTAGGTCTGCTCGCGCTATCAGCACTCCACGACGCTGACCGCAAGCCCGCCTTTCGACGTTTCCTTATATTTGTCGCGCATGTCACGACCGGTTTGCAGCATCGTCACGATCACCGTGTCGAGGCTGACGACATGCGTGCCGTCGCCGATCATCGCGATGCGGCTCGCGTCGATCGCCTTGATCGCGCCCATCGCATTGCGTTCGATGCACGGAATCTGCACGAGACCCCCGATCGGATCGCATGTCAGGCCCAAATTATGCTCCATGCCGATCTCGGCGGCATTTTCGATCTGCGCGTTCGTGCCGCCGAGCGCCGCGGTCAGCCCCGCCGCCGCCATCGAGCAGGCCACACCGACCTCGCCCTGGCAGCCGACCTCGGCGCCCGAGATGCTGGCGTTGCGCTTGTAGAGCGCGCCGACCGCGCCTGCGGCGAGCAGGAAGGTTCGCACCCCGGCATCATCGCCGCGATAGCCGCGCCGGTAAAAGCGGATCACCGCGGGGATGATCCCCGCCGCGCCGTTGGTCGGCGCGGTGACGACCTTGCCGCCTGCGGCATTTTCTTCGTTCACCGCCATCGCCCACAGGTTGATCCAGTCCATCATTGCGAGCGGGTCGGTCAGATTCTGTTCGTGGCGATTGCGAATGTCTTCGGCGATTTGCGGCGCGCGACGCTTGACCTTGAGTCCGCCCGGCAAAATTCCCGTGCTGCAACAGCCCGCGTCGATCGACGAATCCATCGCGCCCGCGATCGCGTCGAGTCCGGCGTTCACTTCGTCGAGGCTGCGATGCACCAGCTCATTCTCGAGCATCATCTCGGCAAAGCTCTTGCCCGACGCCGCCCCCATTTCGAGCAGATCGGCACCCGAGGTGAAGGCGAAGGGCAGCTCTACCTCGTCCTCGGCACCGCGGCTGTTGCGCCCCGCCTCATCCTCGTCGACGACGAAGCCGCCGCCGATCGAGAAATACATGCGCTTTGCAAGTATCTCGCCATCGCCGTCGCGCGCGGTAAAACTCACGGCGTTGCTGTGGAACGGCTGGCGCTGGCGCATCTGGAAATGCAGGTCGCTTTTCGGTTGAAAGCGAGCGCGCTGGCGGCCGAGCAGGTAGATAAAACCTTCACTCTCGGCACGATCCCAATGCGCCTTGATCGCGGCGAGGCTGGTGCTGGCCGGAATTTCGCCGGCGAGCCCCGCGACAATCGCGGTGTCGGCGGCGTGACCCTTCCCGGTCAGCGCGAGCGAACCGTAGAGGTCGGCCTCGACATGCGTCGCCCTCGCCAACAGCCCCTGCTCGTCGAGCCATACGGTGAAACGCCGCGCGGCGACCATCGGGCCCACAGTATGCGAACTGGAGGGACCGACACCGATTTTGAAGAGTTCGAACAGGCTGATCGTCATGGCGGCCCTATAGGAGAAGGCGGACGATCCCGATAGGCCCGCGCGGGCCAATTTTCGTTACGGCAAAGAGGAAATCCTCCCCATGCTCGAAGCACAGGGAGGATCATGGCATTACGCCGGATAGGTCCAGGTGGTGTCGCGAGCGAAATTCTCCGCGGCGAAATCCCAGTTCAGCAGTTCGTCGACCACCGCGTCGACATAGGCCGGGCGCAGGTTCTTGCGGTCGATATAATAGGCGTGTTCCCACACGTCGATCACGAGCAAAGGCTTGATGCCCGCCACCAGTTCGGTGCCGGCGTCGTGCGTGTCGGTGACCGACAGCGTGCCGTCGCGCGAGACGAGCCAGGCCCAGCCCGACGCGAAATGGTTGACCGCGGTTTCCTTGAGCTTCTTCTTCAGGTCATCGAGCGAACCGAAATCGCGCTCGATCGCGGCGAGCAGGTCGCCCTTCGGCTCGGTCTTGGTGGGCGACAGGCTTTCCCAATAGAAAGCGTGGTTCCACGCCTGCGCGGCATTGTTGAACAGGCCCTTGTTGCCCGAACCTTCGGCGTGATGAACGATTTCCTCGAGCGGCTTCGACGCCAGCTCGGTGCCCTCGATCGCGGCGTTGGTCTTGTCGACATAGGCCTTGTGATGCTTGCCATGGTGCGTCGCCAGCGTGTCGGCCGAGATGTGCGGCTCCAGCGCGTCCTGGGCATAAGGCAGGGGAGGATGGGCGATCGTCATGGCAGTCTCCATTTTATTATCGAGGGGTTTGCGGCCTTAAACTCGGTATCGGACCTGCGGGTTGCAACCCTGTGACCGCAAATTTTGCGGTTATTTTTCAGGTCACCATGGCTTGAAGCGTCGCGATCCGGTCGGCCTCTTCGGCGGGCTTGTCGCGGCGGATACGCGAAATGCGCGGAAAGCGCATCGCGAGCCCCGACTTGTGGCGCTTGCTGCTGTGGATCGAATCGAAGGCGACTTCGAGCACGAGCGACTTTTCGACCTCGCGCACCGGGCCGAAGCGGTTCAGCGTGTTGTCGCGCACGAACTTGTCGAGCCATTTCAATTCCTCGTCGGTGAAGCCCGAATAGGCCTTCCCGACAGGGAGCAACTCGCCCGCGTCGGACCAGCATCCGAAGGTGTAGTCCGAATAGAAGCTCGCGCGACGTCCATTGCCCCTTTGGGCGTACATCATCACGCAGTCGGCGGTGAGCGGGTCACGCTTCCATTTATACCAGAGCCCGGCGCGCCGCCCCGCAACATAGGGCGCATCGCGGCGCTTGAGCATGACCCCCTCGATCGCGGCATCGCGCGCGCCCGCGCGGCGTTCGGCGAGATCGTCGAAATCGCTCGCGTCGATCACCTGCGACAGGTCGAAATGGCTGTCGGCGAGCCGCGGCACGAAGGCCTCCAATTGCCGCCGCCGCTCGGTCCACGGCAAGCCGCGCAGGTCGTTGCCGTCGACCGCGAGCAAGTCATAGACGCGCACGAATGCCGGATAATCGGCGAGCATCTTCTTCGAGACGACCTTTCGCCCAAGCCTTTGCTGAAGCGCGTTGAAGCTCGCTGCCTCACCCCCCTGCACCTCGCCGCGTACCAGCAGTTCCCCGTCGATCACCGCATCCTGATCGAACGCCGCAACGAGTTCGGGAAAGGCCCCGCTGATCTCTTCGCCGCCGCGACTGTAGATCCGCGTCTCGCCGCCGCCATGGACGATCTGGACACGGATACCGTCCCATTTCCATTCGGCGGCATAGTCGGCGAGGTCGACGCTTTCCTCTTCGAGCGGATGCGCGAGCATGAAGGGGCGAAAGAAAGCGACATCTTTCAGGTCGGGCCGCTCGGCCCTGCCTTCGCCCCACGCGAACAGCGGCGCATAAGGCGGCGCGATCGCGTGCCAAAGCTCCTCGACATCGTCGACGGGCACGTCGAACGCCTGCGCAAACGCCTGCTTCGCAAGCCGCGCCGACACCCCGACGCGCATCCCGCCGAGCGCGAGCTTGAGCAACGCATAACGCCCGTCGGCGTCGAGACGGTCGAGCAGCGATGCAACGACGGCGGGGGCGTCGCTGCGGCTCGCGGCGGCAAGTGCATCGACCGCGGCCGATACGCTGAGATCGGCTTTCGCGCCCGGCGCATCGGGCCAAAGCAGTGCCGCCGTCTCGGCCGTATCGCCGACGAAATGGCGCGACAGCCGAAACAACTCCTCATCGACCCGCGTCGCGAGCAGTGTCCGCACCGTCCCCGCTTTCACCGCCGGAAAGTCGAGACTTTCGGTCAGCGCCGCGATCGCCCATCCGCGGTCGGGGTCGGGCGTGTGGCGGAGATAATCGACGATCAGCGCGAGCTTGCTGTTGCGCGAGCGCGTATAGATCAGCCGGTCGATCAGGGCCGCGAAGCGCTTCACGCCTCCTCCTCCAGATCGCGGCCGACGAGGTGCAGCGCGCGCGCCTTGCGTTGATGCAGCTCGCACCAGCGCAGCAGTCCGTCCTCGCTGCCGTGCGTGATCCAGCTTTCCTTCGGGTTCACTTCCGAAATCGTCGTCGTCAGTTCGTCCCAGTCGGCATGGTCCGAAATGACCAGCGGCAGTTCGACCATCCGCTGGCGTGCGCGCTGGCGCACGCGCATCCAGCCCGACGCCATCGCGGTCACCGGATCGGGCAGCCGCCGCGACCAGCGATCATTGAGCGCCGAGGGCGGTGCGAGGACGATATGCCCCGCCATTTCGGCCTTGTCGGTTTCGCTGACCAGCCGCAACTCGCCGAGATCAACGCCATGCACCGCATAGAGCTCGCACATCTTCTCAAGCGCGCCGTGGATATAGATCGGCGCGTCCCATCCGGCGCCGCGCAATTCGGCGATCACCCGCTGCGCCTTGCCCAGCGCATAGGCGCCGACGAGCACCGAACGGTCGGGCTCGGCGCGCACCGCGCCGATCAGCTTGGCGATCTCGTCGTTTGTCGGCGGGTGGCGGAATACCGGCAGGCCAAAGGTCGCCTCGGTGATGAAGATGTCGCACGGCACGACCTCGAAGGGTTTGCAGGTCGGATCGGCGCGGCGCTTGTAGTCGCCGGTTACGACGATCCGCTCGCCCTGATATTCCATCAAGATTTGCGCGCTGCCGAGCACATGCCCGGCGGGATGGAAGCTGAACCGCACCCCGCCCCGCTCGAACCCGTCGCCATATTCATACGCTTGATTATGGCTCGCCTCGACATCGACCCCATAGCGCAGCGCCATAATCGCCAGCGTCTCGGGGGTCGCAAAGACCGCGCCATGGCCGCTGCGTGCATGATCGGCATGGCCGTGCGTCACCGCGGCGCGCTCGACCGGGCGCGACGGGTCGATCCACAGGTCCGCAGGCTTTACATAAATCCCGCTAGAATGGGGTTCGATCCAGGATTTGGTCCGCGCCATCAGGCCGCGAGTTTCCGCGCACGGATCAGGTCGGCTACGAACATCGCCCGCTCCTCGGCGGCGCGCTCGCGATCGGGAAGACGGAGCAGGAAGGATGGGTGGATCGTCGCGATCAGCTTGCCACCTCCGGCCAGGCCATGCACCGCACCGCGCATCGACTTGATGCTCGCGCTCTTCCCCGTCACACCGCGCAGCGCGCTGGCGCCCAAGGTCACGATCAGGTCGGCTTGAACGAACGCCCGCTCCTTGTCGAGCCACCAGCGGCAAATGTCGATCTCGCCCGTCGTCGGGTTCTGGTGCAGCCGCCGCTTGCCCCGCGGCTCGAACTTGAAATGCTTGACCGCGTTGGTCAGGAACAGCCGCGTCCGATCGAGTCCGGCTTCCTCCAGTGCCTCGTTCAGCACCTGCCCCGCCGGGCCCACGAACGGCCGCCCCTGCAGATCCTCCTGATCGCCCGGCTGCTCGCCGACGAGCATGATCCGTGCGCGTTCGGGCCCCTCGCCCGCGACGCCCTGCGTTGCATTGCAATAGAGCGGGCAGCGCGTGCAGCGATCCACCGCGCGCGCCAGCTCGCCCAGCGTCTTCACATCATCATCGAGGAGCAATTCGTCGGGCACGCGCGTCCGCCATTTGTCGGTCAGAGGGTTCGCCAAGGAAACGGCCGCTTCGCGCATGCGTTCCACCCGCGCCTCGGCGCCGGCGAGCAGCGGTGCAATATCCTGCGCCTCGGGCAGGTTCTTCCAATATTTCTTAGGCATTTCGGCGCGCATCGCGTCGATCTTCACTCGCGCGGGGTTGAAGATCGCGCCATAATAGGTGCGCCACTGATCCTCGACCACATCGCTGTCGGGCACCTCGTCCTTCGTCCCGCCGGGGCCGTAGCTCAGCGTTTCGTCCTGCCAGATCGCGCGCGCATCGGGCGTCACGATCGCCCAGTCCATGCCGTAGAAGCGGCGCTGGAAAAAAGGCGCGGTGAGCCGCAGGATGCGGTGCGTCGGTTCGAACCACGCGGCAAAGCTTTCGCGCCCCGCCTCTTCGCCGAGCCGGCGAAAGCGCACGAAGGCGTGCATTTTGTGAACGTCGCGGCGGATCGCCTTGTCGGCCTTGCGCAGCCAGTCGACCTCGGCATCGGTCGTCCGCGCGAGCAAATGCCGGTCGCGCGCCGCACGCCAGACAATCCGGTAAAGCCGCGCCGGAACTTCCGGGTCGCGGTGGCAGATCACGCGCTCGACGATTTCGAGCAATTCGCGCGGCAGCGACACCGCACCGGCGGACGCCGCCGCCACCGCGTCGCCGAACAGCGACGCGCCTTCCGCGCCGCCGCGCCAGCTCACATGCTCGGGCGCGACACCACCCGCGAGCAAGCTCCTAGCTGCGCTTCGCCATTCGGCAAAATCGCCGGGCTCGGCCAGAACGACCTCCCTCACAGCGCGAGCGCCAATTGCTCCGCCGGTGGCGCGAAACGTGCGCGCAGGTCGGCGCTGTCGGTGAGCTTCCCCGGCCGCCAGTCGAGGGTGACGATGAAAGGCAGGACCTTCTTCACCGACGCGGTCAGCTTGGCGAGGTCGCCGAGCCGCAGCTTGCCCAGCCGCCGCGCCGCGACGATCCGATCGACCGCGCGCGTGCCGAGCCCGGGCACGCGCAGCAGCAGTTCGCGCGGCGCGCGGTTGATGTCGACTGGAAACGCCTCGCGCCGCATCAGCGCCCACGCGAGCTTCGGATCGATCGCGAGGTCGAGCATGCCGCCCGGCGCGCCTTCCATGATCTCGGCGCGCTCAAAGCCATAGAAGCGCAACAGCCAGTCCGCCTGATACAGACGGTGCTCGCGCATCAGCGGCGGGCGCACCGGCGGCAAATCGCTGCTCGCATCGGGGATCGGGCTGTACGCCGAATAATAAACGCGGCGGAGCTGATAGCCCGAATAGAGGTTCGTCGCGGTCTTCAAAATATCATCGTCGCGCGCCGCATCGGCGCCGACGATCATCTGCGTCGATTGCCCCGCGGGCGCGAAGCGCGGCGGCGCCGCCTTGCCGATCAGCCGGCTCTTCGCCGCCTCGATCGCATCATCGGCGCCGACGCGCACCGACGCCATCGTCTTGCGGATCGTCTCGGGCTTTTTCTCGGGCGCGAAACTTTGCAACCCGGCCTCGGTCGGCAATTCGACATTGGTCGACAGCCGGTCGGCATAAAGCCCCGCGAGCGCGATCAGCCCAGGGTCAGCCCCCGCGATCGTCTTCAAATGGATATAACCCTGGAAGCGATGCTCCTCGCGCAGGATACGCGCGACCTCGACCAGCTGCTCCATCGTATAATCCTCCGAGCGGATGATGCCCGACGAGAGGAACAGCCCTTCGATATAGTTGCGCTTATAGAAATCGAGCGTGAGGGTGACGACTTCCTGCGGGCTGAACCGCGCGCGTTCGACATTGCTCGACGCGCGGTTGATGCAGAAGCGACAGTCGTAAATGCAAAAGTTGGTGAGCAGGATCTTCAGCAGCGAGATGCACCGGCCGTCGGGCGCGTAGCTGTGGCAGATGCCCATGCCTTCGGTCGAGCCGATGCCCTTGCTCGCGACCGAATCGCGTTTGACCGTTCCCGACGACGCGCAAGACGCATCATATTTGGCCGCATCGGCGAGAATGCTCAGCTTTTCCAGAATCGGTTTGGCGGACATCCCCCATGACTAGCACAGGAACATAGAGAGAACAAATTGCCTGCCGTGCTTAAGCCTCGCGCCACTTTGCGGGCAGCGCGATTTCGGCCACCAGCCCGGTCGGTTCCCAGTGGCGCGCGATCGAGCCGCCCAGATTGTTGCGCACGCTGCGTTCCATCAGCAGCGTGCCGAAACTGGTGCGGTCGGGCGGCCCGACCAGCCCCTGCGTCCCGGTTTCGGTCCAGGTCAGGCGGAACATCCGCGAGTCGCTGCCTTGCGGGTCCTGCGACCAGTTGACCTCCACGCGTCCCCCGTCGTTCATCAATGCGCCATGCTTGACCGCATTGGTCGCAAGTTCGTTGAACACCAGCGCCATCGCGACCAGTGCATTTTCAGGCAACAGCAGGTCGGGGCCCGACCAGCGGATGCGCGGAAAGGCCGCCTCGACCTCGCGCATCAGCGCGTGCATCGACCCGGTCATGAAATTGGCGCCGAGCAGGACATTCTGCGCGCGGTTGAGCGCGTCAAGCCGGCTGCTGATCCGCTCGACATAATCGTCGACGTCGCGCGAGGCATGGCGGGTCAGCGAGATGATCGCGCTGACCGTCGCGAACAGGTTGCGCATCCGGTGGTGCAATTCGCGCATCAACAGATTGGCATTTTCCTGCCGGCTCTTCTGTTCGGTGATGTCGATGCTCACCCCGGTCAACATCGCGTCGTCCGACCGCACGTCCCAGTCGCCGCGCACGGCGTTCCAGCGCACCCCGCGCTCGGGGTTGAGGACGCGA
The DNA here is from genome assembly GCF_001427105.1 of Sphingopyxis sp. Root154. Taxonomy (GTDB): domain Bacteria; phylum Pseudomonadota; class Alphaproteobacteria; order Sphingomonadales; family Sphingomonadaceae; genus Sphingopyxis. Next base: position 980,346 of record NZ_LMGI01000001.1, read on the forward strand.
TATTCGGCCGCATAGGGCGTGCCGTTCGCGACCGCTTCCTTCAATATCGCGCGTAGCGCGGCGCGGTCGTCGGGGTGTACGAGGTCGAAAAATCCGTTGCCGGTCGCGAGCATTGTCTGGAATTCGGAGCCCCAGAGTTCGGCGCCGGCGCCCTGCGTGCTGAGGCGGTCGGTCCGCGGATCATATTGCCACGTCGCTATCCCTGAAAAATCGAGCGCGCGTTCGAGCGTCCGGCGCGCCTCGTCGCGCTCGACGCCGATGCGGCGGAGATCGGCCTCGGCCATGATGATCCCGGCGAAATCCTCAAGCCGCTCGAGCTCGACATCGGTCAACGGTCCGCGTTCTTCGCGGTCGATCACGCAAAGGCTGCCGAGGATCGCGCCGTTATAAGCGCGCAGCGGCACGCCGGCATAGAAGCGGATGTGCAGGTCGCCGGTCACCAGCGGATTGTCCTGAAACCGCGGATCGCCCAGCACATCGGTCACCATCACCGGCCGGTCTTCGGCGATGACATATTGGCAAAAACTGATTTCGCGCGGCGTTTCGGGGGTATCGAGGCCGTACGCCGATTTGAACCACTGGCGGCAATCGTCGACCAGCGAGACCAGCGCGATTGGCACGCCGTACAGGTCGGCGACCATTTTCGTCACGCGGTCGAACGCCGGCTCGGGCGCGGTATCCATGATGCGATATTCGCGAAGCGTATCGAGGCGCCGCCTCTCGGCCCGCGCCGCGTCTTCGTCTTCCCCGTCCGCCAACACCCGTCCCTCGCTGCCTTGCAATGCCGATGGCTGTGCATCGCTCATTTCCCCGGGGCGCCGCTCTGCCATGAAAATGGTCCCTACAAAAGCATACGTGCCGCGCAAAGGGAAAGTGGTGTCATTCCACTAACTTACATCGCAACATCTTCGCGTCCCGGCAGACTCTACGCACCGCGGCGCGACAAGTTGCAGAGCCCCGAGGCGCTGTTTCGGCCGCCACGCGGAACCGACCCGCGCCGGGACGCGTATGACTGCACTCAAGAGGGAGCAGTTTAGATGACATTGGGTGAGGAACTTCGCGGGCACTTGCCTTTCTTGCGCCGCTACGCGCGCGCTTTGACGGGTAGTCAGCAACATGGCGACAATTTCGTTCACACGACGCTCGAAGTCATCGTCGCGGCACCCGACGAATTCCACAGCGGCGACGGCACCCGGATCGACCTTTACCGCAATTTCCACCGCATCTGGGAAAGCGCCTATATCGACGAGGGCGAAGACAGCGACGAAGGCGAGCACCCGCTCGTCCGCGCCGCGCATCGCCGCCTCGTCCATATCACCCCGCTCGGCCGGCAGATCCTGTTGCTCACCGCGCTCGAGGGCTTTTCGGTCGAGGAGGCCGGGCTGATCACCGGCACCGACGGGCCGACGGTCGAAACCCTGCTCGCCGATGCGGTCGGCGAACTCGATCGCGAATCACAAACCTCGGTGCTGATCATCGAAGACGAGCCGCTGATCGCAATGGAGCTCGAACAGATTGTGCGCGATCTGGGGCACCGTGTCGCAGGCATCGCGACCACTCACGAAGACGCGGTCGCAGCGTTCGAACGGACCGACGCGGGGCTCGTCCTTGCCGACATTCAGCTTGCCGACGGATCGTCGGGGATCGACGCGGTGCAGGACATTTTGGCGATCGCCCCGGTCCCGGCGATCTTCATCACTGCCTTTCCCGAAAAATTGCTCACGGGCGGACGCGTCGAGCCGACGTTCCTGATTTCAAAGCCGTTCCGCGAAAATACCGTGCGCGCGGCGATCAGCCAGAGCCTGCTCTTCACGCCGCAGCTCGCGGCATAGGGCTTCTTTCTACTCCCTCTCGTCTGCGGGAGGGATCCAACTTCATCGGAAACTTATTCTAATCTCCGCTGGGTCCATGCGTTGTCAGCTGATCGACATTGTCCATGATCGTGCGGAACGCCTCGCTCGATGGTATGACGTCGGCGCTGCGCCGCGGCATTTCGCCGCTCTCCAATATCGCCTGCAGCGCCGCGCGGCCGCGCGACACGCGGCTTTTCATCGTGCCCACGGCGCAGCCGCAGATCGCCGCACCTTCCTCATAGGATAATTGCCCGGCGCCGATCAGCACGAGCGCCTCGCGCTGGTCGACCGGCAGCATCATCAGCGCGCGCTGCACGTCGGCCAGGTGCAGGCTGTCGTCCTGATCGTCAGGCGCGACGAGCAATCGCTCGGCAGCAAGTTCGTCATATTCGGCGGTGAATTTCTTGCGCCGCATCTGCGACAGGAAACAATTGCGCAGGATGACGAACGCCCAGCTCTTCATGCTGGCGGGTCCCGGCACATATTGCGCACGCGCCTTCCACGCCTTCAGCATCGTTTCCTGCACCAGGTCGTCGGCAAGGTCGGCGTTGCCCGTCAGGCTGCGTCCGAACGCGCGCAGATGTGGCAACATCGCCGCGAGTTCGCGCTTGAAGCTGGCATCGTCGAGCGGCTGAGGCGTTTCGTCGCTGTTCACACAATCCTGATCGCTTGGGCGCCCTGAAGCACCGCTGAATGGACCAAGGGCTTAGCGGGTTGAATCCTTTATGGGAACCAAAAGCGCATCAAAGAGGCAGTAACCGATACCGGCCGGACCAGACATTGTGCTTTTATCGCAACACCGTTCGTCGAAAAAACCAGCAGGCGGGGAACCCCGGGCCGTTTTCGTCGTTGCTCCCGCATGGCTACGCAAGGCAACAACAGGATGAACGGCAAGGGCCCCCTTCCCCCGGGCGCCGATGCGCGCCGCACGTTGGGGGGCTTTCCCGGCACTACCGGCGACCAGTGGCATCGCACGCTGACGGGGCGGCAGGCGCCCGAGCCGGTGAGCGCGAAGCTGCGCATGATCTATGGCAATGTCGTCGCCGAAAAACTGCCCGATAATATGCTCGACCTTCTTTCCCAGCTCGATCAGAAAAGCCCGAAGCAATAATGACCGGACCCACCGCCGCTGCTTCGCAGCCGCAGGCCGAAACCCTGTCCGATAGCGAATTCAAGACGCTGCTCGCCGGCGTCATCCCCCACCTGCGCGCCTATGGCCGCAGCCTGTCGGGCAACCCCGACCTCGCCGACGATCTGACGCAGGACACGATGGTCAAGGCATGGGCGTCGCGCGAACGGTTCGAACGCGGCACTTCGATCAAGGCGTGGACCTTCGTGATCCTGCGCAACACCTTTCTGTCGCAGATGCGTCGCAACAAATTCGTCGGCGAATATGACGAGACCTCGGTCGAGCGCACGATGTCGACCCCGGCCAGCCAGGAAGACAGCGGCGAGATGGCCGACCTGCAGCGCGGGCTCATGGAATTGCCGCAGGACCAGCGCGAGGCGCTGATCCTCGTCGGCGCCGGCGGATTGTCCTATGAAGAAGCCGCCAGCATCTGCGACTGCGCGCTCGGCACGATGAAAAGCCGCGTCTCGCGCGCGCGCGCCGCCCTCGAAGAGATCATGAACAGCGGTCAGTTCTCGCAGAAGCGCGCCGATGCGCCGCCCGCGAGCGAAGCGGTCGACGCGATTATGGACAGCGTCGAGACGATCACAGCGCGGCGCGAGGCGGCAAGCCGCTAAGACCTCTCGACTTTGCCGCGCCGCCGCGTCAGATGTGCGCATCCGTCCCCAGCGAAGCGAGCCCCTTTCGATGAAAAACCTGCCGCATCTTGCCCTGATTTCCGCGCTGGCCGTCGCCGCCTGCTCGGCCGCCCCGGCGTCGACCGAAGCCGCGCCCGCCGACACCGCCAAACTCGACGCCTCGGGCGCCCAGCCCGCGACGCCGCTCGCCGACGCGCCGTTCACGGTCAAGGAAATCGCGAGCTTCAACGAACCCTGGGCGATGACCTTCGTCCCCGGCACGCGCGCCGCGCTCGTCACCGAGCGATCGGGAAAATTGAAACTGTGGCAGGAAAGCGGCCCGACGCTCGACGTCGCGGGTGTCCCCGCAGTCGCCTATGGCGGTCAGGGTGGCTTCGGCGACGTGATCGTCGCGCCCGACTTCGCGACCAGCGGCACGATTTACCTGAGCTGGGCCGAGCCCGGCCCCGGCAACACCTATGGCGCGGTGGTCGGCAAGGCGAAGCTCAAACAGGGTGCAGCGCCGACGCTCGAAGGGCTCCAGATCATCTGGAAACAGGATCCCAAGGTCACCGGGCAGGGCCATTATTCGCACCGCCTCGCCTTCTCGCCCGACGGCAAATATCTCTTCATCGGATCGGGCGAGCGCCAAAAATTCACGCCCGCGCAGGACATGACCGCCAACCTCGGCAAGATACTGCGCCTCAATCCCGACGGCAGCATTCCCGCCGATAACCCCTTCGTCAGCGAAAGCGGCGTGACCGCGCAAATCTGGTCGCTCGGCCACCGCAACATCCTGGGGCTGGCCTTCGACGGCACCGGCAAGCTCTGGAACCAGGAAATGGGGCCGAAGGGCGGCGACGAGGTCAACCTCGTCGAGGTTAAGGCGAATTACGGCTATCCGATCGTGTCGAACGGCGATCATTATGACGGCAAGGATATTCCCGACCATCCGACGCGCCCCGAATTCGCCGCGCCGAAACTGTGGTGGAACCCGTCGGTCTCGCCCGCCGGGCTCGTCTGGTACGGCGGCGACGCCTATCGCGGCTGGAAGAACAGCCTGCTGATGGGCGCGCTGTCGGGCGAAGGGCTGATCCGCATGCAGGTCGACGGCGACAAGCTGCATAAGTCCGACCGCTGGGACTTCGGCCAGCGCATCCGCGAGGTCGAGGTGCGTGACGACGGTTCGGTCTGGCTGCTGACCGACGGCGAGGACGGCAAGCTGGTGAAGCTGGTTCCGAAGAAATAGCACCCTTCGTGATCCCCGGCGAAAGCCGGGGTCCATGACAGGTTGCGCGATGTTTCTGGACCCCGGCTTTCGCCGGGGAGCAACCATGACTATATGTTTCCCATGATCCGCGGCTTCCTCACCCGGCGCGCCGAATGGCCTGCGCGCATTCCTGATCCCGATGCCTTGCCACCGCTGGCTTTGTTGTGGCGCGAGATCGGGTCGCTGGCGCGCGCGTTCGGTGGCCGCATCCGCCCGATGCCGCCCGAGCCCAACCCCGACAGCGAACATCCGCCGGTGATGGTGCTCCCCGGCTTCCTGTCGGGCGACTGGGCCACCAAGGCGCTCCGCGCCGACCTTCGCCGTTCGGGCTTTCGCTGCTACGCCTGGGGTCTTGGCTTCAACCGCGGCGCGACCCCCGACATCATCGATCGCATCGACACCCGCGTGCAGTGGATCATCGACCGCACCGGCTACGCGCCCGCGCTCGTCGGGTGGAGCCTTGGCGGCATCTATGCGCGCGAATATGCCAAGCATCACCCGGGCAAGGTTGCGCGCGTCGTCACCTTGGGATCGCCCTTTTCGGGTAGCCGCCGCGCCAACCGCGCCTGGCGCCTCTATCACCTCGTCGCACGCCACCCGGTCGACAATCCGCCGATCGACTTCCACCCCGCGCCGCGCCCCGAGATGCCGACCTTCGCGCTCTGGTCGAAGCATGACGGCGTCGTCGCGGTGAGCAGCGCGCGCGGCCAGCCGCACGAAAGCGACCGGCAGGTCGAGGTCGACTGCGGCCATATGGGCTTCGCCTATGCCCCGACGTCCGTCGCGGCGATCGTCAAAGCGCTCACCGAAGAGGTGAGCTCCGAGCCTGTCGCTCAGCACACGTCGATGCGATAGGCGGGCGCGGCGCGCCACGCCATCAACATCCGCCCCGGCCTTTTCCCCGCGCGCCCCGTCGACACGAAACCGATCCGGCGCAACAGCGCGCGCGATCGCTCGTTATCGGGGTGGCATTCGGCGACGATCGAGCAGCCCGGCCGCGACGCGGCGAGCGCCTCGACGACCGCCCGCACCGCCTCGGTCGCGATCCCCTTCCCGCGCGCCCGCGCCGCGAACCAGTAACCGATCTCATATTCCTCCCCCATACGGCGATGGACCCCGATCACGCCGTTGAGATCGAGGCCACTTTCGTCGCGCACCGCATGAAAAACATCGCCGCCGCCCGATCCCGCGATCAGCGCGCGCGCGTCGGCCTCGGTGAAGGGTGCGGGCAGGAAATGGACCTGCGAGGTCACCGTCTCGTCAGTGATCGCGGACAAGGCGCGCGCATCATCGGCAAACAGCGGCGTGATGCGGCAATGGTCGGTCGACAGGGCAAGCAAGGTATCGGTCATGTCGCGTCTTCTTCAAAAAGCGCACGCCGTGACCGGGGGTAGTGGTGTGATGATGACCATTCGCCTTGTCCGAACACGGCGGCGATGGTCACAGGTGATGCCATGCCGCTCCTATGTAAAGGAGCGCCAATACGCCTTGAATCGCAGGGATTGGTCGTTGGTCATCGCGGGCGGGCCTAACAGCGCCGCGCGCGGCGATCAAGTCCTCCTCTTGACGCTTCATTTTCACGCACTATTTAAAGTTACATGAAACGCGACAGCCGACTCTCGGGCGTGCTCCACGTCCTCCTCCATATGGCCGAGCATCGCGCGCCGATGACGTCGGACCAGCTTGCGAAAGCGATGCAGACGCACCCCGTCGTGATCCGCCGCATCCTCAGCGGGCTGCGCGATGCGGGTTTCGTCCATAGCGAAAAGGGGCATGGCGGCGGCTGGACGATCGCGCGACACCTCACCGACATCACGATGCGCGACGTCTATGACGCGATCGGGCGGCCCAGCCTGATGGCGATGGGCAACCGCACCGAAGCGCCAGGCTGTCTCGTCGAGCAGGCGGTCAACGTCGCGCTCGACACCAGCTTTCAAGAGGCCGAGACGCTGCTGCTCGCGCGCTTCGGCGAAGTGACGCTCGCCGCGCTCGCCGCCGATTTCCACGCGCGCATGGCCGCGCGCACAACTTCCCCCACCGCACAGGAGCATATCCATGGCTGAAGGCGCCCGGCATTTCCTCGACAGTTTCAAGGACCCCGAAGCGGTCGCGCGCTATACCGAGGGGCCGCGGCGCTTCGTTCCCGGGCTCGACGGGCTCCACCGCATGACCGGGCTTTTGCTGGCCGAGCGCGTCCCGGACGACGCGCATATCCTCGTGCTCGGCGCGGGCGGCGGCAGCGAAATGAAGGCGATGGCCGAGGCGCATCCCGGCTGGGGCTTTACCGGCGTCGATCCCGCGGGACCGATGCTCGACCTCGCGGCTGAGGTTCTCGGCCCCAACGCCCACCGCGCCGAATTGATCGAAGGCTATATCGACGACGCCCCCGCCGGCCCCTTCGACGGCGCAACCTGCCTCCTCACCCTCCATTTTCTCGGGGTCGAAGAGCGCATCCGCACCACCGCCGAAATCCGCCGCCGCCTCAAGCCCGGCGCACCGTTCGTGGCCGCGCACGGCAGCTTCCCGCAAGGCGCGCACGAACGCGACCGCTGGCTCGACCGCTACGCCGCCTTTGCCATCGCATCGGGCGGCGACCCCGAACAGGTCGCCAAGGGGCGCGAAGCCGTCGCCACCCACGTCGCGATGTTGAGCCCCGAGGCCGACGAAGACGTGCTCCGCGCCGCGGGTTTCCACGATGTCGAACAATTCTACGCCGCCCTCACCTGGCGCGGCTGGGTGGGCTACGCGTGACCTAATTCGTACCCGGCGCAGGCAGGCGCGCGAGCAGCGCGACGAGCTGGGCCTGGGTGGTGGCGCCGGTCTTGCGGAAGATTCCTTTCAGCAGGAAGCGGACCGCGTTCACGCTGACGGCCCGCAACGCCGCATAGTCCTTCAGCGTGTCGCCCGCGGCGAGCGCGACGGCAAGGCGGGCTTCGGCCGGGGTCAGCCCGAACCATTGCGCGACGCGGTCGATTTCGACCACGGGGGTCTCGCCGGGCGCGCTGCCGAGCGTGACGATCAGCGAGGCGCCGAGGCGCAACCCGCCAAGCTGCTGCGCCGACTGGCGCGTGACGCGCGCGACGAGCACGGGACATTCACTGCCCGTGTCACTGAGCGCCTGAAAGGCCACCCCTGCGGGCGCGTCGCGCTTGACCAGATCGAGCAGCTGTTTCTGGCTTGCGGGATGGGTGAAGGCGAAGCGGTCCTGCGCGGTCCGGATGAAACCCGCCGTTTCATAGCGCGCGGCGCGGCTGTTCGCGGCGAGAATATTCAGCTGATCGTCGAGGCTGAAGATCGCGAAAGGCGCGGCATCGGCAGCGGCGCGTGCCGCTCCCGCAGCAAGATCGAGCGTCGCGATGCGGTCGCTGATCCGCATCGCGCGTTGCATATGCGGGGCGAGGACGCGCAGCCCGCGCTTCAACCGCTCGACATCGCGGTCGCCGGGCCCGGGCAGCATCAGGCCCAGCCGCTCGCTGCCGCGCTTGTCGAGCAGTACCGCGATCATCCGGTCGATCCCCCAGGGCGCGAGAAAATTGCGGAAGAATTCGGTTTCCAGAAATTCCTCACGCGTCATGATGTCGTTGCTGTCGACAACGCTGCCGTTGCCGTAGCGCATCAGTTTGCGCGACCAGGGATGGTTGCCCGCATACACCGCGGTGTAGATTTCCTGCACCCCGGCGGCGAGCCCGGTCGCGGCGACGAAGCGTGCGCTCGGCGGGCTGTTACTTTCCCACAGGATGAAAGCCGCTTCCCAGCTCAGCGGGCATAGCGTGCCGGTGATGCGGGCGAGAGTCTCGTTCCAGCTTTCGGGATGCAGCACCGAATCATAGATTTCGCCGATCAGCGCGTTGAGCACTTCCCATTCGGCCGGCGCATTATGGTCGGACGGAAAGGTCGGTACGTGGTCGCTCTGCATGCACTTCCCCCCAGAAGACCCGCAGCGATCTCATTTGAGAGGAGCAGAGCCGCGATGGCAAGTGCAATGCGATAAAATGAAAATATTCTGTCCCTACCCACGTGGGTAGTGAAACAATCCACCGAATCGGACATTAGGTGGGTGCGACCCGAGAAAGGTGGAACCAAGGCCATCTTGCTCTCTTGAAGTCCGTCGGCTTGCCGGCGGACTTCATTTTTGGGGTGCGGAAGATTAGCCGGGGCTTATCGGCCTTCGAACCGGACCTCCACCGAAGGCGCGCTGCGCTGATGCGCACCATGATAGACCGCCTCGATATTATTGCCGTCGGGGTCGAGCAGGAAGGCCGCATAATAGCCCGGATGATAGGGCCGCTCGCCCGGTGCGCCATTGTCGTGCCCGCCCGCCGCGAGGCCTGCCTTGTAAAAGGCATCGACCGCGTCCCGGTCCGCCGCCTGAAACGCCAGATGGTGCCGCCCCGTCAGTTTGCCGAGCGCCGCCTGACTGTCCTTCGTCGACACGAACAACTCGTCGGCCCAGAAATAATCCTCGGCCTCACCGCCGATCGGCACGCCGAGAGTGTCGAAGATCGCGCCGTAAAAGGCGCGGCTCGCCTTCAGATCGGCGACCACAAGCTGGATATGATCGATCAACCGCCCGCGGTGCAGCAATTGCGTTTCCATGAATGACTCTCCTCTCATGCCCGCGCCGCACACGAAAAACCACCTCGCCGGATGATGGTTCCCACCGTCTCAATCGAAGGCGGGGCTTGCCTCGACGATAATTACAACATATTGCGCAATATGTTGTATGAATCGAATCACGGACGGGAAAACGAATGAATATCCGGCATTGGACACTAATTCTGGCCGCCACGACGACATGGGCGGGAAGCGCAGCCTTGGCGCAAGACGCGCCGTTCACGGCCGCCGACAAGCGCGCCGTCGTCGAGCAACTCGGTCAGGCGCTCGAGGCGAACTATGTCTTTCCCGACAAGGCCAAGACCATCGCCGCGACGCTCCGCCGCAACCTCGACGCCGGCAATTATGACGCCGCGCCCGACCGGCGCACCCTCGCGGGCGACCTGACCGACGATCTGATTGCCGCGAGCAACGACCTGCATTTCTCGGTGGGGGTCGATCCGGAGTGGGTCGCCAGCTACGCCGCGCGGCAGGACCCTGCACGCGCGGCGGCGCTGCGCGAGGACGAACGACGCGAAGAGACGCCGAAAAATTTCGGCTTTGCCGGCCTTCGCTACCTCGACGGCAATATCGCCTATCTCGACCTGTCGCATTTCGCCGACCCCGAACTCGGATACGACGCCGCCGCCGCCGCGATGCGCTTTATCGAGAATGGCGACGCGGTGATTTATGACCTGCGATACAACAATGGCGGTTATCTCGAGATGGCGCAGTTGCTGGCGAGCCAGCTCTTCCGCGGCGACAAGGATCAGGAGCTGTTCGACTATTATTACACGCTCGACGGCCGCCGCGTCGAACGCGGCCAATGGGTGCTCCCCGCGCTGCCCGCGAAACGGCTGACCGGAAAACCCGTCTATGTCCTTACCGGATCGACCAGCTTCTCCGCCGCCGAATGGTTCGCCTACACGCTGAAGAAACTCGGCCGTGCGACCTTGGTGGGCGAACGTACTGCGGGCGGCGCGCATCCGGTCGACCGCAAACCTGTCGGCACCGATTTCTTCGTGCAGGTGCCGATCGGCCAGATCCGCGACCCTGTCGACCGCAGCGATTTCGAGGGACAGGGCGTCACGCCCGACCATCAGGTCCCATCGGCCGACGCCCTCGCCGTCGCGCACCGCCTCGCGCTCGCCGATCTTGCGAAGGCCGATCCAGTCAAGAAAGCCGACGCCGACTGGTTCGCGCCCATGCTCGCCGCGCGCGCGCAGCCGACCACCGCCGCACTCAAGGCGATCACCGGCCGCTACGAAGGACGGCGCATCGATCTCGTCGGCGGCAAATTGCTCTACACCTGGCGCGAACGGCTGCGCCTGACGCTCGAACCGCTCGACGGCGACCTGCTGGCAATCGAAGGCGTGCGCGACTTCCGCTTTCGCATCGTGCGCAAAGGCGCCAAGGTCGTCGCACTCGAACGCATCGACCGCGACGGAACCACCCTGACCTATGCCCGCCTCGACTGACATCTCGACCGATCTCGACGACATCTCGTTCCTCGGCCGCCTCAGCGAAGCGCTGAGCCAGCGGATCGAGGAACAGACGCGTCCCTTGTTCGACGAAGCCGGCATCACCGTCCCCGTGCGGTCCTGCTCGCTGCTCACCGCACTCGTCGAAGCCGGCGAAGCCTCAGCCGCCGACCTCGCGCGCGCGCTCGGTCAGTCGCACCAGCTGGTGATCCAGAAATGCCCCGCGCTGCTCCGCCTCGGCCTTATCACCCAGCACGCCGACCCCGCCGACGCGCGGCGCAAGATTTTCCGGCTGACCGATGCGGGCCACGACCAGCTCCGCCGTATCGACGCCTATAGCGTGCGGATCAGCGAGGTCTATCGCGCGCTCTTCGAAGAGGTCGGCGACGTTCATGGCGCGATACTGAAGGCGCTCAAGGCCCTGGCCGACAAGCCACTGAGCGAACGCGTCAAGGAATAGTCAGAGCGCCCGGAGCATCACCAGCGCATCGACGAAACCCTCCGCCGGGTGGTCGAACGCCCCCGGCAGGCGGCCGACGATCTCGAATCCCAGCGACTGCCACAGCCCGACCGCACGCACATTGGTGCTGACGACGAAGTTGAACTGCATCGCGCGAAACCCGCGCGCCTTCGCATGGTCGATCGAATGGAGGCACATCCGTCTTGCGACACCGCGCCCCGTCGCCGCGGCACCGGTCATATAGCCCGCGTTGCAGACATGGTTGCCGCCGCCCGCCTGATTGGCGCGCAGATAATAGGTGCCGAGGACGGCGCCGCCTTCCTCCGCGACGAACACGTCCTTGTCGGCCCCGAACCAGTAAGCGAGCGCATCCGCCTCGCTCATGTCGCGATCGAGCGTATAGGTCTCGCCCGCGCGGATCACCGGTTCGAGGATCGCCCAGATCGCCGCGGCATCGTGAGCGCGCGCAGGCCGGATGAACGGCGGTGCGGTCATGCCGCTTCGATCGCGCGCTGCATCAGGTGCGACCCCGGCCCATAGGGGCCTTCGATGGCGGCTCCGACATAGGCGAACCCTTGCGCGTGCCAATAGCTGTCCGCCCCTTGGATCGCGACGAGCCGAATATCGCGGCAGCCTTCGACTTCGGCCTGGTGCACGACGAAAGCGGTCGCCGTCGCCCCGGCGCCGGTTCCGCGCGCCGCAGGCAGCAGCGCAATGTCGTGGAGATAATAGCTGTCCGCCACCGGAATCGCCCCCAGCAACGCACCAAGCTTCGGCGGCGCAGCATCGCGCGGCCAGGGATGGCTGATCAGATAACCCAAAGACGCGCCGTCGCGTTCAAGGATCGCGCACCCCGCCGGATAATGCGCGAGACGGTCGGCAAAGGTTTCCAGCGGCTCGGTAAAATCGCCGTGCACGGCGTCGGAAATCGTGACGACGGCCGGCAGGTCGGCCTCACGCATCGGCCGCCATTGTCCCGCGCCGCTCATGAGGCGTCCGCGACGAACGGGGCGACCACGTCGGCCGTCACGCGCAGCGGCCGCCCGCTCGCCTTGTCGAGCAACGCCCAAACCGTCCGCGCCCGCACATGCACCCGCCCGTCGGCGGCGGTGAATTCCATGAAGCGGTCGAACTTCGCGCCCTGCGGCTTGTCCGCAACCCATGTCCGCGCGGTCACCGTCTCGCCGGGGCCGAGCGCGCGGAGATAGTCGATCTCGTGCCGCACCACGACCCAGATGTACGCGTCCTTGTGCGATTGAGGCGCCGCCGCGTCCCAATGCCCGGTCGCGACCTGCTGGATCCACTGGACCCACACCGCATTGTTAACATGCCCCAGTTCGTCGATGCTCTCGGGCGTCGCGACGAGGTCGAGGGTATACTCCCTCATGCGAGTTCGACGGTGGTCACCATATAACCCGCATCGCGAAGCGCGGCGACGAGGCTGTCGAGATGCTCGCGGTCGCGCGCCTCGCACTCGATGTCGGTGATCAGCCCCTTGGCGGGCAGCGTCGTGAAGATGCGCTGGTGATAGATTTCGATGATATTGACCTGCTTCTCGTCGAACAGCTTCATCACCTTGAACAGTGCGCCCGGCCGATCCTGCAACCGGATGCGCAGGCGCGCGATGCGGCCCGAGCGTGCGAGGTCGCGCAGCAGCACGTTCGCGAGCAGCCGCGTGTCGATATTCCCCCCGGTCAGCACCAGCCCGACCTTGCGCCCGGCGAACTCTTCCGGATGCGCGAGCAGCGCCGCGAGCCCCGCGGCGCCCGCACCCTCGACCACCGTCTTCTCGATCTGGAGCAGCAGGCTGACCGCGCGCTCCAGATGGCGCTCCGCCACCAGCACGATGTCGTCGTTGAGTTCGGCGACGAGCTTGCGCGTGTACGAACCCGGCTCCTTGACCGCGATACCCTCGGCGAGCGTGTCACCCTCACATGCCATGTCGACGCCGTTCAGTTCGGCGTACATCGACGGATAAAGCTCGGCCTGCACGCCGACGAGGCGCATGTCATTCTTGATCCCGCGCGCCGCGGTGCCCATGCCCGCGAGCAGCCCGCCGCCGCCGATCGGCACGATCAGCGTGTCGAGATCGGGAACATCCTCGAGCATTTCGAGCGCCACCGTCCCCTGCCCTGCCGCGACGTGCGGATGGTCGAAGGGGTGAACGAACGTCAGCCCGCGCTCGACTTCCAGCTCGCGCGCATGCGCATAGGCATCGTCGAATTTCTCGCCGAACAGCACGATCGTCGCGCCATGGCTCGCGGTCTGCGATACCTTCACCTGCGGCGTCGTGCTCGGCATCACGATGGTAACGGGAACGCCGAGCCGCTTGCCGTGATAGGCGAGCCCCTGCGCATGATTGCCCGCCGACGCGGCGATCACACCACGCGCGCGCGCTTCCTCATCCATCAGCAACAGCGCGTTCAATGCGCCGCGTTCCTTGTACGCCGCGGTGAACTGCAGATTTTCGAACTTCAGCCACACCTCGGCGCCGACCATTTCGGACAGGGTCTGCGAATGGAGCGTCGGGGTGCGGACGACCGCGCCGTTAATTCGCCCCGCCGCCGCGCGCACATCGTCCAATGTGATCACCGGTAAATCGGCGGCGGAGGTCAGGGTGAGTTGATCTGTCATAACGGCAAGCGCACTAGCCTATCTGGCGCGCCGCGCAAACTATGCTTATGGACTTGGCCATGAGCGAACAAAAATTGCGCATCAGCTTCATCGGCACCGGCGTCATGGGCGGACCGATGGCAGGCCACCTCGTCAAGGCGGGCCACGCCCTCACCGTTTACAATCGGACGCGCGCCAAGGCCGACGCCTGGGTGGCGCAGAATGGCGGCACGGCGGCATCGACGCCGGCCGAGGCGGCAAGGGACGCCGATGTCGTCCTCACCTGCGTCGGCAATGACGACGATCTCGCGCAAGTGACGCTCGGCCGCGACGGCGCCTTCAAGGCGATGAAGAAGGGCGCGCTGTTCGTCGATCACACCACCGTCTCCGCCCGCATCGCGCGCCAATTGTCGGTCGAGGCGGAAGGGCTCGGCCTGCTCTGCCTCGACGCCCCCGTTTCGGGCGGCGAAGCCGGCGCGCAGAACGGCACGCTTTCGATCATGTGCGGCGGCACCAAGGCGGCGTTCGACGCCGCCGAACCAGTGATGCAGGCCTATGCCGCGCGCATGGTCCATATCGGCGGCCCCGGCGCAGGGCAGACGACGAAGATGGTCAACCAGATCGCGATCGCCGGGGTCGTCCAGGGACTCTCCGAAGCGCTGCGGTTCGCGCAGGCGTCGAAGCTAGACACCGACAAGGTGTTCGAGGCGGTGTCAGGCGGCGCAGCGGCGAGCTGGCAGATGCTCAACCGCTGGGGCACGATGGCGAAGGACGAGTTCGACTTCGGCTTCGCGGTCGACTGGATGCGCAAGGACCTCGGCCTCGCGCTCGATGAAGCGCGCGTCAACGGCGCGACGCTGCCGGTCGCCAGCCTCGTCGACCAATTCTACGCCGATGTGCAAAAGACCGGCGGCGGACGAAAGGACACCAGCTCGCTCGTGACGAGGTTGCCCAAGTGAAGCGCCTGACCCTGACGGCCCTCGCGCTGACCCTCGCCGCCCCCGCGCACGCCGACACGCTCGTCGATAACGTCAACGGCATCACGCTCGACAAGGACGGCAAGCTCGTCCGCTTCACCGGCCTCGTCATCGACACGCAGGGCAAGGTCAAGCAGTTGCTTGACCGCAAGGACAAGCGCCCCGAACGCCCCGATTTCAAGGAAGACGGCAAGGGCCGCACGCTGATCCCGGGCCTGATCGACGCGCACGGCCATGTCATGGGTCTGGGCTTCCAGCTGATGCTGCTCGACCTGTCGAACACGAACAGCCTCGCCGAGGCGCAGGCGGCGATCCGCAAATATGCCGCCGACAATCCCGAAATGCCGTGGATCATCGGGTCGGGGTGGAATCAGGAAAAATGGGGCCTCGGCCGTTTCCCGACCGCCGCCGACCTCGACGCCGCGGTGCCGAACCGGCCCGTCTGGCTCGAACGCGTCGACGGCCATGCCGGCTGGGCGAATAGCGCCGCGATGACCTCGGCGAAGATCACCGCCGCGAGCAAATCGCCCGAGGGCGGCCGCATCGAGATGGAGGGCGGCAAGCCGAGCGGGGTCTTCGTCGATGCCGCGATGCGCCTCGTCGACAGCGCCAAGCCCAAGCCGCTCGCGCGCGACCTCGACCGCGCGCTGTATCTCGCACAGCAGAAATTGCTCGAACAGGGGATCACCGCGATCGCCGACATGGGCACGTCGATCGAGGACTGGCAGGCGTATCGCCGCGCCGGCGACAAGAAACAGCTGGCCGTGCGCATTCTCAGCTACGGCGGCGACATCGACAATATGGCGCTGATCGCCGGGTCCGAACCGACCCCCTGGCTCTACGACGACCGCCTGCGCATGGTCGGGGTGAAGCTCTATCTCGACGGCGCCTTGGGATCGCGCGGCGCGTGGCTCAAAGCACCATATAGCGACGCGCCGGGGCAAAAGGGCCTGCCGCTCCTCACCCCCGCGCAGCTCCGCAACAAGATGGTGCGCGCGTCGATGGACAAGTTCCAGGTCGCGATCCACGCGATCGGCGACGCGGCGAATGCCGAGGCCCTGGACGCGATCACCGACCTCACCGCCGACCTGCCCGGCGAGCGGCGCTGGCGGATCGAGCATGCGCAGATCATCGATCCCGTCGACATTCCGCGCTTCGCAACCCTCAAGGTCATCGCCTCGATGCAGCCCGTCCACCAGACGTCGGACCGCCTGATGGCCGAAGCCCGCCTCGGTCCCGACCGGCTGAAGGGCGCCTATGCGTGGCGCAGCCTCGCCAGCGCGGGCGCACGCCTTGCCTTCGGCTCCGACGTGCCCGTCGAGAGCGCGAATCCCTTCCCCGGCATCGCCGCCGCGATCTCACGCACCGATGCGAAGGGCGAACCCTTCGGCGGTTGGCGCCCCGAGGAAGCAGTCAGCCGCGAGACCGCGCTCGACGGCTTCACCCGCACCGCGGCTTTCGCCGGGTTCGCCGAGGACCGCATCGGCACATTGATGCCCGGGATGCGCGCCGACTTCCTAATCGTCGAAGCCGACCCGATGCTCGCGAGCCCCGACGAGATCCGCCGCATGACCCCGCTCGAAACCTGGATCGGGGGCTATCGCTATTACAAGAAAAGCGAGGGCGCGACCGTTGGCCGCTGATACGCCGTCTCGCCGCGCGCTGCTTACGGGCCTCGCCGCGCTGCCGGTCGCCGCGGCAGCATCGGCGGCCGAGCGCAAGGAACGCCGCTCGAAAAAGCGCAAACCCGCCAAGCCCAAGGTCCAGCATGTCGATGTCGCGATCATCGGCGCGGGCGTGTTTGGCGCGTGGACGGCATGGCATCTGCTCCGCGCGGGCAAGACGGTCCGGCTGTTCGACGCCTATGGTGCGGGTAACGCGCGCGCCTCGTCGGGGGGCGAAAGCCGCGTCATCCGCATGGGCTACGGCGCCGATACCATCTATTCGGAGATGGCGCGCGACTCGCTCAAATATTGGAAAGATCTCTCCGACAGCGCGAGCGCGCCGATCTTCCACAACACGGGCGTGCTCTGGTTCGCGCCGCAGGGTGACGCGTATACCGCGCAGTCGCTCGCGTGGCTGCAGGCGAACCGCGTCGGGCACGAGCATGGCGACGTCAGCTGGTTGCAGAACAAATATCGCCAGATGCAATTCTATCAGGGTGAAACGGGCATCCTCGAGACCGAGACCGGCGCACTGATCGCCGGGCGCGGTGTGCAGGAAGTTATCGCCGACGCGCAGATCGAGGTCGAGCGCGTCGTCATGCCCGCGCCGCTTTTCTCGAAGCGCATCAAGAAGCACACACTCCCCGACGGCGGCACCGCCGACCATCTGGTATATGCTGCCGGCCCATGGCTTGCCGAACTCTTCCCGCAACAGCTGATGAACAAGATCGTCGCGACGCGGCAGGAAGTCTATCATTTCGGGGCGCCACAGGGCGACAGCCGCTTTGCGCCGCCCGAGCTTCCGGTCTGGGCCGATTTCAACAACGGCCGCATCGTCTATGGCATCCCCGACCTCGAAGGTGCGGGGTTCAAGATCGCAATCGACGCCCATGGCCCGGTGGTCGATCCCGACACGATGGAACGCCAGCTTTCCCCCGCCGGGATTGCCGAGGCGCGCGCCTATATGCAGCGCCGCTTCCCCGGCCTTGCGTCGGCGCCGCTGATCGGCGGGCGCGTCTGCCAGTATGAGAATAGCTCGAACGGCGATTATCTGATCGACCGCTTCCCGGGGCAGGACCATGTCTGGCTCGTCGGCGGCGGGTCGGGTCATGGGTTCAAGAACGGCCCCGCGGTGGGGAAACGCGTCGCGGCGCATATTCTCGACAAGAATCTCGCCGTCGAACCGCGCTTCAGCTTCGCGACGAAGGGCAGCGTCGCCGCGCGGACCGTCTTCTGACGATGCGCCTGACCGACTGCCACAATATCGACGATTTCCGCGCGCTCGCAAAGCGGCGCCTGCCCTGGCCGGTGTTCGACTATATCGACGGCGCCGCCGACGACGAGGTCACCCGTCGCCGCAACCGCAAAGCCTTCGACAGCTGCGACCTCATCCCGCGCGTCCTCGCCGGCGTCGAAAGCGTGGACATGCGCACAACGCTCTTCGGGCGCGACATGGCGATGCCGCTCTTCCTGTCGCCCACCGCGCTCCAGCGCCTGTTCCACTGGCAGGGCGAGCGCGCGGTGCTGCGCGCCGCGGCGAACGCCGGCACCGTCGCGGGCATATCGAGCCTCGCGACGATCAGCCTCGCCGAAGCCGGCGCGCTCACCGACGGCCCCAAGCTGTTCCAGCTCTATGTCCACCACGACGAAGGCCTCAATCAGGCGATGCTCGACGCCGCGCGCGAGGCGAAGTTCGACGCGGTCGCGCTCACCGTCGACACGATCGTCGGCGGAAACCGCGAGCGTTGCCTGCGCTCGGGCTTCACCTCGCCCCCACGCTTCACGGCGCGAAACATGCTGAGCTACGCCGCAAAGCCCGGCTGGGGGCTGAACTATGTGCTGCGCGAGAAATTCAGCCTGCCGAACCTCAGCGCGCATGTTTCCGAAGGATCAAGCGTGCCCAAATCGGTCGCCGAATATTTCACCTCGATGCTCGACCAGAGTCTCGACTGGAAACGCGCCGAGGCGATCCGCAAGCGATGGGACGGCCCCTTCTGCCTGAAGGGCATCGTCGCGGTCGAGGATGCGAAGCGCGCCGCCGACATCGGCGCGACCGCGATCATGGTCTCCAACCATGGCGGCCGCCAGCTCGACGGAAGCATCTCCCCCTTCGACGCGCTCGCCGACATCGTCGACGCGGTGGGCGACAAGGTCGAGGTGATCTGCGACGGCGGTATCACGCGCGGCACGCATGTGCTGAAAGCGCTGTCGGTCGGCGCCAAGGCCTGTTCGGGCGGGCGGCTCTATCTCTACGCGCTCGCTGCGGCGGGCGAGGATGGGGTGAGCCGCGCGGTCGCGCTCCTGCGCGCCGAGATGGAGCGCGGTATGAAATTGATGGGGGCCAGGACCCTCGCCGATCTCGGCCCCCAAAATCTGCGTTGGCGGTAACACGCCTCTCGCGCACGAAAAAGGGGGCGGCCTCCCCCGAAGCCGCCCCCTTAGCGCGTGGTCGCTGACCCGCTAGGCGATCAGAAAGATGCGCCCAGCGTAAAGACCACGGTTGGATCGTAAAGCGTGTCGAGCGCCTTGATGCCCGATTTTTTGACGTCGGTGTCGATATATTGGACTGAGAAGGTCGCGAAGCTGGCGGCGAAAGACGCGCCGACCGACCAGTCCATATATTTGCCGTCGGGCGACACGAGGCCGAGCGAACCGTCATTATAGCCAACGCCCGCGGTCAGCGTGACCGGCGAGTTGGGAATGCCGAAGCCGGCGCCGAGGTTCAGGTAGATATTGTCTTCGTCGCCGAGCGAGTTCTGCTTCGGCGCGTAGGCGACCATGCCTGTGATCGAGACGGGGCCGATGTCGTGCGACAGCTTGCCGATGCCTTCGAAATAGTCGGTCGGTGCGCCGCCGTCATGGCTACCCGGATAGGTGTAATAGGTCACGCCGATGTCAGCTGTCGTGCCCGAGGCGATTTCGGTCGCGAAGCCAGCGTAGAGGTCGAGTTCGAACTTGCCATAAGCATCGCTGTCGGGAAGCGACGAGCCCCAGACGCCTGCGTAAAGGCCGCTTTCATGGCTGACCGTCAGCGTCGGCTGCACGGCGACCTTTTCGTTCGACAGCGAAATGCCGCGGAAACGATAGTCCGAGGTGACCGCGATGCCGCCCGAAAGCGTGAACGGGCCGCTGGCCGCTTCTTCTTCCTGGGCGAAGGCGGGCGTCGACATGGCCGACGCGGCGAGCAGCATGCCGAAACACGCTTTGGTAAGAAACTTCATGGGTGATCCCCCTAAATAAAAAACGGATCGTCCCAGCCTGCGTTGCGTGTTCACGCCTCTTCGTACGGGCCTGTAACGACGAACGCGTCCGAATTGCCGATTTTGCTGCGATGCACAAACGAAAATTGCGCAAAGGGACGAATCGGCGTCAGACTGTGTCTTTCGCGCAACAGCCACCGCGGAACACGCCGGCTTTGCCAAGCGGCCCCCGGGCGGCTAAAGAGCGGCGCATATCTCCCTTTCTTATCGAGCCCGCACCATGAGCGATCACAATCCCGGCCTGCGCCCCTGGCGCGACATCGCGCGGCGGACAAGCCGCCAGATCATGGTCGGCAATGTCCCCGTCGGCGGCGGTGCGCCGATCAGCGTCCAGACGATGACGAACACGCTGACCAGCGACGCAGTCGCGACGATCGACCAGATCCGCCGCTGCGAGGACGCCGGCGCCGACCTGATCCGCGTCTCGTGCCCCGACGTCGAGTCGACCGCGGCGCTCGGCAAAATTGTCCGCGCATCGCGCATTCCGATCATCGCCGACATCCACTTCCATTATAAGCGCGCACTCGAAGCCGCCGACGCCGGCGCCGCTTGCCTGCGCATCAACCCCGGCAATATCGGCTCGTCGGAACGCGTCGGCGAGGTGGTCCGCGCCGCCAAGGCCAACGGCTGTGCGATCCGCATCGGCGTCAACGCCGGCAGCCTCGAGAAGGACCTGCTCGAAAAATATGGCGAGCCCTGCCCCGAGGCGCTCGTCGAAAGCGCGCTCGACCATATCAAGCTGCTCCAGGACCATGACTTCCACGATTACAAGGTCGCGGTGAAGGCGAGCGACGTCTTCCTCGCGGTCGCCGCCTATGCGCAGCTTGCCGACGCCGTTGACTGCCCGCTCCACCTTGGCATCACCGAGGCGGGCGGACTGATCGGCGGCACCGTCAAGTCGGCGCTCGGCATCGGCAATCTCCTGTGGGCGGGCATCGGCGACACGATCCGCGTGTCACTCTCGGCCGAACCCGAGGAAGAAGTCCGCGTCGGCTACGAGATCCTCAAATCGCTCGGCCTGCGCACCCGCGGCGTCCGCGTCGTCTCTTGCCCCAGCTGCGCACGCCAGGGCTTCGACGTCATCCGCACCGTACAGGCACTCGAAGACGCGCTCAGCCACATCAAGACCCCGATGTCGCTCTCGGTCCTCGGCTGCGTCGTCAACGGCCCCGGCGAGGCGCGCGAGACCGACATCGGCATCACCGGCGGCGGCAACGGCAAGCATATGGTCTTCCTGTCGGGGGTCACCGACCATCATGTCGAGGACGCCGACATGATCAGCCACATCGTCAAGCTCGTCGAGGCGAAGGCCGCCGAGATCGACGCGGGCAGTTCGGTGAGCATGGACACGCTGCACGGCAAGGCGGCTTAGGCTGGCCTTTAACCGGGGACCCGGGTGAGCTGCGTGTAGGCGATCTGCCAACGCCCGTTCTGCCTGACCCACATATGCGCAATGCGCAGCCGCCGGCTCTGATGCTGCCCGCCCAGCGTCCAGCGCAGGGTCACGAGCCCGCCGGACATTGCCGTGTCGCCATGGACACGACGGGTTGGCGCTTCGATCACGAACGGCTCGATCCGGAAATCGGGCTTCTCGAAATCGGCGAGATAGGAGCGCTTGTCCTGCGTCTTCGCATCGGAGTTCACGAGCAGATAATCGTCGGTGACCAATTCACCGAGCGCCGTGATATCCTTGGCCATCGTCGCGCGGTTATGCGCCTCGATCGCAGCGGCAAGATCGGGGGGCAACGCGGTATCTGTTGGCGCGGACGACGGGCGGCGCCGGTCGACCGCGATCCAGTTCACCTCCCAGGTTACGCCGTTATCGATCGAAAAAGCCTGTTCGAAATGCGCCTCGTCAGGCGAAACCTGAGTGATGACGAACCGCACGCGGATCGGGCGCTCCCCAAGCTTGTCAGCCCCGGTAAAGACCCCGCGCCCGCCGGCGCCGAATGTGCCGATCACGGGCGGCGTCATCGCCCCGTCGCGCAAGCTGGCGAAATTGAGGCTCCACCGGCGGGTTGCGGGATCGTAGAGCCGCAGCGAGATGCCCTCGATCTTTCCGGCGGGCCCCGCAACGGTCAGTTCGACGCTGTTCGCCCGCCCGTCCATCAACCCGCGAACCAGGCTGGTGCCGCGATACTCGGCCCAGACCGGTGCCTTGCCCGACAGCGGATTGGTGAGCACGCGCACCTCGGTCGACCATTCGCCAATCTCGAAATCGAAATCGCGCTGGCCGTCGCGAATGGTCTCCGGCGATGCGGTCGGCGCCGATTGCGCCATCGCCGGGACACTCGCCAGCGCGATCATCAGGGCCATCCATCGCGCGCTCACGATACAATCCAACCTTCGGGGTCGACGAGGACGACCACATCACAGCGTTCGAACATCGGCATCGGCACCTCCTCCAAGCTCTCTTCTCGCACCTCGAATACGAGATTTCGCTGCGCGACGAAACGGTGCGCCCGTGGATGCACATTATTGGTGCATCAACGGGCGTGCCTCATCATCGCAAGGGGGGCTCGGATTACGCTGGTTCAAGCGTCCGGTCTTGTGGTTTGACGGTCGTTTCCGCAGCATAAATATTCGCCGCGGGCGTTTTCAGATGCGCCTCGAGCAGATCGAAAATCACCGCATCCTCCTCCGCGTCGAACTTGCGCGCGAACAGGTCCGGACTAAGCGTCAGGCGCAGCGCATCGGCCGTCACGAAGGTACGCGGGCGCAGCTTGATGTCGCCGTCGGGCACCCAGTCGATCGTGCGCAGATCGTCGTTCATAACTTCGCCCTGCGCGCGGCTGTTCATCATCAACGTCTGGAAAAACGCCTCGTCGGGGATGAAGCTGCGGCGATAGAATGTCTTGAAGCGCTCGGCGCTCGGGTGATGGACCGCAAAATGGCAAAAGCTTCGCGTCACGGCTTTCCACTGCGTGCCGATATAGGGCGTCGCGTCTTTCAGGAACGCGCGCGGCAGGCGCGTGCGGAACATGCGTCCCAGCGCCTCAACGAACATATGGCTGACGCGGTTCATCGTATCGGGCCGCGCCGCCCGCTGGTCGAGCGCGCGAATATATTGCCGCCGCGGGTTGGCGCGCAGGAAGGCGCGGATATAGGCTTGCGACTTTAGCGGGAAATCCTGCCCGCTGAGATTGATATAATGGGTCCAGCTGCGATTCATCTTCAGCAGCTGCTTCATTCCGCGCAATTCCGCGT
This sequence comes from Sphingopyxis sp. Root154, assembly GCF_001427105.1. Classification (GTDB taxonomy): domain Bacteria; phylum Pseudomonadota; class Alphaproteobacteria; order Sphingomonadales; family Sphingomonadaceae; genus Sphingopyxis. Next base: position 1,003,470 of record NZ_LMGI01000001.1, read on the forward strand.
CGACCAGGCTGTATCCGCCCCACAGCGCCTTTTTCGATTCGATGATCGCGACCCCCTGAAAGGGTTTCAGAAAGGCGGCGATATCGGCGGCGAACTCGGGTCCTGACCCTTTGTCGACGTGGATCACATAGCTGTTCCCGGGCGCATAAATGGCATTGAACATCCGTTTGAACTGTTCGGGAAAGCGGTGGAGGAGGATGAAATAGCCGATCATGCAGGCATGCCTTTCGGATCGCCGACCCGGGCTGTCAGCCCACCGGAATCGCGATCATTTTCCTGTCCCGGAAAACCCAACCAAAGTCATTTTGATCGATAGGAGACAATGCCCGACAGATGGCCTGCTGCGTTGCGACGCGGCCTGGTCCAGTGGCATCCTCTCCATATAGGGCGGCGGCGGGTGATTGTAAGGGCGCGCGCCATTGCCCAGCGGCATGCGTCGCCGCTAAGGAACCCCGAAGCCCCTCTGCACAGGATATTCGCGTGACCCTTTCGATCCGCCCCGCCGCCGCCGCCGACCTGCCGCTGATCGCGCAGTTCATCCGCGACCTCGCCGAGTATGAAAAGCTCGCGCACGAGGTCCGGTTCGACGAGGCGAAGCTCGGCGAGAAACTGTTCGGCCCGCGCCCCTATGCCGAAGTTCTGATCGGCGAGCTGGACTGGAGCCCACAGGGTTTCGCGCTTTTCTTCCACAATTTCTCGACCTTCGAAGGCAAGCCCGGCATTTATCTCGAGGATCTGTTCGTGCGTCCCGAAGCGCGCGGCTCGGGGCTCGGCAAGGCGCTGCTCGCGCATCTCGCCAAGCTTTGCGTCGAACGCGACTGCGCGCGGCTCGAATGGTCGGTGCTCGACTGGAACGACCCGGCCATCGGCTTCTACAAGGGCCTCGGCGCCAGGCTGATGGACGAATGGACCGTGATGCGCGTCAACGGCGACGCGCTGACGAGGCTTGCCAATATCTGAAATTCGTCACCCCGGACCTGATCCGGGGTCCATACGCGCGCGTGGGATGGATGCCGGAGCAAGTCCGCCATGACGAAAGAGGGAAGCTAGCGAACCCCGCGCGGCTTCCGCCGCTCCATCGGCCAGCTCGGCATATGCGCATCGGACAGCGTCTTCGCCTCCGCCGGCGCCACGCCGAGGTCGGTGAGCACGCGCACCAGCGCGTCGGCGGGCGGGACCGCAATGTCGGGCAAAACGCCCTCGCCTTCCCAATCCTTTCCGGTTTTGGGATCATAAGTCCGCCCGACCGGAATGAATGCCGCATAGCCGCCGCCCAGATCCTCGCCACTGCCGAAATGATTGGCGCCCGCGGTCGGCGCGCCGACCAGCGTGCCGCGCCCCGTGTGCTTCATCGCTAGCGAGAAATGCTCGGCCGCCGACGCACTCGCGCCCGATGTCAGCACATAGACTTTCGCATCGCGCAGCCTTTTGTCGGCATTCGGCGTCGCCCAATGCTCGCGCGCCACCATGCCCGCGTCACCCTTCACCACGCGCATCGACGGCAACCCGTCGATCGGCGAGCCGCCGCGCGCATCGACCGAAGCGCGCGTCGCCATCGTCACCAGCCGGGTCGGCTCGGCGAACAGCCACGGAAAGATCACGTCCATCTGGTCGAGCCCGCCGCCGTTATGCGTGCGGATGTCGAAGATGATCGCCTTCGCATCGGCATGGTCGGCCATGAATTTCGCGGCCTGCGCCGTCACCGCCGCGTCCATCGGAAAGACGTTGAAGCGGATGAAGGCGATCCCCGGCGCGATCCAGCCCGCCTGTTCGACCGGCACCTTCGGCGGGCGGCGCACGGGTGCGGCAGCGCCCGGCGCCGCAGCTGCCGGCGCGCCCGCAGCTTCGGGCGCGCGCAGGCGCAGATGGCCGTCGGGCGCGACGGCATTCACATCGGCATCGATCGCCTCACCCAGCGCCGGGCCGGAGAGCGCCTTGTAACGCCCCGCCGCAATGCCCGCGCGGATCGCCGCGGCATAACGCCTGCCCGTCTCGGGATAGACATAGTCGCGTTCGAGCAAGGCCGCATATTTTTCGGCGACCGCATCGGCGCTCGCCTCGTCCGCGGCATAGGCGGGCGGGGGCGCCAGTACCGGCACGACCACCATCCCGGCGGCGAGCAGAAGCGCGGGCAAAATACGCGAAGAACGAATCATCCTCATCTCCAATCCAGCCCCGGCCGAAGAGAGGTGTATCATATCGGCAATACAGATCAACTACATTTGTAGTCGAATCGAACTATTTCTTTCGCGCGAACCAGACGAGCACGACCCCGACGACCGCGAGGATCACCCCGTTGCGGGTCCATGTCGTATCGCCGAGCATGAAGCTGCTCGCGGGCCAGCGCACGATATCGAGCCCCTGCAGCACCCACAGCCCGCCGACGAGGATCGCCGCAATGCCGACGATCGCCAGAACGCCTTTCAATGCTCCCATGCCCGCTCTCCCCTTATTTGCGCTGCAATCCGATCAGCGGCCGCAGCCAGCCGATGTTGCGCCCGATGATGTAGAATAGCCAGCAGCCGGCTGTCGTCGTCGCGACGAGGACGAGGAACGACGGCAGCGCCGCGACGCCGGCCTGCAGCAGATACCAGCCGACAACGACGATGATCGTCTGGTGGATGATGTAAAAGGGGAATACCGCCTCGGCGAGCGTCGTGCGCGACGGGTGATCGCGGTTCCAGTAACGGTCGGCGATCCCGACCAGCGCGACGATCGTCGTCCAGCCCTGCACCAGATGCGCGATATGGAACGGCAGCGTGCCCCAGTCAGCGGGCCGCGCACCGGTCAGCCAGAGGCACATGATCCATGCAACGACCGCGAACGCCGCGACCGCGATGACCAGCGCGGCACGCCACCAGCGCGCCACCGCGTCGAACAGTTGCGGCCGCACCCGGAGCAGCCACCCGGCAAGGAAGGGCACCAGATAATGAAGGTGCGACGGCCCGTCGTCGAACAGCGCGTGCGTCTCGTCATGGCCGGGAAAGACGGCATAGATAAGCAACCACGCCGCGAGCGGCCATACGAGCAGACCAGCGCCGCCGAGCCACCGCGCCGCGCCGTCGGCGATCCGGGTCCGGATCGCGCCCGGCACCAGCGCCACGAGGATCGCGGCGAGCATCGTATAGACCCACAGATAGACGACGAACCACAGATGCTGCCACGTCGGCAGGACGATCCCGCCAAGCGATCCGAAGCGGAAATAATCGTGTAGCCAGAAATGCAGGAAGCCACGGGTGTAGCCATGCTGGCCGACCAGCTCGATCCACGGCTGCGGCGGGATGATGACGATGATGCCAAAGACGAGCGGGATCAGCAGCCGCGCGCTGCGCGACCGCGCAAAGGCGCCGCTGACGCCCAGCTTCGCGAACAGCGCCGCGCTCGCATAACCCGACACGAGGAACAGCAGCGCGAGCCGCCACCTGTTCGTCGCGAGCATCGGCAACTGCACCCAGTCGAGCGGCGCGGCGATCTTCACATGCCAGCCCCACGGCACGAAATACATGCCGATATGATAGAGGATCAGCAGCCCGAACGCTCCGATCCGCAGCCAGTCCATGCCGTGATGGCGTTGCGTGGTCATCGGCCCCCTCTTCCCACTTTCGTCATCCCGGACTTGATCCGGGATCCAGCCAACATCGCGCAAATGGATCCTGGATCAAGTCCGGGATGACGATGATGGATATGTCTATTTCACCACCCGCCACGCCAGCTCGGCAAACTCGCAAAGCAAGGGCCGCGTGTCGCGCGGATCGATGATATCCTCGACCCCGAATTTCTCCGCCGTCCGGAACGGGCTTCGCACGCGGTTGAGCCGCTCGCGGATCGCCTCCAGATGCGCCGCGGGATCTTCAGCCGCCTCGAGTTCGCTTTTGTATGCGACCTCGACCCCGCCCTCGATCGGCAAGCTGCCCCAGTCGCCCGACGGCCAGGCGAAGCGGTACTGGAAGCGCTCGGCGTTCGACATCGCGCTGCCCGCGATGCCGTAAGCGCGGCGCACCACCACCGACGCGAGCGGCACCGTCGCGCGGTAGATCGCGTTCATCGCCTGCACCCCGTACCGGATCGTCCCCGTCCGCTCGGCCTCGCCGCCGATCATGAAGCCCGGATTGTCGACAAGGTGGACGATCGGCAGCCGGAACTGGTCGGCCATCTTCACGAAGCGTTCGGCCTTCTCGCTCGTCTTCGCATCCCACGATCCGCCGAGGTATGACGGGTCGCTCGCGAGCACCGCGACCGGATAACCGTCGAGCCGCGCAAAGGCGGTGATCACCGCGCGCCCCCAACGCGCCCCCATTTCGAAAAAACTGCCCTGATCGAACACCGCCGCCGTAATCCGCCGCATCGAATAGACCTGCTTCGCCGCGCGCGGCACCACCGAAAGCAGGCTCTCGTCGCGCCGGTTGACCGGATCGCTGCATGCGGTCCGAAGCGCCCTGTCGTGGATCGACGACGGCAGGTACGACAGGAACCGCCGTGCCGCCGCAAAGGCCTCGGCCTCGCTCGCGACCTCGTCGTCGACGACGCCGTTGCGCGTATGCACGTCGCTGCCGCCCAGCTCCTCGCGGTCGAGCGTATCGCCGATCGCCGCCGCAACCGCCGGCCCCGCCGCGAACAGTTGCGACAGCCCGCGCACCATGATGCTGTAATGGCTAGCCACGACGCGCGCCGCGCCGAGCCCCGCGGTCGGACCCAAGGCCAGCGCCACCACCGGCACGGTATCGAGGTTCGCGATGATCTCGTCCCAGCCGGGCACATGCGGGATATAGGTATAGCCCATATCCTCGAGCGTCTTGACCGACCCGCCGCCGCCGGTGCCGTCGATCATGCGGATCAGCGGCAGCCTATATTCATGCGCCATCGCCTCGCACTGGACGAACTTCCTGTGCAGCGCCGCATCGGCCGCGCCGCCGCGCACGGTGAAATCGTCGGCCGAGGCGACGACCGGCCGGCCGTCAATATTGGCGCGTCCGAAAATGAAATTGCTCGCGGCCAGATCTTCCAGCTCGCCATCGGCGCCATAACGCCCGCGCCCCGCGATCTTGCCGATCTCGCGAAAGCTGCCTTCGTCGACGACGCCCGCGAGCCGCGCCCGCGCGTCCATCTTGCCGCGACTATGCTGGCGCGCGACCTTTTCCTCGCCGCCCATCTTCTCGGCCATCGCGCGGCGCTGCCCGAGTTCGTCGATCTCTTTTTCCCAGCTCATGGGGCGAAGGCTATCTTACGTTGACGGAAACGTCATCCGAAACCTATCGTCGGCCCATGCCACGCCCGCTTGCCATCGCCTTCACCACCGCGCTGCTCGCCATGTCGCCCGCGACCGCCAGCGAAACGCGGACGATTCCGGGTGTAGCGGACGCTTACAAGAGCGACGCCTTCGACCCGAACCCGATGCCCGCAATCGGCGCCGCCCTCGCCAAAGCGAAACAGTCGGGCAAGCCCGTCCTCCTCGTGATGGGCACCGGCGGCTGCCACGACAGCGCCTGGCTCGCGAACCTGATCGCGACAGACCGCTTCGCCCCCGTCCGCGCGCGCTACGAGATCGTCTACGCCGACATCGGCATGCCGCATATCCGCGGCTGGGGCCGAAACCCCGACGTACCAAAACGTTTCCGCTTCAAAATCAAGGGCACGCCGACCGTCGCGATCCTCGATGCGAACGGCACCGTGCTCAACCGCAAGGCCGCGCCCAAATGGCGCAACGCCGCGAGCCGCAGCGACGACGACATCTATAATGAGCTGATGCAATAGGGAGAGAGGCATGGCCGACGGGATTCTCGCGGGGCGCGTCGCGCTCGTCACCGGCGCCTCGCGCGGGATCGGCCGCGGCATCGCGATCGGGCTGGCCGAAGCCGGCGCCGACGTCGCGGTGAACTATACCCGCGGCGAAGAAGCCGCCGCCGAAACCGTCGCCGCGGTCGAAGCCCTCGGCCGCAAGGCCAAAGCCTATCAGGCGTCAGTCACCGACGAAGCCGCCTGCGCCGCGATGGTCGCCGCGGTCGAGGCCGATTTTGGCCCCATGTCGATCCTGATCAACAACGCCGGCATCGCCAGCCGCGGACTGCCCGTGGCCGAAACGGCACCCGAAGAAGTCGACAAGCTCTTCGCCGTCCACGCCGCCGGCCCGCACCGGCTCAGCCGCCTCGCGCTCCCGCAACTGCGCACTCACAAGCGCAGCGACATCATCGTCATCTCGAGCATCGCCACCTACACCCGCTCACCGAACGGCGCGCCCTACACGATGGCAAAGGCCGCTGGCGAAGCCCTGGCCTACGCACTCGCGAAGGAAGAACTCACGAACGGCGTCCGCGTCAACATCGTCGCCCCCGCACTCACCGTCAGCGATATGGGCGAAAAGCTGTCGCGCGCGATCACCGGCAACACGGACATCCACCACCTCGACACCAAAATGCCCTTCAGCCGCGTCGCCGTCCCCGCCGACGTCGCAGCGGCGGTGGTGTGGTTCGTCTCGGGCGCGAACAGCTATTGCTCGGGCCAGAAACTCAACATCGACGGCGCGGGGCAAGCGACCTTCCGCTAAGGCGCAACGATGCGTCCCGATTCGGCCTCTCCCGTCATCCCCTTCCTGATCGCGTGCGCAGGCATCGCGACCTTTTCGGCAATGGACGTGCTGATGAAGGGGCTGTCGATCGACATCGGCGCCTATAACGCCGTGCTCTGGCGCACCGGCACCGGCACGCTTCTCGCCGGCGCGCTCTATTTCGCGAGCCGCCCCAAATGGCCGGACAAGGCGACGATGCAGATCCACGCCTGGCGCTCTCTGTTCGTCGCCGGCATGGCGCTCTGCTTCTTCTGGGCGCTCGCTCGGCTGCCGATGGCCGAGGCGATCGCGCTTGCCTTTGTCGCGCCGCTGATGGCGCTCTACATGGCCGCGATCTTCCTCGGCGAAAAGATCGGCCCGCGTTCGATCGCCGCCTCGATGCTCGGCCTGTGCGGGGTGCTCGTGATCGTCGCGGGAAAGCTCGGCGGCAGCGACTATAGCGACGAGGCGCTGCTCGCCGTCGGCGCGGTGTTCCTGTCGGCGATCTTTTACGCCTACAACCTCATCCTCGCGCGGCGGCAGGCGAAGATGGCCGAGCCGATGGAGATCGCCTTTTTCCAGAATTTCTTCGTCGCCGCGATCCTCGCGCTCGGCGCGCCGTGGTTCCTCGCGGTCCCCGCCGCGCACCACGCGCCGCACATCCTCGGCGCCGCGATCCTCGCGACGACCTCGCTGCTGCTTTTGAGCTGGGCCTATGCGCGCGCCGAAACGCAGATTCTCGCGACGACCGAATATACCGGCTTCCTCTGGGCGATGCTGTTCGGCTGGTTCTTCTTCGACGAGGCGGTCACGCTGCCGACTTTCGCCGGCGCGCTGCTGATCGTCGCCGCCTGTCTGATCGTGGCAAGGAAGGCGCCGCATGGGGATCCGATCGAGCCGGCAGCCGCCTAAACCGCCGCGCGTGCCAGCCGATCGTTGATCGCCGCGCCGAGCCCCTCGACCGGGATCGCAGCAACCGCAATCTTCGTCTTCGCGCTCGCGGCCCCCGCGTGCAGCGCATCGAACAACCGCGCCGCCGCCTCGGTCAGATCGCCCGCCGCGCTCAGATCATAATCGCCCGCGACCGTACCAAAGCCGATTCCGAACTCGTCGCCAGCAAATTCGCTCGCCCCCAGCCGGACCGGCTTGCCCGGCGCATAATGGCTCGCGAGCATCCCCGGCGCGACGATCTCGGAACCTTTCACCCCGGTCACCGCCCGCCCGCTCGCCTCAGCCAGCATCTCCGCTGTGGCCGGCCCCGGCCGCAATATTTCGACCGCGCCGTCCTTCACGCGCGCGATCGTCGACTCCACGCCCGCCGTCGTCGGCCCGTCGTCGATCACCAGCGCGATCCGCCCGTCGAGGCTCGCGAGCACATGGTTTGCCTTCGTCGGGCTCACCCGCCCGCTCGCATTGGCACTCGGCGCCGCGAGCGGCGCGCCGCTTTCCGCCAGCAAAGCCTGCATCGCACGATGCCCCGGCACCCTCAGGGCGATCGTATCGAGCCCCGCGGTCGCAATGCTCGCCACCGGGCAATCGGCCGTGCGCGGCACGACCAGCGTCAACGGCCCCGGCCAGAAGCGCGCCGCCAGCGCCCGCTCGACCGCGCCAAACACGCCCAGCGTCTCGGCCGCTGCAAGGTCCGGCACGTGCACGATCAGCGGATTGAAATCGGGCCGTCCCTTCGCGGCATAGATGCGCGCGACCGCCTCGGCATTGCGCGCATCGGCGGCCAGCCCGTACACCGTCTCGGTCGGCACCGCGACCGGCTCGCCCGCCGCGATCAGCGCCTTCGCGTCGGCGATAGCCTGGCTATCGAAGAGCAGAACAATTGTGGACTTTGAGGCTTCGGCCATGCCGCGCTATAGCGCCCGCGCAACGATATTCACCAGCAAAGTGCCCAATCCATGACCTACACGCCTCCGACCACCGAGCAGCTGTTCGTTCTCAACCATATCGCGCGCGTCGACGCGATGGCTGCGCACGACAAATTCGCCGCCGCAACCCCCGACATGGTCGAGGCAATCGTCACCGGCATCGGCGAGTTTGCTGTGGACGTTTACGCCCCGCTCAACCGCGTCGGCGACACGCAGAACCCGAAATGGCAGGACGGCAAGGTCACGATGCCTCCGGGCTTCAAGGACGCGTACAGGCAGTTCGTCGAGGCGGGCTGGGGCAGCATCGACGGCCCCGGCGAATATGGCGGGCAGGACCTGCCCTTCACGCTCGCGACGGTGGTGATCGAGGCGCTCGGCAGCGCGAACATGGGCTTCTCGCTGTGCAGCATTCTCACCCCGGGCGCGATCCACGCGCTGATGGCCTATGGCACCGAAGAACAGCGGCAGACCTGGCTGCCGAAGCTGATTACCGGCGAATGGAACGGCACGATGAACCTGACCGAGCCCGCCGCGGGCAGCGACGTCGGCGCGCTGCGCTCGACCGCCGAAAAGGTCACCGAGGGCGAACACGCCGGCCTTTACAAGATCAAGGGCCAAAAAATCTTCATCACCTTCGGCGAGCATGACCTCACCGACAATATCGTCCACCTCGTCCTCGCGCGCACCCCCGGCGCGCCCGAGGGGACGCGCGGAATCTCGCTCTTCCTCGTCCCCAAATATCGCCTCGATGCGGGCGGCAAGCCCGCGCACTCGAACGGCGTCCATTGCGCCTCGATCGAGCACAAGCTCGGTATCCACGGCTCGCCGACCGCGGTGATGGTCTATGGCGAGGACGAGGATTGCCTCGGCGAGATCGTCGGCGACGAAATGGGCGGCATGCGCGCGATGTTCGTGATGATGAACAACGCCCGCCTGATGATCGGCTGCCAGGGCATCCAGATCGGCGAACGCGCGACGCAGCAGGCGCAGCGCTTCGCCGCCGAGCGCGTCCAGTCGTCGCTCGCGGGCTCGCCCGACCGTACACCGGTCACGATCGACCAGCACCCCGACGTGCGCCGCATGCTATGGCGGATGCGCGCGCAGACCGAGGCCGCGCGCGCGCTGACCTATTATGCCGCGGCGCAGATCGACTTCGGCAAGCTGGGCGACGAGGCCGCCGCGATGCGCGCCGACATCCTCATCCCGCTGGTAAAGGCGCACGCGACCGACATCGGCTGCGAGGTCGCGAGCCTCGGCGTGCAGGTGCATGGCGGCATGGGCTTCATCGAGGAAACCGGCGCCGCGCAGCATTATCGCGACGCGCGTATTGCCCCGATCTACGAAGGCACGAACGGCATTCAGGCGGCCGACCTGGTCGGGCGCAAGCTCGGCATGGCGGGCGGCGATCTCGTCCGCGGGCTGATTGACGATATCGCGGGCGGCGCCGCCGATTTCCCCGAGTTGCAGCAACTTGTCGACGCGTCCCGCGCGGTGACCGACTGGATGGTGGGGGCGAATACCGGCGACCGTCTCGCGGGCAGCTATCCCTATCTCACCATGCTCGCGACCGCCACGTGCGGGTGGCTGATGGCAATCCAGCACAGGGCAGCGCGCGCAGCGCTCGATGAGGGCAATGGCGACCTTGCCTTCCTCGAAGCGAAGCTCGTCTCGACCCGCTTCTACCTCGAACAGATCGTCCCCGCGGCGACCGGCCTCGCCGCCTCCGCGCTCGCCGGCGATGCGGCGCTGGAGCCGCTGCCCGCGATCGCCTGAAACACTTGGAATCCTGCGCCTGATGCTCCGGTGCACGGCGCAGGATTTCATTCATAATTAACGCGATGATAACCATCTGCGACTAGGCACGGCCGGCAATTGCTGGAGACGTGCGTGCCCATCCCGGTCAAAAGTCTGATCATCAGCTGGCGAACCATCGCACTGTCGCTGCTCATTACGCTGGCGGTGGGCATTTCGTCGGCTGGCGAAATCGCCGACCGGGTGCTCGACGCCGTCGTCGGCCGTCTCGCCAATCGCGCGGTTACCGGGCAGGTCGTTGTCGTAGCGCTCGACGAGCGCACAATGGCGCAATCGCCCAACCGCAACTTTTCGATGACGCAATATGCGAATGTGGTTGATGCCGCGAACCGGGCCGGCGCCAAGCGCCTCCTGATCGATTTCTATTTCGACCGGCGGGAGGCGGACCGCGACTTCCCGCTATTCGTCGATGCGGTAAGGAATATGGGCGACCGCGTGGTGCTGGCCGTCTCGACGCGCCAGGTCCCCGGAAGCGACGAAAAGGTTACCACCTTTCCCAGCAAGCAATTTGGCCCCGATGTTCCTATGGCGAGCATCGCCATCGAAAGCGAGTTTTGGCAGGTCTGGAGCGCTCCGATCGCTTATCGCGCCGAAGGCCGGCTCCTTCCGACCTTTGCCGCGATCATTGCCGGCAGGCATAGCGATACGCCGAAGAGCTTTCGCCTCGATCTCGGCTACAACACCCGGACAATCCCGGACTATAGCGCGGCCGACCTGCTTTCGGGCAAGGTGGGCACGCGCGAACTGGCTGGCAAGGATGTGATCTTTGCCCCGACCGCGCCCAGCTTTCAGGATTATTTCTATCTGCCGGGGCATAATCGCATTCCCGGTGGTTTCCTTCACGTCATCGCCGCGGAAACGCTGAAGCGCGGGAATCCCGTCGACATCGGCTGGATTCCGCCGCTGCTATTCGCTGTCGCGGCGACGGGGCTGGCGCTGCTCCCGCGCTTTCAACGTGCCTTCGCGCCGATCGCCCTGGGCACGACGGCCACCCTCATCGGCGGCAAGATCTTCCTCGGCACCATGCTCGTCACCTCGTGGATCGGCGCCGCGCTCTTCTTCATCGCCGCAATCGCTGCCAACGTGTCGCGCACCCGCCGCCGCGCTTCGGCGCAACGCGAGAACCCGGTCTCGGGCCTGCCCAATTTCGAAGCGCTGCGGTCGCTGCCGCCCTTCGGCAGCGCGACCGTCGTCGCGGCGAAGGTCGTCAATTTCGAGGATCTCGCCGCTTTCATTCCGGGCGATGGTATCGCCAAGCTCGTCGAACAGGTCACGCGCCGCCTCCAGCTCGCCTCGCAGGGCACGACGCTGCACCACGATCTCGACGGCACCTTCGCCTGGCTCGTCCCCTATTATCAGCACAGCCAGATCGAAGGGCAGCTCGCGGGGCTTGCCGCGCTGTTCAACGCGCCGCTGACGATCGGCGAGCTACGCGTCGACGTCGCGATCGCCTTCGGGGTCAACGACGAGTTCGAAGGGTCGAACGCGCAGCGCCTCGCCGCCGCGCTCGTCGCCGCCGAACGCGCGATCCGCACGCGCTCGCTGTGGACCAAATATACCTCGCGGCAAAAGGAAGACGCCGGCTGGCAGCTCTCCTTCCACTCGCAGCTCGAGGACGCGCTCACTGGCGGCGACATATGGGTCGCCTTCCAGCCGCAATATCAAATCGCGACGCAGAGGCTCGTCGGGGTCGAGGCGCTCGCGCGCTGGACGCACCCGACGCGCGGACCGATCCCGCCCGACGAGTTCATCGTCCAGGCCGAAAAGAGCCAGGACATTTATCGCCTCACGCTGTTCGTGATGGATCAGGCGATCCGCTCGGCCGCGCAGCTGCGCGAACGCGGGCTTCCGATTAACATGTCGGTTAACCTTTCGGCGAGCCTGCTAGACCACAGCGACCTCGTCGGCACGATCCGCGTGATGCTCACCGCTCATCACCTGCCGCCCGAGATATTGACGATCGAGATCACCGAAACCGCGCAGATCGAAAACAGCCGTCAGGCGCGCCAGACGCTCGCCCAGCTGCGCCGCACCGGCATCCGCCTGTCGATCGACGATTATGGCACCGGCCAGTCGAACCTCGAATATCTGACCGAGATCGAGGCCGACGAGATCAAGATCGACAAACGATTCGTGATGACGATGCGCGATTCGCAGCGAAACCTCGAAGTCGTGAAATCGACGATCGATCTCGCGCACCGTCTCGGCGCCGTCGCGGTCGCCGAAGGCATCGAAGACGCGGAAACCATGGCGCTTCTCGCCAGTCTCGGCTGCGATGTCGGCCAGGGCTATCATCTTGGAAAACCTCAACTGTTTTCAGAGCTGACCGCCACCCTCACCGCTCACCCCCAGAACCGCTCCGCATAACTGCCAAACTGGCAGCAATGCTTATAGTTAAGACTCGATTTACCTTAATAATTAAGGTATACGCGCCGTTAACTGTTCCTCGTGGGCAGTGCGAACAGGAGATTTATCATGGGTTGGTTTTGGCGATTCCTGGGCGGCACCGGTACGGACAGTGCTGGCGGTCAGGCCTAAGCAGAAATAGGTTTCAGGAGGGGCTCCGGCATCGCCGGGGCCCTTTCTTTTTGTCCGGAGCCCGCATCGCGGCCTGCTGCAGGATGACCGCTTGCCAGTGCGGTGATCCGCACCGGAAGGGCGTCACCGGCGTCACCTTTCGCTCCGGCCTTCCCATTCAAAAATTCCGCTTTTCGATCCGTCGATGCCAATCGCGCCGCAAACCCGCGGAAAGGCTGGCGCGGCGCCTCGCGCTCGTGCATCAGCCGCGACGAGACGAATCAAATTATCGACGAGTTGAGTCCCCGTTCTGTCATTTACCGTCTTGCATCATTGCGCCGACGTGGCACTATAGGTGGTGGGTCACACACGGGGGCACCCCAATAAATAGTATTCGGCTGCAACTGGCGGATTTCCGTCGTCCATCCCATATGGGCACGGGAAAACCTTCCTTGCGCCCAAAAAAAGTGCCCACGTGGACAGGTTTAGATGCTAGGGTCGGGGCTTCGCCCTGAGTCGAACAAGACAGGAACAAAGCGCACCGGGTGCGCGTTCAGATCGGGGGCGAATAAGATGGATTTTCGGGAAACGGAACGGGTGGAGACGAGCGACGTGGCGACGGTGGAACTGACGAAGAATGAAGCCCCCGTGGCAAGCGACTCGAAGGGCGAATCGGCTCCCGATGCGGCACCGACGGCGAAGCTCAACGACAGCAGCGAGGCCAAGGTCCACGCGCGCCGATTCGAGGTCGTGACCGATCGCAGCCGCGACGCGCTGCTCACCGACTTCGGCAAGGAAACGCTCGAGGATCGCTACCTCCTCCCCGGCGAATCCTATCAGGATCTCTTCGCGCGCGTCGCGTCGGCCTATGCCGACGACCAGGAGCATGCGCAGCGCCTCTACGACTATATCTCGAAACTGTGGTTCATGCCCGCGACCCCCGTTCTCTCGAACGGCGGCACCGGCCGCGGCCTGCCGATCAGCTGCTATCTGAACTCGGTCCCCGACAGCCTCGAAGGCATCGTCGAGACGTGGAACGAGAATGTCTGGCTCGCCAGCCGCGGCGGCGGCATCGGCACCTATTGGGGCAGCGTGCGCGGCATCGGCGAACCCGTCGGGCTCAACGGCAAGACCAGCGGCATCATCCCCTTCGTCCGCGTCATGGACTCGCTCACCCTCGCGATCTCGCAGGGCAGCCTGCGCCGCGGTTCGGCCGCCTGCTATCTCGACATCTCGCACCCGGAGATCGAGGAGTTTCTCGAAATCCGCAAACCGTCGGGCGATTTCAACCGCAAGGCGCTGAACCTCCACCACGGCGTGCTGATCACCGACGAGTTCATGGAAGCCGTCCGCGACGGCACCGAATTCAACCTGCGCAGCCCCAAGGACCAGAGCGTCCGCGGCAGCGTCGACGCGCGCTCGCTGTTCCAGAAGCTCGTCGAAACGCGCCTCGCGACCGGCGAGCCCTACATCATCTTCATCGACCAGGTGAACCGCATGATGCCGAAGCATCACCGCGACTTGGGCCTCAAGGTCACCACCTCGAACCTCTGCAGCGAAATCACGCTGCCTACCGGCCGCGACCATCTGGGTCAGGATCGCACCGCGGTCTGCTGCCTCTCGTCGCTCAACCTCGAAACGTGGGACGAGTGGAACGGCGACAAGGGCTTCATCGAAGATGTCATGCGCATGCTCGATAACGTCCTCCAGGATTATATCGACCGCGCCCCGCCCGAAATGGCGCGCGCCAAGTACAGCGCGAGCCGCGAACGCTCGGTCGGCCTCGGCGTGATGGGCTTCCACAGCTTCCTCCAGGCACGCGGCCTGCCGTTCGAGGGCGCGATGGCGAAGTCGTCGAATCTCCGCGTCTTCAAGCATATCCGCGCGCAGGTCGATCAGGCGTCGATGCTGCTCGCCAAGGAACGCGGCCCCTGCCCCGACGCCGCCGATCAGGGCGTGATGGAGCGCTTCAGCTGCAAGATGGCGATCGCGCCGACCGCGTCGATCTCGATCATCTGCGGCGGCACCAGCGCGTGCATCGAGCCGGTGCCCGCGAACATCTACACGCACAAGACGCTGTCGGGCAGCTTCTCGATCCGCAACCCGCACCTCGAGGCTTTGCTTGTCGACAAGGCGAAGAACAGCGACAATATCTGGAACTCGATTCTGGAGAAGGGCGGCAGCGTCCAGCACCTCGACTTCCTGTCGCAGGACGAGAAGGACTGCTACAAGACCAGCTTCGAGATCGACCAGCGCTGGCTGCTCGAACTCTCGGCCGACCGCACGCCCTATATCGATCAGGCGCAGTCGCTGAACCTGTTCATCCCCGCCGACGTCGAGAAATGGGATCTGCTCATGCTCCACTACCGTGCGTGGGAACTCGGCATCAAATCGCTCTATTATCTCCGCTCGAAATCGGTGCAGCGCGCCGGCTTCGCGGGCGGGGTCGAGGCCGACAACACCGCCGAAGCCCCGGTGTACGACCTGCAGACCACCGATTACGACGAGTGTCTGGCCTGCCAGTAAAGCTTATCCTCCCTCGTCACCCCGGACTTGATCCGGGGTCCACGCGAGGGAGCAGAGCCCATCGATGGATTCCGGCTTTCGCCGGAATGACGAAAAAAATCTGACCCGAGGATAGCCGCCATGCCGTTGTTAGAATCCCGCAACA
This sequence comes from Sphingopyxis sp. Root154, assembly GCF_001427105.1. Taxonomy (GTDB): domain Bacteria; phylum Pseudomonadota; class Alphaproteobacteria; order Sphingomonadales; family Sphingomonadaceae; genus Sphingopyxis. Next base: position 1,018,888 of record NZ_LMGI01000001.1, read on the forward strand.
CCTACAAGCCCTTCGAATATCCGTGGGCGTTCGATTTCTGGAAGCGCCAGCAGCAGATCCACTGGGTTCCCGAGGAAGTGCCGCTGGGCGAGGATTGCCGCGACTGGGCGCAGAAGATCAGCGACCACGAACGCAACCTGCTCACGCAGATTTTCCGCTTCTTCACGCAGGCCGATATCGAGGTGCAGGATTGCTACCACGACAAGTACGGCCGCGTGTTCAAGCCGACCGAAATCAAGATGATGCTGACCGCGTTCAGCAACATGGAAACCGTGCACATCGCGGCTTATTCGCACCTGCTCGACACGATCGGCATGCCCGAAAGCGAATATGGCATGTTCCTCGAATATGACGAGATGCGCGCCAAGCACGACTATATGCAGCAGTTCGGCGTCGACAATGACGAGGATATCGCGCGCACGCTCGCGATGTTCGGCGGATTTACCGAGGGCCTCCAGCTCTTCGCCAGCTTCGCGATGCTGATGAACTTCCCGCGCTTCAACAAGATGAAGGGCATGGGCCAGATCGTCAGCTGGTCGATCCGCGACGAAAGCCTCCACTGCGAAGGCATCATCAAGCTGTTCCACACCTTCACCAAGGAACGCGACTGCCTGACCAAGGCGGTGAAGGAAGACATCATCGACACCTGCCAGAAAACGGTGCGGCTCGAGGATGCGTTCATCGACCTCGCGTTCGAACAGGGCCCCGTCCCCGGCATGACGCCCAAGGAAATCAAGCGCTACATCCGCTACATCGCCGACTGGCGCCTCGGGCAGCTCGGCTTCGCGCCGATCTACATGATCGAGGAGCACCCGCTTCCCTGGCTCGCCCCGCTGCTCAACGGCGTCGAGCACGCCAACTTCTTCGAAACGCGCGCGACCGAATATAGCAAGGGCGCGACGCGCGGCGAGTGGAACAATGTCTGGTCCAGCTTCGACAACCGCAAGAAGGCCAAGGCGAACGACGACGGCGCGCCCGTCATCACCGCCGAAACCGACGGCGACGACATGTTCAAACAGGCGGGCATCGCCGCCGAGTAAATTCTGCTCCCCTCCCGCAAGCGGGAGGGGCAGCGAGACTTGCCAGCTGGCTGGCTAGTCGCAGCGGGGTGGGCTACCGAGGCACAAAGCCACCCGGCGACCCACACAGGAAAAGCAAATGACCGAAAAACAGAAACTCATCATCCTCAGCCAGCCGCAGCGCACGACGCTCGAAGGCCTGTCGAACCGCCGCCCCCAACTCCCCACCGACCCGATCCGCGACGAACTCGTCACGCTGGGACTGGTCGTGAAGCAGGGCGCCAAATGGGCGCTGACCCCGCAGGGCAAAAAGGTGCTGGCGGCGAGCTCGAACCGGCGGAATGCGGGCGGGTTTTCGGTTTGAGGGCGATTTGGCGCGTAGGTTAAAATGGCCGCGTGCAGAAGCTAAGAAACAGTTTTAGAAATCTTCGCGACACCATCTATTAGATCTTGAACTTGATCTGACGTTGGATCGGCAGCCTTTTTATGATCACACAAATTTCTTATATCGCCTAAATGTTGGATGAATCTCCACTGCGATACATCAATGATATTATTATCTTTAAGTAGGTCATTGAGGACAGAAATTGTAGGATTCTGCTTAACGATTTTTATCGCATGGTTACCGCAAACCGCTTTTAAATGACTCTCTAACACAACGCCAGCGACAGCCCCGGCTGCTCGCGTAAACTTATTTTTTAGCAGTACACGAGCGGCGTCAATCTCATCATCGAGCAAATCGGCTTGGACCAACGACAGAATCTCGAAAAGTGAACTTTTGAATCTTTGCTCAGAGGATTCAAATATATTCCGCTGTATGCGAAACTGCGGAAGAGCGGCAGTAGTATCTACCTTAACTTCTCCCCAAGAGTCTGAAACCCTCAATCCCTGCAAATAGTCGTGGATCACGTAATTTCCAAACTTTATATCCTTCCTGCCCTTGGGAACCTCATACAAGGCAGTAAAATCATTCACTCGATCTGGAATAAGCTGCCGCACTATAGCAAGAGACTCTGAATACCATTTTTGGTAATCTCTATGAAAAGAAGGTAGATCTTTTACAAATTTATCAAGACCATCTTCGTTTTTAAATTGCTTATTTAGCTGTTCGCGCATTTCTTCCGGAAACAAATCAAATTGCATCCTAAGCTCAAGCTGAAAGCCAAGATCTTTTAGGCGCTTGAAGTCCTCTTCGTAGCGATCCAAATTAGACGCCATGTCACTCCCCCAAATCTAGTTTCGTCATCGTTTAGATTAACGGCGTTCCCGTGACGATGTATCGACCTCGCATGACGCATCAATCTTGCTCCGCCCTTGACCCTAGATCAAGTCCGGCATGACGACCCGAAGAGACGCCTCAAATCCGACCCAATCTTCGTCACCCCGGACTTGATCCGGGGTCTATCGCCGCCCTAGCCTCCACCCCATGCACGCCGACTTCCAGCCCTGCGCCTATATCATGGCAAGCGCGCGGCACGGCACGCTCTACACCGGCGTCACCTCGCACCTGATCCAGCGTATCTGCCAGCACCGCGACGGCAGTTTCGGCGGCTTCACCGACCGCTATGGCGTCAAAACGCTCGTCTGGTTCGAACTCGCCGGGACGATGCACGCCGCGATCACGCGCGAAAAGCAGATCAAGAACTGGCAGCGCAAGTGGAAGATCGACCTGATCGAGGCGGCAAACCCGGATTGGCGCGACTTGGCTGAGGAATTGGGATTGCCGCCGCTGGGTGGGTGACGGCCCTCCACCACACCTCCCCCCTCATTCGTCATGCCGGACTTGATCCGGCATCCATAGCAGCGCCGGCGTCATGGACCCCGGATCAAGTCCGGGGTGACGAAAGAGGGGTAGCATTTCTTGTTTCTAAGCCTTCGCGCGAAGCTCAATCCCCGCGCCGCACCGCGCGCCAAATCCTATTTCGCACACCCCACCCCAAAAACCGCTGTCCTACATTATTCGCCTATGCTCCAAACTGGCAGATGAGCCACATGGCCCCCATCCCCGCGCCCGACGCGACACCCGCTCCCACGACCGAAACCACCCCCGCGCTCGACGCGCACGGCCACGACCCTGCCGCTTACGACTGGGTGCCGGTGCTGAAAAAGCGCCGCAAGGACGGCTGGTCGCCCGACAGACAGCGCGCCTTTACCGAGGCGCTGGCCGACAGCGGCTCGGTCGCCACCGCCGCGCAATGTGTCGGCATGTCCGAATCCTCCGCCTATCGCCTGCGCCGCGCGCCGGGGGCGGAGGCGTTCGACCGCGCCTGGTCGGCGGCGATCGACGCGGCGTCGAAGAAATTGCTCGACGCCGCTTTCGAACGCGCGCTGGTCGGCAGCGAAGAGCCGGTGTTCGACCGCGACGGCAACCGCGTCGGCCGCTGCCTGCGCCAGAGCGACCGCTTGCGGATGTTCCTGCTGCGCGCCTATGGCCCCGACCGGTTTCGCGACGCCGGCCCCGACCGCATCGCCGCCCCCGCCACCACCCCGGTGGCCGAGGCGTTGGTCCATCTGCACCCCGAACCGCCGGCCGCGCCCGCCGCGCTGATGGCCCCGGGCGATCTCGCGGTGGCGCTGGAAGTGGCCGATCTGTGCGACGGAGAACTACCGCACTGGTATCGCGACGACGCGGGCGAAGCGGTCCCGGCGTCGCCGGCGATGCCGACGCGCGATGACGACAGGGCTGAACTTCGCTGAACTTTGGGACCGCCAGAGCGACCCCGCGCGCGTCAATGCACGGTAACCGGCCGCATCGCCCCGCTCACCCGCGCCACCGCGAACATCACCCCGTCGCGCACTACCTCGGGCGGGTCTTCGAGCATATAGAGCTTCACCAGCTCGCGCGTGACTTCGCTGTCGTCGTCGACGACCAGCCGCAGCGATTCCACCCCCATATTGCCGCGCGCCACCACCACGTCGCGCACCAGCGCGAGCGGCCAGCGCGCGCTGCCGCCGCGATAGAGCGTCACCCCGTCGTGGCGCAGATAATCGCCGCGCCGCCGCCACATACCGATCACATAGGCCCACACCGCCAGCACCGCGGCGATCCCGAGCAGCAGCAACGGCTGCCCGAACACCATGTTCCAGAAGGCATCGACCGGAGTGCCGCCCCAGTCGAGCCGCGCGGCGAGCACGCCGAGCAGCACCGCGCACGCGAATTGCCACCCCACCAGCGGCGCCGCGCGCAGCCGTGCCACCACCACCATTTTCCGGTCCCCGTCAGTCATCGCGGCCTAAATAGGGATCGTCGCCGCCCCGCGCTACCCCGCCCCGGCTTATGCCCTTTCGCGCCGGTGCGAAACAGGACCGCGCGCGCCTTTCCGACATTGCCGCCGCGTGCCAGCCTCGCGCCCCTCGCTCTTTTGAACCGTTGAAATCCGCAGCCGCCCCGCCGCGCGAATACATCGCACGCGCGCGCGACCTTTGCGACCTTTGGTCCGGGCGCGCCGTGGGCGACCTTTGCGATCTTCGCTCCGCCCTCCCCCGTGCCGACGCCTTGTTCCGAGGCGCGAAGAGGCGGCAAGTCTGACAAGCTGCCCCCCCCATCGGCCCGCCCGCTTATCCCACTCGCCGAACGCCAAAGGGCGCGGACGGGCAGGCGACCGGCGGGCACCGCGACGCTGCAAAGGGAACCTAAGGGTGAAGCATCCGTAAGTAATGCGGCGCGACGGCTGCGCCCAGGGAGTCGAGATCATCGAGACCAGAATCCTCATTGCCTACGGCCTGATCCTGTTGCTGGTCGCGGCGGCGATCGCCGGCATCGCGTACCTGCGCCACAACCGCCACGACCGCAAAATCGCCCGCCAGCGCGCGCGCGAACAGCTGCGTCAGAATGCGCGCCGCGACGCGGCGTCCCGACCGGACTAACCGCCCCGGCCGCACGACGGATCGCCGCCCGCCGCGCCGGATCCTTGCTATACTCCGGCGCGAAAGGAGAAAGCCCATGCAGGCTGTAACCGAAGGCGACCGCCGCAAGGAGGTTCGCATCCTCCTCGATCAGATTCAGGCGCACCCCGAACGCGACTGGACCGCAGCGCGCCAGCGCCTCGCTACCCTCAACAAACTGATCGCCGCGCCCCGAAAACCATCACGTTCGCAACCGCATTAGCCACTCGTCGCTCGCGCGCGCCGGTCCGTCGCAACCGGCCGGGCGCGATGCAACAATCGGACATTGCACAAGTTTGTCCCGTTAAGGCATCGGCGCCGCCCCCTTCCCCCCCGCGGGGCGCGCCGATGCCTGACCCAGATCCCACGACGGAGACAGACATGCGCAAAGCATTTGCCCTTCTGACGGTCGCCCCCGCCCTCCTCGTCGTCCCCGCGCTCGCCCAGACCGCACCCGCGCCCGCGCCCGCGCCCGCGCCGGCCCAGCTCGCCCCCGACGGCAGCGCCAACGTCAATCTCGTCGGCAAGGTCGGACTGAAAGGCGGCGCGGTCGATGCTGCTGTCGATGGCGTCACCAACCCCGTCGGCGGCACTGTCGACCGCGTCGACAGCACGGTCGGCAAGACCGTCGATGCCGCGAACCTTACTCTTGCGACGCGCGAACAGGTGCGCGCGGGGGCCGAACTTTACGACACCGGCGGCAACAGCGTCGGAACGGTACAGAGCGTCGAGGGCGACACTGCGGTCGTGGTCCGCGGCGGCAAGCTCTACAACGTGCCGATCGCCCAGATCTATCATGGCGCGGTGGGTGCGACCCACGGCCTCGTCACCAAATTGTCGAGCGCCGAAATCCAGGCACGCACCACCGCGGCGATCGAATCGCGCTGACACACGGAACTAGCCGCGGCGACCCCTTGCAATAAGGGACGTGGCCGCGCTGGGGGGAGCCGGGTGCACTCGGCTCCCCGCCTTAAAATTCAGGAGACCGCATCGCGCCAGCGATCGGGGAGGGAGCCGGGACACCGGCTCCCTTTCGCCGTTGTGCCGAGCCCGCAAATGAAAATGGCCCGCCCCAGGGGAGGGGACGGGCCAGTTCGGTGCCGGCGCGCCCGATTGCGCCGCCGGCCCTCTGTTATCTCGTCGGGGCTATTCGGCCTCTTCGAACAGGTCGACCGCGTTCGCGGCGTTCGCCGACAGGCGGACCGTGTCGCCCTCGACCGCCGCGACGAGGCCGGCGGGCAGGTAGTGATGCTTGCCGTCGCCGCTGTCGGCCTTGGTCAGCTTGATGCGTTCGCCGTCGAGATGGTCGACGGTGCCGATGTGGACGCCGTCCGCGCCGACAACATTCAGACCTTCCTTGATCGCGCTATGGTCATGCTCTGCCATGGTCATTCTCCTTGCCGCTCCGGGGAGGGGAGCCTGGCCATCATACGCGCAGAAAGCGAGTCGGCTCCATACACCAGGGCGAGCCGCCCCAAAGCCGCGCCGCTTTCCATACGGCCGCCGCACCGCTACCCTCCGGCGATGCGCCCCCTTTCCATGCTCGCTGCCGTCGCGCTTCTTGCCGCGCCGCTCCCCGCCCTCGCCTGCTCGGTCGCACCGGACTACCGCGTCCCGACCAACCTCGAACTGGTCGAAGGCGCCGACCTCATCCTGCTCGGCACCGTGACCGCAGGCGATTTCGAACCCGACAGCACGCCGGAACAGATGATTGCGGTGGAGCCCTTCGCGGCGCTCAAGGGCGCGATGCCGAACGCGCCGATCGCCCTGCCCGCCATGATCGCGGCCGATGCCGACATTCAGCTCAGCAATCCTTATGAACTTCAGGAAGCGCATCCGCAGAGCCTTGCCGGCGCGTGCGTCCGCTATGTCTTTCCGCGCGGGTCGCGCGTGCTCTTCTTCCTCGATCGGCAGGACGGCACATGGCACGCGGCGGGCGGCCCGTTCAGCCGCTGGGCCGAGGATGTGCTGACCGACGACGCCCCCTGGCTGCAGGCGGTGCGCTTCTACATCGAGGTCGCGCGGCTGCCCGAAGAAGACCGCGCCGCCGCGCTCACCGCGCGCCGCGACGAACTCGGCGCGCTTGGCGACGACCCGGTCGCCCAGCTGATCGCCGCGGACATCGACCGCCAGCTCGCCGGACCGAACGCGCCGCTGAAGGGCTCAATCGAACTCCCTCCGGCGGAACACGACACCATCGAGGAAGCGGTGGAAGAAGCCCAGGCGGCCGCCGAGGCCGCCGACGCGGCGGCGGATGCAGCGGCCAAAGAGGCCGAAGCCGTCATCCCGAACGATTAGCACCAGGCGCGCCGCGGCCCCTCCCAAGGTCGCGCCAGCCCTTCATCAACGAGCACCGACCCGACGCTTGCCCCGCCGCGCGTGACGATGCGCAGCTTGCGGCCATAACGGTCGGTGCCGCGCCCGGCGCTTTCCAGACTGAAGGCGCCGGCATTCAGCCATGCGCGGAGCCGTTCGGTCGCGGCCTCGCCGAGCGCCGCCTCCTCGGCACAGCGCGCAGGATGCGTTTCGGGGGTGTCGATGTCGGCGATGCGATATTTGTCGCCCGCGAACCAGAAGGTGTCGCCATCGACGACGCAATTGCTGCCGCCGCCGCTGTGACAGAGCGCGAAGCGCGCCGACAGCGCGTCGCGCGCTGCTGCGCCTTCGCCGCCCGCGAACATGGACGCCACGGGCGCGGACACCGCTTCGGCGCCGCCCGGAAAGCGCTGAAAGGGCGCGAGCGCGGCGACGAAGGCGACCGCCATCACCGGCGCCAGCCACAAATTCGACCGGATGGCGCGCCGTCTGCGCACCGGCCTGCTGCGGCGGGCGATACGGCGCTGCGGATAGTGAAAATCGGGTCCGGACATGCCGCGACCCTAGCGGTCGAGGCTTAGCAAAATCCCAACGAGGCGGCTCCGCTATGGCGAACAAAGGGCGTCAATCACGCCCGGTACGGCGCCGTTTTGACCCTCAACCTGGCGGCGAACGATCAGGGCGCGCCGCGTGGCTCGTCGTCCTCGACCCCGCCCGGGCCAAGCTCGTCATCCTCGTCGTCGTCGCTGCGTTCGCCGCGATAGGCGTCCATGTCGATCACACCCGACCGCTCCATCTGGTTCATATGATCGACCAGATCCTGCACATCGTCGCTATCGTCGCCGCTGCTGACCTTGTCGCTGTCTTCCTGCGGGCGGTCGCGGCGCGCGGCTTCAGCGACGCTCTGCGCCTGCGCGTCCTCGTCATCCTGCTCGCGGTTGCGCGCTTCGGGCGCCTCGTCGGCTTGGACATCTGCTTTGCGGGGATCGTCGATCATGGCCGGCTCCTTTTAGTGGGGTAGCCGGGAAACGCGCGGGATTGCGCCGCCGTTCCTCAGGCGGCGGCCGCCAGCACTTTCGTCTCGATCACGCGAATGAACACCTCGGGATCCTGCGCCCCCGGGATCAGCATCCGCCCGCCGAGAATGAAGGCGGGCACCCCGGTGATATTCTGGTCGGCCCAATAGGCTTCCTCGGTGCGCACCATCTCGCCGAACTCGCCCGACGCCAGGATCGCCGCCGCCCGCGCGCGGTCCAGACCTACCGACGCCGCGACATCGGCCAGTACATCATGGTCGCTCACATCGCGATTGTCGGTGAAGTGCGCAGTGAACAACGCGAGCTTCAACGCGGTCTGGACGCCCGTCGCCGCATCCTGCTCGGGCTCTTCGAGCGCACCCGCCCAGGTGAGCAGGCGGTGCGCATCGAAGCTGTTGCGCATCCGGAACTCCGGCCCGCGATTGAAGGTGAAGCCAAGGTCGGCGGCGACCCCCGCCATCTTGCCGCTGTTCGCGCGGCTCTGCTCGGCGCTGATCCCATATTTGCGCATGACATGCGCCCCGGCATCCTCGCCCTCGGGCGACATATCGGGGTTAAGCTCGAACGGATGCCACTGAACGCGGAAATCCAGCCGTCCCGCAAAATGGTCCATGACCTTCCGGAACTTCAGCCAGCCGATGATGCACCAGGGGCACATCACGTCGGACACGATGTCGACGCTCAGGCGCGGCACGCGCGGTTCGGTCAAATTTCTTCTCCTGCCGGCACGCGCCGCCGCACTCAGTCGGAACGGCGATCCTTACCCGTCCGCCGATCGCCCTTTCGGCGATCCGGCCCTTTGTAATTCGGGTCGTCGGTCGTCCGGCGGTCACTCGACCGCCGCTCCGAACTCGCCCTTTTGTCCTCATCGCTTGTCATACGCTTCCTCCCCACCACAAAGGAAAACAGAAGCGACCCGGCGCGCAATAACTCACAAAATGGTTAAAAAGACAAGCAACGCGGGAAATCCGCCGTTTGTGGGCGGGTCAGCCTTGGGGTGGATACGACAGGCAGTTTGCAGCCACATCTCGAATGGCGGACATCCCCGATCCGCGTCAGCTGACGCGAATAGGCTCAACGCGCCCATTGGCTAACCGCCATATTACGTCCTGCGGAACGGGCAAACCGAGGGCATCGTCCTTGGCCAGACCGAGATAGGCTCCCCGAATGAGGCGCCCCACTAATCCATGCGACACGGCAAGTACGACGCCTTGTGAGCCATCCAGCCATTGAGACACTCGCGCCATGGCAGCATCATAGCTTTCGCCATTGGGTGACCGGAAAAACCAGTCGAACGGGGTCGTTTCGTCCAATCGCCCCGGCCACTGGGCGTCGATGTCCATATGTGTAAGACCGTCCCACGAACCAACCGAAACCTCGGCAATTCGGGGCTCCCACTGGGGCTCCGGAAACTTTCCAAAAGTTTTGATGATGGCGGTGGTTTCGCGCACTCGGCCTAACGGACTTGCGACCAACACATCTATCTCGGCCGCCACTGCGGCAAGGTACCGTCCGTATGCGGCTGCCTGTGCCGCACCCTTTTCTGTCAGGCGAGAGTCGAGCTTTCCTTGAAAGCGGCCAGAGGCGTTCCATTCGGTTTCACCATGCCGAACCAGATAAATTTCATTTTGCGACGACATAGCCACGGAACACCTTCCAATTCTGGTTCCGAGACTCTTACAAGTGCTACGCCTCGGCCGCCACTAGCATGCTCCCGCCGATGTCCGGCTCGTCGGCGCCTTGCCGAACCATTCATGGATCAGATCATCTGAAACGACCCGCTCTTCTCAAAAGCGGTATAAGCCTCGATGCTTCGGCGCATATTCTCGAGCATCGGGGGCAGGTTGTCCGGGCGAAACCATCGCAGGTCCAGCGTTTCCGATCCGTCGGCGGTTACAGCGCCGTCAAATTCGGTCGCGTAGAACATCATGACGAAGAACTGGCAAACATCGCCGTTCGGGAAGCGCACCGTCTCATAGCCCGGATCGCTGCCGAAGCCGAAGGGCACGGGATTTCGAATGCGAAGTCCCGTCTCTTCAAGCGTCTCGCGGACGACCGCCTCCGTCAGATCTTCGCCCTCTTCCGCATTTCCGCCGGGAAGGCCCCACACGCCGAAGTCGCTTCGATGTTGCGGGAGAATAGACCCGTCGCTCCGGATTATCACGACGCGCGCGCCCGGGACGAGCAGGCAGCGGCTCCCGACGAGCGAACGCAACTTTCCTAGATAGCTGTCCGCGAAACTCATCGGATCGCCCGCTATCCAGCGTCGACGGGCATCGCATTATCAACCGCCGCCACCGGCCGCGACAACACCCACCAGCTTCCGACCATTAGCAGCACGGTCAGCGCCTCGATGATCATCGCCTGCACGATCCCCGTATTGACCGCGTCGCCGCTCGCCACCCCGAACAACCGGCCGGCAAGCGCCGTGCCGTACAGTGCGGCGGGCACGAGCAGCGCGCGCAGCCAGCCCGGCACCAGCGCGCCGATCGCGGCCGCGCCGGCGGCGACAAGGAAAAAGGCCGACAGGTCGGCGCGGATCGTATTGGTCGCGGGACCCTCGACCAATATGCCAAAGGTCTCGGTATAGCTCGCGGGGTCGAACAACCCGCGCGCGCCAACGATGACAAAGAACAGCGCCCACAGCAGGACGGCGCCGCGCAAGACCCAATTGACCATCATTCTTCTCCCTGTTTCCGGCGAAGCTGCGCCATCGGGGAAGAAAGTTCAATCTATTCCGGGTTAAAGGCCGTCCGCCGCGAAGGTCTCTTCGATCCAGCCGCCGCCCAGCACGCGCGAATTGTCGGCGGCATCGTACAGCACCGCCGCCTGTCCCGGCGCGACGCCATATTCGGCCTCGGCGAAGATCAGCCGGTCGCCCGCGACACGCGCGGGCACCGGCTTCGCCATGCTGCGCACCTTTGCCATCACATCGCGCCCGTCGACGGCGCCCAGCCAGTTCGCTTCGCCCAGCCGCGCGCCGGAAACCGCGAGCGCGCGTCGCGGCCCGACAACCACCGCTTTCGTCCCGGCTTCGAGGCGCACCACGTAAAGCGGCTCGGCCTGTCCGCCGATCTCGATCCCGCGCCGCTGTCCGACCGTATAATGAATCAGGCCCTTGTGGGCGCCGAGCACGGTGCCGTCGACATGGACGATCTCGCCCTGATCGTCGGCCTCGGGGCGCAGCTTGCGCACCAGCGTCGCATAATCGCCGTCGGGCACGAAACAAATATCCTGGCTGTCGGGCTTGCCCGCGACGCCAAGGCCAAGGTCGCGCGCAATCTCGCGCACGACGCTCTTTTCGAGCCCGCCGAGCGGAAAGCGCAAAAAGTCGAGCTGGTCCTGCGTCGTCGCGAACAGGAAATAGCTCTGGTCGCGCGCCGGGTCGACCGCGCGGTGCAGTTCGGCGCCCGCGGGGCCCATCATACGGCGGACATAATGACCCGTCGCAAGGCAGTCGGCGCCCAGCTCCTTGGCGAGCCGGAACAGGTCGGTGAACTTCACCCCCATGTTACAGCGCACGCACGGAATCGGCGTCCGCCCCGACAGATATTCGTCGGCGAACTGGTCGATCACCGTGTCGCGGAAGCGGCTTTCATGATCATAGACATGGTGCGCGAAGCCCAGCCGGTCGGCGACCGCGCGCGCGTCGCGGATATCCTGTCCGGCGCAGCACGCGCCGACGCGCTTCGCCTTGGCGCCATGATCGTAAAGCTGGAGCGTCACGCCGATCACCTCGGCGCCCGAACGCGCGGCGAGCGCCGCGACGACGCTCGAGTCGACTCCGCCCGACATCGCAACGACGATTCGCCGGTCTTTCAGCGGCATCGGCAGCTGAAAGTCGGCCTGGGCAAGCCCGGCAGGGGAAGGAATCGTCTCGATCATGATCGGCGCCATCTAGGGATGCATACGCAAAAATGCCAGCTTTTCCGCGCAAAGTGTCAAGATATTGACGGGGGTTAAGCTTCGCTAACAGGGTCTGAAACGGGCATTTACGGGACCTTAGCTCCTCTGGCGTAGACGAGTCGCATGAACTTCGTTCCATCCGATCTTCCGCGCATCGCCGGTGCGGCCAAGCTGTCAAAGCCCGGCTTCGACATCATATTGGCCGTGTCCAGCGCACGCCAGGCCGCCCTCCCGACCGTGCGGCAGCTGCGCACGCAGGCGCATCGCGAACGCCATGCGGCGAAGCTTAACGCCGTGCGCCACATATTTTGCGGGACGCGCGCAAGGGCGGAACAAAAAGCCCCGCGCGTCGTTCGCTTCTTCGATTTGTCCGACGATCCGAACGCCCTGCCCGAAACTATGAACGGCCTGTTTACCAGAGGATTTCAGCCGATGTTGAACCCCTCTGATCTAGATACGAATGCGTCGGACATACCCCCCTCCGACGGTAATAATGTGGAATGACTATGATCGAGAATCAGAAAATCCGGCCCGCACAGGTTATCGGCCCCCTCGGGGAGCCGTTGACGCTGGACTCGCTGCCGCCCCCGTCGACGACCCGCTGGGTCGTGCGCCGCAAGGCAGAGGTCGTCGCGGCCGTTAACGGCGGACTCCTTTCCGTCGACGAGGCGTGCGAACGCTATGGGCTGACCCTCGAGGAATTTGCCGGCTGGCAGCGGTCGATCGACCGCAGCGGCATGCCCGGACTGCGCGTCACGCGCATCCAGCACTACCGCGACCTCTACGAGCGCCAACAGCGCTTCTAAGGGCCGCGGGACCGGACCAGGCATGAGAGAGGGCGCTTCGGGCGCCCTCTTTTTTTGCCGGGGCCCATGGATGGACAGGTGCGCGTCCGGACGCTCGCCGGATGGCTTGACGTCGTCGGGTACGTCTATGCCAGGGTAAGGGATGCTCCCTGAATTCCCACCCCCAAACAACGCCGCATCAAAAGAAATACGCGCGATTTCATGCTCTTGACGTTTTCTTTGCAACCCTTCCGTTCACCCCGCGTTAAGCCTCCAAGTCAACTTTGGGAGTCATTCAATATGCGTAAGATGTTCATCACCCTCGCCGCCACCTCGGCCCTCGCACTCGGCGCCTGCCAGAGCCCGGCCGCCGATAAGGTCGAGGATCAGGCCGAAGCCAAGGCCGACGTGATCGACGAGCAGGCCGACGCCATGCCCGAAGGCGCGGCCAAGGAAGCAACCGAAGCTAAGGCCGATGCCGTCGAAGCCGCCGGCGAGGAAAAGGCCAACGCGATGGACGACAATGGCGAGATCGCCCCGTCGGAAGTCGCCCCCACCACGCCGCCGGCCGACCCCGCTAAGAAGTAAGGGCTGCCTGCCCTAAAGGGCAGGGTGAAGGGCGCCGGTTCATTCCGGCGCCCTTTATCGTGCATATTTTCGCGGACCTGTGATCTCGATCACCCCCGCCCCGGGCAATCGCGGATATTGACCCTGAACGGGACGGGAACTCGCTTTCAGCGAACCATTTCACGGACCACCCTTCCGCCGCCACCAGCGACCCAGGGCGGCGGGAGGGACTAGCCGCCGGTCTGTTCGAGCCCGCGCAGCACATCCTGCACCCCCGGCGCGTCGCTGTCGGCGCGCAGCGCCGCGATCCCCGCCGCGACATCGAGCTTATAGTCCGCGACCCCTGCCGACTCGCCCGCCCACGCCGCATCCAGCGATTTCACCAGCCGCCGCGCCGCGGCATTTTCCGACAGCATATGCACCTCGAGCATGTCGAGCCCCTCGGCATGACAATGGACAAGCAGCGCCGCGGTCATCATCCGCGCCAGCCCCCGCCCCTGGAATGCGTCGAGCACCGCAATCGAAAATTCGCCCACCGGCCCGCCCGCCCGGTGGCGCACCGCATGCACCGCGCCGATCGGCGGCTGCCCCGGGCATTCGGTGCAGATCGCGCCCCACGCGATATGGTCGTGCCCGTCGACATCGGCGAGCCGCTCGACCACCGCGTCGGGCAGCACCGGCGCGGGCGAAAAAAAGCGCAGATAGCGCGACTCCGCCGACAGCTTCGCGATTCCCTCGCGGATCAGCGGGGCGTCGTCGGGAGTGATCGTGCGCAGGCACACCGCGGTGCCGTCGTTCAGCGTGCAATGCACCGCGATGTCCTCGATCCGCGGATAAACCTTCACACCTGGCTGCCCGTCCGTCGCGGTCATCGCAGTCTCCTGTCCCCGCACGATAGGGGCACCGCGCCCCGCCCGCAATCCACCCGCTTGGCGGCTCGCCCTACGCATTTCTCCCCGCCATAATCGGTGAAATGTTGAAAGCCGGACCCCCCTTAACTTTGGTATGTTGCACCTCGAAGTCGAAAAGGTTGCACGTCTGTGATCCACGCCCACCCGGACAGCGGCACACGCTATGAAGTGCTCGGCGACCGTCTCGCGCGGCTGCGTCAGGCCAGGGGGCTCAGCAAGACCGACATCGCCGGCCGGCTCGGCGTCACCGTCACCTCGATCTGCTATTGGGAACAGGGCCGCTCGCGCCCGCGGCTCGCGCGGCTGCAGGCGCTCGCCGACCTCCTCGGCACCTCGCCGACCGAGCTCTTGAGCCGCGACAGCGCGCCGGGCAGCGACCATTTGTCCGACCTCGTCACCCGCATGCGCGCCGAAATCGCCCACGCCGCGGGCACCACCCCGTCGAAGGTGCGCATCACGATTGAGATGTAGGCGCCCGCGCCGTCACACCCTCCCCCCTTCGTCGCCCCGCCCTGACACGGGGCGGCGTTGGGCGCGCCTCCTCTCGTCCCACTGCATCGTCATCCCGGACTTGATCCGGGATCCAGCTAACCGCGCGCAAATGGACCCCGGATCAAGCCCGGGATGACGATGCAGCGGGGCTCCAATTTTCCTCTTTCCTATATTGTTCCCATATGGTTCGTTTATAAAATTCAAACGAACCACAGGAACCAAGCTCATGAAACAGGAAATCCTTCCGCCCCTCCCCGCGGTCATCGACGCAGAGGCCGACCCCGCGATCGACGCCGAAGACCTCCCCGAAGAACTCGCCTTCACCCCCGTCGAACAGCGCAGCAAGCGCTGGACCGGCATCACCGCGCAGAAACAGCACCTCTTCATCGCGCATCTCGCCGCGACCGGCGCGGTCAGCATGGCGGCCAAGATCGCGGGCCACTCGACCTCGGCCTTCTACCAACTGCGCAAGCGCGACGACGCGGGCAGCTTCGCCGCGGCATGGGACCGGGCGGTCGAGGCGGGCGCGCGCCGCGTTGCCGACCTGCTCATGGAATATGCGATCTATGGCGTGCCCGAGACGCTGTCGAAGGAAGGCCGCGTCATCCTCGAACGCCGCCGGCCGAACGTGCGCGCGATGCAGCATATCGCCGCGAGCCGCTTCCCCGAATCCTTCGGCGCCGGCATCAACCCCGTCGACGCCCCCGCCACCGCCCTCCCCCACGCGATCCGTCGCCTGCGCGAGAAATGGCAGGCCGAGTGGGAGGCCGAGCGCCAGGCGCGGCTGATGGAACGCAATGCCCGCGCGAACCGGCAGGACACCGACCTCGACGACCGGCTCCGCACCATCCGCACCGCCTATCAGCGCAGGATTTCGCACGACCCCGTCAAGCGCGCCGCGTGGGACCTGCTCACCGGCCCCGGCACCGATTGGGCCGCGGTGCGAAAAGCCGACGCCTATATCAACCCGCAGAAGCACGAATGGCACATGCACCACCCCGACATGATCGTCCCGCTGTCGGCCGGAGCGGGCAATGTCGACTGGGAAGAGGCCGAGGGCGGCGACCTCTCGAACCCAACCCCGCCGCCCGCCGACCATGTCCGCTGGACCGAGGGCGGTGAAGAGGACGAGCTGTGGTTCGACCGCTTCGAGGAACATATGATCGAGGGCGAGGCCGGCGAAAGCGACCTTGCCAGCGGCAAGATCACCCGCGGCGACGTCCGCATGGCCGCCTACACGCTGCGCGAGCGCGCCGAGGGCTGGCAACAGGCGCGCCCGCCCGTGATCCAGCACCCCCACGACTTCCTCGCCGACACCCACAGCCAAAGCGGTCCGACCAGCCGCGACCGCGACGCCGCCCGCCGCCGCGCCGAGCGCGAGATCGCGGCGCTCGAACGCGAATGGAACGCCGCCTACAGCGAGGCGAGCTGGGCGGCGTGGAAGGCGGGGACAAAATAGTTAAGCCAAAGCCGCTCGGATTTGCGTCGCCACGTCGCGCCCATCTTTGTCGTCCTTCCACACCATGACAAATCGCATCTTGCCGCCGCTCACCTCGGCGGTGCGGCGCCCAATATTGTCCTTCTCACGGTCATATTCATCGACGCGTCCCTTGGCTTCGATGACGAAGACACTTCCATCCCGCAGTTTCGCCACAAAATCGGGAAAGAAATTGCCCTTGGACGTGGGGAGCGAATAATTGCCCGGCATCGCTTCGCCATTGCGGACCCATGTTTCGACTTCAGGCAAGCCATCGATGATCCGCGCGCACTCCACCTCGAAATTGTTGAGCTTCCCCATGCGCATATAATAGTGACGGTTTGGTCGGAACGAACCGCTGTAATAGGACGCCGCGTTGTAAAAATAAGGCTCAAAACGAAACGCCGACTCGTCCGAAACCAGCGGCTCGCCAAGCCCCTCGAGGAACATTTGCACACCCTGCCGGGCTGTTTGCTCGCGAAGCAGCTTTACCTTGTCGCTAACCGCGCGGCGTAAAGCATATTTACCCCGAACCAGCACCGCCAGCGGCATCCTGCGAACATCCAAAAGATGCTGCACAACCCGGCGGCAATATTCCAGATATACAGGCTGTGACGTGTGAATTTGCTTCGTCCAACGGTCAAGGAAACGCGACAACGCCGCAGCGTCCCAGTCAGTCGCGTCATCAAGCGCCAATTCGATCTGCTCGTCGATATTGCGGCAGATGATTGTGTCGCCTTCGATGTCAAAGGCAAAACCTTCGCCCGTCTCGCTATAATGGAATGCCGGAAGCTCCGCTTTCCCCGGATCGTCGAGCAAATCCCAACCGGCCAAGTCGATGAAGGTCTCGGTCTCGGCAAGATCCAATTCGCCTTGCACCGACAGTTGCAGCCGAGGAACTTCCAGCTTCACGCCCCGTTCGGCCGGCGATCGCGCTGCCGCAGCTTGCTCGATATAGCGCTCAACCGACTCGATCGATCCCGGGACGAACGGCTCGATCGCCGCCGCAACTTCGCGCTGCACCTCCTCCGGCGCATCCTCCGCGACGGTCAGCGCAACACCGCCCTCGCCGTCGTCGGCCATCCGCGTCGCTCGCTGCGCTTCAGGCGACAGGTTCGAAATATCGGGACGCGACGGCAAACGGTGCACGGGCGCCGCTGGTCTCCGGAACAACGGTGAATCCCCGCCGTCCAATTGCATTTCAGGCGGCGTTTCGATGATCGCCTGCCGTGCGCTGCGCTCGTCAAAGCCCATTTCGGTGAGCTTGTCGGTCAGAGCCTGCGCCGCCGTCGCAAAATTAGCTTCGGACACATGAGCATAGGCGCGGTTCAGTTCCTCCGACACCCGCCTTTGTGCAAAGGGCATGCGAAGAACACGGCCAAGAAGCTGTTCGACCGCGCCCGCTGACCGGATGCTCGCGACCGAGCAGAAAATATAGGCAAAGGAACAGTCCCAGCCCTCCTTCAGCGCCTGAACGGTGATGACATGTTCGACCTTGCACGCCGGATCGAACAGGTCGACGCCATCCAGTCCGCGCTGGTCACCCGTCGCGACGACAATCGCCTCCTCAGGGATTTTCTCGACCTCGATCAAATGCTTCTTGAGCAATTCGACCGTCGCCTCCGCCCCTTCGGTCTGTGGCTGCGCCTGATACAGCGCGATCGGGCGGATGCGCCCGGGATCGCCCCGTCCGATCGGCTCCAACGCCGCCCGGTTCATTACCGCTGCATTCACCGCCTGTTGCCAGCTGCCATGCTGGGTCAAATGGATCGGCATCTTGATCATTTCCGCGTTTTTCAGCTCCAGCGCACTGGCAGCGGAAATGACGTTCGATCGCGGCTTGGGCGTTGCCGTGAATTCGATGATCGCCGATGGATTCAGTCGCTGTTTCACGTTGCCCGACAGGCCGGTCATGAAATTATGCGCTTCGTCGAGGATCAGCAGGGGGCGCTGCCGGTGCAACAGATTGGCAAAGCTGTATTTAACATCACCCCGACGCGGACCGCTGTCTTCGACCTCCAACCCTTCGCCCATCCGGGCATCGCGGAAATGCCGCTCCAGATTTTCGTCGGTGCTGTACACATTACGCATATTGGTGTCGTTGATGCGGAACGTCTGCATCGTCCCGACAATCACCACCGTCTTGTTGATGAAATCCTGCGGCGCGATCTGCCGCCGCTCCTCGACGTCAAAAACCGCGATCGCGCCAAACGCATCCTCCAGCGCCAGTCGATAGGGGTGGCGCGGCTGTTTTAAAGCATCGATCGTCTGCGTCAGGATCGGGTTCGAGGGAACCAGCCACAACACCGGCACCTTCGGCCGCTCCATCCACTCGTCGGCGGCGATCTTGACCGCATGCGCCGCGAGCAGCGTCTTGCCACCGCCCGTCGGCAGGCGAATACAGCAATAGGGTGCCTCGCGTTCCAGTCCCTCGACCGCCGAATAGCCACCCCTGGCAAAAGCGGCGGCGCCGTCATCGCTCACTTCATCGTCGCTTTCGATGCGCGCGATCGTCGCCGCATAGGCTGCCCCGAAATCCCCCGAACGGCATTGGCGGAAGAAAAAGCGAAGCTGCGCCAGCGCCCGGTCTTGATAAGGCTTGAGCAGCATCAACGCGCCTTCACGTCATAGGGGGTCTGCTTGAAATCGATCCCCTCCTGCTTCAATCGCGCGGCACTCAACTGGCTCGCCTCGCCATAAATGGTCATCGGCCCGGCAAAACCGTCCGCCGCCTCGCGGATCAAGCCAAGAGTTACACTGGTTAGCACATTGCCCCCCTGCGGCCTTTTGTCTCCGAGTATGCCGTTATAGAGCAACGCATAACCGCGCCCGTCGTGCGTGCCGAGAAGAGGCGACGGGCTGGCGGCGAATGAAAGCGGCGTCCCCGTCTCCGAAAACCAGACATGCGCTGCGAGACTGGCGAACGAGATACCAGCCTTGATCCGCCCGTCAGCGTCGAACACAGGCTCGCCCAGCCGATAGAAGGCGAAGCCGCCGCCGCCCTGCCAGCCCACTCCTTGCGAAATCCCACCTTGTTCGCCTTCAATCACCTTATTCATGCGCGGCGCGCAATGGGTAACGGCGTGCTCGCCCATCTCGATGCCGATCCAGCGCCGCCCCATCTTGTGAGCGACGGCCGCCGTCGTGCCAGAACCGAGGAAACTATCGAGAACGAGATCGCCCGGATTCGTCGCTATTTGAAGTATACGGTGGAGAAGAGTTCGGGTTTGGGAGTCCCGAAGATATCGTCGCTGCCGAACAACGCGATGATTTCCTTCTTGGATTCTTGGGTATTACCGACTTCGTCATTTGTCCACCACGACCAAGCCGTCCGCCCTTCCTGCTCTCGCAAGTAAGTCTTCTTACGAGGCATTCCCTTCCCGTCTTTGCCAAACCACATACGGCCTTCGGCGAGTAGGCGCTTGAACTCGGGTTCGATTGTTACCCAGCATCTTCCGGGAGGGGGGGAGTACGTCACTCCGCCGGGCGTAACGATTTCGTACATTTGATTGGGTCGATATCCTTGCGCAGAAAAATTGGACGAAGAAGTCCAAGGACCGCGAGGATCATCATCAGGGTTCTTGAATTCCGCCAATTGCTTGGGCGTCAAAGGAAGCTTGTTAGCACCACTTTGGAAGGAACCGCGAGATCCTTCATAAACGTGAATGTGATCGTGAGCATCGCCCAACGCCAGCCGGTTATCGGGACCAATCCGCTTTTGCCAAAGTACATTTACTACAAAATTCCGCCGCCCGAATACCTCGTCCATGATGACCTTGAGATAGTGCCCCTCATTGTCATCAATCGATACCCAAATACTTCCGTCGTCGGACAGCAGCTCGCGCAACAACTCTAATCGAGGCCAGATCATAGCCAGCCATTGGCTGTGCTCCAGATTGTCGTCGTAGTGCTCAAAGGCCGACCGGGTATTATAGGGCGGGTCTATATAGATGCATTTCACCTGTCCCGCATAATAGGGCAACAGGCTCTTCAGCGCTTCAAGATTATCGCCTTGGATCAGCATATTGCCGCTAGCTTGATCGCCGGCAGACAGGACTGGATCTGCCTCTAATAGACGATAGGGAACACTGGCTGCCGCTTTGATGTCCTCTCCGCGTGTCAGCCAGTCAAGCGTCGGCATTAAGCGTCATCCCCCATCCGCAATGCAGCAATAAACGCTTCCTGCGGAATGTTCACATTCCCATATTCGCGCATCCGCTTCTTGCCCTCTTTCTGCTTTTCGAGCAGCTTTTTCTTGCGGGTCGCGTCGCCGCCGTAGCATTTGGCGGTCACATCCTTGCGCAGCGCGGCGATGGTTTCGCGGGCGATCACCTTGCCGCCGATCGCGGCCTGGATCGGGATCTTGAACATGTGGCGCGGGATCAGGTCCTTCAGCCGCTCGCACATGCCGCGGCCGCGCGTTTCGGCGGTGCCGCGGTGGACGATCATGGAGAGCGCGTCGACCGGCTCGTTGTTGACGAGGATGCTCATCTTGACGAGGTCGCCGGGGCGGTGGCCGATCTGGTGATAATCGAAGCTGGCGTAACCGCGGCTGATGCTCTTGAGCCGGTCATAGAAATCGAACACGACTTCGTTGAGCGGCAGTTCATAGGTGATCTGCGCGCGGCCGCCCACATAGGTCAGATTCTTCTGCACCCCGCGGCGGTCCTGGCACAGCTTCAGGATCGGGCCGAGATATTCGTCGGGCACGTAAATCACCGCCTCGATCCACGGTTCCTGAATCTCGTCGATGCGGTTCGGGTCGGGCATGTCGGCGGGGTTGTGGAGCTCGATCTCCTTCGCCGCCTCATTCTTGGTGTGGCCGAGCTTGAGCTTGTAAACCACCGACGGCGCGGTGGTGATCAGGTCGAGGTCATACTCGCGCGTCAGCCGCTCCTGGATGATCTCGAGGTGGAGCAGGCCGAGGAAGCCGCAGCGGAAGCCGAAACCGAGCGCGGCGCTGCTTTCCATCTCGAAGCTGAAGCTCGCGTCGTTGAGGCGGAGCTTCTGGATGCTCTCGCGCAATTTTTCGAAGTCGTTCGCGTCGGTCGGGAACATGCCGCAGAAGACGACGGGCTGGACTTCCTTGAACCCCGGCAGCGCCTGTGCCGCAGGCTTTTTGGCGTCGGTGACGGTGTCGCCGACGCGCGCCTGCGCGACGTCCTTGATCTGCGCGGTGATGAAGCCGATCTCGCCGGGGCCGAGTTCGGTGAGCTGCTCGATCTTCGGCGTGAAACAGCCGACGCGGTCGATCAGGTGGGTGGTGCCCGCCTGCATGAACTTGATCTGCTGGCCTTTTTTCAGCACGCCGTCGATCACGCGGATCAGGATGACGACGCCCAGATACGGGTCGTACCAGCTGTCGACGAGCATCGCGACGAGCGGCGCGGTCGCGTCGCCCTTCGGCGGCGGGATGCGCGTGACGATCGCCTCGAGCGCTTCCTCGATGCCGATCCCGGCCTTCGCGCTGGCGAGCACCGCGTCGTCGGCGGGCAGCCCGATGATGTCCTCGATCTCGGCCTTCACCTTGTCGACGTCGGCCGCGGGCAGGTCGATCTTGTTGATAACCGGCACGATCTCATGGTCGTGCTCGATCGACTGGTAGACGTTCGCGAGCGTCTGCGCCTCGACCCCCTGCGCCGCGTCGACGACAAGCAGTGCGCCCTCGCACGCCGCGAGCGACCGCGACACTTCATAGGCGAAGTCGACGTGGCCCGGGGTGTCCATCAGGTTGAGCTCATACGTCTCGCCGTCGTGCGCCTTATACTTCAGGCGCACCGTCTGCGCCTTGATCGTGATCCCACGTTCCTTCTCGATGTCCATATTATCAAGGACTTGCGCCGACATCTCACGCGCGGTCAGCCCGCCCGTGAACTGGATCAGCCGGTCGGCGAGCGTCGACTTGCCATGGTCGATGTGCGCGATGATCGAGAAGTTGCGGATATGCGAAAGCGGAGTGGTCATGCGCCGCGCCCTAGCAGCGGAAAGCCGCGCTGTCAGCAGGCTAAGCTATTGCGCCAGCCAGCGCCGGCAATCGTCGCGGACACGCGCGTCGCTGTCGGCCATTCCGCGCTTCAGCACCGCAGCTCGCGCGTCGCCTTCTTCCACAGCCGCCAGCGCCGCGGTCGCATTCGCGCGCACCCGCGGCACCGGGTGCGCTTTCGCGAACTGCTCGGTCACATCCCGCCCATTCTCGGTCAAATGTATCGCGCAGCGGAGCAGCATTTCGCCGCTCGTCAGCGTCGGGCGCTTCGCAATCGTGCCATGGTCGAGATCGACAATATATTGGTCACGCCACGGAACATGTTCGCCCTCGTCCATGATGTTGAGGCTGACCGAGAGGCTTTTGGGAGGGAGTTGGCTGTGGATGTCGCGGTGGGCGCGGTAGAGCATCATCTTGCCCTGGCTTAGGCTGCTGCGTTCGACGAATTTGAGATTCAGCGGCTCGCCGAGGCAGCCGTCGACGGTTTCGGGGTCGTAATCATAATAGTCACTGACATAGCCGGGGCCGAAATAGCCGGCGGTGAGGAAGCTGAAATTATGGTCGTGCGGGACGCCGTAGGAGAAGGCTGCGGGGCCGCTTGTCGTGTAGGCGGCGTCGCGTTCGGAGGGCCATAGGTTGGCACGGAGGTAAAAGCCGCGCGGGCTGCGGTGGAGGAGGAAGACCTGTGCCGTATAGCGGTTAAGTTCGAGCTGGTTCGTATAGCTCGCCTTGAGGGCGTGGCTCACGCGGTCGGCGAGGAAATCGCGGTTGCGCGACAGGCCGGCGAGGAGGTCGGTGCAGCGCGCGATGCTCGCCTCGTCGGTGAGGACGACGCCGCTTTCGTCGAGGCGGGCGGTGACCTCTTCGATGTCGAGCGCGGGGCCGGCGGGCGGATCGATCAGGCGCGGCATGAGGCACGATCGAGCGTATGCGGCGCCGGTTTGGGGGTGGATGGCGCCGGGCTTGTGCACGGCCCCGGCCCTCCACCCCGCTCCCGCCCCGTCTCACCGGAAGGCAGGGAGAAGAGCGCGTGCGTGGCGGCGGCGGCGCGGCGAACCTCGGGATGCGGATCGCGCGCCGCCATCGCGGCGAGGTGCGGAAGCGCCGCCGCGGGGTCGAGCGCGACCAATTCGCGCATCGCGTTCCAGCGCGCGGCGAAATCTTCGCTCGCCGTCTCGGCAATGAAGAGCGGCGCGGCGTCGGTGCGGCCGAGCTGGCGCAGCAGCGCGAGCGCCATCTGGCGAAAGCTGCTGTCGCGGCGCGAGGCGCTGATATGGGTCAGGCGGCCGCTTGCGATGTCATAGGCGCGGATCGGGAGACGCGACGGCGGCTGGACGGTGAGTTCGAGGAGCAGGACGTCGTGGCCGGTGCCCTGAAGCGTGAAGCTTTGGCGCGCAGTGTCGAGGATCAGCGTCTCGCCTGTCCGCAACGGGCGCGGCGGCTGAGTGAGGCATGGAGCGGCGTTGCTGGCGGTGAAGCCGCCGGCCTCCTCGGCTGCGCTGACCGCCACCGCATACGCGCGAAGCTCTGCGCCGCCGCAATCGAGGACATGGATCGCCGCGCGGCCGGGGACGAATACCGCGGTGCCGGGCGCGGCGCTGTTCGCGGTGTACGGCCGTAGCTGAAGCGTCAGGCGAATCGCCCCGCTATCGGCGAGAACCAGTCCGCCGGCACCGCCATCGCTGCCGCCGACCATCCGCATCGGCGGACGCGCGAAGGGGTCGGCGGCGAGCAACGCCAGCGCCGCATCGAGCCGACCGCGAAGCCAATCGGTGTCGGCGAGCCAGGGGAGAAGGCGCGCTATCGCGACATCGGCGGAGGCGTCGGCGAGCGCCGCGATGGCGGTCACCAACCCGTCGGGGGCGGCGTCGGCCGCTCTCCATGCAGCGTCGAGGTCCGAGACCGCGCGGCGCATGGCCAGACGGCGCGCGACATTGGCGCGGGGGAAATGGTCGTGGCGGGATGACATGATGGGTATCGCGAAATGCGGGGAACGGAGGGCGCCGGGTTGGTGGCGCCCTCCGTTCCCGCCGCAACTCAATCGTAGACGATCAGTGCGATGGCGACGGCGAGTTCGAACACCGACGGCCCCGACGATGCACTTTCGCCCATCAGCGAGCCGAACAGTCCGACCGCGGTGTCGAGCAAAGGCAGTGCCTCGATATCGATGGTTGGCAGACCCATATTCCCCTCCTGTCCTGATCGGCGGCGCGACCTGCCGCCCGGAACATGGGTAGGAAGGCGCGGGCGCGCTTCCCAGTTAACTTATCGTAATCGCGGTCATGTCGCTGGTCGAAGCGGGGTTGCCGGAGCCGCCGCCGGGGATAGGGTGCCCCGTCGCAACCGGGAGATCTGTCATGCACCGCACTATTGCCGCCGCCTTCTGCGCCCTCTTGCTCGCAGCGCCCGCCGCGGCGGAGACGCTTCTCGTCGGCAACAAGGGCGAAGATACGCTGAGCCTCATCGCGCTGGCATCGGGCGAGGAACTGGCGCGACTGCCGACGGGCAAGATGCCGCACGAGATCGCGATTTCGCCCGACGGCAAGCAGGCGGCGGTCGTCGCCTACGGCAGCACGACGATCGACGTATTCGATGTGGCAAGCCGGACCAAGGTGAGGACGATCGACCTCAGCCCCAACCAGCGGCCGCACGGGCTGCTGTGGCTGTCCGACGGGCGGCTGGTCGCGACGACCGAGGGCAGCGAGTCGGTCGCGGTGGTCGCGCCCGATGGCAAGATGACGTCGATTTCGACCGGGCAGAAGGGCACGCATATGATCGTCGTCGCGCCCGACAACCGCACCGCCTATACCGCGAATATCGCGGCGGGGACGGTGAGTGTGCTCGACCTCAAGACCGCGAAGAAGCTGCGCGATCTTGCCGCCGGCGGCAAGCCCGAGGGGCTGGCGCTGACGAAGCGCGGACGCGAATTGTGGGTCGGCGACCTCGACGCGCCGCGGGTGTCGATCTGGGATACGCAGACCGGCAAGAAGATCGCCGAGCAGCCGGTCGATCCGGTCGCGATCCGCGTGCTCGCCAGCCCCGACGGCAAGCTGGTCGCGACGAGCAATATTGCGAGCGGCACGATCAGCCTGTTCGATGCCGAAACGCGCGCGCCGGTGCGGACGATCAAGGTGTCGGGCGAGCAGGCCAAGGGGCAGGTCACGTTGCTGTTCAGCGCCGATTCGAAGCGGCTTTATGCGGCGGAGACGGGGCACGACAAGGTCGCGGAAATCGACGTCGCGAGCGGCGAAGTGCTGCGCCGGATCGCCGCGGGGAAGAATGGCGACGGGCTGGCGATCGCGCCCTAGGCTTTTTCGGCACGCAGCCTCTCGCGAAAGGCCGCGAGGCGCCGGACCGCCTCGTCGAGTATCGCGCCGTTCTTGGCGAAGCAGAGGCGTAGGATGTGGCGCGGGCCATCGCCTTCGAAGAGTGCCGAGACGGGGATCGAGGCAATCCCCGCTTCGCGCACGGCGCGTTCGCTGAATTCGCGGTCGGACAGCGCGATCCCCGATGCAGCGAGGTCGATGCACAGGAACCATGTTGCGGCGTTCGGCAGGACGGTGAAGCCCCGGGCGCCCAGCGCGTCACCGAGGCGTTGGCGCGATGCAGCCCAGCCTTCGCGCTGCTCCGCGAACCATGCGTCGGGGCGGTCGAGCCCTTCCGCCACCGCCCATTGCAGCGCGGGCGGCGTCGTGAAGGTGAGGAACTGGTGCGCGCGGCCGAGCGCGGTTGCCATTTCGGGCGCGGCGCATAGCCAGCCGGTCTTCCACCCCGTCAGGCCGAAGATTTTGCCCGCCGAGCCGATCTTCACCGCGCGTTCGGCCATGCCCCGGAAGGACATCAGCGAACGGTGCGGCACTCCGTCGAAGCGGACATCCTCCCAGACCTCGTCGCAGATTGCGACGAGGTCGTGGCGCACGCAGGCGTCGGCGATCATCGCAAGTTCGGCTTCGCTGGCAACGGTGCCGGCGGGATTGAGCGGATCGTTGAGCATCAGCACGCGCGTGCGCGGCGTGATCGCCGCCGCGAGCCCATCGGCGTCGTAGCGCCAGTCGGGCGGGGTTAGCGCGACCGAAACCGGAATGCCACCGGCCCGGCGGACCATCGGCGCGTAACTGTCATATGCGGGCTGGAACAGGATCACCTCGTCGCCCGGTCCGACGAACGCGAGGATGGCTGCGGCAAGCGCTTCGGTCGCGCCCGAGGTCACGATTACCTGCTCGGACAACAGCGTGAGCCCCTGCCGCCGGGCATAGAAGCGACAGATCGCATCGCGCAGCTCGGGCAATCCGAACGCCGGTGGATATTGGTTCGACTTTTCGGCGAGCGCGCGCGACGCGGCGGCGATCATGTCCGGGTGCGGCGGCTCGTCGGGGAAGCCTTGGCCGAGGTTGATCGCGTCATGCGCCCGCGCGAGCCCCGACATATGCTCGAAAATCGTCGGTTCCATCGCGGCATAAAGCGGGTGGACCGGGCTCATGGCTGCGAAAGCCAGATCGACAGGCCCGGCGGCGGATCGGCGGGCGGCGCATCGGCGATGTGGCGCACCGCATCGGCGCGGGCGCGGTCGAGGATGGTGGCGGGGATGTTCGTGGAGTGGAAGATGTGGTCGGCCTCGCCGAGCAGGCGTGCGGCGCGCAGGGTGAGGTTGTCGGGGTCAATGCTGGCGAGGTGGATGGTTTCGAGGCGCGAAGGCTGGATCAACGCATCGCTTGCCAGCCAGCTTTCGACCTTGTCGGCCGCATCGGGGTCGAGCGGGTCGAGGGCACCGCCGCTTGCGAGTGCGGCATCGATTGCGCGGCGGCGGTCGTCGGCGGTGGGCCAGCGGGTTTTCATCGCAGCGCGCGCGGCGTGGAGCGCCGCGGCGAGCGCGCCAAGGCGGGCCGGGAGCAAGGCTTCGACGCGCTGCCGGACGGCTTTTGCAAGGCCGGCCGACGCGCCGCCCGTCCCGATCGCGATCGTCATCGGCGCGCGGTCGACGATCGCCGGGGTGGTGAAATCGCAAAGAGCGGGGCGGTCGACGACATTGACGAGAAGCCCGCACGCGCGAAGCGCCTGCGCAGCGGCGCGTGCCTCGTCTTCATCGTCCAACGCGACGAAAGCGATCGTCGCGCCGTCTTCCCACGCCGGGACGATCCGCCCGCCCGCGCGGACGATCAGCCGTGCCTTGGCATCGGCAGCCTCCCCATCCCCGACCAGTACGACCGTACGGCCGCTGAGGTTCAGGAAGATGGGAAGCTGCTCCATGTCAGTCGATCCAGTCGGGCACGCGCTCGGCGGCCATGATCGTGCCCGCCGTGATCCGGTCGGCAACGATGGCATAGCGGTCGCCGTCGACGAGCACCTCGGGAACAAGGCTGCGGCTGTTGTAGGTCGACGCCATCGTCGCACCATAAGCCCCCGCACTGCAGAAGACCGCGAGATCACCCGCCTCGACCTTGTCGATCAGCCGGTCGCGTGCAAAGGTGTCGCCGGTTTCGCAGACCGGTCCAACGATCGACGCGGTCATCGTCTCACCCGACGGCCTTACAGCGACGAAATCATGCCAGGCGTCATAGAGCGCGGGCCTGGCAAGGTCGTTCATTGCCGCATCGACGATGACGAAGGGATGCGTTGCGCCGGGTTTCACCCACAATGTCTCGGTCAGCAAAACCCCCGAATTGCCCGCGATCACGCGGCCGGGCTCGAACATCAGCGTAACGTCCCAATCGCGCGTTACGCGCGCGACCATCGCGCCATAGTCGGCGGGCGACGGCGGAATGATATTGTCGCCCGCCCGATATGGCACGCCAAGCCCGCCGCCGAGGTCGACATGGGTGATGCTGTGCCCCGCGGCGCGCAGGTCAGCGACGAGTTCGCCCACGCGCTTGAACGCCGCCTCGAACGGGGCGAGGCTGGTCAGCTGGCTGCCGATATGGACCGCGATGCCGCGCAAGTTGAGCCCCGGCAGCGCCGACAACCGGGCGAAGATTTCGGGCGCGACGTCGATCCCGACGCCGAACTTGTTATCGGCCTTGCCGGTCGAGATTTTGGCATGGGTGCCCGCGTCGACGTCGGGATTGACGCGCAGCACCGCGGGCGCGGTCATTTCCTTGGAGAGCGCGATCTCGGCAAGCGCGATACCCTCGGGCTCATGCTCGATATTGAACTGGCCGATGCCGCGGTCGAGCCCCTGAGCGAGTTCGGCACGCGTCTTGCCGACGCCCGAAAAGACGATGTCCTCGGCCGCCATGCCCGCCGCCAGCGCGCGTTCGAGTTCGCCGCCCGATACGACGTCGGCGCCATAGCCCTGCCGCGCGAGAACGCGCAGCACGCCAAGGTTGGGGTTGCTCTTGATCGCAAAGGCGAGGTGCTTCCTGGGAACATCCTTCAGCCCGTCGCGAAACGCCTGCGCGTGGCGTTCGAGCGTCGCGCGCGAATAGACATAGACGGGGGTGCCGATTTCTTCGGCAATGCGTGGCAGCGGAATGTCTTCGGCGTGCATCACGCCGTCACGAATTTCAAAATGATTCATTGGTAAAGTCCTGAGGCTCAGCCCGGAGGCGGCAAGTCAAAATCGTCGGGTTCGCGTTGTTCGGACCGTTTGAGAAGTTCGTCGCTGCGCGCGGGCCGGGCCTGCGCGTCAGGCGTCGTAAGCTCCTCCGTAGTCGGGGCGCGGGTGGCGCCGACGGGAATAACCGGCGCAGGCTGGCCTGCCACGGGCTTCAGATCTTCCTTGCTGCCGCACGCGCCGAGCAGCGCGATTGCAGCCATGCCAACAGTGATGAGGCGCTTGGTCGCCATCAAATCGTTCCTTCGAGCGCCGCACGGGCCGCGGCGATGGCCTGCCTTACCCGTTCGGGCGCCGTCCCGCCATAGCTCAAGCGGCTGGCGACCGACGCCTCGACGGTCAACGCCGCCAGCACGTCGGGCGTGACCGCGGCATGGATCGCCGCGGCGTCGGTTGCGGGCAGCGCCGACAGTTCGACGCCCAATTCCTCGGCGCGCTTCACGCACGAGCCGACGACATGATGCGCCTCGCGGAACGGCAGCCCCGCCTCGCGCACCAGCCAGTCGGCCAGATCGGTCGCGGTCGAATAGCCCGATGCGGCCAGCGCGCGCATGCGGTCGGTGCGGAAGATCAGCGTTTCGACCATGCCCGTCATCGCGGCGAGCGACAGCGCGAGCGCGTCGAAGGCGCCGAAGACGGTTTCCTTGTCGTCCTGCAGATCCTTCGAATAGGTCAGCGGCAGCCCCTTCACGATCACCGCGAGCCGCTGGAAGGCGCCGAGCAGCAGACCCGCGCGACCGCGCACCAGTTCGGCGGCGTCGGGATTGCGCTTTTGCGGCATGATCGAACTGCCCGTCGACCAGGCGTCGGGCAGGCTGATAAAACCGAAGGGCTGGCTGGCCCAGATCACGATCTCTTCGGCAAGGCGCGACAGGTGGATCGCGGCGATCGACGCCGACGCGCAGAATTCGAGCGCGAAGTCGCGGTCTGACACGGCGTCGATGCTGTTCGCCATCGGGCGCTCGAAGCCGAGCGCCGCGGCGGTCGCATGGCGGTCCACCGGGAAGCCGGTGCCCGCGAGCGCGGCGGCACCGAGCGGCGATTCGTTGAGGCGGCGGCGCGCATCGATGAAGCGCGAACGGTCGCGGCCGAACATCTCGACATAGGCGAGCAGGTGATGACCGAGCGTTACCGGCTGCGCGACCTGCAGATGCGTGAAGCCGGGCATGATGCTGTCCGCATGTTCGTCGGCGCGCGCGAGCAGCGCGGTCTGGATCGCCTGCAATCCCGCATCGATGCGCTCGCACGCGGTGCGCGTCCAGAGGCGGAAATCGGTAGCGACCTGATCGTTGCGCGAGCGCGCGGTGTGGAGTCGTCCGGCTGCTTCGCCGACAAGGTCCTTCAGCCGCGATTCGACGGTCATGTGGATGTCTTCGAGCGCAAGGTCGACTGGGACGCCATTCGCGGCAAATTCGTCGGCGATCTGCGCAAGCCCGCGGTCGATCACCACCGCATCGTCGGTGCCGATGATGCCCGCGGCGCCGAGCATCGCGGCGTGCGCGCGGCTTGCGGCGATATCTTCTTCCCACAGACGCTTGTCGACCGGGATCGATGCGTTAATCTCTTGCATGATCGCCGCGGGTCCGCCACCGAAGCGGCCGCCCCACATGCTGTTGCTGTCCGGAGTATTCGCCATCCGCCGCGTCCCAAATCCGTCCCTTGCGATCCTCGCCGTGCTTCTGGCCGGATCAATCGCCGGCTGCGATAGGGAAAAGCAGCCGGACGGGCAAGCGGGGCAAGGCCAAGCAAATGTTTCGGCGGGCCAAGCGAAGGGGCTCGGGAAGTTCGAGCACATTGTCGATCGCAGTCACAAGGGCGAGCCAGCACCCGCGGTCGGCTTTCGTGGACCTGACGACGCCCCTGTGACGCTGGCGTCGTTTCGTGGGCGTCCGCTGCTCGTCAACCTGTGGGCGACCTGGTGCGCGCCATGCGTCGCCGAAATGCCGACGCTCGATGCGCTCGCGGCGAAAAGCGCCGAACGGATGACCGTAATTGCCGTCGCGGAGGATTTGCAAGGCGCCGAAATTGTCGACCCGTGGTTCCAGAAGGCGGGGTTGAAAGCGTTACAACCCTATATCGATCCGCAGAATGGTTTGCTCGACGCGGCGAACAGCGCGTTGCCGACGAGTATCTATTATGACGCCGAGGGGCGCGAAATCTGGCGGATTGTGGGCGCGATCGACTGGCAGGGTGCGGAAGCGAAGGCGCTGCTGGCCGAGGCTGGTACTTAGTCCTCCTCCCCAGGCGGGAGGGGTTAGGGGCGGGGCAAGCGTAGCGAGCGTGCGCCCTAGATCATGCCCACCCCCGCTGCGACTAACCCGCAAGCTGGTAAGTCTCGCTGCCCTTCCCACTTGCGGGAGGGGCGATGCAAAGAAAGGGCGGGTGCCCCATGACACCCGCCCTTCCCTGCGACCCAGAGCAAGGCTCCGGGGAGAGGCTTAGCCGCCGACCGTCACGCGGCCGGTGCGATAACCCTTCTTGCGCATTTCCTTCACATAATCCTTGTCGGCGTCGACCACCTCGGTCTCCCATTCATCCCACGCGTCCCAGCGGTCTTCGCGGTCGGTCGAATGGCGAAGGTCGCTGGTCAGCTCCTTCTCCGCCTCGAGAATATCGGCTTTGTAATTATACCATTGCTGGTTGACGACGCCCGCGATGGGGCTGGTGCGGATGTGCGGCGCTTCGAATCCCGGCGGCTGCGAGCCATAGGGAACGGCCGCGACCGCGGCGGTGGCGGGGAGAGCCATGAGAATTGCGAGGTTGGTCCATTTTTTCATCGTCCATCTCCTGATTGCCCGCCCTTTGCGGGGCGGTCAGGGGAGTCAACGAAGCGCGCGGCCGTTTTCTTCCCGGCTGGACGGAGATTCAGCACGCTTGGCGGCGTAATCGTTCAGCCGGGGTGCGCTTCGTCGCCCACCGCCGAGCGGAGCAGCCCGCGAAACACGTCCTGCGCGCTGCGTTTGCCCTGTGTCACATCATACACATCGCGCGCAATCGGCATGTCGAGGCCATAGCGTTCGGCAAGCGCGATGACGGTCGGGGCGCTCTTCACCCCTTCGGCGACCATGTTCATGCCCGCGATGATCTCGTCGATCGGGCGCCCCTTGCCGAGTTCGACCCCGACATGGCGGTTGCGCGACAAGGGGCTGGTGCAGGTGGCGATGAGGTCGCCCATGCCGGTGAGGCCCGCGAAGGTTTCCGCGCGGCCGCCCATCGCAACCCCGAGGCGGGTAATCTCGGAAAGCCCGCGCGTCATCAGCGCCGAGCGGGTGTTGTCGCCAGCGCCGAGCCCGTCGCCCATGCCGACAGCGATCGCGATGATATTCTTGAGCACTCCGCCGAGCTCGCAACCGAGCAGGTCGGTGTTCGTGTAGACGCGGAACAGCCCCGAGTGGAACACCGGCTGCAGCGCGCGGACGACGATCTCGTCCTCCATCGACAGCACGCTTGCCGCCGCCTGCCCGGTCATGATCTCGCGCGCGAGGTTGGGGCCGGTGAGCACGCCGACGGGATGGCCGGGCAGCACCTCTTCGATCAGCTCGGTCATGCGTTTGCCCGATGACAGTTCGAGCCCCTTGGTCAGGCTGATCACCGGCACCCATGGACGGAGATGGTTTTTCGCCTCCTCAAGTACCGCACGGAAGCTGTGCGACGGCACGCCCATGACCAGGACATCGGAGCCCGCTACGACTTTGGCGAGGTCGTTCGTCGCGCGCAGTGCCGGCGGCAGCTTGATCCCCGGCAGATATTTGTGGTTCTCGTTATCGGCATTGATGCCGTCGACGGTTTCGGCGTCGCGTGCCCACAGCGTGATCGGCGCGTTGCGCGATACCACCGAGGCGACCGTCGTCCCCCAGCTGCCCCCGCCGAGCAGCCCCACCTTCAACCGCATCCCACTCTCCCTATTTTCGGGAGAGACTGACGCGCATTTCAATGCTTGGCAAGAAAGCCCTTCATCACCGCGGCGGTCGCCTTCGGATCCTCGATCATCGGGACATGGCCGACATGTTCGAAGATATGGCTCTCGCTTCCCGCGATGCCCGCTTCGAGCACGGGCACGCAGCTGACGTCGAGCAGCTTATCGTGACGCCCCCAGATGATCAGCGTCGGCACCTTCACCTCGCCGAGGCGGCCGTTCAGCGGGTGGTCGCGCCCCTCGGTCGCGATCACCCAGAAGATCTTGTCGAGTTGATCGCGATATTTGAGGCCGTCGGCGTAGAGCACGGGTTTCAGCCGTGCGGGAATAAACGGCGGCTTGTGCACGACCATCGCCACCAGCCGGTCGGCATCGTCCAGATTGGCGAGGATAAGCGGATTATAATCCTCGTTTGCCGCGAGTCTCTGAAGCTCGCTTTCATTCGCGCCGTTGACGCCTGCATTGTCGAGCAAGGTCAGGCTGGCGAGCGCGTCGGGATAATCGATCGCATAGCGCAGCGCGATCCAGCCGCCCATGCTGTTGCCCGCGACATGCGGACGCTGGAGGCCGAGGGTATCGGCAAAGACCTTCAACCGCGCGGTTTGCGCCTGCAGGTCATAGGCGAGGTCGGGATTGCGCTCATTTTCGCCGAACCCCGGAAGGTCGGGCGCGATGATATGATAATCGCGTGTCAGATAGGGCGCGATCATCGACCAATTATCCTTGTCGCCCGCAAAGCCGTGGACGAGCATCAGCAACGGCTTCGACGGATCGCCGCCCTCCAGATAGGGCCAGGTGCGGCCATCGACGACGACGCTCTTTTGCACCATGCCGCCGCGGCGGCGGAGCAATGCGCGGCCGATTGCGACGAGGCGGCCCGGGAAGACGAAATACATCAGCGCGAGCGCGATCAGCGGCGCGAAGATCAGGACGAGCAGGAGTCTCATGCGGCGGGCGCGCCTTTCACATGGGCGTCGAACCAGCCAATGAGATCGTCGAGGACGGCGTCGCGTTCGGGCTCGTTATAGATTTCGTGGAACAGGCCGGGGTAGATTTCGAGGCGTTTGTCCTTGGACGCGACATTGGCGAACAGATAGCGCGATCCGGCCGGCGCGGTCAGCCGGTCGGCTTCGCCGTGCTGGATCAGGATCGGCAGATGGATCTTGGGTGCGTCGGCTTGTGCAACCGCCATCGCGTCCATGAATTCCTTGCCGAGCCGCGCGCCGATCTTGCCACCATAGACGAGCGGATCGGCCTGATAGGCGGCAACAACTTGCGGATCGCGGCTGACGCCATTTGAATCGAGCGACAGCACGCCAAAGCGCGGGAAGAAGCACGACAGAAAGCGGCTGATCCACACAGTGAAGCGCGACGGCGGTTCGGCGGGCAGAATCGCCGGGCCGGAAAGCGCCGCCGCGACAAAGGCATTCTGGCGCTGGACGAGAAACAGGGTCGCGATCAGCCCGCCCATGCTATGCCCGAGCAGCAGGCGCGGGGTATCGGCATGGTTGATTTCGACGAGCGTCAGAAGCTCACTCATCCCGTCGAGAAAGGCCGAAAAGCGCGGAACGAAACCGCCCTCGCCGTCCGAATTGCCATGCCCCCAATGGTCGACCGCATAGACGGCATAGCCCACGTCGGTCAGCCGTTTCGCAACATATTCGTAACGCCCGGCGTGCTCGGCATAGCCGTGCGCAAGCAAGATGATCGCGCGCGGGCGGCCGTCGGGCAGCCAGTGGGTGACGTGGAGTTTTGCCCCCGCGCCGGCGGAACCGGCAGGCAGGATCACCGCACCCGCCGCCATGTTCAGCGAACCGCCTTCTTCAGCGCCGCGCTGCGGTGGCCGGGGCCGTCGTCGCCAGCCTTGTCGATCTTCGCCAAAATCGCTTCGAGCGCGCGGCTGATCGCGGTCTGGGTACGGACCATTTCGACCTTCGGCCATGCGGTGCGTTCGCCGGTGTCGATCAGCTCGTCGATATCCTCCTGCGCGAGATCGCTCAAAATCTTCGCCGGCGACCAGAATTTGGGCGGGCGGATGATGTTGATGTCGCCGGTATATTCCTGATTGATCACCGACCGCGCCATATTGGCGAGGCTGTTGAGCGGTGGGACCCATTCGAGCGGTTTCTGGAAGATCACCATGTTCGCGTTGAGCCACGCCTTGAAGGTCGCCATCGACGCGTGTTGAATGGCCTCGATCGGCGCCATCTGCTTGCGCGTGTCGGTCGCAAAGGGCAGCGCGATCGGGTTCGCCTGGCTGACGATATGGTGGTTGACGCCATAGAGGCGTTCGAGCCGCTTGGTCGGGATATCGTGCGTCACCGATCCGTCGACCCAGCGCCGGTCGGGCTGGTACGGGATGCGCTCGCCCCGGTCGTCGCGCGCCATCAGCATCACCGGCGGGAAGACGCCGGGCACGGCGCACGACGCGAGCACCGCTTCGCGGATCAGCACGTTGGGCGCGGTAATCGCGTTGAGCAGGCGGCCGTTCTGATGCTTTTCGGCCGGCGCGACCGAGACGTTGAGGTGGCGGCCGCTGACCTCATAGGCTTCCTGAAAGGTCAGGTCGGGGATCAGGTCGGCAAGGCGTTCGCGCACCTCGTCGGGCGCGAGGCGCCTTTGTTCGGGGTCGCGGTCGGGATTGGCGAGGCGGTTGCTTTCGAGGAAGGCGCCGATGTCGGCGTTCTTGCGCGTACAGACGATTGCGGCGACGATCGAGCCGCCGCTCGCGCCCGACATGATCGCGGGCAGCACGCCTTCTTCCCACAAAGCCTTCACCACGCCGATGTGGAAGAAGAGGAAGCTGCCCGAACCCGAAAGCAGCAGCGCCGAGCGGCCGTAGCAATGCTGCGCGCGGCGGAAGAAGTCGCGCTTTTCCTCGCGGGTGATGCTGCGCGACGCGCCGATCTTGCCCAATGAGGCGACGACCTCGGCGACATAATCCTCGACCAGCTTTTTCGTGCCGAAGCGCGCCTTTTGATAGAGGCGCTCGTGCCCCATGCCGTCGATATTGCCGTGAATGCCTTCGTTGAGGACGAAGAGCAGCCCCTTGACGTCACCCGCCGCCGACAGCTTGCGCAGCTTTTCGAGCCGCGCGCGGATCGCCTTGTAATCGAAATGCTTGCTTTCGTCGGCGTCGCGCCACGCCTGCAGCCCCGATTTCCGGTCATGTTCGCGCGCAGCGTTGCTCCATGCGGCATAATCGGGCGCGGTCACCAGATCGCGGTCGGCGCTGAGCGTCGGGGTGAAAAGCATTCGGTAATCCTGCGAGAGCATGGTCTATTTTTTACGAGTCTTGCCGGTTGCGTTCGCTTTAGCAACCGGTTTCACCCTGTCCTTCGCAGCAGGTTTTGGAGCGGCTTTCGGTTTCGGCTTGGGCTTGGCCGCGGGTTTCGGCGTTGCCGTAGCGGCTTTGGGCTTTTCGTCCTTCGGCACCGCGGCCATCAGGTCGGCAAAACTTTCGTCGATACATTCGCGGAAAAAGGCGATGTCGGGCATCACCGCGCGTTCGGAGATAAGCGAAAAGGCGATGCGGCCGTTGTAGCTGGGGGTCGCGACGAACAGTCCCATATTGTTCGCGAGCGGCGCCATGCCGTGCTGCTGCACGAGCTGCGCGCCCGCGAGGTAGAGCGGCACCTGCGCGCCGGGGACGTTCGAGATGAAGAGGTTCGTCCCGCGCACCGCGAAGCGTTCGCTGGTCACGAGCCGCGCCACCGCCGCCATCGTTGCGCCCGGAATATGCTGTGACAGGTCGGTCATGATGCGTGCGCTGACTCCCGCCTTCGCCTCCTTCGCCTCGGCCGTATAGTCGCGAACCGCCGCGAGCCGTTCGAGCGGATCGGCGATGTCGGTGCGGATCGGCACGCTCATCGCCGACACCTGATTGCCCGGTTTCGATGCCTTGCCGCCCTTCCCGCGCAAGTTGATCGGCGCGACCGCGACGAGGCTGTCCTTCGGCAATTCCTTGTGCTTCGCGAGATATTTCCTGAGCGCCCCGCCAACGGTGGTGAGCACGACGTCGTTGACCGTCGCGCCGGGCACCTTCTTGCGGATCTCGGCGACATCGGCGAGCGCCACCGTCGTCGCGTCGAACATCTTGTGCGGGCCGACGGGCACGTTGAAGCGCGTTTCGGGGACGCCCGCGGTCATGCCACCCTCGGCTATCGACTTGCGCGCCGACGAGATGATCGCAGGCGACATCTTTATCAGCGCGTTCATGAACTTGACCGGCGACTGCATCGACGCCGACCAGGCGCGCGAGAGCGTTTCGGTGCTCGACGGCGCCTTGCCCAGCTCCTCGACCGGCGGCGGCTCGGCAATCGCGGGCGTGCCCTTCGCATCGATGTCGCTCATCGCGATAAAGGCATGCGCGCCCGAGGCACCATCGACTGCGGCATGGTGGACGCGGTGGAGCATCGCGAAGCTGCCCTTCGGAATGCCCGGAATCCGGTCGAGCCCTTCGATGATGTAAATGTCCCAGAGCGGGCGGTTCATATCCATCGGCTTCGAGAACCAGCGCGCGACCGCGATGCAGAATTGCCGCCAGTCGCCCGGCTCGGGCAGCCGCGCGTGGCTCATATGCGCTTCGATGTCGAAATGCTCGTCCTCGACCCAATAGGGATGGTCCATGTCGAACGGCAGGCGGTGGAGCCGGCGCTTGAACAAGGGCGAGGTGTGAACGCGGCTTTCGACGTGGCGGATAATATCCTTGAAGCGCACGAAGCCGCCGGGCGCAGTCGAGGGGTCGTAGATATAGACCCCCATGATGTGCGTCAGATTGTTCGCGGTCTGCGTGTAGAGGAACTGGGCGTCCTGCGCGCTGAGCTGTTTTAGCATGTCGGGTTCCTTCTACCGTGCCGTCATTGCGAGGAGCCGAAGGCGACGCGGCAATCCAAAGTAGGCGTAAACCGCTCTGGATTGCTTCGCTACGCTCGCAATGACGAAAATCGGATAACGCACGTTCATTCTCCGGCGCCCGGCAACCGATCGGCCAGCGCCACTGTCGACAGGCGCATCGTTTCCATGACGTTGGCCAACCCCCGCAGTTCCATCAGCAGCGCACGGCGCGCGGCGAGGTTCACCGGCGTCGCCTCCTCCGCGAGCCCCATATGGCGCATCAGCGAAAGGCCGTTGGCAAAGAGCAATTTCCCGATCGCCGCCTCGCTGCTGATCCGGCGAAGCAGATAGGCCTGCCGGCCTTCGACGAGCGCTGCGTCGAGCAGCGCCTTTTCATCGACGACATCACCGGGCTTGGCGCGCGCGAGCTGTTCGGCGACGACCGAATAGGCCTCGGCGAAGGGCAGCAATATCGCGTGGCCGACGACGGGTTGGCAGCGGCGGAGAAGCTGCGCGATACCGCGATCGCCGCTCGCGAGGCGGCGGTCCCATACGGGATCGATGCGTGTCAGCTCTGCCTCGATCGCGGCACGATGCTCGTCGCGTGGCGGATAGAAGAATTCGAATTTGAACAGGTCGCGCAGGCGATCGATCTTCGCCCAGAAGGCCGCGGTCGCATCGCCGCTGTCGCCATCGCGGAGTTCGAACAGCGCGAGCTCGATCATCGCGCGATCGAGGAAATGATGTGCGATGATGTTGCGGTAATAGCTCGCCATCGGATGTTTGGCGGGGTCGATCGAATAGACATTCTCGCTGCCCGCTTCGTAGCGCGTCAGCAGGCCGCTCTCGACGAGCGTGTCGACGGTCGCGGAGAGCGCGCTGTCGTCGCCGCTTTCGAGCTCGCTGCTGAGGCGGATGCAGCGCGCGCGCGCCCAGTTGGTCACTGCACCGATCGCGCCGAGCAGTTCGGCGGCAGTCGCGCCGCGCGGCGCCATGCCGAGCAGGATCAGGCACATCACCGAGGTGACCGTCAGCGGCGTGACGCGGTTCGCCTCGACCGCAACCGCAAAGGCGATCGTTTCGAGCGCGCGCTTGTCGTCGGGGCCTGGGGCCTCGTCGATCACGACGGGATTGCCGATGTCGAGCCGGATGCGGCCCGAGGGCTCCTTCAGGCTCTTCATATAGCCGAGAAACCACGACAGGCTCTCGGGCTTCTTGTTTCGCCCGGTCTGCTCGGCGGCATATTCCTCGACGTCGCGGATCAGGTCGAAGCTGGTGACGAAGGGCACGAAATGCACATCGCGCGTCCCGGTCGCGTGCGCCGCGTCGAGGACATATTTCATCAGGCCATATTTGGGGGGCATCAGCTTGCCGAGCCGCGAGCGCGTCCCTTCGAACGCCCACGACAGCGGGAAGCGCTTGGCGAGCA
The DNA here is from genome assembly GCF_001427105.1 of Sphingopyxis sp. Root154. Classification (GTDB taxonomy): domain Bacteria; phylum Pseudomonadota; class Alphaproteobacteria; order Sphingomonadales; family Sphingomonadaceae; genus Sphingopyxis. The sequence goes on from NZ_LMGI01000001.1 coordinate 1,057,997, forward strand.
GCCAGGCGATATAGTGGCGCAGCACGAGCTTGTAGACCGGTTGGTCCTGGAAGCTCCGCCGAATGAAGATCATCCCCGAGCGGCGGAAAAATTCGCCCATCACCGCGAAGTCGAGATTGGCGCCGCCGAAGCTGTGCAGCATCGGCATGTCGTTTTCATAAGTGAGCCGGCTGGGCGTCGCGCCGTCGATATAGGTCTTGTGCGTGAAGAGGATCGCGGTCGGATGCTCACGCAGGATCGAACGCAGCCGTGCGAGTTCGGCGGCGTCGACCTCCATCTCGGGCGCGTAGCCGCCGAACATCATCCGATCGAGACGCGCGCGAAGATCGAGAAAAAGCGCCGAAGGCCGCGCGATGACCTCCTTCATCAACGGCCGCGCCTCGCGGAAAAGTTCGGCGACCGGGCGGCCCGTCGCCTCGGACAATTCGGCAAGCGCGGAGCGGAATTTGGGGCTGGTGCGCAGCCCGTCGGAGACGAAGCGCGGCACCTTGTAGCGCGTGCCGCGGATACCGCGTTCGGCGACGTCGAGGGCAAGCGAGGCCTGCCGCGCGACGAAGCCCGCGAATTCGGGGCTATCGGTTCCTTCGCCGTCGCCGCCGCCGGTCTGCTGGCAGAAACGGTCGCGGAGCGCGTCGAGCGTCGCCGCCTCGCCCACCAAAATCTGCGCGCGACGGCGGTCGCGAAGCAGGATCAGCCGCGAGCGGAGCGGCCCGGGATGCCGCGGATCACCGAAGATCAGGTGGCGGAATTTGAGCGCGCGGTCCTTGTCGAACCCCGGAATGCGCCACGCGACGCGCAGCGGCACGACCAGCCGCGACGGCGCGCCGCCAAGCCGCGCCTGCAGCACGTCTACGGGCAGCGCATGATCGCCATCCTCGATGTCGAGGCTGGCCCATGCCGGCTCGTCATCGCCGCTCGTCGAATGCATCCAGTCGAGCAACAAGCGCCGTTCGACCCCGTTGCGCGCGTCGATGATATAGAGCCGGTCGGCCGCCTGCTCCGTCACGATCGGGGTGCGGGGCGTTCCGTCGGCCACCGCTTAGCCGGTCTTTCCCTTGGCGGCCGCAGGCTTTTTGGCGGGGGCCTTTTTCTTTGCGGTGGGCTTTTTCGCGGCTGCCTTTTTCGGCTTGGCCTTTTCGGTCTTGGCTTCGGGCGGCGCGGCCCCGGGCGCGGGCTCTTTCGCCACCGATTCCGCGACGCTTTCCTCGGGCTGGCCGAGCGTGCGGAGGAACATGTTGCGGACGTCGCGGACATGCGTGTTGATCGTCCGCGGGCTCCATTTCGACGTGTCGACCGGCGGCAGCACGGTGACGCGCACCGTCGCGGGGCGCATCACGAACTCGTTCTTCGGCGCGACGTCCGTGGCATTATGAATCACGATCGGTACAATCGGCACCCCGGCCTGCATCGCGAGATGGAAGGCGCCCTTCTTGAACGGTTCGAGCTTCGGCGTCAGGCTGCGCGTGCCCTCGGGCGAGATGCAGATCGACTTGCCCTCGATCTTGATCGCGTCGACCAGCGGCTCCATGGCCTTGATCGCGCTCTTGCCGTCAGCGCGGTCGACGAAGACGGTGCCGCCCCATTCCATCAGCTTGCCGAGGATGGGGATGTCCTTGATCTCTTTCTTGCCCACCCCGCCCATGTCGCGGCGGATGAGCTTGGCGAGGATCATGACGTCCGCCTTGCTCTGGTGGTTGAAGATGAAGACGCACGGGCGCGAGGACCAGAGATGCTTCTCCTCCTCGACCTCCAGTTCGACGCCGGTGATCGCGGTCGCGAAATCGCCGAACAGCCCGATCGAGAAATTCGCCGCCTCGCGCTGCGAACGGGTGAGCGCCCAGATCGGCAGCCCCGCGGCGAAAGCACCGACGAGCGAGCCGGTGGCGTAGATGGTACGCGTATAATCGACCCAGCTCGGCGTCCCGCGGCTCGCAAAGCGCTGCACCGGCCAGCCATTTTCTTCGGCAATGGCCTTGAGTTTCAGATTGGGGTTGAGCGGGCGCGGTTTGCCCACGCGCTCCAAGAGTTCGATATCGTCGTCGCTGTCCGAATAGAAAAAGCTCTGGTCGAGATCGAGGCCATATTCGGCGGCAAGTTCCTCGGCCGCGAGCACCTTGCCTTCGCCGAAGCAGAGCGGGCGGATGATCTCCCCGGTGAAGACGCCATCCTCGATCTCATAGGCCGAGCATTTGATATCCTCGATGCCGAGGTCGCGCGCGGTCGGTTCGATCTGGTAGATCGTCGCCGAGGAGATAATCGCGACGCGGTGGCCCTTGGCCTGATGCGCCTCGATGATCGCGCGCGTCTCGGGATAGATCTTGCGCGCGATATGCTTCTTGTAGAGTTCCTCGCCGAACTCGATGAAGCTTTCCTCGTCGACGCCGCGCATGAATTTCGCGGCGCCCGACATCAGCCCCGAAAAACCGATCGTGCCGAGGCTGTGCTGCGCAACGACCTGCGCGGTCTCCGCAATCTCCTCGACCGACATTTCGCGGCGCTGGAATTTCTCGCGCAGCATCGCGGTCGCGGAATAGCCCGAGATGATCGTGCCGTCGAAATCGAACAGCGCGGCGATATGCGACCCCGGCTCCGACGCCAGAACTTCGTCCAAATGCGGTTGCGGCCTCGGCACGCCTGTCTCCCCACCAACGGCTATATTGCCGCCTTATCCCTGCACAGTGACAGGTAAAATGGGGTTAATCAATGGCGTGAAAGTGCGGCGGCCTCGCGCGCCAACGTCTCGATTTTTGCAGGGTCGAGCGTCCCCGAGGGGACGACCCAGCTGCCGCCGACGCACAGCACCGCTTCAAGCGCGAGCCAGTCGGGCGCGGTCGCGAGGCTGATGCCGCCGGTCGGACAGAAGCGCGCCTGACCGAAGGGGCCTGCGAGCGCCTTCAGCGCCGGGATGCCGCCGCTGGTCGCCGCGGGGAAGAATTTGAAGCGGTCGAGACCGAGATCCATGCCGCGCATGATGTCGCCAGCGTTGGCGGTGCCGGGGAGGAAGGGAATGCCGCTAGCGACCGCGGCCTTGCCTAGATTGTCGGTCAGGCCGGGCGAGACGATGAATTCAGCGCCCGCGGCGATCGCGCCCTTGAGCATTGCGGGGTCGAGCACCGTGCCCGCGCCGACGACCGCACCCTTGACGCTTTTCATCGCGGCGATCGCGTCGAGCGCGGCGGGGGTGCGCAAGGTGACTTCCAGCACGGTCAGCCCGCCCGCGACGAGCGCCTCGGCCATCGGCACCGCGTCCTCGACGCGGTCGATGACGATCACCGGGATGACGGGCGCGAGGCGCATGATCTGGTCGATGCTTTTGTCGGTCATTTCAATTCCTTCGTCGCCCCCGCGAAGGCGGGGGCCGCTATCAGTGTTGCGCATGGTTGCCAGCGGCCCCCGCCTTCGCGGGGGCGACGAGCTAGATTACCGTTTCCATCGCCGCGAGGATCGCCGACCCACCCTTTTCGGCTTCGTCGGCATGGTGGCGGAACAAGGCGAACAGCTCGCGGCCAACGCCGACAGCGGGCGGCGGCGGGACCGCGGCGGTGCGTGCGGACCAAATGGCGGGATCGACGAGCGCGAGCACCTCCCCCTTGCGCGCACAGACGCGGACAATGTCGCCGTCGACGAGAAAGGCGAGCGGGCCGCTCACCCCATCCGTGCCCGGCAAGGCTTCGGGCGAGAGGTGGATGACCGCGGGAACCTTGCCGCTCGCGCCCGACATGCGGCCATCGGTGAGCAGCGCAACGCGGAAACCCTTGTCCTGCAGCACGCCGAGCGCCGGCGTCAGCTTGTGGAGTTCGGGCATCCCGTTGGCACGCGGCCCCTGGAAGCGCACAACGACGACGACATCGCGTTCGAGCTCGCCCGCCTTGAATGCGGTCAGCACCTGGTTCTGGTCGTCGAAGATCCGGCACGGCGCCTCGATCGTCCAGCGATCCTCGACAACCGCGCTGGTCTTGATGATCGCGCGGCCGAGATTGCCCGCGAGCAGGCGCATCCCGCCGTCAGGCGAGAAAGGCGCAGCGACGGGGCGCAGCATCGTGTCGTCACGGCTTGTCGTGGGTGCTGCCTGCCAGTGAAGTTCGTCGTCGACCAGCACCGGCTCCGACGCATAATCGGCCATCGTCCCGCCGACGGTGAGCACATCGCCGTGGAGCAAGCCTGCCCCCAGCAATTCGCGCACGACATAGCCGATCCCGCCCGCCGCATGGAAATTGTTCACGTCGCCCGCGCCGTTCGGATAGACGCGCGCGAGCAGCGGCACCGCGTGACTCAGCTCGTCGAAATCCTGCCAGTCGATGATGATCCCCGCCGCGCGCGCGATCGCGGGCAGATGGATCGCGTGATTCGTCGATCCGCCGGTCGCGAGCAGGCCGATCGCGGCGTTGACGATCGCCTTCTCGTCCACGCAGCGCGACAGCGGACGGTAATCGTCGCCGTCCCAGCCGATCTCTGCCACGCGGTGTGTCGCGGTGCGCGTCAGTTCCTGACGCAGCTTGGTGCCGGGGTTCGTGAAGGCGCTGCCGGGGACGTGCAGCCCCATCAGTTCCATCATCATCTGGTTCGAATTCGCGGTGCCATAGAAGGTGCAAGTGCCCGCGCCATGATAGCTCGCGGCCTCGGCCTCGAGCAGCTGATCGCGGGTCGCCTTGCCCTCAGCATAAAGCTGGCGGACGCGCTGCTTTTCCTTGTTCGCAAGGCCCGACGGCATCGGGCCCGCGGGGATCAGGATCTGCGGCAGATGGCCGAAACGCAGCGCGCCGATCAGCAGGCCCGGGACGATCTTGTCGCAGATGCCAAGCAGCAGCGCGCTCTCGAACATTGCGTGGCTCAATGCGATCACCGTGCCCTGCGCGATATTGTCGCGGCTGAACAGCGACAGGTCCATGCCCGCCTGCCCCTGCGTCACGCCGTCGCACATCGCGGGGACGCCGCCCGCGACCTGCGCGGTGGCGCCGACTTCGCGCGCGAAGAGTTTGATCTGTTCGGGGTAGCGGCCGTACGGCTGATGCGCCGAGAGCATGTCGTTATAGCTGGTGACGATGCCGATGTTCATCTCGGCGCCCGACCGGATCGCGGGCTTGTCCTCGCCCGACGCGGCAAAGCCATGCGCAAGATTGCCGCACGACAGGTTGCCGCGATTGGTGCCCGCCTCGCGCTGGCGATCCATCAGGCCGAGATAGGCCGCACGGCGCGGCGCGCTGCGCTCGATGATGCGGTCGGTAACCTTAGCGATTACGGGGTTCAGATCAGTCATGCCAGCTCGCTCCGTCGCGTTCGATGAGCGCGATTGCGCTCGACGGGCCCCAGCTTCCCGCGGTGTAATTCTGCGGCGCCATATCGACCTCGGCCCAGGCGTCGCGGATCGAGTCGATCCACTGCCACTGCGCCTCGACCTCGTCGCGGCGCACGAACAAGGTCTGGTCGCCCTCGATGAAATCGAGCAGCAGGCGCTCGTAGGCGATGCGTCGCCGCTCGCCCGCGAAGCTGTGCGAGAGCGAGACGTCCATCGTCACCTCTTTCAGCTTCACGCCGTCGCGGTCGAGCCCGGGCTGCTTCGCCATCACCTTGACCCGGATATTCTCTTCGGGCTGCAGGTTGATGATCATGCTGTTCGCATCGAGCTTGCCCGCGCCAACGCGCGCGAAGATATTGTGCGGCACCGGCTTGAACTGGATCAGCACCTCCGACTTGCGCTGCGGCATCCGCTTGCCGGTACGCAGATAAAAGGGCACGCCCTTCCAGCGCCAATTGTCGATATAGGCCTTCAGCGCCACGAAGGTTTCGGTGTTCGACGGATTGCCGAGTTCGTCGGCGTAACCCGCAACGGCACCGCCGTTAACCGCGCCGCTGGTATATTGCCCTTTGACGCTGTGCGCCTTCACGTCGGCCGCCGTCATCTTGCGCAAGCTGCGCAGCAGCTTGACCTTCTCGTCGCGCACCGCGGTCGACGACACGCTCGACGGCGGCTCCATCGCGATGATCGCGAGCAGCTGAAGCATATGGTTCTGGACCATGTCCTTCAGCGCGCCGACGCCGTCATAATAGGACACGCGGCCCTCGAGGCCGACGGTTTCGGCGACGGTGATCTGGACATGGTCGATCGCCTGCGCGTTCCACAGCGGTTCGAACAACATATTGGCAAATCGCAGCGCGAGCAGGTTCTGCACCGTTTCCTTGCCGAGATAATGGTCGATGCGGAAGACGCGGTCCTCGGCAAAGGCATCGCCGACCTGCGCATTGACGTCGCGCGACGAGGTGAGGTCGTGACCGATCGGCTTTTCCATCGCAATGCGGCACTCGGCGCAGGCGATGCCCGCTGCATTTAGGCCCTGCGCGATCGGCCCGAACATCGACGGCGGGGTCGAGAGATAGACGCCGATCGGGCGGGCCATGCGGCCAGCGAGCAGCGCCGCGAGTTCGTCATAACCCGTGCCCGCGCCGGCATCGATCGCGCAATAGTCGATCCGCGCGAGGAAGGCCGCGACGCCCGCCTCTTCGACGCGGTCGGCGGGCAGATGCTCGGTCAGCGCATCGCGGACTTGCTGTTGGAACGCCGCGCGGTCCATCTTCGACCGCCCCGATCCGATGATCGTCAGCGCGTCGGCGAGCAGCCCGTCGAGGTGAAGATTGTAGAGCGAGGGAAAGAGCATGCGCTGCGCGAGGTCGCCCGTCGCGCCGAACAGCACCAATGTTTCGACTTTCACGCTCACATTCGTCCCCTAGATATATCGCCCGAGAATTGGCGGATGCGCCGCCCGAATGCAACGCGCATACGTAGGCCGCATACGATGTCTTCACTTGGCAAATCCGACAACGCTGCCATAGGGATTTCATCATGCCTGACAGCGCCATACCCTATGATGTCATCGTCGTCGGCGGCGGCGTCAACGGTGCCGGCGTGGCGCGTGACGCCGCGGGGCGCGGGGCGCGCGTGCTGCTGCTCGAAGCGGGCGATCTCGCGCAGGGCACGTCGTCGAAATCGACCAAGCTGATCCACGGCGGGCTGCGTTACCTCGAACATTATGAATTCCGGCTCGTCCGCGAGGCGCTGAAGGAACGCGAGATACTGTGGGGCATCGCGCCGCACATCATCCGCCCGCTGCGCTTTGTCCTGCCGCACCGGCCGGGGCTGCGGCCGCGCTGGCTGCTGCGGCTCGGGCTCTTCCTCTACGATCATATTGGCGGCCGCAAGAAGCTGCCCGCGACGCGCTCGGTCGACCTGCGCCGCCACGCTGCGGGCGGGCCGCTGCAACCGCAATATGTTCACGGCTTCGAATATTCGGACGGCTGGGCCGACGATGCGCGGCTGGTCGCGCTCAACGCGCGCGATGCGGCTGACCGCGGAGCGCGCGTTCGCACGCGGACGCGCGCCGAAATGCTGCGCTGCGAGGATGGCCTGTGGGTCGTCGATGCACGCGACGATCAGGGGCATCAGTATCGCTTCTCCGGCCGGAGCGTCGTGAATGCGGCGGGGCCCGCGGTGCTCGACCTGCTCAAACGCGCCGACGCCGAACCCGACCATCAGATGCGGTTGGTGCGCGGCTCGCATATCGTCGTGCGCAAGCTGTTCGAGCATGACTATGCCTATTTCTTCCAGCTTCCCGACGGGCGCATCTTCTTCGCCATTCCCTATGAGCGCGATTTCACGCTGATCGGAACGACCGATCAGGATCATGACGGACCGGCGAGCGAAGCCACAGCAAGCGACGAGGAAATCGCGTATCTGTGCGAAGGCGCGAGCCTTTATTTCCGCGAGCCGATCACGCCCGCCGACGTCGTCTGGACCTATTCGGGCGTGCGGCCGCTGATCGAGGACGGTTCGGGCCGACCCGAAGCCGCGACGCGCGGATACCGCATCGACCTCGACAGGGCCGAGGGCGCGCCGCTGCTCACCATCTATGGCGGCAAGATCACAAGCTACCGCCATGTCGCCGAGGCCGCCGTCGATGAGCTTGTCCATCATGTTCCGGCGCTGTCGGCCAAGCACTGGACCGCAAAGGCGCCGCTCCCCGGCGGCAACTTCCCGACGAACGGCGTGGCGGCGCTCAAGGCTGAATATAGGCTTTCCTATCCCTTCCTGACGGCGGCGACGGTCGACCGCATCGCCCGCGCCTATGGCACCGATGCGCAGGCGTGGCTCGGGCAGGCCGACGGTTGGGACGCACTCGGCGGCGAGATCGCGCATGGGCTGAGCGTGGCGGAACTGCGCTGGATGGCGATGCGCGAATGGGCGCGCACCACCGACGATGTCCTTTGGCGGCGCAGCAAGCTAGGGCTGCATTTCACACCCGCGGAAACCGAGCGTCTCGCGGGTCCTGTCGAACGCCTCGCTGCTGAAGCGCGGCAGTCCGACGTCGAATTTTTCGACGACGAACGAACCCGCTAGATCCTGACCCTAATCCGCGCCGAACTGCTCGGCGAGCTTGGCGCGCCTTACCTTCCACGTTTCGGCGAGCACGGGCACGTCGCGGAGCGCGCGCAGGTCCGCCGGGCGATCCTTCGCCTCGCCGCCGATCAGCAAGGCGAACAGCGATGCCAGCGGCCAGTCGGGATAGCGCCGCTCGACAAGCTCCAATGCATCGCCCGCACGCACCTGACCGGGTTCGACCACACGGTAATACCAGCCCGTCCGCCGCGTCTTGACCACCTGCGCCATCACGCCCTTGGTTCCAAAGCGATGATCGAGTTTCCAGCACGGCTGGCGCGCCTGCGTCACTTCGACGAGCGCGGAGCCGAGGCGGAAGCGGTCGCCGAGGAAGACATTCTGCTCGTCGAGGCCCGCGGTCGAGATATTCTCGCCGAACGCGCCCGGTGCATCGAGCAGCGGCGCATCGCCCAGATACCCTCGCCACCAGTCATAATGATCGGCGGGATAATGATGGATCGCCTTGTCGATGCCGCCATGCACCGTACGGTCGGCCTGCTCGTCGCCCGCGAGGCCCATCGCACCGACGGCGACTACATCCGCCACCGGCAGCTTGCCGATGGCGCTGGGTTCGTCGCCCCGAAAGGGCTGTGACTTGCCAAGGAGGACAGCGAGAATCGGTGTTTCCATGCCGTCGATTGCATAGACCCCGCCGCCGAAATGGCAATCGTCAGACCTGCGCGAGCGCGGGGACAGCGCGTTGCCGCGATGCCAGCACGATCACGAGACCCGCAACCGCCATCACCGCGCCCGCGATCGACACCGCGGGAAAACCGAGGCCGAGGCCGATCACCCCGCCGCCGACCGCAGCACCGATGGCATTACCAAGGTTGAACGCGCCGATATTGACCGCCGAGGCGAGATTGGGCGCATCGGACGCCGCCTCCATCACGCGCATCTGGAGCGGCGGGACGATGGCGAAGGTCGCGACGCCCCACAGGAAGATCGTGACGGCCGCCGCGATGGGCGAATACATCGTCACCGCGAACAGGAGCAGCATCGCCGCGAGCCCGCTGAGCGAGACGATCAGCGTGCGGTCGATCGAGCGGTCGGCATACACCCCGCCGAGCCAGTTGCCTGCGGTGAGGCCGAGGCCGTAGATCACCAGCATCGCGGTCACGAACAGGGTCCCTGCCCCCGTCGCTTCGGTCAGGATCGGGGCGATATAGGTGAAGACGGTGAACATCGCGGCCGAACCGATCGCGGTGAGCGCCAATGCGACGAGCACCTCGCGGCGCTTCAGCACGCCCAGTTCGGCGAGCATGTTGCCGCCCTCGGCGCGCGGGATGTCGGGAAGCGCAAAGCGAAGCGCGAACATCGTGATCAGGCCCCATATCGCAATCGCGCCGAACGCGGTACGCCAGCCGAAGGTCTCGCCGACCCATGGCGCGAGCGGCACGCCGATGACATTGGCGAGCGTCAGCCCCATGAACATTGCCGCGACCGCGCTCGCTCGCTTTTCGGGCGCGACGAGGCTCGCAGCGACGACCGAGCCGACGCCGAAGAAGGCGCCGTGGTTCAAGGAGGTGATCACGCGCGCGACCATCAACGTCGTGTAATCGCCCGCGACGGCGGAGAGGAAATTGCCGAGCGTGAAGATCGCCATCAGGCCGATCAGCAAGGTCCGCCGGTTCATCCGCGCGGTGGTAAGTGTCATCAGCGGCGCGCCGATCAGCACGCCGAGCGCGTAGGCCGAGACGAGCAGCCCGGCGGCGGGGATCGACACGCCCAGCCCTTCGGCCATGTCGGGGAGTAGCCCCATCGGGGCGAATTCGGTGATGCCGATGCCGAAGGCACCCGTCGCAAGCGCGAGGAGGGGAAAGTTGATCTTCATGGGAGAGAATCCTGTCAGACGAGCGGCGGGTTCAGCCGGGCGAAACCCGCCTGCTGCCGATATGGCGTGTGCGGATAGGGCGGCAGCACGTCGCTCGCGGCGTCGAGCGCGGCGATCTGTTCGGCGGTGAGCGCCCAGCCGACGGCGCCAAGATTCTGGCGCAGCTGTTCCTCGTTGCGCGCGCCGATGATCACCGATGACACGGTCGGGCGCCGGAGCAGCCAGTTGATCGCAATCTGCGGCACAGTCTTGCCGGTTTCGGCTGCGATCATTTCGAGCGCGTCAACGACGCGATAGAGCAACTCATCGGTCACCGGCGGGGCGAACTGTTCGGTTTCGTGCAGGCGGCTGCCCGCGGGAACGGGGCGGTCGCGTCCGATCTTGCCGGTCAGGCGGCCCCAGCCGAGCGGGCTCCACACCAGCGCGCCGACGCCCTGATCGGCGGCGAGCGGCATCAGGTCGGCCTCATAAGCGCGGCCGATCAGCGAATAATAGACCTGGTGCGCGACGAAGCGCGGCGTGCCGAGACGGTCAGCGGCGGCCTGCGCCTTCATGAGCTGCCAGCCCGGATAGTTGGAGACGCCGGCGTAACGGAGCTTGCCCGCGGCGATCAGCGTAGCGAGCGTGTCCATCAGTTCTTCAACCGGGGTCGAGGCGTCGAAGGCGTGAAGTTGCAAGAGGTCGATATGGTCGGTGCCAAGCCGCCGCAGCGCATCCTCGACCGCGCGGACCAACCGGCTGCGCGAGGCGCCCCAGTCCTGTGGGCCATCGCCCATCGGCAGCCCGGTTTTAGTCGAGATCAGCACCGCATCGCGGCGCCCCTTGATCGCTTCGCCCAATATCTCCTCGGACGCGCCGTTCGAATAGACGTCGGCGGTATCGAACAACGTCACCCCGGCGTCGAGACTGATGTTGATCAGCCGCCGCGCCTCGGTCGCGTCGCTCGTGCCCCATGCGCTGAACAGCGGTCCCTGCCCGCCAAACGTCCCGGTGCCGAAGCTCAAGGCCGGAACACGAAGGCCCGACGATCCCAACTGGCGATATTCCATGATCCTGCCCTTTCATTTGCGATGTTGAGGCATAGATGGACGCGCAAGCCCGCACGCAGTAGCGTCCCCAAAAGCGAAGGATTTTTGATATGAACGCAAAGATCGCCGAAACGAGCGACCGGGCGCGCGCGATGGAAGTCTTTACCGTCGCGGTCGCCGAGGGCAGTTTTTCCGCCGCCGGCCGCTGCCTGGGGCTCACCCCGTCGGCGGTTAGCCGCACGATCGACCGTATCGAAGCGCGGCTGGGCGTCCGCCTGTTGCTGCGCTCGACCCGCGCGCTCGCGCTCACTGCCGAAGGCGAGGCCTATCTGCGCGCCGCGCGGCGCATTCTCGCCGATCTGGACGATGCCGAACAGGCGATCGCCGATCAGGGCGCGCCGCGCGGGCGGCTGCGCGTCAGCGCGGCGCAGGCGCACGGGCGGCTCAGCATCGTGCCTTTGCTTGGCGACTTCGTCCGCCTGCATCCGCATATCCTTGTCGACATCAGCCTCGCCGACCGGCTCGTCGACCTCGCCACGGGCCAGGCCGATGTGGCTATCCGCTTTGGCCCGCTCGCCGACAGCCTGCTTACCGCGCGCAAGCTCGGCGAAAGCCGCCGCGTCATCATTGCTTCACCCGCCTATCTGGCAGCGCATGGCACACCGCTCGTGCCCGAAGATCTGCACGGGCATAATTGCCTGAACTTCAACTTCCGCCGCGCCGAACCGACCTGGCCGTTTCGCGACGGCGACCGTGAATTCGCCCTTTCGGTGCAAGGCAATATCGAAGCGAACAATGGCGAGACGCTTGGACAGCTTGCCGCCGCGGGCGTCGGCATCGCACGTGTCGGTGCATTCAGCATCGCCGACCAGATCGCGAGCGGCGCGCTCGTCCCGATACTGGAGGACTATAATCCGGGCGATGTCGAGGCGATCCACGCGGTGTTTGCCGGCGGCGCGAACACCCCGGCGCGGGTGCGCGTGTTTGTCGATTTCCTTGCCGAACGGCTCGGCCGTGCCGGTTGAGACAGGCGAGCGCGGATGCGGTACGGTGCGAACATGAACCAAGAGATGATCGACCTTCCGGTCCGGCGACTGGGCCTCGCCGAGCCCGGCGATGCAGCGCTGACCCGTAGCATTGCCATCGAGGCGCCGGTTTCGATCGAGGTCGGCGGCATCGGCTATGCGGTGATGATGGCGACCCCGGCCGATCTCGATGACTATGCCGTCGGCTTTGCGCTCGGCGAGGGGCTGGTCGAAACTGCCGATCAGATCGGGCGGATCGACGCGCACCCGATCGAAGGCGGCTGGGCGGTACGCATCTGGTTACCGCCCGAGCGCAACGCGATCGCGCTCGAACGCGCGCGCAAGCGCGTCAGCGAAAGCAGCTGCGGCCTCTGCGGGATCGAGAATATCGAGCAGGTGCTGCGGCCGCTGTCGCCCGTGACCGCGCGCATCACAACCGACCGCGCCGCCATCGCGGCGGCGCTCGCGGCGCTGCACGATCATCAGCCGCTCGGTCGGGCGACGGGCGCAGTCCACGCCGCCGCCTTCTGCTCGCCCGCGGGCGAGATCCTGCTCGCACGCGAGGATGTCGGACGGCACAATGCGCTCGACAAGCTGATCGGCGCCTTGGCGCGCGCGGGTATCGATCCCTCCTCCGGCTTCATTCTGCTGTCGGCGCGGTGCAGCTATGAGCTGGTCGAAAAGACGGTTCGCGCAGGCTGCCCGATGCTCGTCACCATCTCGGCACCGACCAGCCTTGCGGCCGAACGCGCGGTGCAGGCGGGGCTGACGCTCGTGACGCTGGCGCGGGCCGATTCGGCGCTGGTCGTCAGCGATCCGCACGGGATGATCGCGTGAGGACGCTCGGCGCGGTTCTCGCGGGCGGGCGGTCGAGCCGCTTCGGGTCGGACAAGGCGCTCGCGATGCTGGATGGGCGGACCTTGCTCGACCATGCGCTGGCGGCGCTGCGCCCGCATTGCGATGCCGTGGTCGTTGTCGGTCGGGACGAAGTCGCCGACTGGCCGCGCCTCGACATGGGCCCGCTCGGCGGCATGGCGGGGGCCTTTATCCATGCTGCGGATCAGGGCTTCGATCGGGTGCTGACGGCGCCGGTCGATTGCGTGCGCCTGCCCGACGATCTTCGCGCGCTTCTAGAACCGGCGCCGGCCTTTCTCGAGACACAGCCGGTGATCGGTCTCTGGCCGGTTGCCTCGATCGACGACCTGCGGGCCATCCTGGAGGACGGACGCGACCTTGCGGTCCGGGCCTATGCCCGCCGGATCGGCGCGCGGGCGGTCTCCAGCGATTTCGTGCCGCCGAACATCAATAGCACCGTCGACCTCGATCGGCTGGCGGGGTCATGATCCACCAATAGCGTTTACCGTGAACGCCAAAATGCCCATGTTGAAGATAAACGCCGCCATGCAGTGGCCGAGCACGACGCGCCGCATATGCGCGCCCGATATCGTGACGTCCGACGTCTGGAAGGTCATGCCGAGGGTGAAGGCAAAATAGAGGAAGTCCCAGTAACCGGGTTCATGCACCCCCGGCACCTCGATCCCCGCGCGGTCGCGTCCGTCCTTCTGCAGATAATAGAGATGCGCATAGTGGAGCGTGAAGACGATGTTCGCGAAGAGCCACGCGAGCGCGAGCGTCGCGATGATCAGTATGACGTCGCAGCGGCCCAGCTTGCCCGGGCTCGCGATCAGCGTCCCCACGGCGAACAGGATGACGAGCGACAGCAGCACGGTGATGGCGAGCAGGCCGACGCGGTTCGCGTCGTTGAATTCGGCGCGGCGGCGCATCTGGTCGGCGTCGGCACGCAGCAGCGGCATCACCGTGCAAAGAAAGACGAAGGCTGCGACGTCGAAGCCGATCAGGAACGCGGCGCGCGGGTCGATATGCGATGCCAGCGCCGCTCCCATCGCGGCGGCCAGCACGAACGCAAAGATAAGGAAACGAACGGGCGCGATATGTTTGCCGACGGCCATCGGCGGCGTCAGTCCGCGGCCCGGACGACGCGCACCGGGATCGACTTGGCGGCAGGACAGCCGCTTGTCCTGTCGTAATGGGCCAGCGGCAGCAGCGGGTTGAGCTCGGGATAATAGCCCGCGACCGAGCCGCGCGACATCGGATAGTCGAGGATCGTCAGCCCCTCTACCCGACGCACGATGCCGTCGGCGCTGATCGTTTCGAGCGCGACCTTCGTTCCCGCCTCCAGCCCGCGCGCCGCGATATCGTCGGCGTTCATGAACAGGACCATGCGGTCGTTATACACGCCGCGATAGCGGTCGTTGTAGCTGTAGATCGTCGTGTTGAACTGGTCGTGCGAGCGGACGGTCGCAAGCCGCAGCATGTCGGGATCGGCAACCGGCGCGTTGACCGCTAGCCCCGGCAGGATCAGGAAATTGGCCTTGCCGTTCGGCGTCGCCCACACGCGGCGGCGCGGCGGAATGTCGAGGTGAAAGCCCATCGGCGCCTTGATGCGCTCCGAAAAATCGCTGTATATTTCGGGATATACCGCGGCGATCTTGTCGCGGATGAGGTCATAATCGTCGATATAGCTGGCCCAATCGACCTTGCTGTCGGGCAATGTCGCCATCGCCATGCGGCAGACGATCTCGGTCTCGGACATCAGATGCTCGCTCGCGGGTTCGAGCACGCCGCGCGACGCGGTGACGTTCGACATCGAATCCTCGATCGTGACGAACTGCTCGCCCGCCGCGGTTTCGATGCGTTCGGAACGCGCGACGACGGGCAGGATCAGCGCGTCGCGGCCATGAACGAGATGCCCGCGATTGAGCTTGGTCGCGATCCCGACGGTCAGGTCGAGTTTGCGCATCGCTTCGTAGGAGCGATCGGTATCGGGCACCGCGCGAACGAAATTGCCGCCGAGGCCGATGAACACCTTCGCGGTGCCCGCCATCATCGCCTCGACCGATTCGATGCTGTGATGGCCGTCCGCGCGCGGAGGTTCGAAGCCGAAGACATCGCGAACCTTGTCGAGATAGGCCGGACTCGGTTTCTCGTCGATCCCGACGGTGCGGTCGCCCTGCACGTTCGAATGGCCGCGGATCGGCGAGATGCCCGCCCCTGGCTTGCCGTAATTGCCCTTGAGCAACAGGATATTCGCGATCTGCTGGACCAGCTGCGACCCCTGCTGATGCTGGGTCACACCCATGCCGTAACAGATGATCGTCGCCTTCGATCGGATATAGATTTCAGCGCAGCGACGGATCTGCGCCTCGTCGATCCCCGCCGCGGCAACGAGGTCGGGCCAGTGCTGCGCCTCGATATCGGCCTTCAGTTCGGCGAAACCCGACGTATGCTCGGCAATGAAGGCGTGATCGAGTACGATCTCGCCCGCCGCCTCGCGTTCGAACATGGCCTTCATCATGCCCTTTAAGAGCGCGAGGTCGCCGCCGATCCTGATATGCACGAACTCGCTGGTGACTTCGGTCGAACCGAAAGTCGCCATCTGGACGATGTCCTGCGGCTCGGTGAAGCGAACCAATGCGCGTTCGGGCATCGGGTTGACCGCGACGATCGGCACCCCGCGCTTGCGCGCCTCGACCAGCGGCGTCATCATTCGCGGCGCGTTGGTGCCGGCATTATGCCCGATCAGGAAGATCGCCTCGGCGTGCTCGAAATCGTCGAGGATCACCGTGCCCTTGCCGACCCCGATCGAATGCGGCAGCCCGCGGCTCGTCG
Organism: Sphingopyxis sp. Root154; assembly: GCF_001427105.1. Taxonomy (GTDB): domain Bacteria; phylum Pseudomonadota; class Alphaproteobacteria; order Sphingomonadales; family Sphingomonadaceae; genus Sphingopyxis. The sequence continues at coordinate 1,074,002 of NZ_LMGI01000001.1, forward strand.
GTTCGTGGCACATGTTCGAACAGTCGGGGAAATTATTGGTGCCAAATTCGCGCACGAAGATCGAATAGAGGAACGCCGTCTCGTTCGCGGTGCGGCCCGAGGTGTAGAATTCGGCCTCGTGCGGGCTGGCAAGCGCGCGGAGGTGCGCGCCGATCAGCGCGAAGGCGTCGTCCCAGCTCACCGGCACATAATGATCGGTCACGGCGTCATAACGCATCGGCTCGGTCAGCCGCCCCTGCATCTCCAGCCAATAATCCGACTGTTCAATCAGGCGGGTCACGCTGTGCTGCGCAAAAAATTCGCGCGTCACGCGGAACTTCGTCGCCTCGTGCGCGAGCGCCTTCGCGCCATTTTCGCAAAATTCGAGCTTCTTGGTGCAACTGGCGTCGGGAAAGGCGCAGCTCGGGCATTTGAAGCCGCCCGGCTGGTTCATCGACAGCAACGCACGCGATCCCTTGGTAACGACGCTTTGCTCGAGCAGCACCTTCGCGGTCGCGGCGGCCGCGCCCCAGCCGCCGGCGGGGCTGTTGTAGGATTTGTACCGGGGTCTATCGTCAGCCATCGCCGCCCGATTAAAGCATAGCGACCCCGGCATATCCATCGCTCTTTGCATGCGCCCGTCGCCGTTTCCATTGCGCCAAAGTCATCCGTCGTCCCGCTCCAGTGCGGACGACAATTCGGCGGCCAGCGCCGCGACGAGATCGGCCGCCGCCATGGCGCGGGCGAACGGCGCGCCCTGCCCGGCCCATTGCGCGCCATATCCATATTCGCCGCGCGCCCTGGCGGCGGCGTTCAGCGCTTTGCCGAGATCGTAGGCAATCGGATAGGCCGGAATGGCGGCGGGGACGATGTCGGCATCGAGCGCGGCGAAATTGTTCGCCAATATCCGCGCCGGCCGTCCCGATACCGCGCGCACCATCGCCGTTCGATGGGCCGCATCGCTGGCGAGCGCCGCGCGGTATCCCGCATCGGCGAGGCTCTCGTCGCTGGCAAGAAAGGCGGTGCCGAGCTGTGCCGCCGCGGCACCGAGCCGCAGCGCCGCCGCGACACCCGCGCCGTCCATGATGCCGCCTGCCGCGATCACCGGCAGGTCGACCGCGCCAACGAGCTGGCGAACCAGCGCGGCCGTACCGAGCCGATCGTCGGGCGCGTCGGGGTCGAAGGCACTGCGATGCCCACCCGCCTCCCATCCCTGCGCAACCACCGCGTCGACTCCGGCAGCCGCGACGGCCCGGGCCTCGGCGAGATTTGTCGCCGAGGCGAACAGGACGATACCGGCATCACGCAGCGCACCGATCGCCTCCGCCGGCGGCAGGCCGAAATGGAAGCTCACAACCGCGGGCCGTTCGGCAACGAGCATTCGCAGCATCGCGTCGTCGGTGACGAAGCTCTGGTAGATTTCGGAAAGATGGTCGGGCGGCGCGGCGCCATATTCGCCGAACAGGTCGCGGAAGCGATCGATCCACGCGCGTTCGACGCTGCCATTTGCGACCGCCGGGCGATGGCAGAAGAGATTGACGTTGAAAGGCCGCCGGGTCCGCTCACGGACCGAGGCGATCATCGCCAGCGCCCCGCCCGCGTCGGTCGCGCCGACGGCGATCGAACCGAGTGCGCCGGCTTCGCTAACCGCGGCGGCCATGGCGGGCGATGAGACACCCGCCATCGGCGCCTGGATGATCGGCAATTCGATGCCAAGCAGCTGGCGTAGAAGGCGGTTGGTCATCATCGTCTCCGAGGTTGAGCATATCTGATCGGCCGCGCCGGCAGGGTGAGCATATCGTGCGGCGCCGGCGGGACCGCCCTCGTCGAGTGCCGCGCAGGCCCTTCAGCCTGGGTCGGCGATAGCCGACATGCAAACAGGAATGGCGCGCCCGGCAGGATTCGAACCTGCGACCACCCGCTTAGAAGGCGGGTGCTCTATCCAGCTGAGCTACGGGCGCGCAGCGTTGCTTGCGTCGCGCGGCGAATAGCGTGGTTTGCGTAGGCTGCAAAGCGGGTTAAGCAGCGGCCGATGATCGATTCCGACACCCCGCCCGCCAAACCCGCCCATGTCAGCGCCGCGAGCATCCGGCATTTTCGCTATTATGACCTCGTAATGGCGGCATTCGTTGCGGTCCTGCTGCTCAGCAACATCATCGGCGCATCGAAATTGTCGACAGTCGGCGGCTTCACCTTTGGCGCGGGCATTCTGTTCTTCCCAGTCAGCTATGTGATCGGCGACGTGTTGACCGAAGTCTATGGTTATGCGCGCGCGCGCCGCGTGATCTGGGCCGGGTTCGGTGCGCTGCTGTTCATGGCGGTGATGAGCTGGGTCGTGCTCGCGATGCCGCCCGCACAGGACTGGTGGTGCAGCGGCGCCGACGCGCTGACGCTCAAGGCGGGCGAAGCCGGCGGGACGGGTCCGGTGTGCCAGGCAAGCTACGAAAGCGTGTTCGGCAGCGCGTGGCGCATCGTCCTCGCCTCGATGGCGGCTTTCTGGGCCGGCGAGTTCGTGAACAGCTATGTACTTGCGCGGATGAAGCTGGCGACGGGCGGGCGTTTTCTGTGGATGCGCACGATCGGGTCGACTGTCGTCGGACAGGGTATCGACAGCCTGATCTTCTATCCCATCGCCTTCCTCGGCATCTGGGAAACCGAGCAGGTGCTGCTCGTCCTGACCACGAACTGGGCGATGAAGGTCGCCTGGGAAGCCGCGCTGACCCCGGCAACCTATCTGGTGGTGGGGGCGTTGAAGCGGCGCGAAGGTGTCGATGTGTTCGACGAAGGCACCGATTTCAATCCATTCGGCGCCAAGGTTTGACCGCATGACTTTAATCGAGATCGCCTCGCTGTTCGAGGCGCGAAAAGTGTCGGTCATCGATGCGACGGGCCTCGATAAGGATGCGTTGCACATTTATTTCGGGCTGACCGTGTTTCTTGCGGTGCGACTTGCCTGGCGCTGGCGCGGCGGATGGGTCGTCGCGTGGCTTGTGGTCCTCGCCATGGCGTGCGGCGGCGAGTGGCTCGACGTGACGGCCGAACTCAGCCGCTCGGCGATCCAGCCCGATGCAGCGCATTGGCACGATATCTGGAATACGATGTTCTGGCCGACGGTCTTGCTGCTGTTCGGGCGGTGGCTGGAGCCCCCTTTCAACACTTCGGCGATCGTCGCGTACAGCGACGACGCACCGGTATCCTTTCACGGGAAAGCGGACGCAGGCTTTGCCGGCGAAGCGCCCTTGCGCTCAGGCGAGTACGCCGAGCGCCGCCTCGAACAGGCGTAGCCCGTCGGTGCCGCCGTGCGCGCGGTCGATCGCGCGTTCGGGGTGCGGCATCATGCCCAGGACATTACCCGCATCGTTGAGCACGCCCGCGATATCGCGCGCCGATCCGTTGACGGGGTCGGCATAGCGGAACGCGACGCGCCCCTCGCCTTCGATACGGTCGAGCGTCGCCGCGTCGGCGAAATAATTGCCGTCGTGGTGCGCGACGGGGATGTTGATCTCCTCACCCGCGCTATAGCTCGCGGTGAACAGCGACTGGCTGTTTTCGACCTTGAGCGGCACGGTGCGGCAGACGAAATTGAGCCCGGCGTTGCGCATCAGCGCGCCCGGCAGCAGCAGCGCCTCGGTCAGCACCTGAAATCCGTTGCACACGCCGAGCACCGGTACGCCGCGCCCCGCGGCATCGGCAACGCTGCGAAGAATCGGCGACCGCGCGGCCATCGCGCCCGAGCGCAGATAGTCGCCATAGGAAAAGCCGCCGGGCAGCGCGATGAAATCGGTGCCGTCGGGCAGTTCGGTCTCGCGGTGCCACACCATCGCGGGCGCACGGCCGGCGACCTGTTCCAGCGCGATCGCCATGTCGCGATCGCAGTTGGAGCCCGGAAAGACGATGACGGCGGTCTTCATGGCGTGCGCTCCCTTTACGGACGTTCGATGCGGTAGTTTTCGATCACCGTGTTCGCGAGCAGCTTGGCGCACATCGCGTCGAGGTCGGCGTCGCTGGTGCCGTCGGCGACATCCAGCTCGATGAAACGGCCGGCGCGGACGTCCGCCACACCGCCGAAACCGAGACCCTCGAGCGCATGATGGATCGCCTTGCCCTGCGGATCGAGCACCCCCGGCTTGAGCGTCACATAGACATTCACTTTCATGGGGGCGGACCTTTGCTTTTGGCGGGCGGGGAAGATGGGCGCGCCTATGCCCGCGAATCACTTTGGGGGCAAGGGGCGGCGGGCCGCCCGGCACCCGAAAAATGCCGCTGTTCGGATTGCGAACCAGTCGCATTTTCCTGTTGCGAATCGCTCGCACTATCCCTACATCGCTCTTGTTGAGAAGGATTCGCACATGGTCGTCTGTGTCTGCAACGCAATAAGAGAAAGCCAGCTGCGCGATGTTGCGCGCGATGGCCAATTGCGGTGCGCCAAAGCCGCCTATGCGCAACTGGGTCGCAAACCCAAGTGCGGACAGTGCCTGCCTTTCGCTCGCAATATCATCAGCGACGTCGCCGCGACCGCCTGATTTTTCTTGGTTTTCCGCCATTTTTGACCTTGGCCTGATGGGGTCGGGGCGCGTATAATGCGCTCATTCCATTCCAAGATAAAAATGACAGGACTGACACCATGAAGGGCGACGAAAAGGTCATCGATTTTCTGAACGAGGCGCTCAAGAACGAGCTGACCGCGATCAACCAATATTGGCTGCACTATCGCATGCTCGACAATTGGGGCGTTGCCCGCCTCGCCGCGTTCGAACGCGAAGAGTCGATCGACGAGATGAAGCACGCCGACAAGCTGGCCGATCGCATCCTCTTCCTCGGCGGCCTCCCCAATTTCCAGATGCTCGGACGCCTCCGCGTCGGCGAGACGGTAGAGGAAATCCTGAAGGCCGACCTCGCGCTTGAGGAAGAAGCTATCCCGCAGCTCAAGGACGCGATCGCCCATTCGGAAAGCGTGCGCGACTATGTCAGCCGCGACCTGTTCGCCGACATTCTCGAAAGCGAAGAGCATCACGTCGACGAGCTGGAAAAGCAGTTCGAGATGATCGAGCGCATGGGCATCGAAAATTATATCCAGCTCCAGTCGAAGCCCGCGGGCAACGATTGACAGTGATTCGGCGGTCGCTGGGCGACGTCCACACCCTAAGCCGTTGATAAGAGAGGCGCTTTCGAGCGTCTCTTTTTTCGCTTGTATTTGCGAATAATTCTCAATAGCAAGGTGGGGCAGTCCCCTCCTGCCGGCCGCGCAACTTAAAGCTGCGCTTTAAAGCGGCCGGCATCTTTTTCGAAAACGGGAACGGACGGACTGCATGGGCCGGGAGAAACGAACCTCATGCAAAGCAGCGAGCTGATCCGCCAATTGACCGAGCAGCCGCTGGTGCGCGATTTGTCGGTCGAAGCGGCGCAGGCGGTCCTTGCGCTTCGATATTGTATCCTTTGCCGTCGCGGCGAACGCGACCCGATGCCCGAACTCGAACGGCGCTGGGGCAATATCCTTGCCGCGCGGCGCTATCGGCTGGTGGTCGAGGCGATCGGCCATGTCTGGCCCGAACCCTTTGCCGTTGCCCCGCCCTGCTGCCCACGCGTCAGCTTCGACGAAGCGCTGCTCGCCGCGATCGTGGGCGCCGCCTCACGCGGGGACCGTGTCCATTTCGACTGGCTGACTGCCGAGATGCTCGGCGGCGATGCGCGCGAGATGCTGTTCGTCGCGCTCGAGAATTTCATCCGAGCCCGCGCGCCCGGACGGGTCTAGCGCGGGCTGCTTTGGGGCGGACAGCTGTCGCTGTCTTCACCCATCTCGTCACCACCGACTTGATCCGGGCTCTAGGCAACCGACGGTAGTCATGGATCCCGGATCAAGTCCGGGGTGACGATAAGAGAGGGTCCACATCTTCGAATGCGACCTTTCTCCTGTCTAGTCGTCAGCAGCGGGCCCGGCGATCAGAAAACCCTGCTTGCACACCGGGCTGTCATCGCCCGCCAGACAGTCCGACCAGCGATACAGCTTCTCGATACGGATGGTGGGACCGTCCGACCCGCCGCCGCCCATACCGATATATTGTTTGCCCGTGACCTCACCGATGATCGTGACATTCGTGTGCGCTTCCACGAGTTCTTTGTCGTAAACGCCCGACCCGCAGGCGACGAACGTCTGATAGGTCGGTTGCGGACTCCAGCTCGGCTCTCCATAATCGCCGCTCCGCGCGAAGAGGATTGTCAGGCATGGTCCGTCGATGCCGTAGACGCCGCCGGCCCAGCGCACGCGCTTGCCGATATGTCGCTCCTCGAGCGCCGCGTCGGGCATCAGCGGGGCGACCTCCGCCGTCGTCAGAACTTCGATCTCCCGCACGAACTCGGCGCGCCCGTCGGTCGCAAATGGCTTCGCCTCCGAGGGCTGGCCCCAGGCGGCGGAGGAGCACAGCACAAGCGACGCGCCGAAAAGCGATGCCGCCCCGATGGCGCGCGAACCGATCGAATTTCCGGTCATGCCCGGCACCTCCCGCGGCCCGCTATTTGCCCGCCTTGTCGCTAACCGCCTTGATCACCAGTGCCTTGTCATCGACCAGATAGCGCTTCGCGAGCGCCTGCAACTCGGCCGACGTCGCGGCTTCGACCACGCCGATCCCCTTGCGGCTGCGGTCGAGGCGATCGGCGTGGCTCGTGGCTTCGGCGACATAGTTCAGCCAATAGGCGTTCTCGCGCCGCGACTTCACCATCGCTTCGAGCAGCGGCTTGCGCGCGCGGTCGAGCAGGTCGGGATCGACGGGCTTGTCGCGCAGTTCCTTCGCGATCGCGAAGATCGCGGCGCGCGTCGTCGCGAGATCCTTATAGTCGACATTGCTGGCGGCGAAGAGATGGCCGTAGCCGGGGAATTCGTCGGACAGGCTTGCGGCGGCGCCCGGGCTGTAGCTTTCGCCCAGCTTTTCGCGCAGCTCCTCGGTCAGCATCAGCTGCATGGCGCGCGACAGAAGGGTGAGCTGCATCGCCTCGGCGAGATCGCTGTCGTCGCGCGCCGGCCAATAGACGCGCAGCTCGGCCTGTTCGGCGGGTCCCTTGTGGATCAGCGTACGCTCGCTGCGGTCGGTCGCGAACTGGCGGATGCGCGCATCGGTGCGTGGATCGAATGCCGCCCGCCGCTCGGGCAATGCCCCGAACGTGGCCGCAATCGCATCGATCGCCGCCTGCTCGTTGATGTCGCCGACGACGCCAACCTCGATCGCGCCATGCGCAAAGCTGTCGGCGACGACGGGCTTCAGCTGCGCCCAATCGAGTGCCATCAGCTTCTCGAGTGGCGGCGTTTGCGAGCGCGGATCATCGTTGGCGAGGATGCCGCCGACGTCGCGGCCGAGCACCGCCGCCGGGGTCGCGTCGTTCGCGGCATATTGTTGCGGCAGCACGCGGCGGATCAGCGCGAGGCCGTCGGGGCGGTAGCCGGGATGCGTCAGGAACGCCGCGAGCAGCTTCGCCTGCAACGCAAAATCCTCGGGCGAGGTCAGCGCGCTGCCGCCAAAGGCATCGGTGCCCGCCCCGAAGCTCGGGCTCACCGTCTTGCCCGCGAGCACCGAGCGCAGTTCGTCGACGCTGTGCGCCTCGAGCCCGCCGAGAACCATCGACCCCGCGAGCGAGACCTTGGTCGGATCGTCGCGCGTCGCGAGCAAATTGCCGCCATCGACGCGGAGCGACAGCATGACCTTGTCCTTCTGGAAATCGGTCGTCTTGATGTTGAGCATGACATTATTCGCGAAGCGGATGCGGCGGATGCCGAGATCGTCGACACGCTCGTCGCCGACGATTTTTCCGGGGGTGCCGAAACTGTCGTATGCGAAGGCGGCGTTCGCAGCCTCGGCCGGCGCCGCGACGGCAACCTGCGTCGACGCGCGCAGGCTGGCGAGGATCGCTTCCGTGCCGCCCTCGAGCGGTTTCTTCGCCGTTACGCGCGCGAGTGGTGCGCTGAGGCCATCCATGCGCTTCTGGAACGCCGCGGTGACCGCGACGGCGGTCAGCGACGATGCCGCAGCCTCGAACAGCGTCTGCGAGGTTTCGGGCCGGACGAGGACGAAGTCGCCCTCGGCCGCCGAGATCAGCGCGTCGGCGAGACCGTCGCTGCGCCGCGTTGTCACACCGGCAACGGCATTTTTGAGCGCGGTGCGGCGGTTCGCGAGCTGTTCGTCGACTTCGGCCTGGGTAAAGCCATGTTCAACGGCGCGGCGCTGCTCCTGTTCGGCGAGCGCGAGCGCTTCCTTCCACGCGCCTTCCTTGGCGACCGCGCCGACGGTGATCTGGTCGAATGTCTTCCAGCCCTCGGCGTCGCTGAAATAGCCCGTCAGGATCGGCGAATCCTCGTTCAGTGCGATCTTGGCGAGCCGGCGGCTGACGATCGCCTCGCCGACATCCTCGGCGAGCTTGCGCGCGCGTTTCGCCTTGGTATCGGGCTCGTCGACCCACGGTTTGAAGCTCGCGATCGTCACCGAATCCTGGATCGCCGGATCGACGAAGTCGTCGGCCGCCGCGGCGCGCTGGTAATCGACATTGCCGATTTCGGGGTCGGCGCCCGCGGGACCGATGCCCTTCCAGTCGGCAAAGCGCGCCTTGATCTTCGCCTCGACCGCCGCGGGGTCGAAATCGCCGACCATCACCAGCGTTGCGCGTTCGGGACGGTAGTAGCGGTCGTAGAGATCGCGGAGCCGCGAAGCGGGTGCGGTCCTGATCACCTCCTCGGTGCCGACCGGGATGCGGTTCGCGACATTCATCCCCTTCATCTGGAAATCGAGCTGGTCGATCAGACTGCGCAGCTGATAGGTGTCGCGCGCGCGCCGTTCGGACAGGATGATGCCGCGCTCGCGGTCGACCGCGGCGGGATCGATGGTCAGATTGCCGCCCGTCTCGCGCATCAGCATCAGCCCGGTGTCGATCAGATCGTCCGACGCGTTCGGCAGGTCGAGCTTGTAGATCGTCTCGTCGAAGCCGGTCGAAGCGTTGGTATCGGCGCCGAATGCCAGCCCCTTGCGCTCGAGCAGCTTGATCATCTCGCCCTCGGGCACATTGGTCGATCCGTTGAATGCCATATGTTCGAGGAAGTGCGCGAGGCCGCGCTGATCGTCGGCCTCGGCAAAGCTGCCGACGGCGAAGCGCATGCGCAGGACGACGCTGTCCTTGGGCGTGCTGTTTTTGAGCAGCGCATATTTCATCCCGCTGGGCAGCACGCCGAAGATGATGTTCGGATCGACCGGCACGTCGCTCGCCGCGAAGTTCCACGCCTTGGCGGCGTCGCTCTGCGGATTGACCGCCACGGGCGCCGCAACCTTTGCGGGTGCTTCCCTGGCCCAGGCCGGGGCAGTGCTGGCGATAAGGAAGACGAGGGGTGACAGCGCGGTCGAAGCACGCCAGACAAAGGATTTGGTCATATGTACGATGTGGCCACCGCCCTTCGGGCGGTCAAGCCAGTGTTACGCGACCCGGCCGATGCTTTCGACAGACGACGTCTTCTCGCGGTCGGCGGCTTTTGCGGCATAGAGCGCGCGGTCGGCGACCTCGAGCAATTTGCGCGCGCTGTCGCCATGCTCGGGCCAGCTGGCGGTGCCGATGCCCGCACCGACGCCGATCGAACGGCCGCCGATGCGGTAGGGCGCGGCGAGCGCGGCGAGAACATGGTCGGCGAGCGAGGTTTTGAGCAATATCGACCCGGCGGGCACGAGGATCGCGAACTCGTCGCCGCCCTGCCGCGCGACTACCGCGTGATCGCCGCACGCGCGGCGCAGGCGCTCGGCGAGTTCGCACAAGACGCCGTCGCCGATCGCATGGCCGTGCTGATCGTTGATCGGTTTGAAGCCGTTGAGGTCGAGCAGCGCGATCGCGAACGGGTTGGCGGCGTCGCCCTTCGCAATCTCTTCGTCGAGCCGCATGTCGAACTCGCGGCGATTGGCGAGGCCCGTCAGCGGATCGGTGTGCGCAAGGTCGCGCATCTGATGCTGAAGCTGGAGCAGGTCGATCAACTGGTCGTGCTGCTGAAGGATCATACGCAGGAGGAAGATCGTCGCGACGACAAGGCTGGTGCCCGCGGCGATTTCGGGCGGATTGCCCGAGGTCAGCATCAGGAACGAGATCGGTACCAGCCCGATGAGCAGGTTGATGAAGGTCGCAAGGCGGATCGACGACAGGCAATAGGCGGTCGCGAGCGAGCCCATCGCCATAATCATCGCATAATAGCTATGTGTCGCGGGCGACGCGGCGAGCCAGTTGATCACCGTCCAGGCGCTGCACATCGCGCCCGTCGTCCCCGACAGCCACATCGATTCTTTGATCATCCGCCGTGCGCGGCGCAGGCTCATCCGCCGGCCGCGATTGTGCATCAGGAAGACGAAGCCGAGCAGGCCGATGATCGCGAGTGTGACCGGGAAACCGATACGAACGATCGGGTGAACCGTATCGACGCCAGCATAGATAGCGGTCGGGGTTGTCGCCGCCAGCATCAGGAACAGCATCGGGGTCAGCGTTTCGACGCGATTGGCGCGCAGCAAGGCGACATCGTCCCGAATCGCGTCCGGAATCGGCGGAAAAAAGCGCATGCGCAGCCAGTGATAGACCCCCGTCATAGGGCGGGGATAGCAAGGCCGAGTAAAGCAGGGGTTAAGGAATGAAAGCTTGTCTTATCACTTACCTAACGGCCTCGTACGGGCGCATGGCTTGCGAAATATTAACCATGTTTGGCGATAGCGACCGGCGAATTTGTCGCGCCCGACAGGAGCCACGCCATGTCTTATCCGATGCCGCCGTTAACTTCGCCTACCGCTGCGCCGACCGTGCCGATGCCGGCAAGCGACCCGACGCTGCCACAGAAAGACGCGCCCGCCCAGCAGGCGGCCCGCGCCGCGCAGCTGACCGCGACGCAGGCCGTTTATACTTGGACGACCGACGTCCCGACCTTGCCCGGCGTGCCGCTCGCGACCAGCGTGCCGAAAAATGACGAGCCGACGATCGCCTGGTTCGTGATCCTGATCGGCGTCGGGCTGGGCATCGTGCGCAACGCACTGACGGTGAAGCTCGGCGGCGTCGACAAGGGTGAGCTCGACAGCCCGCGCGCCGAATATGAAGCCGCTCTCGCCGAATGCGACGCGATCGAAGCGTCCGCGGCGAAGATTGCGGTCGACCATGGCGTGCATACCGGCGGCAATATTTTCGAGCGCATCGTGGGCGACGTCGAAAACGCCGTCGCCGCCGCCGAGCGCGATGCGCATGTCGCGCTGCTTCAGGGTTACAAGGACCGGCTCGAAGAGCTGATGAAGGTCGAGGACGCCGACGGGCTCGGCAGCAAGACGGTGCGCAGCATCGAGGCGTATCGCGCGCTGTTCGCGACGATGCCCGTGCCGGGCGTCAGCTATATGTTCCAGGACGACAGCACCTTCGCGCGGCTGCGCGTCCAGGGTCCGAACTGCATGCTGATCACCGCAGTCGGCGATGCCCTGCCCGCCAATTTCCCGCTGAGCGCCGCCAAATATAGCGCGGTGGTGAATGGCGACACGCTGGGCGCCGCGCTTGCCGACGGGCGCCTCTTCCTGCTCGACTACCAACCGCTCGAAGTGCTCGAACCCGGCACCTATGGCTCTCTGGCCAAATATGCATGGCAGCCGATAGCGCTCTTCGCGGTGCCGCCGGGCGGGTCGTCGCTAATTCCAGTCGCTATCCAATGCGGGCAGAACCCGATCGACCATGCGATCTTCACCCCCTCGCTCGTCGCCGACAAGCTATGGGGATGGGAAATGGCGAAGTTCGTCGTGCAGGTCGCCGACGGCAATTATCACGAGCTGTTCGCGCACCTCGCGCGCACGCATCTGGTAATCGAGGCTTTTGCCGTCGCAACGCACCGCCACCTCGCCGAAGTCCACCCGATCTGGGCGCTGCTCGTCCCGCATTTCGAGGGGACGCTGTTCATCAACGAACAGGCGGCGACCTCGCTGATCGCGGCAAACGGCCCGATCGACCATATTTTCGCGGGCACGATCACGTCGAGCCAGCTCGCCGCGGTCGACGCGCGGCTGGCCTTCGACTTCTATGGCAAGATGCCGCACGCCGACTTTTCCGCGCGTGGGGTGGGCGTGGACTCGGCGCTCGCCGATTATCCATACCGCGACGATGCGCTGCTCGTGTGGGACGCGATCCACGAATGGGCGCGGCAATATGTCGACCTTTATTATGCGCATGACGCCGATGTCGTCGCCGACACCGAGCTCACGGCCTGGGCGGCGTGCCTTGCGGGCGAAGCAAAGATCAAGGGCTTCGGGCCGGTCACGACGCGCGCGCAGCTTGCCGAAATCTGCACAATGGTGATGTTCACCGCGAGCGCGCAGCATGCCGCGGTCAACTTCCCGCAAAAGGACATCATGGCGTTCGCCCCCGCGGTCACCGGCGCGGGCTGGCAGGCGGCGCCCAACGGACAGCGCGGTCACGACAAAGCGGGCTGGCTCGCGATGATGCCGCCGATGGCGCTTGCGCTCGAGCAACTCAACGTGCTCGAACTGCTGGGGTCGGTGCATTACCGGCCGCTCGGCGATTACCGCAGCAACGCCTTTCCCTATCCTTTGTGGTTCCAGGATCCGCGCGTGACGGGGACCGAAGGGCCGCTCGCCTGGTTCCAGGCGGCATTGCAGGGCGTCGAGGAGGAGATCGCGACGCGCAATGCGGAGCGGATGCAGCCCTACCCCTATTTGCAGCCGAGCCTGATCCCGACGAGTATCAACATCTGACGATCAAGAGCAAGGGCGGCGGGCCATTCCGCAATTGGATGGCCCGCCGCCCATTTTCTGTCCTCAGGCTGCCTTTTCGGCCTTGCGCCGGAACGGATGAAGCAGTTGCGACGGGTAGGATGACGGCATTTTTTCGTCGATGCCATAACGCGCCGGGAGTGTCCCGTGCGTCATATTCGCAGTGCCGAACAGCAGGTCCCAGAAGGACAGTTGGGCGCCGAAATTCCGGTTCCAGGCTTCGGGATGGTCGGCATGGTGCCAATGGTGGAATTCGGGCGACGCGATCAGCCAGCGTAGCGGCCCGATGTTGACGCGGACATTGGCGTGCAAAAGCAGTGTATGCCACTGGTAGATAAGCGAGAAGATGAGGATCGATTCCGCCGTGAAACCGAGTGCGAAACAGGGAATGAGCGACGCGCCCTTGGTCAATATCTGATCGACCGGATGGATGCGATGCGCCGCCAGCCAGTCAAGATCTTCGATGCTGTGGTGCACCGCATGAAAACGCCAGAGCAGCGGCACGCTGTGAAAGAGACGGTGAAAAGTATAAAAGAGCAGATCGGCGACGACGATCAGTTCGATCACCTGCAACCATAAAGGTTGGTCCGCGACCATTGCCCGGAAAACGCCCGGCACGAAGCGTTCGCCGAGCACCATCGCCAGCACGATGATCGCAACCAGGCCAATGCCGATCGGAACGCGGTTGACGATGAAATAGATGGTATCGGTGACCCACGCCGGGCGGAACATGCGCTGTTCCCTGCGTCGCGGCAGTAGCCGCTCGAGCGGCAGGAACAACAGCGCGACGAGAAGCAGATTCTGGACGTCGATAAAGCCGAAGAGGAAATCCATCCGCGTGGTCCCGATCAGAAGACGAAGGGGATCAGCCGGTAACGCACCTTCCGGCTCATGTCCTGATAGGCGGGATCGGCCATCAGCACGCGTTCCTCGGCCATGATCCGCGCGATATTGAGCCCGAGTGCAAGGCTATAGACCGCGAGGTTCCACCAATTCGGGCCGCTAAGCAGAAAACCGATGTGGGTGAGCGTGTAGCCCGCGTACATGGGGTGACGTACGACGCGATACGGGCCGCTGACCTTCACCCCGCGGTTCGCGGCGATGACGCCGAAGCTGCGCCGCAGCGTGAATTTGGCGTAAAGCTGGAACATTATGCCCGCGATGATCAGGAAACCGCAAAAGGCGAGCGGCGCCAGCGGGTTGTCGCTCGGCGCGATGACGAGCATCGCGGCGAGCGTGCCGCCGAACCCCAGCGCCCAGTCGAGCGGGCGGAGCGAGATGTCGTTGGTCGACCGGCGGAACAGGACGAAGAAGACCACGCAGCCCTCAGCGAGCAGCAGCAGCCAGTTCTGGTAATGCCCGTCAATCGCCGACGGGACGAGCCGCGCCGCCAGCGTCGCCAGCAGAAGGACGACGACGACTTTTTCCAAAAGGTCCCAATGGACGACGCTTGTCGCCGGTTGCGTCTTGCCGTCCGAAACGCTCATGATGTCCTATCCCCACTAGATCAGGAGGATCGGATAGCGCCCGGATGGTTACCAACCGGATAATTTCGGGGATCTATCGCCCCGGCGCGGGCTTATTTGTCGCGTTTTTTCCGATGGCTCTCAAGGTCGAGCACGGCATTCTCGCCGCCCTCGGGCAGCAGGCCCAGCCGGCGCGCGACTTCCTGATAGGCCTCGACCTCGCCGCCGAGGTCGCGGCGGAAGCGGTCCTTGTCGAGCTTTTCGTTCGTCGTCATGTCCCACAGGCGGCAGCCGTCGGGGCTGATCTCGTCGGCGAGGATGATGCGGCTGAAGTCGCCTTCGTAAAGGCGGCCGAACTCGAGCTTGAAGTCGACGAGGCGGATGCCGACCGCGGCGAACATGCCGCTCATGAAGTCGTTGATGCGGATCGCCATGTCCTGAATGTCGTGAAGCTCGTCCTGGCTGCACCAGTTGAAGCAGGCGATATGCTCCTCGGCGACGAGTGGGTCGCCGAGCGCGTCGTCCTTGTAGCAATATTCGATCAGCGTGCGGGGAAGCTGCGTCCCTTCCTCGATGCCGAGGCGCTTCGACAGCGTGCCCGCGGCGACGTTGCGCACGATCACTTCGATCGGCACGATCTCGACCTGGCGGATCAGCTGCTCGCGCATGTTGAGGCGGCGGATGAAATGGTGCGGCACGCCGATATTGCCGAGCAGCGTGAAGACATGCTCCGAAATCCGGTTATTGAGCACGCCCTTGCCGCTGATCGTGCCCTTTTTCTGGGCGTTGAACGCGGTCGCGTCGTCCTTGAAATACTGGATCAGCGTGCCCGGTTCGGGCCCCTCGTACAGGATCTTCGCTTTGCCTTCGTAAATCTGGCGGCGACGGGACATGGCGTGCAAACTTTCTGTCGGAACCAAATGAATGACCCCGGCAAAGCGACTCAGACGGAGGCGCGGCGCCGGGGCGGTTGGGCGCCCTATAGCGGCAAAGGTCGGGCGCGTCATCCCCGGCATCGCACCCGATGATTTACGTTTACGTCAACTAGAGCTTGCACTCCTCCGCCTCGCTTGCGACGCTGCTCCCAAAGCCAAGGAGAGAGATGGATGAGCTTCGACCAGATTCGCCTCGACCGCCACGAGGGCATCGCGCTGCTGACGCTGCACCGCCCCGACCGGATGAACGCCTTTACCACCCAGATGATGCTGGAGATTGTCGCCGCGCTCGACGAATGCGACGCCGACGACGGCGTGCGCGCGGTGATCTTCACCGGATCGGGCGACCGCGCTTATTGTGCCGGAGCGGATCTCGGCCAGGGCGCCGCGACCTTCGATTACGACAAGCGCACCGACAAGGCGGCGCTGCTACCCGACGGCATGGCGGCAAGCCCTGTCGCCGAGGACGGCACGATCGACTGGTCGCACCCGCTGATCCGCGATTCGGGCGGGCGCGTTTCGATGCGCATTTTCGACAGCAAGAAGCCCGTATTAGGAGCGATCAACGGCGCCGCGGTCGGCATCGGCGCGACGATGACGCTGTCGATGGACGCTCGGCTCGCGAGCGAGACGGCGCGCTATGGCTTCGTCTTTGCGCGGCGCGGGATCGTGCCCGAGGCGGCGTCGAGCTGGTTCCTGCCGCGGCTGGTCGGCATCCAGAATGCGGTCGACTGGTGCTATTCGGGGCGGCTGATCGACGCCGCCGAAGCGCATAAAAAGGGCCTCGTGCAATCGGTCCACGCCCCCGGCGAACTCGTCGACGCCGCGATCGCCAAGGCGCGCGAGCTGACCGATCACAGCGCGCCGGTATCGGTCGCGCTCACCCGCCATATGCTGTGGCGGATGCTCGGGGCGCCGCACCCGATGAGCGCGCACCGCTGGGACAGCCGCGCGATCTTTGCGCGCGGCCGCAGCGCCGATGCTGCCGAGGGTGTATCCAGCTTCCTCGAAAAGCGCCCCGCGAACTTCACCGTCAGCGTCGCGGATGATTATCCGTGGTTCGCCGAGTTCGAGGACACCCCGCCCTATAGCTGACCGCGGGGCCGGAACCAGGGCCGGAAGAACATGTAGAGGCCCGAGAATATCAGCAGGAAGAGCGGCGGCAGCGGCAGATAATAGACCCACTGGGCGGGCTCCTGCCCTGCCCCGAGCATCACGAAAATCGCGAGGACTATCCCCGAGAAGAGGAGCGATACCCAGCGGTGAAACTGCCGGATCCACAGGTTCCAGTTCATAAGATTCTCCCTGTTTGATTGTCAGTCGAGCCTGGCCACGACCTTTTCCAGATTTTCGAGATGGATGCGCCAGCCGCCCTTGGCGCCGCCGAAGGCCTGCTTCTGGTCGGGGCGGAAACCGACCTGCTCCATGCGCAGCAGCGTTCCGGCCGCGGTCGGTTCGAGCGTGAAGGTGACGACGCTGTCCAGCGCGTAGGCCGGATCATCGTGCGTGGTATTCCAAGCGTAGGACAGCGTCCGCCCCGGTTCGACAGCGAGGATTTCACAATCGACATAGCCCCAGTCGCCCCGCAGCTGGAACCGGTGGCCGAGGTCGAGGCCGAAGTCGTTCTTCATCAGCCATGCCTCGATCAGATGCTGCTGCGTCAGCGCGCGCCAGAGCTTTTCAGGCGGATGCGGGATTTCGCGCTCGACGGTTACGGTGCGCACATCGGTGTCAGTGTCGGTCATTGATCCATCCTTTTGAGCAAATCTTCCAAATCGTCGAACCTCGCCTCCCAGAAGCGGTTCATGCGGCCGGTCCAGTCGACCAGCGGTGCGAGCGCGCTTTGCTGCGCGCTATAGTGCGTCTGGCGCCCCTCGTGCCGGTCGAGCACCAGCCCTGCCTGTTTGAGGATGCCGAGATGTTTCGACACCGCGGGCTGCGAAATGCCCGCGCCCGCGGTGAGCGCGCCGACCGTCTGCTCGCCGTCCAGGCAGAGCCGTTCGAACAGCGCGCGCCGGCTGGGATCGGCGAGCGCCTTAAAGAGAAGATCGGGCGAGGGTTGCGTCATAATTCATAACTCACTGGCTATATGTTTTCTCATAACCATATAGTTATGGATGTCAAGCGCCGCCATTGCGGCGGCCGTGCCGCCCATCGGATGCTGGAGCCGGCGTTTGCCTTCTGGCTAGATAGCGGAATGAAACCTCCGGGCTCGCCTTCCGTCCACCCTTCGCGCCGCATCGTCTGCGCCGGGATGCTGGCGGGCCTGACCCTCCCGTCCATTGCAATTGCGAGGCCCGTCATGCCCAATCGCACGATCAACCCGACCGGCGTCTCTTATGCGCAGGCGCATCTTGTCGAAGCGCCGACGCGCTGGCTGTTCGTCAGCGGCCAGATTCCGGTCGACGAAAAGGATCGGGTGCCTGCGGACTTCGAGGAACAGTGCCGGCTCGTCTGGCGCAATGTCGAAAAACAGCTTCATGCCGGCGGGATGACCTTGCAGGATCTGGCCAAGGTCACCGTCTTCCTGTCGGACCGCCGCTATCGCGAGGCGAATTACAAGGTAAGACACGAGGTGCTGGGCGGCCATTCGCCCGCGCTGACGATCATCATCGCTGACATCTATGACGAGGCATGGCTGCTCGAGATCGAGGCGATCGCCGCCGCCTAACGATCCCTGTTATCGATCCTTGTCGCGTTTCAGGATCAGCGCGGTGGTCGTATCCTCGACCCCCGCGATCAGCGCGATCCGGTCGCGCGCCGCGTTGAGCCCGGCCGCATCGACTGCCTCGATCTCGACGAGCAGGTCGATCTCGCCGCTGAGCGAATAGCAGCGCGCAACCTCCGCCATGCCGGTGACGGCCGCGACGATGTCGGGCGAGGGCGTGCGCGCGAGCCGCAGTTGCAGGATCGCCGCGATGCCGCCCTCGTCGACGATGCGCGCGTGATAGCCGCCGATCGTCCCTGCGGCTTCCAGCTTCGACAATCGTTCGCGCACCGAACTGCGCGCGAGACCCACGGTCGCCGCGATCGTCTTCAGTGGCAGGCGGGCATTGCCGCGCAACATTGCCACGATTTGCCGGTCGATCGCGTCCATATCCTCTCCCCGCCGCCCTTTTGGCGCCGCCACCGCCAATCGGACGATGGCCAAGCGCTTGCAGTCCGGCAAAATTAATCGCGCTTCTGCTAACCTCTTGCCGGAGAGAAAGTCCATGATGTTTGCCCGCCGCGCTCCCGCATTGCTCTCGCTCGCCGCGCTCGCTGGATGCACCGCGGCGGCGGAGAGCCCGGTGCCGGCCACCGCGACGCTATGGACCCCCGCCGCCATCTCGGGGCCGGGCTATGAATCCTCACCGACCTTCACCCCCGACGGACGGACGATGATCTACCTCGCCGCTGACAAGGATTTTCGGAACTACCGGCTGATGCAGTCGCAGTGCGAGAATGGCGCATGGGGCAAGCCCGTTCCGCCACGCTTTGCGATGCCGCTGCCGGTGATCGAGGCCGACCCTTTCGTCACCTCCGACGGCGAGCGGCTCTATTATATCTCATCGCGGCACGCGCCCGCGAAGGAGGACTTCGACATCTGGTATGTCGAGCGCATCGCGGGTGGCGGCTGGGGCGAACCGCAGCGCCTGCCCGAACCGGTCAACTCGCCCGCAGCCGAGCTGCTGCCCCGCACCGACGCCGCTGGCAGGCTCTACTTCGGCTCGAGCCGCGCGGGCAGTGCGGGCGGCGGCGACATCTATGTCGCGACCGAAGTCCGGCCGGGCGAATGGACGGTCGCAAACCTTGGCCCGCCGGTCAGCGCCGGAGCCTATGAGTATGAAGCGGAGATTTCGCGTGACGGAAAGACGATGATCACCGTGTCCGATCGCGGCGATCGCTCGCATCTCTACCGCTATCGCCGCGAGGGCGAACGCTGGGTCGAGGCCGGGCGCATTCCGGCCGATCCCGCCCAGTTCCAGGTCGGTCCGCTGCTGTCGCCGAAGAGCGACCGGCTGCTCTTCGCGCAGCGGCACGGCGAGCTGTCGGGCGAGATGTTCCTGATCGACCTGGTGCCCGAACCCGACCGGTCGTGGCCGCCGACGTGCGGCGATCAGGCGGCGTTATAGACGCGCCGCCCGCGCTCCGCGGTCATGCTGTGCGTATTCTTCAGTGCGAGCGAACGCGCGCGGATTGTTTCGACACTGTGCCAGTTCGCGGTCACCCGCTCGGGCGAGAATTGCACGGTCACATAGCCGCGATCCTCGGTGTTCGCCCATTTGAGCTGCGGCGACGAGCGGCGCAGCGCCGTCACGCGCGCGTTGTCGGCCACGCCCTTGATATAGCTTTCATACCCCGGGGAAGTAACGCTCTGCCCCGCAATCTCGATTCCCGCCGGCCGGCCGTCCTCAGCGAGGTCGAAGGCCCAGGCATTGTGCGTGTCGCCGGTCAGCGTGACGAGGTCGGCGTCGGCGCGCTGCGCCGCAGCGAGCAGGCGCGATCGCGCAGCGGGATAGCCGTCCCACGCGTCTAGGTTGAGCGGCAGGCCCGCCTTGGCCGCAAGCTGGCCCGCGTCGACCCGGCGGCGGACATAGTCAGGCTGTTCGCCCGCGAACCAGTCGCGCGTCTCGGGTGGCGTAAAGAGCGTGCCCATCACGACCTGCTGCGCGCAGACCTGCCAGCGCGTTCCCGCCCTTGTCGATGCGGCGAGCCCGTCGAACAGCCATTTCTCCTGCTCCGCGCCGAGCATCTGGCGCGCCGCGTCGCGGTAGCCGGTTTCGGCAAACTGCTTGAGCTTCGCCGCGGCGTCGCCGCCGCCCGCGATAATCTCGTCGATCTCGAACTGCCGGTCGCGCGCGGTCACGCGCGTTTCGGGGAGGAAGATCGTCGCGAGGTCGCCAGCCTGATATTGGCGCCAGCGCGAGTCGGAGACGGGCATCCACTCGCGATAGGCGCGTTCGGCGGCGGCCATGCGCGTCACCCAGTCGCCTTCGCCCTCGTTGTGATTTTCGGCGCCACCCTTCCACACGTCGTTCGCGAATTCATGGTCGTCCCACTGGGCGATCATCGGGAACAGCTGGTGCAGCTTCTGCAGGTCGGGATCGGCGCGATAGGCCGCATAGCGAAGGCGATAATCGGCAAGCGCGACGATCTCGTGCGCGGGCTGGATCTCGCGTCCCGGAAGCGCCTGCTTCGCCGAGGGATAGTCGCCGGGGGGATATTCGTAGAGATAGTCGCCGACATGCGCGACGAGGTCGATGTCGCCGCGCGCCGCCGCATGGCCATAGGCATTGAACCAGCCGAACGGCATGTTCGAGCAGGAGAAGAGCGCAAGATTGAACGCCTTGGTCGAGCCCTGCGGCAAGGTGCGCGTGCGGCCGGTCACCGACCTGGTGCCGTCGGGCGCGATAAAGCGATAATGATACCAGCGGCCGGGCTTCAGCCCGTCGACGACCAGCTTTGCGGTATGATCGCGTTCACCCGCCGCGACGACGCTGCCGCCCGCGACGACCTTGGCGAAATCCGCGCTTTCCGACAATTCGGCGGTCAGCGTCGCATCGCTCGCCGCAGCATAGCGAGTCCACAGCAGCACCGAATTCGGCGCCGGCTCGCCGCTCGCGACGCCATGGGTAAAGCCCTGCGCCATCATCGCGCGCGCGGCGCCCGGCAGCGACAGCGCCGCCAGCCCGACGGTGCCAAGTTTGATCAGATGACGCCGGTCGATCTCGCCCCAATGATGATGCATCGCGAATCTCCTCCTCTTTGGCCGGGTCTTTGCCCCGCCTTTGTGACGATTCGGGTGCTATCCCATCACCCCGAGCGCGAGCAGCAGGAGCATGAACATGACGACCGCATGCAGACTGAAAAAGAGAAGCAAGGTCGCGCGAACAAGGGCGCCGAGCCGTGACGAACGATAGGCGCCGCGCAGCTGCCGATACATATGAAAGGGCACATAGAGCATCGCGAACGCCGTCGCGACATCGCCGAATATCGTCAGGTTTAGCAAGCGCACAACAACGAACAACAGCAGCATGAAGCTGATCGAATAAGTGACAAAGACGAAATGGTCGTAGGTGTGAAAGCGGCGGCTGAACGGAAAGAGCAGCCACATGAAGGGCAGTGACAGCGGGATCAGCGCCCATGCGAATTTATAGGCGTTCGCCTGCAGTTTGTAGAATATGAGCGCGGGGTTCGCGATCGCCTTTTCCAACCCATGGTCGATGAACGGCACACCGGTGTTGACCCTGGTGCGCGAGACGAACTCGACGCTGGTCATCACCTGCCTGGCGGGATTTTCAAGCACCGGCGGCCCCGTGTCGCGCTCATTTTTACTCAGGCGTCGTGCCACGCCGAGATAGTCGGCGCTCTTCTGAAGCGTTTCGCGCTCCTCCTCCAGTAATCGCCGCTCGGTGGCAGGCAGGCTCTTGTCGGCGAGCCGTACATCGATGCGATCGGCTTCCTCATGGAAACTTTCCTTAAGCGCGTTCGATCGCGTCTGCTCGGCCGCGGCCTTGGCGATTCCCTCGCCCACCCCACCGCCGCTGCCGACGATCGCGAGCACCGCGTAGGTTAGGAACACCGCGAACAGGAACAACGCGAGCGGCGAGATGAAACGCGCGCGCTCGCCATGGATATAGCGCCGCGTCAGGTCGCCCGGCCGCCAGCTGAGCAAAGGCAGCGTGTTCCAGACCTTGCCTTCGAAATGGAAGATCGCATGAACCAGATCGTGCCCGATCGCACCAAAGCTCCGATGCACGTCAGCGCGCTGGCCGCAATAATGGCAGTGCGAGCCCGCCAGGCTGGTGCCGCAGTTGAGACAGCGCGCGGGCGCATCACCGCTCGCCGTTCCGCCATGACGCGGCTCGACCGCATGCCCTGCCAACCCTGCGGTCACCGCCGCCCCGATGCCTTCGATGTCCCCGCTCATGGCGCCCTGCCTAAAGGCGCGCGACGCAGGGTGCAACGGGACTTTCGGGGGTCACGTAAAACGTGATAGTGGCAGCGCCATGAACGCCGAAGCCCTCACCGCCCCGCCGATGCCCGGCGATGTCGCCGCCCTGATCGCCGACATGGGTGCGCGCGCGCGCGCCGCGTCGAAGCTGCTCGCGCTGGCGGCGGCGGCCGACAAGGCGGCGGGACTGGTTGCGGCGGCGGCGCAGATTCGCTGGCGGGCGGCGGATATTCTTGCCGCCAATGCCGAGGATATGGCCGTGGGACAGAAGAACGGCCTGTCGGGCGCGATGCTCGACCGGCTGCGGCTCGACGAGGGACGGCTTGCCGCGATCGCCGATGCTATCGACGATGTGGCCGCGCTGCCCGATCCGTCGGGCGCCGAAATCGACCGTGTGACGCGGCCGAACGGGCTGGTGCTGAGCCGCGTGCGGGTGCCGCTTGGCGTCGTCGGCATCATCTATGAAAGCCGCCCCAATGTGACCGCCGATGCGGCGGCGCTCGGGCTGATGTCGGGCAACGCCGTGATCCTGCGCGGCGGCAGCGAGGCTGTGCATTCGAACCGCGCGCTTCATGCCGCGTTCGCCGCGGGGCTGGTCGAGGCGGGGCTGCCCGCCGATGCGGTGCAGCTCGTGCCGACGCAGGACCGCGCCGCGGTCGGCGCGATGCTGCGCGCGCAGGGGCTGATCGACATCATCATCCCGCGCGGCGGCAAGGGCCTCGTCGCGCGCGTGCAGGACGAGGCGCGCGTGCCCGTGCTCGCGCATCTCGACGGGATCAACCATCTCTATATCGACGGCGCCGCCGATCCCGCGAAAGCGGTCGAACTCGCAGTCAACGCCAAGATGCGCCGCACCGGCGTCTGCGGCGCAACCGAGACGATCCTGATCGACCGCGCCTATCCCGCGCCGCTCGCGATCGTCGACGCGCTGGTCAAGGCAGGCTGCGAAGTGCGCGGCGACAAGGCGGTTGCGGCGCTAAGCCCGCATGTCGATGCCGCGTCGGCGGGCGACTGGGACACCGAATATCTCGACGCGATCGTCTCGATCGCGATGGTCGACGGCCTATCCGGCGCGCTCGCGCATATCGACGCGCATTCGAGCAAGCATACCGACGCGATCGTCACCGAGGATGCCGCCGCCGCCGACCGCTTCCTGACCGGTGTCGACAGCGCGATCGTGATGCACAACGCTTCGACGCAGTTCGCCGACGGTGGCGAATTCGGCCTCGGCGCCGAAATCGGCATCGCCACAGGACGCTTGCATGCGCGGGGACCGGTCGCGCTAGAGGGGCTGACGACGTATAAATGGCTGGTGCGCGGCACGGGACAGGTCCGGCCTTGAACTCCGACCAGCGCTGCAAAAAGGCGAGATGGTTTCGCTGGTCGCTGGCCTTCTTGCTGATTGCAGTCACGCCTTTTCTGTGGCTCCTCTCGCGCGATGCGTTTCTCATGCTGCGTGCCAGCGACGGCGAAGGCGAAGTGGCGGCGCGCGGGATACTGGTCGAGCGCTTCCAACAAACCATCGAGAACTCGAAGGTCGCTCGCAATACGCGAACGCCCATGCGCCTTACGATGCTTCTCGATCCCGACTGTTTTATCATTGATGGAGCAAGGCTTCGCGTCAGCGCTACACCACCGACCGCATCCAGTCTGCGTGAAGGCAAATTGCCATCATTCGACGAACTCTTCTTCGAGCATCGATCCTTGGCTGAGCGGCAAACCGCAAAGTTCGCAGCATACAAGAATATCTCGGAAAACTTTTCGACGGGGGAGCTTTCCCTGTTCAACGCCTGCATGGCGGCGACCCCTTTTGCCGCATGGTGTGAAGAACGCGTAGCCGCGCGACTGGATCACGGATACGATCGGGCGCTCGCCGACGTAACGGCCTTCTTCGGCACCAAACTCCCGCTGGCTCATGAAAAAGGCCGTTATTGCTACACGATGCCAGCTCGGATCGGCGAGTGAAACGCCCATGATCCCCACCGGCCTCCTCGGCGGCAGCTTCAATCCCGCGCATGGCGGGCATCGCGCGATCAGTTTGAATGCGATCGACGCGCTCGGCCTCGACGAGCTGTGGTGGCTGGTGTCGCCGGGCAATCCGCTGAAGCCCAAGGCGGGCATGGCATCGCTCCCCGCGCGCCTCGGCTCGGCGCAGCGCGCGGCGCGGCGGTCGCCGATTCGCGCGACCGCGATCGAGGCCGAACTCGGCACGCGATACACGATCGATACGCTCAAAAAGCTTGTCCAACGTTACCCGAACCGGCAGTTTATCTGGATCATGGGGGCCGACAATTTGGTCCAGCTGCCCCAATGGCGCGACTGGCGGGGGATCGCGCGACTCATGCCGATTGCGGTTATCGCGCGTCCGGGCTATAATGACCGCGCCCACGCAAGACGTGCGATGGGTTGGCTTCGGCGCTTCGTCCGGCCCGCGGACCAGAAATTACATTGGACGGACTGGAGACCGCCCGCCCTCGTGTTCCTGCGATTTTCGCCCGATGTGCGATCCGCAACTGCGATACGGCAGGCCAACCCCCGCTGGTTCGAACGCTATGAAGGCCGCGCCTTGCGCGACCCGCTGACGCGTTCGCGGCTTGTGGACACGAACAGGAAAGGACGCATTTGATCTCCGCAACCCAGGATGCCGCCAATGGCGCCGCATCCGCCAACGACAATGTGGACACGCTCCACGCACTGATCCTCCACCAGCTGGATGAGGACCAGGCCCAGGAAACCATTTCCATCCCGCTTGCCGGCAAAAGCAGCATCGCCGATCATATGGTGATCGCGAGCGGCCGGTCGACGCGCCATGTCTCGGCCATTGCCGAGAAACTGGCACAGCGGATCAAGCAGGAAGCGGGCCGCCAGGTTCGCGTCGAAGGACTGCCCAATGCCGATTGGGTGCTGCTCGATGCGGGCGATGTCATCGTCCACCTGTTCCGTCCCGAGGTGCGCAGCTTCTATAACCTCGAGCGCATGTGGTCGTTCGGCGACGCGCCGCCGGTTACTGCTGCAAATTGACGTCCGCCCCGCCTACCGGCTAGGCGGACGCTCATGTTGCTGCACATCATCGCGCGCGGGCGCATCGGGCGCGGGCCCGAGGCCGAGCTGGTCGAGCGCTATATGAAGCGCGTGACCTGGGCGCAGAAGATTTCGGAGCTTCCCGATACGGGCGGCCGCATGCCCGCCGCGGTGGAGAATAGCCGCACCATCTTGCTCGACGAGGGCGGCGACCAGATGTCGTCGCTCGAATTTGCCAAATTGCTCGAAAAATGGCGCGACGGCGGGGTGCGCGAGGCGCGCTTCTGCCTCGGCGCCGCCGATGGCTTCACGCCCGAGGAGCGCGAGGGCGCCGACAAGGTCATCGCCTTTGGCCGCGCGACCTGGCCGCATCTGATGGCCCGCGCGATGCTCGCCGAGCAATTGTGGCGCGCGACGAGCATCGTCGCGAACCACCCCTATCATCGTGAGGGCCGCCAGTGAGGCGCGCGCTTGCCGCCTTGGCTATCATCGCCGTTTTCGGCGGCGCGGCGTTTGCGCTGGCGCCTAGCGACGTCTTCGATCCGCAGGCGATTGCGGCGCACGAGCGCACGCAGTTGATCGACGCCAAGCAACAGTCTGCGGCAGCGATGGCGCGCAGCGCATTGCTCGAAAAACAGGCGGTGGCGGCGGGCAGCGAGGCCGACCGGCTGAAGAAACGCAGCGCCGCGCTCGCCGCACGCATCCAGTCGGCCGAGGCCGACATCAGCGCCGGCGAAGCCCGGGTTGCTCTCGTGAGCCGCCGTCTTGGGGGTCAGCGCGCGCGGCTGGCGCAGCAACAACAACCCTTGCTCGAACTCGCGGCCTCGCTTCAGCAATTGAGCCGCCAGCCCCCCGTCAGTGTGCTCGCGCAGCCGGGATCGCTGACCGACATGGTGCACGCGCGCGCGGTGATCGACGCCGCGATGCCGGTGATCGAACGCCGCACCGCCGGGGCACGGCGTGAACTCGGAGCGCTGCAGACGGTGCGGCAGCAGCAGGCGGTGGCGTTGAAGGCGCTGTCTGCCAGCAAGACGCAGCTCGCGGCGCGCCGCGATGCGCTCACACGGCTCGAAAATGAAGGCCGGCTTCGCTCTCGCGAACTGATGAGCAGCGCGCAGCTTGAGGCAGACCGGGCGCTTGGGCTCGGTGAAAAGGCGCGCGACATCGTCGACCTGATGGATTCGCTCGAAGCCGATGGCGCGGTGCGTGCCGAACTCGCGAAGCTCGCCGGCCCGCTACCGCGCCCGCGCAATCCCGCGGGCAGCGTCACCAGTGCCGCGCCGCTCGCCGCGGAGGAAGCCGAATTGGCAGAGGGCGCCTATCGCCTGCCCGTCGTCGGACGCATCGTCGCGGGGCTTGGCGAGGTTAACGAAAGCGGCGTCCGATCGCGCGGCGTCACCATCGCGGCGCGCCCGGGCGGGCAGGTGGTCGCCCCCGCCCCGGGGCGCGTCGGATTTGCCGGCGATTATCGCGGCTATGGAAAGATCGTGATCATCGACCATGGCGGCGGCTGGGTGTCGCTGCTTACCGGCATGATCGCGCTGTCGGTCGGAGTCGGCGATACGGTGGACGCAGGGGCGCCGATCGGCCGCGCGGGGTCGGACGACAGCCGCATCACCGTCGAGCTCCGCCGTGCCGGCCGTCCCGTCGACATTGTCGCGATGATCGGCTGAGCGGTACCGTTAATCGCCCGTTCGGCCGCTGTCTCGCATAGGGATGCACCGCTTGACGCCCGCAGATTTGCGTAGGAGGATGGCGTGCCGGGGATTATAAGGCGGGATTGTTCTCGCGTGACTGAAAGACGCCCATGACCGAATCGACCAAGACCGCCGTGTCCGGAACCTCTTCGTCCCCACGGCGCCGCTTCGCCTTGTGGCAGGGCGCCGCCGCGCTCTCGACGCTGGCGCTCGTTCCGCTCGCGACCGGCGCGATGGCGACCGTCGATTCGAAGACGCAGGAAGAAATTTCGCGCTTCATGGACGTCTATCTCGAGGTCAAATCCAACTATGTCGAACCGGTCGACGATTCGAAGCTGATCGAAGGCGCGATCAACGGCATGCTCGCCAGCCTCGACCCGCATTCGGGCTATCTCGACGCGCGCGGCTTTTCGAACCTGCGCACGCAGACCGATGGCGAATATGGCGGGCTGGGCCTGTCGGTGACGATGGAAGACGGCGTGGTGAAGGTCATCGCGCCGACCGCCGACACCCCGGCCGACAAGGCGGGGATCAAGGCGGGCGATTATATCACGCACATCAACAAGGAACTGATTTTCGGCCTGACGCTCGACGAGGCGGTCGAACAGATGCGCGGGCGTCCGGGCACCGAGATCGGGATCACCGTCGTCCGCGAAGGCCAGGACAAGCCGATCGAAATGACGCTGACGCGCGAAATCATCGACCTGAAGCCCGTGAAGTGGGAAGTCAGCGGCGATGTCGGCGTGCTCACCGTGACCAGCTTCTCGGCCGACGCGACGACCGACCTCAAGGCCGCGATGATGGCGGTTGAAAAATCGCTCGGCAAGAAACCGCGCGGCTGGATCCTCGACCTCCGCTCGAACCCCGGCGGGCTGCTCGACGAAGCCGTCGGGATCAGCGACCTGTTCCTCGAACGCGGCGAGATCGTTTCGCAGCGCGGCCGCAAGAAGGGCGATATCGAACGCTATTTCGCCGAACCCGGCGACCTCGCCGGCGGCGCGCCGGTCGTCGTGCTGATCGACTCGGGATCGGCCTCCGCCTCCGAAATCGTCGCGGGCGCGTTGCAAGACCAGCACCGCGCGGTCGTGATGGGCGAACGCAG
Organism: Sphingopyxis sp. Root154; assembly: GCF_001427105.1. Taxonomy (GTDB): domain Bacteria; phylum Pseudomonadota; class Alphaproteobacteria; order Sphingomonadales; family Sphingomonadaceae; genus Sphingopyxis. Next base: position 1,101,897 of record NZ_LMGI01000001.1, read on the forward strand.
CTTCGGCAAGGGATCGGTGCAGACCGTCCTGCCGCTGACCGACACCACCGCGCTGCGCCTGACCACCGCGCGTTATTACACGCCGTCGGGCCGCAGCGTGCAGGAAGGCGGGATCGAACCCGATATCCGCGTGCCGCAAATTTCGGATCCTGACTATGCCTCGCGGCCGAAGTTCCGCGAGAGCGACCTGCGCCGCCACCTCGTCAACGAAAAGAAGGTCGACAACGGCCTGCTCGAAAAAGACGAAAAGGCCGATCCGCGCTTCACCGCGACCGCCGCCGACCTGAAAGCGAAGGGCATCGAGGACTTCCAGCTGCATTATGCGCTGCAGACGATCGGGCGTATCAACCCGATGGCACCGCGCATGGCGCAGGGCAGCAAGCCGCCGGTCAAGCCCGCCAAGCCGACCGCACGCAACTAAGGGGCGCGGGGCATGCTGAACTCGCGGCTTTCCGCGCCCGTCGTCGCGTTTCTCGCGCCGCTCCTGCTCTACGGCGGCGCGCTCGTGTCGCAATATGGCTTTGGCCTGCACCCGTGTGAGATGTGTTACTGGCAGCGCTGGCCGCATCAGGCTGCAATCCTCTTCGCGCTGCTCGCGCTGCTGCTGCGCCACAACGACAAGGCGATGCGTGCGCTCACCCTTCTCGCGGCGGTCGCGATCGCGGTGAGCGGCGCGATCGGCATCTTTCACGCCGGGGTCGAATATGGCTTCTGGGAAGGCGTCACGACCTGCGCGACCGGCGCTGCGGGCCCCGTGTCGCTCGATTCGATCATGAACGCGCCGCTGATCCGCTGCGACACCGCGCAGTGGACGTTGCTGGGCATCTCGCTCGCGGGTTTCAACGCAATCTTCTCGCTGGGCGCGGCCGCGTTCGTCTTGACCTTGCTGCGCCGGAAGACCACATCGGCGGCATGAGGAACAAGCGCACCGCATCGATGATCCGCGTCGACCAGGCGGGCGAATATGGCGCAACGCGCATCTACGCCGGCCAACTCGCGGTGATGGGCGACCGCCACCCGATGGCGCGCGAGATCGCGCATATGGCCGAACAGGAAGAGCGGCATCGCAAATTCTTCGACGACATGATCGCCAGGCGCGGTGTGCGCCCGACCGCGCTCCAGCCTTTCTGGAGCGTCGCGGGCTTTGCATTGGGCGCAGTGACCGCCGCGATGGGCCCACGCGCCGCGATGGCGTGCACCGCCGCGGTCGAGACCGAGATCGATCGTCATTACCAGCACCAGCTCGACGAACTGGGCGACAGCGATCCCGAACTCAGCGCCGCGGTCGACGAATTCCGCGCCGAGGAACTGGAGCATAAGGAAGCCGCGCTTGCGGCGGGTGCCGAGAGCGCGCCCGGTTACCCGGTCCTGAGCTTTGCGATCCGCGCGGGCTGCCGTGCAGCCATCGCGCTGTCGAAACGTATCTGATAGAATAACCGCCGGCGCCGTTCACGACGGATGCAGGTAGCGGCTGCCATGCCGCCCGAAACGACAAAGGAAGATCGAGATGACCCGCCTCCCCCTGTTCGCGCTGATCCTCGCCGGCAGCGCCGCCGCCCTGCCCGCTGCGGCACAGCAAACCGTGGTCGAGGGCGAAAAGGTCAATCAGGTCGTCGTCTACGGCGACGACCAATGCCCCAAAGGGGCAGCTGACGAAATTCTGGTCTGCGCGAAGCTTCCCGAAACCGAACGCTATCGCGTTCCAGAGATGCTCCGCGGCAATCCGCTGGACGTCCGCAACGAAGCCTGGGCGAACAAGGTTGTTGCGGTCGAACGCATTGGCCGCTTTGGCACCGACAGCTGCTCGCCCACCGGCCTCGGTGGCTTCACCGGCTGTACGCAGGCGCTGGTCGCCGGCGCGAAGGCCGAACGCCAGGCGGCGAACAAGACCGACTGGCAGACGATGATCGCCGACGAACGCGCCAAGCGCATCGCGGGCATCGACTCCGCGTCGGACGAAGTCGAAGCCGCGGTGGTCGCCGAGGAACGCGCGCTCGCCGAACGGCAAAAGGCGGCCGAGGAGCTCGAGCGTCAGGCAAGCGGCCAGGCTCCCGCGCCGACCGCCCCTGACGAAGCCGACGCACAGCCGCTGCCGACCCCGCCGAAAAACTAAGCCGGCTTTCCGGCGAGCGGTCGCGCCCGGCATTCGCCGGAGGGTGACACCCGCCGTCAGTTTAACAGATATGTTTGCCAGAAGAGCAGCGAAGACCAGAATGTGTAGTCCACATTCTCCTTCTTGCCCCACTGGTGCCCCTCGTTCGTCGCCACCAGATGCCAGGCGGTGCCGCCCCCCTTGCGCACCGCGGCCACGACCTGATCCGCTTCGGACGCAGGCACGCGCGGGTCGTTGGCGCCGGTGACGACAAACAACGGTTTGCGGATGTCGGCAACGCGCGTGAGCGGCGAGATTTCCGTCAGCTTCCGGCGCTGCGCGGGATCGCGCTCGTCGCCATATTCGACGCGGCGCAGATCGCGGCGATATTCCTGCGTATTCTCCAGGAAGGTCACGAAGTCGGAGATGGCGACGACGCAGAGGTTCGCGCGCAGCTTGTCGGCGAAATGCGTCGCGGCGGCGTAGCACATATAACCGCCATAGCTGCGCCCGGTCAGGCCGAAGCGCGACGCGTCGAGCCGCGTGTCCTTGGCGAGGACATCGAGGAACACCCCCATGTCCTTGACGCTGTCCTCGCGCTTGAACGGCCCGTTGTCGAGCCCGACGAAGCGCTTGCCATAACCGGTCGAGCCGCGGACGTTCGGGTAGAAATAGGCGACCCCCAGCTCATTGACGATATAGTTGGTGCTGCCGAGATATTCGGGGCGCCACTGGCTTTCCGGCCCGCCGTGGACATGCATGATCAGCGGCCGTTTGCCTGGAAATTTCGCAGGATCGGGGCGATAGAGAAAGCCCGACATCTCGGTGCCGTCAAAACTCTTGATGCTGACCAGCTCGGGTTCGATGTTGCGCGCGACGTTCAGTCCGCCGGTTTCGCTCTGCGTCCAGCGCGTCACGGCGAGCGTTTCGGGGTCAATGCTATAGGCATCGGCCGCGCTGCGCGCCGACGTGAAACCGATGCCGATCGCGCCCCACGGTGCGATATCTATATGCCCTATGACGCCCGCGGGCAGCGCATCGACCGTGCGCGCCCGGCCGCTCGCGACGTCGAGCACGCGCAGCCGGCTCACGCCCGCCTCATTGACCGCATAGGCGATGAATCGTCCGTCGCCCGAGATGTCGAATGCCTCGACATCCCATTTTTCCGCCGGGCCGCGCGGCGTGAAGGCGCCGGTCCCGGGATCGAGCGTGCCGAGGCGCTGCACGTCGCTGCCGGCGTCGCTCGCCACCCAGATCGTGCCGTCGGGCGCGAAGGAGGCGCCGCTGAAAGCGATCTCCTTTGCGTGATTGCCGACCGGCATCATCTTTCCGCTCGCAAGGTCGAGACGGAACAGATCGGTCTTTTCGACCGACGCCGAGCGCTGGACGAGCGCCCAGCTCTTGTCGGGCGCGAAACCTGCGACCGACCAGCCGTTGCTGTCGACCTGCCCGGCCAGCCGTGCCGACGCGGGGTCGCGCGGGTTCATGACATAAATATCATTGTCGCGGCCGTTACGGCGGGTCGAAGTGAACGCGACGAGGCTGCCGTCCTTGCTCCACGCGTCGAGCGAATTGCGGCTCTTGCCGTCGGTCAGCATCGTCAGCCGGCCATCCTTTATCGCGAAAATCTGATAAAATTCGCTGCCGCCGATGTCCTTTTCGATCAGCATCACATCGCCGGTCCCGGGCGACCAGCCGCCATGCGAAACCGGTTCGGCCTCGAAGGTCAGCTGCTCGCGCGCGCCGAGCGGCCGCGTGACGCGGTGAAGCTGTGCCGTGTTACCGAAACGCGTCGCGATGAGCATCGACCGGTCTGCGGGGTTCCAGCCGACGAAGGCTGCGGTGCGATATTCGAGATAGGGCCGGGTTGCCGCCGCCAGCACCGCGGGCACTTCGGGCACACCGTCGGCGACAAGCGCGGCGGGCTTCGGTTCGGCGGCCGGCGCCTCTTCCCCGGCGGCCAGCGCAGGGGCAAAGGGCAAGGCAAGGGCGGCCAGAACGGCGAGATGACGCATGATAGATTTCCCCGGTTTCCTGGAATGGACGGATAGGACCTAGACGCTACCGCCGCCTGCTCCGGAAGCAAGTCGACCAACCGCAGACCCGGCTCGACCATTGACCGCATTTATGAGCCGATAAGGCGATGAATATGGCCGTTTTTGCAGTATTTTTGCAGTCTAGCGCGATTCAGTTGCGAATCCGCGCCGAACCGAGTGCAAAAATTAACGAATCGCTGGCAAGCTGTCTTGACTTGGGAATTTTTGGGGCAAAACGTGCGGTTCTGGGAATCGCCAGCCTAGGGGGCTGTAACATGGCATCAGCATTTGGACCGCGCCTATGGAGGCGCACGACCGTCAGTGTGCCGCCGGCACGGAGTCTCGGTCGCCGAATGACGTGGCACGCCGCCGCCGCGCTCCTCGCTTTTGCCGCCTTGCAGATCTGGCTCGTGATGAGCGCGGTCGCCGCCGGGGCGCCGTCTGCTTTCATCGTCGTGGCGTTGATCATGCTCCTCGTGCTCGCCCTGCCCGTCGCGCGCTCGACCGAACGGCACTGGTATCGCCTCAGCCGTCAGGCGCTCGCCAGCTGGGGCCTGCATGCGCGCTTCCGCCGCGACGTCCGCCGTCTGTGGGTCGCGGCACTCACGCTGCCCTTCCTGTGGATCAGCGGCGCGATGGCCGCCACCGACGCCATCGCGAAGATCGCGAACTGACCCTTTTTCAGCGCTGGTTTTGATTTTTTGCCGCGCGCCGTATAGGGCGCGGCCATGCTGACCGTTTCCGAAGCCCTCGACCGCGCGCAGATGCTGTGCGACGCCGCCGCGAAAGCCGGCGCCGATGCCGCCGACGCGCTCTATTATTGCAACGCCGCGACCTCGGTCTCGATGCGGCTCGGCGCGCTCGAGGATGTCGAGCGGTCCGAGGGGCAGGATATTTCGCTGCGCGTCTTCGTCGGCCAGCGTAGCGCCAGCGTATCGACCGCCGACATGGACGCGGGCGAGCTCGCCAAGCTGGTCGAGCGCTGCGTTGCGATGGCGCGCGAGGCGCCCGAGGATCCCTATGCCGGGCTCGCGCCCGAAGAGTTGCTGTTCAAGGGTATCATCCCCGATTTCGACCTCGACGATAACAGCGAAGCCGACCCCGCCGCGCTGCGCGAAGCGGCGCTCGCGGTCGAAGAAGCGGCGCGCGCCGTCGCGGGCGTGACCAACAGCGAAGGCGGCAGCGCGAGCCACAGCCGCACGCGCTTCGCGCTCGCGACCAGCCACGGCTTTGCCGGCGGTTACGGTTCGAGCGGCCACAGCCTGTCGGCGAGCGTCATCGCAGGCGAAGGCGCGAGCATGCAGCGCGATTATGGCTGGCACAGCGCGCATCACCTGACTGACCTCGAAAGCACCGCCGACATCGGCGCCCGTGCTGGCACCCGCGCCGTCGCGCGGCTGAACCCGGGCAAGGCGCCGAACGGCAAGGTCCCGGTCCTGCTCGACCCGCGGGTCAGCGGCGGCATCGTCGGCCATCTGCTCGGCGCGATCGCCGGCCCCGCGATCGCACGAGGGACGAGCTTCCTGCTCGGCAAGGAAGACCAGATCTTGTTTGACAGCGGCATCGTCATCCGCGACGAGCCGCATCGCCCGCGCGGCCTGCGCAGCCGCGCCTTCGACGGCGAGGGCCTGCCGACCGCCGCGCGCAATCTGGTCGAGGGCGGCAAGATCACCGGCTGGCTGCTCGACACCGCCTCGGCGAAGCAGCTTGGGCTGGCACCCACCGGCCATGCGAGCCGCGGCGGCGGCGCATCGGGGGTCGGTGCGAGCAACCTGAACCTCGCGGCGGGCAGTGTGACGCCTGCGGCGTTAATGGAGGGCATCGCCGACGGCGTTTATATCACCGAACTGATCGGCCACGGCGTCAACGCCGTGACCGGCGATTACAGCCGCGGCGCATCGGGTTTCCTGATCAAGGACGGCGTGCTCGCCGGCCCGATCGCCGAATTCACCATCGCGGGCAATCTGATCGACATGTTCGCGGCGCTGATCCCCGCGAACGACCTCGAATTCCGCCACGGCACCAACGCGCCGACGCTGCGCATCGACGGCATGACCGTCGCGTCGAGCTAGGACCGGCGCCGATGCCCGGCCGCAACCTCGAAGCCGCGATCGCCGCGACCCGCGAAGTCGGCGACATGGCGATGGCGCGCTGGCGCGGCGAGGGGCAAGCGGTCAATGTCTGGAACAAGTCGCACGACAATCCGGTCAGCGATGTCGATCTTGCAGTCGACGCGCGGCTGAAGGCGGTGCTCGGCGCGATGGTGCCCGAGGCGGGATGGCTGTCCGAAGAGACCGCCGATAACGCCGACCGCCTCTCGTGCCGCGCGATGTGGTGCGTCGACCCGATCGACGGCACGCGTGATTTCATCCGCGGCCGGCCCGGCTGGTGCGTGTCGGTCGCGCTCGTGATCGACGGCACGCCTGAGTTCGGCATCCTATATGCCCCCGCGCTCGACGAATTATGGGTCGCGCAAAAGGGCCAGGGCGCACTGCTCAATGGCGAAACCCTGCACGCCAGCCGGCGCACGCAGTTCGCGGGTTCGCGCGTCCCCGCCGACACGCTGCCCAAGGTCGATAGCGACCTCGTCATCGTCACCAAGCCGAACAGCATTGCATTGCGCATGGCGCTCGTCGCCGATGACCGCGCCGACCTCGTTGCGACGCTGCGCTGGGGGTTCGAGTGGGACGTCGCAGCCTCGGCGCTGATCGCCAGCGAGGCTGGAGCCACCGTGACCGACGCGTTCGGAGCCCCTTTGCGCTTCAATACCCCGCGCGCCCAGGCGTTCGGCGTCATCGCTTGCGCCCCCGAAATCCATGCCGCCGTCGTCGACCGCTTGCATGATCGGGCGGTCGCTCTTACATCGCCATCCTGAGCAATAATCTACGGCCTCAAACCACCGCACTTCGCTTGACAATCGGGCCGACTCACCTTAGTTGCGCGTCCATTCCGACAGCCTGACCGGACGGCGAAGCGCCTGCGTGCGCATCGTGGTCCGTTTTTTGCGTTGGAAAATCAGACGCTTTGAGATGGGGCCGATTGCCTACGGCCCCGTGGAGCAGGAGAAAGTTACCAATGGCACGTATTGCGGGCGTCAACTTGCCCACCAACAAGCGCGTAATCATCGCGCTCACCTACATCCACGGCATTGGTCGCAAGAGCGCTGTCGACATCGCCAACAAGCTGGGCATCGACCACACGCGTCGCGTTCAGGATCTTTCGGATGCCGAAATCCTGCAGATCCGCGAAACGCTCGACGCCGACCACACGGTCGAGGGTGATCTTCGCCGTAACACGGCGATGAACATCAAGCGCCTGATGGACCTCGCCTGCTATCGCGGCCTGCGTCATCGCAAGGGCCTTCCGGTCCGCGGCCAGCGCACGCACACCAATGCGCGCACTCGCAAGGGCAAGGCCAAGGCGATCGCCGGTAAGAAGAAGTAAGGTATGAGCGCGTCCGTCCGGGCGCGCTTCCTTATTTCCCCTGCCGGGGCAGCGGCGCATCGCCCGCCACCGGCCATTCAGGATTTAGGTTAGGAATACATCATGGCTCGTGAACCGCAGCGCCTTCGTCGGCGCGAACGCAAAAACATCTCGTCGGGCGTGGCCCACGTCAACGCGACCTTCAACAACACGATGATCACCATCACCGACGCGCAGGGCAACGCAATTGCCTGGTCGAGCGCCGGCATGATGGGCTTCAAGGGAAGCCGCAAGTCGACCCCGTATGCGGCGCAGGTTTGCGCCGAAGACGCCGGCAAGAAGGCCGCCGAACATGGCGTCCGTACGCTGGAAGTCGAAGTCAAGGGCCCGGGTGCGGGTCGCGAATCGGCTCTCCGCGCGCTGCAGGCCGTCGGGTTCCACATCACGTCGATCCGCGACGTGACGCCGATCCCGCACAATGGCGTCCGCCCGGCCAAGCGCCGCCGCGTCTGACGTCTTTCGGGCACGCTCCGCCGGAGCGCCGCCCGTACAAAAATCCTCGCTGGACAGGTGGTCGACCCCACTCGTCCCGCCCAAAGCAAAGGGAAATCCATGACTGTCAATATCCGGAACTGGCAGGAATTGAAGAAGCCCAGCAACCTGGAAATCAAGGCTGGCAGCGACGGCAAGCGCAAGGCGACCTTCGTCGCCGAACCGCTCGAGCGCGGCTTCGGCCTGACGCTCGGCAACGCGCTGCGCCGCGTGTTGCTCTCGTCGCTCCAGGGTGCGGCTATCACGTCGATCAAGATCGAGAACGTGCTCCACGAATTCTCGAGCCTGACCGGCGTGCGTGAAGATGTCACCGACATCGTCCTCAACGTGAAGCAGATCGCGCTCAAGATGGAAGGCGAAGGCCCGAAGCGGCTCCAGCTTTCGGCAACCGGTCCCGCGACCGTCAAGGCCGGCGACATCATGGTGTCGGGCGACATCAAGGTGATGAACCCGAACCACGTCATCTGCCACCTCGACGACGGTGCGACGCTGAACATGGAACTCGTTGCCGACACCGGCAAGGGTTACGTCCCCGCGACCGCCAACCGTCCGATCGACGCGCCGATCGGCCTGATCCCGGTCGACTCGCTCTACTCGCCCGTGCGCCAGGTCGCCTACAAGGTCGACAATGCCCGCATCGGCCAGGAACTGGACTATGACAAGCTGAACCTGACCGTCGAAACCGACGGCACGATCACCCCGGAAGACGCCGTCGCTTACGCCGCGCGCATCCTCCAGGACCAGCTCCAGGTCTTCGTCCACTTCGAAGAAGCGATGAATGACAGCGGCCTCATCGGCATGGCGGCCTCGCCGACCACCGCCGATGAATCGGACGTCAACCAGCTCAACCGCTTCCTTCTCAAGAAGGTCGACGAGCTCGAACTGTCGGTCCGTTCGGCGAACTGCCTCAAGAACGACAACATCATCTATATCGGTGATCTCGTTCAGAAGACCGAAGCCGAAATGCTTCGCACGCCGAACTTCGGCCGCAAGTCCTTGAACGAAATCAAGGAAGTGCTGTCGTCGATGGGCCTGCGCCTCGGCATGGACATCCCCGGCTGGCCGCCGGAGAATATCGAAGAAATGGCCAAGAAGCTCGAACAAGAGCTCCTCGGCTGATCGAGATAGCGCCCCGGTTCGCCGGGGCGTCATCCAACGGGAATGGGTCGGCCCGCAATCGACCTGGTCTGGGCTACCTCACACGGGCCCTTAACGAACGAAGGAAAGAATTATGCGTCATAAATCGGGTGGCCGGAAGCTTCAGCGCACGAGCGCGCATCGCACGGCCCTGTTCCGCAACATGTCGGCTTCGCTCATCAAGCATGAGCAGATCACGACAACCGTCGCCAAGGCGAAGGAACTGCGTCCCTATATCGAAAAGCTGGTGACGCTCGCCAAGCGCGGTGGCCTTGCCAACCGTCGCCTCGCGAACAGCCGCCTGCTCGACGACACGCAGCTCAAGAAGCTGTTCGACGTCCTGGCCGAGCGCTACAAGGACCGCAACGGCGGCTACACCCGCGTGATCAAGGCCGGCATCCGCGCCTCGGACGCGGCGACGATGGCGATCATTGAATTCGTCGATCGCGACGTCGATGCCAAGGGCCAGGACTCGGGTCCCGTCGAACAGTATGACGACGAGCTGGCCGAAGCCTGAGCTTCGCGTCTTCGCTAACAGATCAAGGGCGGCGTCCGGTGGGACAGCCGCCCTTTTTCTTTGGGGGTGACAAGTCCGCTTCCCACCCCAAAGCCGACATCCGCATGGATGAAAAGCCGTGCCTGCCGCAGGGACGGGAAAACCCTCTTGCCCGGCCCTTGCCGATGCCTACATATCGGCGCACGATAATTTCTCCCCAGAACATGAGGATCGCCTTGCCATGTCCCGTAAAGCCCTGTCCGCGCCGCTGGCGCTGGTTGCCCTTACGATGACCCCGGGCGCAGCAGCGGCGGCCGATGCCGCCGCGACATCGGCGACGTCCAAGGCATTGACCTATCCCGACACCGCGCGCGGCGACACGGTCGATCCGCAGTTCGGCGTCGGCGTCGCCGACCCGTATCGCTGGCTCGAGGACGATGTGCGTGTCAATCCGAAGGTCGCCGACTGGGTCGCGGCGCAGAACAAGGTCACCGACAGCTATCTGGAGACGCTGCCGGGCCGCGACACGTTCAGGGAGCGGATGACCGAGCTCTATAATTATGAGCGCTTCGGACTGCCGACGAAGGCCGGGACGCGCTATTTCTATAGCCGGAACGACGGGCTGCAACCGCAGTCGGTGCTCTATGTCCGCGAAGGGTTGAAGGGCGAAGGCCGCGTGCTGATCGACCCCAATAGCTGGGCGAAGGACGGTGCGACCGCGCTCGGCGAATGGAACCCGTCGGAGGATGGCAAATATCTTCTCTATTCGGTGCAGGACGGCGGCACCGACTGGCGCATCGTGCGCGTCAAGGACGTCGCGACCGGGCAGGATCTTCCCGACGAGGTGCGCTGGGTCAAATTCTCGGCGCTCGACTGGGCGAAGGACGGCAGCGGCTTTTATTATTCGCGCTTCCCAGAGCCCAAAGAGGGTGAAGCGTTCCAGTCATTGAACGAAAATCACAGCGTCTATTTCCACACGCTCGGGACGCCGCAAAGCGAAGACGTGCTGATCCACGCCACCCCCGACAAGCCCAAACTCAACAACAGCGCGGTGGTCACCGACGACGGCCAATATCTGCTCGTCGTCTCGTCCGAAGGGACCGACGAGCGCTATGGCCTGACCCTCCATCCGCTCGGCAAGCGCGGCGCCAAGCCGATCGCCCTCGTCGACGATTTCGCGAACAACTGGGAGTATGTCACCAACCAGGGCACGCGCTTTACCTTCGTCACCAACCAGGGCGCGCCGCGCGGACGCATTGTGTCGATGGACATCAAAAAACCCGCCTCGCTGACACAGCTGGTCGGCGAGAATGAGGCAACGCTGGTCGGCGCATCGCGCGTCGGGGACCGCCTGATCCTCTCCTACCTGGGTGATGCGAAGTCGGAGGCGCGCATGGTCGCCTTGAACGGCAAGCCAGTCGCCAACATCCGGCTCGCCGACATCGGCGCGGCAAAGGGCTTTGGCGGCAAGTCGAGCGACCCCGAGACCTTCTATGAATTTTCAAGTTACGCGCGCCCGACGACGATCTACCGCTTCGACACGCAGACCGGGAAGAGCGAGATTTTCGCCGAACCGAAGCTGACCTTCAAGCCCGCCGACTTCAGTGTCGAACAGCGTTTCTACAAGTCGAAGGATGGCACCGAGGTGCCGATGTTCATTGTAATGAAGAAGGGTCTCGACCGCAGCAAGGGATCGCCGACGCTGCTGTACGGTTATGGCGGCTTCAACGTTTCGATGACCCCCGGCTTTTCACCTACCAAGCTCGCGTGGGTCGACAAGGGCGGCGTGCTCGCGATCGCGAACCTCCGCGGTGGCGGCGAATATGGCAAGGCATGGCACGACGCCGGCCGGCTCGACAAGAAGCAGAATGTCTTCGACGATTTCATCGCCGCGGGCGAATATCTGATCGCCGAAGGCATCGCGGGCAAAGGCCAGATCGCGATCGAAGGCGGATCAAACGGCGGGCTGCTCGTCGGCGCGGTGACCAACCAGCGCCCTGACCTGTTCGCCGCGGCGCTGCCGGCGGTCGGGGTGATGGACATGCTGCGCTTCGACCGCTTCACCGCGGGGCGCTATTGGGTCGACGATTATGGCTATCCGTCGAAGGAAGGCGATTTCAAGAACCTGCTCGCTTATTCGCCGTACCACAATATCAAGGACGGCACCGCCTATCCTGCGGTATTGGTGACGACCGCCGACACCGACGACCGCGTCGTCCCGGGGCACAGCTTCAAATATACCGCCGCGCTCCAGCATGCGAAGGCGGGTGACAAGCCGCACCTGATCCGCGTCGAAACGCGCGCCGGACACGGCAGCGGCAAGCCCACCGACAAGATCATCGCCGAGGCGGCCGACAAATATGCCTTCGCGGCGAAGTGGACCGGGCTGAGCGTCGAATAATGTCCTATGCCCTGTCCTTCTCCGCGACCGACTCCGCCGAACTCTGGGCCGAGGCGGGCGACGCCGCGGCGGCGCTCGTCGCGGGCGAGCCCGACGGCATCGCCAATATGGCGAATGTCGCGGCGCTGATCTGGCAGGCGATCCCCGACCTCAACTGGGCGGGCTTCTATCGCTTCGACGGTCAGGAACTGGTGCTCGGCCCGTTCCAGGGCAAGGCGGCGTGCATCCGCATTCCGCTCGACAAAGGGGTGTGCGGCGCCGCCGCGCGGCTGCGCGCGACTCAGCGCGTCGACGATGTCCATGCCTTCCCCGGCCATATCGCGTGCGACGCCGACAGCCGCAGCGAACTGGTCGTGCCGGTGATCGCGAACGACCGACTGGTCGGCGTGCTCGACCTCGACAGCCCGATCCCTGACCGCTTCACCGCCGCCGACCAGGCGGGCGCAGAAGCGCTCGTCGTGCGCATCGCGACCGCGCTCGCGGCCTGAATCCCGCCCCAAATCGGGACAGATAAGTCACGGTTAACGGATTCGCGACGAATCGCTAAATTTGCTAACAAACTGTTAACCAATCGGTTCGGGCCGGTGGAACAGGGAGTAAGTCATGCGCACGTTCGTGTTGTTGGGAATGGCCGCAGGGTCGTTGTTGCTGGCGGGGCGCGCCGGAGCCGAACAGCCCGCGCTCGACTATGGTGTTCCCGCCGATCCCGATAGCCGCGTCTACACCGGCTATCCCGACCGCGTACCGAGCGAAGTCGATTATCGCCACGTCAACGGCACCTATGACGCCGAGGGCCGCTGGACCGGCACCTGGGACGGTACGTACGAGACATCCGACGGCCGCCGTTACGAAGGCCGTTATGAAGGCACGATCGAGGGCCATGGCGCGGGTTACCCGCCGCCGCCCGCCTATGAACCCTACTATCAGGGCGGCTATGACGCCCGTTACGACGAAGAGATGGAACGCCGCTGTGGCCGGGGGGGCACAGTGGGCGGCGCGGTTGTCGGCGGGCTCGTGGGGGGCATCGCCGGCAACCGCATAGCCGGACGCGGCGATCGCACCGCGGGCACGCTGATCGGCGCCGGGGTCGGCGCCCTTGCCGGATCGGCGATCGGCAATGCGTCGGACAAGAAGAAGTGCGACGAATATTGGTCAAACCGCACTGTCCGCTATCGCCATGATGGCGGCAATTATCAGGGTGGATATTATCCCGGCGGCTATTCGACGAGCTATCAATATGGCGGCTATGGCTACGGCTATTACACCCCTGGCGTCGTCGTCACGACGATCATCAACGGCGCCCCGATCGTCACCGAAACGGTCGAGACGAGCACGCGCACCTATTATGAAAATGTCCCGGTGCGGAAACGCTATGTCGCGAAGAAAAAGTGGAAGCCACGGCCTAAGCCGCGCTGCGTCTGCTGATACCCAGGAACAGGTCTGGTCACCTATAACTGGTCCCAAGGCCCGTCATCCGTTCGGATGGCGGGCCTTTCCATATCGGGACTCGGCTCGCCGCGCGCCGGCCACGGTTCAGCGGCGCGAAAGCATCGCGCGCGTAGGGCGGTGACATTGCGGGCTGGACCATCCTGAGCCCGCCGAAGGGGAGTTTCCCTCGATGCGTAAATTGACCAGCATCACCACCGCGGCGGCGATCGTCCTGACCTCGGTCGGCCTCAGCGCCGTCCCCGCCGAAGCGCGCGGGCGCCATCATGGCGGCTGGGGTTATCGCGACCGCAACCATATCAGCACCGGAGAGGTGCTCGGCGGGCTGCTCGTCATCGGCACGATCGCCGCGATCGCGAGCTCGGTGGGCAAGGACAAGCGCGAACGCGCGCCCGATTATCGTTACGAGCCGCCCTATCGCGGCGACGACCAGCGGCTGGAGGTGCCGCGTTACGAACCCGATGCACCGAATGACATCACACCCGGCGCCTATGGCCGCGGCGAGGCCGAAAGCCGCGCCGCCGACGCGTGCAGCTGGGCGGTCGAGGGCGAGATGGGCGACGACGCCCGCGTCGACAGCATCACCGGGACCGAACCGAATAACGGCGGCTGGTACGTCACCGGCACCGCTTCGCGCCTCGGCGGCGAGGTGAGCAGCTTTGGCTGCAGCTACCGCAACGGCCGCGTCGTCGACGTCAATTTTGGCTGACGCTATTCAACGACCGGTAAACGGCCTCTCGCCCATGGCGAGGGGCCTTTTCTTTATGAACGCCAGCGAAACCAAGTCTGAACCCCAGATAAGCAGCGGGTTCAGCGCCTTGTCACAGCCGAATCGGTAAACAGTCTCCAACAGGCCGCGACGCTGCCGCCTGCGCTTAAGGAGACCGAACCATGGCTATCAAGACCACCCTGACCAAGGCCGCAATTGGTGCGGCCACCGCCGGCGCGATGCTGATGAGCGCCGCCCCCGCGGTCGCGCGCGATCGCTATGACCGCGACGGGATCAGCGCGGGCGAAATCATCGCCGGCGCCGTCGTGATCGGCGGCCTCGCCGCGATCCTGTCGAGCGGCGACAACGACCGCTATGATCGTTACGACCGCGACGCCCGTTACGACGATCGCTATCGCGGCCGCTATGACGATGCCCGCTACGGCTATGGCTATGACTATAACCGCTATGGCAACAGCCGCAGCGCGGTCAGCCAGTGCGTCAATTCGGTCGAGCGCGGCAGCCGCCGCTATGGCCGTATCGACGTGACCGAGGTGACGAGCATCGACCGCAAGCGTGACGGTTACCGCGTCAAGGGCCGCGTCATCGTCCGCGACGGTTATGGCGGCCGCTGGGGCCGCGGCGGATCGTACGACAAGGGCAAGTTCACCTGCGAGATTCGCTATGGACGCGTCCAGGACATCCGCTTCTCGGGCCTCGGCTAACCGTTAAAGCCCCTCTCCTTTAGGGGAGGGGCTTTAACTTTGTTCGCGTTGGAAGGCATGAGGCGGCATGATTAAACAGAGCCTGCTCGCCGTACTGCTGCTCACCGCGGCCTTCGCGAAAGATGAAAGCCCGCCGCCGACCGGCGCGGCTGAAGGCCACGCCAAGGAACAGAATTGGCAGGTCGCGGCTGCTCAACAACGATATCGTCGACGGCATTCACGGCACCGATGGCTTGATCGTCGCGGGCGCGTCCGCGTGTTAAGTCCGCGTGTTAAGGACGCTGCCGCCTGTCGGCTGTACTGGCGCCGCGCCGACGCAACGACTGGTCCGGCCGCCGGGTCGTCCCGTCGGATGCTACGAGGTCGTGTTGTCCGGTGCGATCGTCGACGATAATTTCTTTGTTGTTTCAGCGCTTTCCGTAGACGGCAGCGAAAGCATCGTCACTTTTGACGGGCTGCCGCCGGCGCAATAATTACCGAACACGCTATACGAAAATTTACCTTCTGCCTTTACGACTATCTGCGGACCACAATATCGGCCGGCGTGGGGGTCGGGCGACAGAGATGAGTCGCGCATGTCCAGTCCCGAGGCTTCCCCTGCCTCATCCGTTTCTCCCGACAAACGCCAGCGGCGTCAGTCGCGCCTGGTAAAGGGCGCGCTTGCCTGCACGCGACTCGGGCAATTCGATGTAACGATCCGCAACGTGTCCGAAACCGGTATCGGCGGACAGGGGCCCGTCGCCCTTAATATCGGCGAGCGAATCACGGTGTTTCTGCCAGGTCACGACCCGATGCTGGGCACCGTCCGCTGGGTGGTCGACAAAAGATTTGGCATCGAAACCGACCGGACGATCGACACGACATTGCTCCGCGCCGCGCACGGCGGGGCGGCTCCGGCGACCCATGCCGTCCCCTCGGGCTTCGAGATCGTCCCACCCCCCAGCGCTCCCGCACGCCGGCCCGGCCTCGTCCTCGGCGCTGCCCAGCCGGCGCACTCCGGCCGCAGCGTGTGGCAAGGCAAACGGCAGTGAAGCAGTTTGGCGTTGGGGGCGGTGAGCTAATGTTTCTAACATCCGTTGTTCCCGCGGAAGTGGGAATGACGAAAGAAGAAAGAGCGCGGCCACGCCCGATCTTGAACGGCCGGACGGAAGCGCTTCCTTTGGCCGCACGGCCCGGGTTCAGTCCGCCGGCGGCATCCCCCATAGAAATATTAATTGCAAATGACTCGCAATAACATATAAGCCCGCCGGCGCGCCTTGCCGCGCGCGCTGGAAAGGGAAACTATGTACGCCTTTGTCGACCGCCGGGTGGACAGCCTTTGCAACAGCGGACGCTTTCTGCTCTGGGCGATGCGCGGGTGGGTGCACGCCGCCGACCGCGGGCGATGTCCGCCGCAGGTCCTGCATCGGGGCTTTTCCGCGGTCGATGCCGCGCCCGCCCTGCCCGACTTCCACGTCGCGATGGCGCTGCTTGCCGGCGATGCGGTCGAAACATTGCTGCTTGCGCCCCTGCCCTGTCTCCAGATTTCAGAGGATGAAGCAATTCTGCTTGGACTCTGGCGCGATTTTTCGCTTGAGAACGCCGCAAATGCCCATGCGACGCTGGCCTTTCTGGCCGAGGGAGAAAGCGTCGGCCCGATCGCCAAGGCGATGGGCGCCGCGGTCGACCGGCTGGTCGCGGCGGGATTCGATATGCCGGACCTCGCGGCCGGCACCATGACACATCAGGAAAGTTCAAAGCGATGAGTGACCGTATTGCCGAAGCCGCCAAGCTGGCCCCCTCCGCCTCGCTGACCGTCGAGGAGGTGCGTTCGGTGCGCCACTGGAACGAGCATCTGTTCAGCTTCACGATCACACGCCCGCCGAGCTTCCGCTTCCGCTCGGGCGAGTTCGTGATGATCGGGCTGCCGGGCGAAGGCCGCCCGTTGCTCCGCGCCTATTCGATCGCCAGCCCCGCCTATGCCGACGAGCTCGAATTTCTGTCGATCAAGGTGCCCGACGGCCCGCTGACCTCGCGGCTCCAGAAGATCCAGCCGGGCGATCCCGTTTATCTCGGGCGCAAGCCGACCGGGACGCTCGTCGCCGACGCGCTGCTTCCCGGCCAGCGGCTGTTCCTGCTGTCGACCGGCACCGGCCTCGCGCCCTTCCTCAGCCTCGCGCGCGATCCGGATATCTATGAGCGCTTCAGCCAGATCCAGCTCGTCCACTGCGTGCGGCAGGTCAGCGACCTGGCGTTCCGCGACGAGCTCGAAAGCCAGCTCGCGGGCGACCCGCTGGTGCAGGACCAGGCGCTGCTGCAATTCCATTACCTGCCGACGGTGACGCGCCAGCCCTTCCGCACCGAGGGGCGCATCGATGCGCTGATCGAAAATGGCGGCCTGTTCGGCCATCCGCTGACCGGCCCGGCGCATTTCGACCCCGCCACCGACCGCATCATGATGTGCGGCAGCATGGCGATGATCCGCGACCTCGAAGCGCGCTTCGAGGCGCTCGGCTTCAAGGAAGGGTCGAACGCCGCGCCCGGCGACTTCGTGATCGAGCGCGCGTTCGTGGGTTAAGGCTTGTCCGCGTAAGCCTTCACCAGATCGAACATATAGTCGCGCCCGACATAGACCGAGCGGACTTCCATGCGTTCGTTCAGGCCGTGCGCGCCATTGCCGTCGGGGTCGCCCCACATGCCGGGGATGCCATAGGTCGGGATGCCGGCGGCGCCAAGGAAGGTCGCGTCGGTATAGCCGTTCGCCATCGACGGGATGACCTTTAGCCCCGACCAATATTTGTCGACGAGCGTCTGCATCGGGCCGATGATTTTCGGATCGAGCGGCGGTGCGGGCGGCGCGGGGCGTTTGGGCGGCAGCTGCGTGATCGTGACGCCCGGATCGCCGATCACCTTCGCGAGTTCGTCCTTGATCGATTCGATGCTGTGCCCCGGGAAGATGCGGCAATTGATGTTCGCGCCCGCGCGCTGCGGCAGTGCGTTCGGGGCATGGCCGCCATCCAGCAACGTCGCGACGCAGGTGGTGCGCAAATTGCTGTGGAGGAACGGGTCCTTGTTGACGATCGCCTCGGCAGTCTTGTCGGCGGGGTTCTTCGCCAGCGCGGCCATCGCCCTCCCCGTCTCGTCGCCGCGCGCCGCGCCCGCCTCGGCAAAGAAGCGGCGCGTCGTGTCTGTCATCTCGACCGGGAATTCATAGTCCGCAACCTTGGTGAGCGCGCGCGAAAGCTCGTAGATCGCATTGTCGGGCACCGGCGCCGAGCTGTGCCCGCCGGGGTTTCTCGTCTCTAACCGGAAGTTCGCGAAGGTCTTTTCGCCGACTTGTACCGACTGGCCCAGAACTTTGCCTTTCCCGTCGCTGTCGCCGCCCCCGCCCTCATTCAATGCAAATTCGGCGTCGATCAGGTCGCGCTTGTTCGCGGCGAGCCATTCGACCCCGTTGAACGCACCGTTGGTTTCTTCGCCGCAGGTCAGCGCGACCTTGACCGTGCGCTTGGGCTTGTAGCCCGCCTTCTGGAAACGGATCAGCGTGTCGACCCATACCGCCGCCTGCGCCTTGTCGTCGGCGGTGCCGCGGCCATAGAAATAGCCATTCTCCTCGACCATGACGAACGGATCGCGCTCCCAATCAGCGCGCTTCGCTTCGACGACGTCGATATGTGCGACGAGCAGGATCGGCTTCGCGGTCTTGCTGGTGCCCGGATAGACGGCGACAAGACCGCCTTCCTTGGGGTTTTCGGCGGTGGCGAACAGGGTAAGCTGGCTGGCCGGAATGCCCGCCGCCTTCAGCCGCGCCGCCATGCGTTCGGCGGCGAGGCTGCAGCTGCCCGAAGAGAGCGTCGTGTTGGTCTCGACGAGCTCCTTGTAAAGGTCACGGAAGGCGATCTGATCGGGGCGTGGCTGCGCCTCGGCGGCAATAGCCGGCACCGCAAGCAGCATGGCGGACGTCAGCAGCGCGGACAGCGTCTTCATCTTTTTCTCCCCTGTTTTGCGGACGAAGGGAGCAGAAAGACCGGGCCGCGGCAAGCCCGCGATGCGCGGCCCCTTGCGCCGCGGCGGGCTTTCGCGCAATCCGGGCCTAGGGAGAGGACCAAGCGTGACGAGTATGAATGACGACCCGCCGGGGCTGGTGGCGCGCGCGGTGCGCCGTCTGTTGCTTTTGCTGTACCGGATGCGCGGATGGAAAGCGGTCGGCGAGGTGCCCGAGCCGCGGCGTTTCATCCTGATCGCGGCGCCGCACACGAGCAATTGGGATTTCGTCAATTTCCTCGGACTGACCGCCGACCTCAAGATCCGTCCCTTTTTCATGGGCAAATTGTCGCTGTTCCGCTGGCCGATCGGTGGCTTTATCCGCCAGATGGGCGGGGTTCCGGTCGATCGCCGCGGCGGCGGCAATGTCGTCCAGCAGATGGTCGATGAATTCGCGCGTCGCGCCGAATTCATGCTGACCGTCGCGCCCGAGGGCACGCGCGGCAAGGCGGCGAAATGGCGCACCGGCTTTTATCAGATCGCGATGGCGGCCAAGGTGCCGCTCGTCGTCGGCTTCATGGATTATGGCACCAAGACCGGCGGGCTCGGCCCGCTGATATGGCCCAGCGGCGACTTTCGCGCCGACATGATGAAGGTATTTGAGGTATATAAGAGCCATACCGCCCGATTCCCCGAGCGGCAGGCGCGCTCGATCGATGACATCGTCGGCCGCGATGAGGAACGAGACATGCGCGCGTGAGTGACGCCCTTTTGCTGCTTACGGTTAATTTCGGCGGATTGCTCGGCTTGATCCTGCTGCTGTGGGGCATCGCGACGCTGATCCGCGATGTATCATTCATCGACGCCTTTTGGGCGTTCGGCATGGTGTTGCTCGCGTGGGGCACATGGTGGCAGGTCGGCGCCGAGGGCGCGCACGCCAGGCTGCTCCTCGGCCTGACATCGCTGTGGGGGCTACGGCTCGCAATCCATCTGACGATCCGCTGGGCAGGCCATGGCGAGGACCCGCGCTACAAGAAAATCCTCGCGCTCTCGATGGAGAAGCGGAAGTGGAGCTGGGCGAGGACCGCGCTTGTCCTGGTGTTCCTGACGCAGGCGCCGTTGCTGTTCATCACCTGCCTGCCCGCGCAGATCGGTATCTGGGCGAGCGCGGGCAACCCGGCCGCGAGCGTCGGCGCCCTTGGCTGGATCGGCGCGGCGGCGGCGCTCGCCGGCATTGCGTTCGAAAGCATCGGCGACGCGCAGCTCGACGCCTTTCGGAAAAACCCCGCGAACAAGGGCAAGGTGCTCGACACCGGACTGTGGCGCTATACCCGCCATCCCAATTATTTCGGCGATGCGCTGGCGTGGTGGGGCATCTGGCTGGTGGTCGCCGACCTCGGCTGGGCGCCCGCGCTCGCGAGTGTGATCGGACCGGTCTTCCTGACCTTCACGCTCACCAGATGGTCGGGCAAGGCACTGCTCGAAAAGGGGCTGCACAAGACGCGGCCCGATTATGCCGACTATGTCGCGCGCACCTCCGGATTCATCCCATGGCCGCCAAAGACCAGGGTTTAGGCGGCGAGGAAAGCCCGGCCGATGTGTCGGCGCTCGGCGACGCGCCGCGCATCCGCGCGATATTGATCGAGGCGGCGCGCGAAGGGCGCAGCGTCAGCTACTCCGAACTGCTCGGCGATCTGGGTTTCCGCTTCACGCGGCCCAAGATGCGCGCGGTGTGCCGGACGCTCGAAGAGGTCGACCGCCTCAGCGCGATGGACGGCGGACCCGATCTGGCGGTGCTGGTGGTGCGCGAGAGCGACCGGCTGCCCGGACAAGGCTGGTGGGTCGGCGGGACGGCGCTGTTGCTCGGCTATAATGGCCCGTGGGAAGGCGTCGCGGCGGCGCGGTTTATCAGGGAACAGCAGCAGCTCGCGTTCGATTATTGGAGAAATCGTTAAGTCGACGGGAACCATGAACGGCGACAAGACCCGCCTATTCGGCGACCTGCTCGTCCGATCCGCCGAAAGCGCCAGGAAAATCGCGGAACTTGGGCAGTCCGTCCTTCATCGGCAGCACCGTCTCGGCGTAGTTGATGTGCAGTCCCGGCGCGAACGCGAGCGTCGATAGTGTCGCCGAGAAGACATCGACGACGCCGAGCCCCGGATGATCGGTCATCAGATGACCGCCGCACTGGCTACAATATTTGCGGCTGCTGCCCGGCGTCTTGTTGAAGGTTCGGACATTATCCTCTCCTTCAATGATATGGACGTTTCCGGGCTTCCACAAAGTGAAGCCGTTAACGGGCCCGCCGGACCAGGATCGGCACGATTGGCAATGGCAATAGCCCATGCCTTCGGGCTCGCCCGTAACCTCCAGCTTCACCGCGCCACAGAAGCATTCGCCTTCGTAGGTCATAGCCACTCTCCTCCGGAGAACAGCCAGTATAGCTCAAATCAACCTATTTCTTGAGTCCGATCTCGCGCAGCCGCTCCTGCAGATACTCGTCTGCGGTGATCGGCGTCGGATATAAATTTGGGTGCGAGGCATCGACGCAGCTTTCGAGCGTCTCGATCGGATAGTCTGAGCGGAAATGCAGGAAAAAGGGCATCGAATAGCGCGCGACGCTCGCGCGGCCCGCGTCGGGATTGCGGACGCGGTGGGTGGTCGAGGGCAGCTTGTTGTTGGTCAGCCGTTGCAGCATGTCGCCGACATTGACCGCCATCGCGCCCGGCGGGGGCGAGACCGGAAGCCAGCTGCCGTCCTTGTCGAGGATTTCGAGGCCGGCTTCTTCGGCGCCGAGCAACAGCGTGATCGTGTTGATGTCTTCATGCGCCTCGGCGCGGATGCCCTTCGCGGGGGCTTCGACCGGCGGATAATGGAGCAGGCGCATCACGCTGTTGCCGTCGGCGACGGTGTCGTCGAAGAAATCGGGCGCGAGGCCGAGATAGCGCGCGATGCCCGACAGGAGCCGGCCGCCGACGCGGTCGAATTCGGCGAAGAGCTTGTCATAGGCAGTGCGGAAGCCTTCGACTTCGGCGGGCCAGACATTGTTCGGCTGCTGCGCGGCGAGGCGGTGCCCGGCGGGCAGGTCGCGGCCGACGTGCCAGAATTCCTTGAGGTCGACTTCCTTCGCGCCCTTGGCAATCTCGGTCCCGAAGGGGGTATAGCCGCGCGCGCCGCCGCCGCCGGCGATATGATAGGCGCGCTTGGTTTCCTCGGGCAGCGCGAAGAAGGCTTTCGCCTTGTCCCACGCTTCGTCGATCAGCGCGGGGTCGATGCCATGATCGGTAATCATCGCGAAACCAAAGCGTTCGAAGGAGGCGCCGAAATCCTTTGCGAACTGGTCGGCAGGGAGCGACATGGAAATGACGGGTACGGCAGCAGTCATGCGATTATTGTCCATCTGATCGGGGCGGCGCCGCTCGGGCGCGTCATGAGTCGCGATTTAGGCGCTGTCCGCCGACGGTTAAAGGGAAAAAGGCGGTTTCGTCCCGCGCGCGGCTCGGCTAAGCCCCGGCCCATGAGCAAGCAATATTGGCTGATGAAATCCGAGCCCGACGCCTATGCGTGGGAGCAACTCGTCAAGGACGGCACCGGCATCTGGGACGGCGTGCGCAATCACACCGCGAAACTCAACATGATGGCGATGAAGGTCGGCGACGAGGCATTTTTCTATCACAGCAATATCGGCAAGGAATGCGTCGGGATCATGGAGATCACCGAAGAGAGCTTTCCCGACCCGACTGCCGAGAAGGGATCGCCTTGGGTCGTGGTGCGCGTCGCGCCAGTGCGCTCGCTCGCCAATCCGGTGACGCTGGCGGCGATCAAGGCCGATTCCAAGCTCGCCGACATGGATCTGATCCGCCAGTCGCGGCTATCGGTCGGGCGCGTGACGCCCGATGAGTGGAAGCACATCCTGAAAAAATCGGAGAAGCCCGAGGGCTGAACCGGCTTACTGGCCGCGCAGCTTTACCTGCAGGTGCTTCGCCACCGAAGGATGAAGCGGATTGACGAATTCGCAGCCATAATTGTTGCCATCGGCGCGGCGGACGACCGCCTCCAGCGGCTGGAGCCCGGGCAGGTTCACCCAGATATGTTTGCCGATCTGCGGCCGGAAAAAGGTGACCATGCGAAAGCCCGTCGACGAAAGATCGAACAGTTCGACGTCGAAGGGGTTTAGCCCCGGCTCGCGGAAACGCGCGCGCGCGGTCACGGGTGCGCGCTCGGCGCCTCGCCCGGCGGTCGGCGCTTTCCTGGTTTCGATGGTGCGATTCCCCAACACGGATTCGGTCCCTGCATGTCATTCTTGGTCGCACCGCTTTTAGGACACCGTTGGTTACCTCAAAGTGAAGCGATATGGTGAAAATCGGTTATACCGGTGGTGTGTCGCCGACCGCCATCAACTGGCTGGGATAGGGGACCGCGAGCGCCACGGCGGCACGCCACTCGCCGCTCAGCCAGGTGCCATAATCTTCGGGATGAAGGATCACCGGCATGCCCTTTGGCTGATGGTGCGCGACCAGCCGATTGGCGTCAGTCGTAAGCATCGCGAAGCAGGGCCAGTCATCGCCCTGCCGATGGATTCCGGCAAAGGCGAAGACCGGCCGCGACGGCACCGAGAACCAGTGCTGGCGCCGCGCGCCTTCGGGGCCCGACCAATAGGCAAAGGCGGTCGCGGGGATCAGGCAGCGCAATTCGGCGTGGCGCAGCGTCCCGATCCAGAACGGGCTGGCAAGGTTGCGAACGCTGGTGACCGGCCGGTCGCCCTGCGGCGGCGGCGGAACGCCCCAGAGTTTCGGGCGCAGATAACGCCGCGATCCGCCACGGCCGTCGCTGACGATCACCGGCGCCGGGCGACCGGGCGCGACATAGTCGCCGGTCCAAGGGTCATTGCCGGCCTCGGCACCGAACGCCGCGGCGATCGTGCTGGCGGGGACATCAAGACGGTAGAGACTGGTCATTGCAAGCTTAGTCGGTCCCGCGCACCCGTCCGCGACCGGCCTTGACACTGCTGCGCGCTTTCTTGCTGTCGACGCGGCGCGCTTTGGCCGCCTTGCTCGGCTTGGTCTTGATGCGGCGTTCGGGGCGCACGAGCGCGGCGTCGATCAGTTCGGACAGGCGTTCGCGAGCGTCAGCGCGGTTCGCTTCCTGCGTGCGATAGCGGCGCGCGAGGATGATGAGTTCGCCCTCGGTCGTCATCCGGCTGCCCGCGAGGGTTTTCAGTCGTTTGAACGCGTCGGGCGTGAGGCCGAGCGCATAGACATTGACGCGCAATTGGCACGCGGTCGCGACCTTGTTGACATTCTGTCCGCCGGGGCCCGTGCCGGCTAGAAATTTTTCACTAATCGCGCTTTCGGGGATCTCAGCCACGCGTTGGCTCCGCTCCCTCCGGCGCCGCGAAGCCCAATGCGATGAAGCTGTCGGGGAACGGCGCCTCGGCAATTATCGACGGCTTGACGTCACGTTTTACCACCAGCCGTTCGGCATGGAGCAAGGTGCGCGTCCTGGTGCCACCGCGGCCGTAGACGGGGTCGCCGACAAGCGGAAAGCCGAGCCCTTCGAGCGCGTGGACGCGCAGCTGGTGCGTGCGGCCGGTTTCGGGGCGGAAGCGCAGCAGCGCGCGGTCGCCGACGACGGCGAGCTTTTCCCAATGCGAGACCGAGGGCTTGCCCTTCGGATCGCCGACCATGCGCCAGCCTTCTTCGGCGGTCGACACCTTCGACAGCGGAAGGTCGATCGTGCCGCCGTCGCCGTCGGGGATGCCATCAACGATCGCGAGATATTGCTTTTCGACCTCGCGGCTTTCGAACGCGCGGGTGAAACGGCCGTGCGCCTTGGGATTGCGCGCGAGCAGCAGGCAGCCCGAGGTGTCGCGGTCGAGCCGGTGGACCGCGAGCGGCCAGCGCTTGAAGCCGAACTTCAAAAGGTCGAGATGATTCTCGAGGCTGATGCTGCCGTCGCGCGGGGCATCGACGGGAAGGCCCGCAGGCTTGTCGATGACGAGGGCCTCGCCATCGAGGAAGAGAACACGATCTGAAAGGAGCATGGCGCGCTATAGGCGGGCTGCCGCTCAGTCGAAAGCGTAAACGTCCATCGCGAGCAGGCCATAGGTCACGCTGGCGTGCAGCCGTTCGGCTTTGAAGGGCGCCGCCGCCCCACCCGCGCCCATCGCCACGAACAGCGGCAATATATGGTCGGGGGTCGGGTGATTGTCGCGGCCATGCGGCGCGCGCTCGACGCTTTGCAGCACGTCATCGACGGCGCTGGCGGCCATCCGATCCGCGATCCAGTCGGTGAAGTCTGTGATCCATGCTGGCGCCGGGGCGTCGATCGGCAGACGCGCCGCGAACAGCGCGCGCAGATTGTGCGTGATGCTGCCCGATCCGATGATCAGCACATCCTCATCGCGAAGCGGCGCGAGCGCCTGCCCGAGCGCATAATGCCATTCGGGCGAGGCGTTCGAGGCGATCGAGAGCTGGACGACGGGAATGTCAGCGTCGGGGTAGATTAGCGACAACGGCACCCAGGCGCCGTGATCGAGCCCGCGTTCGGGATCGGCGGTGACGGCAAGGCCGTGTTCCGCGAGCAGTTCGACCACGCGCGTCGCGAGCAGCGGATCGCCCGGCGCGGGGTAGCACATCGCGAACAGTTCGTCGGGAAAGCCCCCGAAGTCGTGGATCGTCGGCGGCGCCGGCGAGGCGGTGACGGTGGCGCGATCGCCCTGATACGCGGCGTCATGATGCGCCGACACGACGAGAATCGCGCGCGGGCGCGGGAGCCCGGCACCCAGCCCGGCGAGGAAGGTCCGCGCCGGGCTGGGCTCGAGCGCCATCATCGGCGAGCCATGCGAAAGGAAGAGGCTCGGGAGATGGCGCATCGGTTCAGGCAGCCTGCTTCAGGCCATCGATCGTCGAGGTGGCGCGAGCGACCGCTTCGCCGTCCATCATATGGCCGTCGGCGGCGATGATCGTGACGTCGGTGATGCCGACGAAGCCGAGGATATGCTTCAGGTAACCGCTCGCGAAATCGACCTCGCTGCCCAGCGGTACGCCGCCCGAGGCAAAAACGATGAACGCGCGCTTGCCCGTCAGCAGCCCTTCGGGACCGGCTTCGGTATAACGGAAGGTACGGCGCGCGCGGGCGATCAGGTCGACCCAGGCTTTGAGCGACGCGGGGATCGCGAAATTATAGATCGGTGCGGTGATGACGATCGTGTCGGCGGCTTCGAGTTCGGCGATCAGTTCGTCCGACCCCGCGAGCACGGCCTTTTGCTCGTCGCTGCGCGCCGCTTCGTCGGTGAAATTGGCGCCGATCCAGCTTTCGGTGAGCAGCGCGGGCGGTGCGGTGTTGAGGTCGCGACGGGTTATGGTGGCGCCGTAACCCTGTTCGACGAGGCGGTTCACCAGCTGGTCGGCGAGCGGGCGGGTGGTCGAACCTTCGTTGCGGGCGCTGGCGTCGATGCGAAGAATATGGGTCATCGGGGATACTCCTTTTCACTTCAGGGGAGAGAGGGTGCCGCGAGCCGCCCATGTTTTGGGAAGAACTCGCGGCACCGGGTGGGCCGCCGTCAGGGAGGGGGACGTCGGCGGCCCGGTGGCTTCGTCAGAGGCTGTCGACCAGCACCAGCTCGGCGTCGTCGAGCGCCTCAACCTCGATCGTTCCGACATCGCGGAGCGCGATGCCGTCGCGGGGATCGGCCTCCGCGCCGTTGACGCGGATGCGGCCCTTGGCGGCGACGAGGTAGGCGTGACGTCCAGCTTCGAGGTCGTAGGAGATGCTCTCACCGGCGTTGACCGTCGCCGCAGCGACGCGGGCGTTGGCGCGGATCGGCAAGGCTTCGTCGCCCTCGATGCCGCTCGCCAGCGTCACGAACTGGCCCGAGCGGTCATTCTTGGGAAACTGGCGCGCGCCCCAGCCAGGATTGCCGCCATCACGGTCGGGCATGATCCAGATCTGGAACAGCGTCGTTTCCTCATCCTCGAGGTTGAACTCGCTGTGCGTCACGCCGGTGCCGGCGCTCATGACCTGGACATCGCCCGCCGCGGTGCGGCCGCTGTTGCCCATGCTGTCGCGATGCGTGATCGCGCCGCTGCGGACATAGGTGATGATTTCCATGTCGCGGTGCGGGTGCGGGGGGAAACCCGACTGCGCCGCGATGGCATCGTCGTTCCAGACGCGGAGCGCGCCCCAACCCATCCGTTTCGGGTCGTGATAGTTTGCGAAAGAGAAATGGTGACGGGCGTCGAGCCAGCCGTGGTCGGCGTGGCCCAAGCTGTCGAATTTGCGAATGTCGATCATTGGCCTTGTCCTTTCCTTGCCGCCTTGGGGCATCGGGGCCCGGCGGCGTTCATCTGTTGAGGACAAAATAGGCATTCCGATCGTTTCGAAAATAGCGTAGATGGAAAACCATCGTTTCCATTCAGGAGCTGTTGCGTGGCACTTCCCGACTATGAAGGCTGGGCCTGTTTCGTCGCTGTCGCCGATGGCGGCAGCTTTACCGCCGCGGCGGCATCGCTCGGGCTGTCGAAGGCGAGCGTGTCGAAGGCGGTGACGCGGCTCGAGGCGTCGCTCGGCATCACCCTGCTCCACCGAAGCTCGCGCGTCGTCGCGGTGTCGACCGCCGGCGCGGGGCTGCTCGACGAGGCGCGCGCGATGGTCGCGGCGGCGACCGCGGCCACTGAAGCTGCGCGCGGAGACCGCGTCGACCTGGCGGGGCCGATCCGTCTCGCCGCGCCGATGAGCTTCGGGATCAAGGTGCTCGGCCCGCCGCTCGCGGTCTTTCTCGAGCGGCATCCGGCGGTCGAGATCGAAGTATTGCTGAGCGATGCGCGAAACGATCCGGTCGCCGAGGGGATCGACCTGACATTGCGCATCGCGCCGCTCGCCGATTCGAGCCTGCTCGCGCGCACGATCGCCCCCGTCGCGGCCTCGGTGATCGCCAGCCCCGCCTATCTGGAAAAGCACGGCACGCCCAAACATCCGCTCGAACTCGCGGGCCACCGGCTGATCGGTTACGGCCACCGCCAGCGCGCGATGCCGCTGCATTTCCACCGCAAGGGCGAGGAGGCGACCGTGCTGCCGACCGGGCCGCTGTTCGCGAACAATGGCGATGTCGCGGTGCCGCTGGTCGTCGCGGGGGTCGGAATCGCCTCGCTGCCCGACTTCATCGCCGCCGAAGCACTGGCATCGGGCGCGGTCGTCCCGATCCTGACCGACTGGTCGCTACCGCAGTCGCACCTGCACCTGCTGTCACCGCCATCGCGGCTGCGCCCGGCGCGCGTGCGTGCGCTTTCGGACCATCTGGTCGACACGCTGAAGATGTCCTGTACCGGCGCACATGATCGCTATGTGGCGCTTCACCATGATCCGAAAACGGCCTGAGCGACTGTTGCAAAATGGCCGCGACTCGCGGACTTCTGAGGGTTAAATCAAAATTAACCTTTTCCCTTCATTAGTTTCGTGGTTAATGTTCCGGCAGTCCTGCAACGGGGGTTTGGTCGGTGACATCCTTGATGGTCATGCGATCGGGTTCGCGGGATTATCGTGGGAAAAAGGGGTGCCCAATGCGCGTACTGCTGATCGAGGACGAGCCGACGACCGCGAAAGCGATCGATACGATGCTCACGACCGAGGGCTTCAATGTCTATACCACCGATCTCGGTGAGGAAGGCTTGGACCTGGGTAAGCTCTATGATTACGACATCATCCTGCTCGACCTGAACCTGCCCGACATGCACGGCTATGACGTGCTGAAGAAGCTCCGCACCGCCAAGGTGCAGACGCCGGTGCTGATCCTGTCGGGCATTTCGGAAATGGATTCGAAGGTGCGCTCGTTCGGCTTTGGCGCCGACGATTATGTCACCAAGCCGTTCCACCGCGACGAACTGGTCGCCCGCATCCACGCGGTCGTCCGCCGGTCGAAGGGCCACAGCCAGAGCGTCATCAAGACAGGCAAGCTGGCGGTCAACCTCGACACCAAGACGGTCGAAGTCGACACGACGCGCGTGCATCTGACCGGCAAGGAATATCAGATGCTCGAGCTGCTGAGCCTTCGCAAAGGCACGACGCTGACCAAGGAAATGTTCCTGAACCACCTTTACGGCGGCATGGACGAACCCGAATTGAAGATCATCGACGTCTTCATCTGCAAGCTGCGCAAGAAACTCGCGCTCGCCTGCCACGGCGAAAATTATATCGAGACGGTCTGGGGCCGAGGTTATGTCCTTCGCGATATCGACGACGAAGGCAATGAAGTGCGCCGCGTCGCCTGACGCGTAGCGCCTTACAAGTTTACCGAGGGAACCCGGCGCGGAGCGATCCGCGCCGGTTTTCTTTTGGCGTGCTGGCCATGGTGCGGTTGAGGGCAGCTAATGACCGATTGCGGACGTTATGATTTAGAAGCGGTTACCCACCGCCCGGAAGTGGTCTTCGCTGGTAGTACCTGATCCCTCATCATAGAGATAAAGCGTGACGGGGCATTTTTGCTGGCTCGCCCAAGCGACGGCCTGCTGGACGGACACGCCTTCCAATTGGTCGTAATCCACCACTGTCGACACGTCAGCCTCAGGAGCTTGATCTGAGTCAGCGCAGCTATTGTCATGCTCTACCGCCTCGATAATCGCATTTACAGCTTTCCAGCGATAAACCCGTGTTCTTCGATCAACTAGGTTCCAGATCATGCCGGAGGCCATAGAGTAACAACACTCCACCGCCAACCGGGTCGCTCACCCCCCAAACAGACCAACATCGGCCACCAGCCGCACATCAAGTCCGCGACTGCGCCAGCCGATGGATCGGACCGAACTGCGCAATCGCGGCGCCCACGAAAGGTAGCGCGACGAGCCAGAGGCGCACGCCCGTCACGCCGAGCGGGCTCGCGATGCTGATCGCGGCGGTGGCGCCGAGCCCGGCACAGATCAGCAGCAGCCCGACGATCAGGCGCCAATGCGGCACCTCGCCGCTATCCTTGCTCGCGCGCTCGTAGCGCGCGAAGAGCGTGATCAGCGGGAAAAGCGCCGCGATGTAGAGGGCGAACCAGACCGGGCGCGCGAACCACCATGCGGCGCTGCCCGGCGCGACATCGAGCCCGATCCCGCCGAGCAGCCACGCCGCGACCATCACGAGGACGAAGGCGGTGAGGTGCCAGAGGTAGATCGTCATGATCATGCCGTTGACGAGCACGACGCTGGTCCAGAGGCGGATATTGTCGAGCATCCGCTGCGCTGCGGGTTCGAGCGCGAGCGCGAAGCCCGCCTGCGCGATGCCGAGCGCGAGCAGCGCGAGCGTCGGCGGCATCGAGTTGCTGAGGCCGCTTCCCGGGACGCCGATCATCGCGACGGGATAGGGTCCGAGGCCAACGAGCAGCCCGAGCGCAACCAGCCCGCCGACGCCCCACAAGAGCGCCTTCCTCGGCGCCAGCCGCCCCTCGCTCCACGCGAAACCGAGCTGGTGGATCGCGAGCCAGACGAAGGCGAAGTTAAGGAAATTCACATAAGGCACATCGAAGCGCAGCGCCGCGACGTCGATCGCCACCGCCCCCGCGACGAGCGCCCAGAAGGAGGCGAAGCCCCAGCGTTTCCATGCCCGCCAGGTCAGCGGCACGACCGCCGCGACCATCAGGTAAACCGACAGGAACCACACGGGGATCAGCGCGAGCTGCGCCGCCATCGCGACGATGCCGCGATCGATCCCCGCGAGCGTGCCGAACATCGCGACGAGCGTCCAGATCAGGAACAGCGGCAGCACCGGGTTGATCAGCCGTTGCAGCCGCCCGCTGTACCAGCTTTCATAGCTGCCGCCCTTGCGCAGCGTCGCCGCCCACGACATGCCGTTCGAGAAACCGCCGACGAGGAAGAAGAGCGGCATCACCTGGAATCCCCAGGTCAGCCACTGCATCCACGGCAATATGCCGAGCAAATGCCCGCCCTCGACCGCGCCGTCCTTCATATAGGGCGCGGCGACGAGCCAGTGACCGACGACAACCGCGAGGATCGACAGCGCGCGGAGGAAATCGACGTAGCGGTTGCGCTCGGGCGGCGCCTGTCCGGCCATCTCGCTTGCGCGCGACCAGATGCTTTTGCGGCGTGCGCCCTCGCGGCTTTCGGTCAATATCCCATCCCTTCCCCAATCAGGCATCCAACCTAGTGGCGCTTGGCGCGAGCTCAAGTCCTTGCGAACAAAAGCGCGGCGGCGACACTTATTGCGAATTGATCGCAACAGTGCCATGATGCGGGCCTGGAGCGAAGGAGACGCCGTGAGCGCTATCGACAGCATCGCCGCACTCGAAGCCGTGGTGGGCAAGGCGCCGCCCGCGATCGACCTGAAGGTGATCGACCATCTCGACGCGACCGCGCTGCGCTGGCTCGCCGTCTCGCCGCTGATGTTCGCGGGCACCGGCGACGATGGAGGCATCGCGATCACGCTCGCCGGCGGGGCGAGAGGTTTCGCGCGCGGCGACGCGGCAATGCTTTCGATCCCGCTCGATCTTTTCGACGATCCCGCCCTGCTCCGCCCCGGCGCGGGTTTCGGTTCGCTGTTCCTGCTTCCCGGAATCGGCGAGACATTGCGCGTCAACGGCCGCGTCGAGAGCGCCGACGGCGTGGCGCGGATCGCGGTCGAGGAATGCTATGTCCATTGCGCCAAGGCGCTGATCCGCTCGGAATTCTGGAAGGCCGAGCCCGATGAAGGCGCGCCGGCCGATGCCGATGCGTTCGTCGCGGCGAGCCGCTTCATGGCGCTCGCGACGATCGACCCGAAGGGCGCCGCCGACCTCAGTCCCAAGGGCGACCCGGCGGGGCTGATGGCCCGCAAGGACGGCGACGCGCTCTGGTTTCCCGACCGTCCTGGCAACCGGCGCACCGACAGTTTCCGCAACATCATCGCGCAGCCGCGTATCGCGGCGGCGCTGCTGATCCCGGGCGCCTGCTCGGTCGCGACCTTCACCGGATCGGCGATGCTGACGAGCGACGAAGGCGGGCGTGCGCCCTTCACCGTCGGCGACAAGCAGCCGTTGCTCGCCGCGCGCGTCGACGATCTCGCGATCCGCGTCGCGCCCAGCGCCGCGCTGCGCCGCGCCGCGCTGTGGCCCGCCGCGGCCGCTCCGGCCGACATCAGCCCCGCCAAGATGTTCGCCGAGCATCTGCGGCTGAACAAAAACAAGGGTCTAGGCGCGCGGATCGCGAGCGCGGTCGTTTCGATTCCCGGCTTTATGCAGAAGGGTCTCGACAAGGATTACAAGGACAACCTCTACTAACTTGCTTCCCCCTTTGCCTTGGCGCGCCAGCCTTGCTATCGGCTCCGGACAATGGCGACCACCACCGACGATCCTGACAATAATGCACCCGTCCCCGGCATGACCGATACCCCGTTCGACAGCGCGCTGTCCGAACGCTATCTCGTCTATGCGCTGTCGACGATCACCGCGCGTTCGCTGCCCGATCTGCGCGACGGACTGAAGCCTGTGCACCGCCGCCTCTTGTGGGCGATGCGCGCGATGCGGCTCGACCCGTCGCAGGGCTACAAGAAATCGGCACGCGTCGTCGGCGACGTCATCGGTAAATTCCACCCGCACGGCGACGTCGCGGTTTACGACGCGATGGTCCGCCTCGCGCAGGATTTCTCGCTCCGCTATCCGCTCGTCGACGGCCAGGGCAATTTCGGCAATATCGACGGCGATAATGCCGCCGCCTATCGTTATACCGAGGCGCGGCTGACGCGCGTTGCCGTCGACCTGATGCAGGGGCTCGACGAGGGCACGGTCGATTTCAAGCCGACGTACAATGGCGAGGATGAAGAGCCCGAGATCATGCCCGGGCTGTTCCCGAACCTGCTTGCCAATGGCGCGAGTGGGATCGCGGTCGGCATGGCGACGAACATCCCGCCGCACAACGCCGCCGAGGTGATCGACGCGGCGCTGGTGCTGATCGAGAATCCGCGCGCCGAGCTGTCCGAACTGCTCGAACATGTCAAAGGCCCCGATTTTCCGACCGGCGGCATCGTCGTCGACAGCGCCGAGACGATTGCGTATGCCTATGAAACCGGGCGCGGCGGTTTCCGCGTTCGCGCGCGTTTTTCGACCGGCAAGCTGGGCGATGGCAGCTGGGAAGACAGCGGGATCGAGAAGCAATCGGGGGGCACCTGGCAGCTGGTCATCAGCGAGATTCCGTACGGGGTCGCCAAGGGCAAGCTGATCGAGCAGATCGCGCAGCTGATCGCCGACAAGAAACTGCCGATCCTCGAGGATGTCCGCGACGAAAGCGCCGAGGATTTGCGCATCGTCGTCGAACCCAAGAGCCGCAACGTCGACCCCGACATCCTCAAGGAAAGCCTCTACCGGCTGACCGACCTCGAAAACCGCTTCGCGCTCAATCTGAACGTCCTCGACGCGACGCGTACGCCGAAGGTGATGGGACTGCACCAGCTGCTCACCGAATGGCTGCAGCACCAGATCGTCGTGCTCGTCCGCCGCGCGCAGCACCGCATCGACAAAATCGACGACCGGCTGGAGCTGGTCGCGGGCTATATCATCGCCTTCCTCAATCTCGACCGGATCATCGAGATCATCCGTACCGAGGATGAACCGAAACCCGTGATGATCGCCGAATTCATCCTGACCGACCGGCAGGCCGAGGCGATCCTCAACATGCGCCTGCGGAGCCTCCGCAAGCTCGAGGAAATGGAGCTGAAGCGCGAGCAGGCCGACCTGACCGCCGAGCGCGAAGAGCTGGTCAAGCTGGTCGAGAGCCCGGCGCGGCAGAAGACGCGGCTGCGCAAGGACCTGGAAAAGCTGCGCGCGGTTTACGGGCTGGAGACCTTGCTCGGCGCGCGGCGCACGACGATTGCCGAAGCCGCGCCCGCGCGCGAGATTCCGCTCGACGCGATGATCGAGAAGGAGCCGGTGACGGTGATCCTGTCGAAACGCGGCTGGATCCGCGCCCAGCGCGGCCATGTCGCGGCCGACCAGTGGGCCGAATTCAAGTTCAAGGAAGGCGATGAACTGCTGTTCGCCGCGCACGCCCAGACGACCGACAAGCTGCTGATCGCGGCGAGCGACGGGCGGTTCTTCACCGTCGGCGCCGACAAGCTGCCCGGCGGGCGCGGGTTCGGCGAGCCGCTGCGCCTTATGGTCGACATCGATCCCGAGGCGCGGATCGTCGCGATGATCCCCGCGAACGCCGAAGGCCGGCTGCTGCTCGCCTCGACCAGCGGCCACGGCTTCGTCGCGCAGATGGCCGAAGTGGTCGCCGAAACGCGCAAGGGCCGCAACGTCGTCAACCTGAAACCCAAGGCGGCGCTCGCCATCGTGCGGCCGGTTCTGGCGAGCGACGACAGCGTCGCGGTGGTCGGCGAGAATCGCAAGCTCGTCGTCTTTCCGCTTGCCGAGGTGCCGGTGATGGCGCGCGGTCAGGGCGTGATGCTGCAACGCTACCGCGACGGCGGCTTGTCCGACGCGGTCAGCTTTGCCTTTACCGATGGATTGAGCTGGGCGATGGGCGGCGATACCGGCCGCACGCGTACCGAAACCGACCTTGCCCCCTGGCGCGTCGCGCGCGGCGCCGCCGGCCGGATGCCTCCGACCGGTTTTCCGAGGAACAATCGCTTCGGCTAAGCGTAATTCGTCGTAGCCGTAAATCCCTTCTTTACTTCCCGTGACCTAGGCTTTGGGCAATGGGGAAAGGTCGCACAAAACCCTCTGTTATGCCTATCGATAGAACCGGTGAAGACCGGCCCTTATTGTTCGTCGGCTGGATCGACGCGTTGCCCGTTCCGGCCGCGCTGATCAGACCGATGGCGCGCGGCAATTTCCGGCTCCACGCTAGCAACGCCGCGTTCGACCGGTTGAGCCTGTCGCCCGCGGGCGTCGAGGCACCGATCGAAATGCTGCGCGCGATCGAGCGCGCATCGCAATATCCCGACGAATCGCAGGAATTTTCCTGCCAGCTTGGCGAAGGGCCCGCCGCGCGCGACCTGCGCGGCTCGATCGGACCGTTGCCCACCGAATCGGGCGACGACGGGCTGTTCCTGCTGACGCTGATCGACCGGACGCAGGAAATGATGACCGAGCGCAACCTGCGACGCGAGCTGGTCTCCGACAGCCTGACCGGCCTTCCCAACCGCGCCGGGTTCGAGGAACTGGTCGAACAACGCGGGGCCACCGACCTGGGCGTCGCCGACCATGCGGTCCTGCTGCTCGACCTTGCACGGTTCAGCCGCATCAACGAACATATCGGGCCGATGGCGGGCGACGAGCTGATCATCACCGTCGCGCGGCGGCTGAAATCGAGCCTGCGCAGCGGCGACATACTGGCGCGCACCGGGGGCGACGAATTCGCCATATCGACGCGCGTCGTGGGCGGCCGCGCCGATGTGCGTGAAATGGCGCGGCGCATCCGCGGCTGTTTCGACCATCCCTTCCGCATCGGCGAATTGAAGGTCAGCGTCGACTGCGCGCTGGGCTGCGCGATCCAGCCGGCAGCTGACACCGATGTCGCCGATCAGATCCGCCACGCGCAGATCGCGCTGAAACGCGCGAAGCAGACCGACCGCATCGAAATCTATGAACCCGAAGCGGCGATGCTGTCGGACAACCGGTTCGGGATGGAAACCGAACTGCGCAACGCAATCGAGGAAGATCGGCTCCACCTCGCCTTCCAGCCGCTGATCGAGCTGGCGAGCGGCCGCGTCGCGGGGTTCGAGGCGCTGGCGCGCTGGGACACAAGCAGCGGCCATTCGGTTTCGCCGACCGAATTCATTCCGATTGCCGAGGATTCGGGCCTGATTGTCCCGCTCGGCCAATGGGCGATCGGCAAGGCGGCTGCGGTGCTCGCCGACTGGGACAAGCAGAATGGCGGCGGAATCGTCGACTGCTATTTCTCGGTCAACGTCTCGGCGATCCAGCTGGTGCGCGACGATGTCGCCGCGGTGGTGCGCCAGGCGCTGGAAAGCCAGAAGATCGGCGGCGAGCGGCTGATGATCGAACTCACCGAAAGCGCGATCATCGGCGATCCCGACCTCGCGCTGTCGGTGCTGAGCGAGCTGAAGGCGCTCGACGCGCGAGTCGCGATGGACGATTTCGGCACCGGTTATTCGAACCTCGCCTATCTCCAGCGCTTGCCCATCGACGTGCTCAAGATAGACCGCAGCTTTGTCGAACATATGGTCGACGATCGCGACAAGGTGGCAATCGTGCGTACGATCCAGAGCCTGGCGGAAGTGCTGAGCATGCGCACGACGGCCGAAGGCGTCGAGACCGCCGATCAGGCGCGCTTGCTGTCGGCGCTCGGATGCGATTTCGGGCAGGGCTTCCTGTTCGCGCGGCCGATGGATGGCAAGGACGCGCTCGACTATTGGCGTCAGTCGCTGGTGCGGCCGATCTTCTGATCGACGAGCTGCGCCACGCGCGCCGCATCGGGAAAATCTTCGGCCACCCACGCGGCCTCGACCGCTTTCAGGACGCGAGCGACCTCGGGGCCGACGGCAATCCCGCGCGCGACGATGTCGCCGCCCTTGAGCGGCATTTCGGGAACGGTCCAGCCCGACAGCGCCGCGACAGCAGCCTTTGCCGAAGCCGTATCGTTCGCGAGCAGATGCACGTCGCGCGCGGCGTCGACCCCGATCGTATGCGCCAGCTGCCGGACCGGCCGTGCATTATCGGCGCGGCTTCCACCCAGCGCCGCGAGATGTTTGCGCTGCCGCGTCGACAGGCGCAGCCGGGCCGCGACTTGTTCGGCGATGGCGGCGTCGGCGGGAAGCAGCGCCGATAGGCGGCGCAGCGGCGAAGGGATGACCCCGGCCTGACGCTCATTTTCCGTCAGTTCGCTCAGTACCCGCGAAAAATCCGGCGCGAGTTCGGGCAGAACCACCTCGAAAATCCCGTCCGCTGCCATTTGGTCCACGATTCCCCGAGGCTCTGGCAGCGAAAGAATTTTGAGCAGTTCGTCGGCAATGCGCTCACGCGACAGGCTTTTGAGCGACTGGCGCGCGGTGACCACTGCGGCATGGCTGACGGCGTCGAGGTCGCCGCGCCCGAAACGCGCCGCGAAGCGATAGAAGCGCAGGATACGCAGATGATCCTCGGCGATACGCGTCGCCGCGTCGCCGATGAACGCGACGCGCCCGGCTTTCAGATCGGCAAGGCCATCGAACCAGTCGTCGATCTCTCCCGTATCGGCATCGGCGTAGAGCGCGTTGATCGTGAAGTCGCGCCGCGCGGCGTCGTCGCGCCAGTCGTCGGCGAAGGCGATGGTCGCGCGGCGTCCGTCGGTTTCGACGTCGCGGCGCAAGGTCGTGATCTCGTGATGGTCGCCGCTGGCGATCGCGGTGACGGTGCCGTGCGCGATGCCGGTCGGGATGACCTTGATATCGGCCGCTTCGAGCCGCCGCGTTACCTCCTGCGGCAAAAGCGGGGTTGCGAGATCGATGTCCGTGACAGCGAGGCCGAGCAGCGTATCGCGCACCGCGCCGCCGACGATCTTCACCGCGCCGCCATCAGCGGCCAGCGCGGCGACGATGCGCCGCAGTCCGGGCCGTTCGCGCCATTCGGCGGCGGGCAGCGCCGTCACCGGTGCCACCCCGCCGGCATCCGCCGCGCCAGATTGATGATGATTCCCGCCGTCACGCCCCAGATCCGTCGCCCCTGCCAGTCCATGTCATAATAATGGCGATCGTGCCCCTGAAAATTCGCATGCTGGCGCGCATAATTGTCGGGATCGAAGAGGATATCGAGCGGCACCTCGAACCAGTCTTCGACTTCGTCGGGATTGGGGTCGAGCGGCAGGTCGGGCGGGATGACGCCGAGCACCGGGGTGATGATATAGCCGCTGCCCGAACGATAGGGTTCGGTGACGCCGGCCACCATCACGTCGCGGCGGCTGAGGCCGATTTCTTCCTCCGCCTCGCGCAGCGCCGCGTCGATCGCATCGCGGTCGCCGGGGTCGATCTTGCCGCCCGGAAAGGCGACCTGCCCCGCATGGCTGCGCAGCCATTGCGGCCGCTGGGTCAGGATGACGCCGGGGTCGGGCCGGTCGGTGAAGGCGATGAGCACCGCGGCATCGCGTAAGGTCGGCGTGCCGAGATACGCCTCGTCCTCGCCTGCGTCGGGCAGCAGATTTTCGAGCGCGGTGCGCAGCTTTTCGGAGAGCATCAGGCGTCAACCAGCGGGAAGCGCGTGCCGTTCGACCAGATCGCGGGAAGTTCTTCGTCCGCAGCAAGCGCCATTTCGACGAGTTCGTAATAGAGCGCACGGTCGATCCGCGCCTCGAGGCCGTTGCCGATGGCGCCGCGCACATGGAGCCGCGGATCGGGATTGTCGGGATCGTTTCCGAAGCTGAGCGGATGGTCGGCGCCGGCCATGACGAGATCGTCGGTGTCGAGGCGGAACACGAGCTTGCACGCCGCCCCTTCACCTTCGCTCTTCATCTCGACCGCGCGGAAGGGCGTGTCTTCAACCGCGATCGACAGCTTTTCGGCCGGGGTGACGAGAACGTGACTGCCATCGGCTTCGCGGCGCAGGATCGTCGAGAACAGCTTGATCATCGCGGGACGATTGATGCGGCCGCCTTCGTGATACCAGCTGCCGTCAGCGCGGATTTCCATGAAGCTGTCGCCGGTCCGTTCGGGATGCCACTGATCGACTTGCGGCAGTTTGCGCCGCGCGAGCAGTTCGGCGGCTTCGGCGAGCGAAAGCTGCGAAAATTCCTTGGGAAGCGAAGGCGCGGGGGTGACCATGTCTCCGACATAGGCGGAAGGGCGGCGGGTGCAACCCTGTGCGCGGTCAGCGGGACCCGATCATTCCCGCACCGGTCGGCAGGTCGTGCCCGTTGACCGCCCGGGCGAGCAGGCGGCGTTTCTCGAACGGTCCGGGCAAATCCCATTCGCCCGTCGCATCGGCCGTAAAACCGAAGAAGCGACCGTAATATTCGGGATCGCCGATCATCATCAGCGCGCCGTCGGCCTCGGTTTCTGCGGCGTCGAGCATGTGCACCATCAATGCGCGGCCGTGACCGCCGCGCTGGACGTCGGGGCGGACCGCGACCGGGCCAACCATCACCAGCGGTATGTCGTCGGCATCGGGCGCACGGAGTGCGACGGGCCAGCACTGGATCGTGCCGACGAGCGCGCCATCCTCGACCAGCGCAAAGCTGAGTTCGGGGACTGCATCCACGCCTTCGCGGATGCGATAGGCGGTTCGTCCAAAGCGATCCGTTCCGAAAGCGGCGTCGAGGAGATCCTCGACTGCCTGCGGTTCGATATTCGACAATGGAAGTAACTCGACCAACGCGCACCCTTTCGCTAATGCGGCGGCGCTTTAGGGTCCGGCGTCGGTATTGCAAAGCCGAATGTCGCGCCCGCCTGCAGGATGATCGCGTGACCGATAGTTTGTGGCTGGAAGTGGACGGGCTGACCGTCCAGGTGCTGACCGGCATTTATTCCGAAGAAACCCATCTGCCGCAGCCGCTGCGCATCTCGGTGCGCGCGAAGCTGGCGATGGCCGATCATTATGATCCGACGACGCCGCTGAGCGCCTCGAAAAACTACATGCACCTGAAATTCGCGGCGACCGAGGGCATCCCCAAGGATGTGCATTTCGTGCTGATAGAAAGCGTCGCCGACCATATCATCGACACTTTGTTCCTGCAGGACGACAAGGTCGAAGAGGTCGAGGTCAAGATCGTCAAGCTCGCGATCGCCGAGGATAGCGAAGAGATTGGCATCACGATGCGGCGGGTCCGGAAATGACGCAGAAGCTCGCTCTCGTCACGGGCGGGCTCCACCGCGTCGGCGCCGCGATTTCGGCGCGGCTCGCGCGCGAAGGCTATGCGCTGGCGATCCACAAACGCAGCCCGGGCGACGCCGATCCGGTGCTGGCCGAGGCGCTTGCCGAGACCGGTGCGCTCAGCCACCGCTTCGCCGCCGATCTGGCCGATCCGGTGGCCGTGGATGCGCTGTTGCCGGCGGTGATCGAGAAGTTCGGTCGCGCTCCCGACCTGCTCGTGAACAATGCGGCGCTGTTTGCCGAGGGCGAGTGGACAGACCTGTCGGCTGCGGCGCTCGCCGAGATGATGCAGGTCAATCATCATGCGCCGGTGATGCTGGCGAAGGCGCTCGTCGCAGCGAGCGGCGGCACGCGCCCGGCGATCGTCAATATCGTCGATCAGCGCGTGGTGCATCCAGTGCCCGACCAGATCGCGTACAGCCTGTCGAAATCGGCGCTGTGGCAAGCGACGGCGACGCTGGCTGTCGCGTTCGGGAACCGCGCGCGCGTCAATGCCGTCGCGCCGGGGCTGACGATGGCGACCGAGGATTATTCGGCGGCGCAGGTCGAGCGGCTGGCCAAGCTTATGCCGCTCGGCGCGCTGCCGACGCCCGCGCAGATCGCCGATGCGGTCGTCTATCTCGCGCGCGCCGAGGCGGTGACGGGGCAGACGATCTTCGTCGACGGCGGCGCGCATCTGGCGCCGATGGAGCGCGATTTCGTGGCGCTGGAGCGGGACTAATTTCCTGTGTCCCCGCGAAGGCGGGGACCCAGAGCTATAATAAGCGAGCGTTGTGGACCCCCGCCTTCGCCGTGACGCATCTATTTTGGCTCGTCAGTAAATATGCACCGCCTTGGTGACGAGATAGCCGTCGAGCCCCTCGGGCCCGCTTTCGCTGCCGAAGCCCGATTCCTTGATCCCGCCGAATGGCGTGTCGAGCGTCGAGATCACGAAGCTGTTCACCCCGACCATGCCGCTTTCGATCGTATCGACGATACGATTGATGCGGCGGCCATTCTCGGTGAACGCGAACGCCGCCAGACCGTAGGGCAGCCGGTTCGCCTGTTCGATCGCCTCGTCCTCGGTGCCGAACGGACGGATCAGCGCCATCGGGCCGAAGGGTTCGTTGTTCATCGCATCGGCCTCGATCGGCACGTCGGCGATCGCGGTCGGCTGGAAGAAATAGCCGTTGCCCGTCGCCTCGCCGCCCGCAATCACGCGCGCGCCCTTCGCCTTCGCATCGGCGACCAGCGCTTCCAATGCGGGGATGCGGCGTGCGTTGGCGAGCGGACCCATCTGCGTGTCGGCATCGAGGCCGCTGCCGATCTTCACCTTTGCGGTGCGTTCCGCAAAGCCCTTCACAAAGGCGTCGTAGATACCCTGCTGCACATAGAAGCGCGTCGGCGAGATGCAGACCTGTCCGGCGTTGCGGAATTTCTGCGTGACCACGCGGTCGAGCGTGCTTTCGAGATCGCAATCGTCGAACACCAGCACCGGGGCATGCCCGCCAAGCTCCATCGTGATCCGCTTCACGCCATCGGCGGCGAGCTTCATCAGATGTTTGCCGACCGCGGTCGAGCCGGTGAAGCTGACCTTGCGGATCACCGGGCTCGCAAGCAGATGGCGGCTGATCATGTCGGGGTCGCCGTAGACGAGTTGTACAACATCACCGGCAATGCCCGCATCGGCGATGCAGCGCATGATCGCGCTGGTGCAGCCCGGGGTTTCCTCGGGCGCCTTGGCGATCACGACGCAGCCCGCGGCGAGCGCGGGAGCGATTTTCTTGACCATCAGATTGACCGGGAAGTTCCACGGGCTGAAGCCCGCGACCGGCCCGACCGGATGCTTGGTGACCATCGCGCGCTGGCCCGCGGGGCGCTGGAGCACGCGGCCTTCGATGCGCTTGCCCTGTTCGGCGAAATAGTCGAACAGCCCGGCCGCCGACAGCACCTCGCCGCGCGCCTCGGCGATCGGCTTGCCCTGTTCGAGCGTGAGCAAGGTCGCGATATGGTCGACGCGTTCGCGGATGATGCCCGCGACCTTGTGCATCAGCGCGGCGCGTTCGTCGGGGGTCTTCGCGCGCCACACCGGCCAGCCGCGTTCGGCGGCCGCGAGGGCTTCGTCGAGATCGGCGGCGGTCGCCACCGGCAGTTCGGCGATCGTGCCCGCGGTTGCGGGGTTGAACACCGGCCGCTCGTCGCGCCCCTCGCCGCTCCGCCAGGCGCCGTTGATGAAGAGCTGGAGGTCGGCGTCGTAGGTCGCGGTCATATAAGATCCTTGCTCAAGGAAATGGGGGATGGCGGCGATATAGGGTGGCTCAGCGATAGTTAAAGCTGATGCTGATGCGTTCGCCCTTGCCCGAGTGCGGCATCACTTCGTGGCGGAGCCAGCTTTCCCACAGGAAGACGCGGCCGGCGGCGGGTTCGGCATAGATGAAGGGCAACAGATGCTCGGGGGCATCATCGGTGCGGCCGGGTGCTGCCATGAGCATCGCGAGGCGCGGGTCTTCGAGTTTCAGCGCGCCCGATCCGGGCGGGACGGCGACATAGAAGGTCCCCGACACGATGCTGTGCGGGTGGATATGGCCGCTATGCGTGCCGCCGGGTTTCAGGACATTGACCCACATAGAGTCGAGCTTGAGCGGTTTCGCGAGGTCGAAATGACACGCCCTCGCGAAGGCCTTCACTTCCTTGTCGAGCAGGCGCTTCAAATCGTGGAACGCGGGGTCTCGCTCGGGCAGATCGCCGAGGCTCGCGTAGCTCGTGTAACCCTTATAGCCGTGATCGCGGCTCCAGCGCCGCCCCGCGCCATCCTCTTCGGCGAACAGACGGCTGCCCTCCTCCAGCTCCTCGAGCAGGTCGCGGGTGCCGATATCGGCCTCGTAGAAATTGGTGGCGAAGAGCGTGCGAACGGGCATGATGGCCGCAAAGCACAGCAAGTGCGGACACGCAAGGGAGATGGGGATGGCCGAGTTTGAACTGATCGCCGACGGATTGCGCTTTCCCGAGGCGCCGGTGGCGATGGACGACGGCAGCGTCATCGTCGTCGAGATCGAGGCGAAGCGTATCACACGCTGCTGGCCCGGCGGCAGGAAAGAGGTCATCGCGACCCCCGGCGGTGGGCCCAACGGTCTGGCGATCGGCCCCGACGGCAAGCTTTATTGCTGCAACAATGGCGGGTTCAACTATGTCGAATCGAACGGCTATCTCGCGCCGCACGGCATAGCCGACGATTATTCGGGCGGGCGGATCGAGCGCATCGATATCGACACGGGCGAAGTCGAAGTTCTGTACAAGAGCGGCGACCATGGCGTCGTTCTGCGCGGACCCAACGACATCATGTTCGACGCCCACGGTGGCTTCTGGTTCACCGATCATGGCAAGGTCGATTATGCCAAGCGGTGCCACGACATCGTCGGGATTTTCTACGCAAAGGCCGACGGCAGTTTTATCGAGGAGGTGATCTTCCCCTCGAACAATCCGAACGGCGTCGGCCTCTCACCCGACGGCAACACGCTTTATGCGGCC
Organism: Sphingopyxis sp. Root154; assembly: GCF_001427105.1. Lineage (GTDB taxonomy): Bacteria > Pseudomonadota > Alphaproteobacteria > Sphingomonadales > Sphingomonadaceae > Sphingopyxis. Next base: position 1,145,154 of record NZ_LMGI01000001.1, read on the forward strand.
GAAACCTACACCTGTCGCCTGATGAAGTTCAACATTATCGCCCCCGGCAAGGTCGATGACGCCGCAGGACCCGGCGGCCCCGGCATCCCACTCTATCGCCCCGCGGGCTATAAATTCTTCGACAGCCTCGCGATGGAAGCGAACGGCAATATCTGCGTCGCGACGATCGGCGAGTGCGGGATTTCGGTCGTCGGCCCCGATGGCTCGCTCGTCGAATTTGTCGCGACCGACGATATTTTCACGACCAACATCGCCTTCGGCGGACCCGACCGGCAGGATGCCTATATCACCCTGTCGGGCACCGGCCGCCTGGTGAAGACGCGTTGGGCCAGACCGGGGCTGCAACTGCAGTACTGACCCCGCGCCCGTTCGGGAGGCGAGGATGAAAATCGTGGGGATGGCGGCGTTGCTGATGGCGACGCCCGTGAGTGCGCAGACTCTGACCGCAGAACAGGCCGATAGCATCGTCAAAGGCTGCGCGGCGCATGCGCGTGCGAAGAGCCAGAGTCACGCGGTTGCGGTGGTCGATACAGGCGGACAGCTCGTCGCCGCGTGGCGGATGGACGGCAATGGGTTCGGCAGCATGGAATTCTCGCTCGAAAAGGCGCGCGCGGTCGCGGCGTGGGGTTTCCCGACGAGCGGAATGGTCGACGCGGTCAAGGGCACGCCGGGCTTTGCCGATGCGCCTTTTGTCGTTGCGGTTCCGGGCGGCATCCCTGTCTTCTCCGCCGACGGGCGCACCCGGCTTGGCGGTGTGGGCGCATCGGGCGAGGCGCCGGCCGACGATGCCGCTTGCGCCTCAGCGGGGATCGCGGCAGCAGGGCTCAAGTCGGAGCGCGCCCGCTGACGGTCATGGCGCCTCCCGCAGCAGGGAGCGCCGCGAATGCACGAGGAAACCCACGCCGTTACGCGGATCGGCTGGCTGCGCGCCGCGATCCTCGGCGCGAATGACGGGATCGTCTCGACCGCCAGCCTGATCGCCGGCGTTGCCGCAGCAGGCGCCTCGCAATCGTCGATCCTCGTCACCGGCATCGCGGGGCTCGTCGCGGGGGCGATGTCGATGGCGGCGGGCGAATATGTGTCGGTGAGTTCGCAGGGCGACGCCGAAAAATCCGACGTCGAGCTGGAGAAACGCCATCTCGCCGCCGACCCCGAGTTCGAGCTCGAGGAACTGACGCAAATCTATCAGGAGCGCGGGCTCGATCGCTCGCTCGCCGAGCAGGTCGCGGTGCAGCTGACCGAACATAACGCGCTCGACACGCATCTGCGAGACGAGCTGGGCATGACTGACGCGATGGCGGCGCGGCCAGTTCAGGCGGCGGCCGCCTCGGCGGCGAGCTTTGCGATCGGCGCTGCGTTGCCGCTAGGGACCGTGCTGGTCGATCAGGGCGACTCGCTGCCGCTTACGGTCTCCGCTGCGTCGCTCGTCTTCCTCGCAATCCTCGGCGCGCTTGGCGCATGGGCGGGCAATGCGCCGATGCTGCGTCCGGTCGTTCGAATTACTTTCTGGGGTGCGATGGCCATGGCGGTAACGATCGCGATCGGATCGCTGCTCGGGACGACGGTGGGCTAACGCCGTTCCAGCCACTCCTGCAGCGCGACGGCATTGTTTCGCTCCTCGCTCTTCGCGGCATAGAGCAGGGTCACCGGTCCGGCCTGTGCCGCGGCATCGAGCGTGAACAGCGCCGTCCTCACCTCCTCGCCGCCCGCATCGAGTTCGGCGAAATAGTCGAAGCGGAACGCATCCCATGCCTCATCCGAATCGGCGGTTTCACCGTGAAAACGCTTGCGCAGGCCATCGCTCGGCGACAGCGGCTTGAGCCATGCCGCCAGCGCCGCCTTCTCCTTCGACACGCCGCGCGGCCACAGCCGGTCGACGAGGAAACGCGTGCCGTCACCGGGATCGGCCGGTTCGTGAATGCGTTTGACCGCGATTGTCAGGGACGGTGCCATCTGTATGACTATCGGTCATCCCGCATTCGCGGGCAAGTCAATCGGAGGGGTCCGGAATGAGTTCAACGAGCTGGGCGATCGACATCGATCGCGACGATATTACGCAAGCCCATCTGGTCGAGGACGCTGGTGCGTCGCTTTCTCAGGGGCAGGTTCGCGTGCATCTGGACAGCTATGCGATGACGGCGAACAACATCACTTATGCGGTGTTCGGCAAACCCGCAGGGCTGTTCGGCAACGATCAAGGCTATTGGGATTTCTTCGCCGAGCGTGACACCCCCGGCCGCCTGCCCGTCTGGGGCTTTGCGACCGTTACCGAAAGCGCCGCCGAGGGCGTTTCGGTCGGCGACCGCTTCTATGGCTATTATCCGATGGCAAGCGATGCGGTGCTGAGCGTCGGCAAGGCCGGCCCGGGCGGCTTCACCGATGTGACGCCGCGGCGCACCACCCTGCCCCCCATCTATAATGCTTATCAGCGGATCGAAGCGCTGCCCGACTATCGCGCCGCCGACCATGATTATTGGCCGGTCTTCCGTCCGCTGTTCCTCACCGGCTGGCTGATCGCCGACCAGTTCGAGGATGAGGGCGATTATGGCGTCCAGCAGATTTTGATCGCGAGCGCATCGAGCAAGACCGCGATCGGCCTGGGCTTCGCGCTGAAACTGCGTGTAGACCGCCCCGAGACGATCGGGCTGACCAGCGCCGCCAATGTCGAGGCGCTCGCGGCGCAGGGCGTCTACGACCGCGTCGTCAGCTATGACCAGATCATGACGCTGAACGCGTCGACCCCCGCCGCGCTCGTCGACATGGCGGGCAATGGCGCGGTGACACGCGTGGTGCACAGCCATTTCGGCAACCAGCTTCAGGCGTCAATCATCGTCGGCAAGTCGCACTGGGATGCGCAGGCCGATGTTGAGGGGCTGCCGGGCCCCGAGCGCCAAGGCTTTTTCGCGCCGGGCCGCAGCCAGAAACGCATCGCCGACTGGGGCGGCGCGGCGTTCGGGCAGAAGATCGCCGAGGCGTGGCTCGCCTTCATGGACGTTGCACCGCGGCTGACTTCGGTCGATAAACGCAGCGGCGGCGACGCGGCGCTCGCCGCCTATCGGGAGATGCTCTCGGGACAGGCCGACCCCGCGAAAGGGATCGTCGTCGTTCCATGAGGGTCGCAAGGAGCAACCCCTTTCCGCGCCGCACGAAAGGATGGACCATGCTTCGTAGCCTTGCCTTCACTACTTCGCTCGCGCTCCTGCTTCCGGCGGGAGCGGTGCTGGCCGAAACCCCCAAAGCCGCACCCGCACACAAGGCGGACCTCGCCGACCGCGTCGCGGGCACCTACAAGGGCGATGTCATCTCCGATGCGCGTGGCTCGTCGAAGGACGGCGTGACGATCACCGTCACGCGCATTGGACCGAACAAGGTCGAGATCAAGTCGGACTATCCGCGCATCCCGAGCGTCACCATCCCGCTGGAAAAGGCGATGGACGCCATCCTCGCCGCGAGCGGGCCGTCGGTCTTCCTGCTCGATACGGTACGCTCGCCCGACCGGCTCGACCTCACCATCGACGATGCCAGCTGGTCGGGCAATCGCGTCGCCACCCCCGCTAAGAAATAAGAAGGTTGTTTCCTCGCGCATGACTTACACGACGGTTATTTTCGACTTCGGCGGAGTCATCACGGCGTCGCCGTTCGAAGCCTTCAATCGCCTTGAAGAAGAACGCGGCCTGCCGCGCGACTTCGTGCGCCGCGTCAACAGCGCCGATCCCGATAGCAACGCCTGGGCGAAATTCGAGCGCGCCGAAATCGACGCCGCGACCTTCGACACACTCTTCGCCGAAGAGGCGCGCGCGTTGGGGCATGAGCTGGAGGGCGAAGCCGTGCTCGCGGTCATCGCGGGGGCGGTGCGTCCGGCGATGGTCGCGGCGCTCGACACGTTGAAGGCGCGCGGCTTCACCATCGCATGCATCACGAACAATGTGCCGGGCGGCAAGATGGGCGTTCTCGGCGCCGGCATGACGCGCAGCGAGGAAGCCGCGATCGAGGTCGCGGACATTATGGCGCGGTTCGAGCATGTCATCGAGTCGAGCAAGGCGGGGGTTCGCAAGCCCGACCCGCGGATTTATCTGATGATGTGCGAAAAGCTTGGCGTCGAGCCTGCCAAGTGCATCTATCTCGACGACCTCGGCATCAACTGCAAACCGGCCGCCCAGCTGGGCATGCATGCGATCAAGGTGACGAGCGGCGAGCAGGCGCTCGCGGACCTGTCGGCGGTGCTGGAGATGCCGTTACCTTGACGATCGATCTTTCGATCACGCCCTGAATGACGGTTTTGGGGTAGGAAGCAGCCGCTAAGCTGATCCTTGCGCCAGAAGGGTCGACAGTTGTTCAAATCCGCCCGGAACGTCTTCCCAGAATGCCGACATGCCATGTGGATACCGCTCGATCAGGTCGGCCAATAGCGGCGCGCTGCGAGGTTCAAAAAGTCGCGCCAGCCAGCCAGACAAAGGCATCCCGGCGTAAGCAGCACCACATAATACGCTCTCCGCCTGACTGCTGACGAGCCAATCCTCCGCAGCATCCCTCAAATCCTGCTCAATCGCGTAATCAAACCACGCATCAACAAACTGGCAGACGGCTTCTTTTTCGATCGTTTCCCATGTGGTCCAGCGGGCACGCTCAAGTTTCCCGAGCACAATCTCCGTGTCTGGAATCTCGAAAGGAGAAAATGCGGCAAGTTCAAAAATGCGTGGCAACAGATAATGAAAATCGCGGTCACCTCCCACCGTGAGGTAAGCACCGGAAATATATCGCCAGAGCGCGTGCCCGCTCAATTCCCGCAATGGCGTGCTCAACAAAACATCCACACCGCGTGTGTCAATGCAGCAGGGGCAGCCTTCGATGACCGGGGGAGGCGGAGCCGAGAAAACATCATACAGCTTTTCGACCGCGGTCGCCAATTTCGAGCAAACTGGAGTAGCCACGGACGCATTCATACTATCAAGATACGACCCAGCTTGAATGTTCGCAACTGGTCGATCGCCGCCATTCGGCTCAGGCCGCGGCTTCGGCGAGGTTCAGCTTCGCCGCGCGTTCGAAGATTTGCGTCAGCACGGGTTCGGTGTCGGCAACGCGCATCGCGACGTGAAACTCGACCGGGGTGAGCGCTGGCATGCCGTCGATCTGGGCGAGCGCGCCGCTCGCGACCTCGCCGCGCACCATCGGTTGCGGGAAAATGCCGATACCCCCGCCCGCCTTCGCAATGTCGATCATCGTGCGCGCATTGTTGCAGAGGTTGAGCGATTTCTGCGCGATGCGCGACGCCGCGATCGCCTCGCGCATCCGGCCGTGGATCGGCGAATGGCTGGCGAGCGACCAGACGGGAAGCGCCGCCTCGCCGCCGGCAAAGGCCGACGCGACCGCGGGGCTCGCGAGCCAGACCAGTTCGACCGCGCCGATTGGGCTCGTTTTGAGCGCCGGATGCGCGATCGGTCCCGCCGCAAAGGCGATGTCGGTACGTCCGGTCAGAAGCTGCTGGATCAGGTTCGCGGTGAGGTCGATTTCGATTTCGAGCCCGACATTGGGCATGTCGGCCTTGAGCCCCGCGACGAAGGCGGGAAGGCAGCTCGCCGCCGCAATCTCGCCCGCGCCGATGCGCACGACCCCGCTCGCCTCGCCGTAACCGCCGCTGCCGAGCAGCGCGACCTGCATGTCGCGGAGCAGCGGATCGCAGTCGCGTACCAGCTTTCGCCCCGCCGCGGTGAGCGACATCGCGCGGCCTTCGCGGCGGAAGAGCGCGGTCCCGAGCCTCTGTTCGAGCTCGCGCATCCGCGCCGACACCGTCGGCTGGGTGGTGTTGAGCCGCTCGGCCGCGGCCGAAAAGGTGCCGAGCCGGTCGATCCAGAGCAGGGTTTCGAGATGATAAAGCGAGACGCGATTGATAGACATCGTCTATGTATAATCCAAAAATCGAACAATTAGAATTGATGGATCAAATACGCCAAGGTCGCGCGCGACACCATTCAGGAGAGCCGTCCCATGGGGAAGAAGCAATATCCCGACGCCGCCGCCGCCCTCGAAGGCCTGCTCTTCGACGGCATGCAGATTTGCGCAGGCGGTTTCGGCCTTTGCGGCATTCCCGAGCGGCTGATCGACGCGATCCGCGACGCGGGCACCAAGGATCTGACGATCGCGAGCAACAACGCCGGGATCGACGGCGAAGGGCTGGGCAAGCTGCTCCGCACCAAGCAGGTCAAGAAGATGATCTCGTCTTACGTGGGCGAGAACAAGGAGTTCGAACGCCAATATCTGGCGGGCGAGCTCGAGGTCGAATTCTGCCCGCAGGGTACGCTCGCCGAGCGCTGCCGCGCGGGCGGCGCGGGCATCCCCGGCTTCTACACCAAGACCGGCGTCGGCACGCTCGTCGCCGAGGGCAAGGAAGTGAAGAATTTCGACGGGCAGGACTATATCCTCGAACGCGGCATCTTCGCCGACCTGGCGATCATCAAGGGGTGGAAGGCCGACGAGAGCGGCAACCTCATTTTCCGCAAGACCGCGCGCAACTTCAACCAGCCGATGGCGACCGCGGCAAAGATCTGCGTCGCCGAAGTCGAGGAAATCGTCCCCGTCGGCAGCCTCGACCCCGACGCGATCCACCTGCCCGGCATCTATGTGAAGCGCCTCGTCCTCGGCGCGCCCTACGACAAGAAGATCGAATTCCGCACGACGCGCCCGCGCGAGACGGCGTGATCACGGCCTTCGCCTTGATGTCGGCCGCCCCGACGATTGCATTGCCCGACCCGGCGGCATGGACAGTCGAGCAACGCGTCGACTATCTCGCCGACGGACAGGCGCGTTTCGCTCAGCCCGTCAGTCACGCATTGTACGAGGACCCAAAGGTTCGCGCCGAAATCCGTCGAATCGGTTTTCTGAATGGGTGCAAGCTGGTCAAGCAGGCGCGAAGAGATGTGCTCGACGCTCACTTCCCTCAACTCAAGGCGGGTTATGCGGCGGCGATCCGTAAAACGGTCGACGAAAATATGTTGAAGACCACCCGCTTTCTCTCCTTCAACGCCTCCCCGCTAATGAGCGCGAGCTTTCGCCTGCGCCGCGAGGCCGACCGGTCGATGGCATCCGAATTTGCCATGATCCGCGTCGAATTGCCCACGCGCTTTTTCGAACTTTCCGGCGCGCTCCCGACCAACAATGACCCCGCCGCGAACCAGATCAAGCCGAAGACCGATGTTGCGGGTGCGTTGGGTATTACGGGCGATTACGACCTCGACAACGCGGGCTATCTCGGGCTGGCCTGCGCCGAAGCAATGATCGACCCCAAAGTTCGCCCGCAGATCAGTGGAGGCAGCCAATGACCATAAGCAAACGCAGCCACTGGATCTGGACAATCGCGGCTTTCGGGCTCGCGGGCTGCGCGAGCCCGCCAGCAGAGGTGGCGACGGCACCGGCTCCGCCAGCAGCCGCCGCGCCGACGGAGCCCGCCAAGCCGCCGGTCGCGCTGCAATATCTCTATGGCTCGCCCGAGGCCGCCGTGGTGGTACGAGCGACCAATGCGCGGATCGCCGATTATGGCGTGTGGCGGATCAAGCAGCGGCCGAAGGACAGCGTTGTGCTGGCCGCGGGTGCGACGATGGATGCGCCGGCCTTCGAGCCATGCGGCGACAAGCCCTTCGCTGCGGTGTTCGACGCCGACGAGACGCTGATCTGGAACCTCGGTCCGATGCGCCATTTCGCGCAATCCGCCTACGATCCGAAGGTGTGGGACCAGTGGGAAAAGACCGGCGCCGGCAAGGCGGCCGCGATGCCCGGTTCGGTCGAGATGGTGACCAGGCTGCGCGCTGCGGGGATCACCGTTATCGCCAACACCAACCGCAGCGCGGCCAATGCCCAGGGCAGCGAGGACACGCTGCGCGCCGCCGGGCTCGGCGCGTTCAAGCATGGCGAGACTTTGTTCCTGATGGGCGACGATGCCACCGGGTCGAGCAAGGACGGCCGCCGCGCGACCATCGCGTCGAAATATTGCGTGATCATCCTTGGCGGCGACCAGCTTGGCGATTTCAGCCAGCAGTTCAACGTCAAGGATCTGCCCGCCGCGCAGCGCATGGCGCTCGCGACCAGCGCGGGCGCGACCGACCTCTGGGACAAGGGCTGGTTCCTTTTTCCCAACCCCGTCTACGGCCCGTGGGAAAAACTGGGCTGGGGCGACGCCTTCCCCTCCGACAAGCAATGGGAGCCAAGCCAATGAGCTGGACGCGTGATGACATGGCGGCGCGCGCCGCGAAGGAACTGCAGGACGGCTACTACGTCAATCTCGGCATCGGCATCCCGACGCTCGTTGCGAACCATATCCCTGCGGGGATGACGGTGACGCTGCAGTCGGAAAACGGCATGCTCGGTATCGGCCCCTTCCCCTATGAGGGCGACGAGGATCCCGACCTGATCAACGCGGGCAAGCAGACGATCAGCGAGCTGCCGCAATCGGCTTACTTCAGCTCGTCAGACAGTTTCGCGATGATTCGCGGCGGGCATATCGATCTCACCGTCTTGGGCGCGATGGAAATCGCCGAAAATGGCGACATCGCCAACTGGATGATCCCGGGCAAAATGATCAAGGGCATGGGCGGCGCGATGGACCTCGTCGCCGGGGTCAAAAAGATCATCGTGGTGATGGAGCATAATGCCAAGGACGGCAGCCCGAAATTCATCCCTGAATGTACGCTGCCGCTGACCGGCAAGAATGTCGTCGACATGATCATCACCGACCTCGCGGTGTTCAAGCGCGACGATCATGAGAGCCCGTTCAAGCTGATCGAGCTGGCGCCGGGGGTGACGCCCGAGGACGTCGCCGGGAAAACGACGGCGCATTATATTGCATAATGTCGCGGCCAACCCCGGCTCCACCTGGCTGATTATCGGCGGGTGGCTGTCGGTTCTGGCCGCGCTGCTTCATATCGCCTGCATTTTCGGCGGCGCCGATTGGTATCGCTTCTTCGGCGCCGGCGAAGGCATGGCGCGCGCGGCGGCGCGCGGCGATCTGCGACCGACGCTGATCACGCTCGCGATCGGTGCTGTCTTGCTGGTCTGGGCGGGCTATGCCTTTTCGGGCGCCGGAGCACTTCCACGCTTGCCGCTCTTGCGGACGGGGCTGATCGTCATCAGCGCCATCTATCTGCTCCGCGGGCTCCTTTTCATACCGCTCCATCTGTGGCGTCCTTACCATACCGACGGTTTCGCGATCTGGTCTTCGCTGATCGTCTTTGTCTACGGTGCGGTTTATGCCGCCGGGACGTTCAAAGCGTGGGACCATCTAGCGCCCTGAGGGGTGACGGCGGCGGATGTCGCGGCTAAGACGACGGCCAATCATGAGGTCGCAGTCCAAAAACAAGTCCAGGAAGCCGGTTTTCACCTATCTCATCGCGATCCTCGCGTTGGGGTTGGCGGGCTGGTTTGGCATTCACGCGCTCGGCGGGAAGCACCCGCTCGCCAGCGTTCCGATCCCGATCAAGGCGCCGGAAAACCTGCCCGACACGCCCGCTGAATGGCGCGGCCGGATCGATTATCGCGCGCTCGACGGGCAACTCGCCGCGCTGTCGCAGCGGCCCGAAATGGCGGGCCTCGCGGTGGCGGTGGTCGAAGACGGCAAGCTCAGCTTTGTCCGCACCTATGGTGTCGCCGACAAGTCGACCGGCGCGCCGGTCACGCCGCAAACGCTGTTCCGCTGGGCGTCGGTGTCCAAGACCGCAACGGGGGCCCTGGCGGCGGCGCTGGCCAAGGATGGCAAGGTCGATCTGGACCGGTCGGTTGCCAGCTGGCGCACGTCGCTGCGCCTTCCCGGCGGCGCCGAGGAACGGATCACGGTGGGCGACCTGCTCGCTCAGCGGACCGGCCTCACCAAAAACGCCTATGACGAAAAGCTGGAGGAAGGGCAGAGCCCGCAGCTGCTACGCGCGAGCCTTGCCCTCGCACCGCTGCAATGCGAGCCCGGAACCTGCCACACTTACCAGAATGTCGCCTTCGACACGGCGAGCGAGATATTGGGCAAGGCCGCCAACGAGCTGTTCGCCGACGCGGTCGAAGACCGGTTTTTCCGCCCGCTCGGCATGGTCAGCGCGGGCTATGGGAAGGAGCGGCTGACGAGCGCCAAGGATTGGGCGAAACCGCACCGCGGCGCGCAGGTGCGCCCGATCAAGGAGGCCTATTGGCGCGTTCCCGCCGCCGCGGGGGTCGAAAGCGATATCGTCGATTTCGCGACCTGGATGCGGGCGATGATGGGCAGCCGTCCCGATGTGCTCCCGGGCGAGGTGCTGCAGATCGCGCATCGCCCGCGCGTCGGCACGGGGCGGCTCTATGGCGGCACCTTGCGGGCGGCCACGGGCGATGCGGGCTACGGCCTCGGCTGGCGCAGCTTCACCTATGCCGGCGGCCGGCTCGAAGGCCATTCGGGCGCGGTGGAGGGCTATCGCGCGACGATGATTTTCGAACCGTCCACGCGGACGGGCGTCGTCGCGCTGTGGAACAGCGATTGGGGTTTTCCCTTCCGCATCCCGTTCACGGTGATCGACAGCTATCACAAGCGCGACGACGCGGGCTGGCTCGACCTCAGCGAGTTGCCCCCGCCGGCGGGCGGCGCCGCCAAGCCCGAACCGGTTGCCGTGGAGCCGAAAAGGTAGCCGCCTTCCACACGGGCCGCCGCCTGTGTATGAGGCGCGCGGACAAGGCCGAGAGGAGATTCATCGATGCGCGTACTGCTGACCGGATCATCGGGTTGGCTGGGGCGCTATCTGGCTCCCCTGCTCGCCGAAAACGGGCATGAGGTCACGGGACTCGATGTTGTTCCGGGCACGCACACGCAGGTGATCGGCACCGTTGCCGACCGCGCGCTGATCGACCGGACGATGGGCGAACATGGCATCGAGGCGGTGATCCACGGCGGCGCGCTGCACAAGCCCGACATCGTGCGTTATCCGCGCCAAGCCTTCGTCGACGTCAATGTCAGCGGCACGCTTAACCTGATCGAAGCCGCTGTCGCGGCGGGCAACGACCGCTTCCTCTTCACCTCGACCACCTCGCTGATGATCCGCGCCGATGTGCGCGAAGGCGCGGGCGAAGCAGGCGCATGGTGGATGGACGAGGATTTCGGTCCGATCGAACCGCGCAACATCTATGGCATCACCAAGCTCGCCGCCGAGCAGGCGTGCAAGCTGGTGCACCGCGAGCATGGTATCGCTGTCGCGATCCTGCGCACCGGGCGTTTTTTTCCCGAGGATGACGATACGCACGCGGTGCCAAGCGGGCCGAACCTCAAGGCCAACGAGCTACTCCATCGCCGTCTGACGGTCGAGGACGCCGCAGCGGCACATCTCGCAGCGCTTGAGACCGCGCCGCAGATCGGCTGCGACACGTTCATCATCTCGGCCCCGCCGCCCTTTGCGCGCGAGGACGCCGAAGAACTGGCCCGCGATGCCCGTGCGGTTATCGCGCGTCATCATCCCGATGCGGCCGCGCTCTATGCCGCGCAAGGCTGGGTGCTGCCCGAGACGATCGACCGCGTCTACGATCCGTCGCGCGCCGAACGCCGCTTCGGCTGGCGCGCCGCGACCGATTTCGGCAGCGTGCTCACGGCGCTGCGCGAAGGCGCCGAACTGCCCTTCGCGCACGATCCCGACTATACCTCCCCCATCATCGCACAGGAGCGCCAGGCATGTATGTGCTGATCACCGCCAACCGCAATTATTCGAGTTGGTCGCTGCGTCCGTGGGTATTGATGCGCGCGCTCGGCATTGCGTTCGAAGACCAGATCGAGCCCTTCACCAACCCGATCAACTATGACGAATTCCGCAGCTTTTCGCCGACCGGGCAAGTGCCCGCGCTGCTCGACGAAGGGCGGACGGTGTATGATTCGCTCGGTATCACGCTCTACCTCGCCGACCGGCATGAGGGGGTGTGGCCGACCGACCCCGATGCGCGCGCGTGGGCGCAGTGCGCGGCGGCGGAAATGCACAGCGGCTTTTCGGCACTGCGGGGCGATTGCACGATGAATGTCGGGGTTCGCGTGACGCCCAAGCCGCCATCGGGTGCGCTCAGGCTCGACGTCGCACGCATCCGCGAATTGTTCGCCGAGGGCCTGTCGCGTTTCGGCGGCCCCTTCCTCGCGGGCGACCGCTTTACCGCGGTCGATGCCTTCTTCGCCCCGGTCGCTTTCCGTATCCGCACCTATGGCCTCGACGTTGGCGCAGGACAGGCGTGGGTCGACCATATGCTTGCGCAGCCGGCGATGCAGGACTGGGAACGCCAGGCGCTCGCCGAAAGCTGGCGCGAAGAAGGCCACGAGGCGGAATTGTTGGCGGCAGGCGCGATTACGGCAGATTACCGGACGGCCTAGTCGGCAAGCGCCTCACGCACCACTGCGACCCCCGTCTCGCGCTGCGCCTTAAGTTCGGCCTTCAGCTTCGCCGGATCGCGCGAGAAGACGAAGCCGAAGCTGACCCCGCCATCCTTGCCAATCGTTGCGTGATGGAGCTTGTGCGCCTGCACCAGCCGCTTCGCATAGCCGCGCCGCGGCACCCAGCGGAAATAGCGCTGATGGACGAGCCCGTCGTGCACCAGCGTGTAGATAATGCCGTAGAAGAGGACGCCGAGTCCGATCCACGTTCCCGGTTCCCATGCCGAGGCACCCATGATCATCGGGCTGCCGACAACGAACATCGAAATGCTCAGCGCGGCGCCGACGAGGCCGAACATGTCGTTCTTTTCGAGCATCTTGTCGTGAGGTTCGTGATGGTCGCGGTGCCAGGCCCAGCCGAAGCCGTGCATGATATATTTGTGGCTCGCCCAGGCGACAAACTCCATCGCCGCGACGGTGGCGAGAATGAGCGCGATGGTGGCGGGCGTCGACATGGAGGGATTATAGGCTCTTTGAGTGCCTGAAACCACCTCCCCTCTTTCGTCATGCCGGACTTGATCCGGCATCCACCCCACGACCGGACCATGGACCCCGGAGCAAGTCCGGGGTGACGAAAGAAAGGGCAAGAGCCGCGCGACCGAAAATTGCGTTTTTGATCGCCACTCGCTTGCATTGTTGTCGCGCAGGCTTAAGTGAACCGCATGACCCGGCCCCGCACCCTTTATGAGAAAATCTGGGACGCGCATGTCGTCGAACAGCGCCCCGATGCCACCTGCTTGATCTTCATCGACCGTCACCTCGTCCATGAAGTCACCAGCCCGCAGGCCTTTGCCGGACTTCGCGCGACCGGCCGCATGGTGCGCCGCCCCGACCTGACGCTTGCGGTGCCCGATCATAATGTGCCGACGACCGCGCGGCTCGATGCGAGCGGCAACAAGCTGCCGATCGCCGACGCCGAAAGCGCGGCGCAGCTCGCGGCGCTCGAGAAGAACGCGCCCGAATATGGCATCCGTTATATCGACGCGGTCGCACCCGAACAGGGCATCGTCCATGTCGTCGGCCCCGAGCAGGGCTTTTCGCTGCCCGGCACGACGATCGTCTGCGGCGACAGCCACACCGCCTGCCACGGCGGCATCGGCGCGCTCGCCTTTGGCATCGGGACGAGCGAGGTCGAGCATGTGCTCGCGACGCAAACGCTGCTGCTCCAGCCGTCGAAGACGATGGAAGTGCGCGTCGAGGGCGAGGTCGGCCCCGGCGTCAGCGCAAAGGACATCATCCTCCACATTACCGGCGTCATCGGCGCCGCGGGCGGCACCGGCCATGTCATCGAATATACGGGCAGCGCGATCCGTGCGCTCAGCGTCGAGGGCCGCCTGACCGTCAGCAATATGGCGATCGAAGGCGGCGCGCGCGCGGGGCTGATCGCGCCCGACGAGACGACCTTCGCCTATCTCAAGGGCCGCCCCTATGCGCCGAAGGGCGCCGACTGGCACGCCGCGGTCGCGTACTGGAAAAGCCTCGCGACCGATCCGGGCGCGACCTATGACAAGACCGTCGTCATCGACGCCGCCGACATCGCGCCGAGCGTCACCTGGGGCACCAGCCCCGAGGATGTCGTGCCGATCACCGGCATCGTCCCGGATCCGGCAAGTTTCGCCGACCCGTCGAAGCAGGCCGCCGCCGCCAAGTCGCTCGCGTACATGGGGCTTGAGCCCGGCACGCGGATGCAGGATGTGCCGGTCGAGAATATCTTCATCGGCAGCTGCACCAACAGCCGCATCGAGGATCTGCGCGCCGCCGCGGCGGTGATCAAGGGCCGCCACAAGGCCGACAATGTCAAATGGGCGATCGTCGTCCCCGGATCGGGGCTGGTCAAGGCGCAGGCCGAGGCCGAAGGGCTCGACCGCATCTTCACCGACGCGGGGCTCGAATGGCGCGAGCCCGGCTGTTCGGCGTGTCTCGCGATGAACCCCGACAAGGTGCCCGCGGGCGAACGCTGCGCCTCGACGAGCAACCGCAATTTCGTCGGGCGGCAGGGCCCGGGCGCGCGCACGCACCTCGTCAGCCCCGCGATGGCGGCGGCGGCGGCGGTGACGGGCAAGCTCACCGACGTGCGGGAGCTGATGGCATGACCCCGCTCGACAAGGTCGAAGGCCGCGCGATCCCGTTCGGGCTCAAGAATGTCGATACCGACGTGATCATCCCCGCTCACTGGCTGAAGACGACGACGCGTGAGGGCATGGGGCGCGGGGCGTTCGAAAGCCTGCGCGCCGATCCCGACAATCTGTTCGACAGCGCCGATTTCAAGGGCGCGCCGATTCTGATCGCGGGCGACAATTTCGGTTGCGGGTCGAGCCGCGAACATGCGGCATGGGCGCTCGGCGACCTTGGCATCCGCGTCGTGATCGCGCCCAGCTATTCGGACATTTTCTCTGGAAATGCGGTCAAGAACGGCATCCTTCCCGTGGTATTGCCGCAGGCGGCGATCGACCGGCTGATGGAGGTCGCGGCAACCGATCCGGTGTTCGTCGACCTCGAGCATCAGACGGTGACGACGCAGTTCCAGGACCGTTTCAGCTTCGAGATCGACCCGTTCCGCAAGATGTGCCTGCTCGAAGGGCTCGACGAAATTTCGCTGACCGAAAAGAGCGACGCGGCGATCGGCGCTTATGAGAAAAAGCTCGACGCAGATCGGCCGTGGATGCGTCCTGCCGCATAATATCGCACGAACATCATAAGAGGAGAAGATGATGAAGGCTCTCTTGTCGACCGCAACCGGCGGCCCCGAAACGCTCACCTTGGGTGAACTGCCGCGCCCGACCGCGAGCAAGGGCCAGATCGTGATCGATGTGAAGGCCTGCGCGGTCAACTTCCCCGACGTGCTGATCATCGAGGACAAATATCAGTTCCGCCCCGAACGCCCCTTTGCCCCGGGCGGCGAAGTCGCGGGGCTCGTCGCCGAAGTCGGCGATGGCGTGACCGAATTCAAGGTCGGCGACCGCGTCATCGCGGGCTGCGGCAATGGCGGCATGTCCGAAGCCGTCGCGGTCAGCGTCCACAATGTCTATCACCTTCCCGAAGCGCATGATTTCGCCGCGGGCGCGTCGCTGCTGATGACCTATGGCACCAGCATCCATGCGCTCGTTGATCGCGGGCATATCGAGGAAGGCGACACGTTGCTGGTGCTCGGCGCATCGGGCGGCGTCGGCATCGCCGCGGTCGAGCTGGGCAAGGCCTTCGGCGCGCGCGTCGTTGCCGGCGTGTCGAGCGAGGAAAAGGCCGACATCGCGCGTCAGGCGGGCGCCGACGAGGTGGTCGTCTATGGCCGCCAGCCGTTCGACAAGGACCAGTCGAAGGAGCTTGCGAACAAGTTCAAGGAAGCCGTTGGCCCGAATGGCGCCAACGTCATCTATGACGCGGTCGGCGGCGATTATGCCGAACCCGCGCTGCGTTCGATCGCATGGGAAGGCCGCTATCTCGTCGTCGGTTTCCCCGCGGGCATTCCGCGCCTGCCACTCAACCTCACCCTGCTCAAGAGCTGCGACGTCGCGGGGGTGTTCTGGGGGGCATTTGTGGCTCGCGAACCGCTACGCAACCGCGCGAATATCGCGCGGCTCTTCCAGCTGTGGGAGCAGGGCAAGATCAAGCCGCGGGTGACCGGGAGCTTCGCCCTCGCCGACGGCGGCAAGGCGATCGCCAAGCTCGGCGACCGGACGGCGGTCGGCAAGCTGGTCGTCACGATCTGAAATATCGGCCCGACCCGGCGCTGACCGAAGCGCTGCGCGACCTCGCGGCGTCGGGACGGATCGAGGTGCGGGTGACGCCCGGCGCGCGTCACGACGAGATCCGGGTCGAGGGCGAAACCGTGTATATCCGCGTTACGTCCCCGCCCGCCGACGGCGCCGCGAACGACGCGGTGCTGCGCCTGCTCGCCGCGGCGCTCGGCCGTCCGCCGCGCGATTTGACACTGCTTCGCGGAGCGAACGCGCGCATCAAATTGATCGGCATTGCGACGAGCTGATAGCGCCGGGTTAACCAATTGGCAGGGGCTGGGCAGTATAGCTACGAGCAGGACTAGCTGGGCCAAGGTGGATCATGGCAAAACGCCGATCGACAAGCGAAGAGGGAGACGCGAGTATCGCGAATATTTCGCGTACCCGCCGCGCACAGCTTGTCGCCGAATTCGAAGGCGAGCTGGGCATCGACTACAAGGCCCGTGCCAGAGCCGAAGAGGCCGAGCGCCGCTGGATCGCCCGCAAGACCTTTATCGTCTGGACGATCGCGGTGATGTTCTTTGCCATCGCGTGTCAGAAGCTGTGGGTCATGGGCAACGACGTCGATGTGCCCTTTTCCGACATCAACCCTGTGCGCAGCCTGTTCGGCGAATAACGACGCCGCGTCGATACACGACGAGCGTCAAATCTAACAAGTCAGCCCTTTTTTCGGGCAGCTACCAACGCCTTGATGCGCTCACGTTCGGTCTCAGCACCCGGATCATTCCTGAAATGTGCATTGAGCTGTATCGGTATCTTAAATGAAATCCTGCTGATCGTTTCGTCGCTACGACCATTTGACCCGCCGTCTTCACTTTGTCCGCCGATTTTCGCTCCGAATCCAACAACCTTGATGAAGCCCTCGGCTCCGCTCTTAGCTGCTCGCGAATCAGTTGATGACTTTGCCGTTGTTACGGCAATATCGAACGAGACATCCGTGGTAAGCTGAACGGGCTGACCGTTGAGAATGCCAGGCGCAATCGCCACGACCTCCTGGCAATCAACGCGGGCTTCGTGAACACCAAAAGCTATGTCGGACAGCGCCTGTCGAATAAACTCCGCCAACTCCATATCTGTGTCGCTCAATAGACCCGCGCCTTCGGCTTGATATATTCGACGTCGTCCGACAGCGTATATTCGTGGACCGGGCGGTAATCGAGGCGGACGCCGCCGCCCTTGCCGCCCCAGCCGTCGAACCAGCCGATGGTGTGCTTCATCCAGGTCGCGTCGTCGCGGTTCGGGAAATCCTCGTGTGCATGGGCGCCGCGGCTTTCCTTGCGGTTGAACGCCGAATGCATCGTCACCGTCGCCTGCGCGATGAGGTTGTCGAGCTCGAGCGTTTCGATGAGGTCGGTGTTCCAGATCAGGCTGCGGTCGGTGACATGGACGTCGTTCATCCGCTGATAGGTTTTGGTGAGCTTTTCCTTGCCCTCCGCCATCAGTTCGTCGGTGCGGAACACTGCCGCATGGGCCGACATCGCGCGCTGCATCTCGGTGCGGATCTCCGCCGTCGGCGAGCCGCCATTGGCGTTGCGGAAATGATCGAGGCGGCCGAGCGCGAGGTCGGCGCTGTCCTTGGGCAGCGGCTGCTGCGCCGCGCCAGGAGTGATGATTTCCTTGAGGCGATGGCCGGTGGCGCGACCGAAGACGACGAGGTCGATCAGGCTGTTCGAGCCGAGGCGGTTCGCGCCATGGACCGACACGCACGCGGCTTCGCCGACCGCGAACAGACCGGGGACGACGGTATCCGGGCCGTCCTTGCCCAAGGTCACGACTTCGCCGTGATAGTTACAGGGGATGCCGCCCATATTGTAGTGGACCGTCGGCACGACGGGGAGCGGCTGGCGCGTCAGGTCGACGCCCGCGAAAATCTTGCCGCTTTCGGTGATGCCCGGCAGGCGTTCAGCGAGCACCGCGGGATCGATATGGTCGAGGTGCAGATAGATATGATCGTTGTGCGGGCCGACGCCGCGGCCTTCGCGGATTTCGAGCGCCATCGAGCGCGACACGACGTCGCGCGATGCCAAATCCTTCGCCGAGGGAGCATAGCGTTCCATGAAACGCTCGCCTTCGGAGTTGGTGAGATACCCGCCCTCGCCGCGTGCACCCTCGGTGATGAGGACGCCGGCGCCGTAGATGCCCGTCGGGTGGAACTGGACGAATTCCATGTCCTGCAAAGGCAGGCCGGCGCGCAGCACCATGCCGCCGCCGTCGCCGGTGCAGGTGTGCGCCGAGGTCGCGGTGAAATAGCAGCGGCCGTAACCCCCGGTCGCGAGCACGACGGCCTGCGAACGGAAGCGGTGGATGCTGCCATCCTCGAGGCACATCGCGATGACGCCGCGGCATTGCTTGCCGTCGGGGCCATCTTCCATGATCAGGTCGAGCGCGAAATATTCGACGAAGAAGTCGGCGTCATATTTCAGCGACTGCTGATAGAGCGCGTGCAGCATCGCGTGGCCGGTGCGGTCGGCCGCGGCGGCGGTGCGCTGGACCGGCGGGCCTTCGCCCATATTCTGCATATGGCCGCCAAAGGGGCGCTGATAGATGGTGCCGTCGGCGTTGCGGCTGAAGGGCACGCCGGCGTGCTCGAGTTCGTAGACCGCGTTCGGCGCCTCGCGCACCATATATTCGATCGCGTCCTGGTCGCCGAGCCAGTCGGAGCCCTTGACGGTGTCGTACATGTGCCATTGCCAATGGTCGGGCGAATTGTTGCCGAGCGACGCGGCGATGCCGCCCTGCGCCGCGACGGTGTGGCTGCGCGTCGGGAACACCTTGGTGATGCAGGCGGTCTTGAGCCCGGCTTCGGCGCTGCCCATCGTCGCGCGCAGGCCCGATCCGCCGGCGCCGACGACGACGGTGTCATAGATATGGTCGATGATCTTGTAGGCGTCGGTCATCTTACATGCCCCCCGGAGCGAGCCCGGCGGCGGGCGCAAGCACGATACGGACAATGGCAAAGATGCCATAGGCGGCGCCGCCGATCGCGTAGAAGTTGAGAAGGACGAGCGACAGCAGACGCGTCGCCTCGCCATGGACATAGTCCTCGATCAGCACCGTCAGGCCAAGCCGCAGGTGCCAGAAGACGCTGACCACCATCAGGATCAGCGCGAGCGCGACGGTGGGATTCGATGCCCAGCGCAGCACCGCAGCATGATCGCCGAGCGGCAGTCGGATCAGCGAAACGAACAGGAAGCCGACGAGCAGGATATTGGCGAGCGCGGTCAGCCGCTGCTGCAGCCAGTGCTGCGAGCCATGCCCCGACGAGCCGAGGCCGCGGACCTTGCCCAGATGCGTGCCATTGCCCATCAGAGTGCCCCCGCCATGATATAGAGCCAGGTCGCGGCGGTCGCGAGGACGCCCGCAGTGATCACGACGATCGACCAGAGCTTGTTGGTCTTCAGTTCGTAACCGGCACCCGTATCGAGCACGAAGTGGCGCAGCCCCGAAAAGAGATGCTGGAAAAAGGCCCAGGTCAGGCCGACAAGCACGACCTTGCCGACGATATTGGTGATCTGGTGAACGATGCCGACCTCGGGGCTGGGATCGTGCCAGACGCAGGCGAGGAATGCCGCATAAGCGTCGGGACCGGCCGCGAGCGCGCCAAGCCACCAGAGGAACATGCACGCACCAACGATCGCGAGACCGTCACCGCTCGCGCGATGAAGGATCGAGACCGCCATCGCGGGGGTCCATTTATATACCTGCAGATGCGGGGAGCGCGGACGCGCGCTCGGTTCGTTGCCAGCCATATCAGCCCTGTCTTGACTCTAAACGGTCGATGCGGTGCCGGTTAAGCCTTCCCGCCGCGATATGCAATTGCTTAGGAGCATAGGCAAAAAAATCGCCGCCTTTCGCGATATTCAGCCCGTCACGAACCCGTTGAGCGCGAGCCAGCCTGCAAGAATGGCCATATATTCGGACGAATCCGGCCGTTCGGTGCCGTCGTGCTTGGGATCGAGCGAGATTTTCTGGTCGGCCGACATCTGCATCGCGTGATCGGCACCGGCGATGCTGTGCACCGTCAGTTTCGGCATCTGCGCCGCGACGGCCTTCAGCCGCTCGACCGAGACGGCGACCGGCACCACCGCATCGTCGGCGCCATAAAGGACGAGCGTCGGCACGGTGACCGCCGACAGATTCTTCAGCGGATCATTCTCGATCTCGCGGCGCCAGCCCGAAACGGCGCGGTCGCGTATCGTTTCGCCCATGTAGGTATATTTAAACCACGGCTGCGTCTTTGCCGCGTCGATCATTTTCTGCGCGGCCTCGCGGCTGGCGGTTCCGCGCATATAGTCGTCGACCGCTTTTCGCGTCGCCGTCATCTGGTCGATCTCGGCCTGCGAGTGGCCGTTCGCCCTGAGGTGATTGGTCGAGGAGAAGAGCATCTGCACGTCCGCAGTGACGACCGGCGCCGACACCGCGATCACAAAGGCGATGTCGGTGCTTCGCGACGCCGCGAGCGGCGAAATCCAACCCCCTTGGCTCAGCCCCCATGTTCCGATCCGCCGCGGATCGATGCGCGGATCACCCTTCAGGCTCTGCGCCGCGGCAATCGCATCGTCGGCGAGGACGGCGAAGTCGCCAGCCGTCTTTGTGCCCGACTGGCCCGAACCGCGCCGGTCATAGACGAAGACGGCGACGCCGAGCGCAGGCAGCGCGGTCTTGAGATGATCGTAGAGCGACGCGCCCCGAAGTGGCGACGACGCGCTGTGCGTGACGACGACCGCCGCCACCGGCCGCGCACTCCGCGGCAGGATGAGCGTCCCCGACAGCTCGGTGTCGCCGCTCATGAAACGGCGATCTTCGGTAACGACCTGCGTCGTCGCGGGCGCGCTCCACGGGAAAGCGGGCGCGGGCGCCGCAAGCGCCGGGTGGAATGCGGCGAGCCCGGCCACGACGGCCCAAAGGGCGGCGGTCATGCGCATCAAAGAGTCCCCGGCCCGGCCAAGGGCGCGAGGAAATGCCTCACTTGATCTTGCCGCGGTTCGCGTAGAGCAAGGCCGCGATCACCGCCGCCGAGCCGATGCCAAGGCCCGCGGCCGCGGCGGTCTTCCAGCCGCGCTTGCCCTTGGCCGCTTCCTCGTCGGCGGCCTGCGCCGCCTCGGCGGCTTCGCGCTGCTGCTGGCGCTCGCGCGCGGCGCGCAGCACTTCATTTTCTTCCTGCTCGTCGTCGTCTTGCGGCGGGGGAGGTGGCACTTGCTCGGTCATCGTCTCTCTATGTCCTTTTGTGTTTTGTCAGGCGAGCGCCTGTTCGACAGGCACATAATCGGTTCCGATCGCTTCGGCTACGGCTTCGAACGTCACCTTACCATTCCAAACGTTCAAACCCTGCGCAAGATGCACGTCGCGTTTCAAAGCGTCTTTCCAGCCGAGATCGGCGATGCGCAGCGCGTGCGGCAGGGTGACATTGTTGAGCGCATAGGTGCTGGTGCGCGCGACCGCCCCGGGCATGTTCGCGACCGCATAATGGACGATGCCGTCGACGACATAGGTGGGTTCGGCGTGCGTCGTCGCGTGGCTCGTCTCGAAGCAACCGCCCTGATCGATCGCGACGTCGACGAGCACCGAGCCGGGGCGCATCGTGCCGAGCATCTCGCGCGTGACGAGCTTCGGCGCTTCGGCACCGGGGATCAGCACCGCGCCGATGACGAGATCGGCCTCGGCGACGCATTCGGCAAGGTTCGCGCGGTTCGAGAAGCGCGTCTTGGCGCGCGCTTCGAAGAAGGTGCCGACGCGTTCGAGCACTTCGGGATCGCGGTCGAGGATGGTGACGTCGGCGCCGAGGCCGGCCGCCATTTGCGCCGCGTTGAAACCGACGACGCCGCCGCCGATCACGCAGATCTTGCCCGGCGCGACGCCGGGAACGCCGCCGAGCAGCACGCCACGCCCGCCGTGCGCCTTTTCGAGCGCGGTCGCGCCGGCCTGGATCGACATACGCCCCGCGACCTGGCTCATCGGTTTCAGCAGCGGCAGGCCGCCGTGCGGGCTGGTGACGGTTTCATAAGCGATGCACACCGCGCCCGAGGCCATCAGGTCGCGCGTCTGGTCGGGATCGGGCGCAAGGTGGAGATAGGTGTAGAGGATCTGGCCGGGGCGCAGCATCGCGCGCTCGACGGGCTGCGGTTCCTTGACCTTCACGACCATCTCGCACTGCGCAAAAATCTCTTCGGCGGTCTGAACGATTTCGGCGCCCGCCTCGACATAATAGCGGTCGTGCGCGCCGATCCCCTCGCCCGCGCCGGTCTGCACCAGCACGCGGTGGCCATGGACGACGAGCTCGCGCGCGCTCTCGGGGGTCAGGCCGACGCGATATTCGTGATTCTTGATTTCCTTGGGGGTGCCGATGATCATGGTCGCTCTCCGAATATGAGTGTCATCGGCGATCGACTATCGCCGCCGAAAACTTGTCGGCGCTTTTAGCAGAAATGGCTCGCGAGGTGCTTGCATATCCTTTGCGGATTCGCGACATACTTGCACGATTTTGGCGTAGAATGGACCGATGGCGCACAATGATTGACCGGATCGACGTCAAGCTGCTCGACTTGCTGCAACGGCAAGGCCCGCGCCCTGCCGCCGAGCTGGGGGAAATCGTCGGGCTGTCGGCGTCGGCGTGCCACCGGCGCATCCGCGCGCTGGAGGCGGCGGGGATCATCACCGGCTACACCGCACGGCTGAACCCCGAGAGCATCGGGCTGGGGCTCGATGTGTTCGTCGACATCAGCCTGACGTCGCAGAGCGAAGAGGCGCTGACCGCGTTCGAGAGCGCGGTGAAGAGTTTCGACGAGATCCTCGAATGCCAGTTGCTGTCGGGGGCGTCGGATTACCGGTTGCGCGTCGCAGCGCGCAACGTTGCCGATTTCGACCGGCTGCACCGCCACTGCCTGTCGCGCCTGCCGGGGGTCGCGGCGATGCACAGCGCCTTTGCCCTGCGCACGATCAAGGCGTTCGACGGCTATCCGGTCCCCTCCGCAGGTTAACACCGCTTTTACCATTTCTGCCGCATATCCCGTTCACCAGTTTCATGGGACGCATGCGGGCGGCAGACCCGCGCGCCTTTCGGGTCGATCAGGGAAGCAGGATCATGGTGAAGGAAAATCCGATTCATAAGCAGCAGATCGATCCGGTGCCGATGGCCGATCGCTTTCCCTATTACGACCTCGACGGCCGCCTTGCCGCCAATGCGACCGAAATTCACGGCATCATCGCCGGCCGCGAAGAAGCGATCGCCGCAGCTTATTGGAACGCGTTCAACGCGCTGCCCAGTGTCGACCGCCGCGTCGAGGGCGAATTGTTCGAATCCTATGTCCGCGGCAGCGCGCGCCACACCGTGGCCAAATATGCCGACGCCGCCGGCCAGGAGGTCGCGACGATCGCGTGCCAGAACGCCCATATGGCGCGGCGCGTGAAGCTGCCGCTCGCATCGGTGATGTCGTGCATCGCCGAAAGCCAGCGGCTGACGATCGAATATGTCGTCGAAGCCTGTTTCGGCGACGCCGAACGGCTCGCGCGGCTGACGAGCGCGGTGAACCGCCTTGCGCTGCTCGAATTCGACATCATGCACCGCTATGCCAAAAAGCTAGACCGCGCGGTGATCTCGAGCGAGCGGCAGACACTCGCGGGCGATTTCGACCGCTCGATCGCCTCGCTGGTGCAGGACACCGACGGGGTGCGCGAACAGCTAGCGAAGCAGGCCGCCTCGGCCGATCAGGCGGCGAAGGGCATGATCGCCAAGACGAGCGAAGTCGCGGCGGCGTCCGAGCAATCGGCGATGGCGATGCGCGAAGCCGCCTCGACCGCCGCGGGTCTGATCCGCGCGATCGAGGATGCGCGCAGCGAAGTCGAAGCCTCGGCCAGCGTCGCAACGCGCGCGTCGGAGCAGGCGGGCGAAGCCGTCGCGATGTCGGCGACGCTGTCGCACCATGCCGAATCGATCGAATCCATTTTGGGCCTGATCCGCGAAATCGCCGGGCAGACCAACCTCCTCGCGCTCAACGCCACGATCGAAGCGGCGCGCGCGGGCGAATCGGGCCGCGGCTTTGCCGTCGTCGCGCAGGAGGTGAAGAGTCTCGCCAACGAAACCGCGCGCGCGACCGACGATATCGCGGGCAAGATCACCGCGATTCAGCAGGCGACGCGCGGGTCGGTCAGCGCCAACCAGTCGATCCAGGCGACGATCGTCGAAGTGCAGACATCGGCGCAGCGTATACGCGACGCGATGGACGCGCAGGCGCAGACCGTCACCTCGATCACCGCCGCGGTCGACGAAACCGCGCTCGCCGCCGACAGCATGTCGTCGACGATCGCGAGCATCCGCAACGATTCGGGTATGGTCGCAAGCGAGATCAGCGTGCTGAGCCAGGAATTCGCCAAGATGGGCGGGCGGTTGCAGCAGCTGGAACAGGCCGCGAGCGAATTCAGCCGCCGGGTGGCGTAGCACACAGCCGCTTCCTCCGCTTGGCAAGCTCCGCCCCGCTGCCTAAGGCGGAGGCATGAACACGCATATCCTGATTACCGGTGCGAGCCGCGGCATCGGCGCCGCGATTGCCGACGCTCTCACTACCGATGCGACGACGGTCGTCGCGCTGTCGAGCGCCGACGGCGACCTGTCCGATCCCAGGGTGCCCGACCGGCTGTGGCAGGCGAGTCTCGACCGGCTCGACGGCCGCATCGACGTGCTGGTCAACAATGCCGGCGTGTTCGAGGACAACCCGCTGGGCGACCCCAACGCCGACTGGCTCGCGAACTGGAACCGCACGATGCAGGTCAATCTGACCGCAAGCGCGCAGCTCTGCCGCCATGCGGTGCTACACTGGCACGAACGCGGCGTTCCCGGCCGCATCGTCAATATCGCGAGCCGCGCGGCCTATCGCGGCGACAGCCCCGCGCACTGGCATTATGCCGCGTCGAAATCGGGCATGGTCGCGATGACCAAGACGATCGCGCGTGCCTATGCCAAGGACGGCATCCTTGCCTTTGCGATCTGCCCGGGGTTCACGATGACGGGCATGGCCGAGGACTATCTGGCGAGCCGCGGCGGCGAGAAATTGCTCGCAGACATTCCGCTGGGCCGCGTCGCGATGCCCAGTGAGGTCGGCGAAATGGCGCGCTGGTGCGCGCTCGATGCGCCCGCGGCGATGACCGGCGCGGTGCTCGACGTCAACGGCGCGAGCTACGTCCGCTAAGACGATGAGCTGGATCGTCTCCCTCCCCTGCACTCGCGACGAGGCCGAAGCGCTGTCAGGCGAAATAGCCGAACTCGACGCCTCGCCCGAGGCGCCGGTCGTGGTGACGCGCGAGATCGACGAGGATGCGGGCGAATGGCAGCTCGACGCCTATGTCGATACCAAGCCGACGCCCGCGCTGCTCAAGATATTGCAGGCGCTGATCCCGAGCGCGAAGGCCAAGAAACCCGTCGTCGCGGAATTGCCCGAAGAGGATTGGGTGACGCTGAGCCAGCAGGGACTCGAGCCCGTGCAGGCGGGGCGCTTTTTCGTCCACACGAGCAGCTATGCCGACCGCGTGCCCGCGGGCAGCATCCCCTTCCTGATAGACGCGAGCCAGGCGTTCGGCACCGGCGGGCACGATACGACCGCCGGCTGCCTGTCGATGCTCGACCGGCTAGCGCGGCAAGGGGCGAGCCCGCGCAATATCGCCGACATCGGCACAGGCACGGGCCTGCTCGCCTTTGCCGCGATGGCGCTGTGGGCGCGCGCGAAGACGATCGCGTCGGACATCGACCCTGCGAGCATTTTCGTGACGCGTGACAATGCGGAGATCAACGGCGTGCGATTGGGGCGCGGTGGCGGGCGGCTGGCGCTCGCCGTGGCACCGGGGACCAATCACCCGTCGATCAAGCACCGGGCGCCCTATGATCTGGTCATCGCGAACATCCTCGCCGGACCGCTGATTACGCTGGCCCCGGACATCGCTGCGGCGACCGCGCCGGGCGGCCATGCGATCCTCGCGGGCCTCATCGCGCGCCAGATGGAGCCGGTGCTCGCCGCCTACCGCGCGCAAGGCTTTCGCCTCGCCGCGCGCGGCGGCAGCGCCGAATGGCCGTGCCTGCTGCTGGTCAAGCGCCCCCGCTACGGCTGGCGCCGCAAGGAACGCGCTTTCCACCGCGCGAGCCCGTCGGATGCGAGCTTCGGAAGCTGGTGACTTGGCCTCCCCCCGCTAGCGGGGGGATGGTTGTTCAGGCTTTCGCCGCCGCATATTCCTGTGTGCCGCGCGTGATCACCTCATCTTTCGGCAGGAAGTCGGCAATCGGAATCGGCGGCAGTGCGGCATTTTTGGCATAGAGCGGCGCAAAATCAGTGTTCACCGTCGTGTCGAGCAGCTGATCGAGGCTGTCGATGACGAAATAATTCTGCTGGAAATCGTCGATCCGGTAATCGGTGCGCATCACGCGCGCGAGGTCGAAGCCGATGCGGTTCGGGCTGTCCGAATCGAGCGCGAAAACACTTTCGGCAAAAGACGAAACGATGCCCGCGCCGTAAATGCGCAGGCCGCCGGCTTCGCGGATCAGGCCGAATTCGACCGTATACCAGTAAAGCCGTGCGAGCTGTTTCAGCGCGTCGAACTTGAGGCTGCGCAGGCCGCCTTCGCCATACGCGACCATATAATCGGCGAACACCGGGTCGGCGAGCATCGGGACATGGCCGAAGACGTCGTGGAAGACGTCGGGTTCCTGGAGGTAATCGAGCTGCTCGGGGGTGCGGATGAAATTGCCCGCGGGGAAACGCCGGTTCGCGAGATGGTCGAAAAACACCTCGTCGGGGACGAGCCCCGGCACCGCGATCACCTGCCACTCCGTCGCAGCCATCAACCGCGCGTTGAGCTCGCGATAATCGGGGATGCCGGGCTTTTCGAGGCGCAGCACGTCGATCCCGCGCAGGAAGGCGTCGGCGGCGCGGCCGGGGAGCATGTCCGACTGGCGCGCGAAGAGGCGGTCCCACATCGCATGCTCGTCGGCGGTGAAGGCGTCCCAATTCTGCGAAATCGTCCAGTCGGCCGCGGCACCCGGCGGCGGCGTGTCATGGACGTGGGTAAACTGGCTTTCCATACGACCGCTTCTATCATCAAAATGGTTTCATGTGAAACTTTATTCGCCAATCGCCACCACCGACGTTGCGAGCCGGTCGACCTCGGCACGGTCATGGCTGACATAGAGGATCGGCAGTTTGAGTTCGTCGCGAATCCGCTCGATCACCGGCATGATATCGCCGCGCCGCGCCGCGTCGAGCGACGATAACGGTTCGTCCATCAGGAGAATTTCGGGGGCCGCGAGCAAGGAACGGCCGATCGCGACGCGTTGCGCCTCACCCCCCGACAGGCTGTGTGGCCACCGATCGAGCAGGTCGCCGATGCCGAGGAAGGCGACGGCTTCGTCGAAGCTCATCCAGCGGTTGCCGGGATCGGCGAGGTCGAAGCCATAGGTCAGGTTCGCACGCACGCGGCGGTGCGGAAACAGCCGGCCGTCCTGAAAGACATAACCGACGCGGCGCGCCTCGGGCGGCAGGTCGACCGCGCCATCGAACAAGGTTCGTTCGCCGATGCGGATATGGCCGCGGTCGGGCTTCAGCAGCCCCGCGACCATATTGAGGATGCTAGTCTTGCCCACCCCCGACGGGCCGAACAGCGCGGTCAGGCCCGGTCCCGCGGTGAAGCGCGCGGCGATCGTGCGTTCGCCGCGCCGCTTGGCGACGTCGATATCAATCGCCATGGCGCTGCCTTTCGCCATGCGTGCGGCGGACGAGCCATTCGGACAGCACCAGTGCGCCGAGCGAGAGCGCGACGGAGAGGAGCGCAAGGCGCGTCACCATCGTCTCGCCGCCCGGCACCTGCAGCGCCGAATAGATAGCGAGCGGCAGCGTCCGCGTTTCACCGGGGATGTTCGAGACGAAGGTGATCGTCGCGCCGAATTCGCCGATCGAGCGCGCGAAACCGAGGACGAGCGCCGCGAGCACGCCGGGCAGCGCGAGCGGCAGGCTGATCGTCCAGAAGCTATGCCAGGGACTCGCGCCGAGCGTGCGCGCCGCGCCCTCGAGCCGCCGGTCGATGCCCTCGATCGACAGCCGCATCGCGCGCACCATCAGCGGCAGCGCCATGATCGCGGCGGCGAGCGCGGCGCCGGTCCAGCGGAACATCAAACTCACCCCGAACCAGCTTTCGAGCCAGCGCCCGACGGGGCCGAACGGACCGAAAGCGATCAGCAGCAGCCAGCCGGTGACGACGGGCGGCAGGACTAGCGGCAGGTGGACGAGGGCATCGAGGACGACGCGGCCGGGGAAGCGATGGCGCGCGAGGATCCATGCGAGCGCAAAGGCGATCGGAAGCGTGGCGAGCACGGCGACGCCGCCGACCTTCAGCGACAGCGCGACGATCCCCCACTCCTCGGGTGCCAGCATCAGGGCGCCGAGAACCCGTGGCGCGCGAAGATCGCGCGGCCCTGTTTCGACAACAGGAAGGCGCGGAAACCCGCGGCGTCTCTGCTCCGCGACGCCTTGAGCAGCGCGACCGGATAGCGGATCGGCGGATGGCTCGATGCCGGGAAGACGCCGACGACGCGCACTGCTTTCGACGCGCGCGCGTCGGTTGCGTAGACGATGCCGAGCGGCGCGGCGCCGCGTTCGACGAGCGCCATCGCGGCGCGGACATTCTCAACCGGCGCGACCCTGGCCGCGACGCTGGCCCAGACGCCGAGATGGGTGAGCGCCGCCTTCGCATATTTGCCCGCGGGCACCGCGTCGGGATCGGCGAGCGCGAGGCGGCCGGTGCCCAGCGCCTTTGCCAGCGCGAAACCGCGGGCGGGCGTCAGGCGAACCTTGCTTAATGCCGGGCCAATCAGCACGAGTCGATTGCCGAGCAAGGTCGTGCGGGTGCCGGGCCGCAGCAGCCCCGCCTTTGCCACCGCATTCATCCATTCTTCATCCGCCGAGAGGAACAGGTCGGCGGGCGCACCCGCGATGACTTGCCTTGCCAACGCGGACGACGCGGCGAACGACAACACGGGTTTGGCATGGCCCTTCGCTGTCCAGACATTCGCTGCTTCTGTCAGCGATTCCTGCAGGCTTGCCGCCGCGAGAACGACCGGACCGCGTTCCTGTGCGATCGCCGCGGGGGCAAGGAGCAGCGCGAGGAGCGCGGCGAACCAGTGGATGATGCGGACCATGCTGCAACCTATAGGCGCGGGCGGGGCCTCGCCGCAACGCCGAGCCAACGCCCGGCGCGCGGGAGGCGCGGCAGGACGAGGCGCTCGACAATCCAGAGGAGGATCAACGACGCCGCGAGGAACGGCAACAGCGCGGCGAGGATCAGGATCAGCGCGGCAACTCCCTTGAGCTTCGCGGGATCACGCGGCTTCGAAGGCGCGCCGAGCGCGTCGTCGGGCTTGCGGCGGCGCCACATCAGAAAGCCCGAGATCGCGAGGGTGAACAGCGCGAGTGCGGTCGCGACGCCGATCAACTGGTTGGCGAGGCCGAAGAGCTGACCCTCGTGCCATGCGATGCCGTAGCCCACGGCGCGGTCGATCGCATGTTTTTCGGCAAAAGTGCTGCGCGCGACTTCGAGGCTCGTTTCCGGGTCGTAGCTGACCTTGCGCACCAGCGGGCGGTTCTGGGTGAGCGTGGTCAGCGTCCAGACATTGCCGTTGGGCGGGCCAAAGGTATTAGGCGCGCCCGGCGGCTGGATGATCGCGGGCGCGGGCATATGTTCGCTGCGGGCGCGGAGCACGATATATTCGAGGCGTGCGTGCGGCGGCGGTGCGGCGGGTTCGGCGGCCGCCATCGCATGATGATCGTGCGCGGCGTGCGGATCGGCGCCGCCCTTCCAGTCCTGCACCCCCGACACCCAGCCCATTTCGGCGCGGACGGTGCGAAAGCCGCTTGCCCATACCTCGGTCCACGGCAGCGCGGTGAAGAGCAGGACGAGCGCGAGGCCCGAGACCCAGAAGCCGGTGACGGCGTGGAGGTCGCGCAGCGCGGTGCGGCCGCCGAGCGACAGGCGCGGCCAGACCACCCCTGCGGCGCCGCGGCCGCGCGGCCACCAGAGATAGAGGCCGGTGAGGATCATCACGATCGCCCAACTCGCGGCGAGTTCGACGAGCAGGCGGCCGGTACGGCCGATCAGGAGCGTGCCGTGGATGCGCGAGAGCCACGCCGAAATGCGCTGGTCGGGGTCGGCTGCGCCGACCACCTTGCCTTGGGGTGAGACGGCAATGTCGCGCATCTCCCCGCCCGGCAGGCCGATATGGACCACCGCCGCGTCGCCGGGCGCCTCGGGGATGCGGTAATAATGAAAGCTCGCGCCCGGATTGGCCGCAAGTGCTGAGGCGACCTGCGCATCGGCATCGACCGCGCCCGCCGTCGGCAGGCCACGCCATGCACGTTCCTCCCACCGGTCGATTTGCGGCTTGAACAGATAGGCCGCACCCGTCACCGAGAGGACAAGGACGAAGGGGATGACGAACAGTCCGGCATAGAAATGCCAGCGCCAGATCGTGCGATAGAACGGAACCCGGTTGATGTCGGTCATCCCCTGCCCCTCCCCTTAGAAGCGCGCGCGGATGCCGGCGGAGACCGCGCGGCGTTCGACGGGGTAATAGATCGCCGATGCGGGGGTGACGGCGATCGCCGCGCTGATGTCGCCGATCGCCTTTTTGCCCGTGACATTTCGGACGTCGACAAAGGCGTCGATGCCCTTGGCAACCGTTGCGCCACCGGTGATACCGATCAGCGCATAACCGGGGGTGCGGACCTGATTGCGGTAGTCGGCGAAGGACCCGTCGGGGACCCATTCGAGGTTGGGCGCGATATGTAGCGCGTCGGTGCCGAGACGGAGCTCCGCGCGATAGGCGTGCTTTGGGACGACCGGCAGACGGTTGTTGCCGAATTGCGCGTCACCCCGGAAGCGGAAGTCGCTGTATGTGTAGACCTGCCGCAGCCGCAGCCAGCCGGTCGGCGCGAGATCCAGCCCCGCCTCGACGCCTTGATGGCGCGTGCGGTCGGCGTTGAAGGTCGCGGCGGGGATATTGCTGTTGGTCGTGAACTGGAGCAGCTCGCCTTTCAGCGTCGAACGGTAAAGCGCGAGGTCCCAGCTGGAAAAGCCGAGCTTGCCGCGCGTGCCGATCTCGGCGGTCCACGCACGCTGCGGGCGAATGTCCGAAACCACCGTGCTCGTCGGCGGGGTGCCGATCGTCTGGAACACCTCGCCGAAACCCAGGAATTCGGCCGAGCGGCTGTAGTTGGCGAAGATCTGAATATCGGCGGCGGGTTCGAACAGCAGGCCGACTTTGGGCGAGAAGGCGTCGAAGTCGATCCGGCCGTCGGTCGCGGGCGTGGCCGAGAAATTGACGGACCGCTTGCGCCAGCCGTCGGCGTAGACGCCGCCCGCGATCAGCGTCACCGCGTCGACCGGCCGCACGCGCACTTCGCCATAGAGAGTCGCGGTCTGCGCTTTCTGGTCGGCGTCGAAGGTCAGCGCACCGCGCCGCCCGCCATTGTTGACGAACTGACGCGCGTCGGTGCTGCCGCGGCGGATTTCGCCGCCAAGCGTTACCTCGAACGGACCCTCCGCATAGTCGGCGCGGAAAAAGGTGCCGACATCGACCGATTTCTGGTCGATGAGCTGGAAGATCGGGTGGTGGAGCGACTTCGCGTTGACGAAGCCGCCGACGTCGAGCGTGAAAGCGCCCCAGTCGAAGCGCGTGCGGTTCTGGAGGCGCAGCGAGTCGATGTCGCGTCCCTGATCGCCCGCGACCGCGCCCGCATTGGCTTTGCGCGGGGTAGTCAGCGCCTCGGCCATCGTCAACGCGCCCGGGATCTGCTGGTCGATATTGTTGATGCTTGCGTAGAAACGCGTGCTGACAACATCGCTCAGCTTCAATCCGACATTGCCCTGAAAGCGCAGGCTGCGGCGCTTGGCATGGCCGCGGTCGCCATTCGATGTGTCCGCGCCGATTGCCCCCCAGGCATCGACCCTATCGCTCGCGATGCCCGCCGAGACGAGGCCGCGTACGCTGTCGAAGCTGCCGACATCGGCGCGGAGGTAAATCCCACGCGCGGTGCGCCCGGTCGGGGTCACGCCATTGATCGCGCCGCCGAGCGTGCCCGACCCGAAGCGCAGCGCGTTGGCGCCGCGATAGACTTCGAGATGGTCGAAGAAGATCGGCTCGAGCTCCTGGAAATCGCCATTGTCGTCGGCGAGGTTGATCGGCACGCCATCCTGCAACAGCGTCAGCCCGCGCATATGGAAGCCGCGCGAGACGCCCGAACCACGGATCGAGAGGCGCACCTCCTGCCCGTAGCGCGGTTGCAGATAGACGCCGGGCGAGAATGCGAGTGTGTCGCGCAAGGACACGACCGATTTGTCGGCGTAATCTTCGTACGACACGACATCGGTACCGCCGGGCGTTCGGGCAGCTCGCTCCTCGGCGTCGTCGGTCGAGGTCGGCGCAGTGACGATGATGGTCGAATCGGCCTCTTCGGCATGGACGGGAGCGGCGACAAGACACGTCGCAAGCGCCAGTAACGGCACGGTCCCATGGATATGGGTCTTCATAGATTTTCCTTCGCTGAATGCAGTCACGGGCCGCGCCGCGCGAAAGCGCGGGCAGCCGATTGGTCTGGATCAGGCGAAGGCGGGTGGTCCGGTACTCGGCGGCAGCGGCGAGGCGATACCCGGCGCATAGCCGAGCGAGCGGACCGCGACCGGGACGGCTTCGGTGGCCATCGGCGCGGCGGCGAGGACCGGCAGATCGGGGACGATCGGCGCATTGGCAAGCGCCCCCCACGGGCAATGCTGCTGCGCCTCGCCGGCGTTGTGATCGCCGGCCCTTTCGAGCGGAATCGTCATCGTGCCGCCGGGGTTGGCGGGGTCCGAACAGATGCGCACGGTGATCGACCCGCCGGCATCGCTCTCGATCATCCAGCCCGGCGCGACGAGCACCCGCGCGGCGAGCGCAAGGAGCAGCGGCAGAAGCAGCAGGATGCCGGGACGGCGAAAGGCGGCGAGCAGGCTCACGCTGCGCGCCTTATGGCGCGCCCACGATGCTGGCAAGCGGACAGATTGCCCTATTCCGCCCCAAGCTATTCCGCTGGCGTCTCGTCGGTCTTCTTGCCCGTACGCGTCCACGGATAGAGGAACTGGCCCCAATAGCTGCGCGGCACATCCTCGGGGATACCGTAATTTTCGGGCCAGCGGTCCTTGGGCAGATGGAAGGTGCCGAACATCTTGTCGATCCACGGGAAGTGGATCGCAAAATTGACATCGAACGCCTCGCGCTCGAGCCCGTGATGCCAGTGGTGGAAGCGCGGGGTCGCGATCCAGTGGCCCAGCCGGTTGAAATTGCCCCCGACATTGGCGTGGAGCAGCGACGACCAGACATAGACGAAGCCGATATAGGCCTGCATCACCGACGGCGCGAAGCCGAGCGTGAAGAGCGGCAGCGAGGTGATCGAGCGCAGCAGGATGATCTCGACGAAATGCATCCGCGATCCCGCGAGCCAGTCCATCGACTTCGCGCTGTGATGCACCGCATGGAAACCCCAGAGGAAGGGGTAGCGGTGGAAGGTGCGGTGGAAGAAATATTGCGCCAGGTCCGACGCGACGATGACGATCAGGAATTGCACGATCCATGGCAGCGACGCGACGGCGGCGCGGAACGCCTCCCAGTTCGACGTATTTTCGTTGATGATCGTCGAGGGCGCGAGCGCGAGGAAGCCGAGCACCTGCACGAACATCGTGCTGACCAGATAATAAAAAAGATCCTCGCGCCATTCGGTGCGGAACAGGCGCTGGGTACGGCGATGCGGGAAAGCGCGTTCGAGCGGCGCGAACATGAAGCCCGTGACGAGCAGATTCACCACGAAAAAGTCGAGCCCGAAGAAGATGCCCCAGTCGCGCGTTTCCTGCGGCTGCACATTCGCCCCGCCGACGAGGATCGCGGCGAGCCCGATCATCAGTGCGGTGAGCCCGAGCGCCTTGCGCGGGCGGAGCAGCAGGCTGAGCAGCGACAGGCCGTAGCTGACGAGCAGGATCGCGTGGACGAGGCCGCGAAAGCCACCCCAATTCTTGATGATCTCTAGTTCCGGCGTCGCGAACCAGTCAGGGAAGCGCAGCGCGATCACCATGAAGAAGCCCGCGATCGCAAAGAGCAGGCCGAAAAAGCCCGAAAGCCAGCCGCTGCCGAAGCGCCGCACCTCGGTGTGCGATTCGAGGTCGCTCATCAAACTATTCAGATAATCACGCTTTGCCATGTGGCCCCCTCACAGCATTTTCGCCGCGCCGTCTGTGATGGCGCGCACGGCTCTATCACGCTAACCCGCCGCGGCGACAATCTCCGCCCATTCGGCTTCCTCGATCACGCGGATGCCGAGCGCGCTCGCCTGCTTGAGCTTCGACCCCGCGCCGGGACCCGCGACGACAAGGTCGGTCTTGGCGCTGACGCTGCCCGCGGCCTTGGCCCCGAGCGCTTCGGCCTGCGCCTTCGCTTCGTCGCGGCTCATCGTCTCGAGCTTGCCGGTGAAAACGACCGTCATGCCAGACACCTCACTCTCGCGTGTCTCGACGACATAGGGCGGCGGCGAGACTTCGGAGAGGAGGTCGTTCCACAGGTCGCGGTTGTGCGGTTCGTGGAAGAAATCGGTGAGCGCCTCGGCTACCGCCGGGCCGATGCCGTCGGCGCGGACTTCGAGAATCGCTTTGATTGCGTCCATCTTGCGCGTGACGAATTTGCCCTCGGATTCGCCTTCACCTTGCGGGTTCGCGTCGAGATAGGCCTGAATCCCCGCCGCCTTTTCGGGAAGCAGTGCGATATCGCCAACCCCCTTGAGCAGGTCGCGCGCGGTCACCGCGCCGATGTGGCGGATGCCGAGTCCGAAGAGCAGGCGCGCCGCATCGGGGACGCGTTTGGCTTCGATCGCGGCGAAGAGGTTGTCGACCGACTTTTCCTTCCATCCCTCGCGCCCGAGCAGGTCGGCGCGATGATTTTTGAGCCGGAAGATGTCGGCGGGGCCCTTGTCGAGCCAGCCGAGGTCGAGGAACTCCTGAATGCTCTTTTCGCCCAGCCCCTCGATATCGAGCGCGCCGCGGCTCACGAAATGACGGAGGCGCTCGAATTTCTGCGCATTACAGATGAGGCCGCCGGTGCAGCGGACATCGACCTCGCCCTCCTCGGCGACCGCTTCGCTGTCGCAGACGGGGCAATGGTCGGGGAAGA
This sequence comes from Sphingopyxis sp. Root154, assembly GCF_001427105.1. Classification (GTDB taxonomy): domain Bacteria; phylum Pseudomonadota; class Alphaproteobacteria; order Sphingomonadales; family Sphingomonadaceae; genus Sphingopyxis. The sequence goes on from NZ_LMGI01000001.1 coordinate 1,180,507, forward strand.
TGTAAGCGGTACGAGCCTCGTCGCGGGTGAGATTTTCGACGACCTGCGGGATCACGTCGCCCGCGCGTTGGATGACGACGCGGTCGCCAGGGCGGACGCCGAGGCGGCCAATCTCGTCGCGGTTATGGAGCGTGACGTTCGACACGACGACCCCGCCGACGGTCACGGGGACGAGCCGCCCGACTGGAGTCAGCTTGCCGGTGCGGCCGACCTGGATGTCGATTGCCTCAAGGGTTGTCTGCGCGCGTTCGGCGGGAAATTTATGCGCGATCGCCCAGCGCGGCGCCTTGGCGACAAAGCCGAGGCGCTGCTGCCATGCGAGGCTGTCGACCTTGTAGACGACGCCGTCGATGTCATAATCCATGTCGGCGCGGCGGCGCTCGATCTCGGCATAATGCGCTAGGATATCGGCGACCGTTTCATAACGCTTGAGCAGCGGCGACACCAGGGCGCCCCAGCGTTCGATCTGCTTCATCACGTCCAACTGGGTTTCTGCAGGAAGCGCGCTCACCTCACCCCATCCGTGCGCGAGGAAGCGCAGCGGGCGCGATGCCGTAACGCTCGCATCCTTCTGGCGCAGCGAGCCGGCCGCGGCGTTGCGCGGGTTAGCGAACTGGCGGATCGTGGCAGGATCGAACTCCTGTTCGCGCCGGGCGGCGAGCGCCCTGCCCTCTTCCATCAATCGCGCGTTGAGCGCCGTGAAATCGGCCTTTGCCATATAGACTTCACCGCGAATCTCGAAGACGTCGGGGGCGTCGCCCTTCAGCTCCTGCGGGATGTCGGCGATGTGGCGGACGTTGGCGGTGACATCCTCGCCGACGCTGCCGTCCCCGCGCGTCGCAGCCTGCACCAGCTTGCCCTTTTCATAGCGGAGCGAACAGGAGAGGCCGTCGATCTTGTCCTCGGCGGTCATCGCGATCGCGGCGTCAGTGGCGAGGTTCAGGAAGCGCCGAACGCGCGCGGCGAATTCCTCGACATCCTCGGCCGCAAAGGCGTTGTCGAGGCTCATCATGCGCTGCGCGTGCGTGACCTTTGCAAGCGGCGACGCCTCGACCGCGGCGCCGACCAGCTTGTTCGGGCTGTCGGCACGGATCAGCGCAGGGAAAGCGGCTTCGAGGTCGTTGTTGCGGCGGACGAGTGCGTCGTAATCGGCGTCCGAAATCTCGGGCGCATCCTCGGCGTGATAGCGTTTGCTGTGATAGGCGATCTGCTTCGCGAGCCGCATCAATTCATTGGCGGCGTCGGCGTCGGACAGCGATTCGATTTCGGTCATGCACCGGTCTTTGCCACCGGCTTGAACTCGGCGCGAGTACCAAATCCTGCGATCAGCGGGCGCCCCTTTTTGATCGCATCCTGCACGACGGGCAGCTTCAGCGACGCGGCGTGCGACTCTTTATCGTCCCACAGCTCGACGATCCAGATCGCGTCAGGGTTCGCGCTGTCCTCGCCGATCAGGTAGGCGATGTTGCCGGGCATTTCGCCGGTGCCTTCGGCAAGGATCGCGACGAGCGCGGCGCGCTGGCCGGGTTGCGCCATCATCTGGCCGAGCAGGCCATATTGGGGATCGGCTTCTTCCATCTTGGCCTCCAGGGCGCGCAGTTTCGTTGCGGGGAACAGCATCGCGGCCATCGCCAGCATCGCGGCAAGATGCTCGCGCCGGTTCATCCTTTCGCGATCGCGAGCACATGCACCTCGCGGCGAATTCGGAAACCTAGCGATTCATAGAGTGCGATCGCGCCGGCATTGTCGGCATAGCTGTGCAGGAAGGGCTGTTCGCCGCGCGCGACCATATCGCGCATGACGTGGCCGATCAGCGCGCGCGCAAGCCCGCGGCCGCGGCAATCCTCCCACGTCGCGACGCCGCTGACCTCGACCATACCGGGAACTAATATGCGCTGCCCCGCCATCGCGAGCAGCCGTCCGTTTTCGCGAATCCCGAAGAAGGGTCCGTACCGATGCGTCTTGGGGCCCCAGGGACCGGGCTTGGCATGCTCGGCGAGCGCCGACATTTCGGGGGCGTCATCGTCGCCCAGTGCGATAATTTCGGGCTCACCGTCGCGCGGCAATGGCGGCGCGCCCTCGGCAACCATCTGAGCGAGCACCGCGCGTTTCACTTCGCGCGTTCCGGAAGGGACAGGCCACGGCTCGGGCTCGACGATCCAGATTTCGCCATCATCGGGCACAAGTGCCGCGAGCGCTGCTTGCGCATCGGCGCCCGTGTCGGGAGCGGCGCCGAAGACACCATAGCCGCGGTCGATCCGCACCGCGCGGCCATCGCCCTCGGCGAGATGCGCCTGCCGCCCGGTGAGCATGTTCCAGACCGGCCGGTCGAGCGGATGTGGCGCGGTCACGCCGCGACCTCCAGCAGCCTCTCGGCCTGCGCGCGTGCCTCCGCGGTCACTTCGGCGCCCGAGAGCATGCGCGCGATTTCCTCGCGCCGGCCGGCTTCGTCGAGCGCGTGGACGCTGGTGCGCGTGACGGTGCCTTGGCTCGACTTGGCAATGATGAAATGCGCGGCGCCCTTCGCCGCGACCTGCGGGCTGTGCGTCACCGCGAGCAATTGCTTGCCCGCGCCGGCAAGGCGCACGAGACGCTCGCCGATCGCCGAAGCAACCGCGCCGCCGACGCCGCGGTCGATTTCGTCGAAGATGATCGTATCGGCCCCGCCCTCTTCGGCGAGCGCGACCTTCAATGCGAGGATGAAACGCGAGAGTTCGCCGCCCGATGCGATCTTGGCGAGCGGCGCGAAGGGCGCGCCGGGGTTGGTCGAGATCAGATATTCGACGCGGTCCATGCCCTCCGGCCCCCAGCGCTCGGCGGGGAGGCGCTCGACGAGGGTCTGGAAGCGCGCGGCGTCGAGTTTCAGCGGCACGAGCTCGCCCGCGACCGCGGCGTCAAGACGGGTCGCGGCCTTGCTGCGCTGGTCGGACAGCGCCGTCGCGGCATGGGTATAGGCAGCTGCGGTTTCGGCGACCGCGGCTTCGAGCTTCGCAAGCCCCGCGCTGCCGCCCTCGATCGCATCGAGCCTTGCAGCGAGCGTGCCGGTAAGTTCGGCGAGTTCGTCGGGCTGGACATTATGTTTGCGCGCCATCGCACGGAGTTCGAACAGGCGCGTCTCGGTCGCCTCGAGCCGTTCGGGGTCATATTCCATCGCGCGCGCGGCTTCGTGGAGCTTGCTCTCGGCTTCGTCGGCTTCGATGATCGCGCGGTCGAGCCCCGCGAGCGCCTCGGCGAGCAAGGGATGGTCGCCCGCGAGCGGGTCGAGCCGCCGCGCCGCGCCGCGCAGTTGCGCGGGGCCGCTGTCGCTGCCCTCGAACGCTTCCATGATCGCGCCGAGATCGCCCGCGACCTTCTCGCCTTTTTGCATCGTGGCGCGCGCTTCGGAGAGTTCGGCGTCCTCGCCGGGTTGCGGCGCGAGCGTCTGCAATTCGGCGACACAATGCTCGAGCCATTCGCGGTCGCGTTCGGCTTCGGAAATTGCGGCGCGCGCGGCGGCGAGCTTGTCCTCGGCCGCGCGCCATACGGCGTGGGCGGCGGCGACGCCGCGGGTATCGGCGCGCGCATAGGCGTCGAGCAGCGCGCGGTGCCCCGCGGGGGCGAGCAGGCCGCGGTCGTCGTGCTGGCCGTGAATTTCAACGAGATAGGTGCCGACCTCGCGCAGCAGCGCCGCCGAACAGGGCTGGTCATTGAGGAAGGCGCGGCTGCCGCCGTCGACCTTGAGTGTGCGGCGGATCAGCATCGGTTCGCCGCTTTCGAGCGAAATCTCGTTTTCGGCGAGCAGCGCGGCGAGCTTCGTTCCCGATGCCGGTGCGACAAAGCTGGCGGTTACCTGTGCCTTGTCGGTGCCCTGCCGCACCAGCGCGCTGTCGGCGCGCGCGCCAAGCGCGAGGCCCAGCGCGTCGAGCAGGATCGACTTGCCCGCCCCCGTCTCGCCGGTCAGCACGCCCAGCCCGGCCTCGAAATCGAGGTCGAGCCGTTCGATCAGGACGATATTGGCGATAGATAGAGCGGTTAGCACAGGCCGTCCTTACCGCAGAACAAAGGCAGAATCTATTCCCCGCGCTATCAGGCGCTCGGCGCGTTCTTCTGCATCAGCTTGTAGGCGCGCGCATACCATTCGTTGCCCGGATAGTTGGCGCCGAGCACCGCGGCCGACTTTTTCGCCTCGGTCGGGATGCCAAGCGCGAGATAGCATTCGGTCAGGCGATAGAGCGCCTCGGGCGCGTGGCTGGTCGTCTGATATTTGTCGACGACCTCGCGGAAGCGGATCGACGCTGCGAGCCAGTTCGAGCTGCGCTGGTAGAAACGGCCGATCTCCATTTCCTTGCCCGCGAGATGGTCCTGCACCAGGTCGACCTTGAGCCGCGCGTCCGACGCATAGCGGCTGTCGGGATAGCGGCGGATCACCTCGCCGAGCGCATTCTGCGCCTGCTGCGTGATCTTCTGGTCGCGGGTGACGTCGCTGATCTGCTCATAATAGCTGAGCGCGATCAGATAATAGGCATAGGCCGCGTCCTTGTTGCCCGGATGGATCGCGAGGAAGCGCTGCGCCGCCTCGATCGCCGGGGTATATTCGCGGTCCATATAATAGCTGAACGAGCTCATCAGCTGCGCGCGGCGCGCCCAGGGCGAATAGGGATGCTGGCGCTCGACCTCGTCGAACAGCGCCGCAGCGAGGCCATACTGCCGGCGATCGAGCCGGTCCTGCGCCGCACGGTACAACGTGTTGACGTCGCGCGCGACATAGCGCGTGTCCTTCTTCACATTGCCGCCCCCGGCACAGGCCGCCAGCATGGGGGTAATCGCAAGTGCGGCGGCGAGCAGGCGCAGGGTCGCGCGCGAAGGGGCATGTTGAGTCATGCGCGCGGTATAGCCACAGCGCGGATGAACGCAAAATAAATGATAGGGGTCCGGCGCAGCTTTACGGCGCTTTGACGACACACCCTTGCGGAGCGCCGACGGGCGTCGGGACGCGCCGCGCGGTCTTGATCGTCACCTGGGGTTCGAGCATCTGGCCGACCATCACGCCCTCACCCGCGGTCGGCGAGATCGGGGCGTTGAAGATCGCCTCGGCGACATCGGCGCCGCCGACGATCTCGCCGAACACCGCGAAACCCGCGCCGTCGCCGCCCGGCGCATCGGCGTTGAAGCCTTTGATGTCGGACAAGAGCAGGAAGAAATCGCTCGTCGCATCGCCGGGGTTGAGCCGCGCCATCGACAGCGCGCCCTTGCAGTTGGTCAGCCCCGTCTTCGTGGTCGGCTCGTGCGCGATCGGCGGAAAATTCTTGCGCGCATCGCCGCGGTTGCCCGCCTGTACCAGCTGGTTCGCCGGACCCCAGCTTTTTGTCGAGCGATAGAATTTGAACCCGTCCATCCGCTTGGCGTCGACGTAGCGCAGGAAATTGGCGGCAGTGATCGGCGCGCGCTTGTTTTCGATCCGCAATGTGATCGTGCCGAGATCGGTGGCGAGCGCGACATAGGGCCGCGTATCCGCCTCGACAACGGGCGTGACGGGCGCGGGAATCGGCGGCAGCGTAGCCGGCGGCAATTGCGTCGCCTGCGGCGGGACGGGGGTCGATTGGGCGGCGAGCGCGAGCGCGGAAAGGAGCGTGGTCAGCATGGCACCGATCATAAACGCAATGCACCGGTCGATGCGAGCGGTTTCAGAATGGTTGCCGGCAACAGGGCCGATTGGAAAAATCAGCAAGCCGGTCTAGGCATGCGCCCCCAGGCAACGAAAGAGGATAGTGATGAGCGAAACGTCGAGCCGCGACACCACACCCGAACCTGCCGTGTCCGCACCCGACGTCGCGGCGATCGGATCGCGCTTCCTGCGCTATTTGCCATTCATTACGATCGCGCATTTCCTCATTGGCCTGCCAGCGCTGATCGCCTCGCTCGCGCTCGCCTATTTTGCCTTCGTTCAGGCCGACGCGACGCAGAAGATGCAGAGCGGCGGGGTGATGCCCTTCGTGACCTTCGGAACGAGCAATGGCGACAAGGATGGCAATCAGGATATTGCGCTGACGCTGACAAACAACGGGGTCGGCCCCGCGATCCTCGGCCCGATCGAAATCCGCTATGAAGGCAAGCCGGTAAACACCCCGATCGACTTGCTCGAAGCATGCTGCACCGACGCCGGCGCGCGCCCCTTGCGCTTTTCCACCTCGCCTTCAACCGGAATCGCCGTGCGGCCCGGCGAGACGATCGAATTCGTCAGCTTTCCGCGTACCCCCGCATCCGAAAAAGTCTGGCAGAGGTTCAACAAGGAGCGGTGGAAACTCAAGGTCCGTGCCTGCTATTGTTCGATCTTCAACGATTGCTGGATCACCGAAGGGATGCAGGGATTGCCAAAGGCCGTGAACAAATGCCCCGCCGACTGGTCGCTCTATCGCGAGGATGCGGGAAACCGGATCGCCGGGGCCGACGCGAAATAATTCAACCAATCGGTTGACATTAAAATCAGGGCGATGAATATTCAACCTCATGGTTGAACATGATTCGCACACACTCGATACGATTTTCCACGCGCTGGGCGATGCAACGCGCCGGGCGATGCTGGGCGAGCTGGCCGCCGGCGAACGGACGGTCGGCGAGCTGGCGGAGCCCTTCGCGATGTCGCTCGCCGCGGCCTCGAAACATATCAAGGTGCTGGAAAGTGCCGGGATGGTCCGCCGCGACGTGCGCGGACGCACCCATGTCTGCAGCCTCGACCCGGTGCCGCTGATGAGCGCCGACCAGTGGATCGGCATGTACCGCCGCTTCTGGACTGACCGGCTCGATACGCTCGAACGGTTGTTGCGCGCGGAAGATGCCTCCCCCCCTCCCCCCAAGAAACCCCTCCCCGGGAAAGAAGGAGAAAAGTGATGACGACGATGCTGACCGAAGAATATTATGGCGTGCTCACCGAGCCCACGACCCTGACGATCGAGCGCCTGCTCCCCGGCCCGGTCGAGCGCATCTGGTCGTATCTGACCGATGGCGAGCTGCGCCGCCAATGGCTCGCCGCGGGTGCGATGGAGCAGATGGTCGGCGCGCCGGTCGAGTTCGTCTGGCGCAACGACGAACTGACCGACCCGCCGGGCGCGCGTCCCGAGGGCTTTGGCGACGAGCACCGCATGACGTGCGAAGTCTTGGCGATCGACGCCCCCCATATGCTCGCGATCAGCTGGGGCAGCACCGGCGGCGTGACCTTCACCCTCACGGAAAAGGGCGACGAGGTGCTGCTGACGATCGTCCACAGCCGTGTCGAGGATCCGTCGGTGCTGCTCAACGTCAGCGCGGGCTGGCACAGCCATGTCGATGTGCTCGAAGCGAAGCTGCGCGGCACGACGCCGGTGCCGCACTGGGACAATTTTGCGCAGCTGCGCAGTGTTTATGCCGAGCGCCTGTTCGGCTGACGCCAGAATTTGACCGAAGCCCCGAAAGAACGGGCTGTCTGCATGGACAGCCGGCCAGGGATCGTGGCATTTTCCGACGCGAAGACAAGCTGACGGGAATGCCACGATAATGGAAGACAGCGAAGAATATCTGCGCGAAGCGATCGCGCTCGCCTATGCCAATGCAGAAAAGGGCGGCCGTCCGTTTGGCGCGGTGATCGTCCGTGACGGGCGGATCGTTGCCAAGGCCGTCAACGAAATATCGGAGACCAGCGATCCGACCTCGCATGCGGAGCTCAATGCCATCAGGCTCGCGAGCAAGTCGCTGGGCGCCGACCTCAGCGGCTGCGCGGTCTTCGCGAGCGGCCATCCCTGCCCGATGTGCATGGCGGCGATGCGCCTCACGGGAATCAACGCCGTGACCTACGCCTATTCGAACGAGGACGGCGCCCCGCACGGCCTGTCGACGGCGGCGATCTATGACGATCTCGCCAAGCCATTTTCCCAGCAGGCGATGGAAATCCGCCATTTGCCCGTCCGGCTGGCGGGCAGGCCCGATCTCTATGCAGGCTGGCGGCAGCGGCAGGGCTGATCCACGCGTGGCGATGCGCCGACGACGGGTTTCGACCGGAAGCCGACCTTCCTGTCATCGTCATCCCGGACTTGATCCGGGATCCATAGCTGCGCCGTCGTCGTGGATCCCGGATCAAGTCCGGGATGACGATGCGAGGGCAGTTTGCCGTAAGCTCCCCACCCCAAAACTGCCAAGAAAAAGGGGCCGCTTTCGCGGCCCCTTCTCTTTTTCCGATTAGCGGAAGGCTTAGTCCTTCAGGAAGTCGGGCACATGGCCCTGGTCTTCCGGACCTTCGCTGCGCTCGCGGCGCGGGCCGCGGTCGCCACGGCCTTCGCCGCCACCGTCACGGCGCGGGCCGCGGTCACGACCTCCGCCGCCGCCACGCGGGCCGCGGTCACCGCGGTCGCCGCCGTCACGGCGCGGACCACGATCGCCGCGCGGTTCGCGGGGTTCACGCGGCGGGCGCGTGTCTTCCAGCTCTTCGCCGGTTTCCTGATTGACGACGCGCATCGACAGGCGAACCTTGCCGCGCGGGTCGATCTCGAGGACCTTGACCTTGACTTCCTGGCCTTCGCTCAGGACGTCGGCGACCTTCTCGACGCGCTCGTTGGCGATTTCGCTGACGTGGACGAGACCGTCCTTGCCGCCCATGAAATTCACGAACGCGCCGAAATCGACGAGGTTGACGACCTTGCCGTCATAGATCTTGCCGACTTCGGCTTCCTCGACGATGCCCGAAATCCACTTGCGCGCGGCTTCGATCTGCTCGGGATCGCTCGACGAGATCTTGATCAGACCTTCGTCGTCGATGTCGACCTTGGCGCCGGTGGTCGCGACGATCTCGCGGATGACCTTGCCGCCGGTGCCGATGATGTCGCGGATCTTCGCCTTGTCGATCTGCATCGTCTCGATCCGCGGCGCATGCGCCGACAGCTCGCTGCGGGCTTCGCCCAGCGCCTTGGCCATTTCGCCGAGGATGTGCGCGCGGCCTTCCTTCGCCTGGTTCAAGGCGGCTTCGAAGATCTCGCGCGTGATGCCCGCGATCTTGATGTCCATCTGCATCGTGGTGATGCCGTTGGCGGTACCCGCAACCTTGAAGTCCATGTCGCCGAGATGATCTTCGTCACCAAGGATGTCCGACAGGATCGCGAAGTCCTTGCCTTCGAGGATCAGGCCCATCGCGATGCCCGAAACCGGACGCTTGAGCGGAACGCCCGCGTCCATCATGGCGAGCGAACCGCCGCAAACCGACGCCATCGACGACGAGCCGTTCGACTCGGTGATGTCGCTGGTGATGCGGATCGTGTACGGGAACTCGTCCTTCGTCGGCAGCACCGCGTGCAGCGCACGCCATGCCAGCTTGCCATGGCCGATGTCGCGGCGGCTGGGCGCCCCGAAACGACCGACTTCGCCGACCGAATAGGGCGGGAAGTTATAGTGCAGCATGAAGTTCGAGTAGCTGAGCCCGTTGAGGCCGTCGATCATCTGCTCGCTGTCCTTGGTCCCAAGGGTACAGGTCGCGATCGTCTGCGTTTCGCCACGCGTAAACAGCGCCGAGCCATGCGCGCGGGGCAGGAAGTGCGTTTCGGCGACGATCGGACGAATCTGCGTCGTTGTGCGTCCGTCGATGCGCTTGCCGTCCTTGAGGATGGCGCCGCGAACGATTTCGGCTTCGAGCTTCTTCATCAGCTTGCCGGCGGCCATCTGGTCCTGCGGCGCGGCGTCAGTGAAGGCAGCCTTGGCGGCAGCGCGGGCTTCGTTCAGCGCGTTCGAGCGGGCCGATTTGTCGGTCAGCTTGTACGCGGCGGCGATGTCCTTGCCGATCAGCTTCTTCAGCTTGTCCTTGGCGGCGGTCAGGTCGGCCTGTTCGGCCATGTCCCAGGGATCCTTGGCAGCCTGTTCGGCCAGCTTCACGATCGCCTTGACGACATCCTTACACGCGTCGTGCGCGAACAGCACGGCGCCGAGCATGATCTCTTCCGACAGCTCGTTGGCTTCGGATTCGACCATCATCACCGCGTCGTAGGTCGCGGCGACGACGAGGTCGAGGTCGCCTTCGGCAACCTGCGCGTCGGTGGGGTTCAGGATATATTCGCCATCGACATAGCCGACGCGTGCGGCGCCGATCGGGCCCATGAAGGGCACGCCCGAAATGGTGAGCGCAGCCGAGGCGGCGACCATCGCAAGGATGTCGGGTTCGTTGTGGCCGTCATAGCTCAGGACCTGAGCAATGACGTTGATTTCGTTGTAGAAACCTTCAGGGAACAGCGGACGGATCGGACGATCGGTCAAACGCGAAACCAAGGTTTCCTTTTCGGTCGCGCCGCGCTCGCGCTTGAAGAAGCCGCCGGGGATGCGGCCCGCGCCCGAATATTTTTCCTGATAATGGACGGTGAGCGGGAAGAAATCCTGCCCTTCCTTGACCGTCTTGGCAGCGGTCACCGCGGCCAACACCATCGTTTCGCCGAGCGTCGCGACAACCGCGCCGTCGGCCTGACGGGCAACCTTGCCCGTTTCGAGGGTCAGCGTTTCACCGCCCCACTCGATCGATACTTTTTTCACGTCAAACATGGAGTTTCCTTCGCCCGCCGGGCCCGATGCCGGGCGGGGCCTCTGATTCCGGGCAATCCGGCCCGGGGCGGTGTAGGGCGTCTGTCTGCCCCGATGGCGGTCCCGCCGGATGCGGGAGCGGCCCTGTGGTCCGGCACTTTGCGCGGGACCAATATGACAGCGGCCCCGGAAGTCCGGGGCCGCCAGAAATTCTTACTTACGAAGACCGAGCTTCGCGATCAGCGCCGAATAGCGGCTCTCGTCCTTCTTCTTCAGATAGTCGAGGAGGCTGCGGCGCTTGTTGACCATCATCAGGAGGCCGCGGCGGCTGTGGTTGTCCTTGTGGTGCGCCTTGAAGTGGGCGGTCAGCGTGTTGATGCGGTCGGTCAGAATTGCGACCTGCACTTCCGGCGAACCGGTATCGCCCTTTGCGCGGGCGTTGTCGGTGATCACTTCGGTTTTGCGCTCGGCGGTAATCGACATAGATATTTTTCCTCGAACATCCTTGTTTACAGATTGAAGCCGCGGACGACCTTCAGCGTTCCCGCCAAAGCCTCGATCAGGGCAACGGGACGCATTTCGCTGTCCCTTCCCCAATAGAGCCCGTCATCCGTGCTACCCCCGGTCCAGACACGACCCTGACGGATCGCCCCTGCCGCTTCCGGGGAAAGGTTCAGAGCCGGGATGTCGACCAGCCCTGCCTCAAGCGGCAGAAATACTTCTGATTGGGCGGCGCCTTGGCCGAATGCGTTCAATTTGTCCAGCGAAATCGCCTGCGACAGATCGAACGGCCCGGCCTTGGTGCGGCGGAGCATCGTGACGTGGCCGACGGTGCCGACGGCGTGCGCGATGTCGCGCGCGAGGCTGCGGATATACGTGCCTTTAGAGACGTGGGCGGTGAGAGTGACTTCTTGAAGCGTCTCCCCTCGCTCGTCACTGCGGACTTGATCCGGTGTGCATTCTTCCGGCGCAGCAATGGATGCCGGATCAAGTCCGGCATGACGAAGAGAATGGACTGTGACAGCTCGCGCCTTCATCTCGATCGCCTCGCCCTTGCGCGCGAGATCATATGCGCGCTGGCCATCGATCTTGATCGCCGAGAAAGCGGGTGGCACCTGTTCGATTGCGCCGGTGAAGCGCGGCAGCACCGCCTCGATCTCCGCAAGCGTCGGCCGCACGTCGCTCGTCGCGACCACCTCGCCCTCGGCATCGAGCCCGTCGGTTTGGGTTCCGAACCTTATCGTGAAGTCGTATATTTTGCTCGCATCGAGCATCCGGCCGCAAAGCTTCGTCGCCTCGCCGAGCGCGATCGGGAGCACACCCGACGCGAGCGGGTCGAGCGTTCCGCCATGGCCGACTTTGACCTTGCCCAGCCCCGCCTCGCGGCACACGCGCTTGACCGCGCCCACCGCCTGCGTCGAGCCAAGGCCGACGGGTTTGTCGAGGATGATCCAGCCGTTCATCCCGCGCCGCTAGGGCGCGGGCCAAGGGCTGTCAATTTTGCGCGGCCTTTTCGGCTTCGCGCGCCGCTTTCCGTTCTTCCTTTGACGGGGGCGGGGCCGAGGTCACGAAAGAGGTGAGCTGGCAGCGCTCGCCGCGGACGATGATCGACGCGAACTTATCGAGCCGCCCGGCGCCGCGCGTTTCGAAGCCGATCGCCTGCGCGAAATCGAGGTCGCGGCAAAAGCCGGCGAAACTGCCATAATACCAGTCGTTGCCGCGGCCCTGAATCCAGATGCCGCGATCGCGGTCCGCCTGCCAGTTGCGGATCGAGCTGTCGCTGGGAAAAACGATGCTCGATTCGACGCCGAGCGCGCGTGTTTCCTTTGCCGGCTCGTTGGCCGCCGCGGCCGCAGAAAGGGGAAGCAGCACGGCGGCCAGGGAGAGTGCGAGATTGGATTTCATGTCATATCTTTCGGTCGGTGTTACCCTACCCGATGCGGGTGCTAGCAGAGACAATCTGAACCGACACTGACCCGGAAGCATGACCTGGGCAAGCCACCCTTCGCCTCGAGCCGGTCTCGCGAGTGTGCCGGATTTTCACGAAAAGGTATCGCGCAACGCCTTGGTCCGAGGAATGGCCGGTCGCGCCCGCCGCCGGCGATACAGAATTATCGCAGCCAGCGTCGCGATCGCGCCGCCGCTACCGCCCATCAACGCCGTACCGTATAGATTGATCCCGTCGCCAAGAATGACAAACCCCAAAAACCACAAGCTTGTCGCAAAAATCGAAGCGATAATCGTCGCTCGAATAATCCCGTCACTCGATGCGCTGAACGTTGCTCGCCGGCGGTCGATGAACCATCCGATCATAAAGACAGCCAAGCCATTCACCGCGACGACCGCCATGTTGAGGAGGATCTGGAGGGTACTCACATCTATCTTGCCGCCCATTCGTCCGCGAGCAGCGACCAGAGTCCCGTGTCGCGCACATAGCCGGTCCAGGTGACGCGCTCCGACCGCAGTACGCCATCCTTGGTACAGCCGAGCTTGGCGACCGCCCCTTGCGATCGCTTGTTGCGCTCGTCGATGCGGAACTCGATGCGGCGGATGCCGACGGCGAAGGCGTGATCGAGCATCAGGCGCTTGACCCGGCCGTTGAAACCGGTGCCGCGCGCATCGGGATGGATAAAGCTGTTGCCGATCTCGACCGTCTGCGCCGACATATCGGGGCGCAGCCACGCCGTCATGCCAACGAGCCGATCGCCGTCGATGATCGCATAGGGCATGCGGCCGGCGCCGCCGATCAGCGTGTCGAAGCTCTTGTCGAAATGATCGGGACCGAAGCTCGACGAATAGATCGGCCAGACATCGACGTCGGCGGCACACACCGCGCGCAGGTCTTCGCGATGCGCTTCGGTCAGCTTGGCGAGTTTGAGAGCCCCGTCGGCGAGGTCGACATAGAGGCGGTCAAGCATGGTTCAGCGCCTCCGCGGCTTCGCGCCGTTTCGCCATGAAGTGCCGGCGGCACATCGCGACATAGCGGTCGTTGCCCCCGATTTCGGTCTGCGCGCCCTCGACGACGGCGCGGCCGCTTTCGTCGACGCGCAGGTTCATCGTCGCCTTGCGCCCGCATTCGCACACGGCTTTCAATTCGACGAGCGCGTCGGCGATGCCGAGCAGCGCCGCCGATCCGGGGAACAGCTCGGCGGAAAAATCGGTGCGCAGGCCATAGCAGAGCACGGGAATGCCAGCGTCGTCGGCGAGCCGCGCGAGATCGAGCACCTGCGCGCGTATCAGGAACTGCGCCTCGTCGACGAGCACGCACGCGAGCGGGCGTTCGGCGTTCTCGGCGTTCACCGCCGCCCACAGGTCGCTGTCGGGATCGAACTTGTGCGCTTCGGCCATCAGCCCGATGCGGCTCGTTACCTGCCCCGCGCCGTAACGGTCGTCGAGCGCCGCGGTCCACAGCATCGTTTCCATGCCGCGCTCACGGTAGTTGAAATCCGCCTGCAACAGCGTCGTCGATTTGCCGGCGTTCATGCTGGCGTAGTAGAAATAGAGCTTGGCCATGGGGATGGCGATAACGCGTCGGCAACGCTTCGCCAATCCTCCGCAGCGTGGAGGACAATTGGGGCGGTCTTATTCAATTCTGTTCATCATGATATGATAGGATCGGGCAGCGGTAGCACAACTGGAGAGTGCGCCGGCTCAGCCGCGAGCATGCGTGGTTCACCCTCTGCTCACCTAAATTCAAACTGAAACGCTGCCGTCCGCTGCCCTAGCTTGACTCGCCCACCGCCCCTGCCATGCTGCGCAGCATAAAGTCGCAACATATCAGTGGGGGAGAGCGACCGATGCGCCTGATGCCGATCAGCGATGCGATGTTCCTTGTGGGGGAGAGCCGCGAGATGCCGATGCATATCGGCGGCATCAACCTCTACACGCTGCCCGACGATGTCGACGAGACGGACTGGCTCAACGAACAGCTCGCATTGCTCCGCCAGTCCGAAGGATTGCGGCGGCCGTTCAGCGAAGTACTGAAACTCACCCCGCTCGGCCAATACGGTCCGATCCGACTCGAACCCGACCGCGACATCGACATGCATTACCATGTCCGCGCCTCCGCACTGCCCAAGCCGGGGCGCTACCGCGAGATGTTCGAACTCGCCTCGCGGCTGCATTCGGGACTGCTCGACCGCACCCGCCCTTTGTGGGAAATCACCTTGATCTCGGGCCTGCCGAACCGGCAGATCGCGACCTTCAAGAAGATCCACCATGCGCTGATGGACGGTGCGGCGAGCATCCATTTCTACAACTCGATGCTGTCGCCCGATCCCAAGGAGCGACGAACCGCCTCGCCGCTCTCGGTCGAAGCCTATGAGGCGTACAAGCGCAAATTCCCGCCGCCGAAGAAAGCGCCGCGACCCAGCCTGACCGACATCGCCGCGATCGGCGATTTCCTAAAGGAGCAATGGGGCAACAGCGTCGGCGTGACCAAGGCGCTCAACCAATATGTCGCGGCGATGGTCGGCCTCGGCGGCGACGGGCTCGTCACCCCCTTCGCCGGGGTGCCGCGCACCAGCTTCAACCGCAACATCACCGGCGCGCGGCGCTTCGTCGCGCAAAGCTGGTCGCTGGAACGCGTGCGGCGCGTAGGCAAGGCGTATGACGGCACGATCAACGACGCGGTGCTCGGCATGTGCGCGGGTGCGATGCGCAAATATCTGCAGTCGCTGAACGAGCTGCCCGACAAGCCGCTGAAGGCCATGGCGCCGGTGTCGATCCGGCCAAAGGACGATATCGATTCGGGCAATTCGGTCGCATCGGTCACCGCCAATCTCGCAACGCATATCGACGATCCCGCGAGCCGCATGGCGGCGATTCAGGAATCGATGAATTCCGCAAAGGCACAGCTGCGCGCGATGACGGCGTCGCAGATCCAGCTCTATACAGCGATCACCAGCTTCCCGATGATGCTGACCGCGCTGACGCGCACCGCCGACAAATTCCCGGCCTATTCGGTCACGATTTCGAATGTGCCGGGCCCGCGCGAGCAGATGTACTGGAACGGCGCGCGGCTCGACGGCATGTATCCCGCGAGCATCCCCGTCGACGGCATGGCGATGAACATCACGCAGGTGTCGAATTTCGAGAATATCGACTTCGGCATCACCGCCTGCCGGCGCAGCGTCCCGCATGCGCAGCGAATGATCGACTATCTGGAGGAAGCGCTGGTCGAACTGGAGCAAGCGGCGGGGATCAAGGGGAAAAAATAACTGTCGCCCCGCGGAGGGGGGCGCCGCAGGCAGCCTTGCGCGACGCCGACAACGGCCCCGCCTTCGCGGGGGCTACGATCTGATCAGTCGGCGCCCTCCGGCGTACCCAAATCCCGCGCCACCTTCGGATCGCGCAGCAATTTGTCGATATGGCTCGCCTCGTCGAAGCTTTCGTCCGACACGAATTTCAGCTTCGCAGCATATTTCATGCTCATCTTTTCGGCGACGCTCTTTTGCAGCCACGCGGTGTTGGTGCGCAGCGCCTTCAGCACCGCTTCCTCATTCTTGCCGAGCAGGGGTTTCACGAACACCGTTGCGTGGCGAAGGTCGGGCGACATGCGCACCTCGGTGATGCTCACCGGATGCTTGGCCAAGAGCTCGTCATGCGCATCACCGCGCGCGAGAATTTCGGATAGGAGGTGGCGCACCTGTTCGCCGACGCGCAGCACGCGGACCGAGGGGCCTTTTTCTTTTTCGGTTTTCATCGCCTAACCCTTTGCCTCTTCGTCCAGTTTCGCGATGATCCGCGCGATCGAGCGCATGTTGCGCGCGGTGCTCTTGTGCCCCAGTCGCCGTTCGATCAGCCGCGCGTGCAATTTGCTGTCGGCGGCGCCGTCGCCAAAGTCGATATAGAGCGCGCGGTCGCCGAGCGCGAGGCGCTCGTTCGGCCGGACGCGGTGGTCGGTCGCGAGCGCCTCGAACTGCTCCGCGGTGGGCTGGCCGTCGAGGAACATCGTATGGACGATGCGGTCCTCGTTCGTGCCCGCGAACGGATTGTCGGCGATCGCGGCGGCGAGTTCGTCGCGATCGCGCACCAGCGCCGCGCTCGTCATGTCGAACCGCTCGTCGACCATGATCGACAATTTCTCTTCGAGCCCGCACGTCGGCCGCGCGTCATGGTCGAACAGCACATTGCCGCTCGCTACGACGGTTTCGACATTGCTGAAGCCCTCGGCCTCGAACGCCGAACGCAGGTCGGCCATCGTCAGCCGGTTGCCACCGACGTTGATGCTGCCGAACAATGCCACATAGCGAGCCATGCCGGCACCTCCTGATCCGCGCGGAGCGAACGCCTTTTACAGCGTCCGTTCGCGCAGTTCGACTTCGAAGACTTCGAGGTGGTCGCCCGCCTTGATGTCGTTGGTGTCCGCCAGCACGACACCGCATTCGAGACCGGCGCGCACTTCGGCGACATCGTCCTTGAAGCGGCGGAGCGACGAGATGGTCGTTGCCGACACGATGACGTCGTCGCGCGTAAGGCGTGCGTGCAGCCCCTTGCGGATCGAGCCTTCGAGCACGAGCAGACCGGCGGCCTTGTCGCGCTTGCCGGCGGGGAAGACGTCCTTGACCTCGGCGCGGCCGACGACGGTTTCGACGCGTTCCGGACCCAGCTCGCCCGCCATCTCCTTCGCGATTTCCTCGGTCAGGTGATAGATGACGTCATAGTACATGAAGCGCACTTTTTCGCGGTTCGCGATCTCGCGCGCCTTGGCGTTCGGACGGACGTTGAAGCCGATGATCGGCGCCTTGGTCGCCGCCGCGAGCGTCACGTCGCTTTCGGTGATCGCGCCGGCGCCCGACTGGAGCACGCGAACGCGGATCTCGTCGGTCGACAGCTTGTTCAGCGCATTGACGATCGCTTCGACCGAGCCCTGCACGTCGCCCTTGATGATCACCGGGAATTGGATGACGTTCGCCTTGTCGGCGAGCGCTTCGAACATGCCTTCGAGGCTGACCGGCGCCTGGACGGTGCGCTTGCGCGTTGCCTGTTCCTGACGATAGGTCGCGACTTCGCGGGCGCGCGCTTCATTCTCGACGACGGTGAGCGTATCGCCCGCCATCGGGACGCCGCCCAGACCGAGCACTTCGACCGGCATCGACGGGGTGGCCGATTTGATCTGCTTGCCCTGATCGTCGATCAGCGCGCGAACGCGGCCGCTTTCGGCGCCGCAGACGAAGATGTCGCCGACCTTGAGCGTACCGCGACGGACGAGGATTGTCGCCACGGGGCCGCGGCCCTTGTCGAGCTTCGCCTCGACCACCGTGCCTTCGGCGGCGCGGTCGGGGTTGGCTTTCAGCTCCATGATTTCGGCCTGCACCGCGATCGCGGCGAGCAATTTGTCGAGGCCGGTCTTCTTGAGCGCCGACACTTCGACATTCTGCACGTCGCCGCCCATTTCCTCGACGACCAGCTCATGTTCGAGCAGGCGTTCGCGGACGCGCTGGGCATTGGCGCCTTCCTTGTCGATCTTGTTGATCGCGACGATGATCGGCACGTTCGCCGCCTTCGCATGGTTGATCGCCTCGATCGACTGTGGCTTCAGCCCGTCGTCGGCCGCCACCACCAGGATGACGATGTCGGTGACGTTCGCACCGCGCTGACGCATCTCGGTAAAGGCTTCGTGGCCCGGCGTATCGAGGAAGGTGACTTGGCTGCCGTCGGGGGTCTTCACCTGATAGGCGCCGATATGCTGCGTAATGCCGCCGGCTTCGCCCGCCTGTACATTCGCACCGCGCAGCGCGTCGAGCAGCGACGTCTTGCCGTGATCGACATGGCCCATGATCGTGACGACCGGGGCGCGCGGCTTCAGATGTTCGGCATCGTCGACATCTTCGTCGTGACGGATGTCGATGTCGCCTTCGCTGACACGGATGATCTCATGCCCGAACTCGGTGACGAGCAATTCGGCGGTGTCCTGATCGATCGTGTCGGTGCTGGCCGACGGGACGCCCATCTTGAACAGCGCCTTGACCAGATCGCTGGTCTTTTCGGCCATACGGTTGGCGAGATCCTGGACCGTGATGCTTTCGGGCACGACGACTTCGCGGATCTGCTTCTCACGGGGCCCCGACGAGGCGGTGTGCGAGCGCTTTTCCTTTTCGCGGGCGCGCTTCAGCGCCGCGAGGCTGCGCGCACGGGCGCCTTCGTCTTCGTTCAGCGCACGCGTGACGGTGAGCTTGCCCGACTGACGGCGGCTGTCGCCGCCGCGGGTTGCCTTCGGCTCGGGGCGCTTGGGTTCGGGGCGCTGCGGCGCTGCGACCGGCGTAAATCGACGCGGTGCGGGAGCAGCGCTGGTCGTCGCGCGCGGCGCAGGCGTGGGCGCAGCTTCGCTCTGCGGCGCAGCTGCAGGCGCTTCGGCGGCGGGAGCAGCGGCGGCAGCGGGCACTTCGGCCGCGGGCGCGGCAGGAGCAGGCTCGGCGGCCTTCGCGGTCGTCTGCTCGACCTTTGCTTCGGCGCGCGCCTTTTCTTCCTCGGCGGCGCGCGCACGCGCAGCTTCGTCGCGGCGGCGATTATCTTCTTGCGCCGACATGCGCGCTTCTTCGGCCTCGCGCAGCAGCTGCGCCTGGCGTTCCTGACGCGACATCAGGCTGTCGTTCTCGCTGACGCGGGGCGCGGCCGGCTTCGGAGCGGGCGCGGGTGCCGGAGCGGCGACCGGTGCGGGCGCCGGAGCGGCCTCGACCTCTTCGACCTCGACCGGCGCGGCTTCGCCGGGACGGCCCAGCACGCGGCGTCGCTTCACCTCGACCACCACCGTATTCCGGCGCCCGTGGCTGAATTGTTGCTGCACCTGCCCGGCCTCGACCGTCCGCTTCAGCCCCAGGGGCTTGCGGGTAAGGGTCGGTTTGTCCTGTTCGTCACTCATCGAAACTTATCATTCCTTCAAAACGCGTCCGAAGCGGCGTCGCTGGTCGGCAACGCCCCAATTTTGTCCTCGCCAGAAACGGGCGCGGCATGCGGATCGGAATCGCGGTTGGCCGCGTCCCTACTCCATCCTGTGAAAAACTGCCAGCGGCTCAAATGCGCCAGCACCCGGTCCGCGGCGCGGGCGTCGGTCAACGCCAGATGCACCGCATTCTCGCGGCCTAATGCCATAGATAGGGTGCCGCGGTCCACCGGCAAGACCCGGCCCTCGCGGCCCGAGCCTTCGTCGTCCTCGCCGACGCGCCACGCCTGCGCCAGTTTCTTGCGCCCGTCCTCGCCCGCATCGCTGGCGTGGAGGAGCAAGCGAACCTGGCCCTTGCGCGCCGCCGTCTCGATCTTTTCATTGCCGCTGAGCAAGGTGCCCGACCGCGATTCCAGTCCCAGCCGGTCGAGCGTCGCGCGCTGAAGCTGCGCCTCGATGCGCGCGCCAAGATCGTCGGGGATCGTGAAATTGCCGTCCTGCAGCGCGCGCGCGAGCCCGCCCTTCAGCTTGCCCTTCGCCTGCGCCGCCTCGAGCGTCGCGCGATCGACGCCGATCCATGCGCCGCGCCCCGGCGCCTTGCCAAGGACGTCGGGCGCGATCGTGCCGTCGGGCCCGAGCGCAAGGCGCACGAGCCGTTCGGCCGGCGAAACCTCGCCGGTGATGACGCAGCGCCGCTCGGGCACATGCTGGCCGCGCCGACCAGCGCGGTCTGGTTCGCTCAGCTGATCATTGTGCGGGGTCCGCATCGGCGGCCTCCCCGGCTTGCGGTGCGTCAGCCGCCGACTCGCTCGACTCTTCGTCGTCGAACCAGTGGGCGCGCGCCGCCATGATGATTTCGTTGCCCTGTTCTTCGCTCAGGCCATATTCGCCCAGCACGCCGCCCTTGTCCTCGGCGCGTTCGCTGCGCGGCGGGCCGCGGCGGTTGTCGGTGCGCTTCTTGGCGATCAGCTCGTCGGTCGCGAGATCGGCGAGATCGTCGAGCGTCTTGATACCGGCCTTGCCGAGGATGACGAGCATCGCTTCGGTGAGATGCGGGATGTCGGCGAGCGCATCCTCGACGCCGAGTTCGCGGCGCTGGGCGCGCGATGCTTCTTCGCGGCGCTCGAGACCCTCGGTCGCGCGGCTCTGCAGTTCCTGCGCCAGTTCCTCGTCAAAGCCTTCGATGCCCGCGAGTTCGTCGATGCCGACATAAGCGACTTCTTCGAGTTCGCCGAAGCCTTCGGCGACGAGCAACTGCGCAAGCGTTTCGTCGACGTCGAGTTCTTCCTGGAACATCGTCGAGCGTTCGACGAACTCGCGCTGGCGCTTCTCGCTGGCGTCGGCTTCGGTCATGATGTCGATCTGGCTGCCGGTGAGCTGGCTGGCGAGACGGACATTCTGGCCGCGGCGACCGATGGCGAGCGACAGCTGGTCGTCGGGAACGACGACTTCGATGCGGCTGTCATCCTCGTCGATCACGACGCGCTGGACCGTTGCGGGCTGGAGCGCGTTGACGACGAAGGTCGCGGTGTCTTCGGACCAGGGGATGATGTCGATCTTTTCGCCCTGCATTTCCTGGACAACCGCCTGAACGCGGCTGCCCTTCATGCCGACGCACGCACCAACGGGATCGATGCTGCCGTCATAGCTGATGACGCCGATCTTGGCGCGCGAACCCGGGTCGCGGGCGGCGGCCTTGATCTCAATGATGCCGTCGTAGATTTCGGGCACTTCCTGCGCGAACAGCTTCTTCATGAAGTCGGGGTGTGCGCGGCTGAGGAAAATCTGCGGCCCGCGCGTTTCGCTGCGCACCGAGAGGATCAGCGCGCGGACGCGGTCGCCGACGCGCATCAGTTCGCGCGGGATCTGCTGGTCGCGGCGGATCACGCCTTCGGCGCGGCCGAGATTGACGACGATGTGGCCGAATTCGACCGACTTCACGACGCCGGTGATGATCTCACCGCCGCGATCCTTGAATTCCTGATACTGGCGTTCGCGATCGGCTTCGCGGACCTTCTGGAAGATCACCTGTTTTGCCGACTGGGCGTCGATGCGGCCAAGATCGACCGCGGGCAGCGGATCGACGATGAAGTCGCCAAGCTGGGCGTCCTTCTGCAGCTTCTGGCCGGCGGCCAGGTCGACCTGCTTGAAATAATCCTCGACGGTCTCGACCACCTCGACGACGCGCCACAGGCGCAGGTCGCCGGTCTGGGCGTCGAGCTTGGCGCGAATGTCGTTCTCGGCGCCGTAGCGGGCGCGCGCGGCGCGCTGGATCGCTTCTTCAATGGCTTCGATGACGATGCCCTTGTCGATCATCTTCTCGCTGGCGACGCTGTTGGCAATCGCGAGGAGTTCGGCCTTGTTGGCGGAAATGGCAGTGGCCATCAGTCCTGTCCTTCTTCTTCCATTTCGTCGGCGCCCTCGATCGAGAGCGGGACGGTTGCGGCAATCAATTTGTCGGTGAGAACGAGCTTCGCCGTGTCGATCGCATCGAACGGCAGCTTGTGCTCCACACCCTCTTTATCCGAAATCGTGACGACATCGCCGTCGATACCGATCAGCTCGCCGTTGAAGCGCTGGCGCCCGTCGCGCTTTTCCTTGAGCGCGATCTTCGCCTCGTGCCCCGCCCAGTCGGTGAAGTCGGCAGGGCGCGTCAGCGGCCGGTCGATGCCCGGCGACGACACTTCCAGACGATATGCCTGCTCGATCGGGTCCTTGCCCGCTTCCTCGAGCGCGTCGAGCTGTACCGAGATGCGGCGCGACAGGTCGGCGCAATCCTCGATCGTCAACTGGCGCGTTTCGGGCCGCTCGGCCATGACCTGCAACGTCGGATCGCTCTCGCCGCCAAAGAAAGCGACGCGCACGAGCGCAAGGCCCATCGCCTCGGCTTCGGGCGCGATGATCGCATTGAGGACGTCGAGATCGGCCAATGAAATTTCCCGTTTCGGATGACCGGAAAGCATGTGGGTACAGCCGCCGCGGCCCGCGGCCCCGACGTCCCAACTGGCTAACCATGTCAAGAAGTAGGCGGCATATAGGCTTTGGCGGGTGAGTCGGCAAGGGGGAATGCGGCTTCATCACCGCGGCGAGTGCCTCAATTGCATCGATCGACAACATAGGATAGGGGGGTATGCTATGTCGCATACGCACGCCAGCAAGGACCAGCTCCTCGCACGCACCCGGCGGATCGCCGGGCAAATCGCTGCGATCGAACGCGCGATTGCGGGCGAGGCGGGTTGTGCGGCGATCCTGCATCAGGTCGCGGGGGTCCGTGGCGCGATTGCCGGGCTGATGGACGAACTCGTCGCCGAGCATATGCAATCACATGTCGTCGCACCGGGTCTCTCGGACGCCGAGCGCGCGCAAGGTGGTGACGAACTGCTCGCGGCGATCCGCCGCTATACGAAATAGGAGCCGGCATGTCTTTCGATAGCGAGATCGAGGCGCTGGCCCACGACCATGTCTTCCTCGGCAAGCGACACGATGAGAATGCGCGGCGTACCTTGTGGGTGGTCGCACTCACCGCGGTGATGATGGCCGGCGAGATCGCCGCGGGGCTTGCTTTCAACTCGATGGCACTGCTCGCCGATGGCTTCCATATGGCGACGCACGCGGGAGCGCTAGGGATCGCGGCGATCGCCTATGCCTATGCGAAGCGCCACGCCCATGGACGCCGCTATAGCTTTGGCACCGGCAAGGTCGGCGATCTTGCCGGCTTCGCCTCGGCGCTCGTGCTCGGCATCGTTGCGCTCGGCATCGCGTTCGAATCGGCGATGCGCCTGGTCGATCCGCGGCCTGTCGCCTTTACCGAGGCGACGATCATCGCGGTGATCGGGCTGGGGGTGAATATCGTGAGCGCGCTGCTGCTGGGCCATGGGCATGGCGATGAAGGGCATGGCCACGACCATCATCACGGCCACACGCATGAACGCGACAATAATCTCCGCTCGGCCTATCTGCATGTCGTTGCCGATGCGCTGACTTCGGTGCTCGCGATCGCCGCCTTGCTCGGCGGAAGCTATCTGGGCTGGGTGTGGCTCGATCCGTTGATGGGGATCGTCGGATCGGTCGTGATCGCGGTGTGGGCCGTGTCGCTGCTGCGCGACACCGGCGCGGTGCTGCTCGACGCGACCGACGCCGCGATCGAGGCAGAGATCCGCGAACTCGTCGAAGGGCCGGGCGACGCGAAGATCACCGACCTCCACGTCTGGCGCGTCGGTCCGGGCGCGCATTCAGCGATCATCAGCGTCGTCGGCGCAACGCGCGAGGTCATTTGCGCGCGGGTCAAACCCGTCCACGAGATCGAACATCTGACGGTCGAGATTCGCTGAAGCAGGTTGGGTGCGGCAGGATTCGATATTGGCTGCGCTGCATAAAATTCCGCTCGAATATTTCCTCCGTAAACAGCGGAGAACTACGGAAATTGCCAGAAACCTTGACTTTTTGGCAAAATAGTTTCAATCTGGCGGAGCTAACGTCGCCTGCGACGGAAATTTGATGCCTAGCGGCGGATACTTCCCTTCACGCGCTACCAGCTCCTCCGGTGCTTTTGCCGGTTGATTATTTGTTTTCGTGAAAGGAAACACCCCATGCCCATCGGCACCGTAAAATTCTTCAACAGCGACAAAGGCTATGGTTTCATTGCCAATGAAGATGGCTCGGGCGACAGCTTCGTCCACATCAGCGCCGTCGAGCGCGCCGGAATGGCGACGCTGAACAAGGAACAGCGCGTTTCTTACGAGCTGGAAACCGACCAGCGCGGCAAGACCTCGGCTGTCAATCTTCAGCCTGCATGAATGACATCCGGCCTGGCGCTTATCGGGCGCCGGGCCGGACCATTCGCCGATAATTCGGCACCATGCTCGCGCAGTCACCCAAGGAACATCCTATGGATATGAACGAGCTTTTCTACCGGCACCAGATGGCCCTGATGACCACCCGCCCCCTGCACGGCGCCAGCGCGCGCCATGCCGATTTCGATCTGTCCGGCCATTATGCCGACCGCATCGACGCCTATCGCGTCCGCCGCGGCATGAGCCGATATTTTCCCGTGGCACGCCCTGAAGCGACGCCGATCATCGGCGGCTAGCCGGCGAACGCCCCTGCGTTCTGCGCTTCCCATATCCGCTCCGGCCCGCTGCCAAGCGACCCACCACCCAGGCATTGCAACATTTTGTTGGCGTTTCAGCGTATAAGGCTGGCTGACACCCCGACCGCGCGAATCGGCGACGGACGGAGCGATGGAATTTGATGCGCGAATGAAGCCCGAACTGTCCCTGACCGCCCGCTCGACGTGGCGCGACCCGGTGCCGGAAAAACCGGCGGGCCCGGGACGTGCGTTCTGGGCGGCGATCGTCGCGGTGATGGCGGTCGCTTGCCTCGCCTTCCTGCTATCGAGCGGTCAGTTCCGCGCGCCCGCGTTCTTCGGACCGTATAGCGTGTCGGTGCCGCTGAACTTTCGCGCCTATGATCCCGAACGCTGGGCGATCATGAACGCCGAGGATTATGCGGACGCGCTGAAGATCGACCCGACGCTGCCCAACCCCGACAGCGTCGGTTATGGCGACGCGGCCGCGCTGCCGCCTGCCGACCCCGCACTGCTGCGCGACGAAGCCTTTGTCGGGCCGCCTGCCAAATCCTATGTGTTCCGCGGCGTCACCGCGCTCGACCGCGAGCGCGCGCATTACTGCCTGACCGCCGCCATCTATTACGAAGCCGCGTCGGAGACCGACGACGGGATGCGCGGCGTCGCGCAGACGGTGATCAACCGCGTCCGCCACCCGAGCTTTCCCAACACCGTGTGCGGCGTCGTCTTCCAGGGATCGCAGCGCGCGGGCGTGTGCCAGTTCACCTTCAGCTGCGACGGCGCGATGGCGCGGAGCCCCAGCAAGCCGAACTGGCTGCGCGCGAGCCGCATCGCATCGGCGGCGCTCGGCGGTTATGTTTTCCCCAAGGTCGGCCTTGCCACCCATTATCACACGCAGGCGATCTGGCCGCGCTGGGGCAAGAGCCTGGTCATGACCAATATCGTCGGCGCGCATATCTTTCACCGCTGGCGCGGGCGCTGGGGCATGCCCGACGCGTTCCGCGCGCCCTATCTCGGCCGCGAGCCGGTGCCCGGCCCCTATCTGCCGCTCGCGCAACAGCTGGCGATCCTGAAGGGTCAGGGCCTTCCGCCCGGCGCCGGCCCCGCGCCGCTGCTCACCGGCGGCGCAATGCCGCTTCCCGACACCCCCGCGGCCCCGCTGCCCGGTGCCATGGCGCCCGCGGCGCCCGTCGCACCGCAACCCGTCGCGGCGCCCGCCGCGCAGATCTATGCCGATCCCCGGCTCAACCAGTCGGGTCAGGTCCGCGAAGAATTCCGCGGCAGCGGAGAGTGGAAACAGTGATGCAAACGGCCTAGGCTGCCCGCTTCACGGGCGGGAGGCCATCATGGGACATGTCAAAGGCATCGGCGGACTGTTTTTCCGGGCACGCGACCCCGAGGCGCTGAGCGCCTGGTATCGCGAACGGCTGGGCGTGGGCGGCGGATGTAGCGCCGACGACAGCGTGCCGCCAAACCAATGGGTCTGGAACGTCACCGCGGGTCCGCTCGTTTTCGCGCCGTTCAAGGCCGACACCGACTATTTTCCCGCGGACCGCCAGCATATGCTGAACCTGCGCGTCGACGATCTCGACGCGGTACTCGTGCCGTTTCGCGCGGCGGGCGACGAGGTGATCACCAAGGCTGAGTGGGACGATCCCGCGGTCGGGCGATTTGCCCGGGTACATGACCCCGAGGGCAATCCGATCGAATTGTGGGAGCCGCCGAAAGGCTAGGTCAAAAACCCCGTTCGCATCGAGCGAAGTCGAGATGCCCATAAGGACAGCGCTCGGCACGAACGGAAACGGTTGGCTTCTTACCGACCCTGGCTGCGCCAGCGCTTGACTACGCGCTCGAGGATTTCGGCCTCGCCGCCGGTCTCGCGCCACAGTTTCGAGAAGAGCGGATCGCCCGATGCCGGTCGCTTTTCTTCTTCGAGCGTGTCGAGATAGACGCGGATCGGGATCGACACGCCTTCGCCGCAGACAATGCATTCGCGGTTGCGCAAGGCCGGGATCGAATCGATGAAGCCGCGCGCGCCTTCGGGCATCGCGGCCTTGACGAAATGTTGGTCGCGTTCGTTGTTGAGGCGCATCGAGATGATCGTGCCGCACTGCGACAGCACGCCTTCGGCCAGATCGGATGGACGCTGGGTGATAAGACCGAGCGACACGCCATATTTACGGCCTTCCTTGGCGATGCGTTCGAGGATCTTGCGGACCGCCTGGCCCTGGCCGATGTCCTTGGCCGGGATGTAGCGGTGCGCTTCCTCGCAGACGAGCAGGATCGGGCGCTGCGGCTCGCCGCGCGACCAGATCGCATAGTCGAAGGTCAGGCGCGACAGCACCGCGACGACGACCGACGTGATGTCGCTCGGCACCCCCGACACGTCGATGATCGAGATCGGCCGGCCGTCCGACGGCAGGCGAAAGATCTTGCCGATAAAGGTCGTCATCGTGTCGGCAACGAGCATACCCGAGAACATGAAATTATAGCGCGGGTCGGCGCGCATTTCCTCGATCTTGCCCTTGATGCGCATGAACGGCGCGCTCGACGTCGCCTTGTCGAGCCGGCCCATCTCGTTCTGAAGAATGCTGAGCAGGTCGGACAGAAGATAGGGGATCGGTGAATCGACCGTGATCTTGGTCATGCCTTCGGCAAGCCGGTTCTTCGTCCGCGCCTGCAGCAGGCAACGCGCGAGCACGTCGCAATCGGCCTGGCGGTCGCGGCCCTCGGCGGTGACGAATACTTCGCAATGTTCTTCGAAATTCATCAGCCAATAGGGCATGGCGAGGTTGTCGACGTCGAACAGCGCCCCGATGCCCTTGAACGCCGCCGAATATTCGCCGTGCGGATCGATCATCACGATATGGCCCTGCGGCGCGAGTTCGCAGATCTTGTGAAGGATCAGCGCGGCGCTGGTCGATTTACCCGTACCGGTCGACCCGAGCAGTGCGAAATGCTTGCCCAGCATCGCGTCGACATAGAGCGACCCGCGAATATCCTTGGTCGGATAGACGGTGCCGATTTCGACATGCGCGCGCTCGTCGGCGGCGTAGATCTGCTTGAGATCGGCGCTGGTTGCCGCAAAAACCTGGCTGCCCGGAATCGGATAGCGGGTGACGCCGCGGCGGAAATTGTGAATGCGGCCGGTGATCTTTTCCTCTTCGCCTTCGCCAAGGAAGTCGATCGTCGCAAGGATCAGCCCCTCGCCGCGCTCGTGCAACTGCTGGTCGCGGATGCTGGCGATCAGCCAGATGTTGCCAACACGGACCTTGACCTGCGCCCCGACCTGGCCGGCCATCGCCACCGCGGAATCGCTGGAGGAAGCCAATTTGCCGATCGCCGCGGCATCGAGCAGGATACGCGAGGCCGATCCCGAAATATCGACGACTTCGCCGATCATCAGATCGTCGCGATGATGGTTGGTCACCGGCGCGATCGAGGCCGCTACGCCGCCACCGGCAAGCCGGACGTGCTGTGCCGCCGTCAAATCCCCGGCGCTGAATCCGCCACCCTGCATGTCCATGTATCCGCCCCGCCTCTTGTGGTCCCCGGCCGGGTATCGCAGGCGAGGGTAAATAGGCCGTGAATGATAGTCAGCGACGGCGGAAAATAGCCGAAGCGCCGTAACCGAGCACGAGCGACAGGAATACGGCCGAAAGCCCGTATAGAAAGCCGTGCCGCTGCGCCGCGAGCGCGACGAACCGTTCGAACCCGGCCTTGCGGATCTGGACATCGCGCGACGCGACGGCGAGCACACGCCCGCGGCTGATCAGATAGGTTTCGGCGCGGTAGGTGCCGACAGGAACGCGCGCGGGCACGGGGATGCGCGCGCGATAGAGCACGCCTTCGGTGATTTCGACCGCCGCCGGATTTTCGACGAAGAGGCCCGAGCGGCGATAGAGGTCGGTCAGACCCGCCTCGAAGCGCTCGAGCTTCTTTGCCTCCGAAAATCCGCTTGGCGACATCGACAGATTGGCAAGGCCGAGTTCGAAGATCGCGGCGGTCCGCTCGTCGACCAGCTTGTCGATCGGGCGCGACGAGCCGATCGCGTAAAAGCCCGGCGACGTGCGCAGACGGATGCTGCTGGCATTGACCCAGATGCCCGCGACACGGCGCTTTTCGCGCAGCACGATCGGCCGCACCGGCCCCTTCAGCACGACGACGATATCGGCGCGGTCGTCGGGCAGGCGCTGGCCGGGATAGAGGATCGCGCCGAACAGCAACAATTCCTCGCCGGTAAAGCTGTACTGGATATCGATCGCGCGGCTCGACACGTCGGGCACCAGTCGCGGGTCGGCGGCATGGGCGGCGGCTGGCGACAACAGCGCCGCAAGCGACAGGAGCAGGGCGCGCGGCGCGCTCATTGCACGGTATAGATTTCTTCGGGGCGGATGAAGAGATCGACCCCCATGCGCAACGCGACGAGCAGCACGATCGCCGCGAGCGCCATGCGCAGATATTCGGGCTTTACCTTTTGCGCGAAGCGCGCGCCGACTTGCGCGCCGATCACGCTGCCGAGCAGCAGCAGCCCCGCAAGCACGATGTCGACGGCGCCGGTGGTCAGCGCATGGACCATCGTCGTTGCGATCGTCACGAACAATATCTGGAACAGCGACGTGCCGACGACGACCTGCGTCCCCATGCCTAGCAGGTAGAGCATCGCGGGGACCATGATGAAGCCGCCGCCGACGCCGAGCAGCATCGTCAGCACGCCCCCGACCATGCCGAGCAGCAGCGGCGCGAGCGGCGAAATATAGAGGCCCGACCGATAGAAGCGCCAGCGCATCGGCAGGTTCGCAACCATGGGGTGGTGACGCCGCTTGCGCGCGGGCGCCGGCAATCCGGACTGCGCGGCGCGGTAGCTTCCCCACGCCTCGCGCCCCATGAACGTGCCGACGATGCCGAGCAGCGCGACATAGAGGATGTTGATCACCGTATCGATCTGCCCCCAGGCGGTGAGCAGTTCGAACAGCCCCGCCCCGATCAGCGATCCCACGAGGCCGCCCGCGACGAGCACCCAGCCCATGCGCAAATCGACACCGTCGCGCTCGAGATGCGCCATCACCCCCGACACGCTCGCGCCCGTCACCTGCGTCGCCGCCGATGCCGCGGCGACCGTCGGCGGGATGCCGTAGAAGATGAGCAAGGGCGTGGTCAGGAAACCGCCACCGACGCCGAACATGCCCGACAGGAAACCCACTCCGCCACCGAGCAGGATGATGACCAGCGCATTGACCGACAGATTGGCGACAGGAAGGTAAAGGTCCATGGGCCCCGATTGCGCTCAGCGGCGCTGGAACCGCGCCGATTCCAAGGACCCTAGACCATTTTTTCGGCGTGGGGAATCGGCCGCGACGGCTAAATTTTACCGTTCTCTAGAAGTCGCTCGCGAGGGTCAGCGCAAGGCCGCTTTCGGGGCGCGCATCGCCCGCGACGCGCTGGCGCCAGTCGAGCGCGATGCGGCTGCCCTCGCCGACGTCGGGCAGACGGAGCGTCAGCCGCGGACCGACATCGATGCGCGCCGCGCCGGGCTGCACCGCCCCCGCTGCGAGGGCGCCGAACCGCAAGGATGCCTCTTCGGAACCAACGCGGCGATCGACCACGATTGCCCCGTCGGCAAATCCGTCGCGCCGCCGCGTCCCAACGAAGCCCGCCTGCGCATAAGCGTCGAGCCGGAAGCCGGCGGGCAGCACGACGTCCGAGACCCCGCCGCTGGCCATCATGGCAAGCGCGGTGCGGCCTTCTTTCCCTGCGGCGACGCGCTGCTCGATCGCGAGATCGACCGGCAGCTGCGCGAGCGGGGCAAAGGCGAGGCCAAAGGCAAGCTCGCGCTGCTGCGGCCGCTGCACTGCGATCGTTGCGCGGCCATAGGCGCGGATGCGGCCGGTATCGCCGAACCCATAGGCAAGGCGAAGCCCGGCCTGACTGCCGCCAAGCTGGCTCGCGCCGCCGATCGTTTCGGGCGCATTCCCCGATCCTTCGCGCAGATAGAGCCAGCTGCCGAGCGACCAGCTCGAAAGCTGTCGCTGCAGCCAGAATGGCTTGCCCTGCCCCGGATCGGCGCGAGCGGCGGGTGCGAACGAAGACCATGCCGGTCCGCCCGCGCCAACCGCCGAGCGCGCGCCGCCGCCCGCAGGTGGCGGCAGCAATCGCGCCATGAGCGCCAGGCGAAGGCTGTGACGATCAGCGCCAAAACCGTTTGAAACCGGTGCCCCTCCGGACGGGTGGGGCGCATCCGCCGATCGTGATCCCGGCATGGTGGAACTATGCGACGTACGCGCGCGCAGCGACGGCGTGGCGCGCATCGGCACCGCGTCCGCGCGCGGCACGCTGTCCGGAACGCTGTCGCTCGCGGCAAAGGATGGCGGCACTGTCCAAGGCATGGGGACCGCATCGGAAGGCGGCGCGATAGCGGGGTTCCAGACGACCATGAGCCGCACGGCAATCCAGCCGCCGACGCACAGGAGCAGAAAGCGCAGCGCCGGCGCGCCGCGCCGCGCGTCGCCCCGGCGCGCCATCACCGCGCCACCGTCCTGACAAAAGCGTCGTCGTACGCGGCCTCATGTTCCAGATGTTCGGTCTTGTCCCATATGACTTCGCCCGATCGCAGCATTCGCCAATAAAGACCGACTGCCCGCCGCGCCGCGAGCATTGCGACCACATTGGAAAAAAAGGCGCGCGGCAGCGAAAGAATCGCCTCGCTGAGGCCGTACCAGCGCGCCGTGAAATGCCCGCGCATCGCGAGGCGCCAGCACAGCATCACCGCGTTGAAGGCGAGCAGCAGCCGCATGCCGTCGTCGACGATGATCGTATTCCAGCCGAACAGATAACGCCCCGCCCAGCCCAGCGCCGTCAGCAGCGCCCCGACATACGCCGCAAGGAGGATGAGCGCGGCGAGCGGCGCGCGGCGGTCGCGCCACAGCATCCAGCGTGCGATCCAGGCGCGGCCGCTGCGAAGATCGGCGTCATCCCGCCGCGACCCCGGCCAGCCCAGATGGTCCCACCCGGCCAGCGCGATCCCGGCGATCCAGCGGGATTTCTGCCGCACCGCCTTTTCGGTCCGGCCGGGGAAGGCGCCGCGCGACACGATACGGTCGCCCGCAGGTCCCACCGTGTCGACAAAGCGGGTTCCAAGGCCATAGGCGCCGATCACCATGCCGATCTCATAATCTTCGGTCAGGCTGTCGCAGCGAAAAGGTTCGCCGCCGCGTTCGATCGCCAGCAGCGCAAGCGCGGTGCGCGTCAGCGCGCAACCGACCCCCGCCGACGGAAGCGGCAGGTCGAGGCGCGAACGAACGACCAGTTCCTTGCCATGCGCTTCGGCAAATTCGTCGCCATAATGCCCGCCGATCCAGCGCTCCGCACGCTGGATCAGGGGCACGACGGGAATTTGTACCATCGCATTTTCGCCGAGATAGCGGCGATAAAGCGCGAGTTCGCCTGGATGCACATGATCCTCGGCATCGTGAAGGACGACGGCGGCAAACCGAACGCCCTCCGCCCGCTCGTCCTCGGCGAGCGCCGCCCACAGCCGGTTGAGATTGTCGCCCTTGGTGGTCGGCCCTTCCTGGCTGCCGACGACGAGCCGCAGCCGTCCGTCGCGCGCGACCAGTGGCGACACGGCGAAGAGCGTCTCTGCGTCGTTGGGATAGCAGCCGACGTAAAGCCGGAAATCCTCGCCCTCCCACGCGCCAAGCGTCCGCCGCAGCATCGCGGGAAGCGCTTTGGCCTCGTCCCATGCGGGCACGAAAATCGCGAAGCGCCCCTCGACTGGCGGCGCGGTCGGCGTCAGCGACCGTCCGCGCCGGCGTGTCGCCAACCACAGCGCGTCGAAAAGCAGGTCATCGAGCCCGAACAGCAGGATTCCGACCGATGCGAACAGCATCAGTTCGTGGCCGGCACCCAGCACCAGCCATTCCAGCCATGCGGTCGACAGCTCCAATGTGCTAGCCCCGCCCCCACCGATGACCTGATGTCATCGCCGCCGATAGTGCTAGTGAATGAGTCCAATTTGTAAAGATTGACGCCCACCGGTAGAGAATCGTCAAATCGCCTGACGAACCAAGGAAATAGCCAACCCATGACTCGCAGTTTTCCGCCTCGTTCTGCGTTACGCGACTTTCTTGAAAGCGAGAGTGCCGGAGGAATTTTGCTGATTTTCGCAGCCATTTTGGCGATGATTGTCGCAAATTCGTCGCTGGGGACAGTTTACCACGACGCGATCCATGCCGCGACCGGACCGGTACTCACCGACAAGCTAGGCCCGATGACCGTCCATCTGTGGATCAACGACGGGCTGATGGCGATCTTCTTCCTGCTCGTCGGGCTGGAGATCAAGCGCGAGTTCGTCGACGGGCGGCTCGCGAGTTGGGACCGGCGACGGCTGCCGTTCATCGCCGCGGCGGCGGGCATGGCAGTGCCGGCGGCGCTCTACATGGCCTTCGCGGGCGGCGAACCCGGACTGGCGCAGGGATGGGCGATTCCGGCCGCAACCGATATCGCCTTTGCGATGGGGGTGCTCGCGCTCCTCGGCAAGCGCGCCCCGACGTCGCTCAAGCTGTTTCTCGTCACCGTCGCGATCGTCGACGACATGGGCGCGGTCGCGATCATCGCGCTTTTCTATACCGCGAAGATCGACCTGCTCGCGCTCGCCGCCGCCGCGGTCATCCTCGGGCTGATGTTCGCGATGGGACGAATGCGGGTTAAGAGCCTGTCGCTCTATCTGCTGATGTTCGCCTTGCTCTGGTACGCGATGCTACTTTCGGGCGTCCACGCGACGATCGCCGGCGTGCTTGCGGCGATGGCGATCCCGTTCGACCGCACGCCGGGCGCGCCCGACAGCGAAACCTCGCCGCTGCACCGGCTCGAGCATGGCCTTCACCCGTGGGTCGCCTTTGCGATCGTCCCGCTGTTCGGCTTCGCCAATGCCGGTGTCGATGTGAGCGGGCTGACCGCCGAGCAGATTTTCGCGCCGCTGCCGCTCGGCATCGCCGCGGGGCTGTTCCTCGGTAAGCAGATCGGTATTTTCGGCAGCGTTTGGCTCGCGGTCAAACTCGGCATCGCGGGCAAGCTGCGCGGTGCGACCTGGCTGCAGGTCTATGGCGTCGCGATGCTGTGCGGGATCGGCTTCACCATGAGCCTGTTCATCGGCGGTCTCGCCTTTCCAGGCGACGCGTTGCTGATCGAAGAGGCGAAGATCGGCATCCTGATGGGCTCGCTCGCCGCGGCGCTGCTGGGCTATGCGGTGTTGCGCTTCGCCCCGCTCCATCCGCAGCATGATAAGATCGAAAGCGAGTCCGACGCCGAAATCGCCGCAGATGGCGATGTGCGTGACACGTCCGAAAGCGGCGGTATAGCAGCGCAATGATACGCAAACTGATTGCCCTGTCGCTGGTCATCGTCTTGCCCGGCTGCGCCACGAGCGAAACGAAGCCGCCTGTCGCCAAGGCGGATATCGCGACCGTGGACGTGCGCCGCAGCCCGGCCTCGACCAAGGCGCTGGGCGAGATTGCGGCCGCCTATCTGCGGCTGACGCTCGAAATCGGGACGCACGAGCCCGGTTATATCGACGCCTATTATGGCCCGCCCGAGCTGCAAAAGGCGGCCGAAGCGGCGCCGCGCGACAAACCGGCGCTGCTCGCCGCAACGCGCGACCTGATGGCGCAGCTCGATCTCGCAGCGCGGCGTATGCCCGATCCGCTCGAACGCCGCCGCGCCACCTTCCTGCGCGCGCAGCTCCGCGCCGCTGAAACGCGATTGTTGATGATGCAGGGCACGCGCTTCGCCTTCGTCGACGAGGCCGAACGGCTGTTCGGGGTGCGGCCGCGGCTGAAGCCGCTCGCGAGCTATGACGCAGAGCTCGCGAAGATCGAATCGCTGGTCCCCGGCGAAGGCGCGCTGGCGGACCGCGTCGAAGCCTATCTCGACGCCTTCACCATCCCCAAGGACCGACTGCAAAAGACTTTCGATGCCGCGATCGCGCGTTGCCGCGGGCGCAGCATGGCGCATATTCCAATGCCCGAGGGCGAAAGCTTTCGCCTCGAGTTCGTCACCGGCAAAAGCTGGAGCGGCTATAACTATTATCAGGGTGGCTATCACAGCCTGATCCAGGTCAACACCGATCTGCCGATCCGGCTATCGCGCGCGCTCGATCTCGGCTGTCACGAAGGCTATCCCGGCCACCACCTTCTCAACATGAAGCTGGAGGAGAAGCTGGTGAAGGAGCGCGGCTGGGGCGAATTCAGCGTCTATCCGCTCTACAGCCCGCAAAGCCTGATCGCCGAGGGCAGCGCCAATTACGGCATCGATCTCGCCTTTCCCGAAAACAGCAAGGCCGATACCGAGCGCGACGTGCTGATGCCGATCGCCGAAATCGCGGTGCCGTCCGACGATCGTTACTGGCAGCTCCTGAAAGCGATCAAGCGCGCCTCGGGCGCGCGGCTAACGATCGCGCAGCAATATCTCGATGGCGTGATCGACCGGCCGACGGCGGTCGCGCTCACCCAGAAATATCTGCTTGTCTCAGCCCGGCGCGCCGAACAGTCGGTGAGCTTCACTGACCAGTATCGCAGCTATGTGATCAACTACGGCCTCGGCGAAACGATGGTGCGCGCCTATGTCGAGCGCGGCAAACCGTCGCGCGACGAGATGTGGCGGCGGATGGCGAAAATCGTCAGCGAACCGACGTTACCTTCGGACTTACTCGCACGCTGAGCCCCCTAGATATCGACAATGATCTTGCCGAAATGCGCGTTCGCGGCCTGATGCCGGAAGGCGTCAGCGAGATTTTCGAGTGGGAAATGCTGATCGAGAACCGGACGAATGCCGTTCGTCTCGACCCCTGCGATCATTGCAAGTTGCTGCGCGCGGCTTCCTACGGTGAGTCCCTGCACGCGCAAATTCTTGCTCATCAGTAGCGCGGTCTTCACCGGCCCGACGATACCCGCGAGAACCCCGATCAGCGCGACATGGCCGCCGACGCGCGTCGCCACCATCGACTGGTCGAGCGTGCCCGCGCCGCCGATCTCCACGACGGTATCGACCCCGCGCCCGCCGGTGAGTTCGAGCGTCTTGGCGCCCCATGCCGGCACATCCTTGTAATTGATCAGTTCGTCGGCGCCGAGCGCCTTCAGCCGGTCGAGCTTCGCGTCGGACGAGCTCGTCGCGATCACGCGCGCGCCCGCCGCCTTGGCGAATTGCAGCGCGAACACCGAAACCCCGCCGCTGCCCTGAACCAGCACCGTCGAGCCCGGCTGAGTGGCGCCGTCGACGAACAGCGCGCGCCACGCGGTCAGTCCCGCGCAGGTCAGCGTCGCCGCCTCGGCGGCCGACCATCCCTTGGGTGCCCGGGTGAACCAGTGCTGCGGCGTCACCACCACTTCACGCGCATAGCCGTCGATCCCGTCGCCGGGCACTTGCGTGAAGGCGGTCGACGGCGCCGCGCCGTCGATCCAAAAGGGGAAGAAGAGCGACACGACATGGTCGCCGACTTTATGGTCGGTCACGCGCTCGCCTACCGCCTCGACGGTGCCCGCGCCATCGGACATGGGGATGCGTCCGTCGGCGGTGGGGATCATCCCGGCGACGACCGCGAAGTCATGGAAATTGAGTGACGAGGCGGCAAGCCGCACGCGAATCTCGCCCGGCCCCGGATCGCCGGGATCGGGAAGATCGGTCAGCGTCAGATTGTCGAGCGAGGCGGGCGCGCGAAGCTGGACCGCCCGCATCACTCCGCCGCCATCGCCATTTCGACGCGCTGCGGGCCGCGGATCACGCCGCCCGGGGTCGGCCCCTGCATTTCGCCGTCCCTGAACGTCACGACCCCCGACTTCACCGTCGCGACATAGCCGTCGGCCTTCTGCAGCAGACGTTTGCCGCCCGCGGGCAGGTCGAAGGCGAGCCAGGGTTTGCCGAGCTTGATCGCGTCCATGTCGATGACGTTGAGATCGGCGAGATAGCCCGGCGCGAGCACCCCGCGATCCTCAAGACCATAGAGCAAAGCCGTATCGCGGCACTGGCGCTTCACCGCATGTTCGAGCGCGATGCGATGGCCTTTGCGGTCGCGCACCCAATGCTGGAGCATGAAGGTCGGCGAGGCGGCGTCGCAGATCGTGCCGCAATGCGCGCCGCCGTCGGACAGGCTGTTAACCGTGTCGTCCGATGCCTGCAGATCCTCGAGGAAATCGAGATTGCCGTCGCGGTAGTTGAGGATCGGAAAATAGATGAAGCCCTTGCCGTCGTCCTTCATCAAGAGGTCATAGGCATATTCAGCCGGCGAGACGCCCGCCGCCGCGGCGCGGCCCGCGATGCTTTCGTCCATCTTCGGCTCATAGTTGAAGTCGGGGTCCATTTCGAAATGGACCGGCCAGCCTTCGGCGACGACTTTCAGGAAGTCGAGGATATCGCTTTCGGGCCAGACATTTTCCTCAGCGATCATCCGCGCCTTGAATGCCGGGTCTTTCAATTTCGCGAGTTGCTGGTCCCACGACAGATCGATGATC
Source organism: Sphingopyxis sp. Root154 (assembly GCF_001427105.1). Classification (GTDB taxonomy): domain Bacteria; phylum Pseudomonadota; class Alphaproteobacteria; order Sphingomonadales; family Sphingomonadaceae; genus Sphingopyxis. The sequence continues at coordinate 1,217,483 of NZ_LMGI01000001.1, forward strand.
TCGTTCCACGCGGGCTTGAAACGGAAGGGATGCACCGTTCCCTGCCACGCCATAATGATGCCGTTACCGCGCAGCGCGATCTGCGCTACGATGTTCGCGCCGGTCGCGTTCTGCTTTCGCATCTCCGAAATCTGTTCCTCAAGCGGCAGTTCCTTGGCGATCGACTGGAGCGCAGCAAAGGTCACCGGCAGCCCGGTTTCGCGGCTGAGGTCGCCCATCCACTGGAACTCGTTCCACTCGCGCTTCATGTCGCTCGCCATTTCGAACACCCCGTAACCGACGCGCCCCATCGCGCGGCCGATCGCGATCAGTTCTTCGGCGGTCGCGGTGGTCCCGGGGACGAGCTCGCCGTCGATCGACTTGTGAAGCACGGTGCGGCTGGTCGAAAAGCCGAGCGCGCCCGCGCGCACGCCTTCCTCGACGATCCGCGACATTTCGGCGATGTCCTCGTCGGTCGGGATCGCACCGGGCATTTCGCGGTCGCCGAGCACATAGGCGCGCACCGCGCCGTGCGGGACGTGGCACGCGACGTCGACCGTACGCGGCAGTTTTTCGAGCGCGTCCATATATTCGGGGAAGGTCTCCCAATCCCACGACATGCCTTCGGCGAGCGCGGTGCCGGGGATGTCCTCGACGCCTTCCATCAGCGAAATCAGCCATTCGTGGCGGTCGGGCTTGGCGGGAGCGAAGCCGACGCCGCAATTGCCCATCACGACGGTGGTGACGCCGTGCCAGCTCGACGGCGCCATTTCGGCGTCCCACGTCGCCTGCCCGTCATAATGGGTGTGAACGTCGACGAAGCCGGGGGTGACGATCTTGCCGGCGGCGTCGATTTCCTCGGCGCCCGCGCCCAGATTCTCGCCCACCGCGACGATCCGGTCGTCATCGATCGCGACGTCAGCGACAAAGGGCGCTCCGCCCGAACCATCGACGACGGTGCCGCCGCGAATCACCAGATCATGCATGTCCGCTCTCCCAAGTCTTTTGGCCTGATTTTTAGTTTCACGAAGAAACCTATCATCAAAATCGCAAGATGCAAATAAACGCGCGGTGGCCCCGGCAAGGCGCTATGATGGCGGGACAAGAGATAGGGAGTCTATGCCATGATCCGCCCGCTTACCCTCGCCCTGCTGATGCTCGCCGTCCCGGCGACCCCGCTCGCCGCCAAACAGGCGGCTGTCCCCAGCTATAAGGCCGCACTCGCCGATCCCGCGCGGCCTGCCGCCGACCGGACACGCGACGCGGCGCGCAAGCCCGCCGAACTGCTTGCCTTCGCCCAGGTCAAGCCCGGACAGACGGTCGGCGATTATGTGATGGGGGGCGGTTACGTCACCCGGCTGCTCGCCGCGGCGGTCGGACCGTCGGGCAAGGTCTATGGCTTCCAGCCCGCCGAATTCATCGGCTTCAAAAAACAATATGGCGACGATCAGGCCGCGATTGACGCCGCCTATGTCAATGTCGACGCCGTCGCCGGACCGTTCGCGGCGCCCGCCTTTCCCGAACCGCTCGACACGATCATCACGGTGCAGAATTTCCACGACCTCTATCTGAAGCCCTTCCCCGCGGGCACGGGCGACAAGGCGAGCGCGGCCTTGTTCGCGGCGCTGAAACCCGGCGGCACGCTGGTCGTCGTCGACCACAGCGCGGCGAAAGGTAGCGGCACGACCTTGTCCGACAGTCTGCACCGGATCGACAAGGATGCGGTCGTCGCGACGCTGACCAAGGTGGGTTTCAAGCTCGAAGCCGAAAGCGATCTCTATCGCCGCACCGCCGATCCGCGTAGCGCCAATGTCTTCGACAAGGAAATCCGCGGCAAGACCGACCAGTTCACCCTGCGCTTCCGCAAACCGGGATAAAAGAATGACCAGCGACGATGAAGATTATGTCTATGACGAGGCGAGCGGCGAATGGATGTCCGCCAGCGATATTGCTGCTCGCGATGCCGCAGCCACCGCGGGCCCTGAGGTGCGCGACGCGGTCGGCAATTTGCTCGCTGATGGCGACTCGGTCGTGCTGGTCAAGGATTTGAGCGTCAAAGGCGCGGGGCAGACGTTGAAGGTCGGCACCGTGATCAAATCGATCCGCCTGACCGGCGACGATCAGGAAATCGATTGCCGCCACGAGGGGATCAAAGGCCTCGTCCTTCGCGCCGAATTCGTGCGCAAGCGCTAAGCGGATCCGAAGCCTTGCATTATATCTATCTCGGCATCGCGATTGTCGCCGAAGTCATCGCGACATCATTCCTGAAACAATCCGACGGTTTCCGGAACCTCGGCCCTTCGGCGATTATGGCGGCAGGCTATGTCGTCGCCTTCTATTTCCTGTCGCTGGCGCTCCGCGATATCCCGACGGGCATCGCCTATGCGATCTGGTCGGGGGTCGGCATCGTGCTGATCGCGACTGTCGCCTGGGTCTTTCAGGGCCAACGCCTCGACACGCCTGCGATCGTCGGCATGGCGCTGATCGTCACGGGCGTGGCGATCATGAACATCTTCTCGAAGACCGCCGCCCACTGAAGGGCAGCGGTCTCGCTCGTCAGGAAAACAGGCCTTTCCGCGGCCCCATGTATCCGAACAGGTAGGCAGCGACCTTACGCATCTGTATTTCTTCGGCGCCTTCGGTGATGCGATAGCGGCGGTGGTGGCGGTNTCCGCGGCCCCATGTATCCGAACAGGTAGGCAGCGACCTTACGCATCTGTATTTCTTCGGCGCCTTCGGTGATGCGATAGCGGCGGTGGTGGCGGTAGATGTGCTCGAACGGCTTGTGGCGTGAGTAGCCGATGCCGCCGTGGACCTGCATCGCGCGGTCGGCGGCTTCGCAGACGAGGCGGTTCGCCCAGTAGTTGCACATGCTGACCTTGTCGGAGAGGGTGCGTTCGACCTCCTTGTGCGGCGTGTTGTCCATGTCCCATGCGGTCTTGCGGATGAGCAGGCGCAGCATCTCGGCCTGCGTCGCCAGTTCGACGAGCGGGAACTGGATCGCCTGGTTCTTCGCCAGCGCCTCGCCGAACGGCTTGCGTTGCCTTGCGTACTTCACGCTCTCCTCGATGCAGAACACCGCCGCGCCCAGCGAGCTTGCCGCCTGCCTTATGCGGTTCTGGTGAACGAAGCTCTGCGCGATCGACAGGCCGCCGCCCTCGGGGCCGAGCCGCGCATCGTCGGGCACCCACACATCGGTGAACGTCATCCTTGGATGGTCGGTCGGCATGTTGAACGTCCACATATATTCATCGACGGTCATGCCGGGCGTCCCCGTCGGCACGAGCAGGCAGGTGATGCCCTTCGCATCGCCGTCCACGCCGCTCGTGCGGCAGAAGGTCGCGCAATGCGTCGCGACATGCATGCCGGTGATCCACATCTTGCGTCCGTCGATGCGCCAGCCGTCGACGCCATCGCGCGTCTCGCGCACGGCGCGCGTCTCCATATGCGTCGCGTCGCTGCCATGGTCGGGCTCGGTGAGCCCGAACGCGGTGCGCCGCCTGCCCTCGAACCCACCGAGGATAAATTCCTGCTTCTGTTCCTCGCTCGTCGCAAACTGCTCGAACATTTCGACGAAGGGGAAGTTGCCAACGATGCTGTGCTCGTTCTGCAGGTCGTTGTGCAGCCCGAGGCCCTTCGCCGCGAAGTGTTCGCGGATCACCGCCATCCACAGGTTGCTGCCGTCCTTGCCGCCGTACTTCTTCGGCGCCGAGAAGCGCCAGTGGCCCGCGGCATCGGCTTTCCGCGTCGCCTGCTTGAGCAGCGCCTCCCACTCATGGCGCGGCAGCCCCTGATTGTCCCAGTCGGTGCGCGCATGCTCGCGCCGATGATCGAAGAAGCGGATATTGTCGTCCGCCAGTTCGAGCGGTTTGATCTCGGCCTCGATAAACGCGTCGAGCTCGTCGAGGTACGCCTGCAAATCGGCGGGCATCGCAAAATCCATGTCTCTCTCCCTTGTCCGCTTATCCGCGCCAGTCGGCGCGCGCCGCGTCAAGCGCGGCATATTTCGGGCTGTCGACCGCGCATTTACCCAGCACATCGCGGCGCAGCTTCGCGAGCAGGCCCGGCTCGGCGAGCGTCGTGGTTCCCGACAGCAAGGCTTCGGCGAGCGCCTCGTCCTCCGCCCTCACCCCCGCATCGAGATCGCGCAGCACGATGCCGAGCGCGTTCATCGCGACCACCGCCTCGAACTTGGCGTGGCCTTGCGTCTGCGGCTTGATCGATGTCTCGATCCAGTCGCGCACCGCCTGCACGATCTCGCGGTTCGTCGGTTCGCCGGTCGGCGCCGACGTTGGTTGCGGCGATGGCGGCAGCGCCCTTCCCCGCTCGGCCTCGGGCGCCTCGTCTTCGAGCAGCCGCACCAGATCGAGCTCCTGCTCGGCGGTGCGCCGGCCGATGACGACGCGCTCGACGGTCGGATCGGCGCCGCTCCGCCACATCTGCCCCATCTGCAGGCAGCCGAGCGCCCACCAGAGCGTCCGGTAGATCAGCCAGAAGCGGAAGCGGCCCTTGTCGACCTTCACCCCGCCCGCCGCCTCATAGGCCGCAAAATAATCGTCGAGGCTGCCGACCCCGAACGCCGGTTTGTCGAGCGCGCCGAAGCGCCACACGGTCATGCAGCCGAACGCGAGGTCCTCATGCGCGTCGCCGCGGTGCGCCAGCTCCCAGTCGAGCACCGCGGCCAAGCCATCGGCATCGACCATCACATTGCCCATCCGGTAGTCGCCGTGGACGAGCACCGGATCGGCAGGCGCAGGCAGATGCTCCTCGCACCATTTGATCGCCAGCGCGATCACCGGCCGGTCGCCGCCGTACGACAGGAAGCGCGACCTGAGCTCCGCCAGCGCCGCCGCCGTGTCCATCAGCGGGATCGCATCGGGCACACGGTCCAGCGGGATGCTGTGGATGCGCGCCAGCTCGCGGCCGAGATCCGCCAGCAGCGACGGCGGCGGACCCGCCAATATCTTCGCCGGCGACACCTCCGCCAGCACCCGCCGCATCACATAGCCCGTGCCCAGCCCGTCGCCCGGCTCGAGCACGCCGACCACCTCGGGCGCCTTCACCCCCGCATCAAACGCCGCCATCACCAGCGCCGCCTCGTCAACATGCCCGAACGGACGGTCCGCCATATAATCCGCCGACGGCGCTCGCCGCAGGACATAGCCCCCGGCCGGCTCGCCTTCGCCCCAGTCGAACGCAAAACTCTCCATGTTCGCGCCCCCCGACAAGCGCGTCAGACCCGACAACACACCGGCACCGGCAATCCGGGTCATCAACTGGGGAAGCAAAGCAGCAACGTCGGTCATGCCAAG
>NZ_LMGI01000002.1:0-477830 GCF_001427105.1 Sphingopyxis sp. Root154
CATGATGCTCGAGCGTATCGAGCGGGCTTTCGGTCGTTGCGATCACCTCGATCCCGTACCGATCATACAGCGCGCGCGGGCGGAAGGCATCGGTCGCCAGCTTCTCGGTGATGAGGTCGTAATAGAGGTCGGACGTCTCGCCCGAAAATTGCACATCGAACCCGAATGCCTCGGCGAACACCCAATCCATCCACATCCGTGTCGGCGTGCCGCGGAACAGATGATAGTTTTGCGCGAAGAGCCGCCAGCTCTCGCGCGGGTCGGCAGCCTTGTTACGGATTCCCAACGCGTCGAGCGAAATACCCTGCGAATAGAGCATCCGGAACGCATAATGATCGGGATGCAGCAGGAACTCGGCAGCATTGCCGAACGACGCGTTGCCCGCGAACCACGCCGGATCGGTGTGCCCGTGCGGGCTGACGATCGGCAGGTCGGCAACCTCGGCATAAAGTCGCCGGCAAATATCGCGCTGCGACGGGTCCGACGGAAACAGGCGGTCAGGATGAAGCTGAAACGGACGCGTCATGCGGGGGTGCCTTCGTTTTCGACCGTGACTGGCGCGAGGCGCGGGCTCAGGAGATGGAGCGCCAGCACGGCGAGGAAATAGACCGTCGTGCACACGGCGAAGATGATCGTATAATTGCCGTTCGTCGCGTCGAGCACGAGCCCGGTCGATTTGGCCATGATCATGCCGCCAATGCCGCCCATGAAGCCGCCGAGCCCGATCACCGACCCGACCGCGCGTTTGGGGAACATGTCGGGCGGGATCGACAGGATCGTCGACGAAAATGCCTGATGCCCGGCGAGCGCGAGACCGATCAGGACGATGGCCAGCCACATATTGTCGAGGCCCGTGACGAATAGCAGGGGCAGGACGAAACAAGCGGCGATCACCATCGTCAGCTTGCGCGCGAAATTGGGAGTGCGCCCGCGCTGGATCAACTTCGAGGAGAGCCAGCCGCCCGCGATGCTGCCGACGTCGGAGAGCAGGTACATGATGATCATCGGCAGCAGCACGACCTTGAGATCGACGTCATAGGTGCTGGCAAAATATTTGGGCAACCAGAACAGCATCAGATACCAGACCGGGTCGATCAGGAATTTGGCGACCGCAAACGCCCAGGCCTCGCGCTTGGTGACGATTTTGGCCCAGCCGATTCGCTCGACCTGCTCGGGTGGATCATGCTCGATCCACGCGAGTTCGGCATCGCTGACCTTCCCGCTCTCACGCGGATTGCTGTAGAGCCACAGCCATAATATCAGCAGGAGAGCGCCAAATGCGCCGGTGTAGATGAAGGTCTGACGCCAGTCGAAGCCCGCCCAGACCATGAACAGCCAGATCGTCGGCGCGGTTAAAATGACGCCGATCGTCGTTGCGCTGTTGACCCATCCGATCGCAAAAGCGCGTTCCTTTTGGGGGAACCATTCGCTCGACGCGCGCACGACGGCAGGGAAATGCCCCGCCTCGCCGACCCCGAGGACGACACGCGCGGCCATGAAGGAGGCGATCGATCCCGCGAAACCATGCGCGATATGGCCGATCGTCCAGATCGAAATGGCGATGCTGTATCCGATCTTGGGCCCGAAGCGATCGATCAGCCAGCCCATGAGCAGGAAGCCGAGCGCATAGGCGGCCTGAAACGCCATGACGATGTTGCCATAGTCATTCTCGCTCCACCGCATCTCGTCGCCGAGGACGGGCGCCAGCAGGCCGAGCATCGTGCGATCGATATAATTGACCGTCGTTGCGGCGAACAGCAGCGCGACGATCAGCCAGCGATATCGCCCCGTCCTGGGCAACGGCGGCGTCGATCCTGCGGCAATGGCCTGCGTCATATGTCTCTCCCGTGGCACCAGAAAAATGCCGGGATCCGTCCGAACGAACCCCGGCAAGGGTGGGGATGGCTAGAAATTCTGTTCGTGTTTCTGCGCAGTCTCGACGATCTCGCCCGCCGCCGCGTCGGGCGCGCTCTCGGCCGGCGCGCTCGCGCCTGGGACTCCCGCAAGCAGCAAGGCTCCGCCAATCAAAGGCCGCGCCGATGCGCTATCAAAAAGGAAGGCCCGCATCACATTCTCCGCCAAAGGTCCGGACGCTTTCCGCGCCCCTCTCTGCAGCCTCCATAGAGATTGGTCAGACCGATTGCAATAAGTGGCTTGTCATACATTTGCCAGAAATGCCAAACGGGCCTTATAGATCGCGCACAGCCAAAACCTGCCAATGTTGGTGTAATTTGATGGAATAGGAGAGAGTTTTTCGACGACCGAATTGGTCATACTGAATGGGAAACGAGCATTTTCTGGATTTGGCGTTGCCCCGGCCACGAGGCCATAAAAAGCGATTGTCAAAATTGGCCATACCAAATAGGCTTGTGCATGCTCCGAACCGACCGCCGGAAGAAGCAGGTCGAACTCGGAGAGGACGATATGAGCGGACCGGCATCAGCCGAGATGCCCGGCGCGGCCGGGATTCCGACCGAAAGGAACTGACCAACATGGGACGCTTTGTCGCCTTCGGCGAAATCCTGCTGCGCATGTCGCCCCCGGGGCGCGAACTCCTGCTCCAGACGTCGCGGCTCGACGTCTGGATCGGCGGCGCCGAGGCCAATGTCGCAACCGCGCTCGCGCGGCTTGGCCACGACACGGCGATGGTCAGCGCCGTGCCCGACGATCCGCTCGGCGACGCGGCGATCGCAGCGCTGCGGGGGCACGGCATCGATTGCTCGGCCGTCGCGCGGCGGCCCGGACGGATGGGGGTCTATTATGCCGTGAGCGGCGCCGGTTTGCGCGCCACAAATATAATCTACGATCGCGCCCATTCCGCTTTCGCTGGCGCCTCCGCGACGAACTGGGACTGGGATCGGCTCCTCGCGGGCGCCGGCCGCCTGCACCTGTCGGGCATCACCCCGGCGCTGGGCCCCGGCGGAACGGCAGCGGCCTTTGCTGCGGCAGACGCGGCGACGCGGCTTGATATTCCTATCTCATTCGACGGCAACTATCGTGCGCGCCTGTGGGAAAGCTGGGACGGCGATGCCAGGGCCATCCTGTCCCGGCTGGTCGGCCTGGCCGATATCATGTTCGGCAATCATCGCGACATCGCGCTCCTGCTCGGCCGCGACTTCGGCGATGACGGGCCGGCACGACGACGGACCGCGGCAGACGCGGCATTTGATGCCTTTCCCAAGCTGGCGCTGATCGCCTCGACCGCGCGCCATGTCGAGGATGTGGACCATCATCGCCTCGCCGCGCGGATCGATACGCGCGACAACTTTGCCCAGACTGAGGAAATCAGGGTGGCCGGTATCGTCGACCGCATCGGCACCGGCGACGCATTCGCTGCGGGCGTGTTCGATGCGCTGCTGCGCGATCAGTCCATCGCCGTTGCGGCGCAGACCGGGCTGGCCCTCGCAGCGCTGAAGCATTCGCTTCCCGGCGATGCGAGCCTGTTCGGGCGATCCGATATCGAAGCCTTCCTGAGCGAGGGTTTCGATGTCAGGCGATAGAGATAGCCCAATTTACTGCGCGTAGCGGCTCCGTTCGTCGGCGACCCGCTTTCGGGCCAGTTCGACCTCGTGCACTTCGGTTGCCTCCAGCAGCGCTTCGAGCGCGCGCGCCAGATGCTTTTGCATCGCTGCGCGCGCCGCCGCCGGGTCGCGCGATTCCAGCGCGAGGACAATGTCCTCATGTTCGGCAACGCTCGGGGTCACTCCCGCGACATGCGCCTTGCTGCTGAGCAGGCGATAGAGCGAAGAGCGGGCGCGCATGTCCCAGAGCGATTCCACGACCGCGACGAAGGCGCTGTTCAGGCTCGCGCTGGCGATCAGTTCGTGGAACTGGCGGTCGGCCACCTCGGCACGCGCGCTGTCACCGCCTGCATCGCCCATCGCTTTTACGAGCACACGAAGCTCCGCCAGCTGTTCGTCGGTGATCCGTCCGGCCGCGAGCGCGGCAACCTCTCCCTCGATCTGACGGCGCGCTTCCAGCAGTTCGAAGGGACCGACGTCGGCGGAGGGGCCGTCGACATCGGCATGCGACGTTGCGGTCACATAGACGCCCGATCCCTTGCGTACCTCGACCATCCTGTCGACCTCGAGCGCGATGATCGCCTCGCGAACCGTCGGCCGCGATACGTCGTAAGACTGGGCGAGTTGCCGCTCCGACGGCAAACGCGCACCGATCGGATATTCCCCGGCCTCGATCTTGGCCGCGATATCGGTGGATACGCGTTCGTAGAGCCGTTTTGATTCCATGCCATTCCCCATGAGGAAACCGCTATCTTGTTGGCCTAACCGTTACAAGGTCGCTTGTTGCCGGGCGGGCTTCGCATGCGCCTGCGCCGTCAACACCAGTTCGGCGGCGAGCAACGCCCCCGTCTGGTCTTGCGCCACCGATGTGCCTTCCACGACGTCGGTGATGAATTGCGGGCCAAAGGGCAGAGGCACCTTGGAACAATCTAGATAGCGAGTGCCCTTCCGATCGGCGACAAGCAGGTGATTTCCGCCCGGACGGCCGGCGATGTCGACATATTTCCTGAGCTCGATAGTGCCCTCGGTACCGAGAATGAAGAGACGTCCATCGCCCCAGGTCGGCAAGCCATCCGGCGTGAACCAATCGACACGAACATAGCCCGTGCCGCCGTCGCCGCTCAGCATCATATCGCCGAAATCCTCGAACCTCGGATGTTCGGGATGTGCGAAATTGCCGGTCTGCGATGCGACGACATGCGCACGCTTGCTGCCGGTCAGAAAGATGAACTGATCGGCCTGGTGGCTACCGATATCGGTCAGGATCCCGCCGTTACGCGCGGTGTCCCAGAACCAGTCGGGCCGGGATGCCGCGGCCAGTCGATGGGGGGCGAGGTTGACGGTCTGAATGACGCGCCCGATCGCGCCGTCATGGACAAGCTGGCCGGCCATGACCGCCGCGGGCACTTCCAGCCGTTCGGAATACATGATCGCAAACTTGCGGCCGGTTTCCTTGATCGCACGGCGAACGTCGGCAAGCTGCTTCAGCGAGGTAATCGCCGCCTTGTCGCTGAGATAATCCTTGCCTGCGCGCATGACGCGGATGCCCAGCGGCGCGCGCAGTCCGGGAATCGCCGCGCTGCAGACCAGCTTGATCGCGACATTGTCGAGGATCTCGTCTTCCGACCGCGCCAGCGCGATATCGCCATATCGCGCGCGGAACATCGCGATCTGTTTGGGATCGGTCGCATGGAAGGTCGTGAGGACGCCGCCGCCCCGGATCATGGCGTCGGTGATGCCATAGATGTGATTATGATCGAGCCCGATCACCGCGAACGGTACGCGATATTTCGCTTCGGGCACCGGGCGCGCGGGTGCGCCCTCGGTCGGCGCATCGCCGCGCGCTGCGGACTGCGCCAGCGCATCGGCCGCGAAGCCCGCGGCGAGCCCGGCGGCAATGCCAAGCCCCAGAAGATCGCGTCGGTTGGTATCGGTCATGGCGTGTTCCTTTTTCAGATGGCGACCAGCGACGTCGGCCAGTTCAATATCTGGCCGCTGTCCATCGCCTGTTCGCCAAGCAGCGACGCGACGCTCGCGGAATAGGCCTGCGACAACAGTCCGGGCAGCGGCTTGCCGGTCCGTACCGCCTCGCCAAAACCCTCGAACTGCAGCATCGTCTCGTCATATTCGCCCCAGCCGAGCGGCTCCCCGGGGGTCGTGACAGGAAGCTCGGCAAACCAGGTCGCACCGCCGATCGGGACCGCACGCTTGTGTCCGCTGGCCACATCCGCCTGCATCCGCAGCAGCGCCAGCTCCTTCGGCGGCAGTTCCTGATAGATGCGTCCGAGTTCGGGCTCGATCGTCCCCTTGCTGCCCTGAATCTGTTCCTCGCAGCCATAACGCGCGTTATTGAGCAGCGAGGTGTAAATCAGTTTGCGGCCCCCCGCATATTCATAGATCAGCGCGACATGGTCATAGACCTCGCGCCCGTCCTTCCAGAAACAGATGCTGCCCGATCCCATCACGCGGGTCGGTACGGCGTCGAAGAACAGGTTGCTGACCTGAATCTGGTGCGTCGCCAGTTCGGTCATCAACCCCGCCGAGCTGTCGCGATACAGGCGCCAGTTGATCTGCCGATCCGTCGCCCCGGCGGGAACCGGCCGGCGCCAGCTGCTTTGCCGGTGCCAGCTGGCGCGGATCTGCGTGATCGCCCCGATTTCGCCCTCCTTCGCGCGTTTGACCGCGTTCAGATAGGTGGGTTTGAACATGCGCTGATGGCCGATCTGCAGCACCGTGCCGCTGTCCTGCGTTCGTTTCACCATCGCGCCGCAATCGTCGATCGTGCGCGCCATCGCCTTTTCGCACCACACATGGAGCCCGGCGTCGAACGCATCGAAACTGTGCCGCTTATGAAGGTCGAGCGGGGTCGCGATCACCACTGCATCCAGACCGCCCGCATCGAGCATCGCGCGGTGATCGGTGAAGGTGCGCGTTGACGGATCGACCAGCGCGCGTCCCTTTGCCAGATGCAGTTCGAAATTGTCGCAGATCGCGGCCACGGTGCAGTTGCGGGTCTTGGCGATATTCTGGATCAGGGCGCGGCCGCGATCGCCCGTGCCGATCACACCCAGCCGCACGCGATCGCTCTTTGCCAGCGGTGCGGCGCCGACAGCCGCACTTGCCCACGGCACCGCTGCGGCCATCCCCGCGCCAGCCGTCGCCATCAGCACGCGATCGATGAACGATCGCCGTGACAGGTCGAAATCTTTTTCAGTCATTAAACTCATCCTGGCTGGTTAATCGGGATCGCCGCTCCACGGGGGAAATCGAATAAAAACCGGCGCGTCCGGTCGCCGTGCAGCAAGCACTCCGCCTGAGCTTCATCGGCGACGAGCAAAGCGGTGCTCATCGCCTCGGCATGCGCGCCGAGCCGGTCGACGGCAACCGAGCAGCGCGGCGCAGACACGATGGTGGCATCGATCGGGCGGATCATCGCGGCGCGTTCGGGCGCCGCTGTCCCCGCACCGACGGTCGACGAGATTGATACGGATTCGTCGATGAGTTCGAGTTCGACCAGAATCTCGTCGGGGCGCAGCGGGTGGGGGATCGAAAACGGCCAGCCGCCGCCAAGCGGATGTTCGCCGACCACCGCAATCGAACTTTCCCCGGCCGACAGGCACGCCGATACGACACCCTTCGCGCGCAAGACGGCGCAGGCACGATCGAGCGCGAAGCCCTTTCCAAACCCGCCGAAATCGAGCGCGACGGGCATCGACGCTTCGATCCGCGCGCTATTCCGATCAAATGCGATGGCGCTCCATCCCGCCGACGCGAACCGGCGATCCGCCGCGGGGTCGAACAGCCCCAGCGTCGCGGCCTGCAATTCCTCGATCGCGACCAGCGCATCGAACAGGAGCGGATCATCGATGCCCGCCCCCTGCCCCGCCATCAGCCGTTCGTTGAGCGCGGTCGTTGCCGAAGGGCGATGGATCGTCAACGCGTTGTCGACCGCCTCGATCGCGCGCTGCGCCGCTGTCAACGCGTCGTCCTCACCCGCACCGAACCGATGCAGTTCGACGCGCGTACCCATCGAAGCAAAGCGTACAACGTCGGCCATGATTGCGCCTGGGGTCAGCCCTTGACCTCCCAGCCCGGCTCATAGTCGACCGACCACAGCTTCATGGCATCGGCATTGGTCGGCTTGCCGGTCGCCGGATCAATCGTCAGCGTGCCGTTCGTGCGATAGGCGATATTGCCGAGGTGGCAGAGCGCGGTGCTGATATGGCCTTCGGCAATCGGCGATGCGAGCGCGCTGGCGCGGCCACGGATGACATCAACCAGATTGCCGGCATGAAGGACGTCGAGCGCGCCCTCCCCGACCGTCCCAGTGGTTTCCGAGCTGGCCGGCGCCTTCACCTCCCGCGTCAACTTGCCTTCCAGATCGTACAGCTCGAACCCGTTGCGATCGACGATGGCCGACCCTTTGGTGCCGAGCAGCAACACGCCGCGGCCACGCCCATAGGTCTTGATGCCATTGCAGCTTTGCCCGTTCCAGCGGATCGCGCGGCCATCGTCGTAAATCAGGTCGAGCGCGAGCGAATCATACATTTCCCAATCGTCGCCGCGGTGGAAATGCCGTCCGCCCTGCGTCGACACACTGGCCGGATAGGTCAGGCCCATCGCCCAGCGCGCAATGTCGAGCTCGTGCATCGCATTGTTGCAAATCTCGCCCGTCCCGTATTTCCAGAACCAGTGCCAGTTATAATGCACCAGGTTCGACCGGTACGGCCCGCGCGGGCGCGGTCCCTGCCACAAATCCCAGTTCAGATTGGCCGGCGGCGCGATTTCCTGTCCCTTACCGATCGACCCGCGATTGTTCGCATACCAGGTCTGCGCCTCATAGACGTCGCCGAGCTCGCCTGCCCGGACCATGTCGACAAGCTGCCGTGTCTCGACGCTCGAGCGTTGCTGGTTGCCCACCTGCAGCTGACGCCCGGTACGGCGCTGTGCGGCGATCAGCGCTTCGCCCTCGGCGGGCGCGATGCCGATCGGCTTTTCCAGATAGACGTGGCGCCCCGCATTCATCGAATCGATCGCGAGCTTTGCGTGCCAATGATCGGGCGTCGCGATGCTGACGATGTCGACGTCCTTGCTGTCGAGCAGCCGGCGATAGTCGCCCACGATCTTGGGGGCAGGATGGCCTTTGGCGGCAAATTCCCCCGCGCGCTTCGCGAGGATGGCCGAATCCACATCGACGAAATGGGTGACGGCAACGTTCGGCAGCTTGGAGAAAGCGGCCATATGCGCCTGCCCGCGCCCGTTCACGCCAACCACCGCCACCCGCAGACGATCGTTCGCACCCTTGATCTGCGCATAGCTGCGCGCGCTCATCGTAGCGCCCAGCGTCGCTGCTGCACCCGTCAACATTGTACGGCGGTCAATCATGTCCTGTCCCCTTTAGAATTCGCGCAGCTTGATCGACCGGAAGTCGACCCTGTCGCCATGATCCTGGAGCAGGATCGGCCCCTGCTCCCACTCGCCGAAGTTTGGCCATTTCGCATATTTGCTGCGCGCGACAAGCTCGCGAAAAGCGGGCGATCCGCGTTCATATTCGACGACCTTGAACCCGTTCAGCCAATGCTCGACATGCTTGCCGCGTACGACGACGACCGCCCGATTCCATTCGCCCGGCGCGTTGACGCGCTTGCCGGGGCTATCGGGATCGGAGAGGTTGCGCGCGGTGATCAAATCATAGAGCGAGCCGATCGTCCGATTGCCGTCGCGGCCCATCTTCGCATCGGGATGGCGCTCGTCATCGAGCAGCTGGAATTCGAGGCCGATCGCCGATCCGTCGCCCTTGAGCAGGTTCGGATCGACGAAATATTTGATCCCGCTATTGGCGCCCGGCGTCAGCCGGAAATCGACCGACAGCTCGAAACTCTTGTAATCGCGCGTGGTGATGATGTCGCCGCCATTGGTCGCTTCGGCGCCGCCCGATTTTTCGACCGACAAGATGCCGTCGGCGATCGACCAGCCCGTCTTCGGGAAAGCGGGCCCCTTGGCGCTCCGCCAGCCCTGCGTCGTCTTGCCGTCCCAGAGCAGCTTCCAGCCGGCGCTGCGCTCGGCGGGGGTCAGGCGATTGACCAGCCATCCCTGCTGCTCGACCTTCGTCGCCGGCAAGGCGAAACGGGCGGGCGCGTCGGTGATGATCCGCACGTTGCGGAAACGCGCCTCGGGCTTCTGCGCCGCGACCGCATCGGGAACCGAGTGCACCTGGAAGGCGATGAAGCCCCGCGCGTCCACATCGTCGACAACGTCCGCGGCCGGCACGCCATTGATCCAGGTGCGCAGGCGCGTACCGATCGCTTCGACACGATAGTGATTCCAGTCGCCCGAGCGAAAGGCCTTCCGCGCCGCATCGTTGCGGCCGAGCGTATAGAGCCATTGACGGCGCTGTTCGTCATAGATGCCCGCGCTCCAGCGCCGCGACGACGGATCGATCTCCATCTGATAGCCGTGAACGACGCCGTTCCGATAATCGGGCCGGCTCTGGCCGCGGATCATCACGCCCGAATTCAGCGTCGGATCGGTCCTGGCGTCGAATTCGAGGATGAAGTCGCCGTAAAGCGCGTCGGACACCAGCCAGCTGTTCGCCGAATTCGGTACCGCGCTACCAACGACCTCGCCGTCGACAACGCGATAGGGCGCTTGCCCCCCCGCGCTGTGCCAGCCAGCGAGTCCGGCGCGCGGCGTTACGTCCTGCCAAGGAGCCTGCTGCTGACCCTGCGCAGCCGAAACGGGCGCCAGCGCTATCAGCGGCGCGGTGGCCAAAGCTAGAAATGCGATCTTTCGAAACATCATGGCTCCTCTCAATTTTTTATCGCGAGGGCATCCCGAACACGCTTCATTTCCTGACGCGCCATGCTCTCGCATTATATTGCCGCTAGCGTGAACACGCGAACACAGCTTATGCCAGCCAAGCATTAATATGTGGTCAGGCCACTTGCAATAGATATGTCAGACCGATTATGGTTCGCGGGACGGCGAGCGGACCGGGGCGGCCAAGATCGACGGTTGAAAGCAAATCAGGGTCTCGCAGATGAGCGACGCTTCTCCCGTCGCAGCTATTTGTGCCTTGCTATCGTGGCGACGCGCTTCTGAATACCACGACCTTCGTCGCAAGGACGCGATCGGCCTGAACAGAATCGGTCACGCACGATGCCATTTGCCCCTTCAGTCGCGGCTGTGCCGAAGACCCCGTCCGCATCCCGTCGAGAACGCGCTCAGTGACTGGGCGCGGAACCAGTTGCCGGGTTATAGAGGGGATTTACAGGGTCAAGCGGGGACGGATCAACCTGAGCGGGCGGTCCGGCGCTCTCGGTCCATGCGCGGTAGATCATGTCCCTCAGCATCGCAGCGCCTGCTGCCGCCCGGCTGTAGACCAGAGCCCGCGCGTCCCGATCCTCCGGATCGTTAAAGCCACCTCTCTTCTCGAGGATGTAGACAGTTTCCATATGGCTCCCCGCCTCGTCGAGGAAGGACAGGACGGCTTCGAACAGATCGCCTCGCTGCCGACCCGGCGCGCCGATCCGGTCGGCGAGGTTCGCTGGCTCCAGCGCGATCGCATCGACGAACTCGCTCTCGAAACGGCCATGGATGCTTCGGTCGGTCGTATAGTTTTTCGGATTGACGCCCAGCCATCCATCGCTGTTGACCGAAGCGTGGAGCGGCTGCGAACCGTCGCCGATATAATGCCCAAGACGCGCAACCTGATAGGCGCAGTTCTGTTCCGGCACACGGGCGTCGGCGCCCGCTTTTTGCGCAGCACGAATCTGGCGCATGCAAACGACAAGGCGCCCATAGCTTTCCATTGCCGCATAGGGCAGCGTGCCAGTCCAGCGCACGTTGGTCCGCTTGGCCCGCTCCGGATCGCTGTCCTTGATCCGCAGATACTCGTCATGCAAGGCGAGGATAAACTCGTAGCGCGAGCGCGGGATGGGGCTCAAAAATGCGAACTGCTCCTTGAACCATCCGTGATTGGGATCCTCCTCGATCTTTGAAAAGGGCTCGGAGGCGTTGCGCCAGCTGTCGGGCATGGTCGAAGACGCTGCGATATAGTCGGCATATCTGTGAAGGAATATGGGCCCGTCGGCGGGCAGCGCTGCGATGGCCGCCCTGTCGATGGCTGCGTGGGCGCGTTCGCCCCAGGCGAGGACGGGGGCAGGAACGGCGGCCCACGCGGCCGCAGCAAAGGCTAACAGGAAATGGCGCACGGGCTTTGCTCCGAACAGGACGTCAGGGATCGAGCGGATCGGCCGGTTCGACGTGGAACGCGACCGGGTCGGGTACGAAGCGCAGCGTGAAGCGATCGGGGCCGGGTGCCAGACGGCCCGGCTGCACCCCCATTTCCTTCAGGTTGCGAAGCGCCAGTTCCGCGCCGCCGATATACTGGATCGTGCGATGGTCGGAGACGATCAGCGCCGGCCGATCCTCTGGAAAGCCGGCGGCGAGCAGAAGTCGCGCGCAGTTGCGCAGGTTGGTGGTGGTATGGCGCGCATGCGGCTCCATCAGGATGCGGTCGGCCGGAATGCCATATTGCGTGACCAGCAGGCGCTTCATCTCGACCGCTTCGTTGAACGGCGTGCGGTTGGGGTGCACATTGCCCCCCGATACGATGATGAAAGGAGCGGAACCGCGCGCGAACAGATCGGCCGCAATGGCCAGACGGATATGCCCCATCACGCCCGTGCGCGATTGCACGTCTTCCGGCCCATGGCCGAACACCAGCAGCGCAGTATAGGGCTTTGCACGCCAGTTCATCCTGGCGACCGCCCGGGCCGTGGCGGCATTGTCACCAGCCAGTAGAGGCCGGTAGCTGCCCGCGTCGATACGCTCGTTCATCTGGAGCAGGCCAACCGCGTAACGCAACGATGGATCGAAGAAGAGATCGTCGGCCCTGGCCTGCGCGGCTGTGGCGACGCCGTGCGCATTCAGCACATCGGCCATCTTGGGGTCGGCAATATTGAAGATGATGGAGTCGATCACGGGATAACGCGGCGGTGCCCCTTTGGCATAGACGGCGATGACCTGGTTCACCACTGCCGCCGTTTCGGCCCAGGCCGTGGCGACAAGGTCCGCATCGGACAGTGCCGCATAGCGGGCAAAGCGCCCGGAAGCGCGTATTTGCCGCGTCACAAGCGCCCTAGCGCGCTTTTTATCACTCATCATGAGCCGCAACCGCGCCTGCACCAGGGCGATATCCGCCTCGGTCCATATCCACGCATCGGCCAGACATTGCGGCGACGGTGCGCAGGTGTTTTCCGGCACCCGCGCGGCGCGCGCGGCGGCAAGTTCCACCAGAACGGGATCGTCACGCAGCGCCTGCGCCCAATCCGGCGCCGTTCGCATCATGGCGAACAGCGGAAAGATCCGGGTCGCCAGCGTGTCGGCAAAGGGTGATGCGTAGCCGTCCGGATCCTGCGCCGCCGCCACTCCCGGATAAAGGGACGAGGCGACGGCCAGGCAGATGCTCAAGGCTGTGACGCGAATTGCGCGCACCCTTACCAGCTGCGGCTGAGGATAAAGCGGAAGCTGCGCCCGAACAAAGGTCGTCCATAGATCGCATCGCTCGCGCCCTGGCCGGCGAGCTGGTCGGTCCGCGGATTCCCCTCGGTCAATCCCTTGGCGTTGGTCAGATTGTCACCAACCACCTGGAAGCGCCAGTTGCCAAAGCTCGCCGACGCGCTTGCGCCGAACGTTTGATAAGCGGGCAACGCCGTCAGGTTGAAAAGGTCGACATAGCGGCGGCCCACCCATTCGTAACGTCCTGCGATCTCCACTTCGCCTCCGCCAACCGGGAAACGGACAGACGGACGCACATTGCCGAAAAACTTGGCCTCGCGGATGATCTGGTTGCCGTTCACTGCCGTCGGATCGGCGCCCGACGTGTTCGCGAGATTACGATATTGGGGGTCGGCCCAGGTGACCGAACCGGCCAGTTCGAACCAGCTCACCGGCTTGATCCGGCCGTCAATCTCGACGCCTTTTGCGACGGCTTCGCCGATGAACGGCACGGGCTGGTCGTTGCGGCCGGTCACCGGATTGAACGCGATGAACGTCGCGTTGAAAGGATCGAACTTGGTGTAAAAGCCGGTGACGTAGAGGTAGTGCGGGCCGAAGCTGGCCTTGACGCCCAGTTCATATTGCCGCGCCTTGGTTTTGATGATTGTCGGGGCGGTGCTGGATACCACGCCCATCTGGGGCGGCACTTCCAGGTTCGAAACGCGGCCGTAAGCGCCGAAATTGTCCGTGAAGTCATAATTGACGCCGGCCGTCCAGTTGGTCGCCGAGGGTTTGAGCTTGTTCGAAACGATGGCCCCGCTGAAAGCGCGGGTGGCGTTGTCGGCCAGCGTCGTCGTATCGCCCAGATCAGCGGCGGTCGACAACAGCGCAAAGCCTTCATAGTCATACCATTCCTTACGGATGCCGCCGTCGACCCGCAGTCCGTCGGTAATCTCCCAGGTATCATTGGCGTAGACGGCGACCATCGTCGCATCGGCCTCGCCCTGGTTCAGCGTGGTGGTGTATCGCAACACGCCGTTCTGGGTGACCGAGCCGAGCACCGCGCCCGTCGCAGAATAGGCGACAAGGTCGATCGTGCGGGGCTGGCTCTGCACTTCGATCAGCATGTCCTGATAGGCCTGGAAGAGCGTATTGCCATAAGCCGCCCCATAAACGCCTACGCGCACGTCATGGGTGCCCAAGCCGGTCTCGAACTTGCGGGTAACGCTGAGATCGGCCTGCCCCGAATAAAAGTCCGATTCGGAAACGCGATACTGGCCGGACATGATGAGCCCCGAAGCCGCGCCCGGATCATAAACCGTCGCGCCGTTGGTGCCTGCGATAGCATAGCCGAGCCGCGCCACATCGGCCCCGAAAGCGGTGCGAGCGGCCGTCAGATAGCTTGCCGCAAACGTGTTCGCGCTAACCGGGTTGGTGGTCGAATAGAAAGCGTCGAAGCTGCTCTTGCCTTTGGTGAAGCCGCCCTTGGCCGAAACCAGCCAGCCATCGAAATCGCCTTCATATTGCAGGCCGACGTTGAAGAAGCGCATGTGCCGGCCATCGGCAAGATCCCGGTTCAAACCCTGCAGCACGCCGGCACCATCGCGATATTTGACGTTGACGTTGCGTAGCGCAGGAGAGTTCAGCGTACCCGTGTGATAATCGATATAGGGATCGAGCGAGAGAGTGGGATTGCGCGGATCGGCGACCGGGATCGGAAGGTAGAAGATGTTGTGATCGTTGGTATACTGCATCGATAGTTTGACGAAGCCATTGTCGAGGTCGTGCTTCAGGTTGGCGCGGATCTGACCACCCTTGTCGCTGGGAAAGCCACCGTCGCGATAGCCGTCATGCTGGCGCAGGAATCCGCCAACGGCGAAATAGGTGCGCTCGCCGATCGGCCCCGACTGCATCGCGTCGAGCCGGTACAGGCCGGTATCACCCAAAGTTAACTGCGCTTTGCCGCGCGCGTCGGGCCCGCCCGACACGGTGATGTTATTGGCGATCGCTGCGGCGCTGCTGGCATAGATCGGCGCCGGACCGCCGCGCACGATTTCGACGCGCTCGGTCATCAGGTCGAAGCGGTTCATGCCTTCGCCGGAGTTGAAAAACACGCCGTCAATCTCATGGTAGAGCGGCAGCCCGTCCTGCTGGAAGATCAGGTATCCGCGATCGGTGGGAATACCGCGGACGCGCGTGATGTTCTGCACTTCGCCGCCTGTCGCTTCGACCTGAATACCCGGAACGGTGCCGAGCAGGTCGGCGAAATTCTTGGGCGCGATCCGCTGGACTTCTTCTTGTCCCAGGGAGTTCACTGCATAGGATACATCGAACCGGCGCTGGGCGCGGGCGCTCCCCGTCACGACGATGTCCGATTGCGCCGCCTCTTCTGCTTCCGCTTCCGGAGCAGCCGTTTGCATTGCATCCTGTTCCGCCGCGTTGCTGGGCATTGACCATGCCAGCGCGGTCAAAGAGGATAGCAGCGTCAGAGCGGAAGTTTTTTTGTGTGCGAGTTGCATTGTCCGAGTCCCCTTGTGGAACTCGGCCGGTTAGGGGCGCTTCGCGTCAATGCGGTTACACGCTGTCCATTCAGATCCTGACATGAGCGAAATTTTCCTGTCGGCGCATGCCTCGACGGATAGCGGTTTATTGCGGCACCCCCGCCAGCAAGGTCGTGCGCAACCGGTCGATCGCGGCATCGTCCAGACCAAGCCCCTCGCGAACATAGCGATCGAACGAGCCATAGCGTTTATCGACTTCGGCAAAGGCCGCCTCGATATAGGCGGCACGCACGGTCAATGCCGGCTCGAGATTTTCCCGCGCGATCGGTGTCGGCAATCTACCGAGCATGGCGATTGTCGCCTCGTTCTTGGCGCGCAGATAGTCGTTGCTGGCGAGATAATCGGCCATCACCGTTTCGCGCGGCACGCCGAGCAGCGTCAGTATCACCGCGCTGGCCCAGCCCGTGCGGTCCTTGCCCGAAGTACAATGATACAGCGTCGGCCCGGCGCCTTCGGCGCCGATGCGGGAGAGCAGCGTGTGGTAGGCACTGCGCGCGCTGTTCAGGGAGACGAAATCGCGGTTGGCCTCGGTCAGCATCTCCGCGCCCTTGCCCGCGGCGATCGCCGCGATCGCCTGACGCATATCGCCGCCAAGGCTGCCCTTGCTGTCCGCCGCGACGTCGAGCACGAGATGTTCTGCGCCGGCGGGCACGCGATCGGGTTCATGGCTACGTTCGCTGGCCGTGCGCAGATCGGCGACGAGTACGAGGCCCAGATCGCCCATCGAGCCGAGGTCGCTGTCGCTGAGGCGGTCGAGCTGATCCGAACGATAGATCAGCCCCATCTTTACCCAGCGGCCGTCGGTCGTGCGGTAGCCGCCGACGTCGCGCAAATTGGGGACCGTCTTGAGGTGAAGCCCGCGGTCGGCGATGACCAGCGGCGCGCCCCGATCGGGAACGAGCGCGAAAAACCAGCGCTTGCCGGGGGCAAGGCCCGAAACCCGGATGCTCCCCGTTGCATCACCCTGTCCCACCGGTGTCGTCCGGTCGCTCACCGCGGCATCGGTGCCCGCATAAACCCTCACCCGGCCCGCGCCCGGCGCGGACCAGTTGATCGTACCATCCGCCGATACGTTGGCCGAGGTGAAGGGAATGACGCCCGGCTGTTCGGCAACCGCGCCGGCGATCGGTCGCTGGTCGGCGGTCGCGCATGCCGGCAGCGCCAGAACCAAGGAGGCCGTAAGGACCGCCCGCCACATCCGATGATCGTCATTCCGCATTGTCAGATACCTTCCTGCGCTCAGCCGCGCTGCGACGAGATGTTGCCGCCATCGACGACGAGTTCGGCGGCGGTGATATAGCTCGCTTCGTTCGAGAGCAGGAAGCGCACGATGCGTCCGATCTCTTCGGGCACGCCGATGCGTTCGAGCAGGATCCGCTTTTCGAAAAAGCCCTCGGGCAGATTGTCGACCGCAGGCTTCATCATTGGCGTCATGATCTGACCGGGCGACACCGAATTGATCCGGATCCTGTCGTGCGCCAGCCGGTCGGCGAGCGAGCGGACGAGCGAAAGCATCCCGCCTTTGGCTGCGCTGTAGATCGGGTTCATCGCGTTGCCGAGCGTCGCGTTGATCGAGGTGATCGCGACTACCGCCGAACCCGGACTGGCGGCAAAGTCGCCATGGAGCTGCTGCGTCAGCAGCGCGAGCGGGCGGAGATGCGTGTTGATGCCCGCCGCCCAGCTTTCGGGCGTAATGCCTTCCAGCGAGGCGGTGTCGACGATGCCCGCGGCGTGAACGAGCCCGCCCAGCGCGCCAAGCGCATCGCGGCTGGCGGCGATCGCGGCCGGATAGGCGTCCAGATCGGTCAGATCGACGCCGATACCGATGGTCTTTGCGCCATATTCCTGCGCGATCGCCGCAGCCTCTGCCTCGGCCTTACCGGCGTTAATGTCCCAGAGCGCGACCGGCCGGCCAACCGCGGCCAGCGCGCGCGCCGAGGCGAGCCCGATCCCGGATGCCCCCCCGGTGACGATGACAGCAGTCCCGGGTGCGCCGAGCGCGGGCGAAAGATCAGTGACATTCATTGCGAAACAATCTCCATATGCCGGCCATTCTCAATCCCGGGTGCCGGTGTCCGGGTCAACGAACCTTGACGACCGGCGACGGTCCCTGCTTTCCGAAAAAACCATCGAGCTTCAAATTGCTGACACGCGGCGCGCCACCGGCGACCGAAACCCACATGACATGATCGACCACCGCGGGATCGTCTGCCGCGCCGCCGGGCATTCCGCCCGTCGTGCCGAGCTGGACGTAATCGTGCCCCCCGCGCTCCTCATAGGCATATTTGTGATAATGCCCCGCCAGCACCGTGTGGGGGCGCCCCTTCAGCATTGTCTCGATCTCGTGGAATGCGGGCGAATCCATCTTCCACGCGGGGCGGTGCATCAGCACGAAGGTCCAGCGCGCCTTCGGGGTCTTCGCCAGCGCGTCGCGCACCATCATCACCTGATCGGCGCTGAACGCGACATTCTCCGAACCACGGATCTTGCCCGCCAGTTCGGCCAGTTTCGGATCGTGCGCAAACAGCGCCTCGGCCTTTGCGGGATCGCCCTGGAGCGCCTCGAACACCGTCTTCATCGCCTCGCCGCCATATTGCTGAAACAGCTGCATGCGCGCGATCTTTGGCTGGGGCGGATCCTCGGTATTGAGCACGAGGAACAGCGCGCCCTTGTAGGTGAAGCTGTAATAGTCGGCGCCCAGACGCTTGCGCCATTCGCTCCGCTGCACCTCGTTGGTCAGGTCGTGATTGCCCGGCACGTAGAAGAAGGGGACGCTAAGCCGGCCAATCGCGGCGTTGACCTCGTCCCATTCCCTGCCGAGCTGCGCCCGATCCTCGCTATTGCCCTCGATCAGGTCGCCGATGTTGATGACGAAATCGGGGCGCAGCGCCTCGACCTTGTCCATCGCATCCTCGAACACGCCGGGGCGATGCTTGCCCGTACGGTCGCCGATGACGACGAAGCGGAACTCATCGGCGCCGCCCGCGAAATCCTTTTGCGTGCGCGCGACATCGGGCGCGCCCGCGCGAAAGTCCTTCGCCCCCTGCCCGGCGCCGATGGCGACGCCGGGCAGCGAGAGAGCGAGCACGCCGCCGAGCAGTAAGGCCGCATATCGCATCGCGATCCCCCTAGAATTCGAAGCTCAGATCGACGCCATACGTGCGCGGTTCGCCAAACAGCGCGCCGGGGCGGCCGATGTTGAACTGCGTGACATAATATTCCTCGTCGGTGAGGTTGCGGCCCCACAGGCTGACGCGAAGACCATCGACGCCCGGAATATCGGCCAGCGTCAGCCGCGCATTGAGCAGGCCATAGTCGCCGACGATATATTTGCCGCTCGAGATGCTCGAACTGACGAACTTGTCGCTCTGCATCGTGTAATTCACATTGGTCGAAAATGTGCCGACCGGCGTCGGCGGCAGATCATAGTTGAGGTCGAGCCCCAGCGAGTGTTTGGGCGCGTTGGAGAAGCGGAAATTGGCCGCAATGTCGTTGCCCGTCGCGTCGACAATCTCGTCATATTGCGCGTCGAGATAGCCGTAGTTGATCGTGAAACGCAGCTCGCGAACAGGCGCGAGCGTCAGATCGGCCTCGATGCCCTTCACCGTCGCCTTGCCCGCGTTGAGCACGTCGGTGATCCGGACATTGGTCGGATCGGACTGCACGTTGATCTGGATGTCCTTATACTTCGACTGGAAAGCCGCGACGTTGAAGCGCAGCTTGTTGTCGAGGAACTGGCTCTTCATGCCGAGTTCGTACGACCAGAGCGTTTCCGAATCGAACCCCTGGTTGAAGCGCGGGATCGAGCTGGCGCGGGTATTGTAACCGCCGGACTTATAGCCCTTCACCACCTTGCCATAGACGTTCACATTTTCGCCGACGTCGTAAGCGAGAATGACGCTGGGGCTGAAATCCTTGAACTTGCGGCTGCCGTCACCGACGCCGGGCACGGGCACGATCGGGCCATTATTGACCTGCGTCTGACGCGCGAGCGTTGCTTCACGCTTGTCCCAGCTCTGGCGCGCACCGATCGTCAGGTGAAGACGCCGGTCGAGCCATTCGGGGCTATAGGTCGCCTGCCCGAACACTGCCCAGGATTCATTCTCGATCGTCGTGGTCGTGAAACTGCGTGTCCGCGTCGGCGGGCTGAAGCTGTTGCTGAAATTGTCGCCCTCTTCGGAGAACCAATAGCCGCCGACAACATATTCGAGCTGACGATCGAGCGCGTCGCCGACAAATTGAAGCTCCTGGCTCCACTGGTCCTGCGTGGCGCGGCTGCTGTTCTTCTGAAGCGGCGTCGGCCCGACCGCGCCCGTCAGATAATCCTGATTCTGGAAGTTATCGAGTTTGCGATACCCCGTGATCGAGCGGATCGTGAGCGAGTCGGTGGCGCTCCACTCACCGATCAGGCTGTGCCCCTCCGACGTCACGTCGTTGGCGAGCAGATCGCGAACCAGCGGGCTGCCTGCCTTGGGGCGCGGCACCTTCAGCGGATGCAGCGGCGAGAAGGCGACGTAGATCGGCGTGTCCTGAATCTCCGAACGGTCATAGCTGTAGCGCAGGCTGAACGCATCGGCGGGTTGCCACAGCACATCGGCGCGCATCGCCTGGCGATCCTTGTCGCCCCAGCGCTTCACGCCGGTGCCGGGGTTCTTCACGAAGCCGTCCTGCTGGATGTTCGCATAGGAGAAGCGCGCCGCAAGCGTGCTGCCGATCGGCACATTGACCGCGGCCTTGAAGCGGCGATTGTCATAGTTGCCGAGCGTCACCTGCCCCTTGAAGCCGAAGTCACCGAGTTCGGGCTTTTTGGTGATGAAGTTGATCGCGCCGCCCGTTGCGTTGCGGCCATAAAGCGTGCCCTGCGGGCCGCGCAGCACCTCGACGCGCTCAAGCTCGGCGACTTCGAGCGCCTGCCCCTGGCTGCGCGCGACATAGACGCCATCCATATAGACCGCGACCCCTGCATCCTGCGTGATCTGGTCGTCGCTGAGGCCGACGCCGCGCATGAAAATCTGCGTGGTCGCGGCGCTGTTGGGGTGCGGGGTAAGCTGAAGATTAGGCACATTGGCGCGCAGGTCGGTGAGCCCGCTGATCCCCCGGGTCTCCAGATCGCCGGCGGTGAAGGCGGCGATCGAGATTGGGGTGTCCTGAAGTGATTCCTCGCGTTTCTGTGCGGTGACGACGATTTCACCAAGGCCCGACGCCTCGTCGGGTGCGGCATCGGCGGTCTGCGCCAAAACGGGATGCGTCGCGGTCATCGCGAGCGTGCAAAGCAGCAGACGGACCCGCGGCCCGGAAACCTTATTCATCGTAATCCCCTCCATCGAACATTCGGGCGAGCGATCGCCTCGTTTCACGATTCTACCTTCGTGTAGGTAGATTTCTACCTTCATGCAGGTAGATTGCAAGCAGGATTTGATTGCGCCAAAAGGGAGCGCGCTTCAGAGGCGCTGACACGAAAGGTTTTTGAGCATTGAGCATGAAGCCCATCAGGCACGCGCGCGGCGAAGCGACGCGTCAGGCAATCCTCGAGGCGGCCGAGACGGTTTTCGCCGAGGTCGGCTTCACCACGGCCCGGCTCGAAGACGTCGCCGCGACCGTCGGAATCCGCCGCCCGTCGATCGTCTATTATTTTGCCAACAAGCAGGAGCTTTATGACGCGGTCGAGGAGGATATCTTCGCCTCGATGCACGGCGAAGCACTCACCCGTATCGCGCAGCACGACAAGCCGATCGACAAGTTGCTCGCGCTGTTCGACGGGTGGCTCGACTTCCTCGTCGCGCGGCCTTCCGCAGCACGGATCATTCAGCGTCTCGTCGCCGACATCTCACCGCGCCGCGGTGACCCCACGCAATTCTCGAACGTGCTGCTGCGCGATGTCGAGATCGTGGTGAACGAAGGCGTCGCGACCGGGGACTTTCGTCCGCTGCCGCCGATGCATGTCGTCAACGCGGTGGGGTCGAGCTCGCTCTTCTATGTCTGCAACAGCAAGCAACTCGGCTCCAACCGCAGCTATGACGCCGCCGACCCTGCGGAACTCGAAAGCTTCCGCGAGCTGCTTCATTTGCTGACCCGCGCGGCCGTCACTCCGGCCGTCCCCGGCTAACCGGCGGTGCAACGACCGCGTGGCGCGCGCGGTCCGCCCATCACGCTGGCGAGATGGTTTTTCCGCTCATCCGACGAGCCCCCGTGTCAGGGTAACACGGCAGTGCGCGCGAGCTTGTGCAACAAGGTTCTGAAGACCGCCATATCCGCCGGATCAGACGGCTCATAGCGCCTCTGTTCGCCGACCTGACGGCTGTTGCAGACGAAGAAGAGAATGCCGGCGGCCACGCCGTTTATGAACGTCATGGTCGAGAGAGGGACAAACGTGCCGCGCGCAATACCATAGGCCAGCGTCCGGTCCATGTCTTCGAGCGCGACAGAGGAGAACTCCATCGGGTTGTCCTGCTGAACGGCGGTATCGGCGACGAGGCGCTGAAGAATTCGTGCAGCCGTCGGCCGCGCGACGAAAAAGTCGAGCCACGCGTCCAGATGTGCGAGCAGCCTGGCGGTCGGATCCTCGACATCCGCGGTTCGCGCCTCGCAAGCCACGTGCATATTCTCGAAAATGCGCTGCTCGACGGCATCGTACAGCATCTTCTTCGTCGAGAAATGATGGAGCAGCGAGGGCCGGCGAATGCCGACGGCATCGGCCATATCCTCGAGGCGCGCGGCCCTGAAGCCGGTCGCGGCGAACACCCGTTCGGCTTCGTGCAGGATGGCCTCGCGGGTCGCATCCGCGCGCTCCTTGCGCGTCGACGGGATCGGAATCGTCAAATTCATCGCGGCTATTTGGCGCATCCGAATGCCGCTTGCAAATCTCCCTTCCCCGATTACAAATTCACCTACTCACTAGTAGGTGAGTCGACGCGGGAACAAATATCCGCGCAAAACGGGAGGGAGAGCATATGTCGATAGAAGGATTGCGCCTGTCACGTATCGCACTCGCGGCATCGGCCGCGACCTGGCTCGCGGTAACGCCCGCGGCCGCGCAGGAGAGCACGAAGGATCAGACCGTCGGCGTCGCCGACATCGTGGTGACCGCTCAGAAGCGCGAGGAAAATCTTCAGGACACGCCGATCTCGATGGTCGCGCTCAGTTCGGAAACGCTCGAGGAAAAAGGTATCGGATCGCTTTCCGACCTCTTCACCGGGGCGATCCCGTCGATCGGCATCGCGCCGTTCGTGGGCCGTGTCTCCGCCGTCAGCATCGGCATGCGCGGGCTGGTCCCGGTCGACGCCACGCAGGTCAGCCGCGATCCCACGGTCGGCATCTATATCGACAGCGTCTATCTCGGCCGCGTTTCGGGGCTCGGAATGGAACTCGCCGACATCGAACGCATCGAGGTGCTGCGCGGGCCGCAGGGCACGCTCTTCGGCCGCAACACGATCGGCGGCGCGATCAGCGTCGTTTCCAAAAAGCCGACCGGCGAGGCCAGCCTCGACGTCAAGGCGGGCATCGGCAATTATCGCGGCCGTTCCTTTGCGGCGCACGTCAACCTGCCCGAGGCGGCGGGTATCAGCGTCAAGGTAGACGGCGTTTTCGAGGGTCGTGGCGGACTGGTGCAAAATCCGCTGCGCAGCGCGCTCGATTATGGCGAGGTCAAGCGATATGGCTTCAAAATCTCGGCGCTCTGGCGGCCGATCGACAATGTGTCGCTGCTCTATGCCTATGATCTCTCACGCGACAAATCGACGGGCTATTATCACTATATCACCGCATCGAGCCAATCGCCCGCGGTCACGCCATCCTTCATCACGCTCGATACCGGCCGCGTGAAAACCGGGCGCTTCGGTTTTCCCGTCTTGCGCAACCCGCAGGAGGCCAAGGGGCACAGCCTGACCGCCGAATGGGATGTCGGCGACGCGCTGACGATCCGCTCGATCTCGGCCTGGCGCAATCTCGATTCGACCCAGCTCGACACCGACGAAGGATCGAACACGACATGGGGCCCGAACCGCCGCTTCGCCCGCCTGAGCTATGCCAATGTGAAGCAGAACCAGTTCAGTCAGGAGGTCCAGCTCGTCGGCAATGTCGGCGAGCTGAAATTCGTCGTCGGCGCCTATTATTTCGAGGAAGAGGGCCAGGACGAGGCAATCGTCTATTCACTGGGAACGCTCAATTCGACACTGACCGGGGTCAATTTCTTCCCCGCACCATCGCCAGATGGCGGCGCCGCGCGGCTTCCCGATCGCGCCGCATTGGTCGATGTCAAATCCAAGGCGCTGTTCGGTCAGGCCACCTGGTCGCCCGAGGCGCTGCGCGGGCTGCATATCACCGCCGGCGCGCGCTACACCGACGATCACAAGGACGGCCGCCTGCTGTTCATCGCGGGGGTGAACCCCAATCTGTCGTTCGTGTTCGATTCAAGCCGCGTCGATCCGATGGCGACGATCGCCTATGACTTCAGCGAGGACATCAATGCCTATGTGAAGTGGAGCCGCGCCTATCGCGCCGGCGGCGCCAACACGCGATCGTCGATATTGCGCACTTTTGGCGAAGAAGAGCTGACGGCGTGGGAAGCCGGGGTGAAGGCGGACCTGCTCGATCGCAAGCTGCGCATCAATGTCGCCGCCTATATGAGCCGCCTGTCGGACCAGCAGGTCGATTTCCTGAACCCTGCCTTCATTTCGAACACCGAGACGGTCAATGCGCCCGAAAAGCGCAAGATCAAGGGGATCGAAGCCGACATCACACTCGTCCCCGTGCGCGGCCTCTCGCTGTCGGCGAACTATGTCTACACCGACGCCCCGCCGACGCCGGTGCGAAACATATTCACCGGCATCATCGAACAGACGTCTTCGGCCTTTACGCCGAAACATGCGGCAAGCTTCTCCGCCGACTATGTCTTTCCGGCCTTTTCCTTTGGCCAGCTGCGCGCCTACGTCGGCCTCGATACCGCCGGGAATTATATTCCCAACGGCACCGTCGACGTCAAAGCGGACAAGGCGCTGCTGCTCAACGGCAGGCTGACGCTCGCCGACATCGATCTCGGCGTCGGCGAGCTGGAAGTCGCGCTTTGGGGCAAGAATTTGACCAACGCGACCTACAATCTCTTTGATTTCCGGATCCCCGGCAGGACCACCGCAACGCTCTACAACGAACCGCGAACCTATGGCCTCGAAGCCCGGGTAAAATTCTGAAGACGAAGCCAGCCCGGCGGGGCTTTCTCCTCGCCGGGCAATTGCGGGAGAAAAGGACATGAAAAAGGCGTTATTCGCGCTGCTGCTGCTCACGCCGACGATGGCGATCGCTCAGCATGCGCCCACAGCGGCGCACGCCGATCCCGCAACGACCAAGACGCGCGAGATCCCGCTCGCCGGCGGCGACAATTTTCGCGACGTCGGCGGCTACCGGACGAAGGACGGCCATTCGGTAGCCTGGGGCAAACTGTATCGCTCGGCATCGGTCGGCCGCTACATCGCCGCCGATCAGGCATTAGTCCGCAAACTGGGCGTCGGGTCGATCATTGACCTGCGCTCGACGCGCGAGCGTCAGGCCGACAAGATGCCGTGGATGCAGGACTCAGGCCTCGGCTACTGGGCGCGGGACTATGACCTGTCGGGCGGCAATCTGGGCGCGCTGTTCGCGAAGGGTACGACGCTCGACGCCGGAACGATGCGCGGCGTGATGATTCAGGGCTATCGAGGCTTTCCCAAGGAACAGGCGGCGTCCTATCGCATGCTGTTCGACAGGCTTTTGACCTCCGACAAGGCGGTCATCGTCAACTGCACCGCTGGCAAGGATCGCACCGGCCTCGGCGTCGCGCTCGTCCTGAGCGCGCTCGGCGTTCCCTATGACACGATCATGGAAGACTATCTGCTGAGCAACCGAATGCTCGACATGGACGCCTTGCGCGCCGATGCCGGGATGAACGCCGCGATGTCGGCGTTGCCGGCCGATGTTGCGAAACCCCTGCTTGGGGTCGAACGCGCCTATCTCGACGCCGCCTTCGACCAGATCCGCAAGGACTATGGCGACATCGACACCTATCTGGCGCGCGAACTCGGCGTGGATTCAAAGGCAGTACAGCGGTTGCGCAAGCAGATGCTGCGCTAGAATGAGGCGCGGGGCCGCAATATCGAGCTGCAGATGATGATCGACCCGATCCTCAGCAAGACCGGGTCAGCCGGCAGGCCGATCTCGTTCGCCTGATCCTACGCAGCGTCGCAGTTCTCGGCTGACGCGCCCCCAAAAGGGGGTGGCGGCGCGCGGGCCAAAGCAGCAATCCGGACGCCATATCTAATCCAATTGAGCGATGCGCGGCCGGGACCGGGCGATAGGGTTGATATGTACCCGCCCATCAGACGCGGCCGGATGAGGAGCAAAAAGGTTATGGCCGCCAATCCCGACGCCATCGCATATCGGAGCGCACTCGGCGCGTTCGCGACCGGGGTCACGATCGTCACGACGCGAACCGGCGCGGGGGAAGATTGCGGGCTGACGGCCAACAGTTTCAACTCGGTCTCGCTCGATCCGCCGATGGTGCTGTGGAGCCTCGCACGCACATCGAAGAGCATGGACGCGTTTCAGGGGGCCTCGCATTTCGCTGTGCATATCCTCGCAGCCGATCAGGAAGCGCTCTCCAACGGCTTCGCCAAACGCGGCGCGGACAAGTTCGCCGGCGCCGAGATCGAGCGCGGCGAAGGCGATGTGCCGCTGCTCACCGGCTGCTCGGCGCGCTTCCAGTGCCGCACCGCCTATCAATATGAGGGCGGCGACCACATTATCTTCGTCGGCGAGGTCATTGCCTTCGACCATGAGGACCGCGCCCCACTGATCTTTCATGGCGGCCGCTATGCGCTGGCCGCGCGCAAGGCCGCGATGCTCACCGCCTGCGATACCGGCACGCAGCCCGCAGGCAGCTTTGGCGAAGATTTTCTCGGCTATCTGCTGGGCCGCGCGCATTTCCAGCTCTATGGGCGAATGCAGAAAAGCCTGAGCGAACACGGCCTCGACGCCACCGATCACTTCATCCTGAGCGTGCTCGGCATCAACGACGGGCGCACGGCGGCCGGGATCGAGGACGTGATCGGCTATACCGGCGCGCGCATCACGCCCGATCGCATCGCATCGCTCGCGGCGCGCGGCATTGTCCGGATCGATCCGACTGACCGGATATGGCTGACCGGGGCCGGCCGGCGCACCCTCGTCGAACTCGCGGCCGCCGCCAAGGCGGCCGAAGAGGATGCGCTGGGCGCTTTCGACGAGAATGAAACCGCTCTGCTCAAGCATCTGCTCAAGCACGTTATCCGCAGCACCGATCCCGGGCTGCCCGATCCGTGGGCGGCGCAGGAGACGCCGTAAGCCAAAATCACAGAATGAAGGAGCGCCCGAGGATGGACAGGACGAAAACAATCGCAGGTCATGGCCCGATCCGCCAGATCGCCTGGCTGACCGAGGATCTGGATCGTGCGATCGACCAATGGCGCCTCCACGCGGGCGTCGGCCCCTGGACGGTTTATCGCAACGTCACCCTCGATGGCCTGTATCGCGGCGTGCCCGCCACGGTCCGGATCGATGTCGGGCTTGCGTATCAGGGCGAGACCCAGATCGAACTGATCGCACCGCACGGCACCGGTCCCTCGCCCTATCATGATGCAAACGGCCGCGTGCGCGTGGGCATGCACCATATCGCCTGGCTCGTCGACGATGTCGCGGCCGCCGCGAAGGATGCCGCCGCCGCGGGCCTTATTCCCGTCTTCAGCGCCGAGAGTGGGGGCGGTGCGACGCGCGTCGCCTATCTCGAGGCGCCCGACGAGCCCGCGATCCTGCTCGAACTGATCGAGGCGACGCCGATGATCCGCGAAGGCTTTGAGGCAGGAACGGCCGCCGCCCGCGACTGGGACGGCAGCACCCCCTTACCGTTTTCGACTTCGCAACCTGAGGGAGCATCATGGAAAAGATCATTTACGCTCTGTGGAAAGACAGCGCGGAGGAAGACGCGCGCTTCACCGCGCGGCTGCTCGGCGACATCGCGCCGCGGCTTGGCGGACTGGCGCACGCGGTGCGCGTCAATGTCCAGGACGACAGCGTCAGGGCCGGCACCTCGCCGCGCATGACCTCGACCCGCCCGCAGATGGATGCCGTGGTGCAACTCTGGCTCCAGAGCGCAAACGAGCCCGAGCGCGCCGCCGTCGATGCGATCATCGCGGACGCCGCGCCGCGCCATGCCGCCTGGCTGGCGAGCGAATCCACCGTCATCGCCAACACGTTGCATCAGCCGGCGCCGGGCGCGCGCACCGAAGGCTTTTCCCAGATCGTGTTTCTGGGCCTGCCACCGCGGCTGAGCTGGGACGCTTGGCGTGACGCCTGGCAGCGCCAGCATTCGGCGGTCGCGGTCGATACGCAAAGCAACTTCGAATATGTCCAGAATCTAATCGTCCGGCCGCTGAGCTATGACGCGCCCGCCTATGTCGCGATGGTGGAGGAATGCTTCCCCGCCGCCGCGCTGGCCGATGAGGCAGTGTATTTCGACGCGGCGGGCGACGCCGCGCGGCTGGCGGAGAACCAGCGGCTGATGATGGAAAGCTGCGCGCGCTTCATCGACTTCGACCGGATCGACTGCATCCCGACCAGCCAGTTCGATATTCGGCCGTTCGCCCGCTGAAATTCCGAAAAACCGAAAGGATGTATCATGCGCAACCTCGATAAATCGCTGACGCGGCTCGATCCCGACGCCGTCGTCCGCTCAGAGCGCGTCGAAATCGACGCCCCCGCTGCGTTGGTGTGGGAGGTATTGGTCGATCTTCCCCGTTATGGCGAATGGAACCCCTTCTGCATTGCCGCAGAATCGACGCTCGTCATGGGCGCGCCGGTCACCATGACGCTCAAAAGCTATACCGAGCCCGACACGGTCTTTCCCAATTGCGAATATATCTGCGCGTTCGAGCCCGAGCGGCTGTTGTCATGGGAACTGCCCCATGCCGAAGCCTGGCCCTATCCGGCGCGGCGCGATCAGGTCATCGAGCCGCTGGGCGACAGGGCCTGCGCCTATCATTCGACCGACGCCTTTCTGGGGCCCAATGGCATTCATGTGATGCGTTTTGCCGGGCCCTGGGTGAAACGCGCTTTCGACGACACCGCCCATGCGCTCAAGGCCCGCGCCGAAGCGATGTATCGCGACCGCAAAACCGCGGATTAACATCCGGCCGGGCCGCTTCCGAACTGAAAACAGCGAAGCCGGGGATCGCTCATTTGCGGCCCCCGGCTTCACGCGATCATGCCATGCGGCTCTCTAGAATTTGAAGCCCAGCTCGACGCCAAAGCTGCGCGGATCGCCGTACATGACGCCGGCGAAGCCGAGCGAACCGAAGTCGATCCCCGAGAGCGCATAATCTTCTTTGGTCAGATTCTTGCCCCAAAGCGAAATCGAGGCCCGGGCACCGCCAACCGCGATGTCGGAGATCGAGAGCCGCGCGCTCAGCAGCCCCACCCCGCCATCGGAGATTTCCTCGTTGAACGGATTGACCGGGTGCCAATAGACCTTGCTGCGATAACTCCAGTCGGTGCGCGCGATGAATTTCCCGAAATTGCCGAGTTCGGTTTCATACTGTGCGCCAATATTGGCAGTCGTCGCGGCCGAATATTGGAACTTGGCGACATCCGAAATGTCGGTGGCGACACCGGTCATCGGGTCGACGAAAGTGAACCTTTTATATTTGCGATCGGTATAGCCGAACGACGCATCGACCGTGAGCCCGTCTGTAATCCGGGCCTGAAGCTCGGCCTCGATGCCCGTGTAGGTGGCCTTCGCGGCATTCACCGTCGTGCTCGCCGCGCCGCCGGTGCCGGCGAGGAATTGCTGGACCTGAAGGTCGTCGTAGATCGCGTGGAAAGCGGCGACGTTGAAGCGGACGCGGCGATCGAACAGCTCGCTCTTGAACCCGATTTCATAGGACACGAGATCCTCGGGGTTGAAGCCATTATTGTCCGCCGCGCGCGCGTTGAAACCGCCCGCCTTGTAACCCGTGCTCACACGGGCA
Organism: Sphingopyxis sp. Root154; assembly: GCF_001427105.1. GTDB lineage: Bacteria > Pseudomonadota > Alphaproteobacteria > Sphingomonadales > Sphingomonadaceae > Sphingopyxis. The sequence goes on from NZ_LMGI01000002.1 coordinate 29,611, forward strand.
TAGGTCATGATGTCATCGCTCCAGTCGTAGGAGATGTTGGCAAGCCAGTTCAGACGATTGAACTTGCGCGTCAGGTCGCGCGGCGCGGTCGGCGCGGGCGCCGACTGGATCAGATGCTTCTTGTCCTCGGTATAGCGAATCCCGCCGGTGATGCTCAGTCGGCTGTCGAGCGCCGCCGGTTTCCAGGTAAGCTGGCTGAATGCCGCGACCGACCGCGAGATGTGGCGATAAGACAGCAAGGTATCGAGGTTGACGCCAAAGCTGCTCAGGTTGACTCCCGGCGCGATCGGGATCGGTACCGGCGAAGGAAGGACCAGCGTGAAGCCCTGCGGATTCACCTCGGTCGCGCGCTCGCGGAAATAATAGGCGCCGAGGACATAGTCGAACTCGTCGCCGATCGAGCCGATCAGGTTGAATTCTTGGCTGAACTGCTTTTGATGCCGCTCATTGCTGGTGTGGAACAGGTCGATCGGGCCGATGCCCTGCGGAATGAAGGCATTGGGCGGCACCAGGATCGCGGGGCTGACGAGGAAACCGACGAGGCCCCCGTTGCCGTCGAGATCGGAGCTTTCGCTCACATTGTCCCACTTGCGATAGCCGGTGATCGAGCGCAGCGTCGCATCGCCGATCTCGAGGTTGAGCGTCAGCGAATGGCCCTGCACCTTGTCATGCGCATTGCCGTCGCGATCGAGCCGGATCTGCGACAGCCGGTCCTGCGAAACCTGCGGAGCGGTCCCGCCGAACGCGGGCGAGAAGCTCAGATACTGGAGGATGTCGGGGCGGATCGCGCGCAACTGGAAGGCATTGGCGCGGCCGTTGCGGTCGCTCGAGTCAAAGACATAGTCGGCGGTGAAGCCGGTGCCCTTGTCAAAGCGCACGGCGGCGCGGACGGCGTCGGTGTTGCGCGCGCCCGGATCGCGCTTGTCGGATGGTTCGAGCAGATTGTCGACCGTTCCGTTGCGCTGGCTGTGGTAATAGCCGAGCTTCAGCGCCAGACCGGTGTCGCCGAGTTCGCCGGTGTCGATCAGCGCCTTCACCATATATTCGTCGAAGCTGCCGTAGCCGACCTGCAGGCGACCGCCGAAATCCTTCGACGGCTTGGCCGAGATCAGGTTGACCGCGCCGCCCGTCGTGTTGCGGCCATAGAGCGTCCCCTGCGGCCCGCGAAGGATCTCGACGCGCTCAAGATCCATCATGTCGAACAGCGCGCCCGCCGAACGGCCGACGATGACGCCGTCAACATAAAGCCCCACCGCCGGATCTGCGGTCAGGATCGGGTCGTTGTCGACGATACCGCGGATCGAAATCGACGGGTTGGCCGTCGCCGACGGGGTTTCGGTGATGATGAGGTTGGGCGCCGCGCTGCCGAGCGCGGCGACGCTGGTGATGCCGCGCTGCTCGATTGCTTCGGCATTGATCGCGCTGATCGCGAGCGGCGTGTCCTGCAGGCTTTCCGCACGCTTCTGCGCCGTGACGATGATTTCGCCCAGCCCTTCGGACGCGGCACCCTCCGCCTGCGGCGCCTGTTCGGCCTGCTGCGCTTGCGCGGCGCTGGCCATCCACGGCGCGATCAGCGCGATGGCGGCCATCTGCGTGCGGCGATGTGTGCGTGCCTTCATCAGTCCCATCCCTTTCGCTTGTCGTTTGTGGCGTATTATGCACCACTTTTTATCAATTTTCACATGATGCGTAATATATGCAATACATACCTACGCAAGCAGGTAATTCAACACCCCCTTTTGGGGGTGCGCACCCGGACAAAAAAAAGGGCGGCAAAGCCGCCCAGTTACCGCCCCTAACGCATTTAAATTCCGGGTTGTTCTTTGGGGATATGAACCCTCAGCCCGTCCAGTTCCTCGGTGATATGGATCTGGCAGCTCAGCCGGCTGCCCGGCGTGACATCGATAAAGTCGGCGAGCGCTTCGAGCATTTCGGCCTCATCCTCGCCCGGCGGGCCGACTCGCTCTACCCACGCATCGTCGACATAGACATGGCAGGTCCCGCACTGGCGGACGCCCCCGCACAGCGCATCGATCCCGTCGACGAGGTTGCCGATCGCGAGGTGCATGACTGCCATGCCCTCGAAGTTGGTGCAGGTCTTTTCGCTCCCGTCGGGCTGAACATAGGTAACGCGGGCCATCAGTTCGCACCCTTCGCGTGCATCGGGCAGCCCGCAGCGCCGGCAAGCGCGTCGACATCGGCGGGCGAACGGGCGGCGATGGTACGCCGTTTGTAGCGCACCCGGCACGGCTGTTCGGGCCAATAGGTGCCCGCACCCGCGATCGGGCGCGGCGTGTCGATCAATTCCATGTCGTAGCGCTGGAGCAGGATGGCAATCAGCGCCTTCATCTCCATGCGCGCAAAGTTGACTCCGGCACAGCGGTGCATGCCGCCGCCAAAGCCGATCAGGCTGTTCGATTCGACCTTGGTGTCCGCCTTTTCGGTGTTGAAACGTTCGGGATCATAGTCGTCGGGCCGGTCGAAAATTTCGCTCATCCGGTGACTGACCGACGGCGCGAGCAGGATCCAGTCGCCTTCGCGGACGCGATAGCCGTCGCGCTCGAAGTCGGCCGCGGCCTTGCGGATCATCGTGAAGGCCACCGGATGCAGCCGCTCGGTCTCGCGCAGCGCGAGATCCATCTTCTGCATCGCGATCGCCTGTTCCCAGCTGAGGTCGGCCCCCGATGCCGAGCCCAATATCGCCCCGATTTCGTCGCGCAACACGTCCTGATATTCGCGGTTCTGGAGGATATCGATCATCGCCCAGCTGACCTGCCCCGCGGTCGTTTCGTGCCCCGCCCAGACGAGGAGCAAGATCATGTGGATGATCAACTCGTCGGGGATCGGACGGCCGTCGGGATAGGTCGACGCCACCATGTCCTGAAAGAAATCCGCCGGCTCGACCGGATGCGCGCGCCGCTGCCTGATCCAGTCGCCGAGGATGCGGTGAAGCTTTTTCTTGGCCGCCTGGCTGCGGCGCATCTTCTTGGTCGGAAGCCAGAGCGGCAGGACGAATTCCATCCCGCCGGAAAAGTCGCGGAACAGCTCGAAGAATTCGTGTCCGAGCTTCTGTTTGAAATCGCGCCCCATGAAGCTGTGCGCAGCGATGTCCATGACCACCGGCCCGAGGGTCGAGATCAGATCGAACTCCCCACTGTCGCCGAGCCGGTGACAAAGCGCCATCGTCTCTTCGGCCATCACCGGCACATATTGCTTCATCGCCGAAGCCTTGAAGCGCGGCATGATGACCGCGCGCTGGTTCAGATACTCCTCCATCTCGGCGAAGGAGTAGAAGTTGGGCGAGAACATCTTGTGGAAGAAGGGCATCGATTCGCGGATCGACAGCAGCTTGTCGGTTTCCTGAAAGACGAAGCGATTATTGTCGGGTCCGAGCATCACGACCATGTTCCGTCCGCCCATGCGGAACGAATAGATCGGCCCATGCTCCTGATAGCCCCGGCGCAGCAATCCGACCGGATCCTTGAAGAAATCCGTCAGGTGACCGAGGAACGGAACGCCGCCGCGCATCGCGGGCGGCTGCATGACGATTGCCGACATCGAATTTCTCCCTCTCGCGCCGGCATCGTGGCCGGCTTGCGATCGGGTATCGCGCCATCGCGCGGGGCCGCCGAGAGGATCGCATGGTAGTAGCGAATTTTAATCCTTAAAGGATCGTTGTTCGCAACTTTCGGTGCCAAACGCACCCGCCGCGACATCGCGCGCGACCATCGGCAGCGGGATCGGGGTCGAAGCGATCAGCAGGCCGACGTTCGTCTTGACCGCGGGTGGCAGCAATGCGTCGCGCGCGATCAGGTCGCGCACTTCGCGAAAGAGGCTGGCGAGCCGGCGTTCGAGCAGGATGCGCGAGGCGTCGGACAGTTCGCCGATCTCGAACTCCCAGATCGAGCCCCTGGCCGAAAAGTCATATTGGAGGAATTCCTCCTTGACCCGCCGGTCGAAGAAACGCCGCATCGGGCCGCCCCGGCGCCAGCTGATACTGCGCGCGGTCATCAGGCGGATGACGTTGCCGGGAAGCAGCTGGATCAACCCGATGCGCTCGAGCTTGAGCAGCGCCGGGACCAGCACCGTCTGGTCGATCCCATAATCCCTCTCGATCCGCTCGACGGTCCAGCCGCCGAGCGCGAGATGAAAGCAGAAGAGCGCCAGCGGATCATCGACCAGCGCCTGTTCCTGAACGTCGGTGAGTGTGTCGGGCATCGCGGGCCGCGCCGCGTCAGCGAGCCGCGCAAGTTCCAGAAAACTGATCCCGGCGAGCTCGCAGATCTCGTCGATCCGCGCGAGCGTAAAACTATGCTGCGCGAAGGTCCGGCGCACGCTGGCATGGCTGATGCCCAGCGCCACCGCGACATCCGCATAGGTCAGCCCGCGTTCTTTGAGCACGCGCTTCAGCGCCTCGACCAGATAGATGCTCTGCGTGTGTAATCGCTCAGCTGCCGTCATTCAGGCCACCTTTCATCGCCGTCACCATGCCCGCGGATCGGTGCCGGCGCCACGCGATTCAAGAGCGCGATTATAGGACGGATGCTTCCATCGTGCAGAAACTGTGACAGAGCCGCGCATCGACGATGCGGTCGGGGCATTCGGGATCGAACCAGCGGTCGATGCGCGCCCAATGATAGGGGTGCATCATATAGGGGCCCATCAACCCGCCAGCGTCGGCATATTCCTGTTCCCAGACATGCGTCCATCGACGCGCGCCAATCGCATCATCGGCTCGGCTGAGCTGCCAATTACGAATCGCGGTGATATAGTGCGGCATCATCCGCGTTTCAGCCTCGAAGTGCGCGACAAGCGCCGGATCGGTGCCTTCGTCGACGCTGAGCAGCAGCACACGGTAGACGCCGTTCGCAAGTCCGGGATCGGACCGCCCGCCCGACCCGCTCTGATAGGAAACCCCATCGACCGACGCGACCGCCGGGGTGGCAAGCAGCGGCGCGAGCGCCGCGCCGAAATCCGAGCACTGCACCTCGGCGTCGAAGGAAAAATGTGCGAGGAGGTCGCCGCCGAAATGGCTGCCCGCATGCGTCGGGGCGACAAGCTGGCGATATGCGGAGTGCGCGGCTGCCAGCACGCGTATCTCATCGGCCAACGCCGATACACTCGCGGAGTCGGTAAGAGTGACGAGCCGGGTCAGCTTATACATCGCAAAGCCTTTCGACATCGGCGGGGTCGGATGCGAAGTAGCGGCGACGGCTGACCGCGCGCGCATCGGCATCGGCCCACCAGGCGGCGACATCGGGGTCGTTGCCGCCGACAAAGCGCATCTGCCACCAGGCTCCGGCACCAGCGAGCGACCAGCGGAAAACGAGCGTGTTCGACTGGTCGTCGAGCCACATCGGCGGGCTGACGAGAATTTGTTCGAGCACCATGCCGCGCGCCCGCGCGCCGGGCGCGTAGCGCGCCAGATAGTCGTCGAGCAGCGCCTTGCCCTCGCCGGGCTTCGCGACGATCTCGTCGATCGCATGGACCGTCGGCGCAACCGCCGTGTCGTCAGTCGTCATGGGATGCCACCTCCAGGATGATCTTGCCGCGGACATGCTGGCCTTCGATGCGGCGGTGCGCCTCGGCCGCTTCGCCGAGCGGCAGGATCTCGATCGCGGGCGGCTTCACTTTGCCCCCTACACATAGTGCAGCCAGTTCCTTCAGATGCTGCGGCAAGCGCATGACGGCGTTCATATTGGACAGGATGCTCACCCCGCTCGCGGCGGCGCGCGCGACATCATCGGCGCTCGCTTGCGATACCAGAGTTGCGATCTCGACATAGCGGCCGCCCGGCGCCACAATATCGACAGCGGCCGGGAGCAGGCTGTCGAGCCCGACCGCATCGAGCACAAGATCGACCCCGCCCGGCGCCCATTGGCGCACTGCCTGAGCAACATTGCCGCCGCGATAGTCGATCGCATGGTCGGCCCCGAAACCCCGGACATAGGACATATTGTCCGGGCCGCAGGTCGCGGCGACACGCGCACCCAGCGAGCGCGCAATCTGGATTCCGATGCTGCCGACGCCGCCTGCACCGCCGTTGATGAGCACGGTCTGCCCCGACTTCAGCTCGCCGACATCAACGAGACCGCCATAGGCCGTCGTCCCCGCGACCGGCAGCGCGGCGGCCTGCGCAAAACTCCATCCCTGCGGCAAGGGGGCGAGGAAAGCCGCGTCGGCGATGCAATATTCGGCATAGGAGCCATCGCGCCCCTGCCCCTGTTTCGACATGCCGAAGACGCGGTCGCCGGGAGCAAATGTGTCGACGCCTTCGCCGACCGCCTCGACAATGCCGGCAAAGTCGAAACCGAGCACGAACGGAAAGTGATAGTCGATATAGGCCGACAACTTGCCGACGCGCGTTTTCCAGTCGGCGGGATTAACGCCTGCGCACAGAACCCGGACCAGCACCTCGCCCGCCGCGGGTTCGGGCATGGCTATGTTGCCCCAGACGAGCTGCTCGGGACCGCCGAACCCGTTGATCACCATCGCGCGCATGCCATTCTCCTTGTCGACCGATGGCAAAAGAGGCGGCCGCGCCGTGCGGCCGCCCTGCCCCCGTCAGCGCCGGAAGCTGAGCGTCGCCCAGTACCGGCGCGGTTCATTAAAATAGCCCTCGACAAAGCCGAAGCTGGTCGAGGCGTCATAGCCGGCGGTCAGCACGCGCTTGTCGGTCAGATTGTCGACGGCGAGGCGAAGCGACAGCCCCCTGGCAGGCAGCGTGAATTCGGCGCTGGCGTTCAGGATCGCATGATCGGGCGCGCGCATCAGCGGCGAATTTTCGACATCGATCCAGGTGAGGCTGCGGTAGGCGGCGTCGAGGCGGAAGCTCGCATCGACGCTGTCCGACAGCGCGGTCGAATAGACGATGCTGCCGCTCGCGGTGAGGTCGGGCGCCTGCTTGGGATTGCGGAAGCTGACATCGGTCGGAACGCCGCCGATCACCGAGGTGTAGCGCAGATATTTCGCATCGAGATAGCCGAAGGCGCCGCTGAGCCGCAGTTCGCGCGAGACGCGGACGTCGGCTTCGAGTTCGATGCCCTGGATCCGCGACTTGCCGGCATTGTCGGTGCGCACCACGATCAGCCCGGTGTTCGGGCTGACCGTCGAGATGAGCAGTTGCTGATCCTTGTAATCGTTGCGGAAGGCCGAGAGGTTCAGCGTGACAAGCCCGCCGAGCGTGGTCTTCAGCCCCGCCTCATACGCTGCCAGATATTCGGGATCATAGGACCCGATTTCCTCGACCGAGGTCGGTCGCCCGTTGAAGCCGCCGCTGCGGAAGCCGCGCGACCACGACACATAGCCGAGAATATCGGGAGTGAATTTATAGGAGAGCGACGCGCGCGGCGTGAAAGCCTTCCAGTCCTCGCTCAACCGGTACGAGGGCATGCCCGCGAGCAGCGGCTGCTGGCTGTAGACCCGCATCGCGGACTGGTTCCAGACCTTCTTTTCCCACGTGTAGCGCGCGCCGAGTTCGAGCGTCAGCGCATCGGTGACATCGAAGGTCGCGTTGCCGAACAGCGCATAATTGGTCGTCTTTTGCCGGTTGGCGAAGTCGATGTTGAAATCGAGTGCGGTGGCGAGCGCGGGATCGAAACCCGCCGCGATCAGGCGCGGATAAAGCCCGTCGGCGACATAGAGTATGGTATCGTCGCGCGATTTCTCGCGGAAATAATAGGCACCGAGCAACAGCGAGCCGCGGTCGAACAGGCTGGTCGCATATTGCAGCTCCTGAGAGATCTGGCGTGCGCTCTCGTCGTGGATGTCGCCCGCATAATTGACGTCGGCCGAGGCATCGCCATCGCGCCCGAAGACCGCATGAACCCAGCGCCAGGCGCTGATCGACTTCAAGGTGCCGCCGCCGAGATCGGCCGAGAGCGTCAGCGTCGCATTGGCGGAATCGGTATCGTCGCGGTTGAGGAAGTCGGTGGTGTCGGTGCGGTCGATGCGGCCGGGCGCGGTGCAGCACGGCGCGATGAAGGCCGATTGTAGCCCCGAGAAGAAGGTCGGAGTAGAAGACAGCATGCTGTGCGGCGTGCTGTTCTGGCGGCGGCGCAGCCCGTCGACGGTCAGAACCGCATCGATCGGCGACGCGTCATAATGGAGAGTCAGCCGGCCCGCCTGGACGTTGCGATTGCCCAGATTCTTGCCTGAGGGGACTTTCTGCCATCCCTCGCCCCATTCGCCGAGCGCGGCGACGCCGATCGCGAGATTGTCCGAAAGCCCCGCCTCGACATTGGCGCGCAGCCGGAGATCGTTGAACGAGCCGTAGCGGATGTCGCCTTCGAGCCGGTCATCCGTCGGCACGCGCGAGACGACGCTGATCGCACCGCCGATCGTGTTCTTGCCAAAGAGCGACCCCTGCGGCCCGCGCAGCACCTCGATCCGGTCGATGCCCAGAAGCTCGGTCGTCGCGCCAAAGCTGCGCGCGACATAGACGCCGTCGATATAGAGCGCGACCGCGGGATCGGAGGTGATGATGAAGTCATTCTCGCCGACGCCGCGAATGAACGCCGAAACGCCGCCGCTGTTGCCGCCCTGCCCTGGGGTGAACTGGAGATTGGGCGCGACCTGACCGACGTCGGTGACGCCGTCGAAGCCGCGCGAGTCGAGTTGCGCGCCGCCGATCGCGGTGATCGCGATGGGCACGTCCTGCAGCTTTTCCTCGCGCCGGCGCGCGGTGACGACAATCTCGGTGGATTCGGCTTCGCTCGCCGCGTCCTCGGTCGCAGCGGCGGGCGCCTGCTCCTGCGCGAAAAGCGGCTGCGCCGCGGCAAGTGCCGCCAGTGCGACCGAAGCGCGGGTGAAATGCCTGTAATTTTTCATGTCTGCCCCTCTGCGACCCGGATCATCTCCGAGATGATGTTTCTATTATGCATCGCGAATGACATGCATTATAACGCATTTCAACATCAAATGGAAATTTGATTCAGCCTATGCGTTGTGTGCGAGGGTTTCCGGTGGACTTCTCGGCCTTCAGCGAGACGGCGACACCCGGACGCCGCTACTTTGCGGCGACCGCAACCTGCGCCCTGAAATGCGGGATCACGTGGGTTCCGATGTTGCGGATGGTTTCGAGGATCACGTCGTGCGGCACCGCACCCATCTGGAAAAGGAAGAGGATCTCGTCCGCCCCGGCGTCGAACAGGCGCTGGACGTAGCGGATGCAATCGTCGGCGGTGCCATAGGCGTCCTGCACTTCCTCATAAGCGCCGGTATGTTCGGACCCGATGGTGATTTTTTCCTCAGACAGATAGGCGACAACCGCCGCCTTTTCCTGCTGAAGGATCGCCGCCTGTTCATCGCCCGACAGATCCTCAACCGTCGGCTTGGGGCCGCCCTGATACCAGTAACCGAGCGATTCGACGAAAAAGCGCTGACCGCGAAGGCCGATGCGCCGAGCCTTTTCGCGGTCATCGAGCACCAGCGCCGGACAGAGCGCAGCAAGATGTTCGGTCGGGCGGAAGCCGACCTGATCCCCGGCCTTGCGGTTCGCCCAGGCGGCGCGATAGATCGCATTCTTGCTCGCGATGTCGTCGGGTCCGGCAAAACCAAGCACGAGCGCGCCAATCCCACGCGCGCCCGCGGTCGTCAGCGCGTCGGCGCGGGTGCACGCCATATAGAGCGGCGGGTGCGGGTCCTGATACGGCTTGGGATGGATCGGGCGGCGCGGAATCTGGATATATTCGCCGTCATGTTCGATCTCGTCCTGCACCATGATTTTCGGGATCAGGTACATCGATTCATCGATCATCGGCTGAAGCGCACCCAGATCATAGCCGAAGGTTCCCGCTTCCTGCTGCGTGCCGCCCTTGCCCATGCCGAAATGGACACGGCCCTTGGAAAGAATATCGAGCGTCGCGATCCGTTCGGCGACCTTGACCGGGTGGTTCATTGCAGGCGGCAGGCAGACGACGCCATGGCCGATGCCGAGCCGCGTGGTCTTGCCGGCAAGAAAGGCGAGGAAGGTCTCCGGCGCCGACATGTGCGCATATTGGGTGAGCGCGGTATGCTCCACCGCCCAGACGGTATCGAACCCCATTTCCTCGGCGAGCAGCGATTGTTCGATAATCTCGTGAAAGCAGCGCGCTTCGTTCGCGCGCGAGGTGTCGACCATCTGCGCTTCGTAAATAATCGAAAATTTCATGAGCGTCCGATCCTCTCCGTTATCCCGCATTTTTTGCGAGCATAAGGCGGCCATCCGCGCCCGTTCCTCGTCCAATTGGATCAATTCGCCTGGCCATGCCGGTGCTACGAAATCGGGCAACAAGGGATGGAGAGAGGATCGAGATGGGCATGTTCGAGGGCAAGGTCGCGCTGGTAACCGGCGGCGCTTCGGGAATCGGCGTCGCGGCGGCGTTCCGCTTTGCCGAAGAGGGCGCCGCGGTCGTTGTCGCCGACATCAACGAAGCCGGCGCCGAGGCGATCGCCGACGCGATCCGCACGAAAGGCGGACGCGCGCGCGCCATCCGCTGCGACGTCGCCAGCACCGCCGACAATGACGCGATGGTCGCGGCAGCGAAACAGGATTTCGGGCGGCTCGACGCCGCCTTTCTGAATGCGGGCGCCTATGCGCAGACCGGTTTCGAGGAATCGGGCACCGCGACCTTCGACACGATGGTCGCAATCAACCTCAAGGGCGCATGGCTGGGACTGCAATCAGTGCTGCCCGCACTCGAGCGCGGCGGTGCGGCGGTGGTAACCGCATCGACCTCCGGCGTCATCGGGCTGAATGTGGCGGCCGCCTATAGCGCCGCCAAGCACGGCGTGATCGGGCTGGTGCGATCGACGTCACAGAGCTTCGCTGCGCGCGGCCTGCGCGTCAACGCGATCTGCCCCGGACCGGTCGCGACCGCGATCCTCGGCGTGGCGGAGCAGGCCCCTATCCAGCCGGCCGATACGCTCGCGCTCCCCGATTATGGCGGCGTGCTGTTGCCCCAGCATATCGCGGAGGTCGCGCTGTTCCTCGCAAGCCCGCGCTCGGGCGGGATCAACGGGCAGTCGCATATCGTCGACGCGGGATATCTGGCCAGCTATCCGCCGATGCCCGAATGAGCCTGCGGGCGCGTCACTCGCGCACGACGCGGATGCGGCTGAGCCGGGTCCTGGCGATCAGCCAGCGTCCGCGCGCCTTGCGGTAGCAATCGTGATAATGTCCGAAACCATGGCGCGAGCGGCCTGCCAGGTCGCTTCCCTCGCCCGCCCAGAAATGGTCGTCCATCGCCCAGATGCCCTCGGCGTCGCGTGCGCCGGTGAAGCGGATTTCAAAGCTGTGGACATGATGGACCGTCGTGGCATGTTCGAGCGTCGCGGCGACCCCTGCGACAAAAGCGTCGGCACCGGTGGTCAACAGTCCTTCATCCGTTTCACCCGGCATTTCGCGAAAGTCGCCAATCATGTCGTCGGTGAGCAGGCTGCGCAGCAGCGCCCAGTCCTTGGTGTCGAGCGCGCGCAGATAGCGCGCCTTGAGCAACCTTATCTCCTCGATCGCAGCGAGGTTGACGGCTTCGGTCATCATCTATTCCCCTCCCAGGAAGGCGGCTCGATAGGCCGCGAAACGCTGTTCTACACCGGAGCGGTCCAGACCGAAATCTTCAAGCGCATATTTATGCGGCGCGCGATCCTCGCGCTTGTTCGCTTCGGTCCATTCGGCCATGCCCGCGCACACTGTGTCGGTGACATCGATCCCCGCCGCCTCAAGCACGCGCACGCCCTCGCCGATCGGGTCGTCCAGCAGATCGGCGTAGCGGACATCGATGAAATTCTGCCCCGCGACCTGTCCGCGCACCGCCATGAAACGGTCGAGCAGCTCGGCGAGCCGCGGCACCCAGAAGGCGGCGACGCTCGCGGGATCGACGCGGTCGGATACCATCTGGTAGAGGCTATGCTCCATGCTGCAATAGCTCGGCACCGTCGCGACCGGATCGCGATGCGTCATCACGATCTTCGCCTCGGGGAAAACCTCGATCACCGCATCGAGCGCGAGCAGGTGGCCCGGGGTCTTGAGCACCCATTTCGCACCCGCGCGGCTCTGGTCCTGCCATTGCAGCGACTGGAGGATCTGCTTGAGGTCGCGGTAGCACTGGATGCGGTCGTTGTCGGTCAGCCAGCGCGCATAGCCCGGAACATAGTATGTCCCCTCGATCATCGTGCTCGAATAGAGCTGGCCGAGGATGATCAGCTCCTCGTCAGGCTGGTCGATGCTCATCGGGTGGATCGACATCAGGTCGGGAATCGTCGCGAGCATATAGTCCAGAAAGCCGCGCGCCGCCTCACGACGCGGTTCGGGATTGCCGCGCTCCTCCCCCGGAAAGGGAGCGTAATTCTGCGTCTCGAACCAGCGCGTGCCGGTCATTCCCGGGGCCGACGCGAGCATCCGGTGCAGCATCGTGCTGCCGGTGCGCGGCAGCCCGACGACCACGGCCGCGACCTCGACCTTCTCGTCGAGAATTTCCGGGTGGCGCTTGATCAGGTCGACATGGCGCAAGCGGTTGACGAGGCCGTTGACGATCATCGCCGAGGCGCTCGTAACGCCCGCCTCGCTGAGCCGGGCTTCGGTATTGAGCGCCGGGATCAGGGCGTCGATATTGGCGAAGAACCAGGTGTTGCCGAAATCCGAAAGCCCCGTCTGTTCGCACGCTCGCGCCACGAGCACATCGCGATTCGGCACTTGGCTAATTGCCTCTTTCACGGTCCATCCTCTCTGCATTATGATAGCAATTATATATATGACGTACGATATTCGTATTCACATATGCTATCATCTACGCAGAAAGAAGCAACACCCTTAGGCGCTGAAGCCACCCAATTCGGTCATTCCGGCGTGGAGCAGGTGGACAAGCTGCGACTGACGCCGGGCGCCGGTCTTGGCGAAGATCGAGCGCAGGTGCGAGCGCGCGGTGTTGTGCGCGATGCCCAGCCGGTCGGCGGCTTCGACCAGCGAACCGCCTCCGGCAAGCGCCGCTGCGAGCATCGCTTCCATCCGCGTCAGCTGGAACAGGTCGCGGATCGCTTCGGGATCGGGCGCCGCATCCTGTCCCGGATCGCTGATGAACAAGGCCAGTGCCGCGCCCTTGCCGCCGCGCATGAAAGCCGGGGTGGTCACCGCCTTGGCGACGACGCCCAGATCGCGCCGCCCCGATGGCCGCTCGATACGGAAGCGCTGCGGCGGCGAGGCGGCGGGGTCGGCCTCCGCGCTGAGCAATTTGAGCAGTTTTTCGAGCGTGCGGTGCGCGCTGCCCGCCGCCAGCCGGAGCCGCCCGCCCGCGAGCGTCAGCCCGTCCTCCTCGGCCAGCAACCGCTCGGCGACCGCGTTGGTGCGGATCACCTTTCCGTCGTGGTCGAGCGTGATCGCCGCGACGCCCATCTGTTCGACAACGCCGCGATAGACGCCATGTTCGGCGCCCGACGCCTGCAACCGTTCGAACAACTGGATGGCATGGCGCAGATGCGGAACAAGCGCCTGCAACGCATCGCGCTCGGCGGCGCCGAAATCGTGCCGGCTGCGGTCGCGCGTCACGCGAAGCCGCGCCTCGAAACCGCTGTCGAAACGCAGGTCGACGCCGAGGATCTGGTCGCCTCCCGCGGCTTCGAGGAAGTCGCGCCAGAAATCGCTCGTGCGCGCCGCCCCTTGCACAAAGTCGCTGAACGAAAGGACCTTGCCTTCGGGAAGGCCCTTGAACGGGTCGCTCGCGAAGAAGCTTTCGGCATAGTCTTCGCTGGTTTGCGGATCGGCGTCGGGGGTCACGATCGTTCCGGGTTTGCGCGTGCCCGGCATCGTCAGGATCAGTGTCGCATAGGTGCCGTCGAGATAGAGCGCGAGACCGCGCAGAAAATCCTCCCACGGCGTGTCGGTCAGCAGGCCACCGAACAGGTCGGCGAGCAGCTTCGAAAATTCCGCGGCGGGTCCGCCTGCCATCACCATCGCACCTTCATTTCCATCCATTCCATCCCACAAGCCGGAGAGTTTTGCCATGCCCATTGATCCCGCGCTCGCGCCGTTGCTCGATATGATGAACGCACTGCCGCATATGAACGCGCCCTTCGATCCGGCCGCGCTGCGACTGGCCGACGAACAGCCTATGCCGGTGCCCAAGGCCGATGTGGCCGAGGTGCGCGACGTCACGCTCGAGACCAGTGCGGGGGCCGCGAAGGCGCGCCTTTATCGCCCCGCGCCCGGGACAACGCCCCCCCTGCTCGTCTTCATCCACGGCGGCGGCTGGGTGTTCGGGACGCTCGATACCCATGATCCGCTGTGCCGCGCGCTCGCCGCGGCGGCCGAAATCGCGGTGCTCTCGCTCGAATATCCGCGCGCGCCCGAGCATCGCTATCCGGCCGCGCTCGATACCGTTCGCGCCGCGGTCGTGACCGTGGTTGAACAGGCCGATGCGCTCGGCATCGACGCCGGCCGGATCGCGGTCGGCGGCGACAGCGCGGGCGGCAATTTGTCCGCCGCGCTGTGCCTCGCCACGCGCGACGAGGGCGGCCCCGCGATCGCGCACCAGCTGCTGCTCTATCCCGTGGTCGACAATGACTTCACCCGCGCCTCCTATGTCGAAAACGCCACCGGCTATATGCTGAGCAGCGAAATGATGCAGTGGTTCTGGGCGCAATATCTGGGCGATGCCGGTCGCGCCGCCGGCCCCCTTGCGACGCCGATCCGCGCCGACAGCCTCGCCGGCCTGCCGTCGGCGACGATCGTCACCGCCGAGTTCGACCCGCTGCGCGACGAGGGCATCGCCTATGCCGAGCGACTGAAGGCGGCGGGCGTGGCGGTGACGCATGACCATTTCCCTGGCGTGATCCACGGATTTGCCAGCATGCTGGGCATGCTGCCGCAGGCCGATGTCGCGGTGGGAACGGCCGCCCGGGGATTGCGGGCCGCCTTCGCGATGGAAACCGTGGCATAATCGGGGTGCAGGGGTCGGTGCCTTCGCATCAGACCCCGTAACCGCCCGCGACCGCAATCTGCTGCCCCGTGACGTAGGCAGCTTTGGACGAGGCAAGGAAAACCGCCGCATGACCGATTTCCTCGGGACGACCCCAGCGCTTGAGCGCGAGATTCTTGTGAACCTCGGCGGTCCATGCGTCGTCGAACACGCCTTGCTTCGAAAGTTCGAGGAACATGCCGGCCTCGATCACGCCGACGAGGATGGAGTTGGCGCGGATGCCATGCTTCCCCTCCTCGCGCGCGATGCCCTTGACCAGCGCTTCGTTCGCGGCTTTGGGCGCGACCGACAGGCCGTCCTTGTCGGGCCAGCGGAGGTCGCCGGCCGACCCCAGATGGACGAACGAGCCTCCGCCATGTTCGCGCATGTGCGGAATGATAAGATGCGTGGCGCCGAAAAAGCCATGAACCTCGACGTCGATCGCGCGGCGCAATTGTTCGGGGGTCGTGTCGGCGAGATGGACTTGCGCGACGAGCGGGCCGGCGCCCCACAGCATGGTATGGATGCGGCCGTGCGTGGCAATGGCGCCCGCAATGGTGGCGTCGAGCGCGTCGTCGTCGGTGACGTCGCACTGGTGCAGGCTCGCCTTGCGCCCCGACGCTTCGATGCGCTCGGCCAGCGCCTCGGCCTCCGCCTGCTTCGAGCGCCAAGCGATCGCAATGTCGCTCCCCGCCGCCGCGAATTCGCCCGCAACCGCCGCGCCGATGCCGCCGGTCGCGCCGAAAATCAGCGTCGCGCCCTCGGGAAACTGCGAACTTTCACCCATCTTCACCCTCCTTGAACTACAAAATATTGCATAATGTCGACAATAGTGAGATATGTTATCGAAATGCGATGACATCGCAAGTTTTCAAAACGCATAATGACAATGTCTGATGTAAATCCGGGCATGAATGGGAGATTTCCAATGGCGACAACCGCAGACTATGGACTGGGCGACCAGGTCTTTCCGCGCGGCTGGTTCATGATCGCCGCCGCCGCCGAACTGGAAGGGACAAAACCGCTCGCCGTCCGCTTTTTCGGCCGCGACCGGGTGCTGTATCGCGGCGAGTCGGGGCAGGTTTATCTGGTCGACGCCTATTGCCCGCATATGGGCGCGCATCTGGCGAAGAACGAGACGAGCTTTGTGATCCGCGACAACGAGCATGTGCAGGGCGAATCGATCCGCTGCCCCTATCATGGCTGGCGCTTTGGCCCCGATGGCAAGTGCAACCAGATCCCTTATTCCCCGCAAAAGATTCCGGCGGCGGCGAAGCTCGAAAACTGGCCGGTGATCGAGCGCGCGGGCTGCATCTGGATGTGGCACGATCCCGAAGGGCTCGAACCCGAATATGAGCTGCCATCGTTCGAGGAATATGATCAGCCGCATTGGGTAAAATGGGAGCTCGACCGGCTGGGCGAACTCGCCAGCCATCCGGTCGAGATCCTCGACAATATGGTCGACCGCGCCCATTTCGAACCCGTCCACGGCAATGACGCCGTCGACGTCTTCGAAAATGATTTCGACGGTCACCGCGTCGTCCAGCGGCTCCGCGCGGGACACCGCACGCTCCAGGGCGACGCCCCGCTCGAAACCGACACCTGGTATACCGGGCCGGGCATCCTGCAATCGCGCATGTCGGGGCAATTCCCCTCGATCATCATGATCGCGCACACCCCCGTCGACGACGGGGTGGTGAAAGTGTGGCACGCGCTGCTGGTCAAGGTGCCCAATGCCGAGCCGACGGCGGACGATGTCGCGATGGCGCGCGCCTATCAGGCCGCGGCCTGCGCCGCCTTCGCGCAGGATTTCGAAATCTGGTCGAACAAGAAGCCATGCGTCAATCCGATGGCGGTGCAGGGCGACGGCCCGATCGGCAAGCTCCGCATCTGGTATCGCCAATTCTACAACAGCCGTGCGCGCGCCGGGGAATTTCAGAAGCGCGTCAACGGCACGCACGTCACCCGCGGCACCTTGTCCGCGCCGTTCGAACAGAAAGTCGCCTGAGGGCGGCAATACAGACAGAAATCAGGAGAAAATGCGTGGCAAGACTCGCAGGTAAAGTTGCGATCGTAACGGGTGCGGCACAGGGTATGGGCGCCGCGACCGCGCGGCTCTTCGCGGCCGAGGGCGCCAAGGTGGTGCTGTGCGACGTGATCGAGGACAAGGGACAGGAAACCGCGAGTGAAATCGGCGAGAGCGCCGTGTTCGAGAAGCTCGACGTGCGGTCCGAAGCCGACTGGGAACGCGTCGTCGCCGCGACGGTCCAGCGCTTCGGCAAGCTCGACATATTGATCAACAACGCCGCGATCGTGCATTTCAGCCCGATCGAGGCGATGCCCGCCGAGGACATCGAGCGCGTCCTCGCGATCAATGTGATGGGAACGATGCTCGGCGCCAAATATGCCGCGCGCGCGATGACCGAGGCGGGACGCGGCGTGATCGTCAACATCTCGTCGGTCGACGGCCTTCGCGGCTGCAACGGCCTGTCGGCCTATACCGCCAGCAAATGGGCGGTGCGCGGGCTGTCGAAATCGCTCGCCTACGAGCTGGGCCCGCGCGGCATTCGCGTCTGCACCGTCCACCCCGGCGGCGTGAACACCCAGATGGGCAATCCGACCGGGCTGACCGGCGACGCGCTCAATGTCGGCTATGAGCGTGTCCCGCTCCAGCGCATCGGCGAGCCCGAGGAAATCGCGCGCGCCAGCCTGTTCATCGCCTCCGACGATGCCAGCTATATCAGCGGCGCCGAGCTGGCGGTCGATGGTGGCTGGTCGGCGGGCTATTACCAGCCCTTCCTGCCCGGCGCGCCCGCAAGCCTGATGGGGCAGCCCTGATCATGCTGGCGGGCAAGGTCGCACTCGTCACCGGCGCAGGCCAGGGTGTCGGGCGCGGCATTGCCCGCGCGCTTGCCCGGCGCGGTGCCCGGATTGCGCTGGTCGGCCGCACGCTCGCCAAGCTCGAAGCAGTGGCGGGCGAAATCGGCAGCGATTCCGCCGCCTTCGCTGCCGACGTCAAGGACGCAGAGTCGGTCCGCGCCGTGGTGGATGCTGTCGCGCAGCATTTCGGCGCGATCGACATTCTCGTGAACAATGCGCAGGAGGTGCCGCTCGGGCCGCTGCTTTCGGTGGAGGATGACGCGTTCGAGGCGGGTTTCGCTTCTGGGCCGCTGGCCTCGTTCCGGTTGATGAAAGCCTGTCATCCGCACCTTCTGCGCTGCGGTGGCGGCACGATCATCAACCTTGCCAGCTCGGCCGCCGTGCGCTGGGACATGGCGAATTACGGTGCCTATGCTGCGGTTAAGCAGGCGACGCGCGCGCTGACCCGCGCCGCCGCAGCCGAATGGGGGCCCGATGGCATCCGCGTGCTCGCCATCGCGCCGCACGCCAATTCGCCCGGTCTGCAAGGCTGGATCGAAAACAACCCGGACGAGGCCGAGGCCTTTTTCCGTACGATCCCGCTGCGCCGCGTCGGCGATTGCGAGGATGATATCGGCAATGCGGTCGCGGCGCTGTGCGGCCCCGACCTCAGCTATCTGACCGGGGCGACGATCCCGCTCGACGGTGGGCAGGCCAATTTCGGCTGAAGGAACGAGCAGGATGAGCGCCGCCGACATCATCGAAATCCAGCAGTTGCTCGCCGCCTATGTCTTTGCGATCGATGCGAAGGATTATGACGCGCTCGACGCGGTGTTCACGCCGGACGCCGCGATCGACTATTGCGTCACCGGCGGCGCGCGGGGCAGCTGGGCGGAGATCAAGCCGTGGCTGGCAAAGGCGCTCGCGCCCTTTCCCCTCACGCAGCATCTGATCGGCCTGCCGCTGATCCGGCTCGAGGGCGACCGCGCGACCGCGAAGACGATGCTGTTCAATCCGATGCAGCTGGCGCGGCCTGAGGGTGATCATCTGTTCCTGCTCGGCTGCACCTATATCGACGATCTGGTGCGCACGCCCGCGGGCTGGCGGATCGCGAGCCGCACCGAAGCCGACTTCTGGGTCAGGGACCCGCCCACCGATTTCACGCCGGTGCCCGCACCGTGAGCGCCGCCGATCCCTTCGACCCGGTGCAGATCGGGCCAATCACCCTACGCAACCGCTTCATCCGTTCGGGCGCGAACGAGATGATGAGCAAGGCGACCTTCCCGACCGGCGCGCTCCTCGATTTCCACCGTGCCTATGCGCGCGGCGGCGTGGCGATGACGACGCTCGCCTATCTCGCGGTCTCGCCCGACGGACGCACGCTGCCCGGACAGGGGATGTTGAGCCGCGAAAGCGTGCCGCATTACCGCGCGGTCACCGACGCGATCCACGCCGGGGGCGCCATGGCGTCGGCGCAGATCACCCATGGCGGCAGCTTCTGCCAGATCGACGACCTCTCGACCCCGCGCGCGATGTCGGCATCGGCCGGAATCGACAAGATGGGGGTGCTTAAGGGTCGTTTCTTTCAGCGCGCGATGACGCGCGCCGATATGGAGATGGTGACGGGCGAGTTCGTGCGCGCCGCCAAGCTTGCCGAACAGGCGGGTTTCGATGCGCTCGAAATCCATATGGGGCATGGCTATCTGCTCAACCAGTTCATCTCGCCGCTCTCCAATTTCCGCAAGGATGGCTATGGCGGATCGGCTGCGAACCGCGTGCACTTTCCGGCCGAGGTGCTGGCTGCGGTCAAGCGGGCGACCGGCGGGCGGCTCGCGATCCTCGCCAAGATCAACCTGACCGACGCGGTGCCGGGCGGCGCGACGGTCGACGACGCGATTGTAACCGCGCGCGCGCTCGAAGCGGCGGGCGCGGACATGCTGGTGCTGTCGGCGGGGCGCAATATCGAAAGCACCTGGGCGATGTTCGGCAGCGCGCTGCCCTATGACGACCTTGCCGCGATGCAGGGCGGACTGCTGTCCAAGCTGCAATTCGCGATCCTCAAGCGCAGCGTGCCGAAGTTGCCCCCATTTCGCGAAAATTATCTGATGGAGTCCGCGCTAAAACTGAAGGCGGCGCTCGGCCAGACGCCGATGAAGCTCGCCTATCTGGGCGGCATTCAATCGCTCGCCGGGGCGCGGCAGGCGGCCGCCGAAGGGTTCGATGCGATCGCGCTGGCGCGTGCACTGATCCACGATCCGGCGCTGATCGCGAAATGGCAAAGCGGGACCACCGATGTTTCGGGCTGCACCGCGTGCAACCGCTGTGTCGCCGCGATGTACGGTCCGTCGGGAACATATTGTCCGGAGGTCGGCAACGCGCTCGACCCCGGGCTCAAGGACATTTTTGCGGGAGAGAAATATGCCAAGCCTGCTTGAGAACAAGGTCGTCATCATCAGCGGGGTCGGCCCCGGCATGGGGCAGGCGATGGCGCGGATCGCCGCCGCCGAGGGCGCCAAAGTCGGGCTCGGCGCGCGCAACAGGGATTTCATCGACGCGGTCGCGGGCGAAATCCGCGCGAGCGGCGGCGAAGCGGTCGCGGTGCCTACCGACGTCGGCGATGCGGGCCAGTGCGCGGCGCTGGCGAAAGCAACCGCCGACGCGTTCGGGCGGATCGATGGGCTGGTCAACACCGCCTATATCCACGGCGAATGGGTGACGGTGGACGAGGCCGATCCCGAGGATTGGGCCAAGGTATTCGACGTCAATTGCCTCGGCGCGCTCCGGATGACGCAGGCGGTGCTGCCCGCGATGAAAGCGGCGGGCGGCGGCGCGGTGGTCAATGTCGCCACCATGTCGCAGGTCAATCCCTTTCCCGGCGAGGGCGGCTATGCGACGGCCAAGGGCGGCCTCACCACCATGACCAGACATATGGCGAAGGATCTTGGCCGCTTTAACATCCGGGTCAACGCGACGCGGATGGGCTGGATCGGCGGCAAGCCGGTCTATGACTATATCGACCGCGCCGCCGCGGGCGGACAGGACCGCGATGCGGTGATCGGCGAGATCACCGCGCGCATCCCGCTCGGCGTCATTCCGCCCGAGGAGGATTGCGCGAAGAGCGTACTCTTCTTCCTTTCCGATTATGCGAAAATGGTCACCGGCGCGACGCTCGACGTCAACGGCGGCCAGTATATGGCGCCATGACGATGACGAACGACCGCATCCTGCCGCGCGATGTCTGGCGCGATTTCTGCCGGCGGCTGGAAGCCGCGGGAGAGATCGTCACCGGCGCCGAAGCCGCCGCCAACCCGCTCGACCGCGCCGAGGGCTATCGTTACCTGACGCGGCTGCTGCGCATCGCGCTCGACATGCAGCTCGAGCATGCCGACCCCGATTTCCCGAGCTTCTATGCCGCGTCGCACGAGACGGCGAAGATCGGCGCCGACAATCCAGACAACATCTATATGAACGCGACGGTGTCAGGCGCGCGGAGCTATCGCATACGGGGCAAACGCGGCAGCGTCCCGATCCTGAGCTTTGGCACCAAGGCCAATCGCTATGCCGTCGACGGGACAATGGCCTCGACCGGCGAGATCGATTCGGCCGACATGGCGGTCGCCGACGACGGGTCGTTCGAGATCATCGTCAGCCGCGAAAGGGTCGACGGCAACTGGCTGCCGCTCGCCGACGACAGTTCGATGGTGATCGTGCGCCAGACCTTTCTGGACCGCGCGAACGAAGCGCCCGCGACGGTCGAGATCGAGGCGATCGACGGCCCCGCCCATCCCGCGCCGCTTTCCGCCGACACGCTCGCGGCGGCGCTCGAACGCACGACCGCTTTTGTTGCGGGAACCGCGCGGACCTTCGTTCAGTGGACCGAGGATTTCCGGGCGAACCAGATGAACCGGCTGACGACGATCGACCAGACGCCTTTTTTCCGCGCGGGCGGCGACCCGACGATCTTCTACCTCCACGGCTGGTGGCAGCTCGAACCGGGCGAAGCGCTTCGCATCGACACGCGCGTACCCGGATGCAGTTTCTGGAATTTCCAGCTCGACAATTACTGGATGGAATCGCTCGATTATCGCTATCACCGCATCCATGTGAACGGGCATAGCGCGCGGCTGAACGACGACGGCACGCTGACATTGATCATCGGCCCGCGCGACCCGGGCTTCGGCAACTGGATCGACACCGCCGGGCACCATCAGGGCACGATGTTACTGCGCTGGATTGGCGCCACCGACCATCCCATCCCCGAAAGCAGGATAATCCCCCTCGATGACCGACCTTGAATCCCGTATCGCGCGGCTTGAAGCCGAAAGCGACATCCGCCGCCTGAAGGCGCGTTACCTCAATGCCTGCGACGCGAAGGATGTGGACGCGATCCGCGCCTGCTTCACGGAGGATGCGGTGATCAACTTTCCGCCCGTCGGCGAATTCGACCTCGAAGGGCTCATCGGCGTGTTCACGCAGATGGCGGCGACGACGCCGATCACCGACGTGCATCAGGGGCACAATGCCGAGATCGAAGTCGACGGCGACGAAGCCAGTGCGCGCTGGAATCTCGGCTATGCGACCTATGACCCGCGCAGCAAGAGCTTTCGGCTGCTCGCCAACTTCTATCACGACCGCTATCGCCGCACCCCCGAGGGCTGGCGGATTTGCTATAGCCGTTCCGAACCGCGCGCGATCGTCGACGGCACGCTTGCCGAAGGCGGGATCAAGGCGGGCTGGGCGGCGGGATAGGCTCGCTCGCCGAACCGTCAATCGACCAGTGCGCACCAGCGATAGTCGTGCTTGATGAAATTCTGCCCGAGGCTGTAGCGGACGCGCCGGACGCCGGGGATCTTGTCGATCGTCTGATGCAGGAAATCGGTCAGCTCGTTGCCGTTTTCGACCAGAGTCATCGCGAGCACATCGGCGCGGCCGAGCGTCGTCGCGACAAAGCCGATCTCGGGCAACTGCGCCAGGCTCGCCGCGACCTTCTCGATGTCGGCGGCGGTATCCGCCTCCACCCAAAGATAGGCGAGGATCGGATTGCGGAGCCGGTTGGCGTTGGTGACCGCGGCGACGCGGATCACCCTGTTGTCGAGCAGTCGCTTGAGGCGCGAACGGATCGTGCCCTCGGTCAGGTCGAATTCGCGGCCGATCTCACGGTTCGACACCCGCGCATCGTGGCCGAGCCGTTCGATGATCTTGTGATCGAGTTCGTCGAGGCTGATCCTGGTGCTCATAGCGGTGCCCATTCCGGATTATATTTGAGGACCTTGAGCGCAAGGCTGGGGAACAGCCGTTCGACCCCCTCGATCTTGGCGATCACACCGGTCAGAAGATGCTGCATCTCCTCGAGTGTTTCGGCCACCACCTGGATTTCGAGGTCATGCGTTCCGATCGCGACATTGACGGTGATGACGCGTTCCAGCTCGGCGATCTCGGCGCCGACATCGCCCGCGGGCCGCCCCTTCACCTGCACGCCGACGGGTGCCAGATAACCAAAGCCCATCGCCGAAAGGTCGCGCATCGCGACGACGCGCACCATGCTGGCATCCTCGAGCCTGCGCAGCCGCGTGCGCACCGTCGCCTCGTTCAGCCCCATCTCGCGCGCGATGTCGCGGTTTGCGATCCGGCCATTCTTGCGAAGCGCGGCGATGATCTGCTCGTCGACATCGTCGAGCGCGGGCAGCCCGTCACCCTGGTTCGCGTTGGCGGCCTTGCCCCGCGTCCTTTTCCCGGCTTTGGTTGCGGTGCGCAACGCTTATTCTCCCAAGCTGAACCAGTACCCCATGCGATGGCGCGTCAACGCCATCGATATGCTTCCCACAGACCGTATCGCCGCGCCACTGTCAACATTCATCGATTGCAGCGCGGAATATATAACGGTTTGCGTAAATATTTTGCCTTTCAAAAACGCAATCATTATGTAGAACCGCATGAAGGCCGGAAAGCGCGAGTTTTTTTTCGGGCAGGCACGCAGGAGCAATAGAGTGGCGGTTCACGAAGTCGATATATTGGTGATCGGCTCGGGCGCCGGGGCTTTGACTGCGGCCTTCACCGCTGCCGATGCCGGCGCCGACGTGCTGGTTGTCGAGAAAAGCGCGCGTTATGGCGGGACCTCGGCGACGTCGGGCGGCGGCATCTGGATCCCGAACAGCGACGACGCGCGTGCCAAGGGCCACGCCGACGACCCGAAGGAAGCGCTGGGCTATATCAAGGCATTGATCGGCGACGATGTACCCGAAACCAAGCTCGCGACCTATGTCGACAATGCGCACCGGATGCTGAGCTATCTCGAGGCGCGATCCGAGGTTCGCTACACCGCCTATGCCTATTCCGACTATCATATGGACGTCGACGGCGCGCGCGACGGGTGGCGGACGCACGACCCCATCCCGCTGATGGCCGACCGGCTGGGCACGGATTTCGAGCGGATGGAGCCGCCGCACACGCTGACGCTGACCTTTGGCCGCTTCACCTGGACGATGGAGGAGGCGAAGCTGCTCCTGACCATGAGCCCCGGCGCCAAGCCTTTGCTGTTCAAGCTGATGCTCAAATATATGTTCGACCTGCCCTGGCGCTTCAAGACGAAGCGGTCGCGGCGGCTGACCGGCGGCAATGCGCTGATCGGACGACTGAAGCTGTCGATCGACGAAAAGGGCGTGCCGATCTGGCTCAATGCGCCGATGGTCGAACTGGTCCGGGACAAGAGCGGGATCGCCGGCGCGATCGTCGAACGCGACGGCGAGCGGATCGAGGTGCGCGCGCGCCGCGGCGTGATCATTGCGAGCGGCGGCTTCGACCATGATGCCGCGCTGCGCGAAAAATATCTGCCGCAGCCGACCTCGGCCGACTGGAGCGCGGGGGTGCCGAGCAATACCGGCGACGGGCTCAAGGCCGGGCTCGCGGCAGGCGCCGCGACCGCGCTGATGGATTCGGCCTGGTGGGGTCCCGGCTTCCTGCTCGAAGGCGAGGACCGCGCGCGGATCCTGTTCGTCGAGCGCGCGCTGCCCTCGTCGATCATCGTCAATCAGGCGGGCCGCCGCTACATGAACGAGGCGGCGTCCTATCATGTCGCGGGGGGCGAGATGCACCGCTGCAACACCCCCGACGCGCCTACCGCCCCCTCGTGGTTCGTGTTCGACGCGCGCTATCGCGGCAAATATATGCTGGGGCCGATGATGGCGGGCAAGCCATCGGCCGACGGCCGCATTCCCGAAGCGATGCGCAAGATTCTCAAGAAAGCCGGAACGCTCGCCGGGCTGGCGAAGGAGATCGGCGTCGACGCCGCCGTGCTTTCCAAGGAAATTGCACGCTTCAACGCCAATGCACTCAAGGGCGAGGATCCCGATTTTGGGCGCGGCGCGTCCGCCTATGACCGGCATTATGGCGATGCGTCGGTGACGCCGAACCCGACGCTCGCGCCGATCGCCGAGGCCCCCTTTTATGCCATCCCGATCTATCCGTGCGATCTTGGCACCAACGGCGGGCTGCTCACCGACGACAACGGTCGGGTGCTCGGCGAGGACGGCAGGCCGCTGGGCGGGCTCTATGCGATCGGCAACGCTTCGGCGGCCGCGATGGGGCGGACCTATCCGGGCGCGGGCGCGACACTGGGCCCTGCGATGACCTTCGGCTGGCTCGCCGCGCGCCATGCGATGCGGGTGAATCAATAGATCCAACGTCGGAAAGCGACGCTTGGCATTCCACTACTCGTCATTCCCGCGAAAGCGCGGCTGGCGGATACTCGCTCAGCGCGCCAGATAACCGCCGTCGACCGCGAGCGGGTGGCCGGTGATGAAGCTCGCCTTGCCCGAGCAGAGGAAGATCACCGCGTCGGCGATTTCATGTGCTTCGCCGATGCGGTTCATCGGGTGCATTTCGGCCACGAAGCGCGCCGCGGCTTCCTCCTTCACCACGGCATCGACCATCGGGGTGCGGATCGCGCCGGGACAGACGGCGTTGATGCGGATGCCCTGCGCGGCGTAGCGCATCGCAGCCGAGCGCGTGAGCCCGACGACCGCATGCTTCGACCCGCAATAGCCGGCGCCCCCGGCGCCCGCCATACCCGCGATCGACGCTGTATTGACGATCGCACCGCGCCCCGCCCTTTCCATATGGCGCAGTTCAGCGGCCATGCAGAGCAGCAGCCCGCGCTGGTTAACCGCGATGGTGCGATCATAGGCGCCAAGGTCGCCCCACGGCGTTTCCATGCCCTCGAGCGAAATCCCAGCATTGTTGAAGGCGCAATCGAGCTGGCCCCAGCGCGCCACCATATCGTCGACAAAGACATCGACCGCGTCGCCGTCGGTAACGTCAAGCGCGCCATGATGCGCCTCGCCGCCCTCCGCGCGGATCAGCGCGGCGGTTTCGGCGGCGCTGTCGCCATTGAGATCGCCGATCGCGACCTTCGCGCCCTCCGCGGCAAAGGCCAGCGCAGCGGCGCGGCCGATGCCGCTGCCCCCGCCGGTGACGAATGCGGTTTTTCCTTCGAACAACAGCGCCATCGCCGCCTCCTTTTGATTTAGACGATTTCGAACAGGCCGGCGGCGCCCATGCCGCCAGCGACGCACATCGAGACGACCGCATAGCGGACGCCGCGGCGCTTGCCCTCGATCAGCGCGTGGCCGACGAGGCGCGAGCCCGTCATCCCGAAAGGATGGCCGATCGCGATGCCGCCGCCGTTGACGTTGAGCTTGCCCGGATCGATGCCGAGCTTGTCGCGGCAATAAAGCGCCTGGCTGGCGAACGCCTCGTTGATTTCCCAGAGGCCGATGTCGTCGATCTTGAGGCCGGCGCGTTCGAGCAGCTTGGGGATGGCGAAGACCGGGCCGATGCCCATTTCCTCGGCCTTGCAGCCCGCAACCTGAAAACCGCGATAGATGCCGAGGATCGGCAACCCTTCCTTCTCGGCCATCGCGCGGTCCATCACGACCTGTGCCGAGGCGCCGTCGGATAGCTGGCTGGCGTTACCCGCGGTGATATGACGGCCTTCCTTGACGACGAGCCCGTCCTTGAACACGGGTTTCAGCCCCGCGAGCTTTTCGGCGGTGGTGTCGCAGCGCACGCCCTCGTCATGCGCCAGCGTCAATTCTTCCTTGCCGGTTTCATTGCCTTCTTTGTCGAACAGCGCCCTGGTGACGGTGATCGGCACAATTTCTTGCGCGAAGCGGCCCGCGGTCTGCGCCGCGCCCGCGCGCTGCTGGCTGGTCGCGGAGAAGGCGTCCTGCGCCTCGCGGCTGACGCCATAGCGGTCGGCGACGATCTCGGCGGTCTCGATCATCGCCATATAGGCGTGCGGGTCGGCCGTTTTGATGAACTCGGACCGGTTGCGAAAGGCCGGGGCGTGCTTGTTGAGGGTGAGCGAGATGCTTTCCATCCCGCCCGCAATCGCGACGTCGATCTCGTTGCACATGATGCCGCGCGCGGCGAGCGCAAGCGCGTTGAGCCCCGACGAACATTTGCGGTCGAGCGTGAAACCTCCGGTCGAATCGGGGAGTATCGAACCATGAACCGCCAGCCGCCCGAGATTGTAACTTTGCGTGTTCCAGTGGTTGCCGACGCCCAGATAGACGTCGTCGATCCGCGCCGGGTCGATCCCGGCACGCTCGATCGCGGCGTTGACGACATGCGCCGCCAGCACCGGCGCCTCGGTGTCGTTGAATGCACCGCGATAGGCTTTGCCTACGCCGGTGCGCGCGGTCGAAACGATGGCGGCTTCGCGCATCGCCACTATGCCCCGGTGCTGCGCATGTTGGCGGGGCTCCAATAGGCGCGCATCTCGGTCACCTTGCCCTCGCCGTCGAATTTGAAGGTGTCGATTACCTCGATCTCTTTTGGCCCGCCGAAGTCGACGAGCACGGTGAAGGCAAAGGCGGCATAGTCGCCGCCGGTGCGGACCGGGCCGTCGAGGCGGAGCTTGGCGCCCGCCTGCATCGACATCGTATAAAAGGCGTGGATCGCGTCGCGTCCCTGGTGGATCGGGGTGCCGATCGGATCCTCGACCGTCGCGTCGTCGGCGTAAAGGCCGGACGCCATTGCCGCGTCACCCTTTTCGAACGCCTCGACATAGCGTTCGACGGCGCGGACCATATCGTCATGGCTGGGCATGAGTATCTCTCCAATGATGCAGTAAGGGGGCGGGATTTCGGAGGCGCGTTAG
Organism: Sphingopyxis sp. Root154; assembly: GCF_001427105.1. GTDB lineage: Bacteria > Pseudomonadota > Alphaproteobacteria > Sphingomonadales > Sphingomonadaceae > Sphingopyxis. Next base: position 57,559 of record NZ_LMGI01000002.1, read on the forward strand.
CCGCCGAAGTCCCAGTGATGACCCCATTCGTCTTCCTTGATGCTGATCGTCGGGGTGAAACTGGCCCAGTCGGGCTGGATGCCGCCGAAGCCATATTCGATGTCGAAGCCGCCGGGGCTGCGCATGTAAAAGCTCACCATCTTGTCGTTCATATGCTTGCCGAGGCTCGACGAGATATGGATGTTCGCGGCCTTCGCGCGGTCGAGCGCACGCCCGACGTCGTCGAGGCCCGGCACTTCGACCATCATATGGACCAGCCCGCTCGGCACCGGAAATTCGGCGAGCGCGACGCTGTGGTGGCGCGGATTGTCGCAATGGAGAAAATGCATGCCGAGCCCCGGATCGTCGGGTCCGCCGCCCTGCATATAGACGCGCATCTCGTCGGTGTCGCCGAAACCGAGCAGCTCGATATAGAAGGCGCGCGTCTCGGCGATCTTCGCCGCGGGAAAGACGACATGCCCCATCCCCATCTCGCCCGTGATAAAGCCGGATACGCCAGCGGGCGAGACGAAGGGGTTGCCGTCGACGACGCGTCCCCAGCCGAGTTCGAGCCGGTTGCCCGAGGGATCGGTGCAGCGGACGAATTCGACGACATGGCGATCCTTCGCCTCCGCCTCGGACGCGGGCTCGACTACGACGCCTGCATCACGGAGTCCCGCAATGCCGCGATCGAAGGCGGCCTTGTCGGGATAGACGAGCCCCGCGGCGTGAAACTGCTCGGCATCGCCCTTGCGAATCAGCATGCGAAACGGACGCTCGTCCATGCGCAGGCGCAGGCCGCCCGCATGGTCGATCGCCTGCATGCCCAGCACCTGTTCGGCATAGGCGCGCCACGCTTCGACATCGGCCGTATCGACCACGACATAGGCCAGTGACCTGATTGCCATTCACTCATCCCCTACGGACGGGTGCTCCGGCACCCTGAATCGAGCGCAAGCTACAGGCGAGAACGCGCTATATCAAGTATGATACGTAGAAATTTGCGTTATAATTTACGCAAACCGTATATTTTTCCTTCTCAGCTCGCACCTATCGCTGTCGATCGATCAATCCAAAGCCCTGAACGCCGCTACGGCAAGCGACACTTTGCGTATCGCGCTGCGCGCCTCGATACGCAGCCCGGCCCTTCGAATAGCCCGAAGCGACATTTTGCATAGAATCCGGATTGACAGCTTGCGTAGAGAAATGCATCATTCACTACGAATATGGGAGTGATATCGCGACGCGGCCTCCCGCAAGCGCATGAATATCCCGAGGAGAGCATATGGCCACCGCCCCGCAGCAAGCCGCCGACACCGCGCTGCCCACCCCCGCCGCGCTGATCGAGCGCGCCCGCGCAATGATCCCGACGCTGAAGGCGCGCGCGCGTCAGACGACGCTCGACGGCAATGTGCCGGCCGAAACCGTCGCCGAGATGCAGGACGCCGGATTCTTCCGCATCCTGCAGCCGAAGCGCTGGGGCGGCTATGAAATGCACCCCAATGTTTTCTTCGAAGTGCAGAAGGCGCTTGCCGAAGGCTGCATGTCGACCGGCTGGATCTATGGCGTGCTCGGCTGCCACCCCTATGAGCTCGCGCTCTTCCACGACGAGGCGCAGCGCGAGGTGTGGGGCGACAATGGCGGCGCGATGCTCGTCTCGTCGACCTATCAGCCGGTGGGCAAGGTCGAGAAGGTCGAGGGCGGCTTTTACCTCTCGGGCCGCTGGGGCTTTTCCTCGGGCTCGACGCATTGCGGCTGGGTACTGCTCGGCGCGCTCAACTTCGACACCGACGGTGGCCCGCCCGACATGCGCACCTTCCTCCTTCCGCGCGGCGACTATCAGGTCATCGAGGGGACATGGGACGTCTTCGGGCTGCAGGGCACCGGCAGCTTCGACATCCTCGTCGAGCGCGTCTTCGTCCCCGAACATCGCACGCACAAGGCCAGCGACGGCTTTGCCTGCACCAACCCCGGCCAGGCCGAGAATGACGGCCCGCTCTATCGCCTGCCCTGGGCGCAGATCTTTGTCCGGTCGGTGTCGACTGCGGCGTTCGGCGGCGCGCGCGCGGCGGTCAATGCCGCGATGGAGATCATGCAGGGCCGCATTTCGACCAACACCGGCAAGGCGTCTAAGGCCGATCCTTTGCTCCACGGCGCGATCGCGAATGCGCATGCGCAAATCCTTGAGATGGAGCTGACGCACCAGACGACCTTCGACCGGCTGATGGCGAAATCCGAAAGCGGCGAGCCGATCACAATCGAGGAACGCGCGCTCTATGCCTATCAGTCCTCGACCGTCGTGCGGCGGCTCGCCGAGCTGGTAGACGGCATGGTCCAGCTGCTCGGCGGCCGCGCCATCTATATGTCGAGCGCGATCATCCAGCCGTGGCTCGACCTCAACGCCGCGCGCGCGCACGTCGCGAACGACCCCGGCAATCGCACCACCGACGTCGTGATGACGATGCTCGGCGAACCGCCCGCCTTCACATTCATGTAAGAGGAAACTGCCATGGGAGAGATGAAGGAAACGACCCACCGCGTCGCGGGCGGCTATGACATCACCATCAAGGAAGCGGGCGAAGGCCCGGCGCTGGTGTTCGTCCACGGCAGCGGCCCCGGCGCGTCGGGGCTGTCGAATTTCCGGCATAATGTCGATGCGTTCGTCGCGGCCGGTTACCGCGTCATCCTGCCCGACCTGATCGGCTATGGCGCCTCGTCGAAACCTGAAGACATCGACTATACGCTGACTTTGTTCACCGACACGCTGTACGACGCACTGAAAGCGCATGGGATCGAGACGGCGACGCTGATCGGCAATTCGCTCGGCGGCGGCATCGCGATCCAGATGACGCAGGATCACCCCGAATTCGTCGAACGGCTGATCCTGATGGCGCCCGGCTGCATCGAGGAGCTCGACGTCTATTTCGCCATGCCCGGCATCGCCGACATGCGTTCCTCGTTCGGCAGCCCCGACTTCAGCCTCGCCGACCAGCGGCGCCTCGGCGAAAATCTGGTTTACGATCCGAAACACATCACCGATGCGCTCGTGGAGGAGCGCTTCGCGGTCGCGCGCCGGCAGCCCAAGGACGTGATCACGCGGATGCGGACGCACAATGTCCGGCCGCGGCTGGGCGAGATCAAGGTACCGATCCTGCTCTTCTGGGGCCAGAACGAGCGGTTCATGCCGCTCTCGGGTATCCAGTATTTCTTCGAAGCGTGCGACGATGTGCGCTGCGTGACCTTCAACAAGGTCGGCCACTGGGTGCAGGTCGAGCGCGCGAGCGAGTTCAACCGCTATGCAATCGAGTTTCTCGATGAGCATCGCTGAAACTTACGGGCGCGAGCTTCATGCGGCGCTGCGCGACCGGCGCACTGTTGAACCGCTGATCGCGCGCGATGCGTTGCTGACGATCGACGACGCCTATGCGATCAGCCTCGATTTCCTGTCGCGGCGGCTTGCCGACGGCGAACGCGTCGTCGGCAAGAAGATCGGCGTCACGTCGAAAGCGGTGCAGGACATGTTGGGTGTCCATCAGCCCGATTTCGGCTTCCTCACCGATTGGATGCATATCGAGGGCGATATCGACATCGACGCGAAAGCGCTGATCGCGCCGCGCGCCGAGGCCGAGATCGCGTTCATCCTGAAGGACAGCCTGAACGGTCCGGGCGTGACCGCCGCCGACGTGATCGCGGCGACCGCGAGCATCGCCCCCTGTTTCGAGATCGTCGACAGCCGCATCACCGACTGGAAGATCGGTATCGTCGACACGGTTGCCGACAACGCCTCGTGCGGTGTCTTTATACTCGGCAAGGAACGCATCGACCCGCGCGCGCTCGATCTGCCGAACCTGCATGTCGCGGTGGCGAAAAACGGATCGCCGTTGTCCGAAGGCTATGGCCATGCGGTTCAGGGCGACCCGGCGCAGGCGGTCGCGTGGCTCGCCAATACGCTCGGCGCGCATGGCGTGACGCTCGATGCCGGCGACATCATCCTGTCGGGCAGCCTCGTGCCCCTCGCACCCGCGGCGAAGGGCGACATTTTCGAAATGATCCTCGGCGACGGCCGCCGCACGCTCGGCCATTGCGTCGCGCGTTTTGTATAAGGAATGGCAATGACCCGCGTGAAGGCAGCGATCATCGGTTCGGGCAATATCGGCACCGACCTGATGATCAAGATGATCAAATATCCGCAGAATATGGAGCTGGTGGCGGTCGTCGGCATCGACGAAAAATCCGAAGGGCTCGCGATGGCGCGCGAACGCGGCGTCGCGACGACGCATGAAGGCATCGACGGGCTCAAAGTCATGGACGTCTATCCCGAGATCGGCATCGTTTTCGACGCGACCAGCGCCTATGCGCACAAGGTGCATGACGCCGCGCTGCGCGCCGACGGCAAGCGGGTCGTCGACCTGACCCCCGCGGCGATCGGCCCTTATACGATCCCGACCGTCAACGGTGAGGACAATCTCGATGCCGGCAACGTCAATATGGTGACGTGCGGCGGACAGGCGACAATCCCGATGGTCGCCGCGGTCAGCCAGGTCGCCACCGTCCATTATGCCGAGATCGTCGCATCGGTCTCGTCGCGCTCGGCGGGACCCGGCACGCGCGCCAATATCGACGAATTTACCCGCACGACCGCGGGCGCGATCGAAAAGGTCGGCGGCGCGGCGCAGGGCAAGGCGATCATCATCCTCAATCCCGCCGAGCCGCCGATGATCATGCGCGACACGGTCTTTACGCTGTCCGAGGGCGCCGACGAGGACACGATCCGCGCGTCGGTCGAGGCCATGGTGAAGAAGGTGCAGGCTTATGTGCCCGGCTACCGCCTGAAGCAGGAGGTGCAGTTCGAGCGCTTCGGCGACAACAACAAGCTCAAGATCCCCGGGCGCGGCGAGTTCACCGGGATCAAGACGATGATCCTGCTCGAGGTCGAGGGTGCGGGCGATTACCTGCCCCCCTATTCGGGCAATCTCGACATCATGACCGCCGCCGCCAAGGCGACCGGCGAACTGCTCGCAGAGCGTATCCGCGAAGGAAAGAAGGTGGTCGCATGAGCCGGTTCAACGTGGAGGCGGGCGACAAGCTCTATATCCAGGACGTCACGCTGCGCGACGGGATGCACGCGATCCGCCATATGTATGGCATCGACGACGTGAAGGTGATCGCGAAGGCGCTCGACGACGCGGGGGTTGACGCGATCGAGGTCGCGCATGGCGACGGCCTGAGCGGCGCCAGCTTCAACTATGGCTTCGGCGCGCACACCGACTGGGAATGGCTGGAAGCGGTCGCATCGGTGCTGACGAAGTCGGTGCTCACCACGCTGATCCTGCCCGGTGTCGGCACGGTCGAGGAACTTCGCCGCGCCTATGACCTCGGCGTCCGTTCGGTGCGCGTCGCGACGCATTGCACCGAGGCCGATGTGTCGAAACAGCATATCGGCATCGCGCGCGACCTTGGCATGGATGTCGCGGGCTTCCTGATGATGAGCCATATGATCGAGCCCGAGGCGCTCGCGAACCAGGCCTTGCTGATGGAAAGCTACGGCGCCGAGTGCGTCTATGTCACCGACAGCGGCGGCGCGCTCGACATGGACGGCGTCAAGGCACGGCTCGAAGCCTATGATCGCGTGCTGAAACCCGAAACGCAGCGCGGCATGCACGCGCACCATAATCTGTCGCTCGGTGTCGCGAACAGCATCGTCGCGGCGCAGCAAGGCGCGGTGCGCATCGACGCCTCGCTCACCGGGATGGGCGCGGGCGCGGGTAATGCGCCGCTCGAGGTCTTTGTCGCCGCCGCCGACCGCAAGGGCTGGAACCACGGCTGCGACGTCAATGCGCTGATGGACGCGGCGGAGGATCTGGTGCGTCCGCTGCAGGACCGCCCGGTCCGCGTCGACCGCGAAACACTCGCGCTAGGCTATGCGGGTGTCTACTCGAGCTTCCTGCGCCACGCCGAAAAGGCGGCCGAAACCTATGGCCTCGACACGCGCACGATCCTCGTCGAGCTCGGCCGCCGCAAGATGGTCGGCGGGCAGGAGGATATGATCGTCGACGTCGCGCTCGACATGCTGAAGGCGCGCGAGACCGCCGCATGAGCGATTTCTCCACCGCTCGCCCCTTTCCTCACGAACAGGTCGAGCGCTGGGACGGCGAGACCGATGTCGCGATCGTCGGCTTCGGTGCCGCAGGCGCCTGCGCGGCAATCGAGGCGGCCGAGGCCGGCGCCGCGGTGATGCTGTTCGAGGCGGCGTCGGGCAGCGGCGGCGCCTCGGCGCTGTCAGGCGGTGAAATCTACCTCGGCGGCGGCGGCGGCACCGATGCGCAGCGCGTGGCGGGCTTTACCGACACGACTGAAGCGCTCGAAGCCTATCTGATGATGGCGGGCGGCCCCGATGCCGATGCCGCCAAGGTCGCGCTCTATGCACGCGAAAGCCTCGGCCATTATCAATGGCTCAAGGATCAGGGGATTCCATACAAAGGGACATTTCTTCCCGGCAAGATCATCGAGCCCGCCGAAGACGACACGCTGATCTGGTCGGGCAGCGAGGCGGCGTGGCCCTTTTGCGAAACCGCCGCCCCCGCGCCGCGCGGACACACGATCCAGTTCATGGGCTGGGGCGGCGGACGCAAGCTCGTCGACATATTCGAGGCGCGCGTCCGGGCATTGGGCGTCGAGGTACAATGCGATGCGCGCGTTCTGTCGCTCGTTGCAGACATACAGGGCCGCGTCACCGGTCTGGTTGTCCGCATCGACGGCCAGCCACAGTTCATTCGCGCGCGCAAGGGCGTGGTGCTGGCGACCGGCGGTTTCTGCATGAACGACGACATGCTCCGCCGCCACGCGCCGCAAACGCTGCGCCTCAGCAATCCGATCGGCGAGAATGACAATGGCTCGGGCATATTGATGGGCATGGGCGTCGGCGGCGACGCGATCCACATGGACGAATTTTTCACCACCTGCCCGTGGATCATGCCCGAAAGCCTGGTGAAGGGCATTTTCGTCAACGAACGCGGCCAGCGCTTCATCAACGAGGATTGCTATCACGGACGCGTAAGCCGGACGATGCTCGACCAAACCGGCGACCGCGTCTTCCTGCTAGTCGACAACGCGATTTTCGCGCGGCCGCTCGACCTTGCGCGGATCGAGATCGCCGCGGTGGGTGACAGCTGGGAGGAGGTCGAACGCGAACTCGGCCTGCCCGACGCCACGCTGGCGCCCACCGTCCACACCTTCAACCGCTATGCCGCTGAAGGCCATGATCCGATCTTCAACAAGGCGCCCGAGTGGCTGAAGGTGCTCGACGAAGGGCCGTTCGCGGCGCTGGAGCTCAATATCCGCACCAGCTTCTTTTCCTTCTTCACGCTTGGTGGCCTCAACACCCGCCCGTCGGGCGAGGTGCTCGATCGCACCGGCCATATCGTTCCCGGCCTCTATGCCGCCGGCCGCGCCACGTCGGGCCTGCCGCGCTGGGGGCATGGCTATAGCTCGGGGCTCAGCCTCGCCGACTGCACCTTTTTCGGGCGAATGGCGGGGCGGCAGGCGGCAACGGCTACGCCCGACTAATAGACGATCGCGGGGTTCGGTTCGCGCGGGCTGCCGAGCATCTCGCGGTGCGAGGGCGGCGTCTTGCCGCGGTCTGTGATGCCATAGCGTCCCGCAATCTCGGCGCCGATAACGGTGTGCCCCGACAGCTCGTCGCCGTTGGGGTCGCCGGCGATTGCATGGATGATATGCCCGGTGAACTGCGGCATCTCGGCCATCGCCATGAAGCCTTCATATTGCTCCTTGTGCACCTCGGCCGCGCCCAGCGCACGCTCGGTGATCTGCGGCCCCAGCCAGATCGAGACGGTGCGGACGCCATGCGGTTTGAAATCGACCGCCATATCGTGCGCGAACTTGTCAACGCCCGCCTTTTGCGCGCCATAGGCCGCGCCGTGCATGTAGCAGCTCGCGCCGAAGGAGGAGGTGAAAGCGATCAATCCCGATTTTTGCTCAACCATCATCGCGGCAGCGTGCCAGCTCGCGACGTAGGCCGAGCGCAATCCGACGTTGAGGATTTCCACCGCTTCCAGCTCCTTTTCCCAGAAGGGCGCGGGGGTTATAAGTTGGTGATGGATATAGGTGGCGTTGTTCACAAGGATATCGAGCCGCCCCGCATCCTTACGCACCCGTTCGAAAAGCGCTGTGACCTGCGCATCGTCGGCGTGATCGCAGGCGACCGCAATGCCATTGCCGCCCGCGGCCGTCACCGCCTCGGCGGTTTCATGGATGGTTCCCGCCAGCGGAGCACCATCCCACCCCTTCGCATCGCTGCCATCGCTGCTGCGGCCGGTGACATAAACGGTCATCCCCTTTTCGCCGAGACCGATCGCGATGCCCTTACCCGCGCCGCGGCTGGCGCCCGTCACGACGGCGATTGCCGGATTTGTCATGTCACTCTCCCGATCGGGCCTCGCCTTCAGGCGGCGACCTCGGCCTTCACCATTTCGAAATCGTCGAAGTCGGGCTTCGCCATCACTTCGGCAAAGCGGCCATAGCTCCACGGCCAGGTCATCGGGACGCCATCCTTGCCGAGATACCAGCTCGAACAGCCCGAGGCGAAGATCGTGCCTTTTGCGGCCGCGATGCGCGCGTCTTCATAGCGCGCCATGGCATCGGCGCTCACCGAAATCTCGTCGCATTCGCCCGTCGCCACCTTGTCGAGCAGCTGTTCGACATAACCCCACTGGCGTTCGGCGACATCGATGAGCGAGAAGTTGCCGACCGGGCCGGTCGGCCCGTTGAGGAAGAGAAAGTTGGGGAAATCGGGAAGCGAGATCGCATTATAGGCGGTCGCATGCTTGCGCCAAACATCGTCGAGCGCGACGCCGCCACGTCCAGTGACGACGGCGGGGCGGATGAAGCGGTCGCTGTGGAACCCAGTCGCGAGAATGATGAGATCGAGTTCGTGCAGCACGCCATCCCTGGTTCGGATACCCTCGGGCTCGATCCGGTCGATCCCGCCTACGACAATGTCGACATCATGCTCCTGTACCACCCGATAATAGTCGGGCGAAAAGATCAGCCGCTTGCACGCGGCGCGATAGTCGGGGCGCAGCTTTTCGCGCAGCACCGGATCGGTGACGCCCTGTTCGAGATAGCCGAGCACCATCGCTTCGATGATCTGCATTTCCTCTGAATCGGGCTTGATGATGCCTTCGGTGAAGCGCAGCACATTGGCGAGATATTCGGGGTCGTAGCGGATCGCGTCGATCAGCGCCGGGTCGCGGCGAAAGGCTTCGCGCTGCGCTTCGTCATAAGGCTCGTTGAGCACGGGCATGATCCATTGCGGCGAGCGCTGAAAATGGCTGAGCTTGCCGGCGCGGCCACCAAGCGCCGAGATCAGCTGCACCCCTGTCGACCCGTTGCCGACCACACCGATGCGCCGCCCGTCGAGCGGGATCGATTCATCCCAGCGCGCGCTGTGGGCGACGGTTCCGGCGAAGTCGTCCAGCCCCGCAATGTCCGGCATGCGTGGATGATGAAGAACGCCGGTCGCGGTGATGACGATATCGGCCTCGCACGTCATTCCCGCTTTGGTCGCGATCCGCCAGGCGCCCTCGGCATAGACGCAGCTTTCGACCTCCTGCCCGAAATGCGCAATGTCGCGCAGGCTGTAGTCGGCGGTCACACGCTCGAAATAATCCTGAATCTCATGCCCCGGAGCGAGATAGCTGCTCCATTCGGCATTGGGCGCGAAGCTGTAGGTATAGGCGTGCGCGGGAACGTCGCAATTAAGCCCCGGATAGCGGTTTTCGCGCCAGGTGCCGCCGACGGTCTGCGCCTTTTCGAGCAGCGTGACGTTGCGATAGCCCGACTCACGCAGGCGGATCGCCGCCAATATCCCCGACATGCCGGCACCGATGACGACATATCGCAGGTCCAGATTGCGCTCCACTATCCACTCCATTTTCCCGTTTGCTCTTGCTCCTTTCCCTAGGTCCGCTGCCGAACGCTCACATCACTCAAACGGACGAGATCGGTAATTGCCCATCAGGCTCGTGCGACTACTGGATCCTCCAGCTGGCAGCCGATTATTCGGTGGCGCTGGTCGGCACGCCCGACCGAGCGCATCTCTGGCTCATTTCCCGCACCGCCGCGCTGCCGACCGATATCGTCAAAAATTATCTCGCGGTCGCCAAGTCGCAGGGCTTCGACCTCGACGAGCTGATTACGCCGCGGCAATCGGGGCAGATAGTGCCCGACGCGGCCTTCGCAGACTAGCGGTTCGCAACCGCACCCCGCCGGGATGCGTTTCCGAACCTCGCAAAGAAAGGATCATCCGTGCGCCATTTCATCTTGCTCATTGCCTCCTCGGCCCTGCTTGCGGCCTGCTCGGACCCGAACGAAGCTGCGGAAGACAAGCTCGAGAAGTCCGCGGAAACGAGCGCGACCGTCGCGGGACCCGTGCCGGCCGCGCTGGGTCTTAGCGAAGCCCAGCTTCTCGATGCCGACCTTGTCGCCGCTGACGGCACCGACCTCGGTGACGTGGCCAAGGTCCTTCGCGGCCCCGGTGGCAAGGTCGATCGCCTTCTCGTCGAGATTGAAGGCACCAATCCCGACCGCTATGTCCATGTCCCGATCCTCGGATTGAAGACACGCGTCCAAGGCGGTGATACCGACCTCGAAAGCACGATGACGAGAGCCGAGCTGGCCGCCTTGCCCGCGGTGGCCCTGCCGGCGCCGTAACGCATCGTGGAGACCTATCCCGAGACACCCGACGGGCGTTATTTCGTCGTTCGGGGCCGGCTCTGGCGGTTGTCGGACCCGCGCCTCAGCGATGGCGAGCGGGAGCGGCTTGTCGACCGGCTCATGACCGCGCGCCGCGCGGTCGCAGCGGCGAAGATGTCCGACGACAAGCTTGCGATGCGAAAGGCCCGCGTCGGGGTCGACGAGGGCAAGCGGTTGCTCGGCGAGCGGGGACCGGTTTGGTGGGACGACGGCGCACCCGACTACAACCGTCACATGGCCCGCAACACGCCCTACGCCGATTGGTTCGCCGCGCAGTCCGGCGCATCCGCCTGACCGCCCCGCCCGCCTCCGTGGGCTCGCATCGTCGCAATCATGAAAATCGGTATAACGCAGGTTAAGTTCGGTGCCGAGCCTGGAACATCGGCTTCGGCGGCTCGTCTCTTCCATGCCCACCCCCGGGCAATCAGGTGAGAGGAAGCCAAAATGGCTCAAGATAACAAAGGTTCGTCAAGCGGCGGCAAGCAGCAGGGCGGCGCATCCGACAAGAGCAGCCAGCAGCAGCAGAAGGACGGCGGCGGTACCCAGCAGGGCGGCGCCAAACAGTCGGACAAGAAGGACGGCAGCAAGAAAAGCTGACTCGGACGAGTATCCTGAACGGGCCGTGATCTCCTTCGCGGCCCGTTTTTACGACGTCGGCGGCAACGCGGGCGCGAGCTGAGATAACACTACCCTATCCTAATGCGCGGCATGCGGCTCGGCCCCGGACAAGCGCGGCAGGTCTATTCGGGCGTGCGGATGCAGGGTTCGAGCGTCCGAAACAGATCGGCCGCGTCGAAGGCGCGTGCATTGCCTACCGGTCTCTGACCGCGCGGCATGACGATTTCTGCGCTCGCGTCATAGCGGTCGATCGTGCGAACATCGAAGTCGTCGCCGAAGAAGCGCCCGCCGTTCCAGGGGCCCGCCGATCAGTTGGGACTGATGCGCAGGCGAAGATTGACGCGATCGACCCGCGCCTGAAGGGCGGTTTCGTCACGCGCCGACAAATTGCCCATGCGGTCGTGGCGCATCTTTTTCTCGTCGCCCCGGATGGCCATCAAATCGCGCCGAACGCTTGCTGCAGTACGCGCATCGAGCCGGCGATCCGACCGGGCCGTGCGGACATATTGGTCGAGGTCCGAAAGCTGCGTCACGATCGGGCGGCCTGTACCGTAGCCGCCACCGATGACCGAAGCGCCGCCCGTGCCGGCATTATTCTGGCTGCGGCCGTCGTAATAGCCCGTCGCAGCGCCCGCAATCCAGCGGCCATTATCATAATATCCTGGCTGCGGGTCGGCGACCCAATTGCCCTTCGCATCGCGGCGGCTGCTCGATCCCGTATCGGTGCCGGTGACCCACCGCCCGCGATTGTCGTAGCGTCCGCTCTTCGAGCCTGTGACCCATTTTTCGTTGCGGTCGAAATAGCCATTCGCCGATGCGGGCACCCATTCGCCGTCCGAGCGATAATCGCCCTCGCCGCGGTTGGATCCGCTGTAGGTGACCCAGCGTCCATCGTCGCCATAACGGCCGTTGGGCGGACCTTCGACCCAGCTGCCTTCGCGATCATAATAGCCGCGCGCTTCATTTGAACCGATCCCCGAGGCGTGCCAGCGGCCTTCCTGATCATAATAGCCATAAGCGTCGCGGCAATCGCGGCCGGGCTTAGCAACCTGGTCGGCGACGATCGCGCCGCCCACGGCGCCGATCACAGTACCGAGACGCTTGTCGCCCTTTCCGGCGACAACATTGCCGAGCACGCCGCCGGCCGCGGCGCCGCCGACGGTCGCGACGACACGCGTCGAGCGCTGCTGCTCGCAAGTCGTCTGCGACTGGGTGCGCGCCGAAACGGCCGACGGCACAAGGCGATTGCGGCGATACTCGCCGCGAACATTTAGTTACGCATGGGGGAAGCTCCTGGAACTGGCGGTAGCCGTTCTTACAAATTCAACCATCAACTCAGGTCGTTGTTCAAAATATTTGAAAATACTTTATTTTCTTCTTGCCCTATTCAGCAATATGTGTCGTTCGCACAGGCACATAGCCCCTCTGGACATGGACAAAAAGGGCCCGCCGAAGCGGACTTTTCTTGCTGCAATCTGGTGCCCGGGCGTCATCGCAGACATGAGCCAAACACGCCGCGGGGGGCGACCGATTGCGCACGACCAATCTGCCTGGCTTTCAGTAGATTAGAGGCCGCTATTGGTCGGGACGCTGTCTTTAGCCGCGCTCCACGATCGGAAAGCCATGCGTGCGCGCAGACCAGGCGACAAGGAGCGTCGCCGCCAGCAGGGCGAGTAGCGTAAACGGGAACGCACCCGCCCCGAGGCTTTCCAGCAATAGTCCGCCGACGATGCCGCCGCCAGCGATAGCAAGATTCCAGGTCGTGACGAGCATCGACTGTGCAACGTCGGCCGCCTCGCCGGCCGTCTTGGCGGAAGCCGTCTGGAACAATGTCGCCACCCCGCCAAAGGCCAATCCCCAAAAGGCCACCGCTGTATAGATTACCGCCGGCACAGTGCCCGCGATACCGAGGGCCAGCGCGGCAAGACCGAACAGCAGGATACTGACAAGGACCAGTTCACGTAACCAGCGATCGATCAAAGCGCCGACGATCCAGATACTGAGCAGAGATGCCATGCCGAAAACCAGCAGGACGACATCCACCCTGTCCGTGATGCCAGCCCGCGCCAGAAAGGGCGCGATATAGGTATAGAGAATATTGTGCGCGAACACATAAGCGAAGATGACGAACAGCACCGGCCGAATACCCGGCAGGGTGAACACCGTCTTCAGCGAGAATTCCTGCCCCTGCTTCTGCCCCGGAAAATCGGGGACCATTTTCAAGACCCAGAAAACCAGAATGATGGCGAACCCGCTCATAAGGCCGAAGGCCCAGCGCCAGCCCACCATCGTACCAAGGAGTGTTCCAGCGGGAATGCCGAGCGAAAGGGCAAGCGGTGCGCCCACCATGGCGACGGCGATTGCGCGGCCCTGCATATGTTCGGGCACCATCCGCGCGGCATAGCCCGCCGCCAGCGCCCAGAGCAGCCCCGCACTGACGCCGGCGAAGAAACGCGCGACCAGCGTGACGGCATAGCTGTCGGAGATGGCAGTCACCGTATTGACCACGGCGAAACCGCCAATGGCGATCAGCAGCAATGTGCGCCGCCGCCAATTCTGCGTCGCGATGGTCAGGGGAATGGCAGCGACGAGCGAGCCGATCGCATAGACGGTGACGAGTTGACCAATCAGCGCCTCGGATTTCCCAAGGCTCTTCGCCATCTGCGGGAGGAGCCCCGAAGGCAGGATTTCGGTCAGGAGCGTGATGAAAGCCGCCATGGCGATTGCCAGCAGCCCCCCGAGCGGAAGTCTGGCCTCGGCCGAACTGCTGGCCTGCGTGATCGTTGTGGATGTCATCGGCAGAACGCCTCCAGGAGAGTGTCGAATGTGCGGAGGCATCGCGGCCACCGCTTCGACTTCGAACATAGAGGGCCTCGAATGAGCGAAAAGTGGGAGCCAGTGCATAACACTTTGGAATTTTTGTCGGACAAAGCTAAACAACGCCATGGACAGCTTGGGAGCACTCCACGCATTTGTGCAGGCGGTCGATGCCGGCGGTTTCACCGAGGCCGGCCGGAAGCTTGGCTTGTCGGCGTCCGCTATCAGCAAAGCCGTGGCGCGCCTCGAGGACCGGCTTGGCGCCCGGCTGTTCCATCGCTCGACCCGCAGCATCACATTGACGCCGGAGGGCTCGATGTTTCTCGAGCGCTGCCGCCGCATAATCTGCGAATATGAAGCCGCCGAACTGGAGCTCTCCCGAACTCAGGCGGTGCCGCAAGGCAGGCTGCGTATCAGCTTGCCGTCGATGAGCATGGTGTCGATCCCGAAGCTCGCCGCCTTCAAGCAGCTTCATCCGCGGGTCGAGCTGGAACTGGACGCCACCGACCGGGTGGTGGACGTCATCGGCGAAGGCTTCGACGCGGTGATCCGCACCGGCGAACATAGCGATTCGCGACTCATGACCCGCACGCTCGGCCATTTTCGCCGGGCGATCGTCGGATCGCCAGACTATTTCCGCCAGGTGGGTACCCCGCAAACGCCGGAAGATCTGGCCCGCCATGCCTGCCTCGTCTACCGCTACGCCTCTACGGGCAAGCTCGACCAATGGCCGTTGACCAGAAAGGGCGAGCCCGTCCAGATCGATATGCCGATTAGCGTGGTGACAAACGCGCTCGAAGCGCAGATCGGCTTGGCCGAAAACAGTCTCGGCATCGCGTGCGTTCCCGACTTGTCCGTCACCAGGCAATTGGAACAGGGTTCACTTGTTCGAGTCCTCGACAGCTATCTGGAAACGCGAACCAAGCTCTGCGTGATGTGGCCCACGAGCCGGCATGCCTCGCCCAAGCTGCGCGCCTTCGTCACCTTCGCCGCCGAGAATCTTTTTCCTCGTTGAGGTGAGCAAGGCGAAGCCGCCGACGTCGATTTCGCGCTTTGGTAATCTCGGCGCTGAAACATCGATACTAGCTCAGCGGCTCTTGGCCGAGTTCGGACAGGCAGCTTCCAGACTAGCGTGGGTAAAAGCGGACATAGGATGATCCGCATTTAGCTCCGCAGAAAGGTCCAGCGGGTCGCGCCGCTTTGCAACACCAGTTGGCCACCGCTAAGCTGGACGACATACTGCTCCGACGTTCGCGCAAGTTGGGAACTGCCTTCCCGGCCACAGCTCGATACAAAGCTCTCGGTGCCATCTTCGACGGCGAAACTGGCCTTGCCGCCCTCGTGAGTGAGACGCCCCTGCTTCACTTGCGTCGTCGTCATCGAGCAGCTTTCCGTTTCGGCGTGGCGTTTAACGATCTTCCACTTAAAACGGCCGTCTTGCTCGACTTCCAGCGTCATGGAACGCGATACCTGCATCTGAACCGGCTCGGTCAGAATCGTTGTGCGCGTAGGCGAACCAAAGCCCGCCGTGCCACCCAAACTGGTGCCATAGGACACGCCGACGTTCGGCTGAAGCTTGACGCGCGGGACCAAGACCAGTTCTTTACCGGTGCTGGACTGCGTCCAGCGGCCTGCGGCGCTTGCCGGCGCCGGCCGGGCATCCAGCACCGAAGTCGCCGCGATCGCCATTACGGCGCCGAGGATGGCGCAATTCTTCATCATATACCTTTCATGTGCACTCAGCCTTGCTAAAGGACTTAGCCCGGCATCAAGGTCGGCTGCTCAGTATATCTCGTGCCAGTTTTCGACATCCGACGAGCTGTTCGCGAGGCCCAGGCAGATAAGACCGGGTCGGCTGACCGACGCACCGCCTCGCTCCAGCCGATACTCGAGACGGCGACACGGAAATCCGTCGACGCGTTCTTCAGCCGTCACGGCAAGCGTGCCCTTGGAGGCGCGACCCTGCCAACGATGAATATATCCAACAGGCCAGCTGCCCGCGCGCTTGGCGCGCTCATTATATCGTCCGCTGAACTCGTCGAATGGAAAGGTCGGGCGGCCATCGAGCTCGATTCCGCCTTCGCAGTCATTGCAGCTCACTTCACCGAATTTGTTATACTCGGCCTTCTTCGCTTCGACGTCGGGTGGCGTCTTGAGGCTGTCGATGTAACGTGCTTTTGGCGCGGGCGCTTCTGGAACGGTCTGCGCTGACGCCGCCTCCTGCGAAGTTTCAACTTGGACAGGTACCTCGTCATTCGAGCTCTTATCCGCGCGCGGTCTGGCCGATCCATTGATCACATCGTCGACGAGCTTTTCGGTATTCTGCTCTACCTTCTCGACGGCGCGATCGGCCAGACGCTTCAGAAACCCCTGCGCATTTGCGTTATGGGCAGATATCAGAAGGGCGGTAGCGGCGAAGGCCGCGCACAAAATGCGTTGCATGTTGGTCTCCGAAAATTTCACGAGTTGAGGACGTCAGCCGAGATCGGTCGTCAGCGTGGCGGTCAGCCGGCGCGGAAGGTTGTAGAGGTAGATACCCGACGACCCGTTCGCCCAGCCATATTTGTTGGCGATGTTCGCAACCTGTACGCGCAAGGTTGCGGGCGCCTTGCCGAGCTTGAACCGGTAGCGGCCGCCGACCGACGCTATGGCACGCGCCGGGATAACGAGTTTGCCGTCGGCACTCGCAACCCGGTCCGACGTGCTTTCGACGACGAGATCGACCGAGACGGCGGGCGCGAAGGTCGGCCGATAATCAAGCACCGCGGTCGAAAGCCGGCCGAAGCTCGCGAGCGGTTTCCGGCCGACCCGCCCGCTATCGACGGCGTCGCCTGACAGTTTGGCGTCGATCAGCGCGGTCCCGGCGATCGCGGTCAGGCCCGGGGCGATCTGGCCCGAAAGCGAGAATTCGGCGCCGCGATGGCGCACGTCGCCGAGTTGGCGGAACAGCCTTGCGCCGTCGAGCGAATAGAAAGGCTTGGTCACTTCGAACACCCCCGCCACCAGACGGATCGCGGGGGCGATCGACCAGCGAAGGCCGGCGTCGACCTGGCGCGTGCGGATTGCCGGCGGCGCTTCGTCGCGGTTGACCGCATGACCGGGTGCGACGGGGCTTTCCTCCAGCCCTTCGGTATAGCTGCCGTAGAAGGCAAGCGACGGCGAAGCGTAGAGGGCGGCGGTCGCATTCAGCAACAGCGGCGCATCCTTCGTCGTGATGACGGGCAGGTCGGGACCGAACACGCGCTTGCTATAGTCGGTCTTCTGCAAGCCAATGCTGACTTCGCCGACGTCTTTCCAGCGTCCTTCATAGGCGATACCCGCAGTCCACTGCCGTACGGTATCGCGCGTCTGCGGCCCAAATTCCGAAACAGGTTCGGGGAAGTCGACGGGATCCTCGATCGGATGGTTGCCTACATAGATTTCGCTGCTGCCGCCATAGACGCGCGCACGGTCGCGACCCTTGATCGAAAGATGGAGCGTGTGGAGCCGCGGCCCGTCGGCGAAGCGGCGCGAGAGTCGTACCTCGCCGCTCGTCGAGGCCGACCGCCGCCCGGGTTCCGCGATGACCACCTCGTCGGCGGTCCCGTCGGGCCGGACATTGAGAAACAGCTGGGTGTGCGAGCGGTCAAGATCGAGGATCGAACGAAATGCCCCGGCCTTCAGCATCCAGCCGCCGCTTTTCAACGTTGTGGCAAGACCCGCAGTGATCGTCTCACC
The DNA here is from genome assembly GCF_001427105.1 of Sphingopyxis sp. Root154. GTDB lineage: Bacteria > Pseudomonadota > Alphaproteobacteria > Sphingomonadales > Sphingomonadaceae > Sphingopyxis. The sequence continues at coordinate 75,463 of NZ_LMGI01000002.1, forward strand.
ATCGTTAGCCGCCCATTTTTGCCCGATCCGCTTCACGCGCTCGAGCCGCGGCGGCAGGAAATCTCCAGCCGTCAGCAGCAGCGGCGGGAGTTCCTCGTCGGCGATCCCGACACGGCTCCAAAAAGGAATGATTTCGACGCCGTCGACCGGTTCCCAGCGCGCAATCAGCGCGGCCGTGCGAAATTCGGCCGCGCCGCCGGTGTGATTGCGGTCGGACACCAGTCCATAACCCGCGCCGATCGCCAGCCGGTCGGTGACCGGCAACTGCCCGTCGAGTTCGAGAACCTTCGATCCGAACGGCCCGAGGCGCCCGCTGACGCTGAGCAGCCGTTTCGCACCGGGCCTACGCACCTCATATTCGGCGATGCCGGTGGGCGCGGGAAAGGGATATCCTTGCGCCGACAGGCCGACCCGCATCTGCAAGCCTCCGATCAGCCGATCGGAAAAGGCCGCTTGCTGGTCAATGTAGAGCCCGTCGAGGCGGATGTTCCCCGCCTCTGCCGCCGAAAAGCCGCGGACATAGTTCGGGTTATAGATGCCGATCTGCTCGCCGCCGATCGAGGTGCCGAAAGCATCCTCGGCGCTGGTCGTCGCATTGTCGTCGGTGCGCTGGGCCACCGAGGTCGCCGGTACGGAGGCAAGCGCGAGCCCGAGCGTCGTCAGGATCAAGCGGCTCATCAATTTATCTCCTTCATGCGGCGTTGCACATCTTCCCAATCGGTCATGAACATCGCCGCGGCGAGACGAGCGGCGGGGCGCTCGGGGCTCAGCCTGTCGCTGCGCAGGTCGTCATTTTCGTGCGAATAGCTCGACATGTGGACGAGCAGCGGATGGACGCCGGCAGCGCCCGGTTGATACCAGCTTCGGTCGTGCTGCAGTTTCAGCGCCAGCGGCCGCGGCCCCCAGGCATATTCCGAATTGGGATCATACTCGGGCAGCCGGTCGGCGACATACACTCCGAAGGCGGACCCGGTTCGCACCTGAAAGCGTCGGTGCTGCACGCCCTCGGCTTGCACCTGTCGGCGCGCCATCGTGTCATAGGGATTGAGGAAGACGCTCAGCACCGCGCCCTCTTCCGATGGGGTTAGATAACGTCCGTCGCGTTGGATCGTATCGGGGTCGCCCTCAATGACGCTTTTGGCCCGGAGGGTGAAGGTCGCGCCGACCAGCCGGACGCCATCGAGTGTCGGCACGACCGAGATGTTGATATCTGCGTGCAGGCTGGTGCCGCGCACGTCGCGGAGCGAGGGTTGCTGCATCAGCGCGTTGAAGGCGACCATCGCGCGCCGGCGCAGCAGGTCGATCTCGGCGATCGGTATCTTCGCAAGATTGCGGGGCTGATGGACGTGGACGTCGGGCGCCCTCGAATACCATCCCGGCAGACCGGTGCCGGGAGTCGGTGCTTCAGTTGTCCACCGCTCCATCAGTTTCTTCGGTGCCCGGCTGTCACCCGCCGCGGCATGCGCCGCGGGAATCGCGGGCGCCACGGCGAACAGCCCGAGAAGGGCGAGTTTCAGGAAGGAAAATTTCATCGCTCGAACTTTCTTGGATGGTCGATGCTCAGCCGGGCAGCCCCAGCGCGCCGCCGATGACACCGCGCAGTAGACCGCGCTTCTTTTTGGGCTTTGCATCGTCCGCCCGCGCGTCGCTCTCGCCATCGTCGCCGCCCGCCATCAGCGACGCGACGTCGACGCCGAGCATGGACATATGCGTCGCTTTGGTGCGCAGCTTGACGCCCCAGCCCGCAGGCACGTCGCGCGGCGAGCCGAAATTTCCCTCGGGGCCATAAGCGGTCATCATCAGCATCGCCGATTCCGAGGCCTTGCCGACCGCCGACGGCACGACGCATTCGGTGGCTTGGGGGGAAAGCAGGATCCGCTGCTGGACGAGGCGGGCGATGTCGCCCTGCTCGAGATAGTCGGGCAGCGCCATGCCGGGCATGCGCACCGCGCTCGACGTCCACATCACGATCGTGCCGTCATCGCGCGCGCCCGTGACAGTCATGATATAGCCGCGGGCATTGGCGAGCACGGGCCAGCTAACCTTGACCGCGCCCGACGCAAGCTTGGCACTTTGCGGCGAGAGCGGCGCAAGGAAGTCGTTTCCGCCAGCAATGGCGAAGCGCATTTCGGGCGAATAATTGCCCTGCACGACATGATCGCCGACGAGCGAGGCGGCGCGGGGCACGCGGGTGCCGTTCTTGCCCCCCGGCCATTCGCCATAGGTTGCATGACGCCCCGCCGATGGCGGTACCATCGCCTTTACAACAGGGATCGCGCCGAAGGGCGACGCGGCGCCGGGTTTCATCGTCGCAAGGTCGATGACCACCGGCTGTCCCGAGGGAGCGACCTCGCCGCAGCCCCAGTATAGCTCGATACGCCCCTTGGGCTTGTCCGGCGTGCCGGGCCGGTAATCGGGTCTCCCGTCGGCTTTGGGCGCGCCCTTGCCCGGCGAGACAAGCGGAAGGCGCTCGCCGGCGCGCAGCCCCTGTGGCGGCAGATGCTCGGCACTGGGAGCGGTGCTGCTCCGCGTCGAGCCGAGCTGGAGCGAGAGATTCTTCTCGACGCCCGCCGGCTGGCCGGTCGCCATGCCCGAAACGGTTTCGGCGGAGAGCCAATAGACGGCCTCGATCTTGGGTTTCGGCGCCTGCTGGGCGAAGGCGGCGGTCGCGACGGCGAGCGCGCTCGCGGCTGCGCCGCCGATCATCATGTTCTTCATGTTGCGAAATCCCCCTCAGCGCTGTTGCGGGGCCGGCACGACCGGCGGCGAGATGTGCAGACGCAGCCCCGGATGATCGATGACGAAGCGCCGGTCGGCGAACATGTCGATCCCTAGGATCACCGCGGGCTGTTCGGGGGTGAAGCCAAGCACCTTGAAGATCGGCAGGTCGGCGACGCGCACCTTGCGGCCTTCGACCATCGCTTCGCCGACCGTGAGCGCATCGATCGGGGCTTCGACGCTTGGCATGGCATGGTTCGTCGCGCCCTTGATGTCCGATGCCTTGGTGAGGCCGGGGCTGTCGGGAGAAAGGCCGATTGCCTTGGCCGCTGCCCAGTTGATGATCGTGCCGCGCGCGCCGGTGTCGAGGATGGCCGGGACTTCGACGCCATTCAGCCGGATCGTCAGGCGTGGAGCACGCATATCGTCGAGGACGAAAGGAACCGATGCCAAAAGCCCGTCGAGCATTCCGGCCTCGATCGTTGGCGCCATGCGCCAGCTCCGGCCGGGCACGTCCAGTTCCACCACAAAATCTGCAATGATATCGGCGCCCAAAATGCCGTCGACGCCGAGATGGTCTGTTGGGCCGGGCGGCAACAGCATCAGTTCGGGCGAGACGAAGCTATGCCCTGCGACGCCAACCTGTTTCACGACCGTCGTCTCGACGTCGACCCGTCCCGCCGCGCCATCGACCGGGTCGTCCGACAATTTGGCGACGAGGCCCGGCATTTCGGCGCGCAGTTTCGGCATGATCGTGGTGCTGCTTGCCGCGGTGTCGATAACGAAGCGTTTCGGCGCCGAGCCGTCGATTCTGACCTGGACGACGGGATGACCCGACGGCAGAATTTCGAGCGGTTGCATGGCTGCCGACGAGGCAGCGACAGCGACCGGCTGTTCGGTGGCGGCCGCACGCGCCTGTTCGGCGACAATTAGTGCGCCGAGCAGGCCGAATGCGACCAGACTATAACGGTAACGCGTGAGGGCCATGCCCAATCTCCTGGCGGCGGGGTGCCGCGAACAGGGGCCGGTTATGATGGGTTAGCAGAGGGCTCCACGCCTCTGCGACCAAGGCCGATATCGTCTCGCCGGAGTCGATTATCGCGCGACGAAGGCGGTCACCGGTGCGACGAGGCAGGACGCCAACCGCGCACCCTTCCTTTATGCTCGGCGCGAACTACACATTGGAATTGCCATGCCGCTGAAGCCCGAACATCGCCAGACCATCTCTCTGGTTGCCGCGACCTGGATACTGTCCGGGGTGCTCTACATCATCCCCTATCATGTGTTCAGCGGTGCAGGCATCTATGTCACGGTCTCGGTCATCAACATCTGCGTGATGGGCGCGCTGCTGTCGGGAGGCGTCTATTGGGCGGTCAGGGCCACGCGCCGCCGCAATACCGTGGTTCGCCTCGCCGCGATGGGCGCGGCGGTTGTTCTTGCATCGGGCTTGCTCGCGCTGATCGACGCCTCAACAGGCGAATGGATCGGACGCCTCGTCGTGTCGCCGCAACAGTCGGCGCCCTTTGCACTCCGCGCGACGAACAATTTCATCGCGCTCGTCTGGCAGTTCGCGCTGCTCGGCGCAGCCTTCACCGTGATCGAAGCGAACAAGCTGACGCGCGAGCGCGAACTGGAGCTGGCCGTCGCCCGCGAAGCCGCGAGCCGCGCCGAGGCCGCCGCAAGCGCCGCCAGCCTCGCGGCACTACGCTATCAGCTCAACCCGCATTTCCTGTTCAACACGCTCAACGCGATCTCCTCCCTGATCGTCACAAAGGAATATCGCACCGCCGACGCGATGCTCGCTAAACTGTCCGAATTCCTGCGCGCTACATTGTCGTCGCAGCCCGACGCCTTGCTGCCGCTCGAGGACGAACTCGCGACGCTGCAACATTATCTGGAAATCGAGAGCGCCCGCTTCGGCGACCGGCTCGCGGTCGAATTCGTCTGCCCGCCCGCGCTCAATAGCGCGCTGGTGCCAGGCTTCCTCCTCCAGCCGCTGATCGAGAATGCGATCAAATATGCGCTCGCGCCCTCGGCGGTGCCGGTGACGATCAAGGTCGAAGCGTCGAGCGACGACGACATGCTGCTCGTCTCGGTGGAGGATGACGGCGCAGGACAGGAAAAGGACGCACGGCCGGGGACGGGCGTCGGCATCGCCAACGTCCGCCAACGGCTCCAGACGCTGTATGGCAACAAAGGCAGCCTGGAGACGCTGAAACGCGAACGCGGTTTCCTTGCGATCGCGCGCCTGCCGCTCGAGCGGCGCAGCGGCGAGCTCGCGGCATGAGCATGCTGCACGTCCTGCTCGTCGACGATGAGCCGCTGGCGCTGCGGCGTCTCGAAACGCTGTTCGGCGACATCGACGATGTCGAGGTGGTCGGCACGGCTTCGACCGGCGAAGAGGCAGAAGATCGGATTGCCAAGCTCAGGCCCGACCTCGTGATGCTCGACATTTCGATGCCGCAAAAGAGCGGCATTCGCGTCGCCGCCGACCTTGTTGCCGATCCGCGCCCCGAGATCATCTTCGTCACCGCCTTCGAGCAATATGCGCCCGATGCCTTTGAAGTCGATGCCGCTGACTATCTCCTGAAACCCGTGCGCTTCGACCGGTTGCGCCAGGCGGTCGAGCGGGCACGTCGGCGGCGGGCGATGCGCGATGCGGTCGACCGGATTGCAGGCGTGCCGCCGACGGAAATTCGCGAAGAGGCGATCTGGGTCCAGGTCGCCAGCGGCAACCTCCGCCTCCCCATTCCCCAGATCGAGTGGGTCGAGGCCGCGCGCGACTATGTGCTGCTCCACACTTCGACGCGCAGCTATATCCACCGCATATCGATGACGGCGCTGGAGCAGCTGCTCGATCCGCAGCTTTTGATGCGCGTGCACCGCTCAACCTTCATCCGGCCCGCGCTGGTGAAGTCGGTCCAGCGGCTCGGCAAAGGACTCATCGCGCTCGAAATGGAGGACGGCGCGATCGTGCAGGTCGGACCGAGCTATGTCCGGGCCGTACTCGGCCGGCTCGGCCTGTCCTGACGCCTTCGTCGCACCGGCGTCCGCCTTGGTCGACGCGGCAGCAGCCATGTCGCACGACCATCCGGTTTCGAAGCAAGCACAGGGCATCGACATCGAGGCTCCCATAGCGTGACGGTCGCGGCATCGAGCCGCGAGCAGAGACGGCCGGTTCGTCCCACGCCACCCCGGCAAGGGCCGGCCTCTCTGTTCCACCTCACGACGATGGAGTCCAAGATGAGCAAACTCCCCTTCCTCGCCGCTGCGATCGCGCTCGGCCTGCCGATGCCCGTATTGGCGAAGGCTGAAGCCAAGCCCGAAGCCCATGCCAGGGCCGAGGCCAAGCCGGAGGCCCGCGCGAAAGCCGAAGCAAAGCCCGAGGCGCGCGCGAAGGCCGAAGCCAAGCCTGAAGCCCGCGCAAAGGCCGAGGCAAAACCGGAAGGCTGATCGCGTCGGCAACGGAGTGCCGACGAGCCCCCCCTCCCGGCACTCCGCCACGCCTGCCGCCACGCAACCCCAGAAGAAATTTGATGAGCGCAAGCTTCGCAGCTCCCCGCGCCCGCGAAACGCGCAGCAGCATCCAGAGGATACTCCCATGACGATCATGCGCACCTTGCCGGCCCTCGCGGTCGGATTGACGCTGTCGGGCGCGGCCGCCCCGGTGGCAGCCGCTGCCGCCGCCCAATGCACGGCCGGCTGGGCGGGAACGGTGGAATATTCGCGCCACCAGGCGAGCAGCGACTCCAAGACGGTCAAGCGCGTTTCCGGTAAGGGCACCGAGACGACCAACAACTCGATCAACGATAACTATGTCGCGCATGTGGCGGTCCGGCCAGCGCCCGATGGCGAATACAGCCTCGGCACGGCGAATATAGATGTCAGCGCGACGGCGACCGAAACCATAAACTCCAACGACCAGATGATCTGTCCGCATCAGCGCACGATGCGCCAGATGTCGGGACAGTTTGTCAGCAAGAGCCAGAGACGCGGTAACGCAAGTGGCCTAGAGGCGGGCGTCGACATCACGACCGATAACGACGACACCTATAGCGTCAGCGTCCGGCTGCCCGAGTTCCAGGGCACCGCTTCAGGATCGAATTCGGCGAGCTTCAGTGGCCAGTGCAAATCGAAGGAGGCCACGAACCGGAAGATCGCAGACATGCCCACCACGATCGACGCGATGCGCTTCTCGAGCAGCGGCGAAGATCGGATGCAGCCCTCCGATCCCAACCGCCTGGCGGGCGCGCACTCGGTCACATCCTATGACGTGACCGAGTCGCTGCGCTGGAACCTGCGTCGCTGCGGCGGCGATCTGCGCCTCGTCGATGTGAAGTTCGAGGACATGCGCTTTCCCACGTGGGACGCCTGGAAAGAGATCGTCGAGCAGGTCGGCACGATCGATGGCAATATCGTGCGCCTGACCGCAGTCGTCGCAAACGACAGCCCTGACGAGAAATCGGCGACGGTGAAGTTCCGCGACACCTACAAGGGCGACAAATGGGACGGCGCCAAGCCCGACGGCCTGCTCGGCGAAGTCTCGGTCTTCGTGCCAGCAGGCGAGCAGCGCGAAGTGCAGTTCAAGTGGGATAGCTCGGGCTATGCCTGGTTCGACGACGGCCGGCCGCGGCTCATGCAGCGTATCAAGGCCGAGGTCGAGGAAAAGGGCAAGAAGGTCGACGACATGACGCGCAATCTGAAAGTTGCGCCGAAACCGCTCGTGCTCGTTCACGGCCTCTGGTCCAACTGGCGCGCGTGGGAGCCTTGGCAGAATATCCTGACCACCAGCCACAGCTATGATTGGAAGGCCTTTCCCGTCGGCGAGAAGCCGGAACACGGGCGGATGAATACTGGCGATGAGATGGGCAATTTCGGCCCCACCAACACGATTGCCCAAAATGCCATCGAGCTCGGCAATTATGTCCGCTACGCGCAGAAGGACCGCAACGCGTGGCATGTCGACCTAGTCGCCCATTCGATGGGCGGCCTCATCAGCCGGCGCTATATCCACGCGACGATGCCGAGCTATCCCGACGGAAAGCCGCAGGTATCGCATCTGGTGATGCTCGGAACACCCAACAGGGGCAGCAGCTGCGCCGACCTGATGAGCATCCCGCTGGAGCTCGCCGGCAGACCGATGGAGGCCCTCCGCGAGCTGCGGCCGATCAATGTGATGAAGTTCAACGCGGAGACCGTCGATCGCAAGGGCGTCCCCTTCTCGGTTCTTGCCGGAAACCCCCTGCCCCCCGTGTGCCGGATGCTGACACGGAGCGATGGCGTGGTCGCCGAGCCGTCGGCGAAGTGGATGATCGCGGACAATGAAACGCAGGCCATCCTTCACACGAGCATGACCGAAACCGGCCCCTTCTCCACCTTCGTGATGCCGCGCATTGCGCTCGGTCCCGGCGAACAGTCGGCGAGTCCATTGCAATCCGCATCGTCCGCTGGAAGCGCCCGGCCACCGGCGCGCCTTATGCTTCTCGACGTCGAGGGGCTGGAAGAGGAGAGCGGATCAAGCACACCCGACTTTTCGAAGATTCTCCTCATCGCGCCCGGTCAGACGCTGACCATCAAGATCCCAGTCGAAGAAGCGAGTAACTTCGGCCTGACTTTCCTTGCCGCGAACAGCGTGTCCGCGACGCTGATCGATGACAAAGGCCAGGTCGTCGCCAGCAACAGGAGCGACACTCCGGAAGCGAACCAGATCTTCCGCTCAATCTTTGTCGACCGCGCAACCACTAAGGGAAGCTGGAAACTGACACTGGAAAGCAAGGACCGCGCCGATCGCGAGATCATCTTCTCCACCTGGTCGAACGCCGTCCTATGAAAGAGGTTCAAGTCTGGCCGGTAGCGAACCGACCGGTTTCGGACAGCAAGTCGAAGAAGCAGACGCCCAGCGATACCCTCTCCCCGGCTCCTATTCACTCAGGACAACATCGATCCGATCGAGCTGCGATCCCCTTATACCTAATAGCTGAACTGGCGCGGCGCGTGACGCGTAGGGTCACTTATGCCAATGCGAGCCATGCAGATACTTCTCGTGCCCGGCTTCATGCTTGACGCGGACATGTGGTCCGACATTCGTCCTGCGCTTGAGCGCCTCGGTCAGCTGGTCTACGTCGACTCCACGCGGGACAGCTCGATTGACGCAATGGCCGAGCGGGCGGTCGCATCACTGACCGGTCCCGCGATCGTCATCGGATTCTCGATGGGCGGCTATATTGCCCGACAGATCACGTACCGGGCGCCTGACCGAGTTCGCGGTCTTGCTCTTGTAGCAACGTCCTCGCGAGGCAGCCATCCGCTGCCAGCGACTGCAATCGGACAAAAAGGCTTTCGCGAATTGAGCCGGGCCGCTGTCGCACGATCCCTCCACCCGGAACATCGCAATGAAGCGTTGATTGCTCGCGTACAGCGGATGAGTAACAGGCTGGGAGGAGAGGTCTTCGAACGCCAGTCACGGCTTCGGCGTGACGATGACACAGAGCGCCTTGGGGAAATAGTATGCCCCACGCTGGTCGTTGCGGCCGCGCAGGACGAACTCCGATCAATCGAGGAAAGCCAGATTCTGCAAGGAAAAATCCCCGAATCGACTATGATTATCATAGAGAAGTCTGGGCACTTGATACCGCTGGAACAGCCTGAGAGCTTGATGACCGCCTTTTCGAGGGCGTTCTTCGAATTGCGTTCACCCGACAGCTGAGCCATGGAACGCCACGTAACTAGTGGCCGTTTGCGGTCAGGCCGCTTTCAGCCGCAGATTTTGAGGAGCGGACAATAGGCGCCTCCTGTCGTAGCCCCGAGGACCTCTGGATCGCTCACCAATATGCCGCGGACGAGCCGCCTCGCGACTGCGGAAAGCGCTCACGCGGCAGGTGCCATATACTGCAGTAAAGAATAGCGAAAATGCCAACTCACTGTTAGCCAAGTCGCGTGCCCACCTTTGGGCGACAAATTTCCGACGGGGTCCTATCATGCTGCGCTTCTCGACGGTAACCGGATGGCTAGCGGCTTTCTTCATCGCGCCGGTTGCTGTCGCAGCAGAGCCGCTGCGGTTGGCGCCATCATCGAATTGGCATGTGAACTATGCTGACGATAGCTGTCGGCTAGCGCGTTCGTTTGGCACCGGCGGAGAAGAAGTTATACTCGTTCTCGACCGATTCAGACCAGGTCCGAAGGTCAATATGACGCTTGTCGGCCGTCCGGTGGATGTACGCAGCGACGTTCGCAAAGTTATGCTTCGCTTTGGCCCGAACGATGCCGAATTCGAGAAAAGGTTTGCACCCGGCACCCTCGACAATGGAAAAGCTGTGCTCGTCGTGGGAGGTAGCCTGTGGATCACGGGCTTTGACCCTACCGAAGCCGCCTCGGAAGATGATGGGACGCTTCGCGAAGCAAGGCCGATCGATCCGGCGCTTTACTCAGCGATCCGATTTCTCGAAGTGCGGATATCCGGCAAGCAGCCGATTATATTGGAAACCGGTTCGATGTTAGCTCCAGAACAGGCGCTGACGGCCTGTAACGACGATCTGCTTCACGCTTGGGGGATTGATGCTAAGGCTGACAAGGCCCTGTCGCGCCGCGTTATACCGGCCAGCGATCCCCGCGACTGGATGAGAAGCAGCGATTATCCCCCGCGGATGAGATCTCTGGGCTATCAAGGGCTGGTGCATTTCCGCTTGGTCGTCGATGATCGCGGAATACCGAAAAGCTGTCATATTCAGCTATCGACCCGGCCGAAGGATTTTGACGACGCGGTGTGCCAGAAGATCATGGCGCGCGCTCGCTTCGAGCCAGCGCTCGACGCGGACGGAAAGCCGGTCGTATCCTATTATACGAACAGCGCCCGCTTCTCCATTCCCGCAAGTTAGAGATCGAAAGGCATCAATAGCTGACGAAGCATAGCTTCGGCCAACCGGCTCAGACGTCGATTATGCCGTTTTGAGACGGCCGCTTCTGACGAAAAAATCATGAAATGCAGTCGACGGAGCACGGGCTAGGCCTACGACTGCAGTCGACCGGCAGTTGCCGATCGAGACGTGTACCCCGGCGAAAGCGACGGTCCGAAGTTCCACCGCGACCTGAACTGTTCCGTACCTCGGCTTTCGCCGTGGTACGGAACAGCGTTAGCAACCGGTAACCGACTACCGCGTTAAATCTTTATGCAAGAGATACTCCAATGACACCGCGCTGGCCTTCGACGCTCTGGGTTGTCCGACATGGCCAAAGCGCAGGCAATGTCGCGCGCGATGCGGCCGACGCTGCCGGAGCCCAGCGCATTGAACTCGATCACCGAGACGTTGACGTGCCACTGTCGAAGCTTGGTATGGAGCAGTCGCGAGCGCTGGGCGAATGGTTCGCGGCCGGCGAGGAGGATGGCCGGCCCGAGATCATGCTCGCCTCGCCCTACATCCGCGCGGTCCAGACAGCAGAGATATTTCGCAAGGCTGGCGGATGCGAGCCCGACGAAAAAATCTGCGTCGACGAGCGGCTTCGCGAAAAGGAGTTCGGCATTCTCGACGGACTCACGCGGTTCGGCATCGAAGCCTCGCACCCCGAACAAGCCGAGTTCCGTAGCCTGCTTGGCAAATTCTATCACCGCCCGCCCGGGGGCGAGAGCTGGTGCGATGTCATCCTGCGGCTCCGTTCGCTCCTCGACACCGTCTCGCTCCACTATGGCGGGCGACGCGTGATGATCGTCGCGCATCAGGTCGTGGTGCTGTGCCTCCGCACGATCATCGAGAACCTGGGCGAAGCTGAAATTCTCGCGATCGACAAGGAGGGCGATGTCGCCAATTGCGCGATCACCGAATATCGCTTTGACCCCAAGATCGGCCGCGACGGCAATCTGGTGCTGGCGCGCTATAATGTGACCGCACCGATGAAGGACCAAGTTCCGGTCACCCGCGAGCCCGATGCAATGGTCGCCGCGCGTGGTTGACCCGGTCGCGCTCGACACGGCCTGGCTCAAGGCGAACCCGCTTCCCGATCATCACGACAATGTCGACAAGAACGGGCGCGGACGCGTACTGGTTGTCGGGGGTTGCCGCCGGGTTCCCGGCGGCATGCTGCTGACTGCCGAGGCGGCGTTCCGCGCCGGCGCCGGCAAGGTCACAATCGCGACCATCGCCTCGGCTGCCATCCCAGTCGGCATCGCCTTTCCGGCTTGCGCGGTCATCGCCCTGCCCGAGACCGAAAGCGGGGAGATCGCGCCTGACAGCGTTGATCTGCTGCTCGCGGAAATGGCTAATCATGATGCGATCGTTTTCGGTCCAGCAATGATTGACGAAGCGATCGTTCGCACGCTGCTGGCCGCGCTACTTCCCGCATTACCCGACGACATGTTCCTGCTGCTCGACGCCTTTGCGCTGCGCGCCGCCGCCGATCATGCCGATGCGATTATAGCCCGCGGCGATCACACCGTCCTCACCCCGCACGAAGGCGAACTCGCGGCCCTGCTGGGCGCCGACAAGGATGAGGTGTCGCGCGACCCGCTCGCCGCGCTGACCGAAGCCGCCGAACGCTTCGGCGCCGCGGTCATGGTCAAGGGTGCGACGAGCCATTTGATGGCGGACGGCACCTGTCTTGCCTACGCCGGGGGCGGGCTGGGCCTCGCCGTCAGCGGTTCGGGCGACGTGCTCGCCGGTTTGATCGCAGGGCTGGGCGCGCAGGGCCTCCCACCGCTTCAGGCAGCCGCTTGGGGCATCTGGCTTCACGGCGAAGCCGGGCGCCGCCTGTCCGAGACAATGGGACCGATCGGTTATCTCGCCCGCGAGCTAGCGCCGCTCGCACCCGGACTGATGCGGGGCGTGTAGATTTCCAGTTCCGTGGGGCACCAGCCCCGCCTGGATAACATCACGCGCAGCTATTGGCCGCTTCCGGACGGGCAGGTTTTGCGAGCGCCTGTTGCGAAAGCGGACATCAAGGGGCGGCGCGCGTCTGAGCACGCCGCCTTGAACCTCTAGAGCGTAAATCCGCCGTCGATCGTAAGACTGGCACCCGTCATATAACCAGCTTCGTCATTGACCGCATAGGCGACCAAGCCGGCGATCTCCTCGGGCTTCGCCACGCGCCTGAGCGGGCTCATCTTTGACAGCTCTGCAATCCCGCCGGCGTTGATGTCGGTATCGGTTGGACCCGGTTGGATATTGTTCACGGTGATGTCGCGGGGGGCGAGGTCGAGCGCAATCCCTTTCACCATCGCCGCTACCGCCGCCTTCGTCATCTGGTAGACGCTCGCGCCCGGAAAGCCGGTTCGTACCGCCACATTGCTCCCGATGGTCACAACCCGGCCACCATCATTCATATGTTCGGCAGCCGCCTGGATGGACAGATAAACACCGCGTACATTGATCCGCAGCATTTCGTCGAGGTCGGACTCGGTCACCGCGTCTATCGTCGCGACCCGAAATATCCCGGCATTGACGACGACGGCGTCTAGTTTGCCGAAGGTTTCGACAGCCGTCGACACCGCCGCCCGGATATCCTCCGCCTTGCCGCTGTCCGCCTTGATCGCTTTCGCCCGACCTCCGTGTCCAATGAGATTTTGCTCGATTTCATATGCGGCGGCATCGCTCGATATGTAGGTGAAGGCCACAGCATAGCCCTCGCGTACAAGCCGCTCGACAATGGCTGCGCCGATCCCGCGCGAGCCGCCGAAAACCAGCGCCGCTTTTCCAGCATCAATATTCATCGCAAGTCTCTCTTCCTGAATGATTTGACTGTCCCATTTGTCCTTCGCGGCGTCAGGGAATGAGGAGCAGCTTGCCGATGCTCCGGCGGCTTTCCATGTCGCCATGCGCGCGCGCCGCATCGGCAAGCGGATAGACGCCGCCGATTTCGACGCGCAGCCTTCCTTCGATTACCCACTGGAACAATTGCGCCGATCGCTCGCGCAACAACTCGGGCGTCGGGATATGGTCGGAGAAGACGGCATAGCCGAGCTTGATGCTCTTCGGCAGGCTCATGACATCAATCGGTCCCGGCCCACCAAGCACCGGCCCGAACCAGCAGAAAGTGCCCGAGCGCCGGAGCGATGCAAGCGAGCCAGCGAATGTCGCGGGGCCCGATCCGTCGAAAACGACGTTAACCCCCTCGCCGTTCGTAAGCGCGAGAGTCCGATCCGCGAAATCACCATCGGCATCGACGATGACGTGATCGGCGCCGGCGCTGCGCGCTATCTCGGCCTTTGCCGCGCTCGACACGCGTCCGATCACCGTGCCGCCGCGCAGCTTGACGATCTGCGTCAGCAGCAACCCGAGGCCGCCGGCGGCGGCATGGACGAGCGCGACGTCGCCCGGCTGCACCGGGTAGAAATCGGTCGCGAAATGACTGGCGGTCAGACCCTGCATCATGATCGCAGCCGCAGTGCGGTCGTCGATCGCGTCGGGAACCGGAACCAGCGCGCCCTCCGGCATCTCGACCCGCTCCGCATAACTTCCGGGCGCATAGACCCAAGCGACACGGTCGCCGATCGCGAAGCCCATGACGCCCTCGCCCAGCGAGATAACCCGGCCCGCGCCTTCGACTCCGAGGACCTTTGGCTCCGGGATGTCGGCCCACGCCATGCCGCGGCGCACCCCGATATCCATGAAATTGACGCCTGCGGCGGCGACCTCGACGATCACCTTTCCCGGGCCGGGCTCCGGCTGGCGTGTATCGATCAGGTTCAGGTCGCCATCGGGCGACATCATTGCAATGGCTTTCATGTCATCTTCCTTATTGAATGATCGTTCCATAATTAATCAAAAAAATGGATCAGCGAAGCGCGCGAAGTGTCAATTCTCCGAGGCTAGCCAGATGCCCGGCGCTTGCTCCACCACGCGCGGCAATCCTTATTCCCGCAAAGTTCGCAACGAACCAGGTTGCGATCATGTCGGGATCAAGGTCGATAGCGATGTCGCCGTCCGCTTGCGCCGCACTCACCTGCGCAACGATTGCTGTCCGCAGCGAACGGTCGGCCGCCGCCCGGATTTCATTGAGCACGGGCCATGACGTTCCGAGTTCAGCGATCGAATTGACACCCAGACAAGGCTTGGTCGCTTCGCGAACGACCCGATCAACCATGGCGAAAATGCCTTCGATCGCTCGGCTGCCGGTTCGAAGAGCCTCCCGGTGCGCGTTCGTTTCCCCGATCGCGTAGCGGCGCACCGCTGCGATGTAGAGACCGGCCTTGTCGCCGAAGCTGTTATAGAGACTTTGCCGGCCGATCCCCATTGCGTCGACGAGCATCTGGGCGGTCGTGCCCTCATAGCCATGCTCGCGGAACACACCGATCGCCGCATCGATTGCGACATCATCGTCAAAGTTCTTCGGTCTCGCCATATTTCGCACATAGGCATTATGGAACGAATGTTCAATAATTATCTTTGCGGCGCGCTCCTATGCCGAAGGCATGGCCTCGATGCGATACTGCCACGCGCGAGTCCCCTGCCGACGGGCGAGCGAAACGGCGTCGCGAATCAAAGTCGCGCTCGTCGTGCGGTCGCCATCGAGCCGCTGGACGAGATCGGCCTTGATGCGCAAAAGTTCGGGCATGGCGAAGAGTTCGCCCAGTTCCTCACAGCGAGATATCGCTCCCTCGACGAGATCCTGTGCCTCGCGAAACCGCGCGGCGCGCTGCAAACCCCAAAGGAGCGTCACCGTGAACGGCGTGATGAGCAGCTCGTATTGCGCAGCGTGAAGGCTGGCGATGCTCTTTTCAAGCGCGACCAGGGCATTAGCCCCAAGATTGCGCTCGAAATCGAGCGCGCCTCGGAACCCTTCAGCAGCGACAATGTAGGGCGCAAGCGCGCTGGCTTCCGCGCGTGCGGCAAGGGTGTCGACCGCTTCCTCCGCTGCCTCGAGATCGTCGCTCCACAGATGGATGATGGCCGCCCACACCAGCGCGATGCATTGGGAGATACTGTGCTCGAGCTGCGCAGTCTCGCGAACTGTCTGCCGGGCGAGACGATTCGCTTGTTCCGTGTCGCCCGCTAGCCAAAGCGTGTAGGCGAGCGCGATCCCGGTCCGGCTGCGGTTGTCGAAGCCATAACGGATCGTTCGGCTCCGGAGCGTTGGCCCGCTCCGCTCCATTGCCTGTTCAAGCTCTTCGCGCGCGCGCTCCAGATCGCCCGCGAGATAGTGCGAAATTCCCGAAAGGGAGAAAGCGATGCCGAATGCCTCGTCGCCGCCGATTTGCGCCGCGACTTCCACAGCCCGTTCGGCATGCAACCGGGCAGCGGCATAATCGCCAAGCCGTTTGTTGAAGATGTGGAGGCGGGCGAGCATCCGCAGTTGGTTCCAGCTGTCTTCCAAGCGGGTCGCCAAGTCGAGCGCCCGCCCCAGCGCTTCGCCCGCAGCCGATCCGTTGCCTTGCGTAAACATCAGCGCCGTTCCGAGCGCTCCCTGAAGCTCCAATTCCAACTCGGGCGCGATCCCGCTATCGGCATTTCCGGTCGCAGCCGTCGCTGTGGCAAGCGCCCTGCTGCACCAATTCTGGCATTCGAGCAGATGCGACAGGTTGAGAAAAACCGGCGCGCTCGCGGCCGCGAGGCGCACGCCGGTTTTCAGGTCGCCGTCGCCGCCGAAACTGAAATCCAGCGCGCTGCGAATGTTGCCGAGTTGCTGGCGGAGCGGCCTGGCGTCTTCGAGCGAGCTTTCGTCGTGGCCGGCGATCGCCTCGAGTTCGGCAAGGTAATAGCTGGCGTGTCTGCGCGCTGCGGCGGTATATTCGCCGTCCCCCCGCGCGCGCAGTTTCTCGCGCGCATAGGCTCGCGTCATTTCGAGCAGGCGATAGATGCACGCACCGCCGGTGCGGTTGACCGAAACGAGCGATTTCGACGCCAGTTCGTCGAGGGCCAGGGCCGCTTCGTCCGCCCCCAGGTCTTCGTCGGCGGCGACATCGAGCGCGGCATCGATTGAAAAGGGGCCGACGAAAACCGAGAGCCGCTCGAACACGACCCTCTCGGCCGCGGAAAGCAGATCATGGCTCCAGTCGAGCGTGGCCTGAAGCGTTTGCTGACGCCGCTGGGCGGTCCGCCGACCCGACCAGCCGAGACTGAAGCGCTCGCCGAGTTGGCGCGCCGTCGCCGGAATGCCGTGGACTGCCGCGCGCACTGCGACGAGTTCGATCGGCAGCGCCATGCCGTCGAGGCGTCTACAGATGTCGGCGGCGAGGCGGACCATCTCTTCCTCCGGGACGAAGTCACTGTCGGCAGCCGCGACGCGCGAGCAAAAGAGTTCGACAGCTGGGTAGGCAAGAATCTCCGGGACGGTCAGGCCAGCGGGGTCGTCAGGATAAGGCAAGGCTCCCAGGCGATGCACATGCTCGCCCCGGACCCTGAGCGGTTCGCGCGAGGTAGCAATGATACGCATGTAAGGCGCGAGGTCGATGAACTGTTCGACGATGGTTGCTGTCGGTTCAATCAGATGCTCGCAATTGTCGAGGACCAGCAGGAAACGGCGTTCACGCACATGTCCGAGGATCACGGCGAGTGGATCGTCGCCGTCGACGGCGATACCCATCGCGCCGGCAATCATCGACGGTACGACCGCCGGATTTTCCAGCATGGAGAAGTCTACGAAGGCGACATGGCCACCAAAGTCGGCAACGCTTCGATGCGCTATTTCTACCGCGAGCGATGTTTTGCCCACCCCGGCGGGACCGACGATTGTGAACAGCGCAGTACCGGCGATCCGCTTGCCGAGCAGTTCCACGTCCCCCTCGCGCCCGATCAGATGGGGCTGCGGCGGCAAATTGTGCGCGCGGCCGCCGCCACCGTTCTCGGCACCGTCGTTGCTCGACACTATGGCGCCCGAAGCGCCGCCGGCTGCAGCTCGCCGTTCTACGGACGCCACAAAGGCATAGCCAACCCCGACTTGCGTCGCGATGTAACGCGCACCGTTCTGGCCATCGGCCAGCAATTTGCGGAGGCCCGCCATGTGAAACCGAAGACTGCCGTCTTCGACGACGACATCGGACCACACCCTTTTCAGCAGATCGCGCTTCGACAGCACCGCACCGGGCTTTTCGATCAGCGCAACGAGAAGATCGAACGAGCGCCCGCCGATCGGGACCGGTTCGTCGTTCCTCGTCAGGAGCCGCTCGTCGGGCCACAGGCGGAATGGTCCGAACGCCAATTGGTCGCCGAGTCTCTCGCTGTTCGTCACGCTCCGTTTATTCCCCGCGCCCTTGGCTCCGAGACCATTGCGGCGTCGGGCTGGCGCGCGACTTGTGGCAGAAAGCGTTCGTCTGTCCAAGCCGCCGAGGGTACAGAATTTGTGCCAACGCCGTCCGGTCGGCAGCCGTTCTAGCCGAAGGTGAAGACGTAAGCGCGGACGCCCGGACGCGAAAATTCGACCGTCACCGTCCGGTCCGCGATCCCGCCGCTCTGCCGGACCAGCTGATAAAGGCGGTCCTCGCGAACCTCGCCCCAGCCCGCGGCATCAACGTCAGAGCCGTGATTGACCCCGGGCGCAGCGCCGTCGATCGACACACGAAAGCGAACGGGTCGTCCGTCGGGGGCACCGCCGAGGACGAGATGGGCATCGCGGGCATGAAACCGAAACCGGATCGCGCCTGCTGCGCCGTCCAAGGTAGCGAACTCACGCCCGACCGACCATTTGCCGGTCAGGTCCCAACTGTTGAGGTCGAGATCCGAAGCCGCAGCATAGCTTTCAGACCTGTCCTTTCGCAGCCCGCCGGGTGACCGGAAATGCTCCGCCTTGTCATAACCGACATAGGCTTCGGGCGAGCCCAAATTGGTCCAATCTGCTTCAGCTTCGACGCCGATGCCTTTGATCGGTGAGACGCGAACGTCCGAAAGATCGCGGCCCGCTTCCGTGAGGAGCTTGCGGATCAATTGCTCCCCGCTCTCATAATCGCCCTCGCCGATGCGATAGCCACGCACGCGGCCATCGGCGTCGATGAAATAAAAGCCCGGCCAGCCTTGGTTCGCGAAGCGCTGCCACACCGCATACTCATTGTCCTGCAGGTTCGGATAGCCGACCTTTAGCTCGTTTGCCGCCAGCTGGACCTTCGCGGCATCATGTTCGAATGCGAATTCGGGCGCGTGGACGCCGACGACAACAAGACCCTTGTCGCCGTAACGCTCATTCCATGCACGAAGATAGGGCAGCGCGCGCAGCGAATTGATGCAGGAATAGGTCCAGAAATTCACGATCACCACCTTGCCGCGAAGCCCCTGCGGGCCACCGGGAACCGCGGCAAGCCACGGCTTGGCGGAAGCGAGCACCTCAACCGGCTGCGACGTCGCATCGAATGGCGCGCTTTGCGCACGCGCTATACCAAGCGCATCACCGAAGCAGACGGTGGTGACAGCGCCGGCGGCGACAAGTGCCGCTGCGATAAAACCGATCGATCGTCCTTTGCTCATCATGACTGTCTCCGTTGCCGCCGGCTCACCGGCCAACACCGATTAGGCCTGTCACGGGGACGGGGCACGTTAGGCGCCAACCTCCCCCGTTAGTTTGTGCGTCCCCGAACTAACAACAGCTCACCGCGCCTAACGAGCGGCGACCGGCGATCTCGCTATCTCTCTCCCGATCCTTTCCCACCGACCAGGAGACGAGATTTGCTTGGAGATTTCACCCCCTCACGCCGTGGTTTCGTGACCACCGCCGCGACGCTTGGCGCCCTCGCCGCTGTCCCGTCCGTTGCCCGCACCGGCAATGCTGCGATCCGGCCGTTCAAGGTCGCGATCCCTGACCCCGACCTTGCGGCGATGAAGCGACGCGTCGCGGAAACCCGCTGGGCAGATGCGCAGCCGGTCGCCGACGACAGCCAAGGCGTGCGCCGTCAGACACTCGAGGCCATGATGCGCTATTGGGCCGGCGACTATGACTGGCGCAAGGTCGAGGCCCGCCTGAACGCGCTGCCGATGTTCCTCACCGAAATCGACGGGCTCGACATCCACTTCATCCACGTCCGCTCGCGCCATGACCAAGCGATGCCGATGATCCTGACGCATGGCTGGCCGGGCTCGATCCTCGAGTTCATGCGGGTGATCGATCCGCTCACCAACCCGACAGCGCACGGGGGCGAGGCGGAAGACGCCTTCCACCTCGTCATCCCGTCGATCCCGGGCTTCGGCTTTTCGGGCAAACCGACGGTGCCCGGCTGGGGCTCCGACCATATCGGGCGCGCCTGGTCGACGCTCATGCTGCGTCTCGGCTATGATCGCTATGTCAGCCAGGGCGGCGATTGCGGCTCGGTGATCTCGCAGCGCATGGCACTCCAGCATGTGCCGGGGCTGGCGGGAATCCATCTCAACATGCCTGCCGTGGTCCCAGCCGATATCGCCCGCACCCTTGCGGCGGGAGATCCGGCGCCCGCAAGCCTGACGGCGAGGGAGCGCGGCGCGTTCGACCAGCTCGAGGCCTTCTATCGCGACAATTCGGCCTATGCGGCGATGATGAACACGCGGCCGCAGACGATCGGTTATTCGCTGGTCGACTCGCCGGTCGGCATGGCGGCGTGGATGTACGAAAAGATTGCGCAGTGGGTCTATGCCGACGGCCAGACCGACCGCGTGCTCGGCCGCGACGCGATCCTCGACGATATTTCGCTTTACTGGCTAACCGGCACCGGCGCTTCGGCTGCGCGTATCTACTGGGAAGATCATTCGAACAATTTCAACGCGCGCGGCGTCATCGACATGCCGGTCGCGGTCAGCGTCTTCCCCGGCGAAATCTTCCGTGCACCCAGAAGCTGGGCCGAGCGCTGCTACACCAACCTCACTTATTTCAACGAGGTCAGCGACGGCGGTCATTTCGCCGCCTGGGAGCAACCGCAACTGTTCGCCGAAGAAGTCCGCGCGGCCTTCCGCCCGCTTCGCTGATCCTCCCCCTCATCTGTTCAAGAAGGAGAATGACGATGTCCGATACCAAGACCCTCTATACCGCTGCCGTGCATGTGACCGGCGGACGCGACGGCGCGGCGAAGAGCAGCGACGGCCGCCTCGACGTCAAGCTGTCGACCCCGGGCGGTCCCGGCGAGGGAACCAACCCGGAGCAATTGTTCGCCGCGGGCTGGTCCGCCTGCTTTCAGGGCGCAATGGGCGTTGCTGCCAAGGCCAAAGGCGTCGTCTTGCCCGCCGAACTCGCGATCGATGCCGAAGTCGCGCTTCGTCAAGGCGAAGACGGCTATTCGCTCGCCGCGCGCCTCAATGTTCACGTGCCCGGGATCGATCCCGACATCGCGCGCCAGATCATCGAGGCCGCACACCGCACCTGCCCCTATTCGAAAGCGATCAAGGGCAACATCGACGCCGTCGTAGCCCTCGCCTGAGCCCATTTCAGACATCAGGAGACGCATATGAAAAAGACAATCATTCCCGGCGGGTTGATGCTCGCGGCGGCGTTCCTCGCCACGGGCGCGCAGGCACAGGCCGCGCCCGCCAAACCGACAATCGTTCTCGTCCACGGCGCCTTCGCCGATTCATCGAGCTGGAACCGCGTGATCCCGATCCTGCAGCAGGATGGCTACACGGTCGTCGCGGCCCCCAACCCGCTGCGCGGCGTCCGCGCCGACGCCGATGTCGTCGCCAATGTCGTAAAGAGCATCGATGGCCCGGTGGTACTGGTCGGCCACTCCTATGGCGGATCGGTCATCAGCGAAGCCGCCGAAGGTCTGACGAATGTGAAAGGGCTGGTCTATGTTGCCGCTTTTGCGCCCGACACTGGCGAGACCGCGATCGGACTGACCGGACGGTTCCCGGGCAGCACGCTCGGCCCCGCGCTCGCACCGCCGGTCGGACTGACCGCCGGGGGCAACGATCTCTATATCCTCCAGGCGCTCTTTCACGATCAGTTTGCCGCCGATGTGCCGGCCCCCGAAGCGCGGCTCATGGCCGCCGGCCAGCGCCCGGTAGCCGAGGCTGCGCTGTCCGAGGCGTCGACCGCGCCTGCGTGGAAGCATCTGCCGTCGTGGTTCGTCTATGGCGACGGCGACAGGAACATCCCGCCCATCGCCATGGGCTTCATGGCCGAGCGTGCCAAGTCGCGGCAGACCGTTGTGGTCAAGGGCGCATCGCACGTCGTGATGGTGTCGCATGCACCCGAAGTGGCCCGCCTCATCGAGCGGGCGGCGACCGACCAATAGGAGCGCGTCGCCGGCTCTCTCATCCCCCGGAAGCTCCG
Organism: Sphingopyxis sp. Root154; assembly: GCF_001427105.1. GTDB lineage: Bacteria > Pseudomonadota > Alphaproteobacteria > Sphingomonadales > Sphingomonadaceae > Sphingopyxis. Next base: position 97,324 of record NZ_LMGI01000002.1, read on the forward strand.
GCGTGCGCTCCCGGCCGGTCATGTCGGCGACATGGCCGGCCGGCTCCTGCTTCTGGTTCCGCGCAGTTCAGCGCGAATAGGCGGTGAAGACCAGATCGGTGCCGGGGTCGAGCGTCTCGAGCTTCTGGTGACAGGCAAAGCATGACCGGGTCAGCGCTTCGTCGGGATTCGGCCGGCCATCCTCGAACTGGCCGTAGCCCCAGCCGCCGGTGGCGGCATAGCGCTTCGCATTCTTGACGCTGACCTGTACATTGGTCGGCGCCCCCGCGACGAAAGACTGCGGCGCCGGAAACACCTTGTCGTTGCGCGCCGAGGAGTCATAACGCCAGGCTAGCCGGACGATGATTGCCCCGTCGGGAAAGGGGCGCTTGCCGTCCCGGAAAGCCTTGACCGCGATGTCGTTGCCGAGAATGGCGCGGATATCGTTGGTCCGGCCATTCTCCTGCGCGACGCTGATCAGTTTCCAGTCGCGGTAACCCCCGGGCAGTTGGACACCATAGACTGGCGATACCCTGTCGTCTGTCCGCGACGCGGCAACGCCCGCCGACACGCCGAGGAGCAGCGTCGAGGCGATCAGCGCGGCTGCACCCAGCATCCGCACGCCGCTCATCGTGCGAGCTTCGCGACGTCGAGCACCGCCTGCGCGAACGCGGCCGGCGCTTCCTGCGGCAGATTATGGCCGATGCCGCCCGTAATCAGTCGATGGGCATAGGGGCCGGTGAATTTGGCGCGATATTGTTCGGGCTTCGGATGCGGCGCGCCGTTCGCATCGCCCTCCATCGTGATCGCCGGGATCGATATGGCGGGCGCCGCCGCGAGATTCGCCTCAAGCGCGTCATATTGCCGCTCGCCATCGGCAAGGCCCAGCCGCCAGCGGTAATTGTGGATCACGATCTCGACATGATCGGGATTGGCGAACGCAGCGGCCGAACGCTCGAAAGTGGCGTCGTCGAAAGTCCAATTCGGCGAGGCAAGTTGCCAGATCTGCTTGTTGAAGGCGTTGGTGTTTGCGGCATATCCAGCCTTCCCGCGCTCGGTCGCGAAATAGAATTGATACCACCATTGCAGTTCGGCGGCCGGCGGAAGCGGCTTGGCGTTCGCGGCTTGGCTGCCGATCAGATAGCCGCTGACCGAAACGAGAGCGGTGCAGCGCCCGGGCCAGAGCGCCGCCATGATATCGGCGGTGCGCGCGCCCCAGTCGAAGCCGGCGACGATCGCTTTCGGTATCCGCAGCGCATCCATGAGCGCGATCCCGTCGGCGGCAAGTGCAGCCTGCTGCGCGTTACGCGGGGTCGCCTCCGACCGGAACAGCGTCGTGCCGTGCCCGCGAAGATGCGGCACGATGACGCGATAGCCTCGCGCTGCCAGCAGCGGCGCCACCTCGGCAAAGGCATCGATTGCGTATGGCCAGCCGTGGAACAGCAGGACCGGGGTACCCGATGCGGGGCCCATCTCGACATAACCGATGTTGAGCACGCCCGCATCGACCTGCCGGATCGGGCCGAAAGAAGATGGGGCACTGGCTGGAGTGGCGCGCGTACCGGCTTGGGCGACGCCGCCGACGAGGGTGGCAGCGATCAGGGCGCTACCGCGCAAGAAGCCCCGCCGGTCCGACGTGGCAGTTTCTGAAGAATAATTGTCCATGTTCTGATCCTCTGTCTCATCGAGATACGAGAGGCCTAAGCGTCCTTTGCGCCAAAGGCTTGTTAGCTGTTGTGAGGCGCTGTGAAGGGGACGTTATGCGGTAAAGTCGCTGGAGATGCTCAGTGGTCGCCAGCGCTCGAGTTCGTTGAGCCGTACCTGATCGGACCGGGCAATCGCAGTCACCGCGTCGCTTCCGAGCGGCAGGCGAAGCGGCGGATCCTTCATCGCGACCAGCTTCAGGATGGCCGCTGCGCCGCGGTGCGGGTCGCCCGGCTGGTTGCCATGATAGGCGGCCTGCATGCGCACCGCCTCGCCGACCACCGCGTCATATTCGGGACGCCCGCTGTCGAGGGTCGTCGACGAGCCGGCAAAGTCGGTCCGGAATCCTCCGGGCTCGACGATACTGACCTTGACGCCGACAAGCTCCATTTCGCGGGCCAGCACATCTGAAAAGCCTTCGACGCCCCACTTGGCCGCCGAATAGGCGGCACGCCCCGGCGCCCCAAGCCGCCCTCCGACGGACGAGAATTGTACGATATGCCCTCTCCGTCTCTCCCGCATGTGCGGGATGGCAGCCTTGGTCATGATGATGGTGCCGAACAAATTGGTTTCGATCTGCCGCCGAAAGGACGCGACCGGCGTATCTTCGACCGACCCGATGTCGCCATAGCCGGCGTTGTTCACCAAGACTTCGAGCGATCCGAAGGTGGCGATAGCGGCATCGACCGCCACTTCCGCCTGTCTCTCATCGGTAACGTCGAGCGGTGCCGTCGCGAAACCGCCGGGCCTTCCAATGCCGAGCTTTTCGAGCATCGCTGGATCGCGCGCCGTCGCTAACAAATTGTCGCCCGCGTCGAGAACCGCCTCAGCCAGCGCGCGCCCGAATCCACGCGAGCAGCCGGTGATCAGCCAAGTCCGTGCCATCTTGCTTCCTTTCAGACATTCCGTCCCAAGCGGGACAGGCCGGCCCGGGTGCCTGATGCAAGCTGGTCCGATACACAGCAGATGTCATGTTAGCCCTTATCAAATGGCGTTAGCTTTGCGCTTTCCGACGTTCCGGTTTGGCGTCTTGGTACAATTATGCGTCGGCCTGAGACGCTATCTGCGCCGCGCGACCCAGAGAGCTTTCCTTCAGGGAAAACGCTCTTCTTCTAACGCCCGCCCAGTTTCGATCGGGCGGGCTTTTTGCCGCGTCCTATGCGCGATTAAGATGGCCGCTAGCAGACTGGCAGCTTCGGAGCCACTCGGCTGTCGGCCCGCGCCGGAATCAGCGCCTGGAAGCGCAAAAGCAAAGTTGCCACCAGCCAGACCAAAGCGGCAAGCGTCGCGGCGCCTGCCGCCGCAAGAGTGCGCACATCAGATGCCGCGCTCCGCGAGCGACTAGCGGATCGGACCCCAAACGCAGGGCATCATCTCGCCGTCCCTTCCGTGAACGGTTCGGCGAGAGCCCGGCACGGTGCGGCGCGTTCAGACCTGAAAGCGACCGTAACGCCCTTCAACCCCGGTGCTGCGCGCCTATATTGTACTGATGACCGACCAGCCCCTTCGACTGGGCCGGCGAACCTTGATGATATCCGGTGCAGCGGCCGCGGCCAGCGTGCTCGCGCGCTCTACTGCAGGACCGCTTGCAGGTCCAATGCCAGGCCGCGAGATCGCCGCGGCCCCGCTACCGAGACCGGACACGCAGACTATCAGGGACGCCGCGCTCGATCCGCAGCTGCTGCGCAAAGCGCTCGCAGCGCTCGACCGCCATGCCAAATCGATCCGGCATCGCGATCGCATCGCGATCGTCGATTTTTCGGCGCCGTCTTCGGAACCCCGGCTTCATTTCCTCGACGTTGAAAGCGGCCGGGCGTCGCGCCTGCTCGTCGCCCATGGCAGCGGGTCCGATCCGCACCACACCGGCTATGCCGAACGCTTCTCGAACGCATCGGGCTCGAATGCGTCGAGCGAGGGCGCATTCGTAACCGGCGACTATTATGTCGGCAAGCATGGCCGATCGCAGCGCCTCGCCGGTCTCGACCCGACGAACGATCATGCGATGGAGCGTGCGATCGTCCTCCATGGCGCTTGGTATGCGAACGAAGACATGATCGCGGCGCATGGCAAATTGGGCCGCAGCCAGGGCTGCTTCGCGGTCGGCGAGACCTGTCTGAAGACGATGTTCGATCATCTCGGCACGGGCCGCCTGCTATACGCGGCACGCGCGTAGGACATGCACAGAAGAAATAGCTGCGCATTCCCTCCGTAACCGGAACGCTCCCCTGCACTCCCGGGTTAGCTGTCTAAGCCCCCTGAGGAGAATTATGTGCGTTACGGTGTGATTGCCTGTTCATTGCTTGCCCTGTCCTTCTCGCTTTCCGGATGTAATTCCTCCTCCAACTCCTCCCAATCGGGCGTAACCACCGAAAATGCCCGCTGGACCGACGCGACGGCCAAACAGCTGCGCGAGACGATCGATCGCCGCGCCGCGCACGGACTCGACCGGATGCGCTTCGAGGTGCCCGAGACTGCAGATGATCAGGCCGTGCTCACGCAGAGTGCGCTCCGCTACGCCGGCGCTCTGGCGCGCGGCGCGTCGGATCCCGCTAAACTCAGCGACATCTACACCGTCCCGCGGCCGGACCCCAATCTCAAGACCGGCCTCGCCGAGGCGCTCGCCAAAGGCAAGGTCGACGACTGGCTCTCCAGCCTCGCGCCGCAGGACGACACCTATCGCGCGCTGTCGAAAGCCTATCTCGCGCTTCGAAAGGTGAGCGATGCGCCGGCGGCGGCGATTCCCGACGCCCCCAAGCCGCTCGATCCCGGCGCGAGCGATCCGCGCATCCCCGCGATCGCGCGGCAGCTCGTCGCATCGGATTATCTCGAGCGGCCGGCGGCGTCAGGCGAGACTTATGGACCCGACATGGTGAAAGCGGTGCGCCGCATGCAGGCCGATTATGGCATCAAGCCCGACGGCGTGATCGGGAAAGAGGCGCTTGAGATTCTCAACCTCTCCGACAGCGGCCGGGCGCGCACGCTCGCGGTCGCGATGGAGCGCATGCGCTGGCTCGACCGCAATCCGCCCGCGACACGCATCGACGTCAATCTCGCCTCGGCGCGGCTCGCCTATTGGCGGGATGGCAAGCTCGCCGACACGCGCAAGGTGGTCGTCGGCAAGCCCGAGACCGAGACGCCGCAGCTCGGATCGCCGATCTACCGGCTGGTGGCCAACCCGACCTGGACCGTTCCGCGCTCGATCCAGAGCAAAGAGATCGCAGGAAAGGGCTCCGCCTATCTTCGCCGCAACAATATGATGTGGAAGGACGGCTGGATCGTCCAGAAGCCGGGGCCGAAGAATTCGCTCGGGCTCGTCAAGTTCGACATGCAGAACGAGCATCAGATCTATCTCCACGACACCCCCGCGAAGCAGCTGTTCAGCGAGGTGCAGCGCCAGCGCAGCCATGGCTGCGTCCGCGTCGAGGATGCGCTGGGCTTCGCGGCGATGCTCGCGAAGGATGAGGGCATATCGGCCGAGTGGGAGAAGGCGCGCGCCACGGGGAAGGAAAGCTTCGTTCCATTGCCCAAGGCGATACCGGTGCGCCTGACCTATCAGACCATCCTGTTCGACGAAGCGGGCGAGCCCGTGATCCGCGCCGATCCCTATGGCTGGAACGACCGTGTGTCGGCCGCGCTCGGTTTCCCCGCCAGCGAAGGCCATCGCCTGCGTCCATCGGGGTCAGACGTCGGGCCCTGACCGGGTCAAGACATCGCGGGCAAACGGCGAATACCGGATCCCGCAGCCGTGCTCCCACCCAAAAAAATAGCGCCCGCCCGTGAACGGGCGGGCGCCAGATGAAGATATCTGTCCTCGCGGGAGGAAGAGCCCTTCTGGGTCGCCCGGTGCGATTAGGGCGACCAGCGGCGCCGTGATTGTATCGAAGCGCCAAAAAAGACGGACGGTCACATCTCGAACCGGCTCACACCCGCCTCTACAATCCGAGACGGTCCCAGAACTCTTTCGCGGTCAGCCGCCGCGGCTTTTCTCGCTCGGCAGGCAGCTCGTGCCGCCACGACGGGTGCGGCAGCGGCGGCGCAACGCGGTCATATTTTCCTTCGGGCTTCCGGTCACGGCTCATCGTCGACTCCTCGCCATGCTGAACCTTCTGACAATGCTCAAGTTCCCTTCCAAAAAGGATTTTTCGGGAGCGAGACGAGCTGTCGAAGCGGCAGACATGTGGCGCGAATGCGCGTCTTCGCCCGCATGCTCACACACGGCCGATCGCCGTCAGAGACCCGCTTTTTCGAGAGCCGCGACAAGCTCGCTATCGACCTCGGCGATGGCGCCTTTCGGCGACAGGCGATTGAGCAGCGTCTGCACGCGCGTCTGCGCGACCTGCAATGTCTTGTGCCGCACCTCGCGGGTCCGGTTGGTCCGCCACGAGCGGCTTTCGCCGAGCAGCGCCGCCCATTTCGCCTCTTCGGCCTCCAGCACAGCGAGCGCGAGACGGACGCCGTCGCGCTGTCCGCGAGCATAATCGTCACCCACAGCCATTCTCCAAGAGCGTCGCATGGCCGATCAGCAGCGAAGCGCGCACTTGCCTATCGCGCGGCAGACTTGAGGCGCGACACCACATCCTCGTCGCGGATCCGGCGCCAGCGCGCCTCGACGAAGCTGTGCACGCCGAACAGGAACAGGCCGGCGGCTACGAGCAGATAGAGCCATTTGTTCTCGGTGAGCGAGGACAAGGCATCGCCGAGGCCCTTGACCTCGCCCGCCGATCCGAACCACCCCGCCTTGACGAGCGAGATGCCGATCACCGCGAACACCACCGCGCGAGCCGCGAGACCGGCGCGTCCAACGGGTACGACCCATGACGGCGCTCCCGGCGCGAGGTCGCGCATGAATTCGATGGTCCAGGCCTTGGTCGCCTGCTGAACCGCCGCCGCGACAAAGGCGAGACCGATCAAGCCGAGCAGAGTCCCGCCAAGAGGCATATCGAGCAGCATTCCCGCCGCTTCCTTCTCACGGCCGCCGCCGGATGCCTCCCCCGAGGCGAGGCGGGCGGCCGCCCAGGCCAGCACAAAATGCGCAAGCCCGCTTGCGGCATAGCCGACGCGGATCGCGACGCCCTTGGCATCACTGCCCTTGCCTTCGCTGTCGAGCGCGGCGCCGTAAAGCCTGTACGCGCCATAGAGCGCGAGCCCCGCGGCGAGCAGGAGAAGCAGCAGCGTGCCTGCCGGCATGTCGCGGACCGAGCGGAACACCCCCTGAGGGCTGGCGTCGGACGCGCCCGTGCCGGTCAGGGCAAAAGCGGCGAGAAGACAATAGACGACGCCCCGCGCGCACCAGCCGGCGCGGGCGAAGGTCTCGAGGTGCCGAAGTCTGTTCATCGCGCCTGCTCCCATGATGTCGCTGCAAGTCGAACGTCCCGCGCATGCGGTTGTTCCGGCAACCGCCCGGGCAACCGCGCGATCGCGCACGGCCGCAAACAGAGGCGCACACATTGCCGACCGGAGCGGGAGCACAAAAGCAAAGGGCGCCGGTCACCGGCGCCCTTCACCCTGCCCTTTAGGGAGGCAGTTTTACTTCTTCTGCGTGTCGCCAACGCCGGTTTCGGACGGGGCGATCTCGCCATTATCGTCCATGGCGTTCGCCTTCTCCTCGCCCTTCTCCTCGACGACGTCGGCCTTCTGTTCGAGAGCCTCCTTCGCCGGGCCGTCGGGCAGCGCATCGGCCTGGTCGTCGATGGCGTCGGCCTTGGCTTCAGCCTGGTCCTCGACCTTGTCGGCGGCGGGGCTCTGGCAGGCGGCGAGCGCGAGCGCAGACGTGGTGGCAAGACCGATCAAAAGCTTCTTCATGATATGACTCCCTCATTGAACCGGCTTGCAAACGCCGGACGCTCGATTGGGTTGCAGACCGCACCGCCCCGACTGGTCGCGATGAACCCCTTTCAATGCGGCTATACAGGGAGTGAACGACCCATTCAGGGCCGATTGCTGGAGGGCCGGGTAAACCGGTCACAGGGTCGAACTCCGCTTCGCCCGTTTGACAAGGAATGGCACGATGAAAAGCAGAATATTAACCGCGGGCCTGATCGCAGCAATCATGATCCCGGCCGCCGCGCAGGCGCAGACACGCGACATCGAACGCGACCGGCGAGAAGCGCGCGAAGAGCGCCAGGAATATCGCGACGCGCAGCGTTATGGCGATCGTGACGATATTCGGGAAGAACGCCGCGAATATCGCGATGCCCGCAAGGATTATCGCGAGGAGGTCCGCGACTGGCGCCGCGACACGCGCTACCAGAATTATCGCGCGCCGTTCCGCTATCAGCAGTTCCGCGAAGGCTCGACGCTCCGTTCGAACTATTATGCGCCGAACTACCGCATGGACTACGACAGACGCTGGGGCATCCCGCAGGCGCGGGGCAATCTGACGTACGTCCGTCACTATGACGACCTGTTGCTCGTGAACCAGCGCAACGGCCGAGTGGTGAAGGTCTATCGCAATCATTTCGACCGTCGCCGCTAACCACGACGATCGATAGCTGGCTCACTCCAGTCGAGAAGGGTCGCCCGAACGGGCGGCCCTTTTTGTTTCGGTTCACCGTAAAAATTCAAAGCCGGGAACGCCGCACAGCCTCACGGGTTCGATCAGCCATGCCGATTTACTATTTCCACGTCCACCAGGACAATGTGCTGAAAATCATCGACAAGGAAGGGACCGAATTGAGCGATCTACGCGCCGCAATCGCCTTCGCGGTGCTCTGCGCCCGGTCGCATGCGGCGGACGACGTGCTGCGCGGCCAGCTCAGATCGGACGATATGATCGAGATCGTCGACGCAAAGGGCAGCGCGTTGCACATGGTCCGCTTCGACGAAGCGATCGGGCTTTGCTCTTAAGGCTCTATCGCCTCCGGACCCGTCGAAACCGTCCCAGAAAAAGCTGCGAGAGTACGCCCCGCTCATTCGGCGGGCATGATGCAGCCTTTGGCGCCGCCGCGCGTAGCGATGCCGGGTTCAAACGGAAAGGCACCGTCATCGAGACGCCGTTGATGATAGCAGGCGGACTGGCCGCAATCGCCATCGCGGTGGCCGCGATAGTCGGCAAGCTCCGTTCGAACTCGCGCGAATTCAACCGAGCATTATGGGGACAATGGCGCCGTGGCTAATCTTCAACACGCTTCAAATGATCGCACCGCCCGCGTTTCGGCCATCTCGAATATCGCCGATGCGCGCAGCAGGCGCGATCGCGTCGGCGAGATCGCCGACTGGGTCGTCGGCAATATCCCGTGGTCGGTCGCGGTACCCGACTGGCATGGCTTCCATGACCGGTGGCCGCTTTTGTCGCGGGTCGAGCTCGCGGCGGTCGAAGCGGAGCTGCGCCGGCGCGGCGACGCGTTGAATCATCCCGGCGCCGATCTCGACGCGATCGCGGCAACATTGTGCGGCCGCCTGCCCTACTGGACCGCGGCGGCCGACTGGCTCACGTTAAACTGCGGCGAAGACGTCACGCATCCGGAGTTCGTCCGGCTCTTCGGCCAGTTGTCGCGCGCCGAGCTCATTCTCGCCGCCATAGAGCACAAGCGGCGGCTGCAACGACGCTGAGTCAGCGGTCGGGCTCAATATAAGCGTCTCGGGGTGTCCGCGAATTTGATGTATCCTCGGGCCATGACCACCGGCCTGGAACGAGTCGCCCGTGCGCTATGCGAGCTGGATGCCAACCCGCACGACGCGACGATGGACGGCAAGCCGCTCTGGCAGAACTATCTGCCCGAGGCCTGGGCAGCGATCATGGCCCTTCGCGAACCCGATCACGCAATGATGAGTGCCGCCGCTCTCCAGGCCACTGAATCAGAAAAAGATCGCGTCGCAACGACATATCGGGCGATGATTGATGCGGCAATCGGTGGCTAGTTCCCCAAGCAAGGCAGTGGACCATTTTCTCCAAATGGCCGTTAGCAGTCAGGCAGCTTTTAGGCGCGACCTCAAGAAAGCAGATACCATTACGGCGTCTTCGCAACGAGGTCGCCCGCCGCTATCGTGCGATCAGCACCCTCAGGAATGATCAGCTCGAACCGCGTCCGGTCAGGATCGCTCAAGATGATGCGCCAGCGCCCGGGAGCAAGCCGCGTAGCGCCAAACCGGCCCACAGCATTAGTAAATAGCGGCACCGGCTCGCGCTCGGGATGCGCTTCTTCCACCGCGGCTCCAGCGACCAGCGTGATCGGCTCACCATTCGTGCCGAGCAGGCGTCCGACGACGCTGACCATGTAATCGGACCCGACCGTCAACCGGTATCCGCTGCGATAGGCGGGCAGCAGCCGGAACGATCCCTCGCCAAGGTCGGTGCCGATCGGCGCATCGGGCGCCGTCACCAGCAGGCTGCGCTCGCTGTAGCTGCTGAGATTCGGTTGCAGCGCGGTGCCCATCGCGCCGCTGTTCGCGGTCGAAAAGCGGCCGTTGGCGTCGATGAAAAGGTCGGTGCCCTTCAGCGAGGAGTGCGCGCGGACGACCGCGAAACTGTCCTGGATCGGACGGCCGATCGAGAAACTGCCATCGGCGACCGCGAGCGAGGTGCCGAAGCGCAAAGAGCTGCGCTGCCCGGTCGATCCACCGAGGTCGCGGTCGAAAGTGCCGAAATGGCTGAAGCCCAGTTCTGCGCGGTTGCTGTAATAGATGCCGTTCGCGGTCGTCGCGACGCCAAGATCGCTATGTTCGACATCGGCGCTGAAATTATACGCCCCCGTGCCCGCGCCGCGATAGGTCTGATAGGTCAGCCGCTTGCGGTTGTTGCGGCTGTCATAATCCGAGCGCAGGCTCGACGCGCGGTCGAGGCGGAACACAAGCGACAGGAAAACCCCGACGCGGTCTTGCCGACCCGCGCGTTCGTAACTGACGTCACCGGTCAGGTTCAGCCGCGGCGAAATGCGCCAGCCGCCTGTCGCGCGCAGGCTCGCGACATTTGGCTCGTCGGCGCGCCCGCGCGAATAGCGCGCGTCGAGGCCGGCATAGAGCGCGTCGTTGATCGCGCCATTATAGCTCGCGCCCGCGACATAGCGGTAGGGGTTCGACGGAAGCCCGACGCCGATCGGCGCAAAATTGCGGCTGCGCGTCTCGAACGACAGCGACAGCGCATCGGCGCCGCCGCTGCGCCGCGTGATCGTACGCTGAAAGGTCAGGATCGACGCCCAGCCCGACCCGACATCCTTGACGTGCGAGGCTGAAGCAAAGCCGCCGAACGAGCCGATCGGTGTCGCGATCACCGTCTCGACCCCGCCCATCCAGCCATTGGGATCGGCCTGCGCATTGGCCCCGACGGTCAGCTGGTCGCTCAATCCGCGGCGATAGAAGCCGCTGAATGCCATATCGTTGCTGTAAACAGGTCCGCGCCGGCCGAGCGGCGCGAGCACGCCGGCGTAAAGGCCGAACTCGCTGAGCCCCTCGGCGAGTTGCGCCTGATCGAGAAAGATGTCGAAGTTGAACGATTCGGTGCGACCGGCATCGTCGGTGATCGTCAGCCGGACGTCATTCGAGCCCTGTGTGAAAGGGAAATCCTTGAGGTCGAAGGTACCGGGGTCGAGTTCGAGCCGCCGCACCAGCTGGCCGTTGACACGAACCTCGACGACCGAACGCCGCTCGATCCGGAAGCTGCGGTTGCCGCGCGGACGGATGATCCGCTGCGGGTCGAGCAGAGAATAGAAGCGCGAGATCGCCAGACCGCTGATCTCGGGCGCCGCCTGAAACCCGCGCGCCAGCGTCTGCAGATCGCCTCCTGCCCAGCGGACGAGATTATTCCGGTCGTCGTAAATGAAGCGCGTGCCGCGGCGCTGGAAATCGGCGCCGCGTGCCCCCGCCTGCCAGTTCGCTTCGCTTTCGAGCACCACCCCGCCTGCGCGCACCGCGCCGTCGAGAAAGGTGATCGGCGCAGCGAGCCCCTTGTCGGTGCCTTGCTGCACCCAGTCAATCGAGCCGCGGATGTTGAGATAGGCGCTGAAATCGGCGGGCGCGATGTAATTGACGGCCCCGCGAGCCGCATCATCACCAAGCGTGACCGAACGGGTCGCGCGGCTCGCGGGCGCAATCTCCATGACCAGTTGCAGCGTGAGCGGGTCGTAGCGGATGCCGACCCCGACGCCCTCCAGATCGGCGCGCCCGATCGTGCCATGTTCTTCTAGCCGCGCGCGCAGTCGCTCGATGAGCGCGGGCGCCAGCCGCGGCGCGAGCAGCGCGAGCAGGCGCTCAGCCGAAAAGCTCGCCTGTCCGCCGGGTTCAAGCGTGAGCGTCGTGTCCCCAAGATAGGCCTGCCCGTCGAGCAGCGGCGCGGTCAGCACCACTGCCCGCCCCGTCGGGTTCATCGCCGCACCGTCGGCGCCCGGATCGATGACCACGCGTGCGTCGGCGCCGGCTGGCGCCTGCGCATGGCCAGCGACCGGGATCGCCGAGGCGGCGAGCAAAAATCCTGCAATAAAAAGAGGGTTCATGCGAACCGCCGAAGCCTTCAATTGTCGGGCGTGAACTGCGCCTCGATCCGCCCGCCGGGCTGCGGAAGGCGCATGGGCAAGGTCATCCGGCGCGTCTGGCCACCGCCGATCAGGCCATAGCCGAGCGTCTGCTGCAGCTCGGGACCCGAAATTTCCTTGCGGAAGATTTCCTTGCCGTCGGGCGCGAACTGGATGACCCGCACGCGACCGCGCGACAAATAGCCGTGTGCCGCCGAGGCGTTGGCGACCGAGATCACGGGTGCCGGATTGCCCTCGGTATCCTTGCCGATTTCGGCCGAGGCGATCGTCAAAGTCGGTTTCGCGCCGTCGGGCGACACGCTGACCAGCACTTGGAAATTATAGAGCAGTTGGACGTTCGATTGCGTGTCGTTCGTCTGCACCGGCAGCTGCGCCGCGGTGACGAAATAATGCTTGCTGCGCGCGAGCGCGGGATCGCCGACATATTGCACGCGAAAGCTCTGGCGCTGGCCGGGCTGGATCAGCGTCTGCGGCGGAAAGACCGCCAGCTCGCCGGGATCCTTGCCGGTCGCATTGACACCGTCGGGCGTGAGTTCGAGCCCCTCGATGCGCATTTCCACCGGCAGCGGCTTGTCGAAAGTGTTCTCGACCGTGATCACCTGGCTCATCGTCCGACCCGAGGTCGTAAGGTCGATGACCACCGGCTGGACGACCATCGCATAGGCGGCCACCGACACGGCGGCCGCGATCGTCACAGCGACAACCGCGCCGCCAAAACTCCTGAGCAACTGCAATGATCTACTCCTCGCCCGTTGCCCCACCCGCGCACGCGACGATGGACCGAAGGCGGTGATCCGCCAAGAAAGAAATCTGGTAATCATGACGTTATCCATAAAGGCGACCGGCAATTCGCCGGCCGCCTTCACTTGGGGAGAGGGACCCCCAACCAGTCCGGCCGACCACCGAATGCGGGCATGTCGGCCATTCGTTCATATTCCGCCGCGAGAAACAGCAGGTCGGCCCGTTCCTGCGGCTCGGCGTCGAGCGCGCGAAGGCGAAGTTCGGCCGCCAGAGCTTTGGGATTGCACATGACCATATCCTTCGAAGTTAATCCCGGCAGGCCTGTGGACGTAAGGCCTGCCGGGAACACCCCCCCAGGTGTCAGGCGGTCGGTGCGATCGTGATTTCGACCTTGCCGGCATAGGTGCCGGCGTCGAGGATCGCCGTCGAATCAGAGGTCAGGCCGCTGCCCACGGTCAGCGTGATGTTGTTCGCGGTCGCGGCGAGGCGGTCGCCGACCTGCGCCGAGGTGGCGGTCGAGGTCAGCGACTGGTCCGCCACCGGCGTCGTACCGCCCTTCGCACCCGTTGCGACCAGCGTCGCGGTGTAGTGGACGGTGTTGGTGTAACCGGTGGGCGAGTTGGGCGCGGCGGCGTTCACCAGCGGCTTGGCATCGACCGTGATCTTCGGGTTCGAACCGTTGCACTTGACCGTGAAGTTGCGGCTGAGGCCACCGGTGTTGCCGGTGAAGCCCGGATCGACGGTGCCGTCGGCCTTGGCAAGTTCGCCGAGCGTGATGCTGCCGGTGATCGCGGTGACGGCCGAGCAGCGCGCTGCGACGGTGCCGGTCACGTCGACCGAACCAGCGGCCGACTGGGCAAAAGCGGGAGCGGCGGCGAAGGTCGAACCGATGATCAGGGCCGAGAGAACAAGCTTTTTCATGTGATATCTCCAATCGAAAATCTGGAGGGGCTCTTCGCCCCGACGAGTTGGAGATAGGCTGGATCGGCTCCGGCCAATATTTAGCGTCCGGCAAAAACGACGCTAACTTCGGGAATCATTTCCTATACCCGACGATATAGAAGCTGCGTCAGAGCCCCGCGCAGCTGGTCGCCGAACTCGCGGTGACGATCGGCGTGAAGGTAATGCTGATGATGTCGCTATAGTTGGTCGCTGGCGTCTTTGCCGAGCCGCCTTCCTTCAGCGTCGTGCGCAGCGGCAGCACCCCGGCGCTCCCGTCCATGCCCGCACGCGCGCAGGTGCGTGTGCCCAAACCGCTGTTCGAACTGATGTCCTGCCCCAGGAAGCGCGCGCTGTACCGGATCGTCTGCGCAGCGTTGGACAGGCTGCCGCCCGGATAGGTCAGCTTGAAATCATTCTGCGAGCGCATCTTGACCTCGAACGGTCCCGAGCTGCGCACGCGGAGCGAGTTCGACGCCGGGGTCGTATAGCGATCGGGCGCCGCGAGCACCGCCGCGGTCGTCGCGTCGCCGATCTCGCCGAAATCGAGCGGCGATCCGGCATAATAGGCTTGCAGCGCGCTCACCGTGTTGACGTTGATGCGGATCGTGCCGGTGTCGCGCGTCGGGACCGACACGCTCGCCATGCCATTCTCGCCCGAGCAGATATAAAGAAGGTCGAGGATGATCGGCTCCCCCGCCGACAGGTCGGTCCCCGGCGGCACGGTCACGCGCAGGTTGAGCGGCGTCGATGTGTCGGCTTGAAGCAAACTTCCGAAATCATAGCGGATCTCGCCCGCCGCGCCCGCGCCATTGTCCTTCGAATTGAGCGAACGCGGGCGTCCTGCGGTCGAACCCTCGGGATAGATGACGCGATAGCCATTATAGGTGACGTCGAGCACGGGCGATCCCGACGGCGAGACGAGAACAAGGCTGACCTCGCGCGTGCGGCCAAGCAGAAGCCCGCGGTTGCGCCGCAGGATTAGCGGCACCGTCGCTTCGGACAGGCCGCCGGGCGAAAAGGGGTCATAGGTGATGCTGGCGGGCGCAGTGGCGGCGCCGGTCACACCGCAAACCGAGGATATTTGCGATTGGGCGGCGGCAGGCTGCGCGAGCGCGAGTCCGCACGACAATCCCAGCGCTGATAAACCGGCCGTCCAAACCCTCATAGCTGAGGGGTTACGACGATCTCTAACGCGGTGCGAGTGGAGAGTGGCGTTGCACGAGCGCCCGCCACGGGAACGCGATTGATCAACGCGCCGTCCGCATCGATCATCCGTACTTCGGTCAGCAGAACCGGACGCGCCTGATTGCAGATCGCGCGTGCGGGCGTCACCTGCACCGCCGCATTGGTCGCGGTGATTTTCATCGGATGGGCAACCCAGCAACGCGGCGCCACTTCGCCATAAATGGCGATCGGGTTCACCTCGTCCGCCATCGCCTGCGCCGCAAAGCCCATGCCGGCCAAAATAATCGCCGCGCGGGCGATCCGGTTCGAAATCAATATCGTAGGTGCCATCATATCGGACCCCGAAATAGGATCCGATAGTTAATAAGCGCGGATTCGAATTGTTCAACATGGCGTTAAGGACTGACACTGACGGTGATCGAAAGGGTATCGGTATAGCGACCCGCGGCAAGCGTATCGGTTCCCGAATAAGCGGGGGCGCTGACGCGCAGATACGACCCGTTCGCCTTGGTCGACGCGCCGCCGAGGCGGAGCCCGGTCGCGGTGCTCGCCGTGCCGCCAAAGGTGCAGCTGCCCCCCGCGGCAAGCATCGCGGCGGCGCAGGTGGCCGATGCATTGGTGCCATTGTCGGCGGCGACATAAAGCGCGACATTATACGGCGCCTTGGTCTGATATCCGGTGCCGCCCGTCGCCGCGTTGGCCATCCCCCCGTTCGCCGACGACACCGCGATCCGTGACGCGCCGGTGCAGTTGAGCTGGATCGCAAAATCCTTGGTAAAGCCGGTCTTGTCGAAATCGGCCTGGTCGATGGTGCCGGTGGGCGCGCCGCCGGTCGCAAAGCCGCAGCGGCCGAGCACCGACGCGCGCACTTCGACGCCGACCTCGACGCTGTTCACCGCGCCCTGCCCGACCGCATAGGCGGTGACCTGCGCGTGCGCATGCTGGCTGGCGATCACACTGATCACCGCCAAGGCCAGCAAGATAAGGGTGCGCAGAAAGCCCATGAATCGCCTGTCGTCGGTGACGGCCCGATGCCGCCAACTTGATCGACAGATGCGCTAACTCTCGCGCGGGCGATATTCACCGGGAGGCGACAAAGCCGCTCTCCAACGGCGAAAAACCTCTATAACTTTCGGTATAAATTCAAAGTCCGCGGTCTTGCGCGAGCAGGATCAATTCGGTCCGGCCGCGGATGCTAAGCTTATCGAAAACCTTGTGAAGATGTACTTTTACGGTTCCTTCGGTCAGCCCCAGCTCGTCGGCGATTTCCTTGTTGCGCAGCCCGCGCTTCGCGAGCGAGGCGACCGCGCGCTCGCGCCCGCTCAGCACCTCGAACGGATCACGCGGCGCATCCGGCGACATCGCCTGTTCCATCACGCGCTGCATTACATCCTGGTCGAGCCAGCGCCGCCCCTGCACCACGCTTTCGAGGCAGGTGAGCAAATCGCGCGGCGCGGTCGCCTTGATGACGATGCCATTGACCGATAACTGGATCGCCTCGCGCGCCAGTTCGTCGTTGAGGCCGCCGGTCAGCAGGACGACCGGGCGGTTGTCGCCGCGGCTGCGCAGCGTGCGCAATACGTCGAGGCCGCTTCGTTCGGGCATGCCATTGTCGAGGATTAACAGGTCGGGTCGCGCGCCGGCGAGCGTATCGAGCACCGCCGCGCCGGTATTGACCGTCGCCACCACATCGAAATTACTCTTGTCGAGAAGCGCCGTAATCCCTGCCATGGTGAGCGGATCATCGTCCGCCACGAGCACTTTCGTCATTTCAAATCCACCACGATGCTGTTGAATTTATATATTATCATCTGGCGCGAGCCATGGTCCACCCTCGCCATTAATCATAACAACCAATCAGGCGCGATTTAGCTCCGCCATTCTGACCAGCAAATCCTGCGCCAGACTCGCAATCGTGTCGGTCGAAAGCTTGGCGTCGACCGCCTCCTCGACGCGCCGCGCAGCTTCGCCGATAGCAGCATAACCAAACATTCCTGCACGCCCCGCAAGACTATGACTTAAGCGCGCCAGTTCGGACCAGTCTTTGCGATCGAGCGCCGCGGCAATCTCCGTCGCGGCCTCGCCCGCCTGCGCGGCGAAGCGTTCGGCAATCGCGGCCAGACGCGCGTCGATTTCAGCCATCGAGGAAGCTCCGCACCTGCTGTGCGAGCGTCATCGCGTCGAAGGGTTTGGCGAGCACGCCCCGTGCGCCAAGTTCGTGCAGCCGCGCCACTTCATGCGCCTGCGTCCGCGCGGTGATGAACACCACCGGGATCGTGGCGGTTGCGGGCTCCTGACGCAGAATCTCTAGCACGCCCGGCCCGTCGAGTTCGGGCATCATCACGTCGAGCAGGATCAGGTCGGGTTGCCATTCGCGCGCCGCCGCCAGCCCTCCGCGTCCCGACCCGCACGTCCGTACGACGAACGATGGATCGAGTTCGAGCGCCATTTCGGCGACCTCGCGAATATCGTCCTCGTCGTCGATATAGAGAATCCGACTGCTCATTTGCCGCCTCCGCCATTCACCCGCTTCGATCCGATCCGGTCGGTCACCTCGCGGACCAGCGTGTCGAGGCTGGCGCGCGATTTGACGAGGACGAGGTCGATACCCTCTTTCGGCGCGCCGTCGACTTCCTGCGCGGTGAACAGGACGACCGGCAAGCTCGGCGCGCGTTTGCGCAGCGGCGCGACAAGGTCGGTTCCGCATCCATCGAGCATCCCGACATCGAGAATCGCCCCGTCATAGCGCGTCCGCCGGATCGCCGCGCGCGCCTCGGCCACGCTCGGCATCGAATGGATCGCCGCCTTGCCATCGAAGGCGCTGGCGACGACCGCGAGCATGTCGGGATCGTCGTCCACATGGAGCACAACCGGCAGCGCAGGATCCCTGGACAGCGGCGCTTCAACCTCGCTCGTCGGCGCCTGCACTGTCCCCGGCAATTCGGCAGCGGGCAGATCGACGTGAAAGATGCTGCCTGCGCCTTCGACGCTCTCGAAATCGACCGAACCGCCGAGCCGGACGACGATTTCGCGCACGATGCTGAGCCCCAGCCCGGTACCGCCCTTTTGCCGCGAGTCCGATGCGTCGGCCTGTGCGAATTTGCCGAAGATGCGGCCCCGGAACGCATCGGGAATCCCCTCGCCCCGGTCGATGACGCTGATCCTGTAGCGCCGGTCGAGCGGCGTTACCCGCACCGTCACCGCCTCACCGCGCCGTGAAAATTTGATCGCGTTGGACAGCAGGTTGGTGACGACCTGCATCAACCGGTCTTCGTCGGCAAGCACGGCGGCGCCGGGCGCGACCGGCTCGACATGCACCGCCACGCCATATTCGCCCGCGAACCCGGCGGTCTGATGCTCGGCCGCCTCGAGCAGCGGCCTCAGCGCGAGCGGACGGAGATCGAATTGCATCCGCCCCGCCTCGATCTTCTCGATATCGAGAATGTCGTTGATCAATCGCACGAGGCGCGCCGCATTGCTGTGCGCAATCTCGACCAGTCGCGCGGCCTTCGGCGGAATCTCGCCCGCCGCCCCGCCGCTGATCAGCCCGAGCGAGCCCGCGATAGAGGTCAGCGGGGTGCGCAGTTCGTGGCTGACGGTCGCGACGAACTCGCCCTTCATCTGCTCGACCTCGCGGCGGTCGCTGATATCGCGGATCACCGCGACGAACAAAGTTCCGTCGGCGAGATGCACGGGGCTGACCGACACTTCGAGCGGAAAGGTCGCGCCATTCTGGCGGCGGCCGACGAATTCCTGAATCTGCCCGTAATTCTCCTTCCGGTTCGCCTTCAACCGGCGCAGGAAGGTTTCGATTTGCCCCCGGTCGGGCGCGATCTCAAAAAGTGATCCGATGTCACGCCGCAGAAGCGACTCCGACGGCACGTCGAACATCTTGGCGGCCGAGGGATTCAGGCTCTCGATGCTGCCGCTCGGGTTCAGGAGAATCATCCCGTCCTTGGCACTGTCGAAAATCGCCTCCTGTCGCATGGCAAGGTCGCGCGCACGGCGATGCGCGTTCTTTAACGCCCATTGGCTGCGCCCGATCAGGATAGCGGATAACGCGAGCAACAGGATCAGCCCGATTTGCAACGTAAAGGTGCGGTCGCGCAATCGCTCGCGAGCCGCATTCACCGCGGCAGTGCGCACCTCGAGCTTCACCCGTTCAGCTTCGGAAATTTCGCCGATCAGTACGCGGATGTGGTCCATCAACTGCTTGCCCTCACCGCTGCCGATAAGATTCACGGCCTCGTCACGTCTTCCCCCTTCGACAAGGCCGATCGTCCGGGCAACAAATCGGCGCTTCTCGACAGAGGTACGGCGAAGATCGTCGACCAGTTTCGATTGCCCATCGCTTCCTGCAAGCTTGGCAAACAGGTCGAGATTGGCGTCAATGCGGGATGCTCCACTTCGATACGGGGCAAGAAATTTCGGATCCCCGGTGATGACATAGCCGCGCTGGCCAAGTTCAATATCTTGATGTCGCGTCAGTACGCCCTGCAGGGCGGCCCTCGCATCATATGAGTTGGAGACTTCTTGCCGCAGTCGCGCATTCTGTTCGAAACCTCGATCGGTGGCCAGCGATAGAAAGGACAAAATGAGTAAGGCGCCCACGCAAGTGAAGACGAGAACCCAATTGGCTCTTATCGTCCCCACCCAACTCGACGCCTTACGCATGCCACGCAATCCTTTGTGACGGACTGAAACCCTGTGCTTGGATGCCGATAGCAGATGATGGTGGCACACGCATCGAAACGAGTGGTTAATCAGCGACATCACAACGCAAAAATAGCGCGGTAGACCGCGAGGCATTGAGCTCGCCGAGCGAACTCTTTTGGCCGATTACGGGCTGTCTCCTTTGGATTGGAAGATCACTGAAGCGGACACGGGCGAAATTTGGCAACGAGCTGTGCCCGTCCCCTCACCGCAAACAAAAAAGAGGCCGAGGTGATGATGATTATCACCTCGGCCAAACTGCACGTTTCACGTTCCTGATGGGTCGCTAATCAAAAGGCGAAACGCGCAGTTACCCTTGCACCATGTGCGTTGCGATCCGACGCCAGTGTACCAGTGTAGGCGGCACCGAGACGGAAAGAGCCCGTGGTGAATTCAAATCCGGCTTCAACCTCTGCCGAGCTTTTCGGGATGCCCGTCCCAAAGATGCCAAACGACGGTCCGCCCGCCGTGAACCGCGATTCGATCGGTGCGCTGCGGTCGTTCAGCGCGCGATTCCAGGCAGCTGACACATAAGGCTGGAAGCCTGGCTGGCCGGCGTTGAACTGCGCGCGCGCACCAAGACTGACGAAGGTCGTCTTCTGGTCGGCTTTTCCGACGGTCAGAGCCGCGGTGCCGCCGGTCTCAACGAAAGCATCGCTGCCGGTATCGACGTGCGCTAGCCGGGCGAAGGGCGTGATCGCCAAATTGCCGGTGACGATGTCGTAGCCGATCTCGCCGAATATCTGCAGCGTATCGGCGTCGCGCTTCGAGGTCAGCGTTTGCGCGAGCGGCGCGGCGCTGATGGCGCGGGTCGTGTCGATTTCGTGCCAGGCGTAGCTGACACCGATCGTACCGCGCAGCCCCTCACCGATGCCGTAGGTGGCATGCGCCGCCAGATATTTGCTTTCGACATCCGAATGGTCGCTGCGACCGCCGAAGCGGAAGTCCGACCCGCCGATGCCCGCCGACAGCGCGGCGGCGAAGCCGTTGCCGCCGAAGCCGAAGCCCGCAATCAGACCCTTGTGATCGGTATCCATCGCGAAATTGCTGCGATTGGCGTCGAAATCACCCCAGCCGCCAAAGGCCGAGCCCCACACGAAAGCGCCGCTCTCTTCGGGTGCCTTCATACCCATCAGCGCGTTGCGAAGATGGCGGCTGTCGTCGGTCAGGCCGCTGATCGCACTCGCCAGGATTTCGCCCGACAAGTCGCCGAAGCTCGCCTGCGCAGCCGTCGCATTCTGCACCAGCACCGCTTCGTACAGCGGGTTGTCAACGCCGAGCGCCTGAACCGCGGCGGCCACGCTCATCTGGTTGAAGCCCACGGCAATATCGGCGAAATCGATGTCGTTGCGATAGAGCGACAGGGTCACCGAGTTGGCGCTGTAGCGAAGAAGCGGGTCGAGGAAGGCGAGATCGGTCGTCACCGAACCGAACGTCCCGGTAATCCCCGCACCGCCGGTCAGGATGACATAGTCGGTCCGCGGATTATAGTTGCCGTCCTCGGCCAGGACCGCGACGCTTGCCGTGCTGGCGATCGTCACGGCGCCGGTCGCATCGAGGCGGTCTGCCGCCCCCGCAGCGTTGACTTCGACTTCGTAGATCGCGCCAGCGGCGAACGCGAGGTCGCCGTTGACGGTCAGCCGGCCGATCGAATTGCCCGGGGCAATCGTGCCGCCGCTGCCCACGGTCGTCGTCCCGACCGAGCCGTTCCCGCCGAGCGTGCCGCCGCTGTTCACCATGACCGGCGATGCGATCGAACCGTTGACCGCGAGCGTGCCGCCGTTGACCGAGGTCGGTCCGGTGTAGCTGCTGTTGCCGGTCAGGTTGAGCGTGCCGCCGCCCTCTTTCACCAGGCTGCCGTTGCCCGAGATATTGCCGCCGAACGCGGTGTCGCCGCTCTGGTCGACCGTGAGCTCGCTGTCGCCGATCACGACGTTCGATCCTCCATCGCCTTCGAGGCCGCCGATCGTCTGGTCCTTGCCCGTGATATCGAGCGTTCCGCCTTCGCCGAGGTCGAATTCGGTGGCCGGATCGATGGTGCCGCCGATGCGGACCGATCCGCCGAGGATGTTTGTCACGCCCTGGAAGGCATAATCGCCCATGAACGTCAGGGCGCCGTCGCCCTTCTTGTCGAGGATGCCGCTGCCCGAAAAGGCCCCGAGGAAATCATAGTCGTCGGAGCGGTTGAAGACGAAGCGCCCGTCGTTGACGATATTGCCCGAGAAGCCGCCTTCGGTTCCCCCGGCGCCCAGCTCGAAGAAACCGGTGCCTTCGGTCTTCACATCGCCCTGCAGGAGGCCGGTGAGGACAAGACCGCCGCTGGAGATGGTCGTGCCGCCGGTGTGCGCGATACTCGCGGTGTCAACGGTGAAGACGGCGTCGCCGATCAGCTGCAGCTGCCCCGTTCCGTCGATCGTAAGGTCGGCGAGGTCCGAGACGACATCGTCGGTGCCGAAGTTCAGAATGAGCAGGCCGTTCGTCCGGACCGACGGTGTCAGGATGGGCGATGAGGTGTCGCCTGCACCCAAGTCGACTTCGTTGACCTGCAGCGATGCCCCTTCGGCGATCGTCACATTGTCGAAGTCGCCGACGAACCCGGACGTCGACCAGTAGCCAGCCGCAACGTCGAGCGTTTCGAACCCGTTCGCGCTGGTAATCTGCTGCGCTTCGGTCAGCTCGAGAATGTTGCCGTCGAGCGTCAGGCTGTCGACGCCCGCACCGGCGTCGACCAGCCCTGAAATCGCGCTACCGGTGCGCAAGGTCACGTTGTCGTCGAAACCGCCAAGCTCGACCGCGATCCCGCTGTCGCCAGTGATCGTCCCGGAGTTGTCGAGCACGACTGCGCCGCGGCCGTCTCCCCACACGCCCCGGCCGCCGCCCGAAATCGCTCCGGTATTCACCAGCGTCGCGGCGCCGAGGTTTCCGAGGATAACGCCGTCGGTCGCGCCGGTGATCGTACCGCTGTTGACGATGCCAGCCGTATCCAGAGATCCGGCGACCGCCACGCCATAACCGTTGGTGCCCGTGATCGTGCCGGCGTTGGAAAGCGTGCCTTCATTGCCCGCTCCTTGGGCAAGGCCGGCTCCGCGCTGGATCAGCACGCCGCCCGGCCCGTCACCGTTGATCGTCCCGGCATTGTCGATCGAACCGCCTGCCGACATGATGATGCCGAAACGCGAGCCGCTGATGCTGCCGGTTTGGCCGTTGGTGACCGTGCTTGCATAGCCGGTCAGCGCCTGGCCATCATAGGGATAGATCGAAATGCCGTCGGCCAGAGCGCTCCCCTCGCCGCGGATCGAACCGCTGTTGGTCACGCTGCCGCCGCCGATCAGGCGGACGCCATCATTCGCTTCGCCGACGATCTCGCCGCTATTCGACACTTGGGTGCCGATCGCGATGCCGACGATGTCGCCGATATCCTCGTCGAACTGATAGGCGGTCGTAATCCCGGCGCCAGCGCCCGAAATCGTGCCGCTGTTGGTGACGCTCGACGAGGCGGTGGTGATCGTCACGCCGGCGTCGGGCGCGGCGTCGAACCCATCATAGGTCCCATTGCCGCGGATCACGCCGGCATTGTTCACGTCGAGCGTGCCAGTCGCAAAGGAATAGATGCCCGAGGTCGCACCGGTGATCGTGCCGCCCGCCGCGTTGGTGATCGTCACATCGGCGCGCGAGCCTTGCGAAACGCCGGCGCCGAAATCGCTGCTGATCGTGCCGCTGTTGTCGAGGCTGGCAGTGGACATGTCGCTGCCGAAGCCAACCCCATATCCGTCGCCCCCGCTGCCGCCGAGATCGCCGGTGCCGCGGATGTATCCCGTGTTGACGACGCTGGCGGTCAGGCCGCTGCGATCCTCGCTAGGGTCGGTATTGAGGGCAGTGCCCTGAATATAGACGCCGCCGTTGACGCCCTCGATTTCGCCGGCATTCACGACCTCTCCGCCGCCGGACAGGATGATTGCAAACCGCTGGCCTTCGATGCGGCCGTTCGCATCGTTGGTGACGCGGGCCGAATAATCTTCGTTGGATTGATCCGCGTGGGCGAACATCGAGATACCGTCCGTGCCTTGCGCACCTGCATTGACACCCACGATGTAGCCGCTGTTGGTAACGCTCCCGCCACCGGCAAGACGAATGCCGTCATTATTGAGGCCGATGATTTCGCCGCTGTTGGTGATCGAGCTGTTGATTGCACGGCCCGTCCCATTCGCCATCGGCGTGGTGACGATCCCGTATTGGCCGCCGATGATCCGGCCGCTGTTGACGATCGCCGCGTCCGCCGTGGTGATGACGACCGCGTCCTGCGCGCCAGCGCTTATCAAACCCGCATTGTTGACGATCAACGACCCCTCGTTGGAACGGATCGCGGTACCGTTGGCGACGATCTCGCCATCGTCATGGTTATTGATGGTGAGGACGCCCGTCGATTGGCCGATGATGGCCGCCGCCTGGCCGCTGATCCGTCCTTCGTTTTCGATCACCGCGCTGCTGAGCGCGCCACCCGCGAGGACGCCAAGGAAGCCTTCAATGACGCCGCTATTATTGAGCGTCCCGACGCGCCCCGTCTGATCGGCCGTCGCGTTGAGGATCACCCCGAACGGGCTGACGTTCGGATTCGCGGGATTGAACGTCCCGGTGCTGCGGATGGTGCCGGCATTGTCGACCGTGCCGCCGCCCTGGACGACGACGCCGAACATCTGGCCTTCGATAAGCCCGCCCGGGGTGTTCGTTACCGTTCCGATGCCGGCGACATCGGTCGCGATCGATTGCGCAAACTCGGAAAGGACAACGCCGGTGCCCGAGCCGCTATTGCCGTTCAGCCCCCGGATAATACCGCTGTTGACGACCGTTCCGCCGCCGGCCAGCGCGACGCCGCTGCCCGAGCGACCCTCGATCGTGCCCGAATTGGTCACTGCGGTGTTCCTCGCCCGGGCTTGCGTCCCCTCGGCGTTCTGGAAAACAGCGGTCGTGACGCCCGAAAGCGCTCCAACGATGCCCTGGCTGTTGGTGATGACGGCGTCGGCGGTGGTTATGTTGATCGCGCTCTGCCCGGCGCTGAAAATAAAGCCCTTATTGTCGACGTTCAGCTTGCCCGCGTTCGACGCGATGGCCGCCGCGTTTGCCCGGATTTCGCCGTTTTCGAAATTGTTGACCGTGAGATTGCCCGTCGATTGCCCGATGATCGCGATCGCCGTCGCGCTGATCGTCCCGTCGTTGTTGATCGTCGCGCTTTCCAGTGCGCCGCCCGCCAGAACGCCAAGGAAGCCCGAGATCGTCCCCATGTTGTCTACGGTCGCGACCCGGCCGGTCTGCTCGGCGATGGCGCCGACGATCAGCCCGAAAGGGCTGACGTTCGGGGTCGCGGGATTCGGATTACCGAAGCTGCGGATGGTCCCCATGTTGGTGACGGTCCCGCCGCCCTGCAGCACTGCGCCGAAGAACTGACCCTCGATCACGCCGCCGTCATTGTTGGTGATCGAACCCACGCCGGTAATATTCGCGGCCGCCGCTCCCGGGAATTCCGAAATCGACACGCCGGTGCCGTTGATGGTGCTCCCTGCGGTGCCACTGAACCCGGAGATGGTGCCCCCGTTGGTGATCGTACCCCCACCGACCAGCGCGACCCCCGACCCGGCCTCGCCGCGGATCACGCCGCTGTTCGAGACCTGCGTGTTCGCCGCCAGCGGTTGCGGAGGAAGATCGTCACCGTTCGCGTCCTCGCTGAAGAAATAGGAGGTGACGACACCGTTGGCCGCGCCGCTGATTTCACCGGCATTGGTGACAATGGAATCGGGCTGCGCGATCACGACGCCGCCGCTCGGGCGACTGTCGATGCCACCCACGTCGATACCATTGCCGCGGATGACGCCGGCGTTGCCGACCGTGACGGGGCCGTTGTCGGCGTAAACGCCGATGAGGTCACCCTCGATGGTTTCGCCCTCGTCGATCTCGACTTCGAGCCGCTCGGGCTGGTCATTGTGGATGCCGAACGCATCCTGGGCGGCCGCGGGCGACACCTGAACTATGGAGAGACCAACGATCGCACTGGTGGCGAGCAGGCGAGATTTCGAGATGCGTGACATTATTCAGAGTCCCCCATTGACGTTGCAGGCAAGGCAAGGGGTCTGCCGGAGAGCAGCTATGGCTCCCCGGCTCGGTCCACCCCACCTCGAAATTTGCTTCCCCCAGCCGATTGGGCGACTTGACCCCTGACTTTGTGCGGATGACTAGGGGCAGGCGCAGCGCAGCGTCTACCCAATGTTATTTAGGGTAATTTTGCGACGGGCCGTTGCTGCCGCC
Source organism: Sphingopyxis sp. Root154 (assembly GCF_001427105.1). Taxonomy (GTDB): domain Bacteria; phylum Pseudomonadota; class Alphaproteobacteria; order Sphingomonadales; family Sphingomonadaceae; genus Sphingopyxis. The sequence continues at coordinate 123,351 of NZ_LMGI01000002.1, forward strand.
CTTGCATGCGGGCGCCTGACGCCGCTACGGAAGCGGATCACCGGGGGGTGGGACGCGATAATTGGGGGACGAGCGGCATGCGCGTTCCTGTCGGGGACGCAATGACGCGTCCGATCCCCGCCCGGCGCGGGGGCGCAAATGAAAATTTTATACGCGATCCTTGGTCTCGTATTCCTGTTGGCAGCGCAGACGGCGCGAGCCGAACCCGAAAAGTTGCCGCTGCTTGATCTGCGGGCAGGTGAAGATGCGCCGGCGCTCACTTCTTTTGTCCGTTTCGCGAGGCGCCCCGGGCCGACGAGAACGCCGCAGGTAGACGCCATCTTGGCTGGTCCGCTTCAGCATATCGCGGGATCGACCATTCATTTCGGGCCGCCCGGGACCCGTACCATCGTCATGCTCAAAGTCCGCAATGCGAGCCACGAGCAGGGAAGCTGGATCCTCACCACCGGTCGCGGATCGCTCAAGCATTTCCGGCTCTATGAAGGCGAGGAAGACGGGCTTTCCCTGATCGTCGACGGCACCGACCCACAGGTGGCGCGGCAAAATCTCGGCACCTACCAGGCTTTCAGCTCGGAGCTCGTGCTAGCCCCGCGTCAGGAAAAACTGGTCGTCATCGAGTTCGTTTCCGAGAATTCAACCTATATGCCGCTCCGGATCGAGAGCTACGGCACGTTCTTCAAGGACCGGCGGGCCAATATATCGATGGTGTCGGGTGTCGTCGTCGGCGCGTTGACCCTGCTCCTCCTCAATTTCCTCTTCTTCTCGATCACCGGATTCAAGGAGTTTCTGTGGCTGGCGGTTGCCGAGGCCTTTTTCGCGCTGAATACGGTTCACTCGGAAGGCTACATCACCATCTTCTTTCTGTACGACAAACCGCTTACCGGCATTGCCGTCGAAGATTTCTTCAAATGCGGATTTGCGGCCGCGATGGCTCAATTCTGTCGGAGCTTCGTCAAAACGAGGCGCAATTTCCCCAAGAGCGACCTCATTTTGAAGGGGCTCATCCTTTTTGCCGTCGCCGTGATGCTGCTGCAGCCCGGATTGTCGCTTTACCCGCCCGAGATTCGGTTTTTCCTCCATCTGTCCGGATGGCTCGTGGCAGTTGCCGTTGCGCTCTTTCTTCCCTTCGTCGGCTATGCCGCGATCAAACAGCTCGGCTTCCAGCTCTGGCCCCTCTTCGCGGGATGGGCGAGCCTCGCGCTGTTCATCATCTATGCCGCAATCGCGTCGATGGGGGTGTTCAGCTGGCTCCCGATCAACTGGCATCTCGCCGGCCCGGTCGGGCTTTTTGAATCGGTCATGGTCACGCTGGCGCTCGGACTGAACCTCAAAAAGATCCAGCAGGAAAAGCTGGCCGCCGACGCGAACGTCGCGCAGTCGCTCAGCGAGCGCCTCGAAATCAGCGAACGGGCAAAGCGGCTCGCCGAAGAGAAAGCATTCGCGCTCGAGACCGTCAACAGTCAAAACGCCCTACTGCACGCGTCGGGTCATGATAGCCGGCAGGTCATTCTTGCGCTCAACAGCGCGGTAGAGGTCCTGAAGCGGCAGGAGGCGCCGGCTGGCGATCCAGCCCTCGTCGAAATGCTCGAAAGCTCGGCCGACTATCTGAGCGAGATTGTCTCGACGACGATCTCGGGCGCCAATATCGCGGCAGGAGACTCCCATTTCGTCACCCTCAGCGCATTTCGCGGCTACGCGCTGCTCGAACCGCTGGCGATGATGTTCAAAGCGCTGTTCGCGAGCAAAAAATTGGCGCTCAAGGTGAGCGTGGAAGATCAAGTCACGATCATTTCGGACAAGCCGCTCCTCATGCGTGCTCTGGCCAATTTACTGAGTAACAGCTATCAATATACCGAGTTCGGGGGCGCACGCATCTCCCTCACGCTCGAAGGCGGACAAGCCGTAATCGAGATTGCCGACAGCGGCAGCGGAATGCCTGCGAGGGTCGCCGCAGCCTTGAACGGCGATGCCGACGGACGAATACGGGGTGATGAAAGCACGGTTGGGACGGGCTCAGGGTTCGGATCGGCCAAACGCATTGTCGAAACCCTCCGGGGAAAATTGGAGATCGTCTCTTCTACCTCGGAGGGCACCACGATCCGGATCGTGCTGCCCGGCGCCTTCGCCGCGACCACCCCGATCACGGCCGACGAGTTGCGGATATGTCTCCCCGAATGGACCATTGTCGATTTCGACAAGCGTAGCGAATTCGGCGCGGCGCTGGCGTCGTCCGAGCAAGCGGACAAGCCCGTCATCGCGCTGACCTATGACGATAGCACCGTCACGCGCGGACGCCTGAGCGAGCTTGTCACCATGGTCGCGATCAAGCCAGCGTGCAGCGAACTATTGCAGCACCCTCTTCTCGCAAAGGCGTCAAAGGAGATTTAGCTCGTTGGCGCGTTCGACGATCTTGCGATTGTGCGGAGCGTCGAGTTTTCGCCGCAGCTCGGCGATGTGGAAGGAAACGGTCGGCGGAGCGATCGCAAGTCGATACGCGATCTCCTTGTTCGTTTCGCCCTGCGCCAGATAGTGGAGGATCGCCATCTGGCGAGACGAGAGCGCGACCGGCGGCTGCTGAAACTTGCCGAGCGCCTCCCCGATATGCGGAGAAATATAGACTTCGCCCGCAAGCGCCGCGTCACAGGCGGCGACAATAGAGTCGAGCGGGTCCGATTTGCTGACGACCGCGCGTGCGCCGAGCTTGAGCGCCGAATGGATTTCGTTGAGGTGCGTCTCGCCAGTCAGGATGATCACCGTCATGTCGCGCGATCCGACGATCTCGGCGAGTACGTTGATCCCACGGACGTCGGGCAGGTTGAGGTCGAGGATGACCAGATCGACCGGCTGCGACTGGATAAATGCGTTGACGGTCGCTCCGCGATCGAGTGAACCGACCACGGCGTAACGGTCGAGCGATCCGAACAGGAAACGCAGCCCGCTCTGCGTAATCCGATGATCGTCCACGATCAGGATATTATGTTTCAGCATCAAGCCCGTACCCCTCTCGCCCGAGAAGCCTTGTCCGAAGAATGGACGGCCGCCGCAACCCGAATTAATGTGGGGTGCACGAGATTTGGTCTGCGGGGCGACTCTGCGGACGAAAAGGCCCCACCCTTCCGAATGGAGCATTTCCGGCCTCGGACGGTACCGCTGCATCTGGCCGACAGGAGAAGGTCCGCTTTGCGATCCAGAATGTGAATAGCAGCCCTTCCAACCGACAATCTACGCGTTCCTGCCGATAGGGGCCAATCGACGCTTATTCCCCTGAATTGCCGCGCAGATCCTTCGCTTGCACCTTCAATGTCGTCGAGGCGCGCATTCCCGGGCGCGCTCCCACGTCGTTCACGGCGCGGTAGTAAACTTCCGCTTTGTTCGTCCGTGCCAATGCATCGATTAACTTGGTGCCGAGACCGGTCCCTTGAACCACGCCGTTAGCTGGCATACCGGGACCGTCGTCCTCGACGCTCAGTTCGATTTCCTTGTCCCCCGTTTGGCGGAGACATAGCCGAATCTCCCCATCCTCGCCGTCTCCATAGGCATATTTGCAAGCGTTGCTGACCCATTCGTTGGCGATCATGCCGAGCGCCACTGCCTTGTCGGTCGACAACCGGATCGGATCGACCGCCGCGACGACCGTGCGACGCGCGCTCCCGGTCGACCAAGTCGAGCCGATATCGTCGGCAAGCCCAGCCAGGTAATCGTCCATTGCGACGAACTCGACGTCGTCGGTAGTGTAAAGACGCCGGTTCACCTGCGCGATCGTAGCAATGCGCTGCTGCGTCTTCTGGAGCGCTTCTCGCGCACCCGCGTCCGCCAGACCCTTCGACTGGAGCGCAATAAAGGACATGACCATCTGAAGGTTGTTGGCGACGCGGTGGTTGACTTCCTTAAGCATGGCTTCGAGCCGCGCATTGCTCGCGCGAAGTTCGGTCTCGGCGAGCTCGCGTGCGCGGCGAAGCTCGGCGCGCTCGAGAACCTGCGCGAAGGTACTGGAGAGCAAATCGAAGAAGTCCTCGCCGACCGATTTCACGACATAATCGTCGGCGCCAGCTTTAAGGGCTGCAACCGCAATGCGGCTTTCCTCGGAGCCTGTGACATAGACAATGGGCGGGCAATCGGGCAGCGCGCGCAGCGCCTCGATCGTCGCGAGCCCGTCCTGTCCTGGCATATAATGATCGACGGCGATGAGATCGAATTGCGTCGTCTGCGCCATTGCGACGCCCTCGCAGCCGCTGGCGGCAAGGCTGACCTCAAAGCCTTTTCGCGTGAGCGCACGCGAAACGAGGCGCCTGATGCCCTCATCGTCATCGATGTATAGAATATGTGGTGGCACGCGTCTCAGACTGGATCGGGGTCGGGAACCTGGATCACCGACAGGAAAAGGCCAAGCTGGCGGATCGCATCGGCGAAGCTCTCATAATTCACCGGCTTGGTGATGTAGACGTTACAGCCCAGATCATAGCAACGCTGGATCTCGACCTTGTCGTCGGTCGTGGTAAGCACCACGACCGGCGTGCGGCGAAGCGGGCTGTCGTCGGCCTTCAACTTTGCGAGAATATCGGTGCCGCTCATATCGGGCAGGTTCAGGTCGAGCAGGACGAGCGCGGGGCCGTTGCGAACAGGACCATCCTTGCCGTCATAAAGGAAATCGAGCGCCGACGTGCCGTCGAGAAAATGATGGATCGTGTTCGAGATCCCGGCGCGGCGGATATTTTTCTCGATCAGTCGGGCATGACCTTCGTCATCCTCGATCATCACGATACTAACTGGCTTTTGGTCAGGCATCATCGTTCCCGCTTGCGTACTCGGTCGGCAGGATCAAGCGAAAGGTCGATCCTTCGTTCAACGCCGACTGCAACTCTATGAATCCGCCGAGGCGATATGCGAGCGCACGGGCATGCGCAAGCCCGATGCCCTCGCCCGGCTGGTCCTGAACCCCGGAGCGGCGGAACAGATCGAACACCCGATCATGGTCGCGCGGGTCGATACCTCGGCCATTGTCGGTAACCGTCACAACTGCGCGGCCGTGATCAATCCCCCCGCTTACGCTGATCAGGCCCGGTCTTCCGGGCAGGAGGTATTTTAAGGCGTTCTCGACAAGGTTCGAGAGGATCTGCTCGACTGCTACGCGGTCGTTCACGACCGTCGGCAGTGGTGCGACGTCGACCTTTGTACCAGTCTCGTCGATCCGGTGCTGCAGGCTGTCGACAATGCCTTTGACAACGGATGTCAGATCAAGCGCCTCGGGCGTTAGCGTCCGCCGGCCCTGCCGCGACAGGTTGAGAATAGCATTGATCAGCCGGTCCATCTTCTGCGTCGAACTGCGGATAAAGCCGATCGCTTCGGGCAGATCCTCCTCGATCGCGAGGCGCGTTCCCTTTTCGGGCGGCTTCCAGCCATCGGCATCGCTCTTTGCCAGATAATCCGTGATTGCCTTACGCGCCGTCTCGAGCTCGGCAGTAAAACCCATGACGTTCACGAGCGGCGAACGCAGATCGTGCGAGACGATATATGCAAAGCGCTGGATTTCGTTATTGGCGCGCTGGAGCTCTGACGTGCGCGCGTCGACGAGATATTCCAGCCCGAGGTTCAGGCTGTGGAGCTCTTCCCGCGACTCCCTGAGCTCGACCAAGTTGCGACGGACGAGCCAGAGCGTGACCGCTGCGACAATAACGATCAGCAGTCCGGTGGCGATCAGGATCGCGCTGAACAGGCCCTGCGTGCGCTTCTGGTTCGCCTCGCGCGCCCGCAACAGCGCCAGCTCGTCGCTCACCATTTCGCTCACGACATCCCGCGCCGCCCGCACATTTGCGACGGCAGCGTCGTTGGTGAAATCGGCCAGCATGCGCTCGCGCGCCGCTCCGCTGAGCCCGACAGACTGGCGATAATTACCGCTATAGGCGTCGAGCAGGGCGCGAAGGCGCTTGACGCGCGCCTTCTGCTCGGGATTGTCGGCGATCAGCTTGTCGAGCTCTCCAAGTTGGGCGCGCGCGGCGCGCTGGGATTGCGCGACCAGATCGTTGAACAAGGGATCGCCCGTAAGGAGCAATCCCCGGCGCGCGGTTTCCATGCGCTCTTTCGCACTCGCAAATGATCCCAGGCTCGCCTCTACCGCGAGCGTGTGCGCAACCATGCGCGCGTCCCCGTCATTCTGTCGCTGCACCCAGAACGCGGCCACCGCCGCCCCGAGCAAGGCAACGAAGCCGACCGAGAGCAGCAAGATGATGAGCCGGTTGGCGCGGGTGTCGCGCCCGAGCGACGTCAGCCTTACTGAATCCATGAAACGTCCGCGTCCTCGTTGAATCTGCAAGCTGCGCGGTGAAGCTTCATGCCCGTCCTTGACGTACCCTGCAAGCGACGCGTAGGCGGTCCGCTATTGGCCGGTAGCGGTCTGTCCGCTTCTGACCAAAAATGCGAAAAGCAGACTCAACCTGGCCAGCGTTGAGATGCATGTTGTTCCTCCCGCAGGGTAACCCATCTTTCGATTAACAGTCGGCGCCTACAACTATCGTCAAAACCAAGATAATTCCGCTGGAAGTGCGCACACTTCGCGAGAGCTGCGAAATCAGGGATGTGCAGCTTTCGATTACGGGCGCTAACCCCGTACCGAAACGCATCGACGCTTTTGCCGCCTATCGGCCGCTCTGGCTGGCATCGCGCTTCGACAGCTTCTCGACGACCGGCGTCCGTGACGCCTCCGGAGGCGCGGGACGGTTCGCTGGTCATCAGATCGAAGCGCGCGTTCGCTACTGGTTATTACCCAAACGCCTTCGTCTCGAATGGAACGGTCTGCTGCTCGCGAAAGGCCAATTTCCGTCCCTAGCCTGATTCACGGAGCAAAAATCCGCGTGTCAGAAACAACATCCTATCTTCAAGATATTGATAATAGCAAATATTTTTCCAATGGATGGAGCTTCAAGCGGGGAGTTCACACAATTTCCCACACAATCCAGCAGAATCGTGGCCCACCGATCGCCGCCGTCGATTTTGTGCGCCGATTATTGCCGATTTCTCGATCAAAGAATCGCCGCATAAGCTGCTGAAAAATCTAGGAATTTCGTGATTTTTTGGTAGCGGAGGAGGGACTCGAACCCCCGACACGCGGATTATGATTCCGCTGCTCTAACCAGCTGAGCTACTCCGCCCCGAAAGGCCGCCGCGATGGGCGAGCAGCGCCTATAGGCAGGGCATTCGCGCTGGTCAATATCATGTGCGCAATCCGCGAAAATTGCGCGCGAAGGCCGGTTGCCACGGCCCGCCGAGGTAGTGATGCCCCGCGAGACCCGCAATCGTCAGCGCGCGCGGCCGGAAGTCTGCGGCGAGTTCGGCGAGGAGCGCGCGCGCCTCGGCGGGCTCCACTTTGTTCTGGACCGTGATGTGGAGCCGCGGCGTTCCCTGATCCTGCAGCGTCAGCATCCCGGTGAAATGGTCGGCGATGCGCTCGCGAATCGCCAGCAGGTCTGCGCTGTCGATGCGAAAGGCGACGCCGCCGCCGAGCGAATATATGCCGCGCAGGCTGGCGGCTGGGGGCGGTGTGTCGGCGGCGATGCGGCGAATCAGCCGGTCGAGTTCATCGAGGCACGACGGCGGCAGCTGATGGAACAGCGTGATGTGCGCCGCAAGATGATTGCGCTCGGGCGGATAATGCGCCGCGCGCAAATTGTTGAAGTGGAGCTGGTCCGCCGCACCCATCGTCGCGGTCACGATGATGGGTACGGCGCCAGCGGCCCGGACGGGAGGGGGGGATGCCGGGCCGCTTATCGGTTTACGCCGCCTGCGACAGCTTGCCCTGGTACGGGTTCGCCTTCACCCACTCGAGCGCCTTTTCGGGGGTCGATTCGACATAGGGATCGCTGTCGGTGCCGACGTCGTTGATGCCGGGTTCGACGAACATCTGAACCACGACGCCGTCATCGACGATCGCGGTGTAGCGCCAGCTGCGCATGCCGAAGCCGAGGTGATCCTTGTTGATCAGCATACCCATGCGGCGCGTGAACGCGCCCGAGCCGTCGGGAACCATCTTCACATTTTCAACGCCGAGGTTCTTGCCCCAGTTGAACATGACGAAGGCGTCGTTGACGCTGATGCAATGGATGTCGGCGACGCCTTCAGCGGCGAAGTCACCGTGCAGACGCTCGAAGCCCGGGCACTGCTCGTTCGAGCAGGTCGGGGTGTAGGCGCCGGGCAGGCCGAACAGGATGTGGCGGCCTTCGCCGAACAGCTCGCCGGTGTCGACATCCTGCCAGCGGAACGGGTTCGGGCCGTCGACGGCTTCGTCGCGCACGCGCGTCTTGAGCGTCACGGCGGGAACGGGCTGATTGATCATGGGAGAGCCTTTCTGTTGTTGGTTTCGTGCGCCTAAGCGCATGAAAGGCGACTGCGGTCCAATCGATAAATTGGCAAAGGTTGATCGGATTTTTCGATCAACCCGGATTGCAGAAATTCGAATGCCAAATGCGGGCGCGGGGCTATAGGCTGGCCCAGAATCCGCGCAGCGCAGCGGCGACCTCGACGGGCCGTTCGGCGATCGCCCAATGTCCTGCCCCCTCGATCACCGTCAGCGGTGTGCCGGCGTTCGCCGCGAAGCGCTGCGCAACCGACAGCTCGACATAGGGATCGCCCGCGCCCCAGATCAGCGCACCATTCGCAGGCAGCTTGCCGATATCGCGTGCCCAGTCATGCTCGAAACTGAGCCCCTTGGCCGACCGATAGAGTTTCAGGATCGCGCGGCGCTTGTCCTTGTTCGCCCATTGCGCCGCTTCTTCGCGCGCGATGTCGGCGGGCATGCCCTGCGCCGCCAGCCCCTCGGCGAGCTTGGCGGGCTTGCTGAGCGCCATGAAGATTTCGCCGAGCAGCGGCGTGTTCCAGATGCGCGCGATACGGTGGCCGCGATAGTCGGGATCGATCACCGCGTTCGAAACCGCCCAGCTGCGGATCAGATCGGGGCGGAGCATCGCGGCGCGCTGCGCGATGAGCGCGCCCCAATCGTGGCCGACGATGTCGATCGGGCCGTGCGCCGCGACCAGCGCCTCCGCCTGCCCCACCGCCCAGTCGGCATAGGCTTCTTTCGTTGCCGGAAAGCCGGCGGGAAGCGGGCTGGTAAAGCCCGGCAGCGCGGGAATCGCAACCGGCGTGTCGCCGAGATCGAGCGCGGCGAGCAGCGGACGCCAGATGGCGGGGCTGTCGGGGACGCCGTGGAGGAAGAGTTTGGCAGTTGTCATCATTCGGCCCCCTCTGTCGGCTGTGCAGACGGTTACTCCATCTCCCCGCGGTCGCGCCGCAGCTGATACCATTTCTGCACATTGGCATTATGCTCCGCGAGGGTACGCGCGAAGATGTGGCCGCCGTCGCCCTTGGCGACGAAGAAGAGATAGTCGTTCGCTTCGGGATCGAGCACCGCGGCGATCGACGCCTTGCCGGGGTTGGCGATCGGGCCCTGCGGCAGGCCGATCATGCTGTAGGTATTATACCCGTTCACTGCGATAATTTCGGACCGCAGGATGCGGCGGCCGAGTGGCTTGCCCTTGGTGATCGGATAAATGATCGTCGGATCGGCCTGAAGCCGCATGCCGACGCCGAGGCGGTTGGTATAGACCCCCGCGACGGTGCGCCGCTCGGCGGCGACGCCGGTTTCCTTTTCGACAATCGACGCGAGCGTCATCGCCTGATTGCGATCCTTCACCGCGGTGCGCGACGTGCGCTTGGCCCAAAGCTCGTTGAACGCCTTGTCCATCGCCGCCTGCATGCGCTTGACGACGGCGGCGCGGCTTTCGCCGGTGGTGAAGGCGTAGCTGTCGGGAAGGATGCTGCCCTCGGCCGGAACCGGGATTTCGCCCTTCAGCCGCTTTTCCGCCATCAGCCGTTCCCACACCATGATCGACGGCATGCCCTCGGGAATCATGACCATCCGCTGGATCGTCTTGCCCGACTGGAACAGTTCGAGGATGTCCCCCGCGTCCATCCCCTTCTCGACCTTATATTCACCGGGCTTGATCGGATCGTCCGAGCCGAAGAAGCGCGCCTCGTTGCGAAAGCTCGAAGCCGAGACGAGCCCGGCGTCTTCGAGGATTTCGCCCGCTTTCGCGATGCTTGCGCCCGGAGGTATCACGACCTCGGCATCTTTGGGCGCGCCGCCCGAGCAAGCGGCGAGCAACAGCGCCAGGATCGCGATCGTTAGCCAGCGGAACGGATGCACCTGTTTCTCCCGTCAATCGGATGATTCTGCTCAAAGCCACAAAAAACCCGCGTGTGGAGCGTCTTTTTGTGTCCTTTGTGGCTTTAAGACCGGCTCAACGATTTCGCTGCCTGCTAGAGCATGACGGTGAAATGTAGGAAAGAGATTTTGCTGTCAGCCCTATCATCCTCATTCCCGCGAAAGCGGCAATGAGGAATTACGGGATTTGGCTTAGTCGATCGCCTTGACGATGACGCTGGCGTTGGTGCCGCCGAAACCGAAGCTGTTGTTGAGCGCGGCCTTCACTTCGCGCTTCTTCGCCTTGTGCGGGACGAGGTCGACACCGTCGGTGCCCTCGTCGGGGTTGTCGAGGTTGAGCGTCGGGGGGACGATCTGATCGCGGATCGCGAGGATGCAGAAGATCGTCTCGACCGCACCGGCGCCGCCGAGCAGGTGGCCGATGGCGGACTTGGTCGAGCTCATCGACACATTGGCGATTTCATTGCCGAACAGGCGCTTAACCGCGCCGAGCTCGATCGTGTCGGCCATCGTCGACGTGCCGTGCGCGTTGATATAGTCGATGTCCGCGACGGTCATGCCCGCCTTTTTCAGCGCCATTTCCATCGAGCGGAACGCGCCCGAACCGTCGGGGTGCGGCGCGGTCACATGATAGGCGTCGCCGGACAGGCCATAGCCGACGACCTCGGCGTAAATCTTTGCGCCGCGCGCCTTGGCATGCTCATATTCCTCGAGCACGACGACACCCGCGCCCTCGCCCATGACGAAACCGTCGCGGTCCTTGTCATAGGGGCGGCTCGCCTGTTCCGGCCGGTCGTTATAGCTCATATTGAGCGCGCGCGCCTGCGCGAAGCCCGCGATGCCGATCGGGCAGATCGTCGCCTCGGCGCCGCCCGCGAGCATGATGTCGGCATCATCGTCGCGGATCATCCGCGCGGCGTCGCCGATCGAATGCGCCCCGGTCGAGCAGGCGGTGACAACCGCATGGTTGGGGCCTTGCAGGCCATATTTGATGCTGACCTGACCCGAGATCAGGTTGATCAAACGGCCGTGGACGAAGTGCGGCGACACGCGGCCCGGGCCCTTTTCGGCGAGCAGCAAGCTTTCGCTTTCGATGCCCGGCAGGCCGCCGATGCCCGAGCCGATCGAGCAGCCCGCGCGCAGCTTCATTTCCTCGGGCATATCCTCAAGGCCGGCGTCCTCGATCGCCTGCCCCGCGGCGTCGATGCCATAGATGATGAAAGGATCGACCTGGCGCTGGACCTTGTGGTCGACGCGCTTGCCCGGGTCGAAACCATATTCGTGTTCGGGGCCCTTCACTTCGCACGCGATCGTGCATTTCTGATCCGACGCATCGAAATGGGTGATCGTCCCGGCGCCCGATTTGCCCGCGAGCAGATTGGCCCATGTGGTTTCCACATCGGCGCCCAGCGGCGTCACCAAACCCAAACCCGTCACCACAACCCGGCGCATAGTCATTCCTTTCATCGGCCCCTGCCCCCGCAGGGCGCCGCGTCATTCAAGAAAACGCATATCCATAAAAAAAGCTTCCCGGCCTCTGCGCGCGAACGCTCGGGACCGGGAAGCCGGAAACGCGTGGGCGGCTCCGGCGGGGCCGGACCGCAGGGGCTTAGCCCTTGTTCGCTTCGATATAGTCGATCGCGTCCTTGACGGTGGCGATTTTTTCCGCCGCATCGTCGGGGATTTCGACGCCGAATTCTTCTTCGAACGCCATCACCAGCTCGACGATGTCGAGGCTGTCGGCGCCCAGATCGTCGATGAAGCTCGCTTCTTCGGTGACCTTGTCGGCTTCGACGCCCAGATGTTCGACGACGATCTTCTTAACCTTTTCGGCCGAATCGCTCATGCACAGTTCCTTTTTTCTGACTATGTCGTGAATGTTGAAAATTGCCCTAGTGCCCGTGGGCGGGGCTGGCAAGAGGGCTGGCATCGGCCGCGCGGCGAAGCGCCGTATCGACCAAGACTTCCTCCGCAGCGCTGTAAGCCGACCGTGTCCCTTTCTGCCCCTCCGGCACCTGCGTGACGAAATAGGCAATGCCATCGCCGCCTTCAAGGTCGAACCACAGGCCCGAGCGCAATCCATAGGCGTCGCCCGAATGGCCGAGGCGCAGGCGGCCGTCGCCGAACAGGTCGTCGCGGCAGGCCGGATCGCCGAGCGCCGGACCGCCCGTGCTGTGCATAGCTATGCCATATTCGCAGAAAAAGCCGCCCGTCCCCTCGCCGCTCGTCGGATGGACGCGCGCCATCGCTTCGAGCCGGGCAATGCTTTCAGGTTTCAGGAACCTGTCGCCGCGGCGCAGCAGCATGACGCCGATGCGCGCGAGGCCGTTCGCCGAAATGCGCACGCCGCCCTGCGGGCTGAAACCCGCGCCGTGGCGGGCAAGTCGATAGACGCCGAGGTCGCAGCTGCCATTCGCCGCCGGCACGACCGGACAGGCCGGCCGCGCGCCCCTCAAGTCATCGCGGACGACATTGCCGGCGGTATCGTACAGCACGACCGCACGCGCGACCGCCGCGTCGCTGCAGGTCGGCCAGTTAAAACAGGCATCGACACCGAGCGGGCGAAAAACGAGCCGCGTCATCGCCTTGTCGAACCGCTCGCCGGTTGCGCCCTCGATCACCGCGGCAACGACCGGATAGTTGAAATTGGCATAGGCGAAGTCGCCGCCCGGCGGACGCGCCTTGTCCCAAGCGGCCGGATTGCCGAGCGCGGTTTCGAGATCGGCATCCAGCGGCAGTGCATAGTCGGTTTCGTCGTTGAGCCCGGACCGGTGCCCCAGCAACTGCGCCAGGCTGATCGGCCGGTCGGGATAAGCGGGATGGCGCAGCCGCCAGCCGAGATAGTCCGACACGTCGCGGTCGAGATCGAGCTTGCCCGCCTCGACCAGCCGCAGCACGCCGAGCGCGACGATCAGCTTGGAGACAGAAGCGACGCGCACCGGATCGTCGGGCGCGATCGCGCGGCCGCTCGCCCGGTCGGCCAGCCCCTGGGCGACGCGCGTCTCGACCTGTCCTTCGCGGTTGAAATGCACTGCCACGGCGGCGGGGGCGGGCGACGCGACCGAAGTCAGCAGGGCTAGAAGCGAGAGCATGGCGCCACTCTGCGCAGCGCCCGGCGCAGCGTCAAGGCGCCGATTTGGCGGGGACGATACCCGAATCGCGAAGCGCGGCCGAGGCGCGCTGGATCACCACCGGGGTGATGATGAACCGGCCCAGCACCTGCTCGGGCGTCGCATCGGCGGGTTGGCGCGTATAGGCGAGCAGGCGTTGCCATTGCGCGCGCGCCTCGGCCACCTGGCCCTGCCGCGCCTGCACGATCGCGCGCACCATCATATATTGCGGCTCCATATTGCTCGGCGATGGCATTTGATCGAGGATCCGTCGCGCCTCATCCTGTTCGCCGCGCTGCGACAGGGTGAAGGCGAGCGTGACCGCCGGAACGCCGGGATAGGAGGAATCGAGCTGGAGCGACCGCCGAAGCAACAGCTCACCCTCCGGCCCCATCCCGCACGTCAGTTTGAACAGGCCGAGAAAGCCCGCCATGTCGGCATCGTAAGGGTTGAGCGCGATCGCGGCGTCGCCCATCGCATTACCGCCGGCGCAATTGCCCGTATAGAAATTGGCGCGCGCCATCGCGAACAGGCCGGCCGACGAATTCGGACTGCTTTCATAGGAGCGCTGCGCCAGCGCCAGCGCTTCGGCAAACGCCTCGCGCCCCGCCGGCGTCATGCGATGCGGTTGCCAGTCGCCATAGCGCACGAGCGACAGTGCGGTGAGCGTGACGGGATCGCGCGGGTTGGCCTTGATCGTCGCACGCAGGCAGGCGTCGACCTGTTTCGCGTTCGCGACATTGCGCATCTGGCGCATCCGGTTGAACTGCGCGAGGCACGGGAAACCGGGCGAGAAATTGTCGGGTTGGCGCTGGACCTGATCGCGCACGATCACGCCATAGTCCCCGGCAAGCTGCGCGATCAGCGGCTCGATGGCGGTAAATTCGGGCGTTTCATCCTGTGTCACGCGCAGTTGTTGCGACCAGATGGCGCGCTGGTCCGCGACGCGGTTGAGAACGAGCGTGACGTCGGTATTGCCCTCGACCGTGCGGACGAGCGAAGTGTCGAGCCGGTAGTCTGTGGCCCCGGTAGCGGCGCTGCCGGGGGTCTTCGAACTCAAAAGGTCGACGAGATCGAAGCGCCGCAGCCCGTCGCGCAGCTTTCCATCGAGCGCCCGGGCAAGCGCGCGCGATTCGGGCAGATTTCCTGCGACTGGCGCGCTGACTTCGAGCAGGGGAACCGGCACCGGGTCGCCGACGAACAGCCGGTCGGACCCGCCGCGGAGCGTCCAGAGCGTAAACAGCGCGAGCGCGAGGAGGATCAGAACGACGAGCCAGCGGCCAAATCGGGCGCCGCGGTCGTGCGGGCGCCGGACGCCGCCGGACCCCGCCGGCCGCCCCGCGGCGCCAGCGGGGCCTGCGGTCTTGAAGTCATCTTCGCCTGCCGGATCGTCGGCCGATCGCGCCGACGGCGGCGCCGAGCGATACTGGACGACAACTTCATAGCTGCCCTGCGGCACGCGCAGCCGATGAACCCACGGCGTGTCGGCATAATAGCGGTCGAGTAGGCTGCGCAGCCGCCCCACCATGACGCGCGGATAGCTGTCGACCGCCGGGTCGAAATCTTCGCTGCGGCCGAGCGCCTCAGTCGCGATCGCATAGGCCTTGGGCGAGCTTCGCCCGCCGCGAAGACGATGTTCGACAAGGAATTGGAGCAGCCGTGACAGCACCGGCGAGCGGGTGAACATCGGGGAATCGAGCAACCTCTCGAGTTCTCCCGCGATGATCCGATCGACCTCGGCGGGGTCCTGTGTCTCGTTCGTTTTCGCCTGGTCCATGCTACCCTCAAATACCCCTGTCGGGCGGTGCGGGTGATACGCCAATCAACAAGCGCGGCCACCCATTGTTACTTCGACGTAACGGTAACAAGGCGGCCGCACGCCATATCAGAAGAAAAGCCCATCGCCAATCTGCGAGGAAAAACGCGAAAACCGGTTAAGGATTGGTTATCAAATGGCAACATCGCGGCATGTGACCCCTTGTAACTGCCACGGTTTCGAAACTGTGGCATCCTTTGGGCATCGCGGCATTCCTACGATGACGCGGTGTTGAGGCCAAAAGGCGAAAGGTGCGAGCTGGTCCCTGGCACCATTCGATCCCCCTCAGGCCTCATTTCAAGACTTCGCCGGGCGGCCCGACAGCCCCACCTGTTCTGTCGCCCGGCAAGTCGACATTCCCCGCTCTTCCCTCCGCGCGCCGTGCTGGCCACAGGCGCAGCGCGAGCGCCGCGACCATGACACTGCCAAAGACGATACCGACGACCCGCTTGCCCGGATCGGCGCCAAAGGCACGCCCGGCATAGCTCGCGGTAAAAATGAACCAGATATAGTAGATACCGAACCGGTGCAGGTGCCCCCACCATTGGCCCAGCCGCCGCTGCCACCCGTCGGTCGAGGTCAGCGCCATCAGAAAGAGGACGACATAGGCGAGCCCGCCACCGATGAGCGACTGCCAGGTCCGCCCCGGCGCATAGACGATGACGTTGATTCCCAGCGCGACGAGGTGGATCGTGTGGGCGAGCGCGAAGCCCAGCCCCCATTGCCGCCGCCGTCGAAGCAGCGCGCGCGTTGTCGCGCCCGGCCAGCGGCGCACCAGCGTCGATGCCAGAAATGCAACAAGGAACAGCGGCAGGCCGGCGCGCGCGGTCCACCGCGCTGCCAGCCCCGCGCGCTCGGCGGCATCGCCGCCCGCCAATAATCCCGCAGCGACCGCGAGCAGCCCGGCGGCGAGGCCGAGCCAGAGCGGGGTCCCGCGGCGGTCGAGCCAGCCGGTCAAATTCAGGCGGCTTCGATACGAAAGGCGCGGGCCCGCGCACATGTCAGCTCGTCGGCGCCCAACGTCCCATAACCAGGCATATTTGCGACCCCCATTTTTTGCTGCATATACGAAAGGGGCGCCGGTTTCCACCGACGCCCCATTATTTTTCATCAAAAGATGCAGGACTTAGGTCGTGGCCGGTGCCTTGCACGGACCGGTGTGGACGCTGGTCATCTGCATGACCATTTCCATGTCGCCGCCGGTCGGGGCTTTGCCCTTGGTCGTGATGGTCACGTCGTTCTTCTTGGCATCCATCGTGCCCGCCATCGCCATGTCGACCGTCTGGCCGTTCTGCGTACAGGTGCCCGCAATGTCGATCTTGCCGCCCGCGACATCCTTCTTCGACCATTTGCACTCGCCGCCGTTGCCCGGACCCTTGGCGAGTTCGGCCGCGATGTCTTCCTTGTCGACCTGTTCCTGCGTGAAGCACTGGTCCATGCCGCTGGCGCCTTCCATCATCTTCGTCATCTGGTCCTTCGCCTCGGGCGGCATGCCGGGCATTTCGAACTTCACCAGCTTGACGTCGGTCTTCCAGTTACCGGCTTCGCGTTTCACGGGGCCGCTGGCGGCCGCATTCTCGCTCTTGCCGCAACCCGACACCGCGATGAGGGCGCCGATGGCGGCGACCGTCAGAAATTTCTTCATACCCTGTCTCCTGTGACT
The DNA here is from genome assembly GCF_001427105.1 of Sphingopyxis sp. Root154. Lineage (GTDB taxonomy): Bacteria > Pseudomonadota > Alphaproteobacteria > Sphingomonadales > Sphingomonadaceae > Sphingopyxis. Next base: position 140,153 of record NZ_LMGI01000002.1, read on the forward strand.
ATCCGTTTGGGGGCTTTGTTTTGATTCATTGCGATTGTGGACCCGCCCCATCGATACCATATTGGCAGCAATGGCAATTCAGATTCGTACATCGCTCGATGAAATCGACACGGCGGAGGGCTATGTCCCGCATCGCCCGGCCCGCCCCGACAAGGTCGAAGGCGGCAAACGATTCGAGCTAGTTAGCGATTATGAGCCCGCGGGCGACCAGCCTACCGCGATCAAGGAACTGGTGTCGACCGCGCTCGACGGCGAGCGCGATCAGGTGCTCCTCGGCGTCACCGGATCGGGCAAGACCTTCACGATGGCGAAAGTCATCGACGAACTGCAACGCCCCGCCCTCATCCTCGCGCCGAACAAGATCCTCGCGGCGCAGCTTTATGGCGAGTTCAAAAGCTTCTTCCCCAACAATGCGGTCGAATATTTCGTCAGCTATTACGACTATTACCAGCCCGAAGCCTATGTGCCGCGCTCGGACACGTACATCGAGAAGGAAAGCTCGGTAAACGAGGCGATCGACCGCATGCGCCACTCGGCGACGCGCGCGCTGCTCGAACGCGACGACGTCATCATCGTCGCATCGGTGTCGTGCCTTTACGGTATCGGATCGGTCGAGACCTATTCGGCGATGATCTTCGACCTCAAAAAGGGCCAGGTCGCCGACAATCGCGAGATCATCCGCAAGCTCGTCGCGCTCCAATATAAGCGCAATGACCAGGCCTTCGCGCGCGGCAATTTCCGCGTCCGCGGCGACAGCCTCGAAATCTTCCCCTCGCACTATGAGGACATGGCGTGGCGCGTCAGCTTCTTCGGCGACGAGATCGAGGAAATCACCGAGTTCGACCCGCTGACCGGCAAGAAGATCGCAACCCTCAACTATGTCCGCGTCTTCGCCAACTCGCACTATGTGACCCCCGGCCCGACGCTCAAGCAGGCGAGCGAGGCGATCCGGCACGAACTCGCCGAACGGCTGAAGGAACTCGAGGCCGAGGGGCGCCTGCTCGAAGCGCAGCGGCTCGAACAGCGCACCAATTTCGACCTCGAGATGATCGCTGCGACGGGCAGCTGCGCGGGCATCGAGAATTACAGCCGCTTCCTCACCGGCCGACTGCCCGGCGAGCCGCCGCCCACCCTGTTCGAATATCTGCCCGACAACGCGCTGCTGTTCGTCGACGAGAGCCACCAGACGATCCCGCAGATCGGCGCGATGTCGAAGGGGGATCATCGCCGCAAGATCACGCTGGCCGAATATGGCTTCCGCCTGCCGAGTTGTATCGACAACAGGCCGCTGCGCTTTGCCGAATGGGACATGATGCGCCCGCAGACGGTCAGCGTGTCGGCAACCCCGGGCACGTGGGAGATGGATCGCACCCAGGGCGTTTTCGCCGAACAAGTGATCCGCCCGACCGGGCTGATCGATCCGCCTGTCGAGATCAAGCCGGTCGAGGAGCAGGTCGACGACCTGATCGTCGAGGCGAAAAAGACCGCTGCGGCGGGTTACCGCACCCTCGTCACGACGCTCACCAAGCGCATGGCCGAGGATCTCACCGAATTCCTCCACGAAGCGGGGCTGAAGGTGCGCTACATGCACTCGGACGTCGAGACGCTCGAGCGTATCGAGATCATCCGCGACCTGCGTCTCGGGGTGTTCGACGTGCTCATTGGCATCAACCTGCTGCGCGAAGGGCTCGACATTCCCGAATGCGGGCTCGTCGCGATCCTCGACGCCGACAAGGAAGGCTTTTTGCGCAGCGAAACCTCGCTGGTGCAGACGATCGGCCGCGCCGCGCGCAACGTCGACGGGCGCGTCATCCTCTACGCCGACCGCATCACCGGCAGCATGGAACGCGCAATGCGCGAAACCGACCGCCGCCGCGAAAAGCAGACCGAATATAATGTCGCGCACGGCATCACCCCGACGACGATCAAGCGCAACATCGGCGACATCATCGCGCATGTCGCGTCGAAGGATCAGGTGACGATCGACATCGGCGACGACAAGCCCGCGCACATGGTCGGACATAATTTGCGCGCGTACATCCAGGACCTCGAAAAGAAGATGCGCGATGCGGCGGCCGACCTCGAATTCGAGGAAGCCGGCCGCCTGCGCGACGAGATCCGCAAGCTCGAAGCCGACGAACTCGGGCTGCCCGCCGATCAGCAGGTCGCACCGCGCGTCGGCCGCTCGAACGAGGGCAAGCCCGGCACGCGCAAGGGCCGCTTCGGCAAGCAGAGCAAGACCAAGTGGGGGCGGTGACGATCCGATGACCCTGATCCGCTGGGGCATGATCGGTTGCGGCGACGTGACCGAGCGCAAAAGCGCACCCGCCTATCAACAGGTCGAAGGATTTGCCTTGCATGGCGTCTTCAGCCGGACCCGCGCGAAGGCCGAGGATTATGCGACGCGTCACGGCGTCCCGCAAATCTTCGACAGCGCGGCGACACTGATCCACGCCCCCGATATCGACGCCGTCTATATTGCGACGCCCCCCGACAGCCACGAAGCCTATGCGCTCGAAGTCGCCCGGGCGGGCAAGCCCTGCTGCATCGAAAAGCCGATGGCGCCCGACCGTGCCGCGTCGCTCCGTATCCGCGACGCCTTTGCCGATCGGGGATTGCCGCTCTTCATTGCCTATTATCGCCGTTCGCTTCCCCGCTTCCGGCAGGTCAAGGCATGGCTCGACGACGGCGCGATCGGGACCGTCCGTCACATCCACTGGGCGCTAACCAAGCCGGCCAGCCCCGCCGATTTGTCGGATGCCAACTGGCGCGTCGACGCCGCGGTCGCGCCCGGCGGCTATTTCGACGACCTCGCGAGCCACGGCCTCGACCTCTTCTCTTGGCTGTTCGGCGAGGTGGAGGATGTCGCGGGCTTCGCCGTCAACCAGCAGGGTCGGTACAGCGCGGCCGACGCAGTGACCGGATGCTGGCTGCACAAGGGCGGCGTTACCGGATCGGGAAGCTGGAACTTCGGCGCGGCCGAACGACAGGACCGGGTCGAAATTACCCGCAGCGCCGGCCACATCATCTTTTCGATATTCGACGAAGAACCGTTCCGACTCGTGTGCGGTGATGAACATATCGAGACGGTCATCGCCAATCCGCCCACCATCCAGTATTTTTACGTCGAAGCGATGCGCGATCATCTCGCCGGCCGTGCGAAGCATCCTTCGACGGGCGAAAGCGGCGCGCACACTGCTTGGGTGATGGACCGGATTCTGTCGCGCCGGTGAGGCGGGATTACATCTGCCTCATCTTCGATGCGCTTCGACAAAACGTATACGTTTTCCGACAAGCGCTCTTGCCGCCATGCTTGACGCTGCCTAGGGTCCGCCCCGAAAACGGGGAGAACCACTAATGAAAACAGGTCTGTCGCTTATCACCCTGGCGCTTGCTGCCGCTGCGCCCGCCGTCCTTTACGCGCAGGACAAGCCTGCCGAAGACAAGGCGAGGGCTGAAAAGCCCGCCGAGGTCGAACCGCAGGTTCGCACTACCAAGCTGTCGGGCACCTTCGGCGGCCAGCGGATCAACTATGCCGCGACGATCGGCGAGACGATCATCAAGAACAAGGACGGCGTGCCCGAAGTCGCGGTCGTCACCACCTCCTATGTCAAGGAACCGCGCGACCCCGCCCGGCCGATCACCTTCCTGTTCAACGGCGGCCCCGGATCGGGCACCGTCTGGCTGATGATGGGAGCCTTCGGGCCGAAGCGCGTCGCGATCCCCGGCACCGGCGTCGACGACGGCGCCCCGCCCTATCCGATCGTCGACAACCCCGACGCGCTGCTCGACGTCACCGACGTCGTCTTCATCGATCCGCCGGGCACGGGATTTTCGCACCTGATCGGCAAGGCCGACCCCAAGGATTATTACGGGGTGACGCAGGACGCGAAGCTGGTCGCCGAGGTGATCCGCCGCTGGCTGAACGACAACGGCCGCTGGAACAGCCCCAAATATCTGGGCGGCGAAAGCTATGGCACGACGCGCTCGGCGGCGGTCGCCAACCAGCTGATGAACGAGACCTACAACGACGTTGCGCTGAACGGCATCATCCTGATCTCGACCGTGCTCGATTTCGCGGCGGGCGCCGACACCCCGGGCAATGAATTATCGCCGATCACCAACCTGCCCTCGATGGCCGCGACCGCGCTCTATCATGGCAAGGCGACAGCGCCGTCGGTCGAGGGGTTCGTCGAGGAAGCACGGCAATGGGCGATCGGCCCCTATGCCACCGCGCTGCTCAAGGGTCAGAAATTGCAGGGTGAGGAACGCGCCGCGATCCGCCGCGAATTGTCGCGCTTCACCGGCCTGTCCGAAACCTTCCTCGAAAACGCCGACCTCCGCGTCACGCCGAACCGTTTCTACAAGGAACTGCTGCGCGACCGCGGGCTGACCGTCGGCCGCCTCGACAGCCGCTACACCGGCAAGGATTATGACAGCGCGGGCGAAGGCCCCGACAACGACCCCAGTTTCTATGGCATCGACGCGAGCTATACCGCCGCAATCAACAGCTGGAGCCGCGACGGGCTGGGGTTCAAGACCGACCGCGAATATCAATCGATCGGCCGGATTGGCGGGCAGTGGGACTGGCGGATCGGCGATCGCGACAGCAATAGCTACCTCAACGTTGCGCCGTATATCGGGCAGGCGCTGCGCGAGAATTCGGGGCTGAAGGTGCTCGTCGCGCAGGGCTATTATGATTTCGCGACGCCCTTTTTCGCCGCCGAATATGCGCTGTCGCGCACCGGCATCCCGCAGGATCGCATCAGCTACACCTATTATGGCGCGGGCCACATGATGTATATCCGCGACGAGGACCGGCATAAATTGTCGGCCGACGTGCGCGCTTTCATCCGGGGGCGGTAACCCAAACTACCGTCTTTCCAAGCTCGTCATCCCGGCAAAGGCCGGGATGACGAGCTTGCTACGCTGAGTCAGCGCAGCACACCCTTTGCCGCTTGCGATCGCGCGTAAAGGAAGAGCCCGATCGCGATCACCCAGATCACTGCGGTGAAAATCATCGGAAAGGCGCCGAACATCCGCATCAGGTCGCCATAGTGCATGCCGAATTGATAAACGCTGCTGAGCGCCAGCCCGATCAGCGAGACGAGGAATGCCGTTACCGCGTGGCGGCTGCGCACGAGGAGGAGCAGCGAACCGAGCAGCGCTCCCCATACCCCAAGCGCCCAGCCGATGTTCGCCCAGACGGGAAAGCTGGCGAAATAGGCCTGCTGTTCGGGCGTGAAGGCCGCGAGATATTCCGCATTGCCCATTTTGGTCATCGTATAATCCATCGCGCCGAAGGCGTTCCAGATCAGCGACACCGCCCCGACCACCCACAGGTGCCAGGGTGTTTTGCGCACTTCGGTCATCATAAGTCTCCCCCTCCAGAAAGTCAGGCGAAGCTATCATCCTTTGCCGTCGCCATCAACGTGGTGATATAGTCCCGCAATACAGCAATGTTGCGGTCGAAATAACCGATGTCGCGATAGGTGCGCGCCTGCATGACCGCGCCCTCCATCACCGTGAGCACGAATTCGCCGAGCGCCTTGCGATCGGCGCCCTTCGGAAGGCGATCGGCGGCGGCATCGAAGCAGCCCGCGATCGCGGTGGACCAATTGCTGAAGTTCGCCGCCATCAGGTCGCGCACCACCGGATCGGGCTCGTGGATCTCAAGCGCGAGGCTGCCGATCGGGCAACCATAAGTACAATCGGTGACGATCAGATGCGTGCGATAGCCCGCGAGCAGCGCGAAAATCTTGTCGATCGGATCGACGACTCCCTCCCAGTTGGGGGCGAGCAGCATTTCGTCGATCCCATCGCGATAGAGTTCGAGCACCCCAACCAGCACGTCCTGCTTGCCCGGGAAGAAATGATAGAGGCTGCCCGAATGCACCTGGCTGCGCGAAAGAATGTCGGCGACCGAGGTCGAGAGATAGCCCTTCTCCCAGAACAGTTCCATCGCGGTCATCAGGATGCGCTGGCGCGTGTCGGCGGCGTTCAATGGCTTCCCCCTATCCGGTACGATCATAGGCGGCGCGGAGCCAGCCCGCCACATCGTCGCCCGCCTCGGCATCGGCGGCGATCCGCACACGGTGCGAGACCATCGCGTTCCAGCTGCCCGCGGCTTCGAGCTTACCTGCGGGCTCCTCGCCCTTAAGCGCGAGGCCGATGTCGAAGCGGTCCTTGGTCGAGGGCTGGAGAAGTGCAAACTGCTTCTTGCGGCGGAGGCTGACATAACCCTTCTTCGGCGCCAGTTCGACGTCGTTCCCAAACCCCTGCACCAGCCGGGTCAGCCGGTCATAGAGCGGCCGCCAATGCGCCCGGGCGCCGTCGAACGCCGCCGCGACCAGCGAGTCGTCGTCCTGCGACAGCGACGACGACTCGTTGGCGGCATGCACGATCATATTGGCGTAGCCGTGCCCAAGCCCATGTTCGGATTTCAGGTGGTTCACCAGCGACATATGGCCGGCGATGCCCGTCGCGCGTGCCGCGGCGACCCATTCGTCCAGCCCCTTGCCGGTCTTGGCACGGAGGCTTTTGCCCATTTTCTCGAATTCGTCGGCCACAACCGTCCTCCCTCAAGATGAGTTGATTGAACATTCAATCAAGCGATTTGTCAAGAAGCTTGGCAAGCGGGTGGCGAGCCCCGATATGCGCAGCATGTGCGTCGTCGCCCTTGCTCACAAAGCCCATCCCGACTGGCCCCTCATCCTCATCGGCAATCGCGACGAGCTCCACGCGCGCGCTGCCGCGCCGCTCGCCGAATGGGGCGATGGCAGCGGGATCGTCGCGGGCCGCGACCTGCAGGCCGGCGGGACATGGCTTGGGGTTCATCGTCCAAGCGGCCGCGCCGTGGTCGTGACCAATGTCCGAGGTGCGATGCCCGATCCCGCGAAGGAGTCGCGCGGTGCGCTGGTGTCGAACATGCTGCGGGGCGAAGGACGCTTTGCCGACCCCGCAGCCGACGATCTGCCGCGCTTCAATGCGTTCAACCTCTTCGCGGTGGGCGACGGCAATACGCGGCTGCTCACCAACCGGCCGGTCCCGCTGATCATGCCGCTCCAGCCCGGCGTCCATGCGCTCGCCAACGAGCCCGTTGATGCGCCCTGCCCGCGCGCCGAGCGGCTGCGCCTTGCCCTCGATGCGACGGTCGCGGACGGCGGCGACCCCGAGGGCCTGCTTGACACGCTGATGGCCGAGGACGACCCCGCGCTGTTCCTGCGCGGCGAGGTCTATGGCACGCGCGCCTCGACGCTCGTCGCGATTTCGGCGGACGGCGACGTCAAGATGATCGAACGCCGATACGAAAAGGGCGGCCGCCCCATCGGAACGACCGCCCTCGAATTTCGTCTCGGCTGAGCCGGTCGCGCCCTATTTCGGCGCGATCACCATCAGCATCTGGCGACCTTCGGTGCGCGGATGCGCCTCGACCTTCGCGATTTCCGACGTCAGTTCGGCGACGCGCTGGAGCACGTTCAGGCCGAGCTGGGTGTGGCTCATTTCGCGGCCGCGGAAACGCATGGTCATCTTGACCTTGTCGCCTTCCTCGAGGAAATCGAACACCTTGCGCATCTTCACGTCGAAATCATGATCGTCGATATTCGGACGCATCTTGATCTCTTTGATTTCCTGCGTCTTCTGGCTCTTGCGTGCGAGGTTCGCCTTTTTCTGCGCCTCATACTTGAACTTGCCGACGTCGAGGAATTTACACACCGGCGGATCGGCGTTCGGGGATACTTCAACCAGGTCTAGCCCGACGGAAGCCGCCTGCTCAATCGCTTCGGCCGTCAGCATCACGCCCAGATTTTCGCCTTCCTCGTCGATCACGCGGACTTTGGGGGAGGCGATAAATTCGTTGTAACGCGGGCCGTTTTTGGGCGGCATCGGTGCCATTGGGCGACGGGTCATGGGCGGTGGTATAGCTGTATCTCCTGGAACATTTAAAATAGGCGTGCAGCATCGACGCAAAAACACGCGTGGTGGTCATATAGTGATCAAAGCGCCGTCGTAAAGGCCGCGACGCTCACCTTATAACGCTTTTCGGGCTGACTGTGGCCGCTCTGCCACTGTCAGAGGCGACTACCATTTGGTCGGCGCGGGATCGACGACGCGGAACCCGCCCGCACCGATTTCACTGACCTCGAGCGCACGCTCAGCGATACCCCGGTTGCTGAAACGGAAGATGCCGTCGATGCCGCCAAAACCGTCGGCGGCGAGCAGCCGGTTCGCAGGGAAATTGGTGCCCGGTTTCCAGTCGCGCGCGATGCGCACCGTCAGCAGCACCGAGTCATACCCGAGACTCGCAAGCCGGTACGGCGTCTTGCCAAAACGCGTGCGATATTTGGTCGCGAGCTGGCCATAGAGGCCGTCCGAAACGCTGGCGAACCACGCCCCGCGCATCACCGCGCTGCTGCCGAGCGCGGCGTCGGTGTTCCACAGTTCGGTGCCGAGAATCTGCTTGTTCCCCGTGGTCTTGATCACCGGCACCGCGCGAATGGCGTTGCCGCCGCTGTCGGCGATCAGCACTGCGTCCATCGCACCCGCGTTGGCGAGGCGCCGCGCCGCGCCGGTGAGTGCGGTCGCGCTGCGGTCATAGCTTTCGACTGCGACGAGCGTGCCGCCTGCTTCCGCCACCGCGGCGCGGAACGCCGCTGCCGAGCGGTCGCCATAGACATTCTTGGGCACAAGCGCGCCGAAGCGCTGATGGCCTTTGCCCCGTGAAAAGGCGACGACGCGCTCGACCGACTGGCCGGGGACGAAGCCCATGATGAAGACGCCGTTGCCCGCGACGCCACTGTCGTTCGAGAAGCTCAGCACCGGCACCTTCGCCGCGCGCGCGATCGGCGCGACCGCGGTGACATCTTCACTGAGCAGCGGGCCGAGGATCAGCTTGTTGCCGTCGGCAACCGCCTGCCGCGCCGCTGCGGCAGCGCCGAGCGCGGTGTCATAGGTGGTGATGCGGACACGTTCGGTGCGCGAATCGAGCAAAGCCAGCGTCGTCGCGTTGGCGATCGCGGTGCCGACGTCGGCGTTGGCGCCCGTCTGCGGCACGAGCAGCGCGACGCGGTGGCGATCAGCGTCGGTCGGCAAGCCGGGGCCGACATTGTCGTCGGGGTTCGTCGGGGGCGGCGGGGTCGCCGGGCCGTTGGATTTCGGCACCACCTGACACGCCGCGAGCAACCCCGCCATCGCCATCACACCCAGCCCGCGTAACATTTGGCGGCGCGGCGATGCTTTAATTTGGCGCTGGTCGGCAGTTTCTGCCATTTTCGGCGTCATGCCAGATTCGAACATCTCAGATTCTCCCTTGCCCGGTCTCTATATCGTCGCGACGCCCATCGGCAACCTTGGCGACATCAGCACGCGCGCGGCGACGACGCTCGCCTCCGCCGGCGTAATCGCCGCGGAGGACACGCGTGTGACCGCGAAACTGCTGTCGCATCTGGGATTGCGTGTGCCGATGACCCCCTATCATGATCATAGCGACGAACGCACGCGCGCCGCTCTGGTTGCGCGGATGGAGCAAGACGTCGTCGTTTTGGTGTCGGACGCGGGAACCCCGCTGATTTCGGACCCCGGCTACAAGCTCGTCCGCGACGCCCGCGCAGCCGGTCGCCACGTCACGACCCTGCCCGGCCCCTGCGCTGCGATCGCCGCGATCACCCTGTCAGGCCTGCCGAGCGACCGCTTCCTGTTCGCGGGCTTCCTGCCGAACAAGGCCAAGGGACGCGCCGACACGCTCGCCGAGTTCGCCGGGCTGCGCGCGACCTTGGTGTTTTACGAAAGCGGGCCGCGGCTGTCGGCGTCGCTCGCGGCGATGGCCGAAGGGCTCGGCAATCGCGAGGCCGCCGTCGCGCGCGAGATCAGCAAGATGTTCGAGGAATGCGTCACCGGCACGCTGACCGAGCTTTCCGCGCGCTATGCCGACGCGCCGCCCAAGGGCGAGATCGTCGTCGTCGTCGGCCCGCCCGGCGAAGCCGCCACCGAGGAAGCCGACGATGCAACACTCGACTCGGCGCTCCGCGAAGCGATGGCCGACAAGCCCGTCGCGCAGGCGGCGAAGGCGGTCGCCAAACGTTTCGGCCTCGACCGTCATGACGTCTATGCGCGCGCGCTGACGCTGAAAGAGCAGGCTTGAACCGCGCCACCGCCGAAGCGCGCGGGCGCAAGGCCGAACGCCGCGCCGCATGGTGGCTGCGCCTCCACGGCTGGCGCATAATCGGCGAGCGGCTGCGCGTCCCCGTCGGCGAAGTCGATCTCGTCGCCCGGCGCGGGCGCACGATCGCCTTTATCGAGGTCAAATGGCGCGACCGCGCCGCCGACCTCGACCTCGCGATCGACCATTATCGCCTGCGCCGCGTCGCCGCCGCCGCCGAAATGCTGCGCCCGCGCTTCGCCGGCCCGCGCGACGACATCAGGATCGACGTGATGCTCCTTGCGCCAGGGCGCCTGCCACGCCATCTGGTCCACGTCTGGCAACCCTGAGGAAGAAATAATGATCCTGCGCGCCGCGGTACAAATGGACCCGATGGACAATATCAACATCGGGGGCGACAGCAGTTTTGCGTTGATCCTGAAGGCGCTCGAACGCGGGTACGAACTCTATCATTACGATGTGCGCGGACTGACCTGGGAGGCTGGGCGGCTGACGACGAAGGCGCACCGCATCATCGCGGCGCAGCGTGAAGCGGGCGCCCACTATAAATTCGGCGACGAGGTGCTGCTCGATCTCGGCCGCGACGTCGATGTCGTGCTGATGCGGCAGGACCCGCCCTTCGACCTCGGCTATCTCACCGGTACATGGCTGCTCGAACGTCTCGCGGGCCAGACACTTGTCGTCAACGACCCCGTATCGGTGCGCAACGCCCCCGAAAAAGTGTTCGTGCTCGATTTTCCCGAATTCATGCCGCCGACGATGGTCACGCGCAGCCTCGACGCGGTGAAGGATTTTCAGGCACGCCACGGCGCGGTCGTGATCAAGCCGCTCCACGGCAATGGCGGCAAGGCGGTGTTCAAGATCGATGCCGACGGCGGCAACCTCGGCGCACTCGTCGAGCTGTTCGGACAGGTGTGGCCCGAACCTTTCATGGTCCAGCAATTCCTGCCGAGCGTGTCGAAAGGCGACAAGCGCATCGTGCTCGTCGACGGCGAGGTCGCCGGCGCGATCAACCGCAAGCCCGGTGAAGGCGAATTCCGCTCGAACCTCGCGGTCGGCGGTTTTGCCGAGGCGGCCGAACTGACCCCGCGCGAGCAGGAGATTTGCGACGTGCTCGGCCCGCAGCTCCGCGAACGCGGCCTCGTCTTCGTCGGCATCGATGTGATCGGCGGCGAATGGCTCACCGAAATCAACGTCACCTCGCCCACCGGGATCGTCGCGATCGACCGTTTCAACAACAGCGATACGGCGGGATTGATCTGGGACGCCATCGTGCGGCGGATCGGCTGACGCGCCCGCGCGTTCCCTCCTCATGACCGATTTCATACTCAATCTGATCCAGAGCTGGGGCTATGCGGGGATCTTCGTCCTCATGTTCCTCGAAAATGTGTTTCCGCCGATCCCATCCGAGGTGATCATGGGGCTCGGCGGCATCGCAGTTGCCAAAGGCCATTTCGATTTCTGGACGCTCGTCGCGGTCGCGGTCGCGGGCACGACCGCAGGCAATTGGGTCTGGTACGGCATCGGCCGCTGGATAGGCTATGAACGGCTCAAGCCCTTCATCGACCGACACGGCCGCTGGCTGACGCTCGACTGGGCGGAGGTCGAGCGGCTCCACAATTTCTTCCTGAAATATGGCCCCGCGATCATTTTCGTGGCGCGCTTCATGCCCGTCGCGCGGACGATGGTGTCGCTGCCCGCGGGCATGGTGAAGATGAACCAGGCGAAATTCCTGACCTGGACCGCCGCCGGATCGACGATCTGGATCGCCGCGCTCGCGGGCGCCGGTAACTGGTTCGGCGGAAAGTTCGCGAATCTCGACGCCTTTGTCGGCCCCGTCGCGCTGGTCGCGATCGGCTCGCTCGTCGTCGTCTATATCTACCGCGTCATCACCTGGAAGCCGAAGCAGGCCGATTAGGCGCGCGGGTGTGCGCTGCGGTAGATGTCGAGCAGATGCGCGGCATCAACCGCGGTATAGACCTGCGTCGAGGCAAGGCTCGCATGGCCGAGCAACTCCTGCAGACTGCGCAGATCGGCGCCGCCCGCGAGCAAATGCGTCGCGAAACTGTGGCGCAGCGCGTGCGGGGTCGTGCGTTCGGGAAGGCCCAATGCGCGCCGCGCCGACCGCACGCTCGCACGCACCACGCCGGGCTGGAGCGGCCCGCCGCGCGCGCCGACGAAGATCGGCGCATCCTTGGCGATCGGCCAGGGGCAGGCTTCGACATAGCGTGACACCGCGCTGGCGACCGCTGGAAGGATCGGCACGATCCGCGTCTTGCCCCGTTTGCCCGTAACGCGCAGCGTCTCGCCGAGGGGCAATACCGCGCCCGTCAGCGACAGCGCCTCGCCGATGCGCAGCCCCGCGCCATAGAGCAGCAAGAGCAGCGCAAAATCGCGCGCGCCGACCCAGCCCTCGCGCGCATTGTCCTCGACATCCTGCGCCAGCGCGAGCGCTTCGGCGGGCGACACCGGGCGCGGCAGGCCCTTCTTCACCCGCGGCCCGCGCATCTGCGGCACGCTGGCGCCCGATCCGCCGACAAAGCGCAGAAAGCCGCGCAGCGCAGAAAGCTCGCGCGCCGCCGATGCATTGCCGAGCCCCTCGGCGCGGCGGTCGGCGAGATAGGAGCGCAGATCGTTCGGGGTCAGCGCCTTCAGCATGCGCGCATCGACCGCGCCGCCGCGATGCCGCGACAGAAAGGCGCAAAACCGCCCGGCAGTTGCGATATAGGCGCGGCGCGTATGCTCCGACCGGCGCTTCTCGTGCGCCAGATGGGCATCCCAGTCGCGGATCAAATGCTGCGGCAAACCATATCCCCATTCCCGTTCGCATCGAGCGAAGTCGAGATGCCCCTCCGCGGCGCGCAAGGTCGAGGGGCATCTCGACTTCACTCGACACGAACGGACCGAGAGCAAGCTAGTGGGTTTTGACAACCTCGGAAAGGATCGAGTCGAGTAACAATATGCCGTCGTCGGTGACGGCAATCCGGTCGCCGTCGTGCGTCATCAGCCCCTGCTTCGCGAGCCGTGCCACCGCACCCGCATCGACGAACGCGTCGCGCGCCAGCCCGCTCCGCGCTTCGATCCGCGCCAGATCGATCCCTTCAGTCAGCCGCAGCCCCATCAGCATCGCCTCGGTCGCGCGTTCGGCAGCTGGCAGGTCGCTTTCGACCTTCAGCCCATGACCGTTGCGTTCCACCGCGGCGACGAAATTCTCGGGCTTCTTGTGCCGTTCGGTCGCCTGCCCCAATCGCCGCCCGTGCGCACCGGGGCCGACGCCGGCATAATCGGCGTAGCGCCAGTAAGCGAGGTTATGGCGGCTCTCCTGCCCGACGCGCGCGTGGTTTGACACTTCGTAGCGCGGCAATCCCGCGGCGCGCGTCATAGCCTGCGTCATATCGAACAAGTCAGCGGCAGCATCGCCATCGGGGATGGTGAGGTCGCCTTTCGCCGCGAGCGTCGCGAACCGCGTGCCGGGTTCGATGGTGAGCTGATAGAGCGAAAGATGGTCGGTGCCGAAGGCGAGCGCGCCCGCCAGTTCGCTTTCCCACGCCGCCATCGACTGCGCGGGCCGCGCGTAGATCAGGTCAAAGCTGACGCGCGCGAAATGCTCCTGCGCCGTCGCGATAGCGCGGCGCGCCTCATTCTCGCTGTGTGCGCGGCCCAGAAATTCAAGCACTTCCGAATCGAAGCTCTGAACCCCTATCGAAACGCGATTCACCCCCGCAGCGGCGAGATCGGCGAAATTGGCCACCTCGACCGAATTGGGGTTCGCCTCCAGCGTGATCTCGACGTCATCCGCGAGGTCCCACACATCGCCCGCCGCCGCGATCACCGTCGCGACGGTCGCGGGCGGCATCAGGCTGGGCGTACCACCACCAAAGAAAATCGACCCGACCGTGCGCCCCGGCAGCAGTGCCGCCTCATGCCGCAGATCGGCGAGCAAGGCGTCGCACCACTCCGCCTGATCCACGCTCTCGCGCACATGGCTGTTAAAGTCACAATAGGGACATTTCGACACGCAAAACGGCCAATGGACATACAGGGCAAGCGGTTCGGCCATGGGCCGCCATATAGGGGATGCGCTGCGAATGTCAGCTAGCGGCCCAAAAGATGCCCGATATGATGGCGGATATCCTCGGGCCAGTTCGCGATCAGTCCGGCAAAAGCGGCATCGTCGTCGCGGTAAAGGGCACGAAGCGCCTCCTCATAACCGGGGCGGTCGCCGCAAAGGTGGCTCATGAAGTTATACGCGGTGTCGCGCCGCTGCTTTGCGCTGGGCGTGCCCTTACTCGCGGTTTCAACCAGCCGGCGCAGCGCCGCCGACGCGCCGCCCGGCTGCGCCGCGAGCCAATCCCAGTGCCGCGGCAACAGCGTGACCTCGCGCGCCTTGACGCCAAGCCGCGGACGCCCCGCCGATGGCGGCGCGGGTGCGGCCTTCGCGGCATCCCAATAATCGAGGTCGGTCAGCCGCCCGGTCACGTCGTCGAAGACAAGGATCGCGCCAAGGTCGGCGGGATAGCGATCTTCGAGCGTGCGGGTGACCGTTTCGCGGCTGCCCGAAGCCAGGCGTGAATCTCCGAGGAAGGCGGTGACGCTTTGATGTTCTTGAGTCATAGCCGCCCATTACACCCGGGTAAAATATAAGTCAATATCACCCGGGTATAATTACGACCTATTCGAAAGCGCCTGCGACCAATTTGGCAAAAGCGTCTGCCCGGTGGCTGATCGCATGCTTTTTCGCTGGATCGATCTCAGCATAAGTCAGTATGTTACCGACCGGAATAAAGACCGGATCATAACCGAAGCCCAGTTTCCCGCGCGGCGGCCAGGTTAAACTGCCCTCAGCGCGGCCCTCGAACACTTCGGCATGGCCGTCGGGCCAGGCGAGCGCGAGGGTGCAGATGAAGCGCGCGCTGCGGTCGACATCAGGCCCCTGCTCCGCCAGCAATCCTTCGACCTTGCCCATCGCCATATACCAGTCGCGGCCCGGATTGCCCTCGAACCATTGCCGCTCGGCCCAGTCGGCGGTGTAGACGCCGGGCCGGCCGCAGAGCGCCGCGACCTCGAGCCCGCTGTCGTCGGCGAGCGCCGGAAGTCCCGCCGCGGACGCGCTCGCATGCGCCTTCAGCAGCGCATTCTCGCGAAAGCTCGTCCCCGTCTCCTTCGGCTCGGGCAGGCCGAGGTCGCCCGCCGACACGGGTTCGATCCCGAAGGGTTCCAGCAGCGCACGGATCTCGCGCACCTTGCCCGCATTATGGCTGGCGATCACCAGCCTGCCGGGGGCGAGCCTGCGCGTCATCTCAGCGACCCGTCGCCTTGTCCTGCGCCGCGAAAATCTCGGCGCAGCCGATGCGTGCGAGGCGGAGCAGTCGGAGCAGGCCCTCCTCGTCATAGGTCGCGCCCTCGGCGCTCGCCTGCACTTCGACGATCTGGCCCTTCGCGGTCAGCACGAAATTGCCGTCAGCCTCGGCGACCGAATCCTCATCATAATCGAGGTCGAGCACCGGCGTGCCGTTATAGATGCCGCACGAGATCGCGCCGACCTTGTCGACGATCGGATCTTCGGCAATCGTCTTCGCCGCGAGCAGCTTGTCGACCGCGATGCGCAGTGCGATCCACGCGCCCGAAATCGACGCGGTGCGCGTGCCGCCATCGGCCTGGATCACGTCGCAGTCGATGATGATCTGGCGCTCGCCGAGCTTCTTCATATCGACGACGGCGCGCAAGCTGCGGCCGATAAGCCGCTGGATTTCTTGCGTCCGTCCCGACTGCTTGCCCTTCGCCGCTTCGCGGCTGCCGCGCGTGTGCGTCGCGCGGGGCAGCATGCCATATTCGGCGGTGACCCAGCCCGCGCCCTTGCCGCGCATCCACGACGGCACCTTCTCGTCGACGCTGGCGGTCACCAGCACCCTGGTGTTGCCGAAGCTGACGAGCACGCTGCCCTCGGCGTGGATGGTGAATTCGGTTTCGATCGCGATGGGGCGCATCTGGTCGGGCGCGCGGCCTGAGGGGCGCATAGACTGTCCTTTCGATTGGTGATTGCGGTGGCCCTTAGGCCGCCGACCTCATTCGCTCAACCGCATCTTGAAGAAATCGAGGATTTCGTCGCGCGCCTGCACGGTCGGCTGGCCCGCCTCGTCGATCAGGTGGATGGTGACGACGCTATGCGGGTTCTTCATCGGGCTGTCGGGGTTTGCGGCGCTGTCGGGCAACACCTTGCCGATAAAGCGGTCGCCGAGCGCATCCGCATACGCCGCGAAGCGCGCTGCCTGGCAATATTTGTCGCCCTCGAAGCGGTAGGCAAGCACGGTCAGGTCCTCGGCCTCCATCCGCTTTTTCACCGCAGCCAGCTCATCGGGCGCGATATGCATCCCGGCCGCGTCGTTGAGCGGCAGCGAGGGCTGTGCCAGCACGGGCGCGAGCACGGATCGAGCATCATCGACAGCGCAAAATTGCCGGTGAAGCACATGCCGATCGCCCCGACGCCCTTGCCGCCGCATTCCCGATGCGCTGCGCTGCCAGCGCGCGGAGCCACTGCGTCGCCGGCGAGCTTTCATTCGCCTGGAAGGCGCGGAACCGGCGGCTGATGCAGCCACCGACGATGGTGAACAGCGCGCCGGGCATGCGCGGAATGGCTCCATCCTTGCCGAAGATATGCGGCATATAGACGGTGAAGCCGGCGTCGCGGACCCAGCGGGCGAAGCGCGCGACGTGCGGGCTGATGCCGGGCATTTCGGTCATCACGATCACCGCAGGACCGCTTCCTATCGTGTACACGCGATGCTTGCGGCCGAGCAGGGTGATGTCGCGATGCTCAAAATCGTCGAGCGGGTCGTCGCGGTCGAGTGGCGGTGTCGTCATGATTTTCTCCCCCGCGAGCGAGGTTAACGCTGCTTGCACGCACTGGCCAGCAAAGCTTGCCCCAACCCCTCCCCATCCCTAAATCCCCACTATGACTACCCCGCCGATCACCGAACTCACCACGCGCGCCCGCGACGTGTTCCGGCTGGTCGTCGACGCCTATCTCGAGACCGGCCAGCCCGTCGGGTCGCGCACATTGTCGAAGCTCGCGGCGCTGAACCTCTCGCCCGCATCGATCCGCAACGTGATGCAGGACCTTGAGGAATTCGGCCTGCTCGCCAGCCCGCACACCAGCGCCGGCCGCCTGCCGACCGAACAAGGCCTCCGCCTCTTCGTCGACGGCATGATGCAGGTCGCCGAGCCCTCGGCCGAGGACCGCGCACAGATCGAGGCGAGCCTGTCCGACGCCGGCCCGATCGAAAGTGCGCTCGCGCAGGCCACCTCGGCGCTGTCGGGGCTGTCGGCGTGCGCGGGCCTCGTCCTCGTTCCCAAGCACGAGCGCGTTCTCAAACAGCTCGCCTTCGTGCCGCTCTCGGCGAACCAGTCGCTCGTCGTGCTCGTCGCGGGCGACGGCGCGGTCGAGAACCGCGTCATCGACATTCCGCCGGGACTCAATCCCTCGGCACTTGTCGAGGCGGGCAACTATATCAGCGCGACGCTCGCCGGGCTGACGCTCACCGAAGCGATGGCGCGCGTGCGCCGCGAGATCGAGGCCGAGCGCATCGCGATCGACCGCGCGGCGCAGGACCTCGTGTCGCGCGGGCTCGCCATCTGGTCCTCCGACGGCGCCGATCGCCCGGTGCTGATCGTACGCGGGCAGGCCAATTTGCTGGACGACAGCGCGGTCGGCGATCTCGACCGGGTGCGGCAGCTTCTCGACGAACTCGAAACGAAACAGGATATCGCGCACCTGCTCGACAGCGCGCGCGAAGGTGCCGCAACCCGGATTTTCATCGGCTCGGAGAATAAATTATTCTCGCTTTCGGGCTCGTCCGTGATAGCGGCGCCCTATCGCGGATCGGACGGGCGCGTGGTCGGCGTGGTCGGGGTCATCGGCCCGACGCGCTTGAACTATGCCCGGATCGTTCCCATGGTGGATTTCACCGCACAATCGCTCTCCAGACTGATACGATAGGTTTATGACGAACATTGAAAACGACACGCCGGTCGACGACGGCGCGAACACCGAAGCTGCCGAGGCAGCGGCCCCCGCAAACAGCGAGAATGAAGAGCTGGCACAGCTCGCCGAACAGGTCGCCTCGCTTCAGCAGGACCTGCTCTATGCGCGCGCCGAGACGCAGAATGTCACGCGCCGCAAGGACAAGGAAATTGCCGACGCGCACGCCTATGCCGCGACCAAATTCGCACGCGATATCCTGTCGGTCGCCGACAATCTCGGCCGCGCGCTCGCCGCACTCAGCGAGGAACAGCGCGCCGACGAGGCGATCAAGCCGCTGATCACCGGGCTTGAAGCGACCGAGCGCGAATTGCTCAGCGTCTTCGAACGCAACGGCATCACGCGCATCGCCGCGATCGGTCTGCCGCTCGATCCGAACCAGCATCAGGCGATGCTCGAAATCCCGAGCGAGCAGAGCCCAGGCACGATCGTGCAGGAAATGCAGGCGGGTTATATGCTGAAAGACCGCCTGCTGCGCCCCGCAATGGTGGCGGTGGCAAAGGCGGGGTAACCGCCGCCGCGACATCGCAGACAAAAAGAAACCCCGGTGAAAGCCGGGGTTTCTTTTTGTCGGTTATCGGTCGGTCAGGCCGCCTTGCGGAGCTTTGCCAGCTTCTTCAGCACCATCTCGCGCTTCAACCGCGACAGATGGTCAATGAACAGGATGCCTTCCAGATGGTCGTGCTCGTGCTGGATGCACGTCGCCATCAGCCCGGTCATGCGTTCCTGATGGTGCTTGCCATCCTCGTCCTGCCAGTCGACCGTGACTTCGGCGGGGCGCGTCACTTCGGCATATTGTTCGGGGACCGACAGGCAGCCTTCCTGATAGATGCTATGCTCTTCGCTCTCGTCCGAAAAGACGGGGTTGATGAAGACTCGCGGCTCGCGGATCAGGGCCTTGCCCTCTTCGTCGTCAGGATCGGGTTCCTGCAGGTCGATCACCAGGATGCGCTTCGCCACGCCGACTTGGATCGCTGCCAGCCCGATGCCGGGCGCGTCGTACATCGTCTCGAACATGTCGGCGATCAGCGTCTTGAGCTCGGCGTCGAAGGTTTCGACGGGCTTGGAAATGACGCGCAACCGGGGATCCGGGGTCTCTATGATAGGGAGTAAGGCCATGGGGGCTCAGGTATGAACTCGAACGCCCGGCGTCAACCCACCGGTCGTCGTGCTCTGAGCGCCTGCGCCAGCGTCCCCTCATCGAGATAATCGAGTTCGCCACCGACCGGCAAACCGTGCGCCAGCTGCGTCAGCCGCACCGGATAGCCCTCGAGCCGCTCGGCGAGATAATGCGCCGTCGTCTGCCCCTCCAAGGTCGCGTTCATCGCGAGGACGACCTCGTCGATGCCGCCCGCGGCGACGCGGTTCACCAGTGCGTCGATCGCGAGATCCTGCGGACGAATCCCCTCGAGCGCTGACAATCGTCCGCCGAGGACATGATATTTTCCGGGGAACAGCCGCGACTTGTCGAGCGCCCAGAGGTCCGACACTTCCTCGACGACACACAGCGACCGCGCATCGCGGCGCGGGTCGGCGCAGATCGCGCAGGGGTCGTGCGTGTCGACATTGCCGCAGATGCCGCAGGTGACGAGCCGTTCGGACACCGTCTGGAGCGCGGCGAGCAGCGGCACGAACGCCGACTCGCGCTTCTTCATCAGGTGCAGAACCGCACGCCGCGCCGAACGCGGGCCGAGGCCCGGCAGGCGGGCGAGTTGCTGGACGAGCGCTTCAATCTCTTGCGATGCCATGACGGATGGTCTTAAGCGGCGCGCAAGAAATGACAATGCGCATCGCCTTTATGGGAACGCCGCCCTTCGCGGTGCCGACGCTCGCCGCGCTTCATGCCGCCGGGCATGAGGTCGTGGCCGTCTATACGCAGCCGCCGCGTCCGGCGCAGCGCGGCAAGAAGGTGCAGCAGAGCGCGGTACATGTCTGGGCCGAGGAACATGGCCTGCCCGTCCGCACACCGAAGAGCCTGAAGAATGAGGAGGCGCAGGCCGAATTTGCGGCGCTCGACCTCGATGTCGCGGTGGTCGCGGCGTATGGCCTGATCCTGCCGTCGGCGATCCTCGACGCGCCGCGCGAAGGTTGCCTCAACGTCCATGGCTCGATCTTGCCGCGCTGGCGCGGCGCGGCGCCGGTGCAGCGCGCGATCCTCGCGGGCGATGCCGAGACGGGTGTGACGATCATGCAGATGGATGTCGGGCTCGACACCGGTGCGATGCGGTTGATCGGACGCACCCCGGTCGACGGCAAGACCGCGGGCGAATTGACCGACGAGCTGGCGGCGATCGGCGCCGAGCTGATGGTGAAGGTGCTGAGCGACCTGCACGCCTTCGCGCCCGAAGCCCAGCCCGACGAAGGTGTCACCTACGCCGCCAAGATCGACAAGAGCGAAGCGCGGCTCGATTTCCTGACCAGCGCGGTGCAGGTCGAGCGGCAGGTTCGCGCGTTCAATCCCATGCCCGGCGCCTTTTTCGAACTCGACGGCGAACGCTACAAGATTTTGGCCGCCGAGGTCGTGCACCCGTCCGCTACGGTCGCGGGCGCCACTCCCGGCGCCACTCTCGACGATGCGCTGACTGTCGCCTGCAACCCCGGCGCGATCCGCGCGACGCGGGTCCAGCGCGCCGGCAAGCCCGCAATGGATGCCGGCGAACTGCTGCGCGGCCGCGCGATAGCGGCGGGCACGCGCCTCGCATGACGCGCTTTTCCCTCACGATCGAATTTGACGGCCGCCCCTATATGGGTTGGCAGCGGCAGGCGCACGGTCCCAGCGTCCAGCAGGTCATCGAGGAAGCAATCCACCGCTTCACTGCCGAGACGGTGCAGGTATTCAGCGCCGGGCGCACCGACGCGGGGGTCCATGCCATAGCGATGCGCGCGCATGTCGACATCGAAAAGCCGCTGACGCCGTTCAAGCTGACCGAGGCGCTCAACGCGCAGCTCCGCCCCGCGCCGATCGCTGTGGTGCGATGCGAGATCGTCCCAGACGACTGGCACGCGCGCTTTGCCTGCATCGGCCGGTCTTACGAGTATCGCATCGTCAACCGCCGCGCGCCGCTGACGTGGGACAAGGGGCTTTCGTGGCAGGTTGCCCGGCCGCTCGATTCCGATGCGATGCACGCGGCGGCGCAGCAACTGATCGGCCTGCACGATTTCACCACCTTCCGCTCGGCGCATTGCCAGTCGCAAAGCCCGGTGAAGACGCTCGATAAACTGACCGTCAGCCGCCACGGCGACGAGCTGATTATCGAGGCGGCCGCGCGCAGTTTCCTGCACCATCAGGTGCGCTCGATGGTCGGCTGCCTCGCGCTTGTCGGTTACGGCAAATGGTCGGCGCGCGATTTGAAGGCAGCGCTGGAGGCGGCGGATCGCAATGCGCTGGGGCTGAATGCCCCGCCCGACGGGCTGTATTTTGTGAGCGCGACCTATCCGGCTTGAGCTGTTCCCCGGCTTTCGCCGGGGTACAGAATCGAAAAGGGCGGCCCTACCAGACCGCCCTTTCCTTCATCGCTGTGGACGCGATTACACCTTTTCGGCGTAATAGAGCGGCGCGTGCTCGTTGAGGATCTGGAGGATCTTCGCCTGCGCTGTCTTTTCGTCGCTTTCTTCCATCGCGCCGAGTTCGCGCGCGAGGCGGCTCGACGCCGCTTCGAAGATCTGACGTTCCGAATAGCTCTGTTCGGGCTGGTCGTCGGCGCGGAAAAGGTCGCGGGTCACCTCGGCGATCGACACGAGGTCGCCCGAGTTGATCTTCGCTTCATATTCCTGCGCGCGGCGCGACCACATGGTGCGCTTCACCTTCGGCTTAGTGGTCAGGACCTGCAACGCTTCCTTCAGCGTCTTGTCCGACGACAGCTTGCGCATGCCCACGCCTTCAGCCTTGTTCGTCGGCACGCGAAGCGTCATTTTTTCCTTTTCGAAGCGCAGGACATAAAGTTCGAGCTGCATGCCGGCGATTTCCGACCGCTGCAGTTCGATGACGCGCCCCACGCCATGCTTGGGATAAACAACATAATCGCCGACTTCGAACAAGAGCGTGTTCACGGACATGCAAATTCCTTTCTGTGCCTTGACCCTGACCGGAAACTGCGACAACACCGGGACATCCGGCCCTCCGTATTGAGGGGGATGAGCATTCGGGCGGCGCTAGCCAGTCAGAGTGACAAGGGATATGGCTCCATCGGAAACGCCGAATGTGCCCCAGCCCGAGCGGCGGGAAGAGGCAGGGTGTCGGCGTGTTGATATTTATTATAACAGATTCGCAACAAAATTGCCACCCCTGCGCGGAAATGCGTCGGTCGGCACCTTGACGGCTCCTCATACCCGTTTCAGGTTGAAACGAAATCATAGATAGGGAGCCGGTATGCAGGATCAAATTTGGTGGATCACGGGCGCCTCCTCGGGCATCGGCGCGGCGCTGGCACGGGCGCTCGGCGCACGCGGCGCAAAGCTGATCCTGTCGGGGCGCAACGTCGCTGCATTGGAGGCCGTTGCCGCCGACTGCGCTACCGAATCGATGGTCCTGCCGTTCGAGGCGACCGACTATTCCGCCCTCTCCGCCATCGCCGAGCAGGCGTGGGGCTGGCAGGGCCGCATCGACGGGCTCGTCAACAACGCCGGCATCTCGCAGCGCAGCCTCGCGATCGAGACCGATTTTCCGGTTTATCAGCAAATCATCGGCGTCGATCTGCTCGCGCCGATCGCCCTCACCCAGCAATTGCTTCCGCGCATGGTCGGTGCGGGTGGCGGACAGATCATCGCGATCTCCAGCGTCGCGGGCATCGCGGGCGTGCCGCTGCGCAGCGCTTACTCGGCGGCCAAGCATGGCCTGATCGGCTATCACGACAGCGTGCGCGCCGAAAATGAGCATCTGGGGTTGAAGGTGCTCGTCGTCGCGCCGGGTTCGGTACGCACCAACGTCAGTCGCAATGCGCTCAACGCCGACGGCAGCACGCGCGGGGAAAGCGACGCCGCGATCGAGAACGGCCTGTCGCCCGACGATGCGGCGGCGCAGATGCTCGCGGCGGTCGATGCCGGAACGCGCGAACTGATCGTCGCCGAGGGCGCCGAAGCGATGATCGCCGGCCTCCGCCGCAGCGACCCCGACGCGCTGTTCGACCGGATGAGCGCGATGGTGCAGGCGGGCTATGCCGCGCAGATGAAAGCGCAGCGCTGAGAGCGCACAAATGACGTGTTCACGCGGGCTGCGATGAACAAGGGGGAGGGGGCATCATGATATACCGACGGATTCTCGCGTCGGCAGCGTCGACGCTGGCGTGCCTTGGTGTGGGCGCCACATGTTGGGCGCAGGCGGAAGCCATGCCGGGCACCGAAATTGGAATAGCGGGCGTCGAGGCCGAAGAAGCCGGCGACCCGGCCCGCGCGGCAGACCTGTATCGGCAAGCATGCGGCATGGATGACGCCGCCGCCTGCGCCCTGCTCGGTTCGAAATACACGCGCGAGGGGCGCGGCGTAGAGCCCGACATGAACCGGGCCCTCGAATATTTCCAGCGTGGCTGCGACCTCGGCAACGCGGTCGCCTGCGATGCCGTGCGGCAAGTCGAGGCCCATCGCGCTTCGGCGGAAGCCGAAGTCGAAGCCGAAAGCACCGCCGCAGCCATCACGGCGGCCGAGGCGGCGGCGGAAGACGCGGCCGAGCCCGAAGTCGACCCGTCCGCCCCGGCTCCGATCACATTTGACGATATGCGGCAGGGCTGCGACGACGGGGTGGCGATCGACTGCCTGACGCTCGGCCATATGTATCGCGACGGCAATGGCGCACCGCAGGACGGCAATCGCGCGGTCGCGATGTACCGAACCGCGTGCGACATCAGCAAAAGCGACGACCAATTCGGAAGCTACGCCTGCCACTTCGCGGCGGCCGCCTATGAGAGCGGCGAAGGCGTACCACAGGATCTGGCGCGCGCGCTCCTGCTCTACCAGAAATCGTGCAAGGCGGGGAATGACGATAGCTGCGAGCAGGCGCGGGTGGTGCAGTTGGCGACCGAGAAATAACGCCCTCGCCGCGCCATGAAGCAGGAAATGCCTACAAAAAAGCCCCGCCGGATCGCTCCGACGGGGCTTTTCTTTGCCCGTAGGCGGCGCGCTTAGACCGCGCCGTGCGCCAGCGCTGCGAGTAGCAGGATCGCCACGATATTGGTGATCTTGATCATCGGGTTCACCGCCGGACCCGCGGTATCCTTGTACGGATCGCCGACGGTGTCGCCGGTCACCGCGGCCTTGTGAGCCTCGCTGCCCTTGCCGCCATGGTTGCCGTCTTCGATATACTTCTTGGCATTGTCCCATGCGCCGCCGCCCGAGGTCATCGAGATGGCCACGAAGAGCCCGCTGACGATGACGCCGAGCAGTAGCGCGCCGAGCGCTTCGAGCGCAGCGGCCGGACCGGCCACCGCGCGGATCACGAAGAACACGACGATCGGTGCGAGCACCGGCAACAACGACGGGATGATCATTTCCTTGATCGCCGCCTTGGTCACCAGGTCGACCGTGCGCGCATAGTCGGGCTTGCTCTCATAGGTCATGATGCCCGGGTTGTTCTTGAACTGGTCGCGAACATCCTTGACGACCTCACCCGCCGCGCGGCCGACCGCGGTCATGCCGAACGCACCGAACAGATACGGCAGCAACGCGCCGAGCAACAGTCCGACGATGACATAGGGCGACGACAGCGAGAAAGTCAGCGGCTCGGTCAGACCGAGCTTGGCCGAATATTCGGTGATGTCGGCGGTATAGGTACCGAACAGCACCAGCGCCGCGAGACCAGCAGACCCGATGGCATAGCCCTTCGTCACCGCCTTGGTCGTGTTGCCCACGGCGTCGAGCAAGTCGGTCTTTTCACGCACGCTGTCATCAAGACCCGCCATTTCGGCAATGCCGCCGGCGTTGTCGGTGACCGGACCATAAGCATCGAGCGCCACGACCATGCCCGCGAGTGCAAGCATTGCGGTTGCCGCAAAGGCGATGCCGACGATACCCGCGATCTGGAACGCGGCGATGATGCCGGCGCATATCACCAGCGTCGGAGCCGCGGTCGATTCAAGGCTGATAGCCAAACCCTGGATCACGTTGGTGCCGTGACCGGTTTCCGAGGCCTTGGCGATCGAGCGCACCGGGCGATAGTTGGTGCCGGTGTAATATTCAGTGATCCAGATGATCAGCCCGGTGATGATCAGGCCGAGCAGCGAGCAATAGAACAGGTCCCAGCCATTGAACGCCTGGCCCGTGATGTCGGTCGCCATGTCGCCCTTCAGGACATAGCTGGTCGAAAACCAGATCGCCGGGACCGAGAGGACCGCGGTGACGAGGAAGCCCTTGTACATCGCGCCCATGACATTCTTGCCGCCGCCGAGGCGGACAAAGTAAGTGCCGATGATCGAGGTGATGATGCAGACGCCGCCCATCAGCAGCGGCAGGCTCATCAGCGGAAGAAGCTGGTCGCCCGCGCCCTTCAAGAGCAGCGCCATCAACACCATCGTGGCGCCGACGGTGACGACATAGGTTTCGAACAGATCGGCGGCCATGCCGGCGCAGTCGCCGACATTGTCGCCGACGTTATCGGCGATGACGGCGGGGTTGCGTGGGTCATCCTCGGGAATTCCGGCCTCGACCTTGCCGACGAGGTCGGCGCCAACGTCGGCCGCCTTGGTGAAGATACCGCCGCCGAGACGCGCGAAGATCGAGATCAGCGAGGCGCCGAACGCCAGCGCGACGAGCGCGTCGACGACGGTGCGATCCTCACCGCCAACGGTGAAGCCCCCCGGTCCGATCAGATACCAGAAGAAGACCGAGATTGCGAGCAAGGCAAGCCCCGCCACGAGCAGGCCGGTGATCGCGCCGGCGCGAAACGCCATGGTCAGGCCCGCCTGCAGCCCGGTCTGCGCCGCAGCCGCAGTGCGGACATTGGCTTTGACCGAGATGTTCATGCCGACGAAGCCGGCAACCCCCGACAGGACGGCGCCGATGACGAAGCCGGTCGCCGAGATCGGGCCAAGGAACAGCCCGACAAGAATGGCGACAACGACGCCGACGATGGCGATGGTACGATATTGGCGGCCCAGATAAGCCTTGGCGCCTTCCTGAATGGCGGCGGCGATTTCCTGCATCTTTTCATTACCGGCGGAGGCGCTGAGCACCTGCCGCGAGGTAATGAAGCCATAGAGCACGGCGACGAGGCCGCACGCTATCGCGATCAAAACCGGATCCGGATTCATGCGTGACTATTCCTTCCCGTTGAGAAGGGCGACGCAGAAGATAGCAGTCGAGCACGTCCGACTTATTGATGCCGGTTCGCTCTCTCCCCTGATGCGACCGCCCCAAATTTGGACGCCGATTTATGGGAAGAAAGAAAGCCAAGGGCAAGCCCGGTTATTCCGCGCTTTTCCGTGTTTTCGCATCAGTGCATGAAACCGAGACGCTCGGGCGGCGCAATCCGCTGCGCCCGGTGCGTCAGCATGATTCCCTCGCCTACCCCGGCGTGGCCGAGGGCCGTGACGGCGACATTCAGCCCCGCCCCAATCTCGCGGATCGCCGCGGCGGCTGAAGGATCGGCGGTGAACAGCAACTGATAATCGTCGCCCGCACTCGCCGCCGCGAGCCGCGTGTCGAGCACGTCGGGACGCACCGCGAGCAGCGCCGCCGAGAGTGGCACCGATTCCAGCATGATGCCAAGCTGGCATCCGCTCGCCTCGGCCATGCGCTGCGCGTCGATCAGCAGGCCGTCGGACACGTCCATCATCGCATGGACGTGCGGCGCCACCGCCTGCCCGAAGGCCAGCTGAGGCTCGGGGCGACAATAAGCGGCAAGGCAGGTTTCATTCGGATCGATTTGGCCCAGCCGCATCGCGAGACCGAGCCCGGCATTGCCGATCGTGCCGGTGACCCAGAGCTGGTCGCCGGGCTTGGCGCCGCTCCGCGCCGGCGCGCCGGTCGCAGGCGCCTTGCCGATCGCGGTGAGTCCGAATGTGCGCGGCGCGCCGGCGGGAATGCCCACTGTATCGCCCCCGAGCAACGGCACCTCGTACCGGCGCAGCACGTCGCCCAGACCGCGGACGAAGGCCGCGTCCCAAAACTCGTCGCCGGTCAGACTATAGCCGACGAGCACGCCGAGCGGCGCCGCGCCCTTCGCCGCCAGATCGGAAAGGTTCACCGCAACGAGCTTCCACGCGACATCCTGCGGCCGTTCGTCGGGGAGGAAATGGATGCCCTCGACGATCATGTCGTGGGTGAGGACAAGGTCGCCGAGCACCGCGGCGTCGTCGGCCAGCCCGCGCGCGGCGGGATCGGTCGCTATGGCACGCAGGCGGGCGATGAAATCGGCTTCGCTCATACTGCAGAGCTTAGCGCAAGCCGTATCCTGGCGAAAGCCGGGACCCAGAGCGTTCCAACCTAACATCCACTCAAATGAGCTGGGGACCCGGCTTTCGCCGGGAGCGGGACGTTACTTCGCCCGCACATCCTTGCCGATCGCATCGAGCAGGCCATTCGCAAAGCCCGCCTCGCGCGTATCGAAGAACGCCTTCGCCACATCGACATATTCGCTGACCACCGCGCCGACGGGCACATCGCCGCGCGCCATCAATTCGTAGGAGCCCGCGCGCAGGATCGCCTTCATCGTGCGGTCGAGCCGCTCCATCGACCAGCCGCTCGCGAGCCGCCCGACGATCGCCACGTCGATCTCTTCCTGACGTGCGAGCGTGCCTTTCACGATGTCATCGAAAAAGGCGGTATCGGCCTCGGCATATTCCTCGTCCTCGATCGTCGCGCCGATGCGGTGCTGATGGAATTCGTGGATCAGCTTGGGCACGGGCGTGCCCTCCATCTCATGCTGATAGAGCGCCTGGACGGCGGCGAGACGGGCGGCGGAGCGGGACTGGGAACGTTTGTTCATGACTCTTTTCTTAGCTGAGACGCTGGCTGACCGAAAGCGCGTGGGCGGGAAGCCCCTCGGCGCCCGCGAGCGCAACCGCGGCCGGGCCGATCGCGGCAAGGCTTGTTTCGTCGAGCGCGAGGAAGCTGGTGCGCTTCATGAAATCGCTGACCGACAGCCCGCTTGAGAAACGCGCGCGGCGGCCGGTCGGCAGCACGTGGTTGGGACCCGCGACATAGTCGCCGATCGCTTCGGGGGTCTGGCGGCCGAGGAAGACCGATCCCGCGTGGCGCACCTTGGCAAAGAGCGCGTCAGCTTCGGCGGCATCGACCGCGAGTTCGAGATGTTCGGGGGCAAGCCGGTCGCAGAGCGGGATCGCGTCGGCGAGCGTGGGCACGACGATCACCGCGCCGTTGGCATCCCAACTGGCACGCATCGTCGCGGCGGTCGTCAGATTAGGAATCTGATGCTCTACCGCCGCGGCCACCGCATCGGCGAAATCGCCGTCGTCGGTGAACAGGATCGACTGGCTTGTCGGGTCGTGCTCGGCCTGGCTCAAGAGGTCGGCAGCGATGACATGCGGTTCGTTCTTCGCGTCGGCGACGACGACGATCTCGCTCGGCCCTGCAACCATGTCGATGCCGACGACGCCATAGACCTGCCGCTTTGCCTCGGCGACCCAGGCATTACCCGGGCCGGTGACGACGTCGACCGGCGCGACCCTGTCGGTGCCATAGGCGAGCGCGGCAACCGCCTGCGCGCCGCCGATACGCCAGATTTCGTCGACCCCGCCGATATGCGCGGCGGCCATCACCACGGGATTGGTCTCGCCGCCCGGCGTCGGCGTCATCATCACGATGCGCTCGACCCCCGCGACCTTCGCGGGGAGGATGTTCATCAAGACCGACGACGGATAGGCGGCACGCCCGCCGGGGACGTAGACGCCTGCGGCATCGACCGCATTCCAGCGCGCGCCCAGCCTCGCCCCCGTGGCGTCGCGATAGTCGCGATTCTCGGGGAGCTGCGCGGCATGATAGGCGCGGATGCGATCGGCAGCGAGGTTCAGCGCATCGCGAAGCTCGGGCGCGAGTGCCTCATAGGCTGCGGCGCACTCCTCCTTCGAAATGCTCCACCCGCTCGCGTCCAGATCGAAGCGGTCGAATTTCGCGGTATAATCGGCCAGCGCCGCGTCGCCCTCGGCCTTCACGCGCGCGATGATCGCGGCAACGTCGGCGGAAACGTCGGAATCGCTCTCGCGCCGATCATTGACCAGCGCGTCGAACTCCGCCGCGAAGCCGGGTCCGGAAGCGTCAAGCCGCCGCATCGCCCTGCCCTACAGCCTGCCGGAATTTCTCGACCAGCGCGGGCACTTCGGCCGAGCGCAGCTTGAACGCCGCACGGTTGACGATCAGCCGCGCCGACACCTCGCTGATGATCTTCTGCTCGGCGAGCGCGTTCTCGACGAGCGTGCGTCCGGTCGAAACCAGATCGACGATGTGCGAGGCGAGCCCCAGCTTCGGCGCGATTTCCATCGCGCCGTTCAGCTTGATGCATTCGGCCTGGATGCCCTGCGCTTCGAACCAGCGGCGCGTCGTTGCGGGATATTTGGTCGCGACGCGGATATGACTTTCACCCAATCCCGGGGGAGCGCTGCCCTCGGGCCCGGCGAGCGACAGGCGGCAATGGCCGATGCCAAGGTCCACCGGCGCGTAAAGCTCGCTGTAAGCATACTCGTCGACGACGTCCGACCCGACGATACCGAGCTGCGCTGCGCCATGCGCGACGAAGGTCGCGACATCGAACGCGCGCACGCGGATCAGCGAGATGTGCGGCTGGTTTGTCCCAAAAACTAACGCCCTGCTTTTCTTGTCGAAAAACTCGCCCGACGGCTCTATCCCGACGCGCGCAAGCAGGGGCAGCGCCTCGTCGAGGATGCGCCCCTTCGGGATGGCAAAGATGATCGGTTCGGGCATAAGCTTGCGCGCCCATAAGCGGCGAGAGGAAAAAGGGCAATGAGCGAGCGCTACGAGTTCATCGACATGGCCGAGACCGGCCCGAAGGCCGTCCGCACCGCCTTTGCCAATCAGGTCGCATATTGCCGCGCCAACGACGCGCGCGTCACCGCCCGCGTCGTCGCGGCGCTCGCCGCGCTGCTTGCCAAGCCGACGAGCGAATTCGCGCGCCGCATCGCCGGCTGGCAAGGGCCCCCGCTCGCCGACGCGCTGCCGCTCCGCGCCGCTGGCGGTATCCACGCGCTGCATCTGTCGGGAACCGCGCACGAACTCGCGCCCATCTACGCCGATTCCGAAGACATCAACGACAATGCGGTCATCGCCGGCGTCGTCGCGCGGCACGAAGCGGCGCTGCTTCCCTGGCTCGACGGCCCGCCCCAGACGAACGAGGCGGGGCGCTCGTCGAACTTTATCGCCGCGATGCTCTGGCTTGCCGACAAGGGCCTGCCCCCGCGTTTCGACTGCCTCGAAATCGGATCGAGCGGCGGGATCAACCTGATGATCGACCGCTATCATTACGACCTAGGCGGCGTGCATGTCGGGCCGCAGCCGGGCGCGATCGCCTTCACCCCCGACTGGCGCGGCGACCATCCGCCGCAGCACGCGATCGAATTCACCGGCCTCAAAGGTTGCGACGTTGCCCCCGTCGACCTGACCGATCCCGCGCAGGCGCTGCGGCTGAAAGCCTATATCTGGCCCGAGCAGCATATCCGCTTCGCGCGCATCGAGGCGGCGATTGCGGCGGCGACCGAGGACCCACCGCAACTGATCCGCGCGAACGCCGCCGATTTCGTCAAGGCCGAACTCGCGAAACCGCAAGCTGAAGGGACGACGCGCGTGCTGATGCATTCGGTCGTCTGGCAATATGTCCCCGCCGACCAGCAGGCGCGCGTCACCGTCGCGATGGAGGAAGCTGGCAAGCGCGCGACCGCCGACCGGCCGCTCGCGTGGATCGCGCTCGAGGCGAACCGGACGGTGCATCATCATGAACTGGCCGTGCGCTATTGGCCGGACGGCGAAGCGCCGAAGAAAATTGCCCAGGCGCACGCGCACGGCGCGTGGATCGAGTGGCTGGGCTAAACACGCCCTTCGTCGTTAAAGCCGCGCCTCCAACCGCGCCAGCAATTGCTGCACCGGGGTCACGGCCGGCGCTTCCCAGCCGGCCTCCAGCATCGCGATCCGCTCGAACAATCGTTCGCTCGCCGAAACAATCCGGCGTACCGACACATCGAAGCTCGCGCATATGGCCCAGTCGGCCGCAACCGCCTGCCCGATCCGCGCCGCGCTGTCGTGCGGCCCCGCCCCCGGGTCGCCCGCGAACATCGCGCGGCGGTGGAGCAGCCAGGCGATGACGTGCATCAGCCGCGTCGTCGTCTTCAACGATTCGCACGCAAGGCCGATCTGCGCCGCAGCGTCGCCGCCGGCAC
Source organism: Sphingopyxis sp. Root154 (assembly GCF_001427105.1). GTDB lineage: Bacteria > Pseudomonadota > Alphaproteobacteria > Sphingomonadales > Sphingomonadaceae > Sphingopyxis. The sequence goes on from NZ_LMGI01000002.1 coordinate 171,681, forward strand.
GCCCGAGGTCGCGCTGCACGGCAAAGGCGGCGTGCGCCTCGTCGGCGAGCAGCATCGCCTCGACATAGAGATTTTCGACCTGTGCGCGTTGCACCGGCACATCGATCGCCATCATGTTCGTTCGCCCACCGACCATGACGCGGGAGATGCCATGCCGGCTATCGGGTCCGCAACGTCGGTAACCATGAAATTACGCACGCCAACCGTCCCGTTTTGATTCAGGCGTTTAAAAGGCGAGCGGCATCGATCAGGCGATGATATCGGGAAGCAGCTGATCTTCGCACCAAGAGATCTCGTCGCGCAGGCGCAGCTTGCGTTTTTTCAGGCGCGCGAGCTGCAGCTGGTCGGGAATCGCCGCGGTGCCGAGCGCAATGATCGCCGCATCGAGGTCGCGATGCTCGATGCGAAGAAGCTCCAGGCGCTGGGTAATTTCCTCTGGGTTCACATCGCCTCCCTGCCACGTTCACCACTGGTCCGCAACGGGGACCGCTTGGCCGAATCGGCACGACATCGAGGTGGTTTCGTGATTTAATTCGTCCTGCCCATCGAGTCGAAAAGGAGAATGCCAATGAGCACGTCGCACCTTTCCACCCTGAAGTCCCGCCACGCGGACCTCGATGCGAAAATTGCGAATGAAGAGCGCCGCCCCGCCCCCGATACCGGAGTGGTTGCGCAGCTCAAGAAGCAGAAACTGAAACTCAAGGAAGAGATGCTCGCGATCGCCTGACCGCCAGCGCTATCGCCCCGCTGATGCCACCCTGTGAAGGACGCATCAGCGCCGGCGGTAGAAGGGCCCCGTCTCGAGCCCCGTGCGCCGAAGATGTGGCGGCAAATCGGACTGCGAAACCACCTGACGACGCACCGCCTGCGGGTCGACCTGACGGTCGAACGCAATACCGAACTTGCCCTCGCCTACCCAGATCACGCGGCCCGCGACCGAGCCGACGTTGCGCAGGTCAACCTCGACCGCCGCGCCCTGCGCGACCTTGACGTTCGCCTCGGCCAGCATGCCGCCGGGCGACAGGTTGCGCACGCGGACGGTAACGGGATCGGCATGGCCGGGCAGGATCAGGCCGGCCTGCAGGAACAGGCTGTCGCGATCGGCGCCGCGCGACAGCGCCGCGACTTCCTCGTCGACCGATCTGGGTCCTAGTGAATCCATTGCGTCCCGTTCCTCTTGTGATTGAGGAGTGGAATCTAGGACGGGGTCATTGCGGAATCGTAAATGGGGCCGAGGCCCCGGCCACTAATCTTCGCGTGAAATCCGTTCGTTGCGCTCGTGGCGCTCCTGCGCCTCCAGCGTCATCGTCGCGATCGGGCGGGCTTGCAGGCGTGCTAACGAGATCGGCTCGCCAGTGACCGCGCAATAGCCATATTCGCCTTCGTCGATGCGGCGAATCGCCGAATCGATCTTGGCGATCAGCTTGCGCTGGCGGTCGCGTGTTCGAAGTTCGATCGCCCAGTCAGTCTCGCTCGACGCGCGATCGGCGAGGTCGGGCTCGCGCAGCGGGCCGTCCTGAAGATGCGCCAGCGTCGATTCGGATTCGGACAGGATCGACTTTTTCCAGGCGAGGAGCAGGCCGCGGAAATAGTCCTGCTGCCGCTCGTTCATAAACTCTTCGTCGTCGCCGGGGACATAGTCCGAATCGAGATTGGATTTGGCTTCGCGAAGCGCGTCAGCGCCAACGTCGGCAATCTTGGTCGGCATGAGGGGCTCTCGCGTCCTTTCCTGTCACCTTACGGGCTGTTAAACAGCTCGGGGAGTGGCGCGCCTATACCCAGCCGCTGGCGACGATACAAGCGCCTAAGCTGCCGATAGCGACAACCCGTGAAGCGGCGATGAACCGGCATCGCGTCGAGGGCGATTCTGCCGCCCGGTGGCGGGCCTGTCGAGCAGCCCGCGCGGACGCAATTTAGGTCCGAAGGTTAACCAATTGCATAGAATTGCTGCACAATCCGTTCTGTTTTGGGACAGATAGCGGGATTTTTGTTGATTCCGCGTGCCAATTCCCGCTCTCGGACAGGCAAACGCGGTTAACACAATTGCCGCGTTCACAAAGCTTTGGCCTTTTGAGTTATAGCGAAGGTGAACGGGGGGTGCCGGTCGAGGGCGCTTCGCACCTGCAACGGGAAAGAAAGAAAAGCCTATGTCTGTCCGAATGGCCCTGGCCAAGCTTTGCGCCTGCACCTGCGGCGGGGCGATCATCGGTAGCGGCGCAATGCAGATCGCGGACGTCCCGAAGGCGCGCGCGCAGACGGTCCAGTCGTGCTCGCCGTGCGCGGGCAAGAAGGTCGTGCGCAAGCGCCATGCGGCGCGCAAGCCCGTGAAGCGCGTGCGCCGCGTCGTGACGACGAAGCGCATCATTCGCACCGCGACCCCGCAGACGCAGGTGGTAACGCAGACGATCCCGCTGCCACCGATCCCTTATGCGCCCTTCCCGCGTGGCGGCTTTGAAGGCGGTAGCAGCGGCGGCGGCGTGACCGTCATCGGCGGCGGCTTTGGCGGCGGTTTCGGCGGCGGTTTCTTCGGGGGTTTCTTCGGCGGCAGCAGCGGCGGCGGCAGCAGCGGCAGCATCGTCGTCACCTCGACGACAACCGGCGGCCTCAGCACAACCTCCAGCACCTCGTCGGGCGTCTCGACCTCGACGGGTGGCGTGTCGACCTCCACCGGCGGGGTGTCGACCTCGACTGGCGGTGTTTCGACCTCCACCGGTGGCGTTTCGACCTCGACCGGCAGCGTCAGCACCTCGACCTCGTCGGGCAATGTTTCGACCTCTTCGGGTAACGTCAGCACCTCCTCTTCGAGCAGCAGCTCGTCGTCGAGTTCGTCCTCCTCTTCGTCGTCGTCGAGCTCGTCCTCGTCGGGCGGCAGCTCGTCGAAGGGCAGCTCGGGCTGGGGCAGTTCCTCCCACGGCAGCTCGGGCGGTTCGAGCAGTTCGTCATCGAGCTCTTCCTCGTCGTCGAGCAGCAGCACCTCAAGCGGGGCAACCTCGTCGGGCGCCACGGGTGGGAGCAGCAGCTGGGGGTCGACCGGCAGCACCGGATCGTCGTCGAGCAGCAGCTCGTCATCCTCTTCGTCTTCGTCGTCCAGCTCCGGCGGCAGCACCAGCAGCTCGTCGGGCGATCCGACCCCTGTTCCTGCACCGCCGATGATGCTATTGTTCGGCGCTGCAGCCGCTGCGCTTGTCGCGCGGCGCCGCGCGGCGAACCGCAACGACGACGACGCCAACGCGGCTTGAGAAATCCACTGGCGGTCCGGGGGGCTAACCCAGACCACCGAACTAAGGGCCGCCCTTCGGGACGGCCCTTTTTTATGCGCGACGCGAATCAGTTTGCCATATGGGAAACTATTTATATAGTTCGCCATATGGTGAACCAACAAGCCGCACTCGATTCGCTCTTCCACGCACTCGCCGACCCGACGCGCCGCGCGGTCGTCAGCCGCCTGCTCAAAGGCGCCGCGCCGGTAAAGCAGCTATCCGAGCCGTTTGAAATGGGCCTTCCCGCCTTCCTCAAGCATCTGTCGGTGCTTGAGCTGTCGGGACTGATCCGCACCGAAAAGCAGGGCCGCGTCCGCACCTGCCGTGTCGATGCCGAGCGGCTCGCGGCGGCGGAAGGCTGGCTCTCGCAGCAACGCGCGATCTGGCAGGGCCGCACCGACCGTCTCGCCGACTTCGTCGAATCGCAAAATCCCCCGGAGAAAATATGATGACCAACGACACGATCCTGACGATCTCCCGCCTGATCGCCGCGCCGCCGTCGGCCGTGTGGAACGCGTGGAGCGTGCCGGAGAATCTCGCGAAATGGTGGATCCCGGCGCCGATCGAATGCGAGGTCGTCACGCTCGACCTGCGGCCGGGCGGCGGGTTCGTGACGCGAATGCGCGAAGCCGGCGCTGGCGATTTTCAGCCGCATGTCGATGGCTGTTTCCTCGAGGCGATCCCGAACGAGCGGCTCGTCTTCACTACTGTGCTCACCGAAGGCTGGCAGCCCGCCGAGCCCTGGCTCGCGCTGACCGCGATCCTGACCTTCGAAGCGCAGGATGGTGGCACCCTCTATTCGGCGCGTGTGCTCCACAAGACGCCCGAGGACAGCGCCAAGCATGACGAGATGGGCTTTTACGAAGGCTGGGGCACTGCGATCGGCCAGTTGGCCGAGTTGGTGGAACGCTAAGACGGGCTTGCGCCGCGCGGGCGCCGCCGCCATAGCGCGGCGCATGCACGATATCCGCCTGATCCGGGAAAATCCCGAAGCGTTCGACGCCGGCCTCGCGCGCCGCGGCCTCGAACCCCTGTCCGCCCGGATCGTGGCGGCCGACGCGTCGCTGCGCGCGTTGCAGACCGAAATCCAGGCATCGCTCGCGCGCCGCAACGAAGCGTCGAAGCTGATTGGCCAGGCGATGGCCAGCGGCGACAAGGACAAGGCCGAAGCATTGAAGACCGAGGTCGCCGACCTCAAGACTTCGCTTCCCGCCAAGGAAGACGCCGAGCGCGAACAGCTCGCCGCATTGCAGGACATTCTCGCCGCCCTCCCGAACATCCCGCTTGCCGATGTCCCCGACGGCGCGGATGAGGAAGGTAATGTCGAGATTTCGCGCTGGGGCACGCCCCGCACGTTCGATTTCCCGCCGCAGGAGCATGCCGACTTCGCCCCCGCGCTCGGCCTCGATTTCGAGACCGCGGCCAAGATGTCGGGTGCGCGTTTTGCGTTCCTGAAAGGCCAGATGGCGCGGCTCGAACGCGCGCTCGGCCAGTTCATGATCGACAAGCAGACTACTGAGGCCGGCTACACCGAATGCGCGACCCCATTGATGGTTCGCGACGAAGCAGCTTACGGCACGACGCAGCTCCCCAAGTTCCGCGAGGACCTGTTCCAGACCACCGACGGCCGCTGGCTCATCTCGACCTCCGAAATGAGCCTGACCAACGCGGTGCGCGAGGAAATCCTGCCCGAGTCCGATCTGCCGATCCGCATGACCGCCCTCACCCCCTGCTTCCGCTCCGAGGCGGGATCGGCGGGGCGCGACACGCGCGGCTATATCCGCCAGCACCAGTTCTGGAAGGTCGAGCTCGTGTCGATCGTCCGCCCCGAGGAATCGGATGCCGAACTCGAACGCAAGACGCGCGCTGCCGAGGTGATCCTTGAGGCGCTCGAACTCCCCTATCGCAAGATGTTGCTGTGCAGCGGCGACATGGGCTTTTCGGCGCGCAAGACCTACGACCTCGAAGTGTGGCTGCCCGGCCAGAACGCCTATCGCGAGATTTCGAGCTGCTCGACCTGCGGCGATTTCCAGGCGCGGCGCATGAATGCGCGCTTCCGCCGCGAAGGCGGCAAGAGCAACGAGTTCGTCCACACGCTCAACGGATCGGGGCTTGCCGTGGGCCGGACGCTCGTCGCGATCCTCGAAAACTACCAACAGGCCGACGGCAGTGTCGACGTTCCGACGGCGCTGCTGCCGTACATGGGCGGCATCACCAAGCTCACCCCGGCCAACTAAACAGTCGTCACCCCGGACTTGATCCGGGGTCCATGACGCCATCGCCGAATGGATTCCGGATCAAGTCCGGGATGACGAAGAAAGAGAGACGAAAAACGTGCGCATCCTCCTCACCAACGACGACGGCTATCACGCGCCCGGCATGGCGGTGCTCGAAGCGATCGCACGCGAACTCAGCGACGATATCTGGGTCTGCGCCCCCGCCGAGGAACAGTCGGGCGCCGGCCACTCGCTCACCCTCTCGCGCCCCGTGCGCATCCGCCAGCACGAAGAACGCCGCTGGTCGTGCAGCGGCACCCCGACCGATTCGGTGATGATGGCGATCGGCAAGCTGATGCCTGAAAAGCCCGACCTGATCCTGTCGGGGGTCAACCGCGGCGCGAATCTTGGCGACGACGTCACTTACTCGGGCACGGTATCGGCGGCGATCGAGGGCGCGCTCGCGGGCATCCCGTCGATCGCGCTCAGCCAGGTTTATGCCAAGGAAGGCATGGGCGACAGCGTGCCCTTCGAAGCCGCCGCGGCATGGGGCGCCAAGGTGCTGCGCCCGTTGCTCGCGATGGACATGGCGCCGCGCACGCTGATCAACATCAACTTCCCCGCGATTCCCGCCGAAGAGGTGCAGGGCATCCGCGTCACGCGGCAGGGCTTCCACGATTACGGCCGCGGCTCGATCGTCGAGGGCACCGACCCGCGTGGTTATCGCTATTACTGGTTCGGCCTTCACGGCATCGAACACAGCCTCGGCCACGACAGCGACCTCGAGGCGATCGACGACAAATATATCTCGGTCACCCCGCTCCAGCTCGACCTGACGCATGACGCCTCGCTCGCGGCGTTGCGCGGTGCCTATGGCGGCTGATAAGCGGGATCCACCACGCGTCCGCACAGGCGACGTCATCGGCCGCGCCGGCGCGACCGGTCAGGTCCAGACGTCGTAACTCCATTTCCAGTTGCGCAAAAATCGCATACCCGTCGATCCGATGAAGCAACTGCCGCCCCGATGAGCAAAGGCCCGTCAGACAAGCTGAAGATGCCGCACATCTTCCGCCCGCTGAAACGCGCGAGTAATTGGCCGATCTGGGCCGATGTCATCACGCGGCTCGGCGTCGCCTTTTTCCTGATCGCGATCGTCGTTCTCGTCCACTGGATCGATCGTGCGGGGCTGAAGGACAGCCACGACGGCCATATCAGCTTCCTCGACGTCGTCTATTTCACGATGATCTCGGTCACCACGACGGGCTTCGGCGATATCGCGCCGGTCTCCGACCGTTCGCGGCTTATCGAATCGATCATCGTCACCCCGATCCGCATCGCGGTGCTCTTCATTTTCGTCGGCACCGCCTATCAATTCGCCCTCAAACGCACATGGGATAAATGGCGTATGGCCCGCATCCAGGCAAAGCTCACCAACCATATCGTCGTCCTCGGCTTCGGCATCAGCGGCAGCGAGGCGGTCAAGGAACTGATCGCGCGCGGCACCGACCCGGCATGCATCGTCGTTATCGACCAGTCGGCATCGCGGATCGCCGAGGCCGAAACGATGGGCTGCAACGTGCTGCAAGGCGACGCATCGAACGACGACACGTTGATCGACGTCCAGATCGCGCGCGCGCAGTCGGTGCTGGTGTCGGCCGGGCGCGACGACTCATCGATCCTCATGGTCCTCACCGTCCGCCACCTGTCGCCCAAGGTGCCGATCAGCGTTGTCATCCGCGCGCAGGACAATGAGCTGCTCGCGCGGCAGGCGGGCGCGAACAATGTCATCAACCCCGTCAGCTTCACCGGCCTGCTGCTCGCCGGATCGGCGCAGGGTGCGCATGTCGCCGACTATATGGCCGACCTCGCCAGCATCGGCGGACGCGTCCAGCTGCGCGAACGCGCGGTGGGGGCCGAGGAAATCGGCCGCAGCATCGACCAGCTCGCCAGCGGCGGGCGCGGGCTACGCATCTATCGCAGCGGCAAGCCCTATGGCTTTTGGGAACCCGAAGCCCAGCGACTCGAACAGGGCGATCAAGTGGTCGAAGTCGTCCGCTGCGAAGAATGCGAAGCCAGCGTCCCTGGCGGCTAGGCGCGCCAGTAGAGCCAGCCGGCCCAGAGCCAGCCGACAATCAGCAACGTCCCGCCGATCGGCGTCACCGCGCCGAGCCACCGCGGCCCGCCCAGAGCCATCGCGTAAAGCGTGACCGCAAACAGCGCCCCGCCGACGAGCAGCAGGATCGCGGGGCCGCGCGCGACGCCCATGATCGCGAGCGCCGCGACCGCGTGGATCAGCTGGTACAGCCCCCCGGTGCGCAGCCATTCGGCCTCCTGCGGCCCCGCCGCACCATGCGCGCCGAACGCCCCGGCCGCCACCGCCACCGCCGCCGAAATCGCCGCAAATACGCCAATCATGTTCACCATCCTTGCAATGCCGTGCCGATGCGGCGAGCTATAGGCGGACGATAGGGAGAAGGCGATGCCCCGCAACACCCCGCTTCCCGAAGGGTTGAAGCCACCCAGCCGGCTTGCGACGCTCGGCGAGCTCGCGCTGCCGCTCGACATGCTGCGCTACGGCCTGTCGGGCTGGCACCTCCTCGGCGCCCCGCGCGGCGATGGACTTGGGATCGCCCTCCTTCCCGGCTATGGCGCGAGCGAACTCTCGATGCGGCCCTTGGAGATATATCTCCGCCACCTCGGCTACCATGTCCGCGACTGGGGCATGGGACGCAACAACGGCCGCGTCGCCGCCGATGTCGAGCGCTTCGCGGCGCAGGCCGCCGAATGGGTCCAGGCCGACGGTGCCCCGCTCACCCTCATCGGATGGAGCCTCGGCGGCGTCATCGCCCGCGAAACCGCGCGCGCCCATCCCCACCTCGTCCGCGAGATCATCACCTTGGGCACCCCGATCATCGGCGGCCCCAAATATACCACGCTCGCACAGCGCTTCGCCGGCCGCGATTTCGATGCGATCGAGCGCGAGATTCATGCGCGAAACCTCAAGGGGCTGACCCAGCCGCTCACCATCATCTACTCCGATCGCGACGGCATCGTCGGCCCCGACATCGCGGTCGACATCTACAACCCGCAGGCGCGGAACATCAAAGTCGCCAGCACGCATCTCGGCCTCGGCATCAACCCGCGCGTGTGGCGAATCGTCGCCGACACATTGGCAGGCGTGACAAACCCCGAAAAATAGACTAGGGGCGCCGCCAATCATGACAGTCAAAACCCTCCCCACCCAGCCGAAGGTCGGCATGGTTTCGCTCGGCTGCCCCAAGGCACTCGTCGACAGCGAACGGATTCTGACCAAGCTCCGCGCCGACGGCTATGGCCTGTCTCCCGACTATGCCGGCGCCGACGTCGTGCTCGTCAACACCTGCGGCTTCCTCGACTCGGCAAAAGAAGAAAGCCTCGAGGCTATCGGCGAAGCGATGGCCGAAAATGGCCGCGTCATCGTCACCGGCTGCATGGGCAATGAGGCCGAGGTCATCCGCGCGCGTTTCCCCAACGTGCTCGCGGTCACCGGCGCGCATCAATATGAGCAGGTCGTCGACGCCGTCCACGACGCCGCGCCGCCGACACAGGGACCGTTCGTCGATCTCGTCCCCGAGGGCGGGCTGAAGCTGACGCCGCGCCACTACAGCTATTTGAAGATCAGCGAAGGCTGCAACCACAGCTGCTCCTTCTGCATCATCCCCGATCTGCGCGGCAAACTCGTCAGCCGCCGCATCGACGCGGTGCTGCGCGAGGCCGAAAAGCTCGTCGCCGCGGGGACCAAGGAACTGCTGGTGATCAGTCAGGATACATCGGCGTACGGCGTCGACATCCGTCATGACCCGCGCCAGTGGCACGGCCGCGAAGTCCGCGCGCACATGACCGATCTCGCGCGCGAACTCGGCCAGCTCCAGACCAGCGAAGGCCGCGCCCCGTGGGTGCGCCTTCACTATGTCTATCCCTATCCGCACGTCGACGCGGTCATCCCGCTGATGGCCGAGGGGCTGCTGACGCCCTATCTCGACATCCCCTTCCAGCACGCGGCGCCGAGCGTCCTCAAGCGCATGAAGCGCCCCGCGAACGAAGCAAAGGTGCTCGAGCGCCTGAAGAACTGGCGCGCGATCGCCCCCGACATCGCGATCCGCTCCAGTTTCGTCGTCGGCTTCCCCGGCGAGACCGAGGCCGATTTCCAATATCTCCTCGACTGGCTCGACGAAGCCCAGCTCGACCGAGTCGGCGCCTTCCGCTTCGAACCCGTCGCGGGGGCGCAGGCGAACGCGCTCGACGATCAGGTACCCGAAGAGGTCAAGGAAGAACGCTATCAGCGCATCATGGCCAAGACGGCCGCGATCAGCGCCGCAAAGCTCGAAGCCAAAATCGGCCGCACGCTGCCGGTGATCATCGACGAGGTTGGCGAGGCGGACGAAGACGGCAGCATCGGTGCGACGGGCCGCTCACAGGCCGACGCGCCCGAAATCGACGGCCACGTCTATCTGCGCGACGTCGCGGCGACGCTCAAAGCCGGTGACATCGTCGATGTCGAGGTCGAGGACGCCGACGAGCATGACCTGTTCGGGGTCGTCACGGGCTAAAGCATAATATTGGAACGGTATTACCTGTTCGATGTTACCTAGAGGACGTCGAACAGGGGCCGTACTATGCACGCCAGAATATTTGCTGCATTGATACTGACGGGATCGCTAACCGCCTGCGATCGCCAGACTGCGGCCGAAGCGCCGCCGCGCGCGACCGACAAGGCGCCCTCGCCGACGCAGAAATCGCTGATCGCGGTGCCGATCAACGCCAATACCGCCTCGCTGAAACAGGCGCTCGAACGCGCGGTTCCGCGCGTCTTGTGGACGATCAACCAGCGTGAACCGGCGTGCGTCCAGCCGCAGCGGGTCAAGGTCTTCGGCAAGAAGGTCAAGGTCACGCCGCCGATCGCCTGCACGATCGTTGGTCAGGTGACGCGCGGGCCGCTGCGATTGCGCGGCGAAGGGAGCGAGATCGTCGTTGACGTACCGCTTCGAGCGACAATTGCCGCGCGCGACGTCGGCGGGGTGCTGAAGGGCGAGACCGCGACGGGCGCCGCGATGGCGCATGCGCGGGTCCGCATCGAACTCACCCCCGACTGGCGCACGCAGGGCAAGGCGCGCATCAGCTATGGCTGGACCAAGGCGCCGGGGATCGATTTTCTCGGGCGCCGGATCACCTTCACCGATCAGGCCGATGCGAAGCTGAAACCCGTCGTGGCGGGGGTCGAGCGCGAGGTGACCCGCGAGATTGCTAAGATCGATATCCGCAAGCAGGCGGCCGATGTGTGGCGGCAGAGCTTTACCACGCTCGAACTCAACCGCGAGAATCCGCCGGTGTGGATGCGCGTGACGCCGCAGCGCATCCTCTATGGCGGTTACCGGATCGAGGCCGATCGGATAAACCTCAACCTCGGACTCGAGGCGATAACCGAAACCTTCGTTTCGGGGCGGCCTTCCGACCCCAAGCCGACGCCCCTGCCCCGGCTGGTGCGCGAAGCCCCCAAACCGCATCTCGATGTCCGCGTGCCGGTGATCGCCGACTATGCAATACTCCAACCCGTTGTCGACCGCGCACTCGCAAAACGCTCGACGCGGCCTTTCGTCCTTCCAAAGCTCGGCTCGATGATGGTCAAATTCGGCAAATCGACGATCTATGGCGCGCCCGGCGGCCGGATCGCGGTGGGCGTCGACGTGGAGGCGAAGCTGGACATGCGATCAGGCGCGCCGACGCGGGGGCGCATCTGGATGACCGCGATCCCGGTCAACAGGCCGGGCTCGGCCGAGGTTCATTTCACCGACCTCGCCATCAACGGCGACACCGACGGGGTCGGTGGCGACCTCCTCATCCTTCTCGGCCGCAGCGAGGGTTTCGCACCATTGATCGCCGACGCGCTGACGCAGAATTTTACGAACGACCTCGGCAAGCTGCAAGCCAAGATAAAGCGTGCGGTCGACCAGCGGCGCGAAGGCGCCTTCGTCATCCGTACCCGCGTCGACCGCTTCGAAACCGGCGAGATCAAGGCTTATGGCAACGGCCTTTATCTGCCGGTGCGGATGGTCGGCGGGGCCAGCGTCGATTATCGCCCGGCGCGCTGATCGGTCAGCGGCGGGTAAAATCCATCGTCCAGTTCACTTCCCAGCTTTCACCGCCGTCGGCCGACATCGCCTGCTCCCAGCGCGGCGTCGCGGTACCGGTGCGGCTCCAGATGAAGCGCAACCGGATCGGACGACCATCGAGCGTGTCGTCGGCGTAGAAATGGCCGACGCCATCCTCGAACCGGCCGATAACCGGGACATCGAGCGCGTGCGGGCTGCGCGCATCGAGCCACCAGATTGCCCAGCTGCCTTGCGCCGGATCATAGGATCGCAGCGCGATCGCCCGATAGCTTCCGCCGGGTATATGGAGGAGATTGTCTTCGACGTTGCCCTCGCCGCCCAGGATCGGGCGCATATCCGAAGTGCCGTCGAACTCTTCCCATTCGGTACAGCCGGCAAGCCGCTCCTTCAGGCGGCGGTGCCGCACCTGCCAGCTGCCAATCTGGAAATCGAAATCGCCGGCCATCGCGTGCACTCCTCGTGATCGTCGACGAATGTTCTTATTACGTTCCGGATCGAACGCAACCCTGCGCGGTTCAGAATAGCCGCGTAATCCCATAGAAAGCCGCCGCGACCAGCGCGCTCGCCGGGATGGTGATGAACCATGCCGCGACGACGTTGCCCGCGACGCCCCAGCGCACCGCGCTGGCCCGGCGCGCGACGCCGGCGCCGATGATGCTGCCGGTGATCGTGTGCGTCGTCGACACCGGGATGCCGAGCAGGCTGGCGGTGAACACCATGATCGACCCGCCGGTCGAGGCGGCAAAGCCCTGATGGTGCGACAGCTTGGTGATGCGGCCGCCCATCGTCTCGATGATCTTCCACCCGCCCGACAGCGTGCCAAGCGCAATCGCGACATAGCAGCTGAACGCCACCCAATGCGGGATATGGAATTCGCCGCCGAGATAGCCGGTCGAATAGAGGAGCACGGTGATGATCCCCATCGTCTTTTGCGCGTCGTTCAGCCCGTGGCTGATTGAATAGGCGGCAGACGAAAGAAGATGCAGGCGGCGGAAGGTTTTTTCGGCGAAACCGGCGGTCGCGCGGCGCAGCGCCCAGCTGCTGGCCAGCATCACCAGCATCGCAAGCATCATGCCGAGCAGCGGCGACAGAAAGATCGCGATCACCGTCTTGTTGAGCCCGGTCCATTCGATCCCCTCGAACCCGGCATGCGCGACGCCCGCGCCGACAATCCCGCCGACGAGCGCGTGGCTTGACGAGGACGGAATGCCCTTCAGCCAGGTCACGACGTTCCAGAACATCGCGCCGACGAGCGCGCCGAAAACGACCGCGGGGGTTACCAGATCCTTGTCGATGATCCCCTTGCCGATCGTCTCGGCGACCTTGTGCAGTTCGGGAAAGATGACCGACAGGAAGTAAGCGGCAAAGTTAAAAAAGGCAGCAAACAACACCGCCTGCACCGGCCGCAGCAGCCGTGTCGCGACGACGGTCGCGATGCTGTTCGCGGCGTCGTGCAGACCGTTCAGGAAGTCGAACGCCAGCGCGAGGATGACGAGGCCGACGAGGAGCGGGAAAGCGAGTTCGTGCATGGTGGACGTCCCCGCTTATGCGTGGTCGATGACCAGGCCGTCGATTTCGTTCGCGACATCCTCGAAGCTGTCGGTGACGCGCTCGAGATGGCGGAAGAGTTCGCGCGTGATCAGGAAGCGGGTCGGGTTCGATTCGCCATGCTCGCGGAACAGGCGCTTGAGCCCGGCGGCGTGGATTTCGTCAGCATGGCCCTCCATCCGCACCAGCCGCTCGGTCAGTTCGTGGAGCCGCGGGCCATTGGCGCCGATGTTGCGGAGCAGCGGCAGCGCCTCTGCGGTCAGGCGCGCGGCATCGACAATGATGCCCGCGATGTCGCGCATTTCGGGCTCGAATTCGGTGACGTCGTACAGGTCGACCGCGCCCGCGGTCTTTTGCATCTCGTCGATGGCGTCGTCCATCGAGGCGATCAGGTCGGTGATCGCGCTGCGGTCGAACGGGGTCAGAAAGGTCCGGCGAACGGTCTGCAACACTTCGCGGGTGATCGCATCGGCGTCATGTTCGCGTTCGATGATTTCCTGGACATGGTCGGCCATGCCCTCGCCGCCCTGCAACATGCGCGACAGCGCGTTCGCCCCCGCGACGAGCGTCGCGGCGTGGCTTTCGAACAATTCGAAGAAATTTCCCTGTCGCGGCAGCAAACGCTGAAACCATGCGAACATCCAGCTAACCCCTGTCTTGTCTGCTACGTTGAGGGCGACCCCGCGCGGCTGGGCGACGGCGCGGAAACCGCCATCGCCGAACGAGCGGATCAGCGCCTGCAAATCGGGTTCCTCGACCGCCGACGCGGCGTCGCGGAACGAAAACCATTTGCGGTCGCGTTCGTCCATTTCCTTCCAGTCTTCGAGCTCGTTCGTCACGGCGAGCGGGAAGACCTCGACATTATACATGATCGAAGCGCCATTGGCCCGGCGCTTCCTATATTCATAGCTGCCGATCGGCGTCGGACAGACCGCACCGATCACCCCCGCCTCTTCCTCGGCCTCGACCGCGGCGGCGGCGTGGCGCGACATGCCGGTCAACGGATTTCCCTTTGGCACGACCCAACGCTTTGTTTCGCGCGACGTGATCAGCAGGATTTCGGTCGGGCCGTCCTGCGCGGGTCCGCCGAATCGATAGGGAAGGACGGCGATCTGACGCATGAGGCTTTCATCCTTTCCGGCGGTTTCGGGCGCGCGAGGCCATGGGTGACAAAGAGGTTACGCCCCTATGACAATAATGTGACAGCGACAAGGACGCTTCATCGCAGCCGCACTTTCCGTAAACGTCAATTCGATTGCAAAATGAAACGCGGTGCGTAATCTACCCATCAAACATAGTCGGGAGACAGGATGATGGCAGGCACGGCGACGACGGCACGCCCCGCGGACGCGAAAGCTGCACCGGTCGATCAGGATGTGCTGATCGTCGGCGCGGGGATTTCGGGCATCGGCATGGCCGTGCATTTGCAGATGAATTCTCCAGACCGCAGCTTCATCCTTGTCGAGCGCCGCGAACAGCTTGGCGGCACCTGGGATCTCTTCCGCTACCCGGGCATCCGATCGGACAGCGATATGCACACGCTCGGCTTCGTCTTCGAACCGTGGAAGCATGAAAAATCGATCGCTGACGGCCCGTCGATCCTCGAATATCTCAATCGCATCGTCGACGAGCGCCATATCCGCGAGCGCATCCGCCTCGACAGCAAGGTCGTCGGGGCCGACTGGGACAGCAATGCGGCGCGCTGGACGGTGACGATGGAGGACAGCAAGGGCACGAGGTCGACCACGACCGCGCGCTGGCTTTACCTCGGCTCGGGTTATTATGACTATGACGAGCCCTTCGACGCGCAATTCGCGGGCCGCGACGATTTTCAGGGCCAGATTATCCACCCGCAATTCTGGCCGAAGAATCTCGACTACAAAGGCAAGAAAGTCGTCGTGATCGGATCGGGCGCGACCGCGGTGACCATCGTCCCGTCGCTAAAGGAAGCCGCCCACGTCACGATGCTCCAGCGCACGCCGACCTGGTATTTCATCCGGCCCGCAAAGGACGGGTTCGCCAACTTCCTTCGCAAGTTCCTGCCCGAGACGCTCGCGTACAAGATCACGCGGTTCAAGAATGTCCGGTTGCAGGACATCGCCTTCCGCCGCGCACGCGAGAAGCCCGAGAAGGTCAAGGAGTTCCTGACAAAGAAGCTGCAGGAGAGCCTTGGCGACCGCTACGACGCCGAAGCCTTTACCCCGCCGTACAATCCGTGGGACCAGCGGCTCTGCCTCGTCCCCGACGCCGATTTCTTCGAGGCGATGAAGGCCGATAAGGCATCGGTCGTGACCGATCATATCGAGAAATTCGACGCGACCGGCATCGAGCTCAAATCGGGCAAGCACCTCGACGCCGACATCATCGTCACCGCAACCGGCCTGAAGCTCGCGGTCGCGGGCAAGATTCCTGTGCGCGTCGATGGGGCGCCGGTCGATTGGCATGACCATTTCTATTACAAGGCGTGCATGTTCTCGAACGTGCCGAACTTCTCGGCCGTGTTCGGTTATCTCAACGCGAGCTGGACGCTGCGCGCCGACATCGTGTCCGAATATGTCTGCCGCGTGCTCAACCATATGCGTGATACCGGGACCACGGTCGCGACCCCGGCGCTCGCCGACCCGTCGAGCCTCGAAGAGGAAAATGTCTTCGACTTCTCGTCAGGCTATATCCAGCGGTCGTTGCACATCATGCCGAAGAGCACGGTCGCGCTGCCTTGGCGCCTCAGCCAGAATTATGTCCAGGACCGGATCGACATGCGCACCGGCGCGATTGCCGACGGGGTACTGACCTTCTCCAACGCGCAAGCGACAGTGGCATCGGCACCGGCGGAGCTTGAAGCCGCGGAATAAGCCCTAGTCGACGTGTTCGGGCTTGCCCTTGGTTGAGCCCTTGGCGAAATCCTCGAGCTGCTTTTCGGTCATACTCTCGGCCATCTCTTTCGATGCATCTTTGAGTTTCGACCTGAGCGTATCACCGCGCTTTGCGCTAAGCGCGGCGCCGGCGGCTTTCTGCTGGGCTTTCGATTTGGCTGGCATGGCAATTCTCCTTGCCCGCCCCGCTAGCCATTAACGATCGTACCTCCGTTGGGATGCAGCACCTGACCCGACATATAGCTGCTGTCGTCGCAAGCGAGGAACAGGAAGCAGGGCGCAACTTCATTGGGCTCGCCCGGCCGTTTCATCGGTGTACTTTCACCGAAGGTCGCGACCTTCTCGGCGGGCGCGCCGCCGCGCGGGTTAAGCGGGGTCCAGATCGGACCTGGCGCAACACCGTTCACCCGAATGCCCTTGGCGACCAAATTTTCGCTGAGCGAGCGGGTGAAGGCGGTGATAGCGCCCTTGGTGGCGCTGTAGTCGAGCAGACCCTTTGCCCCCTGATACATGGTGACGCTGGTGCAATTGACGATCGCCGCGCCCTTTTTGAGATGCGGCAACGCCGCCTGCACCAGATAGAACATCCCGAAAATATTGGTGGCGAAGGTGCGCTGCAGCTGGTCTTCGCTGATGTCCCGAATATCTGCGGCCGGATGCTGTTCGCCGGCGTTGTTGACGAGGATGTCGAGGCGGCCGAGCTTCTCAACTGTCTGTGCAACGATCTTTTCGCTCGCCTTTGCCTTGCCGACATCGGCCTTGATTATGATCGCGCGGCGCCCTTCGGCTTCGACGATCGCAGCGGTGTCGTCGGCATCCGCCTTGTTGTCGAGATAGACGATGGCGACGTCCGCGCCCTCGCGTGCGAATAGCGCGCAGACCGCGCGGCCGATCCCGCTGTCGCCGCCGGTGACGATTGCGACCTTGCCGTCGAGCCGGCCCGAGCCCGGATATCGCGGTTGCCATTTGGGGGCGCGGTCGAGATCGGCTTCGCGATCGGAAGGCGGCCTGGCGATCGTTTTGCCCGACCCGACTGCACGGCGCAATTTCGTCGCGGCGCTCCGCTTGCCCTTCTTTTCCTTTGCGCTTTCGCCAATCTTGCCGGCTCTGGGCTGCTTCGCCATGGCCTTGTCCTTCGGTCAGTTGATGGGAAGGAAGTCGCGCGCATATTCGGCCTTCACGGCTTTTACGAGCGCACCCGTCACCGGCACGTTGATCTTGTAGCTTCCCTCGGCATAGGGGCCGACCTCATAGGGCGCGATCGCGATCGTCATACGGTCGAGGTAGCGCCCGTCCGACGAGCCGAGCCACACCGTTTGCGCCGACGCCGGCGGGCATTTGCCGAAGGGGCTGTCGGGCGCCTCGTCGGCCGTTATCCCCTTCGCGGCCTTCGCGCGCTTGATGCCGGCGCAGAATGGCTCGCGGATCGCGGTGTCGAACGCCTCGCTGCTCTGAAACAGGTCGAGCGGCTTCAGCTGCTTGCGCCGGTTGCGGTCCCAGATCAGCGTGTCGAAGGTCTGCATGCCGTGCGCGCCGCCGGTATAGATCTCGATCTCGGCCGACAGGCTGAGGAAGCGCGGTGTGCTGGTCACACGTTGCCAAGTCTGACGATGGCTATGCGCGCGATAGGGATATTCGCCTTTCTCGGCGGCCGCCTCGTCGCGCTGCGCGGCGGCGATCAACGCCTCACGCTTCGCCTCCCGGTCGCTGTCGAGCGCCTTGGCGAGTTCGGGAATCTGGGCGGCTTCCTGAGGATAAGCGTAACCGAACTCGATCAGGTCGTTGCTCTCGCTGACGTTCGACGCGGGCGCATCTTTCGCCGCTTCGTCGGCGGCGGCACCGGATGGCGCGCCGGGCACGGAAGCCGCGGCCACTTTTTCCGCCTTCGTCGGCGCGTCGTCGGAACAGCCCGCCAGCAGCAGCGCGCCGGCAAGAATCGAAGTGGCATTTCGCCAGGGTGCGTCGGTCGTCATGCAGACATAACGCCGGGAATCGACAAAATATCCCGAGCGGCCTAGCACGGCCCGATGACCGACTATTCCGATCTGATCCAGCCCGACAAAGGGCAGGACGCACGCCCGATCCACCTCGTCGACAAGAAGGGCTATGACGAATGGCTGAAGGGCCGCAGCGCACGCGAACGCGCGCATCTTGCCGCGGTCGGCTTCAAGCCCGATGCCTTTGTCCACGCGATCCTGCCGGGGGACGATCCCGAAAAATGGGCGGTCGTCACCACGGTCGCGAAGGTTGACAGCCTGTCGGCCTGGTGCCTCGCCAAGCTGGGGCAAATACTGCCCGAAGGCCGCTATCGCCTCGAAGGTCAGCAGCCAGGCAAGGCGCTGTTCGGTTGGATGAGCGCGCAATATCGCTTCGACATCTATAAATCGAACGCGCCCGCCAAGGGCCCGCGTGTGCTGTTGACGAGCGATGTCGGCGCGATCGCGCCGATGGTCGCCGAAATGCGCGCGACCGCGCTCGTCCGCGATCTGGTCAACACACCCGCCGCGGACATGGGGCCGGCCGCGATCGAAAAGGCGGCCGAACGCATCGCGAAGGCGCATGGCGGCAAGCTGACCGTCACCAAGGGCGAGGCGCTCGAACAGGGTTATCCGATGATCCACGCGGTCGGGCGCGCGGCGGCAAAGCATCACGCGCCGCGCCTGATCGAGATCGAGTGGGGCAAGGACGACCACCCGCGCATCGCACTGGTCGGCAAAGGAATCAGCTTCGACAGCGGCGGGCTCGACATCAAGCCCGCGGCGGGCATGCGGCTGATGAAAAAGGATATGGGCGGTGCCGCGCATGTGCTCGCGCTCGCCGAGCTGGTGATGGCGAGCGGGCTGCCGGTGCGGCTTCATTGCCTTGTCGCAGCGGCCGAAAATGCGATCTCCGCCGATGCGTTCCGTCCCGGCGATGTACTGAAGAGCCGCCTCGGGCTGACGGTCGAGATCGGCAACACCGACGCCGAGGGACGGTTGGTTCTGGGCGACGCACTCGCAAAGGCCGGCGAGGGCAAACCCGAGTTGATCGTCGATTTCGCGACGCTGACCGGAGCAGCGCGGGTCGCGCTCGGCCCCGACCTGCCGCCGCTCTATTCCAATGACGATGCGCTGGCCGATGCGATGCTCAGCGGCGGGCTCGACCGCGACGACCCCTTGTGGCGCATGCCGCTGTGGGACGGCTACGCCGACCTGCTCGAAACCGACATCGCCGACCTCGGGAACGCGGGCAGTTCGCCCTTTGCCGGATCGATCACGGCTGCGCTATTCTTGAAGCGCTTCGTCCCCGATGGCACCCTATGGGCGCACCTCGACACCTTCGCCTGGCGTCCTTCGGCGAAGCCGGGGCGTCCGAAAGGCGGCGCCGCGCTGGGCCTCCGCGCGGCGTGGGCGATGCTCCAGTCGCGCTACGACCGACGCGGGAAAAACTGAACATTCTTGATAAAGAGGGGCCTGCTGGTCTAATGGCGCGCGATTGTCCGCAGCACGCGGATGTCGGGTTTACACGGGACGGCAAGTGACAGCAGAAAGTGGCGATAATTCAGCGGCCAATCGCGTGCGCATGGGGCGGCCCGGCGCCGCGGGCGCGGGCCGCGATCGCTTTGGTCTGACCGGTACGTCGCAGAGCTTCGATCCGCGCGTCGTCGCGATCCGTCCCGACCTGGCCGATATCGCGGTCGCGGGAACGCATTTCGCGCCGCATTATGCCGCGCCGATGATGCGTAGCGGCGTGCTGCCCGCCGCGTCGCTGCGCGCGTCGCCGTCGGTCGACGCCGACCAGACGAGCGAGCTGCTGTTCGGCGAAGGCTTTGCCCTGCTCGACCTCACCGGCGGCTGGGCCTGGGGCTATTGTCTCGCCGACCATTATATCGGCTATCTCGCCGCCGAAGCGCTCGCCGCGCCGATCGCGCCGACGCACCGCGTGGAGATGATCGAGGCAATGCTGCACAGCGCGCCCGATGCCGCAAGCGGCGGCCCCGCCGTCCTGCCGCGCGGCGCGCTGGTGATGGGCGAGCCCGAGGGCGAATGGCTCGCGACGTCGCACGGCTATCTGCCGCTGGCGTCGCTCGTCGAAGTCGGCACAGAGGATAACGACCCCGCCGAACTCGCCGAACAGATGATCGGCACGCCCTATGTCTGGGGCGGTCGCACCGCGAAAGGCATCGACTGTTCGGGCCTCGTCCAGCTCGTATGGGCTGCCGCGGGGATCCAGCTGCCGCGCGACAGCGACCTCCAGCTCGCGGCGCTCGGCCCCGACAAGGATGTCGATCCGGCGGCGCTCGCGCGCGGCGACCTCGTGTTTTTCCCCGGCCACGTCGGCATCATGGCCGACAGCCAGACGATCATTCACGCCAGCCGACGATGGATGGCGGTGAACAGCGAACCGCTGGCCGACGTCATCGCGCGTTCGGCCGCAAAGGATCATGATCCGCCGGTGAGCGGATATAAAAGACTGCGATAACATATGACGAAAACGGTTTTCATCGACGGCGCGGCGGGTACGACGGGCCTCGAAATCGCCGAGCGCCTTGCGGGTCGGGACGAGTTCACGCTGATCACGCTCGACGATGCGCGCCGCAAGGATGCCGCGGCGCGGGGCGAGGCGCTGAACGACGCCGATTTCGTCGTCCTCTGTCTTCCCGACGATGCGGCGCGCGAGGCGGTCGCGATGATCGGCAATGATCGCACCCGGGTCATCGACGCGTCGACCGCGCATCGTGTCGCACCGGGGTGGGTCTATGGCTTCCCCGAAGTCAGCGGGCACGACGCTGTCGCCGAAGCCGCGCGCGTGTCCAACCCGGGCTGCTATTCGACGGGCTTCATCGCGCTGGTCGCTCCGCTCGTGCAGGCGGGCCTGATTCCCGCCGACTGGCCCTATATCTGCCACGCGGTCAGCGGCTATTCGGGCGGCGGCAAGGCGCTGATCGAGCGCTTCGAACAAGACCCCGACATCGCATGGCGCGGCTATGCGCTGGCGCTGGGCCACAAGCATGTGCCCGAAATGCAGGCGCGGTGCGGCCTTGCGATCGGCCCGCTTTTTTCGCCCGCCGTGATCGCGGCGCATCGTGGAATGGTGGTCGAGGTTCCGTTGCCGCTGAATGCCATGCCCGGTGCTGCATCGCCCGACGCGCTGCGCGCGGCGCTTGCCGAATTCTATGGCGCGAGCCCGATCGTCGTCATGGGCGAGAAGCCGGCGGACGGCGAAATGCTCCTCCGCGCGTCCGATGCGGGCGATGACCGGATCGAGCTGTTCGTCTTTGCCAATAACGATGCCAGCCAGGCGCGCCTCGTCGCGCGGCTCGACAATCTGGGCAAGGGCGCGAGTGGCGCGTGCGTCCAGAATCTCAACATCATGGCGGGATTACCCGAAACCGCGGGGCTGCGAATCTAGTCGCTCAGTGCACCGTGTCGAGGATGTCCTCGATCGACAAATAGGTGATGAGCCGCTCGATCTGGCGCCAGCGCGCGAAATGGACATGGTTGCCGAGCACGCGATACTGTTCGGCGCGCGCCGCGGCAGCAAAGCCCGCTTCTTCGCCATGCACGCTGATCAGCGCATGGGCATCCTCGACCGCGGCGCGGTCGGTGAGAAAGGGTGCTGGCAGGTGCATCGAATTCCTGGTCCGTTTTAGGGTGAGCGCCCTCCTACGCCTCGCCCCTCACCGCGCCGTTCCCAACCGTGATGAACAATTGGGTAAGGTTAATTCAAAAGCCCCGACGGTTAACCCTTCGCGTGCCGATTCAAGCCCCTTTGACGCCGCGCTTTGCCCGTGTAGACAGGCGCCATGCGCAAGATCCTGAAATATGCCGCCCTCGCCCTGTTGCTGCTGCTGATCGTCGGCGGCATCACATTATACGTCATGTCGCGACCCGATGTGGCGCGCTTCTCGACCGCCGAGCTCAGCGGGCGCGTGCCGGTGATGGCATCGCAAAAGACCGAGAGCTTCCCGACGGTGAATGTGCCCGAGGCGACGAGCTGGCCCGCGGGCCAGGCGCCGCGCGCCGCGCAGGGGCTGGCGGTGGCGCGCTTTGCCGAAGGGCTCGACCATCCGCGCACGATGCTGGTGCTTCCGAACGGCGACATATTGGTGGCGGAATCGCAGAGCCCGCCGCGCAAGGATGGCGGCGTGCAGGGCGCGGTCATGAAGAATCTGATGGGCAAGGGCGGCACGGGCCGGAAACCGTCGGCGAACCGTATCTCGCTGCTCCGCGATGCCGATGGCGACGGCAAGGCCGAGGTCAAGACCGCTTACATCACGGGGCTCAATTCGCCTTACGGCATGGCGCTCGTCGGCAGCACGCTCTATGTCGCGAACACCGACGCGCTGCTCGCTTTCCCCTATGTGGCGGGCGAAACGAAGATGAGCGGCAAGCCGGCCAAGCTCGTCGACCTGCCCGCGAAGGGCACCAACCGCCATTGGACCAAGAGCCTCGCGGTTGCACCTAACGGATGGCTCTACATCGGCGTCGGCGCCGACTCGAATATCGGCGAAGCGGGCATGAACCGCGAGTTCCGCCGCGCCAGCGTGCTCGAGGTGCGGCCCGAGAACAAATATATGCGCACCTTCGCTGCGGGCATCCGGAACCCGGTGGGCCTCAATTTCTATCCCGGCAGCGACCGGCTGTGGACCGTCGTCAACGAGCGCGACATGCTCGGCAGCGACCTCGTTCCCGACTATCTGAGCGACGTCACCGAAGGCGATTTCTATGGCTGGCCCTGGTATTATTGGGGCGGTTACGTCGATCCGCGTGTCGAGCCCGAGGCCGAGGATCGCCGCCAATATGTCAAGCGCCCCGAATATGGGCTGGGAGCACATACCGCGCCGCTGGGCTTCACTTTCACCCAGGGTCTCGACCTTGGCGATCGCTGGGCGAACGGCGCGCTGATCGCGCTGCACGGGTCGTGGAACCGCGAGCCCGTCGCGGGTTACAGCGTCGTGTTCGTCAAGTTCGGTGCCAACGGCAAGCCGGTCGACGCGCTGCCCGTCACGCTGCTCGACCAGTTCCTTGGCAAGGACGGCAAGACCACCCGCGGCCGCCCGGCCGATGTGAAAGTCGCGAAGGACGGCAGCGCGCTGGTCGCCGACGATACTGGCGGCGTGATCTGGCGGGTCGCGAAGGCCGGATAAGAAAAGGCCCCGCAAGCGCGGGGCCTTTTTCGTTTCGGGCTTTAGCGGGTGATTAAACCCGCATCGGCATCAGTACATAAAGCGCCGGGCTCTTTTCGCTTTCGCGGATCAGCGTCGGGGCGTTGGCGTCGGCCAAGTGCAGTTCGACAGTGTCGCCATCGACCTGGCCGAGAATGTCGCTGAGGTAGCGGGCATTGAAGCCGATTTCCATCGCGTCGCTGTCGTAAACCGCCGCAACCTCTTCGGCGGCGGTGCCGTTTTCGGGGCTGGTGACCGACAGCGTGATCCGGTCCTTGTCGAGCCCGACCTTGACCGCGCGGGTCTTTTCGCTGGCGATCGTCGAGACGCGATCGACGCCCTGATACAGGCTCTTCGGATCGACCTTGAGCAACTTGTCGTTCGCGGTCGGGATGACGCGGCTGTAGTCGGGGAAGGTCCCGTCGATCAGCTTCGAGGTCAGGATCGCGTTACCGAGCTGGAAGCGGACCTTGCTCGCCGACAGGCTGATTTCGACATTGCCTTCGGCCTCGTCGAGCAGCTTGCGGATTTCGGTGACGCATTTGCGCGGCACGATGACGTCGGGCATCGACGAGGCGCCCTCGGGACGCGTGACGGTGTAGCGTGCGAGGCGGTGGCCGTCGGTCGCCGCGGCCTTGAGCACCGGACCCGATGCATCCTCGGCAACGTGCAGGAAAATGCCGTTGAGATAGTAGCGCGTTTCCTCGGTCGAGATCGCGAAGCGGGTCTTGTCGATGATCTGGATCAGCTCGGCGACGGGCAGCTCGAAATTGGTCGGCAGGTCGCCCTCGGCAATCACCGGGAAATCGTCGCGCGGCAGCGTCGGCAGGTTGAAGTTCGAGCGGCCAGCCTTGACCTGCATCTTGCCCTCGGCGGCGGCGAGGCTGACCTCGGCGCCCTCGGGCAGCTTGCGCGCGATTTCGAAAAGCGTGTGCGCCGACACGGTGGTCGTGCCCGGTGTTTCAACCTTCGCCGCGATTGTCTCGACGACTTGCAGATCGAGGTCGGTCGCCATCAGCTTGAGCTGGCCCGACGCATCAGCTTCGATCAACACGTTCGAGAGGATCGGGATCGTGTTACGCCGTTCGACCACCGACTGGACGTGGCCGAGGCTTTTCAACAACACTGCGCGTTCGATCGTCGCTTTCATTCTTAATCCGCCATCCCTGTGTTTCGCGGGAAAAGTCCCTGAGGGACAGACCATCGGAGGCGATTCGTACCCCGATTCTGGCCCCTGAAAATGTCCACCTTCCTTAACGTACGCATCGCGGCGTGCAAGCCATGCTTGCAAAGCATCCCCAATCGCGCGAACGAGGCGCGATGCGGCGCTGGGCCCCTCTTTTCCTGATAGCGGCGGCGATGCCCGCAGTGGCGCTTGCCGCCAGCCCCACCGCGCTCGGCATTTTCGATGGCTGGGGCGCGTTTCGTGATCCTGCGACCCCGCGCTGCTACGCCCTCGCCGCGCCGTCGGCGACGATCGGGACGCCGAAGGTCAAAGCCTATGCAAGCGTCGGTTACTGGCCGAAGTCGCGCATTCGCGGGCAATTTTACGTTCGCCTGTCGAAAGAGCATGCGCCCGGGCGCGAGTTACGCCTGACGATCGGCGGCCGCCGCTTCATCCTGACCGGCAACGGCGCGCACGGCTGGGCCAGCGACCCGCGGATGGACGCGGCGATCGTCGCAGCGATGCGATCGGCGCCGAGCATGAGCGTCGAAAGCGGCACCGTAACGGGCGGCGCGATCGCCGACACCTATCGACTGCGTGGCGCCGCGACCGCGATCGATGCGGCCGCGCTGGGTTGCGCGAAACTGCGGTGAGGCGCTTTGGGGAATTAGCGGATTTCTGCGCAACTTCACTCGCGATTCGCAAATCTCCGTCATCCCGGACTGGATCTGGGACCCCTACGATGCGCCGCAGCAAGCCGGACCCCGGCTTTCGCCGGGGAGCACAGGTATCGGGAATGGAAAAAAAGCTGTGTCGCGCACCATCGCCGGGCCGGTTAGATCAGCGCAATATTGTAGGACAGCGATTTCGGAACGGACGGACGCGATGAAGACAATCGGCCTGATCGGCGGTTTGAGCTGGGAAAGTTCGGCCCAATATTACCGGCTGCTCAACGAAGGGGTGCGGGCGCGGCTGGGCGGGCTGCATTCGGCACGCATATTGCTGTTGTCGGTCGATTTCGCACCCATCGCCGAGTTGCAGGCGAGCGGCGACTGGGCAGTGCTCGACGGGCAGATGGCGGACGCCGCCAGATCATTGACGGCCGGGGGAGCCGAATTGCTCCTGATCTGTGCGAATACGATGCACCTGTGCGCCGAGGCGGTCGAAGCAGCGACACCGGTGCCGCTTCTCCACATCGCCGACCCCGCCATCGCGGCCATTCAGGCGGCGGGCTTTTCACGCGTCGGGCTGCTCGGCACCGCCTTCACGATGGAGAAGCCGTTTTATACAGCGCGCATGGCGGCGGCGGGGATCGAGGCGCTGATCCCCGACGACGCCGATCGCGCGATCGTTCACAGCATCATCTATGACGAGCTGGTGCAGGGCGTGGTTAGCGACGCGTCACGGGCCGAATATCGGCGGATCATCGCCGCACTGGTCGCGAACGGTGCCGAGGCGATCGTCCTTGGCTGTACCGAAATCATGCTGCTGGTCAGCGCGGAGGATAGCGCGGTGCCGTTGTTCGATACGCTGGCGCTGCACGTCGATGCGGCCGTGGCTGCGGCAATAGCTAGCTAGCTGCGCGCGAGCTTCGTCAGTTCGGCGGCAAGGAAATCGAGGACGAGACGGACGCGCGGGACATGGCGCAGCCGTTCGTGGGTCAAGAGCCACAGGCCGGTCGTGTCTTCATTCTTGGGCGGGATGCAGCGGATCAGGTCGGGTTCGTGCTCGGCGATGAAGGCGGGCAATATGGTCAGCCCCATACCCGAGCGCACGCCGGCGAGCAGCCCGGTGCCGGTGTCATATTTCATCACCACCGATTCCTCGAGCCCATATTGCCGCAGCCACGCCTGATAGGGTTCCCAGACATAGCCGCCGCCGCCGATGAAGGGGTGGGCGGCGAGTTCCTCTCGGCTGTGCGGGATGCCGTGCAGGTCGGCATAATCGCGGCTGCAATAGACGGTCCACGGATTGTCGGCGATGCGCCGCCCGACGAGACCCGCTCCGTTCGGCTGCTTGCTGCTGCGGATCGCGATGTCCGCGGCGCCCGCCGCCAGATCGCGCGGTTCGTCCGCCGTATCGAGATGGATGTGGATGCCGGGGTGCGCGGCGCGAAGGTCGCGCAGGATCGGCGGAAGGATCGTCACCGCGAAGATTTCCATCGTCGTCAGGCTGACCGTCCCGCCGGCATCGCGCGAGCGTGCGCCCGCGGCCTCGCCGAAGCGGTCGGCGGCGTCGCGCACCGCCAGCGCGCTCGCGAGCATCGCCTCGCCCACCGGGGTCAGCGCATAGCCCGCCTGCCGCCGTTCGAACAGAATGACGCCCGTTGCATCCTCGAGCGCGGCGATGCGCCGGGCGACGGTCGTCTGGCTGACGCGCAGCGCCTGCGCAGCCGATAGCGTGCTACCGGTCTCCGCTACCGCGAGAAAGGCTTTGAGGTCGTTCCAGTCGTACATGATGTCTTGTGCGTCATAATGGGCTTGGCGGCATTCTGCAATTTTGCAGAATGGTCCGGCAACATCGTTGCTCCTTTCGCCCCGCGCGATCGATTATCTGGTTCTCCACCGGCTCCTCCCCTCCTCCCCAGCCGGCCGATGGAGACTCAAGATGCAAAAGCTTCTGATCCTCGCCGCCCTCGCTGCCGTATCGATCGGCCAGCCCGTATCGGCGCAAACCGCCCCTGCGAACCCGAGCGTCGCTGTGACGCACCGCGACCTCGACCTTCGGACCGAGGCCGGCACCAAGGCGCTCGACCGTCGCATCTGGCGCGCCGTCGTCGAAGTGTGCGGCACCGCTCCGGATTTCGACATCGCGGGCAAGAATGATGTGCGGCAGTGCCGCCGCGACACGCGGAGCGTCGCCTCGGCGCAGGCCGATGTGGTGGTCGCCAATGCGTCGCGCGACCAGGTCATCCAGGTCAGCTCGATCCGCAAATGATCGGCGGACCCAAGTTGCAGGGCCCGTCAAAGCCGGGGCCATGATTCGGGCACGATCATGGTCCCGGCTTGCTATTGGACTGATAGTCGCCCGAAGGCCGGAAGGCCTGTTCGCGACGGAAGAACGAATTTGGGGTGGAAAGCGGACGTCCCGCTAGCTTTCGAATATTGCCGCCATTCTGCCTCGATCATCGTCAAGCAGCCAACTACCGTACTGTAAGTATAGCTCTTCCAACGGCTTTTTGTTGAGGGCGGTGACGTCCATTCCCCGGTCGTCATAGGCATACACGCTTACCCCCCCACGCCAGATCGACGAACTTCGCGAACACTGGTGCTCTTGGCTTCACCCCTAAATCCTGTGCGATCTGATTCCACAGCAGAATGTCGACTTGCTCCCAAGTCAGGTAAACAGCGCGAAGGAGCCACCGCTTTGCTTCCGGGTCGTCTTCGTCGTCAGGCCACCAAAAATCTTCCCACTCGGCAAAAGCGGCACCGGTTGGGACGCCCAATTTAGCAAGGTGATCAAATCCAGTCCCGGTTGTCCAGCCAAGGCGATCGGCGTCCAAATCCACGCTTGGGTCGGGGAAGGCCCCGATGATTCCGACGACGTTGTCGGATGGTAGCACTGCGCGTGCGAGTTTTCGGGCACGGTCGTAACTCGTTGTGAACCTGGTCACATACCTCCCAATATAATCACCATCATCAAGCTCAAACCGTAGCCGGTATCGCGAAATCCATAAATCGTGTTGCCAATTACGTCCTAGAGATAAGGTCATCTTCAAAACTTATCGAACGAATGGAACGTCCACAACCGGTCGAAACATGCCAACGCGAACTTGCCTTGTCCTCACCCCCGCGCGTCGAACGCCATCCGCGCCCTTGCGACCTGTTCCAGATTGGCTTCAGCCCATACCCATACGCCGCAAAAGGCTTCGCCGAGACTGTGGCCGAGGTCGGTCAGGCAATATTCGACCTTGGGCGGGACGACCGGGTGGACTGTTCGCACGAGTAGTCCGTCACGTTCCATCTGGCGCAAGGTCTGCGTCAGCATCTTCTGGCTGATGCCCGGAACGCGGCGCGACAATTCGGTGAAGCGGCAGGTTCCGTGATCCTCCAACTCCTCGAGAACGAGTAGGGTCCATTTGTCGGCGACTCGGCCGATCAGTTCGTTGACGAGCGTTTCAACGCGCGGGTCGACCGGCGCATTCGGATCGTACGAAATTTTTTCAGGTGCGGGCATGGCGGAAAATCCAAATCTCTCTTTTTGGTAACTATAGCACTTTTGGGTGCCTTCTTTCTTTTGGAGAGTATAGGCGTATTTGGACCTTCTCACCACCCCAAAGGAGGCAATCATGAAAACCACAAGCAACACCATCCTCGTCACCGGCGGGGGTTCGGGCATCGGGCTGGCGCTCGCGCAGCGCTGGCACGACGCAGGCAACAATGTCATCGTCACCGGGCGCAATGCCGCGAAGCTGGAAGCGGCGATCGCGGGGCGGCCGAACATGTCGGCGATGTCGCTCGACGTCACCGATGCCGAAGCGATCGCGGCTTTTGCGAAAGAGATCGTCGCCAAACACCCCGGCCTCAATGTGCTGGTCAATAATGCCGGCATCATGAATGCCGAGGATGCGAGCGCGAAACGAGACCTGACTGAAGCCGAAGCGACGGTCGTCACCAACATCCTCGGCCCGATCCGGCTGATCGATGCGCTGGTCGACCATCTGGCGGCGCAGGCGGACAGTGCGATCGTCAATGTGACGTCGGGGCTGGCGTTCGTCCCCTTCCCCAAGGCGCCGACCTATTCGGCCACGAAAGCGGCGATCCACAGTTACTCGGTCGCGCTGCGCATCCAGCTTGCCGGCAAGGTCGAGGTGATCGAGCTGGCGCCGCCCGCGGTGCGCACGGACCTGACCCCCGGCCAGTCGACGCGCGAGGGCTATATGCCGCTCGATGATTTCGCCGACGAGGTGATGGCGCTGTTCGCGGTCGAGCCGACGCCCGAGGAAATCCTGGTGCAGAATGTCCTGCCGCTGCGCAATGCCGAGGCGAACGGGACGGTTCCGCAGGTGCTGGGGATGCTGGCGTCGCTGTAACAATGCTCCCCTCCCGCAAGCGGGAGGGGACATCACGCGCAATTGCGCTTTTGCCGCTTCCCCCCTATATGGCCGCCCATCATGCAGATTCCCGGCCATATCGACCCCGTCACGACGGGCACCGTTCCCTTGCGCGGCGGCAACCGCATCGACCTGATCGGGTTGACGCGCGACGCGATCGGCGGCGTGCTGGTTGAGGCCGGCCTCGACGCCAAGGCTGCGAAGCTGCGCGCCAAGCAGATCTGGCACTGGATGTATCACCGCGGCGTCACCGATTTCGAGGCGATGACCGACATCGCGAAGGCGATGCGCCCGTGGCTGACCGACCGTTTCATCATCGGCCGCCCGACGGTACGCGAGGCGCAGGTGTCGAGCGACGGCACGCGCAAGTGGCTGCTCGCCGCGGCCGACGGCCAAGAATATGAAATGGTCTTCATCCCCGACGCCGATCGGGGAACCTTGTGCGTGTCGAGCCAGGTCGGCTGCACGCTCAACTGCCGTTTCTGCCACACGGGTACGATGCGCCTCGTCCGCAACCTCGCCGCGGGCGAGATCGTCGGGCAGGTGATGCTGGCGCGCGACGAGCTCGGCGAATGGCCCAAGGGGACGATGGCGGGCTTCGGCCCCGATCCCGAGGACGACGACGAAGAAGAAGGCGGCAATTACACCGCCGACGGCCGCATCCTGACCAACATCGTGATGATGGGTATGGGCGAGCCGCTGTATAATTTCGACGAGGTCAAGGGCGCGCTCAAGATCGTCATGGACGGCGACGGGCTTGCGCTGTCGCGCCGCCGTATCACGCTGTCGACGAGCGGCGTCGTGCCGATGATGGCGCGCGCCGGCGAAGAGATCGGGGTGAACCTCGCGGTCTCGCTCCACGCGGTGTCGAAGGAAGTGCGCGACGAGATCGTCCCGCTCAACCGCAAATACGGCATCGACGAACTGCTAAAAGCGTGCGCCGATTATCCGGGTGCAGGCAATTCGCGGCGCATCACGTTCGAATATGTGATGCTGAAGGACAAGAATGACAGCGACGACGATGCGCGCGAGCTCGTCCGGCTGATCAGGCAATATGGCCTTCACGCGAAGGTCAATCTGATCCCCTTCAACCCCTGGCCCGGCGCGATGTATGAATGTTCGTCGCCTGAGCGCGTGCGCGCGT
The DNA here is from genome assembly GCF_001427105.1 of Sphingopyxis sp. Root154. Classification (GTDB taxonomy): domain Bacteria; phylum Pseudomonadota; class Alphaproteobacteria; order Sphingomonadales; family Sphingomonadaceae; genus Sphingopyxis. The sequence goes on from NZ_LMGI01000002.1 coordinate 202,236, forward strand.
TCAGCAACCTGATTTTCAAGGCCGGGATTTCGGCGCCGGTGCGCACCCCGCGCGGGCGCGACATCATGGCGGCGTGCGGACAGCTGAAGAGCGCGGCGACCAAACCGACCCGCGCCGAACTCGACCGGATCGCCGAGGAAAAGCAGGCCGCGCTCGGCTAAAGACGCCCACAGCGTCTTTTTTCCATCTCAACAAGCGTCAAAAACCCGCGGATATGCGGGATTGTGACCGCATACCTATTCTATACTGTGTGGTAAAAATAACACAGGTAAGAAAATTGTCACATTCTGAACGATCCGTTCATTGCAGCGACAGCCGCGAGCTCCATTTAGGGGGCGTCGCGACCCAAAGGGCGTGACCGATTAAAAGCAGAAGGAAAAAAACATGAAGAAATTTGCAGTTGCAGCCGCTCTCCTGACGGCCATCGTTGCAACCCCCGCCATGGCCCAGGGCGAAGGCCGCGTCGAAGTGCGCGGCGGCTATGTCACGGGCAGCGGCCTCGACGACGCCACGCTTGGCGCCGCGGCCGGCTATGATTTCGACCTCGGCTCGAGCGCGTTCGCGGGTGCCGAAATCGCGGGCGACAAGGTGCTGATCGACGGCGCCAAGGTCCAGTTCTCGGCCGGCGGCCGCGCGGGCGCCAAGGTCGGCGCCAATGGCAAGCTCTATGCCAACGCCGGTTACACCTTCGGTCAGATCGACGATCCCTATGTCGGTGCCGGCTACCAGCACAAGCTGGGCCAGAACCTTTACGCCAAGGCCGAGTATCGCCACCAGTTCATCGAGAACTTCAGCGATTTCGACACCTTCGCGGTCGGCGTCGGCCTCGCTTTCTGATCGTTTCGGAACCAGCGAAACGAAATGAGAGGGGCGGCCCATCGGGTCGCCCCTTTTTATTTGCCCCGTCGTTACGCGACAGCGAGAATTCTCATCCCGCGGTCGGCAGCGCCTGTTCGACCAGCGGCGCCAGCCCCTCCGCCACGACCGTCACGCCTCTGGCATTGGGATGCATATTGTCGCCGAGCATCAGCGCCTTGTCAGTGACGACATTGTCGAGGATGAACGGATAGAAGCTCACATCATATTTCGACGCGAGCTCGCGATAGATGGGGTTGAACTGCTTAGCATAGTCGCTGCCGAGATTGGGCGCGGCCATCATGCCGGTGAGCAGGACCGGGATTTCGCGCTTCCGAAGCTCCGCGAGCATGGCGTCTAGATTGGCGCGCGTCTGGTCGGGGCCGATCCCGCGCAGCATGTCGTTGCCGCCGAGCCCGAGCACGACGAGCGCGGGCTTCGCCTTCGCATTGTCGAGCACATAGGTCAGGCGCTGGCGCCCCGCGGCGGTGGTGTCGCCCGAAACGCCGGCATTCTGGACGCGCGCGACGACGCCATCATCTGCGAGTGCGGCCTGCAATTGCGGTGCGAGCCCTTCCTTCGGCCCGAGCTGGTAACCCGCGTAGAGGCTGTCGCCGAAGGCGATCACGAGCGGCGCGTCGGCGGGAATCGCCGGCGACGCTTTCGTCGCGACCTTGTCGTTCGTCGAAGCAGATGGATTTTCTGCCGATCCGCATGCGGCGAGTGGTTGGCAAAGAATTGCGACACAACCATATGTAAGAGCAGAGCGCCATCCGGCCGTTCTCATTTCAAAGGGTCCTCTCCTTGCCCGACGCCCAACGACAATCGCCCGACGTGGCGATCGCCGCCCATAATGTGACGCTGACGCTTGGAAGCGACAAGGCCCCTGTCGAAATTTTGCGCGGCGTCGATCTGGAGGTTCCCGCGGGCGCATCGGTCGCGCTGCTGGGACCGTCGGGGTCGGGGAAAAGCTCGCTGATGGCGGTGCTCGCCGGGCTCGAACGCGCGAACGGCGGCAGCATCCGCGTCGCCGGGCTCGATTTTGCGACGATGGACGAGGACGACCTCGCGCGGGCGCGACGCGGGCGGATCGGCATTGTCTTGCAGGCCTTCCACCTGCTTCCGACCATGACCGCGCTCGAAAATGTCGCGGTCCCGCTGGAACTCGCGGGCATATCCGATCCCTTCGGGCGCGCCGCCGCCGAACTCGAAGCCGTCGGTCTCGGCCACCGTCTGACGCACTACCCCGCACAATTGTCGGGCGGCGAGCAGCAGCGCGTCGCCATCGCGCGCGCGATGGCGAGCTCGCCCGCGATCATCTTTGCAGACGAGCCGACAGGCAATCTTGATACCGCGACCGGCCAGGCGATCATCGACCTGATCTTCGCCCGCCGCGCCGCATTGGGCGCGACGCTGCTCATCATCACCCACGACCCCGAACTCGCCGAGCATTGCGATCGCGTGGTCGTGATGCACGACGGGAAAATCGAAGAGCGGGCGGCGTAGGTGCTGCCGCTCGCCACGCTCTGGCGGATCGCGCGCCGCGACCTTGCGACGCGCATCCGCGGGCTTCGCCTGCTCGCGGTTTGCCTGTTCCTAGGCGTCGCGACGCTCGCCGCGATCGGCAGCCTGACGCGCGGCATCACGTCCGAGCTTGAAGTGCGCGGGCAGACGATCCTCGGCGGTGATGTCGAGTTCAGCCTGCCGCAGCGCGAAGCAAGCACTGAAGAAATGACGGGTTTCCGCCGCGTCGGCACGCCCTCGGCCACCGTGCGGCTGCGCGCGATGGCGAACGATCCCGACGGCGAGGCTTTGCTGTCCGAACTGAAGGCGGTCGACGACGTCTACCCGCTCTATGGCACGATGCAGCTGGAGAGCGGCGCGCGCAAAGGTCCGCCGCCGCCCGGCGGCATCTGGATCGGCAAGGATCTCGTCTCGCGGCTGGGCCTCAAGGTCGGCGAGCGCGTGAAGTTTGGCGAGAAAAGCTTCCTGATCGACGGCGTGATTGCCGAGGAGCCCGACCGGTTGGGCGAAGGCTTCACGCTCGGCCCCGTCGCGATCATCGGGCTGGCCGATCTGCCCGCGACGCAGCTGATCCAGCCGGGCAGCCTTTACGAGAGCAAATATCGCGTCCGCTTGCCCGACAGTGCGAACCCCGAAGCGGTCGGCAAGGCGCTGACCGCCGAATTCCCCGATGCGGGCTGGGACATCACCGACAGCAGCAACGGCGCGCCCGGGACGCGGCGCTTCATCGAGCGCATGGGGCAATTCCTGTCGCTCGTCGGCCTCGCCGCGCTGGTGATCGCGGGGATCGGCGTCGGCAATGGCGTCGCGAGTTATCTTGCGGGCAAGCGTCCCGGCCTTGCGACGCTGAAAGTGCTCGGCGCCGACAGCGGCACGGTGGCGCGTATCTATGGATTGCAGATTCTTGCCGTCGCGGCGGTATCGATCGTCGCTGGCCTGATCGTCGGCGCGCTTGCGCCCGCGATCATCGGCGCGATTGCAGGCGATGTGCTGCCGGTCAAACCCGGCGTTGCCATCTATCCGCTGCCGCTCGCAGTCAGCGCAGCTTACGGCCTGCTGATCGCCATCGCCTTTGCCCTGCCCCCGCTTGCGGCGACGCGGCACGTTCCCGCCGCGGGGCTTTACCGCGCGACGGTGAGCGGCGCGGCGCGGGTCGACCGGCAGACGGTCGTCGCGGTCGCGGCGGCGCTGGCGGCGATCATCGCGCTGGCGGTCGGGACCGCACGCGAGCCGCTGTTCGCGCTCGGGTTCATCGGAGCGGCGATCGGGCTGCTGCTCATCCTCGTCGGGCTCGGCTGGCTGGTGCGGCGCACCGCGAGCCGGCTGCCGCGCCCCAAGCGCCCGCTCTTCCGCCTCGCGCTCGCGAACCTGCATCGTCCCGGCGCTGCGACCGGCGCGCTCGTCGTCGCGCTCGGGCTTGGCCTGACCTTGTTCGTGACGCTGGCGGCGATCCAGACGAGCATCACCGCCGAAATCCAGTCGACCGTGCCGCAGCGCGCGCCGAGCTTCTTCGTGCTCGACGTGCCGCGCACCGAGACTGCACGCTTTCAAACGATTGTGACGGAGGCCGACCCCAAGGCCGAGATCAACATGATCCCCGCGCTGCGCGGCAGTGTCACCGAATTTGCCGGCCAGCGCGTCGACGAACTCGCCGAGCTGCCCGAGGGCGCGTGGGTGCTGCGCGGCGACCGCGGGCTGACGTACAGTCCGGTGCTGCCCAACGGCAGCGAGCTCGTCGGCGGCCAATGGTGGGCGGCCGATTATAAGGGGCCGCCATTGGTCAGCGTCGAGCAGGAAGTCGCCACATCCCTCGGGCTCAAGATCGGCGACACGCTGTCGGTCAATGTGCTGGGGGTCGAGGTGCAGGCGAAGGTTGCATCGTTCCGCACCGTCAACTGGGACAATTTCGGGCTGAACTATGTGCTGGTTTTTTCGCCCGGCACTTTCGATGCGGCGCCGCATAATATGGTCGCGACGGTCGCCGTCGGCCCCGAGGCCGAAGCCGCTTTGTCGCGCAGCATCCCGCGCGCCTTTCCGTCGGCCTCGCTGATCGCGGTGCGTGATGTCGTGTCACAGGTGACGATGCTGCTGACGCAGATGAGCCAGGCGATCGCCGCGGCGGCGAGCATCGCGATCCTTGCTGGGATCGCGGTGCTGATCGGCGCGATCGCGGCGAGCCGCGAGCGGCGCGTTTACGACAGCGTGATCCTGAAGCTGCTCGGCGCGACGCGCGGGCAGATTTTGGGCGCACAGGGCATGGAATATGCGGTGCTCGCGGGTATTTTGGCGGTGCTCGCACTGGGCCTGGGCCTTGCGGGCGCCTGGTATGTCGTGACGCAACTGTTCGATTTCGACTTCGCGCCCGACCCGCTGGTCGTCGGGATGACGTTGCTCGGCGGGGCGGGGCTGTCGTTCCTGATCGGGATTGCGGGGAGCTGGCCTTTGCTGTCGGCGAAACCCGCGCAGGCGCTACGCAGCCTTTAGTTCAAGAGCCGCACCACCGCCGACACCGCCGCGATGCCGAGGACGATCGCGACCATCGCCTGCCAGACATGCGGCGGGACACGGCCGAAATGGCGCGCGCCGACATAATTGCCCAGCCACATCGGCACGAACAGGATCACCGCGAGCAGGAACAATCGCCACGTCGCGATGCCAACCCAGAGCGCGGCGAGCGTGCCCGCGATCGCGGTGCCAAAGAAGATCAGCAGCATCGACGCGCGCGCGACCTTGGGTTCGAGATGGCGGCGGAGGTAAAAGGGCACGACCGGCGGCCCCGGCATCGCGGCAAAGCCGGTGAGGATGCCCGATGCGACCCCCGTCCCCGCAATCGCGCCGCGCCCCGGGCGATGTCCCTCGGGCTGCTTGGGCAGCAGCACCGCGACAAAGGCACCGACCGCGACCAAGGTAATCAGCAGCCGCGCAATGTCGGGCGTCGTCGCATCGAGCGCGACCATGCCGATCGGGGTCGTCGCCATCGCGAGCAGCGCGATCGGCACCGCGGTCGCGCGGTCGGCGTCGGCCATGATGATCCCGATCCCGACCGGGCCGATCAGCAGTTGCAGCAATATGCCAAGCACCACCGCCTCGCCGGGTGCGATGATCAGGCCCAGGAGCGGCACGAGGATGATCGCCATGCCAAAGCCGGTGAGGCCGCGGACATAGGCGGCGGCAAAGGTCATCGCCGCCGCGCCCACAAGCGTCAGCGGCGCGATGCCGACAAGCTGCGACAGGCCGGTCAAGCGGCGTGCGCCACGACGGACGGGCGGAAGGCGGGATGGAAGGGCAGCGCTTGTTTCCCCGGCAGCGGATCGAACCGCCCGGCCGATACCGCAGGAACGCCGGGGCGGCTAGCCCCCGCCGTTCAAGCCAGCGGCCAAAGCTTGTCGACCGGGCGTTCGAGCACGTGCGCCGCAATGCTGTGCAATTTTTGCGGTGCGAGGCGTCCTGTCTTTGCCGCGTCGGCAAGCCAGGTTTCGATCGATCCGCCGGTTTCGATCCACTTGTCCTGACGCAGCATCCCGTAAAAGGCCCCGGCGAGAATATGGATGCCATCGTCGGATTTGCGCCAACGGTCGGCGGGATTGCGCGCGACCCCCAGTGCCTCAGCGATCAGCTGGTCGAGCGCCTGCGCCAGATCCTCGTTCAGCAAGCCTTCGAGCGTCGTATAGCCCCATTTGGGGTCATGGTCGCCGACGACGCGCGGGATCAGCGGGTCTTTGGCGAGGATGGCGAGCGCGGCCTTTGCCGCGGGGCCGTCCATCACCACGGGCGGGTGGAGCATTTCATGGCCCGCGTTGCGCACGGTGATCGCGGTGTTCCAGTCGGCGGCCTGGAGGAAGGTCTGGCCCTGCACCTTGATCCCGTGCGGCTTGCAAAATTGCAGCAGCACCACTTCGATTTCGGGGTCGAAGTTCCGGCCGGTCAGCTTTTCATGCAGGCGGATCACATCATAGGCGCCCAGATCGGCCTGAAGCTGAACGATCCGTCCTTCGAGCGCGGCGATGCGCTCGGCGCGAAAGGCCGCGAAGCCCGCATTACGCATCGCTTCGAGCACCGCTTTCACGCGCGGGGCATGCGCGGCGAACCAGCCCCAATCCGTTTCGTTCCAATTGCTGCTCGCGCGATAGGCGGGAAGCAAGCGCGTCTCGGGCGCGGCGGCGGCGGCGATCAGCGCGTCGAGGTTGCTGTCGTCGTCGCCCGAAAAGATGAGCGACAAGACCGGGCCGAGCAGCCCGAAACCCGCATCATTGGCCTCGCGCGACAGCGTCGGAATCTCGGCGCGCGCCGCAGCCGAAAGGCGCGGCGCGAAGGCGTCGACGTCGGTCTGGTAATAGGGCAAATAAAGCTCTCCCCCCGCCAGCGGCCCCAGAAAGGCGAGCGCGTCGAAGCCTTCGGACGCGCGCACCTTCCATTGCGTGCGCATCGGCGGACGCTGATTTTGCGCTGAAACGATGGTGGGAACAGCGAGGGCGGCGGTGCCGAGCGAGGCGGCAATGAAGAAGCGGCGATCCATGAACCCGGTTTAGCGGGGATCGACGCGCCCGGCTTGAACGGACTTTGCCCGGTGCAGGATCGGCGGGTCGCCGGTCATCGCGGCGATCGACCGCGCCATATGCGCCTGATCGGCGAACCCCTGGTCGGCGGCGAGGTCGGCGAGACTGCCCTGCCAAGCATCGAGCGCAGTGAGCGCCTGCCGCGTCCGCGCCTCGAGCCGGAAGCGTTTGGGGCTGACGCCATAGGCGCGCGCGAAGCCGCGGCTGATCGACGCGGGGTTGAGCCCCATATGATCGGCCCAGTCGGCGAGCAATATGTCGGGATCGGCGGTAAGCGCCGCGGCGAGCAGGTCGGGCCAATCGTCGCGCCGCGCCGCGCCCATGCGGAAATGATCGCGGACATAGTCGGCGGCCGCCTGCGGATCGCGTTCGGCGAGGCGCGCGGCGGTATCGGGGTCGGCGATATGCCCCGCCCCCAGCGCGAATCCCTTTGCCACCGGAAGATTGAGCACCTGCGCCCCGCGCGCGCCAAAACGGTCCTGATGCGCGGTCCAGTCGCCGTGCACGACGACCGTTCCCGGCCGCACCGCGATGCGCCCCTGATCGCCCGATTCTTCATAATCGCCGCCGAGTACGAGCGCGACATAGCCATGGACATGGCGATGCCGCGGCAGGCATTCGCCCGCCGGATAGCGCCCAACGCCCGCGATTGGAATCGGATCGTTCATGTTGCAGCGTTCGGGCCGATGGTGACGAGCCACGCATCGGGCGGCGTCAGGAAACGGAGCGGCAAAAGGCTGGTGCCGAGCCCGGCGCCGACGAAGATGCGTTGCGCACCATCGCTTATGTCGCCGCAGGCAAAGCGATCCCCATAGCGCGAGACATAGGTGAGCGCGCCGATGAAAGGGAAGCGGATCTGGCCGCAATGCGTATGCCCCGCGAAGATTGCCGCGACCGGGCGCTTCACTGCGGGGACGATGTCGGGACTGTGCGTCAGCAGCAGTGGCACACCCGGACCAAGCCGGTCCATTGCGGCAAGCGTAGCCGGAACATCGTCATGCCCCGAATAATCGTCATCGACGCCCCCCACGATCAACGGGCCCAGCTTCACAGCCGCATTCTGCAGCACACGAAGCCCACGCTTCTCCATCTCGCCGCGCAGCGCATCGGGCCTGAACCAATGATCGTGATTGCCCGGTGCGACGACGACGCCCAGCGGCGCGCGGAGACCGCCGAGCGGTGCGACCACCTCGGCTGCGGAGTAGATGTGCGTCGCGCTGCGCTTTTCGCTGACGAGATCGCCCGCGATCAGCACGAGGTCGGGCTTCAGCCGGTTTAGCCGCGCCACGATCCTTGTCAGCCGTTCGGGCGGCATGTCGGGGCCCGCAACATGAATGTCCGACAGCAACAGCAGCCTGAGCGGCGGCTGGCCCGCTGGCCAATCGGCAACCGCGACCGTCGCGGTGCGGATCACCGGGTCGCGCGTCGCATTCCAATAGCCCCTGGCGAGCAGGCCGGCGCCGAGCAGCGCGAGCAGCGCTGCCCAGCGCAACCAGCGTCGCCGCGCCTTCACGTTCAATCGCGAAGATCCGGCGGGGTCGCCTCACCCTTCAACATGGCGATCGCTTCGGTGAGCGGCATGATGCGCTGGCCGTCCTGCCCGAGCGTGCGGATCGCGACGGTGCCTTCCTCGGCCTCGCGATTGCCGACCACCAGCAGGTAGGGGACTTTGGCAAGGCTGTGTTCACGGACCTTGTAGTTGATCTTTTCGTTCCGCACGTCGCTTTCGGCGCGGATGCCCGCCGCGACGAGCTGCGCCACCGCATCCTTCGCGTAATCGTCGGCGTCAGACACGATCGTCGCGACGACCGCCTGCACCGGCGCGAGCCAGGTCGGGAAACGGCCCGCGAAATGCTCGATCAAAATGCCGATGAAGCGTTCATAGGTGCCGAGGATCGCGCGGTGGAGCATCACCGGGCGGTGGCGCTCGCCATCCTCGCCGATGTAGCTGGCGTCGAGGCGCTCGGGCATCACGCGGTCGGACTGGATCGTCCCGCACTGCCAGGTGCGGCCGATCGCGTCGGTCAGGTGGAATTCAAGCTTTGGCGCATAGAAAGCGCCCTCGCCCGGCAGTTCTTCCCAGCCATAATCGTCGTTCGCCATGCCCGCGCGTTCGACGGCTTCGCGCAGCTCGGCCTCGGCCTTGTCCCACATGTCTTCGGTGCCGAAGCGCATGTCGGGGCGCAGTGCGAGCTTCACCGCATATTTCTCGAACCCGAGCTGCTTGTAGACGCGGTCGAGCAGCGCGCAGAAATCGCGCACTTCCTCGACGATCTGGTCCTCGCGGCAGAAGATATGGCCGTCATCCTGCGTGAACTGGCGCACGCGCATGATCCCGTGCAGCGCGCCGTGCGGCTCGTTGCGGTGGCAGCAGCCCATTTCGGCCATGCGCAGCGGCAGGTCGCGGTACGACTTCATCCCCTGACGGAAGATCAGGACGTGCGCTGGGCAGTTCATCGGCTTCAATGCCATCCACTCGGCGCCGTCGGAGACGATCGGACCGTCATCCTCGATGTTCGGCACCTCGTCGGGGATGACGAACATATTCTCGCGATATTTGCCCCAGTGGCCCGACTGCTCCCACTGGCGTGCGTCCATCACCTGCGGGGTCTTGACCTCCTGATAGCCCGAACCGTCGATCGCGCGGCGCATATAGGCCTCGAGCTCGCGGTAGATCCGGTAACCCTTGGGGTGCCAGAAGACGCTGCCATGCGCCTCTTCCTGCAGATGGAACAGGTCCATTTCGCGGCCGATCTTGCGATGGTCGCGCTTCGCGGCCTCCTCCAGCCGGACGAGATGTTCGGCGAGCTGTTTCTTGTTGAGCCAGCCGGTGCCATAGATGCGCGACAGTTGCGCGTTCTTCTGGTCGCCACGCCAATAGGCGCCCGACACGCGCGTCAGCTTGAACGCGGCGGGGTCGAGCTTGCCCGTCGAGGCCAAGTGCGGGCCGCGGCACATGTCCATCCAGCCTTCGCCGCTGCGATAGACGGTGAGTTCTTCGCCCTGCGGCAGTTCGGCGGCCCATTCGGCCTTGAAACTCTCGCCCTCGGCCGCCCATTTGGCGATGAGCTTGTCGCGCTCCCACACTTCGCGCGTCAGCGGCAGGTCGGCGGCGATGATCTTGCGCATCTCCTCCTCGATCAGCGGCAGCTCGTCGTCGCGGAACGGGCCGCGATCGGCGGCGGGCGCAAAGTCGTAATAGAAGCCGTCGCCCGTCGAAGGGCCGAAGGTGATCTGCGTGCCGGGGAACAGATTCTGCACCGCTTCCGCGAGGACATGCGCATAGTCGTGGCGGAAGAGCTCGAGCGCGTCGGCCTCGTCGCGGCTCGTCACGAGCGACAGGTTCGTGTCTTCCTCCAGCGGGCGCATGATATCGCGCAGTTCGCCGTCGATCTTTGCCGCGAGCGCGGCCTTGGCAAGGCCGGGTCCGATGTCGGCCGCGATCTGCAACGCGGTAGTGCCGCGCACGACTTCACGGGCAGAGCCATCGGGAAGGGTGACGCGGATCATGTCGGACATCGAAAAATCGGCCTTTCTTGCGCAAAAGTGCGGCGCCCCTTTGCCAGCATGCGATATGGGCGGCAAGGGGCGGATTCACAACAAGGCTTGCAATGAGATAATGTATCCTTATCTGGCGCCGGAACCCCTCCTGCGAAAGATAGAACATGTGCCTCCCCGCCGCGCGCCCGCGCCTCGCCGACCTGACGGGGATCGTCCTGTCGTTCACCTGCCTGATCCATTGCCTTGCCCTGCCACTCCTCCTCCTGCTCGCCCCCGCGCTCAGCCGCTGGATCGCGCTGCCCGAGGGGGTGCATGCTGCGATCCTGCTGCTGGCCTTGCCCGCTGCCATGATCGCGATGCGCGATGGTTGGCGGCGGCATCGGCGGATCGTGCCCGCGGTGCTCGCGACCGCCGGGCTGGGCCTGCTCGCGCTTGGACTGTCGGCGCACGAGGGGTGGATCGCCGTCGCCGATCCCGAGGCGGCCGACCGCCTGTTGACCTCCGTCGGCGCGCTGACGCTTGCCGCCGCGCATCTCGTCAACTGGCGCTGGCGTCACCGCGGCGGTGGGCATAAGCTGCCCGCATGACCGACACCCCGCCGCTCCACAGCATCGCCGCGATCCTGCCGTGCACCGACCTCGATGCCAGCACCGCGTTCTATGAAAAGCTCGGCCTGTCGGTCGTCGGCGACCATGGCAGCTATCGCCTGCTCGAGGATGGCAGGGGCTGGCAGCTTCATCTGACGAACGAGTCGCCCGAAGGATGGCTGGTGCCGGGGCAGAATCCGTTCGGGCTGTACCTCTACACCGAGCGCGTCGCGGAATTGGCCGAGATCGTGCGCGATGCAATCCTCGAACGCGAAAAGGCGCCGACGCACAAGCCGTGGGGCATGTATGAATTCGCGCTATCCGATCCCGACGAAACGCTGGTCCGTATCGGCTGGCCGAGCCGGTTGATCGGCTGACCCCTAGCTGCCCTTGCGAGACTCACCATCCACCGCTACGGCGACGGCCAGCCGGAAAGGAGCCTTCCCCATGTTCAAGCGCCTATTCGTCGACCATCCGAAGAGCGTCGATGAGAATTACATCGAGCATTTCGGCGTCGCGTCGAAATTCGGCGTCACGATGATCTATGGCGGCCTGTGTGCGCTCGTTCACGCGGTCGTCCCCGGCTGGTGCATCACCACGGGCAGCGACACGATCCAGCGGCTGAACCACATCATGGTCGAAAAGCGGCGCGCCAAGGGACAGGCCGTGATGCAGATGAGCACGATCGACTGGGTCATCTGATCCCGGTGGACACCGCGCCCGATTATCTCGACCGTTCGGGCCGCCCGCGGCTCGCCTACCGCTATACAGCCGGCACCGGGCCGACGATCATTTTCCTGCCGGGCTATATGTCCGACATGACGGGCGGCAAGGCGACCGCGCTGTTCGACTGGGCGGCGGCGGAGGGTCAGGCGTGCCTGTTGCTCGATTATGCCGGATGCGGGCTGTCGGACGGGCTGTTCGCGGAGCAAACGCTGCTCGACTGGCGCGGCGATGTGCTCGACTTGGTCGACGCGAAGGCCGAGGGGCCGGTGGTCATCACCGGATCGTCGATGGGCGGGTGGCTGATGCTGCTCACCGCCTTGGCGCTGGTGCAGCGCGATGGTCCGGGCCGAGTGGCGGGGCTCGTCGGGATCGCCGCGGCGCCCGATTTCACCGACTGGGGTTTCAGCGACGCCGAGAAAGCGATCATCCTTGCCGAGGGCGCGCTGGTCGAGGAGACGCCGTACAGCGACCAGCCCTATGTGACGACGCGCGGCTTTTTCCAGTCGGGCGAGGCGAACCGGCTGCTCGATACAGAAATTCCCCTTATCTGCCCCGTGCGCCTGCTCCACGGCGAGGAGGATGGCGATGTGCCGTCCGATATCAGCCTGCGCCTGTCGGCGGCGCTCGCGAGCGCGGATGTGCAAGTGACGCTGGTCAAAGGCGGCGACCACCGCCTGTCGCGCGAGACCGATATCGCGCTGCTGATCGACACCGTCGCACGGCTCGCGACACATTAGAGGGATATCATGGCTCGCAGCGACTTCAAATTCAGCGTCAAGAAGCGCGTCCGCTATGCCGAGATCGACGCGCAGGCGGTGGTGTTCAACAGCCGCTACCTCGAATATTTCGACATCGGGATCACCGAATATTGGCGCGGCGTCGGCGTCTACGACCATTGGCCGGCGCACAGCAGCCCCGAATTCCACGTCGCGCGCGCCGAGGTCAATTATCGCGCGCCGATCCTGCTCGACGAGGAAATCGACATTTGCGTGCGTGCTTCGCGCGTCGGCACCAGCTCGATGACCTATTTGTTCGAACTGCACGGCGCGGGGAAAGACGATCTGCGCGCCGACGGACAGCTGATCTATGTCCATGTCGCCGAGGCGCAGGGCGCACCCGCGCCGGTGCCCGACGAATTCCTATTCCTGTTCGAAGCGTTTGAAGCGCGCGCCCTTCGCGCCTAATATAGCGCCATGACAAAATATCTTCACACGATGATCCGCGTGTCGGATCCCGACGCCACCGTCGATTTCTTCAAGCTGATCGGGCTGGAGGAAACGCGCCGTTTCGACAATGAGGGCGGCCGCTTCACGCTGATCTTCCTCGCCGCCCCCGGGCAAGGCGACGTGGCCGAGGTCGAGCTGACCTATAATTGGCCACCTCAAGACGGCAGCCCACCCGAGGAATACGGCGGCGGCCGCAATTTCGGCCACCTCGCGTACCGCGTCGATGATATTTACGCGACGTGCCAGCGGCTGATGGACGCCGGGGTGACGATCAACCGTCCGCCGCGCGACGGGCATATGGCGTTCGTGCGCTCGCCCGATGGCATTTCGGTCGAGCTGCTGCAGGAAGGCACGCTCGACCCCGCCGAACCCTGGGCCTCGATGCCCAACACCGGCAGCTGGTAGGAGCCGCGCGATGCCGGGCCTGTTGATCAACATCGACGTGCCCGACCTCGCCGCTGGAGAGCGTTTCTACACAAATGCGCTGGGACTGCCCGCAGCCCGGCGGTTCGACGACGACATCGTCGAGCTGACCGGGTGCGAGGCGCCCATCTATCTGATCGCCAAGCCCGCGGGGTCGGCGCTCGGCCCCCGCGGCAGCGATTTCCGCCGCTACAACCGGCACTGGACACCGGTGCATCCCGATTTTTCCGTCTCGAACCTCGACGACGCGGTCGCGCAGGCCTTGGCCGCCGGCGCGACACAGGAGGGCGAGACATTGGACCTGCCCTATGGCAGACAGGCGATGTTCGCCGATCCGTTCGGCAACGGATTCTGCCTGATCGAGTTCAACGAGCAGGGCTATGACGCCCTTCTGACCTGAGCAGGCGGATCAAGGTCCCGGCGCCGCCGCTCCGTCTTGAAGGAGCGAGACGCTGGAAAGGAGTTATCATGGCTGCGCTGGACATCGTCCGTATTCCCGTCCTCAGCGACAATTATGTCTGGCTGGTCCATGATCCGGATAGCAAGGCGACGATGGTGGTCGATCCCGCGGTCGCCGAGCCCGTGTTGGCGGCGGCAGCGGAACGCGGCTGGACGATCACGGACATCTGGAACACCCACTGGCATCCCGACCACACCGGCGGCAACGCCGCGATCAAGGAAGCAACCGGCTGTACGATCACCGGCCCCGCGGCCGAATATTCGCGCATCCCGACGCTCGACGTGCAGGTAAAGGGCGGCGACCGCGTGCAACTTGGCGAGCATGTCGCCGACGTCTGGGACGTGCCCGCGCATACCGCGGGGCATATCGCCTATCATTTCGCGAGCGACGCCGCGATCTTCGTCGGCGACACGATGTTCGCGATGGGCTGCGGCCGATTGTTCGAAGGCACCGCCGAACAGATGTTCGCAAACATGCAGAAACTCGGCACGCTCGACGATGCGACGCGCGTGTACTGCGCGCACGAATATACGCTGTCGAACGCGCGCTTCGCGGTGACAGTCGAGCCCGAGAATGCAGCGCTGGCCAAGCGGCTCGCCGCGGTCGAGTCCGCGCGCGCGGCCGGCGAAGCGACGGTGCCGACGAGCATCGGCGAAGAGCGCGCGACCAACCCTTTTTTGCGCGCGCCGAGCGCGGCCGAACTCGGCCGTATCCGCGCGCTCAAGGATGCGGCATGATGCCGCTTCAGCGCCCATTCATCTGTCCCGGCCATAGTGGCCGATCTCAAGGAGCATATTCATGGCGAAGCTGAACCTGATGGCTGCCGCGCTGTTGACCGCGGCCGCGCCGCTGGTCGCAAGCTGTGCGCCCGCCGGTTCGGGCGAGCCCGGCGCCGCCGCGCTCACGCCAAAACAGGCCGAACGGCTCGACAAGCAGCTCGCGGGCAAGGTTCCGGGTGAACCGGTCCGCTGTCTTCCGAATTACCGAAGTAATGATACGATCCGCGTGTCGGACAGCATCTTGCTCTATCGTTCCGGTGGCAATCTGGTATATCGTAATGACTTGAAGAGTAGTTGCCCGGGTCTTGCCCGTGACAGCGACATCATGGTGGTACGCCAGTTCGGGTCGTCGACCTGCGAAGGCGATTTCTTCCACCTGGTCGACCGGTCGAGCGGAATCCGCGGTCCGACATGTGTTTTTGGCGAATTCGTCCCCTATCGCAAACCGGCGGGGGACAAAGGCTGAGCCTTGGGTTCAGTCGTAGGCGGGGTCCGGTTTGCGCCGAGCTCTTCGGGTCGCACCCCCGCCTGCTATGATGATCACGCCTTGTAGAGGGCCGCGATCTTGTCTTCGTAGACCTGCTTCAGGATATGGCGCCGGATCTTCATCGACGGCGTCATCTGTTCATTCTCGATCGTGAAGGCTTCGTCGGCGAAGTCGAATTTGCGGACCTTTTCGATCACCGAGAGCTGGCCGTTGACGCGGTCGACCGCGGCGCGCAGCGCCGTGCGAAATTTCTCATGCTCGCGCAGCCGTTCGAGATCCTTGGGCAAGCCTTCGGCCTCCGCCCATTCGGCCATCCATTCGGGATCGGGGACAAGAATGCCGACGAGGTGCGGGCGCTTGTCGCCATAGACCATCGCCTGCAGGATTTCGGGCTGGAGCGTCAACATCCCTTCGACGCGCTGCGGCGAAACATTGTCGCCCTTGTCGTTGACGATCAGGTCCTTCTTGCGGTCGGTGATGACGATGCGGCCTTGCCCGTCGATATGGCCGATGTCGCCGGTGTGGAGCCAGCCGTCGACCAGTACGCGCTCGGTCTCGGCCTTGTTGCGCCAATAGCCTTTCATCACCAGCTCGCCGCGCACGAGGATTTCGCCATCGTCGGCGATGCGCACCTCGGTGTTCATCAGCGGCGGGCCGACGGTGTCCATTTTGATTCCCGCGCTCGGGCGGTTGCAGCTGATCACCGGCCCCGCTTCGGTCTGGCCATAGCCCTGAAGCAGGGTCAGCCCGATCGAGTGGAAGAAGACGCCGATTTCGGGATTGAGCGGCGCGCCGCCCGACACCAGCGCCTTCATCCGGCCGCCGAAGCGTTTCTGGATCTTGGGCCGGAACAATTTGTCGAGGATCAGGTCGACTGGCCGATCGAGCACGCCCATCCGGCACTCATAATCCTTTTCGCCGACGCGCAGCGCCTGACGCAGCATCCAGTTCGCGAGCTTGCCCTGTTTCTCGACCGACTTGATCATCCGCGCGCGGATCACCTCGAACAGGCGCGGCACGACGACCATGATTGTCGGGCGCGTTTCCTCGATGTTCGAGACGAGCTTTTCAAGGCCCTCGCTATAATAGATTTGCGCGCCGACCATGATCGGCAGGAATTGGCCGCCCGAATGTTCATAGGCGTGGCTGAGCGGCAGGAACGACAGGAACACCTCCTCGTCGCCGATACCGAAATCATTGACGAGCACTTCGGCGGCACCCGCCGCATTGTGCAGGATCGCGCCATGATGCTGCATCACCCCGCGCGGCGCGCCGCCGGTGCCGCTGGTGTAGATCAGGCACGCGGTGTCTTCGCGCTTCATCGCGGCGCCACGCGCGCTGGTTTCTTCGAGCCGCGCCTCGCCGCCCTGCACGAGCGGATCCCAGTCGTGAACCGCAACCTCGCCCTGCTGGCCGATGCGGAGGCTCTCCATGCTGATCACGATATGCGCCTCGGAGCGCATCACCGCAGGCATCAGCGTGCGCGCGAGCTTGGCGGTCGAAACGATCACCGCTTTCGCGCCGCTGTTGTCGAGGATGTGCTGGTGGTCACGTTCGGTGTTGGTCGTATAGGTCGGCACAGTGATGCAGCCCGCGGCCATGATGCCGAGGTCGGCTATGCACCATTCGGGCCGGTTCTCGCTGACCAGCACCACCCGGTCGCCTTCCTTGAGGCCGAGTTCGCGCAAATTATGCGCGAGCGCCGAAACCTGATTGGCGACCTGCCGCCAGCTCAGCGGCTGCCAGGCACGGTCGGACTTGCGCCACAGGAAGGGATCTTCGCCGCCGCGCCCCGCACGGTCGAAGAACATCGCGACCAGACTCGAAAAATGGTCGAGATGGGGATTTTCAAGCTTCATTCTGCCTCTCTCCAGGGAGATTACATTGCTTTCTTTTTATTATCATTGACTAATTCTGCGCCGGCGCCCCGTCGATCGACGAACTTCCGGGTCCGCGCGGGTCGGCCGCGCCGCGCCAGCCCTCGGCGGTGCGCTCAACCGCGTTGAGCTTCGAGCCGAGGCTCGTTGCGGTGAAGCTGTAGCCGAAAGGTTTCATCTTTGCGGCGATCGCCTTGCCTGCCTCGTTATTCTCGATCAGCACGCCCTGCTGGCCGAAGAAGAGGTTGGGAAGCTCCATCGCGGTCTTGGCATCGAGGCCCCAGTCGAGCACGCCCACGAGCACCTTGGTCACATGCATGATGATGCGCTTGCCGCCCGCCGAGCCGACCGCGAGCACGACCTTTCCGTCGGGGCCGTAGACCACCGTCGGCGACATCGACGACAAGGGACGCTTGCCGGCTTCGACGCGGTTCGCGGTCGGCATGCCGCCCTCGGTCGGCGCGAGATCGAAGTCGGTGAGTTCGTTGTTGAGGAAATAGCCGTTCGCCATCAGCTGGCTGCCGAAGATGCTTTCGATCGTCGAGGTCATCGAGACGAGGTTGCCGTCCTTGTCGACGGTGACGAAATGCGTCGTCCCCTGCTCCTGAACCGGCGGCGCAGCGGCGCGCGGCTTCGCGCCCGGCGGGGTGCCGGGTTCATATTTGCCCGCGGCACCATAAGGCGAGATGAGCTGGCGGCGCTCGGCGAGATAGGCCTTGTCGAGCAGCCCCTTAACCGGGACATCGACGAAATCGCCGTCGCCGAGATAGGCGGCGCGGTCGGCATAGGAGAGCTGCATCGCTTCCGAGAGCAGATGCCAGCTCATCGGATTGTCCTTGCCCATCGCCTTCATGTCCCAGCCCTCGATCATGCCGAGGATGCCGAAAACGGTGGTCGCGCCCGACGAGGGCGGGCCCATGCCGCAGACCTTGTAGATACGGTAGGTGGTGCAGACCGCGGGGCGCTCCTTCGCCTTGTAAGCCGCTATATCCTTGACGGTGAGCTGGCTCGGGTGGCGCGGCGCCTTTGCGACGGCCTCGCTGATCGCCTTGGCATTGGCGCCCGAATAGAAAGCCTCGGGACCGCGCGCCGCGATGTCGCGCAGCAGCTTGGCATAAGCGGGATTCTTGATGCGCGTGCCGACCGGGGCCGGCTTGCCGTCGACATAGTAAATTGCCTTGGGAGCGGGAAATTCCTTCCACATCGGCTCGAACTGGACAAGCCAGTTATTGAGCGCGGGGGTGACGATGAAGCCTTCTTCGGCGAGCTTGATTGCGGGCTGGAACAGCGCCTTCCATTCGAGCTTACCCCATTTCTTGTGCGCTATTTCCATCAGGCGCACATTGCCGGGGACGCCGACCGACAACCCGCCGGGGATGACGTCCATATAACCGCGCGCTTTGCCGTCGGCGCCGAGAAAACGGTCGGGCTTGGCCGCCGCGGGCGCCATTTCGCGGCCGTCGATCGTCGAGATGCTGCCGTCCTTGGCATTGTGGTGGACCATGAAGCCGCCGCCGCCGATTCCGCTCGACTGCGGTTCGACGAGGGTCAGCACCGCGACCATCGCGATCGCGGCGTCGGCGGCGGTCCCGCCCTCATGCAAAATCTCGCGCCCCGCCTCGGTCGCGCGTGGATCGGCGGAGGAGGTGACGCCCTGCGCAAGCGCGGGCGAGGAGACGGTGACGGAAAGAAGGGCGGCGAGCGGGAGGAATCTTTTCAACATGCGCGCGACATTGGCGTGCAGGTCGAGACAGCGCAACCCTTGTTCCCGTCCCGCTTGCGGACGGGGAGAACAGCTTATTCCGTCCCCACCGCGTCGGCCACCCGCGCGAAGCCGTCACGCGCGGCGAGCCTTTCGAGGCCATGCGCAATCCGGCCCGCGAGACCGGGGCCTTCATAGACCATCGCCGAATAGATCTGGACCAGGCTGGCGCCCGCGCGGATGCGCTCCCACGCCTGTTCCGGCGAGGCGATCCCGCCCGCCGCGACGAGCGGGAGCTTGCCGCTACTGGCGCTGCGGAAATCCCGGACCCGTTGCAGCGCCAATTCGGCGAGCGGCGCACCCGAGAGGCCGCCGGCTTCCTCTGCATGGCGCGAGGCGAGCCCGGGGCGCACAATCGTGGTGTTCGAGACGATCACCGCGGCGAGCCCCTTGTCGAACGCCACCGCGACGATGTCGTCGATGTCGGCGGGTTCGAGGTCGGGGGCGACCTTCAGGAACACCGGCTTCGCCGCGCCCGCGGGCTGCGCCGCAGCGACGACGTCGAGCAAGGCTTCGAGCGCGCCCTTGTCCTGCAAGGCACGAAGGCCGGGCGTGTTCGGCGAGCTGATATTGACCGTCAGATAATCGGCAAGCGGCGCCATCGCGGCGGTGCCCTTCGCATAGTCGGCGATGCGATCGGCGCTGTCCTTGTTCGCGCCGATGTTGATCCCGAGCGGCACCGGCAGGCCATAGCGGCGCAGGCAGGCGATGCGCTCGGCCGCCTTTTCCTGCCCGCCATTGTTGAAGCCCATGCGGTTGATCACCGCCTGATCCTCGACGAGGCGGAACAGGCGCGGGCGCGGGTTGCCCTCCTGCGGCAACGGGGTCAGCGTGCCGACCTCGACGAAGCCGAAACCGAAATGCGGCATCACATGCGCCACGCGCGCATCCTTGTCGAAGCCGGGCGCGAGGCCGACGGGGTTCGGGAATTTGAGACCCGCAAGCTCGGTCGCGAGCGCCGGACTGGTGAGCGCATGGCGCGCGCGCGGCAGCGGCTGGAGCGCGCTGAGCGTGAGGTTATGCGCGGCCTCGCCATCGGTGGCGTGGACGATCGGGCGGACGAGCGCATAGGCGCTATCGGTGAGCGAGGCGAAAAGCGACATGGCCCGCCATTGCGCCGAGCCGGGGCCTATGGCAAGCCCCGCCTCGACTATTGGCGGGACCAGCAAAGTCATCGGAAAAACCGGGAGAAATTCGTGTCGCACCTTCGCATAATCGCTCGCCTGTCCACCGGGCTCGCCCTGCTCGCCGTCGCGGGCTGCGCCCCGGCCGCCGTACAGGAAGCGCCTGCCACCGTAGCCGCGACACCCGCCCCCGACGCCGTCCCCGCCGGCGCGAACCTTGCGCAATTCTTTGAAAATTATGACGCTGCGCAGCTCTCGCTATCACCACAGGGCAAGGCGTATCGCGGCATTCGCGATGCCGATTATGGCAAATGGAACGATGTCAGCGACGAAGCCGCGGTCGCGAACCAGAAGCTGCAGCAGGCGACCGCCGAAGCGATGCGCGGCAGCTTCGACCCCAGGACGATGTCGGCCGACGAGGCGCTGTCGTTCGAGCTCTTCAACGCGCAGGCCGCGCGCGCCGCGCGCCTGTTTCCGTACCGCAACCACGGCTATGTTTTCGACCAGATGAACGGCGCACAGAGCCAGCTTCCCGCCTTCCTTATCAACATCCACCGCGTCGCCGACGCCGCCGAGGCCGAAGCCTATGTCGAGCGTATCCGCGGGCTTGGCCCGATACTCGACGCGCTGTCGGCGCAGTCGGCCGAGCGAGCGAAGATGGGTATCCAGCCGCCCAAGTGGGTCTATGCCTACCTCATCTCCGACATTGGCAATCTGCAGAAGCCCGACAATGCGGTGATCGAAGACATCACGGCAAAGGTCGGCAAGCTTGCCATCGACGATGCCAAAAAGGCGCGGCTGATCGCGTCAGCCAAAGCGGCGTGGAGCGAAAGCGCGGGTCCCGCCTATGGCCGCCTGCTCGCCGAAATGAAGCGCCAGCAGGCGAGCGCGCCGACGCAGGACGGCGTGTGGCGGCTGCCCGACGGCAAAGCCTATTATGAGGCGCTGCTCGCCAATTACACGACGACCGACATGACCGCGACCGAGATCCACGACCTCGGCCTTTCCGAGGTCGGGCGCATCCATGGCGAGATGAAAAAGATCATGGCGAAGGTCGGCTTCAAGGGCACGCTGCAGCAATTCTTCGCGCATCTGCGCTCCAGCCCGCAATATTATTACACGACCCGCGAAGCCTATCTCGCCGACGTCGACGCCAAAGTGAAGGCGATGG
Organism: Sphingopyxis sp. Root154; assembly: GCF_001427105.1. Lineage (GTDB taxonomy): Bacteria > Pseudomonadota > Alphaproteobacteria > Sphingomonadales > Sphingomonadaceae > Sphingopyxis. The sequence goes on from NZ_LMGI01000002.1 coordinate 223,294, forward strand.
AGGCGCGGCTGCCCGCTTTCTTCAACACGCTGCCAAAGGCGCATCTGCAGGTGAAGGCGGTCGAGGCATTCCGCGAGAAATCGGCGGGCAAAGCCTTTTACCAGTCGCCCTCGCCCGACGGGTCGCGGCCTGGCACCTATTATGTGAACCTCTATGACCTGCGCGATATGTCGAAGACCGAACTCGAGGCGCTCGCCTATCATGAGGGCGTCCCGGGGCATCACCTCCAGCGCGCGGTGCAGACCGAGCTGACCGGGCTGCCGCCCTTCCGCCGCTTCGGCGGCTTCACCGCCTATACCGAAGGCTGGGGCCTCTATACCGAGGAACTCGCCAAGGACATGGGCTTCTACACCGATCCGTACAGCGATTTCGGGCGCCTCGGCATGGAGTTGTGGCGCGCGTGCCGCCTCGTTGTCGACACCGGCATCCACGACAAAAGGTGGAGCCGCGAGCAGGCGATCCAGTATCTCAAGGACAATACGCCCAATCCGCAGGGCGACATCGAAAAGGCGATTGAGCGCTATATCGTCTATCCGGGGCAGGCGACCGCCTACCTCATCGGCAAGCTCAAGATCATGGAGCTGCGCGGCCGTGCGCAGACGGCGCTCGGCGACAAGTTCGATTTCCGGACCTTCCACGATGTCGTGCTCGAATCGGGCCCGGTGCCGCTCGATGTGCTCGAACGGCGCGTCGATGGGTGGATCGCGGCGCAGAAGGGTTAAGAAAATTGACGATTGGCGCTTGACGCGCCGGGCCGAAACGCAAATGATTTGATCCAGAAAAATAAGGCAGCCGGGTCACGGGTGCCAAAGGTCTGGGTCTCATGTCGGATACTTCTTCCTCGCCTGCGGGCGTGGACGGCGTCGCGCCGTTCGAACTGCACTATTTCCCGCCCGATCCCGATCTGGCGGAGATGGTGTCGAGCTTCTATTTCGCGCGCGTCAACATGCCGCGTTTCGACGAATATGAGCGCGCCGACCGCCCCCAGTTCCGCTTCGTCACCGCCGCCGACGGCGAATATGTCTTCGCCGACGATCATCGCGCGCCGGTCTGCCGGGCCAATATCGTCGGACCGACGAGCGGGCGCGTGCGCGCGATCAGCAATTGCCCCACCCAGATGTTCGGATTCGGCATGCTGCCCGCAGGCTGGGCGGCGCTGATGGGCGCCGATGCCGACAAGCTGACCGACCGGGCGATGAATGCCGCCGACCTGTTCGGCCCCTGGATCGACGAGGTCGCAACCGCACTGGAAACGGCGGCGAGCGTCGAGGACAAGCTGGTCATCGGCAATAATTTCGCACGCGAGGTGCTGACGCGGGGCGAGACCGCGCCGATGTGGTTCATCCGCACCGTCGATGGATGGCTCACCGAATCGCCCTCGCCGCAGGTTCCCGAACTGGTCGAGGCGACGGGCATGTCGATCCGGTCAGTCGAACGGATGACGAAACATTATTACGGCCTGTCGCCGCGCATGCTCGCGCGCAAATATCGCGCGGTGCGCGCCGCGTCGGCGCTGGCACGCGGCGAAGGGCTCGATGCCGCGCAGCTCGGCGACGCCTTTTACGACCAGTCGCACCTGATCCGCGAGATCAAGCGTTTTGCCGGCGCCACGCCCGGCCAGCTCGGCAAGCCGACAAGCTATACCGAGGCGACGACAAAGGGCCGAAAGCAGCTCGCCGGCCGGGTCAGTCCGCTTGTTTCGGAAACCTGAGCGCAGTTAACCATCAAAAGCGCAGGCCGCGTCGTTTTGGCGTTTTCATCCAATCACGAATCGTCGCCCGGGCATAATCCCCCGTTGCGACCCAGAAGAGCTCATCCTCTGACGAGGACTTGAGACCTTCATCTTGGCACTCATTTGGCTTCGGCCCGATGGGTGCCTTTTTTTTGGCGCAACTTTTCTATCATCGCGCACATCCGCGATTGCTTGCGCTCCCGAGACCGCACGCCTATGTAAGTGGAGTGATTTACTCCAGTTAAGAATCGTTCGCAACTGCGACGGAAAAGAACAATGCGCCTGTCCAACCTTGCCGACTATGCCGTGGTGCTGATGAGCGCCGCCGCCCGCCAGTGCGGGTCGGTGCCGATTCACGCCGGCATGCTGGCCGAGCAGACGGGCATCCCGGGACCGACCGCGCAGAAGCTGGTGAGCCAGCTCGCGCGCGCCGGGCTGCTCGTCGCATCGCGCGGCAGCGGCGGCGGGGTGCGGCTCGCGCGGCCCGCGGCGGCGATCAGCGTCGCCGACATCATCGAAGCGGTCGAAGGGCCGATCGCGCTGACCAGCTGCGTCGCCGAAGGACGCCATGATTGCTCGCTCGAGGGCAGCTGCAAGGTGCAGCCGCATTGGAGCGTCGTGAACGGCGCGGTGCGCGGGGCCTTGCAAGAGATCAGCCTGGCGACGTTGAGCGTTGCTCCGAAACTCCCCTCCCCTCCGCCGATCCCGGCATTGGCCGGCGACGAGATCAGATTATGACCGACAACACCGAACTCCCCGTCAAGGACCAGGCCGCGCACGACGCCGCGGCGAAGGTCGCCGATTATGAGCATGGCTGGTCCTCGACCATCGAGACCGACTTCGCGCCCAAGGGGCTGACCGAGGATACGGTCCGCTTCATCAGCGCGAAGAAGAACGAGCCCGAATGGATGCTCGACTGGCGGCTGAAGGCGTTTCGCCACTGGCAGACGATGGAGACGCCCGACTGGGCGAAGCTCAACGTGCCGCCGATCGATTATCAGGACGCCTATTATTACGCGGCGCCGAAGCCGAAGCCCAAGCTCGGCAGCCTCGACGAGGTCGATCCCGAAATCCTCGAAGTCTACAAGAAGCTCGGCATCCCGATCGAGGAGCAAAAGGTGCTCGCGGGCGTCGAGGGCGCGCGCAAGGTCGCGGTCGATGCGGTGTTCGACAGCGTCAGCGTCGCTACGACCTTCCGCGAGGAATTGAAGCGCGCGGGCGTCATCTTCCTGTCGATCTCGGAAGCGATCCGCGAATATCCCGATCTGGTGAAGAAGTGGCTCGGCAAGGTCGTGCCGATGCACGACAATTATTTCGCGACATTGAATTGCGCGGTCTTCTCCGACGGCACCTTCGTCTACGTGCCCGAGGGCGTCCGCTGCCCGATGGAGCTCAGCACCTATTTCCGCATCAACGCCGAGAATACGGGACAGTTCGAGAGAACGTTGATCATCGCCGACAAGGGCGCGTACGTCAGCTACCTTGAGGGCTGCACCGCGCCGATGCGCGACGAGAACCAGCTCCACGCCGCGGTGGTCGAACTGGTGACACTCGACGATGCCGAGATCAAATATTCGACGGTGCAAAACTGGTACCCGGGCAATGCCGAGGGCCTCGGCGGCATCTATAATTTCGTGACCAAGCGCGCGCTGTGCCAGGGCAAGCGCAGCAAGGTGTCGTGGACGCAGGTCGAAACCGGCTCGGCGATCACGTGGAAATATCCGAGCTGCGTGCTCAACGGCGACGACAGCGTCGGCGAATTTTATTCGGTCGCGGTCACCAACAATTATCAGCAGGCCGACACCGGCACCAAGATGATCCACAATGGCAAGCGCACGCGCTCGACCATCGTTTCGAAGGGCATTAGCGCGGGCAAGTCGAACAACACCTATCGCGGGATTGTTCGCGTGGCGCCCAATGCCGAGGGCGTGCGCAACTTCACCCAGTGCGACAGCCTGCTTCTGGGCAGCACATGCGGCGCGCATACCGTGCCCTATATCGAGGTCCGCAACCCGACCGCGACCGTCGAACATGAAGCGACGACGAGCAAGATCAGCGACGACCAGCTTTTCTACGCGATGCAGCGCGGGCTGGGGCAGGAAGAGGCGGTGGCGCTGATCGTCAACGGCTTTGCCAAGGAAGTGCTGCAGCAGTTGCCGATGGAGTTTGCGGTCGAGGCGCAGAAGTTGCTTGGCATCAGCCTTGAGGGGAGCGTCGGGTGACCTCGAACCTCGAGTGGCTGCAGAACTTCTATCTCTTCTTGTGCGACGGAGAGTGGGAGCATGGCTACGGCTTTGCCATCGACAACTGTGATAATCCGGGATGGCTTTTCAAGTTTGAGCTGACCGACACAGTTTACGCGCAGTTCGCGGGCCCAGAAATTTCCTTGGGCGAGCATCAGCTTGAGGAAGGACATGACTGGCTCGTTCTAAAGCGTGAAGGAACCTCAATCAAAGGCGCATGCGGTCCACTGAAATTGGATGCGTTGCTCGGAGAGTTCCGCGGATGGATTGGAAATGTGGACGCCGCCCTCGAAAGTGAAAGAAGTTTAAGTGCTCAAAATTGAAAACCTCCACGCCACCGTCGCCGACAAGCCGATCCTGAAGGGCCTGTCGCTCAGCATCAATGCGGGCGAAATCCATGCGATCATGGGCCCCAATGGCGCAGGCAAGTCGACTTTGTCCTATGTGCTTGGCGGGCGCCCCGGTTATGAGGTCACCGAAGGATCGGCCACCTTCGACGGGCAGGATCTGCTCGACATGGAGCCGCATGAGCGCGCCGCGGCGGGGCTGTTCCTGGGATTCCAATATCCGGTCGAAATCCCCGGCGTGTCGAACGTCCAGTTCCTGCGCGAGGCGCTCAACGCCCAGCGAAAGGCGCGCGGGCTGGAGCCGCTGTCGGGCGGCGACTTCCTGAAACTCGCGCGCGAGAAGGCGGGGCTGCTCAAGATGGACATGGACATGCTCAAGCGCCCCGTGAACGTCGGCTTTTCGGGCGGCGAGAAGAAGCGCAACGAGATGGTGCAGATGGGGATCATCGACCCCAAGCTCGCGATCCTCGACGAGACCGACAGCGGCCTCGACATCGATGCGCTGCGCACCGTCGGCGACGGGATCAACGCGATCATGCGGCGCCCCGACAAGGCGGTGTTGCTGATCACCCATTACCAGCGCCTGCTCGACTATGTGCAGCCCGATTTCGTGCATGTCCTTGCCGCCGGCCGGATCGTGAAGTCGGGCGGGCCCGAGCTGGCGCGCGAGCTCGAAGAGCATGGTTATGCGGAGATCGCGGCTTGACGACGAGCTCCCTCCCCTCGCGCCGCGACGAAGCGTGGCGTTATAGCGACATCGACGCGGTGACCGCGGCGTGGCCGTTGCCCGCGCCCGAGAGTATCATCGTGCCCGCGGGCGGCAAGTTCGCGCGCGCGATCGTGCAGGACGCGGGCGACATCCGGCAGATCGAACTCGTGCTCGGCAAGGGCGCTGCCGCGTCGCTGCATGTGCTCAACATTGGCGGCGCTTATGGCCGTATCGAACTCAATGTAATCCTGCACGAAGGCGCCGATTTCCATCTCGGCGCGGCGCAGATCGGCGGCGGCGAGCAGAATCTCGAGATCGTCACCACGGTCACGCACGCCGAACCCGGCGCGACGTCGCGGCAGGTGGTGCGCTCGGTGCTCGGCGGCACCGCGACCGGCACCTATCTCGGCAAGGTCGCCGTCGCGCGCGACGCGCAGCAGACCGACAGCGAGCAGGATGTGAAGGCGATGCTGCTCGACCGCAGCGCGACCGCCAACGCCAAGCCCGAACTCGAAATCTTCGCCGACGACGTCAAATGCGCGCATGGCTGCGCGATCGGCGAGCTCGACGCAATGGGGCTTTATTATCTCCAGTCGCGCGGCCTGCCGCCCGGTGAGGCAAAGAAGCTGATGCTCCAGGCATTTGTCGCGGGCGTGTTCGATGGCGCCGAGGATGAAGTGCAGCTGCAGGAACTGGCGTTGGCGAAGCTGGGGGAATTGGTGTGAGCACCACGACCGCCCTCCGCACCTTCCCCGACGTCCGTGCCGATTTCCCCGGCCTGACGCCGGGCTGGCACTATCTCGACACCGCCGCGACCGCGCAGAAGCCGCAGGCGGTGATCGATGCGACGGTGAACGCGATGGGCCGCGACTATGCGACCGTGCACCGCGGCGTCTATGCGCGCTCGGCCGACATGACGCTCGCCTATGAGGCGGCGCGGCGGCGGATCGCGGCGTTTATCGGCGCGCGGGAGAATGAGATTGCGTTCGTGCGCGGCGCGACCGAGGCGATCAATCTCGTCGCTTACTCGCATCCGAAGAAGGGCCGCGTGCTGCTGTCGGTGCTGGAGCATCACAGCAATATCGTGCCCTGGCAGCTTGCGGGTTGGCAGGTCGACGTCTGCCCACTGACCGCCGACGGCTGCATCGACCTCGATGCCGCAGAGAAGCTGCTGACCCCCGAACACACGATGGTCGCCTTCGCGCATGTCTCGAACGTGCTCGGCAGCCCGCTCGACGTCGCGCGCGCCGCCGAACTGGCGCACCGCGTCGACGCTGAGCTGCTGATCGACGGCTGTCAGGCTGTGCCGCGTCTGCCCATCGATGTCGCGGCGCTCGGCTGCGACTATTATGTTTTCTCGGGGCACAAGCTTTACGGCCCTACCGGCGTCGGCGTGCTGTGGAGCGACAAGCTCGATACGCTGCCGCCGTGGCAGGGCGGTGGGTCGATGATCGACCGCGTCACCTTTGCAAAGACCACCTATGCCCCCGCCCCCACCCGCTTCGAGGCGGGCACGCCCGCGATTATCGAGGCGATCGGGCTCGCGGCGGCGGTCGAGTATGTCGAAGCAATCGGGATCGATGCAATCCATGCGCATGAGGTGTCGCTGGTCGGCAGGCTGCGCGAGGCACTGGCGCGCAAGAACAGCATCACCTTGTTCGGCCCTGAAAACAGTGCCGGAATCGTAAGCTTTTCGATGGCGGGGGTTCATCCGCACGACATCGGCACTATCTTGGATGAAAGCGGGGTCGCGATCCGCGCCGGGCACCATTGCGCACAGCCGCTGATGGAGCACCTCGGGGTTCCCGCGACCGCGCGCGCGAGTTTTGGCGTTTACAGCAATGACGACGATGTGGCGGCGCTGATCGATGGCCTCGCCCGCGTCGAGAGGATTTTCGGATGAGCGAGGACCGCATGATCAAGGTCGAGGAAGTGGAAAGCGTCGAAGCCCCGCCGAAGGCGCGTGTCGAGGATGTCGAAACTGCGCCCGAGAAATTGGAGCGCAAGCGCGACTATCTGGAAGGCTTCCTTGCGGCCAAGCCCGCGGCGGTCGAGCCCGGCGCGGTCGGCGGCGACCTGTACGAAGCCGTGATCAACGCGCTCAAGGACATCTACGACCCCGAAATTCCGGTGAACATCTATGACCTCGGCCTGATCTATAATGTCGAGATCGACGAGGGCCACGCCGTCGTGACGATGACGCTGACGACGCCGCATTGTCCGGTCGCGGAATCGATGCCCGCCGAAGTCGAACTACGCGTCGGCGCGGTTCCCGGCGTCGGCGACGCCGAAGTCAATCTCGTCTGGGATCCGCCGTGGTCGCCGCAGAATATGAGCGACGAAGCGCGGCTCGAATTGGGAATGCTGTGATGACCGAAACCAAGACCCGCGCCCGCCCCGCCGCCGTCGCCCTGACCGCCGGCGCCGAAGCGCGCATCGCGAAGCTGATGGCCACCGCGCCCGAGGGCGCGATCGGCGTGCGCCTGTCGACGCCGCGCCGCGGCTGTTCGGGGCTCGCCTATTCAGTCGATTATGTCACCGAAGAGGTGAAGTTCGATGAGAAGATCGAGACCCCCGGCGGCGTCTTCTACATCGACGGCGCGTCGGTGCTCTACCTGATCGGCAGCATCATGGACTGGGTCGAGGATGACTTCGCCGCGGGCTTCGTTTTCGAGAATCCGAACGCCAAGGGCGCGTGCGGCTGCGGCGAGAGCTTCACCGTCTAGGCGCGCATTTCCGCGAAAAACCTGCTATAACGCCCCGAAATAGCAGGGGCTGTCATGATGCGTACGCTCTATTTGCTTTATGCCGCAGTGGCTTACGCGATCTTTTTCGCGACCTTTTTGTATCTTATCGCCTTTGTCGGCAATCTCTCGTTCGTTCCGGTGACGGTCGACTTCGCGCGCTTTGCCGCGCCCGGAAAAGCCGCGCTGATCGACATCGCCTTGATCGCGCTGTTCGGTATCCAGCATAGCGTGATGGCGCGGCCCGGTTTCAAGGCAAGGTGGACGCATATCGTTCCCTCCGCGATCGAGCGCAGCACTTATGTGCTGTTCGCCAGCCTCGCGCTGATCGTGCTGATGCTGTTCTGGTACCAACTGACCGCACCCGTCTGGACCATCACCAATCCCCTGGGCGCCGTGATCCTGTGGGCGTTGTTCGGGCTCGGCTGGCTGATCGTCCTCTTCAGCACCTTCCTGATCAATCATTTCGAGCTGTTCGGGCTGCAGCAGGCATGGTTCGCGCTGCGCGAAAAGGCGGCGGCGGCGCCAGTGCTGCGCCAGCCGCTCTTCTACAAATTCGTGCGGCATCCGCTCTATGCGGGTTTCTTCCTCGCCTTCTGGGCGACGCCCGCGATGACAGCAGGGCACCTGCTGCTCGCTATAGGCCTGTCGATCTATATGCTGATCGCGATCAGGCTGGAGGAGCGCAACCTGATCGACACATTCGGCGCCGACTATATCGCGTATCGCGAGACGACACCGATGCTGGTGCCCGGTACCGGCGGGCGGCGGCGCACCTAGCGGCACACAGTCCAGCCCGCCGTCCGCGCCGCCATGTCGAGATGGAAATGGTCGGCGTGCGCGCGGTTATAATCGGGCGACAACAATGTGCTGAACAGCCCGCAGCTTTCGTCGCGGACCGCGTGCAGAAACTCGCTGCGCTTGTCGCCCGGCGCCCAGTCGTTGATCAGCGAGATGCGCGTGCCGTCGGCGAGCACGAAGGCCGAGATGTCGATCGCATTGGCGGTCGAATGCTGGCTTTGGTTTGGCTGCCCCGCGATCTTGCGGCAATTATAGCTGCCGAGATTTTCGAGCTCGACGACCTTTTGCCCAAAATGCTTTCGCGCGAGCGGCTGGACCACGTCGCGATTCCATAGCGCCATCGCCGCGGTCACCGCGCAGCCCGGCGCGACATTGGCGGGGCGCATTGTCGGCACGAAGCTGTCGCCCGTCAGGATCATGCGCTGGCTCGCGCGGCACGCGCCGGTTCCGATCGCCGGGCGGCGCAGATAGCCGGCTTCCGCGCGATCGAAAGCGGCGAAGCAGGCGCCGTCGTCCCCTGCCAGCGCCACCAGCTTGCGGTTCGTCGCCCAACCCCAGGGATGCGTCAGTTCGAAGCGCGCGCCGGGAATATGCTCGGGATGCGCGCGCACCCACTGCATGCCGAGGACCGCGCCGAGGGTCAGCAGCACCGCGACGGCGAACCAGATCAGATAGGGTCGGAGAGTCTTCATCGTGTCCGTTCTGCGTGCCGCAAATTACCGCTTGTTGAAAGGGCTTTGCGGCTCGATAGCGTTCCGGGTGGCAAAACGCTCGATCCTGATCGTCGGCGGGGGCACCGCAGGATGGCTCACCGCCGCCTATCTCGCGCGCTTTTTCGACCTGCCGCGCAATCCCCGTTTGTCGATCACCTTGCTGGCATCGGACGAGATCGGCAGCATCGGGGTCGGCGAAGGCGCCTTCCCGACGATCCGCAACACGCTGCAATTCATCGGCATCGACGAAAGCGCGTTCGTGCGCGCGACCTCGGCGACGTTCAAGCAGGGCATCCGCTTCGACGACTGGGTGCGGACGCCCGAGGGCGGCCGGTCGAGCCATTATCTGCACCCGTTCGAGGCGCCCTATCATGGCGACGGCTACAGCCTCGTCTCCTACTGGCTGCTCCAGGATGAGGCGACGCGGCGGCCGTTCGCCGAGGCGATGACAATCCAGAACCGCGTCGCCGAGGCGCAGCGCGCGCCGAAGCGTCCCGCGAGGGCGAATTCACCGGTCCGCTGAACTATGCCTATCATTTCGACGCCGCACGGCTCGCCGAGGTGCTGTCGGCACAGGCGCGCGCGATGGGGGTTCAGCATTTGCGCGGGACGCTGACCGGGGTCGGGCTCGATCCCGAAACCGGCGCGATCGACCATGTCGTGACCGCCGAGCACGGGACGCTCGCCGCCGACCTCTATATCGACTGTTCGGGTTTCCGCGCCGAGCTGATCGGCGGCGCGCTGCAATCGCCGTTCAAGGGCGTAAAGGACCAATTGTTCACCGACCGCGCGCTCGCGTGCAAGCTGCTCTATGATCGTCCCGACATGCCGCTGGAGAGCTATACGATCGCGGCGGCGCACGAGGCGGGGTGGACGTGGGACATCGGCCTCGCCGGCGCGCGCGGCATCGGCTGCGTCTATTCGAGCGACCATATGAGCGACGACCGCGCCGCCGACATCCTCGCGGCCTATACCGGCGGGCGCAGCCATGACGTCAATGTCCGGTCGATCCCGTTCGAGGCGGGGTATCGGCCCGCGTCATGGGTGAAGAATTGCGTCGCGGTGGGATTGTCGGGCGGCTTCCTCGAGCCGCTCGAATCGACCGGGCTCGTGATGATCGAGACCGCGGCGGCGATGATCGCCGAGATGTTCCCGCTGAACGGTCCGGTCGGTGCGCCCGCGCGGCGCTTCAACGAGCTGATGGCGGCGCGCTACGAAAACACGATCAACTTCCTGAAGCTCCATTATTGCCTGAGCCAGCGGGAAGAAGCCTTCTGGCGCGACAATGGCGACCCGGCGTCAATCCCCGACCGGCTGAAGGAATTGCTCGAGGAGTGGCGCTATCGCCCGCCGGGGCGGTTCGATTTCATCCTCGACCTCGAAAGCTTCGCCTTCTTCAACTACCAATATATCCTCTATGGCATGGAATATCGCACCGACCTGTCGCCGGTGCGCGAGGAGTTTCCCGACACCGCCGAGGCGGAACGCATCTTTGCGCGGATCAGGAGCTTTGGCGACCGCGCCGCGAGCGAGTTGCCCGCGCACCGCGCGATGATCGACCAGATCAACGCGGGCGGCGCGTACGCCTGACTTCAGGCGGGCCTGACGGCCAGCCGTTCGACGGGTTGCGGCTCTTCGGGGCCGTCGGTGCCGAGTTGGCCGAGTTCGCCCGTTTCGCGCGCCTTGCGGCCATAGACGAATTCGAACAGCGGCCCCGCCATCACCGTCGTGACGATCGCCATCAGCACCATCATCGAGAAAAGCGTCGGCCCGATGATGCCCTTCTGAAGCCCGATGTTGATGATGATGAGCTCCATCAGCCCGCGCGCGTTCATCAGTGCGCCAATACCGAGCGCGGTGCGATTGTCCTCACCCGCGAGCCGCGCGGCGAGCCAGCACGCACCGAACTTCGCGGCGATCGAAACGAGCAATATGCCGAGCGCGAGCGCGAGCAAGGTCAGGCTGTTCACCGTGTCGAGCCGCGTGTTGAGCCCCGAATAGGTGAAGAAGACGGGGACGAGCAGGATGGTGATCGGGCTGATCTTGCGCTTGATCTCCTCGGTCAGCTTGCCGCGCGGCATGCAGACGCCGAGGATGAAGCCGCCGAACACCGCATGGATGCCCGCAGCGTCCATGACAAAGGCGCAGAGCGCGAAGAGCATCAGGACGATCGACAGCATCGTGTCGCTCATCTCGCCGCGTTCCTCGACGATGCGGCCGAGCGGGACGAGCAGCCGGCGTCCGATGAAAAACATGAACAGCGCGAAGCTGAGCCCGCCGATAATCGCGATCAGCGCCACGCCGGGGCCGCCGCCGAAGGTCGCGAGCACGATCGCGAGCACGCACCAGGACACGGCATCGTCGAACGCGCCGGCGGTCAGCGTGAGCGTGCCGAGCGCGGTGTTGGCGAGGCCGCGCTCGTTGATGATGCGCGCGAGCATCGGAAAAGCGGTGAGCGCGATGCACGCGCCCATGAACAAAGTCGCGCTGCCCTGGCTCAGCCCTTCGGTGAAGAGGCCCGGAACGTCGAGCAGGAACGGCGTGATAAGCGCAGCGAACAGGAAGGGCGCGATAATGCCCGCCGCCGACACGCCCATCGCGCTCTTCGCCTTCGACTGGAAATGGTCGAGGCGCAGCGTGGTGCCGACGAGGAACATATACAGGCCCACACCGACCTGCGCGCAGACGTAGAGGATGCTCCGCGTTTCCTTGGGGAACAGCGCCGCCTGAAATTCGGGGAAGAAGAGGCCGAAAAGCGAGGGGCCGATGAGGACGCCGGCGATCATTTCGCCAACAACCTGCGGCTGCCCGAGGAATTTCTTCGCGGCCCAGCCGACGGCGCGGCAGACGATGAGGATCACCGCGATCTGGAGGAAGAAATGGATGCTGAAATCGGTCGGCGTATAGCTGGCCGCAGAATGGACCGCCGGGCCGTGCGCGCCGAGAACGTCGCCGATCGCGCGGACCAGTTCATCGAACATATTTGATACCAATTTCCCTCTCCCACCCTGGCGTCCGCGATCTGAACTACGCCGCGATCCGCCTGTTCCCTGCATCAGGAGACATGAAAGCGTAGCGAGCGCAATGCCGCTCCCGCGATTGGGCGCGCCCGCACTTGCCGATTTTCCGCGTAACGATCATTTTTGTTGCGAGCCGGTCACAGTGTAGTAACATACCTACATGTGAACGATCACAATATGCCTTGATTGGCATCAGCGAGGGGTGGTCATGAAGCGTGTCACGAGCCGCGAACTCAATCAGGATGTCAGCCGCGCGAAGCGATTCGCGCTCGTCGAGCCGGTGTTCGTCACCGACCGCGGGCGGCCCACGCATGTCCTGATCAGCATCGACGCCTGGCGCCAGCTCAGCGGCGAGCGGGAGACGATGGCGCAATTGCTCGCCGCCCCGCCGGGCGACATCGCGCTCGATCGCGGACATCTGCGCAAGGCGCTGGACCGGCGCGGCTGATGTTCCTGCTCGACGCAGAAATCCTGTTCGACCTGCGCCACGCCCGCGCCGACGGCGATGGCGCCGCGCTTGCCGGATGGGCGCAGCGCACCTCGCGGCAATCGATGTTCCTGTCGGTGCTCTCGCTCGTCGAGCTGGAAAATGCAGCCGCGCTGGCAGCGAAGCAGGGCAAGGCCGAGGGCGCAGCGTGGCGCGAATGGATCGACGGGCAAGTGCTGCCCGCGTTCGAGGGGCGCGTCCTGTCGGTCGACCTGACCATCGCGCGCCGCCGCGCCGCACTCGCGCTCGACAATGACCGCGACGCGCTCCTCGCTGCGACCGCGCTCGAACATGGGCTGACGTTGGTCACCTGTCGCGGCGCGGCGTTTCGCGGCGCGCGGTTGAAGCTGCTCGACCCCAGCCGCATCGCCGCCGATACGGTCGAAGACGGCGACTGGCGCGAGGCAACGCGCGCGCGGTCGCCGTGGATCCGGAGCCTGTTCATTCGAGGGTGAGCGTCAGCGGGACTTATCGAGATCATTGAAATAAGAAGCGGCGGCTAACGACCGACCTCAGCCCTTCTATGGTCCGTGGCCAAGCCCGGTAAGCGGACATTGAAAGTGCTATCCCGACCAACGCCGTCGCGGCTCATTTTGAGCCAGTGCGATGGTGTTCGCGTCCCGCTCCTCAATGTTGATTACGTGCTTTGCAGTGAAAGGTAGTTCTGTGCCCAGCCAAAATTCGTCATTTTCGGCGATAGCGTCGAGCTCGTTGTCAAGGACTCCGAGATACCCGCCCGGAACCACCTCCCGAACGAGTACCCACATTCGCTCCACCGCAACACTTTCTTCCTCGTTCTCGACGCTGATCCGGAAGATGAGCTTTGCAATGTCTCCGGGCTGTAGGGTCTCTCGCCTACTCCGCTCAGGTAGCCAGAAGGTATCTGGCGCTTCAGCGTGGTAAGCCTCGCCATTTTCAAGGCACCACCCGTCAACTTCAAAGTCTGGTTCGCGCATCCGGCGAGCTTAACGTAACGGCGGGTGTTCGCAATGTGATCCTTTTATCCGAAAGCCGCCAGTCAGCTTCCCACCCCAAAGCTGTCATCCGCAGCTAAAGCGGGACGAAACTCACCGTCAGCCCGTCCTTCGGCCGAGGGATCGGCAGCACCTGCCATTCGGGCGCATAGCCGTCGGCGACGGTGATGCGGTGCGTCGTGATGACGTGGTGGAAGAAGATTTTCGCCTGCATGTAGGCGAAGTGCAGCCCGAGGCACATATGCGCGCCGCCGCCGAAGGGCACCCACGCATATTTGTGCCGCTCGCGCGCGACCTCGGGCGAAAAGCGCATCGGGTCGAACTTTTGGGGCTCGGGCCAATGCTCCTCCATCATATGGGTATAGGCAGGGCTGACCCCGACCGAAGTGCCAGCGGGGATGCGATAGCCGCCATATTCGAAATCCTTGAGCGCGCGGCGCGGGAAGCTTGGCACCGGGGGCACGAGGCGAAGCGCTTCCTTGAACGCCCATTCGGTCATTTCGAGCTGGCCGAGGCTGTTGTGCCCGACCCCCTCGCCCGCTGGCGCGACGCTGAGCATTTCTTCGCGCAGCCTGTCCTGCCATTCGGGGTTGCGCGCGAGTTCCCAGACGAGCGTCGTGATCGAGCTGGTGATCGTGTCGTGCGCCGCCATCATCAGGAAGTTCATATGGTCGACGATCGCCTCGACGCTCATATAATCGCCATTGTCGTCGCGTGTGCGGCAGATCTGGCTGAACATGTCCTCGCCCGTGCCCTCGCGGCGTTCGGGCACCATCTTGCCGAAATAATCGACCAGATAGGCGCGTCCCCTCGCGCCGCGACCCATCGCGGTGAAGGGCATCGGCACGCGCACGACGCCGATCGACGCCTGCACCATGTCGACGAACGCCTTGTTGACCTTGTCGGCCTCGGGACCGAACGGGATGCCGAGGAAGCTGGTCGCGGCGAGATCGAGGGTCAGTTCCTTGATCGCGGGATAGAATTTGAAGGTTTTGCCGCTCCACTGGCCGATGCGGTCACGAATCCCCTCGTTCAGCGAATCGGCATAATGGCGCATCGGTTCAGGCTTGAACGCGACCGACAGCACCTTGCGGTCGGCGCGATGCTTTTCGAAATCCATCAGCATCAACCCGCGCGGGAAGAGCAGATTGAGCACCGGACCCCAGCCCTGTTCGGATGAGAATATCTTTTCGCGGTCGAACATGACGAGCTCGTTCGCCTCCGGCCCGTGGAGCGCGACGCTGCGCCCGCCGAAGCTGTTGTTGCGATAGACCCGGCCATATTTGGCGACCATGCGGCGGGTGAAGGCGGGATAGTCTCCGAGCTGTTCGAGCGTATTGCCGATGATCGGCATGCCGTCCTCGCCCGGAATATGATCGATCGCGCTGTCGGAATTGCGCGGCAGCCAGTGCCGCGTGTCGGGGCCGAAGCGCTTTTCGGACCAGTTTTTCGTCTGCTGAATATTCGCGGGCGCGTTCATCGGGTCAATCCTCGTCCATTCTGCTTTGTCCCGATGCGTAACGGACTACTGACACTGATGCAAGTAACGCTTTGGCGGGAGTGGAACAGCATTCACCGCAAATTCAACTCGACTCGTGCAAACCAGTGTCCAAGGTGACGGGTCGCAACCGTTGGACCCAAAAGGACAAAGCCATGGCGAAGAGTTTGAAGCGCCCCCTCTCCATCGCGCTCGGCGTTCTCGCGACGACGATGCTTGGCGGCTGCTATTCCGGCGGTGTCTATGGTGCGAGCTATGCGTCGGGCGGCGACTGCTCGTCGCGCTATGGCGACGCCTATTATGATTATGACGGCTATGCCTATGACGACGGCTATGGTTACGACTGCTATGACGCGTCGGATTATGGCAACGGCTTTGCCCAGATCGGCTTCGGCGGCGGCTGGTACGACGATTATTATTACCCCGGCTATGGCATGTGGATGTTCGATAATTACCGCAACCGCTACCCGCTGCGCGACCGCTATCTGAATTATTGGGGCGGGCGCCGCGCCTGGTGGAAGCATCATGGCGGGCGCGGCGACGGGAAGCCGGGACGCCCCGGCGGCTGGAATCGCGGCGATCACGACGGCCGTCCGGGCGATGGCCGTCCGGGCCGCCCCGGCGGCTGGAACCGCGGCGACCGCGATAATGACGGCCCCCGCGGCACGCGTCCGGGGCGCGGAGACGGCAATCCGGCAACGCCGCCGGCGGCGGGCTATCCCGGACGTCCCGACGGAAATCCCGGTCGGCCGGGCCGCCCCGGCGGCTGGAACCGCCCCGACCGCGACAATGACGGCCCGCGCGGCACGCGGCCCGGCCGCGGACCCGGCGCAGGTGCCCCTCCAGGCAATCCCGGACGCCCCGACCGTGGTACCGGGATGGGGCGGCCGCGCCCGGACCAGTCCGCGCCTGTGGCGCGGCCCGCACCCGCCCCGCGGCCGGCACCGGCTGCGCGCACCCCGCCACCTCCGCGCGCGACCGCACCTGCCGGGCGCGCCGGCGCGCGCAACGAGCGCCCCGATTGATGGTCAGGCCGGCGGCGCCTTCGGTGCCTCCGGCCGATCCTTCATACCCGCCGATACCACCGTCGCGGCGACGAGATCGCCGACGACGTTGAGCGTCGTGCGGCACATGTCGAGGAAGCGGTCGACGCCGAGGATGAGCCCGATGCCCTCGGGCGGAACGCCGACCGAGGCGAGAATCAGCGCGATCACGGGGAGCGACCCCGCGGGGACGCCCGCCGTCCCGATCCCGCCCAGGATGCACACCAGCATCACGACGATTTGCTGCTGCAGCGTCAGGTCGATGCCGAAAAATTGGGCAAGGAAGATCACCGTCACGCCCTCGAACATCGCGGTGCCATTCTGGTTCGCGGTCGCGCCGATGGTGAGCACGAAGCGCGCGACCTTGTCGGGCAGGCGCAGCTGGTCGTGCGCGACACGGAGCGCCGTCGGCAGCGTCGCGTTCGACGACGCCGTCGCGAACGCCATCACGAACGCCTCCTGCGTCTGGTGGAAAAAGGCGACGGGCGATTTCCCCGCCAGCGTCTTCAGCAGGATGGGAAAGACGATGAACATCTGGAGCGCGAGCGCGAGCAGCACGACGCCGACATAGGCCGACAGCCGGATGATGAGGTCCCAGCCGAACTGCGCGGCGAGGTTGAACATGAAACAGAAGACCGCGATCGGCGCGAGCTGGATGACGAGGCCGATCAGCTTCATCACGACCTCGAACACCCCCTCGATCGCCGTCTTGAGCGCCTCGGTCCGCGGGGTGCGGACGAGCATCAGCCCGATGCCGAAGAAGAGGGCGAAGAACATCACCGCGAGCACGTCATTCTGGCCCATCGCGGCGAACAGATTGTCGGGGACGATCGCGACAACTGCGTCCATCCCGGTCTTCGCCTCGCCCGCGCGGTCGGCGATGGCCTTCGCCCCCTCCGCGCCCTCCGCGATCAGCGAACGCGCAAGCGCGGGATCGACCCCCGCGCCGGGCTGAAGCAAATTGACGACGGCGAGGCTGACGATGACCGAAATCGTCGACACCGCGATCGTATAGACGAGCGTGCGAACGCCGACCGATTTCAGCGCGCGCATCTCGCCCATTTCGGCGACCCCGACGATCAGCGCCGACACAAGCAGCGGGATGACGAGCATGAACAGCAGGCGCAGGAAAATCTGCCCGAGCGGGCCCGTCACATAAGTGGTGATCGTTTCGACCCACGGCGCACCCGGCGCGCCATAATGGACCGCCAGCCCGATGAGGAGGCCCGCGAGGAAACCGACGAGCATGCGCCAGCGCAGCCGCCGGGCGCGCGCTTCGTCACGATGCGCCCCGTCGATTGCCGCTGCTTCGGCCATGTCTCAGCTCCTTGCTCGCCCCGGTCGGGCGGCCCGAAGCTCGCGCGTTACGCGTTATCGGCCGCCGGCTTTTTTTCCTCCCCCGCTATGTCATCACGAAGATCGAGCCCGCGGGTTCCATGATGCGGCGTATGCGCCGGCGCATGCGGCCGTTCGAGATCGGGCGCTTCGGGCGCTTCGAGCATGCCTTCCCACTTGGTGATCACGCTTGTCGCGACGGCGTTGCCGACGACGTTGGTCGCGGTGCGGCCCATGTCGAGGAACTGGTCGATCGCGAAGATCAGCGCGACGCCCTCGACCGGCAGGTCGAACATCGCGAGCGTCGCGGTGATCACGACGAGGCTGGCGCGCGGCACCGCGGCGATCCCCTTCGACGACACCATCAGGGTGAGCAGGATCAGGATCTGCTGCGTGATCGACAGCTCGATACCATAGGCCTGCGCGATGAAGAGCGTCGCGAAGCTCGCATACATCATCGATCCGTCGAGGTTGAAGCTGTAGCCCAAGGGCAGCACAAAGCCAGAGATGCGGCGCGGCACGCCGAAACGGTCGAGCTGTTCGAACAGCTTCGGCATCGCCGCCTCGGACGAGGCGGTCGAAAACGCGATCAGCAGCGGCTGGCGGATATAGCGGATCAGCGAGAAGATCCGGCGGCCGAGGAAAATCGCGCCCGCGCCGAGCAGGATCACCCACAGCACCACAAGCGAAAGATAGAATTCGGTGACCAGCTCCGCGTAAGTGCCGAGGATGCCGAGGCCATATTTGGCGACGACCCCCGCGAGCGCGCCGAACACCGCGATCGGCGCAAGGCGCATCACATAGCCGGTGATCTGCAGCATCAGTTCGGCGAGCGCCTCGGCGCCGCGAACCAGCGGCTTGCCCTTGTCGCCGATGGCCGTCAGGCCGACGCCCGCGAACAGCGCGAAAACGAGGATCTGGAGGACATTGTTGTCCGCCATCGCCTGGAAGATATTCTTCGGGAAGACATGCTCGATGAACTCGAACAGATCGAGTTTCTTGACCTCGCCGACTTCGGCGATCGAATGCGCGCCGACGGTGAGATTGAGCCCCGCGCCGGGCTCGAAAAAATTGACCATGATCAGGCCGAGGCTGATCGAAATCAGGCTGGCGAGGATGAACCAGGCGATCGCGCGGGTGCCGATGCGGCCGAGCGCCGAGCTGTCGCCCATATGCGCGATCCCCGCGACGAGCGTGCCGAGTATCAGCGGCGCGACGACCAGCTTGATCAGGTTGAGGAAGATGGTCGAAAGCGTGCTGAAGCTGCGCAGCCAATAGGTGAAGGCTTCGCTGTCGGCCGGGACATAGACCCGCACGAGATAGCCGGTGATGACCCCCAGGATCATCCCGATCAGAATATACAAAGTCAGGCGATGCCCCATAAATTACTCCCTGTTCCGCCCTGGGCGGATCTTTATGCGAGCCGGGGTAACAGGGTGATGCGCCGCGGGCAATCGCTGCCGGGCCTATCGCGCGGTCAAGGCGTCCAGAAGGCGAGCGCGGCGCAGCCCGCAATACCCGTGAGGATGTTGAGCGGGACGCCGATGCGCACGAAATCCATAAAACGATAGTCACCCGCAGCATAGACGAGCGTGTTCGTCTGGTAACCGACCGGGGTCGCGAAACAGGCGGAGGCGCCGAGCATCAGCGCGATCAGCAGCGGCTGCGGCGCGACGCCGGTCGCCCCGGCAATGCCGATCACCAGCGGCCCCATCAGCGCAGCGACCGCATTGTTGCTGAGCAGTTCGGACAGTAACAGCGCCGAGAAATAAACGATCGCGATCACCGCCCATTGGGGTGCGCCCGTCAGCACCGGGTCGAGCGCGCCGACCATCAGCGCGACCGACCCCGATTGTTCGAGCGCCGCGCCGACGGCAAGCATCGCGAAGATCAGGATCAGCACATCGCCGTCGATGCTGCCCCACGCCTCCGACGCGTCGATGCACCGCGTCAGCAGCACGATGGCGACGCCGATGAACGCCGCGATACCGATCGACATGATGCCGGTCGCCGAGAACAGCACCGCGCTGGCCATCACGAGGATCGCGATCCACGCCCGGCGGCGGCGGAAGGCGGTGACCGACGCCATCGCGAGCCCGATCAGATTGGGATTGTCGCGCAGCTGCGCGATATTCGCCTCGTCGGCGTCGACCAGCAGACGGTCGGCGGCGCGAATGCGGCTTTCGGACAGCGTCGGCCCGGGGAGGTGGCGAAAGCGGGTGACGCCGAGGATGCGCACGCGCTGGCGCTGGAGGAAGGGGATTTCGGCGAGCGGCCGGTCGATCGAGCGGTGGCTCGGCGAAACCGTCACCTCGACCACGGTAGCCGCGCCGTCGGGACTATCGCCGATGCCGATCGCGAAGCGCCCTTCGCTGCGCAGCGTCATCAGCGCCGCCCCGTCGAGCCGCGCGACGATCCGGTTGCCCGCCGCGAGCCGGTGGTGCCGGGCATCGCCGCCGGTGATCAGCCGCCCGCTTGCGATCACGCCGACGATCTGCGCCGGCGCTATGCCAAGATTGGCGGCGTCGAGCGCCATGTCGATGGCGGTATCATCGTCCCGAAGGCCAAGTTCGGTGAGATAGAGCTGCTCCGCCCCGTCGGCCTTTTCGGCGATGCGTGGATAGTCGGAAGGCAGGAAACGCGCCATCACGAGCAGGCCCACGATCCCCGCCGCCGCGACCGCGAGGCCATAAGGCGTGATGTCGAACAGACCGAAGGGTTCGAGCCCCGCCTGTTCGGCGATGCCCGACACGACGAGGTTGGTCGAGGTGCCGATCAGCGTCAGGCAGCCGCCGAGCACCGCGATCACCGACAGCGGCATCAGCAATTTTTTGGGCGAAACGCCCAGCGCCTCGGCAAGCCGGAAGCACACCGGCATCATCACGACGACGAAGGGCGTGCTGTTGATAAAGCCCGACACCAGCAGGCCGCCGCCAAACACTTCGATCACCGCGAGACGCGGGTGCCGCTTGGCGCGGCCGACGACATAATTGCCGACCTTGTCGATTACCCCGGTGCGGATCAGCGCGCCCGACAGGATGAACATCGCCCCGACGGTGAGCGGCGCGCTGTTCGAGAAAACGCCAAAAGCCCCCTTTTCGTCGAGCAGGCCGAGCGAGAGCATGGTGCCTGCCCCCGCCACCGCGACGACCGAAGGCGAGAAGCGTTCCCAGACAAAAGCAGCGAACATGCCCGCGAGCACGAACAGACCAATAACCGCCTTTTGCTCCGCGACAAATGCGGCGACGAAATCCACTAGGCCATCAGCCGTTTTGTGCCCTGTGCAACAATTTATGGTCGGCAAGGACGAGCGCCATCATCGCCTCGACCACCGGCGCGCCGCGAATACCGACGCAAGGATCGTGGCGGCCCTTGGTGACGATGTCGGTCGCCTCGCCCGCCTTGTTGATCGTCGGCACGGGAGTGAGGATCGAGCTGGTCGGCTTGAACGCGACGCGCACAACGACAGGCTGGCCGGTGGAGATGCCGCCCGCGATGCCGCCCGCATTGTTCGACAGGAAATCGGGACGGTTGCTGCCGTCGGTTGCGGGGCGCATCGGGTCGGCATTTTCCTCACCGCGCAGGCGCGCGGCGTGGAAGCCGGCACCGATCTCGACCGCCTTCACCGCGTTGATCCCCATCATCGCGGCGGCAAGGTCGCTGTCGAGCTTGGCATAGATGGGGGCGCCCCAGCCGGCGGGGACGCCGCTCGCCGCGCATTCGATCACGGCGCCGAGCGAGCTGCCCGACTTGCGCGCGGCGTCCATCAGCCCCTCCCAGCGCTGCGCGGCGGCGGGATCGGGACAGAAAAAGGGATTGCGATCGATTTCCTCGAGGTCGAAATTCGCGGGGTCGATCGCATCGCCGCCGATTTCGGCGACCCAGGCGTGGATCTGCACCTCGGGGATCACGAGCCGTGCAACACCGCCGGCAGCGACACGCGCCGCGGTCTCGCGCGCGCTCGACCGGCCGCCGCCGCGATAATCGCGGATGCCATATTTGGCGTCATAGGCGTAATCGGCGTGCCCGGGGCGATACGCCTGTGCGATCTCGCCATAATCCTTCGATCGCTGGTCGACATTCTCGATCATCAGGCTGATCGGCGTGCCGGTCGTCTTGCCCTCGAAAGTTCCCGACAGGATGCGCACCTGGTCGGGTTCCTGCCGCTGCGTCGTGTGGCGCGACTGGCCGGGGCGGCGCTTGTCGAGATAGGGCTGGATGTCGGCTTCGGACAGCGACAGCCGCGGCGGGCAACCGTCAACGACCGCGCCGAGCGCGGGGCCGTGGCTTTCCCCCCATGTCGTGAAGCGAAGAACGCGTCCGAAGCTGTTGAAACTCATTGCCCTATCCCATCCGGCCGAATGCGGGTGCGTAATCCGCGCGTCCGCCTAGCGGCCAAGCCGCGCCCGAGTCCAGCATCATTGCCATGAAATGCGGTCCGGCGAAGGGGGAAGCAAAGCGCGCGGCCAGCTCGGGCGAGTAACCGAAGCGCGAGTAATAATCCTCGTGGCCGAGGACGAAGCTGATCGCGACACCTTGTTTGCGAAGCGCGTCGAGTCCGGCGCGGATCAGCGCGTCGCCGATGCCCTGCCCTTGGCTGCCGGGCGCGACCGACACGGGCGCGAGACCGGCGCCCGAAAGCGCGGCGCCTTCGGCCTCGATACTCATCCGGCTCAACAATATATGCCCGACAATCGCGCCGTCACGTTCGGCGACGAGCGACACCAGCGCGTCGCCGTCCGCGTCGATCATCCGCACCAGTTCCGCCTCGCCCTGATGACCGAAGTCCGTTCCCGCAAAGGCGGCGCGGATCACCGTGTCAATGGCATCGGCATCCGCCGCCGTCGCGGCGCGGATGCCGATTTCGTCAGACAAGCGAGATGTCCGGGGCGTCTTCCTGCTTCATGCCGACGGTGTGGTAACCCGCATCGACATGATGCGTTTCGCCCGTCACGCCGCTCGACAGGTCGCTCAGCAGGTAGAGCGCCGAGCCGCCGACATCGTCGATCGTGACGTTGCGGCGGAGCGGGGCGTTATGCTCGTTCCATTTGAGGATCAGGCGGAAATCGCCGATGCCGCTTGCGGCCAGCGTCTTGATCGGGCCGGCCGAAATCGCGTTCACGCGCACGCCCTGCGGGCCGTAGTCGTTGGCGAGATATTTGACGCTCGTCTCGAGCGCCGACTTCGCGACTCCCATGACGTTGTAGTGCGGGATCACCTTTTCGGCGCCATAATAGCTCAGGGTGAGCAGCGAGCCGCCGCCGTTGCCCGTTTCGGGGTCGAAGGGCGTCATCATCGATGCCGCGCGCTTGGCGACCGCGGTGAAGCTGTAAACGCTGATGTTCATCGTCATCAGGAAGTCGTCGAGCGTCACATCGGCATAATGGCCACGCAGCGCTTCCTTGTTGGTAAAGCCGATCGCATGAACGACGAAGTCGATCGTCGGCCAGCGCGCCGAGAGCGTCGCGAACGCCGCGTCGAGATTGTCCATGTCGGACACGTCGCAATCGATCAGGAAATCGCAGCCGAGTTCGTCGGCGAGCGGCTTCACCCGCTTCAGCATCACATCGCCCTGATACGAAATCGCCAGTTCGGCGCCCGCGCCGTGCAGCGCCTTGGCAATGCCCCACGCAAGCGACTTGTCGTTCGCAAGGCCCATAATCAGCCCGCGCTTGCCAGTCATCAGACCCGTCATTTTGTGTCTCCGGTCTTTTCAATAATCACATCGTCGACGCGCCCAATAGCGTCGTGGCCCAAATCCTCAACCTCGACGAGCGCGGCATTGAGTTCGGCGCCCATCACCATACCCAATCCGACGAGATAGAAAAAGAAGAGCGCGACCATCACACCCGCGAGGCTGCCGTAGGTTGCGTCATAGCTGAGCAGGCTGGCGAGCAAGGGAGGCAGCGCGAGGGTGACGCCGATCCACCAGAGCGTCGTGAACAGCGCGCCCGGCCATTTGGGGAATTGTTTGCGCCGGTATTTCGACGGCGTCAGGCTGTAGAAAAGCATGTAAATCGCGAGGAACAGGCCGAAGCCAGACACACCGCGCGAGATCAGGACGATGCCGAAGGATTGGTATCGCTCGGGCAGCACACGCGTGACGAACTGTTCGACCCCGACGATCAGCACCTGCATGCTGAACGACAGCAGCATCAGCACCACCGCGCCGGTGATGATGCCGATCGACAGCAGCCGATAGTGGAAGAAGCCCTTGGAAAAATGCGTGCCATAGGCGCGGCGCAAGATGTCGCGCACCGTCTCGATCAGACTGCCGACGGTCCACAGCGCAACGAGCGCGCCAAGCCAGAGGAAGATGCCGGTGCGCGCGGTCATCACTTCGCGGATCGGCCCCGACAGCGCCTTGGCGACCGTCGGCGGCATCGTCGAGAAGACCGCCTCGATCGCCGCTTCGCCGCCGACGCTGCCGCCGAAGATCGACAGCGCCGCGGCGAGCAGGATGAAGAAGGGGAAGAGCGCGATCAGCGCCAGATAGGCGAGATTGCCCGCGTGGATGAAGCCGTCGGTATAGGTGCCGACGACGACGCGGCGGGCGATGCGCCAGGCGCGCGTGCCCGGTCCGAGCTGCTCGCGGCCGCGGTCGAGAACGCCTTGCGCCCGCGCGCGCAGCTTGACGCGCTTGGCGCGTTCGGCGCGCGCCTCGGGCGAATGCGGCGAATGGCCTTCGGCCAGAAATTCCTTGCCGACCTCGTCGGCAACCTCGCGCTCGAGCGCGGCGACGATCTTTTTCTCGCTGGCGTCAGCCACGCATCACACGCCAAGCTCCGCCCGCACGTCGCGCGGATCGGCCCATTCGCTGAGCAGCTTGATCAGCGCCTCGTCGTCAGAAGGCAGGTCGACCATCAGCCGCACGAGCTGATCGCCGCGGCCGCCGCTTTTCTGGCTGAACCCCTTGCCCTTGAGGCGCATCACCTTGCCCGACGAGGAGCCGGCGGGGATCGACAGCATCACCGGGCCGTCGACGGTCGGCACCTTGATCTTCGCGCCCTTGACCGCCTCGTTCAGCGTCACCGGCAGGTCGAGGCGGATGTTGGCACCCTCGCGCTCATAGAAGGGATGGTCCTTGACCGTGATCGTGACGATGCCGTCACCTGTGCCGCCCGGCCCCGCCTGCCCCTTGCCCGCGAGCCGCATCTGCGTACCGGTTTCGACCCCGGCGGGCAGTTTCAGGTCGATCGTCGCGCCATCGGCGAGGGCGATGCGCTGCGGCGCCTGCGTCGCGGCGTCGATGAAGCTGACCGAAAGGCGATAGGCGACATTGGCGCCCTTGGGCGGAGCCGCGCCGCGCCCGCCGAAGCCGCCGAACGGCCCGCCGCCCGAACTGCTACCGCGGCCGCCGAACAGCCCTTCGAAAATATCGCCGAAATCGGAACTCTCGTTGCCGAAACCGCTGAAACCGCCGGGGCCGGTGCGCTGGTCCCCGCGGAAACCGCCGCCACCGCCATAGCCGAAGGGCATCGCGGGATTGCCCTCGCCGTCGATCTCGCCGCGGTCGAACTGCGCGCGCTTCGTCTTGTCCGACAGGATGTCATACGCCTTGGTCACGTCGGAGAATTTCTCCGATGCCTTCGGGTTGTCCTTGTTCTTGTCGGGGTGCAATTCCTTGGCGAGCTTGCGGTATGCGGACTTGATTTCCGCTTCGCTTGCACTCTTCGCAACGCCCAGGGTGGAATAGGGATCGGCCATTTTGCTCCTGTAGCCCGATAAGTGACTGGGCGTGAAGCCCGATTGCGCGTCGATGTGGTAATGTCCCGTCGAAGGTCAAGTTCCCTCGATATCGCGCTCGACCCTGCACGCCTGGCGCATTATGACCGCGCGGATGAGCGACGATCCCTTTGCCCTGTTCGACAGCTGGTTCGCCGAGGCGCGCACCAGCGAGCCTAATGACGCCAATGCGATGGCGCTCGCGACGGCGACGCCCGACGGGCACCCGTCGCTCCGCATGGTGCTGCTGAAGGGGCACGGGCCCGACGGCTTTGTCTTTTATACCAATCTCGACAGCCGCAAAGGCGGCGAACTCGCGGCGAACCGACACGTCGCGCTGCTCTTTCACTGGAAATCGCTGCGCCGCCAGGTCCGCATCGAGGGCGCGGTGACGCCGGTCGACGACAGCGTCGCCGATGCCTATTTCGCGACGCGCAGCCGCGACAGCCAACTTGGCGCGTGGGCGAGCGACCAGTCGCGGCCGCTCGCCAGCCGCGAGACGTTTGAGGCGCGCTTCGAGGAGATGCAGGCGCGGTTCGCGGGACAGGATGTGCCGCGCCCGCCGCGCTGGTCGGGCTGGCGCGTTAATCCTTCGGCTATCGAGTTCTGGCAGGATCGCGCTCACCGGCTGCACGAGCGTACGGTCTTCACCCGCACCGGCGCCGGCTGGACGAAAGGATTGCTGTATCCATGAGCGCACCCCGCCGCCTGCCGATCACCCAAGTCGATGCCTTTGCCGACCGCCCCTTTACGGGCAACCCCGCGGCGGTGATGCCGCTCGAGGAATGGCTCGACGATGCGACGCTGCTGGCGATCGCGGCGGAGAATAATCTTGCCGAAACCGCCTTTCTGGTCCCCGACGAAAGCGACGAGGCCGATTATGAGCTGCGCTGGTTCACGCCGGCGGTCGAAGTCGCGCTCTGCGGCCATGCGACGCTGGCGAGCGGGCATGTCCTGCTGACGGCGGCGCAGTGGCGGAGCGACATGACCTTCCGCACGCGCAAGGCGGGGATCTTGCGCGTCGCGCGCAACGGCGAGGACGAGGGCTATAAGATGGCCCTGCCCGGCTATACGCCCGCGCCGAAGGCCATGCCCGACATCGTCCGCGCGCTCGGCGGCGATCCGGTCGAGACGATGTGGCACGACGGCGGCTATGCGCTGATCGCTTATCGCGACGCGGCGAGCGTGCGGGCGCTGACGCCCGACCTGCGCGCGCTGAAAGAGGGCGGCGACATCCTCTATATCGCGACCGCGCCGGGCGCCGACGATCCATCGGGCGCCGACGTCGTCAGCCGCGCATTCGCACCCGGGGCCGGGATCGACGAGGATCCGGTCACCGGCTCAGCGCACAGCGTGCTCACCCCTTATTGGACGGTGCGGCTGGGGCGAGACCGCTTCGCCGCTTATCAGGCGAGCGCGCGCGGTGGGCATGTCGGATGCCGCCTTGATGGCGACATGGTCGAGCTGACCGGAACCTGCGTCACGACGCTGGTCGGTGACTTTTTGCTATAGCGCGGCGGTGAGGTCGGCGAGGTGCCGGCGCAGCGCGGGGAACTGGTCGTCGCTGGTGACACCCAGCCGCACGATCGTCAGCCGCTGCGAGGGCGAGACGATGATATATTGCCCCTGGTGCCCGATGCACGCGAACAAATCGTTCGGGCCGCGATCGGGCCAGAGCGCGGGGGTGACTCCGGCCGGGCGCCGGCGGTTGAGCCAGATATGCCCGCCATAGCCGGCGTCGTTCTTCGAGGGCGTCAGCATGAAGCGCATCCAGGTTTCGGGGAGCAATCGCTGGCCGTTCACGACGCCATGGTTGCGCAGGAATTCGCCGAACTTCGCATAATCGCGCGCGGTCGCGTGCATGATCGATCCGCCGATCATCGTGCCGTGCGCATCATATTCGGGGGTCAGGCTGGTCATGCCGAGCGGCTCGACCAGCCGTCCGCCGATGAAGTCATGCATCGCATCGCGCCGCGCATCCGGATTTTGCGACGGTGTCAGCGTGTCGGCGAGGACGTCCGACAGGATGACGCTGGTCGCCGAACTGTAGTTGAAGACCTCGTCGGGCTGTGCGGCGGCGGGCTTGGCCTCGGCAAAACCCGCCATGTCGCCCGCTCCGCTGCCGAACAGCATCGCGACGGTATCGCCCTGCCACACCGGATCGCCATTTTCGACATGCTCGAGCCCCGAGGACATATGGAGGAGGCTCCGCAGCGTGATCGCGCCGCGCGGATCGCCGCTGCGCTGCCATGCATCCACGGGTGCCGGCCCGTCGAGCGACAATTGGCCGTCAGCGACGAGGAAACCCGTGAGCACTGCGGTGATGCTTTTCGCCATCGACCAGCTGATCAGCTTCGATTCGGGGCCGAAACCCGCGGCATAGCGTTCGTAAATCGGCTCGCCGTCGCGCAGCACGAGCAACGCGCGTGTCTGCCCGACATCGTCGGCATCGGCGAACAATGCGTCGGCGCGCGCGCGGATCGCGGCGGGCAACGCAGGCAGAGCCTGCGGCGTCTCGACCGCCGCGACGCCATCGAGCGATGCACCGAATTTCGGCGCCGGCGACGCGGGCGCCATATTACCCTGCCCCGC
The DNA here is from genome assembly GCF_001427105.1 of Sphingopyxis sp. Root154. Taxonomy (GTDB): domain Bacteria; phylum Pseudomonadota; class Alphaproteobacteria; order Sphingomonadales; family Sphingomonadaceae; genus Sphingopyxis. The sequence goes on from NZ_LMGI01000002.1 coordinate 251,257, forward strand.
CGCCTGCGTCAGCGACCAGGCGCCGAGCATCGCGAGGGCGGCACTTGCCAGCAGCCGTTTTTTGGTGATCATGGCATGGGTGAATAACATCAATCCGACCGGGCCGACAACGGGCGTGACGCCGGCCCCAGCGCCGCCGCCCGCGAATCCCCCTTATCCCGCGAAAAAACCGAGCCGCTGGGGCGGCTGCCTGCCTTGGGCGATCGGGCTTGCCGTGCTGCTCGCGATCTTCACCATCTGGAAATTCCCGTCATTCAAGGCGCAGGCCGAACTGGGTTCTGCCTATGCCGCGCGGGTCGGCTGTTCGTGCCGCTATGTGCAGGGCCGCAGCCTCGAAAGCTGCCAGAGCGATTTCGAGCCCGGGATGGAAATGATTTCGCTCAGCGAAGATCCCGCGACCAAAACGATAACCGGCAGTGTGCCGCTACTCGCCTCGCGCAGCGCACGCTACGCCGGGGCCAGCGGCTGCCTGCTGCGGCCCGAGAACTAACGCCAGAAGCGGCGTGCGAATAGCGCCAGCGCCGCGGGTACGCCGAAGACGACCAGCGCAATCCCCGCCTCCTCGGCCCAGCCGTAGCCGGCATAGAGCACGCCGACGAGCAGATTGCCGATCGCGACAAGCAACCACAGAATGAAGAACAGCCGCGTCGCCCACGCCGCATCCCTGATCGCAAGGCGCAGCAGGATCAGCAGGGCGAGCCCGGCCAGCAGCATGATGGTCGTGTGCGACATCCCTATCCCTCCCCTGCATCTGGCAGAATATCCGATCGATGTCGGCGGCGCCACTCGCCCGGCGACATGCCGATCTTGCGGCGAAAGATCGCGCACAGATGCGCGTGGCTCGAAAAGCCGGTCGCGAAGGCGATCTCGGCGATCGAGAGCGGACGGTTCATCAGGAACCAGCAGGCGTGGCGCAGCCGCTGGTGCAGCACATATTGCGCCGGGGTGCGCCCGGTCGCGCGCGCGAAATGAACGATCAGGCTGTTGACCGACATGCCGGCCTCCGCCGCCATATCCTCGACCGTCAGCGACACTTCGAGCTGGGTCTGGATATAGGCCATGAGATCGTTGATGCGCTGGGCGATCGCGGGCGATTCGGGACGCCCGGCCATGCCCTGAAGCGTCTTGGCGAGGATCGTGACGAGCGGATCGGCGGCGGCCGCATCGTTCGCGAGCAAGGCCCGGACAAGCGCGGCCAGCGCGAGGTCGTGATGCGCCGCGAGCGCACGCGTATCGGGGGCGACGGTCAGAAGCGTTACCGGAATCTCGACCTCGATCGTGCGGACCGCGCCACCCTTGGCCGTGCCGCGATATGTCTGACCGGCGGGAATCAACCACATTTCGCCCGGCAACGGGTCGCCGAGCGACGTCCGCTGTTCATCGAGCCATGTTTCGAGCCAGTGGTAACTTCCCGCCTCATACAGGATCAGCACATGGACATCGCGCTCGATCGTCCAGTTTGACGGGCCATCGATCCGGTCAACGATCGAGGCGACCCTGAGTCCACCCACTTCCATCGCATGAATATGGCAAGAATGGGAAAATGTGAAAGCCTGCCATATTACGCAATAATATGGTTAAATCGCCCTACCCAAAGTCCTCGGCCCTAGTCGCAGCTGAGACAAATGAGGCGTGGGCCAGGCTAATACGCGTGCCCCAGACACGCATGAACAGACCCCCCCGACGGCGGGCGGCGCAATCGCCGCCCGCCACTTTTTCCTGAGCGAAACGATAGCCTTGATTATTTTGGGGCGAGGAATTCATCCATCGCGCGATTGACCGCATCGGGTGCCTCCCACGGCACGAAATGCCCGCAACCCGGAACCTTGACGATCGTCACCTCGGGCACGAGCTCTTCGATGCCATCGAGATTGCAGGGCGGCAGCGCGACATCGTCGAGCGCCCAGATGACGAGCGTCGGGATGGTAAGCTTCGGGAAGGGCGCCGCGGGCGAGTCGGCATAGGGCTCGTCCATCGCGGGAACCACGGCGGGCGAGCCGCGATACCAGTTGATCATCGCGCGGCAGCTGTCGCGATTCTCCCAATCCCCCAGCAGCCGGGCGATCTCGTCGGGGGGCTGGACGCCGCCGCTCGGCACGCGTCCTTCGAAGGCGTGGGCCAGAATGCCCGCAATGCCATGCTCCTCGATGATCGCGTCACTCGCCGGGTCGCGGAAGGTGCGGATATATTGGCTTGCGGCGCGTTGATCGGCGTTCGTCGCGAGCAGGTGCTGGAAGATGCCCGGATGCGGTGCGTTGGCGATGACCGCGCGCGTTACCCGGCCCGCCCACGCCGGATGCAGCCCGCCCGGCTGGCCGCCGAGCGCGACACCCCACGCGATCGCCCCGCCCCAGTCGTGGCCGACGATCGTGAATTCGCCGACGCCGAGCGCATCGGCGAGCGCGAAGATATCGGCGATCAGCTTGTCGGGGGTGTAGGATTCGGCGTCCTGCGGCTTCGACGAGCCGCGATAGCCGCGCTGGTCGGGCGCGATACAGCGAAAGCGATCTGCGAAATGTGGCAGCTGATAGCGCCAGGTGCGGTGCGATTCGGGAAAGCCGTGGAGGAAGATGAGGGCCGGCGCATCGCGCGGGCCCATGTCGACGACGTCGAGTTCGGCCCCGGTCGCAAGCTTGACGCGCTGTTGTTCGAAATCGCCGATCATCCATTCCGCTCCTTTGGTTTCTTTTCGAAACCAATCTGGCGGGGATCGTTGCGGCTGGCAAGCTGCAACAAATGGCCGGTTCCTATTCTTCCGGCGTCAGATTCTCGTCGTCCTGCGGCAGCGTCTTGAAGATCGGCCATTCGCGCATGTCGCCGCCGCTGATGCAACGGCGCGATGACAGTTCGGTCTCGCCACGCCACACATGGAGCCCGCCATAATAGCTTTCGGGCGTGCTGCCCTCCTCGGTCATCCCCATGCTCGGCGCCGACCAATGGGCATAGACGATATAGCTATAGTCACCGCTGACGAAGCGCAGCGTCTGATCCTCGGCACGCGGATAGAGCCGCCGGTTATAGAAGACACGCCCGCTCGCGGCATCGGCGACGATCCGAAGCTCGGTCTTGCTCTTGGTGCCATAGCGATAGATGAGCGCGTTGCCCTGTTGCGTTACGGTGAGCTGCTTGGCACCAAAGCTGCAGTGGAAGACTGGTTCGGTGCCTGCCGCGAGCGTCAGCGCCAGCAGCAGGCTCACGGATAGCTGACCGTCTTCGGCACCTCGGGGATCGGGATGAATTCCTCGCTGTCGCCGGGGACGAGCGGGAAGTTGCGTTCCTTCCAGTCGTGCTTCGCCTGGTTGATGCGGTCGCGGCTGGAGCTCACGAAATTCCACCAGACGTGGCGCGGCGTCTTGAACGCCTCGCCGCCGAGCAGCATCACGCGCGCGTCACTCTCGGCGCGGAGCGTCATCGCCTGACCGGGTTTCAATATATAGAGGCTGTGACGGTCGAGCGCCTCGCCATCGAGGCTCGCGTCGCCAAGCGCAACGAGCACCGCGCGCTCGTCGGCCTCGGCATCGATCGGGATCGTCGCGCCGGCGTTCATCAATATGTCGGCATAGATCGTCGCGGCATGCTGCGTAATCGGCGAGGTCGCGCCCCACAGGCTGCCCATGATCACGCGCGCCGACACGCCATTATCCTCGATCAGCGGCAGGTCGTCCTTTGCAACATGTTCGAACGCCGCGTCGATCTCTTCCTTACCGTCGGGCAAGGCGAGCCAGGTCTGCATTCCCGAGATGCCCGATCCGGTCGCGCGCTCAGCGGCGGGCGTGCGCTCCGAATGGACGATGCCGCTGCCCGCGGTCATCAAGTTGCACGCGCCGGGTCGGATCGTCGCAAAGGTGCCGATGCTGTCGCGATGGTCGATCGCGCCTTCGAACAAATAGGTGACCGTCGCGAGATTGATGTGCGGATGCGGGCGCACGTCCATGCCGCGGCCGATGTCGAAATGCGCGGGACCGAACTGGTCGACGAAAATGAAGGGGCCAACCATCGTCCGCGCCTTGTTCGGCAGCGTGCGGCGCACTTCGAAGGCGCCGAGATCGTGAGTCGAGGGAGTGATGATGTCGAACATCAATCGAGCCTTTCCAGTGTTTTCTTGGTCTTTTCGGTTTCGACATTGCCCGTGTTCAGCGTCGAGTTTGGTTCGAGGAGGAGCACCTGACATTCGCCGTCCAGCGCCTCGGGGCAATGTTCGGTGCCGTGCGGGACGATGATGAACTCGCCGGGCTCGACGATCACGTCGCGGTCGCGAAACGCCATCTTCATCCGGCCGGCGACGACGAGGAAAAGTTCGTCCTCGATATCGTGATGATGCCAGTCGAACTTGCCGTCGAGCTTGACCAGCTTGACCTGAAAATCGTTGATGTCGCCCGCAACGCGAGGGTTCCATGCGTCGGGGATTTTTGCGAAGGCTTCGGCGAGGTTCACCTTGTCCGGCATCGTCATTCTCCCGGCGCGGTCGCCTTGATCGCGAGCGCGTGGACGCGCTGCCCCGGCATGTCGCCGAGCGCCTTGTTCACCGCGCGCTGGCGCGCGACGCGATTCATCCCGGCAAAGCCCACCCACTCGATGTTCAAGCTGAAATGCGACTCGCCGCTGCCGTCGTCGCCTGAATGGCCATGATGGCTGGTGCTGTCGTTGTTCAGGACGAATTTTGCGTCGGGAAAGGCTGCGGTGAGCAGGCTTTCCATCTCTTGCTGTGCGGGGCCTTTGCTGCTCATGGGTTGACCATAAGCGCTTCGTCGCCAAATTATAAGGCCTCCCAAAGGTCAGCCTCCCCGATTCCGAAAGCCTGTTGTGCCGTCTCCATCTCGCCCTTCCCGTTTTCATGGCCGCGTCCCCCGCAAGGAAGCCTGCGCCGCACCCGGATGCCGCGAGCCCGGCGAATTCCGCGCGCCGATGGCGTGGACGCGCTCGCCCGATGGCCCGCCGCAATATCGCTGGCTGTGCCTCGACCATGTGCGCGAATTCAACGCGGGCTATAATTTCTTCGAGGGCATGACCGCCGACCAGATCATGGAGGCGCAGTCTCCTACGGCTGGGTGGGAAACCGAAAGCCGTACCTTCCGCGCCGCGGGCAGCGCCGACCTGCCGCCGCGCTGGGCCGATTTCCGCGACCCGATCGACGCGCTCGGCGCGCGCTTTCGCCAGCGGATGGACGAGGCGCGGCGCGAGGCGAAGAATCCCGGCCTGTCGCGCGAGGAGCATGCGGCGATGCAATTGCTCGCGCTGCCCGCCGACGCCGACCGCGCGGCGCTGCGGCGACGCTACAGCGAGCTTGTCCGCAAATATCACCCCGACCGCAATGGCGGCGATCGCAGTTTCGAAGCGAGGCTGGGCGAGGTAGTCCAGGCGTATCAATTGCTGAGGAAGACGAAGGCTTTCGCATAGGGAGACGCACGATGACCGACCTGAACGAAGCACGGATCGAGGTGGTGCGCCGGCACATGGCGCTCGAGATCACGCACGATTGGGACGGCGTCCTCGCGACCTTCGACCACCCACGATACGAATTGATGGGCCCCGGCACGATTTTCGACGGCGAAGCGGCGGTGCGGTCCTATTTCGCCACGTCGCGCGAACCCTTTCCCGATCAGGCGAACGAGGTCATCGCGATCGCCGCAGACGCGGGCACGAACACGGTGCTCGTCGAATTCTGGCTGACCGGCACGCATCTCGGCCCGCTGAAGCTCGGCCTCAGGACGATCGAGCCGACCGGCAAGGCGTTCCGCATTCGTATGGCTGCAAGCTTCGAATTCGCGCCGGGCGGCGACAAGATCGTCTGCGAACGTCCCTATTATGACCAGTCGGCGGTGATGAAGGCGCTCGGTTTGCTCTGAAAAGGCGTTGCAAGGCGCAACCCATGACGATACCGCGCTGGCGAAGCGCCACCTGACGGCGACTCTCCCTGACCATATCGCTGGACAAGAGACATGACCGATATCCCGAACAGCCTCCCCGACCATCACGGCTCGACGCTCCTTTCGGCGCCCGATGTCGAGATCGATGCGCGCGAGGTTTTCGGTGTCGATATCGACATGAAGGTGCCGGCGTTCAGCGAGGCCGACGAGCGCGTCCCCGACCTCGATCCCGCTTATGTCTTCGACGGAGACACGACGCTCGCGATCCTTGCGGGCTTTAAATACAACCGCCGCGTGATGGTGCAGGGCTATCACGGCACCGGCAAGTCGACGCATATCGAGCAGGTCGCGGCGCGCCTGAAATGGCCGTGCATCCGCGTCAATCTCGACGCGCATATCAGCCGCATCGACCTCGTCGGTCGCGACGCGATCGTCCTGCGCGACGGGCAGCAGGTGACCGAGTTCCGTGAAGGTCTGCTCCCCTGGGCGCTGCAGACCCCGACCGCGCTCGTGTTCGACGAATATGACGCGGGCCGCCCCGACGTGATGTTCGTGATCCAGCGCGTGCTGGAGACCGAGGGCAAGCTGACTTTGCTCGACCAGAACCGGGTGATCCGCCCGAACCCGCATTTCCGCCTGTTCTCGACCGCGAACACCGTCGGGCTCGGCGACACGAGCGGGCTGTATCATGGGACGCAGCAGATCAACCAGGGCCAGATGGACCGCTGGAACATCGTCGTCACGCTGAACTATCTGCCCGCGGCGACCGAAAGCGCGATCATCCTCGCCAAGGTGCCGAACACCGACGAGACGACCGTCGCCAATATGGTCAAGGTCGCCGACCTGACGCGCCAGGGCTTCATCAACGGCGACATTTCGACCGTGATGTCGCCGCGTACCGTGATCAGCTGGGCACAGAACACCGCGATCTTCAACAATATCGGCTTCGCCTTCCGCCTCTCGTTCCTCAACAAGTGTGACGAGGCCGAGCGGATGATCGTCGCCGAATATTATCAGCGCGTGTTCGGCGAGGACCTGCCCGAGAGCGTGGTCGGCAAGTGATCCCGGCGCGCCACCTGCTGGTGGCGGCCGCCGCATTGGCGCTGTCGGGCTGCAGCATCGCGGCGGTCGACTATGGCAAAGTCCGCCATGCCGACTATGTCGCCGATCCCCGCTGCACCGCGAAGCCCGGCGCGGTGATCGATGGGGCGGCGCTGCCGCTGTTCTTCGCGACCAGCCGCCTGCCCGACTGCCGCACCGATGACATAAGCCTGCTCCGCCATCGCGGCGACAAGATCCGTTACGGCCACTTTGCCGCGCCGCGCGAAATCGAAGTCGGCAAAAAGAAGACTTTGCGGACCCCGATGGCGTTTCAGGATTCGGGCGACTGGTGGAAAGCCTTGCAGGCCGAGACGGACAGGAGACAGGGCCGTGTCCTGCTCTATGTCCATGGCTATCGCGAGACGTTCGAGACGACATCGAAGGACGCCGCCCAGATCGCGCGGATGACGGGCTTTGCGGGGCCGGTGATCGAATATAGCTGGCCGTCGCAGGGCGAAGTGCTGAGCTATGCCGTCGACGAAACCAACATGTATCACGACGTCCGCAATTTCCGCGATTTCCTGAAGACACTCGCCGAACGGCCTTGGGTCAAGGAAATCGTCGTCGTCTCGCACTCGCTGGGCGCGCGGCTGGTGATCCCGGCGATTTCCTATGTCGACCGGACATCGAGCAGCGCCGACAGCAGCAATATTTCGAATGTCATCCTGGCCTCACCCGACATCGATCGCGAAACCTTCGAGCGCGATATCGAGGAGGAAGTGCTGTCTGCACGGCGCGTCGCAGTGGGACGGCGGATCACCGTATACGTCTCGCACGCCGACAAGGCCCTCGCGGCGTCGCGCGCGCTGCACGGTTATCCGCGCCTCGGCTCGCCCTATTGCTTCAACCCGTTCGAAGCGGCGGACCTGAAAGCGAAGGGGCTACCGGTGCGCTGCTACCCGGCGGCGATTTCGGGGCTGACGGTGATCGACACCACCGATGTTTCGCGGACGACCACCGGCCACAGCAATTTCCTGCGCAGCGCGGTCGCGTGCCGCGATTTCGTCGATGTCGTCGCGGGCAAGCGGACGCGGCCCGAGCGCACGGCGACGCAGCTAAAGCATGTGTTCCGGCTGCTCCCCGATCAGGCGGACCCGAAACCCGACGATGAGGGCATCTGCAATCGCATTCCTGCGGCGGAAGCGCCCTAAAAACCGCACATGATCGCGAAATTGGTGAGCCAGACAACCGGCCCCTCACCGGTCCACAGCCAGAGACCGCCCGCCGCGATCAGGACAAAGAGCGCGAGCGCCACCCAGTCCTGTCGCGCGAGCCTCACGCCGGTGCCAGCCGTTTGACCGGAGCGTCGGCGATCGGCAGGTGGACGAGCCCCGCGAACAGCCCGAGCGCGATCGAGAAGCCCCACGCGATATTATAGCTGCCGGTCGCATCGAAGATCAGCCCCGCCATCCACGCGCCAAAGAAGCTGCTGAGCTGGTGGCTCAAAAACACGATGCCATAGAGCATCGAGAGATAGCGGATGCCGAAGATGCGCCCGACGATGCCGCTGGTGAGCGGCACGGTGCCGAGCCAGAGGAAGCCCATCGCACCCGCGAAGACGAGCGCGCTTGCATGGCTCAAGGGCAGGAACAGGAACAGAGCAATCACCGCCGAGCGCGCGGTGTAGAGCGCCGACAGCACATATTTCTGCCGCATCAGGTCGCCGGCGCGGCCGAATACGTACGAACCGAGGATGTTGAACAGCCCGACGAGCGCAAGCACCTGCGCGCCGATTTCGATCCCGAGTCCCTTGTCGTCGAGATAGGCGGGCAGATGCGTCGCGATGAAGGCGATGTGGAAACCGCAGACGAAAAAGCCCGCGTTGAGCAGCCAATAGCCGCGGTGGACGGCGGCTTCGCGCAGCGCGTCTCGGGCCGTCTGTTCTTCGGCTTGCACCGTACCCGGCGTATCGGTGCGACCCGCGACGCCGATCGCGAGCAGGCCGCAAAGCGCGACGAGCCCCGCCATGATCCACAGGGTTTCGTGATAGCCGATATTGCCGAGCAGCATCGATGCGAGCGGCACCACCAGAAACTGGCCCAGCGAGCCGCCCGCGGTGACGATACCGAACGCGCTGCTGCGCTTTTCCGGGCTGACAACGCGTCCGACCGCACCGAGCACGACGACAAAGGTCGTCGCCGACTGCGCCATGCCGATCAGCAGGCCAAAACTGATATGCAGCCCGACCGCATCGGTCGCGAACGCCGCGCCGATCAGCCCGAGCGCATAAAGCAGCGCCCCGCCGAGTACGACGCGCCCCGCGCCATGCTTGTCGGCAAGCGCGCCGACGAAGGGCTGGACGAGGCCGAACAGCAAATTCTGAAGCGCCATCGCGAGGCCGAAATCGGAGCGGCTGATCCCGATATCCACGCTCATCTGCGGCAGTAACAGGCCGAACGACTGGCGCACGCCCATCGCCAGCGTGACGATGAGGGCAGCGCAGAGGATGACGATCCAGGGCTTTTTCATGGGGGAGAGTGCGGGGGAGGACATAAGCCGCGGATGCTCCCGAGCCCGCGGAAGGTCAAGCGAGCATAGCTATAAGCTCCCTTACTCTCCCTTCGTCACCCCGGATCAGGTCCGGGGTGACGATTGGAAATACGGTCGCCTGACTCTCTTCCTTCGACGACAAAAGCTGGTTAGAGCCGACTCGAAATGACTTCCCAATCTCCCCTCGACGATTTCAAGGCCGCGCTGTCGAGCGTCGCGCGCGCGGTCACCCGCGATGCCGAGGTCGAGGTCGGCTTTACCGCCGACGCGCCCGCGCAGATCGGCAAGGCGATCAAGGTGCCGACGCCGTCGCGCACGCTGCCCGCCGATCAGGTCGCCGAGGCGCGGGGCTTTGCGGACAGCTATGCGCTGCGCATGAAGCATCACAGCGAGAAATTGCACGCCGCGGCGCGCCCCGCCGATCCGATCGCCGCCGCCGCGTTCGACGCGATGGAGCGCGCGCGGGTCGAAGCGCTCGGCGCGCGCCACATGAACGGCATGCGCGGCAACCTTGCCGCCAGCCTCGCGATGCGGATGCGCAGCGATCCGATCAGCCGCGCGCAGGGCCGTGAGGATGTGCCGATTTCGAGCGCGCTCGAACTGATGCTGCGCGAGGCGCTGACCGGTGAACAGGCGCCGCAGGGGACCGAGACCGGCCTGTCGCTGGTGCGCGAATGGATCACCAACGAGGCGGGCGGTGACCTGACCGCGCTGTCGATGCTGCTCGACGATCAGGCTGCCTTTGCCGAAACCGCGAAGCTTGCGCTCCGCCACCTCGACCTGATCCAGAGCGACGAGCCGCTGGAGGAAGGCGCCGAGGACGGCGGCGAGCAGGACGAGACCGAGGCCGAAGAGAGCCAGGAAGAGCAGGAAAGCGAAGACGGCGGCGCCGGTGAAAGCCAGGTTGATGCGCGCGCCGAAATGGCGGGCGATCAGGCCGACGACGGCGACAGCGACCCCGACGCGCAAGAAATGGAAGCCGACGGCGAACCCGAAATGGGCGGCGAAGGCGACGAGGGCATGCTGCCCGTGCGCCCCAACCGCCTGCCGAGCGACATTCCCGATTTCAACTATCTGCGCTTCACCGAGAAGCATGACGAGATCATCGCCGCGACCGAGCTTTGCGACGCCGACGAACTGACGCGGCTGCGCGCCTATCTCGACACGCAGATGCAGCATCTGCAGGGCGCGGTGACCAAGCTCGCCAACCGGCTGCAGCGCCGGTTGATGGCGCAGCAGAACCGCGCGTGGGATTTCGACCAGGAGGAAGGCCAGCTCGACGCAGCCCGCCTCGCGCGCGTCATCGTCTCGCCCGGCCAGTCGCTGTCGTACAAGATCGAGCGCGATACCGATTTCCGCGACACCGTTGTTACCCTGCTGATCGACAATAGCGGGTCGATGCGCGGGCGGCCGATCAGCATCGCCGCAATCAGTGCTGACATCCTCGCGCGCACGCTCGAACGCTGCGGCGTGAAGACCGAGATTTTGGGCTTCACGACGCGGACGTGGAAGGGCGGGCAAAGCCGCGAGGATTGGCTCGCCGCCGGCCGCCCCGCGCATCCCGGCCGCCTCAATGACCTCCGCCACATCATCTACAAGCCCGCCGACGAACCCTATCGCCGCGCGCGCAAGTCGCTCGGGCTGATGATGCGCGAGGGGCTGCTGAAAGAGAATATCGACGGCGAGGCGCTGACGTGGGCGCACAGCCGCATCATCGGCCGCCCTGAAGAGCGCAAGATATTGATGGTGATCTCCGACGGCGCGCCGGTCGACGACAGCACGTTGTCGGTCAACCACGGCGCCTATCTCGACCAGCATCTGCGGCAGGTGATCGAATGGATCGAGAACCGCTCGCCGGTCGAGCTCTGCGCGATCGGCATCGGGCACGATGTGACACGCTATTACAGCCGCGCGGTGACGATCATGGACGCCGAGCAGCTGGGTGGGACGATGGTCGAACAGCTCGCGGGGCTGTTCGACATCGATTGACCGGCAGCAAAAAGGGGAACGGCGACGCCGCTCCCCCACTGCTTCGTGATGCGGACGCCTATTTCGTCTTGCCGGTCCACGCTTCGGGATCGAACCCTTCGAGCGTGTCGCCCTTGGTCCCCGCCGCGATTTCCTCGGCGGTCAGGAATTTGATCGCGACGCCGCCAGCCTTCGTGTTGCCCCAGCTCAGCGCGGTGATGTGGCTGTCGCCATATTTGGCACCGATCACGGCGTCCGCACCCAGCTTTTCGCCGCGTTCCCATATTTCGTCGTAGATTTTCTTCTGCGACGGCTCCTTGCTAAAGATCGTCGCCTTGCGGACGCCGGCGGTGACCACGCCGACGATCTTGTACGGCTTGTCGGTGATGTCATAGGGGAAAACGGGCACGCCCATTTCCTCGTTGACCATCACATGCGCGACGTCCTTTTTCTTCGCCATCGCGGGCGTCGAAATGACCATTACGGCGATACTCACCGCCGCTAATATCCTTGCGTACTTCATCGCCTTCTCCCCCTTGTTGATCGCCGACAATTCTCTCTCCTTTTCAGCCGGGTCAACAAAATTCTGGCTTGGCAACTTCGGCTATTCATGGCCTATCTGATGCGGGGTTGCAGGGGGCAGATAATGGCATTGATATTTGGCGCGGCAGTGGCCGTTTTACTTGGCGCATCGGCGCAGTCCGCGGCGGCCGTTGAAACGAACCCGCCCGAAGAACCCGCCCCGGCGATCGCCCTCGAGCCCGCAATCGCCCCCCTCATCCTGAAACGCGACACGCCTGTCCATTTCATGGTGGTGTCGGAAGTAACGACGAAGACCCACACCCAGGGACATCGGTTCCGGCTGCGCGTCGACAAGCCGGTTTTCGTCGATGGTGTCCTTGCGCTGCCCGTAGGCACGACCGCGTGGGGCGAAGTGCTCGCCGCGAAGAAAAGCGGCAACGCCGGCAAGTCGGGATCGCTCGAGGCGCGGCTGCTTTATGTCGATGTCGCGGGGTATCGGGTGCCGATCAGCGGCAACAACGAAGCCAAGGGCGCGGGCGGCGGCGCCGAGACCGCGTTGGGTATTATCGCACTGGGGCCGCTCGGCCTGCTCGCCAAGGGCAACAATGCCAAGATCAAGGCCGGCGAACTGATGACCGGCTTTGTCGAGCAGGACACCGCAATCCCGCGCCCGAAACCTGCGGCGCCGTGACAACGGGTCGCACCCTGCTGATCGCGATCGCATTGGCGCTGGCTTGCCCGGCCGCCGCGGAAGAGCCCGTCACCGCTGGCGCCCTGCCGGCGCGCCTGCTGGTGCGGTCGGGCAAACTCGACGTGCAATTGCTCTACGCCGAAATGCCTGGCGGACCGCTGCGCGTGAGCGGCATGATCGAAGCGCGCGGCAAAAAAGACGCAGGCGACACGGCGGCGACCGCCGCCGCCTTCCTTGCCCTGCCCTTCCTCCCGACGGGGCGGAGCGCCGAAATCGCCGCCGGAGCCGAAGTTTCGGGGCGCCTCGACCGCGATCTTTGGATCGACCGGCGCTGACCAGGCGCTGCCCCCGGCGCGCAGGGTGACAACCCCTTTCCCCCTCGTTACAAACCCTTCCGATGCAGCAGGGACTCGCGACCTATGACGAGCGCCGCTGCAACGACATTTGTGCTGAGGGGTCGCCGGCATGACTTGGGGCCGCACCGATGGGGTGCGTGGCTGAGGGGGCGACTGTAGCATGAAAAAAGCATCCGACCTGTTCATCGAGTGTCTGGAAGAAGAAGGCGTCGAATATATTTTCGGCGTTCCGGGCGAAGAGAATCTCGATTTCCTCGACAGCCTGTCGCGCTCGACCAAGATCAAGCTGATCCTGACGCGGCACGAACAGGGCGCGGGCTTCATGGCCGCAACCTATGGCCGCCACACCGGCAAGACCGGCGTCTGCCTCGCGACGCTCGGCCCCGGCGCGACGAACTTCGTCACTGCGGCCGCCTATGCCCAGCTTGGCGGCATGCCGATGATGATGATCACCGGGCAAAAGCCGATCAAGAAATCGAAGCAAGGCCGCTTCCAGATCCTCGACGTCGTCGCGATGATGGGGCCGATCACCAAATATACGCACCAGATGGCCTCATCCGACAATATCCCGAGCCGAGTGCGCGAAGCCTTCCGCCTCGCCGAAGAGGAAAAGCCCGGCGCGGTGCACATCGAACTTCCCGAGGATATCGCCGACGAGCATACCGATTCGACGCCCTTGAAGCGCAGCCATTCGCGGCGCCCGAACGCCGATGTGAAATCGATCCGCGAGGCGGTGAAAGCGCTCGAAAAGGCGACCTCGCCCGTGCTTGTCATCGGCGCCGGCGCCAATCGCACAATGACTGGCCGCATGCTCCTGCAGTTCATCGAAAAGACCGGGATTCCGTTTCTGACGACGCAGCTCGGCAAGGGCGTGATCGACGAGCGGCATCCGAAATTTCTGGGCTGCGCCGCGCTGTCATCGGGCGATTTCGTGCACCGCGCGGTCGAGGCGTCGGACTGCATCGTCAACCTCGGCCATGACGTGATCGAGAAGCCGCCCTTCTTCATGCAGCGCGGCGGCCCGACCGTCATTCATGTATCGAGCAAGACCGCCGAAGTCGATCCGGTCTATTTTCCGAACATCGAGGTCATCGGCGATATCGCCAACGCGGTGTGGCAGATTAAGGAGGACATCGTCCCCAACGGCGGGTGGAAATTCGACCATCTGCTCGCCTATCGTCAGGGCGAGGTCGCGCACACCGCGCCGCTGGCGAAGGACGAGCGTTTCCCCATTTTTCCGCCACATCTGGTGCAGTCGGTGCGCGATGCGATGCCCGACGACGGGATCATCTGCCTCGACAATGGCGTCTATAAGATCTGGTTTGCGCGCGGCTATACCGCGTGCAAGCCGAACACGGTGCTGCTCGACAATGCGCTCGCGACGATGGGCGCGGGGCTGCCGAGCGCGATGATGTCGGCGATGGTCTATCCGGGGCGCAAGGTCATGGCGATCTGCGGCGACGGCGGTTTCATGATGAACAGCCAGGAGATGGAGACCGCGGTGCGCCTCGGGCTCAACATCACCGTGCTGATTTTGAACGACAACAGCTATGGCATGATCCGCTGGAAACAGGCGAACATGGGCTTCAAGGATTGGGGGCTGACCTATGGCAACCCCGATTTCGTCAAATATGCCGAGGCTTATGGTGCGCATGGGCATCGGGTCGAGAGCGCGGCGCATTTGAAAGAACTGCTCGCGCATACACTGAGCACGCCGGGTGTGCATCTGATCGACTGTCCGGTTGACTATTCGGAGAATGACCAGATTTTGAACAACGACATCAAGCGGTTGTCAAAAGAGCTCTGATTTTCCATCCCCTCCCGCAAGCGGGAGGGGCAGTGAGACTTGCGAGCTCGCTGTTAGTCGCAGCGGGGTGGGCCGATACGCCACCGCTGCCCACCCCCAGTCCCTCCCGCCTGCGGGAGGGGGAGATGCTGAATGAAACTCAAGGACGTCTATCCGCTCTATCTCAACAACAAGGCGGTGCAGCCGAACACCGACCTCGAGGTGATCGACAAGTTCACCGGCGAGGTCGCGTTCCGCACCGCACTCGCGACCCCCGACGTGATCGACGAGGCGATCGCGGGCGCCGTCTGCGCCGCCGAGCCGATGGCGCGGCTGGCGAGTTTCGAGAAGCGCGACGTGCTCACCCATTGCGTCACGCGGTTTCAGGAGCGCTTCGACGAACTCGCTTATGCGCTGTGCGTCGAGGCGGGCAAGCCGATCGCCGACAGCGAGGGTGAGGTCACGCGGCTGATCGACACCTTCCGCATCGCCGCCGAGGAAGCGACGCGCAATTATGGCGAGGTCCAGCCGCTCGACGTTTCAGCGCGCGCCAAAGGCTATATGGGGATGTGGAAGCGCGTGCCGATCGGGCCGTGCAGCTTCATCTCGCCGTTCAACTTCCCGCTCAATCTCGCCGCGCACAAGATCGCGCCGGCGATCGCGATCGGCTGCCCCTTCGTGATGAAGCCCGCGTCGCTGACGCCGCTCGGCGCGATCATCATGGGCGAGGTTCTCGCCGAATGCGACATCCTGCCCGAGGGCGCGTTCAGCATATTGCCCGCGACCCGCGCCGGCGCCGACCTGTTCACCACCGACGAACGGCTGAAATTGCTCAGCTTCACCGGTTCGCCCGGCGTCGGCTGGGACCTGAAGGCCAAGGCCGGCAAGAAAAAGGTCGTGCTCGAACTCGGCGGCAACGCCGCGGTCGTCGTCGACAAGGATGCCGACCTCGACCATGCCCTCGCGCGGATCATCTTCGGCGGCTATTACCAGTCGGGGCAAAGCTGCATCCATGTGCAGCGCGTGATCATCCATGAAGAGATTTACGACAGGTTCCGCGACATGCTGACCGCAAAGGTCAAGACGCTGAAATCGGGCGATCCGAAGCATCGCGACACCTTCATCGGCCCGATGATTTCGGTGAAGGAAGCGCAGCGGCTGAAGGGCTGGATCGACGATGCGGTCGCCGCGGGCGCGACCCTGCTCGCGGGTGGCGGCTGCGAGGGCAATATGCTCGAGGCTGCGCTGCTGGAGAATGTCCCCGGCGACACCGATGTGGTGCGCGAGGAAGCCTTTGGCCCGGTCGTCATCCTGTCGAAATTCACCGACTGGGAGGCGGCGCTCGCCGAGGTCAACGACAGCAAGTTCGGACTGCAGGCGGGGCTGTTCACGCGCGACATCCACAAGGTGCTGGACGCATGGGATCATCTCGACGTTGGCGGGATCGTCGTCAACGATGTGTCCTCCTATCGCGTCGACAATATGCCCTATGGCGGGGTGAAGGACAGCGGGCTCGGCCGCGAGGGCGTGCGCTTCGCCATGGAAGATATGAGCGAAATCAGGAACCTGGTCATTCGGCGAACCTGATTGGATCATGGTTAACCGCATATGTGTCAAATAGGCAACGTCATGGAAGTGACGCCGAACAGTCCCTGAATTGTCGCGACTTTGAATCGCAGGGTGTAACAAATCTCCTGTCTAGGCCGTGGGCAGCCCGAGGCTGCTTACGGAGTGTGACATGGCCACGATTTCGACCCTGCCCATCCCCGCGCGTTTTCCCGACCCGTTCACCAGCGACCCGCATATTCCCGAACGCGTGATCGGCGAGCGGCGGAGCTATCGCACGGTGTGGGTGAGCGACATCCACCTCGGCACGCGCGGGTGCAACGCAGCGATGCTGATCGACTTCTTCGACCATGTCGATTGCGAGACGCTGTACCTCGTCGGCGACATCATCGACGGCTGGCGGCTCAAGAAGCGCCATTTCTGGCCGCCCGAGCATAATGACGTCGTGTGGCGCGTGCTCAAGCGCGCCAAGCGCGGCACCCGCGTTGTCTATGTCCCCGGCAACCATGACGAGATGTGCAAGCCGTTCGACGGCTTCGATTTCGGCGGGGTCGAGATTCGCCGCGAGGCGATCCACGAGACCGCCGACGGCCGCAAATTGCTCGTCGTCCACGGCGACGAATTCGACGCGGTGATGCTCGCACACCGCTGGCTCGCCTTCGTCGGCGACGCCGCCTACACCGCGCTGATGAAGTGCAATGTGGTCGTCAACCGCATCCGCAGCGCCTTCGGCCTGCCCTATTGGTCGCTGTCGATGGTCGCCAAGCACAAGGTCAAGAACGCGGTCCAGTTCATCGGGCGGTACGAGGAAGTCGTCGCCCACGCGGCCCGCTCGCGCGGCGTCGATGGTGTCGTGTGCGGCCACATCCACAGCGCCGAGATGCGCGAGATCGAGGGTACCGAATATTACAACGACGGTGACTGGGTCGAAGGCTGCACCGCGCTCGTCGAGCATCATGACGGCACGATGGAAATCCTCCACTGGGCCGAGGAAGTCGCAAGCCGCACCGCGCCGACACCGCTGAAACTGCCCGCCCCGGCGCGTGCCGCATAAGGATATCGCCGCATGAGGATATTGATCGTCACCGACGCGTGGGAGCCGCAGGTCAACGGCGTTGTCCGCACATTGCAGGCGACGGTCGGCGAACTGCGCGCCGCAGGGCACGAGGTCGGTATCATCTCGCCCGACCTGTTCCGGTCGCTCCCCTGCCCCTCCTATCCCGAAATTCGCCTCGCCTTTGCTGGATGGCGCAAGGTCGGGCGGCACATCCGCGCCTTTGGTCCGCAGGCGATCCACATCTCGACCGAGGGCCCGCTCGGCATGGCGGCGCGGCGCTGGTGCCTGACGAATAAATTTCCCTTCACCACCGCCTATCACACGCGCTTTCCCGAATATGTCGCGGCGCGGCTCCCCGTGTCGCCTGCCTTTGTGTGGCGCTTCATCCGCTGGTTCCACCGCCCGGCGCGGCACATCATGGTCGCGACGCGCAGCCTGGCGCGCGAGCTGGCCGATCAGGGCCTCCCGCAGACGATGATGTGGGAACGCGGCGTCGATCACGAGCTGTTCCGCCCCGATCGCGCGCCGCACCCGGCCTATGCCGGGCTGGCGCGGCCAATCCAGCTGTATGTCGGGCGCGTTGCGGTCGAGAAGAATATCGGCGCCTTCCTCGCGACCGGCCGGCCGGGCACGAAAGTCATCGTGGGCGAAGGCCCCGCGCTCGCCGAGTTGAAGGCGCAGCATCCGGACGCCTTGTTCCTCGGCAAGCTGGGCGGCGAAGCGCTGGCCTCAGCCTATTCGGGCGCCGACGTCTTCGTCTTTCCCAGCCGCACCGACACCTTTGGACTCGTCATCATCGAGGCTATGAGCTGCGGAACCCCGGTGGCCGCCTATCCGGTGGCGGGCCCGGGCGACATCGTGCGCGATGGCGCGGGCGCACTCGACGAGGAGCTGGGCCGCGCGATCGACACGGCGCTCGCGTGCAACCGTGCCGACGCCGAAGCGCTCGGCGCGCGGTACAGCTGGGCGAGTTGCACCGCGCAATTCGCGAAGGCGCTGACCTTTGTTCCTTCGGAACCGCCGCGCGACGCGATCGCCGGCGCGCGCGTCGCGGCCTAGAAGGTCTTGCGCCACTCCAGCTCGATATAGCGGCCCAGGGGGTCGATATAGCCCGGCTGATAGTTGAGCGGCACGCGACCGTTTGCATCGGTGATTTTGCGCTGGGCGTCGAAGACATTGTCGACCGACAGGCGCAGGCGCGATCCCTTGAGGAACGGCAGCTTCTCGGTCAGCTTCGCCTTCTGGTTCAGGTCGACGAAGAAGCGCAGGTTGAAGGTGGCAAGGTCGCCGAACTTCAGGTCGCCCGCGGTGCCGCCGGTGACCGTGCTGCCGCTGTCATATTTGGCGCTGAGCCGGACGCCCATGCCCTTGTTGAACAGACCGCCGTCGAGTTCGAACAGGTGGCGGTTGCTGCCGCCGCCGCTGCCCGTCGCCGAGCCATTGAGCAGGTCGAGTTCGGGCACGCCCGGACGGATCAGGACTTTGTCGGTCAGCTTGATCGTGTGATAGAGCGACACTTGCCAACGCCCGCCCTGCGGTCCGCCAAACATCCCGCCGGGACCACCGCGGCCGCCGCGGCCGCCCATGCGCGGACCACCGCCGCCACGCCGACGCCCCTCACCGGCGCCCGATCCGCCGCCTTCGCGAGCGCCCGCACCTTCGGGACGTCCGCCGCCGGGGCCACCCGCGCCGGGGCCGCGCTGCTCCTGCTGGCCGAAACTCTTGCCGAAATTGAGGCCCCAGCGGATCTGCGAATTTTCGGACCGGTCGAAGTTGACCGGCCGCTGGTCGAGCGCGAGCAGCACGCCGTTCGCGTCGCGCGTGACACGGTCGGGGAAGGCGGCCTCGATCTCGGGGGTCAGCAAGGGCAGGCTGTTCGCGGTGTCATAGCTTTTATTGCTGTTGTAATTGACCGAGACATTCAGCCCTTCGAGCATCGGCGGCGACCAGTTGAGCCCGAGCTTCAAATCGCGGCGCTGTTCGGCGAGCAGGAACGGGTTGCCGCCCGTCGTCGTCGTGATCTGCACCGTTTGGCCGGTCGCAAAGTCGTAATAGGTCACCGCGGGGGTCACCAGCGGCGCGGCGCCGAGCTGCTGGATGCCTGGCGCCGCCTCGTCCTGGTTAAAACTGGCGATCAGAGACAAATTGTCGGTCACGCCCCAGTTGAGGTTCGCGCCCCAGCTTTTGAGCGCGTCGAAGTCGCTGGGATTCTGCACCTGCCCGCTCAGTGTCAGCGAGACGCGGCCGATGTTGCCGACCTCATATTCCGGATCGAGCAGCGGCACGGTAAGCGAGCCGAACACGCCTGGCAGGTCGCGCGCGAGGTCGGTCGTGGTAATGCCGTTGGCATTGTCCGACCGGCTGTCAAAGCGCAGCCCCGAATAGCTGCCGGTCATCGAAAGGCGGATCGGACCGGCCCAGCCGTCGGTCACCGTGCCCGACAGGTTGGCGTTGCCGCCGAACGTCTGCTGGCTGCTCTCGAACCGGTCGCGGGTTCCGCTGATGCGGTCGGTGAAGGTTAGCTGGTCGGCGTCGGCATAATTACTCGACAGCGACCAGCGCCAGTCGCCGAGCATGCCGTTGACGCTGGCGGTGGTGGTGAGGTTGCGGCTGCGGCTGTCGCGTTCGAGCGGATCGTCGACGCCGCCGACCCCGGGGCCAAGCAGCGACAGGCTGTCAGTCTGGTCGAAGCGGACGTTGATCGACGCGTCGGTCAGCTTGTTCAGGCTGCGCTGGATCGTCGCGTCGATCGAATATTCGTCCGATGCGCCAAGCAGGCTGCGCGCCCGGGCCTCGGCCGCTTGTGCCGGATCGTCATAATCGAAGTTCCGCTCGCTTTCGAGCAGCATCGATTTATGGTCCCAGCCGGCGTTGACGTTGAGGCGCCCATTTTCGCCGATCATCAGGAAGCTTGGCTGAAGTTCGCTCTGGAAACGGCCGCCCTGCGTCGGGATGCCGCCCTCGCCCTCGATCGCGACCTGGCGGAAATTGGGCTTGAGCACCATGTTGACGACGCGCTCGTCGGCCGAATAGCCATATTGCAGCGCGACTTCCTCGGGGAACACCTCGACCTTGGCGATCGCTTCGGGCGGCAGATTGCGCACCTCGCCGAAGCCGCCGATGCGGCGGCCGTTGACGAGGATGATCGGCCGCCCGCCCCCGCGCCCGCGGCCCGAGCGCGTCTGCGGCGCGAGCGCGTCGAGCAATTCGGAGACGTTCGACACGCCGTAGCTCGCGATCGCCGCCTCATCGAGTTCGGCCTCGGCCTTGATGTCAGTGTCGAGCTGGCCGGCGAGGCGCGGCGCGGTGACGACGATCTCGTCCTCGCTGTAATCGTCATAGGCATCCTCGACCGTTTCGGGCGCGGCCGGGGCAGACTCGGCCGGCTGTTCGGCGACCGCGGCGGCGGCCGGCGGACCGATCGGCGCCTCCGCCATCGCGGGCAGCGCGAACGAGGCGCCTGCGGCGAGCAGGGCGGCACGTGCGGAAATGGTCAGGCGGATGTTATTCATGGGGGAGAACCTTTGTTTCTTTTCTGTCTTCGTTTTTTCTTCGCATGAGAGCGCTTAACGCCCGCTGACGCCGCGCTTTGCTCGCGGTTCATTTATGTCGCGCAATTGTCGCAACAATGTGTCGAGGCTATGCCGGTTCGACCGATGATCCATATCGACCGCTGGACAGCATGGACCTTCGCCCTTATCGGCCACCCATGCCGACTCCAGACTCTTCCGCTCCGCCCGAATCCATCCTGATCGTCGATTTCGGCAGCCAGGTGACCCAGCTCATCGCCCGCCGCGTCCGCGAAGCCGGCGTGTATAGCGAGATCGTCCCGTTCAGCGCTGCCGAGGCCGCGCTCGAACGAATGAAGCCGAAGGGCGTGATCTTGTCAGGCTCGCCCGCATCGGTCCCCGCGGCGGGGAGCCCCCGCGCACCGCAATCGATCTTCGACAGCGGCCTGCCGATCCTCGGCATCTGTTATGGGCAGCAGGTGATGAGCCAGCAACTTGGCGGACAGGTCGAACCCGGCGGCACCGATGGCGAACGCGACGGCGAATTCGGCCGCGCCTTCCTGACCGTTACCGAGCCCTGCGTGCTGTTCGACGGCCTGTGGGAGGTCGGCGAGCGCCATCAGGTGTGGATGAGCCACGGCGACCGCGTGACCAAATTCGCCCCGGGCTTCCGCATCGTCGCAATCAGCGACGGCGCGCCCTTCGCGCTCATCGCCGATGACGAGCGCCGCTATTACGGCACGCAGTTCCACCCCGAGGTCGTTCACACGCCCGATGGCGCCAAGCTGATCGCTAATTTCGTCCGCCACGTCTGCGGCTGCAGCGGCGAATGGACGATGGCCGAATTCCGCGCGACGAAAATTGCCGAAATCCGCGCGCAGGTCGGCGACCAGCGCGTGCTGTGCGGCCTGTCTGGCGGCGTCGACAGCGCGGTCGCCGCGGTGCTGATCCACGAGGCGATCGGCGAGCAGCTCACCTGCGTCTTTGTCGACCACGGTCTGCTGCGCATGAACGAGCGCGAGCAGGTCGAGCGGCTGTTCCGCGACCATTACAATATCCCGCTCGTCGTCGTCGACGCCGAGGAACGCTTCATGAGCGGCCTTGCCGGCGTCACCGACCCCGAAAAGAAACGAAAGTTCATCGGCGGCGAATTCATCAACGTGTTCGAGGAAGAAGCGAAGAAGATCGGCGGCGCCGATTTCCTCGCACAGGGGACACTTTATCCCGACGTGATTGAAAGCGTTAGCTTCACTGGCGGTCCGAGTGTCACGATCAAGAGCCACCACAATGTCGGCGGCCTTCCCGAGCGCATGAACATGAAGCTCGTCGAACCGCTGCGCGAGCTGTTCAAGGACGAAGTGCGCCTCCTCGGCAAGGAACTCGGCCTTCCCGACATTTTCGTCGGCCGCCATCCCTTCCCCGGCCCCGGCCTCGCGATCCGCATTCCGGGCGAAGTGTCAAAGGAACGCTGCGACATCCTCCGCAAGGCCGATGCCGTCTATCTGGAAGAGATCCGCAATGCGGGGCTCTATGATGCGATCTGGCAGGCGTTCGCGGTGCTGCTGCCCGTCAAGACTGTCGGCGTGATGGGCGACGGGCGTACTTACGACCATGTCTGCGCGCTCCGCGCCGTGACCTCGACCGACGGTATGACGGCGGACATCTATCCGTTCGACGCGAGTTTCCTCAGCCGCTGCGCGACGCGCATCATCAACGAGGTGCAGGGCATCAACCGCGTGGTGTACGACTATACGTCGAAACCGCCGGGCACGATCGAGTGGGAATGAAAGAATCGTGAATTTTCTGCAAATTATCGTTTATTTACAGATATTTACGAACCACACCGGAAATCATAAATTCCACATCATCAACGAGACCTAACTCGTTGAAATCTACGTCTATCAAGTCAAATGCCGAATTCATAGCGATACAATTTGACGGTGTTTTTGACGGTGTTTTGGGCCCGATTTTCCGTCAAAGTATCGGATCGGGCAGCACGGACTCCCCTGACGGTGTTTTTGTTGAAACTAAGCACCTGATAAAATTGTCTATTTCGGCAATCACGACTGTCGCCCGAATGGACTTCTCGCTAATTGACCGTCATTGGCCGATTACGGACCGGCAGGTTTTCGGCAGCATAAGGATATAGCTGCCGTTCCCTCGCCACGCTTGTAAGGCGAACAGCCCTCACATGAGGGGCGTTCCGAAGGGAATCACGCGGTCGAAACTTGTCGCTTGTCACTGGCAACTCGGCTGTACAATCGATTACTTGTTGGGACATTTGATACCGTCAGACCATCTATAGGTATAAAGCATTGTCGACCGACAGCTTATTCGTTCACCGTGCAGGACGATGCAGAGCTTCGATCATCCCGACCTCAATCGTCAAAAAAACTGGCGAGGCCGTTTTCCGCTTCCGCCGCAAGCAAAATCGGCGGGCTCAAGCTACCAATCGGTCGGGCTCGAAACCAAGCACGTTTGTCGAATATTCGGTCGAGCCTTCGGGCGACTTGCTGATCTCGACAGTAATGAGCTTGTCGCCAGGAAAGGCCGGACTTAATTCGAGCGTCAGATAATCGAACAGTTGCCGTTCGTGGATCGCGATAATGATCTGGCGATCTTCGCGCTTCGCCAGCGTTCGCAACAATGCGGCGAACTGTGCGACATGTAGTTCGTCCATCGACTGAACAGGGTCATCCAACACCAGCCATGGCAGGTCGGGATTGACCGACAGGTGGAGGGCCAGGAACAGGGTCAGTGCGGCGGTGTTGAGGTTGCCCGCGCTCAGCATAGCGCCAGGACGGCCATATGTGCCGCCTTCCCGATGCACGGTTTCCAACAGGGCAGAAATTGGATCGCCATCCTTCGATGGCAAGACGAATGCAGGTACAAAGGGCTCGTTGGGCGCGAGCCGGACGAAGAGATCGCGCCAGATCATATTGAGCCGGTCGTTGAACACCCGGCCGACGATCGCGGTCCGCGCCTCGTTAGCGGCAACGCGCAGGCGGTTGGCCATCTCGCGTTCGGTGCGCACGACACGCTGGGCTGCCGTCAGCCGCTCGAGCCGCTGCCTGCGGTCGACATTCTCCGCGTCGCGCCGTGTCTTTTCAAGCTGCCGGGACTGAATATCGAGAATGATTTGCGCTGCGGACTGGCGATCTTCGGCCTGCTTCCTAGCAGTGTCGCGAGCAGCCTCTACTGCGGTCAGCAAGCGCACGAGCACGTCCTGTGTGGGTTCGGCGTCGGTGACATCGATCGCGCCGATTGTGACCGCTAGATTCGTAAGCGCCGCGCGGATTTCGCCGCCGGTCGAATCGCGGAACCGGGCCTGACCGGTCCGGCTAGCGGCTGCGGCATGGATATCACGAAGCTCCTTCCCTTGCCCCGCTGCCCCAGCCAGTTCGGCAAGTTCGGGTCTGGCCGTACGCAAGGTCGCAAGCCGCTGCTGATGGCCGGTGAGATCGGTCTGGGGCAGGGCGCGAGCTTGGTCGGCGCTACGTGCGCGCTCGGCTTGCGCGATCTGATCCTGCACCTGCTTGCGTTCGGTGATGAGTTCGTTAAGCCGCTCGGACCTGCCGACGAGCCGCGCAATCTCCTCCGTGACATGCGTCTTCAGATTGGCTCCGGGGACTTCGCTGAAGTCGCGGTGGCAGACTGGGCAAGTGTCGTCATGGATATGGGGTAGTAGCGCGGCGAGCGCCTGACCCAAACCCGCGGTGTCTCCGGCGACGTGCTCGACCTGCGTATCCAATACCGTTAGCCGGGCGCGATGCTGCCGCAGTTGCTGATCGGTGGCAGTAAGCGCCTGGGTCGAAGTCGCGGATGTGGCCACCAGTCCTTCTAGCCTAGCGATCTCGCGAATGACGAGCGCGAGTGCCGCGTTACGCGCTTCTTCCGGATCATTCTGGTCGGGGTCGGGAACATCGGGAAAGATCGGCCGCAGCGTGGTAATGGCGTCTGCGAGCCGCTTGCCCGGACCTTGGCGATGTCGCGTCAGCGCGTCGGCTGCTTCCGCTTCAGCACGCTCAAGTGCGGCAATGCTCAAAGCATCGTCATCGGTCGCGAGCTGCGACCATTGATGCTGCAGGCTGACGACGCTGTTCACCCGCGCCACCTCCCGCGCCAACGCTTCACTACTGTCGACGACCGCGAGCAGATTAGCGGCGGCGACCAGATCGTCCGGAAGCTCGAGCGATACACGAAGCGGCGCGAGCTGATCCTGCAGTTCCGCGATTTCTGCAGCCTCGCGCTTGTCGAGCGCGGTAACCTCGTGCAGCTCACCTTCGAGACGGCCCTGAAGATTGTCTGCCCGGTCGAAATCGCTGCTGAGTTTTGCCATCCGGCGCTTATCGCCGGCGGCATGCAGACCGTCGATCAAGGACTCGAGCTGGTCGAGGCCCAGCAGGCTCTTTACGAAGTTCGTGAGTGGCGTGTTGGTAGGATCGCGCGAAGCAGGCGACTGATAGATGTCGAGCAGGCGCCCGAGAGTCGATTGCGACAGGTAGCAGCGATCTGAATAGAAGGTTTCATGATCCCGCCCGAGCAGCGGCCGACCGTCGATGACGCCCTTGCGTACCGAGATGCTCGTCTCAGGCCGCAAGCCTCCGGACACTTTGAGGCTTATCTCTGCCACCTCGGCGTGGCGGTTGACGAGGTGCGCCTGCACATTATCGTCGCTTCGGCGCAGCGCGGCAACATCGCCAGTTAGAGCGATCTCTAGCGCGGTAGCGATGCTCGTTTTGCCGGCGCCGTTCGGACCGTGAATAAGTACGATCGGAGCGTCGAGCGGGACAGAGATAGTCCCGCGAATGCTGCGGAAATTGGTTACGACCAGTTCGGTGAGCATCCCACTCATGACAGACCGTCCGACAGGGCACGATCGATTCGGCGGCGCAATTCGTGGCGGACCCCGGCCTCGCCCTGCTCGGCGGCGGCGAGGTACGTCGCGGCGACCCGAGTGGTGTTGGCGGGCAGGCGCTTGCGCACCTCGCTGCCCCAGTCGCCCTGGAGCTCAATGGTTGTGGGCAATTCGAGCGGCAACAGCACGGCAAGACTGTCGCGAAGTTGGGCGTCATCGGAGGTGGCGCTGACTGTAAGTAAACGGCAAACCTGCGACAGGCTTTCGGCGACATCGGCATCGATCCGCTGACCGACCAGTACGAGTGTCAGGGTACGGCGGGAGCCCAAAACATCGAGCGACCGTCCGAACGCAAGCAGTTCGCGGCGCAGACGCTCGATGGAGCCGACCGTGGTGTCTTGCAGGATGACAAGGTTGAGGGTCTTGTCGGCGGTGAGGACGGCGTCGAATTTGAAGGTGGCCGAGCCGATGCCGAACGGCTGCTGGGCGTCCCGGAAGCCCTTGGTCTTGAGTAAATCGATTACGCGGTCGAGCGGAGTCACAGACTTGCGCTCCGCTTGAAGGACTCAAGCAGATCGGCCGCGTCTGTGGCATCCTCGATCACTGAGGACATGCAGATCTCTCGCAGGTTGACCTTGCCGTCACGGCCATATTTGCCCCCAGGGAAGCGCGCGTTGCGTTGCCTCGCAGAAGCGCTGAGCAGTACCACCGTATCGTCGGAGTCGGGATCAACATGCCCGTTCTGTACCATGCTGGAAGCGACATAGTCATTGGCGGCGAGGAACACGCGAGTTGTCTTGCCTTCTTGGTCCAGCCTCATGGGCGTGTTACCGGCGGTGTCGTTACTGATCCCCCAATCCCCGGCTTCCGCTCCGTGGCCTAGCAGCGCCAGTGCGACTGATGCCTGACGAAGTCCGGTTGCTGCACTCACCCCACCGATTTGCTGAAGCGAGTCGCGGCTGATCGGCAAATAGCGCCCATGATCACTGTTCCCATGCTGAAAGAGATCCTGGCCGTGGTTGAGCGCGCTGATCACTCGGCGGACGAAAGCGAGCGGATCTGCGGCGGTCGCTGCTGCTCCATCGCGCAACTGCCGCAGTCCGGACGCGATCGCGACCTTCTGATCGGCGAGCCATCCCGCCGGTAAACCGAGTTCCGTGAGTGCGGCCACCTTTAGTTCGAGCACATTCAACAGCAGCGCGATCAGCAGCGGTTTGGCGAACGCACGCACACGTGCGTCCGCTTCGATCGCGACGCGGTTCGCATGATAGTTCGGTTCGCCATAGGCACTGGTAAGCACGCCCTTCTGGCCCTGCTTCAGGTCCTCTTCAGCGAAGATGAAGGCCTTCATTGCCGCGTTCCAGTCCCAATTGCTGTGCTGAGCGCCCTCGACGAAAATCTCCTGAACATCATTATCCTGTGCAGAGAAGCCGATCATCAAGGTGCGGCGTTGCTGGACGAGCGTAACCAGATGCCCGCGCATGACGTTGTAGGCGGCGTTGAGTCGGTAGCCCTGAATTTGCGGGGTTCGGGCGATCAGCAACGGGCGATAGATGTCAGGCTCCGCCACCGCCTTAACGGCGCAGCCGTGATATTTGAGCAGCTTCGCGCGGCCGCCGGCACCCTGGAAATCACCGGCACGGATGCAGACATCAATTTGTGACCCAACGGTGCCGGCGAGTTCGCGCTCTGCGGCTTCTATCAGATAGTCCCAGTTGGCCGAAGAGATGTCGCGAAACGCGCCCTCGAGCGTCAACATTACGATGCAAAGATGCTCTGCGTCGGGATCGTCGCCTGTGAAGCTGCCCGGCACGTCCACGGCCTGCCAGAGCAAAAAATCCGCATCGGCTTCACCGTCGAGCTGGGTCTCGAGTACTTCGGAATAGAAGCCAGCCAGACGGCAGGTGACGGTCAGTCGGTCGTTTGCCGGCCAATCCTCGACCGGCTGATCGAGATGCAAAAGCTGGCGCTCGGGAGGCGACAACTGCGTGATAACTTGGTCGAGCGCAATCTTGTAGCGACAGCCATTGTCCGCTGGGTCCATGCGCGATCGCAGATATTCGATGACTCGGCCGATTACAGCAGGGACACCGACAACACGTTCAAGCGAAATACCGGAACCTAGCCACAGCGCGTAAAGACCGCGTGCTACACCTTCTGCGAGCCCTGGAGAACTTGTCTCGAGGAGCATCAGCGTCTCAGAAACCGTGATTTCCCCCGCAGTCGGCAAATATCCCCCCAATGACCATGCCCCCGCATGGTGTTAGCCGTTAATCGACATTCAATGTAATTGGCGCGTGCCGAAATTGCGACCCTAAAGGGAATTTGGCGGTTGATCCAGTTGCTTTGGAGCGACATTGGCGGTGCGGCGCCCGCATCTCATCTAAACCTTTAGGCCGAGGCGGCGAACCAGCCGATCGCGAGCAGGCCGTTTGCAAACCGGCATTTTGGTCCGAACTGAATGTATTTCTGCGATTGCATATTCAAGCGCGCGATGTTTGCGACTAATCCGTCTCGAAGAGATTCTTGGAGGCGGCGCCCGCCCCTCCACGATGGGGGGATTCTATGGGTTTTTATTCACGACTCCGCGACACGCGCGGTGACGATGAAGCGCTTCAGCATTGCGTTGAGACGGTTGTCGACCAGCTCCAGACTGCGGATGATCCCGCTCGGCCCGGCATGTTGCTGGGCAAGATCCAGTCGGGAAAGACGCGAGCATTCCTAGGCATCATCGCGCGTGCCTTTGACCGAGACTTTGACATAGCCATCGTGCTCACGAAGGGGACTAAGACGCTCGCAAGCCAGACGGTCAAACGCATTGGCAGCGATTTCAAGGAGTTTATCGACGAGGACGAGATTGTCCTTTTTGACATCATGAGCGCGCCGGAGCGACTGACCAAATCGGAGTTGCGGCGCAAAATAATTATTGTCGCGAAAAAGCAGGTCCATAACCTCGATCGCGTCCAGGATTTTTTTGACGAGCAGTATCCGGAGCTCAAGGGTCGAAACGTTATCCTCGTCGACGACGAAGCCGACATGGCAAGCGTTCGCTTCACTAAGAAAAAGGGCGAGGGTGAATATGACCAAGGCCGGATCGCGTCGCAAATGGACACGCTTCGCGACACGCTCCCAAGTATTTCCTTTCTGCAGGTGACCGCGACACCATACGCTCTGTATCTTCAGCCCGAAAACTACGAGCAGGCGTCGCAGGCGAAAGAGCTTTTCTTTCCGAAGCGGCCGGCCTTCACCGAGTTGCTGCCGATCCATGACCGATATGTCGGCGGCGAGTCCTATTTTGGAGGATGCGGCGCGGATGACCCTTGCTACTATTTGCACGTTCCGGTCGATGATCGCGAGCATGACGCGCTGCGTTCGATTGACGGCCGAACCATTCGCGACGATCGCCTTTGGACCAGTGAGAACGTCAAGATCCTGCGTCGAAGCCTACTCAGCTTCCTGTTAGCGGTCGCGGTGCGCCGCCGGCAACAGCAAATGCTCGAGCAGCGCCCACTTAAATACGCGATGATCATTCATAACGACACCCAGCGCGCCGCGCATGACTGGCAGTGGGAAATCGTTCAGCGGCTTATCGCCGCGTTTGAGGTGGCGGTCGAAGACAATGACGCGCGGCTTCGCGCGGTGTTTGACGAAGCTTATGCCGATATTTCGCGCTCCGTGCTCGCCAACGAAGGCCCTATGCCAAGCGCCGATGAGGCCTTCGCCGACGTTTGCCAACTAATCGCCGATGGCGAACTTCATGCGCAGCGGGTGAATTCCGACACTCAACTCGAGCCTCTGCTTGATCAGGAAACGGCCGAGTTGAAGCTGCGCGCAAAGGCCAATATTTTCATCGGCGGCAGCATATTGGATCGCGGCATTACGGTGCCGCACCTCATTGCCTTCTACTACGGTCGCAATCCCAAACGCATGCAGGCTGACACGGTGCTCCAGCATTCGCGCATGTATGGAGCAAGACCGCGAGATGATCTCGCGGTCACGCGCTTCTACACCTCGGCGGGCGTTCACAAACGCCTGTCCAAGATCCACGCGCTTGAAGTCGCGCTCCGCGAGGCCTTCGAAAGTGGGGCGCATGACAGTGGCGTCGTGTTTATCCAGAGCGACGCAGCGGCGGGCTTCGTCCCGTGCGCGCCAAGCAAAATAACGATGAGCGACGTCGTCGCGGTCCGCCCGAATGGCGTATTGCTGCCAACGGGCTTCGACACGATCGCAGCTACCTATTTGACGCGCGAAATGAAGCAGGTCGACGCGCTCGTTCCCGCGGTCGCCACGGACAGCAAGACCTTTGTCGACATCGGCCTCGACACCGCTCTCGCGTTGATCGATGCCATCGCGCCGACACTGGTTCTTCCGGAAGATGACACGTTTGACTGGAAGGCGATGAAGAGCCTGCTGCGCTACTACGCGGAGAAGAGTAACGGCTCGGTACTCGTCCTCGCGGAAACTGGGCGCAGGCTCGACCGCGCGAGATCAGGGGATCGATCGGGCCTCTCGATTCTCGGTACCCCGGAGTTGCGCGCACTGGTAACAATGCCAGACCGCAACGCGCCAGCGATCGTTCTCCTCAGGCAAGAGGGCGGCCCCGCCCTTGGCTGGAAAGCAGGTCCGTTCTGGTGGCCGATGCTCGCGAGTCCCGCGCAGGCGGCGTCGTGCGTGTTCGCGGCGAAGGTCGCCGCCTAGCTCTCGGCGCTTTCACCGTCGTCGAAGGGGTGCGCGTCGATGAAATCGGCGATCCGCCCGCGCACCTCCTCGAGCGATTCCTCGCGCGGCGCGCACCGATCGGCCCAAGGACGACCGGGATGGAGATGATCCCACAGCGGGCGTAGTCCGCTGTAGCGGCCCTTGCCCGGGTCGTGATTTCCGAAGCCATCGAGAGCGATGTTCCATACCGGCCGAAATTGCGCGATGAGCAGGCTTTCACCGAGCGGAATCCAGATATCGTCGACGGCTAGATGACGTACTTGAAAATCGGCGACGGCAAGCGACCCCGAACCCAGTTCGACTTCTCGAATGCTGTCGCGATGATCGGCCAGCCGCTTGTAAAGGGCCGCCCCTCGCGCACTCGCGGTGAGGCTCGCGCCCTTGCGCCCGCCCGATGGGATGGCCTTACCAATGTATATCGGCCAGCGCGCGGCGTCCGCATTCGCCGCCGCGATGGGAGCATATGCCGGATGCGGGCCAGCATAATAGAGGACGTATATCCCGGCACCCTCGAACGGCTCTATCGAGCCTAGCGGTCGCGCCGGGCAGTCAAGCAGGGCTTCCGCAACCGACTTACCGAGATTGATTTTGTCGAGCGGATTATAGACGTCGGTCATTTAGGCGTTGCCCGTGCGCGCTTCCATGGCCTTTAAATGCCCGGCGACCGAGTCCGCCACCGTGTGCGCAAGATCAACCGGCACCGCGTTCCCGAGCTGTCGCATCGTCTCGCTCCATGAGCCATGGAAGAGCATTTCGTCCGGAAACGTCTGGAGCCGCGCGCTCTCGCGGATCGTGAAATAGCGCACGGATCCATCGGGACGTCGTAGCATATTCTCTCCACCGGGTACGCCATGGACACCTGCCTTCAGTGTCTTCGCCGGTTCATCGAGGGGACTACCCGTGTGTCCAGGATAGCTGCGCGCGCCAGGCTGATACCGATGATCGGTGAACTTCGACCGCGCGCCGGGCGCGAGCTCAGGGTCAGGCAATCCCACCAGCGCGTCGCGCGTCGTCTTCCAGGCCTCGCCCTCAGGCCGCACGTCGCGAGCAAACGGCGATGGCCGAGGTTCAGTCGCGCGGTCCCGCTTAGCGACCTTGTGTCGATCCCAATAGTCGCCATGAGTCTGATCCCATATCATCGCCTCGCGCGAATGTGTCTCGCGCGGCCACGACCATTGGATGCCGGTATCGGCACGAAAACCGACAAAGAAGACACGCTCCCGCTTTTGCGGCACGCCAAAGTTCGCGGCATTGAGCACCTTGGGCGGCATCACTTGGTACGACAGCGCCGAGCTGCCCTTTGAGCTATGATGCTGTTCGAGGCGCGCGCGGTGATCGAGCCAGCTCTCTTCGTCGCGAATAGCGATTTCCGGATAGGAGAGCTGCAAATAGATGTAAGTGAAATAGGTCTCGAACGTCGCGCGCGTGAGACCCTTCACGTTCTCGAAGATGAAGGCTGTCGGCTGAGTTTCACGCACGACGCG
This sequence comes from Sphingopyxis sp. Root154, assembly GCF_001427105.1. Classification (GTDB taxonomy): domain Bacteria; phylum Pseudomonadota; class Alphaproteobacteria; order Sphingomonadales; family Sphingomonadaceae; genus Sphingopyxis. The sequence continues at coordinate 283,231 of NZ_LMGI01000002.1, forward strand.
TACCGCCTCGGACCACATGTCGCGATGATCTTGTTGCGCGCGGTGCCGTCCGCCGAGCGAAAACGGCTGGCAGGGTGGGCCGCCGGTGACGAGTTGCACCTTGCCCTCGAACTGATCGAAGGAAAACTGGCGAATGTCGCCTTCGCGCGGCTCTGGCCAATATTCCATTCCGGCGGCCTTGCGTGCCCTGTTCTGGCGAATTGTGTCACAGCACCATCGGTCCCATTCGACGACGTCGAGCGTCTTGAATCCCGCGCGCGCCACCCCAAGCCCAAGGCCGCCGGCACCGGCAAAAAGTTCAATCGCGTTCATGGTGACTCCCCAACGAATTCGGATAGCTTGTTGCCCAATTGTTCACGGTCGCGCAACTCGCATTCCCACAATACGAACACATCCCACCCCATTTTTTCCAGCGCCAAGACATTCGTCTCGTCCCGCCTCCGGTTCGCGTCAAGCTTGGGCTCCCAGAAATCGAGACGGCTCTTGGGGAGACGCGCGAGGCGGCACCCATGAGCCGGATGACGATGCCAAAAACAGCCATGGACGAAGATGGCCTTCTTGCGTCCGCGAAACACGATGTCCGGCTTTCCGGGAAGGTCTTTCGCGTGAAGGCGGTAGCGATAGCCCATCGCGTGCAATAATCGCCGAACGATCATCTCGGGTTTGGTATCCCGCCCCTTGACCAAGGCCATGCGCGCGCCGCGCTCGGCGCGAGTGAGTGTATCAACCATATTTGGTCAACGCTCGCACACGAATGCCGTTCAACGCCAGATCAGCCGGATAGTGGATTTCCTGGACCCCGGCGCCGAATTTTCTCGATCATGGCCTCGGTTCTTGGATCATCGCGAGGGTCGCCCAGACTCGCGATAATATTCGTGACCGCCTCGGCCGCGAGCGCCCGGCTCTCGGGTGTGCCGGCCGGTCGGCCCTTCCGGCCGGGGTGAAGCGAATCCCATTGCGATGCCTGGCCAGCCATGCGGGGACCGCCCGTCTGATTGCTTCCGAGCCCCATTCCATTCCAGAGAGGACGAAAAGTCGCGATCATCACACTTTCGGCGAGGCTGATATAGGCGTCGTTCAGCACCAGGAAGCGGCAGCGAAAATCAGCCAGATTCAGATTCTCAGTTTGCGCGATCGAGCGGGCGTGCTTTTTGATGCGTTCGTGCAGCGAATCCTCGGTCACCGGTCGTGTGGTGAAACCCTTCCGCGCATTTTCACGCAATGCCCGACCAACATAAATAGGAATCCACCATCCGCCTTCAGCCTTGTCGAGCGCGACAAGCGGAGCGTAGGCCTCAAGGTCACCGCCGTAGTAGAGCGCATATACGCCGGCTCCGCCAAATCTCGTTTGCGGAGGGACCGAGTGAAGTGGCTGCTCCATTAGTTCGATCGCGAGAGTCACGCCGACATTCTCCACCGCAAGTGGATCGAACGGGTCAACGGGACTCGAGTTTCTCGGCATCGACGGGCGCGATATCGCGCCGACACCACGTTGGGCAAGTCTGGTCGCTGAATCTCCATGGAGCCACGCATGCCAGAATGGGCGCGATCCGAGCGGATGCCTAGATGACGGACGCTTTTCCTCGGGCCGCCAAAGCGATATCAGGCGGATATGTATTTCACGATTGGGCCAGACGGCGAGCAGCCCCATGACGCACGGATTGAGCTCCATGGCCGATCAGTAATTCTTCACAGTCGAGGCGGTGCCACGGGAGGAAGGCCCGCGCGTAACACCAGCTATGCCTTGGCGCTTATCGAAATTTGTCGTCGCTCTGGACGAATTGGAAAGGTGCTTGATCGCGTGCTGATTGACAGCGCTCCCTCGCGGCGCCTGCCCGAAAGCGAGCGCTTGCTCGTCGATCGCGTCGAGATCGCGTCCCTGCGACCGGACGAACTCGCACGCGAGATTCGGGTCCGGATGCGCCGCTTTGGGCAAGCGAAAGGCACGAAAGGGGGCAATTCGACGAAGCAAATTAGGTTCGACTTCAGGCTTTCTGGCGCGGAAATCATCGAGATGCTGGGACTGCGGGGCGAGGGAGCGACCGGAAAGGCTCAGCCTCCCTCGATCGTTCCGCTCACCGCGGCGACACAACGCCGTGTGACCCCGCTACAGATCCGGGAAGCGGCTGACCGGGTGATCGCTGGCTCGGAAGCGCCCAATTTTCCAGAGACAGGCGATTATGAGCTAATCGCCACCGGCGGCACGCGACTTGCTCCAGAGAAAGTCTTTGGCTTGGCGCTCGAGATCGCGCTGGGCATCGAGGTCTTTCCAGGACATTTCAACGTCGCTCCAGGCCAGGCAAGCTTCGAACTCCTCGAGGTCGCTGGATTTCGTGTCGTCCCCAAGAGCGACGACCGTAATTCGCCGCCCGCTAGTCGCGAAAAGGATGATGCTCCTCCCGATCCCGAAGAGCGAGAGTGGGCAGAGGGCGATGCCAAACTCAGTCGGCATCTGCGAACAGAGCGTCGCCGCGATCCGGCGGCTGCGGCGGCGAAGCGCGACGCAGTGCGCCGCGAGCATGATGGAAAGCTGATTTGCGAGAACCCGGCGTGCCTCGTTGACTGGTACGACATTTTCCCGGTCCCGGTCGCCGAAAGTGTCTTCGAGATTCATCACGCCATTCCCGTCGCGACAATGCCGGCGGGGCATCACACGACCGTTGCAGACCTTATATGCCTGTGCGCGAGCTGCCACCGGGCCGAGCATCGGCGAATGTCTTTTGAAACCTCCGCTACCCGGCAATCCGATGGCTCCCAATAGCGGCGCGCGCGGCTGGCCCCTCACGCCCTGTCACCCGGCCGCAGGCGAAAATGAGGCGAAGATTTCTCTCGCCCGCCAGACGGCATATCCGATGATGTTCACATTTGGATCTAATCCGACTGACGCCGCTATTCGAATCGCCGAAAAGGTAGCCGGACGAGTGAGATCGAGCTCAAAATGGAAGCCCTCCCCGCTGCACCGATCGTCCGCTTTCAGGAGAACGTCGCGCCTCCGGCAATGGCCGACATCAGGCGCAAAGCAGCCGATTAACTAGACGCTGAGAGGCTGGACCTTGATCGTGCATGCCACGGCTTTCTTCTTCCGCTCCGCCTGCTTTTCGCAATCCGCGACCTTCTTTTCGTTCCCCTTGTAAAGCCTGGAAGCGCGTGTGACCGCCTCCCACCTGCGGGGATCACCTATCTGCATTAGCCGAACACCGGCGCCCCACATGTCACGCTCCAACCGGGTGGCTGCACGTTTCTCCGGCCAATGCCAATGGTCGGGCACGGCCCGATCGACCGCGGACGGGACAGTGCAGCCCGCCATGAACGCCAGGATTGCGGCAACGCCGGCGCTGATCGCGACCCAAAAATTCTGCTGCTCCTGCGTCCGTGCCGAAGCGACGACGAGCCAGATCGATTTCACTGCTTCATCGAGACGCGAACGCGCGTCGCGTAAGGCTTGTTGTTCGGTCTCTCTCGCGCGCGCACCCGCCAACCTCATCTGCTCGCCCATGACCTCTGGCGTGAGCGCCAGCGCAGGACGTTCGGCCAACCGCTTGAATGCCTCGCGCGCCTTTTCCCAGTTCTGGTCGATCTTCGCGAGATCGTCAGTGTAATCCCGCCCCACCACATCGTTCAGACGCAAGCCGAACTGATCGATGGCAGCGGCGAGCGTCGACATGATGCCCGACATTCTGTCGAAGGCCTGGTCGAGGGCGATATCTTCGGCGACGTCGTCGGAGCCAAGATTTTCAGGGTCTTTGTTCTGCATGGCGACACCCTAAAGCCCCATTCCAAGGGAACGCGAGGGGCGGAGATATTCCTGGAGCGCCTGAGACACCGAATGTTTCTCAAGCGGTTTCAGGCCCAGTTCGTGAGTTCGGTTGCGCAGCAGCGACTCGAGCTGCGGGTCGCGGTGCAGGCTCTTTGCCATGTCATTGAGGTGGGCTCCGACACGCTTTGCGCCGACATCATCATAGTTCGCTTTGTGGTCCCGGAGCTGCTTGGAACTCGCCTGCCACTCGGCAACGAAGCGATCAGCCCGGGCCGGTGCGTCGATGCGCAGTTTGGTTTCGGTGCGCATCGCTTCCATAGCGCGCTGCGTGCGGCCGCTCGCTGCCTCAGCGGTGAGCGACGGGTCATTGCGCAGCGCCGTCGCAAAATCCTTTGCGCCATCGCTGCGGAGAGCATCGATGTCGCGCGCCGCAGCATGGAGGCTTTTCTGCTGGTGGATGACGGGCGACAGCCCCTTGCCGCGCATAGCATCGATCTCGCGCTGCGCGCGGGCATAGCACTCGACCGCCTTGTCGAGTGCGCTACGATCAGCCGCCGCGCCCAGCCCCCGCGTGCTGACACGGATGTTGCGGGTGCGTTCGGGCCGTTGCTGTGCGGGAGCCGCTTTACCGAGCGCTGCCGCAGAGACGGTAGGTTTGAGCTTCAGACCCGCGAACATACTGCGTTTCGGTTCGGCCTTGGGCGCGGCCTCTTTGGTGCGATAGTCGCTGGCCATATCCTTGCCGCGCTCGCGGCTGAGCGTGCGGACGAGTTTGGACTGATCGCGAAAGTCGTCGCGGCCATAATGGAGACTGACACTATCTCGATGCCGCGACATCGCGACATAGGCACCGTGCCTGTCCATCCCCGGCGTTGCTAGCACCCGCACCCGGTCAACCGTCATGCCCTGCGCCTTGTGGATCGTCGCGGCATAGCCATGATCGATATGGGCGTAATCTTTAAGGTCGAAGGCAATCCTGCGCCCGTCATCAAGCATGACGGCCATGCGCATCCGGTCGACATTTTGCACCGTGCCGAGCGAGCCGTTCTTCACGCCCAGATCGCGCTCGTTGCGGAGGAACATAACCCGGTCGCCTTCGGCGAAGCTGCGGTCACCGCGCTCGACCTTGATCGCGATATCCTCACCGAGCGCACCGCCAGCGCGCAGCCTGTCCCGGACATCGTCATTGAGCTGGCGCACTTCGTCGTTGGTGTGAGTGAGAATGATCCGGCTCGCCTCGGGATGACGCTGCCGATCGCGATCCCACGCATCGACCAGTTCGGTGTGCGCACCGTCGCGGGTGTCGGCGGCGTGGACATGCCCGGCGTCGGCATAGCGACCGATCGCCTCACCGGTCCGCCCGGTGGCAAACTCGCGCGTCGCATCCCGCTGCCATTCCGCATGCTGGCGGCGGATCGAACTGATCTCGACGGCGCCGTGGCGCTCGGCCGCGGCGCGGAATGCTGCGCCCGCCTCGATCGCCTGCAGCTGTTCAGGATCGCCGACGAGGACGACCTTGGCGCCCTGCTTCTCGGCTTCGGTCACGACGCGCTCCAGTTGGCGCGTCCCGATCATCCCGGCCTCGTCGATGATAAGGATATGCTTGTGGGTCAGCCGCTCGCGGTCGTTGGCCCATTGATGTTCGAGGCTCGCGAGCGTGCGCGAACCGATGCCCGAGCCATGCTCTAACCCTTCGGCGGCGATACCCGACAGTGCGGCGCCCTGCACCTGGTAGCCCGCCGCTTCCCACGCCTCCCGTGCGACGCCGAGCATCGCGCTCTTGCCGGTGCCGGCATAGCCAATGACATTGCTGACACCGCGCGCCGACGTGACATGCTCAAGCGCGCCGCGCTGCTCGGCCGATAGGTCGAGACCGCGGCCGCTGGCACGCGCCAAGGCAAGCTCGCGATGACGATCGGCAACGCCATGATTGCGGCGCGCGTCGAGCGCGGCAGTCGCGCGTTCGAGCCGCTGCTCGGTCTCGATCATCGCGCGCGACGTGAACCGATCCTCACCGCGCCCATCCTTACCAAGCGCGATGAGGTCGGGCGACGCCTTCACAGCGCCCATCACCGCATCGAACTGGATGGCGCCGGCACTGTGCCGATGCACGAACATCGCGAGGTCACGGTTGGTGAACGTCGCTTGATGGTGGCTGATGGTGTCGAGCGCGATCGCCGGGTTGGCGAGTATCTTCTCACCGTTCCGCCGCGCAATTTCGAGATGCTCCTCGGCGCGGTCGACTTCGAGCCCCTGCAGGGCCATGCGCGACGCGGCGGGACCGATCTTGTGCTGCGGCTCAAGCTCGATCCCCTGCGCTTCGAGACTGCGATGATCGATGCGCGCATCGATATCGAGCTCGGCGAGGCGTTCGTTGACATGATCGGCCCAGGCTTCGCGCCAATGGTTCAGCAGTTCGGTGCGGTTCCAGTCACGCACCTTCGCGCCAAACTCGCCGGATCCATCCTCGCCGATCTTGATCTCGCGCATCGTCAGCATGACATGCGCATGTGGTCGCGCCAGCCCATCGGCTCCGATGTCCCAATGAACATTGAGATCGGCGATCATGCCGCGCTCGACGAATTCGTCTCGGACGAAGTCGCGGGCCAGCGCGAGGCCCTGTTCCTCGGTCATCTCGCGCGGGATCGCGAACTCCATTTCGCGGGCAAGCTGCGCATCCTTGCGGATCTCGGCCGCTTCGACATCATTCCAGAGCGTTTCGCGGTCACGCCATTCCTCCGGCGCATTCTCGGGCAGCAGCACTTCGCTGTGGACGACACCCGCCTTGTTCGAGAAATCGTGGCTGCGTCCAAGCCGCTCATCGTGGAGCCGATCGGCCGAACGATAGGCAGCCGCCGCCACCGCGCTGCTGCCGACAGCGCGGGAAATCACTTTGGCCGAGAAATGATAGATTGCCATGACGGCAATCCATTTACAGCAAAACGAGCACGTCGGCACGACGTATAAGCGCGCCCTCACACGATTTCATCGCGCTCGGGATCACAAAGTCGCAAGAGATTTCAGCTGCTTGAACGGCGATGAGACTCGGCATAGCTGGTTCGTCCGACCCCATCAAACGGAAGGACAGACTATGCGCAAACCCCGTGATTTTGATGCCGAACTCCAGGCGCTCACCGACAAGGCAAAGGCGCTCAAGACGAAAAAGCAAAGTCAGCTCGGCGAGCTGGTCACCGCGACGGGCGCCGATGCACTATCTATCGAGCAACTTGCTGGCGCCCTGCTCGATGCCGTGCGATCGGACGCATCGCGGAAGGAGGCGTGGCGCAAGAGCGGCGCGGCGTTCTTTCGCGGCGACGGCGCCCGCGCTCGCAAAGGCGCTGGCCGGAACGCGGGCGGCGCATCGGCGAGCGGTGCAGGCTCGCAATCGTCTTCAGGCGAAACGGGCGCGGCATGACACGCGGGCATGGCAGGTGAAGCGCCGCGAGCGCACGCGTCAGCTGATCGAGCTGGGCGGCCTCGTTGCCAAAGCCGACCTGATCGAACTGACCGACGACGATCGGGCAGTCATTCTCGGGCTGCTGGGCGAAGCCGCCGCAACGCTGCGCGGCGAAGGTCGCGAGAGGCAATTATTACTATGGCGCCGCCGGGGACGGCGCGCGTTTTTGGCGGAAGGTGATGAGGCTGTTTAGCCTCAGCGCTGATGCGATGTCGAAACTTTGATGGAGCTACAAAGACCGCACGGCTGCTTCTCGCGCCGAAATCCGTTTGCGCCGCCGAGACCGCGCGTCACGACATTGGCCTGTGAGCGCACTGACAAATTGAGGCGGTCGGTGATGCAATCATCACAGATCGCCACGCCGTCGAGGCGCTGGATCAGCGCCTCGATTTGCCCGGCGATGGTCATGCTTCTGGGCATCTATCAGCGACCAACCTGCGCCGATGCTTCAAGCTGGGCGATGCGTTCCGAACAGATTGCGTGCACCGCGCGGCCGAGTTCTTCGACGCGGTCGCCGAGCCAGCGCAATTCCTCTTCGGTGATCCGATAATGTTTTGAATAGCGCGCTTTCACATAAGCTTCTTTGAGCTTCTCGAAGTGCTTCCGATCCGCTTTTAGTTCACGGGGCCAGGCATCGACGAGCCGCATGTCGATGCGCTCGGCCTGGGTGCGCAGAAATCCGAGATTATGAACATGCGGAGTGTAAAATGTGCAGACCAAGAGGACGCCGTGGTACAAACTCTCGGTACCCTGATGCAGTAGAAAAGCAGCTTTCTTCCAATCGCGTTCTTCGAGATAGAAACGATAGCCCTTTACGAAGCTCGCCGCGCTGGGAATCCACTCATCAAAATACTCTCGCGCCATGTCGAGCGCCTGCTGCGGCGTCTTGGGCTTCGGCTTGTGCAGTTCCTTGTCGTCAAATTCGTAAAGCGCGATCCCGTCTTTCGCGACGTCCATGAAGAAATAGCGCCCATGCGCGAGGCCGTCGTTCACTTCTTGCATGGTGTGGACAATAAAATTTACTGGCGTGTGCAGCGTCTTGTCGATGGCGAGCTCGCGGTTGAGCCGGTCCTCGACCTTGAGCCAATAATCGACCTTATCGGTGAGCCTTTTGTCACTGACGATGATTAGCAAATCGAAGTCGGACCGATAGCCTTTGGCCGTGTGCGGCTCATCGACCCAGCCGCCGCGCGCATAGCTGCCGTAAAGGATGATCTTGTCGATCCGGCCCTTCTTCTTCCAGTTCATCGTCGCCAGCGCGACGCTGTCGGCGAATTCCTCGAAGATGATCTGCTTTACGCGCTCAAGTTCGCGCTGCTTGTTGGCTGGAAGATGATCGAGATCGGTACGCATTGGTTTTACCCTGTAATTGGAAGCGCCGGATGGCAAGCGCCATCCGGCGCGAACATGGTCACCACAGCCGGAATCGCCACCACCATGGATCCTTGTCGTCCATGGCTTTCATCATGATACGCAGGCTGGCTGCGAAATGGGCTTCAACATCGGCAACGCTGATGTCAAACCGAGCAGCGATTTGCGAATAGCTCATCTCATCGACGCGGATCGCCAGAAAGACTTTGCGGTCCATGCCGTGCATCCGGTCCACCACGCGCTCGGCGCGCCAAAGGCGCAGCCGCTCTTCGCGCGACTTGCGGGCGGTCATTGTTCTTCTCCCGCGCAGGCGAGCAGGAAATCGCTCGCCTTGCTGGCTTGGCTGGCGGCGCGGAAGATTGCCTTGTCATCGCCCTGCAGAACCGACAGCCATGACGCGATATAGTCCGAATGGCGCACGGTCGGCGCGATGCCGAGCGATGCGCATGTGAACGCCGCCGCCATCTCTGCGACAACCTCCTCCTTGGCGTAGGATTCCGACCCGAACCCGCCCTTCTGGTCACGGTCAAGTCTGCTGCCATGACCGGTCCAATGACCAAGTTCGTGCAGCGCGGTGCGATACCAGTTGATCGGTTCAGGAAACGCCACCTGCGGCGGCACTTGCACAAAGTCATGGCTCGGGCTGTAAAAGGCCTCGCCGCCGCCGATATTGATCCGCGCGCCGGTCGCGGCGATCAGCGCATCGGCCTCGGCAATCGCAAATACCGGATCGGCGCTGACCATCGGCGCGAAGTAATCGTCGGGCAGTCCCTCGCATTGGTCGATATTGAAGACGACAAAGCGTTTCAGGAACGCAACCTGCCGCGCCTCGCGGTCCTCGCTGCGAGCCTGTCCCTGCTCGGCCTTCGGCGTAAAGCGTTCGGCATAGCAAATCACCGTGCCCTTCTCGCCGCGCCGGACATTGCCGCCCGCCGCCTCGGCCTGCCGGTAGGTCAGCCAACGCTGTGACGCATAGCCCTTGGCAACGACTTCGGCCCACAGGATCAGTACATTGATCCCCGAATAGCGCCGCGCCGTTCCGGCATTCTGCGGCATCGTGCAACCGCAGGCCGCGCTATCCCACGGCTGCACCCACGGCAGCCGCCCTTCCTTAAGCTCCGCGATAATCCGGTCCGTGACCTCCGAATAAAGGCTCGCCCGTTCGGTCCTTTCGGCACGCATATCCTTTCTCCTTCCAGCCACCGCAGCCCGGCCCGGAAGGGGGCGGGGTGGGCGGCAGGAAGGAGCCGGCAGACCCGCATCATCGGGCGGGCTGCATCCGCAGGACCGGAACGAAGAGGAGGACCCGCGGCACGCGGGTTGCAGCCCGGCCGGGCGGGGCTAAGGCGAGTGACGCCCACCCTGCCCCCGACCTGCCGGGACAGACCAACGCCGCCGCGCAGCGGCGACCGCATGCGCGCCAGCGCCGCCTTTCATCCCGGTAATCGCACTACGCGCGCGCCGCATGCGGCGCGGTCTATCTCCAGACGCGACCGTCTCAGACGGTCTCAATTCCGGTGTTCAGGGCGATAGGTCCAGATTGAGGCTAATTTTTTTATCGCACTGCGTAGGGCTTTAGAGTGCTCCCGGCACCTTTGCGATACATCCTGGGCGCAGTTCAATCATCGGCGGGTTTCCAAGGGGTTGCGGCGGGCGGGCTGCCGCCCAATCTTGTTTGGCAGGGGCATCATCAACCACCAACTCATGGAGTAGATGATCATGACATCGCAGCCATTCGAACGCTATCTTCGCCTGAACGACGTACTCGACCGCACCGGTCTCAGCCGCGCGACGCTCTACCGGAAAATCGCATCCGGCACCTTCCCGACACAATATAAGCTTGCCGAGCGCTGCTGCGGCTGGCGCGAGTCCGAGGTCAACATCTGGCTGCGCAACCCGATCTCATTCACGGTTGCGGACCTCCCGCGCGAAGCGGCGTAGGTCACGCATGGTAAAACCCCGCGCCGCCGGAGCGGCGCGGGGTCCGACGACCCGATCAGTCGGCGGGGTTCCAGATCAGGCCATAGCCATCTTCGCCGTCCTGACCGGCAGCGCGACCCAGGTTGGCATAGAGCCGTCGCGGTCCGAACTCGGGAGCGGCGAGGCTCAGCGAGACATAGGGTTCGCCTGAAGCCTGCCCGACGCGGATCCAGCCGGCGCCGATCTCGACGCCTTCGGAATAGACCCGGTAATCGGGCTGGACGTCGCCGCTCTTCGAGCGGTTGGTCCGGATTTCGATCGCCGCGCGGATCGTGAGGGTTTTCAGCTGGCCCACGAAGCCCTTTTCGATGGTGCCGTTCACAAAGCCGATAGCTGCCATTGGTCGTCTCCTTGAATGTGCCGCGGGACCATCCCTGCGACATGGGCGGACCAGAGACCGGCGCATGAGGCGCCCCGCGTATCCGGAGGGCCGCAGCGCAGCGGAGGAGTGCGGCGGCGCGATTATTTGCAGCGAAGCGTCCGCGAGGAGCCGGCACAGCCGGCGGGGAAATAATCGCGCCGTCGCACTTTTGCGGGACGCCGCGCCGGTTCAGGTCAAATGCCCGTCGCCGGGGATGGTCCTCGGTTTAATCGAGACGGTGATCGGCAGGCTGGATTAGTGACGCCATGGAAGCACGATGGTCAAGCAGAACACACGGCTCCATGCGCCAGAGACACATCGTCACGGAAGGTCCAGCGCGGACATTCCGCAACTTTGGTTGTTCCGGCGCCATAGCGCGGATTGGGCAACCCACCGGGGCAGTGGAAAATGCAATGATCTAGCGCCATCGCTCCGTTTTGGCGGGTCTGTACAATCCTGCCCGACCGGCAACGGCCATAGGCCTCGCAACACGAACTTTCGTCGGACGCTCCCTGATTGCGACCCAGGGGACCGTTCGGTGGTGGGGGGCGATATTCTGCAACGCAGACCATCGTTTAAGGCGGCGCGATTTATCGCGCCGCCTTTTTTCCTTCCGGCCTCCGCGCCGTCGCCGCTTGCGGCGGCGAGCCAAAAATGAAAGCGCCGCGCTGGCCCGAAGGGACAGCGCGTCCGTTACCGGTGAGGGAAAAATAGACGGGCGACCTAAAGCCGCCCGCCCTGTTGTTATGCCGCCAATGGCGGTTCGTCGGTTTCCGGTCCGCTGCTGACCTCGGTGAGAGGCACAATGCTCGCGGAGAGATCGAAAGCCACACGCGCCGCAGCCTTCACGCTGCCGACACCGCCGCGCGACGTGTAGGCAGTCGGCGGGAACGCCATCCACTGCGGAACCCACGGCTCGGACTTGGCGCGGCCGTTGGTGCCCGTAAGGCAATCGGAGATGATCGCTTTCAGCGCCTTACCCTTCTCACGGGCGTTTGCTGCTGCGACCTCCGCGCCCGCAACCTCGCCGACGATGGCGAGCAGCACTTCGCGGTCGCGAAGCTGGTCGAAGAACGCCGCGTCGGCTTTCCAATGCCGGTGCATGTCGGTGTCGATATGTAGCCCGATCATTTCCACCGCCTCGCTGCCCGCCGCCAGCGTTTCGCCCATGACGATCGCTACGATCTCCAAAACCACCGGATCGGGCAATTCCATAAGCCGAGCGAACAAGGGCGCAAAAGGGGGCCGGTGACAACCCTTGCCGGTAATGGTCGGCGCGTCTTCATCGAAGCCGAGCACCGCGAGCACCGCGCGGCGCTTCGTGTCGAAAGCGGTTTCGGCGAGGCAGGTCTCCACGCTCTCGGCAATTTCTTCCTTCGGCGCGCGCTGTGTCTCGACATCCACCCGCCACAGGTCTGCACCCGCAATGACATGCGCGGCCATCGCCCGCAGCGCGACATCGGTATGTGCTAGCAGGTCGGCGCGCACAGCTGCATGACGGTGAAGATCGATATAGGCATTGAGCGGACCCGACACCTCGGGACGCGATGGCTTCTCGGCTACCGCATCCGCCTCGCCACTACCGCCGCTGCAAAGCCGCGTCGCTTCCTTTGCCGTGACATAGCCCTCGTGGAAGATAACCTCTCCGCTCTCGCGAACCTCGACATAGACGCGACCGCCCTTACGCTTGCCCGCATGGGCATGATCCCATGACCGGAACCACTGCCCGCGCTCCATGATGATCACGTCGGACCATCCGGCCTTAAGATAGTCGGCCTTGCGCACCTCGATGGCGCCCATCTGCGCGGTCCAGAATGCATCGCTGTCGGCAAAGAAGCGATCATCGCCAAACAGGTCGGCAACAATCCCGCCCTTGAACGCCTCGACGTCGAACAGGGCATGCGTCACCGCAATGGCCGTGCCGCCGAACAGCCACGCCTTGAGCTGATGGCCGGTCGGGCAATAGGCGCTTTCGTCATCGAACAGCGCCAGCCATGCCTTCTGCTGGCTTTTCGAGGCAAGGGTCAGATGCCGCACCGTGTTCACGTCGATCTGCCCACCGCGATAGAGGGTACGGATGCGGGGGAGCAGATTGCCAAGCGCAAGGATGCGCTTCACCGCCGACGGCTCGAAGCCGAACGTGTCGGCAACCTCGTCCACGCTGCGACCGGTTTTGACCAGTGCCACAAACGCTTCCCACTGGCTGACTTCGTCGGGTCGGACGCGTGCGAGATTTTCCAGCATCGACGCTTCGAGCGCATCGGCATCGTCACCCTCGTCGAGGATCGCACAGGGAATGGGCTTCACCGCCCCGCCCTCGCGCGCCACCGCGTTGACGGCGGTAAAGCGCCGACGTCCCGCGACGATCTCGAAACGGCCTTCGGCACAGTTCGGACGAACGAGCAGAGGAACCAGCACCCCGCGGGAGCGAACGCTGGGGAGCAGGTCGGACACATCGGGGTCTTTCCCCTTCCCGCGCATGTTGGTCGCCGCAATCGACAGATGGTCCACATCGATAAAATCGAGCTTCATGACTTCTTCCTTTCCTTCCACCACACCCGGCCCCGGACGGCGGGGCGGGCGGCGAGGAAAGGCGACGGGACCGCGTCAAAGGACGGAACGCACCCGCAGGGCCGCAATGCAATGGAGGAGCCGGGGCGAAGACCCGGCTTGCGCACCGGCCGCGCGGTCCCACAGCCGTGCGCCGACTGCCACGCTGTCCGTGGCCGGCCCAAGCACAGCGTCGCCCCGCGGTCAGCGCGGCGTCATCATCGGGAAACAAACGCGCCCTTGTCTCAGCCGCAGGCGCCGCGGCGTGCGCGGATCGACGGCGGGTCGGGCGTGACAAAGCCGCGCCCGGAACAGCGCTATGCGCTGTTTATCCGCCGCGAGGGCCGCGAGCCCGCGGCGCCAGGACGCGAGACAAGCGCTCTGCGCGGCCAGCCGCCGCAGCAAGTGGACGGATGCGAGAGCCGCGCAATCATGCCGCCGACGAGGCAGACGCAATCAAGGGATCAATCTCCCGCGTCCGACTCAACCTTGTCCGATTCGATGACCTTGCCGGTACAATAAGCCCCCCACGCCTCCATCAGCTTCACTCGGGCGCCCGGCTTGTCCAAGGTGCCAAGATAGGTTGTTCGGCGATAGGCGGCCTGGACGGCGTCGGGCGTCTTGTGCGCGAGCGCGGCTTCCACGACGGCGTCGGCGAAGCCTTCGTTGGCCGCCCAGTCGGTAAAGGTCGAACGAAAGCCATGGACATGGAACGGCTCGCTCATATCGCGTACCACCTTCAGCAGCGTCATGTCCGACATGGGCTTACCCAAGATGCCCGGGAACACGACCTCTGTGTTGGGCAAGCGAAGGGCATTCGCCTTGCCGATAACCTCCAGCGCGGCGTCAGAAAGCGGAACAATGTGGGACTTGCCCCTTTTCATGTGATCGGCAGGGACCGTCCACAAGCGTTCATCCGAGTCGAACTCGGCCCATGTAGCCAATCGGACCTCCTGGCTGCGGGCCCCGGTCAGGATGAGCAGTTCGAGCGCAAGCCGACTGTAGGATGGCTTGCGCTGAAGAGCCCTAAGAAAGCCGGGCAAAGCGACGTAGGGCATGGCCTTGCGATTCTCGCGCGACTTCACTTGCCGCGGCAAACCACGCCCTGCTTTTAGACTGCCGTTGCCCGAAGGCGCCTCTCGCGACCGCCAGCCCTTCGCATGCGCAAAGTCCAGCACGGTGCATATCCTGTTCCGCACCTGCCGAGCGGTCTCCGGAATATCCTGCCAGATCGGCGTCAGCACATCGATGATATCTGCCGCAGCGATCGCCCCGGTAGGCTCGCTGCCCAATTTGGGGAATGCATAGTTTTCGAGCGTTGCCAGCCACTGACGGGCATATATGTCGCTCTTCCAGCCCGCTTCGTTCGCAGCGTGATATTGAAGCGCAGCCTCCCGAAACGTGACCTTCGCGGCAGCTTCGTCCTTTCGCTCTGCGAGAATGTCGCGCCGATCCACCTTGATCGCCTTGCGGAGCTCCCAGGCCTTCTGGCGCACTTCGGCCAGCGTAGTCAGCTTGGCGCTTCCAAGGCTGATGTCCTGCCGCTTCCCGTCGCGTTGCAGGCGCAGAAACCAGGAAGCCCCGCCCCGTTTATCGACCTTCAAAAACAGCCCGTCACCGTCCTGATAGCTGCCGGGATTCGCCAAAGCGGCCTTGACCGCAACCGCCGTGAGTTTGCCCATGGGATTTACCCCCACATTTTCTCCCCGCATTTGGGGAAACCAAGATGTGGGGGAAAGCGATTCTTCCCCCACACTTCCCCCACACTGTGTCTTGGCTGCAGTGAAATGCAGCGAGACGAAAGGGGACGATAGCGGCAGTATACGCTAGGTTTTCAGCCATTTCTAGGGGTTTTAGGAGATGCCCTCGGACCAGAGGGTGGTGGACAGGGCTGGATTCGAACCAGCGTACGGAAACCCGGGCAGATTTACAGTCTGCTGCCTTTAACCACTCGGCCACCTGTCCATTGGGGCCCGCTTTGGGAAGCGGTCCAATGGCGAAACGAGGCTTGCCTGTCAATGGCAGTCATGGGAAAGGCGCGCACATGAGACAATTTTCCCGTCACCGCCGCCCCGCCAGCCAAAACTCGCGCGGACAGGCCATTCGCTTCTGGGGCCGCCACGCCGTATTGGCCGCGCTCGCCAACCCCGAACGCACCGTCAAGCGCATCTGGGGCACGCGCGAGGCCCTGGGCCAGCTCGACCTGCCGCCGGTGATTCCGATCAGCTACGCCGAGGTCACCGACCTCGCGCGACTCGTCGCGCGCGACGCGCCGCATCAGGGACTCGTGATCGAGGTCGACCCGCTCGAGGACGTCTTCCTCGGCGATCTGTTGCAGCAGGAGGTCGACGCCGACAGCAGGCGCCCGCTGATCGTCCTCGACCAGGTCACCGACCCGCACAATATCGGCGCTGTGCTGCGTTCGGCCGCTGCGTTCGACGCCGCCGCGATCGTCACGCAGGATCGTCACAGCCCGCCCGAAAGCGGCGTCATCGCGCGCTCGGCGTCGGGCGCGCTCGAAATCGTGCCGTGGATCCGCGTCGTCAACCTGTCGCGCGCGCTCGAGGAAATCGCCGAGGCGCAATATTGGCGCATCGGGCTGATGGGCGACACCGAAACGACGCTGGGTTCGGTCCTCGACGGCAACCGCGTCGCGCTGGTGCTCGGGTCCGAAGGCGATGGCATGCGCCACAATGTCATGGAGCATTGCGACGTGCTGGCAAAGCTGCCGATCTCGCCGCGGATGGAGAGCCTGAATATTTCCAATGCCGCCGCGGTCGCGCTCTACGCGGTCGCGACGGCCGGCCAGTAAGGCTTAGTCCTCGGCGGCAATCCGCACGCGGAGGCCGTCGAGCGCGTCGCTGAATGGCAGCTGGCACGACAGGCGCGAGGCGTCGTCGCGGTCGGTGGTCGAATCGAGCAGGTCGTTCTCGTCCTCGCTCATCGCGGGCAGCTGGTCGGTCGCGCCGGCTTCGACATGGACATGGCAGGTCGCGCACGAGCAGCAACCGCCGCACAGCGCGAGCAGTTCGTCGAACCCGGCGTCGCGGATATTTTCCATGACCGTCAGGCTGGTATCGCCCTCGATCTCATGCTCGGTCCCGTCACGCGTCACGACAATCAGCTTGGCCATGCTAGTCCCCATAGGTTTCTTGTTGCAGGCGCTATGTCGCGCGTTGCGCGGCAAATCAAGCGTTGCTAGTGATAGCTAAAGGAACAAAAGGAGAATATGCGATGGGTCTCAGCCAGCAGCAGCTGAACGCGGGAATCGATGCGCTTGCGGCGCGGGATTCAAACGTCGCGCGCGCGCTCGGCAATGTCGGCTACCCCGAACCCCGTATCCGCGCGCGCGGCTATGCGACGCTGCTGCGTACCATCGTCGGCCAGCAGGTCAGCGTCGCCGCGGCCAACTCGATCTGGAACAAGCTGGAGTCGCAGTTCGGCGAGGGCTGCCCCGCCGAGACGGTCGCCGCCGCGGACTTCGACACGCTGCGCGCGTGCGGCCTGTCGGGCCAGAAACAAGGCTATGCCAAGAGTCTTGCGCAGCTGATCCTCGACGGCGAGCTCCAGTTCGACGCCCTCCCCGCCGACGACGAGGAAGCGATCGCGCTACTTACCAAGGTCAAGGGCATCGGCCGCTGGTCGGCCGAAATCTACCTCCTGTTTGCCGAGGGGCGTCCGGACATCTGGCCCGCGGGCGACCTCGCGGTGCAGGAAGCCGTCGGCCGCATCTTCCAGCTCGGCACGCGGCCGAGCGAAAAACAGGCGCGCGAACTGGCGGAGGCCTGGCGCCCGCACCGTGGGGCCGCAGCGATCTTCAGCTGGCATTGCTATAATATGGACGTGATCTGATCATATCGTCGCCCCCGCGAAGGCGGGGGCCGCGATCGGTGTAGCGCAAGGTTGCCAGCGGCCCCGCCTTCGCAGGGGCGACGTGATACAAAAAAAAGGCCGGGTGGAGCATCCTCCACCCGGCCTTTTTTTGATCGTCAGCCGAAGCTTATTTCTTCGCCGCAGCCTTCTTGGCCGGAGCCTTGGCAGCGGGCTTGTCTTCGGCCGCCTTCGCCGGAGCAGCCTTTTTCGCCGCGGCGGGCTTTTCTTCCGTCTTGGCTTCGGTCTTCTTCGCCGGTGCCTTCTTGGCGGGAGCCTCCTCGGCCTTGGCCTCTTCCTTCACGTCGGCCTTCTTGGCAGCGGGCTTCTTTGCCGCAGCCTTCTTCGCCGGCTTGTGGTCGTGGTCATGGTCGTGGCCGCAACCCGGGCCATGGACGTGGCCGCTGTCGTCATCGGCTTCGATTGCGGCTTCCAGTTCCTCGCGGGTGGTTTCGCGGTCGCTGATCTCGGCCTTTTCGAACAGGAAGTCGACGACCTTGTCTTCATAGAGCGGGGCGCGAAGCTGCGCCGCGGCGAGCGCGTCCTGCTGGACATATTCGATGAAGCGCGTGCGGTCTTCGGGGCGATACTGCTGCGCCGCCTGCGCGATCAGGCGCGACATTTCTTGGCTGCTCACCTGGACGCCATGCGCCTGGCCGATTTCCGAGAGGAGCAGGCCGAGGCGGACGCGGCGCACCGCGATCGCACGATAATCGTCGCGGTCGTTCTCGAGTTCGGCCTTCGCCGCTTCGGGATCTTCCTCGTGGCTGACTTCATGCTCGAGCTGCTGCCAGATCTGGTTGAACTCGGCTTCGACCATCGTCGGCGGCACGTCGAAGTCGTGCGCGGCGGCGAGCTGGTCGAGCAGCTTGCGCTTCATATAGGTGCGCGTCAGGCCGTTCAGTTCCTGCTCGACCTGGTCCTTCATCAGCTCTTTCAGCTTGTCGAGGCTTTCGAGGCCAAGCGTCTTGGCGAACTCGTCGTCGATCTTCGACGTGGCCGGAACCTTCACTTCCTTCACCGTCACGGCGAATTCGGCGGGCTGGCCCTTGAGGTCCGCAACCGGATAATCGTCGGGGAAGCTGACCTTCAGCACCTTTTCGTCGCCGGTCTTGACGCCGACGAGCTGGTCTTCAAAGCCCGGGATCAGCTGACCCGAACCGATTTCGACCGCCATGTCCTCGCCGGTGCCGCCGTCGAAGGCGACGCCGTCGACGCTGCCGGCGAAGTCGATGATGACCTGGTCGCCCTGGGCGGCCTTCCTGGTCTTCGGCGCCTCTTCGAAGCGCTTCATCTGCGCGGCGAATTCCTCGATCTTGGCCATCACGGCCTTGTCGTCGGCGGGAACGGTCAGACGTTCGAGCTTCAGACCGTCGATCGACGGCGTTTCGATTTGGGGCAGCACTTCGAGGCTGACGGTCAGTTCGGCGTCCTTGCCGGCTTCATAGCCTTCGTCGAGCGACACGGCGGGCTGCAGCGCGGGGCGAAGCTTTTCCTTCGCCATCAGGTCGCGCACGCCGGCGTCAATCGCCTTGTTGAGCGCGTCGGCCGACAGCGCCGGGCCGTGCATCTTGCGGATCAGGTTCGGCGGCACCTTGCCGGGGCGGAAGCCGGGCATGCGGACGGTCGGGGCGATGCTCTTCACCTCGTCGTCGACGCGCGCGTCGATATCCTTGGCGGTGATGGTCACGCGATATTCGCGCTTCAGGCCTTCGTTCAGCGTTTCGACGGTCTTCATTGCCTTGGTCTTATCCTTGCTCAAAATCTCGTATCGAACCCCGCCAGAGCGGCGGAGTTCCCCATGATCCCGGCCTGCATTGCAGATTGGTGCGGGCGAAGGGACTCGAACCCCCACATCTTGCGATACTGGTACCTAAAACCAGCGCGTCTACCAATTCCGCCACGCCCGCAGGTGTTTTCGGCCGGGTGCACGAAATCGCGCGCTGCCGCGCACGCCCGTGCGGGCCGCGCGGGGCTATAGCAGACGCGTCGCCGAGGGCAAGGGCACAAAGCCCCGCGTTCCGCTGGCGGAACATATGCTCGGCGCCCGCCGTCGGAACATGCACCGCGCCCGTTCGTTGGTTAACTCAAGGAGAGTGACAATGACGAATACCCCCGACCCGCTTCCCAAGCCCAAGCCCGACACGATCGAACCGCAGTCGCCGCCCGAGCAGCCGACGCAACCGACCCCGCAAGAAGACCCCGCCGGCCAGCCCAGCGAAATCCCCGGCCGCCCCGGTGGCGGCGACATCGACCAGCCCGGCCGCGGGCCCGACGAGGTGCCGCCGCAACAGGTTTGACGGCGCTTCCCTCGTCACTCCCGCGAAGGCGGAAATCCCGCTAATGTATCAAAAGCGGGATTCCCGCTTTCGCGGGAATGCCAAAGGTTAGATTGCTCAGGAATACTTGACCTCTCTCGTCGCCCTCCGCACGATGCGACGAAGGGGAGAGATAGATGAGATTCGCTGCCGCTGTCGCACTGCTTTTGGCAACCACCACCATCGCCACCGCGCAGGACACCACGCTCTACCGCGGCGGCCCGATCATCACGATGGACGGTGACACCCCGCAAACCGTCGAGGCGGTCGTCACGACCGGCGACCGCATCACCTTCGCCGGCCCCGAAAAGCAGGCCCGCAAGGCGGCCGGAAAAGACGCCGCGATCCGCGATCTCAAGGGCGCCACGCTGCTCCCCGGCTTCATCGACGCCCATTCGCATTTCACCCTTGCGACGATGATGGCGGGCGGGCTCGACCTGCGCGATGGCGGCGGGCCCCCAGTCGCCGACATCGCTGGCCTGCAAGGCGCGATCCGCGATCATATCGCCGCGCGCGCGCTCCCCAAGGATGGCTGGGTGGTTGTCTGGCAATATGACCATGAAACGCTCGCGGAAAAGCGGCACATCACCCGCGCCGAACTCGACGCAGTGGCGAGCGACCGGCCGATCGTCGTCTTTCACGTTTCGCTGCACGGCGCCGTCGCGAACAGCGCCGCGCTGGCCGCCGCGGGTATCGACGAAAGCACCCCCGTTCCCCCCGGCGCGATGATCTTGCGCGACGACGCGGGCAAGCTGAACGGCGTCCTGCTCGAAAAGGCGATGTATCTCCTCTTCGCCAAACTGCCGCAGCCCAGTGCCGAGCAGAAGCTCGCGGCGCTCGACGCGGCGCAGAGCCGCTATTTCGCCGAGGGCTATACCCACGCGCAGGACGGCGCGACGCAGCGCGCCGACCTCGCCTTCCTGACCAGCCCCGCGGCGCGCGATCGGCTCAAGATCGACCTCGCCCTGCTCCCCGTCTACACCGAGCTCGACGCGCTGCTCGCGGGCCCCGACCGCAAGTTCGGCGTCTATCAGGACCATGTGAAATTGCAGGGGATCAAGTTCATCCTCGACGGATCGGTGCAGGCGCGCACCGGCTATTTCACGCGCGATTATGCGCGCGGCAGCCCCGCCGGCGATCATCCCTGGCACGGTCATCCCGGCATGTCGGACACGGAGTTTCTTGGGCTGGCGCGCAAGGCGAACGGCCGCGGCTGGCAGCTCTTCGTCCACGCCAATGGCGACGCTGCGATCGACATGGCGATCAAGGGCTTCGACGCGCTCGGCATCAAGGCCGCCGACAACCGCCGCCCGATCGTCATCCACTCGCAGTTCCAGCGCCGCGACCAGCTTCCGGCCTACGCCCGCATCGGCGTCGGCCCCGCCTATTTCTCGAACCACGTCTGGTATTGGGCCGACGTCCACCGCACCAACTTTCCGGGGGAGGTCGTCGATTTCATCAGCCCCTTCCGCTCGGCGCGCGCCGCGGGGCTCATCGCATCGAACCACAGCGATTACAGCGTCACCCCGCTCGACACGCGCTTCATGCTCTGGACCTCGATGGCGCGCGTCTCGCCCACCGGCGTCGTGAGTGGCGCTAGCGAGCGCATGAACGCTTACGAAGCGCTACAAGCGCTTACCACCGGCCCCGCGTGGCAGGTCTTCGAGGAAGACCGCAAAGGCCGCATTAAGCCCGGCCTGCTCGCCGATTTCGTCATCCTCGACAAGAACCCGTTGGCGACGCCGGTGGACGCCATCAAGGACATCCGCGTCCTCTCGACGATCAAGGAAGGGAGGACGGTGTGGCAGGCGGCTCCACGCTAGCAGGGGCGCTCGCCGGTTCCATCGCGGACCCGGAAGACGGGACCTCGACTGCCGGCTGTCCCGGCTTCGACAGATAGGCTGCGGCGCCTGCGGTCCGGCCGCGTCCCGCCTTGCCATCGATGCGATTGACCAGCCCTCCCAGATTGTTGCCGAAGGTGCCGCCATAGA
This sequence comes from Sphingopyxis sp. Root154, assembly GCF_001427105.1. Taxonomy (GTDB): domain Bacteria; phylum Pseudomonadota; class Alphaproteobacteria; order Sphingomonadales; family Sphingomonadaceae; genus Sphingopyxis. Next base: position 304,886 of record NZ_LMGI01000002.1, read on the forward strand.
CGAACGCCGGCTGCACCAGCGGCCTTACCGCAAGCCATGCCGGGATCACGAGATCATCTGTACCACGAGGACGAACCGTCAGCCGGTTCGGCACCGGTTCGACACTCGCGCCGAACAAGGCCATTCCAAGGACGTTGCCGGTATTCATCCTTGTATCGGGATTGTCCGATTCCTCGCGTTGCGGCACGAAGACGCCAAGATCGACAAGCTCGCCCGCATGGACATCGAAATGATAGCTGCCGAGCGAAAAGCTGGTGTCGGCCGATCCCATCTGCGAATCGCTTCCTCCCGTTCCCGCGATCACCCAGGTCCCCGGATCGACCTCGATCAGATAGAGCCGCCGCTTGCCGTCTTTCGCGACCGGGTCCCTCCGAGCCAGCAGGTTCTCGCGGGTCTGTTTCGTCACCGGATCATAGGGCGCAAAGATCACACCCGTCACCAGGCGGTTATTGCCCATCATCTGGAATTCGACCGGTTCGATCTGGACGAGCAGATAGGCTTTCTCGGTCTTCATCTGATCGGCCGACTTGATCTTCGCCCCGGCGGGCGGGGCCAGCGTCAACAGCCCGGCTGCCAGCAACGCGCGCATCATCCCTGTCATTCGTACATTTCCTTGCCCTGCGGCGTCGCGCCCGACGCGAGCGCGAACCATTTATCGATGCGCTCCGCCATATCTTCGGTCTTTTCGATCGTCTTCCACTCGGCCTTGTCCATCTCGAACCGGCGATAGCCCTTGTCGGCGAGGCAGATGCGCTCGACCTGCCATTGCAGCCGCCGGTTCTCGCTACCCGCCATGAGCCCCACTAGCAGACCAGCGATTCCCGCCGCTGCGGCCGACTGCCCCATCGTCAGATTCCGGTTCTGCCATATCTGCTGGTTCATCGCGGTGGTGTCGGGCGAAATGCGCGCGACCCCGCCAGCCAGCGCGTCGCATGCCAGCCGGTCCTCCAGATAGACCTGCCGGTCGACGCCAGGCTTGTTGAAAAAATAATAGTCGCGCGCGGCTGCGGGCGACGACGCCAGCGTCGCGATCGGTACAGCGATACACAATAGCGATTTCATCGACGCCCCCCGGCCTCATCCTCTGCGCTGAATGCGCCGTACCGGGCGATTCCGCAAGCCGGATTATCGTCCGATTTCGGTGCCTTGCCCGTGCAGAATCAGGGGACAGCGCGCCGCGCCGAAACCTCGGCCAGCATCGCGTCCAGCGCCGCGCGATCATACCATCGCCCATTCGCCATCACGCCCAGCGGAGCCCGCAAAGTCGCCGGCTTTTCGAGCGGATTGTCGGCGACGAGCAACAGGTCGGCGCGATAACCCGGCGCCACGACGCCGAACTTCGCCGTCCCCGGCACCGTCTTCGCGATGAACGCGCCCGGCGTGCGCGTCGCCGCCGACAGCGCCTGCCACGGCGTCAGCCCGGCACTCAGCATCGCATCGATCTCGCCGTGCAGCGCGAACCCCGGGACCTGCCCCGGGATCGTCGGCGCGTCGCCGCCGGCGATCAGCGGCGCCCCGGCGTCGGCCATCGCCTTCACGAAGCGCGCCTCGAACGTCACGCGCCGCGACAGGTCGACCGCCTTTTTCTGATAGCCCGACCCCGCCCACGCCAGCCGGTCGGCGGGCGACAGATAGCGCGCCTCGGGCGCCGCCAGATAGGCTTTCACCACCTCGGGCTCGCCGAATTGCGCCGCGATGGTGCGATAGTTGAACAGGTCCGACGTGACGAACGCGTCATGCACCTTCACCAGCGCGATCGCCTCGGCGATCCACGCGTCGGCGGGCGGCGCGTTCGGGTCGGCTCCGGGCGGTTCGGGGAAAAAGCCGTAGAAAAATTCCTCGACATGCGCGATCATCGACTGCCCCGCCGCGAGCTGTTTCGCAAGCCCGACCGCCTTCACATTATGCCCGACGATCCCGATCCCTTGGCGCTTCGCCTCGTCGGCGAGCGCGGCGAACGCCTCGGCCGACAGGTTCGTATAGACCTTCATGAAGCTGTAGCCGTTGGTCTTCGCCAGCCGCACGATCGCGCGCGCCTCGTCGGCCGTCCGCACGACGAAATGCCCATATTGCGGGTCGCTGTCGACGACGAAGGCGGTGAAGATCTGCGGCCCCGGCACCTCGCCCTTGTTCACCGCGATCCGCGTTCGCCGGGCGAACGCGTTGGTCGCCTCGCCCATGTTGAGCATCGTCGTGACGCCATTGGCGAGCAGCAGCGACAGATCGTCGCGGCTCGTCACATGATTGTGCATATCGGCCAGCCCCGGCACCAGCCACGCGCCTTTGCCGTCGATCACCGGCGTCCCCGCGGGCAGCTTCGCCATGCGTCCGATGCTCGCGATCACGCCATCGGTAACGATCACCGTCGTGCGCGGGATGACACGCTCGCGGTCCATCGGCACGACATTGACATCGGTGAAGACGATCGTCTCCGCTCGCGCCGCGAAAACGCAGGCGAGCATCAGCCACAGCGTCAGGAGCGCGCGCAGCACCGCCGGCCCGCGCGCGTCAGCCGGTGCAGAAGGTGACAAAGCGCCTTATCACCTGCTTGCCGCCCGCGCTCGCCGCCATGTCCATCGTCCCGCGACCGTCGGTCATGCGCAGCCAGCCATTGGCCGCAAAAGCGCGGATGAAGGGCGAATCCCCGGCAATTTCGTCCGATGAGAAATAGGGCATCTCGTCGACTTCGGTCGTCCCGATCACGCGCAGCGTTGCATCGCCCGACACCAGTTCGATTGCGGTCAGGTCGGGCGAATTGCCCGAGATACCGGCAAAAATCCGGTTGCCGCCCTCTTCGCAGGTGAAGTTCAACGGCTGATCGTCGGTGCCGTCGACTTCATAGGCAAGGATGGCGCTCGACGCGCGGTCCTCGTCGTTGACGCGCATCGCCCAGTCATAACCGTCGTTCACCGCAGGCACACCCGCCGCGCTCGCCGCGCCGCTCAGCGCCAGCGCACCACCAACCAGAACCAAAGCCCGTTTCATCATCATCCGTCCTTCGTCGTCATACCGGCATCATTTCAATACCCATGACATCGAAGCAACTGAATTCGCTGTGAACTCGATCACTTGGCGAGCGGTCAGCCCAGCGCCTTCTTGAGCAGTTCGTTGACGACCTGCGGGTTCGCCTTGCCCTGCATCGCCTTCATCGTCTGCCCGACGAAGAAGCCGAACAAGGCTTCCTTGCCGCCCTTATACTGCTCGACCTTGTCGGCATTGGCGGTCAGGATCTTGGCGATTTCGGCTTCGATCGCGCCGGTGTCGCTCGTCTGCTTCAACCCGTCGCGCTCGACGATGACGCCCGCGGCGTCGCCGCTTTCGAGCATCTTTTCGAACACCGCCTTGGCGATCGTCCCCGAAATCGTGCCATCGGCGACGAGGGCCAGCAGTTCGGCGGCATGCTCGGGCGAAACCGGCGAATCCGAAATATCGCGGCCCATGCGGTTCAAGGCGCCAAACAATTCGCTCGTCACCCAGTTCGCCGCCGCGACGGGTTTCGCGCCCGCATCGAGCAACGTATCGAACCAGCGCGCCGCCTCGACCTCGGCGGTCAGAACATCGGCGTTATACGGCGAAATCCCCGCCGCCAGATAGCGCGCGCGCTTGGCGTCGGGCAGTTCGGGCAGGCTGTCGCGGCACTCGGCGAGAAAGTCATCGTCGAGGATCAGCGGCAGCAAATCGGGATCGGGGAAGTAGCGATAGTCATGCGCATCTTCCTTCGACCGCATCGACCGCGTCTCGTTGCGGTCGGGATCGTAAAGCCGCGTTTCCTGCACCACCGTGCCGCCGCTTTCGATCAGTTCGACCTGACGCTTCGCCTCGCCTTCGATCACCGCCATCACGAAGCGCACCGAATTGACGTTCTTCGTCTCGGTCCGCGTGCCGAATTCGTCGCCGGGCTTGCGCACGCTGACATTGACGTCGGCGCGCATCGAGCCCTCTTCCATATTGCCGTCGCACGACCCGACATAGCGCAGGATCGAACGCAGTTTGCGCACGTATGCGCCGGCCTCGGCGGGCGAACGCATGTCGGGGCGCGAGACGATCTCCATCAGCGCGACACCCGAGCGGTTGAGGTCGACGTACGACATCGTCGGATGCTGGTCGTGCATCAGCTTGCCGGCGTCCTGCTCGACATGGATGCGCTCGACGCCGATTGCCTTGTCGGTCGGAATCCCGGCCTTTTCATCGGCTGCGATCGTCAGCGAACCCTCGCCTACAATCGGATGATAAAGCTGCGAAATCTGGTAACCCTGCGGCAGATCGGCATAAAAATAATTCTTGCGGTCGAACCGCGAATATTTGTTGATCTGCGCCTCGATCGCCATGCCCGTGCGCACCGCCTGGCGGATGCACTCACGGTTCGGCACCGGCAGCATCCCCGGCATCGCGGCGTCGACCAGCGACACCTGCGTGTTCGGCTCGGCCCCGAACGCCGTCGCGGCGCCCGAGAACAGCTTGGCGTTCGAGGTAACCTGCGCATGGACCTCAAGGCCGATTACGACCTCCCACTCGCCGGTTTCGCCCTTGATGCGATAATCGCTCATTTTACCACCACTTCTCCGCGCGGGCGTTGAAGCCCGCCCGCTCTTCAATTGCCAGCCCGGCGTTCAGCACGCCCTGCTCGTCAAACGCCTTACCGATGATCTGCAGCCCCAGCGGCAGCCCTTCGCGGTTCAGCGCCGCGGGGACCGACATCGCGGGCAGTCCGGCGAGGCTCGCAGGCACTGCGAACACGTCGTTGAGGTACATCGCCAGCGGATCGGCCATCTTCTCGCCCAGCCCGAACGCCGCCGACGGCGCGGTCGGCGCGAGGATCACGTCGCACACCCCGAACGCCTGTTCGAAATCGCGTGCAATCAGCGTCCTAACCTTTTGTGCCTGCGTGTAATAAGCGTCGTAAAAGCCCGCCGAGAGCACATAGGTACCGATCATGATGCGGCGCTTGACCTCGGGCCCGAAGCCGTCGGCGCGCGTCGCGGCGTACATGTCCTGCAACCCCGCACCGTCGGGCAGGTCGCGCAAACCGTATCGCACGCCGTCATAGCGCGCGAGGTTCGACGACGCTTCGGCGGGCGCGATGATATAATAGGCCGGCAGCGCATATTTGGTGTGCGGCAGGCTGATCTCGACCACGTCCGCGCCTGCATCCTTCAGCATCGCGATGCCGGCATCCCACATCGCGTCGATGTCGGGGTCGATGCCCTCCAATCGATATTCCTTGGGAATACCGACCGTCTTGCCCTTGAGATCGCTCGACAAAGCCGCTTCCCAATTGGGCACCGCCATATCGAGACTCGTCGCATCCTTCGGATCGAAGCCCGCCATATTCTCGAGCATGATCGCGCAATCCCTGACGTCGCGCGCCATCGGCCCCGCCTGATCGAGCGAGCTCGCGAACGCCACGATCCCCCAGCGCGAGCAGCGGCCATAGGTCGGCTTGATCCCCGAAATGCCAGTAAAGGCAGCGGGCTGGCGGATCGAGCCGCCGGTGTCGGTCCCCGTCGCCGCGGGGCACAGCCGCGCCGCGATCGCGGTCGAGCTGCCGCCCGACGACCCGCCCGGCGCGAGCGCGGCATTGCCGCCGTCGTTGCGCTTCCACGGGCTGATCACATTGCCGAAATAGCTCGTCTCGTTCGACGACCCCATCGCGAACTGGTCGAGGTTCAGCTTGCCGAGCATGCCGCAACCCGCGTCCCACAGCTTCGCGGACACCGTCGATTCATAGCGCGGGACGAAGCCTTCGAGCATGTGGCTCGCCGCGGTCGTCTGGACGCCGTTCGTCGCGAACAGGTCCTTCATCCCGATCGGCACGCCCGACAGCGGCTTCAGCGTCCCCGCCGCACGGTCGGCATCGGCCGCCTTCGCCGCGGCGAGCGCATGCTCGGGCGTCTCGACGATAAACGCATTGAGCAGCTTCGCGCCCGCGACATTGGCATTGAACGCCTCTGCCACTTCGACGGCGCTAAAATCGCCCGCGCGGTGCCCGTCGCGGATCTGCGCGACAGTAAGATTCGTAAGGTCGGTCATTATTCGATCACCTTGGGCACGCCAAAGAAGCCGTGCATCGCCGCCGGCGCATTCGCCAGCACATCGTCGCGGCGGCCGCCGCCGGTCAGCGGGTCGGCATCGACGACATCGTCGCGCAGCCGCAGCGTGTTCGGGATCACCGCCGTCATCGGCTCGACCCCGGTCACATCGACCTCGCCGAGTTGCTCGACCCAGCCCAGAATCCCGTTCAATTCGCCTTCCATCGCGGCCGCTTCGGCATCGCTGATCGCGATGCGCGCCAACGACGCAATTTTCCTCACTGTTGCCTGATCGATTGACATGATCGCCCTAACTTTAACGAAGCCGCGCCGCTAGCATCCCCGTTCCGACGCTTCAAGGTGTGGCCAGCCAAACTCGCCAAAAACCTTCGTCATCCCTGCGAAAGCGGGCCCCCCCAGCGCGGGGCGAACCGGGTTCCCGCTTTCGCGGGAATGACGAGGAAAAAATCGTTCGCGCAGCTACTTATTCGAATGCCCCCGATTCCGGCACGCCATCTACCAATATGCGGCGTTGCTGCACCGTCTCCACGTCGATCCGCGCCTTCGACAGATCGACGTCCTGCTTTTTCGCCGGCGCGGCCTTGGCCCAATCGCCCTGCACCCACTGCCCCGCGTCATTCTGCGTCACAAAATCGAAATTGAGCGACTCGCCCGGCGCATTTTGGCCCAGCACACCGATCCTCCTGTCATCGAGCCACACCGCGACGCACGCTTTCGCGCGGCTGCACATATAGCTCGCCGCAACGCGCTCCAGCGCCTCGGCAGGCAGCGGGCGACCCGCCGGAACGACGCGCAGCCGCTCGGCAAAGGGCTTGAGCAACGTCGGCCCATCCGGCCCAGTCAAATCCCAGCGATTCTTCGCTTCCAGCGCCGCTTTCGCTGCATCGGCGCGCGCCTTGTACGGCGATCTTTCCAGCTCTTTCAACGCTGCCCGCCCGCTCGGCCCGAAATCATAGGCCAGCGCCGCCCAGTCAAATTTCTCGACCGGCGTCGCCCCCGATTTCAGCCGCGCCAGCTGGTCGCGCGTCGAAATCGCCCCGAAATCGAGGATGGGCAGCGCGAGGAACAGCGCAAGCAGCGCCAGCCCGATCGCCAGTTTCTGTTGCAGCGGCCGCAGCCAGTCATCGAAACCGCGCCGCCCCTTCACCACCGACCACACTCCCGCGAGACCATAAGCCAGCGCGATCATCGCCGCGATCACCCCCCAGATGCGCTCGGGCGTCCAGCCGTACTGGATCACGCGCAAATGCATCGAGTAAAAGGCGATCCCCGCGAGCGGCAGCACCGCGATGACCAGCACCGGCGCCGCCCAACGCAACATCGGGTTCGTCGCGCGGTCGTCGCTGCCGTTGCCGATCACCGCATTGGCGAGCAGCACCGCGAACGCCGCGACTCCCATCATCACCGCCGCTGTCGAAAATCCCGAATCCCAAAGCTTTTGCAGCCCCGTCCCCGCCAGCGAGAGCAGGAACAGCACCAGCGCGACCGCCAGCACCGGCGCCAGCACCGCGAGTACCATCATCACCAGCCGCTGCAGCGTCGAAACGAGCTTGTCGCGCTCGCGCAGCAGGCCGACCGCGCCGCCGAACGCCGCGCCTGCCAGCATCCAGCCGAACCATTCGTCGTTCAGCAGGTCGAAGATCAGGTTGATCCCGATCAGCTTGAACATCTGCCCGATCAACACGACGAGCAGGAAGGTGATGCCGACGAACGCGAGGCTCGCCGCGCCGATCACCGCATCGGTCCAGGCATGGCTGTGGAGCCGCTCATACGGCATCTGCCAAAGCTTCCAGAACCGCCAGTCGGGCGCGACATCGCGCCGCGTCTGGAACAAAGGCGTCGCGACGAGCACCGCGAGGATTCCTGACCAGAACGGCCATTCGACCGGATTTCCCCGAATATTATACGCCGCGGTCTGCCATGCGATCAGCCCGAGGATCACGCCCCAGATCAGCGAGAATCCCAATGCCCAGCGCCAGCGCCGAAGCTCGACGCCGAGCACGAACACCACCGCCGCGGCCGCGACGCCGGTCGCCAGCGCGCTCCGCCAATCGGCCAGCGCGTCGTCATAGTGATGGCTGATCAACAGGTGAAACGCCAGGCCCGCCGCCGCGCAGATCGCCGCCATGATCCACGGGCGCAGCGGCCAGGGCAGGTCATTGTCGTCGAGACGCGCCGAAACGCGCGACGATCGGGCGGACGAATCGGGTGCGGCGGGTGCGGTCGTGTCGGTCATGGACCTCAATCTATCCCGTAACCTCGTCATCCTGAACTTGTTTCAGAGCCTGCCCCGGACCCGATCCGGGATCCATCGCCTATGGACACGAGTTAAGACCATGAATGCTGAAACGAGTTCGGCATGACGAGTTATTTGTAGGCGGGCACGGGAGCGGCTAGAGAGGCCCGCAATCCGTCTCCCCCGACCGTATGGAACCCCATTTGGCCCGCAAATTCCTCTACATCATCGCCGCCATCATCCTGCTGATCGTCGCTGCCGGGGTTGTGTACCAGCTCTTCCCGGGCTGGATCGCGCGCACCGCCTTCGTCCCCAGCACCGAATTCAAACCTCAGGCCGCGGTCGCCCCCAACGCCTATGACGATCCGAAAATGTGGTTCGCGCGCCCGGGCATGGACAAGGATCCGTCGGCCTGGCGCCCCGCCGCCGACGGCAGCGAAACCCCCGGCACAGAAGACACCAAAACGGGCGACCAGCTCGTCCCTCCGGCCAATGCCGCGCCCACCGCGACCGAAGCCGCGACGCCGAAAGGCGACGCCGCGGTCTTCTTTGTCCACCCGACCAGCTATTACAGCCGCTCGAGCTGGAACGCCCCGCTCGAGGATCGCGATTCCGACCACCGCGCCAATCTCTTCGTGCAGGGCATGGCGAGCGCCTTTGCCGACGCCGGCGAAATCTGGGCCCCGCGCTACCGCCAGGCGACGCTCGGCGCCTTCCTCGCCGAGGACCGCGTGACCGCGGGCAAGGCGATCGATTCGGCCTACCGCGACGTCGAGGAGGCGTTCGACGCCTTCCTCGCCGCGCAGCCGAAGAACAAGCCGATCATCCTCGCGGGCCACAGCCAGGGCGCGCTCCACCTCACCACGCTGCTCAAAAACAAGATCGCCGGCACGCCGCTCGCGAAGCGCATCGTCGCGGCGTACGTCATCGGCTGGCCGGTCAGTCTCGACACCGACATCGCCGGGCTCGGCCTTCCAGCCTGCCAGACCCCCGAACAAAAGGGCTGCCTCGTCGGCTGGGCGACCTTCGCCGAGCCCGCCGATCCCGCGATGGTCACCGCCGCCTATGACGGCACGATCGGGTTCGACGGCCGCCCGCGCGCCGAAACGCGGATGCTCTGCACCAACCCGCTCACCGGCATCCCCGACACCGAAGCGCCGCCCGAGGGGAATATCGGCACGCTGAAGCCGACCGAAGGTTTCAAGAGCGGGTCGTTGATCGCAGGCAAGATCGGCGCGAAATGCGACGACACGCGCGGTTTCCTGATGATTGGCGATGCCGACATCGCGAAAAAATATGTCGTCGCGGGCTATGTGCTCCCCGGCAACAATTACCACGTCTACGACATCACCCTCTTCTGGGCGAACGTCCGCGCCGACGCACTCCGCCGCCTCGCGACTTACGAAGGTAAACCGTCGCCGGTGCCGCCCGCCGCGGCGCCGATGCCTCCTCCCGCTGTGCCCGCTCCCCCACCTTCGTCACCCCGGACTTGATCCGGGTCCCGCTCGATGATCACCACCGCCGCCCCCGACTTCGCCGCCAACTTCCCGAACGGCGGCCGCATGATGGGGCTCGACGTCGGCACCAAGACGATCGGCATCGCCTTCTGCGACGTGAACTGGAGCTTCGCGACCCCCGACAAGACGATCATCCGCAAGAAATTCTCGGTTGATCTCGAGGCCCTGAAAGCCCTCATCGCGCAGCACAGCATCGTCGGCCTCGTCGTCGGCCTCCCCCTCAATATGGACGGCACCGACAGCCCGCGCACCCAAAGCACCCGCGCCTTCGCGCGCAACCTCGCCCCGCTCGCCCTCCCCCTCCTCCTCTGGGACGAACGCTGGTCGACCGCCGCGGTCGAACGCGCGATGATCGCCGCCGACGTCAGCCGCGCCAAACGCGCCGAACGCGTCGACAGCGCCGCCGCGGCCTTCATCCTTCAGGGCGCGATCGACGCGATGACGCGGGGTTGAGCGAATATATCCTGATCTGGCTTGGCGTCGCGAACGGCATCGCCTTCGGCCTGATGGTCGCCGACAAGCGCCGCGCCGAGGCGGGCACGCGCCGCATATCCGAAGGCACTTTGCTCGGCTGGGCTTGGCTCGGCGGCGCCATCGGCACTTGCGCGGCCTCGCGCCTCGTCCGGCACAAGACGCGCAAACAGCCCTTTGCGGCAAAAATGGTCCTGCTCTGCGCCGCCGAAATCGTCCTGCTCGGGCTTTGGGCGCTCGATTTGCTCAAGCCGATCGTCGCCGCGGTGCTTGCTTATTTACCCCCGTCTGCGTAGACGCTCGGCTTTAATGACAAGCTCCACACTCCGACCCGCCAGCGACTATCCGCCCGGCGGCGATGCCTTTCGCCATCGCCACCTGATCGGCATCGCCCAGCTGACCCCATGGGAGATCAGCTACGTCCTCGACGCCGCCGAGGAGTGGGTCGATCTCAACCGCTCGGGCGCCGCGAAGCATGACGACCGGCTCGCCGGGCTCACGATCATCAACGCCTTTTTCGAAAATTCGACGCGCACGCTTCTGTCGTTCGAAATCGCGGGCAAGCGCCTCGGCGCCGACGTCGTCAACATGCACGCCGCACAATCGAGCGTGAAGAAGGGCGAGACGCTGATCGACACCGCGATGACGCTCAACGCGATGCGCGCCGACGCGATGGTGATCCGCCACGGCAGCTCGGGTGCGGTCCAGCTCATCGCCGACAAGGTCGACTGCCCCGTGCTCAACGCGGGCGACGGCCGCCACGAACATCCGACGCAGGCGTTGCTCGACGCGCTCACCATCCGCCGCCGCCTCGGCCGCGTCGAGGGGCTCACGATCGCGATCTGCGGCGACGTCCTCCACAGCCGCGTCGCGCGCTCGAACATCCTCGCGCTGACCCTGCTCGGCAACGAAGTGCGCGTCGTCGCGCCGCCGACGCTCACCCCGCCCGCGATCGATCGCATGCATGTAACGACCTTCACCGACATGGACGAAGGCATCAAGGACGCCGACGTCGTGATGATGCTCCGCCTCCAGAACGAGCGCATGGACGGTGCCTACCTGCCCAGCGCCCGCGAATATCACGCGCTCTACGGCCTAACCCCCAAGCGGCTCGAAAAAGCGAAACCCGATGCCATCGTCATGCACCCCGGCCCGATGAACCGCGGGGTCGAAATCGACAGCAGCGTCGCCGACGATCCCGTCCGCTCGACGATCACCGAACAGGTCGAAATGGGGGTCGCGGTGCGCATGGCCTGCCTCGACATCCTGACGCGCCGCAAGCGGGGAGTCGTCGGATGGAACTGAAACCGCTCCACATCGTGGGCGCGTTGCTGGTCGACGGCGACACGCCGCGCCCCGGCAGCCTGCTCGTCGCCGACGGCCGCATCGCCGCCATCGATCCGACCGACATCCCCGACGGCGCCGAGACCGTCGACGCCAGGGGCCAGTGGCTCGCCCCCGGCATCATCGACCTCGGTGTCTTCGCGACCGACAAGCCCGCCTTTCACTTCGGCGGCATCACGCGCGCCGCGCTGATGCCCGACAACGGCCCGCTCGACGGCGCCGGGCTCGTCGAGCGCGCCGCGAAGGGCGGCAAGCCCGACCTTTGGGTCCACCCGCTCGCCGCCGCAACGAAAGGGCTCGCAGGCACGGAACTCGCCGAAATCGGCCTGATGAAACAGGCGGGCGCGCGCGCCATCGCCACCGGCCGCGCCCGCATTACCGACAGCGGCGTGATGCGCCGCGTCCTCGCCTACGCCGCCTCGCTCGGCCTCGTCACGATCATCCACGCCGAGGATGAAGGGCTGACCGCCGGCGCGGTCGCGACCGACGGCGAGATGGCGACGCGCCTCGGCCTCGCCTCCGCCCCCGCCATCGCCGAGGCGATCGCGATCGCACGCGACCTCGCGCTCGTCGAGGAGACCGGCGCGCCCGTCCACTTCCGGCAAGTGACCACCGCGCGCGGGCTCGACCTGATCCGCGCCGCCAAGGCGAAGGGGCTACCCGTCCTCTGCGGCATCACCCCCGCGCACCTGCTGCTCTCCGACACCGCGATCGGTGATTTCCGTACCTTCGCGCGCCTGTCGCCGCCGCTCCGGTCGGAGGACGATCGCCACGCGTGCCTCGCCGCGATCGCCGACGGCACGATCGACATCCTCGCCTCGGGCCACGACCCGCGGGGCCCCGAGGACAAGCGCCTGCCCTTCGCCGAAGCTCTGCCCGGCATGGCGGGCGCCGAAACCCTGCTCGCGCTCGGCCTCGGTCTCGTGCGCGACGGCCATATCTCGCCCGGCCGCCTGTTCGAACTGCTCGCGGCCACTCCCGCCTGCCTGCTCGGCGTCGACGCCGGCAAACTCGCGGTGGGCAAGGAAGCCGACCTCATCCTCGTCGACGAGGGTACGCCGTGGCAGGTCGACGCCAAGAAGATGGCCGCCTGGGCCGGCAACACCCCCTTCGACGGCATGCCCGTCCAGGGCCGCGCGACGATGATGTGGAAGGGCGGGTTGCGCATTCGCTAGACTCCGCAAGACTAGCCGCCCTAAATCCTTCGACCGCTACAGAAATACCGCCGACTTAACCGATTGACGACCTCCGCCGATCCCATCACAGAAGTCTCGGGCTTCGGCTCGGGGCTAAAGGGGGAGCGAATATGGAAAAGGCGATATTGTTTTTGACGGCTGCCGCACTGATCGCGCAGCCGGTTGCGGCGCAGGAGGCTGATACCGATGCCGATATGGCCCAGGAAATTGCCGAAGATGCTGCGCGTGATCTCAAGGACAGTCGCTTTTACAACAAGCCGGGCGCCAGCCGCGCGGAATATAACGCCGATTGGCAAAGCTGCCGTTTGATCGCACGCGGGTCCCAGACACCGGCCGGATCGGTGCCGATCTATGATCCCGCGATGTACAACCCCGCGATCTCGCCGCTTGCTGCGGGTATCGGCAGCGGAATCGGTGCGGCCATCGGCGCCGCCATCGTCGAAGGCCAGATGCGCCGCGCCAACCGGAAAAACTGCTTGCTGATCAAGGGATGGCGCCTGGTGGACCTTCCTGCCGCGCAGGCCGCGAAGGTCGCCGCCATGCCGGACGCCGAACGGCAAAGCTATTTCGAAACCGTGGTTGGCGCGCAGACGGTCGACGGCGACATTACCGAAATGACCAGCTTCACGCCGGTGGCGGACGACAAGCTGAATATGAGCGGCACGCTCGCCGGCCCGCCGTCGCTGTTTCTGGGCAAGAAAGTCGATCCCAAAGCACCGCTAGCGCTTGCGGACAATGAAGGCGCGCTGGTCATCGCGTTCCGCCGCAACGATGCCGGAAGCGCGGGACGGTCCGGCCGCGTCCAGATCCGCCGTTTCGACCGTGAAAATGGCGACCTTTTCTATCAGCCGCGCGATTGGAAGAAAAAAGGCGATCGCACCACCTATGGCAGCGAATTTGTCAGCAAGGACAAGAAGTCGGCCTATGAATTGCAGGTCGTGAAGCTGACCCCGGGTTGGTATGTCTTGCAAACCGATGCGGTGGGTACGGTTCTACCCAACACAACCAATTGCTTTGGCGCTCCGGCTTTTGAGATCAAGGCAGGCGAATATGCCTATCTCGCCGACGCGTCTCCCTTTCTCGGCGCAAAACTGGCAACGGGTGGCGAGCACAGCGGCATGGGCTATGCGCGCAACTTCGACGAAGCCAAGGCCGCAATGGCGGGTTTTCAGCCCGATGCAGCGGCGCGGATGGTCGAAGCCCGGATCGAAAATCGCGCGACCTACAGCTGCGCCGGACAGGTGATGACGCGCATGGATTTCCCCGGAGTGACCGAGGTTGTTCCTGCTCCCGTCGCCAAAAACATGGCTGGATCGGCAGGATCATAAAAGCCTTGGCCCGCCCGAGACCTCACGGACCGGGCGGGCCAAGACAAAAGAGGCGCGGCCTCGCGGCCACGCCCCTCCCCCTTATCCGGGTAAAGTCTTTTAGCGCGAAGCGAGCCGCATCGGGCCGGTCTTCGACGCCCACTGGATCGCCTCGCCGCCGCCCATCGCACGGATGAAGCAGGTCTGGCCCTGCGCCTTCAGCTGGTTGCACAGGCTCGCCGCGTCGGCGCGTGTCGCGAGGCCGTTCACCGTCAGGCGATAGAAATTGCGGCCGTTCACCGTCGCGGCGTGGCTCGACGCCGGGAAGTTCGCGAGAACGCCGTTGCGTTTCTTCAGGCTGCCCCATTTTTCCCTGGCAATGCCCAGGCTGTCATAGGCGCCCAGTTGCACCGCCCAGCCGGTCGGCTTCTTCGCGTCGAAACCCATCGCCTTCGGGATCAGCACGGTGGCAAGCTCGATCGCCTGCTGCTGTGCGGGACGGATACGCCCCTCACCCGCCACGCGCGGTGCGGCGCGATAGGGCGCCGCATCGGCGAGGATCACTTCGCCCGCCGGTTTCGGCTGCGGCAATTCGGTCACCGGCACGACGCCATCGGCGCCCCGCACGGGCATCGGCAGTTCGACGCTGCGGATCGCGCTGCTCGCGTCGGCAAGAACGGGGGCAAGCACCGGCGGCGGCGGCGCATAGTCTGCGACCGGCGCCGGATCTGCGCTCGCGAGCTGGACCATGGGCTCGGCCGTGGCCATTTGCGGGGCGCCGAAATTGCTGAGCGCGAGCTGGACCGGCATGCCGGCATCGTGCCGCACCTTCGTCCCGATCAGGCTCGCAACGCGCATCTGCGCATCGGGCTGTTCGGCCAGCTTCGACCATTCGGCCATCCGCCCTTCGAGCTTGGCGATCGACAGATCCTGCGAAGCGAGGATTCGCGCCTGTGCCCAGCGGCCCGACAGCGCAAACGCCAGCGCCAGATTCTGCCGTGTCCGTGCCCCGGCGCCTGGGGCGCGCGCGGCTTCGCTCAGCACATAGATGGCGCCTTCATTATCGCCCGCAAGCGCCAGCGCCAGCCCGAGGTCCGACGCCGGCACCGCCGCGCGATGCTGCGTCAGCAGCGCAACGGCATCGGCATTCTTGTTCTGCGCGATTTGCGCGAGCGCCAGCGAAAGCACCGTATTACCGTCGCTCGCGCCGAGTTCGATCGCCTCGGTCAGCGCCGCGGTCGCCGATGCAAAGCGCCCGTCATTAAGATACGCCTGCCCCAGCAGCGCGCGATAACCTGCATCGCGCGGGCTGCCCGCAACCGCGGCTTCGGCCAGACCGACCGCCTTGCTGGCTTTCCCGGCTTCCAGCGCAACGCGCGCCTGGTCGGCCGATTTGGCGGCGATCGCGGGCTTGCCGGCGGCGCGCGACGGCGCGTCGGCCATCTTGCCCATGCCGCTGCATCCGGTGGCCACGCTCAGGACAAAACCCGAAACGGCCAGGTTCATCAGCATCTTGCGGTTCATGACGGGTCCCCCTCTTTTCTCTTCAGCGCTGTCCGCGCACCGGGCGCGTGGCAGGCAAGCGGCTCGCCATCGCGTCGATTTCGGGCAGCGAAGCCAGATATTCGTCGAGCAGGTCGGTCAGGATCACCTGCGACGACCGGTTCGTCACCGCGCTTGCGAGGCGCAGGCGCAGATGGCGCTCGGCATCGAGGCGCAGCGTGAAAGCGGCCTTTTCGCGAGCACGGAGCGCGCGCGGTGCCTTTTCCTTCTTCGGAGCGGGTGCCGGACGTGCCTCGACCTTCCGCGCAACCGCAGCGACGCGCTCGATCAGCGATTCCTGCTGGCGGACGATTTCCGGAACCTCGGCGGCTTCGGCCTCGAACTGGTCGACGCCATAATCCTCGGTCAGCCCGATCGGTTCGCCGGTATATTCGGCCGAAAATTCCGGCGTCAGTTCGTGACCGACGCTGTCGTCGACCGCATGTTCGGCCTCGACATTATGCGCCAGCACCGATCCGGTGAGCAGCGGCTTCAGGTCGAGCATCCGCGCCGGTTCGGCCGACTGGTCGGGATCGACATCATAACCCATGTCGTTCCAGCCGAGGTCGTCGTAACCGCCGGGATTGAGAGGCGCGGGGCCGCTACCGAGCGGCTGGCGGCGCATGGCAGGACGCGCTCCGCCCTTGCGGGCAAGCAGTCCGGCGCTCAGCGATGCGAGGGGTTTGGGTTCGCCCATGGTTCCTATACCTCCCGTCACTGGCCAGCGATGCGGCGGCCGAAGCCACCACCCATCGGGCGAACCGCGCCATAATTGCCCTGTGTCGGCAACGGCGCGGCAAATACGGTCCGGCGGAAATTCTTTTCGAGGCGGTCGTTCATATACGTCCACAGCTGTCTGATCTCGTCGGCCGAGCGTCCGTTGGGATCGACTTCCATCACCGTGCGGCCGTCGATCATCGACGCGGCATAATCGGTGCGGTGGTGTAGCGTGATCGGGGCGACGGTGCCGTGCTGCGACAGCGCGACCGCGGCTTCGCTGGTAATCTTCGCCTTCGGCGTCGCGCCGTTGACGACGAACACCAGCGGCTTGCCGGCGCGTTCGCACAGGTCGACGGTGGCGCCGACGGCGCGCAGATCGTGCGGGCTGGGCCGGGTCGGGACGACGATCAGCTCGGCGACCGAAATCACGCTCTGGATCGCCATGGTGATCGCCGGCGGCGTATCGATGACGGCCAGTTTAAAGCCCTGCTGGCGCAGGATTTCGAGGTCGGAAGCCAGCCGGGCGACCGTGGTCTGGGCGAACGCCGGAAGGTCGGTTTCGCGCTCGTTCCACCAGTCGGCGAGCGAGCCCTGCGGATCGATGTCGATCAGAACGACGGGGCCGGCGCCCGCAAGCTGCGCCTGCACCGCCAGGTGCCCCGACAGCGTGGTCTTTCCCGACCCGCCTTTCTGTGAAGCCAATGCCAATACGCGCACTGCGTTACCCCCTCGGAAATCCAAAATTCGGCGAAGGGATGCCATGCGGGGCGCTAAAATTGGGTTAACGATGATAAAAAGAGGGTGAACGACTTCCTCATGAATATGATAAACGAACCCCTAAGACGAACTTGTGCCAGAACGGATCAAGTTCGGCGCAGCGCACTTTGTCGCTAACGCCGTGTTAGCCAATTGACGCTATAAAGACCCCGGGGACTGCAGCCGGCCTCACGCGGCGCAAGTCATTGGAGAATAAGATGCGTTCTTTCCGCACCGTCCTTTCGCTGGCTCTGCCGCTGCTCGCGGCATCGATGCTGGCGGCGCCCGCCCATGCCGACGTCAAGGACGGCGTCGATGCGTGGCAGGCGGGCAATTATGCGGCCGCAGTCGCCGAATGGCGCCCGCTCGCCCTCACGGGCGACGCCGATGCGCAGTTCAATCTGGGGCAAGCCTATAAGCTAGGCCGCGGCGTTCCCGCCGATCTGGTGCAAGCGGAGGCATGGTATCGCCGCGCCGCGAAACAGGGGCATTTGCAGGCGGAGGACAATCTCGGCCTCGTGCTCTTCACCGCGAACCGCCGGCAAGAGGCGATGCCCTTCATCCTCGCTTCGGCCGCGCGCGGCGAACCGCGCGCGCAATATGTCCTCGGCACCGCGCACTTCAACGGCGACCTCGCGGCACAGGACTGGCCGCGCGCCTACGCGCTGACCAAGCGCGCCAGCGACGCCGGGCTCGGCATCGCCTCCGCGCGCCTTGCACAGCTCGACAATCTGATTCCGCTCGACCAGCGACAGCGCGGCCTCGCGATGCTCCCCGAAATCGAGCGCGGCGAACAGCAGGCCCGCCTCGCCGCAGTCAACGCCGCCGCGCCGCCCGCACCCAAGCCCGTGCCGGCCGCCTCGCCGGTGAAGGTCGCGAACCTGCCCGCCTCGACCCCCGGCACCCGCTATACCCCGCCGCCGGTGATCGACACGCCGCCTGCCAAGCCCGCACCGCAGCCTAAGCCCGAACCCGTGCGCAGCGTTGCCGTGCCGTCGTCGCCCGTCGCCAGCGCCGCCGCAGCCGCGGCCGCCGAAGCGACCGCCGAGGCTGTCGCCGCGACCGGGCAACCGGGCACGACCTACGCCGCGCCGCCCGAAAGCGGCAAGCTGCCGCCGAAGCCCGAGCCGGCAAAGCCCGCGCCCAAGCCCGCCGAACCCAAACCCGCGCCGATCAAGCCCACATCCGTCAAGGCTGCACCCGTCGCTACCGCAGCGGCGCCGGCCGCCGTCCGCGTCCACAATGGCGCCGCCAGCCCCTGGCGCGCGCAGCTCGGCGCCTTCGGGGTCGAGGCGAACGCCCGGGGCCTCTGGGCCTCCCTCGAAAAGAAAAACCCCGCCCTCGCCGGGCGCACGCCCTATCTGGTCAAGAGCGGCAAGCTCACCCGCCTCCAGGCCGGCGGCTTCGCGAACAAGGGCGAAGCCGAAAGCTTCTGCGCGAGCGTGCGCAAGGACGGTCAGGCCTGCCTTGTCATCGACAGATAGGCAGAGGTACGCCGATCTTCAGTCGCCGCGATCGGCGATGACCGGCGCCAGGATCGCGGCAATCAAGCTCGCGTCGGCGTCATTGACATGGTCGCCGACGACCGATTGGATCACCTCGGCGTAAATCGGCCACATCCGCGCACGCACCGCGCGCCCCGCATCCGTGATGACGATCAATTGCGCGCGCCCGTCGGTCGGGCACGGCCGGCGGACTATGCACGACGCGGCTTCGAGCCGGTCGACCAGCCGCGATACATTTGATTGCGCGACCAGCATCTGCTGCTCGATCTCGCCGATCCGCAAACCGTCCTCGCCCGCCTTCTCGAGCTCCCACAAAGCATCATACCAGCCATAGGCGGGCAGCTCCGCACGGCGCAGCGCGCGCTCGGCGCGGCGCATCGCCACCTGCTGCGCGCGCATCAGCGCGATCCACGCCGCGGTAACGGCGTCGCTCGGCCGCCGCGTCGCGGCGGCAGCATCGTTCGCGCGCCGCGTCGGTGCATCATCGTTCGATTTCGGGTCGGTCGCTTTTGCCATCGGCTCAACCTGCCACATTCATGCGATTGCATCAAGTTTGACAGTCTTCATGCGTTTGCATATATCTACATGCAGTCGCATGGAGATGATTCGATGACCAAATTGCTTTATATAGAGGCCTCGCCTCGCAAGGATGACGCCGCCTCGATCCGCGCCGGGGCACAGTTCCTCGTCTCGCTCGCTACCACACGGCCCGATGTCGAAATCGACCGGCTCGACCTGTGGAACGCCGAGCTCCCCGATTTCGACGGCGCGCTGATTGCCGCCAAATATGCGAAGCTCGCGGGCAAGGCGATGGACGCCGACCTCGCCGCCGCGTGGGACGTGATCGGCGCGCTCACCGCGCGCTTCACCGCCGCCGACGCGATCGTCATCGTGACCCCGATGTGGAATTTCGGTATCCCGTATAAACTCAAACACTGGATCGACCTGATCACCCAGCCGGGGCTGACCTTCACCTTCGACCCCGCGACCGGCTATGCGCCCGTCGTCGCCTCACGCCCGGCCCTGGTAATCATGGCGAGCGCGGGCGATTACAGCGCGGGGCTCAGTTATGGTCGCCCTGACCTTGCGACCCCCTATCTCGAAACCGCACTCGCGTTCCTGGGGATCGAGGGCGTCGCGGTCGAACATGTCGGGCCGACCGCCGGACCGCCCGAAGCCGTCGCCGCCGCACGCGCCGACGCTACCGAGCGCCTCCGCCACCGCGCAGCCACCTTTCTGGAGTCGGTCGCATGACCCCGACGATGGGCTGGATCTACCTCGTCGCCTCGGGGCTCATCGACATCGCCTGGGCCTTGTCGATGAAAAAGGCCGACGGGTTCCGCAATCTCGAATGGTCGGCGTTGTCGCTCCTGCTCGTCGCCGCCTTCGTCTATCTGCTCACCCAGGCTCTCGCGGTGCTTCCCGTCGGCACCGCTTATGCCGTGTGGACGGGCATCGGCGCTGCGGGCACCGCAGTGCTGGGGATGATCTTGTTCGGCGAAGCCGTCACCGCCGCTCGCATCGCGTGCATCATCATCATCGTCGGCGGCACGATCGGCCTTCAGCTCAGCTCATGATCCGCCGCCGTCGATCGCTAGTCGCTCCAGCACGTCGTTGGTCGTAGAATCCTTTGCTTCGACCACCGCCCCGTCCATCACGCGGTCATGATTCTGACCCTTTTCGCGGCATGGGCATCGCCGGTTGAAACACCACCGGCGCTGCGCGTCGGCACCTATCTTTATCCGCGCTACGACCGGTCGGTTGCGCTGGCACCGCTTGCCGCACTCGTCGAACGCGCGTCCGGGCGGCCGGCCGAGGTCCGCTTGCTCGATACGCCCGAAGCGCTGGCGAAGGCGCTCTGCCGCGGCGAGATCGATATTGCGATGACCAATCTCGGCGCATTCGTCGAGGCTCGTTCCTGCCCGGATGTCCGGCCGATCGCCGTGCTTTCCACGCCCCCGGCCGTGCTCGATCGCTATCGGGGCGTCCTGCTGGTGCGCCGCGACAGCGGCCTCGCATCGCTTGACGCCCTCGGTGCGCGCACGGGCGACTTGCGCTACACCGAAGTGCTGCCGGGCTCGACGTCCGGCGCGCTGGTTCAGGCGGCCGCGCTGCGAAGCACCGGTCGCGTCCCGGCTTTTGCGACGCGGCGCCATGCGGGCACTCATGAAGCCGCGCTGGCAGAGCTGCTTGCCGACCGCACCGACGTCGCAGCGCTCGCCGAAGGCCCCTGGCGCCAGTTGCAGGCCGACGATCCCGCCGCCGCCGCTACACTTCTTCAGATCTGGCGATCTGATCCGCTCCCGCCGGGGCCGCTGGTCTGTCGCGACCAGGCATCGGTGCCCTGCGCCGCAGTGCACCGCGCCCTTCTTGCCGATGGCGGCGAGGTAGCGATCGCCCTGTCGAAAGGATGGAGCGAAACCGAGGGTGCCGTGCGTTTCGGCGTCTATGACCCGGCCCGCTATGATCCGTTCCGGGCGGAGCCGCCGCTTCCCTGAAGCGTCGCGGCCGAAGAAGGGTCAGTCTCCGGCCCTTTCCTTCGCGAGACGCGCTGCCAGCGCCTTGCGCGATCGCTCGGCGTAAGCGCGGCATGCACCGGGCTTGTCGTTATAGCGCCCCTGCCCCGCATTGTCGGGATGCGCCGAGATCAGTATGTCGCACGCGGTCGCATCCATCTTGCGATAGCTCGCCTCGAACCCCGCGACGATCGGCGCACCCGCCTTTGACGTAAAGCGATAGTCGTCGGCCGACACCGGGTTGAGGCTCGACGCAAAGACGATCGTCTTGCACGCATTGCCCTCACAAGCCTGCCAGCGCCAGCTCATGCTCCCCATCGTGTGCCCCGGCGTCGCGATCGCGGCGATCGCCGTTTTGCCGAGCTTCAGCACCTCGCCGTCGCCGATCACGCGCAGCCGCGTCACCGCTGGCCAGCTCCCACCATAGGCTAGCTGCGGATCGTCCTTCGCGTGGCGGCCCGACCGCAGCCCCTCGGCGCCGCGCGCGCTCGCCACGACGGTCGCGCCGGTGTCGCGCGCCAGCGCCGCGAGGCCCCCGGCATGGTCAAAATGCGGCTCAGTGCTCAGAATAAATTTGATGTCTTTGGGGTCGAAACCCAGCGCACGGACATTGGCGAGGATCGCGGGCGCCGCCTGCGGCAGCGCACCGTCGACCAGCACCAGCCCGTCGCCCGTATCGATCAGTGCGACGCTCAGCCCGCCG
Organism: Sphingopyxis sp. Root154; assembly: GCF_001427105.1. Classification (GTDB taxonomy): domain Bacteria; phylum Pseudomonadota; class Alphaproteobacteria; order Sphingomonadales; family Sphingomonadaceae; genus Sphingopyxis. Next base: position 326,749 of record NZ_LMGI01000002.1, read on the forward strand.
AAGCCGACGAGATAGCTCGTCCCGAAAATCTTCTCGGGTTTCGCGGGCGCCAGCCATTCGGCCGCACGCGAGGCCGCAATCGGCCGCGTCAACGGGTCTTCGGCTTCCGGCGCTACCCCGCCCGTGGCCATCTGTGCGTTCGCCTCCTCGGCGAGCGGCAGCGGCACATGGCTCACGCCCGCAAGCCAGGCGGCGATTGTCATCATCACGATCATATCTGTCTCCCTTTCATCGCCGGGATGCCGCGCTCGGGCGGCCCTCACAAAGCATGATTTCTCGACAAAGCCATGAGAATATCTCATACAATTCGTCATCCCGGACTTGATCCGGGATCCATTTTCTCGACGTCGCGTCAGTGGGCCCCGGATCAAGTCCGGGATGACGAGGCGAGATAGGCAAAGAGGCCCCATGGACCGCGCCCAACTCCCCCTCAACGCTCTCCGCGCCTTCGAGGCCGCGGCGCGCCACCTCAACTTCACCCGCGCCGCGATCGAACTTTGCGTCAGCCAGGGCGCCGTCAGCCATCAGGTCGCGCAGCTCGAACGCCGCCTCGGCACCCGCCTCTTCCACCGCCTGCCGCGCGGGATCGCGCTCACCGACGAGGGGCATGCGCTCGTCCCGGTGCTCGCCGACGCCTTCGACCGCGTCGCCGCAACGCTCGACCAATATGCCGATGGCCGCTTTCGCGAGGCGCTCAAGGTCGGTGTCGTCGGCACCTTCGCGACCGGCTGGCTGCTTTCGCGCCTCGACGCCTTCGCGCGCCTGCACCCCGCGATCGACCTGCGCATCTCGACCAACAACAATCGCGTCGACCTCGCGGGCGAGGCGCTCGACTATGCGATCCGCTTCGGCGACGGCGCCTGGCACGGCACCCATGCCGAGCCCTTGCTCGCCGCGCCGATGGCGCCGGTCTGCGCCCCCGCGATCGCCGCGCGCCTCAAGACCCCCGCCGACCTGATCCACGAGCGGCTGCTGCGCTCGTACCGCGCCGACGAATGGGCGCTCTGGTTCGCCGCCGCGGGCGTGCAGGTTCCGGTCCTGCGCGGCCCCGTCTTCGACAGCTCGGCTTTAATGGCGACCGCGGCGGCGGCGGGTCAGGGAGTCGCACTCGCCCCGCCGGCAATGTTCACCCGCGAACTCGCCGCCGAACTGCTCGTCCAGCCCTTCGCCGCGACCATCGACGCCGGCCGCTACTGGCTCACCCGCCTGATGTCGCGCCCCGAAAGCGACGCTATGCTGGGCTTCCGCAGCTGGCTCATCGACGAAATCGCCACGACTGCATAGCGATCCCGCTTTCCGCTCTGGACAGAATCACTACCCCGCCGCTACCCGGCCGCCATGGGTATCACCGCGACAATCATGAACACCGCCACCGGCCAGCCGGTCCAGAAAATGACCTTCGGCCGCATGCCGAAACCATGGGCCAGCTTCAACCTCGCGACCGGCGAACTCGTCACCGCCGAACGGATCGACGTGGGCAAACCCGAACCCGGCAAATTCGCCGCGACGGTCCATGTGTGGGTCAAGGTCAAGGCGAAGGACTGACGCCAGTCTTGTGGACGGCGCGGCCACTTCCAACCGCCGCGCCGACGCCAGTTTCCGCATCAGTGTTGACGACGTAAACATCGTTCGCATTTGAACGACAGAAATGTTGACATTGTTAATATTGACAGGAGAAACCGCGATCACGTCATCGTTCGTGATCAGCTCCGCAAGATCTTCTCCATCTTCTTGCCCCGGGCGAGCTCGTCGATCAGCTTGTCGAGATACCGGATCTCCTTCATCAGTGGATCCTCGATATTCTCGACCCGGATGCCGCAGATCAGCCCGGTGATCAGTTCGCGCGCCGGGTTCAGCTTCGGCGCCCCGCCAAAGAAATCCTCGAAATTCGTGCCCTTCGCCAGCTCGCCCTCAAGCGCCGCCTGGCTATAGCCGGTCAGCCAGCGAATAATCTCGTCGACCTCGGCCTTGATCCGCCCCTTCTTCTCGGCCTTGGCGATATAATGCGGATACACGCTCGCGACGCTGATCGAATAGATGCGATGTTTGGTCATCAACGGGTTCCTCGTCCGGTCAAACGGTCACGCAAACGATGAAGAAATACCGTTATCCCCCCGCGCATTTCGGCTTTCCGTCGACGGATATTTGCAGCGCGACGCTCGGCCTGCTTCGGATGCGGAGGGACATATTCAGCAAGCAGCCCCGAATGGAGCCGCGGCAAGGCAGGCTCGATCGTCAGCCAAGGCTGCTGCAACAACCAATCGTGAAGACGCAGGTGGAGCGGACCGAACTCCTTTTCCAGATCGCGAAACCGGTGGTCGAACGGATAGAAGCTGCGGGTGGCCTCAAGTCCCTGTCCATTACGGAAGAGTTCAGTGATCCTGTTATCGTTCGCGGCCGAAAAGGCGATGAAGTCGTCCAGCAATTGCCGATGAGCAGCAAGCCCCATGCGGCCCAGCAAGACGGAAGCCCGAGCCCATGCTTCGGGATCGGCAATATTCCCGTTATAGTAGGCGTGCCCGCCGTTGCACCATTCGCCATAGTAGGTCCAAAGGTCATGGAAATGCTGGGCCAGCAGCGGCAATTCACTGCCTTGATAGCCGCCCCGGCTCTCGTCGAGCGCCTGATCGATATAAGAGCCGACCCACAGGCATAGCTCTTGCGATTCAGGATTACCCGCCTCGGCGGGCGATACGATAAACGTCTCGATCCGCCCCTCGGCCACGCCCCTACCCCAGCACCCAGCTCCGCCGCGGATAACCCTGCGCCCAGAGCAGCGCCGTCAAATCATGATGCCGGATCACCGCCGCCGCCGCCTCGCCCGCCGCGGGGTGCGGGTAATAGCCGATCCCCAGTCCCGCCGCGGTGATCATCGGAATATCATTCGCGCCGTCACCCACTGCCAGCGTCTCGGCGAGCGGCAGGCCGTGCTTCGCCGCCTCGGCCTTCAGCGTCTCCAATTTCGTTTTGCTGTCGACGATCGGCTCGCGCACCTTGCCGGTCAGCTTGCCGCCCGCGATCTCGAGCTCGTTCGCGACGACCTTGTCGAACCCGATCGCCTCGCCCACCGGCCCGGCAAAGGCGGTGAAGCCACCCGAGATCAGGATCGAGTGCGCGCCATGCGCCTTCATCGTCTGCACCAAGGTGCGCGCGCCGCGCGTCAGCCGCACGCGTTCCATCCGGCAATCGACCAGCGTCGTCTCGGGCATCCCCGCGAGCAATCCGACGCGCTCCTCCAGCGCGGCGCGAAAATCGAGTTCGCCGCGCATCGCGCGCTCGGTGATCGCCGCGATCTGCGGCTTCAGCCCCGCATAATCGGCGAGTTCGTCGATGCATTCGACGGTGATCATCGTCGAATCCATGTCGGCGATGATCAGCTTCTTGGTCCGGTCGCCCAGCGGCTGCACGACGATGTCGAGCGAACCATGGTCCATCAGCGCCAGTTCCTTGCGCGCGCTCACCAGGCTGCCGTGAAAAACGATGTCGGCCGCGTCATGCTCGTCGATCCAGTGCGGGGCGCCGACATCATGCCCCGTCGCCGCCAGCCGGTCGATCCCCTCGCGAACCACCTCGTCGGTCAGCTTTCCTGCTGCTATCAGCGTCGCGACGAACATGGCATCTCCTTCTTTCTCGACCGCCAGGACGCGGCTGCCCGTGGCACTTATCGCCGGACCCACCGCCAGCGGCAAGAGCGCTTTGGCGGTGATGCTCGCAAAATCTCTTTGCGGGACAGGCCGTGGCGCGGTCGTCATCAACGCCGACGCGAGCCAGGTCTATGCCGACCTCCGCATCCTGTCGGCGCGCCCGACCGACGAGGAGATGGAAGGCGTGCCCCACCGCCTCTTCGGCCACATCGACGCGGCCGAAGCGCATAACGCCGTGCGCTGGGCGGACGAGGCGCGCGGCGTTATCGCCGACGCGCACGCCGCGGGACAGGTTCCGATCCTCGTCGGCGGCACCGGCCTTCATATGCGCACGCTGCTCCACGGCATCGCGCCGGTGCCCGAGATCGACCCGGGTATTCGCGAGGCGGTCCGCGCGCTCCCGGTTGCAGACGCGCACGCCGCGCTCGCCGCCGCCGATCCAGACGCCGCCGCACGCCTCAACCTCGCCGACACCACCCGCGTCGCGCGCGCGCTCGAAGTCGTGCGCTCGACCGGCCGCACCCTCACCGACTGGCAGCGGGCGATCGAGGGCGGCATCGCCGACCGGATCGCCCTCGCCCCGCTGGTCCTCCTGCCCCCGCGGGACTGGCTTCGCGACCGCTGCGACGCGCGCCTCGTCCAGATGTTCGACCATGGTGCAGTTGAGGAAGCCGAAGCCCTGCTCGCACGCGGTCTCGACCCCGACCTCCCCGCGATGCGCGCGATCGGCATCCCCCAGATTGCAGGCCACCTTCGCGGCGACATCACCCGCGCCGAAGCGCTCGAACTCACACAAGCCGCGACCCGCCAATATGCAAAGCGCCAATATACGTGGTTCCGCAACCAGCCGCCCGCCGACTGGCCACGTCACACCGAGTCATTAAACATCGATTCTATAAAGGAATTAGCAATAATATTACGTGATAAGCTGTTGACAGGATAGAATCATACACCTATTGCCCGCACCCTGTTGCAGCGCACAAGGCGCTGCCTTTTTGTGTTGGAAGGAGTTTTGTCGTGACGGAAATGAGTGGTGCCGACATGGTGGTTCAGGCGCTGGTCGACCTTGGGGTCGATACAGTGTTCGGCTATCCGGGCGGCGCGGTCCTTCCCATCTATGACGCGCTCTACAAACACCCGACGATCCAGCACATCCTCGTCCGCCACGAACAGGCGGCGACGCACGCGGCGGAGGGCTACGCGCGCTCGACCGGCAAGCCTGGCGTCGTGCTCGTCACCTCGGGCCCCGGCGCGACCAACGCCGTCACCGGCATCACCGACGCCTTGCTCGATTCGATCCCGATGGTCGTGCTGACCGGGCAGGTGTCGACCGCGCTGATCGGTACCGACGCGTTCCAGGAATGCGACACCGTCGGAATCACGCGCCACTGCACCAAGCATAATTATCTGGTGATGGACCCCGATCGCCTCGGCCCGATCATGCACGAGGCATTCCATATCGCGACGCACGGCCGCCCCGGCCCCGTGGTGATCGACATCCCGAAGAATGTGCAGGTCGCGACCGGCCAATATGTGATCCCCGAAAAGATCGCGCACAAAAGCTACCGTCCGCAGGTCGAACCCGACGCCGACGCGATTGCGCAAGCGGTCGCGATGATCGCCGCGTCCGAGCGCCCGATCTTCTACACCGGCGGCGGCGTGATCAACGCGGGTCCCGATGCCAGCGCGGCCTTGCGCCAGCTCGTCGCGCTCACCGGCGCCCCCGTCACCTCGACCTTGATGGGCCTCGGCGCCTTCCCGTCGGACGACGAGAAGTGGCTCGGCATGCTCGGCATGCACGGCACTTACGAGGCCAATATGGCGATGAACCGCGCCGACCTGATCATCGCGGTCGGCGCGCGCTTCGACGACCGCGTGACCGGGCGCCTCGACGCCTTCTCGCCCGATTCGAAGAAGATCCACATCGACATCGACCGCAGCTCGATCAACAAGATCGTCCCCGTCGACCTCGCGATCGTCGGCGATGCCGGCCGCGCGCTCGATGCGATCATCGCGGGCTGGCAGGCGGCGGGCCACAACGGCCGCGACCTGGGCGAATGGTGGCGCCGCGTCGACGGCTGGCGCGCAACGCGCTGCCTCGACTTCCCCGAAAAGAAGGACGCCAGCGCCGAAATCATGCCGCAGCGCGCGGTGAAGGCCTTGTTCGACGCGACGCGCGGGCTCGACCCGATCATCACGACCGAGGTCGGCCAGCACCAGATGTGGGCGGCGCAGCATTTCGGCTTCGCCGCCCCCAACCGCTGGCTCACCAGCGGCGGGCTCGGCACGATGGGCTATGGCTTCCCTGCCTCGGTCGGCGCGCAGATCGCGCACCCCGACCGCCTCGTCATCTGCATCGCGGGCGAAGCCTCGCTTCAGATGAACATCCAGGAAATGGGCACGGTCAGCCAGTACCGCCTGCCGGTGAAGATCTTCATCCTCAACAATGAATGGATGGGGATGGTCCGCCAGTGGCAGGAACTCACCTATGAAAGCCGCTATTCGAACAGCTATTCGGACAGCCTGCCCGATTTCGTGAAGCTCGCCGACGCTTACGGGTGGACGGGCCTGCGCATCGATAATCTCGGCCAGCTCGAGGACGGCATCAAAAAGATGATCGAGACCCCGGGCCCGGTGATCGTCGACTGCCGCGTCGCGCAGCTCGCCAACTGCTTCCCGATGATCCCTTCGGGCGCCGCGCACACCGAAATGCTCCTCCAGCCGAGCGACGTCACCGGCACGATGGACGACGAAGCCAAGGCACTGGTGTAAATCACATGAAAATCAAAACCGAAGCCGGCGAGCGCCACGTGCTCGCCATCACCGTCGATAACGAAGCCGGGGTGCTCGCCAAGATCACCGGGCTGTTCACCGCGCGCGGCTATAATATCGAAAGCCTGACGGTGGCCGATATTACCGCCGACCACGCCTTGTCGCGCATCACGATCGTCACCTCGGGCCCGCCGCCGATCATCGACCAGATCATCGCGCAGCTCGACCGGCTCGTCCCCGTCCACAAGGTCATCGACCTCAACGACGCGGGCGAGGCGCATGTCGAACGCGAAATCGCGCTCGTGAAGGTCGCGGGCACTGGCGACAAGCGCATCGAGGCGCTGCGCATGGCCGACGTCTTCCGCGCCAAGGTCGTCGACACGACGCTGACCAGCTTCATCTTCGAAATCACCGGGACGAGCGACAAGGTCGACCGCTTCATCGCGCTGATGCGCGAATGCGGGCTGGTCGAGGTCGGCCGCACCGGCGTCGTCGCCATCGCCCGCGGGTCGGAGGCGCTCTGAGTTAACGCATACAGGTTTCAACCATCGTCACCCCGGACTTGATCCGGGGTCCATGGATGCCGGATCGAGCCCGGCATGACGAAAGACAAATAGGGAAGAAGAACATGCAGGTTTATTACGATCGCGACGCCGACCAAGATCTGATCAAGGGCAAGAAGGTCGCCGTCGTCGGCTATGGCAGCCAGGGGCACGCGCACGCGCAGAACATGCGCGACAGCGGCGTCAAGGACGTCGCGATCGCGCTCCGCCCCGGTTCGGCAACCGCCAAAAAGGCCGAAGCCGCGGGCTTCAAGGTGCTTTCGAACAAGGAAGCCGCCGAATGGGCCGACGTCATCATGATCGCCGCCCCCGACGAACATCAGGCAAAGATCTACGCCGACGATATCGGCCCGAACATGAAGCCCGGCGCCGCGCTCGCCTTCGCGCACGGCCTCAACATCCACTTCGGCCTGATCGACGCGCGCCCCGACATCGACGTCTTCATGGTCGCGCCGAAGGGCCCCGGTCACACGGTGCGCAGCGAATATCAGAAGGGCGGCGGCGTCCCCTGCCTGATCGCGGTCGCGCAGGAAGCGCAGGGTGCAGGTTCGTCGGGCAACGGCTTCGCGAAGGCGCTCGCCCTCTCCTACGCCTCGGCCGTCGGCGGCGGCCGCAGCGGCATCATCGAGACGACGTTCAAGGAAGAGTGTGAAACCGACCTCTTTGGCGAACAGGCCGTGCTCTGCGGCGGCATCACCCACCTGATCCAGGCGGGTTTCGAAACGCTCGTCGAGGCGGGCTATGCCCCCGAAATGGCTTATTTCGAGTGCCTCCACGAAACCAAGCTGATCGTCGACCTCCTCTATGAAGGCGGCATCGCGAACATGCGATATTCGATCTCGAACACCGCCGAATATGGCGACATCAAGACCGGCCCGCGCATCATCACCGACGAAACCAAAGCCGAAATGAAGCGCGTCCTCGCCGACATCCAGTCGGGCCGCTTCGTGAAGGACTTCGTGCTCGACAATCAGGCCGGCCAGCCCGAACTGAAGGCGAGCCGCAAAGCCGCCGCTGCGCATCAGCTCGAAAAGACCGGCGCCGAACTCCGCGCGATGATGCCGTGGATCGCGAAGAACCAGCTCGTCGACAAGTCGAAGAACTGACGGCCTTTCGCAATCGCGGGCGAGGAGCTAGGGCCGGATCATGCCATCCGATCTCTCCTTCGCCTGCGACTGCGGGACCGTCACCGGAACGCTGCGCGTCACTTCCGGCGAGGGCGACCATGTCGTCTGCCACTGCACCGATTGCCAGGACCTCACCCACCATCTCGGCCACGCCGAACGCCTGCTCGACGCGCACGGCGGCACTGCACTCTACCAGACGCGCTGCGCGCATATGCGGCTCGACGCCGGCCGCGAGCGGCTCGCCTGCCTCCACCTGACCGACGCGCCAACGCTGCGCTGGTACGCCGCCTGCTGCCGCACGCCGCTGTTCAACACCTATGCGAACGGCAAGCTCCCCTTCATCACGATCCTGACCGCCGCCTGCGATCCGGGGAGGCGCGACCAGGCCTTCGGCCCGCTGCGCGGCCATCTCTTCACGCAGGACGCGATCGGCGACGCCAGCCAGCTACCCAAAATGAGCATGGTCACCTTGATGCGGCGCTTTTTCGCGCGCGCGATCAAGGACATCGTTTCGGGCGACCGACGGAAAGCCGCGCTCTTCGACGCAAAGACCCTCGAACCGATCGCGACTCCGCACCGGCTGACCGGCGAAGAACGGCAGGCGCTCAATCGCAACCGGGCCAACCCAACGCCCTAAGCTGAAAAGAAATCATGGCGAACTCTCCCTTCACCGCCCACCACGCCGATCTCGCGGCGCTCGCGCATGACAGCCGCCGCCGCACCCTCGCGCCGCGCGCCGGGCGCGATTTCGCGTCGAACGACTATCTCGGCCTCGCCGATTCCGACGCGCTCCGCAGCGCGCTCGCCGCCGGCATCGAGCGCGGCCTTCCCGCGGGCTCGGGCGGCTCACGCCTGCTCCGCGGCAACCACGCCGAGCATGAAGCGCTCGAAGCGCACGCCGCGCGCCATTATGGCAGCGACGCCGCGCTCTTCTTCCCCACCGGCTTCGCCGCCAACGCTGCGCTGTTCGCGGCGCTCCCGCAGCGCGGCGACCTTGTCGTCCACGATGAACTCATCCACGCGAGCGCGCACGACGGCATGAAGCTCGGCCGCGCGGGCACCATCGCCGCCGCGCACAACGATGCACAGGTGTTCGACGACATCATCGCGCGCTGGCGCGCCGGCGGCGGCGCCGGAACCCCGTGGATCGCGGTCGAAAGCCTTTACAGCATGGACGGCGACCGCGCCCCGCTCGCCGATCTTGCCGCCGTCGCCGACCGCCACGACGCGGTGCTCGTCGTCGACGAAGCCCACGCAACCGGCGTTTTCGGCCCGGGCGGCGTCGGACTCGCGCACGGCCTGCCGCGCCGCGACAACCTCATCACCCTCCACACCTGCGGCAAGGCGCTCGGCGCCGAAGGCGCGCTGCTCTGCGCCCCGGCCATCGCCACCGACTTCCTCGTCAACCGCGGCCGCCCCTTCATCTTCTCGACCGCGCCCTCGCCGCTGATGGCGTGGCTCGTCCGCCAGGCGATCGAGATCGTCGCGAACGAGCCCGAACGCCAGGCCCGCCTCCACAGTCTCGTCCGCCACGCCGCCGAACGCCTCGTCCCGCTCGGCATCCCCGCCGGCGGCACCCAGATCCTGCCCGTGATCATCGGCGACAACGACCGCACGATGCGCATCGCGGGGAGCCTCCGCGACGCCGGCTTCGACATTCGCGGCATCCGCCCGCCGACCGTGGCGCAGGGAACCGCCCGCCTCCGTATCGCCATCACACTCAATGTTGACGAAGCTAACATCGATGCGATGGCTGACGCGCTCGCCTCGGCGATGGCCGCGGCATGACGCGCTTCGTCGTCACCGGCACCGACACCGACATCGGAAAAACCATCTTTTCTGCCGCTTTGGCGCAGGCGACCGGCACCCCCTACTGGAAACCGATCCAGTCCGGCCTCGAAGACGAGACCGACAGCGAAGCCGTTGCGCGCCTCGCGGGCGTACCCCTCATTCCCGAAGCGTACCGCCTCGTCACCCCCGCCTCGCCGCATCTCGCCGCCGAAATTGACGGCGTTAACATAAATATCGAAACGCTGACCCCGCCCCCCGGCGCTCTCATCGTCGAAGGCGCCGGCGGTGCGCTCGTCCCCGTCACGCGCACCACCCTCTATGCCGACCTCTTTGCGCGCTGGCAGATCCCCGTCATCGTCTGCGCGCGCACCGCGCTCGGCACGATCAACCACAGCCTGCTCACGATCGAGGCGCTAAAGTCACGCGGCGTCCCGATCCACGGCGTCGCCTTCCTCGGTGAAGCGGTGCCCGACAGCGAGGCGACGATAGCGCAGATCAGCGGCGTCCGCCGCTTGGGCCGCTTGCCGATCATCGATCCGCTGACGCGCGAAACCCTCTCAAAAGCTTTCGCCGCCGGTTTCGACCCCGCGGATTTCGCATGACCTCCCCCGTCTGGCACCCCTTCACCCAACACGGCCTCGGCGACCCCATCCCGCTGATTTCGCACGCCAAAGACGCCAAACTCTACGCCGCCGACGGGCAAAGCTGGATCGACGCGATCTCCTCGTGGTGGGTTACCACCCACGGCCACGCGCACCCGCGCATCATGGCTGCGATCCGCGCACAGAGCGAAAAACTCGATCAGCTCATCTTCGCCGGCTGGACGCACGAGCCCGCCGAAAGCCTCGCTGCCGAACTCATCCGCATCACCCCCGACCCACTCACCCGCGTGTTCTTCTCGGACTCGGGTTCGACCAGCGTCGAGGTCGCACTCAAGATGGCGCTCGGTTACTGGTATAACATCGGCGAGCCGCGCAGCCGCATCCTCGTCCTCGAGCACAGCTATCATGGCGATACGATCGGCACGATGTCGGTCGGCGAGCGCGGCGTCTACAACCGCGCCTGGCAGCCTTTGCTGTTCGACGTCGACACTATCCCCTTCCCGCACGAAGGCCGCGAACAGGCGACGCTCGACGCGCTCGAAGGCGCCTGCGCAGCCAAACCGGCCGCCTTCATCGTCGAACCGCTCATCCTCGGCGCCGGCGGCATGCTGATCTATCCGCCGTGGGTACTCGCCGAGATGCGCGCCATCTGCGCGCGCCACGGCGTCCTCTTCATCGCCGACGAGGTGATGACCGGCTGGGGCCGCACCGGCACGCGCTTTGCCTGCGATCAGGCGGGCGTGATCCCCGACATCGTCTGTCTGTCGAAGGGCCTCACCGGCGGCGCACTCCCGCTCGCAGTCACCCTCTGCATCGAGCCGATCTTCCAAGCCCATTTCTCGACCGACCGCAGCAAAACCTTCTATCATTCGTCAAGCTACACCGCGAACCCGATCGCCTGCGCCGCCGCGAACGCCAATCTCGAAATCTGGCGCGACGAGCCCGTCCAGCAACGCATCGACGCCCTCGCCGACGCGCAGGCGGCGCACCTCTCGCTGCTCACCCACGACCCGCGCGTCGCCAATCCGCGCCGCCTCGGCACCATCGCCGCGCTCGACATCGTCGTACCGGACGCAGGCTATCTCTCGAACCTCGCCCCGCGCCTGATCGCCTTCTACCGCGACCGCGGCGTCCTCCTCCGCCCGCTCGGCAACGCGCTCTACGTCATGCCGCCCTATTGCATCACCGCGGACGAGCTCGCGCAGGTCTGGGACACGGTCAGTACATCCCTCGGCGCGGTTCGGGATCTGGCCTGATGGCCAGCCGCACGACATCGCCGCGGTCCAGCGGTACGCGAACCAGCCGCTCGAACTGGGCCCGCGCGCCGGTCATCACATATTCGTTGATGCCGAAGTCGCCGGTCGCCGGATCGACGCCAATTTCGGGCCCGACTTCCAGATAGCGTCCGCGAAAGCGGACGAGGGGGCACACGCGATACCCGGCGAGGCACATCTCGCGCGCACCGTAAAAGCCTGAAATCGGGTCATAGACCATCCCGTCCTCGGGAGAATTCAGCGAGCCGAGATGGTAATTGGGACCCATCGCCTCGCCCCGCGCGTAGAGCCGCCCCCGCCCGAGGGATTCGACGATCACGAGCTGCCAGCTGTTCCAGAACGCCCCGCGCGCCAGCTTGCGGCGGAGCGCCGGATCCTCGACTGCGGACAGAAAGCCCGCCGTCTGTTCGTCGGCATAAATTCGGGTGCCGGATGCAAGGTCGGGTTTCTCCGCCATCCGCCACAGCGCCTCGGTCCGCTCCTGATAAGCCGTGTCGAAGCATTCGATACGCTTCCATTTTTCAGCCACCGCCATGCACGCGTCGCGCTCGCGCAGCCATTGCCGCTGCGTCGCCACGACCGACGGGTCCTTTCGCCAAGCGATCACGTAGGCATCATTCAGCTCGCGATCCGCATAGGCAAAAGCCGAAGGCGCATCGGCTTCCTCCCCAGACCGCTCGCGGCAGATATATTGCTCGGCCGCCGAACGCGCGCGGGCGCACGCAAAGCCCGGCGTCTCGGGCCGGTCGAACGCGGCCCAGACCTGCTCGATCTCGCGCCGCGACAGCGCGACGCGCCCCGATGCCGGCGCGGCGCCGGTCCAGTCGTATCGCGCGGGCGTCCAGCTCGTCGGTTCGACCAGCACCGGCCCGGCAATCCGGCTGCGGCGAAGCCAGTCGAGCTGCATCATATGGAGCCGCGTGTTCGCGATCGTGGCGCCGGTCAGATCCCAATCGGACTTCGACGCCATCAGCAACGCCGTGCCCGTCAAATTCGCGCCGACGAGCGACACGTCCGAGCTGTCCTGCCCGCAATTGTCGCCTTGCCCCAGCCCACACCGGAATTCGAAACCCGTCATATTCGCCGACCGGAAGCTCGCGCCCTTGATTGAAGCCATCGAGCCTCCCTCGAACGAACCGCCCGAAAGATCGGCATGCGACGCATCGACATGCTCCATTGTCGTCCACCCGAACCGCGTCCGCCGGAACGTCGCATGGCTCAGATTGGCCCGGTCGAGCGTCGATGCTTGGAACTCCAGCCCGCGCCCCTCAAACCCGCGCCAGTCCGACGCGTTCAACGCGGCGTCGACGAAGCGGCTGTTTGTCCCGCGCGCGCGCGTCCATTTCGAATGCACCAGATTCGCGTTGCTGAAGCACAGGTCCGAAATATCCTGCCCCGAAAAATCGGCATGCGGCAGGTGGAGCCTCTCGAAATTGATCTGCTGTCCCGGATGCAGCCGTTTGATCCGAATAATCTCGGCGACCGTCCTGATCCCACCCGCCTTGATCTCTACGCCCTTGGGGCAGGATTGCACGGCAAAGGCCGGCTGCACGGCAGAGGCGGCAAAAACACAAGCGACGATCGCGAGACGGGTCAGCATCCTGAACGGGTTCCCCTCGTAAAAAAGGCGGCCCTCGCACCGGGATCGACCCTCGATCCGTGCGGCATACCGCCGCTTTCTATGCGCTTGATTTTCATTCGGAGCAACGCGCGCAACCAACAGCGCAACATAGAGTCCGGGCGGGGGTCTGGTTTTCCATTTTCGCGTCACCATCTGGAAAGCATCGGCCCCGCGCCCGCTCGCCGCATTCCCGTTCCCGCCGAAAGCGCAATGGGTTACGCCAGGCAGGTTCGGCTTAGGTTCATCTGGGCGCATCAATCTGCGCCGCAGGGATATGGGGTCTGGGAACGCGATCGAGAATGAAGAAAACAGCCGGCCTCCTCCTCCCCCTCTTCGCGGCGCTCGCCTTCGCCGCCCCCGCGCTCGCGCAGAATGACAGCTCGCTCGCGCAATCGGGCGAGCCGCCGCAGCGCACCTCGGTCCTCTACACCTATGGCGACGAACCCTGCCCCGAACCCAAAGGCGACGAGATCGTCGTCTGCGCGCAGCAGCCCGAGACCGAACGCTACCGCGTGCCCAAGGAACTGCGCGAAGAGCTGAAGGAAGATGTTCCCGCCGGCGGCGGCAGCTGGGCCTCGGCCGTCGACGGCTATACCAATGGCGCCGCGGCAGCGAGCCGCCCGAATAGCTGCTCGCCCGTCGGCAGCTACGGCTTCACCGGCTGCGCCGCCGCGGCGATGCGCGAATGGTTCGAGGCGCGCCGCGCGCCCTGACGCATGGCGCCCTGCGACGCGTGAGGACCCGGCGCCCGGCGCTCCCGATCGAACTCGGCTCGTCGCATATACCCCGCACGGGGTATGCCGCCTTCGTAAATCGCTGATATCCGGCCCGTCAGAGGGATTTGATTGTGTGGGGGCAATCGAAAACCGGGCGCGGTCACACCCGTGGCGCTCGCGTCTGGCTGGGGGATATCGGCGGCTAGCGACCCGCCGTCGGTATCCTTTCCCCGCCGCCTACCGCGCCGCCCTTAACGCAGCAACCGGTTCACCAGCGCGGTCAGTTCGGCTTCGCGCCCGACATCGCTCTTGCGCAGGATCGACTTGATCTGCGTGCCCAGCGTCTGCGCGCTCGTGCCGCGCCCGGCCGCGATGTCCTCACGCGCTTCGCCGTTCGCCAGGCGCAGCGCGATCTCGGATTCGGCTTCGGTCAGGCCCAGCGCCGCGCGCAGCGGCACGGTCCGCATCGCGGGAATGTCCGCAGCGCACCGTGCGACAACCAGCACCCGCGGGTCAAAGCCGAAATCCCATTCGCGCCGCGGCAGGCGGAAGATTTCACACAGCAGCCCCCCGCCGCCCTCAAGCTGTGACCCGATCCAGTGCTGCTGCATCGCCTCCCCGTTCAGCGCACGTCCTAGCGCCGCCTGCAACGCCGTATCGGCATCGCGGCGCGCGGCGCCCAGCCGGCCGCGGCGCAGGCGCAGTACCCCGCCGGTGCCCTCACCGACGATCGCCTCGGCGGCCGCCGACAGCGCCGCGACCGCGGCGCGGCGATCGATCAGGAACGCCGCGACGCCGATTGCATCGAAGGCACCGACGGTCATCGCGGCGCCGCGCTGCGCCATCGCCTGCTGCATGCGGACCGCCGCCAGCGCATAGGTCGCGCCCGCCGCGAACAGCTTGCGGTCGCGCTGTCCGGTACGGCCGTCGCGCTCGGAGCGTAGCGACGCCAGCCCCACGAGCAATCCCTCGCCTTCGACCAGTACCGTCTGGCAGCCATGCACACCGTCCCACTTGCGGATATGCTCTTCATAATCGTCGGTGCCGCTGTGCTGGCGCGCGATGTCGTAATGCGCCTCGCTCAAAATCTCCATCGGCCGCCCGCTCGCGGCGACGCGCCAGTTGACCTCGGGCCGCCACCCTTCGATTTCCAGGAACTCGCGTTGATAGGCCGCGTCGATATCGGGCATGAAATTGAACAACGTCGCATCGTCGCCGAGCCCCAGCAACTGCGCCCGCGACGATCCGGTGCGCCGCGCGAACAGGCGCAGCGCCGCGTTCCAGCCGTCCGCTTCGAACGGCGCCGCCAGAAAGGCATTTTCGACCTCGCCCGCTTCGCGGGCGAACAAGCTATCCATGAACGTCGGCCCCCCAGCCTTCGTGCCCGGCTTTTGTACTTCACCGCGTTGCAGCATGAAACCCGGGGCGGCACAAGCGCCTTGCGACGACGTGCTGCCGTGGGCCCAAATCGCAACGCTGCGTTTCCGTGGGACTTGTTGACGCCGTCCCTCGCCTTCGCCTAGCTTCCGCCTCCCCAACAGGAGACTTCTCATGCGCCGTATCGTCCCCCTCGCCGCCCTCGCACTCGCCGTCGTGGCTACCCCGATCGTCCTCGCGCAGGGCGGCTCCGCCCCCGGCGCGCCCGACAAGACGCGCGTCACCGCGGGCACCTACGCCGCCGACGCCGGCCACACGATGGTCGTGTGGGAAGTCGATCACCTCGGCTTCAGCAAATATACCGGCATTTTCGGCGACGTGACCGGCACGCTCGTCATCGATCCGAAGAATCTCGCCGCGGCGAAGGTCGACGTCACGATCCCCGTGTCGAAGGTCACGACCGCCAGCGCCGGCCTGACGAGCCACCTCCTTCGCGCAGGCAAGGACGGCGGCAAGGCCGATTTCTTCGGCGCCGCCCCCGCCGACGCCAAATTCGTCTCGACCAGCGTCGTCCTCGACAGCGACGGCGACGAAGCCAAGGTCACCGGTAATCTGACGCTCAACGGCGTGACCAAGCCCGTCACGCTCGACGTCGACTTCCACGGCGCGGGCATGGGCATGAACAAGAAGGAAACGATCGGTTTCCAGGCCGAAACCACGATCAAGCGCAGCGATTTCGGCGTCTCGATGGGCATTCCCTACGTCAGCGACGCGGTCGAACTCGAAATCCACGCCGCGTTCGAAAAGCAGTAAGGCTCACGCCAATCTGTCACACGCGCCGCGTAAACATGGGGCGGGACCTTCGCGGGTCCCGCCCCTTTTCGTACGGGAGCCGTGTGATGAGCGAACTGGTACGCGAAATTGTCGAAGTGAACGCCTCGATCGACGGCGACGAGGAAAATCCGCTGCTGGTCGTCGAGGTCGAGGGTCTAGCCCCCACCGCCGGCTGGGCCAATATCCGGCTCGACCCGCATGTCTACATCACCCCGCCCGACGACGGCGTGCAGGACTTCGACCTCGTCGGCGATCGCCCGGCAGACGCCGCCGAAGTGCTTTCGGAAGTCGAGGCCGCATGGGAAGGCCCGCTGCAAGACTGGTGCATCGGCGTGCGCATCCACGCGGTCGACAATCTGATCGAGGACGAGGTTTTCGAACCGTGGGACGAAGACGACGACGAGAGCGAAGCCGCCTGATCCCAAGCTTTTTCAGCCCCCTGCACTGCGCCGGACCGCGAAGCCGCTTTGCGGTCCGGCGACATTTTCGGTTCATCGCAGAGCCAGCAAGCGCGGCGTAGCCTCCCCTCATTCAAGGGAGGATCCTCATGCGCACCCTGCTTCTCGCTCTCGCGTTCACCGCCGCCACCCCCGCGATGGCCCAAAATGCGACGAACCCGAACCCCCAGATCGACTATCCCGCGTTCCAGGCGCTCACCGCCAGCGTCGCCCCGGCGCGCGCGACGCGCCTCATCGCCTTCGACGCATTCAAGGCGAAGGCCGCGAAGCCCGAAGCCCTCCTCCTCGACGCCCGCTCGAAAGACGCCTTCGCGCGCGGCCATATCAAGGGCGCGGTCAACCTGCCGCTCACCGACTTCACCGCCGAGAGCCTCGCCGCGGTTGTGGGCGCGAACCCCGACCGCCCCATCCTCATCTATTGCAACAATAATTTCTCGAACCACCGCAGCCCGGTGCCGCTCAAATCGGCGCCGCTCGCGCTCAATATTCAGACCTTCATCAACCTCGTCGGCTATGGCTATCCGAACGTCCTCGAACTCGCTGACGTCGTCGATTTCAACGATCCGAAGGTGGAATGGGTGACGGGCTGAGCCCGCGCGCGACGCAATTTTCGCATTCCCCTCTTGCATCGCGCGACATTTTAAACCAATAGCCTCCCCATGCGCGGCAACGCCCTTCTTCTTCTGCGACTTACACGCCCTTGGGCGTGACACTGGCTGCGCGCTAGTCGCGGCCACCCGCTCAAGGGTCCGATCGACACAGCAGCGCAACCACCAGAAGAAGTTTTCACACCATGACCATGCTCCGCGACCCCTCGGTCAAGTACAGCGCCTTTCCGCAGATTCCCCTCGCGAACCGCGAATGGCCCGGCCGCGTCACTACCAAGGCGCCGATCTGGCTCTCCACCGACATGCGCGACGGCAATCAGGCGCTGATCGACCCTATGGATGCCGAGAAAAAGGCACGCTTCTTCGACCTGCTCGTCCGCATCGGCCTGAAAGAGATCGAAGTCGGCTTCCCCAGCGCCGGCGCGACCGAATTCGACTTCATCTCCGGCCTCGTCCGCGACGGCCGCATCCCTGACGATGTGACGCCCCAAGTCCTCACCCAGAGCCGCGCCGACCTCATCCGCACCAGCTTCGACAGCCTCGCGGGCGCGAAAACTGCGATCGTCCACGTCTACAACGCCGTCAGCCCCGCGTGGCGCAAGATCGTCTTCGGCATGGACATGGCCGACATCAAACAGATCGCCATCGACGGCGCCAAACAACTCCGCGACAATGCCGCACGCCTGCCGCAAACCAACTGGCGCTTCGAATACAGCCCTGAAACCTTCTCGACCGCCGAGCTCGATTTCAGCATCGAGGTCTGCGAAGCAGTGATGCAGATCCTGCAACCCACCACCGACAACCCGATCATCCTCAACCTCCCCGCGACGGTCGAGGCGGCCACGGCGAACATCTACGCCGACCAGATCGAATATTTCGGCAAGAACCTGCCCAACCGCGACCGCGCGCTGATCAGCCTGCACACCCACAACGACCGCGGCACCGGCGTCGCGGCGGCCGAGCTCGGCCTGCTCGCGGGCGCCGACCGCGTCGAGGGCTGCCTGTTCGGCAATGGCGAGCGCACCGGCAACACCTGCCTCGTCACCATCGCGCTCAACATGTACACGCAGGGCGTCGATCCCGAACTCGACTTCTCGAACATCGACGAGGTCATCCAGACGGTCGAATATTGCAACCAGCTCCCCGTCCACCCGCGCCACCCCTATGGCGGCGAACTCGTCTACACGGCGTTCTCGGGCAGCCATCAGGATGCGATCAAGAAGGGCTTCGCCGCGCGCGAACGCCAGAATGATGAGCGCTGGGAAGTCCCCTACCTGCCCATCGACCCCGCCGACCTCGGCCGCAGCTACGAAGCGGTGATCCGCGTCAACAGCCAGTCGGGCAAGGGCGGCGTCGCATGGGTGCTCGAACAGGACAAGGGCCTGAAACTGCCCAAGAAAATGCAGGCGAGCTTCAGCCATGTCGTGCAGGCGCTCGCGGACGAGACGAGCCGCGAACTCGGCGCCGAGGACATCTGGGGCGCCTTCGACCACGCCTATCTGGTGACCGAGGGCAAGCGCTTCCAGCTCGTCGACTGGTCCGAAAGCCATGCCGGCACCGACCGCATCTTCGCCGGCAAGCTCACCATCGACGGTGCGACGCGCAGCGTCAGCGGCCGCGGCAACGGCCTGATGAGCAGCGTCATCGCCGCGCTCGCGGAGTCAGGCGGCCCGATCATGGACATCGTCGACTATAGCGAGCACGCGATCGGCCAGGGCAGCAATGTGCAGGCTGCGGCCTATGTCGAATGCCGCACCGCGGACGGGAAGAGCCTGTTCGGCTGCGGGCTCGATACCGACGTCGCGACGGCGAGTGTGCGGGCGATCCTTTCGGCCGCCAACGGCGCGTAGAAATCGGCCCCTTCACCGTTTCGCGGTGGTGGAGGCCCGCGCGACCGACACGCCGACGCGGATCATAAGGTCGCGCAGGCGGTCTTCATCTTCGTCGCGGTCGGTCTCGATCGCCGCCCGCCCGCTCACCCGGGAGATCGCCTGCACCAAAGCCGCACCGCCGGGCAGCCATTCCCCCGTGGCGCCTTACAATGTCCCCTCCGTGTCCCCATATGAGGACCATCGCGGCACGCGTTCTTGTAGGCCCCCGCGACTGAGAGACTTGCGCGCTCCCGCTTACAAGGAGGAGCCGCGCGCCATGAATTCCGAAACCAGCCCCGCCGACCCGGCCGTCATCGACGAGAGCACGGTTCCCGCCAAGACGCGATCGAACAGCTTCTTCCGCCAGAAGCGGACCCCGCTGCCGCACGACGACGCGCGGCGACAGGGCGATATCAGCCAGCTCGCTTTCCTGACGATGGGCGGGCGCGATCCCGCGATCGCCTTCCTCAATAGTGAGAACGCCGAACTCGGCGGCCGCCCGCTCGCCGTCGCGACCGCCAGCGACACCGGCTATGAGCAGGTCGCGACCGCGATCCGCGCTTGGGCGCGCGATCCGGGCTTCGAATGAGCCGCGCGATGAACCTGACGCTCCCCGAGAGCGAGGTAAAGCAAATCTGCCTGTTGCAAGGCGTCAGCATCAGCGCGATCGAGCCGCTGCAATCGGGCGGCACCCGCCTCGTCTGCACCACACCCGCCGGCGCCGAGGAAATGCGCCTGCGCCTGCGCGGTCATATCATCGACGGCGCGGTCACACGCCACCGCTTCTACCGCCCGCCAGGCGCGCCGGGCGGTTATTAACCCGCCTCCAGAGCAACCTTCGTCCGATCCCCCCGTTTCTCCATCAGCCGGGGTGGCCAAAAACGGAGACTGCCATGAAGCGCGAAGACACCGACGCCACCCATATCCTGACGAAGGACCATCGCGAGGTCGAGGCGCTGTTCGCCAGCTTCGAGAAAGCCGGCGGCGCCAAGGAAAAGGGCCGCATCGCCGACCAGATCTGCACCGAACTCAAGATCCACGCCCAGATTGAGGAGGAGGTCTTCTACCCCGCGCTCAAGGGCAAGATCGACGACGACCTGTTGAAGGAAGCCTATGTCGAGCATGACGGCGCAAAGCTTCTGATCAACGAGATCGTCGCCTCCAGCCCCGACGACGAATTTTTCGATTCCAAGGTCACCGTGCTCAAGGAAGAGATCGAGCATCATGTGAAAGAGGAAGAGAAAGAGCACGACAATATGTTCCAGCAAGCACGCGCTGCCGACGTCGATCTCGACGCGCTCGGCGAACAGATGCTGGCCCGGAAAGAAGAGCTGAAGGCGCAGGCGAAATCCACCGGCCTGCCGCCCGCACAAACGACGACGATGTAATTATCTCGTCGGGGCGATGGCGCGATTGTCTCACGCGTCATCGCCCGACTTACGTATGATCATCCAAGAGTAAGACGGTAGCTGCGAGCGACCGTAATCACATTACGCCTCGTCCCGCTTCGCCCGGCGGCGCCGCGACAGGACCAGCCCGGCAACCCCCAGGCTGAAAAGGCCGAGCATTCCCGGCTCGGACACCGGCGTCGCGCCGCCGCCGGTCAAGCTGTCGCCGCCACTCGAACTGCCGCTGGGCGGCGACGTCGCATAACCGCCCTTGAACGTCCCGATATGCATCTCGCCATTCTGCTTGAGGTTACCGAACACCGCCGACCCCTGAATGTAATTGCGCGTCTCGGCATCGGCGAGTGGCGCGAGCACCGATCCGCCCCACGCGGTGGTCAGCTTCAAATCCTCGGCTTCGGGAAAATTCCAGATCACCCGTTCGCCGAGGTTGTTGGTGCCGCCGAGAAAATTGTCGTTGAGGTTGATCGACCTGCCGCTGACGTTGACGATCGCGGTGTCGGCGCCGTTCAGGTTGAACTGGATCTCGCCGATCTTGTCGAGGTCGGCCGCGGTGATGTTGAAGACCGCCAGCCCCTGCGCATTCGGCTGCGCAGTGAAAGTACCGCGGTTGCCCTGCACCGTCAGCTGGCTGTTGGACTTGAGCGTGCCCATCTCGAACGACAGGCTCCCCATGCTGCTCTTAAGCTCGGTCTTCTGCTGCTGAAGCCCCAACCCAAATGCGGGATCGCTCCGATCGAGGTTCGAGATGACGCTGTTCTGGTTGACGTTGGTGTTGTTGATCATACCGCCGACCTTCACCGTCTGGTTCGGACCATTGAGGTTGAAACCGCTGGTCACATTGCCGCCGACGACCGCGCCTGAGCCATTGTTGAGATTCTTGTGGCCACCATTGACGTTACCAACCACGGTCAGTCCGGGCTGGCCGTTCGGCGACGTCGTTGCGCGGATGCCATAGTTCGAAGAATTGCCGACAAGATTGCCCCCGACGAAGGTCCGGCCCTCGACTTCCGAAGAGGAGTCGAGGTTGCCGAGCACGACGAGGTTCCACTCGCGCAGCGCGTCGATACCGGTGATCGCCTTGCTTTGCGCCAGAGCGGGCATGGCCAGAGCGGTCGCCATGATCGCGGCGGGGAACAGGATACGGATCGGAAAGGCCACAGGTTTATCGTCCAGTTTCAATAAGAAGGCGCGGGCGCCCCTTAGGGCGTTCGTCGTGCGGCTTACACCGAAGTGCGACGGACCGTTGTCCCGTTCCGGAACAGCGGCCCGAAAGCGTCGCGCAGCCGTGCCAAAATCGCGGCGGACGTGGCCTTAACCGATGGAAAGGAAGCCGGTTACCGTCAGCCGCCCGGCGCCGGGGTCAGCCGGCAGCGCATTATCTGGCGAGATCGCACCGCTGTGGAGATTCCAACTGCGGTAAAGGAGAGCACGATTATAGCGCGCCGGCTTGGTGCAGATGCATTCAAACAGCGGCGTATCGCCCAGAACATACTCGGGTGGCGGCACACCGCCGTGACGGATTTCAATGTCGAGATGCCGAAAGAACAGGTCGCGCCGCATTTCATCCACCGTCTCGAAGCCTGTCGAGCGGTGGCGAAAGAAGGCGGTGCCATCGCCGTCTTCGGGCGACAGATAATGGACAAGCGCGATGCGATCCTCGGTGAAGGCGTCGATATGCGGCAGGCGCTGCGGGATGGTCAGGTCAGGCGCCGGTGTCGAGACGATCGAAAAGCTCGCATCGACCACGGTGATCGGCCCGGTTCTTCCAAACGCTTTAGCGGCGGCCGCAATGATGGGGAGCTGCGTCGCGAGATAGGCGGCGGGCAACGCCGCCCGCACCCCCGGAAAATGGTTAAGTGCCGGGGTAAAGTCCGCCGCCTGTGCGAAGCTCCGTAAGCGATCGGGATCGGGCGCGAAATCGTCGAGGATGACGAGCGGCTGCGCCTCGGTCCCGATCGTCTCGATACGAACCGACGTCATTCGGCGCATGCCGCGGCGCGCGCGAGCAGGAAGTCGCGCTCGCGCTCGTTACTCGACAGCGCCGCTGCTGCCTCGAACTGAACCCTCGCCTCGCCCGGCCGCCCGGCGCGAAACAGGAAATCGCCGCGCGCGGCGGGCAGCGGCGCATAATTGCGCAGTGCCGCCTCCCCGGCGATCGCGTCGACCAGCCGCAACCCCGCTTCGGGGCCGAACGCCATGCTGTACGCGACCGCACGATTGAGCTCGACCACCGGCGACGGCATCACCTGCCCTAGCCGGTCGTAGAGCGCAGCGATACGCTGCCAGTCGGTTGCCTCCGCCGAGCGCGCCCGCGCATGACATGCCGCGAGCGCCGCCTGCAATACATAGGCTCCATCCGATCCGCCCAGTTTCTCGGCCCGATCAAGCGCATTCAACCCGCGGCGGATCAGCAACTGGTCCCAACGCGCCCGGTTCTGTTCGGTCAGCGGGACGAACCGCCCGTCGGGTCCCGCCCTCGCCGTCAGCCGCGACGCCTGAATTTCCATCAGCGCGAGCAAACCCAGCACCTCGGGCTGCTCGGGCATTAATCCGGCGAGGATGCGCCCCAGCCGCTGCGCCTCGCTGCACAGCAGCGGTCGGACGAGCGATGCCCCTGCGGTCGCGGCATAGCCTTCGTTGAAGATCAGATAGACGACCTCGAGCACCGACCCCAGGCGCGCCTGAAGTTCGGCCCCGCGCGGAACCTCGAACTGGGCTCCCGCCTTGGCGATCGCCTTCTTGGCGCGCGTGATCCGCGCCGCAATCGTCGCTTCGTTCGACAGGAACGCGCGCGCAATCTCCTCGACCGTCAACCCGCCGACCAGCCGCAGCGTCAGCGCTGCGCGTGCCTCGGGCGAAATCACCGGATGGCAGGCGGCGAAGATCAGCCCGAGCAGTTCGTCGCCCAGCGGATCGTCGAGCGCCGCCTCGATGGCCTCCGCGCTCATATCGCGCTCCTCATCGAGTTCGCGGGCGATTTCGGCATGTTTCCGCTCCCGCATCGCATGGTGCCGGGCGCCGTCGATCACCCGCCGTTTCGCCGCCGCGGTCAGCCAGGCGCCCGGATTATCGGGCACTCCCGACTTCGGCCATTCGGTCAGCGCGATCAGCAGCGCCTCCTGCGCCAGTTCCTCCGCCCGGTCGACATCGCGCGTCAGCCGGGCGAGCGCGGCAATCAACCGCGCCCGCTCGATCCGGAACACCGCTTCGATCGCACGGTGGGTTTCGTCGGCCGCCATGCCTGCCTTCTCGGGCAACAGAGCAGGAGAGGCAAGCATGCGACCGGTACGACTTATTCGCCGGCGAGCCTTTCGCGCAGCTTCTGTTCTTGCTCGGCGAGTTCGGGCGTCAACGCCTCACCGAAATCCTCCATTTCATAGAAAGGACGGATTTCGAGTTCGCTGGGCCCCGGCATCGGGTTCGGACAGCGCTTCGCCCACGCGACCGCCTCGTCCATGTCCTTAACCTCCCAGACCCAATAGCCCGCGACGAGCTCGCGCGTCTCGGCGAAGGGGCCGTCGATCACCGTGCGGCTCGCGCCGTCGAACGCGATGCGCTTGCCGGCCGACGAGGGTTTCAACCCGTCACCGTCGACCATCACGCCGGCGTTGACCAGTTCCTCGTTATACTTGCCCATCGCCTCGAACATTTCGGTCATGTCCTCGGTCGGCGGCAGGCCCTTTTCGCTATCCTCGGTCGCTTTGACAAAGACCATTACACGCATCGTCCATCTCCTTTTCGATCGGGCCAACAGCGGCTCCTGCCAACACGACGAACGAGCCGCCGCCAAATCGACACGAGCTGAAAAAAATTTCAGGCGACCTCGGCCAGCGACTGCGGCGTCGAAAAACGCTGCCGATATTCGTGCGGCGACAGGCCGATCAGGCGGTGGAACAATTTGCGGAACGCCGCCGCATCCTCATAACCCACCGACCATGCGATCTGGTCGACCGTCCGCTTGGTAAATTCGAGCAGTTCGCGCGCCTTGCCGACGCGGATATGCTGGACATATTCGACCGGCGTCATTCCCGTCGCCGCCTTGAAGCGCCGCTGGAAGGTGCGCTCCTCCATCCCCGCCTCGCCCGCCATCTCCGCCACCGCGACCGGCCCGGCGCCTCGCGCCTGCAGCCAGTGCTGCACCTTCAATATCGCCTCGTCGCCGTGCGTCAGCTTCGGCGCAAAGCTCGCATAATGTTTCTGCTCGCGCCCCGACGGATCGATCAACAGGAAGCGCGCGGTCTCCATCATCACCGTCGGCCCCAGTAAGCGTTCGACGATCCGCAGCCCCAGGTCGGTCCACGCCATCAGCCCGCCCGCGGTGACGATGTCGCCATCGTCGATCACCATCCGGTCGGCCTCCATCCTTACGTCGGGAAAGCGGCTGCGAAACTCCTCGGCGAAGAACCAGTGCGTCGTCGCCGGCCGGCCGCTGAGCAATCCCGTCGCCGCCAGCGCAAACGCCCCGCCGCAGTTCGACGCCAGCACCGCGCCCTGCGCGTGCCGGTCGAGCAGCCAGCGTGCATACGGCTCGACCTCGCCGGGCTCGAGCAATTTGTGCAAGCTGCCCGGCGCGATCAGCACCGCAGGGGAATTGGCGGCCTGTTCCTCGGCATGACTGTCATAACAGCGGGCAAATCCCCCGCCCTCTTGCAGCCGCCAATGGCTGACGCGGATCGGGCTGCGGCCATGATCGACCGCGAAACGGCCCGCGACATGAAACAGGTCGGTGATGCCGTGAACCATCCCGGTCTGGCAGTCGGGGTAAAGCATCATCCCGACCTCGACCAACGCGGGCGGGGCGTCCGGCACCTTCAACTTGGGCATATCGGCTCCTTTGTCGGAATCGACCCGCATAATGTCGCGTCCGCCAATCCCGCGCAAGATCGTCCCGGCCTATTTCCAGATCACCGGGACGGACACCCCGCCCTTCTCGAAACGAAAGGAACCATATCATGACCACCATCACCACCAAGGACGGCACGAACATCTTCTTCAAGGACTGGGGTCCGAAGGACGCCCAGCCCATCGTCTTCTCGCACGGCTGGCCGCTCAGCGCCGACGCCTGGGACGCGCAGATGGTCTTCTTCGCCAATCAGGGCTTCCGCACCATCGCCCACGACCGCCGCAGCCACGGCCGTTCGGATCAGGTCTGGGACAACAACAATATGGACCAGTACGCCGACGACCTCGCCGAACTGATCGAACAGCTGGGCCTCAAGGACGTGATCCTCGTCGGCCACTCGACCGGCGGCGGCGAAGTCACCCGCTATATCGGCCGTCACGGCACGAGCCGCGTCGCCAAAGTCGCCCTCATCGGCGCGGTCCCTCCGCTGATGCTCAAGACCGAAGCCAACCCCGGCGGCCTGCCGATCGACGTCTTCGACGGCATCCGCAAGGGCACGTTCGACAACCGCCCGCAATTTTTCAAGGACCTGACGCTGCCCTTCTACGGCTATAACCGCGACGGCGCGGCGGTGTCCGACGCTGTGCGCGACGACTTCGTGCGGCAGGGCATGAACGGCGGTCTCAAGGGCCTGCTCGACAGCATCCGCGCCTTTTCGGAAAGCGACTTCAACGAAGACCTCAAGAAGTTCGACAAGCCCACACTCGTCCTCCACGGCGACGACGACCAGATCGTGCCGATCGGCGCCGCGGCGCTCTCGACCGTCAAGATCGTCAAGCAGGCGGTGCTCAAGGTCTACAAGGGCGGCAGCCACGGCCTCACCGTCACCGAGCAGGACCGCTTCAACGCCGATCTTCTCGACTTCATCAACAGCTGATAAGGAAGAGGCGCGGGCCCCCGACCGCGCCTCCACCTACAAAGGAGACGTGTCATGATCCTCGGTTTGACCATTCCGCAATTCACCGCACTGCATGTCTTGATCAGTTTCGTCGGCATCGGCGCGGGCCTTATCGCCCTCCCCGCCTTCGCCCGCGGCCACATCCTGCCCCGCACCAACGCGATCTTCCTGTGGTTCACTCTGCTCACCAGCCTGACGGGCTTTCTTTTCCCCATCGTTGCTTTCACCCCGGCGCTCGGCACGGGGATCGTCTCGACGCTGGTGCTCGCGGTCGCCTTCTGGGCCTGGTACGGCCGCAAGCTCGCGGGCCGCGCCGCCACCGTCTACGCGATCAGCGCGACCGCGGCGCTCTACCTCAACCTCTTCGTTCTGGTCGTGCAGTCCTTCCTGAAGGTCCCCGCGCTCAACGCGCTGGCCCCGAACGGTACCGAACCCCCGTTCGTTGCGGCACAGGGCGCACTCCTCCTCACCGCGATCCTGTTCGGCACTCTCGCCGTGAAGGCCAGCCGCCGCCCGATCGCAGCCTGACCCATCCCGAAACGACGAAGGGCGGCCTTCACGGGCCGCCCTTGTCACATTCGGTCGAGCCGGGGTGGGCGCCGCCCACCCCGCGCATCTTACATACCGTCGAGGCCCTTGCTGACCAGAATGTTCACCGCAACGCGGCGATTCTGTGCCTTGCCTTCGGGGGTGGTGTTGTCCGCCGCCGGGTCGGCTTCGGCCATCCCGGTGGGAGTCAGCATGCGATAGGGCTTCCAGCCGCATGCCTGCTGAAGATGATTGACGACGCGGCTTGCGCGCTTTTCGCTGAGCACCTGGTTCAGTTCCTGGCTGCCCGTCGAATCGGTGTAGCCAACGACCAGCAGCAGGGCGTTGTCCATCCCGTCGGCCTGGCTTGCCGCGCTGCAGAGATCGGCTTTCGCCTGCTCGGTCAGCACCGCCTTGCCGGTGTCGAAGTTCACGTTCGTCGTGCCCTTGACGTTGTACTGGTCGATATCGCCCACGCGGCTGCGCAGCGCCTCGGTTGCCGCTGTTTGTTCGGCAAAGCGCTGATCGGTGCCAGTATGGATCATCGATGCGGTGCGGAGGTCCTTGTTCTTGAGTTGGACCTGGCTTGCCACCAGTCCGCCATCCCACTGCAGCGTGTCGATGGTAACGGGCAGGCCGTTGAGCAGTTGAGCCGCGCCAAGCTTGTCGCGATCGAGGCCCAGGAAGCCGCCGCTGCTCTTGATCTTGGTGTAGTCGGCGATCGCGACGCTGGTGCTGTTACCGTCGGCGGTCGCGACCTTGATGCGGCCATCGGTGCGCGCGGCGATGATGCCCTCGACCTTCGGACCCTTGGTCATCTGGTCGGGCGAAGGCAGCGTGCCGACAACGGTCGCCATGACTTCGCCATCGTTCGGGGCCTGCTCTTGAGCCGCGAGGCTTCCCGTTGCGGTGCCGGCCAAAAGGGCCAGCGCCAATAGAATTTTCGGACTCTTGGAAACGGCGCCCATATACTTCTCCTTCTAAACAGCCGCCCGCGCAGATGGGCCCGCGTGTTCGCGTGGTCCGTTCTGGGACAAGATTACTCGCGGCGAAGTCAAAAGTTGCGCAGGTCGTCGCACGGACGGTGCGACGAACCGATAAGACCGTGTCGCAAAAGCGTAATTTTTTTATTTTGTAGCTTTTCGAGGGCAAAAATTCGGTGACCCGCGTCCGTCAACGAGACGATCGTCCGCCACGCGCGCTTCGCCCGATACCCGCTTGCGCAACCTTCCGTTTACGTTAAGGTCAGTTGCAAACCGCAACCGGAGAGACTGATTCATGGCCCTTCCCCCGATTTTCGACCGCCTGCGCCTGCCCGTGATCGGCTCGCCATTGTTCATCGTTTCGGGACCCGAGCTTGTCATCGCGCAGTGCAAGGCGGGCGTCGTCGGCAGTTTCCCGGCGCTCAATGCCCGCCCGCAATCGCTGCTCGATGAATGGCTGCACCAGATCACCGAGGAACTCGCCGCGTGGGACCGCGCCAATCCCGACCGCTTGTCGGCGCCTTACGCCGTCAACCAGATCGTCCATAAATCGAACGACCGGCTGCTCGACGACATTGCGACGTGCGAGAAATGGAAGGTGCCGATCACGATCACCTCGCTCGGCGCACGTGAGGAGCTCAATCAGGCGGTGCACGGCTGGGGCGGCATCACGCTCCACGACATCATCGACGACCGTTTCGCGCGCAAGGCGATCGAAAAAGGCGCCGACGGCCTGATCCCCGTCGCCGCGGGCGCGGGCGGTCATGCCGGCCGCCAATCGCCCTTCGCGCTGGTGCAGGAAATCCGCGAATGGTTCGACGGCCCGATCGCGCTGTCGGGCGCCATCGGCCACGGCCGCTCGGTCCTCGCCGCGCAGGCGTGCGGCGCCGACCTCGCCTATATCGGCAGCGCCTTCATCGCCACCGCCGAAGCCAATGCCGAAGACAGCTACAAAAACGGTATCGTCGAGGGACGCGCCGGCGACATCGTCTATTCGAACCTCTTTACCGGCGTGCACGGCAACTATCTTCGCCAATCGATCGTCGCCGCAGGCATGGATCCCGACAATCTGCCCGAGGGCGATCTCAAGACGATGAATTTCGGCTCGGGCGGCAATACCAAGGTCAAGGCGTGGAAGGATATCTGGGGATCGGGCCAGGGCATCGGCCCAGTCACCGCGGTCCGCCCGGTCGCCGAATATGTCGCCGAACTCGAAGCACAATATTTCGCCGCGCGCCGCGAACTCGAAGCGAAGGTGCGCCTATAAGCCAAGCACCGACGCCGCTTGCTGGGCTGTTCAGCGATGTCTGGTTTGGGGTGGAAAAGAGACTTCCATCGGCTATGCTCACGCAATGGTTGATTTTGCAGAGTGCAAGGTTTCGTTGTGGTTTATCGGAGATACGCTCGACCCTGACGAGTTAGCTCAACGGCTCGGGCAGCCATCCGATTATCAATGTCGCAAGGGTGAGGTCTATCGTTCTAAAGACGGTCAGGAGATGGTGGCACGCACTGGCCGCTTCCAACTAACCACGGGGTGGCGGCCCGGCGAGCCAATGGAACGGTTGATAACGGAACTGCTCGAAAAAGTTCCGGATGACGATTCTGTATGGGAAAGAATTAACACCGAGATGACGAGCGAGATCGTCTGCGGGGCTATTATGGACAGCGTAAACGAAGAAACGGTGCTCTCGGCGGACACCCTTCTGGCGCTTGGCCGTCGTGGTTTGTCGCTCAACCTCGACATATACGACAGCGGCGATGGGCCGATCGCTTCTTCAGACGGCTGAGATTAGGAAAAACCTGCCTCTTTAAAGCGTCCGCAACCGGTCGAAAGTCCGCGTTGCACGCTAAGCACCGAACAGCCTGTCGATCGCCTCGTCGAGATAGGGGCGGTCGACGAACAGCCGCATCGGGTCGCGCCGGTTGAGCCAGAAACCCGCGCCGTGCCGGTCGGTCAGGGCGCGGCGCGTCGTGTCCTGCAACAGGCGCAGGCGCATGGCGGCGGTGCGCCGTGCCATTCGCGGATCGGCCGGTGCGTGAAGCGCGAAATGTGCCCGGATCCGCTCGACCCGCGCCGCGATGACATCGTTATAGCCATGATGCGGCCCGCGGTGCAGCGCGTGACCGGACCGCAGCGCCACCGGCTCGCACGCGGGGAGCAGCAATCCGTTGCGACCGAAATGCTGGAGCGCGAAACCTTCGGCATGCAGTTGCTCGAACATCGCCGCCATTTGCGGGCGCTGGGTCAGGGCGATGGGGATCAGGTGATGGCGCTGGAACCCACTTTGCGGCGGCGGTGCGCCCTGCCATCCCCGCGGCTGCATCAACTATCGCGGCCGAACTCGACGATGACGGTCGACCTGTGGTCCGTGCTGCGCAAAGGCGGCAGCAGTTCAATCCATTCTCCCGCCTCCAGCCCGCGCATTGTCCGCGCATGCTGGACGGGGCCGTTGAGCATCATGTCGAGCGCAAGCCGCGACAGCCGCCGGACCATTTCGGCGACGGTCCAGCCGACGGGTATTCGCGCTTCCAGTTCCTGCCCCGCGAACAGCACCAGCCCCCGTGTTCCCATGCTGGCATCGGCGCCATTTTCGCGGCGCCGGAACGCGACGAGGTGCAGCACCGGCGGCATTCCGCTGGCCAGCATTTCGGCGATCGAAGCACGAAATTGCGGCGCATCCGACCACAGCCGCGCCGGCGACCAGAAGATATGGCTGGCATCGAACAGGTCGATCAGCA
This sequence comes from Sphingopyxis sp. Root154, assembly GCF_001427105.1. Classification (GTDB taxonomy): domain Bacteria; phylum Pseudomonadota; class Alphaproteobacteria; order Sphingomonadales; family Sphingomonadaceae; genus Sphingopyxis. The sequence goes on from NZ_LMGI01000002.1 coordinate 357,467, forward strand.
GCACCATCATCTTGAAGAATTCGCGCATTCGTGTCGGCTGCACGGTCGATGGCCCCGGCGCCCCATCGCGCTTGGGGTCACGCTCCGGGATAAAGACCCAGCACGCCCCGCTCTCGCGCCATCGTCGTGGCAAGCTGGCCGCAAGCAGGCTGGTCGACGGATGATCGGGATCGGCGAGGTCCAGCGCGGCATCGGCCGCGGGGCCGGCCAGAACCGACACCGCCCCGAACGTCAGACGGAAACGGGGTGCCGCGACCCGCGCGGCCAAATCGGCGCCGTCGCCGTCGACGCGCTCGGGCCGCAGCCCCATGCGGCGTAGCGCGGTTTCGACGGTATCGCTCGAACCGCCCTGCATCGCCGTTCCGACGATCAGGGCAAAGGGTTCCGGTGGAACCGGCAGGATCAGAGCGTCAGGGTTGCCGACATCCATGCTATTGCGCGGCCTTTTTTGGGTCGACCTTGCATTGCAAGACTTACCCCGATGTACAAACGCTTATTGCCCGATGTCGGAAAGTTAACCTAGATCGCCACCTGGCTTCCCAGTTCGACGACGCGATTGGTCGGCAGGCGGAAATATTCCATCGCGCTTTCCGAATTGCGCAGCATCCACGCGAACAGCTTTTCGCGCCAGATCGGCATGCCGGGCTTGCTCGCCGCGATCAGCGTCTGCCGCGACAGGAAAAAGCTGGTTTCGAGCATCTTGAATTCGCCGCCACAACTCGTCACGCGGGTCAGCGCCTCGGGCACGTCGATCGGCTGCATGAAGCCGTAATTGAGCACAAGCCGATGGAACCCCTGCCCCAGATCCTCGAGCAGGCAGAATTTCTCCTCCTGCACGAAAGGCACGTCGGCGATCTTGATCGTGAGCAGGATGATCCGCGCGTGCAGGACCTTGTTGTGCTTGAGGTTGTGCAGCAGCGCGTGCGGCACGCCGTCGCTGCTTGACGTCATGAACACCGCGGTGCCCGGCACGCGCGTCGCGCTGTTCGCCGCCGACTTCACGAATACCGGGATCGGCATCGCGCCTTCGGCCATCTCCTGCTGCATCAGCTTGCGACCGCGCGACCAGGTGGTGAGCAAGGTGAAGATGATGAGCCCGATCGCGAGCGGCACCCAGCCGCCATCGGGCACCTTGATCAGGTTCGCGCCGAAATACGCGATGTCGACGATGAAAAAGACCGCGAGCACCGGCAGCGCCTTCCACGCCGGCCATTTCCACAATGTGAAGAGCACGACGCTGAGCAGGCAGGTGTCGATGAACATCGCCCCCGTCACCGCGATGCCATAGGCCGCGGCCAGGTTGCTCGACGATCCGAAGAAGAGCACGAGGATGATCACCATCACCATCAGCCCCCAATTGACCATCGGGATATAAATCTGTCCCTGCGCTGAAGCACTCGTATGCTCGACGCGCAGACGCGGCATGAAGCCGAGCTGGATCGCCTGCTGGGTCAGCGAGAAGGCGCCCGAAATCACCGCCTGGCTGGCGATGATCGTCGCGAGGATCGCGAGGATGACGACGGGCACCTGCCACGCCTCGGGCATCATCTGGAAGAAGGGGTCGGCGATCAGGTCGCTTCGCGGTCCCATGTCCGCCTCGAGCACCATCGCGCCCTGCCCCATATAATTGAGCATCAGCGCCGGCAGCACGAAGGTCAGCCAGCTAAGCCCGATCGGCCCGCGCCCGAAATGCCCCATATCGGCATAAAGCGCCTCGGCCCCCGTCACCGCCAGCACGACCGCTCCGAGCGCGATGAAGGCGGTGAAACCATCGACGTAGAAAAAGCGCAGCGCGTTCACCGGATTCAGCGTCTCGACGATGATCCCCGGATGATCGACGATATGGATCATGCCGAGGATCGCCAGCATCGTGAAATAAGCGAGCATGATCGGCCCGAACAGCATCCCGACCTTCGCCGTCCCGCGCGCCTGGATCGCGAACAGCCCGATGAGGATCGCGAGCGCGATCGGCACGATATAGGGCTCGAACCCCTTGTTGACGTAGGTCAGCCCCTCGGTCGCCGAGAGCACCGACATCGCCGGGGTGATCATGCTGTCGCCATAGAAAAGCGCGGTCGCGAACACCCCGAGCAGGATGATCGGCCATGTCCAGCGCTTCTCGCCCGACGACCGGCTGATCAGCGCGAGCAGCGCCAGGCTGCCCCCCTCGCCCTTATTGTCGGCCTTCATGATCGTGAGCACATATTTGAAGGTGACGACAAGCATCATCGACCAGAAGACGAGGCTGAGCACGCCATAGATGTGCAGCCGGTCGGCCTCGATCGGATGATGCCCGGCAAAGGTTTCGCGGAACGCGTAGAGCGGGCTGGTCCCGATGTCGCCGAACACGACACCGATCGCGCCGACGGCAAGCTTCAGCTTGCCATCGCTGTGATGCCCATGCCCGTAATGGGCCGTTTCGGCGCCGGCAGTCGCGGCGCCCGCGGCGCCGCCCGCCGCCTGTTGCGACTCAGCAGTCATTGCGGGCCTTTAGACGAGCCTGAGCCTTTGTAATAGGTTTCAATTCGGGACGTCCGGCGCCGGCACGGCGGCCGGGGTTTCGGCGGGCAGTTGTGGCCCAAGTGCGTCACGCAATCGCGCAAGCCGCATCTCCAGATCGGGGCGCCACGGCGCATCGGCCGGGCTGCGCGCGAGGAGCCGGCTCCACACCGTCTCGGCGCCTTTCAGGTCGCCGCCCTGCGCCAGCGCGAGGCCCGCGAAAAAGGGCGGCGCCGGATGCGACGGATCCCGCTTCGCCGCCTTGTCGAACGCCAGCGCCGCGGCGGGCGACATCACGCCGCCGCCATGCGCCGCCAGCGCATTGCCGAGCCCGACCCACAGGTCGACATTATCGGGATATCTCTCCAATCCCTTTTCGAGTGTCTTCGCCGCGAGCTCGGTCTTTCCCGTCCGCGCGAAACCGTCGGACATGCCGAGCCACTGCGCCGCGGCACCAAAGCGTTCGGACATGCCTTGCCGCTGATCGGTCAGCGCTTTGCCGAAATTCTCGGGCTCCTCGCGCGCCGCAACGGGCTTGCCGGGCAGCGACGGATGGCCCTGCAACGCATAGCCCGCGAGCCCCAGCATCACCGCCGCCCCCGCCAGCGGCCGTGCCGCCGCGGGCAGTTTGCCGAGCCAGAAGATGCCGCCGATCGTCAGCAGGGCGGCGAGTACGACCCACAGCCAGATCATGCCGCATCCTCCCCGTCTTCGCTCTCGCCGCGGCGGAAACGGCCAAAGGCCAGCCATCCGCCGAGCGCGAGGAAGAGCAATGGTCCGAGCCAGAGCAGCGCCGTGGCGCCGTCGAACGGCGGGTCATAGCTGACCCAATTGCCATAACGCGCGACGAGCCATGTCTTGATTTCGGCCGGGCTCTCGCCCGCCGCGATCTTGCTGCGCACTTCGTGGCGCATATCGCCCGCGAGTGGTGCATCGGAATCCGCAATCGACTGCCCCTGACAGACGAGGCAGCGCAACTCTTCCATGAGCGCCTTCGCCCGCGCTTCCTGCGCCGGATCCTTGAGCTGCTGATAGGCATAGGGCGCGGGCGGCAGTCGGTCCTGCGCCGCCGACGGCAGCACCAATGCCCCGAGCAGGCAGAGAAGCAGGAGCCGGAGCGTCACTTCATCGCCTCGAGCCTGGCGACAATCCCCGGCACCTGATCGGCAAGGATCACGCCCTGGATCTGCTCGCGAATGATGCCCTTGCCGTCGATCAGGAAGGTTTCGGGCACACCCGACGACCCCAGCGCGATCTGGACGCTGCTCTGCATGTCCGACCCGATGCGGTCGAAGGGATTGCCATATTCGCGCAGGAACATCGCGACATCCTCGGGCCGGTCGCGGATCGCGATGCCGTCGATCGGAACGCCCGCGGCCTTGAGCGCCTCGAGCTGTGGCGCCTCGGCGCGGCACGGGATGCACCAGCTCGCGAAGACATTGACCAGCCGCGGCCGTCCGTCGGCAAGCTGGCTGCTCTTCAGCCCTTCCACTCCCGCCGTCGCGGGCGGCAGGTCGAACAGCGGCATCGGCTTGTCGATCCATTGCGACTGGATCAGCGTCTCGGCGGGCGTCACCAGCCGATAGATGAAGGCGCCGAACAGCAGCCCCATGATCGCCAGCGGTACAAAAAGGACCCAGCGGTTCTTCATGGCGCGAAACGCTCCTGTGATTTGCGGCTGCGGCGCGCGCGCCAGATGTTCAGCAACTGCGCGCGGCCGAGCAGCGACAGCGATGCGCCGACGGCGATGAGCGCGCCGCCGAGCCAGATCCACCACACGAGCGGTTTCCACCACAGGCGGATCTGGTAGCGGTCGGCGCTGCTGTCGTCGCTCGTCACCGGCTGGCCCAGCACGGCATAAAGCTGTCCGCCCGGCCGCGTCAGCAGTGCTGCCTCGTTGGTCTCGGTCGGCGCGGTGCCCATCAGACCTGGGAAGGTGCGCGCCTCGGGGCGCATGGTGAAACTGCTACCCGAAGAGGCGGTCGCGACCAAGGTGCCCTCGATCGCGGTATAATTCGGCCCCGCCACCGGTTTGACCCCTGCGAATTTTACCGCAAAATCGCCGATCTTGATCACCTCACCCGGCGCCGCGGCGACCAGCCGTTCCTTGATGAAGGCACTCTCGGCGCCCATCCCCGCAAGACAAACCGCGACGCCGAAATGCGCCACAACCATGCCCCAGGTCGCCAGCGGCGTGCGGCGCAGGTTGCGCCCCCACAAGGGCGCGAGGCTCGCGACTGCGACGACACCCGCGACGGTCATGCCGAGCAGCGGCAAAATGCCGACCTTGCCGCCGAACAGGACGAGGCCGAACAGAACCACCGCACCCGCGAAAATCGCCAGCGGCAGCCTTGACCACAGCCGCTTCCCGTCATCCTTGCGCCAGCTCAGCAGCGGCCCCGCCACCATGACAAGACAGAGGATCAGCGCGAGCGGCCCCGCGACCTTGTTGTAATAAGGCGGGCCGACCGAAATCTTCTCGCCCATCGCCTCGGCGACGATCGGATAGAGCGTGCCGAGCAGGACGAGCGCGAGGATCGTCGTGAGCAGCAGATTGTTGATGACGAGCGAGCCTTCGCGGCTCAGCAGCGCGAACTTCTTGCCCTCGGCGACGCTCCCGGCACGCAGCGCGAACAGCGTCAGCGCGCCGCCGATATAGATCGCCATCAGCGCGAGCAGGAAGGTCCCGCGCTCGGGATCGACGGCAAAGCTGTGAACGCTCGTCAGCAGTCCCGACCGCACGATGAAGGTGCCGACCATCGACATCGAAAAGCCGATCACCGCGAGCATTACCGTCCACGCGCGCAGGGCATTGCGGGTGGCGGTCACCGCTACCGAATGAAGCAAAGCCGCGCCCGCAAGCCACGGGATCAGCGAGACATTCTCGACCGGATCCCAGAACCACCAGCCGCCCCAGCCAAGCTCATAATAGGCCCAGTAACTGCCCGCGGTGATGCCGAGCGTCAGGAAAATCCAGCTGCCCAGCACCCACGGCCGCATCGCGCGGGCGAAGGCGGGTCCAATCTCGCGTGTGATCAGCGCGCCGACGGCAAAGCTGAACGCGACCGACAGCCCGACATAGCCGACGTAAAGCGTCGGCGGATGGAAGGCGAGCCCGATGTCCTGGAGCAGCGGGTTAAGCCCCTGCCCGTCGGGCGGCGCCACCGGAAGCCGCTTGAACGGGTTCGACGAGAAGAGGAGAAATGCGAAAAAGCCGAGGCTCAGCGCCGCTTGCGCAGCCAATGTCGCGACCAGCGTGTCCTCGCGCAGCCGCTTTTCGAAAATCGCGATCAACCCGCCTGACAGCGACAGGATCATCAGCCAGAGCAGCATCGAGCCCTCATGATTGCCCCACGTCCCCGCGACCTTGAAGATCATCGGTTTCAAACTGTTGCTGTTGCGCGCGACCAGTTCGACCGACATGTCCGAGCGCACGAACAGCGCGATCAGCAGGCCGAACGCCGCCGCGGTGAGCACGCCCTGCGCAACGCTCGCCGGCCGCACGAGCGCCGCCAGATCCTTCGGTCCCCCGCGCAGGAACAAGGTTCCCGCGACGAGCGACAGGCACGCGAGCGCGGCCGCGATCCACAGCAGGGCCAGACCGAGTTCGGCAATCATGTCGTTGCCGGCGCCTTCATATTCTTCGGCATGTCGCCCATCTGCGGCGGCATATAGCGTTCGTCATGCTTGGCGAGGATGCGGTCGGCTACGAAAATCCCGTCGGCGCGCATCCGGCCGTCGGCGACCATGCCGCTCTCCTCGCCGAACAGGTCGGGGACGATGCCCTTATATTCGACCGGCACCGACGCCTTGCCGTCGGTCGCGACGAAGCGGATGGTCAGCCCGTCGGCCTGCCGTTTGATGCTGCCCTTGGCGACCATCCCGCCCAGCCGCATCGGCTCATCGACTGCGGCCTTGCCGCCCTCGATCTCGACCGGCGTACGGAAATAGGCGGCTTCGTCGCGCAATGCGCTCGCCGCGAGCACACCCGCGCCCGCGACACCGCACAGCGCGACCAACGCCAGTATCAGCCGTTGATGTTTGGCCTTCACTTGCGGTCCTTTCGCAGCGCGTCGCTGCGCTTTTCGGCCTTTTTCATCGCGCGCCAGCTGGCCCACAGCACCGCGCCGGTCAGCACGGCCGTCAGCCCATAGGCCGCGGCGACAAACGCCCATTGCCCGCTCCCGCTAATCACCCCCGTCACGCGTCAGTCCCCTTCGTCGTCCGCGAGCCGCCTGAGCCGCGCCGCGACGCGGTTGTCGGCGATGATCCGCCGCATCCGCATCAAGACGATGGCGCCGAATAGCAACGAAAAGCCGAGCACGGTCAAGCCCAAGGGCCACAGCAACGCGCCGTCGATGCTCGATCCGCCCAGCGTGATGCTCGGCCCCTGATGCAGGCTGTTCCACCATACGACGCTGCGGTTGATGATCGGAATGTTGATCGCGCCGACGAGTGCATAGATCGCCGCGCCGCGCGAAAGCGATCCGCCCTGCCTTTGCCCGTCATCGCCGCTCGTCAGTGCAATGAAGCCCGCGTAGAGAAACAGCAGGACGAGCATCGACGTCATCCGCCCGTCCCATTCCCACCAGGTTCCCCAGGTCGGGCGTCCCCAGATCGATCCGGTCGCAAGGCACAGCGCGGTGAACAGCATCCCCGGCACCGCGATCGCGCGCGCCGCGATGCCCGACAGCGGATGCCGCCAGACAAGCTGGATCAGCCCCGCGATCGCCAGCGACGTCCAGCCGCCCATGCCGAGCCAGGCCGACGGGACATGGACATAAAGGATGCGTGCGGTTTCGCCCTGCTTGTAATCGCCTGGCACCATCGCGAGCCCGGCCCAGCCGCCAGCGAGCACAAGCAACAGCCCGGCACCGAGCAACCACGGCGTCAGCGGCTTGGCAATCGCAAGAAAGCGCGTGGGATTAGCGTAGGCGTGCATCGGATCGCGTCGTCCTTAGGCGAGCCGGAGAAAGCGGTCCAGCAATTTGCCCGGCGCGACCCGGCGAGGCTTGTGCCGCTCCCCTACGCCGAAGGTCAAGCCTTTGACCACTAGACCCTCGCCATCCCGGACTTGATCCGGGATCCGTGGGCGTTCTTGAAGTCGTGGACCCCGGATCAAGTCCGGGGTGACGAAAGACGTGAAGCGAACTCACCCCTCGGGCCGCGTCCATATCCAGCTTCCGGTGACGGCAGCGGCAATTACCGGCACCATCACCCACGGCCAGGGCGAAAAGATCGCGGCAAGGATAATACTGAAGGCAAAGGCGGCCGTCGCGGCGATCTTGCCCTTGCGGCTGATCGCGCCCTTCTCGCGCCACGCCGCGATATGGTGGCCGAAATGAGGGTGCGTCAGCAGCCAGTTCTCGAGCCGCGGCGATGAGCGCGCAAAACAAAAGGCGGCGAGAATGACGAACGGCACCGTCGGCAACAGCGGCAGAAACGCGCCAATCGCGCCAAGCCCCAACGACGCCCAGCCCGCGACCAGATAAAAATGCCGTTTCATCGACGGCTGGCTTAGCGGAAATCAGACCGCGCGCCAGCCCTCGAAGCGTTTATGCCCCTCCCCTGAAGGAGAGGGGCTATTTCGTTCAACCCCGCCCGATCAGCTTCTGCGCCATCCGGTCGGCGACCGACGCCGCCGGCGTGCCGCTCGCCTTGCTCTCGGCCCAGATTTCGGCGAGCCGGCCGGGTATCAGGTGGATGCGGCTCTCGACTTCCTCGCGGCTGCCCTGCCCCAGATATTCCAGCGCGACGTTGATGATGCCGCCCGCGTTGATCACATAATCGGGGGCATAGACGATGCCGCGGTCATGGATGCGCTGGCCGTCGGCCGCGGTCGCGAGCTGGTTGTTCGCACCGCCCGCGATGATCGGCACGCGCAGTTTCTCGATGCTTGCCTCGGTCAGGATCGCGCCGAGCGCGTTGGGGCTCAGCACGTCGGCCTCGACCTCCATGATCGCCGCCGAATCGGCCAGCTCAGCGCCGAGTTCGTCGGCGAGTTCCTTGGCGCGCGCCAGATTGACGTCGGCGAGGGTCAGCTTCGCGCCTTCGGCCGCCAGCCGCCGCGCGACGCCGCCGCCAACGCTGCCGACACCCTGGATCGCGATCCGGACATCCTTCGCGCTGTCGGTGTTCAGCCCTTCGCGAATCGCCGCCTTGATGCCGAGATAGACGCCGAGCGCGGTCAGCGGGCCGGGATCGCCGCCCGCTTCGCCGCTCGCCACCGGCAGGCCGCTGACATGCTTGGTGTGCTTCGAAATCTGGACCATATCGGCGTCGGTGATCCCGACATCCTCGGCGGTCACATAGGCGCCGCCCAGCGACTCGACCGACCGGCCGAACGCCGCGAGCAGTTCGGGGGTCTTCGCACCATGTTCGTCGGCAAGGATCACGCCCTTGCCGCCGCCCATCGGCAGGCCGGCCATCGCATTCTTGTAGCTCATGCCGCGCGACAGGCGCAGCGCGTCGGTGATCGCCGCCGCACGCTGCGGATAATGCCAATAGCGCACGCCGCCCGCGCCGGGGCCGAGGTGCGTCGAGTGGACGGCAATAACCGCGGTCAGCCCGCTGGCGCGATCGCGGAACATATGGACATGTTCATGATCGTCGAAATCGGCGAAATCCCAGACAGCGGACATAGACTCATCCTCGCATTAGAAAATTACGTCCGAACGCAATAATCCGATAGGGGCTGAGAGTCACCCCAAATCCCGCATGTGCGCGAAGATAGAGAAAATGGGGCGACCAACGGGGCTCGAACCCGCGACCTCCGGTACCACAAACCGGCGCTCTAACCAACTGAGCTATGGTCGCCACATAAGCGAAGAGCGCGCACGAAGCACCCTCGACAGCGCGCGGCGAATAGGCGCGCATCCCCCCGCTCGTCAAGCATTGTTCGCACGCGCTTCCCTGCTAAAAAGCGGGCCATGGCTGCGAACGAACATGTCGACATGGCGACCTCGGGCGCCGACCGTACCGCCGAGCGGCTCGCCGCCGTTCCCGGTATCCGCCGCGCGCCGACGCCAAAGCTGCAGCAGTTCATGCTGTCGGGCTTTCTCGACGCCGAAACCTGTACCGCGCTGATCGCGCAAATCGACCGCGACGTGCGGCCATCGACAATCGCCGACCCGAATGGTGACGACGCCTTTCGCACCAGCACGACCTGCGACCTCGACCATCGCGACCCGATCGTTATCGCGGTCAACGATCGGCTCCACGAGCTCACCGGCATCCCGCGCGAATATGGCGAACCGATGCAGGGCCAGCGCTACGACGTCGGACAGGAATTCAAGGCACACACCGATTATTTCGACCCGCACGGCAGCGATTGGGAAACCTATTGCGCGATTCCCGGCCAGCGCAGCTGGACGCTGATGATCTACCTCAACGAACCCGCCGCCGGGGGCGCGACGCGCTTCCTCGCGACCGGCAAGATGCACCAGCCCGAGGCCGGGAAGCTGCTCGCGTGGAACAATGTCCACCTCGACGGCACCGCCAACCCCGACACGCTCCATCACGGGATGAAGGTGCGCAAAGGCCGCAAATATATCATCACGAAATGGTTCCGCGAACGCCCCTGGCCATGGGCCGAGGGGGAGCTGGCCTAAGGCCAGCTCCCGCCCGCTGCTTACTTCACCAGACGATACTGGAAATTCAGCGTCAGCGTATTGGCGACCCGACCCGGCTCGACCGGGGTCGCCTTCGCCGAACCGGCGTCCATCGCCATCCGAACCATCGGCATCGGCGGCTGCGGGCCAAAGCTGCCGCCTTCGCTGATCGACACTAACTCGACGCCGCGGAAGCCCGCGAGGCGCGCATAATCCTGCGCCTTCGCTTCGGCCGCCTTGATCGCGGTGCCGCGCGCACCGACCAACTGAGCGTCGGGGTCCTTCATGCCGAACGACGGTCCGTCGATGTTAGTGCCGCCCGCGGCAACGAGCGCGTCAAGCAACGGCCCGATGTCCTCGATCTTGCTCGTCGTCGCGCGCACCATGTTACTCACCTGATAGCCAAGGAAGCGCGGCGGCTGGCCGTCGGTGCGGTTGTTATAATCATACTGCGGCGACAGGTTGATGCCGCTCGTCTGGATATCCTCGGCCTTGATCCCGCGCGCCTTCACGGCTGCGATCAGCTTGTCCATCGCGGCGGCATTGGCGCGCATCGATTCGACCGCGGTCGGCGCGGTCGTCGTAACGCCGGCGCCAACGGTCGCCTGGTCGGGACGCGAACGCACTTCCTCGCTGACCGAAAAGGTCAGGATCGGGCCCTGGGTCGTTGCTGCTGTCACCGTCGAACCTCCCTGCTGCGCAAGCGCGGGCGTTGCCGCCATCAGCGCCAGTCCGGTTGCCATAACGGCGAACAATTGCTTCGTCATTTCATTCTCCTGTGAACCGGGCTTCCGGTGGTTCCTGATCTCCGCCCCGTAACGCAGACGGAGCGAACCCGTTCCGGCCTTTGCGCGGACGGCGCTTGCATGATGCTGAACGTATCGGTAGCGCGCCGTTCATCATGGCAGCTCCTATTCTTTCATACGAAGGCCTCGGCCTTGTGCAGGGCAGCGGCTGGCTGTTCCAGGATCTCGACATCTATGTCGGCGAACGCGACCGCCTCGCGCTGATCGGCCGCAACGGCGCGGGCAAGACGACCTTGCTCAAGCTGCTCGCCGGCCAGATCGACGCCGACAAGGGCAAACGCGTGATCGTCCCCGGCACGCATGTCGTGATGCTCGAACAGGAACCCGATTTTTCGTCCTTCGCGACGCTGATGGATTTCGCCGTCGCCGCGCCGCACGCGCCGGAGGAATTCGAGGTCGCCGCGATTGCCGACCAGCTCGGCATCGACATGAGCCGCACCGCCGCCAGCGCCTCGGGCGGCGAACGCCGCCGCGCCGCGCTCGCCCGCGCGCTCGCGCAGAACCCCGACGTGTTGCTGCTCGACGAGCCGACCAACCACCTCGACCTCGCCGCGATCGACTGGCTCGAATCCTGGCTCGCGCGCTACACCGGCGCCTTCGTCGCGATCAGCCACGATCGCACCTTCCTCACCCGCCTGACGCGCCAGACGCTGTGGCTCGACCGCGGCAGCATCCGCCGCAAGGAAATCGGCTTCGGCGGCTTCGAGGAATGGAGCGACGCCGTCGCCGCCGAAGAGGCCCGCGCCGCTCAGCGCCTCGATTCGAAACTGCGGCTCGAGGCGCATTGGCTCGAACGCGGCGTCACCGCGCGCCGCAAGCGCAATCAGGGCCGTCTCGAAAAGCTCAAGGAAATGCGCGCGACCCGCGCTGCGATGATCGGCGGCCCCGGCGTCGCCAAGCTCGGCCTCGCCAACGACGACGTCCGCTCGAAATCGGTGATCGTCGCCGAGGGCGTATCCAAAAGCTTCGGCGACCGCACGATCATCAAGAATTTCGACTTCCGTGTCCAGCGCGGCGACCGCATCGGCATCGTCGGCGCGAACGGCGCGGGCAAGTCGACCCTGCTCAAGCTCCTCACCGGCGAGATCCAGCCCGACGAAGGCAGCATCACCCTCGCCCCGACGCTCGACGGCATCATCATCGACCAGCAGCGCAGCCTGATGTCGCCGGACAAAACCGTCCGCGACATCCTCGCCGACGGCGGCGACTGGGTCGAAGTGCGCGGAGTCAAAAAGCATATCCAGGGCTATCTCAAGGAATTCCTGTTCGACCCCGGCGTCATGGAGGCGAGCGTCGGCGCGCTCTCGGGCGGCGAACGTTCGCGCCTTCTCCTCGCGCGCGAATTCGCCCGCGAATCGAACCTGCTCGTGCTCGACGAGCCGACAAACGATCTCGACCTCGAAACGCTCGACCTCTTGCAGGAAGTCATCGCCGACTATGCCGGCACCGTGCTGCTCGTCAGCCACGACCGCGACTTCCTCGACCGCACCGTCACCGTGACGCTCGGCCTCGACGGATCGGGCAGGGTCGACATCGTCGCGGGCGGCTATGCCGATTGGGAGGCAAAGCGGATCAAGCCCAACACCGTAAAAGCCAGGGCCGCGACCGCCGCGCCGCTGCCCCCGCCGACCGCGCGCAAGAAGCTCAGCTACAAGGACCAGCGCGATTACGACCTGCTGCCCGGCCGGATCGAAGCGATCGAGAAGGAAATGGCCGGGATCGAGAGCGAACTATCCGACGGCAGCCTCTTCACGCGCGACAATGCGCGCTTCAACGCACTGACGGCCAAGCTCGAACAACTCCGCGAGGAAAAGGCGGCGGCCGAAGACCGCTGGCTGGAACTGGCCGAAGAGGTCGAAGCTCTGGGATGACATCCAAAAGCCGTGGTAATCGCACAAAGACACGACATGGTGCACCCAAGGGGAAGAATAATGGACGACAATAGCGCACGAGAAAAACTGGTCGGGGTCGGCGGGTGGCTCGCGCTTCTGGTTTTTCTTCTCATGATCATCTGCCCGATCCTGTTATTGCTCCGGGCGATGGCAAATGTAAGAGAAGCTGCGATCCTCAACCAGGTTCTTTTCGGCGCCAATACACAAAGCTACATCAGCTCCAGTTGGATACTGGGTTTTATTGCCGCCTCTGTTTCGATCTTTCTAGCCTATCGGCTCATTGCCGCCCGCCAGTGGTCGTCCATCCGGATCGCCGTCATCGGTCTGTGGTTTCTGGCGCTGATGCCGATATTGGTGGACTTTGCTATGAAGGCAGCCTTTTTCACAGACGTTGCCGATTATCGCGCGTCGCTTGTTCCAAACGCATTACGTGCAGCGGGAATATCATGTGGTTTTTCCGTCGTTTGGACGGCCTATTTGGTGATGTCGAAGCGCGTAGCATATACCTATGACAAGCCAGCCTGAGGAGCGGAGCCCGGTGCCGGCCAGCGCGCTTCACCCCGTCCCGTAAAACCGCGCCAGCCGGTCGAGCGCCAACCCCAGCACCAGCTTGCCCGACCGCGCCGGCCACCCCAGCGCCTTCTCCGCATCGCCAATCCCTTCTCCCGCGCAAATGACGCGCCAGCAGATGTCGGCCAGCCCCGGCCCCGCCGCGTCGAGTGCGGCGTGAAAGCGCCGGTGCGCATCGATCCGCGCCAGCGACGCGTCGGACGCCCGCGCGCCGCCGCGGCTCTTTCCCATCGGCGCGGCGTCCCAACGCATCGTCACCCGCGCCGATAACCCCGCCAGCTCATAGTCGCCGCGCAATCGTTCGCCCGCGCCCGATTGCGCCGCCGTCAGCAACCCGCGCGATGCCAGCCAGGCGATCGGGCTTTCGGCGACATTGACCGTCACATGGCGCATTACCTGCGGCCCCCCTTTGCCCGGATCGATCCGGTCGTCGGGATGGATGCTTGTTTCGAGACGGCGTGCGGTCATGCGATTCTCCTTGGCTTGCACGCCGGGCTTGACACTGGATTATTTTGTAGGAAAGAAGAAACCGATTTGGTTATTTGAAGGTTTTGCGATGATCAACAGCATCCGCTCGGTCCGCCGCGCCAAGGGCCTGACGCTCGAGGAGGTCGGCCAGCGCTGCAATCCGCCGACGACCGCCCAGACGATCGGCCGCCTCGAAACGGGCACGCGTACGCTGTCGCTCGGCTGGATGAACCGCATCGCCGCCGCGCTCGGGGTCGATGCCGCCGAACTCGTCCAGCTGCCGCAGGACACGCAGCTCACGATCACCGCGCTGCTCGGCGCCGAGGGTGCGCAGGCGCCGACGCGCGTCGAACAGGCGCTCACCGCGCGCCCGGGCGAGGATATGGTCGCGGTGCGCGTCACCTCGTCGATCGGCGATTATCGCGCGGGCGACGAAATCTGGTGCCGCCGCATCGAGGGCGACTGGGCGAGCGCGCTCAACCGCGACCTGCTCGTCCCCCGCCCCGCCGGCCGTTTCTTTTTCGCCCGCCTGCTCAACGTTGACGGCGAGAAACTTCACCTCCTCCCGCTCGGCACCGGCCAGCGCCAGCAGGTCGTTAGCAACCCGCCGTGGGCCGCGGTTGCCGTCCGTCTGCTCCGTACGCTCTGAGTGTCCGTCGCTCCGCCACTGCGCGTCCTGTCGATCGCGACGTTATTCCCCGACGCCGCGCGGCCCAATTTCGGGCTGTTCGTCGAGAAGAGCCTGCGCGCGCTTGCGCCGCAGCCGGGCATCGAGCTCACGATTGTCGCCCCTGTCGGTCTGCCCCCCTTCCCGCTGTCGTTTCACCAACGCTATCGCGCCCTCCGCGACCTGCCGCGAAGCGAGAGCTGGAACGGCCTTACCGTCCTCCGCCCGCGCTTCACGTTGATCCCCCGCGTTGGTGCGCACTTTAATCCGGCAAAGATCGCAAACGCCGTGCTGTCCGCCGTGCACGGCAAGTCCTTCGACGTGATCGACGCGCAATTCTTCTACCCCGACGGCCCTGCCGCGATGCGCGTCGCGGATACGCTCAGCCTCCCTTTTTCGGCCAAGGCGCGCGGCGCCGACATCAGCCACTTCGGCCATGACCCGGCGACGCGATCGCAGGTGATCGAGGCGGGCAGGAAAGCCACCGGCCTGCTCGCCGTCTCCGAAGCGATGCGCGGCGACATGGCCGCGATCGGCATCGATCCCGCCCGGATCGCTGTCCATTACACGGGCATCGACACCGCGCGCTTCCACCCCGGCGACCGTGCCACCGCGCGCGCAGCATTGGGCATGACCGGCACCCCCACAATCCTCACCGTCGGCGCACTGATCGGACGCAAGGGGCAGGCGCTCGTGATCGAAGCGCTGCCCGCGCTGCCGGACGCCCACTACTGGCTTGCCGGCGCGGGCGATGAGGAAGGACGATACCGCGCGCTCGCGCAAAAGCTTGGTGTCGCAACCCGCGTCCACTTCTTGGGGCCCGTCGCCAACGCCGACCTCCCCCGGCTTTATCGCGCCGCCAACCTTGTCGTGATGCCGTCGGTCAGCGAAGGGCTCGCCAATGCGTGGGTCGAGGCGCTCGCCTGCGGCACGCCGATCGTGATCAGCGATGCGGGCGGGGCGGCCGAACTGGTGACGTCACCGGTTGCAGGTCGGATCGTCGAGCGCAAGCCCGACGCGATCGCCACAGCCGTTCGAGAGATTCTCGCGGCCCCGCCCTCACCGTCCGACGTCGCTGCGAGTCTCGGCGGGCGGTTCGACTGGGACCGAAACGGCCGCGAACTCGCCGCGCATCTCCGCCGCTGCGTAAGTCGCTAGATACGGCAACGCCGGCCCACTCCCAGAGCAGGCCGGCGCCTATTTTTACAAAGCTTCGGGCCTCAGACGACCGCGCCGTCGTCCTTGCGCTCGACGCGCTCGCCACCGTCCATGCCCGCGGTCGTGCGCGGCACGAAACTGTGCGGGCCGACTTTCAGCCACACCAGCACCGGGGTCGACATCAGCACCGAGGAATAGCCGCCGATAAACACACCGAACAGCATCGCAGCGGTAAAGCCGAAAATCACGTCCGGGCCAAAGATCAACAGCATGCCGAGCGCCAGGACCATGGCGACCGTCGTCATGACCGTACGCGACAGCGTTTCATTGATGCTGAGATTGAGGAGAGGAACGATCTCCATCTTTCGGTATTTTTTCAGGTTTTCGCGAATACGATCATAGACGACGATCGTGTCGTTGAGCGAATAGCCGACGATCGTCAGCAGCGCCGCAACGCTGTTCAGGTCGAACTGCATCTGCGTCACCGCGAACAGGCCGAATGTCAGCGACACTTCGTGAAACAGGCGACCAAGCGCACCGACACCAAACTGCCATTCAAAGCGTATCCATATATAAATGGAAATGCCGAGGATCGCGAGGCCCAGGCTGATAGCCCCGGTTCGTATCAATTCTCCCGAGACCTTACCCGAAACGGTTTCGACCGAACCGGCCTTCGCGGTCGGGAAGGCTTTTTGAATGCCCGATACCAGCTGCTGCCCCGCGCGCTCGGCGGCCGCCTTGTCGCCGTCAGGAAGCGCGGTGCGGATCGACACCGCTTTGTCCGATCCGAACTGCTGGATCGTCGCTTCCCCAAGGCCGATGTCGCCGACCTTTTCGCGAATTTCGTCGATTGGCGGCATCCCCTGAGTGAATTCAACGCGAACCGACTGGCCACCGACGAAGTCGACGCCGAGGTTCAGGCCCTTCACGGCGACCAGTGCGATCGACACGGCCACGAGGAAAAAGCTCATGAAGGACGCGACTTTCCGCCACCGCAGGAAGTCGATATTGGTGTCGTCAGGAACGAGTTTCAGCAAGCGCATCGTTTCGCTCCCTTAAATATTGATCGACGTCGGGCGCTTGGTCCGCAGCCAATGGGCTACGAACATGCGCGTGACGGTAACGGCGGTGAAGACGCTGGTGACGATCCCGATGGTTAGAACAACCGCGAAGCCCTTGATCGGGCCCGAACCGAACCAGAACATCAACGCGGCGGCGATGACGTTGGTGACGTTAGCGTCGAAAATCGCGCGGCTGGCCTCGCTATAGCCCAGCTCGACGGCCTGAAAGACCTTTCGCCCGCGTTTCAATTCCTCGCGTATTCGCTCGTTGATCAGCACGTTGGCGTCGACCGCGGCGCCGATCGTCAGTACAAAGCCTGCGATCCCTGGTAGCGTCAACGTCGCATTGAACGCCGCCATGACCGCGATGATCAGGAACACGTTGAAGACCAGCGCGACGCACGCATAGACGCCGAACCGGCCGTAAACGACGATCATCAGCACCAGCACCGACACCGTCGCGATGATGCCCGCGATCGCGCCCTTGCGGATCGAGTCGGCACCGAGTTCGGGGGTCACCGTGCGTTCCTCGACGACGGTCATCTTCACCGGCAAGGCGCCCGAGCGCAGCGAAATCGCCAGCGCATTCGCGCTCGCAACACTGAAGCTGCCCGAAATCTGCGCGCTGCCGCCCAGGATCGGCTCGTTGATCGACGGCGCCGACAGCACCTTGCCGTCGAGCACCATCGCGAACCGCTTGCCGACGCTCTGCGCCGTCACCTTGGCAAAGGTGCTCGAACCGCCCGAATCAAAGCGAATGGAGACGACGGGCTGGTTGTTCTGAGGATCATAGCTCTGCTTGGCGTCGATCAGCTGCTCGCCGCTGATCATCACTTGCCGGCGCAGCACTTCGAACGCGGCGCCGCTGCCTTCGCCCTCGGCATAGGGAACGATTTCGCTACCGACGGGAACGCGGCCCGCGGCGGCTTCGGCGGGATCGGCGTTGGCGTCGACCATACGGAATTCAAGCCGCGCCGTCTTGCCGATCAGTTCCTTCAGCGCGGCGGGATCCTGCAGGCCCGGAACCTGCACGACGACGCGGTCGGTGCCTTCGCGGATGATCGTCGGTTCGCGCGTACCCAGCGCGTTGACGCGCTTGTCGATAATATCTCGCGCCGTATCCATCGCGTTCGCGACGGCCTGCGCCTGTCCGGCGCCAGTGGGGGTCATCTCGATCCGCGTCGAATTGACCACGGTGACTGTCCAGTCGCGCTGGCCCGTCAGCTGTGCCCCACGCGTCTCGTTGAACAGGCGTTCGCGAGCTTCGTCGAGCTTCGCGAGATCGCGGACGAGGAAGCTGATCTTGCCGCCCGCGGTCGACAGCTCGCCGATCGCGATATCGTCGTCGGCCCCGCTTTCGCCGCGCATCGCGGCGCGCACGGTCTTTTCCATATTCGCGAGCTGCGTCTTGCGCAGATCGGCGATGTCGGCTTCGAGCAAGAGGTGGCTGCCGCCGGCAAGGTCGAGGCCCAGATTGACCTTCGCCTGCAGGAACGACGGCAGGCTGTCCCGCGTTTTTTCAGGCAGGAAGCTGGGGATGGAAAAAAGGATACCGAGCAGCAGGATGATGCTGATGCCGATGGTCTTCCAGCGCGGGAAATCGAGCATGGTCTAAAGATCCGATAGCAAGAGCGGGACCGCGAAGGACGCGGGGCCCGCCGCGTCAGTCGTTGGCGGGCTTGCCGCCGGGCTGCAGAACGTCGGCGAGGGTCGATTTGACGACCTTGATCTTCACACCTTGCGCGATTTCGACGTCGACGAAATCATCGTCGACGCGCGTGATCTTTCCGACGATCCCGCCGCCTGTCACGACCTGGTCGCGCGGCTTGACCGCCGCGACCTTGGCGCGATGTTCCTTGGCGCGAACCTGCTGCGGGCGGATCAGGAAGAACCAGAACACCGCGAAGATCAGCAGATAGGGGACTAGCATCAGGAAACCGGCAGCCCCGCCGCCCGATCCGGCCGCCTGGGTCAGAAGCAATTGCGTCGACATGAGTGAAAAACTTTCCGTTCGTAAGCATTGCCAATTCCCGTTGCGGAACCGGCACGCAAATATGGCGCGGCGCCTATCACGCAGGGAAGTTGCGCGCAACCGGTCGCTGCGCCCCTCCCCCTTGGCAAGCGTGGCCGAAATGGGAATGATGACGGTAAGATCAAGCCCGTAGCAACGATTGCGGCAACAACGGGCCATCCCCGCTTGCATCGCCCGCCAACCCGCGCTAGGGGCCTCGCCTACCCTTACGGGGGCCGGTCGGGACGTAGCGCAGCCTGGTAGCGCATCACACTGGGGGTGTGGGGGTCGGAGGTTCGAATCCTCTCGTCCCGACCAATTTAAATTTACATGACAATCTGACAGCGTGCTGACAGGATCGTGCGCCAATCGGGGCCGGAGGCGGCGCATCGGCACGACCGGAAAGCGCAAGGATATGCAGGCGGGCATTCTGATCGTTGCCGCCGCATTCCTGACTTCCATCCTTTCGGGCATTTTCGGCATGGCGGGCGGGCTCGTCTTCATGGGCGTGCTCGCATGGATCCTGCCGGTGACCACCGCGCTCGCGCTCCACGGCGTGATCCAGTTCGCCTCGAACGCGTGGCGCGTCATACTGCACCGCGCGCATGTCGCCTGGCCGGTACTGCTCTGGTTCGGGATCGGCGCCGCGGCATCGATCGGCTTCCTATCGCTGGTGATTTTTACCCCGACCAAATTCTACGTCTTCCTCGGGCTTGGCCTGATGCCGATTCTCGTCTGGCTGCCCGAACGCTGGCTGGCTCTTGACGCCAGCAACCGCTGGCACGCGCTCGGCGGTGGCTTCGTCTCGACCGGTCTCGCGCTTGTTTCGGGGGTATCGGGTCCGGTCACCGACCTGCTGTTTATCCGTACCAAGCTGGGCCGGCATCAGGTCGTCGCGACCAAGGCGGTGATGCAGGCGATCGGGCACGCGTCCAAGATCCTCGTCTATGGCGCTTTGCTGCTCAGCACATCGGCGCGCGAGATCATCCCGCTGTCCGTCACCGCGGTCGCGGTGTTCGCGTCGATGGCGGGGATCATGGTCGGTGGCACCATCCTCGACCGCATCAGCGACGCGCATTTCCGCGCCAGCCGCCGCTGGATCGTCACGATCATCGGCGCGACCTTCCTGTTCCAGGCGGCGCAGATCGTGCTTGCCTGACGCCCCGCGCTCGACTGAGATACGGATATGACATCGAATCGCGAAACCACGATCATCCGCATCGTCGACATGCACACCGCAGGCGAGCCCGTCCGTATCGTCGAGGCCGGATATCCCCCGCTCGCCGGCAACACGATCCTGGAAAGAAGGCGCGATGCCCAGACACGCTTCGATCACCTGCGCACGATGCTGATGCTCGAACCGCGCGGGCATGACGGCATGTACGGCGTGATCCCGACCGAGCCCTGCGCAGCGGGGGCCGACCTTGCCGTGCTCTTCACGCATCAGGAAGGATATAGCACGATGTGCGGCCACGCGACCATCGCGATCGGCCGCTGGGCGATCGACACGGGGCGCGTCGCGCGCGTTGACGGCAAGGCCCGCTTCGGGCTCGAGGCCCCTTGCGGCGTCATCCAGGTCGATGTCGAGACGGACGAAGCCGGCGTCACCCGCGTCGCATTCGAGAGCGTCGAATCTTTTGCGAGCGCGCTCGATCGGACTGTTGAGGTTCCCGGCCGCGGCCCGGTCCACGTCGACATCGCTTTCGGGGGCGCCTTCTACGCGATCCTGCCCGCCAGCCGCATCGGCCTGTCGCTGATGGAAACGCCGCTAGCAGAGCTCGTACAGGCCGCGACCGCGATCAACGAGGCGATCCGTACCGGCGGGTCCATCGTCCATCCGACCGAACCCGATCTCGGCTTTCTCTACGGCACGATCCTGACCGACGATGTGGCGCTCGGCATGCATGGCGGCCAGCCCAGCTACAATCTTTGCATCTTCGCAGACGGACAGATCGACCGCTCGCCGACCGGCAGCGGGGTAACGGCGCGCATCGCGCTCGCCGCCGCAAAGGGCGAGATGACAGTGGGAGACAGCTGCGAAATCCGGGGCGTATCGGGCGAAGGCTTCATCGGAACGCTCGCCGCGACGAGCGGAACCGGACTCGATGCCGCGTCGCGCGTCCGGGTCGCCGGCCAGGCCTGGTATTCGGGGCGCAGCGAGATGATCGCGGAGCCTGGCGACCGCTTCGGTGCTGGCTTCACTCTCCCGCGCCGCCTCGCCGACCTCGACACGCCGGTGTGACGCGGCGCGTCCGCCGCATTGCTATGCGGCGGCGCTAGATGCTGGCCAAGCCGGACGATCGCACCTAGGAGCGCCGGCATGGAATTCGCGCCCGAAATCTTCGCCTTCCTGATCGGCGTCGCCTTTCTCGCCGGGACGGTAGACGCGATGGCGGGCGGCGGGGGTCTCCTCACCATTCCCGCGTTGATGGCGGTCGGTGTTCCGCCGGTCTCGGCGATCGCGACGAACAAGCTGCAAAGCACGATCGGCACCGGCTCGGCCTTCCTGACCTTCTGGCGCGCGGGGCATGTCGATCTTCGCCGCTTCGCATGGCCCGCGGCCGGCGCCTTTGCCGGCTCGGTGCTCGGCGCGACCGCCGTCCAATATGTCCGCTCAGATTTCCTCGCCGCGCTCGTCCCGCTGCTGCTGATCGCGATGGGGCTCTATTTCCTGCTCGCGCCGCCGATGAGCAGCGTCGACCGCCACGCGCGCGTCGGCCCGCTCGGCCTCACCCTCATCGTCACGGCGCTCGGCTTCTACGACGGCTTCTTCGGCCCGGGCGCGGGCTCGTTCCTGACGCTCACCCTCGTCGCGCTCGGCGGGCTCGGGCTCGTTCGCGCGATCGGCAACGCAAAGTTCCTCAACCTCGCGACCAATGTCGCCGGCCTGCTCGCGATGATCGTCGGCGGTCACGTCCTGTGGCTGCTCGGCCTCTCAATGGCCGTCGCCAATGTCGCCGGCAACCAGCTCGGCGCGCGGCTCGCGATCCGTTTCGGTGGTCGCGGGGTGCGGCCGCTGCTTGTCGTCATGTCCTTTGCCCTGACCGCCAAGCTGCTCGCCGACCCCGCCAACCCGTTGTGGACGCTATTTTAGGGCTGTGCATCGGCCGGCGGCGGCGGTTCCGCACGCGCCTTTTGCTTCGCGGCCAACTCAGCTTTGTCGACCAGGCCGTCGCCGTTGGCATCGAGAAACTTGATAAAGGCATCGACCTTTTCCGGCGAGGCCATCGTCGGATCGCCTTGCTTCTGGGCGCGCATTTCAGCCATTTTGGTGATCTCGGCCTTGTCGAGCTTGCCGTCGCTATTGGCGTCGATCATCGCGAACATGCGGCCGCCATCCTGCGGCGGCTGGGCGGCAGCGATGCCTGGAACAGCCATACCGATCGAAGCGGCGATCATCGTCAATTTCTTCATTCCATGTCCTTTGGTCATATCGGCAAAAGTGCCGGGACGCCTCGCCGAGGACATGGCAGCTTGCGTGTCGCAAAACTATGCCAGCGGCTTCGGCTCGTCACGGTTTCAGCACGACCTTGCCCACCACCTCGCGCCGCTCGAGCATCGCAAAGCCCTCTCGCCAGTCGGCGAGGTCGAGCGACGCATGGACGTGCGGCCGGATTTTCCCGGCGGCGGCGAGCGCATCGATCGCCGCGACATTCTCCGCCCCGCGCTCGGGAAAGCGCCGCCCATATTCGCCCGCGCGCACCCCGACGACCGAGAAGCCCTTGATCAGCGGCATGTTCACCGACACCTCGGCTATGCGCCCCGACGCAAAGCCGATGACAAGCAGGCGCCCGCCGAACGCGATACAGCGCGTCGATTCGTCGAATATGTCGCCGCCGACGGGGTCGAAAATCACATCGGCGCCCTTGCCATCGGTCAGCGCCTTCACCTCCTCGCGAAATCCCCGCGCGGCGGAAATCACCGCATCGGGCGCGTAGAGCCGCGCAATCGCCTCGCGCTTTTCCGCGCTGCTCGCCGCCGCAATGACACGCGCACCCAGCGCCTTCGCCAGATCGACCGTCGCCAGCCCAACGCCGCCCGCGGCGCCATGCACCAGTACCCACTCGCCCGGCTCGACCCGCGCGCAGCGGACCAGTGCGACATAGGCGGTCAGATAGGCGACCGGATAGGCGGCGGCCTCGTCCCAGCTGAGCCGTTCGGGCTTCCGACGCAGGTTTGCCGCCGGAACGACACTATATTCGGCCATCGCGCCGAACCGATTGCCGCCGATCACCGCGTCGCCCGGCGCCCAGCCGTCGACGCCCTCGCCCACCGAATCGACCTCGCCCGTGAATTCCAGCCCCGACACGAATGGCAGGTCGGGCTTCAACTGATAGCCGCCGCCGGTCATCAACAGATCGGGGAAATTGATCGCCGCCGCGCGCACCCGTACGCGAACTTCGCCGGGGCCGGGCACGGGTACGGGTAAATCCTCCAGTGCTGCGCCCGCGTGATCAGGAAGCAATTCGCGAACCTCGATAGCCCGCATCGGCAAAAACCCTTTCCTACAATATCCCTATATGGTTCGTTCTATCCGCTCAACCAACCAGAAGGAACGAATCATGCCAAGACCCGACCCATCGACCTGCACGGCCGACACATTGATCGATGCCGTCATCGACCGCGAAGGCCGATATGTAAACCACCCCGCCGACCGCGGCGGCCCGACCTGCTGGGGAATCACCGAAGCCGTTGCGCGCGCGCAGGGCTATGCGGGCGCAATGCGCGATCTGCCGCGCGCCGAGGCCGCGTCGATCTATCGCCGCCTCTATTGGCTGCGCCCCGGCTTCGATAAGGTCGCGCTGCGCGCATCCCGGATTGCCGCCGAACTCTTCGACACCGGCGTCAACATGGGCGCCGGCACCGCCGCGGGCTTTCTTCAGCGCGCGCTCAACGCGCTCAACCGCGCGGCGCGCGACTATCCCGACATCGCGGTCGATCGTGAGGTCGGTCCGCGCACGCTTTCGGCGATCGACGGTTTCCTGAAAGCACGCGGAAAGAACGGCGAAACCGTCCTCCTGCGCGCGATGGAGGCGCTGCAGGGCGAACGCTACATCGCGCTCGCCGAACGCCGCCCGAGCCAGGAAGCCTTCCTTTACGGTTGGCTCGCGGGCCGCATCGGCAACGACTGAAGCCTCACGCGCGCCATTGGGCTGAACTTCCCTGAACTTTGAACCTGCAGGAGCATTGCCGTGAGCATTATCGAAGGCCTGATCGGCCCCATTGCCAAGTTGATCGACAAGATCATCCCCGACCCCGAAGCGCGCGACCGCGCCAAGCTCGAACTCCTCAAAATGGAGAGCAGCCAGGAAATGGAGGCGATCCGCACCCGAATGACCGCGATCGTCGCCGAAGCGAACAGCCCCGACCCATGGACCAGCCGCGCGCGGCCGAGCTTCCTCTACGTCATGTACGCCCTGCTGCTCTGGGCCATCCCGATGGGCTTGATCGCCGCTGCGCGGCCCGAGACGGCAAAGGGCATCGCGGATGGCATGAACGCCTATCTCGCAGGCATTCCGGAGTCGCTCTACGCGCTCTTCGGGACGGGTTATCTGGGGTACACCGCCGCACGGGCATGGGGGAAAGCAAAGGGCGTGGAGGGCTAGCAAAAAAACGTCGTCCCCGCGAAGGCGGGGAACGCTGGAGATGTGGCGCAAGGCCGACAGCAGTCCCCGCCTTCGCAGGGACGACGACTATTCCTCCACCACTCGCGCCAAATTCGCGAGCGAACTATTCAACCCCTCGACGTGATCCTTCGCCGAAATCCCCGGCGGCACATGATGCGCGTCGATCGTGACCAGCGTGCCGCCGCTCTGCCGCGACAGATACCAGTGCATCTCCATCGTCCCCGAAAAGCGCGGATCGTCGGATTCGAATTCGACCTGCCACACCACCAGCCGCCCGTCATCGAGTGTCGGAATATAGACTTCCACGACATCGCTATCGTCGTCGCTCTTGGTCTCGACATCGGCGTCGTCGAAGGTCAGCCGCATCAAAAAGCCGCCGCCCGCGCGCAGGTCGACATGCTGGAACGTCCCCGTCGCGCCCTCGGGCGGCAACCATCGCGCAAGCTTTGCCGCGCTCGTGAAGGCCGCGAAGACATCGACGAGCGGCGCGGCGATCAGCCGTTCGGCATGATCGATGCGCCGCGTCTTCTTGGTCGGTTTCAAGCGAGCGCGGCTTTGACCGCCGCGACGGCGTCATTCGCCGCGCCGCCGTCGGGCCCGCCGCCCTGCGCCATGTCGGGCCGTCCGCCGCCGCCCTGCCCGCCAAGCGCCGCGACCGCCGCCTTGACCAGGTCGACTGCGCTGAGGCTGCCGGTCTTGTCGTCGGTCACCCCGACCGCGACCGAAGCGCGTCCGTCGTTGACCGCAACCAGCATCGCAACGCCGCTACCGACCTGCTTCTTCAGCCCGTCGACCGTGCCGCGCAGATCCTTGGGGTCGAGCCCATCGACCACCTGCGCAAGGAACGCCGTATCGCCAACCTGCTCGACCGCCGGCCCCGCGGCCGCGCCGCCACCGCCACCCATAGCGAGCGCCTTCTTCGCATCGGCGAGTTCACGCTCGGCTTTCTTCAGTGCCTCGGCCAGTTGCGCGACGCGCGCCGGCACATCGTCGGGCGAGGTCTTGAGCGCCGCCGCCGCCGCCTTCAGCGCCTCGTCACGGCCGTTCAGCCAGACGCGCGCTGCATCCCCCGTCAACGCCTCGATACGCCGCACGCCAGAAGAAACCGCGCTTTCGCTGATGATCTTGAACAAGGCGATGTCGCCCAGCGCCCGCACGTGCGTGCCGCCGCAAAGTTCGACCGAATAATGATTCTCGGTCGCCTTGCCCATGCTAAGCACGCGCACTTCGTCGCCATATTTCTCGCCGAACAGCGCGAGCGCACCTGCCGCGACGGCATCGTCGGGGGTCATCAGCCGCGTCGTCACCGCCTCATTACCGCGAATCTGCGCGTTCACGTCGGCTTCGACGTCGGCGATCTCTTCGGCGCTCAGCGCCTTAGGATGCGAGAAGTCGAAACGGAAGCGGTCCTCGGCAACGAGGCTGCCCTTCTGCGTGACATGCCCGCCCAGCCGGTTGCGGAGCGCCGCATGCACGAGGTGCGTCGCGCTGTGATTGGCGCGAATGCGGTCGCGCCGCGCGGCATCGACGGTCAGCTGGACGGTATCGCCGACCTTCAGGCTTCCCGCCTCCAGCTTCGCCTGATGCGCATGCAGCCGTCCGAGCGGTTTGCTCGTATCGCTGACCGAGGCCTTGGCGCCTTCGAGCGTCGCGATCGTACCCGCGTCGCCCATCTGGCCGCCGCTCTCGCCATAAAAGGGCGTCTGATTGGTCAGCACGACCAGCTCGTCGCCCGCCTTGGCCTCGTCGACGGGCACGCCGTCCTTGACGAGTGCGATGACCTCTCCCTCGCCCGCGGTCGCGCCATAGCCGGTGAATTCGGTGCTGCCATTGGCTTCGGCCAGGTCGAACCAGATTTCCTCCGACGCCTTCTGCCCGCTGCCCTTCCACGCCGCGCGCGCCGCCGCCTTCTGTTGCGCCATCGCGGCGTCGAAGCCGGCACGGTCGACCGCGATATCCTGCGTGCGCAGCGCGTCTTCGGTCAAATCATAGGGGAAGCCGTATGTGTCATAGAGCTTGAACGCGACATCGCCGGGCAGCGTCGCGCCCGCGCTCATCCCGACCGTCGCCTCGTCGAGAAGGCGCAAGCCCTTGTCGAGAGTCTGGCGGAACTTGGTCTCCTCGCGTTCCAGCGTCTCGGCGATCAGCGGCTGCGCGCGGATCAGCTCGGGATAAGCGGCGCCCATCTCGGCGGTCAGCGACGGCAGCAGCCGGTACATCAGCGGATCCTTAGCGCCGAGCAGATGCGCGTGGCGCATCGCGCGGCGCATGATCCGGCGCAGCACATAACCGCGCCCCTCATTCGACGGCAGCACGCCGTCGGCAACAAGGAAGCTCGATGCGCGAAGGTGATCGGCGATCACGCGGTGGCTTGCCTGCGTCGCGCCTTCGGCCGGCACGCCGGTCAGGTCAACCGATGCGGCGATCAGCGCCTTGAACGTGTCGGTGTCGTAGTTGTCGTGGACGCCCTGCAGCACCGCCGCGACGCGCTCCAGTCCCATGCCCGTGTCGATGCTCGGCCGCGGCAGGTCGACGCGGTCGCCGGGTCCGCGCTGGTCATACTGCATGAACACCAGATTCCAGATTTCGACGAAGCGGTCGCCGTCTTCCTCCGGCGATCCCGGAGGGCCGCCCCAGATATGGTCGCCATGGTCATAGAAGATTTCGCTGCACGGGCCGCACGGCCCGGTGTCGCCCATCGACCAGAAATTGTCGCTCGTCGCGATGCGGATGATCCGCTCTTCGGGCAGGCCGGCGATCTTCTTCCACAGGTCGAACGCCTCATCATCGGTGTGATAGACGGTGACGGTCAGCCTCTCGGGCGCCAGCCCCCAGGTCTTGGTGACCAATGACCACGCATGGTGGATTGCCTGTTCCTTGAAATAGTCGCCGAAGGAGAAGTTCCCCAGCATTTCAAAGAAGGTGTGGTGGCGGGCGGTGAAGCCGACATTATCGAGGTCATTATGCTTGCCGCCGGCGCGCACGCATTTCTGCGACGAGGCCGCGGTGCTGTACGGACGCTTCTCCAGCCCGGTGAAGACATTCTTGAACGGCACCATCCCGGCGTTGACGAACATCAACGTCGGGTCGTTGTACGGCACCAGCGGTGCCGACGGTTCGATATGGTGGCCGGTCCCCGCGAAATAGTCGAGGAACGAGCGGCGAATGTCATTGGTCGATGTCATGCGCGCGAATTAGGGATTTTGCGGCGATGCGACAAGCCGGTTCGTGTCGATGACCGTCATCGGCACAATTGGTCAGAAATTGGTCGCGATCCCCTTGCCCAGATAGCAGGGCAGCTCGCGCAGCACATCGGCCTTGGGAACCCCGTCTTCGATCAGGTCTGGGGGCACTTCGGACGTGTCGGTCCGCACCACCGTCCAGCCGGCAACCGGCGCCGCGCGGTGGACGACGACATAGCCGCAATCCATCGTCTTGTCCGGGCGATCGCCGCGGAAATCGAAGGCCGCGTAGAGCCCGGGGGGCTGACCCGCGGGATCGAGATACCAGCTGAGGCGCAAGATACGGATCGTGCCATCGGCCCACAGCCCGGCCCGCTTGCGCTGGTTCATTTCCCATTCGAGCCGCGGATTCGACGCCTGGAACGACAGGCGCAGCATCGCATAGGCGCTCTTATAATCGCGCTTCGCCAGCGCTATCGTATAGGCGGCGAGACGATCGATTGCGCCTTCCTCGTCGGTCGGGGTGGGCGCGAAGGTCACGCCCTCGGGTGCGACAACCTCGCGCTCGACTTCGGGCGCGACGGCCGGCGGCGCAGCGAGCGCCGCCGGTGCAGGAAGCGTCAAGGCCGCGACCACCATCAGGCGGCCGCGCACCGAGCGATCAATAGCCATAATAGGCGCCGCCCTTTTCGCGCGCGCGCTGCCATGCGGGGCGGACGTGACACGCGTTCACGAAGCCCGCGAGCTTCGGATAGCGCGGTGCCATGCCCTGCATGATCGCGATTTCCGCCGGGAAGCTCAGCATGATATCGGCGGCCGACAGGCTGTCGCCGATGAAGTGGCCATTCTCACCGACGCGGCTTTCCATATAGGCGAAGTGCGAATCGAGTTGCTGCGAAATGCGCGGCTCGATCGGCGCCGCGGCGTCGCCAAGCCGCGCGGTATAGATGCGCAGCAGGATCGGCGTCATCGCCGACCCTTCGGCGAAATGCAGCCATTCGAGGTGGCTGATATGATCGTCAGTGCCGCGCTCGGGGACCAGATGGCCGCCGCCGTGCCGCTCGCACAGATATTCGGTGATCGCGCCCGATTCAGTGACGACGCGGCCCCGTCCGCCGGAAGCGGAATCGTCGAACACCTCGATCACCGGCGACTTGCCGAGCGGGTGGACCGCAATCAGTTCGGGCGGCGCGAGGTTGGTCACCGGATCGCGGTCGTAAAATTTGATCTCGTACGGCGCGCCGATTTCCTCGAGCAGCCACAGGATGCGCTGCGAGCGGCTGTTGTTCAGATGGTGGACGATCAGGCTCATGACGCTCTCC
Organism: Sphingopyxis sp. Root154; assembly: GCF_001427105.1. Taxonomy (GTDB): domain Bacteria; phylum Pseudomonadota; class Alphaproteobacteria; order Sphingomonadales; family Sphingomonadaceae; genus Sphingopyxis. The sequence goes on from NZ_LMGI01000002.1 coordinate 386,340, forward strand.
TAGCGGGCAGTTTGCGGGGTTCCATTGCGGTCGATCAGCGCGACGAGCTCGCGCACCAGCTTGGCGCCGAGGATCGCGGTCACATCGCCGATATCGCGGCCGGGATGAAGCTCGACGATATCGGCGCCGACGATCGGCGCGGTCTGCTTGTGTAGCATAGCGAGCATTTCGCGCACCGTCAGCCCGCCGGGCTCGGGATGCGCGACGCCCGGCGCCGCGGACGGGTCGAGACCGTCGAGGTCGATCGAAATATAGAGTGGCCCGTCAAGGACCGGCACCGCATCGGCGGTAAAACCGGTCATTGGGATAATCTCGACGCCGAAGCGCGCTGCCTGTTCGCGGCAGTGGTTGTTCAGCGTACGAATGCCAACCTGCACCAGCCGCTTGGCATGCCCCGCCTCGCAGATGCGAGCGAAGGGCGACGCGTGGCTGCGCGGATTCCCCGCGAAATCGTCGTAGAGATCGGGATGCGCGTCGAAATGCAGGATATCGACCGGTCCGAAGCACGTCGCTGCGGCCTCGACGAGCGGGAAGGTTACGGCATGGTCGCCGCCGAGGGCGAGCGGAACTTCTCCATCTTCGCGCACATACGCGATGTAACGACGGATGGCAGCGTCGTCCTGCGCCGTGTCTTCGGTCAGCGGGAGGTCGCCGTCGTCGGTGAGCGCGATGTCGGTGCCGATTTCGGGGCCGAGTTCGCTCGCCATATTGCCGCGGTCGCTCCATAGCGCCGCGCGGATCGCAGCGGGGCCGGCGGCGGCACCGCGTTCGAAGCTGCTGTTGATGTCGGTGGGAAGACCGAAGAGGCGGATCGCGGGCATGGCGCGTTGTACCCGCTTGCGGTCGTCAGGCAAGGATCAACGGCGGGCGGGCCCACCTGCAGGGGAGAGGGATGCAGGTGCAAGGGGCTGGAGGCCCGCCGCCGTTAGCCGTCCGGTCCGCCGAAGCGAACCGGACGGAAGGCTATCAATTGTCGTCGTCGCCCTCGTCGTCGGGGCCGGCCATCATTTCTTCGGCCACCGCTTCGGTGCGACCGCGGATCGCGGTTTCGAGCCGGTCCATCAGTTCGGGGTTTTCCTTGAGGAAGGTTTTCGAATTTTCGCGGCCCTGCCCGATGCGGATCGAATCATAGCTGAACCAGGCGCCCGATTTCTCGACGATGCCGGCCTTGACGCCCAGATCGAGGATTTCGCCGATCTTCGAAATGCCCTGCCCGTACATGATGTCGAATTCGACCTGTTTGAACGGCGGCGCGACCTTGTTCTTCACCACCTTCACGCGCGTGGTGTTGCCGACGATTTCGTCGCCATTCTTGATCTGGCCGGTGCGGCGGATGTCGAGGCGGACCGAGGCGTAGAATTTGAGCGCGTTGCCGCCGGTCGTGGTTTCGGGGTTGCCGTACATCACGCCGATTTTCATGCGCAGCTGGTTGATGAAGATCACCATGCAGCGCGAGCGGCTGATCGAGCCGGTGAGCTTGCGCAGCGACTGCGACATCAGGCGTGCCTGAAGCCCGACGTGGCTGTCGCCCATTTCGCCTTCGATTTCGGCGCGCGGGACGAGCGCCGCGACCGAGTCGACGACGAGCACATCGATCGCGTTCGAACGCACGAGCGTGTCGACGATTTCGAGCGCCTGTTCGCCGGTGTCGGGCTGCGACACGATGAGTTCGTCGATGTTGACGCCAAGCTTGCGGGCATAGACGGGATCGAGCGCATGTTCGGCGTCGACGAAGGCGACCGTACCGCCGCCCTTCTGCGCCTCGGCGAGCGTGTGCAGCGCCAGCGTGGTCTTGCCCGAGCTTTCGGGACCGTAGATTTCGATGACGCGGCCGCGCGGCAGGCCGCCGACGCCGAGCGCGATGTCGAGGCCGAGCGAGCCGGTCGAGATCGACTCGACCTGCATCGTTTCCTTCGAGCCCAATTTCATTACCGAGCCCTTGCCGAACGCGCGATCGATCTGCGCGAGCGCGGCGTCGAGTGCCTTCTGCCTGTCCGTATTATTCACTGATTTCCCCGATTCGACGAGTGACAATTGTCCGGCCATAACCGTCCCTTTCCAGCTCTAGAGCGACAGTAGAAGCATCGCAACGCCGGAACTATGTGCCACATTTGTTCTCCCAGAACAAGTGGAGAACAAAATAAAACTCACAGGGATGAAAAACGCTCTATTCCGTGGAAAAGCCATTTAGCGCCGCCTCGATATCGCTGATCCGGAACGGCTTGGTGATCAGCTTGCGATGCGCGTGCGCGGCCGGAATGACGTCGCCGCCGCCCGAAGTGAAGGCAAAGGGAATGCCGCGTTCGGCGAGTGCGTCGGCGACCGGCCAGCCTTTTTCCTCCCCGAGGTTGATATCGACGAGCGCGCCGGCCAGCGGCTCGGCCGCGATGAGCGCCAGCGCCTCTTCGTTGCTCGTCGCCTGCGCGGGTTCGGGAAGGTCGAGCGCATCGAACATATCGACGAGCATCATGCCGATCAGCACATCGTCCTCGACGAGCAGGATGCGGGGGTTACTGGCCATTGGACATCCGATGCGCGGCCTCGTCGAGCGCCGCCGACGTCGCCTCGGCGAGCTGCGCGACCGAGAAGGGTTTGGGGAGGAAGGCGACATCGTCGATGTCGATCGACTGGCGGAGTTGCTCCTCGGCGTAGCCCGACATGAACAGGACCGGCAGGTCGGGCCGCCTGGCGCGCATCGCACGCACCATCGCGGGCCCGTCCATCGTCGGCATCACAACGTCGCTGATGATCAAATCGACCTTCTCCATCTGGGCAAAACGCTCGAGCCCTTCTTCGCCCTGCGAGGCGGTTACGACGCTATAACCCGCACGGGTCAATGCGCGTTCCGCGACCGCGCGCACCATATCCTCATCCTCGACGAGCAGGATCGTTCCAGTGCCCCACTGGCTCTTCTTGGGCTTGGCAGGCGGCGGCACCACGACGGGGGTATCGCCCTCGGCACGATGGACGGGCAGATAGATAAAGAAGCTCGTCCCCTGCCCCGGTTTGCTTTCGGCGAAGATATAGCCCGCCGATTGCTTGATGATCCCATAGACGGTTGAGAGCCCGAGTCCGGTCCCCTTGCCGACATCCTTGGTCGTGAAGAAAGGTTCGAAAATTTTGGGCAGCACGTCGGCGGGAATACCGGTGCCGGTGTCGCTGACTTTCAGCGCGCAATAATCGGCGGGCGGCATGAATTCATTGCCCATCTGCCGGACGTCGGCGGCCGACACCGGATAGGTTTCCATGGTCAGCGTTCCGCCGCCCGGCATCGCGTCGCGCGCATTGACCGCAAGGTTGATGATGACCTGTTCGAGCTGCCCCGGATCGGCGCGTACCGCGCCAAGGCCGCGACCGTGATGCACTGCCAGTTGGACCGTCTCACCGATCAGGCGCTTCAAGAGGTGCGACACTTCGGAGATCACATCGGGCAGTTGCAAGATCTGCGGGCGCAGCGTCTGTTGCCGCGAGAAAGCGAGCAATTGCCGCGTCAGGCTGGCGGCGCGGTTGGCGTTGCTGCGGATCTGCTGGATATCGTCATAGTCGCTGTCGCCCGGCGTATGGCGCATCAGCATCAGATCGCACGCGCCGAGAACGGCGGTCAGGATATTGTTGAAGTCGTGCGCGACACCGCCGGCAAGCTGCCCGACCGCCTGCATCTTCGACGCCTGCGCCACCTGCTGCTTCAGGCGCGATTCCTCGCTCGAATCCTTCAGGCTGAGCAGCACCGCCGCCTCGCCCAGTCCGCGCACGCCAACGATCCGCATCGACACGGGATCGCCGCTTTGCCCCGCGAGCCGGATCGACAGGTCGCCCCCGACCTGCTGACCGCTGCTGTGACGGCGGATCATATCGGCGAGCGCGCCCTTGTCCTCGCCGACGACGATGTCGCCCGGATAACGCGGCATCTTGCCTTCGGGAAGGTTAGCCGCCCGAACGAATGCCCGGTTCACATAGAGGAAGCGCCCGTCGCGATCGACCATGGCCAAGCCAAAGGGAAGCAACGAGAGAAGGGTTTCGACGTAGGTCTGCGCGGTGCCGCGGTCGGTGGGCCCCATTTCCTCATCGAGCATTGCGAGCAGCATCGGCGTATTGTTATCGGCGGGCGCGAGCGGAATCTGGATCAGGCGTACCGGCGTCGCGCGATCGCCTTCGCGCGCGAAATAGAGCGCACCGGCGTCGTCGAGCCGGATCATCGGCGCGACATCGCGGCCGGCATAATGGACCGCATCGTCCTCGCCAAGCGCGCGGAGGAGGAATGCCTTGTTCGCGACGCGCAGCCGCCCCTCGGCGCTGACGAGCGCGGCCATCACCCCCGCATGGCCGAGTGTGCGGCCTGCGGGACCATCGAGATGGCGAAGGATTTCCGAAACGATATCGAGCCGCTCGATCGCCGAAAAGCGCCAGACGAGATAATCCTCCGACTGCCCCGTGCGCGTCACCTGCGCGCGCAGTTGCAACGGGCCCACCGCAATATCGTCGACGGACCCTTCGCCGTCGCGCCAGGCGATACGGCCGGCATTTTTCAGCAGTTCGGCGCCGCGCCCTTCGAGCGGCAGCCCGGGCGGCGTGACAAAACCGCCCATCCAGGTTCCGAACAGATCGTTCGCGCAAACCATCCGGCCGCCGCGATCGGTAACCGCGATCGCGACATCGTCGTGATTCACCGCCTGACGTAGCATCGTCCAGTCGGGCGCGACCGCCTCGCCCGTCACCGCCGCCGGGAACAGCCGCCGCGCGAGGAGCACCCCGCCCGCGGCAACCGCAAGCCCGGCGAGGAAGCCGACCGCCAATATCGCATCGCGCGTCGCCCAGAACAGCAGCGCGGCGGACAGCAAGGCCAGTCCGGCAAGCACTGCCTTGTCGACCGGCGACAGGCCCGCCGGGGCCGACAAAGGCCCGGCGGGACCCGCCCCCCTGATGAAATCGCCATCAGCGGAGGGCAGGCTTTGCACGGTCAATGGCTGTCTTTCTTAGTGGCGCATCACCAGATGCGGACGCGGTCTTTCGGCTCGAGATAGAGCTTCTGACCCTGCTTGATCTGATAGGCCTTATACCAAGGGTCAAGGTTGCGCGAGACCCAAGTCCGCTGGATCGAGGGCGAATGCGGATCGGTCGTGATGCGCTGCGACAGATTCTGCTCGCGATAGTTGCGGCGCCACACCTGTGCCCAGCCGAGGAAGAAGCGCTGGTCACCGGTCAGGCCGTCGATCACCGGGGCCTCCTTGCCGCCGAGTGACTTTTTATAGGCGTCGTAGGCGATCGTGAGGCCCGCGAGATCGCCGATATTCTCACCGAGCGTGAAGGTGCCGTCGAGCTTTTCGCCGGGAAGCACTTCATAGGCGTCATACTGCGCGATCAGCGCCTTGCCCGCGGCCTCGAACGCCGCGACGTCGGCCGGGGTCCACCAGTCGGCGAGCTTGCCGGTCTCGTCGTATTTCGCGCCCTGGTCGTCGAAGTGATGGCTGATCTCGTGGCCGATCACCGCACCGATGCCGCCATAGTTGACCGCGGCGTCGGCGTGCGGATCGAAGAAGGGCGGCTGCAGGATCGCGGCGGGGAAGACGATCTCGTTCATCCCGAAGTTGGCGTAGGCGTTGACCTCCATCGGGGTCATCCCCCATTCCCAGCGGCGGATCGGACCGCCGAGGCGGCCGACATTGTCGTCGTGCGCGAACTGGTTGGCGCGCAGCTGGTTGCCGAACAGGTCGTCGCCGCGGATTTCGAGCTTGCTATAATCCTTCCAGCGGTCGGGGTAGCCGATCTTGGTGGTGAAGCTGGCGAGCTTCTTCTTCGCCTTCACCTTCGTCCCGGGCTGCATCCACGTCAGATTGCCGATGCGCGTGTCGAGCGCGGCGAGCACATTCTTGACGAGCACGTCCATCGCCGCCTTGGTTTCGGGCGGGAAATATTTCGCGACATAATCCTGGCCGACGGCTTCACCCATATTGTTGGTGGTGAAATCGACCGCGCGCTTCCAGCGTTCCTGCATCTGCGGCGTGCCCGACAATGCGGTGCCGTAGAAGGAGAAGGCTTCCTGCGCGACCGCATCGGGCAGCACGCCCGAGAAGCCGTCGAGGCTGCGCACAATCAGCGCGTCGCGGATCACGCCGATCGGCGCGTCGGCGAGCAGCTTGGCCTCGCCGGTGAAGGCGCTCGGCTGCGACACGAGGATCGAATCCTCATTGACGCCGATGCCGCGAATGAAAGCCTGCCAGTCGAAGCCCGGCGCTGCCTTGGCGAGCTCGGCGATCGTCATCTTGTTATAGACTTTGGTCGCGTCGCTGCTGTCGTTCTTGTCCCAGTGGACGGTCGCGACCTGCTTTTCGAAATCATAGATCGCCTTGGCGCGTGCCGCGGCATCCTTTTCGCCTGCGAGCGTCAGGACATTTTCGAGGTGCTTGAGGTAGGCCGCCTGCAGCTTGGTGTTGCGCTCGCCGTCTTTCAGGTAGAAATCGCGGTCGGGCATGCCGATGCCGCCCTGGAACATCGTATAGATATAGACGTCAGGGTTCTTGTCGTCCTGCCCGACATAGCCGCCGAAGAAATGCTGGATGCCGCTGCGGTCGGCTTCGGACAGCAGCTTCGCGAGACCCGCCTTTTCGACGGCGCGGACTTTGGCGAGCCAGGGCTGGATCGGGGCGAGGCCCTTCGTTTCGACCGCCGCCGTGTCGAGGTACGACGAATAGGCGCGGCCGATCATGCTGCTGGGATCGCCCTTTGCGACGTCGAGGATTTCGCGCGTGCGCTTTTGCGACAGGTCGGCGAGCGCGGTGAACATGCCATAGTTCGACTTGTCGGCCGGGATCTGTGCGTTCTTTGCCCAGGTGCCGTTGGCATAGGCATAGAAGTCGTCGCCCGGTTGGACGGTCTTGTCCATGCCGGTGAGGTCGAAGCCGAAATCGCCGATCTCGGGCTTTGCGGTCGTTTGAGTGGCCGGCGCGGCCTTTTCCTTGGCGGTCGCCGGAACGGCGGCGAGCATCAATGCGCCAAGCGCGGCGGTCGCCATCAGGCGCGAAGAAATATGCAGAGTCATGATATTCCCCAGTTTTCAATTTGAAGCGAAAATCCGCGCCGCATAGCCACGGCGCAGATTAGCGATGCGACAGCTATACGCCTGCTGTTTGGGGGTTCAACCGGCCGCGGTGTCGCTGGTCGATGCCTCATGTCGTTGGTCGCGCGCCCGCGCCAGTTTGCGCCGCCAGCGGAGGCGAATCCAATTGTCCCAGAAGATCGAGGCGAGGATGTAGCCGACGATGGCCGAGACGAGCGAAATGACGAACAGCCCGGCGAGCATCGCGGGCGCCGCGTCCGAAAAGACCCAGCGCACCCACTCGCCCGCCGAGGCGCCATGCTCGATCATCGCCGAGAAGGTCACGCTGTTGGCATGGAGCCCGAACAGCCAGTCGCCGAGCCACACCGACGCGATGATGATGAATGGGGTCGTCACGGGGTTCGACAGGAAGGTCATCGCCGCGCCGATCGGGATATTGGCGCGGAACGGCAGCGCGAGCAGCGCGACACCCAATATCTGCACACCCGGGATCAGGAAGAAGATGCCGACGAACAGCCCGAGCGCGGTGCCGCGCGGGACCGAGGTGCGGGTGAAGCGCCACAAATGGCTGTGCGCGACGCGATGCGCAAACGGCTTGACGAACCGGCTCGCGAGCAATTCCTCGCGCGTCGGCGAGTTGCGGCGGACCCAGTTCATCACCGCCGCCTTGTCACGAGGTTTGCCCGCGCTCATCCGCGATCCTTCATCAACCGCTGCTTGTCGCGCTTCCAGTCGCGTTCCTTGATCGACTCCCGCTTGTCGTGCGCCTTCTTGCCCTTAGCGAGCGCGAGTTCGACCTTGGCGCGGCCGCGGCTGTTGAAATAGACCGACAGCGGGACGAGCGTCATGCCCTGGCGCGCGACGCCGGCGTACATCTTGTTGATCTCGCGGCCGCTGAGCAGCAGCTTGCGCGGGCGCTTGGGTTCGTGATTGTGGCGGTTGCCGTGGCTGAATTCGGGGATGTTGCTATTGATCAGCCACACCTCATTGCCCTTCACCTCGGCATAGCTTTCGGCGATCGTGCCTTCGCCGAAGCGGAGCGACTTGACCTCGGTCCCCTGCAGCGCGATCCCCGCCTCGAACACCTGTTCGATGGCAAAGTCGAACCGCGCGCGCCGGTTCTCGGCGACGACTTTCTTCTTGTCGAATTCGGCGGCGGACTGGGGACGAGCCATTTCGGGACCTAGATTACTCCGGCCGCGGACAGCGCGGCATCGACGGCGGCGCGCGACGCATCGTTCGCCGGAATGATAGGTAGGCGCACTTCGGGCGAAAACCAGTCGTGGATGCGCGACAGCGCATATTTAACCGGCCCCGGCGAGGTGTCGGAGAACATCGCCTTGTGCAGATCGAACAGGCGGTCGTGCAGCACCAGCGCGCGCGCCCAGTCGCCCGCGGCGCAGGCGGCGGCGAAATCGGCACAGAGGCGGGGCGCAACATTAGCGGTGACCGAGATGCATCCGGCGCCGCCCATCACGGCGTGCGGAAGCCAGAGATCGTCGTTTCCGCTGAGCTGGCAGAAGTCCTTGCCCGCGCCTGCCCGCTGAACCGTGACGCGCGCCAGATCGCCGCTCGCATCCTTGATCGCAACGACGCTCGGGATTTCGGCGAGCTTGCACATCGTCTCGGCGCCGATGTCGGCGACGGTGCGGCCGGGGACGTTATAGACGACGATCGGCAGATCGCTCGCGTCGGCAAGCGCCTGAAAATGCGCGATCATGCCTTCCTGGCTCGGCCGGTTGTAATAGGGCGCGACGATCAGCGCCGCGGTCGCGCCGGCCGCCTGTGCATGGCGCATATGGCGCACCGCGGTCGCGGTGTCGTTCGACCCGCAGCCTGCGATCACCGGCACGCGCCCCGCCGCCGCCTCGATGCAGCTGTCGATCACCTGATAATGTTCGTCGTAGCCGAGCGTCGGGCTTTCGCCGGTCGTTCCGCACGGAACCAGCGCGCTGGTCCCTTCTTTGATCTGCCAATCGACAAGCCGCGCGAAGGCCGGAGCATCGAACGCCCCATCGCGAAATGGCGTCACCAAAGCGGGAATCGAACCCGAAAACATGCTCCGCTCCTTTACAATACCCCATTGCGACCGATAGAATCCGGCCAGCGCGCCGCTATTGGACGTCTATTCAGCGCCCCGCAAGGAGTTTGGCATTACTATGGCAGCTATGACCTCGCTGACCCGTATCTCCCGCCTCGCGCTCGCCGCGGCCCTCCTCATTCCAACCATCGCGCATGCCAGCGAACTCACTCCCGAACAAATGGCCTGGTATCGCGCCCAGATGGGTCTGGCAGCGACTTCAGGGCCGCCGCCTTCGACAAGTTCGGTCGGCGATGCGGTGATGGAATGGCGGCGGCTGACCGCGAACACCGGCGCCTCGTTCGACCAGCTTTCGCGCTTCCTGATGGCGAACAAGGGCTGGCCCGACAGCGATAAGATGCGCACGCGCGCCGAAAAAGCCATCTCGCTCGACAGCTACGACCCGCAGCGCACCCTCGCCTATTTCAATGCCTATCCGCCGCAGACCGCGAGTGGGCAGCTTCGCTATGCGCTCGCACTCAACGCGTCGGGCCGCCGCGAGGATGCCGCCGCCGCCGTCCGCCGCGCGTGGACGAGCGGGCCGCTCGACGATTATGAAACGAGCCGCGCGCTCGCCATGTTCCCCGGCGCGATCACCCCCGCCGACCATGACGCGCGGATGGACCGGCTGCTCTGGCTTGGCGCCACCGCCGCCGCGGGCCGCCAGCTCGCCTATACCTCGCCCGACAAGCGCAACGTGTTCGCGGCACGGCTTGCGATGCGTAACGCTTCGGTCGACGCGGCCTTTCAGGCATCCGCCGCCGAAAGCGCCAATCCGGCGCTGACCCGCACCGATGCGGGCTATATCACTGACAAGGCGACCTGGCTGCGCAAGGCGGGGCGCGTTGGCGAGGCGCGCGCGCTGCTCGCCGCACCGCGCTCGCTGGCGAAAGCGCCGACCGATCCCGAGGAATGGCTCGAAACCTTGCTGACCAATGCGCGGCAGGCAAGCGAAGGCGGCGACAAGTCGACTGCCTATAATATCGCGCGCCAGCTCGACGACGCCTTCCCGCCCGGGACGGTTATCCGCGAAACGTCGCTTAGCGTCCGCGACGATTATACCTCGCTGGCGTGGCTCGCCGGGCAACTCGCCTATCGCGACGTGCGTCGTCCCGCCGAAGCCGTACGCCTCTACCGGGCCTATGGTGAAGCCGCGCGCTCGGCACAGACGCGCACGAAAGGCTTTTACTGGGCCGGCCGCGCGGCGCTGGCGGCAGGCGACCGCTCGACGGCGAATGCGCATTTTGCCGATGCCGCTCAGCATTACGACCAATTTTACGGCCAGTTGGCGCTCGAGCGGCTGAACCGTCCGCAACCCAAGCCGACCCCCGATCCGACCATTCACGTCAGCAATGACGAGCGCCGTGCGTTCGAGGACGACCGGCTGGTGCGCGCCGCGCGAGCGCTGGGTGAAATCGGCGCTTGGCGCGAACAGTCGCTGTTCCTGCGCGCGCTGGCGCAACAGGCGACCTCGCCCGCCGACCATGTCCTCGCGGGCAAGCTCGCATCGCAGATCGGGCGTCCCGACCTTGGCGTGATGATCGGCCGCAGCGCGCAGGCGAACAGCCTCGATGCGGTCGAGGTGTCGGGCTTCCCGACCGTACGCGTGCCCGCCGGACATGAAAGCAACTGGACGTTCATCCATGCGATCACGCGGCAGGAAAGCCAGTTCGACCGGCAGGCGATCAGCCACGCCGGCGCGCGCGGGATGATGCAGCTGATGCCGGGCACCGCGCGCGAAGTCGCGGGCAAGCTGGGCATGAGCTATGACGCGGGTTCGCTGACCACCGACACCAATTACAATATGATGCTGGGATCGACCTATTTTCAGCAGATGCTGCGCTATTTCGGCGGCAGCTATCCGCTGGCGGTAGCGGCGTACAACGCCGGTCCGGGCAATGTGAACAAATGGCTGCGCGCCAATGGCGATCCGCGCGGCGGGGGGATCGAGATGGTCGACTGGATCGAGGCGATCCCGATCTTCGAGACGCGCAACTATGTCCAGCGCGTGCTCGAAAATGCCGTCGTTTACGACACGCTGCGCGATGGCGGCGGATCGCGTCAGCAGGCACCGTTGAGCTTCTACCTCGGCAAACGCACGCCCGGCTGACAACTCCATGGCGGGGGACAAGACCAACATCATCAGCCCCGCGGGCTATGCCGCGCTGCGCGCCGAATATGACGCGCTACTCGGCGACGAGCGCCCGAAGCTGGTCGAGGTGATCAGCTGGGCCGCCGGCAATGGCGACCGCAGCGAAAATGGCGACTATATCTATGGCCGCAAGCGGCTGCGCGAGATCGACCGGCGGCTTTCGTTTCTGGCGCGGCGGATGAAGGCGGCGCGCGTCGTCGACCCCGCCGAACAGCCCGACAAGAGCCGCATCTGGTTTGGCGCCACCGTCGAACTCGCCGACGATGATGACGCGCGGCGCATCGTCACACTCGTGGGCGATGACGAGGCCGAGGCGGGCGAAGGCCGGATCGGCTGGAACAGCCCCCTCGCCCGCGCGCTGCGCGGCGGCGGGGTCGGCGATTTGCGCACGGTGCAGCTGCCCGCAGGGCCGAAGGAATGGGAAGTGGTTGCGGTCAGCTATCCCGCAGTCTGATTTTCCGTCCCTCCGTACGCGTTCGCAAAAACGTCGCTCAACAACGAATGACCGGACGCGCCCGATCCAAGTCATTCGACATTGAGCGGGTGCAGGTCCGCTACTGACAGACGCCCGACGTCGAAGCGCCGCAGTTCTGATAATCCGGTGTTATATGAACGTTCGGCCGACATCAGGCGACCGGGCGCTTCGCGACAATGCCAATCGCATCCGGCTCCTCGATGATCGAACATTCCCATGCGTTCAAGAGGTCTGTGTCGCCGCCTCTGTTGACGATCGCTAACGCGGGCTTGAGGCCTTGTGCAGAATGCTTTGAAGGTTTCCGCCCGACTCTATACGGGCACCGGATTGGTTGCTTCCATCGCATCGCGTTCGGCTTCCGCGCCCAGCCGTTGGTATAGAGGCAGATCGCCAGGATTTTGAATTACAATGAATTATCGCCATTCCTTTCATGCTGGTAACAGCGCCGATGTCGTAAAGCACAGCCTGCTGATCGCCCTCGTGCGGGCCTTGCAGCAAAAACCGGGCGCGCTGACCCTGATCGACACGCATGCCGGCTGCGGGCTGTACGACCTTGGCGGCGATGAGGCCCAACGCACCGGCGAGGCCACACAGGGTGTGCTCAGGGCCTTTGCCGATACGAACCCCTTGCTGGACGACTACCGCGCCGCCGTACAGGCGGTGAATGCCGGGGGCGAGCCTCGCTTTTGTCCCGGATCGCCGCGATTTCTGGCGCAGCTTCTGCGCCCGCAGGATTTTCTGATCCTAAACGAGAAACATCCCGACGATGCCTATGCCCTGCGCGGCGCGATGCGCGACACATCCGCCGCCGTGCATCAGCGCGACGCCTACGAGCTTTGGCTGGCGATGCTGCCGCCCCGCACCGCGCGCGGCGTGGTCGTGGTCGACCCGCCGTACGAGCAGACCGATGAACGCGCCCGTATCACCGCCACCCTCGCGGCCGCGCACCGCAAATGGGCGCATGGCGTGACGGTGATCTGGTATCCGCTGAAAGATCGCGCCACGCATGTGCGGTGGAAGGCGCAGCTGCGCAAGCTCGGCATCCCGAAGTTTCTGGTGGTGGAGCATTGGTTGTACGATCGAGATCAGCCCGACATCTATAACGGCGCGGGCCTTTTTATCGTCAACCCGCCCTACGCCTTCACGCAGGCGCTGCCACCTCTGCTGGAAGCCCTGCGCGCCGCGCTGGCGCCGGAGGGGCAGAGGGGAGTGATCACAACCGATTGGTTGGGCGACTAAAATAAGCCCTCATCTTCCCCTTCTCCCAAAGGAGGAATTGCCGCGCTTCAGCTTGTAAGCAAATTGGGTCCCGCTGAATTTGAAGCACGGTTTTCGCGCTGGATGCCAGTGCTCCGGACGATTGCGCTTAGTCGCCGTTGGCATCAACCATGAAGACCGTCGGCTTGCCGCGAGAAGCCGGGTCCCATCCTGCCGACAATGCCGCTCGCACCCCTCGCGAGGCTATCGCGTCGTTGATGTGCGAACGCCCTTTCGGCAATCCTTTCAACAGGCGCTTTGGCGTCGGAAATTCCAGCACGGCTTCGCGTGGCATGTCTCTCTCGCGCAAAGCGACCCTCATGCCCTTCCAGCCTTCGGAAGAGGACAGTTGGGGTTCGCTCAGGAGTTCCCAGTCATATTTGACACCATCGATTTGGACGGTGCCGCTGCGGCCGTGCATGTGAAGCATAGGATGCCCTTAGCATGTTAGGCGCGGCGCTCCAGTCGGTTCACATCAAAGATCGGCTACCGGAACCTTTAGCGGCCAAGACAGCCGCTCCGCGGCTACGATATCGACCGATTGCGGACAATAAGCCCCTCCCGCTGTGACTAACGAACAAGTTCATAAGTCTCGCTGCCGTCCCCTGAAGGGGAGGGCTTGATGCGATTCATATGTCCGCTTCCCACGCATAGCCGCCATTGCTCTAGACTGTGCGCGCGGTCACCGACGCCGGCTGGACGCTGCCGCAGGAGCTGATAATCTGATCGGGGTCGAGGGGAGATCGAATGATGCGAAGCTTTGGGTTGGTCGCCGCACTTTTGCTATCGGGCCCGGCACACGCTGCGCAGGACCGCCCGGCCCTGCCGCCAGTCAGCGACCAGTTCCTTCTCGATCAGCTCGAACTCGGCGAAGAGATTGAAACGCGCGCCGATGGCGACCTCAACGGCGACGGCGACGCCGACACCGTCTTCGTTGTCGCCAGCCCTGACGAGCGGCACCTCTATGTCGTGCTCAGCTATCGCGGCGAAGTCGACATCGGGCACGAATCAGCGGGCAACTTCAAGCTGGAGCCCGATCCGCTTGGCCCCGCCGGGCTGTCGATCAACAAGGGCGTGCTGACGATCCGCGACCTGACGGGCGGCACCACCGCATTGTCGGCGACCTATCGCTATCGGGCCGCGACAACGGAGGCCGGCCAGCGAATGCGGCTGATCGGGCTTGATGCGACGGTTTACAGCCGCACCTATGCGCATGATGGCAACGAAATGAGCTGGAACGTCGCGACCGGCGACACGGTCACCAGCTTGCTCAAGGTCGCGACAAGCGGCGATCGTGGTTACGACAAGCTCTATCCGCGCAAGTTCAAGCGGCCGGTGCGGACGATCTATATGGAGGATACACCCGACGCCGAGGAAGAACTCGTCGGCGTGAAGAAGGCAAAATGAAGCTTCTCTCGATCAGGGTTGCAACAGCGCCGGAATAATCCAGATCGCGGACAGGACGATAATCACCGCGATCAACGAGAAAGCCAGCACATAGCGGACATTATGCCCTTTGACGCCGCCGCTCGCCTCGGTCTCGGTTACTTCGACATGCTCATCGACGACTTTCATGATGCGCTTCCCTTCCAACTGCTCCGCTTAGAACGCGGCCCAGGCTTGGGCGTTCCGCCCGTGTATTGGGGAGAGAGGTGCCAGAGGGTCTATAAGCCGGGTTCTGTCCATCCCCTTGCGGAGACTGTGCGATCATTCCTCTAGGCGAACGGTTACCCGAACGCTCAAGCAGTCAACCCGGACGGCTGGGCCGGAATCAGCCCTGGATAAATCCGTACCGTCCCTATTCGACCTTGCTCCCGGTGGGGTTTGCCGTGCCGCGCCTGTTACCAGCCGCGCGGTGCGCTCTTACCGCACCCTTTCACCTTTCGCCGGGCCGAAGCCTTTGGCGGTCTGCTCTCTGTGGCACTTTCCCTGAACCTGGCCGAAGCCCGATCCGCCGGACGTTATCCGGCACCGTGATTTCCGTGGAGCCCGGACTTTCCTCCCCTTTCTTACGAAAGCGGCGATCGCCCGACCCTCTGGCGGAGCGAGTATAGCCCTCATCGGGCCCTTTGACGAGGAATCAATTGCCTTCGGGCTGCGGCAGCAGCAGCGCGAGCAGGATCGCGCGGCATTCGCCGTCGATCGTGCCGTCGATCAGTTCTGGGCGAAAGCGGCGCTGGAACGCGACGGTCGCCGCGAACCCGTCGGTTACATCGTAACCGAAACGTTCGAGTGCGAGCAGGAAACCCGCGTCGGTCCACAGCGGATCGGTGAGCTTTTTGGTCGGCCGCGGCAGCGCGAGGCGGCGGCGTGCAAGCTCCTCCCATGGGAATAGCTCGCCCGGATCCTGCTTACGCGTCGGCGCGATGTCCGAATGACCGATGACGTTGCCGCGGGTGACCGAATGGCGATCCTTGATCTGGTGGACGAGCCGGACGACCGAAGCGACCTGCGGGTCGGGGAACGGCACATAGCCCCATTCGTGCCCCGGATTGACGATCTCGATCCCGACGCTCGCCGAATTGATGTCGCTGATGCCGCGCCAGTGCGACTTGCCCGCGTGCCAGGCGCGTTTGTCCTCGGGCACCATCTGGGTGATCTGCCCATCCTCGCTGACGACATAGTGCGCCGAAACGCTGGAATCGGGATTGGCAAGCCAATCAATGGCTTCGGCACCGCTCTTCATACCGGTATAATGCAGCACGATCATCGAGATGGGCAGCGCGCGTTCGTCGAAATTGGGAGACCAGCGTTCGATAAAATCGCTCATGCGCTCGGGGGACCCGTCCTGTGCTTGCCAAGCCGTCGATTGCGCCAGTGGCGCGCAAAAAGCAAGGCGGAGCCTGTCCTAGGCCGCAGCCGCGCGGCGCACCTGCTGATCGGCGGGTTCGTAAAGGCCGCGCAGGCGGGGACTGGCGACGAACTGGTCGGTCTGGCCGAGTACCGTCTCGCCTGCGCCGAGCACGAGGAAGCTTTGCGGCGCCGCCATCGCGCGGAGCCGCGCAAAGGCTTTCTGGCGCATCGGCGCCGAGAAATAGAGCAGCAGGTTGCGGCAGAAGATCAGGTCGGCGGGGCTCGCCAGCGGCGGCCGGTCGGTGAGCATATTCTGTACCGAAAAATCGACGCGGCGGCGCAGGTCCGCCTTGGCGAGCCATCCGCCCTCGGTCTGGTCGAACCAGCGCACCATGCGCTGCACCGGCAGGCCGCGCTGAATCTCGAACTGACTGTAAAGGCCGACGCCCGCGCGCGAAATCGCGTGATAGCTGACATCGGTGCCGACGATATCGACTTGCCACCCCGCCCATTTCGCGCCCTGTTCGGCGATCAGCATCGCGAGCGAATAGGCTTCCTGGCCCGTCGATACGCCGCAATGCCAGACGCTCAGCCGGCGGCGCAGCTTGTTGATCTCACGAATCTGCTCAAGCGCAGTCGCAGCTATTTCGTCGAACACGCTATATTCACGGTAGAAATAGGTTTCGTTGTTGAGCATCGCATCGACGGTGTCGTCGAGCAGTTGCCGGCTGTTCGAGGTAACGAGCGCCGCAACGAGCGCATCGAGATCGGCGATGCCGTGGCGCTGCATCACGGGCTTCAACGACATTTCGATCCGCCAGATGCGGTTCGGCGACAGCGTCTGCCCCGTCCGCGATTCGAGCACCCCCATCAGGACGCGGTAGGCCGACTCGCTGGCGCTTCCGTCCATCATGGCTTGCGGCGCCCGGGCAGGAAGCTGCCGAGCATCAGCGCGATCGCGTCGGGGTTCAGCGTCGCCGCCGCGATGCCCGCCTTGGCAACGGCGCCCGGCATGCCCCAGATCACGCAGCTTTCGGGCGCCTGCGCGAAAATCGTGCCACCGGCCTCTTTCAGCCGCGCCGCGCCGATCACCCCGTCCCGCCCCATGCCGCTGAGGATGACGGCAACGCCGCCCTTGCCATAGATTTCGGCGACCGAATCGAGCATCGGGTCGGCCGACGGGCAGCAGCCATTGTCGACGACACGGTGATCGAGCGCGATTTCGCGGCGGCGGCCATTGGCGACGACGAGCAGATGCGCGTCGCCCGGCGCGAGATAGATGCAGCCGCGCTCGACGGCCATTCCGGCTTCGGCAACGCGGACGCGGCGCGTCGTCATCGTCGCGATCTGTTTCGCGTAAAATTCCATGAAGGCGTCGGGCAGGTGCTGGGTGAGCAGAATCGGCGCGCCGATCTTGGGATCGAGGTGCGCGAGGAAATTGGCGAAAGCGGGGATGCCGCCGGTCGATGCCGCGACCGCGATGCATTCGATCGGCTGATCGGTATCGATCGCGAAGGGGGCGGACGCCGGAGCCGGGCGTTCGGCGGCCGGGACCATTGCAGGGAAATCGCGTTGATGGCCGAGCGTCATGATCCGCTCGGTCAGCACTTCGGCGAAGCGGCCCGAAAAACTGCCGCGTCCGGGTTTGGCGAGCGTGTCGCTGGCGCCGAGCGCGAGCGCGTCGATCGCGGCAGGGCCACCCTCGACGCAGTTCGACGACAGGATGAGAACGCGAGCCTTTTCGGCGCGCTCCAGGATGTGCGGCAAAGCGTCGATGCCGTTCATCCCGGGCATTTCGATGTCGAGCACGACAACATCGACGGGCTCGCGCGCCAGATATTCAAGCGCGTCATGCGCCGAGGCGACCGAGGCGCAGATCCTGAGCCCCGGCCGCTGATCGACGATCCGCTCGAGGATGCTGCGGACGACGAGGCTGTCGTCGACGAGCATCACGCGTACCGTGCGGGCGGTTGGCTCGGGATCGGATATTAGGGGTTGTGGACGGGCCACCTAAAAAACCTCAAGCGATGCCGACGAGCTGCAATTTTCCTTCGAGCGTTTCGCGGTCGAACGGCTTCATGACATATTCGTCGGCTCCGGCTTCGATCGCGGCGCGGATATGGTCGATGCTGTTTTCGGTCGTGCAAAAAACGACGCGCGGGCGTTCTTCGCGCCCATAGTCGAGATCGTTGAACGCGCCGAGGAACTCCATTCCGCTCATCACCGGCATGTTCCAGTCGAGCAGGATGACATCGGGACGATTGGCGCGGCAGAAGGTCAGCGCCTCCTGCCCGTCAGCCGCCTCTTCGACGGCAAAGGACATGCTTTCAAGGATATGGCGTGCGACCTTGCGAATGACTTTGCTGTCATCGACCACCAGACAAGATTTCGACATTCAATTAACTCCGACCCCCGGGATTTGCGCATCTTTACGGCTAAGGAGTGTGCAGCCCGTTAATTAACGGACGAATTCATGCTGCCTTTAAGGCCGGCAGCGTGATGAAATGCGACGGATCGACAACGAGCAGCGAAGCGCCGTCATGCTCGATCATCGCATCGGCGACGCGCGCCCAGCCGGGGAGCAGCTTTCCGGCGATGCGCGTCTCGGGCGCCTCGATGAAACAGACATCCTCGATCTCGTCGGCGAGCAGCGCATAACCATGCTCGGCGACATCGACGACGATCACCCGCTGGCCCGGCGCCACAAGCACCGCGGGCAGGCCGATGACGACATGCGGGTCGATGAGGGTGAAGACACGGCTGCGCAGCGCAAAGAGCCCGGCGACATGCGGCGGCGCAGCGGGGACTTCGACAGGCGTGCCGACGGTGACGACCGAATTGATCGCGCGGCTGCGCAAAGCGACGCGGGTGTCGGCGATGCGCGCGATCAGATAGAGTTTGTCCATCATGCGCTCTCTCCCCCGACCTGGCGGCGCAGCGCGTCGAGCAGCGCCTGGCGGTCATAACGATAGACGGTTTCGTCCTCCGGCCCCGCGGCCGCGATCGAGGTGCGCAGATGGATCACCGGCACGTCGCCGCCCGCATGCCCGCAAAGCGCGCCCTCTTCGGTGAGGCACAAGAGGACGTCGGGCGTCTCGTCCGACGCGTCGCCCGCCAGGACGACGCGGTAACCGGCGTTTCGCAGGATCGGGGCAAGGAAATTGCCGCCCCAGCCGTCATGATCGTCGGCAAGGCGGCAGAGCGGCTGGCGCAGCGCGGATGCGGGCGCGCCCGCGGCATATTGTTCCATCAGCCAGAACGGATCGATCAGTTCGACGGGATCGCCGCCGACGAGCACGACGCCCGCGATCAGCCCGGGCGCCGCCGACGGCTGCACCACATCGGGCAGGCGGACGATGTCGATGACCTCGGCGATCGGATAGCAGAGCACCGAACGGCCGTCGTAGAGGCGAAGGAGCTTCATCGTCCCCTCGCCGCCCGGCGGCGCCGCGGCATGGACGGGGAAAATATCGTCGCCGATCTGCGCCTGAACCCTGCCCGCGCTTTCGAACAGCGCCGATGCGGGAACCTCCTCGACGCGTTCGATGACCGACAGGCGGACGCCGCGGACGCGGCTGTTCATGTCGCGGAACAGCAGCAACTGCACGGCGTTGCGCGCCGCCGCAGCTTCGGCCTCGGCCTCGGCCATCCGGTCGTGGCTCCGGCCCGCTTCGCTGGCGTCGACCGCCGCGATCGCCAGCAGGCCCTGGACGTCGAGCAACAGGACGGGGCGGCCGTTGTCGGGCAGCGTCGTGCCGGCATAGAGGCCGGTCGCCATGATCATCGGCGCCGCGGGCTTGATCACCAGCTCCTCATGGTCATGGATCGCCGCGACGCTCAGCGCATAGCTTTGCCCCTGCCCCGGACGGACGATGACGAGCGCGCGGTCGTCACCGTCGTCGGCCGCGTCGCGCTGGCGGCCCAATATATTTTCGAGGCGGAGGAGCGGAAATTGTTCACCGCGCACCGTCGCGAGTTCGCCGCCACCGAGTTGATCGATGCGCACCGTATCGCCGTTTTCCAGCAGGATTTCGCGCACGGCACCGCGCGGTATCGCAAAATATTGTCCCGCCGCGCGGACCATCAGGCCCGAAATGATCGTCAGCGTCATCGGCACGCGGAGCAGGATCGCGAGCCCGCGCCCCTCTTCGTTGCGCAATTCGACGATGCCGCCGATCTTTTCGACATTTGCCTTGACGATATCCATGCCGACGCCGCGGCCGGAAACCGAGGTGATCTTCGCCGCGGTCGAAAAGCCGGGACGGAAGATCAAGTCGAGTTTGTCCCTGGGTGCCAGCGCGCGCGCCTCGGTCGCGGTCAGGAGGCGCGAGGCGATCGCCTTCGCGGTCAAGGCGTCGGGCGAAAGCCCGCGGCCGTCGTCGCGCACTTCGATTTCGATCTGGTTGCCCGACTGGCGCGCCGAGACCGAGATCGTCGCGGTGATGTCCTTGCCCGCAGCGACGCGGTCCTCAAGCGGCTCGATGCCATGATCGATCGCGTTACGGACGATATGGATCAGCGGGTCGCGGATATTCTCCATCATTTCGCGATCAAGCTCGACTTCGCCGCCGCTCGTCTGGAAGGCGATCTTCTTGCCCATATCCTTGGCGAGATCGCGGACGATGCGCGGCAGCGGGGCGAACAGCTTGTCGATCCGCTGCATGCGCATCTGGCTGACCGACTGGCGCATCCCGGCGATCGAGTCGGAAAGACGGTCGAACGAAGCGATGACCGACAGGTCGGCGCCCGATTCGCGGAGCATCCGCGCGAATTCATTGCGCGCCAGCACGATGTCGGTGACCCCGGTCATGACGCTGTCGAGCAACGGCAAGGGCACCCGGATCGAGCGCCAGCTTTGCAGTTCGGCGCTGAAATCATCGTCGCGGCGGAGCGGAACGCCCGCGACCTCGAACGGCGCATCGTCTGGAATGTCGCCCGCGAGCGCGCCGATGACATCGCGGTCGTCGCCGGCCGGCTCGACGCCCTTCTCGCTCAGCGCCGTACAAAGATTGCCCAGCCGGTCGAGGATGCCAAGCACGCCGGTGACGAGCGTGGAATTCGCGGGGCGGTTGCCGCGCCGCACCTGATCGAGCGCATCCTCGGCCGCATGCGACAAGGCGGTAACGCGCGGCAATGCCAGAAAGCCCGAGCTGCCCTTGATCGTGTGGACGAGCCGGAAAATGGCGTCGAGCTGCGCCCGGTCGGCGGGGTCCGCCTCCCACGCGACAATGGCCCCGCCGGCTTCGGCAAGGATTTCCGCCGTTTCGGCCAGAAAGTCGTTCAGCAGATCGTCCATGAAGGTGTCGGTTCGCCCCAGAAATCGAGGCTCCACCATGGCGCACAATGGTTAAGGAGGGTTTTACTTGGCAACTGCGGCGTCAAAAGTCCGCGCGCCTTCTCTTCGTCACCCCCGCGAAGGCGGGGGTCCCGCTGATCGCGTCAGAAGCGAGATTCCCGCCTTCGCGGGAATGACGAATATTGGATCAACGACCGCGCAAAACCGCGCCGACAAGCAAAGAGGTCGGCGTTTCGCGCGCCAGCATCACCGTGCCGTCATTCTGCCGCGCCACCGCCTGCACCAGCACCGCGGGCGCGGTGCGCGACGTCATCGGGCTCGCCCCTTCGCCTTCGGCAAGGATGCGTTCGACGTCGGCGTCGAGGAAGATGCGCTCGGCCTCGACATGCAGTGCGATTTCGATGCCCTCTCCCTGTTTTTCGCAGCCGACATCGAGCCGGCCGCCGCGCACCAGCGCGTCGACAAGGAGGAGCGACAGGTTGAGGATGATCTTCACCGCCGGCTTGGGCAGCGGATCGGTCCCGATCATCCAGTTGAGCTCGATCGCGCGGTCGCCAATGATCCCCTGAATCGCCGACTTCGCCTCATCGGCGGGGACAAGCTCGCCGAACCCGCCCGCCGACCCGAACGCCAGGCGGAAGAATTTAAGCTTGTTTGCCGACGTCCGCGCGCTTTGTTCGAGCAGTTCGAAGCAACGCTCGCGCATCGCCGGGTCTTTCTCATCGGCGAGCAGTTCGAGCCCGTTGGCGAAGGCGCCGACGGGACTCAGCAGGTCGTGACACAGGCGCGAGGCCAGCATCGAAGCGAAATCGACGCGATCGTCGGACATGGATGAAAAGGCTCCCCAGCGCAGTGTCCGGACATTTCCGGCATGGGCTGCTCCTACGGCACGGACCCCGTCCAGAGCAAGCGCGATGCGCCGAAATCCGCTCGTGTCGAGCGAAGCCCAGACACCGGGAGAATACGCGCCAACGACGGGCATCTCGACTTCGCTCGATACGAACGGAATTGGAGGTGGCTCGGCACCTTGAATTTTAGCGCCCGAAAACCACATTCCTATCAATGCAGGGGGATGACGACATTTTGACCGTGGCGCTGGCCGATAGCGCGGCCGGGCTCCGGCTCGACCGGGCGCTCGCCGAAGCGCTGCCCAGCCTGTCGCGCGAACGATTGAAGAGCCTGATCAAGGGCGGCCGCGTCGTCGGCGCCGACGGAAAAATCCTTTGGGATCCCTCGGCAAAAGCTGCCGCGCCCGCGACGATCGAGGTCCGCCTGCCCGCCGCCACGCCCGCGCATAATGTCGCGCAGGACATGGGCTTGGTCATCGCGTATGAGGACGAGCATCTGATTGTCGTCGACAAGCCCGCGGGGATGGTAGTCCATCCCGCCGCGGGCAATTTCGATGGCACGATGGTCAACGCCTTGCTCCACCATTGCGCGGGGCAATTGTCGGGGATCGGCGGCGTCGCGCGGCCGGGGATCGTCCACCGCATCGACAAGGACACAAGCGGGCTGATCGTCGCCGCGAAGCACGACAAGGCGCATGAAGGTCTCGCCAGGCAATTCGCCGCGCACAGTATCGACCGTCGCTATCTGGCGCTCGCGACCGGGCGGCCGATGCCGGTGAACGGCACGATCGACGCGGCGCTTGGCCGGTCGAATACCAACCGCAAGAAGATGGCGGTAGTGGCCGACGATCGCGGCAAACGCGCGGTGACCCATTACCGCACGATCGAGCCGCTACAGCATGCGACTCTGGTCGAGTGCCGGCTGGAAACCGGACGCACGCATCAGGTGCGTGTCCATATGGCGCATATCGGTCACCCGCTGGTCGGCGATCCGGTCTATGGACGCGTCAGAAAGCCTTTGTCGGAGGTGCTGAAAGCGCGGAATTTCGTGCGGCAGGCATTGCACGCGGCCCATTTGGGCTTTATTCATCCGGTGACCGGTAACAACATCGCGCTCGACAGCGAACTCCCAAGCGACATGCGGGAACTGATCGATGAATTGCGCGTTTAGGTTTCGAATGAAAATCTATCTCGACCGCTGGGCCCAACGGCGGCATATTCTGACTCAAGATTCTAAAGGGAAGACGCTCTCCAATGGCTAAAAGCAACGTTCCGGCCACGGTTCCAGCGCTTGGCGGCGAAGCCAGCCTGAATCGCTATCTGGCGGAAATCCGCAAATTCCCCCTGCTGACCCCCGAGCAGGAATATATGCTCGCGCGCCGCTTCCAGGAGCATGGCGACAATGAGGCTGCGGCGCAGCTTGTTACCTCGCACCTGCGCCTCGTCGCGAAGATCGCGATGGGTTACCGCGGCTATGGCCTGCCGGTCAGCGAGCTGATCAGCGAAGGCAATATCGGCCTGATGCAGGGCGTGAAGAAGTTCGATCCCGAACGCGGCTTCCGCCTCGCCACCTATGCGATGTGGTGGATTCGCGCCTCGATCCAGGAGTTCATCCTGCGCTCGTGGAGCCTCGTCAAAATGGGCACCACCGCGGCGCAGAAGAAGCTGTTCTTCAACCTTCGCCGGATGAAGAACAACCTCGCGGCGTTCGAGGACGGCGATCTGTCGCCCGAACATCTGACCAAGATCGCGACCGACCTCGGCGTCACCGAGGAGGAAGTCACCAGCATGAACCGCCGCATGGCGATGGGCGGCGACACCTCGCTGAACGTCCCGATGGGCGAAGATGGCGACAGCCAGTGGCAGGACCTGCTCGGCGACGAGGGACCGCTTCAGGACGAGCGTGTCGCCGAAGCGCAGGAACGCGATGTGCGCCATTCGCTGCTGAATGAGGCACTGGAATCGCTCAACGAGCGCGAGCGCCACATCCTCACCGAACGTCGCCTGACCGACGATCCCAAGACGCTGGAGGACCTGAGTCAGGTTTACGACGTCAGCCGCGAACGCGTGCGCCAGATCGAAGTGCGCGCGTTCGAAAAGCTGCAGAAAGCAATGCTGAAGCTCGCCGGCGACCGGCGACTGGTCGGCGCATGATCCGCGCCCATCCTTTGCGCCCCGCGATTTGACTCGCGGGCGCAAGGGACTAGCCTCCCCCGGGGCAACCGAAGGGGAGGAAATATCATGTGGAAATGGATCCGCGTTCCCAAGGGCATCGCGCTACTGGCCTTTTTGCTGCCGTGGATGACCGTCAGCTGCTCCAACCAGAAACTTGTCGAGGCGAGCGGCTTTGGCCTCGCTTTTGGCCGCGTTACGGCGATGGGCCAGGCGTCGCACGCGAACGACGGCGCCTCAGTCAATATCTGGCTGATCCTCGCGCTGCTCGCCATTGCGGGCGGACTGGTCCTGCTTTTCCTGAAAGGCCGCGAGGCGGCGAGGCTGGTGCTCGGCACCTCGGTCGCCGCGGTCGTGCTGATCTTCGTCGGCACCTGGCATTACAGCAAGGACGCGATCCTCGCCGAGGCGGCCAAGGATGGACAGAATAGCCGGATGGATGAAGCCGCGCTGGCGATGATCCAGGTCCATTGGGAAATCGGATATTGGCTGGCGCTGCTGTCGCTGATCGCCGCCGCGGTGATGGCCTGGCTGGTGATGAGCGGCAAGGAAGCCGACGCCGAGGCGAAGATGCGCTCCTTCGCGGCCGATGCCACTGGCGCCGCGAAGGACGGAAAAGACGACGAGTCGTCGAAATCCTGAGGATCTCGCGTCAGAAGCGGCGCACGAAACCGAAATAAAGTTCGATATCCGGGCTGTCGCGATTGAGGCCGATATTGGCGCCCAAATCCCACTGGCTGTCGGCATCGGGTTGCCAGCCGGCCGAGAGGCCGGCGAGCGCCTCGGTGGTATGCCCGCCGGGGTCGCGGTCGCGGGCCAGCGATATTTCCGCCGCCATCGAGACATCGTCGGACAGGCCAAACCCCACCCCCGCGACCGAGCCATAAGCCGTATGCCGGCCCTTGCCGTCGCTATCGACGGCGGCGTCGACATGCGGCGTGAGGCCAAGCGACAAGGCGCCGAGTTCGAAGCTGACCGGCATGATCATCCCCGCCCCCCAATCGCCCGCACCGACGCCCTTGCCGCCCAGCGGCAGCGTGGCATAGGGCATCAGCGCGACCGAAAAGCCCGACCCGTCGGGATTGCGGAGGTTCTGCCGCAACGCGAGCGTCACGTCGCCGGTTCGCGTCCGGCGGGTCACGTCGCCCGCCGCCCGGTCGCGCTCGCGCACATGGCCGAGCATCGTCCATCCAAGCTGCACCTCCAGCGACGGGGTCAGCCCGGCGCGCAGCAGGGCGTCGCCGACGGTCCAGCTATCGCTCCGGCTGTCGGCGGTGCGATCGAGCGTCCAGTCGGCCAGGCCGATCTCGAACAGTAACGACCCCGGCTCGACCGTGCAGGCGGGCGTACCGAGCCCCGGCCGGTCGGGGCAAAGGTCGCGGCGATCCTCGTTCGCGAAGGCGGGCGCAGCGGCGGTCGCGGCGGCTAGCAGCAAGAGGGATCGAAGCGACATGCAGGTCTTTCCTTCACCGGACAGCAGTTGTTTTTTCTTCCGCAAGATCAAGCCCGCTTGCCTGGAAATCGCAAGCGGCTAATTTGCCCGCATGGCAACTCCCTCCCGCGCGAAGAAGCGCACGCTCCCCTGGTATCTGCGGCCGTTCAAATGGCTGCTCTGGTTCATCATCGCCTCGGTGCTGTGGGTGCTGCTCTATGCGGTGGTGCCGCCCCCTGTGACGTTCACGATGATGGTCGACAGCAGCGGGATCACCAAGGACTGGACGAGCCTGTCGGGCATCGACCGAAATATGGTGCGCGCGGTGATCGCGGCCGAGGACGGCAAATTCTGCAGCCATAACGGGTTCGACCGCGATGCGATCGAGCAGGCGATCGAGCGCAACGCCAAGGGCAAACGCATGCGCGGCGGATCGACCGTCAGCCAGCAGACCGCGAAAAACGTCTTCCTGTGGCAAGGGACCGGTTGGACACGCTATGTCCGCAAGGTGCCCGAGGTCTGGTTCACCTTCCTGATCGAAAAGATCTGGGGCAAGCGCCGGATCATGGAAGTTTACCTCAACGTCGCCGAGACCGGCATCGGCACTTATGGTGTCGAGGCGGGCGCGCAGCGGTATTTCAACCATGGCGCGGGCAAGCTGACCCCCGCCGAGGCGGGGCGGATCGCGGCAATCCTGCCGCTGCCCAAGAAACGCGAGGCGGTGAGCCCGTCGGGCTTTACGCGCCGTTACGGCAACACGATCCGCGCGCGTATCGGCGTGGTCAAGCGCGATGGGCTGGATGCGTGTGTCTATAAATAGGCGGGGGACTGAATGCCCGTGATGGCCAAATCGAATTGAGCGGCCTCCTGGGGCCCTCTGCTTCCGGGATCGTGGAATGGCTGGCGGAGGTCGGCGCACGATGGGGACTGCCGGCCGACGCCTGCCGCGTCCACGGCCTGTTATATCTGATGACGAGGCCGCTCGCGACCGACGCCATCGCCGCCGAATTGGCGCTGACGCCGGCCGCGATAGACGACGCCCTTGCCTGGCTGGCGGCGGAGGAACTGGTGGCAGGAAATCCCGAAGGCTGGACCACCGAGGCGGACCCCTGGCTCCTGATGCTGCAGACGCTCGAAAAACGACGGCAGCGTGAATTGGTGCCGGCGCTGGCGGTCCTCGGGCCCTGGCGCCAATCGGCCGGTGACGCTGAAAATCCGATCGTGGCGCGTCAGGCGAAGCGCCTGCTCGAGCTTGTCGAGGATCTCGCGGCAATCGATGCCGGAACGAAGCGCCTCTCGCCCCGCACGCTGCGGCGCGTGATCGGTATCGGCGGGCGCGCCGCGCGACTGTTCGGCGGAGCGCCCAACAAAGGGGGGAATTTATGAGCGAAGCGGGCGGCGCGGCGGCGGGTGCCTTCAAGGTCAATTCGCTGACCGGTCTCGATCAGGCCGACGCGGTCGAGGGCCGCGTGCTGTGGGATGGTCCCCGGTCGATCTGGAACATGGCGATGCTGGCGACGGCGCTGGTGCTGGGTCCGCTGACCTTCAGCGGAAGCGCGCTGGCGGTAGTCCTCGTGACCTCGGCGGTGACGCTGTGCGCCGGCCATTCGGTCGGTTTTCACCGGCGGCTGATCCATCGCAGCTTCGATTGCCCGAAATGGCTCGAATATCTTCTCGTCTGGCTTGGAACCGCGGTGGGAATGGGCGGCCCGATCTGGACGATCCGCCTCCACGACAGCCGCGACTGGGCACAGCGGCAGCCCGATTGCCACTGGTTCCTGCGGCACGCCAAGCCGCTCGTCATCGACGGTTTCTACTATCTCAACTTCCGGCTCCAGCTTGCCCGGCCGCCCGGCTTCGACCCCGGCCCTGGCATCGGCGACGACCGCTTTTACCGCTTTCTCGACCGGTACTGGATGCTGCAGCAGGTGCCGATCGCCGTGATCCTTTACCTGCTCGGCGGCTGGTCGTGGGTCGTTTGGGGAGTGCCGGTGCGCGTTGCCGCCTGCACAACGATGCACTGGTTCATATCCTATTTCGCTCACACGCGCGGCTCGCAGGACTGGTCAGTCGATGGCGCCGTCATCCAGGCCTATAATGTACCGATCATGGCGATTCCGACGATGGGCGAGAGCTGGCACAGCAATCATCATGCTTTTCCAAGCTCGGCGCGTCATGGCCTCTATCCGGGCCAGATCGACCTCGGATACCGGTTCATCCAATTGCTCGCGCTGTTGGGGCTGGTGTCGAACATCCGCCTGCCGGCGAACCTGCCCGCACGACCGGGCATCACCCCGCTGACCGCGCGGGCGCTGAGCGCCGCGTCGGATCGTCAGGCGGAGACGCTGGCCGCCAAGGTGCACGATGACGGCCGCCCCTGATCCGCTCGAAAGCCTGCGCGCGGCCAGCGGTCTCGAACAGGGCGACGCATCGCACTGGACGTTTCGTATCGGGCGCTGGCGGTTCCGCCTGCCCAATTTCGCATGGCGGCAAGCCGCAATCGACGCGCACGATCGCCACCATCTCATCACCGGTTATCCGCTGACGCTAACCGGGGAGATCCAGCTCGCAGCGTGGGAATGGGGCGCCGGCCGTTATCCCGACTGGCGCGCGACGCTCTTTTGCTCGCCGCTGATCGTCGCCGGGGTCATCGCGCTGCCGCGCCGAACCTGGCGCGCCTATGCTGCGGGACGGCAATCCGAAAGCCTCTATCGGAGGGATGAACTGGTCTAGAAGCCTGGCCGAAACCCCGGCATTACGCGGGCTTCCAGCTTTTCCGTTCTTCGGCCTGCTTCAGCACCTCGAACGCCGCCTGTCCTGCGGCAAAGCGCTTTGCCGCTTCGGCGTCGCCCGGCTTCACGTCGGGGTGCGTTTCCTTGGCAAGATTGCGCCACGCCTTTTTCGTCGCCTCGAAATCGGCGTCGGGTTCGAGGTCGAGAATTTCGAGCGCGCGCATTTCGTCAGCGCTGCGGCTGCCGTCACCCGACCCGCCCCAGGCGTAGTGCTGAGCCTTTGCGTACGCCCCCGCGTCGCGCGTTTCGTCGGCGGCGCGTTCGGCGGCGTCCTCGGCGCTCAATCCTTCGAAATAGTCCCAGCCGCGATTATATTCGGCCGCGTGTGTTTCGCAGAAATACCAGCGTTCGGGGCTGTTCGGTGACTTGGGCGCGGGACAATTGCCCGGGTTGGTGCAACCATGGCGGTCGCAGATGCGAACCTTCTGCGCCTCGGTGCTCGAACCATAAGGGCGCCAGCGGGGAAATCCCCAGTCGTCGGTTCTTTTGGCGCGGCTCATCAATCCCATGTAGCGGCTGGGGCGCGCGATTGCTAGCCGAGGAGGCCGAAAAACCTAGTCTTTCGGCTTGTAGCCGAACGCCTTGCCCGCGAGTTTGACGATCGCGGGGTCGAGATCGGGCGGGGTCATCGGCACAATGGCTTCGAGCGCTTCGGCGATGTGGGTCAGCGCGGCGATGCGCGCGGCCTTCTTGTTGTTGCCGTCGATCACCTTCCACGGCGCCCAGCGCGTGTTCGTCTGCGCGAACATCTCTTCCATCGCGGCGAGATAGTCCTTGCGTTTCGACCGGTTGCGATAATCCTCGGCCCCCGTCTTCCACCGCTTCCACGGGTCGTCGAGGCGGTCGGCGAAACGCTTGTCCTGCTCTTCCTGCGTCAGATGGACGAAGATCTTGACGAGGTTCGTGCGGTTGCCGGTCAGTTGCGCCTCGAACTCGTTGATCTCGTCATATCCCTTGCGCCATTCGGCCTCGCTCGCGAAGCCCTCGACACGCTCGACGAGGACCCGGCCGTACCAGCTGCGGTCGAAGATCGAGATTTCGCGGTTGCCCGGCAGGCGTCTCCAGAAACGCCACAGGAAATGGCGCGCCATTTCCTCGTCGTTCGGTGCGCTGATCGGCCAGACCTCGAAATAGCGCGGGTCGAGCAGCGCGGTCATGCGTTTGATGATGCCGCCCTTCCCTGCCGCGTCCCAACCTTCGAACATGATGATGCTGCGCTGGCCGTGCGTGATATGCGCGGATTGCACGCGCTCGAGCCGTTCCTGCAACGCATCGAGCGCATCGGAATAGTCGCCGTCATATTTGGCGCCGGCTTCGTGATCGGAAAGGGAAATGCTCATCGCGCCTCCCTAGCGCAACCGAAGCCGTCCTACCAAGAGCGATGCAGGGCTGTCATTTTCTGGGACAGCGTGCGCGCGTTTCGTTACGCGATCAGAGTAGGTTCGCGAGCAGCGCGGCGACGCGCGCGGGGTCTTCCATCGGGATGAAATGGCTGTGCTCGGCCCATAGTTCGTCGCGATCGGCGCCGAGCGCCGCACCGAGGCCGGTCCAGGTCGGGCTCAGCGAAAAATCGAGCGGACCGCCGCGCTCGCCGGTCGGGGCGCGGATGACCGTCGACGGCGTGGCCAGATAGTGCAGCCACTCGTGCGGGCTGGTGCGTAGCGCATTTTGATAGACCGAGGCTTCGAGCGCCGGCGGGCAGGCAAGCTCCAGCCCCTCACCGTCCGCCGCCGGGAGGAGGCCATGGGTGCAATAGTCGGCGAGGACGCGCGGGTCCCAGTTCGCATAGGGCGGCCGGTCGGCGAAACGCGCGCGCATCTCTTCGGCGCTCGTCCAGCTGTTGCGGCGGCGCGCAACCGGATGATCGGCGGGATCGGGGATCGGCTTGGCCGCCTCGCCTTCATAAAAGGCGGGGTCCATGATCACCGGATCGATCAGCACGAGATGACCGAAGGCGGCCGGCCGCTGCGACGCGAGCCGCGTGAGGACATAGGCACCCATGCTGTGCCCGCAGCCGACGAGCGGATGCCCGCCGAGTCCGTCAAGCAGCGGCAACAGCGCGTCGGAGGTGGTCGCCCAGTTCGCGAGCGTCGCGGGACGATAGCTGCGACCATGGCCGCGATGGTCGGGCGCGATGACGTGCGTGCCGGGTGGCAGCGCCGCGACGACCTGATCCCACAGGCGCGCGTGAAAGCCCGTCGCGTGGAGCAGGAGCAGCGAAGGCCCCTGCCCCCGCGTTCCCCATTCGAACCAGCAGATATCGCCTTCCGGCGTTTCCAGCCGGTGCTCCCGGGGCTCGCTCATGCCCTAGCCCTTCGGGCCGTCGACGATACGGATGCCGAGCTCCTTGAGCTGCTTGTCGCTGACCGGCGCCGGGGCGTTCATCATCAGATCTTCGGCCTTCTGGTTCATCGGGAAAACGACTACTTCGCGGATGTTGGGCTCGTCGGCGAGCAGCATCACGATACGGTCGACGCCCGGCGCCGAACCGCCGTGCGGCGGCGCGCCGAACTTGAACGCATTGATCATGCCGCTGAAGTTCGCATCGACGTCGGCCTGGCTGTAGCCCGCGATTTCGAACGCCTTGTACATGATGTCGGGACGATGGTTCCGGATCGCGCCCGACGACAGTTCGACGCCGTTGCAGACGATGTCATACTGCCAGGCAAGGATGTCGAGCGGGTCCTTGGTTTCGAGCGCTTCGAGCTCGCCCTGCGGCATGCTGAAGGGGTTGTGGCTGAAATCGATCTTGCCGGTGTCTTCGTCGGCCTCGAACATCGGGAAGTCGACGATCCAGCACATTTCGAACTTGCTGGGGTCGATCAAATCGAGCTGCTCGGCGACGCGGGTGCGTGCGAAACCCGCGAGCTTCGCGGCGACCGCTTCCTTGCCCGCGGCGAAGAACAGGCCGTCGTCGGGACCGATGCCCAGTTCGGCCGCAAGCGCGTCCATCTTGTCGGTGCCGTGGTTCTTGGCGATCGGGCCGCCCCATTCGCCACCCTTGCGCGTCGCATAGCCAAGGCCGGCAAAGCCTTCGCCCTGCGCCCAGCTGTTCATGTCGTCGAAGAATTTGCGGCTCTTCTCGGCGGTCGCGGGCGCAGGAATTGCGCGAACGACGTCGCCCGCGGCGACGATGTCGGCGAAGCGGCCGAAGCCCGAGCCCGTGAAGTGCGACGAGACATCGGTGATGATCAGCGGGTTGCGAAGGTCGGGCTTATCGTTGCCGTACTTCAGCATCGATTCGCGGTACGGGATACGCGGGAACGAACCAGCTGGCGTCACGGACTTGCCATTTGCGAACTCCTCGAACACGCCGGCGAGCACGGGTTCGATCGCGTTGAAGACGTCGTCCTGCGTGACGAAGCTCATCTCGAAGTCGAGCTGGTAGAATTCGCCGGGCGAGCGGTCGGCGCGCGCATCTTCGTCGCGGAAGCAGGGGGCGATCTGGAAATAGCGGTCAAAGCCCGCGACCATCAGCAGCTGCTTGAACATCTGCGGCGCCTGCGGCAGCGCATAGAATTTGCCGGGGTGGACGCGGCTCGGCACCAGATAGTCGCGCGCACCCTCGGGCGACGAGGCGGTCAGGATCGGCGTCTGGAACTCGGTAAACCCCTGCTCGACCATACGGCGGCGCAAGGACGCGATCACGTTCGAACGCAGCATGATGTTGGCGTGGAGGCGTTCGCGGCGAAGGTCGAGGAAACGGTACTTCAGGCGAATATCCTCGGGATATTCCTGTTCGCCCGCGACCGGCATCGGCAGCTCGATCGCCGCCGACTGGACCGAGACGTCGCGCGCGCGGACTTCAATCGCACCGGTCGGAAGGTTGGCATTGGTCGTTTCCGCCGAGCGCGCGACGACGTCGCCGGTGATCGTCACGACGCTTTCGGCGCGCAGGCCGTCGAGCGTTGCGAAGGCGGCGTCGCTCGAGTCCGCGACGATCTGGGTCAGGCCATAATGATCGCGCAGGTCGACGAAGAGCAGCCCGCCATGATCGCGCTTGCGATGCACCCAGCCCGAGACACGGACATTCTGGCCGACATCCTCGGCGCGGAGCTGGCCACAATTATGGGTACGATAGGCGTGCATTTTCTCGTCTTTCGATGACTGGGGAAATCAACAAAAAGTTGACATTTATGGCCGCGCCTAAGGCAGGTCGGCGTGCCATTTGTCAAGGCTTGGCTCGTCAGCAGGTCAGCCCCAACCCATCGAGCACCGCGCTGCCGAACAGCGCGCGGTGGGCGGGATCGGGAAGCAGCCGGTCGCGCGCGGTGCGCCAGAGACGGAAATCCTCGCCATAATCGGCGGCAACACGCGCGGCATCGAGGCCACAGCTTTTGGCCCAGTGACGGGTAAAGCCAACGCCCTCGGCATCGAGGCATTCAACCACACGGGCATAGGCGTCGGCGGTTCGCTGGCTGCGCGGGCCGTCGAAATCGATCACCGCATTGTGCGTAAAGCGCGCGGGAGCGAGCAGCCCTTGCGCGCGCTCCATGAAACGGATGGTGACGACCGTGGAGCCGCCGTGCTTGGCATAAACGGCGCAGATGCGTTCAAAGGCGCGCGCGAGGTCGGCGCGGTCGATGGTGACCGAGGCGTTGAACAGGTCTGCCAGGGGACGATGCGTGTCGAGCCCCTCCCCCCAGCTGCCATAGACCGGCGGCGCGCCGATATCAGGGCCGCTGGCATAGCCTTGCTTCATTGCGAACTGGAGCAACGGCCCGCGGGCCCATGGGTAATCGTTGAGCAGGCGGCCGAGCAGACTGAGCGCGTCATAACCCGCGCCAAGCTGGCCGGGGGTCGCTCGCGGATAATCGTCGCGCCACGGCTCGCGATAGAGGAACCGCAGCATCGCGGGTCGCTTGAACGGCTTGTAGGGGTTGACGATCATCTGGACAAAGTCGGGATCCTGATCGAGCGCATAGGCGGCCGAGAAGCGCCGGAAATCGCCCGCGGCGAGCCAGTCCAGCGCCGCCCGATCCACCTTGCGCAAATTCTGGATCGGACGGACGAGGAATTTCGGCACGCTGTCGACGACGAGCGCCGTCACGATACCGAGCGAGCCCACTGGAAGCTGCGCCGCGGCGAACATCGTATCGTCGCGGAGCGGCGCCGAACCGGTGGCGGCGATGAAGGCGTCGCCCATCACGCCCGCGTCGGGCTCGATCCAGAGGATGCCGCCAGGAGTGACGATCTGCAGCGCGCGGATATGATCCTGAATGCCGCCCCGCGCGATCATCGAGCCGTGGGTGCCCGTGGCCGAGGCACCCGCGAAAGTCTGGCCATTGCCCGCGCCGCTCGTCCACAACGAGCGGCCTTGCTCCTCGAATTTGTCCGAAACCTCGTCGACGAGCGCGCCTGATTCGACGAGCATCAGGGCGCCGGCATCGATGCCGGGGCGGACATCGCCCGCGTCGATGCGAAAGCAGCGATTGAAGCGGCGTGTGTGGAGCAGCCAGCTTTGCGAACTGATATTGACGTTCGATGGCGACCAGCCCGCGCCGAGCGGCCGGACGCGGCGCTTGGCGGTCTGGGCCGCCGCGAGCCAGTCCTGCACCGATTTCGCGGCGATCGCGATCTCGTCGCGTCCACGCTCCGCGTCACCACTGCGCAAGGCGAAGCGCATCGCCCCTTCGCAGGTGCCGGTGCCGTGATAATTGGTCCAGCGGCCCTCGTCGCCCAGTCTGACGATCGGCATCAGGCATCTCCCAACGGGAGGATGCCGGCGTGGGCGCGCCACGCGACGGTGACCGGGCGGAGGAAACCGAAGGTCGCGATCGCGACGAGCATCTGGCGCCGCGTCGCGAACATGCGGACGTCGCACAGGCCATGATCGGATTCGGGCGTCACGAAAGGCTGCGCGGCCTGCGCGGCGAAACCCCAGCCCTTCAGCGTCACCACCATCGATTCCTCATCGAGCGGCCGCGGATTGGCGATCGACAGGAAGATGTCCGCCTGCCCCGCTGCATATTGCCCGACAAGCAACGAAAAACCGAGCGCGGCGAGCGCCCAACCGAGCCATATCATGCCCCAAATCCCTTCGTCTTTTTCCCCGGCCGGTATTCCGGCTCCGCAACCCGAAGAGCACGAGCAAATTTTCCTGCCCGTTCCTCTCAACTAGCTGTATAGGCGCGCTATGCAAGTCCATCCGTTGATCGAAACCAACGCCGCGCTCGTCGAATTCTGCGACCTCATTCGGAACAGCGATTTCATCGCGGTCGATACCGAATTCATGCGCGAAAACACTTTCTGGCCAGAGCTTTGCCTGATCCAGGTGGCCGACCGCGACCATGCTGCGGCAATCGATCCGATGGCGCCGGGCATAGACCTGGGGCCCCTGCTCAACCTGCTGGTCGGCAATGAGGACATGCTGAAAGTCTTTCATGCGGGCGGTCAGGATGTCGAAATCATCTTCAACCTGACCGGCAAGACGCCGCACCCGATCTTCGACACGCAGATCGGCCAGATGGCGCTCGGTCAGGCCGAACAGGTCGGATATTCGAACCTGGTCGAAGCATGGATCGGGCTGCAGCTCGACAAGGGCGCGCGCTTTACCGACTGGAGCCGACGCCCGCTCGACAAGCGCCAGATCGACTATGCGGTCGGCGACGTGACGCACCTCGCCAAGATTTTCCCGATGATGCTCGACAAGCTGATCAAGACCGGGCGCGGTCACTGGCTCGACGAGGAAATGGAAAAGCTCGCCGATCCAGCGAATTACAGCGTCGATCCCGACAAGGCTTGGCAGCGCATCAAGGTCCCGACGCGCAAGCTCGACGTGCTCGGCCGGTTGCAGTCACTCGCCGCGTGGCGCGAACGCGAGGCGCGGCAAAAGAATCTGCCGCGCGGCCGGATCGTCAAGGACGAGACGCTCGCCGACCTCGCCGCGCATCCGCCGAAGGATCAGGACGGACTGGGCCGCGTGCGCGGGCTGTCGGCGACCTGGCGCACGAACGATATCGGCGGCCGGCTGATGGACGCGATCGCCAGCGCCAAGCCGATGTCGAAGGACGAAATGCCCGAGCGCGCGCCGCGCGGCCCGGGGCTTGGCAAGGAAGGCACGCTCGTCGCCGACCTGCTGAAGCTGCTGCTCAAAATCCGTGCGCGTGAACTCAATGTCGCGGCGCGGCTCATCGCGCGCAGCGACGATCTCGAAGCGCTCGCGGCGGGCGCGCGCGAGGGTATCCAGATGATGCAGGGGTGGCGCTACGACGTGTTCGGCCACGCCGCGCTCGATCTCGTCGAAGGCCGGATGGGCTTTGCCGTCAAGAACGGCAAGCTGCTGATGAGCGAAATCGATCCCAACGCCGCGATCGAAATCTAGAGCAGCACCAACTCCGGCTTCGCATCGAGGGCGTGCGCCAGCACACGCAGGCGGCGCTCGACCGATTCGCCCGCAAGATGATGCCAGCCCGCATCAAGGCAGAGCTTGAGCTTGCCATCGACCAGCGCAACGCCGCTCGCCTTCAGCGGCGCCTCGACCCCGCCAGTCAGCCGTTGCGCAAGGCGAATCGCAAGCCCCCATTGGCGCGCCCGCGCGAGTCGTTCGGGCGACACGAGGGTTCCCATCACCGGGAATTCGGCATCGGCACCACCAAAACCCGCATACAGCGCGCGTGCGAGCAGGATGCGCCCCGGAATATCGATGCTGCGCCAGTTGCCGTGCAGGCCGATTTCGGTGCCGCGTTCGGCGCGGAAATCGGGGTTGGCTGACCAGGCGACGTCGCTGAGCAGGCTCGCCGCGAGCCGGACGCGGCTGTCGGCGGGCGCTTCATCGTCGAACAGCGGCGCGATCCATTCGGCGATCGCGCGGCCGTGCGGCGCGAAACGCGCGAGGCGACGCCCTTCGAATTCGGCGGCGACGATCAGCGGGTCCTGCGCGCGCGTCTCGGCATCGAGCGCCTGATACAGCAACCCCTCGCGAAGCCCCGACGACGATACGGTCATTTCGGGTACGTCGAGGATGTTGACGAGCGCCGCGAGCAGCGCCGCCGCGTCGGGCAAGGAAGCGGCACGGTTCGATGCCATGCCGGGGATCGCGCGCAATTCCTCGAAACTCAGCCGCTTCGACGCACGGATCAGGCGGCGCAGCGCGCTGCGCGGTAAGGTATGCTGGTCGAGCACTGCGAGCGGATCGCGCGTGAGTTCGAGGTCAAGGCGCGAGAGCGCACGCCACGAGCCGCCGACGAGATAGAGCGGCTGGCCGGTCAGCCCGTCGGGCCAGCCCGCCGCGCGGAGCATCTTGCGGATCGCGCGCTCGAACGCCTGATCGCCATCCTTGCGCAGTGCGGGCAAGCGGAGCACGCCGAGCGGGAAGGAGGCGCGGCGGCCGACCTTGCCCTCCGATACCTCAGCGAGTTCGAGGCTGCCGCCGCCGAGATCGACGGCGATGCCGTGCGCTTCGGGTATAGCGGCGAGCACGCCGTAACCCGCGGCCTCGGCCTCTTCCTCACCGGAGAGCAGCCGGATCGCGAGCCCCGCCTCGGCGGCGGCCTGGATGAATTCCGGGCCGTTCACCGCATCGCGCACCGCAGCGGTGGCGACGCATTGCACGTCCTTCACGTCCATATGCTTTGCGAGCAGCGCGTAGCGGCGGAGCGCGACCAGGCCGCGTTCGGCATCCTCGGGCGCGATGCGGCCATCGACGGCGAGACCGCGACCGAGGCCGGCAGCGACCTTTTCGTTGAAGATCACCGCGGGCGCGCGTGCGGGCCCTTCATAGACGACGATGCGGACCGAGTTGGAACCAATGTCGATCACGGCGGATCGGCTGACCGCCTGTTTGGACGAACGCTGTGGGGTCAATTTGGTCAATCTTCGCGCACATCGAAGGCAAGCGTGGGAACGTCGTGACGCTTGTGGAGCGCGGTTCCGCGACCCGATAGAGACGCGTTCGTCATAAAATAATGGTGCAAATTAAATGGCTTGTCGCCCGGCATCACGCGCACCGAGGTGCCGTCGGGCTGCAGGATCCAGCTTTGTTCATTGTCGATGAGGTTCGCGACGAGCACCTGGTCCAATATCTGGTCGTGGACGGTCGGGTTCTCGATCGGGATCATATATTCAACGCGGCGGTCGAAGTTGCGCGGCATCCAGTCGGCGCTGCTGATGTAGAGCCTGGCGCCGCGGTGCGGTAGAGGCGCGCCGTTCGCGAAGGCCCACACGCGGCTATGCTCGAGGAAGCGGCCGACGACCGATTTGACGCGGATCGTTTCGGAGAGTCCCGCCACGCCGGGGCGCAGGCAGCAGATGCCGCGCACGATCAGTTCGATCGGCACGCCCGCAGCGCTCGCCTGATAGAGTTTGTCGATGATGTCAGGGTCGACGAGGCTGTTCATCTTGGCCCACACGCCCGACGGTAGGCCCGCCTTCGCCGCCGCCGTCTCGGCGTCGATCAGCTCGCAAAGATGCGCGCGCATGTTGAGCGGCGACATGGTGATCAGATCGAGCCGTTCGGGTTCGACATAGCCGGTGATATAATTGAACAGCTGCGCCGCGTCGCGCCCCGCACGCGGATCGGCGGTAAAGAAGCTGAGGTCGGTATAGATGCGCGCGGTCACCGGGTGATAATTGCCGGTGCCGAAGTGGCAGTAAGTGCGATACCCCTGCCCTTCGCGGCGCACGACCATCGAAATCTTGGCGTGTGTCTTCCACTCGATAAAACCGTAGACGACCTGCACCCCGGCGCGCTCCAGCTGGTTCGCCCAGAGGAGATTCTGTTCCTCATCGAAGCGAGCCTTGAGTTCGACGACCGCGGTCACCGATTTTCCCGCCTCAGCCGCCTCGATCAGCGCGCGGATGACCGGCGACTGGTCGCCAGCACGGTAGAGCGTTTGCTTGATCGCGACGACGTCGGGATCGGCGGCGGCCTGCCGCAGGAAAGCGAGGACGACCTCGAAGCTTTCATACGGATGGTGGACGACGATGTCCTTGCTGCGGATCGCCGCGAAGCAGTCGCCGCCATGTTCGCGAATGCGTTCGGGGAAACGCGCCGAATAGGCCGGAAACTTGAGGTCGGGGCGATCGACATCGACGAGCGCCGACAGCGCCGCAAGACCGATGAAGCCACCGATCTTCGCGATGATCGCTTCGTGGCCCTGAATATCGGCGTTGAGCACTTCGGCGATTTCGCCGGGCATGTCGGCTTCGAGTTCGAGCAGGATGACACGGCCGCGGCGGCGGCGGCGGATCGCGGTGCGGAACAGGCGTACGAGATCCTCGGCCTCTTCCTCGAGTTCGATATCGCTGTCGCGGATGATGCGGAACACGCCGAGCGATCGGATCGTGAAGCCCGGGAACAAGAGGCCACCGAAAATCTCGATCAGATATTCGATCGGCACGAACGCGCTGCCCTGTCCCGGCACCGGCACGAAACGCGGCAATGCGGCCGGAATCATCACCAGTTCGCGCACCGTTTCCCCATCCGCCTTGCGCTGGAGATCGAAAATCACGCCGAGGCCGCGATTGGGGATGAAGGGAAAGGGATGCGCCGGATCGAGCACCTGCGGGGTGAGGATCGGGAAAATCTGGTCGATGAAATATTGGCGCAAGGCGGTGCGCAGCGCTTCCTTGTCCGACCCCGTGCCGTGGACGACGATGCCCTGTTCGCCGAGCTGGCGATGGAGCAATTGCCATTCGCTCTGCTGCTGGTCGACGAGGCGGTTCACCTCGGCCTCGATCTCGGCAAGCTGCTGCCCCGGCGAGCGGCCGTCGGCCGAAGGGTCGTCGATCCCCTGCAACTGCTGCCCCTTCAGGCCCGCGACGCGGACCATGAAGAATTCGTCGAGGTTGCTGCCCGAAATCGACAGGAACCGGAGGCGTTCGAGCAAAGGGTGCGCGGGGTTGCGCGCTTCTTCCATCACCCGGCGGTTGAAGGCGAGCCAGCTCAGTTCGCGGTTGAAGAAGCGTTCGGGTCCGAGGGGGATTTGAAACGCGCTATTGGCGTCATTGTCGGCACGAAGGGGTTGGCCGGTTATCGACATGTCGCGTCATCCTGTCGTTCGAGCAAATCGGGATCGATGAGCCCCTGTGACAGTAATGTTTCACGCGTAAGACGAATACCAATGCCGCCGCCCTTTTCGAGCGACGCGGCGTCGAGCGCGCCGACGATGCGGTGGATCATCGCATAGCTGCGTTCCATCCGCGGGACGATATAGGATGCGACGCCGGGCGCCAGCGCCATGCCGCGCTGCGCGAACAGCGCCTCGATCAGGTCGCGCGCGAGACAATCGTCGGGATCGCCGATCGTCAGCACCGGTACAGCCGCGAGGCGCGAACGAAGGTCGGGCAGCGCGACGTTCCATTCCGACGGCGGCGCATCGGCGATGATGAGCAGCGGTGAGCCGCTTGCCTGCGCGGCGTTCCACGCGTGGAAAATCTCTTCTTCCGAAACGCTGTCATGCCCGTCGATGACGTTTCCGCCCGTATCGCGCGCGAAGAGCCGGCCCATCAGGCTGCGCCCCGATCGCCGCGGTCCGGTGAGCACGGCGGTGCGGACGGGCCATGTTGCGACGTGGCGCAGGTAGCGCACGGCATCGGCGTTGCTGGTGCCGACGATCAGCGGACCGTCATTACTGCCCCCCGCGCTCCAGTCGAGCGGAAGCGCAATCTGGGATGCACGCGCCATCAGCGGCTGATCCTGAGCTGGCCGCCGCCTTCCTGCACCTTGAACCCGCGTGCGGCGAGCGCCGCACCGAGCGCGGCGAGGTCACCCCGGAAGCTGACGCGCATCACCGAGGTGCCGCCGAGCGCAAGGCTGGTGGTCGAGGCGGACTGGACGCCCGCGGCGCCCGCAACCGCGCGTTCGGTCGCGGTGACCGAATCGACGTCGGGCGAGCTGTACTGGACGGTGAAGCTCTGCACACCAACGGCGGTGGTCGTGGGCACGCTGGCGTCGGTTTCGCTCGGCAACGATTCTTCGTCGGTCGCGACTTCCTCGGGCAGGTCTTCCTTCTCGACCGGCTTTTCGAGGACGAGATAGGTGTCGGTGCGCAGCACGCCCGATGCCAACGCGTCGATATAGATGCGATCCATCCGCGCGACCGCCTTTTCCATCATGTCGGGCAGCGCGGCAGGGCTCGGCCCGGTCATCGTGAAGCTGGAGAGCAGCTTGCTGTCGGGGCCGAAGCGCGCGGTGAAATAGCCTTTGATCGGGCCGCCGGGATAGGAATATTGGACGCGCGCGATCGGCGTCAGCACGTCGGCGGCGCCATATTGATCGAGGATGACGCGCCACCACACGCGGCCGCGGCGGCCCGTCTGCCCCGCGTTGATCAGCAAGGTATCGGCGCCGGTGCCCGCGGTGCGGACATAGTCGATCGCGCTCTGCCCCGTATTATATTCGGCCCAGGCGCGCTGCCAGGCGCTGCGCTGTTCGAACACCTGCGGGATGCCATCGATCGAATAGACCGGGATCACAAGCAGCGGCGGCGAGCGCAAAGTGCGGCCGCTGACGCCAAGGATCTGGCCGGCGCGGACGCGGTCGAACTGGACGCCGAGCCGGGCGACATAGCGGCGCGGGCCGATCTGCTCTTCCTCGACGACGATCGCGGTGACGATGCCATCGAGTACCGAATCGCCAAGTTTGGGGCCGTCGCTGCCGTTCAATTTGCGATATAGCTGGGTCCAGCCGAGGCGCTGCGCCTCGCGCCAGCCCTTCGTTCGCGCATCATCGGCATTGTCGCCGGTGACATCGACGAGAATACCGCTCGCCAGAAAATCGCCGCTGCTGTTGATCGGCGTGATGCCGCGATCACCGCGGCTGATCTGGCCTTCCACAACGCCGACGAGCAGAATCGCGAAGAAAAGGCCGAATAGCGCCGCCCAGCGCCAATCGCGGCCACGCAGGGCGTCGAAGGCGAAGCTCGGGGCGAAGCGGGGGAAAGCAGCCGAAATCATATCTTCTCTATGCTTTGCCCAAAAGCGCGGGCCCCGACAAGGAAATCATGGCATTTATCGGCTGGAACCGTTAGTCGCGCGTGCCATGGATTCCAAGCACAACCAACCCGGCTCCTACACTTATGCGCAGGCCGGCGTATCGATCGAGACCGGCAACGCGCTGGTCCGTGCCATTGCCCCGCTCGCCCGTGCGACGCGCCGTCCCGGCGCCGACGCCGACCTCGGCGGCTTTGGTGGTTTCTTTGACCTGAAGGCAGCCGGGTTCAACGATCCGTTGCTTGTCGCGGCGAACGACGGCGTGGGGACGAAGCTGAAGCTCGCCATCGAATCGGGCAGGCATGACGGCGTCGGAATCGATCTGGTCGCGATGTGCGCGAACGATTTGATCGTTCAGGGCGCCGAGCCGCTATTTTTCCTCGATTATTACGCAACCGGAAAGCTGGACAACGACGTCGCGACTGAAGTCGTCGCGAGCATTGCCGAAGGCTGCAAGCTGGCAGGTTGCGCACTGATCGGCGGCGAGACCGCAGAGATGCCCGGCATGTACTCGGACGGCGACTATGACCTCGCGGGTTTCTGCGTCGGTGCGGTCGAGCGTGACCAGGTGCTCACGGCCGACAAGCTTGCAGCAGGCGACATCATCCTCGGCCTCGCCTCGTCGGGCGTCCATTCGAACGGGTTCTCGCTCGTTCGCCGGCTCGCCGCGGACAAGGGCTGGAAGCTCGACCGCCCTGCCTTGTTCGACCAGACTGTGCTGCTGATCGACGCGCTGATGGCGCCGACACGCATCTATGTGAAGAGCCTGCTGCCGCTGGTGAAAACCGGCCGAATTCACGCGCTCGCGCATATCACTGGCGGCGGGCTGCTCGAGAATATCCCGCGCATCCTGCCCAAGACGCTGCACGCGCACGTCGATGCCGACGCGTGGGAGCAGCCGCGGCTGATGGCCTTCCTGCAGGCGCAGGGCAATATCGAGCCAGAGGAAATGGCGCGCACCTTCAACTGCGGAATCGGCATGGCGGTTGTCGTTGCCGAGGGCGATGTTGCCGAGGTGACAGCGGCACTCGAAGCCGCGGGTGAAACCGTGTTCCGCATCGGCCATGTCGCCGGGGGCGAAAAGGGCTGCACCGTGACCGGCAGTGCCGAAACGTGGAGCGCGATGGGCGCGTGGTCGGCAACGCATAATGGCTAAAGCGCGTGTCGCCGTCCTGATTTCGGGGGCCGGCACCAATATGGCGGCGCTGCTTTACGCTGCGAAAGCTTCCGACTGCCCTTATGAACTGGTGTTCGTCGGCAGCAATGACCCCGAAGCGCCGGGGCTGAAGATTGCCGAAGCCGAAGGCATCGCGACGTGGGCGCTTTCGCACAAGGGCATGAACCGCGACGCGTTCGACGCGCTGGTCGACGAACAATTGCGCGCAGCGGGCGCCGAATTCGTCGCGCTTGCGGGCTATATGCGGATTCTTTCGGACGATTTCGTTGCGCACTGGGCGGGCAAGATGATCAACATCCACCCGAGCCTGCTTCCGCTCTACAAAGGGCTGAACACCCATCAGCAAGCCATCGATGCGGGTGACAGCTTCGGCGGGTGCAGCATCCACATCGTGACGTCCGGTGTCGACGAGGGCCCGGTGCTCGCGCAGACTCCCGTCGCGATCCTGCCCGGCGATAAGGTCGAGACATTGGCCGAGCGCGTGCGGATTGCCGAGCACCAGCTCTATCCCCCTACACTCGCGGCGTTTGTGACACGCGAGCGGTCGCCCGAGTTCTTGCGCAATCGCGTGCGCGAATTGGCGATAGCGTTGCCCGAAGCCGACGAGGTGATTTCGCACGGCATGCCCTGTTTCGGGATCGTGAAGGGCAAGAAATTCGCCTATTTCACCGAGGATCATCATGGCGACGGCAAGACGGCGCTGCTGGTCAAGATCAGCGGCGGCGATGAGCAGGCGGCGCTGATCGAGCTCGACAAAGACCGCTATTACCGCCCCGCCTATTTCGGCGACGGCTGGATCGGCATCCGCCTCGACCTCGGCGACACCGACTGGGATGCGATCGGCGAATGGCTGCGCAAGAGCTGGCTGGCGATCGCGCCGAAGAAACTGGCGGGCTTGATGGGCGTCGCGGACGAATTCTAATGAAAAAGGCCGCCGGATCGCTCCGGCGGCCTCTTCAATTCGGCTAGGCCCTCAGGCTTAACCAACGATTTCTTCGGGCTTGAAGAAATAGGCGATTTCGATCGCGGCATTCTCGTCGCTGTCCGAACCGTGAACCGTGTTCGCTTCGATGCTCTCGGCCAGTTCCTTGCGGATCGTGCCGGGCTCGGCGTTCGCGGGGTTGGTCGCGCCCATGATGTCGCGGTTCGCCTGCATCGCATTTTCGCCTTCGAGGACCTGGACGACGACGGGGCCGCTGATCATGAAGTCGACGAGTTCGCCGAAGAAGGGGCGTTCCTTGTGGACCGCGTAGAAGCCTTCGGCCTGTTCGCGGGTCATGTGGATGCGCTTCGACGCGACGACGCGCAGGCCGGCGTCTTCCAGCATCTTGGTGACGGCGCCGGTGATGTTGCGGCGCGTGGCGTCGGGCTTGATGATCGAGAAAGTGCGAGTGACCGCCATGGGGGAAGCTCCTGAGTTATTATTGTCTGCGATGCGCGCGCCTCTAGCGGCGCTTTTGCTGCACTGCAAGGACAGAGCGCCGCGGCGTCAGGGCCCTTCGGACCAGCGACCGTTCTCGTCCTGTTTCCAAAAGCGGTTGTCGACGTCCTCGCGCGCCGCCAGCGTACGCCAGAGCGCGCGCGCATCGTCGATGCGGCTGTTGTCGAAGAGCAGGAACGTGCGCTCGAACCCGAGCGCCTCCTCGCGCCATTCGCCGTCGGCGAGCGCGACAAGCGTCGCGCGGTTGGGCGGCGATGGGTCGAGCGTCCCCGAG
Source organism: Sphingopyxis sp. Root154 (assembly GCF_001427105.1). Lineage (GTDB taxonomy): Bacteria > Pseudomonadota > Alphaproteobacteria > Sphingomonadales > Sphingomonadaceae > Sphingopyxis. Next base: position 430,516 of record NZ_LMGI01000002.1, read on the forward strand.
ATCAGGATCGGCTCGATCTCTTCATCGGGCGATCCCGCAGCCCCGTGCGGCAGGAAGCTTGCGGGTTGCAGTGTCCACAGCGCCTCGTCGATCGCCTGCCGCTGCATCGCGGGCGCGGCGACCACCAGCAGGCGGTCGCCGTTCGCCAATATGCGCGTCGCGAGCGCGGGGAGCACCCGTTCGACCGGGTCGCGGGTCAGCCGGTAAAAGTCGACGCGCGCCATGCTCCCCTGCCCTTTTTCGTTCAGCCTTCGTGGTTGGCGGCGATGTAGCGATCGAGCAGGCGCACGCCATAACCGGTCGCGCCCTTCGCCCACACCGGGCCGTCCTTGTCGGCCCACGCCATGCCCGCAATGTCGAGATGCGCCCAGGCGACGCCCTCGCCGACGAAGCGCTTCAGAAACTGCGCCGCGGTGATCGAGCCGCCTTCGCGCGGGCCGATATTCTTCATGTCGGCGATCGGGCTGTCGATCAGCTTGTCGTAGGCGGGCGACAGCGGGAAGCGCCAGAGCTTGTTGTTGCTGGTCTCGCCCGCCGCGAGCAGGTCGGCGGCAAGCTTGTCGTCATTGGCGAAGATGCCCGCATATTCATGCCCGAGCGAGATCACCATCGCGCCGGTCAAGGTCGCGAGGTCGACGATCACCTTCGGATTATAGGCGCTCTGCGCCCAGCTGATGGCGTCGCAGAGGACGAGGCGGCCCTCGGCGTCGGTGTTGAGCACCTCGACCGTCTGACCCGACATGGTGGTGACGACGTCGCCGGGGCGCATTGCGTTGCCGTCGGGCATATTCTCGACGAGGCCGACGACGCCGACGACATTCGCCTTCGCCTTGCGGCCTGCGATCGCCTTGATCGCGCCCGCGACCGCGCCCGCGCCGCCCATATCCCACTTCATCATGTCCATGCCGGCGGCGGGCTTGATGCTGATGCCGCCGGTGTCGAAGGTCACGCCCTTGCCGACGAAGACGACGGGCGCATCGCCGGCGTTGCCGCCGTTCCAGCGCATCGCGAGCAGGCGCGGCGGGCGCGTCGAGCCCTGCGCGACACCGAGCAGCGCGCCCATGCCGAGCGCCTTCATCTGGCGTTCGTCGAGTATTTCGAGTTCGACGCCCAGATCGGTCAGGTGCTGGCAGCGTTCGACGAAGGTCTCGGGATAAAGGATGTTCGGCGGCTCGGCGACGAGCGTCTGGGTCAGCGCGACACCATCGGCAATCGCCTCGTTCTCGGCCCAGCGGCCGGACAGGTCGCCGTGGGGCGACGCGATCGTCACCGTCTTCAGGCTGGGCTTCGCCGTATCGGCAAGGCGCGTGCGATAGGTGTCGAGGCGCCAGTTGCGGAGGCGCGCGCCCATCGCGAAGGCAAGCACATCGTCGGCATCGCTCGGGCCCGTGCTCGCGAAATCGACATGAACCGCGGTTGCGCCGCTCGTCTGCAGCTTCGCCGTCAGCGCTGCGCCGCCGCGCTCGAGGTCCTGCTCGCTGCCCTCGCCGATGCCAACGAGCAGCAGGCGCTTCGCCTGATCGCCGTCGATCGCCGAGGTCTCGGCAATCGCACCCGGGGCGCCATCGAAGCGTGCCTGTGCCGCCGCGGCGCCGAGCAGCGCGCCGAGCGCGTCGGCCTCACCCTTGCGGACCGGAAATGCGACGACGTCGGCAGACGCATCGATTTGCGCGACAAACTGAATGTCCATGCCTTAACTTTCTTATGCGATGATTGATTGGAACGTGGCGGACCGATAGGGGTTTCGCTTGCGAGTTGCAAAAACAAAGCTGCCGGTCCAAGCCGGGAAACACTGATTTAGGGTTCGGGACAAAGGGATTAAATGAGCTGGGCTTTGTTCCATCGGGCAGCGCGTGCGCGGCCGTTCTGGCTGGCGACGGCGAGCGGCGCGGCCTTGGCCGCGTGCCCGGTGCTGGCCCAGACGAGCGACGAATCGACCCAGTCGGCAGAGGTGACGGGGCAGCCCGACCTGCAAACGCCCGACGTCGTCCCGACGACGACCGATGCCCCAGCGGTCAAGAGCGAAGACCAGATCGGTTTCGCGGCCGATAATCTGAACTACGACAGCGACACCGAAGTCGTCGTTGCCGAGGGCAATGTCCAGATGAACCGCGAAGCGGTCGAGATGCGCTCCGACAAGGTCACCTGGAACCGGAAGACGGGCCAGGTCTTTGCCGAGGGCAATGTCGTTATCAAGAACCCCGAAGGCGACACCGCCTATGGCGACAAGATCGAGCTGACCGACACGCTGCGCGACGGCGTCGTCGAAAACATGCTCGTCGTGCTCGACAATGGATCGCGGCTCGCCGCGGTCAAGGGCACGCGTTTCGACAACGGCAATATCGAGCTGGAGAACGCCGCCTATACCCCTTGCCCGGTCGAGGACGACGAAGGCTGTCCCAAGAACCCGAGCTGGCAGATTCGCGCCGTAAAGGTGATGTACGACCGCGCGAAGAACAAGGTCCGCTACAAGGGCGCGCGCGTCGAGATTTTCGGCCTGCCGCTGATCCCGCTTCCCGGCCTCAGCCATTCGATCAACAATGAGCCGAGCAGCGGCATATTGGTGCCCGAAATCCGGCTCGACCGCAGCAACGGCTTCGAAATCGCGGTTCCCTATTATCTGCGGCTCGCGCCCGACCGCGACATCACGATCACCCCGCACCTCTACACCAGCGCGGCGCCGATGATCGAGGGCGAGTTCCGCGCGCTGACCGACATCGGGTCGTTCCGCATCAACGGCTATGCGACCTATGGCTCGCTCGTCCCGTTGACCGGCGAGGACCCTGACAGCGAAAAGCGCTTCCGCGGCTACCTCGAGAGCGCGGGCAAGTTCCAGTTCGACCCGCATTGGAGCCTGACCTATTCGGGCCGCATCGCGACCGACCGCACCTTCATGCGCCGCTATGACATCAGCCGCGACGACCGGCTGCGCTCGACCTTCGAGCTCGAGCGGATCGGCGGAAATTCCTACCTGTCGATCGCTGGCTGGGCGACGCAGACGCTGCGCGTCAACGATATCCAGGGGCAGCAGGCGATCGCGCTGCCGATCATCGACTATCGCCAGCGGCTTGCCGATCCGATCTTTGGCGGGCAGTTCGAACTGCAGCTGAACACGCTCGCGATCGGCCGCACCGCGGGCCAGGACACGCAGCGCGCCTTTGCGGGCGCGCGCTGGGATTTGCGCGGACTAACCGGACTGGGCCAGGAAGTGACGCTGACCGCGTTGGTGCGCGGCGACGTCTATCACAGCGACGAAAATCTGCTGACCGCGATCCCCGGCTATCGCGGCAAATCGGGTTGGCAGGCGCGCGGGATCGCCGCGGTCGCGGCCGACATGCGCTGGCCTTTTGTCGGTGAATTCGCGGGCGGCACGCAAACGCTGACCCCGCGCGTCCAGCTCGTCGCTACCCCGCCGATCAAGAATATCGACATCCCGAACGAGGATTCGCGCGCCTTCGACCTCGAAGACAGCAATTTGTTCGCGATCAACCGCTTCAACGGCCACGACCGGTTCGAGGACGGCGCGCGCATCACGTACGGCGTCGAATGGAATTACAGCCGGCCGGGGTTCAACATCAGCAGCGTCGTCGGCCAGAGCTATCGCCTGTCGGACAAGCCCAGCCTGTTTCCCGACGGCACCGGGCTGACCGACCGGACGTCCGACATCGTCGGACGCACGACGGTTGCCTATCGCGATTTCCTGCGCCTGACCCACCGCTTCCGGCTCGACAAGGACAATCTGGCGGTTCGCCGCAACGAATTCGACGCGACGATCGGCAGCCGGTCGACCTATGCTGTGCTCGGCTATTCACGACTCAACCGCGACATATTGCTTCTCGGCGAAGAGTTGCAGGACCGCGAGGAGGTACGCGCCGGCGGCCGCGTCGCGTTCGCGAAACACTGGTCGCTGTTCGGTTCCGCCATCGTCGATTTGACGCAGCGGGTCGACGATCCACTGAGCGACGCCGACGGGTTCGAGCCGATTCGCCACCGCCTCGGCGTCGCCTATGACGACGAATGCCTGTCGATCGCGCTGACCTGGCGGCGCGACTATGCCGACACCGGCGACGCGAAGCGTGGGAACAGCTTCTCGTTCCGCATCGCGTTCCGCAATCTCGGGTTCTGACCCCATTCGCTCAGCCTAGGTTCAGCGTCTGCGGCCTATGTCCCGCCATCAAACGGTCTATATGGCGGATTGCGCTGGACCATCGGGCGTTTCCGCTGATACGGAGCGTCCGGACTTTCTCGAATAGGGTAAAGATGACCAAATTTTCGACCATGACCGGCCTGATCGCCCTGGCCGCCGTCGGCGTAACGCCCGTGCTGGCCCAGACCGTTGCCGACAGTGACGTGCCGACGACCAGCCTCAACATTCCGGGCAATGTGCAGCTTTTCGGCGATGCAAAGCCGAACGTCTATCGCCCCTCCGCCACCGTGAATGGCGAGATCATCACCGCGACCGACATCGAGCAGCGCATGGCGCTGATCCGTATCGCCAACAACAATGTCGAACTGCCGCCCGAGGAAGTCCAACGGTTGCGCAACCAGGTGTTCAGCAACCTGATCGACGAAAAACTGCAGATTCAGGAAGCCAAGGCGGCAGAGATCACGATCGACGAGAATGTCGTCAACGATCAATTCGCCCGCCTCGCCACGCGCTTCAAGCAGACGCCCGACCAGTTTTCGACCTACCTGACGTCGAAAGGTTCGTCGGCTGCGGCGGTGAAGCAGCAGATCCGCGGCGAATTCGCCTGGGATCGCCTGTTGTCACGCAACATCCAGTCGACCACCAACGTGTCGACCGAAGAGGTCAAGATCGTCGCCGATCAGATGACCGGGACCAAGGGGCAGGATGAGTTCCACCTCGGCGAAATCTATCTGTCGACAACGCCCGAAACCGCCCCCGCCGTCACTGAAAACGCGAAGAAGATCATTCAGGCGTTGCAGGCGGGCGGCAGCTTCGCCGCCTATGCGCGCCAGTTTTCGGAAGCATCGACCGCCGTCGTCGGCGGCGACCTGGGCTGGGTGAAAGCCGGCCAGCTGCCCGGATCGATGGGCGAAGCCGCGACGCAAATGCAGCCGGGCCAGCTCGTCGGCCCTGTCGAGGTGCCGGGCGGCATCTCGATCATGCTGATGATCGACCGGCGTCAGGTGCTGACCGCCGATCCGCGCGATGCGATCCTCAGCCTGAAACAGATATCGCTCGATTTCCCGGCGGGCACCACGCAAGCGAAAGCTTCCGAACTGGCGAGCCAGTTTGCCGATAAGACGCGCGGCATCGCCGGTTGCGGCGCCGCCGACGCGGTGGCGCAAAGCCTCGGCGCCGCGGTCGTGTCGCGCGACAATATCGAGATGCGCGCGCTGCCCGCCCCGCTGCAAGCGACGCTGGCCAACCTGCAGATCGGCCAGACGACGCAGCCCTTTGGCGCTGCGAACGAAGGCGTCAGCGTTCTCGTGCTCTGCGGCCGCGACTTGCCGCAGACCGCGACCGCCCCGAACCTCGAGCAGATCGAACAGAAATTGCTGGAAGACAAGGTCAACAAGCGGGCCCAGCGCTATCTGCGCGACCTGCGCCGGGATGCCGTGATCGAATATAGCTGACCCTATGCCTGATTTCAGCAATCGACAGCCGATCGCGGTTACCATGGGTGACCCGGCCGGCGTCGGCCCCGAAGTTGCGGCCCGCGCATGGGCCGCGCGCCGCGAAAACAACCTGCCCCCCTTTGTCGCCATCGGCGATGCGGCTGCGATCACCGCCGTCTGGGACGGCCCGGTCGCACGCGTCGGCGATATGGACGAGGTGGTGCGGGCCTTTGGCGATGCCCTGCCCGTATGGCATCTGGAGGACAGCGGCCCGCTGACCCCCGGCGTACCGACCCCGGCGGGGGCAACCTGCGCGCTCCATGCGCTCGAAACCGGTATCGGGCTGACCCGCAACCAGGCGAGTTCTGCGCTCGTCACGGGATCGGTGTCCAAATATGCGCTGCACGGCATCGGCTACACGCACCCCGGACAAACCGAATTCATCGCCGAACGCTGCGGCGTCACCGCGACGAATGCCGTGATGATGCTGGCGGGGCCAAGCCTGCGCGTCGTGCCGCTGACCGTGCATATCCCGCTGTCCGAAGTGTCCGAGCGGCTGACGGTCGAGCTGATCGTCGCCAAGGCGCGGATCGTCGCGCGCGGGCTGCGCCGCGATTTCGGAATCGACGCGCCGCGCATTGCGCTGGCCGGGCTCAACCCGCACGCGGGCGAGAGCGGCCAATTGGGCAGCGAAGAAGAGCGCATCATGGCGCCCGCGGTCGCGCAGCTTGCCGAGGAAGGGATCATCGTCGACGGCCCGCTCGCCGCCGATGGACTGTTCGCGCCCGCCATTCGCGCGAACTATGATGCGCTGCTCTGCCCTTATCACGATCAGGCGCTGACGCCGTTCAAGGCGCTGCATTTCCACGACGGCGTCAATCTGACACTCGGCCTGCCGATCATCCGCACCTCGCCCGACCATGGCACGGCGTTCAATATCGCAGGCACCGGCACCGCCGACCCGGGGCCGACGATCGCCGCGATCGCGATGGCCGCCCAGCTCGCCGCCGCGCGCGAGCGCAGCTACGCGCCGGCGAAGTGACGGTCGAGCCTCAGCTTCCGCTACCGCCGCTTCGCGAAACGGTGCGCACCCACGGCCTGCAGGCGAGCAAGGCGCTGGGGCAGAATTTCCTGTTCGACGAACAATTGCTCGACCGCATCGCGGCGATTCCGGGCGATCTCGATGGCGCCACGGTGTTCGAGGTCGGCCCCGGTCCCGGCGGGCTGACGCGCGCGCTGCTGCGCGCGGGCGCAAAGGTAATCGCGGTCGAGCGCGACGACCGCTGCCTGCCTTTGCTCACCGAACTCGGCGACGCCTTTCCGGGACAGCTGACGGTGATCGCCGACGACGCGATGGCGGTCGACGTCGACGCGCTGACCGGCGGCGCGCCCTATCATATCGTCGCCAACCTGCCCTATAATGTCGGCACCGCGCTGTTCACGCGCTGGCTGGAGCCCGCGGCCTGGCCGCCGCGCTGGGTGTCGCTAACGCTGATGTTCCAGCTCGAGGTCGCCGAGCGGATCGTCGCGCCGGTCGGGGCCGACGCCTACGGGCGGCTGGCGGTGCTCGCGCAGTGGCGCTCCACCGCGAAGATCGCGATGAAAGTCCACCGCTCGGCCTTCACCCCGCCGCCGAAGGTGATGTCGGCAATCGTCCATGTGACGCCGACGCAGCAGCCCGAGGGCGTCGCCCCGAAACTGCTGTCGAAGCTGACCGAAAAGGGATTTGGCCAGCGGCGCAAAATGCTGCGGCAAAGCCTGAAGGGCGTAGAGGGCGCGGTTGCCGCGGCCGAGGCGCTGGGGATCGAGCCGACGCGGCGCGCGGAGACGGTGAGCGTTGCCGAATGGGTGGCACTGGCGCGCGCGCTGGGCGCCTAGCCTACTATCAATTCTTGTTGCTGGTCGTCCCGACGGTTGCGACAACGGGCTTCGGCACCAGCACTTCGGCGGCGACAACGCGCTTCGATGCGCTCGACGCGATCGTCTTTTCCAGCGCCGCGACCTGCGGGCATTTATCGCTGCACACGCGCTGCGCTTCGGCCAATTTCTCACGGGCGAGTTCGAGCGCGCCCTTGTCGGCGAGCGCTTCGCCCTGCCCGGTCAGCGCGACAATGTCGTTGGGTTCGAGCACCAGCGCCTCGCGATAAAGACCAATCGCCTTGCCCGGCAGCCCTTGCGCGCGCGCAACCTGCGCCAGCGCGATGATCGCCGACCGGTTGCGCGGATCGGCGGCGAGCGCCGATTCATAAAAACCGATGGCGGCATCGAGATCGCCGGCGTCCTGCGCCTTTTGCCCGTCGTGCTGGAGCGCGATCGAGCGCGGGAAAATGTCGTTGTCGGCGCGTTGCGCATCGGACGCTGTGGGCAGGCTGGCGAGGATCACACCCGCAGTTAGAGCCAAAAAGCCGACGCGCATCGCATTCTCCCATCGCTTCATTACATGCGATGCTAACATGGTGCCGTCAGTCGTGCGAGAAAAAATCCGTCGCAGCCGTCATGGCCCGGCGTCATCAGATACCCCGCCCCCGCCGCGCGGCCGACGCCATCGGGAAGATAGTCGTCGTCAGCCGTCCAGCCGGGATGCCGGTTCAGAAAATCGTCCACCTGTGCCCGCCCCTCGCGCGTGATGATCGAGCAGACAGCATAGAGAAGTTTGCCGCCCGGCGCCACAAGATCGGCACCGATATCCATCAGCTTCGCCTGTTCGGCGACATGTCGGTCGAGCCGCGCGGGGGTCGAGCGCCAGCGCAGTTCGGGGCTGCGCCGCCAGGTGCCGCTGCCCGAGCAGGGCGCGTCGACGATGACGCGATCGGCCTTGCCCATCCGGTCGGCGAGCATCGCGCGCTCCTGCCCCGGATTGAGCAGCAACGTTTCGATCGCGGTTGCCCCGGCGCGGTGCGCGCGCGGCGGCAATTGCTGAAGCCGCGCGCGATTGGTGTCGCACGCGAGAATCGCGGCTTCGTCATTCGTTGCCGAAGCGATTGCGAGCGTCTTGCCGCCAGCGCCGGCACACAGATCGATGACCACCTGCCCCGCTTCAGCGTCAAGCGCGGCGGCGGCATATTGGCTTGCCGCGTCCTGCACCTCGAACTGGCCCTCGGCGTAGGAGCTGTGCTGGACCGCCGCCGTTTCGCCGGGCAGGCGCCAGCCGTCGGCAAGGCCGGCAATCGCTTCGCCGTCCGGAAAGATCAGCGCGAGGTCGTCGCGGCTGGAACGCAGCCGGTTGGCGCGCAGGTCGAGCGGCGCGCGCGCGAGCATCGCCTCGCGCTCGGCCTTGCCGACCAGCGGGTCAAAGAGTTTCATGAGCGCGGTGGTGGCGATCCCGGTTTCGGCGCGTGGTTCGTCGGCGATAATGACTGCCGGGCCATAGGATGCGCCGTCGAACAGCGCCGCGAGTTCGGGGTCGGCGTCGGCAAGCGCAAGCATCGCGGCGCGGCCCGAGGCCGGCACCGACCGCACGCTGCGGATCGCATCATAGACATGATTGCGGATCGCGCGGCGGTCCTTTGACCCCGCATAACGGCGCGCGCGCATCGCCTCGGCAAAGATCGCGTCGGCAGGCGCCCCGCCGTCACGCGCGGACCTGGCGATGACATCGAGGATTTCGATAGCGGTCTGGACGCGCGCAGCCGGGGTCATAAGTTCAACCTTTCTTCCCCGTCATGGCGAGGAGCGAAGCGACGAAGCGATCCTGTGCGGCACCTATCCGCCTTGGATTGCTTCACTGCGTTCGCAATGACGACGGGGCAGATTACCCCGCCGGATAGTTCGGTGCTTCGCGCGTGATCGCGACGTCGTGGACATGGCTTTCGCGCAGGCCCGCGTTGGTGATGCGCACGAATTTGGCGCGCTCGCGGAAATCCTTGAGCGTGCGGCTGCCGGTATAGCCCATCGCCGCCTTCACGCCGCCGACCATCTGGTGGATCACATCCTTCGCGGGGCCCTTAAACGGGACCTGGCCCTCGATCCCTTCGGGAACCAGCTTCATCTGGTCCTTGATGTCCTGCTGGAAATAACGGTCGGCCGAGCCGCGCGCCATCGCGCCGACGCTGCCCATGCCGCGATAGCTCTTATAGGTGCGTCCCTGATAGAGGAAGGTCTCGCCCGGCGCCTCGGCGGTGCCCGCGAGCATCGATCCGACCATCACGCTCGACGCGCCAGCCGCCAAAGCCTTGGCGACGTCGCCCGAGGTGCGGAGGCCGCCGTCGGCGATCACGGGCACGCCGAGCTTCGACGCCGCTTCGACGCTGTCGAGGATCGCGGTGAGCTGCGGCACGCCAACGCCCGCGACGATGCGCGTCGTGCAGATCGAGCCCGGACCGATGCCGACCTTCACGCCGTCGGCGCCCGCGTCGATCAGCGCGCGCGTTGCGTCGCCGGTGGCGACATTGCCCGCGAGCACCTGAACGCGGTTCGACAGTTTCTTGATCCGCGCGACGGTCTCGCCGACACCCTTGCTATGGCCGTGCGCGGTGTCGACGACGATCAGGTCGCACTCAGCCTCAAGCAGCGCCTCGGCGCGTTCGATGCCGCTGTCGCCGGTGTTCGTCGCCGCGGCGACGCGCAGGCGGCCGCTCGCATCCTTCGTGGCGTCGGGGAAATTCACCGCCTTTTCCATATCCTTGACGGTGATCAGGCCAATGCAATGATAGTCATCGTCGACGACGAGCAGCTTTTCGATGCGGCGCTGGTGGAGCAGCTTGCGCGCCTCGTCCTGCCCGACCCCGGCGCGAACGGTCGCGAGATTTTCGGCTGTCATCAGTTCGCGGACGGGCTGGCCGGGGTTATCGGCGAAGCGCACGTCGCGGTGCGTGAGAATGCCGACGAGCTTGCCGCCGGTCTCGACGACGGGGATGCCCGAAATCCGGTGCTGGTCCATCAGCGCGATCGCATAGGACAGCGGCGCGTCGGGGGTGATGGTGATCGGGTTGACGATCATGCCGCTTTCGAAGCGCTTGACCTGGCGCACCGCGGCCGCCTGTTCCTCGATCGTCAGATTGCGGTGAAGGACACCGATGCCGCCGATCTGAGCCATCAGGATCGCCATGTCGGCCTCGGTCACCGTGTCCATCGCCGAGGAAAGGATCGGGATGTTGAGGCTGATTTCACTGGTAAGCTGGGTCGACAGGTTCGCGTCCGACGGCAGGATGTCCGACGCGCCGGGCACCAACAGCACATCGTCGAAGGTCAGGCCGGTGATGATTTCCATGGGTGCCACTTTCTGGTGCGGGCGGCGCCTGTCCCGGTTTTCCGGCGGCACACGCGATTCGTTTGGTGGCGGCCCATGTAACCAGTCGCGCGCGGGCGCGCCAGTGGGTGACGAACGATTATTTCGCGTGGCGCAGGATCATCAGTGGGAGCACAGTAACGGAAGCCAACAGTCACCAAAATGTAACCGGTTGCATTGCCTCGGACCGCTCGTTAGACCGCTGCGCATAACATAGTTTCGGCGAAGAGGATATTCCGGATGAACGTGCCCAGCCAGGCAACCACCCAAGGCGGCGGTCGCTCGAATGCCATGGCGGCATTTGCCGCGGTGACCGTGCTTTTCTTCGCCTGGGGCTTCATCACCTCGCTCATCGACCCGCTGGTCGCCGCGGTGAAGGGCATCTTCACATTGAGCGATGCCGAGGCGCAGCTGTCGGCCTCGGCCTTCTTCATCGCCTATGGCCTGATGTCCTTTCCCGCCGCCGCGCTGATCGCGCGCTTCCATTCGGTGCCGTCGATCCTGACCGCGCTGTCGACGATGGTCGTCGGCTGCCTCGTCATGCTCGCCGCGGCGAACCTCGCGATCTATCCGCTCGTGCTCGCAGGACTCTTCATTCTCGCGAGCGGCATCACCATCCTGCAGGTCGCGGCGAACCCGCTCGCGGCGGCGCTGGGCGACCCGAAACGCAGCCATTTCCGCCTGACCTTCAGCCAGACATTCAACAGCTTCGGCACTTTCCTCGGCCCGCTGATCGGCGCGCACCTGTTCCTCGAGGGCGTCGAGGTCAAGGAAGGTACGGTGGTCACCGAAGCGGTGCGCGCGCAGGCGCTCGCCGGGATCGATTCGGCCTATTTCTGGATCTGCGGGCTGATCGTCGCGCTCCTGCTGTTCTTCTGGGTCAGCCGCCGCATCGTCAACGAAGCGGTGCCCCCCGCGCCGATCGGCGAGCGCGTCGGAATGGGCGAGCTGATCCGTGAAGCTTTTTCGTCGCGCTGGGCGCTGCTCGGCGGGCTTGCGATCTTCCTCTATGTCGGGGCCGAGGTCGCGATTGGAACGCAGATGGCTTTGTTCCTCAACAGCAATGCAATCTGGGGACATTCGGACGCCGCCTTTGGCACGTTCGGCTGGATCATGGGCAATGACGGTGTCCCCGGCGTTTCGCTGCAAGAGGCCGGCAAGGCCGTCGCGCTTTACTGGGGCGGCGCGATGATCGGCCGCGCGATCGGATCGGTACTGCTCGCACGCTTCTCGGCATCAAAGATGCTCGTGGCCTTCACCGCCCTCGCCGCGCTGCTGTGTCTCTATGTCGTCCTTGTCGGCGGCGTGACAGCCGGTTTCGTCGCGCTGTCGATCGGCCTTTTCAACTCGATCATGTTCCCGGTGATCTTCACCCTGACGCTCGAACGCTCGACGGCGCGCGCCGAAGCGACGTCGGGACTGCTATGCACCGCGATCGTCGGTGGGGCGGTGATCCCCTATTTCATCGGACTGCTATCGGGCTCGGTCGGCTATGCCGCTGCGCTGATCCTACCCGCTGCCTGCTATGTCGCGCTGTGCGTCTTCGCCATCGCCGCCGGAAGGGCGCCCGCCCGGCAGGCGAGCGCGGGCGTGACCGTTCACTGAGGGCTTAAGAGCGAGGGGAGCCATGGCCGGACTGTCGATCGAGGACGCGCGCAAGAGCTTCGGCACCACCGAGGTGCTGAAAGGCGTGTCGATCGACGTCGCCGATGGCGAGTTCACGGTGATCGTCGGCCCGTCGGGGTGCGGCAAGTCCACGCTGTTGCGGGCCGTGGCGGGACTGGAGGAACTGACCGGCGGTAGCATCGTCATCGGCGACCGCAACGTGACCAGCCTGCCGCCGTCGGATCGCGGCATCGCGATGGTCTTCCAATCCTATGCGCTTTACCCGCACCTGACGGTGCGAGAGAATATATCGTTCGGCTTGAAGATCGCGAAGGCGGCGAAGGCCGAGATTGACGAGGCCGTCCGCCGCGCGGCGGAAATATTGAACATCGAGGCGCTGCTCGATCGCAAGCCCGCTGCGCTGTCGGGCGGGCAGCGACAGCGCGTCGCGATCGGGCGTGCGATCGTGCGCCAGCCGCAGATATTCCTGTTCGACGAACCGCTGTCGAACCTCGACGCTGATTTGCGCGTCCGGATGCGTTACGAATTCGCCAGCCTGCACCGCCAACTCGGCACGACGACGCTCTATGTCACGCACGATCAGGTCGAGGCAATGACGCTCGCTGACCGGATCATCGTGCTGCGCGACGGGCGGATCGAGCAGGTCGGTACGCCGCGCGAACTCTATGCGCGGCCGGCGAACATCTTCGTCGCGCAATTCCTCGGCACGCCGCGGATGAACATCCTTACGGCGACCGTTGGCACGGATGGTCGCGCGCTGCTGGAAGACGGGCGCAGCATCGCCCTGCCCCCGCTCACCACGGCGCCGACGGCGGGAACACCGCTCTGGATCGGTATCCGGCCCGAGGACATCGCGATCGGCGATGCGCCGGACGCGCTGCCTTTCACAATCCGCTTCATTGAGCGGCTCGGCGGGCTCGCGACGCTGCACCTCGGCGGACGCGAAAGCGATGAGCCGATCGCGTGCCAGCTCCGCGACGACGGCAGCCTCGACGAGGGCGACACGGTCCTCGCCTCGCTGCCACCCGCGCATCTGCATTTGTTCGGTGCCGACGGTCAGGCGCTCCGGACGGCGGGGGAATGACCTTGCATTTCGCTCGTGTAACCGGTTACTCTGACAAGGCTTCTGCGCCCGGCATGGATAAAAATACAGAGTCGCAACAGCGGCTTGGCGCCATTTGAGGGAAAGGGGCCCGACGGCATGGCTACATTGAGGGACGTCGCCCGCGAAGCGGGGGTTTCGGTGGCGACGGCATCGCGGGCAATCAATGGGCTCGGCAATGTCACGGCGCCGACAAAAGCGGCGGTGATGGCCGCGGTCAAGAAGCTGAACTTCGTCCCGCACAGCGGCGCACGCAGCCTGACACGGCGCAAGACCGATACCGTCGGCGTCATCCTGCCCGACCTGTTCGGCGAATTCTTCTCCGAAATCATCCGCGGCATCGACCTGGTCGCGCATGAATCGGGCATGCACCTCTTGCTCGGCAACATGCACGGCAGCACGCACGAAACCGCCGCCGCGATCGCCGCGATGCGCGGGCGCGTCGACGGGCTGCTCGTGATGCCGCCAGACGTGAACCCCGACCAGCTGTCGGGCTATCTCGACCCCGCGCTGCCGACCGTGCTCCTGAATTACGACGCGGGCTCCCTCGATCTGCCCTTCGTCGCGGTCGACAATTATCGCGGCGCCTATGCGATGACCGAAGCTTTGCTCGAACGCGGCGCGCGGCAGATCGTCCATATCGCGGGGCCAAAGCATAACCGCGACGCGCGCGACCGCCAGCGCGGCTTTGTCAATGCGATGGCGAAGATCGCGAAGATTTCGAACCCCGCGATCCTGCCCGGCGATTTTTCGGAAGAGAGCGGCGCGCAGGCCGGCCGGTTGCTTGTGCAGGGACAATTGCCCGCCGACGCCGTCTTTGCCGCGAACGACCAGATGGCGGTCGGGCTTATGGCGGAGCTTGCCAATGCGGGAAAGTCGGTCCCGGGCGACGTGTTGGTGGCGGGGTTCGACGACATCCCGCTCGCGCGCCACCTCAATCCATCGCTGACGACGATGCAGGTCAAGATCGACCGGCTGGGGTCGACCGCGATGATGATGTTGCTGCGCATCCTTCGCGGCGAAACGCTGGGCGGCGCGAGCGCGACGATCCTGACCCCGACGCTGGTGGCGCGGGGAACCACGCGCAGGGCTGCAATCCCTGCGGCTGTTGCCGCAGCGGGAGCCTTGCCGACATGATGCAACCGGCGCAGCCATGCCTATGCAGCTGACGCGGCGTCATCTGACGGGCGCGCTCGCGGCGCTGCCCCTTGCTTCGCTGCTGACCGGCTGCGGCCCGCGCGGCGATGCCACCCTGACCGTCTGGGCGATGGGCAATGAGGCGGCGAGCCTGCCTGAACTGCTTAAAACGATCGACTGGCCCGCTGGCGCGCCGCCGATCACCATCCAGCCGCTACCCTGGACCGCGGCGCACGAAAAATTGCTCACGGGCTTTGCGGGCGGGTCACTGCCTACAGTCGGTCAGGTCGGCAACAGCTGGATCGCCGAACTTGCAGCGATCGGGGCGATTGCGCCGGTTCCCGATCGCGCGCTCGGCCTCCTCGACGACCAGTTCGGCGCGGTGGTCGAAACCAACCGGATCGCGGGACTGGCGTGGGCGATCCCCTGGTATGTCGACACGCGGCTGCAATATTACCGCAAGGATCTGTTCGCGCGTGCCGGATATGATGCGCCGCCGGCGGACTGGGCCGGATGGAAGACCGCGCTGCACAAGGTGAAGCGTCAGGTCGGCGCGGACAATTACGCGCTGCTCTATCCGCTCAACGAATATGAGCAGCTGACGACGCTCGCGCTATCGGCGGGAGCGCGGATGCTGCGCGACGACGGCGCGCGCGGCGCCTTTTCGGACCCCGCGTTCAAGGCCACGCTCGCCTTTTACAAATCGCTGTTCGACGAGAGGCTGGCGCCGCTGGCATCGTCGGCGCAGATTTCGAATGTGTGGGACGAGTTTGCGAAGGGCTATTTTAGCCTGTTCCTGTCGGGCCCGTGGACGATCGGCGATCTGAAGACCCGCCTTGCCCCCGCGATGCAAGACAATTGGGCAACCGCGCCGAACCCCGGCCCCGACGGCATCGGATCGGCGGCGCCGGGCGGATCGAGCCTCGTCGTATTCGCGGGTAACGACCAAGGCGATGCGGCATGGGATCTGGTGTCGCGGCTGATGGCGCCCGGCGCGCAGCTCAAATTCCAGCAGCTCACTGGCGACCTTCCCGCACGGCGGTCGGTGTGGGCGAAGGCGGGGCTGGCGGACGACCCGATCGTCACCCCCTTCGCGACCCAGCTAGACCATGCGACGCCGCTGCCCAAGGTGCCCGAATGGGAGCGCATCGTCACTGAGATGCAGATCGTCGCCGAGCGCATGGTGCGCGGGCAATATAGCGTCGACGAGGCCGCGAAGGAGATCGACGTCCGCGCCGACCGCCTGCTCGAAAAGCGGCGCTGGATGCTGGACAAGGGACGTGCGCTGTGAGCGCGGCTGGGCGAGCGAGCGAAGCGCGTGCGGGCTGGGCGATGTCATCGCCCGCACTCGCCGCGATCATTCTGTTCTTCGTCCTGCCGGCAATCGCCTCACTGGCCCTGAGCTTCACCGATTTCGACATCTATGCGCTCGCCGACATCGGCAATCTGCGCTTCGTCGGTTTCGAGAACTACGAAAGACTGCTCGCTAACCCTCTGTTCTGGAAGGCCGTTACCAACACGCTGCTTTTCGTTGGATTCGGCGTGCCTTTTATCGTCACGCTGTCGCTGTTCGCAGCGATGCTCGTCAATTCGCGCTGGCTAAAATGGCGACCGGTGTGGCGCGTCGCGCTGTTTGCGCCCTATGTCACGACGCTCGTCGCGACCGCGGTGGTGTGGCGCTATTTGCTCCACACGCGCTACGGCCTCGTCAATTACCTGCTCTCGCTGTTCGGCATCGCGCCGATCGACTGGCTCGGCGATCCGCATGCGTCGCTGCCCGCGATCCTGATCTTCGTCGGGTGGAAGACCTTCGGCTATAATATGATCATCTTTCTCGCCGCGCTCCAGACGGTGCCGCGCGAACTCGACGAGGCGGCGCGGATCGATGGCGCGGGCTGGTTCACGCGGCTGCGTCACGTCACCCTGCCCGCGATTGCGCCGACGGTGCTGCTGGTATCGGTGCTGACCGTCGCGGGCATGTTCCAGCTGTTCGCCGAACCCTATGTGATGACGCAGGGCGGCCCCGCCCAGTCGACCGTCACCATCCTCTATTTCATGTATGAGGAAGGGTTCAAATGGTGGAACCTCGGGTCGGGGGCCGCGGTCGCTTTCCTGCTTTTCCTGTGCATCCTTGCGGTGACTTTGGTGCAGTTGCGGCTGGCGAAGCGAAGTGGTGCGATATGAGCCTGCGCCGCTGGTCCGTCACCCTGCTCGCCGCGCTTGTCGCGCTGCTGACCATCGCGCCCTTGCTGTGGATGCTCTCGGTCAGCTTCATGGCGCGCGGCGAGGCGTCGCAATTCCCGCCGCCCTTGCTGCCGAGCGACCCCAGCCTCGACAATTACCGCATGTTGTTCGGCAGCTTCGGCATCGGCCGCTTTCTGCTCAACAGCCTGCTGATCTCGACGCTCGCCACCATCCTTGCGCTGCTCTTCACCATTCCGGCGGGATACGCATTCGCCAAGCTGCGCTTCAAGGGCCGCGACGCGACCTTCCGCCTGCTCGTCGCGGCGCTCGTCGTGCCGGGGCAGATCGGGATGCTGCCGCTGTTCCTCGAACTCAAGGCATTGGGGCTCGTCAACAGCTATGCCGGGGCGCTGGTGCCGTGGCTCGCGGGGATTTTCGGCATCTTCCTTGTCCGCCAATATTGCCTGTCGATCCCCGACGAGATGCTCGAGGCGGCGCGCATCGACGGCGCGAGCGAAGCGCAGATACTCCGCCGCATCGTTCTGCCGATCCTGACCCCGATCATCGTCACGCTCGCGCTGTTCGTCTTTCTCGGCAGCTGGAACGATTTCATGTGGCCGCTGATCATCCTCGCCGATCAGGACCTCTACACGCTGCCCGTCGCGCTCGCCGCGATGAGCCGCCAGCATGTGCAGGACAATGAGCTGATGATGGCGGGCGCTGTTGTCACGACCCTGCCCGTGCTGATCCTCTTCCTCGCGCTCCAGCGCTTTTACCTGAGCGGCCTGCTGACCGGGAGCGTGAAGGGATGAACCGCAACAAGGATGCACTGATGCGATATTGGACTGCGGCACTGCTGGGGCTTGCCCTCGCCGCCTCGCCCGTCGCCGCGAAGACCAAGCCCGTGCCGGTCGAGGGGCAGACGCCGCAGGCGGCGATCGAGTCCGGCAATTATCCGTACCAGCTGTTCGTGCCCAAGGGCTATCTGACCGACACGGCGAAGCAATATCCGCTGCTGGTCTTCCTCCACGGATCGGGCGAGCGCGGCGACGATGTCGCGAAGGTAAAGGTCCATGGCCCGCCGAAGGTCGCCGAGCGCGACCCCGCCTTCCCCTTCCTCACCGTGTCGCCGCTGCTCGGCACCGATCAGGATTGGGACATCGAAAAGCTCGACCGGCTGGTCGACCATATCGCGAAGAATTATCGCATCGACCCCGCACGCATTTACCTGACCGGCCTAAGCCGCGGCGGGCATGCGAGCTGGCGCTGGGCGATCGCCGAGCCGCAGCGGTTCGCAGCGGTGGCCGCAGTCGCCGGGCGCGGCAATCCGGGCGAGGCGTGCCGTCTGATGGACCTGCCCGTCTGGGCCTTTCACGGCGACCGTGACGATGTCGTTGTCCCCGAAGGCAGCTTTGCGATGGCGCGCGCAATTCGCGCGTGCGGCGGCCGCAAGGTGCGGCTGACCATCTATCCCGACCTTGGCCACAATGCCTGGGATCCCGCCTATGACGACCCGGCGCTCTATGCCTGGCTCCTCGAACAGAAAATCTCCTCCCCAACGATTGCCGACAAGGACAAGAAATGACGCAGACTGTTTTTCCCGACGATTTCCTGTGGGGCGCGGCGACCGCCGCCTATCAGATCGAAGGGTCGCCGCTCGCCGACGGTGCGGGCGCGAGCATCTGGCAGCGATTCAGCCACGACCCGCGGCTGATGGCGGTCAAGGGCGACACCGGTGACGTCGCGTGCGACCATTATAACCGCATGCCCGCCGACGTCGCGCTGATGAAGGAACTCGGGCTCAAAGCCTATCGCTTCAGCGTCAACTGGGGCCGCGTGCTGCCCGAAGGGACCGGGCGCGTGAACGAACCCGGCCTCGACTTTTACGAGCGGCTGGTCGACGAATTGCTCAAGAACGATATCGAGCCGTTGCTGACGCTGCACCATTGGGACCTGCCCGCCGCGCTCGACGACAAGGGCGGCTGGCTCAATCGCGACATCGCCGGCTGGTTCGCCGACTATGGCGCGGTGATGTACCGCCGCCTCGACGGGCGCGTGAAGAAATGGGTGACGCTCAACGAACCTTGGGTGATCACCGATGGCGGCTATCTCCACGGCGCGCTCGCGCCCGGGCACCGCAATCTGTTCGAAACGCCGATCGCGAGCCACAATCTGATGCGCGCGCACGGCGCGGCGGTTGCAGCCTATCGCAGCGAAGGCGCGCACGAGATCGGCCTTGTCGTCAATATCGAACCCAAATATCCGGCGAGCGACAGCCCCGAGGACATCGCCGCAACCGCGCGCGCGCATGCCTATATGAACCGCCAGTATCTCGACCCGGCGCTGAAAGGCTCCTACCCCGCCGAACTCGCCGAGGTGTTCGGCGAAGCTTGGCCCGAATGGTCGGCTGAAGACCTGAAAGCGATCAACCAGCCGGTCGATTTCATCGGGATCAACTATTACACGCGCAACGTCGTGAAGGCCGACCCGAACCAGTGGCCCGTCGGCGCCTCGCCGGTGAAGCAGATCGCGACGCACACGACGACCGACTGGGAAGTCTATCCGCCCGCGCTCACCGACATGCTCCTCTGGTTCCGCGACACCTATGGCGATATTCCCGTCTATATCACCGAGAACGGCGCGGCCTTCTACGACCCGCCAACCGCAGGTCCCGACGGGATCGACGATCCGCTGCGCTGCGACTATTTGCGTACGCACATCTCGGCGATCGGCGACGCGATCAGAAAGGGCGTCGATGTGCGCGGCTATATGGCGTGGTCGCTGCTCGACAATCTCGAATGGTCGCTGGGCTTTTCGAAGCGCTTCGGCATCGTGCATGTCGACTATGAGACGCAGGTCCGCACGCCGAAGCGCAGCGCGCGTTTCTACAGCAGCGTGATCGCCTCGAACGGAGGAAACCTCGGATGAAAAAGCTCCTGATCCTCGCCGCCGCGGCGCTGCTTGCCCTCCCCGCCGCCGCGAAAGAACGCGCCGATCATTATGAGGCGATGACCTACAATATTCGCCTCGATCTCGCGTCGGACGGCGACAACGCCTGGCCGCACCGGCGCGCGGCACTGATCGCGCTCGTCGCCTATCAGGCACCCGATTTCGTCGGAATGCAGGAGGTGCTGCAGCACCAGAAACAGACGGTCGAGGCCGATCTGCCCGGCTATCAATTCGTCGGGGTCGCGCGCGACGACGGCAAGGAAAAGGGCGAATATTCGCCGCTGGGTTTCCGCCGCGACCGCTTCGCCTTGGTCGGATCAGGCACTTTCTGGCTGTCGCCGACACCCGATACGCCGAGCAAGGGCTGGGACGCCGCGCTGCCGCGGATCGCGACATGGGCGCGGCTGCACGACCGGGCGGCGAAACGCAGCTTGCTCGTCGTGAACACCCATTTCGACCATATCGGCGAGGTTGCGCGCCAGGAAAGCGCCCGCCAGATCCGCCGCTGGATCGACGGGCAGCGCAAGCCCGGCGAAACCGCGGTGCTGATGGGCGATTTCAACAGCCCCGCGACGAGCAATCCCTATGCCGCGATCGTCGAGCCGGGCAAGGGCGCGCTCCGCGACAGCCGGATCATCAGCCGCACGCCGCATTACGGCCCGCTCGGCACCTTCACCGGCTTCAAGATTGCGCAGATGGACCCGAGCCCCATCGACCATATCTTCGTCAGCGACGATGTGCAGGTGCTGCGCCATGCGACGCTGACCGACCAGAATGGCGGCAAGCTGCCGTCGGATCATTATCCGGTGGTCGCCGACCTGTGCATCGGAAAAGGCTGCTGAACCCGCTACCCGCCATCCCGGCGAAGGCCGGGATGGCGGAGCGAGCCTAGTCCGCTTTCGCCTTGTCGAGCCAGCCGCCTGTGAAGCCGATCCGCTGGAGCCCGCGGACGATGTGCGGGTTCTTGCGCATCACCTTCCACACGAAGCCGCTGCGATGGTTTTCCATCATCGCGAGGATCGGTCCCTGGTCGATGCCTAGATAGTCGTTTGCCACCCAGCCATGGACCGGATCGACCGCGCCGCTACGCATATTCGGATCGGCAAAGGTAAAGCTGGGGTTGAACGCGTCCTTGAAGCCGTAGCGCGTGTAGAGGCGCGCGCCATATTGCGTGCGCATCGCCATCAGCGCGCGGATCGCCACCTCGGGCGCAAAGGCGACCGAGCCACCCGCCGCGGTCGGAACGATCGTCCCGTCGTCGACGACGCGGATCGCGCTGACGCCGCGCGCCATATAGCCGTTGAAGAAGCGCGGCGTTCCGCCGACGCTATATTTGTCCTTCGAATATCCTGGCCCGTCCGACGCGGTCCAGCCCCAGATATCGGCGCTATAGTCCGTCCATTTGTTCGGATTGTCGGCGCCATAGGCACGCTGCGCCAGCGTCGCGCGGCGGCTGTTCTCGAAATAGTCGATGCCCTTGCCGCGCATGAAATCGTCGCGGATGCCGCGGAAATCGACCCAGACATGGCTGTACTGGTGCCCGAACAATGGCTCGAACTGCAGATGCTGCTGCCCGTAATAGGTGCCCCAGTCCTTTTCGAGATCGGTGGCCCAGCCCTTGTCCCACGCGTCCTTGCCGACCGGATGCGTCGGCGATCCGAGAGCCAGCACATAGACGAGCATGCCCTCATTATAGCCGACCCAGTCGTGCGTCTCGAAACCCTTCTCCGGCTTCCACCCCATGGTGATGCCGTGCGAACCCGCGAGGTTCCGCGCCTCGGTGCCGGTGTTGGTGCGCTGGACAAAGGTCCAGTCGACGCGGGTGTAGATCTTCTCGGCAAGGTCGCGGATCTCGGCCTCGACCGGGTCGTTCCGGTCGTAATAGCTTTGTGCGAACAGCGCGCCGCCGAGGAACAGGCTGGTGTCGACCGTCGACAGTTCGGTCGTCTTGAATCGCGTACCGTCGTCATTCTTCAGGAAGTGATAGAAAAAGCCCTTATGGCCGGTGGCGCCTGCGGCCTGGGGACCCTGCGGCGCGGTCCAGTAGAAGCGCAGGCAGTCGCGCGTGCGCAGAGCCGCTTCGGCGCGGGTGACATAACCGCGCTCGGCGCCGATGCCATAGGCGGTCAGCGCAAAGCCCGTCGCCGCGATCGACGAGAAGGGATTGCTCGGCCAGCGATCGGGCGCGAGGCACCGCTCGGTGTCCGTGGTGTCCCAGAAATAGCGGAAGGTGCGCTCGGTCAGCTCTTCGGAAAAGGCCGTCTCGGTCAGCGGCGGCAATTTCGCTGCCGGGGTGACGGCCGACGGCGCCGGAGTGGCGGTGCACGCCGTAGTCAGCGCGACCAGGGGCAGGAGCGATGCCCCGATACGAAACGACATGCGATACTCCAAAAAAAGTGAGGCGCCCGGCCCGCGGGAGGGGGTGCGAGCCGGGCGCCTGTCAGCCGGTCAGAATTGGAAGCCGGCCGATAGCTTAATCGTCCGCGGCGGACCATCAAGGCTGAGATCGTTCTCGTTGCGCAGACCGGTGACTGCGCTGAACCCGCCATAATTTCGGTCGTTGAACAGGTTGATGATGTCGATGCGGAAGCGGAGCCGCGATTCTTCGCTGAGGAAGCCAAGCGGGACATATTTGGTGAGCGACAGGTCCATCTGACGATAGCCCCAGCGATCGCCATTGCCCTTGGTCTCGATAGACGTGACGGTGCGGCTCGGCGGCGTTCCCGCGGTATCTACGAGCGCCGCGAGATATTTGGGCGACGCAATCTGGAACTTGCCCGACAGAGTGATGCCGAGCGGAATATCGACCGTACCCGCCATCACGAATCGATGCTTGCGCACGCCGGTTGCCGAGATGAAGGGATAATTTTCGATACCCGGGAAATCGAGCGAGAAGGTTTCGCCGAACTGCCGGTTTTCCTCGGCATCGGTGAACGTGTAGGTCGCATCGAGGCTCCACGGCGAGAATTCGGTGTAGCGCTTGGTCAGCTTGAAATAGGCCGTGTCGGCACGCGTTTCGATCCCGTTGGTGCCGAGAATGATGCTGCCAAAGGGTGCCGGCGGGTTGCCGAAGGGCGCATCGGGGCGTCCGGTTGCCGGGAAGAAGCTGCCGTCGGGGCGGCGGTTGCCGAGGACATAGGCAAAGCCGTCGTGGCTTTCAACATAGCTATAGCCGACTTCGAGATCGAGCAGGTTGAATTTCCCGCGAACGCCCAGGCTGAACTGATCCGAATAGGGCGTCTTGAGATCATTCTTGATAAAGCGCAGTTCACGACCGGCGCCGACCGGGAGCCCCGCGATCAGCGCATCGCGGCCCTCCGGGGTCAGATAGGCGGGATTCCACGCGATACAGGTCGCGCTGGGCACGCAAGTATTGCGCGTGTCACCGGGGTTGTTGAAGTTGAACGTACGGCCGGCGAACAGACCCTGCGCCAGTTCCTGCTGGATGAAGTCGAACTGGGTGCGGTCATAGG
The DNA here is from genome assembly GCF_001427105.1 of Sphingopyxis sp. Root154. GTDB lineage: Bacteria > Pseudomonadota > Alphaproteobacteria > Sphingomonadales > Sphingomonadaceae > Sphingopyxis. The sequence goes on from NZ_LMGI01000002.1 coordinate 453,797, forward strand.
AGCGGCCATAGCCACCGAAGATCGCGAAACGCTTTTCATCGTCGAGCGCATAGGTGAAGCCCAGACGCGGCTGCCAGGCGCCCTTGAACGCCTTTCGCTCGCTGCCCGTCGAGATATAGTCGTTGATATCGAAGTTGGCGTTGCGCAGGTTCGTGTATGGCGGCGTGACGGCGCCATTCGCGGCGGTATAGGACGCGCGACCGGCAACGAATTCCGCGATCGCGGGGTCATGCTCGTAATTGAGGAACGCGGGTGTGCGCTCATAATCCCAGCGCAGGCCGATATTGAGCGTCAGCCGGTCGTCGATTTCCCAGTCATCCTGAGCATAAATGCCGAACTGGAAATTCTTCGACGTGATGTTGGGGTCGCCGTCCCCGACGGGCGCGCTGAACGTCATGCGATAAGGAATGGTGTCGTTGAACGCGCCGCCCGGGGCATAGTTCACATTATAGTTGAAGACCGGGTTCACGCCATTTTGCGTGTTGGTGTTGAGTTTGACCCACTTCGCCTTCACCCCGACCTTGAAGCTATGGTTGTCGAGGCCGGTCCAGGTGAAATCGTTCGAGACCTGCCAGCCGCTCTGGCCCTTGTCCTGGAAATTGCTGCCCGCACCGATGCGCAGTATATCGCCCGTGCGGGTTCCGGTTACCGGGGGTGTATTCGGGACCGTCGCGTTGAAGACCGAGACATTGCCGAAATTGAGTGGACGCGGCCCCCAGGTCACGTCTTCATAGGCGACCTTAAAATCGTTGACCCACGTGTCGGCGGTGTGCTCCCAGCGCGCGAGGCCGCGCCATTCCTCGACCTTCGCAATCGTGCGCGTTTCATAAGCGGCAAAGCCGCTGTTGAACTGCTCGCCGCTTTCGTCGCGATACTTGACCGAAAATTCGAACAGATCGTTGGAAGTCGGGGTGAAGTTGATCTTCCCGAAATAGAGATTTTCGTCGAACGTCTCGTTCCGCGGCCCGAACACCGACTGATATTTTTCGGGGAAGTAGCTGACCGGCAGTTCGAGGCCCGGAGTCACGTCGCGCGGGTTGATGCGGCGCTTTCCTTCATAGGTCACGAAGAAGTGCAGAACATCCTTGATAATCGGCCCGCCCAGTGCGCCACCGAACTGGAAATCCTTGGTGCGTGTCTTCGGGATGTATCGTGGGAAATTCTCGCTCGGCCGGCGATCACGCAGGCTCTGGTTGGAGAAATCGACAAAGGCTTCGCCGTGGAATTCATTGGTGCCCGATTTGGTCACCGCGGTGATGGCGACCGAGCTGACCTGATCATATTCCGCCTTATAGTTCGACGAAAGGACGCGGTATTCGCCGATTGCGAGCTGCGGGAAAGGATTGCCCTGGGTCGAATCTTGGCCGGTGACGCCGTTCTTGAGGACATAGTCCTTTTGCCCGATGCCATCGATGAAGATGTTGACCGAATTGCTTCCCTGCGCGCCACCCTGAAGACGCGACTGGTCGGTGCCGTTGGTGATGAACTGCACACCGGGCGCGAGGTCGGCAAAAGCGAGAAAGTTGCGGTTGTTCTGCGGCAGCTGTTCGATCAGCCGCTGCGAGATGTTGGTGCCGACTTCGCCGCCTTCCATCGAGCGGAGACGGCTGCCCGTGACGATGATCGCGTCGTCACCGCCCTCAGCGATGTCGGGCTGCGAGAAGTCGAAATCGAGCACCGCGCTCTGCGCGACGTTGAGCGTGAACTCATCGGTCTGGCGCTTGCCCGACGATGTCGTGAATTCGAGGCGGTAAGTGCCGACCGGCAGCGAGGAAAACCCATAGCTGCCGTTGGCGCCGACGGTAGAGGTGCGCGTCAGGCCGGTGTTGACGTTGATTGCGGTGACTTCGGACACGCCGCCGTCGGCCTTTACGGTGCCGCGCAGCGATGCGCCCGAGACCTGTGCATGCGCCGGAGTTGCGACCGCGACCGCAAGGGCCGCGCCTGCACTACTCCATGCCAGCGCGGCGGCAAGCGTACGGGCACGCGACCGGTGTGCGGAATTGGTCTGAAAATCATGCGGAAACTTCACGGCATCCTCCCTTTTAAGCGCCCCGACATCCCCGCCTTCGCCTCATTCGCTGACCGGCTTGCCTCCGGTGCAGCGACGAATCGCGGGAAATTGCGTCGTTGTTTTTTTGATTTGTAACCGGTTTCACGATAGCTGTATAGGGGGAAGCGACACAGATGGATGCAATCGGGGACCAGCCGGTTTTCGGCCGAAATTCGGCCAATCCGCGTGACAATGTATAAGCAGACCCGACTGGGAAGGACGAATCATGCCGCCGATGACGCGCAACCTCACATGCCTGACGCTGGCCACCCTGATGGTGGCAGGACAGCTCTCCCCCGCTCCGCTGATGGCAAAGCCGACGACGAGCACGAACGAGGCGGCATCCATGGATTCCGCGGGCTGGATGCGCCCCGATCCGAAGATGGATCGCTTCATCGCCGATCTGATGGCGAAGATGACGCTCGACGAGAAAGTCGGACAATTGTCGCTGCTGACGAGCGACTGGGATTCGACCGGCCCGACGATACGTCAGGGCTATCAGGACGATATTCGCAAGGGCCGCATCGGGTCGATCTTCAACGCCTTCACCGCCAAATATACGCGCGAACTGCAACGGCTGGCGGTCGAGGAAACGCGGCTCAAGATCCCGCTGCTCTTCGGTTATGACGTCGTCCACGGCCACCGCACCATCTTCCCCATCTCGCTCGGTGAATCGGCGAGCTGGGATCTCAAAGCTATTGAAAAAGCAGCACGAATTTCCGCGACCGAGGCATCGGCGGAGGGCATTCACTGGACCTTTGCACCGATGGTCGACGTCGCGCGCGACCCGCGCTGGGGCCGCATGTCGGAGGGCGCGGGCGAGGATGTCTATCTCGGCAGCAAGATCGCGGTCGCGCGCGTGCGCGGGTTTCAGGGCGACGATCTGAAGCGCGTCGACACGATACTCGCGACCGCCAAGCATTTCGCCGCCTATGGCGCCGCACAGGCCGGCCGCGATTACCACACGGTCGACATTTCCGAACGCACGCTGCGCGACGTCTATCTGCCGCCCTTCAAGGCGGCCGCCGATGCCGGCGCCGCCACCTTCATGACCTCGTTCAACGAATATGACGGCGTCCCGGCCTCGGGCAGCCACTATCTGCTGACCGACGTGCTCCGAAAGAAATGGGGCTTCAGAGGTTTCATCGTAACCGATTACACGTCGATCAACGAAATGGTCCCGCACGGCTATTCGCGCGACCTGAAGCAGGCCGGCGAGCAAGCGATCAATGCCGGGGTCGACATGGATCTGCAGGGCGCAGTGTTCATGGATCACCTCGCCAAGTCGGTCGCCGAGGGCAAGGTCGACGTCAAACGCGTCGACGAGGCGGTAAAGGCGATCCTCGAAATGAAATATCGCCTCGGCCTGTTCGATGACCCCTATCGTTACTCCGACGAGGCGCGCGAAAAGGCGACCATCTATCGCCCCGACTTCCTTGAGGCGGCGCGCGACGTCGCGCGCAAGTCGATCGTGCTGCTGAAGAACAAGAACAATGCCCTGCCCCTCGCCGCAGCGGCGAAGTCGATCGCGGTGATCGGCCCGCTCGGCAACAGCAAGGAGGATATGATCGGCAGCTGGTCCGCCGCTGGCGACCGCAAGACGCGCCCGGTGACGTTGCTCGAAGGGATACAAGCGCGCGCGCCGAAGGGCACGACGGTGGCCTACGCCAAAGGCGCGGGCTATCAGTTCGCCGACGCGGGCAAGAGCGACGGCTTCGCCGAGGCGATCGCGCTCGCGCAGAAATCGGACGTCATCATCGCCGCGATGGGCGAGCATTGGAACATGACCGGCGAGGCGGCGAGCCGCACCTCGCTCGACCTGCCCGGCAACCAGCAGGCGCTGCTCGAAGAGCTGAAAAAGACCGGAAAGCCGATCATCCTCGTGCTGATGAGCGGGCGCCCGAACAGCATCGAGTGGGCCGACGCCAATGTCGATGCAATCCTCGAGGCGTGGTATCCGGGTACGATGGGCGGCCATGCGATCGCCGATGTTATTTACGGCGACTACAATCCGTCGGGCAAATTGCCGGTGACCTTCCCGCGCAATGTCGGGCAAGTGCCGATCCATTACGACATGAAAAACACCGGACGGCCGATCAAGCCAGAGGATCCGAACGCCAAATATGTCTCACGCTATCTCGATACGCCGAACACGCCGCTTTATCCTTTCGGTTATGGCCTCAGCTACACCAGCTTCTCCTATTCGCCGGTGACGCTCGACAAGGCGAAAATCCGTCCGGGTGAGAAGCTGACCGCGACCGTCACAGTGACCAACAGCGGCGCGCGCGATGGCGAGGATGTCGTGCAACTCTATGTCCGCGACCTCGTCGGATCGGTGACGCGGCCGGTCAAGGAGCTCAAGGGCTTCGAGAAGGTGATGCTCAAGAAGGGCGAGAAGCGGACGATCCGCTTCACCCTGACCGATGCCGACCTGGCCTTCACGCGCCAGGACATGAGCTGGGGCAGCGAACCCGGCCAGTTCAAACTGTGGATCGGACCGTCGTCGGCCGAAGGGTCCGAAGCCGCTTTTGAACTCACGGAATAGCGCCGGCCTTGCCGAGGGTGGCGGGCCGGGTTACGCGACGACAGGTGAGTCCCGACGCCCCGCCCCCACCCTCCGCGCTAGCGCCGTTCCGCTATCCGGCGTTTCGCGCGATCTGGATCGCGAACCTTGCATCGAACATGGGGTCGATGATCCAGTCGGTCGCGGCCGCGTGGCTGATGACCGAACTCACCCAATCACACCTGCTGATCGCGCTGGTGCAGGCGGGCGCGACGATCCCGATCCTGCTGCTCGGCATCTTTGCGGGCGCGATCGCGGATAATTTCGACCGGAGGCGCGTGATGCTCGCGGCGCAAACGGGGATGCTGCTGGTCTCGGCGGCGCTGACGCTGACAACATATCTCGACGCGATCACCCCGCTGTCGCTGCTGTTCTTCACCCTCGCGGTCGGGTGCGGGACCGCGCTTAACGGCCCGGCGTGGCAGGCGTCGGTGCGGCTGCAGGTCGGGCCACGCGATCTGCCGCAGGCGATCGCACTCAACACCATCGCTTACAACCTCGCGCGCAGCGTTGGCCCGGCGCTTGGCGGGCTGCTGATCTCGATTGTCGGCACGGCTGCGGCCTTTGGCCTCAATGCGATCAGCTATATCGTGCTGATCATCGTGCTGCTGCGCTGGCATCCCGAAACCACGCCGCGGCGCCGCACCTCGATGCTGACCGCGATCGCCGCGGGCATCCGTTTCTGCGTACATTCGGACCCGGTACGCCGCGTGCTGATCCGCGGCTTCGCGTTCGGCTTTGGCGCGGCGGGGTTCCAGGCGCTGCTACCATCGCTCGTCCGCGACCGATTGCACGGGACCGAGGTCATCTATGGGCTATGCCTTGCCGCCTTTGGTGCGGGGTCGATCTTCGGTGCGCTGTTGGTGAGTTCGGCACGGCGGCGCTGGGGCAGCGACCGGGTGGTGACCGCCGCCTCGCTGATCTTTGCCGCCGCGATGGTGCCGGTCGCGCTGACCGCCAGCCTGCCGTGGATTATCGTCGCCGCCTTTGTCGCGGGCGGGGCGTGGGTGTCGATGCTGACAACGCTCAACGTCGCGATGCAGCTCCGTTCGCCCGAGGAAATCCTCGGCCGCTGCCTGTCGATCTATCAGGCGGTGACCTTTGGCGCGATGGCGCTTGGCGCGTATACGCTCGGGCTGATCGCCGATCTGGCGTCGCTGCCGGCGGCGATTCTCGTTTCGGCCGGCTGGCTGATCCTCTCGGCACTGGTGCTGCGCTTCGTCGCACCGATGCCGCGGCGCGACGAAGGCAGGCTGTTGCCCTAGGCGCGCGACCGCCCATATCGCGCTTAGAGCGTCGGCAGCACGAACAGGGTGAGCAGCGTCGACGAGATCAGCCCGCCGACGACCACCGTCGCGAGCGGCTTTTGCACCACGGCCCCCCGCCCGGTCGCGAGCGCCATCGGGACGAAGCCGAGCGAGGTGGCGCAATGGGGTCGGCGCGGCGATGATCGTCGAACGGGAATAGGCATTGCGAAAAAGCGCGGCTCCTTTATGGGCTGCGCAGGCGGGGCTTACTCCGCATCTGATCGCGCCGGTGCCCGAAAGGGCTTAAAATGGGAACGCGGTAAAGGGGTTCGTCCTGACCCCCCGAAGCCGAGGCTGTCCCTGCAACTGTAAGCGGCGAGCGAGATGCACCGGTCCGAAAATTTCGGATCAGCCACTGGGGTCACCTGGGAAGGCGTGCATCAAGCCCTGACCCGCGAGCCAGGAGACCTGCCGGCGTGGGTCGCTCACTGCCCTGGCCCAGGGAAAGGCCGCGGCACGGACGTTTCCGTCGAGCGACGACCAAGCGGCTGGAGCCGCTTCGGTGCCGGGTCCGCAGGCATTACGCCGCTTGCGACGCCAGCACCGGTCGATCGCGCCCGCGCGTCGGCAGGCTCCGCCTTCGTTGCCGGCGTGCGGGGGGTCTTCCCATGAAAACGCGTACCGACGCCGAACACACGGCGAAGATGAAGAAAATCCAGGCCGCACAGGCGAAGAAGGTCGCGACGAAAACCGTCGAAAAGGGCCTGATCATCGTCCACACCGGCCCCGGCAAGGGCAAGACATCGGCCGCGCTTGGCATGGCGGCGCGCGCGATCGGCCACGGAATGAAGGTCGGCGTCATCCAGTTCGTGAAGGGCGCGATGGCGACGGGCGAGAAAGCGGTGTTCGAGCGCTTTCCGGACCTGATCGAGTTCAAGCCGATGGGCGAAGGCTTTACCTGGGACACGCAGGACCGCACGCGCGACATCGCGGTGGCGCGCGAAGCGTGGAACGAGGTGAAGCGGATGATCGCCGACCCGTCCTATGCGATGGTGATCGCCGACGAGCTCAACATCGTGCTGCGCTATGATTATCTGCCGCTCGATGAGGTGCTCGGGGCGCTGGCCGCCAAGCCGCATATGACGCACGTCATCGTCACCGGCCGCAACGCGCCGCAGGAACTGATCGACGTCGCGGACCTGGTGACCGAAATGGCGCAGATAAAGCATCCGTTCCGCGAACAGAATGTGAAGGCGCAGCGGGGGATCGAGTTCTGATGCGGCGGCGCAGCATGCTGGCGCTTGCTGTGCTGTCAGGCGGCGCGGGTCTGTTGTGGGCCGCGTCCCCCGCCCAGCCCGCAAAAGCGCCGGCGATTCCGCAGCGTATCGTGTCGATCAATCTCTGTGCCGACCAGCTTGTGCTTGCGCTCGCAGATCGAAAGCAGATCGCGGGGCTGACGAAAAATGCGACTGACCGCGAAATGTCGGGCGAGGCGGCGAAGGCGCGCGGGATACCGCTGCTCAGCAATTCGGCCGAACAGATTCTCGCGATCGAACCCGACCTGATCGTCGGCATGCCGGCGAGCCGCAGCGCGGCGCTGGCGGCGCTACCCAAGCACACCTATCCGCTGCTCGATCTGGAGACGGCCAGCACACCCGAAGAAATCTATGCCTCGATCCGCGAAACCGCCGCGGCCGTCGGCCACCGCGGGCGCGGCGGTGCACTGATCGCGCGGATGCAAGGCGAACTCGCCGGGCTACCCAAGCCCGGTAAGGGCCGCGTCGCGGCCTATTACCAGCGGCGCGGCTATATGACCGGCACGGGAACGCTGATCGACGAATTGATGACGCGCGTCGGGCTGGTTAACCTCGCAGGAAAGCTCGGCAAGCCCCCGCTGTCGCAGCTCAGCCTCGAGGAGATGGTCGCGGCCCAGCCCGATTATCTGATCGTCGAGAGTTCAACCGACAAGGTGACCGACCAGGGGAGCGAGATGCTGCATCATCCGGCGCTGAAAGACATTCCGCGTATCAGCGTGCCGCAGGCGTGGACGGTGTGCGGCAGCCCGGCCTACACGCGGGCGGCGCGCAGCATGGTGGACCAGATCGTGCGTCTCGAAGGAAAACGCTCATGAGCCGCTTCGCCCTGCCCCGCTGGTCATTGATCGCCGCGCTGTCGGCTTTGACGCTGGTTGCCGCAGTCGCATCGCTGTTGTTCGGCGCGGTCGACCTGTCGGTCGCGCGGCTCGTCGACGCCGCGATGGGCAATAACGACAAGGTCGCGTCGATCATCTTATTCGACCTGCGCCTGCCGCGCACTTTGCTAGCGCTCGCGGTGGGCGCGATGCTTGGGCTCGCGGGCGCGGCGCTACAGGGCTATCTGCGCAATCCGCTCGCCGAACCCTCGGTGCTCGGCACGTCGAACGCCGCGGCACTCGGCGGCGTGGCGGCGATCTACTTCGGGCTGGCCGAAATCCATCCGATCGTGTTGCCGCTGCTCGCCACGGGCGGCGCGCTCCTGTCGCTCGCTTTGCTCTTCATCCTTTCGGGCAAGGCCGAAAGCCCGCTGACTTTGATCCTCGCGGGGATCGCGGTCGGGACACTCGCGGTCGCGGGGACGAGCCTCGCGCTCAACCTGTCGCCCAACCCTTTTGCGGCGATGGAGATTATGACGTGGCTGCTCGGCAGCCTCGAGAACCGGTCGTTCGATCATGTGTGGATCGCGCTGCCGTGCATCGCGATCGGCACCGCGATGCTGCTGTGGAACGGGCGCGCGCTCGATGCGCTAACGCTTGGCGAGGAGGCCGCACAGGCGCTTGGCACCGACCTGCGGCGCACGCGGCTCCGGCTGCTGATCGGGACCGCGATCGGGGTCGGCGGCGCGGTGGCCGTAACAGGGGCGATCGGTTTTGTCGGGCTGATCGTGCCGCACCTGATCCGCCCGCTCACCGACCGCAGCCCCTCGGCGATCCTGCTGCCCTCGGCGATCGGCGGCGCGGCGCTGCTGACGCTCGCCGACCTGGGCGTAAGGATCATCCCGACGACAAACGAGCTCAAGCTGGGCGTCGTCACTGCCTTTCTGGGAGTTCCGGTCTTCCTTGTTCATCTCATGCGGGAGCGACGGCTATGGTGAGCCTCACCCTCGACCATGTCGGCGTCACGCTCGGCCGCCGCGTCGTCGTCCACGATGTCAGTGCCGAATTCGGGCCCGGCACGCTGACCGGGATCGTCGGCCCCAATGGCGCGGGCAAGTCGACGCTGGCGCGCGCGATGCTCGCGCTGGTGCGTGCGGACGGTTCGGTGCGCGTCGACGGCGTCGATGCGGCGGCGATGCCGCGCTCCGAGCTTGCGCGGCGGATCGCCTATGTGCCGCAGGGGCAGACGCTACACTGGCCGCTGACCGTCGAGCGGCTCGTCGGGCTGGGGCGGCTGCCGCATCTCGCGCCGATGTCGCGGATCGCCGATGTCGACACGGTGGCGATCGAGCGCGCGATGGAGCGTGCCGACGTGCTCGACCTGCGCGACCGGATCGCGACCGAATTGTCGGGCGGCGAACGCGCCCGCGTGTTGTTCGCGCGCGCGCTCGCGGTCGAGGCGCCTGCGCTGATCGCCGACGAACCGCTCGCGAGCCTCGATCCGGGGCACCAGATCGACGTGATGGATATGCTGCGCGCCGAAGCGGCGGGCGGCGCGCTGGTGATCGCGGTGCTCCACGACCTGACGCTCGCGGCGCGCTATTGCGACCGGCTGCTGCTGATCGACGAGGGCCGGATCGTCGCCGATGGCGCGCCCGCCGGGGTGCTGACCGCCGAGCGGCTGCGCGCGGTCTATGGCATCGATGCAAAGGTCGAGACAGGCGGCGAGTGGCCGACGATCACGCTGTTCGGTCGCGCGCGATGAGCGCTGAAACACTGTTCGCCGGGCAAGGCTATGCCGCGGTGCCGCTGTTCGACCCGGAGATTGTCCGGGCGGCAGAGGACGACATCGCCGAGCATGTCGACCGCGTGTCGCGTGCGCTGTACCTGCCGTTCGAACAAAGCTGCCCCAACGCTCCGCTTAGCGAACGGATCGACCGCGTGTGCGCTCACGAGCGCAGCGTCGCGAATTTGCTGCGTGTAGCGGTATGTACCGACGCGCATCGCGGGCCGAGGCTTCAGGCACTCGCGAACGACGCGCGGCTGATCGAAACTGCCGAGCGGCTAGGCGGCCGTGCGCTGGCCGGAAAGATCGTGCGCGTGCGCGCCAGCATCGCCTGCTTTCCTGAGCATCGCCACGCCTGGCACAGCGACGTTGCGCGCGACGACGGCACCGGATGCGGCAAGGTCGCGGTGACCGCGTGGATCCCGCTGAGCGATGCGGGGCCCGAAAGCGGCGGGCTCGAGATCGCGGCGGGGCGCCAGCCCGCGCCGCTGGCGAGCGATGGCGATGACGGCTTTGAAATCCCCGAATGGCGGCTTGCGGGCCTGCCGCGTGTTCACCCCAAATGCCCGGCAGGGACGGTGCTGTTTCTTGACCGCTTTACTCCGCACCGCACCTTGCCCGCACGCGCAACACGCTTTGCGCTCGTCATATGGATGAAGGCGGCCTGACCCGATTCGCCGCAGCCCGCCCTACCGCGTGGGTTCGACCCGAACGGTCCGGCTGGCGCGCTTGCTATCGGCGGACCGGCTGCGGAGTTCTACGGCGCCGCTGACCGCCACCGGCCCGGCATAGCGCGTCCACGCGCCGCCCTCGATACGATATTCTATCGCGGTGCCGGGGAACATGCTGTTCGCTTCGAGCTTGCCGTTCGCGATCCGCGCGCCGGGGGGGGCGACGCGATAGGCCACGCCCATTTTTTCGAGCATCGGGAACTGCGCCGCGGTGCGCCCGGCGAAATCCTGCCATCCCGCCTTGAGCTTCACGGCGTCGACGCGCGCGTCGCCCCATTCATAGCTCGCCCCCGCCTGATAGGCCGGAGTCCATGGTGCCGGCGTCCACGCGCGTTCGGCGAGCGCGAGCAGGCGCGGAAAGAGCATGTAATCGACCTGCGCGTCGGTGCGGATCGTCTCGCTCCACAATTGCGCCTGCAGCCCCGCGGCGCGGTGGCCCGGTTGCAGGACGGGCTTGTCCTCGATCGCCTTGCCCTCGGCCTGGATGTTGCGGATCGTCGCGGCGTTGGCGGGCAGATTGTCGGGCATGAAGCCGAACACCTGATACGGATCGACCCCACGCGAAGCCCAGTTGTAACCACTCTCGTCGGGGTGCGGCGCGTAGGGCATGTCGAAATAGCCAAGGTCGGGGATCGACAGGACGGCGTCCCAGCCGCGGTTCATCTGGTCGTGCGCCTCGCGGATCGCGCCCGCGTGGAGCACGCCCCAGATGTTCGTTTGCACCTTCTTTGGCATCGCGGCGGTTTCGGTATGCCCCATGCCGTCGCTCCAACCGGCGGCTTCCAGCCCCTTGGCGGCGAGGCTTTTGCTCACGCGCTCGATGAAGCGCGGGGTGAGCTTGCCCGTATCACCGCCATTTTCAGCGATCATCGCCATGCACGCGGGCGATTTGACCCAAGCGCCCGCCGTCTCATCGGCGCCGAGGTGGAAGGTCTTGAGCGGCACGCCTGCTTGGCGGTGCATGTCGGCGAGCGCATCAACCACGGTGTCGACGAAGCGATAGGCCGAGGGCAGGCAGACATTGAGCGTGTTGTCGCTGTAATGCTGGATGCTGCGATATTCGGTGGTGTCGGCGGGGTCGATCAGCCGGTACGTCTCGGCCTCGGCCTTTTTGCCCGCGGCGGTCAGGCGCGCATGGCGCACCTCCATCGCCCTGATCGCAGCGCGCGAGTGGCCGGGCATGTCGATCGACGGGATGACCTCGATCTGCCGCACCGCCGCCGCCTGCACGATCGCGACATAGTCGTCGACGCTCAGATAGCCGTTGACGCCCCCCGCGCCGTCGGGCCCCGCGCCGAGTTGCGGCAGGAGGCACGTCTGTTCGGCGGGATCGTGGCAGCGTTTCGACCCGACCGCGGCCAGTTCGGGGAGCGCGGGGATTTCGATGCGCCAGCCTTCGTCGTCGGCGAGATGGAGGTGCAGCTTGTTGAGCTTGTACGCTGCCATCGCTTCGACCAGCTTCAAAAGCTGGTCGCGCCCATGGAAGTTGCGGCCAAGATCGATGTGGAGGCCGCGAAATCCATATTCGGGGGCATCCTCGACGTGGAGCGGTGCTAGCATGCCCTTGTCGAACGCCGCCTGCTGCGCGAGCGAGCGCAGCGCGTGGCTTGCCCCCGCTGCGTCGTGCGCGGTGATGGCAATGCCCGATCCCTTGACGTCGAGAATATAGCCCTCCGCCTTTTTCGAGGCGGCGGGATCGATGCGGATCGTCAGCGGCAGCGCGCCGCCCTCAGGCGACCCGAGCGCAGCCAAAGCAGGCGCAACCGCGCTGCGTTCGACGCCGCTCAATGTCAGCGCGATACCGCGGCCGAGGTCGATCGCCCGCCCCCTGCCCTGCACCGCCTTCGCCGGCTTCGGCAGGATCACGATGCCCTTCGCTTTGGGCGCCAGCCGTCCGGCCTGTACATCGAAGGCGCGTTCGGCGGTCAGCCAACGCGTCTTGTCGGCATCGCTCTTGGTCGCGAGCCTGGCCTCATCGGTCATCGGCGCGACAAAAGGCAGCGTCTCGAGCCCGGTCTCCGGATCGATCACCGCGCGCGTCGCGGCGATGGTGCGCGGTTTCAGCCCGTCGGCGACCAGATAGGCGTTGGGCATCGCAAACGCCTTTGAAAAATTCGAGCCAACGCCCCACAGCTTGATCTCGTGCTTCGAACCGGGGCGCAGCGTCACGCCGGGTTTCAGCGTCAATTGCTGGACGTCGCCATTGACGTGGCGGTGCGTGAAAATGTCGCTTTCGACGCGTGGCAGCGGATTGACGAAGCTGAAAGTGAGCGCGAACCCCTCGGTCGGCAGGTCGGCGGGCAGTGTTTCGGGAAGGGTCAGCGTGATCGTCGACAGAAAGCAACCCTCGATCCCGGCCGCGCACGCCGGGCGATTGTCGACCACCTCGAGCCGATAACCCAGCGTGTCGGCGAAACGGTCGAGCGCGGTTTGCGACGACGTGCCTGCCGCCAGAGCCTGAGGGGCGGACAGCGCCGCAATCGCCATCCCGATCAACCTCGTGGCCTGCATTCCCATTCTCCCGATCGATAATTTGTATCTAATTTGTCATGCAGAAACTGAGCGGTCAACGCCTTTCCATTCGGCTGTTTTATAGAGGAAAATGGCAAAATTTCGAGAAATGTCGCATTTTTCTTCATAGCATCCACCAAATTGGTTTTATATTAGTATTGCAACCCGGCGTCGCTGGAGCGCAATCGTCGCGTATTGGGCGGGGCGGCGCCTTGGCCGCAACGAATTTGACGGAGAAAAGCCGAATTGGTCCTATCTCATCACGTGAGGCGCGGGCAATCGGGTGGACCCGTTTACGCGAGAGGTTCGTAACAAAGATTGACGCGACGATACCAATGCAACACATAAGGCTGCGGCGCTGGTCCTATCGGCTGAAGCGCCTTCACAACCGGATGGAGCAAACGTCCTTGTCACTGATCGAACGCGTGGGTCCGCTGCAAAAGGACGATCCCACCCCGCTGTACCTTCAGTTGCAGAAGATCCTGCGCGACGCGATCGAGGGGCAGTTGGTCAAGGCCGAAGAGGCCATCCCGACCGAACGCGACCTCGCCGAGGAATTCGATGTCTCGCGCATCACCGTGCGCAAGGCGATCGACGGGCTGGTCGCCGATGGAATCGTTGCACGGCGCCGGGGCGCGGGAACCTTCGTCACACGGCCGCGCGTCGAGAAAAGCTTCTCCAAGCTCACTTCCTTTTCGGAAGACATGGTGTCGCGCGGGCGCAAGCCGCACAGCAAGTGGATCAGCAAGACCGCGGGCGCGGTGACGCCCGAGGAAGCACTGTCGCTCGGCCTGTCGCCGGGGTCGCTCGTCTATCGCTTCCACCGCATCCGCTATGCCGACGACACGTCGATGGCGCTCGAATATGCGACGATACCGGCTTATTGCCTGCCGTCGGTCGAGACGGTCGGTGCGTCGCTCTATGAAGCGCTCGATGCGGCAGGGCACCTACCGGTCCGCGCGCTCCAGCGGCTGCGCGCGGTCGCCTTCACCGCCGAGCAAGCCGAGGTTCTGGGAATCGAGACCGGAACGCCCGGCCTGTTCATCGAGCGGCGGGGATTTCTGCCCGATGGCCGCACCGCCGAGTTCACCCAGAGCTATTATCGCGGCGACGCCTATGACGTCGTGGCGGAGCTCAACGGGTAGGCCGCGTAAAAAGCCTCGACGTAGGCCCGGCCACGCCGCGCGGCGACTCGCCCGCACAACGCAAGATCCGCGACCGGATCCTCGCGGCCTGCGCGATCTGCACAAGACCAATATCGGCCGCCATTTATTACCAATACGCTACAAGCCCGCGCGCCCTCGCGGCCGGTCAGCAGCCCTGAAAATACGATCGGGGATGACTACAGGCGCTGAAAATGGTGCGCCACAAGGCTTGGACGGTCAAAATCCGGTCGCACCGAACATATATCTTGATGGGATATATATAACCTATATAGTACCAATATATCGAGAGGCCTCACAGACCGACCGGGAGACAAGATTCTATGACGCCGAACGCCGCATCGGACGGACGACAGACGCTGATGAAGCAGGAAGCAGGCGAAGCAGCGGTCGGCGTCGCAATGATGCTGGAGGCGAATCGCGACGCCTTCGCCGCGATCGCCCGGCGCCTGCGCGCCTCACCCCCCGCAGCGGTCGTCACCTGCGCGCGCGGATCGTCGGATCATGCGGCGACCTATGCCAAATATCTGATCGAAACGATGACGGGGACACCGACCGCGTCGGCGGCGCTGTCGATCGCGTCGCTCTATGACGCCCCCGCGGTCACGGGAAACCGACTGTGCCTTGCCATTTCACAGTCGGGAAAAAGCCCCGACCTGCTCGCTGCGGTCGAACAGCAGCGCGACGCGGGCGCCTTTGTCGTCGTGCTGGTCAATGCCGAAGGCTCGCCGCTCGCAGCCCTCGCCGACGTCGTGATCCCGCTGTTCGCCGGGGTCGAACGGTCGGTGGCTGCAACCAAATCCTATATCGCCTCGCTCGCCGCGATCGCCGCACTCGTCGCGGCCTGGTCGGAGGACGCGGCGCTCGAAAACGCGCTGACCGCCCTGCCCGGCCAACTTGCGGAGGCGTTCGCGCTCGACTGGTCGCCCGCGGTCGGCGCCTTTCGGGGTGCCACGAACCTGTTCGTTCTCGGGCGCGGCTATGGCCTTGGCGTGGCGCAGGAGGCGGCGCTCAAATTCAAGGAAACCTCGGGACTCCACGCCGAAAGTTTCAGCGCCGCCGAGGTGCGCCACGGCCCGATGGCGATCGTCGGGGATGCCTTTCATATCCTCGCGCTGGGCGGCACCGACCGCGCGGCCGCCGGTGTTCGCGAGGTCGCCGACGAGTTCCGCGAGCGTGGCGCCACCGTCTTGCTCGCCGATCCCGCGGGCGGCGACCTGCCCGCCATCGCGGCGCATCCGGTGATCGAACCGATCCTGATGATCCAGAGCTTTTATCGCATGGCGAGCGCGCTGGCGCTGGCGCGGGGCCATAACCCCGACTCGCCTCCGCATCTCAACAAGGTTACCGAGACTTTATGATCTTTCGTTTCCATAACGGCCGGGTCGCACTGCCGGGCGGTGTCGTTGGCGCGGTGGACATCGCCGTCGCCGACGGCACCGTGACCGCCGTCACACCCGCGACCGACACCTCCACAGACCGGGAGATCGATCTGGACGGCGGCTGGCTGCTCCCCGGCTTCGTCGACACGCAGGTCAATGGCGGCGGCGGGGTGCTGTTCAACGACCAGGTCGATGTCGAGGCGATCGCGGCGATCGGCGCGGCGCATGCGCGCTATGGCACCACCGCCTTCCTTCCGACGCTGATCAGCGACACGCCGGCGCAGATCGCCGCCGCGCTCGCCGCGGTCGATGCCGCGATCGAGCAAGGGGTGCCGGGGGTCGTCGGCATCCATATCGAAGGCCCGTTCATCAACGAGGTGAAGCGCGGCATCCACGAGGCGCATCGTATCCGCCGCCTCGACGACGCCATCCTTGCGACGCTCACCGCGCCGCACCGCGGGCGCGTGATACTGACGCTGGCGCCCGAACTGTGCGACGAGGACGACATCCGCACCCTCGTCCGCCACGGTGTAATCGTCAGCGCGGGGCACAGCGACGCCACCTATGACGAGGCGCAGCGCGCGATCGGCGCGGGGCTCTCCGGCTTCACCCATTTGTTCAACGCCATGTCGCCGCTGCATCACCGCAATCCAGGTGCGGTCGGCGCGGCGTTCGATTCGGATACTTATTGCGGGCTGATCGTCGATGACGTTCATCTGCACCCCGCGGTCGTGCGGCTGGCGGTCCATGCAAAGGGCACGGACCGGATCATGCTGGTCACCGATGCGATGCCGAGCGTCGGCACCGATGTCAGCGAATTCACGCTGCAGGGCAAACGCATCGCGGTGAAGGACGGCGTCTGCATTTTCGAGGACGGCACGCTCGCGGGCACGCACCTCGACATGGCGTCGGCGCTGCGCAAGACGGTGGAGGTTACGGGCCTTTCCGTCCCCGAGGTGTCGACAATGGCGAGCGCGACGCCTGCCGATTTTCTGTCGCTCCAAGACAGTATCGGCGCAATCGCGCCGGGGCAGCGCGCCGATTGGGTATGGCTGAGTGCCGAACTCGCGCCGCGCGCAACATGGATCGCCGGGCGCGTTGTTCCAGACACCACATCGGACCTTGTCCACGCCGCACAATGATAAACAAGCCGCATGACAATAAGCGGCGGAAGTTTTGGGGATTAAATCGATGAGCTTGATCATCACCTCTCCGCTCAGAGGATGGGCGACGACGCTGGACAGCGTTCCCGACCCCGTCTTTGCCCAGCGCATGATGGGCGACGGCGTCGCGATTCAGCCGCTCGGCGATACCGTCGTCGCGCCGTTCGACGGCGAGGTGGTGACGCTCCACGACGCGGGCCATGCGATTTCGCTGCGCAGCGCCGAGGGCGCCGAGGTGCTGGTCCATATCGGGCTCGATACGGTGATGCTGAAGGGCGAAGGCTTCACCGCGCTCGTCGCGGTCGGGCAGACGGTGTCGCGCGGCGATCCGCTGATCCGCTTCGATCTCGACGCCGTCGCGCTCGCCGCCACCAGCCTGATTACCCCGGTGATCGTCACCAATGCCGAGGCTTTTGCGATCAGCCGCCGCACCGTCGATTGCACGATCGGCGCTTGCGAAGCGCTGATGACATTGGTCCCGGTGCAGGCCGAGGCGCGCCGCCGGTCGGATGACGGCACGGTGGTCGAACAGGCGGTGACGCTGTCGCTGCCGCACGGCATCCACGCGCGCCCTGCGGCACGGATCGGGGAGACGGCACGGCGGTTCGAGGCCGACGTGCATCTGCTGAACGGCGATAAGCGCGGCGATGCGCGCAGCACCGTGGCGCTGCTCGCGCTCGGTACAGGCTTTGGCGATGACGTCATCGTGCAGACGCGCGGCGACGATGCCGAGGCGGCGCTTGCGGCCATCGTGGCGCTACTGGCGACCGACATGGGCGAAGGCGCGCCCGCAGCGACATCGGTCCTGCCGACCAACGAGCAGGTTCTGCGCGCAGGACAGATCGGGGGCGTCGTTGCCTCTCCCGGGCTCGCGATGGGGCCGGCGGCGCGGTTGCGGCAGGCCGAGATTGCGGTCTCGCGCGATGGCGCCGGCGCGGTGGAGGAGCGCGCCGCGCTGCTTGCGGCACGGGGCGACGTTCGCGGCCGGATCGCGGCGCGCGCCGACAGCGCGGACGGGAGCGTCGCGGCGGTCATGCATGCGCATCTGGCGCTGATCGACGATCCCGAACTGCTTGCGGTCGCCGAGAAACGCATCGCCGAGGGACGCAGCGCCGGCTTTGCGTGGCGCGGCGCGATACACGACCAGGTCGATGCGATCCGCGCGACGGGCAACGCGCATCTGATCGAACGCATCGACGACCTGATCGATATTGAGCGCCAATTGCTGTCGACGCTGACCGGCACGCCGCTCGACGGCAACGCCGTTCCGGCCGGGGCGATCATGGTTGCCGATGATTTGTTGCCGTCACAGCTTGTGGCGCTAGCTGCCACGAAACCCTCCGGCATCTGCCTCGCGCGCGGCGGCCCGACATCGCATGTCGCGATCCTCTGCGCGGGCATGGGCCTTCCCGCACTCGTCGCGATGGGCGACGCGCTCGACGCGGTTGCGGACGGCGCGCCGCTGTTGCTCGACGCCGAGATGGGCCACCTTACGGTCGCCCCCTCGCCCGCCGATAGCGAGGCCTTCACAGCGCGCCTCGCCAGGCGCGATGCACGGCGCGAGGCGGCTCGGGCGGCGGCAAGGGAAGCCTGCCAAACCGGCGACGGCACGCGCATCGAAATCTTCGCCAATATCGGCACGGTCGAGGACGCCGCACTCGCCGCCGAACAGGGCGCCGAGGGATCGGGGCTCGTCCGTAGCGAATTCCTTTTCCTCGATCGCGACACCGCGCCGTCGGAAGATGAGCAGCACGCCGCCTATCAGGGGATCACCGACGCGCTGGCGGGCAAGCCCGTGATCATCCGCCTGCTCGACATCGGCGGCGACAAGCCCGCCGCCTATATCCCGATCGCGCACGAGGAAAATCCGGCGCTCGGCCAGCGCGGCATCCGCGTCGCGCTCGCGAACCCAGAACTGCTCGAAACGCAGCTTCGCGCCATCCTGCGCGTCGAGCCCGTCGGCCAGTGCAAGATCATGATTCCGATGGTCGCGAACCTCGATGAGCTGCGGCAAGTCCGCGCACTCGTCGACCGGCTGCGCGGCGAGATGGGGATCGCGACACCGGTCGAAGTTGGTGTGATGGTCGAAACGCCGGCGGCGGCAATGACCGCCGACCTGCTTGCCGCCGAGGCCGATTTCCTGTCGATCGGCACCAATGACCTCACCCAATATGTGCTCGCGATGGACCGC
This sequence comes from Sphingopyxis sp. Root154, assembly GCF_001427105.1. Taxonomy (GTDB): domain Bacteria; phylum Pseudomonadota; class Alphaproteobacteria; order Sphingomonadales; family Sphingomonadaceae; genus Sphingopyxis. The sequence goes on from NZ_LMGI01000002.1 coordinate 472,718, forward strand.
GGCAATCCGGCGGTCGCCGCCGGGGTCGACGCGCTGCACCCCGCGGTTCTGCGCATGATCGGCGAAACCTGCCGCCTCGCCAGCGCGCGCGGGCGCTGGGTCGGCGTGTGCGGCGGGCTCGCGTCCGATCCTGCCGCGCTGCCGATCCTGGTCGGGCTTGGCGTCACCGAACTCTCGGTGGTCCCCGATTTCGTCGCCGAGGCGAAACAGATTGTGCGCGGCCTGACCCTGATCGAAGCGCGCGCGCATGCCGAGCTCGCGCTGCAATGCAAGTCGGCAGCCGAGGTTCGCGCGCTCGCCCGCGCATTCGAGGAGACACGGCGATGAGAAAGATGCTCGAAACGCTCCAGCCGCTCGGCCGCGCACTGATGCTGCCGATCGCAGTGCTGCCGATCGCGGGTCTGCTGCTGCGCATCGGCCAGCCCGACCTGCTCGATATCGCCTTCATCTCGGCAGCGGGCGCCGCGATCTTCGAAAATCTCGGCATCCTCTTTGCGATCGGCGTCGCGGTCGGCTTTGCGCGCGACGGCAATGGCGCCGCGGCGCTCGCGGGCGTGGTCTGCTACCTCGTCACGACCACCGGCGCTCAGACCTTTCTCACCGCGCCGCCCGATATTGGTGCGGGACTGCCCGAGGCGGCGGCGGCGCTCGCCGCGAAGAATTGGGCGCTGACCCAGATCGACAAGCTCGAAGTACCCATAGGCATATTGTCCGGCCTCATCGGCGGCAATTTCTACAACCGTTTCGCAACGATCGCGCTCCCCGAATATCTCGCCTTCTTCGGCGGCCGGCGCTTTGTTCCGATCGCCAGCGGGGTCGCGGGGCTGCTGCTCGCCGCCGTCATCGGCTATGGCTATGCGCATATCAGCGGCGCGATCGATACCGCGAGCCGCACCGTGGTCGAGAGCGGCAGCGCCGGCCTCTTCGTCTACGGTGCGCTCAACCGGCTGCTGATCGTCACCGGGCTCCATCATATCATCAACAACGCCGCCTGGTTTCTGGTCGGCGATTTCGCGGGCGCGACGGGCGACCTGCGGCGCTTCTTTGCGGGCGATCCCAATGCGGGCGCGTTCATGTCGGGCTTTTTCCCGGTGATGATGTTCGGCCTGCCCGCCGCGTGCCTCGCCATGTATCACGAGGCGCGGCCCGAGCGGCGTAAGGCGGTCGGAGGCATGCTCTTCAGCCTCGCCTTCACGAGCTTTCTGACCGGCGTTACCGAGCCGATCGAGTTCACCTTCATGTTCGTCGCGCCGCTGCTTTATGCGATCCACGCGCTGCTGACCGGCGTCTCGATGGCGCTGATGAACGCGCTCGACGTCAAGCTCGGTTTCGGCTTCTCGGCCGGGCTGTTCGACTATTTGCTGAACTTCAGCCTCGCGACGCGGCCGTGGATGCTGCTGCCCATCGGCGCCGTTTATGCCGCGCTCTATTACGGTCTGTTCCGCTTCTTCATCCGCCGCTTCGACCTCGCGACGCCGGGACGCGAAAAGGGTGTCGTCGCCGAAACCGCGACGGCATCGGCGGGCGGGGCGCGGGGCGGAGCGTTTGTCGCGGCGCTCGGCGGCGCCGCCAATCTGGTCAGCGTCGATGCCTGCACCACGCGCCTGCGCCTGATCGTCGCCGACCAGCAGGCCATCGACGACGATGCGCTCACCGCACTTGGCGCACGCGGTATCATCCGCCCCTCCGAAAAGGCCGCCCAAGTCGTGCTGGGCCCCATCGCCGATCTGGTCGCCGAGGAAATCCGCGGCGCGCTGGCGTGGAGCGGCGCGGCTGCGGCGGCTACGCTGACCCCGGTGATAGCCGGCGGCACCGACGCCTCGGGGCTCCCGGCGGAAATCGTCGGCGCGCTCGGCGGCGATGCCAATGTCCGCACTGTTCACGCGCTTCACGGCCGCTTCCGGGTCGAACTCGCCGATGCGGGGCGCGTCGACGAGGGCGCGCTCGCCCGGATCACGCACGGGATCGTCCGCCCGCGACCCGACATCTGTCACATCCTGCTATGATACAGGGCGGGCGCCTTCTCGTCCCACGGCTAATCCCAGTCGAGCGCGCCCTTTTTCCATTCGTAAATGAACCCGATCGTCAAAATGCCCAGAAAGACCATCATGGCGCCCCACGCCTCCCAACCGAGGTCGAGCACGACGACGGCCCATGGAAAGAGGAAGGCGGCCTCGAGGTCGAAAATGATGAACAGGATCGCGACAAGATAGAAACGGACGTCGAACGGCTTGCGCGGCGCCTCGAAGGCCGGAAAACCGCACTCATATTCCGAAAGCTTCTCGCTGTCCGGGGCAGAGGTTCCGGTGAAGCGCGACACCGCTATCGGCAGGAAGACGAACAAAAGCGACAGCGCCAGCGCGACGCCCATAAAAATCAGGATCGGAAGATATTCGATCAACAGCGCGGGTGACGATCCCACATTCACACCGGACACGGATTTGGACAGCACGGCGGCCTCCTTTGGAAGTCGCCGGGCCGTCCCGGACCTGATGCCGGCGCATCGCCCCTGCGACAGGGCCGGATCCGCCGGGGAGGACGTGGCCTCGCTTGTCAGGACGCACTGGTCAGGCGGGCGCGGACAGCTTCATCATCACCAGTCCGCTGACGATCAGCAACGCGGCGGTAATCCGCATCGCATTCGCCTGTTCGCCGAGGATGAAGATGCCGACCAGGAACGCCCCGACCGCGCCGATCCCTGTCCAGATCGTATAGGCGGTGCCGAGCGGCAGCGATTTCATCGACAGCGACAGCAAGGCGAAGCTCACGATCATTGCGACGAGCGTGATCGCCGTCGGTGCAGGCCGCGTGAAGCCATCCGATTGCTTCATCGCAAACGCCCATATGATTTCGAAAATTCCGGCAATCGTCAAATATATCCAGGCCATGACAGCCTCCTTCAAAGGCTGCCGGGCCGTCCCGGACTTGCAAGCCTGCGCGCAGCGCAGGCGAGGACGTGGCCTCTTTTTGGCGACCTGGCAGGGGCAGTAGGACTCGAACCTACGACCCTCGGTTTTGGAGACCGATGCTCTACCAACTGAGCTATACCCCTAGGCCGGAGTGCGCCACTAGCCGGATTGCGAAGGCGGGGCAAGAGGGATCACGGGTTGCGCGGGCGGGCCGGGCTGATATGCGCAATTTCGCATGAGTGCCGCGCCGTCCCCTGCCCCGTCCACCGCCGCCCCGCAGAATTATCTGGGCGGCATCGGACTGCGGCTGCTCGCTATGGTCAGCCTGTCGCTGATGTTCGTGCTGGTCAAATATATCGACGCCGCGGGGATCCATATCATCGAAAGCCTGTTCTGGCGGCAGGCGCTGGTGTTGCCGTTCCTGCTGCTGTGGGTCCAGGCGACCAGCGGCCTGTCATCGCTCAAGACGCAGCGGATCGGCGCGCACGCGCGGCGGATGCTGATGGGGCTGACCGGCATGGCGTGCAATTTCGGCGCAATGATCCTGCTACCGATGGCGGAGGCGACGACGATCAGCCTGTCGGTGCCAATCTTCGCCGTGATCTTCGCCGCCCTGATCCTCCGCGAGGCGACGGGGTGGCAGCGATGGAGCGCGGTGATCGTCGGCTTTATCGGCGTCCTCGTCGTGCTCGATCCGATTTCGAGCTTTGCGAGCGGATTCGGCGGCATGCATGGTCTGGGGACTTTGGTCGCGCTCACAGGCGCGATTATGACCGCGCTGATCACCATTGCCGTGCGCGACCTTGGCCGCACCGAAAATGCCGGGACGATCGTCTTCTGGTTCAGCCTGTTATCGATGATCCCGCTCGGCATCGCCCTGCCCTTCGTCATCACCCCGCATGACGGCCACGAATGGCTATTGCTGATCGGGCTCGGCTTCCTCGGCGCTGTTGTCCAGATGTCGCTGACCGGCGCGCTGCGTCTCGCGCCCGTGTCAGTCGTGATCCCGATGGATTATTCGAGCCTGCTCTGGGCGATCGCCGCGGGCTGGTGGTTTTTCGGGACTTTGCCTGCCGACACGACATGGGTCGGCGCGCCACTCATCATCGCGTCGGGCCTGTTCATCGCCTGGCGCGAGCATCGCCGCCATATCGACCGCCCGAAGGAGGTTGCCGCATGACGCGTCCAATATTGTACCATTGTCCCGACGCCCGTTCGCTGCGCTGCCTGTGGGCGGTCGAGGAGGCCGGGATAGACGTCGACCTCAAGCTGCTCAAATTCCCGCCGCGCGCGTTCGAGCCCGATTATCGCGCGGTCAATCCGCTGATGACGGTGCCCGGCTGGGTCGAGGACGGGCAGTTAATGACCGAATCAGCAGCGATCTGCGAGCGCATCGCCGAGGGGACGTCGCTCGAAGTGCGCCGCGACGAGGCGGATTATTGGGTGTGGCGCAACTGGCTGCACCGCAGCGACGCGACGCTGACCTTTCCGCTCGCGATCATAATCCGCTACACCCGCGTCGAGCCCGAGGAGCGGCGGTTGAGCCAAGCGGTCGACGATTACAAAGCCTTCTTCGGCGGCCGCGCGAAGAGCATCGAGGCGGCGCTGGGCGACGGGCGCGAATGGCTCGTCGCGGGGCGCTTCACGATCGCCGACATCGTGATCGGCTATGCCGCCTTCCTGGCGACGACGCTGGGCGCCGACGATGTGCTGGGCGAGGCGACGAAGGCATGGCTGGACCGCTGCATGACGCGCGAAGGGTTCCGGAGCGCCCGCGCGCGGCAAAAAGCCGCGGCCTGACGGAAAAGGGCTCCACCATATGGTGAAGCCCTCCGTGCCCCCCGTGCATGGCAACGCCAACGGAGAAAACGCATCGGCCTTTCGGGGTGTAGGTCGCGTGAAAGGCCGGATGTGGGGTGATTTTATGCCGCGCCGGGAATGTTGGCTTTCATATTCTCACCGTCGATGTGCTGCCGGCTTGGGAAGCTATTTCCGGCCGCTTTGGGGTGGGAAGCAGTCACCCCCAATGCTTTCCTGTCTCCGCCCGAACCCCCGCGATCAAGCCGTCATAAATACGGTTCATGAAGTTGCGTCCGTCGATCGGTTTCCTCAACAGCACGGCGACACCGAAACCATCGTGCAGAAACGGCCTAATATCGCCCTTCACGCCTTCCGATGTATTCCAGTCGCGCCACTCTTGGATG
>NZ_LMGI01000002.1:477864-1160823 GCF_001427105.1 Sphingopyxis sp. Root154
GAACCGCCATCAGATTATGGAGCAAAGGCCAACGCTCTTCCGCATACTTCCAAAATTCGCGCCGCCGTCTCGCCATGCCCGGATGATGCCATCCCCACTTAACGTCTGCAATCGGTCGTTAGCGGTCGCTCAATTCACCATCCGCTCATAGCCCTCCCAATAGGGCGCACGCAGGTCCTTACGCAAAATCTTGCCGCTCGCGTTCCTTGGCAGCGCCTCGATCACGTCGATGCTGCGCGGGCATTTGAACGGCGCGATGCGTTCACGCGCCCAGGCGATGATGTCGGCTTCGTCAGCCGTCGTACCGGGTTTGGCGACGACGACCGCCTTCACCGTCTCGCCCCATTTGTCGTCGGGGATGCCAATCACCGCGACCTCCTGCACCGCGGGGTGGCCGAAGATCGCGCTTTCGACCTCCGCGGGATAGACATTCTCGCCGCCGGTGATGATCATGTCCTTCATCCGGTCGTGGATGAAAAGATAGCCGTCCGCGTCGAGGTAGCCGGCGTCGCCGGTGCGGATCCAGCCGTCGCGGGTCATCGTCTTCGCGGTCGCGTCGGGCAGGTTCCAGTAACCGAGCATATTGTTCGACGAGCGGGTGACGACCTCGCCCACTTCGCCGGTCGGAACCGATTGGCCGTCCGGCCCGAGGATGACGATTTCGACCCCGGGGAGCGCCTTGCCCGCCGAACGCATGCGCGCATTGCCATCGGGATTGTGATCCTCGGGCGGCAGCATCGAGATGGTGCCCGTTGTCTCGGTCATGCCGTAAGCCTGGATGAACTGCGCGCCGAAGACCTTGATGCACTGGCGCAGCAGTTCGAGCGGGATCGGCGCGGCGCCATAGAGGATATATTTGAGGCGGCCGTAATCGACGCTGGCGCAGCGCGGGTGCATGAGCAGCATCTGGAGCGCGGCGGGGACGATGAAGAAGCGTGTGACGCCATGCTGCTCGACCGCGTCGAACACCCCGTCGGGGTTGAATTCGGCGAGGATGACGCCGGGGAGTCCCGACGCGAGCGCCATGATACCGAGCCCGGTGCCGCCGATATGCGCGCACGGCATCGCGACCAGCACCGCCTCGTCATCCTCCCATTTGGTGTACGGCAGATCGAGCGTGCTCGAATGTTTGCGCAGCGCGAAGAGGTTGTGGTTCGACAGCACTGCGCCCTTGGGATTGCCGGTGGTGCCCGAGGTGTAGAGCTGGAGCACCGCGTCGTTGGCGCCCGACGGATCGAAGGACACGCGCTCGGCCGCGTCGATCATCGCCCAGGCATCGGCAGCCCCGACGATCGCCGGGGCGTTCTGGAGCTTGCCGGCAAGCTGATCGGCCAGCCCGTCGAACCCCGGTCCGGCGAAGACGATCTTCGCCTGTGTATCGTTGACGATGAATGCCCATTCGGTTGGCGACAGGCGCCATCCGATCGGCGCCATCACAATGCCCGCGCGCGCTGCGCCATAGAAGAGCGTGAAATAAAGATCGCTGTTCTTGCCGATCCACGCGATGCGATCGCCCTTCCTGAGCCCCGCCGCGATCAGCGCCGAGGCGGCGCGCGCGGTGCGATCGTCGAGTTCGGCATAGGTGTAAACGCGATCCTCCTCGCGCAGCGCCACGCGATCGGGACGCTCGCGGGCCCAATGGGTCAGGAATTCGTCGAATGTGAAAAGGTCCGAAACGTCGCGGCCCATGGCCTCTCTCTCCTCGAATCGCATCTCTTTCGTGCAATTGGCGCGAGGCTAGCGGCTGCGGGCGCGGCGTAAAGCGCCGATCGCTCGACCTGTCAGGGACGTCAGGTGCGACGGAAGAGCAACATCAGATTGTTCGCGGGCATCGCGCGGCGTTCGGCGAAGGCGAAGCCGGCATCGGCGGCGGCGGCTTTGACGGCGGCGGTGTCGCGGAGGCCCCACGCGGGATTGCGGCTGCGCAGGCTGGCGTCGAAGGCGCGATTGCTTTCCGCAGTCGGTACATCGGATTCGATATAGGGGCCGTAGAGCATCAGCGGCGCGCCGGGCAAGAGCAGCCGCGCCGCGCCCGTGAACAAGCCCAGCGTGGCGTCCCACGGGCTGATATGCACCATGTTGATGCAGAGAATCGCATCGGCGAGATCGGCGGGCCAAACAGCTGACGCCGCATCGAGCGCAATTGGTGGCGCGATATTCGCGAGACCGGCCTCGGCACGGTACGCCGCGATCGAGCACAGCCCGGCGGGGTCGGGGTCGCTCGGCTGCCAGTCCAGCTGCGGAAAGGCGGCGGCGAAGTGGACGGCGTGCTCACCCGATCCACTCGCAACCTCGAGCACCGTCCCCGTCGCGGGCAACCAGCCGGCGAGCACCGCGACGATAGCGTCACGATTGCGCAGCGTCGCGGGGGCGTGGCGCTTGTCGGCCGGCGTGCCATCGTCCGGCATCCAGGGCTGCGGCGTCACTTTCTCGCCTGCGCTCGCGCGCGGCGCTCGCGGACGATCAGCCATGCGAACAACCCGACCGGACCGACCATCAGCGTCAGGAACAGGAAGGGAAATTGCACGATGCGGCTAAACCCCTTCTGGTCGGCATCGCGCGCGATCCACATGCCGGTGAACAGGTCGAACGCCAGATAGTGCGTCCACCCCAGCGTCGCGCCGCCCGGGCTGTCGAACAGCTTCATCACCCCGGCCAATGTCGTGAAATCGTTACTGCTTGGCCCGCCGGGGTCGATGCTGCCGGTCAGGTAGCCCACGATCATCACCGTATAGGCAAGGCAGAGGAGGAACACGCCGGCATAGAGAATTGCTGCGAGGGTTTTCGGGCCGCGCGGCAGAAAAACGAGCGCGAACCAGCTCGCGAACGCCCAGTAATTCACCAGCAGAAAAATCGTGTCCCAGCTCATGTCTTGCCCCTCACCTGTTCAGATCAGCCCGCCGAGCCCAAACAGGACGACGCCGCCGAGCAGCGCAATGGCCCCCGTAACGACGATCAGCAAGGTCATTCGCGCCGCCGAAGCGCGCCGCGACGCCGCGAACGCCGCCGCCGAACCCAACCCGATCGCAAACAGCGGCGCATAGACGAAGGCCCAGTCATAGCTGAACTCGCGGCGGACCTCGATCATCTCCCATTGCTCGACGACGAGGCCGTAGGCGGTGATCGCAACGAGCCAACTGAGGATCGCGACGATCGCGAACAGCGCGCCGGCCGCGACGCACCCGGCACCGGACGCGTTTCGGGGCGTTCGAGGCCGGGCGCGGGTTCGGTCATCAGCCCTCCCAGGCGAGGATGGGCTTCCGCGCCGCCAGCGTCTCGTCGAGGCGCGCGCGCGGGGCGAAATGCGGCGCGGTCTTCAGCGCCGGGTCGCCGTTTTTCGCGCGCAGCGCGATGCTGCGCAGCGCCCCGATGAACTGGTCGAGCGCCGCCTTGCTTTCGGTCTCGGTCGGCTCGACGAGCATCGCGCCGTGGACGACGAGCGGGAAATAAACCGTCATCGGGTGATAACCCTCGTCGATCAGCCCCTTGGCGATGTCGAGCGTCGAGAAGCCTTCGGCGAGGCCCTTGTCGCTGAACAGCGCCTCATGCATGCACGGACCCGGACCACCGAATGGCGCATCGAGCACGCCCTCGAGGCTGCGCAGCACATAGTTGGCGTTGAGCACAGCATCCTCGGCAACCTGCTTGAGGCCGTCGGCGCCGTGGCTGAGGATATAGGTCAGCGCGCGCGTGAACATGCCCATCTGACCGTGGAAGGCGGTCATGCGGCCGAAGGTCTGCGGATGATCCTCGCCTGCGCTTTCCTCTTCGATCAGGCGGAACGCATCGCCCTGCTTCGTCACGAAGGGCAGCGGCGCGAAAGGAGCCAAAGCCTCGGACAGCACCACCGGTCCCGAACCCGGCCCGCCGCCGCCGTGCGGGGTCGAGAAGGTCTTGTGGAGATTGATGTGCATCGCGTCGACGCCGAGGTCGCCGGGGCGCACACGGCCGACGATGGCGTTGAAGTTCGCGCCATCGCAATAGACATAGCCGCCCGCGGCGTGGACCGCGTCCGAGATCGCTTTCATGTCGCGCTCGAACAGGCCGCAAGTGTTGGGGTTGGTGATCATCACGCCGGCAACGTCGGGACCGAGGCGCGCCTTCAATGCCTCGAGATTGACGCGGCCTGCCTCGGTCGCCGGGATATCTTCGACCGTGAAGCCCGCAAAGGCCGCGGTCGCGGGGTTGGTGCCATGCGCGCTTTCGGGGACGAGAATCACGCGGCGGTCCTCGCCGCGCGCTTCGAGCGCCGCCTTGATGCAGAGAATGCCGCACAGCTCGCCATGCGCGCCCGCCTTAGGCGACATCGCGACGCTGTGCATGCCGGTGAGCGTGATCAGCCATTCGGCGAGCTCGTGGATCACCGCATAGGCGCCCTGGACGGTTTCCTGCGGCTGCAGCGGGTGGACATCGGCGAAGCCGGGCATCCGCGCGACCTTTTCGTTAAGGCGCGGATTGTGCTTCATCGTGCAGCTGCCAAGCGGGAAGAGCCCGAGGTCGATCGCGTAATTCTGCCGCGACAGGCGCGTGTAATGGCGCACCGTTTCGGATTCGCTGAGTCCCGGCAGGCCGATCGGTGCGGTGCGCGCGAGCGCGCCGAGGTCGGTGGCGGGCGCAGCCTCGTCGAAGTCGACGCCGGTCGTCTCGCTGCCGCCAATCTCGAAGATCAGCGCTTCCTCGAGCATCAGCGCGCGGTTGCCGGTGAAGGTCGTGCTATCGTCGGCGCCGCCGGCGACGTTCATTTCGGGGCGCCAGCCGGCGCGATTGAGCGCGGTCATGCCAGCACCTCCTTCAGAGCAGCGGCGAAGGCGGCGATATCCGCCTCGGTCACGGTTTCGGTCACGGCGACGACGAGGCCATTTTCGAGGCCCGCGTTGTCGGGATAAAGACGGCCGAGCGAGACGCCGCCCAATATGTCCTTCTCGGCGAGCTGGTGGATCACGGGGCGCGCCGCGGTCGGCAGCAGCAGCGTGAACTCGTTGAAGAAGCTGGTGTTCAGCACCGACACGCCGGGCACCTTCGCCAGTTCGGCGGCCGCCGCCTTCGCGCGGCCATGGTTGATCGCGGCGAGCTGGCGCAGCCCCGCTTCGCCGAGCAAGGTCATATGGATGCTGAAAGCAAGTGCACAAAGGCCTGAATTAGTGCAGATATTACTCGTCGCCTTTTCGCGGCGAATATGCTGCTCGCGCGTCGACAGGGTCAGCACGAAACCGCGCTTGCCGTTCGCGTCGACGGTCTCGCCGCAGAGGCGCCCGGGCATCTGGCGGACATATTTGGTCTTGCAGGCGAAGAGGCCGACATAGGGCCCGCCGAACTGGAGGCCGACGCCGAGCGACTGCCCCTCGCCCACTACGATGTCGGCTCCCATTTCGCCGGGCGATTTGATCAGGCCGAGCGCGACGGGTTCGGTCACGACGGCGATCAGCAACGCGCCCGCAGCCTGACACGCTTCGGCCAGCTTTGCCATATCGTCGATGCGGCCGAGGATATCGGGATATTGCACGACGACGCAGCTCGTTTCCTTGTCGATGCTGTCCGCCAGCGCCGCCCAGTCGGTGCCGGCGTCGAGGCTCGGGTCGCCGTCGACGAGTATATCGCCGGTATATTTCGCCATCGTGCGCGCGACGCTGCGATAATGCGGATGGAGACCGGTCGAGAGCAAAGCCTTGGCGCGTTTGGTGATGCGCCGCGCCATGACGATCGCTTCCCAGCAGGCGGTCGAGCCGTCGTACATCGACGCATTGGCAACGTCGGTGCCCAGCAGGCGCGCAACTTGGCTCTGGAATTCGAACAGCATCTGCAGCGTGCCCTGCGCGATTTCGGGTTGGTACGGAGTGTAGGCGGTCAGGAACTCGCCGCGTTGGATCAGATGATCGACACTCGCGGGCACATGGTGGCGATAGGCACCGGCGCCGAGGAAGAAGGGCCCCTCGCCCGCGGCGCGGCTGCGGCGTGCGAGAGCGCCCATGTGGCGCTCGACCGCAAGTTCGCTAGCGTGCATCGGCAAGCCCGCTATCGGACCGGCGAGCCGCGCCTCGGCTGGGACATCGGCGAACAGGTCGTCGATCGACACGGCGCCGATGGTGGCGAGCATCTCTGTGCGATCGTCGGACGTAAGAGGAAGATAACGCATGAACTACTCCGAAGAAGAGGCCGGTTTTGCGGAAAAAAGTTGGATGGTGTCGGCTAAGGTGCCCGAAAAGACCGCGGGACCGGCGTGCGTCGTGCGGATCCAGGGTGCGAGCCAGATGCGAAACCCGGCATCGCGGACGCGGCGGCAAAAGGCGTAATCGTCGGCCAGAAGCGCCTGGCTTTCGGGCTCGATCAGCGGGCAGAAAAAAGCGGGTTCGAGTTCGCCGACGCCGTGCGCGTCACGTTCGGCCGGATCGGGCCGGAAAAGGAGGTCGGGCAAAGCGGCGCGCATGCCTTCGAGCACTTCGCGGCGGATCAGCATCATCGCGGTGCCGAGCCGCGCCAGTTCGACCAGATCGGTCATCTTGAAATTCTGGTCGGGGTGCAGGAAATGCAGCGCGAAATCGCCCGAAAACCGGGCAAGGTCGGCGGGATTATCCTTCGCCAGCCCCAATTCGACCGCGCGCGCGACGTTGCGCCAGTTAATCATCCGCCGCGGATAGGCGCCGCCGAGCACGCCGCATTCAGAATGCTCCGCCATGACCTTGATCAGCGAAAAAACATCATCGACCGAAAAGTCGATGTCGGCGTCGACGAACAGCAGGTGCGTGCAGTCGCTGGTGAGGAACATCGCGGTCAGCGTGTCGCGCGCGCGCGTGATCGACGGTTGATAGAGGATGAATTCGAACCGCACCACCATGCCGATCGCCTGCGCGCGCAGCGCGAGGTCGAGCGCCGCGCGGACATAGGTACCCTGCGCCCCCTCATAGATGGGAGTCGCCACCATCAGGCGGCAATTGGCGAGGGCGGGATCGGTTGCGATCAGATTATCTCCCCCCTCCCGCGTGCGGGAGGGGTCGGGGGATGATTACAGGGCGTCGCAGAAAGCCTTGTACGCCTTGGCGTCCATCAACGCGTCGAGCTGGCTTTTGTCGCCGAGCGTCATGCGGAAGAACCAGCCTTCGCCTTCGGGATCCGAATTGACGAGCGCGGGATCTTCCTCGAGCTGCGCATTGCCTTCGGTCACCGTGCCGTCGACGGGGGCATAGACGTCGCTCGCCGCCTTCACCGATTCGACCACCGCGGCGTCGCCGCCCTTGCTGAGTTCCGCCCCGGTGTCGGGAACTTCGACGAACACGATGTCGCCAAGCTGGCCCTGAGCGAAGTCGGTGATGCCGACCGTCGCGACATCGCCGTCGACGTCGATCCACTCATGCTCTTCAGTAAAATAACGCGGCATCACTCAACCTCCTGTTTTACGAACATAATTATGCGGCACAAAGGGCATGGCAGCGACGGTGCAATGGACCAGCTTGCCGCGCACTTCGGCGGCAACCGCGGTGCCCGGCACGGCATGGTCGCGCGGGACATAGCCCATCGCGATCGGCGCGCCGACGCTGGGGGCGAATCCGCCCGACGTCACGACGCCAATCTCGTCCTCGCCGTCGAACAGCTTGGCGCCCTCGCGCACGGGTAACTTGCCGTCGACCAGCAGGCCGACGCGCCTCCGCGGCGGGCCGTCTTCGAGATGCCCGAGGATGCGCGCGGCACCCGGGAAATTCTCTTCTTCGCGGCGGCGTTTGCTGACGGCGAAGCCGAGATCGGCTTCGGCGGGGTCAATCGCGGGCGTGAGGTCGTGGCCGTAGAGCGGCAGACCTGCTTCGAGCCGCAGCGAATCCCGCGCACCGAGCCCGATCGGCTTCACTTCGTCCATCGCGCAGAGCGCATCGGCGAAGGCCTCAAGCGCCTCATTCGGCAGCGAAATCTCGAACCCATCCTCGCCCGTGTAGCCCGAGCGGCTGAGCGCAATCGCATGGCCGGCCCAGGTCGCGCGCGCCGCCTGCATGAAGACGAGCGTCGCGGCCTCAGGCACCAGCCGCGCCAGGGCATCGACCGCTTTCGGCCCCTGCAATGCGAGGAGTCCATAATCTTCGTTGTGATTGAGCGTGATGTCGTCGGGCAGATTTTCGCGCAGATGGCCGATATCTTCCCATTTAACCGCGCCGTTGACGACGATGCCGAACTGGTCGCCCTCGTTGGTGATCATCAAATCGTCGAGGATCCCGCCGTCTTCGTCGAGCAGCAGCGAATAGCGCATCCGGCCGGGCTTCAGCGCCGAGATGTCGCCGGGAACGAGCGTTTCGAGCGCCTCGGCGACATTGTCGCCCGACAACGCAAGCTGTCCCATATGGCTGACGTCGAACAGGCCGGCGTTTTCGCGGACCCACAGATGCTCGGCCATGATGCCTTCATATTGGATCGGCATCCAGTAGCCGGCGAATTCGACCATCCGGCCGCCCTTCGCACGGTGCCAGGCGTCGAGCGGCAGCGTCGCGGTGTCGATCGCCGCTTCGTCGCCCGTAAATTCCGTGTCGGTCATGCCAGTCTCCCGCGGTTGCATAGCGTAAGCGCGGCCCATCGCCGCGCCCTGTCGCCATGCCCCCTCTGTCACGGGAACCTGAGAGTTTTCCCCCATATCATGGGGTTACCCCTTCGGTGGTTCCGGTTTAGGGCCGGAACGCTTTCCAGAGTGTCCGTTCCAGCCTGCGCGGTCCTGCTGACCTGAGAGTTTCCGGGGCGGTTGCTCCTTCGGTGGTGAGACGCCGGTTGCCCTGCCCTCACGCTCTCCCGCGCGGCCGGTCGAATCTCTTGCGAGGCCCGACAGACGCTGCGAGCCTTGGCGCTGCCGATTTACGGAGTCAATCGGCGAGCGCGCGGATGGCGTCGTTTTCGTGGATATGCACGCCCGAACCGCCATGCCCAGCGAGCGCAACAATCGCCGCGGCAACGCTGTTGCCCGAAATCGAGCGATAGCGGCGGAAGCTGCCGTGCAGCAGCGCATCGGTCAGCGGTGCGGCGATCGTCGCGATCCCTTCGCCCAGCCGCTGCGGGCCGGGTCGGGCGCCGCGCAGCAGTCCGGGGCGGATCAGGTCGAGCCGGTCGAAGCCGAGCGCGCGGAGGTCGTCCTCGGTCTCGCCCTTGGTCCGCAGATAGAAATTGCCGCTTTTCGCCGCGGCGCCGACCGAACTCACCGAAATCATATGCGGGGTGCCGCCCGCCCTCGCGCCGCGCGCGGCGGCGAGTACGAGATCATGGTCGACCGCGCGAAAGGCGGCTTGCGACCCCGCTTGCCGGATCGTCGTACCGAGGCAGGAGATGAGCACTGCGGGCTTTTCGGCGGCGAGAATGTCGGCCCAGCGTTCGGGCGGTGCGACCAGTTGCTTGTGCTGCGCCGCCAGCCCTTCGACTTCGCGGCGCGCAAGGACGGTGACGGGTCTGGAACCGAAGTGCTCGATCACCGCGCGCCCGATCAGCCCCGTCGCGCCGACGATCAGCGCGTCAGGCATGCGCCAGCGCCTGTGGCACCGCATCGCGGCCGAAGATTTCAGCATAACGGTCGATGGCGAAACGGTCGGTCATGCCGGCGATATAATCACCGATATGTCGGTTTGTCGCGCATTCTTCGCCGGGCAGCCTGGCCGACCAGTCCGATCCCATAAGCCGCGGGTCGTCGGCATAAGCGGCGAACAGCCGCCCGACGACCTGGTTTGCAGCCTCGGCGGCGGCGACCTGTTCGGGGTGGTGATAAAGATTGGCATACATGAAGCGTTTGAGATCACGCTCCTCCACCGCGAGTTCGGCTGAGAAACCACCAAGCGTTCGGCCTGCGCCGCGCACTTCGTCGACGCTTGTGACGCCAGCTTCGGCTACGTTGGCCTCCGTCGCGGCGATCACGTCGTTGACCATCACGCCGATCTGGTCGCGCACGAGTTCGCGCAGCAGCCGGTCGCGCGGCGCCCCCGGGAAGCGGCCTTCCACGGCGCGGAAATTAGCGGCGACGAAGGGCTGTTCCATCAACTGGTCAAGATCGAGCAGCCCCGCGCGCAGACCATCGTCGATATCGTGATTGTCATAGGCGATGTCGTCGGCAACCGCCGCGATCTGCGCCTCGAGGCTGGCGTAGCTGCCGAGGTCGAGTCCGAAATCGCCATCGATTTCGGCAAGCGCCCAGCCGGGCACCGTCACGGGGCCATTATGCTTGGCGAGCCCTTCGAGCGTTTCCCATGTCAGGTTGAGGCCATCGAAAAGCGGATAGGGACATTCGAGTCGCGCCAAGGTGCGCAGCGTGTGGCCGTTGTGGTCGAAGCCGCCATGCGCCGCCATCGCGGCCTTCAGCGCATCCTCGCCGGCATGGCCGAAGGGCGGATGGCCGATGTCGTGCGCAAGGCACAAAGCCTCGGTCAGATCCTCGTTGAGCCCGAGCGCGCGCGCGATGCCGCGGCCGATCTGCGCCACCTCGATGCTGTGGGTCAGGCGGACGCGATAATGATCGCCATCGGGGGCGACGAACACCTGCGTCTTGTGGCGCAGTCGGCGGAACGCGATCGAGTGGATGATGCGGTCGCGGTCGCGTTGGAAATCGTCGCGTGGGCCCCGGACGACGCGGCCGAGCTCGGCATGACGCCGCCCGCGGCTATATGCGGGATCGCTGGCGCAGTCGGCAACGCTCACTTGACCGGATCGACGGACTGGCCCGCCTCGCTGTTGAACAGGAAACCGTCGCCGCCAGCCTTCTTGTGGTCGGCGAGCCAATCCTGCGCCGCCTTGCGGTCCTTGAACGGGCCGACGAGCAGACGCCGCGTCTTGCCCCATTCGGTCGTTGCACCCGACTTGCCCTTAAACACGGCCGGGCTTTTCTTAGCGAATTTTCCGAAGTCGGTCGCGAGCGCCTTGGCATTGGCACCTGTCGCGACCTGCACCCATATGCGCGCTGGATTGGCCTTTTTCTCGGCGGCTTCTTCCTTGGCCTTCGCGTCGACTTCTGCCTTCAATTTCGCGGCAGCACTGTCTTTCTCGCGTTTCGCCGCCTCGGCTGCCTCAGCCTTCCGCTTGTCTGCCAGCAGCTTGGCGAGCGTGTCGGCGCCGACCGCATTGTCACTCTGCGCCAGTTCCTCAGCCGGGATATCGATCGATCCCACGATGTCGGCGAGCGACGCGAGCGGCGCCGCCGAAACGGATGCTGGCGTGGCGGCTACCGCGCTGACCGCCGGCGACGAGGCAGGCGCAACGGCTTCGGTCGCGGCGGGCGGCACCGGGGTCGACACGGCTGCTGTCGAACGGCCCATGTCGGCGATCGAAAAGCCCGGGCCGACCGGGCCCTTTCCGGCATCGACGGCCGCGCCGATCGGCCCGGGCGCAGAGGCGGCAGGTATCGAGGCGGGCGGCGGAACAGGACGAACCGCCTGTGTCGGGGCGGGGGTCGGACTCGGGGTCGGGGTCGGTGCTTCGATTGGTGTGCGAATGGCCTGTTGAAACGGCGAACGCAGCGCCGGGGCATTCGCGGCGGACGAACCGGGCGGTGTCGACGTCGCGGGCGCGGGCGCCGCGGCGGGCGTTGTGGCAGGCGGCCGGGCGACCGGTTCCGAAACGGGTTTGCGGCCTACCGGCGCGGGCGTCGCCGACATGACGGGCCGCCGCTGGTCGCCCGTTACCTGACGCTTGCCCGTCGCTGCAGCCGGCGGAGTGGCCGGCGGCGGCGTGGCGGCGGCAACCTGCACCGGCTTTCGCTTTGGTCCCAATTGTCCGTTCGGGAAGCGCCCGAAATGCGCGGCGGCGGCCTGCTGCGCAGGATTGAGCCGGTCCATCTGGGTCAGGTAGGGCATGATGTTCTGCGCCATCGCGGGCGGCATCGTCGCGTTGACGATATCGATCGCCTCCTTGTCGCGGCCGTTCATCGCCAGGATCATCGCGCGGAGGCGCCATGCGCCGCGATCCTGCGCACGCAATTGCGGCGTCAGCAACTGGATCGCGCGATCGGCATCGCCGCTGATCCCGAGCGACAGCGCATAGCGCCGCGTCAGTTCGTCGTTGGGAGTGATCGACAGCGCGAGCTGGTAATCGCGCTGCGCCGCGTCCTGTTGCCCGAGCAGGTCGCGCGCGAGACCTCGGTCGGCGAGGAACAGCCGTTCGGGCGCGCCCATCAGCTGCGCTTCGCCGAAATAATCGAGCGCGCGCGTCGGGTTTTCCATATGGACCATCGCCGAACCCAGCGCGGCCTTGACCGCGCCGTCGCGCGGGTTCGCCTGTTCGGCGCGGACAAGGAAGCCCAGAGCGGCGCGATAATCCTCGAGCTCGATCGACGCGCGGCCGGCATTGAGCAGTGCGGACGTGTCGCTGTTGTTCGAGGCGATGCGCGCGAGGGAGGAAGACAGGAGCGACCGCGCCGCGGTCCGCTTTTCCATCGCCGCTTTCGTCGCGGGATCCGGCGGAGTCACCTGCGCATGAACGGACGACAGCGCCGCCGTCCCAAGCAACAGCGCACCGAGCGCGCGAACATAATAGCGCGCGCGCGCCGGCCTCGCCGTCAATTTCACTTGCCGCATGGGCAACTCATCCCGATTTCCGGCCTGCCATGCCCGGCGGGCGGCCGCTCGATAGCCCTGTTACTGGTTGTTCTGCCGCCCGAGGAAGCGCGGAATATCGACTCCGTCCTCCTTGGCGCCTTCATCGCTTTCGGGTGCCGAAGCCCCGCGCGACAGGCGCGACATGCGCTCGAACAAGGTTCCGCCACCGACCGACCGTGCGGGCGATTCGTCCGCCGGCGTCGGATCCGCGGCGGGCGACGAGCGATATTCGGCCGGCGCTTCGGGCGCGTCGAGCACGAGTTCGTCGGAGGTATCGTCATAGGTCGCGGCGACCTGCGACAATTCCATCGGCTCCTCTTCGGCAGCGGCGGCCGGAGCATCGCGCTCGGCGGTGTCGCCCAGCGAGAAGCCGGGGGCCGGATCGTTATCTTCCACCGACGCGGTTTCGGCGAGAGCTTCTTCCTGAACCGCCGGCTCGACAGTCTCTTCGACCACCGGAGCGGGAGCGGCCGCACGCGCGGGAGCGAAAGAGAAGCTGCGCGTCGCGGGCGATGCCTGCGCCGCCGCTTCGCCGTTGCTGTCTATTCCGGTGGCGACCACCGAGACGCGGATCTTGCCGTCGAGGTTATCGTTGAACGCGCTGCCCCAAATGATGTTGGCGTCGGGATCGACCAGCTCGCGGATATGGTTCGCCGCCTCGTCGACTTCCATCAGGCGCATGTCCTCGCCGCCAGTGATCGAGATGATGACGCCCTTGGCACCTGCCATCGACACGCCATCGAGCAGCGGATTGGCGATCGCCTTCTGCGCGGCTTCGAGCGCACGACCATCGCCTTCGGCTTCGCCGGTGCCCATCATCGCCTTGCCCATTTCGCGCATCACGCTGCGAACGTCGGCAAAGTCGAGGTTGATCAGGCCGGGCATGACCATCAGGTCGGTGATGCCGCGCACGCCTTGCTGGAGCACTTCATCCGCCATGGTGAAGGCTTCTTTGAACGTCGTGTTCGGGTTGGCGACAAGGAAGAGATTCTGGTTCGGAATGACGATCAGCGTGTCGACGTGATCCTGCAGCTCGGCGATGCCCGAGTCCGCCGAACGCATGCGGCGCTGGCCTTCGAAGGTGAAGGGCTTGGTCACGACGCCGACGGTCAGGATGCCGCGATCGCGCGCCGCCTTGGCGATGACGGGCGCCGCACCAGTGCCGGTGCCGCCGCCCATGCCCGCCGCGACGAAGCACATATGCGCACCGTTCAGCGCTTCCTCGACCTGCGCGATGCTTTCTTCGGCGGCCGCACGGCCGACCTCGGGCCGCGAACCCGCGCCCAGACCCTGGGTGATCTGCGTCCCCAGCTGGATGCGCCGTTCGGCCGGCGAGGCGTTGAGCGCCTGCGCGTCGGTGTTCGCGACGATGAAATCGACGCCCTCGACGCGTGCCGCGATCATGTTTGCGATGGCATTGCCGCCCGCGCCGCCGACGCCGATCACCGCGATGCGCGGCTTCAGCTCATCGACCTGCGGCGGGCCAATATTGATGCTCATCAAATAGTCTCCCTGCAGCGGCGGACAGGTGCCGCTTCCCCAACCTTGCGACCCAGCCGGGCGGTAGTCCGTCCGCCCGGTTTTCTACTACCGCATTGCACTATTGTGACGTGGGAATCACCCAAAAAATTAACCTTTTCGTCGCGTATCATTCAAAAACTGCTCTTAAGAGCCGCCATGAGGCGGTGGAGGATCGAAGTCCCCGCGGGCTTGTACACATCCTGCGACATCATCGGCAGGTCGCGGAGGTCCACGGGGTCCGACGCGGCATAGAGAACCAGACCTGCGAGCGTCGCGAAAGCGGGGCCACTATGCGCATCGGGCAGGCCGTGCAAGCCGCGCGGTCGCCCGACGCGCGCGGCGCGGCCGAGCGCGCTTTGGGTGTAGTCGGCGATGCCTTTCAGGTCGGCGCCGCCGCCGACGAGCACCACCTGACGCCCGATCGGGCCGACGAAATGCAGGTCTTTGAGCGTCCGGCCAATCTCCCCCATCATCGCGTCGAGGCGCTGGCGGATGACCGATATCAATTGCGCGCGCGTGATGCGCGGGGAGTCGCCGTTTGTCGGGGCGCCGGGTTCGAGTTCGATGATCTCGTTATTGTCGCGCGGGCTGGCCGAGGCCGAGCCGTAGAAACTCTGCAGCCGCTGCGCCTGGCTGCGGCGAATGCCGAAGGCCGAGGCGATGTCGTCGGTGATGTCGCTGGCGCCGAAGGGCAGCGACGCCATTTCGACGAGCATGCCGCCGGCATAGAGCGAGACGGTGGTGACCGCCGCGCCGAGCTCGACCAGCGCGACGCCGAGGTCGCGTTCCTCGTCGGACAGGCAGGCAAGCCCCGCGGCGATCGGAGAGGCGACGACGGCGTTGACGTCGAGATGCGCCTGGCGAACCGCGGCCTCGAGGTTCCGCACCGGCGCGCCGTCGGCCATGATGATGTGGATATCGACGCCCAGCCGGTCGGCATGGAGGCCGATCGGGTTCTTCACGCCGTTGAGCCCGTCGAGCGTGTAGAGCGCGGGCTGCGCGTGGAGGATCATGCGGCCTTCGGGGTCGATACCGGCACGGCCCGCGGCGAGCAGGTCGTCGATATCCTCCTGTTCGATGCGATGGCCGCCGAGTTCGCTTTCGATCGGGGCGACGTCGCTGAGCAACCCACCCGCCGAGAAGCTGACCCACACATCGTCGATGTTGAGCCCCGCGATGCGCTCGGCCTGTTCGATCGCCTCGCGCACGATATGCTCGGTCTGCTCCATGTCGGCGACATAGCCGCGCTGGACCCCACGGCTCTCGCGCTGGCCGGTGCCGAGCACGTGCAGCTGGCCGTCGGCGGTCTGCCCCGCGATCAGCGCGCAGACCTTCCACGACCCGACATCAAGCGCGGTGATGATCTTTTCGATGCGCGGCGGCGCCATGGCTTATCCCTTCTCCGCCGAGGCTTCGGCGACGGCGTCGACCGCGGCGCGCGCATCGTCGAGCTTTGCGGGTGCTACCTGCCCTTCGTGCGGAAGGCGTAGCACGAACCGCGCGGGATCGCGCATGTCGAAGCGCAATATGCCGCGCCCGAGCAAGCGGTTGGCGCCGTCCATATGCGCGAATTTGGCGAGCGCCGCCTTCGCCTCGGCTTCGCCTTCGGGAAGCGAGAGCGTTTCGCCGCTACGGAAGCGCAGGTCCCAGCGGCGATTGCCGACCCAGGTCGCGCCCGCGAGCAATTCCTTGAGGCTGCTCGCCTCGGTCAGCAGCCGGTCGAGGTCTTGCGAGCGCTGGTTCGCCTTCGGCCCGATGACGAGCGGCAAGTCGGGCATCGTCGCGACCGTTACGGGTTCGAGCACGACGCCTTTTTCGTCAATGAGCGACAGGCGGTTATTATGCTGCCAGATTGCCGCAGGGGTGCGCTCGACGATATCGACAACGAGCGTGTCGGGCAGACGCCGCGACACGCGCGCATCCTTGATCCAGCCGTAGCGCATCAGGTCGCCGCGGACATCCTCGAGGTCGACCGCCGCCATCGAGCGGTCCTTCTGCGCCAGCGCGATGTCATAGACTTTCAGCCGGTCGATGCGGTCGGCGCCGACCACCTCGACCTTCTTGACCTGGAAACCGGCGCGGCCGACCGCCTGCGCATATTCCTCGTGGATCTTTGCGGTCACGCCGGTGGCATGCGCGCCGATCGCGACGACAGCGCACAGGCTGAGCCCGATCGTCCAGTTGGCGACCTTCTGCAGCCGCTGCGGGCTGATCGGCAGCGCGTTGATGATCGCGTTGAGACGCGAGGCCTGGACCTTCCGCCGCTTCTTCGGCGCACGCGCCGGGCGGCGCGGCGGCGCCTTCCCCCGCTTGATCTGTGTCTTGCTCATGATAACGCTTCCCCCACGATGCGTTCGACCAGTTCGGCATAATCCATGCCTACCGCGCGCCCCTGTTCGGGCACGAGGCTGAGCGCTGTCATGCCCGGCTGGGTGTTGACCTCGAGCAGGAATATCCCCGCGAGGCCATGTTCGTCGTCCCAGCGAAAATCCGAGCGCGATACGCCCTTGCAGCCGAGCAGGCGGTGCGCCTGGATCGCCAGATCCTTCATCCGCTGCGCCACCTCATCGGGCACGTCGGCGGGGCAGACATGTTCGGTCAGCCCTTCGGTGTATTTGGCGTCATAGTCGTAAAAGCCCGACTTCACACGCAGTTCGGTGACGGCAAGCGCCGTGCCGCCGAGCACCGCGACGGTCAGCTCGCGGCCTTTGATAAAGGGCTCGGCGAGCAGCCGGTCGAATTCCTGCCAAGGGCCCACGGCTTCGCGCGCGATCGGGTTGCCGTAATTGCTGTCGTCCTTAACGATCGCGACGCCGACCGACGAGCCTTCGTTGACGGGTTTGAGCACATAGGGGCGCGGCAAGGGGTCGACTGTAAAGAGGCTTTCGCTGTCGACCATCGTCCCCGTCGGCATCGGAATACCATGCGGCACGAGCGCCTGCTTCGTCAATTCCTTGTCGATCGCGATCACCGAGGTCACGAGGCCGCTGTGCGTATATTTAAGGCTCATCAGGTCGAGCATGCCCTGCACGGTGCCATCCTCACCCGGAACGCCGTGGAGCGCGTTGAACACGACATCGGGCTTCGCCTCGGCCAGCCGCAATGCAACGTCGCGGTCCATATCGATGCGCGTGACCTTATGGCCGCGACTTTCCAGCGCGTCGGCGACGCCATTGCCGCTCATCAGCGACACTTCGCGTTCGGCCGACCAGCCGCCCATCAGGACGGCGACATGCCACGGACCCCGGCTCACTTCGCCACTCCCACGCGCTGAATCTCCCATTGCAGTTCGATGCCGCTCTTGTCCTTCACGCGGCGGCGGACTTCCTCGCCGAGTGCTTCGATATCGGCGCTGGTCGCATCGCCGGTGTTGATGAGGAAATTGGTGTGTTTCTCGCTGACCTGCGCGCCGCCGACCGCGAAACCGCGGCATCCGGCCTCATCGACAAGCTGCCACGCCTTGTGGCCGTCGGGGTTCTTGAAGGTCGAGCCGCCGGTTTTCGAGCGCAACGGCTGCGAGGCCTCGCGGCTCGCCGAGATACGATCCATTTCGGCCTGGATGGCTTCGCTCTCGCCGCGATGTCCACGGAAACGGGCCAGCACGACAATCGCGCCATCGGGCAATTCGGAATGGCGATAGCTATAATCCAGATCGGCGAGCGACAGCGTCCGGCATTCGCCCGAACGCAGCACGACTTCGCAGTCCACCAATATATCCTTGACCTCACCACCATAAGCGCCGCCGTTCATGCGCACGAAGCCGCCGACCGTGCCGGGTATCGAGCGCAGGAATTCCAGCCCCGCGATTCCGGCATCACGCGCCGTCGAGGAAACCAAGATGCCCGATGCGCCTCCGCCACACTCAAGCGTAACATGGTCGTCTGGATCCCAATCGCGGGTCACTTTGGCAAATGGCTTGCCCAATCGGACGACAACGCCCGGAAAACCACCATCTCGGACGATCAGATTCGATCCGAGACCGAGTGCCATCACAGGGATCGCGGGATCGAGGTGGCGAAGAAAATCTGCTAGGTCTCCGACATCCTTCGGCTCGAACAGCCAGTCGGCAGGGCCGCCCGACTTGAACCAGACGAGCGGCGCCAGCGGCGCCTTCGCCGTCAGCTTGCCGCGCACGGCAGGAAGGGTATCAGCCATGCTCATGCCGCCTCCACCGCGGCGGCGAGGCCCGCCGCCATCTTGGTGATGTCGCCTGCGCCGAGACAGATGATCTTATCGCCTGCGCCGAGATCGCCCGCGGCGATGCTCGCAGCGATGGCGGAGGCCAGCGCCTCGGCATCGGCGACGACATTCGCCTGGCGGTGGCCGCGATCGCGCAGACCTTCAACCAGGGCATCCGAGGACACGCCGTCGATCGGCGCTTCACCTGCCGCATAGACGGGCAGCGCCAGCACGATGTCGGCGTCGTTAAACGCCTGCTGGAAATCGTCCATATGATCGCGGAGACGCGTGAAACGGTGCGGCTGGACGACGCCGACGACGCGGCCCGCGCCGACGCCTTCGCGTGCGGCGGACAGAACAGCGCGGATTTCGACGGGATGATGCGCATAATCGTCGATCACCGTTACAACGCCGTCACCCGCGGTGATCTCGCCGACCTTGGTGAAGCGGCGCTTGACCCCGGCGAAGCCGTCGAAGCCCGACACGATCTTGTCGTCGGAAACGCCCATGTGGAGGGCGACGGCGATCGCCGCCAGCGAGTTCTGGACATTGTGGCGGCCCGACATCGGCAAATGAATGCCCTCGATCGTGCGGCTGTGACCGTCGCGGTCGCGAACGACGACGTCGAAGCGGTTGCCGTCGGGGCCGGGCGTCACATTGGTGCCGCGCACGTCGGCCTGCGCCGAAAAACCATAGGTGATAATGCGCCTGTCGCGGATGCGCGGGATGATCGCCTGCACCTCGGGATGGTCGAGGCAGAGCATCGCGGCGCCATAGAAGGGCACATTCTCGATAAACTCGACGAACGCGTCCTTGATCGCGTCGAAGCTGCCATAATGGTCGAGATGTTCGGGGTCGATGTTGGTGACGACCGCGATCGTGCCGTCGAGGCGCAGGAAACTGCCGTCGCTCTCGTCGGCCTCGACGACCATCCAGTCGCTGGCGCCGAGGCGCGCGTTCGAGCCGTAATTGTTGATGATGCCGCCGTTGATCACGGTCGGGTCGATCCCGCCCGCGTCGAGCAAGGCCGCAACGAGGCTGGTCGTTGTCGTCTTGCCGTGCGTACCCGCAATCGCGACGGTCGATTTCAGGCGCATCAGCTCGGCGAGCATTTCGGCGCGGCGGACGAGCGGGATGCGGCCGGCGAGCGCCGCCTCAACCTCGGGATTGCCGCGCTTGACCGCGGTCGAGGTGACGACGACCTGGGCGCCATCGACGTTCGACGCCTGATGCCCGATCGCGACCTTGATCCCGCGCTTGCGCAGACCCTCGACGACGTAGCTGTCGGCGATGTCGCTGCCCTGCACCTGATAGCCAAGGTTGTGCATCACCTCGGCAATGCCCGACATGCCGATGCCGCCGATGCCGATGAAATGGATGGTGCCGATGTCGGTCGCGACGCCGCGCATCATTTATCTCCCGTGCGGGCGGAGGCCATGCCGCTTGCGGCCGCGCGCTGGCCAGAGGACGCACCGACGCGGATCACGTCCATCATCGGCGGCGCGACGAGCGATTCGACAAGGTCGGCAAGATCGCGCGTCGCGTCGGGAAGGCCGCAGCTCGCCGAGCGTTCGGCCGCCGCTTCGAGCGCGCCGGGTTCGAGCGCCATGCGCTGGATATGCTTCGCAACCTCGGCCGGGGTGAAATCGGGTTGCTGAAACGCGATCGCCCCGCCCGCTTCGACGAGGTCGACGACATTATATGTCTGGTGGTCGTCCATCGCGTGCGGATAGGGGACGAAGATCGCCGGGCGACCCGCGCAGGCGAGCTCGGCGACGGTCGAAGCGCCCGCCCGCGCGATCACGAGATGCGCCCAGCGCAGCCGCTCGGGGAAATCGGCGATATAGGGGGCACATTCGGCGGCAACGCCGAGTTCGGCATATTTGGCGCGCACCGTTTCCAGATCGGCCTCGCGGCACTGCTGCACGACTTGCAGGCGGCTGAGCAGCGCGGGGGGCAACATCGCGATGGCGGCGGGAACGACCTCGCTGAGCACCGTCGCACCAAGGCTGCCGCCGACGACGAGGAGGCGAACAATGCCGTCCTCGGGAAGCGGCGGGTAGCCATCTTCGCGGATTGCGATGATTTCGTCGCGCACCGGATTGCCGGTGATATGCTTCTTGAGTTCATACCCCTCGGGGTAGCGCTGGATGTTGTGATAGGCGACCGCAACCGCGTCGACGCGCGGCGACATCATCCGGTTGACGCGGCCGAGCACGGCATTCTGTTCGTGGAGCACGCGCGGCCGCTTCATCGCGCCCGCGGCAAGCAGGCTGGGAAGCGACGGATAGCCGCCGAAGCCGACGACGACCGCCGGGTCGAACTCGTTGATCAGGTCGATCGCCATGCGGCGACCCTTACGGATCGCGAGCGCGGCCTTGAGCCAGCCGACAGGGCCGCCCGATACGCGACCGGCAGGCAGGACGTGCGTTTCCATCTCGGCAGGGGCGCCGGGAATCTTGAGCCCGCGGTCGTCGCTGACCAGCGCGACGCGGTGCCCGCGCGAAATCAGTTCGCCCGCGAGGGCGTAGGCGGGCAGCATATGTCCCCCCGTCCCGCCCGCGGCGAGAAGGAAGTGGCGAGTTGCGGTCATTTCTTGTTCCAGTTTCGGGTCATCGACACCCGTGCCGCATAGGGGTTTCGCCGGGTCAGCGACAAGAGCAAACCCATGCCGATCGACAAAGCGATGAACGAAGAGCCGCCATAGCTGATGAAGGGCAAGGTCATCCCCTTCGACGGGAAGATTTGCGTGTTCACCGCCATGTTGATCACCGCCTGCCCGCCGAACTGCGCGATCAGGCCCGCGACCGCGAGGATCAGGAAGCTGTCTTCCTCATCGAGCAGGCGGACGAGGACGCGGACGATGATCGCGAGATAGAGGACCGCGATCGCGATGCACGCGATCATCCCGAACTCCTCGCCGATGACCGAGAAGATATAGTCGGTGTGCGCCTCGGGCAGCTGGAACTTGGCGAGCCCCGCACCGGGGCCGGTGCCAATGAGGCCGCCGGCGGTCAGCGTCGCATGCGCTTTGTCGACCTGAAAGCTGTCACCCTCGGCGAACAGCCAGATGTTGATGCGCTGCTGCGCGACCGGGTAGAAGAAATAGGCGAGCACGAGCCCGACCACCCCGGCTCCCGCGAGACCGGCCAGAATCCGCATCGACAGCCCAGCGACCATCACCAGCACCAGCCAGGTTGCGACGAAGATGACCGTCTGCCCCAAGTCGGGCTGGCCCATGAGGAGCAGCGCGATGACGCCGGTGAGCGCGAGCGCCAGTGGCACGACCGGCAGGCTCTGGTCGTGCAGCCGAAGCGACAG
This sequence comes from Sphingopyxis sp. Root154, assembly GCF_001427105.1. Classification (GTDB taxonomy): domain Bacteria; phylum Pseudomonadota; class Alphaproteobacteria; order Sphingomonadales; family Sphingomonadaceae; genus Sphingopyxis. The sequence goes on from NZ_LMGI01000002.1 coordinate 499,422, forward strand.
CACCCAGGCGAGCGCGACCGCGAAGAAAGGCTTGAGGAACTCCGAAGGCTGAAGGCGGAATACCCCGCTGCCGATCCACCGCTGCGCGCCATTCACCGACGTGCCGACCAGCGGTACGAGGAAGAGCAGGAACAGGAAGGCGACAGTGCCATAAATGGCGAAGCGGCGCGCCTGCGGCTTGGGCAGCATCGACACCATCAGCATCACCGGCACGCCGACGATCACCCACATCAGCTGGCGGTAGAAATAATAGAGCGGGTCGAGCGACGCGATCGAGGTCGACAGCTTCTGTGCGGCAACAGGCGAGGCGGCCGCCACGGCCACCAGCCCGACCGCGACAAGGATCGACACGAGCAGCAGCAGTACGCGGTCGATTTCCCAGAACCACAGGCCGAGCGGCGTGCGGTCGGCGCGGCTGAGGCGCGGGCCGCGGCGTTTCGTGGTGCGCGTGGCGGCGATCACCGGCCTTTCGGTCGCGCTGTCCATATTGTCTCCCCCGCTCATGCCCCAAGCGCCTGAACGGCGGCGCGAAACGCATCGCCGCGCTGCTCATAATCCTTGAACTGATCGAACGACGCGCAGGCCGGCGAAAGCAGCACGATGTCCCCGGGCTTCGCGGCGGCCGCGGCTTGTTTCACCGCCGTCGCGATGTCGCCCGACCGTTCGACCGGAATCGCATCGCCGATTTCGGCCGCGAACGGCTCCATCGCCTCGCCGATCAGATAGGCGCGTTTGACATGGCCGAACCACGGACGGCATGCCGCGAGTCCATCGCCCTTGGCCTTACCGCCCGCGATCCAGTGCAAACGCTGGTCCGGCGCCGGCGGGAAAGCCGCCAGCGCCGGTGCAGCGGAAGCCGCGTTGGTAGCCTTGCTGTCATTGAACCAGCTGACCCCCCCGACTTCGCCGACCAATTCCATACGATGCGGCAGCGACTTGTAGGTCGCGAGTCCGCGTTCGATCTGTTCGTCATTCAGCCCCAGCACGCGGCACACGGCGATCGCGCACACGGCGTTCTGGGCATTGTGCGGCCCCTGCAAAGCAGGCCAGCGCGCCTGATCGACCGGGTCGACATCCTTTGCCGACACGCGGTGGAGGCGGTGATTGATCCGGCTCGCAATCATCTTCGACGGATCGTCGTCGATCGCGACGATCGCGACCTGATCGCGGTGCTGGAGCGAGAAGATCCGCGCCTTCGACGCGGCGTAACCGGTGAAGCCGTCGTAGCGGTCGAGGTGATCGGGGCTCAGGTTGGTGAGCACCGCAACATCGCACGCAAGGCTGTGTGAAAGGTCGATCTGGTAGCTCGACAGTTCGAGGACGTAGACCCCGCCTTCGGGAAGCGGATCGCGCGAAAGGATCGGCAGGCCGATATTGCCGCCCATCAGCGCCGGGATGCCCGCACTTTCGAGCATGTGCGTGATCAGCGCGGTGACGGTCGACTTGCCGTTGGTGCCCGTGATGCCGACGACCTTGTGCGCGGGCAGCTCGTCACGCGCCTCAGCAAAAAGCTCGATGTCGCCGATCACCGGCACATGCGCCTCGCGTGCGTGCGCGGCGATCGGGTGACGATTCAATGGCACGCCGGGCGACACGACGACGCCCGCGAAGCCGATCAGGTCGATCTCGAGCGGATTGCCGATGTCGGCGCCCAATGCCATCGCATCGTCGCGCGCGTCCTCACGGTCGTCCCACGCGGTCACGCCCGCGCCGCTGGCGACGAGCGCCTCGACAGTCGCCAGACCCGAGCGCGCCAGTCCCAGCACCGCGTAGCGGCGACCGGCAAAGGCGCGCGAGGAGATCACCGGAGTTTCAAGGTCGCGAGTCCGGCGAGCGCAAGGACGATCGAGACGATCCAGAAGCGGATGACGACGGTGGATTCGGGCCAGCCCAGTTGTTCGAAATGATGGTGGATCGGCGCCATGCGGAACACGCGCTTGCCGGTGCGCTTGTACCAGAAGACCTGGATGATCACCGACAACGCCTCGACCACGAACAGCCCGCCGACGAGCACGAGGACAAGCTCATGCTGCGCCGTCACCGCGATCGTGGCGAGTGCGCCGCCGAGCGCAAGGCTGCCGGTATCGCCCATGAATACGGCCGCGGGGGGCGCATTGAACCACAGAAAGGCCAGGCACGCACCGATGATCGCAGCGGCGAACACCGCGAGCTCACCCGCGCCGGGGACGTGCGGGATGCCGAGATAGCCCGCGAACTTCACGTTGCCCGACAGATAAACGATAACGAGGAAGGTCAGGCTGGCGATGATCACCGGGAAGGTCGCGAGGCCGTCGAGCCCGTCGGTCAGATTCACAGCGTTGCCGAAGCCGACGATCAATATCATCGCAAAGACATAATAAAGCGGCCCGAGCGGGATAACGACGCCGCTGAAGAAGGGCAGATAAAGGTCGGTTCCGGTGCGCGAGACGATCAGCAGCACCGCGACGCCCGCGATGAAGAATTCGATGAGCAGGCGCACGCGCCCCGGAATCCCGCGGTGGCTGGCCTTGGTGACCTTGTCGAGATCGTCGAGGAAGCCGACCGCGGCGAACCCGCCGGTCACAAAGATGCATGCCCAGACGAATCGGTTCGAAAGGTCCATCCACAGCAAGGCTGAGATCATCAGCGAGATCAGAATCATGAGCCCGCCCATCGTCGGCGTGCCCTTTTTGGCGAGGTGGCTTTGCGGGCCATCCTCGCGGATTGGTTGACCCTTGCCCTGTCGCATCCGCAGCATCAGGATGAAGCGTGGGCCGATCCACAGCCCCAGGATCATCGCGGTCGCGACCGCGGCGCCCGAGCGGAAGCTCAGGTAGCGAATGAGGTTGAGAGCCCCCGGAAAGCCAAGCCATTCCGCCAGCCAATAAAGCATCAATAATCCCCGTTGGTCAGCGCCGTCACGACATGCGACAGCCCGACGCTGTTCGACCCCTTGACCAGCACGGCGTCGCCCGGACGGATCAGGTCCTTCAGCCGCCCTACCGCGGCCGAGTGGGCGGGCACATGCTCGAAATCGATGCGTCCCTCAAGCGCTTTGGCGAGCGGCGTCATCTCTTCGCCGACAAGCAGGGCGAATTGCACCCCCGCCGCGACGAGCGGAGCCGCGAGATCGGCGTGATACGCCTCGCCGCCGGCCCCGAGTTCCTTCATCGCACCCAGAATCGCGACCTTGCGGTCGGCGGATTCGGTCGCGAGCTGCCCGATCGTGGCGGCCATCGAGGCGGGGTTCGCATTATAGCTTTCGTCGATGACGAGGATGTGACCGCCCGGAACCTCGACGCGATGGCGCGCGCCGCGACCGACAAGCCCGCCCATCTCGGCAAAAGCGAGGCCGGCTGCGGGAAGGTCGCCGCCAACCGCTCTGACGGCCGCGAGCACGGCAAGCGAATTCGACACCCAATGCGCGCCCGCTTGCGCGATCGTAAAGCAGAGAAGCGAATCCTGGACCTGCGCCGTGACGAGCGAGCCGCCCCGCCCGTCGGATAGCCAGTCGACCGCGCGCACATCGGCGCCGGCGCCAAGGCCGAAACTGACGATGTGCGCAGCGTGTTTTTCCGCCTTGGCGCGCAGCCTTTCATAATGCGGGCTGTCGAACGGGACGATCGCGGTGCCGCCGGGTTCGAGTCCTTCGAAAATCTCTCCCTTCGCGTCGGCAATCGCCTCTTCGCTGCCGAAATATTCCATATGCGCCGGGGCGATGGTGGTGACGATCGCGACGTGCGGGCGCACCATGCGCGTCAGTTCGGCAAGCTCGCCCGCGTGACTCATCCCCATTTCGAACACACCGAAATCGGCAGTTGAGGGCATGCGCGCGAGGCTCAATGGCACGCCGACATGATTGTTGTAGCTTTTGACCGAGCGGTGCGCCTTGCCGGGGCGGAAGCGGTCGAGCGCGGCGAACAGCGCTTCTTTCGTGCCCGTCTTACCGGCCGAGCCGGTCACGCCGATAATGCGGCTATGGCTGCGCGTGCGCGACGCGACACCCAGTGCGTTCAACGCCTCGGCGCTATCGGCGACGCGAACGCGGGGATGGTCGATTTCATTTTCGCAGACAATGCCCGCGGCGCCAGCCGCAATCGCCTTGTCGATGAACTTGTGGCCGTCGGTCGCCTCACCTTTCATCGCGATGAAGAGGTCGCCCTTCGTCACTTCGCGCGAATCGAAGGCGACACCCTGCACGGTGAAGTCGGCGCTCGCCTCGCCCCCGGTAGCAGTTGCAATCGCGCGCGCGGTCCAGAGCGGGTTCATGCCGCCTCCTCGCGCGCGACGGTCACGTCGTCGAAGGGGATGACGCGTATCGCGTCGCCGCGGCCAACGATCTGGCCCTGTTCGTGCCCCTTGCCCGCGATACAGATGATGTCATCGGCGCGCCCTTCGACGATCGCGGCGGCGATCGCGGCGCGGCGGTCGCCGATGACCTGCGCAGCGGGTGCAGCGGCAGCGATTGCGCCCCGAATGACGGCGGGGTCTTCGCCGCGCGGATTGTCGTCGGTGATGATCAGCACGTCGGACTTGGCAGCAGCGACCTTGCCCATCTCGGGGCGCTTCGCCTGGTCGCGGTCGCCGCCGGCACCGAAAACGAGGATCAGGCGGCCGGTTGCGTGCGGGCGCAGCGCGTCGAGCGCGGCTTCGATCGCATCGGGCGTATGCGCATAATCGACATAAACGGGCGCGCCGGTCCGGGTGATCGCCGCGCGTTCGAGGCGGCCGCGCACCGGCTGCAGCCGCGCGAGGTTGCCGAGCGTCTGCGCCGCGTCGCCGCCGGTCGCGATCACGAGCCCCGCCGACACGAGCGCGTTCGCGACCTGATAGGCGCCGATCAGCGGCAGGTCGACCTTTTGCGTGAGGTCGCCCGCCGCGATGACGAGCGCCTGGCCAAGCTGGGTCGGCTCGCGCGAAACGAGGCGGAGCGTTTCGCCCTTGGTGCCGACGGTCAGCAGACGGACGCCGCGTGCCTTCACCGCGTCGATCACCGGCGCCGAATATTCGTCGTCGGCCCATATCACCGCCGCGCCGCCGGGCGCGACGACTTCGGAGAAAAGCCGCAGCTTGGCGGCGAGATAGGCGTCCATCGTGCCGTGATAGTCAAGATGATCGTGGCTGAGATTGGTGAATGCGGCCGCCTTCACCGACAGACCTTCTGTGCGATACTGATCAAGCCCGTGACTCGATGCCTCGAAGGCGGCGTGGGTAATGCCTTCGGCGGCGAGACCCGACATGTTCGAGAGAAAGGTGACGATGTCGGGGGTCGTCAGCCCTGTCGAGGCGCTATCCTGCGAGGTGGTGATGCCGAGCGTACCGATCGACGCGGCGTTGAACCCGGCCATCCGCCACAGTTGGCGCGTCATTTCGACCGTCGACGTCTTGCCGTTCGTGCCCGTCACCGCGACGCAGGTCGCGGGAAACCGGTGAAAGAAGCGCGCGGCGATGTGTGCGAAGGCACGGCGCGGGTTGGCATCGGCGACATGCACCGCGCCCTCTACACGCGCTTCAGGCCGCGCGACGACCGCGACGGCCCCCGCCTCCACTGCGGCGTCAATGAAATCCTCGCCGTTGAAATTCTCACCGACGAAGGCGCCAAAGATAGTTCCCGGCGCGACCTTGCGATGGTCGATCGCGAGTCCCGTAACAACGGGATCGCTGCCCTCCAGCGCCTGATCTTCGAGCAGCGCGGTGAGACGCATCAGTGCGTTTCCTCGTTTCTCCGCAGCAAGGGGATGAGTTCGGAGACATCAACGTCGCGGCTTTCGTCGGGGAAGACGCCCAACATCGGCCCCGCGCGGGTCACGACCTTGCGCACCACGGGCGCTGCGGTCCAGCCGGCGGTGCGCTGGCCCGAACTATACGCGTTGCCCTTTGGCTCGTCGATCATCACGATCACCACATAGCGCGGATTGTCCATCGGGAAAGCCGCCGAGAAGGTCGAGACGAGCGAATGGCGGCGATAGCCGCCCGCGCCCGGCTTTTCGGCTGAACCGGTCTTGCCCCCGACGCGGAAGCCCGGCGCGTTCGCCTGCTTGCCGGTGCCGTCCGAGACGATGAGACGCAGGAGCTGGCGCATCCGCGCGCTGGTCGCCGCCTTGAACACGCGGCGACCCTGCGGCGGCGCCTTGTCGCCGAGCTTCATCAGCGTCGCGGGGCGGTAGATGCCGCCGTTGACGAGCGCGGCATAGGCGCTCGCGAGATGCATCGGGGTCACCGCGATGCCGTGGCCATAGCTGGTCGTCATCGTGGTCACGCGGCCCCAGTCCCTCGGCCACAGCGGGAAAGCGCGTTCCTTGAGGTCGATCTGCGGGCGCTTGTCGAAATCGAGGTTGCGGAAGAGCCGCTCCAGATTTTCCCGCCCGAGTTCGTCAGCGATGCGCGCAGTTGCGATGTTCGAGCTTTCGATCAGCGTCTCGGGCACATTGTACCAGCGGCCGGGGTGGCTGTCGCGGATACGGAAGCCGGCAATCGGCAGCGGTGCCGACGCGTCGTAGCGGCGCGCCATACTAGTGATCGTGCCGTCATCGATGGCGGCAGCGATCGACAGCGGCTTGAAGGTCGAACCGAGCTCGTAGAGATTATAGGTGACGGCGTTGCGGCGCGTCGCCGGGTCGCTGCCGGTCAGCTTGTTCGGATTGAAGGTCGGTAGCGAGGTCATCGCCGCGACTTCGCCGGTGTGGACGTCGAGGATGATCCCCGCGCCACCGATTGCCTCGAGGTTCGCCACCGCTGAGCTCAGCTCGCTTTCGAGCACGCCCTGCACGCGCGCGTCGATCGACAGCGCCAGCGGCTCACCGCGTGTCGCCTTGTCGATCAGCCGCTGGTCGAACGCGCCTTCGACGCCGGTGACGCCGTGCCCTTCGGCATTGGTGAAGCCAAGCACATGCGCGGCCAAGGTCAGCTGCGGATAGAGGCGTTCCTTTTCGCGCGGGAAGTCGAAGCCGACGTCGCCGATCGCGTTCACTGCCGCGACCTGATCGGGCAACGCGCGGCGGCGGATATAGGTCGGGCGCGATCCGCTGACCTTGGCGAGCAGTTCCTCGCGCGGGGTGTCGGGGAAAATCTTGTGCAGTTCATCGGCGAGGTATTGCCGATTGTTGAGCAGCTTCGACGGGACGACGCGGATCGAATAGCCGTCGATCGTGCGCGCCAGCGGCACGCCGTTGCGGTCGACGATGTCGGCGCGCGCCGGAACGAAGGCGGTCGCCGCGTTGGCGCTTGACGAGGTATCGAATAGCGCGAAATAGAGGAGACGCACCGAGACAACGAAAAATGCCGCCATGAACAGCAGCATCAGGATCATCAAACGCTGTTGTGCGGTCAGCAATATCTGCTGCCGCACCCCGGCGGTTCGGACCCTCGTTGGACGGACGACCAGCGTGTTCATCGGCCGGGCTTGCCTCCTGCCGCTTCGGCGGCCGCCGCGCGCTTGAGGTCGGCAAGCGTCGATTCGGCGAGCAACTGGTCCTCGATCATCTTGAGCTGTTCGCGGCGGCGCGTCGGCGCCATCCGCGGCGTCACGTCGCTGCGGATGGCGGTGTCGGCCTGTGCGAGCACGACCGGCTTGGCGGCGACGGGCTTCGCGGCCGCGGGCTTGCTGGCGACCGGATTTTCTTTCGGCGCGCTAACAGCAGGCGTACCGACGGGCGACACCATAGCCATCAACACCGGCGCGACCTCGTTCGCGCCGCGGGCGCGCGGCAGGCGGTCGAGCGAGGCAAGCTGGCGTTCGCTTGCCAGATACTGACCCGCGTCGGGCGCCGAATAGCCGAAGGTGTCCGCATTCCACTGCTCGAGCTGGCGCATCGACGCACGTACCGCGAGTTCAGATTCGAGGTAGCGAATGTTGTCGCGCGTGCGGTCGATCTGCTTTTCGATGCGCGTCAGCTCGCTGCGCGTCGCCGCGACTTTCAGCGACACGGGATAGAGCATCATCGCGAAGATGAGCACGAGCAGGACCAGGCCGATTCCCTGGAGCTTGCGGGCCGCCATCAGCATGACATCGCCTCCTTCATCGAATGGGCCGGAGCTGCGGTCCGGACTGCGCTGCGCAGCGTCGCCGAACGGGCGCGCGGGTTGCGCGCCTCTTCGGCCTTGCCCGGCCGCACCTTGCGCGCCGGGGTTTCGAAAGTTGCGGCCCGCGCCAGAGGGGTAGGCGCGGGCCGGTGACGCGAACCAGCAGCATCGCCACCGCTTCGTTCGCGCAGGAAGTTCTTCACAATGCGGTCCTCGGTGCTGTGGAAACTCACGACCGCGAGCCGGCCGCCGGGACGCAGCAGCCGTTCGGCGGCGTTGAGGCCGGCCATCAGTTCGTCGAGTTCGGAATTGATGTAGATGCGGATCGCCTGAAAGCTCTTCGTCGACGGATCCTTCGGCGCGCCGGGCGGATGGCGGAGCGCCTTGCGGATCACCGTCGCGAGTTCGCCGGTGCGGGTCAGCGGACGCGCAGCGACAATCGCGCGTGCCACGCGGCGCGACTGGCGCTCGTCGCCATAATGAAAGAGCACGTCGGCGATGACATGCTCGTCGGCACTGTTTAGCCAGTCGGCGGCGCTTTCGCCTTCCTGCGCCATGCGCATGTCGAGCGGGCCGTCCTTCTGGAACGAGAAGCCGCGCTCGCCCTGATCGAGCTGCATCGACGACACGCCGATATCGAAGGTGATGCCGTCGACCGCATCGATCCCGCGCTCGGCAAGCAGCCGGTCGATCTCGCCGAAGCGGCCGCGGATCAAGGTCAGCTTGCCGCCGGCTTCCTCCACCAGCGCCTGCCCTCCGGCAATCGCATCGGGGTCGCGGTCGCACGCGATGACGTCGGCGCCCGCAGCGAGCATCGCGCGGGTGTAGCCGCCGGCACCGAAGGTCGCGTCGATATGGCGCTCGCCGGGAGCAATGGCGAGCGCGGCAAGGACTTCATCGCGGAGGACCGGATCGTGGCGCGGGTCGCGCGGGAGATCGGTCATTTTCGCCCCCTCCCCTTGGTCGCGTCCCATGACGCCGCGAGGCGCTGAAGCACCGGGTCGGCCTCGGCACATTCGGCGAGCGCCGGCAGCCACCAGATTTCGAGGCGGCGACCCGAGCCCACAAAAGCTGTCGCGCCGGCATCGCCGACGCGGTCGCGGTGGATGAAGCTGGGAAGGAAGCGACCGCTGTCGTCGAGCGTATAAGGCTCGGTATAGCTGAACCGCTTCTTGAACTCGGCATCTTCGTCGAAGTCGAGGTTGCGCAGCCGCGCGGTCTCGCGGTCGCGTTCGATCTCGCCGTTCAGCCGGTCGTACTGATCCTGGCCATAGGCGACGAGGCAAGGCAGCTTTTCGTGGAAACCGACCCAAAGCACGCGCTGGCCGTCCGCAATGAGGGGCACATTGTTGCGGAACTGTGAGGGGACGGCGATGCGCCCCTTGCCATCGATCGCGGCGAAACTGGTGCCCGCATACTGGCCGGGCGTCACAATCGCCATCGCTCTGCCCCCCGTATTCGCGCCACCGGGCAAAACTTCCCCGTCCCCGGAATCACGTGATTCCAGCTAGTTCGGCACGGGTGGAGAATGCCCCTCTCCGATTCCTGAGTATCAACTATAGATCGGGGTGGAAAGGGGTAATTTAGGGTGGAATAGGGAATCTAACCCACATTTACCGCAAAATGCCCTCCGAATTGGGTAAATACCGGCCCCACGGCGCAAAGCGGCACCGCGAGACATGCTTCGATCGGGGTAAATTGGGGCGGATACGCCCGACTCAGGCGGTGCGGGCGCGAATCCAGAGCGGATGCAGCAAGCTGTTTCCGGCACCGCGCCACAGACGGGCCGAAAGCCATTCCATCGTATCGGCTTGGCGCAGATGATGTGCGCCCGGAACGAGCGGACGCCATAGCGGTGCAAAGAGCAGGTCGGCATCCCCGATGAGCCAGACCTCACCCTGCCCCATCCGGCATTGCGCAAGGCGGCGATCGGCATAGGCGCGGCACGCCGACGGCAGGCGATCGAGGCGTCCCGCACTGAACAGGCGCAGGCGCGCGCCATCGACATCGACCGGCAGCGGCTTGCCCTCCTGCGCGGGTACGGCGCCCAAGGTCACGCCCCAATGGTCGAGCAGCGGCGTGAGCAGGCTCGTCACCGGTGCGTTGCGCGGATCGCCGAGCGGATGGCGCGCGGGCCAGCCCGACAGCGCATCGGCGAGTATGACCGCGCGCCCGCCGCCCCGCACGAACGCGTCGATCGCGACCAGTTCCTGCGGCGCGAGCGCACGCGGGTGTGCGAGCAACAGCGCCCCGCCCGGCGGCGGCACATGATCGGCGATGCTGTCGACCAGCGACACCGGACCGGCCGTCGTCAGCCGCGCGAGCCCCGGATCGTCATTCGTCCCTTCGGCGATCATCGCCGCGATGCCCTGGCTTGCCGACCAACGCAGCGGCAGGCCGGTGAGCATGGTGACGGCGGGCGCGTCCGCCGAAGCCGATGCGGGCCGATAGAGGACCCCGAGCAGCGCGTGCACCGCCCCGAACCAGCCGATCACGAGCAGAAATCCGGCGAGCCACGGCAGCAATTTAAACCGGCTGCGCCATTGGATGAGCCGGTCCGCGAGCCAAGCCGCGACGCCCCCCGCAAGGATCGCCAGGAGAAGCTGCAACCACGCCGCCGATCCGGCGAGCATGATGCCGAGCGAGGCCTGTATTATCGCGACAAGCGCGAGGGTGAGGAGGCAGGCGCGCCGCCGCGCTGCGACGGACTGACCGCGCTGCCACCAGGCCAAAAGCAGCATCGGTGGCGCGAGCAACGGGATCGCGAGCGCGGGATCGATGCGGCCAAGCAGCGCCTGTCCACCCGCGACCCACGCCAGCGCAACGATCGTGGCGGCAATTATGAAAGCGCGCAGCATGGGCCGGCGCGACGCCGCCGTCACTGGTTCGACTGGCGCGCGCGCTGGAGTGCAGGATCGGGCTCAAGGTCGGGCACGGTCGACGATGGTGGTGTCGCCTGCGGCACCTTTACCGGGGTCGCGGCATTTTCATCCTTCGACGAGGGCGACACCGCCTGGACGCCCAATTCCTCGAGCGGCGCGCCGCTGGTTTTCTCTTCCTCTCCCGGCATCTTGACTTCGGCGGCAGCCGTCGTGTCTCCGGCCGCGCTTTGCCGGGCGCGATCGCCGATCAACCCGGCCATGCCGACGAGCAGCAACACCGTGAGCACCCCGGCGATGCCGATCTGCAAGCGGCGCATCGTGTCGTTGACGGGAGCGGTGGCGGGTGGTGATGGCGCCTCTTTGGGCGACGAGGGGATTTCGATCCGCACGCTCATGCCACCGCCTCCCTTGGCGTCTCCAGTCCTTTGCTCGCCAGCCATTCGGGGTTGTAGAGCGTCGAGAGATAGCGAAATCCGCTGTCGCAGAGGATGGTTGCAATGCGCTTGCCCGGACCCAGCTGCCGCGCCAGCGCCATCGCGCCGGCGACGTTGATCCCCGATGACAGGCCGAGGCATAGCCCCTCGTCATCCAGCAGTTGGCGGACCACCGCGAGCCCCTCGGAATCGGAAATGCGGAACTGGGTGTCGATCGGCGCGCCGTCGAGATTGGCGGTGATGCGATTCTGACCGATCCCCTCGGCGACGCTATTGCCTTCGGCGCGCAGCTCGCCGCACTGATAGTAATTATAAAGCCCCGCGCCGTGCGGATCGGTGAGCGCGATGACGATGTCGGCATTGTGCGCCTTCAGGCCGAGTCCGGTTCCCGCGATCGTACCGCCGGTCCCCGCGGCGCAGGTAAAGCCATCGATGCGGCCGCCCATCTGCTCCCAAATCTCTTCGGCGGTGCCGAAGATATGCGATTTGCGGTTGGCGATATTGTCGAACTGGTTCGCCCAGATCGCGTTGTCGGTTTCTTCGGCGATGCGGCGCGAGGTGTGGACAAAATGGCCGGGGTTGGCGAACGGCGCGGGCGGAACGAGCACCAGCTCGGCACCCAGGGCGCGGATCGTCGCCATTTTCTCGGCGCTCTGATTGTCGGGCATCACGATGATCGTCTTGTAGCCGAGCGCATTGCCGACGAGCGCAAGTCCGATACCGGTATTGCCAGCGGTCCCCTCGACGATCGTCCCGCCCGGGCGCAGGCTGCCGTTCGCTTCGGCATCGCGGACGATATAGAGCGCGGCGCGGTCCTTCACCGATCCGCCGGGGTTGGCATATTCGCACTTGCCCCATATTTCGCAGCCGGTGGCTTCGCTCGGCCCCTTGAGCAGCACCAGCGGGGTGTTGCCGATGAGGTCGAGGCTGTTTGCAGCAATAGTCATGCGCATGATCTAGGGCGCCGCCCGCAGCCCCGCAAGACAGCTTCGCTTGCCCTGTCAATGTTCGACCTTTGTCGACCAACGGCCATCGAAGTCCGACGAACGACAGCCAAGGGTTACGTCAAGGGTTGCGATTGTAACAGTATATCATTACTGGAGCGCCGACAGGTCGCCATAACAACAGGACTCTCCCCTCATGCGTTTGCTTTGCTCCGCCGGTTTTACCTTTGCCTTATTCCTCGCCGCCCCCGCCTTTGCGCAGGACCGCGCCGCCGCGGGCAGCGATGACGATGTGCACACCGGCGAGCCGATCGTCGTCACTGCACCCTATGTCCGCAGCCTCGACATCCTCGGCAACGTGTCGGTGCTCGAAGGCGACGAGCTGGCGCGCGACATTCGCGGGCAGATCGGCGACACACTCACACGGCAACCGGGCGTGTCGGCGACGAGCTTCTCGCCGGGCGCCTCGCGTCCCGTCCTCCGTGGCTTTTCGGGCGAACGTGTGCGCGTGCTGACCGACGGCATCGGGTCGATCGACGCATCGAATACCTCCGCCGACCATGCAGTGACGATCGACCCGCTGACCGTCGAGCGCATCGAAATCCTGCGCGGCCCCGCAGTGCTGCTGTTCGGCAGCCAGGCGATCGGCGGCGCGGTGAACATGTTCGACCGCCGCATCCCGCGCAAAGTGCCCGCCGATCATGTCCATATCGACGCGATCGGCGGCTATGCGACCGCGGCGAACGACCGCAACATCGGCAGCTCGATCGACGTCGCGCTGAGCCCGCAGATCGTCGCGCATCTCGACGGCAGCTGGCGCAAGACGGGCGACACGCGCAGCGGCGGCTTCGTTTATGCTCCCGATATTCGCGGCGACCTGCTCCACCTCGCCGAACATGCGGTCGAGGACGGGCATCCCGACGAAGCGGCCGAACTGACCGCACAGGCGGGCAAGCGCGGCAAGATCGACAACACCCAAAGCGAGACATGGACCGCCGGCGGCGGCATCTCGCTGATCAACGACGGCGGGCAGCTCGGCATTTCGATCGGCTATTTCGACACCAATTATGGCGTGCCCGACCGGCCGAACACCGCGCATGACCATGGCGGCGAGGAAGAAGAAGGCGGCCATGAGCATGGCGAAGGCCCCGTCACGATCGGGATGAAGCAATGGCGCGCTGACCTGCGCGGCGAGGTCGAGCTGGGCGACGGCTTCTTCGACAAGCTGCGCATCCGTGCGGGCTTTGCTGATTACAAGCACACCGAGTTCGAAGGCGACGAGGTCGGCACCGTCTTTACCAACCAGGGCGTCGAAGGCCGGATTGAGCTGGCGCAGAACGACCGCGGCGGCTGGCGCGGCGCGAGCGGCGTGCAGTACAGCCACCGCGACTTCGACGCGGTCGGTGCCGAGGCGTTTGTGCCGCGTAACCTGACCGACCAGTTCGCGCTCTTTACGCTGCAGGAATATACGATGGGCTCGCTCGGCCTCGAAGCCGCGGCGCGCTATGAAAAGACCAATGTGCGCGCGCAGACGGTGGGCTTCGAGCGCAGCTTCGACGGCTTCTCGGGGGCGCTCGGTGCGACCTACGACATATTCGACGGCGCGAAATTCGGCGTCTCGGTATCGCGCGCAGTCCGGGCACCGTCAGCCGAGGAACTGCTGTCGAACGGTCCGCACATCGCGACGCAGAGCTTCGAGCTCGGTGACCCGAACCTCAAGCGCGAATCGAACTGGGGCGCCGAAGCCTCGTTCAAGATCAAGACCGACGCCTTCAACCTCAGCCTGACCGGCTATTCGAACTGGTTCGACAATTTCATCTATTCGGCCGCGACCGGCGCGGAAGAGGATGAACTGCCCGTCTTCCAATATTTCCAGCGCGACGCGCGCGTCTATGGCTTCGAAGCCGAGGCGAGCGCACGGCTGGCGCAGATCGGCGGGTTCAACATCGTCGGCGATGTGACCGCCGACATGACGCGCGCCAAGATCAAGAACGCCGGCCTCGACCGCAACGTGCCGCGCATTCCGGCGCTGCGGGTGCTGGGCGGACTCGAAGCGCAGGGCGAACGCATCGATGCGCGCGTCGAGGTCGAATGGACCGACGACCAGACGCGCGTCGCGCAGTTCGAGACGCCGACCGACGGCTTCACGTTGGTCAACGCCTCGATCAGCTGGCGCCCGCTTCCCGACACCAAGAATCTGACGCTGAGCCTTTCGGCGAACAATATCTTCGACGTCGAGGCGCGCCGTCATGCCAGCTTTACGAAGGATTATGTGCCACTGGCCGGACGCGATTTCCGGCTGACAGCCCGGGCGAGCTTCTAACCCCTCTCTCCGCTCGTCCCGAGGGTCGGGTCCGGTTCAGCCGGATCCGGCCCGTTCGGATTCAGAAGGCGAGTCGCTTGCGCTTGTTCCAGTAGATCGAGGTCGCGGCGGCATAGGCGCCGACCTTTTCCCACGCCGCGCCGTCGACTTTTTCAATGTCGACACCGCTTTCGATATAGGCCTGAACGATCTTCATGATCTGATCCTCGGTCATGTCGCCCGACAGATCGGGGTTCGCGCCGCCGGGACCGAAATCGAGCGCCTTGTCGACGATCACACTCGCCAGTCCGAGTTTTGCGATGTCGCTCATCAGCCATTCGCGTGAAATGCGCGCGAGGCTGTAGTCGAAATAGATACTTTTTTGCTCGGCGGCGATGCCATGGCGCGTCACGCAATCGTCGGTGACCGCGCCAAGCTGTTTGAACAGGGCCTCACGCGATGCTTCGTCGCCGCCACCCGCCATCGCAGCGCCGATCGAATTCTTGGCGCCGATCGGAACCGACGTGACGACACAATCGAACTTCTCGCCCTCCTGTGCCCGGGCGGCGCCCGGCAGCATCACCAGGGCAAGTGCAACGCCCGCCGTCAGACCCTTGTGCATCGACGAATCCTTCCGCCCTTAAGGTGCGACCTGTCAGGACAGCATGGCCATCCCGCCGTTCACATGCAACGTTTGACCGGTGACATAGCCCGCTTCTTTTGACGCCAGATAAACGACGGCGGCGGCGATATCGTCGCCAGCACCCATCCGGCCGGCCGGAATGCGCTGGTTGAGTGCCTCTTTCTGCGCGTCAGGCAGGTCGTCGGTCATCGCGGTGGCGATAAAGCCCGGCGCGACGCAGTTCGCGGTGACGCCGCGGCTCGCGAGTTCCTGCGCCAGCGCCTTGGTCATGCCGGTCACGCCCGCCTTTGACGCGGCATAATTGGCCTGCCCGGGGTTGCCCGTCGCGCCGACGACGCTGGTTATCGAGATGATGCGGCCGAAACGCGCCTTCATCATCGGCTTTGCGGCCGCGCGCGCGAGGCGGAAATTGGCCTCGAGGTTGATGCGGATGACGTCCATCCACTCCTCGTCCTTCATCCGCATGATCAGATTGTCGCGCGTCACCCCGGCATTGTTGACGAGGATATCGATTTGGCCGAGCGCTTCGACCGCCGACGGCACGAGCGCGTCGACCGCGGCCGCGTTGCCGAGGTTGCACGGCAGCGCGACATGATCGCCGCCGAGCGTATCGCGAAAGGCGTTCAGCTTGTCGGCGTTGGAGCCCGACACCGCGAGCCGCGCGCCCTGCGCCGCGAGCGCCTGCGCGATGGCCGAGCCGATGCCGCCCGAGGCGCCGGTGACGAGGGCGGTCATGCCGGTGAGATCGAACATCTGAATTTCTCCTGAAATCTTTTGATTAGAGCGTCTTGAGCAGCGCTTCGATGTCATCCATCGAAATGACGCTGACCGTCTCGACCTCGCCCGCGGCGCTGCGTTTCACCATCGGCGAGAGCACCTTGCCGCCAAATTCGACGAACTGGCCGACGCCGATGCTCTCCATCGCGCCGACGCTTTCGCGCCAGCGGACACGCCCGGTGACTTGCTGGACGAGCAGGTCGCGGATTGCGTCGGGGTCGCTGACGGGGCTGGCCGTCACATTGGCGACAACCGGGATCAGCGGCGCGACGGGCGGATTAGCGCTGAGCGCTTCGGCCATTGCGTCGGCGGCCGGCTGCATCAGCGGACAGTGGAAAGGCGCCGACACCGGCAGCAATACGCCGCGCTTGATGCCATAATCCTTGACGAGCGCGACCGCGCGCTCGACTGCGCCCTTGTGGCCCGAAATCACGACCTGCGACGGGTCGTTGTCGTTGGCGACGGTGCAGATTTCGCCTTCGGCCGCAGCGTCCGCGAGCTTCTGTGCGGTGTCGATATCGGCGCCGAGCAGCGCCGCCATCGCGCCGACGCCGACGGGCACCGCCGCCTGCATCGCCTGCCCGCGCGTCTTGAGCAGCCGCGCGGTGGTTGCGAGGTCGAACGCGCCTGCGGCGCAGAGCGCGCTATATTCGCCAAGGCTGTGGCCCGCGACGTAATCGGCCTTGGCGGCGAGGGTCACGCCGCCTTCCTTTTCGAGCACGCGGAGCGTCGCGATGGCATTGGCCATGATCGCGGGCTGAGCGTTTTCGGTAAGGGTGAGCTGGTCCTCGGGCCCTTCGCTCATCAGCTGGAACAGCTTCTGGCCGAGCGCGTCGTCGACCTCCTGAAACACTTCACGCGCGACCGGCGAAGCATCCGACAATGCCTTGCCCATGCCGACGGCCTGGCTGCCCTGACCCGGAAAAATAAATGCGCGCATGATGCGTCCCCTGCGGTGATATTCGTTACCGCGCGCCTATTCCTTCACCCCGCGCGATGCAAGCCGAAGGGCACGACCTTGTTCGCCGCATCGTGGCCGATGTCCGCCCGGCCGAGCCAGGGGATGCCGGTGCGACCGCACCAATCACGGGCGATCTCGTCGGCCTCCATTCCGAAGGGGCGGTCGTTTTCCGGAACGTCGCCGACCCGCCCAAGCCGCAATCCCGCCAGCCCGCGGGGGCCCAGACAGGTCGCGACATGGAAGAAGGCGCGGTCGAAGGCATAAAGATATTCGCTCACCTCCTCGACCAGCACGACATGGCCCGCAAGGTCGGGCTCGAGCGGGGTGCCGAGCAGCATCGACAGCGTCATCAGGTTGAACGCAGCATGGCGCGCGCCGTGCTGCAAGCCCCCCTCGCATGCCCCAGGATCGCGCGCGACGAGCCAGTCGAGCGCGCGGAGCACCGCCGCATCGCCGCCTTCGCGGCGGATGTCGGCGACCATCGGTCCGTGCGCGACATGGTCGAACCCTTCGCGATACAGCGCGCCGAGCAGGTTGCCCTGGTCCGAATAGCCGAGGAACGCCTTGCCCCGCGCCGCGTCGGTCATCGCCGCGACCGCATCCTCGGCGATCCGGCACGCGCCATAACCGCCGCGCGCGAACCAGATCGCGTCGATGTCGGGGCGGTTCGCCATCTCGACGAGCGCGGCGAAGCGGTGGCCATCCTCGCCCGCGAAATGGCCGTGGACGGCGAAGCATTGCGCGTCGAAGACGAGTTCGACGTCGGGGTAGCCGAGGCTTGCGAGCGCGCGCACGGCCTCCGCATCATCCGGCAGGATCGGGGTCGACGGGGCGACGATGCCTATGCGCATGGACTGGCTGATTCCTCGATCCGCCCGGTACGAGCGGTTATTGCGGCGGGTGCGGTTGCAAAGCCTTCGTCAAAGCCATATCGCGCCGCGATGGCCGAAAACAAATCCTATTTCTTCTGCGGCATCGGCGGGTCCGGGATGCTGCCGCTCGCGATGATCGTCGCGGCGCGCGGCGACGCGGTTTCGGGTTCCGACCGCAGCCGCGATCAAGGCCGGACGCCCGAGAAATTCGCATGGCTCGAAAGCCAGGACATCACCTTTTATCCGCAGGACGGCAGCGGGCCCAAAGCCGGCCAGATTCTCGTCGCGTCGGCGGCGATCGAGGATAGCGTTCCCGATATTGCCGCGGCCAATGCGCTCGGCCTGCCGCGGATGACGCGCGCCGACCTGAATGCCGCGCTGTTCAACGCTGCCGATCAGGCGATCGGCGTCGGCGGGACGAGCGGCAAATCGACCGTGACCGGAATGATCGGCTGGATCCTTGAAAGCGCGGGCCGGAAACCGACCGTAATGAACGGCGCGGTGATGCGCAATTTTTCGAGCGACGACAGGCCCTTCGCGAGCGCAATGGTGGGCGAGGCCGCAATATACGTCAGCGAAGTCGACGAAAGCGACGGATCGATCGCGCTCTACCGCCCCGATGTCGCGGTCATCACCAACATCAGCCTCGACCACAAGAGCCTCGCCGAATTGCACCAGCTCTTCGGCGATTTTGCGGCGAAGGCGCGCGTTGCGGTGGTCAATGCCGATGATGCCGAGTCGGAGCCGCTGCTGTCGGGGCGCAATGTCGTGACCTTTGGCTTCGACGATGCGGCGACGATCCGTGGCAGCGATTTCGAGGCGCTGCCCGACGGCTGCCGCTTCGCCATCCATGCCGACGGCACCGCCTACCGAGTGAATCTTCGCATGCCCGGCCGCCACAATGCCGCCAACGCGCTCGCCGCCATCGCCGCCACGCACGCGGCGGGCACGACCGTAACGCAGGCGGTCGAGGCGCTGGCGGACTTCGCCGGCCTCGCGCGCCGCTACGAGGTGCTCGGACAGGCAGGCGGGATCACGGTGATCGACGATTTCGCGCACAACCCCGACAAGGTGGCCGCAACGCTGGCGGCCGTCGCCGAACTGCCCGGCCGCGCTTTGCTCTTCTTCCAGCCGCACGGCTATGGCCCGCTGCGCCAGATGGGCAAGGAACTGGCGACGAGCTTCGCGGCCGGGATGCGCCCCGATGACCGGTTGTTCGTCTGCGACCCCGTCTATTTTGGCGGCACCGTCGACCGCAGCATCGGCAGCGAGGCGCTCGTCGCCGACATCGTCGCGGGTGGCGCCGATGCGGTGCACATGACCACCCGCGCGGCATGCGGCGCAGCGATGCTCGACGAGGCCAGGGCGGGCGACCGCATCCTCATCCTCGGCGCGCGCGACGACACGCTCACCGAATTCGGGCGCGAACTCTTGGAAAAGCTGGCCGTCCGCGCTTGATTTCCTCCCGCGAATCTGTATAGGCGCGCTCATTCGGGGCGAGGCCACGTTGCCATCGCCCCGTTTGCTTTGCACCAATCCGTAGAGCTTGACGACAGCCGGAGGGGTTTCGCGATTGGCGCGGGACCAGCGATCGGCCAAATCGAAGGAAGCGCACCATGCCGTTTTACGAGCATGTTTTTATCGCGCGTCAGGACCTGAGCCAGGCTCAGGTCGACGCGCTGGCGGAAACCGTCACCAACGTCATCGGCGAATTCAAGGGCACGGTTCACAAGACCGAGACCTGGGGCCTCAAGCAGCTCGCCTACAAGATCCAGAAGAACCGCAAGGGTCATTATGTGATGTTGTCGGCTGAAGTCGCAGGCGAAGCCATCGCAGAGATCGAGCGTCAGGCTGCGATCAACGAAGATATCATCCGCTGGCTCACCATCAAGGTCGACGAACTCGAAAAGGGTCCGTCGGTGATGATGCGCAAGCAGGAACGTCGTGGCGGCCGCGGCCGTGACCGCGACGGCGAAGAATAAGGAACTAGCACCATGGCACGACCCTTTTTCCGCCGCCGCAAGACCTGCCCCTTCAGCCAGAAGGACGCACCGGTCATCGATTACAAGGACGTCCGTCTGCTCCAGGGTTACCTGTCGGAGCGTGGCAAGATCGTCCCGTCGCGGATCACCGCGGTGTCCACCAAGAAGCAGCGTGAGCTGGCGAAAGCGATCAAGCGCTCGCGCCACATCGGCCTGCTCCCCTACATTGTTAAGTAAGGAGGGCTGACCGATGGAAATCATCCTGCTCGAACGCATCGAGAAACTGGGCGGTATCGGCGACGTCGTCACCGTCAAGAACGGCTTTGCCCGTAACTACCTGCTCCCGAACAACAAGGCGCTGCGCGCGAACGACGCGAACCGCAAGCTGTTCGAAGCCAACCGTTCGAAGATTGAGGCCGACAACGCCGAGCGTCGCACCGACGCCGAAGGCCGCGCCAAGGATATCGACGGCAAGCAGATCGTCCTGATCCGTCAGGCATCGAACACCGGCCAGCTGTACGGCTCGGTTTCAGTCCGCGACATCGTCGACGCCCTCACCGAAGACGGTGTCGAGGGTCTCGGCAAGTCGATGATCGAACTCGAACGCCCGATCAAGTCGCTTGGCCTGGTCGACGTCAAGGTCAAGCTGCACCCCGAAGTCATCGTGACCGTCGGCGTCAACGTCGCTCGTTCGCCCGACGAAGCCGAAATGCAGAAGCAGGGCATCGACGTCATCGCGGCGATGTTCGAGGAAGAACAGGCCGAGGCAGTCGCCACGGCACTGGAACCCGACAGCGAAGACGAGTTCGAAGACGCGACGCCGCCTTCGGAACTCGCTCCGGAAGCTGCTGCGGACGAAGCCGAAGAAGCTTAAGCTTCCTCTGGCCAAAGCCTTTTGAAAGGGCCGCGTTTCCGAAAGGGAGCGCGGCCCTTTTCTTATGGCCCGCCCTTTCCTATGGCTCGGCGATGGCCGATGATCCTTTCCAGCGCCGCTTTGCCGCCGATGCGAGCCTGCTGCCGCATATGGCGGACCTTGCGAACGACCGCGTGCTGATCGCACTGTTGACCGAAGCCGATTATCGCGCCGCAAGCTTCCTCGACCAGCGGCTGCTCACCGATCGCATCGGGCGTGAATGGATGGCGTGGACCGACCTGCCCGACCCGAACGCCGCGGTCCCTGCGCCGCACTTCATCTTCCATATCGGCCATGTCGGCTCGACGCTCGTGTCGCGCCTGCACGCCGAGGCCAGCGATGTGCTGCCGCTGCGCGAGCCAATGCTGCTTCGCACGTTGGCGCAGGTCGCCGACCGGATCGACCGGCCCGAGTCGGTCTGGTCGCCCGAGCTTTATCACCAACGTCTGACGCAGACGGTCGGATGGCTGGGCCGCAGCTTTGCCCCCGGCCAGCGTGCGTTGGTGAAGGCATCGAGCGTGATCACGGCGATTGCCGACAAGCTGACGGGCGCCGATGGCCGCGCGCTGTTCCTCTACGTCCCACTCGCGCGCTACATCGAGACGATCCTGGCCGGCGAGGCATCGACGGCCGAGACGCTGGCGCAAGCCCCGGCGCGCATGGCGCGACTGGCGGGAATGCTGCCCGATTTCCCGTTCGCCTTATGGCAGTTGCCGCCGGTGACGCGCATTGCGATGAGCTGGCTTTGCGAGATGGCGACGGCGCAGCGGACTTTGCCGCGCGCCGATCCGCGGCATCTGTGGGCCGATTTCGAAGGCGTGCTGGCCGATCCCGCCGCCGCACTCGCCGCGCAGTGCAAACATTTCGGGCTTCCGGTCGACGCAGCGCGGATCAACGCCGCGCTCGCCGGCCCCGTCATGCGCCAATATTCAAAGGCGCCCGAGCATGGCTACAGCCCCGATCTGCGCCGCGAGTTGCAGACACAGGCAGCGGCCGGCCACGCGCCGGCGATCGCCGAAGCGATCGCGTGGGTTGAAGCGCTCGCCGCACGCTATACAAGCCTTGGCGACCTGCCGATCCACGGCGACCGGGAAAGCATATAATGTTCAAGCTCGTCCAGCTGCTCGACGATGGCGCGGTCCGCGCGCTGCGCGACATTGCCGCCAGCGGCAATTTCGTCGACGGAAAGATCAGCAACCCGCATTCGAAGGTGAAGAACAACCTGCAGCTTCACGACGCGGGCGCTTATGAACGCTCGTCGAAGATCCTGCTCGATGCGATGGTGCAGAACCCCGATTTCATGGAATTCTCATTTCCCGCGCGGATCGCGCCGCCGCTGATGACGCGGTACACGCCGGGCATGCACTACGGGCTGCACCCCGATGCCGCCTATATTCCGTTACCCGACGGCCAGCTGCGCACTGACGTCAGCTGCACCATCTTCCTGAACGATCCCGCCGATTATGAAGGCGGTGCCCTGCATGTGCAGCTGGGGGGCGCCGACTTGCGCTTCAAGGAAGCGCCAGGCGTCGCAATCATCTATCCCTCGCACACGCTGCACGAGGTCGAACCGGTGACGCGCGGCGAACGGCTCGTCGCGATCACCTTCATCCAGAGTCTGATCCCCGACGTCGGGCATCGGAACCTGATGTACGAACTGAACGAGATTGCCGCGATCGAGGGCGGCAACATGGAGCCTGCGAACTTCACGCGGCTGCAGGCGGTCCAGTATCAGTTGCTCAGGATGTGGCGGCGCTAGGCCGCACGCCCATCAATAGCCCATCAGGCTCAGCACTTCCTTGCGGCTGCTTTGGTCGTTGAGGAAGCTGCCGAGCAGACGGCTCGTCACCATGCCGACGCCCGGCGTGCGCACGCCGCGCCCGGTCATGCACCCATGCTGCGCGTCGATGACCACCGCGACGCCCTGCGGCTGGAGATTGTCCCAGATGCACTTTGCGACCTCGGCGGTCAGGCGTTCCTGCACCTGAAGCCGTCGCGCATAGCCGTTGAGCACGCGCGCTAGCTTGGAAATGCCCACGACGCGGTCGCGCGGCAGATAGGCGATCGACGCCTTGCCAGTGATCGGCGCCATATGATGCTCGCAATGCGACTGGAACGGAATGTCGCGCAGCAACACGATCTCGTCATAGCCACCGACTTCCTGGAAGGTACGCGACAGGTGGAGCGCGGGATCGTCGGCGTAGCCCGAACAATATTCCTTCCACGCGCGCGCGACGCGGCGCGGCGTATCGAGCAGCCCTTCGCGCGCCGGATCGTCGCCCGCCCACTCGATTAACGTCCGCACGGCGTCCGCGACATGGTCGGGGACGACCACCTTGCCGTCCGGTCCCAACTCGGTGTTGTTGTCGCTCATCGCCCCGCTTTCACTGTTGCCATCATGCCGCACATTTCGGCGTCAATGCACCGATAAGCAAGAGCCGGAAAACAAGAAATTGTCCTCCCTCATCAACTTTACGTTGCGGAATCTTGGCTTTTTCACTTTTGCGAGAGGCGCGGTTTCGCGTCCTTTTTTGGGCCGAACAAGTCACTTGACGCTTTCGTCAACTCGGCGCACCTTCGACACCATACAGAACTCGCTCAAGCGGGTCGTATTCCGGAGAGGCCGGCGTATTCCCCGACGCCGGTGGGAGAGGACGATGACCAGCATAGCTGGCAAGTGGGATTCACGAGGGCACATGGTCGTTCTGGCCGGGTGCCCTTTGCCATGTCTGGTCGTTTCCCCTCCCCTTACCACAATTTGAAATTGGGCGGCCCCGCATCGCGCGGGATCGAAAAAGGGAGGCTATAGATGAAGTTCAAGGCACTGATCGGAACCTCGATCCTTGCGATGACGGTGGCGACACCGGCATTCGCGCAGGACGCGGCGGATGAAGTGGAACGCGATGCTTTCGGCGGCGAAATCGTCGTCACGGCGCAGCGCCAGTCGGAACGTCTGCAGGACGTGCCGATCGCGGTCAGCGCCTTCTCGACCGAGGCGCTCGAAGCGCAGCAGATCAAGACGCCGTCCGATCTTCAGCTGACCCTGCCCAACGTCACCTTCACCAAGACCAACTTCACGGGCGCCAGCTTCACGATCCGCGGGATTGGCGACCTTTGCGTCGGCACGACCTGCGACAGCGCAACCGCGATCCATCTGAACGGCGACCCGCTGTTTTCGACCCGCCTGTTCGAAACCGAATTCTTCGACCTCGAACGCGTCGAAGTGCTGCGCGGCCCGCAGGGCACGCTGTTCGGCCGCAACGCGACGTCGGGCGTGGTCAACGTCATCACCGCCAAACCCAAACTCGGCGTCTTCGAAGCCGCCGCCGAAGCCGAATATGGAAATTATGATTCCATGAAGGGCAAGGCGATGGTCAACATCCCGCTCGGCGACACCGCCGGCATCCGCGTTGCGGGCATTTACCTGAACCGCGACGGCTATACGAAGAACAGCTTCCTCGACACGCGCATCGACGACCGCGACCTGTACTCGGTCCGCGGCTCGTTCCGCTGGGAGCCGTCGCCCGACACCACGATCGACCTGCTCGCCTCCTATTTCCGCGAAAAGGACAAGCGCACGCGCATCCAAAAGCAGCTTTGCCAGCGCGACCCGACCGGCATTCTCGGCTGTTTGAACAGCCGCCTCGACAACTCGCCCTTCAACGGCAACGCGACCTTCACCGCGGCGCTGACGTCGCGCGAATTCCTGGCGACGCAGGGAATTCCGACCGCTTTCGCTTTGGGCAGCCTTTATGGCCCCGACGTCTATGCCAACACTACGATTCCGTCGGACCCACGCGAGGTGAACACGGCTTATACGCCGAGCTATTTCACCAGCGAGCTGACTTTGCAGGGCCAGATCGAACATAATTTCGGTCCCGTGGCGTTGCAGGTTTCGGGCCAGTATCAGAAGGTCAAGCTCGACGCGTCGCAGGACTATAACAGCAACGTTGGCAACCGCGCGCTTTATGCCGGCGGTCTTGCCACGCTGGCGGCGGCGGCAGGCGGCGCGCTCGGCCCTGCACTGCAGGGCTATTTCGCTCCGGTTGCCGCGGCGCTGATTCCGAACGGCCCGACCGGCCAGCTCTGCACCTCGCTAGCCGAGGAAAGCGGCACCGGATCCTATGGCGGCAACAAGATCTGTAGCGACCAGTCGCTGCAGTTCGACCGGTCAAACCAGTATAACAGTAGCTGGTCGGCGGAAGCGATCCTGACCAGCGACTTCGACGGGCCGTTCAACTTCCTCGTCGGCGGCATCTATGCCGACTACCATCTGACCGAGAACAGCTATTATGTGAACGCCTTCCCGATCGACTATCTGACGGGCGTTCTCGGAGCTTTTTCGTCGATCGCGAATGTGAACAAGACTCCGGCGGGCGTGATCACGGGAGCAAATCCGCTAGCGCCTGGCTACCTCGGCACGCCCTTCTTCCGCAACAACACGGCCGATCTGTCGATCAAATCCTACGGCTTGTTCGGCGAAGCCTATTTCGAGATCAGCGACCGGCTGAAGCTGACCGCTGGCCTGCGCTACAACAATGACAAGAAGAGCGTGGTCGCCCGCTCGACGCTGGCAAGCTTCCTCGTCCCGCACGGCTCGACCGATGCCTTTGCATCGCCGACCGCGGCGGGTTTTGATGCCGACCCCGGCACGCCCTGCCCCGTTCACAGCAGCGAGACCTCGAGCACGGTGGGGCCGATCGGATCGATCGCGGGCTGCGAAGCCTTTCAGGAGCGTTCGGTCAAGTTCAACAAGCTGACCGGCCGTTTTGTGATCGACTTCAAGGTCACCGACGACAACCTGCTCTATGCCTCCTATTCGCGTGGCTATAAATCGGGCGGTATCAATCCGCCGCTGCAGCCGATCTTCGAAGTGCCCGAAAGCTTCCGTCCCGAACAGGTCGATGCGTTCGAAATCGGTTCGAAGAACAGCTTCGGCAATGGCGCGCTGCAGCTCAACCTCACGGCCTTTTATTACAAGTACAAGGACCTGCAGCTCAGCAAGATCGTAGCCCGTACCGCGGTCAACGACAACGTCAGCGCCGACGTCTATGGGTTCGAGGCCGAAGCGATCGTCAGGCCCGACCCGGATGTCGTCGTCAACCTGGGCTTCAGCTATCTGCACAGCAAGGTCACCGATGACAAGTTGACGAGCAACCCGCGCGACTTTGGCGGCGGCCGCAGCGATGCGGTGATCATCAAGGACATCACCAACGCCGCGAACTGCGCCGTGGCATCGACGTCGGGCAATGTCGCAGGGGTCAACGCCTTTGTGAACGGGGTCCAGCAGGTCATCAACGGGGGCTTCGTCCCCGGTGTGGCCGCTGGCGCCGGTCTGCGGCCGACAACGACGTTTCCGGCGGATGGCGGCATCGCTTCGACGGGCGCCTTTAGCATCTGCGCCGTCATGAGCGCGGCGGCATCCGGCGCTTTCGCCGCGGCGGGGCTGAATCCGGCAAACTTCGGCGGGATCGAATATTTTTCCGCCGGCGTTCCGGTCAACCTCAAAGGCAACCAGCTGCCCCAGGCGCCGAACTATAAGTTCAGCGCCGGCATCCAGCATACGATGCGACTGGGCGGCGGCGACATGACGCTCGTTCCCCGCGTCGACCTGGCCTATACCGGTGAAAGCTATGGCAGCATCTTCAACGGCAATGTGAACAAGATCAAAGGCTATGCTCAGGTCAACGCCCAGGTGCAGCTGAACGGCGCCGACGACAAATGGTATGTGCGGGGATTCATCCAGAACGTCTTCGACGCCAACAGCGTCACCGGCCTGTACATCACCGACCAGTCGTCGGGTAACTACACCAATATCTTCACGCTCGAACCTCGCCGCTATGGCATCGCGGCGGGCGTGAAGTTCTAAAGCGCAGGCGGCAACGCCACCAAAAAACCCCGGCCTCTCGATCGAGAGGCCGGGGTTTCTTTTTGCCTTTCGTGCGGCAGCCGGGGGAGCAACGCCCCCCGGCGCTCACGATCAGAATTTGTAGCGGATGGTCCCGCCATAGGTGCGCGGCTGGCTCGGGTAGCCCGAGACGCTGCCCGCCTGCGCCACCGCCGGGAAGATCGTCGTCAGATACTGCGCATTGGTGAGGTTGCGGCCCCACACGCCGACATCGATGCCGTTGGTCAGGCGGATCGTGAACGACGCGTTGAGCGAGTTCACTTCGCGCTTCAGATTCTGCGCGACGCTCGCCGGGAAGCCCGACAGGCCCTCGACGATCTGGACCGGGCTTTCATAGCTATAGTCGACGTGCGCGATCGCCTTGGTCCCGCCGGCGAACTCGTGCGTATAGGTGCCGCCCATCGACAGCGACAGTTCGGGGATGCCCGCAGGCGTCGAGCCCGAAATATCGCCGAACGCCGAGTTGATGAAGCTGTCGTACTTGGCGTCGAGATAGGTCGCCGCGAGCGTCAGGTTGAGCCCGTCGACCGGACGCACCGAGCCGTCGAACTCGATACCGAAGGTCGACTGCTTGCCGGCGTTTGCGAGCGCAAAGCCGGTGCCGGTGAAGACGTTCGACTGGAAGCCCTTGATCGACTGCTTGAACACCGCGACGTTCACCGCGGCGACATCCCACTGGCCCTTCAGGCCGAATTCGTAGACTGTCGACTCTTCGGGATTGGCGAAGCGCGAGCCTGCCACCAGGTTCGGGGTCCGCAAGCCGGCGGCGGTGATCGCCGCAAGATCCGAAGCAAGCGGGCGGCTGTCGCGCGACAGGTTGACCGAACTCGCCTTGAAACCCGTCGCATAGGTCGCATAGATATTGACCGTATCGGTGAGCTCATAGGCGGCGCGGACGCTGTACGAGAAGTCGCCGTCGTTGGTCTTGCCGCTTTCGACCGCGTTGGGAACGTTGAGGAACGGCGGCAGGAACTGGAACGCCTTCAGGCCGGCCAGCGGGTTCGCGCTGCGTCCATCGGGGAGCGTCAACGTCGGGTTAGCCGCCAGGAAGGCGGCGGTCGGCGCCGGAACACCCTGACCGATCAGCAACGCCTGACGGAACGGCGTATAGGCGGCCGCGTCGAGATTGACGCCCGAGAAGACGTCGCTGCTGACGACGTCAGTCGAGAAGCGCTTGCGGTCCTTCGTATAGTTACCGCCGAGCGTCAGCGTCAGGCGATCGGTGACTTCGAAATCGACGGTGCCGAAGATCGAGAATGCCTCGTTCTTCATCTTGTAGGCTTCGTCGAGCCCCGTGCCGGCTTTGAAGAAGGTGTCGAGATATTTCGCCGGATTGCCTTCGAGCGCGCCGAATGTACCTTCGAGCATCGCGACGTTGAGCGCGTTGCCACTCGCCGCCCGGATCAACGCATCGCCATAGGGGCGGAACTGCGTGCCGAACTTGATCGCGCTCTGCTGATCGACGTTTTCGTTGAAATAATAGCCGCCGATCAGGAAGTTGAGCGGACCGTCGAAGTCCGAGGTCAGGCGGACTTCCTGCGTGAAGGTGTCGATGTCGACATAGTCGCTCTTCTCGCCGATCAGGTCGGCACCCGTGAAGTCCGAATCCTGGTTCGTGTCGGCGCGCACTTGGCGATAGGCGGTGATAGAGGTCAGGGCCATGTTGCCGAGATCATAGTCGATCTGCGCAGAACCGCCGTAATTCTTGATCTTATTCGACGACAGGAAGTTATTGTACACGTCGTAAGAGAACGGATCATTCGCATCGACGCTGGGTCCGCCGGCGAGCGCGTTGGTGATCGCGACGGTCGGACCGGCGATGACATTGCCCGCGATGCAGCAATTTTCGTCGATCTTGTCATAGTCGCCAATCAGGCGGATCGACAGCGCGTCGGTCGGTTCGAACAAGAGCTGGCCGCGCACGCCCCAGCGGTTGCGGTCGTTGACGTCGGTGTCGAGCTTCAGGTCCTGCGCATAGCCGTCGCGGCGGTTGTAGCTGCCGCCGATCGAGAAGGCGATGGTGTCGCTGATCGGGCCGGTGACGTCGCCCTTGACGGTGATCGCGTCATAATTACCATAGGTGACCTCGGCCGAGCCGCCGAATTCGAACTGCGGCTTTTGCGTGACGATGCTGATGACGCCCGCCGATGCGTTTTTGCCGAACAGCGTCGACTGCGGACCGCGCAGCACTTCGATACGCTCGACGTTCGGAAGGTCGCCGATCTGGGCGGCCGAACGCGACCGATAAACGCCGTCGATGAACACGCCGACCGACGGTTCGATACCGGCGTTGTTTGCACCGTTGCCGAAACCGCGGATGATGAAGTTGGTGTTGGCGCTCGACTGAAGCTGCGACACGCGCAGGCTGGGGACCGACGATTGCAGGTCGATCAGGTCGCGGATCTGCGCTTCTTCAAGCTGCGCTGCCGAGGTCACCGAGACCGCGACCGGCGTGTCCTGCAGTGTCTGCGAACGCTTGCTGGCGGTGACGATGATGTCGTTGCCATAATCGGCGTCGTCGGCCGTCGTTCCGGCGTCAGCGGGCGCGGCATCCTGGGCAAAGGCATAAACGGGGGTGGTGGCGGCGCACAGCACGGTGGCGCCCAACAGAATGTTGCGCAAAGTCATGATCAGTCTCTCTCTCCAAACCCACCGAAGCGCAGCCAAAGGCTTATCGGGAGATGCCCGGTGGTAAGCGCCCGGTCTAACGCCCGCCCCGGCAGCGTCAACGCGCGCACGCGTGGAATGGCCGATTTTCCGTGAATTCGTGACTAAAAAGCAACAGTTTACGTTACGGCGAACGTTCGGGTCGGTTACAGTTATGTGTCAAATGTTAAACGTGTATGAGGCAGTTTGCTAAAGTTTCAGCGCCGGACGACGAAGGATAAGCGATGCGGGCACCGAGTTTGCCGAGCCCGAACACGCTGGCCAAAACGGTGCTGCTGGCATTCGGCCTGGCTTTTGAACTCCCCGGGGTCGCCGCGCGGATAGCCATGCTGGGGCTGTCGCCCCCTCTCATGCTCTATGCCGGCCTGTATGCCGGGCTGATCGCCTGCCTGTGGGGCGCGGCTTTCATCCGCGGACCGCTGCTGCGCTGGGGCTGGGCCGCGGTATTTGCTCTCGCCACCATCCTCGTCGGCAGCTTTCAGGATGCCACGGCCGATGCGATGAGCTACGACGCCTTCGTCACCATGGTCCATTCGGCGGGCTTCGCCGACGACGCCCTCGCGCAATATGGCACGTCGATCGCATGGGCGGCCGCCGGTGCATTCTTCCTCTTTGTCGGAGTCGGGTTGAAGCCCGGTGCCAGGCGTCCCCTGCCCAGCCTCGCTGCGGCGCTCGCGCCGCTGGCGGGGCTCGCGATACTGACCATCCTGCTGTTCGTGCGCGGGGGCGAAGGCGGCCGCGGGCTGCCTAACGCCTGGGTCGGAACCGCCTATTCGGCGCTCGCGGCATACGAAGCCGCGACGCAGCCTTCGATGGCGCGCCAACCAGTGAGCATCGCGCATCGCCCGGAGCCCGAACAGGGTGACATCATCTTGATTGTCGACGAAAGCATTGCCGGCCGATATCTCGACATTAACGATGTCGCGGGCGTGCGATCCGGGCTGGCATCGCCGCCGCCAGGCGTGGTCGTCAGCAATTTCGGCCTCGCCGCCTCGATCGCCAATTGCAGTTTCGGAAGCAACCTGACGCTTCGATATGGCGGAACACGCGACGCCTATCACCGGATCAATGCGACGATGCCGTCGATCTTCGCCTATGCGAAGCACGCCGGATTCGCGACGGTCTATATCGACGCGCAGCGAACCGGCGGCGCGTATCAGAACGGCATGGACGATGCCGAGCGGGGTCAGATCGATCGCTTCGTCCAGTTCGACGATATACCCGTCGTCGACCGCGACATGGCCGCGGCGGATGCGTTGATCGCGGCGCTGGGCAACGACCGGCGCGAATTCATCCTCGTCAACAAGATGGGCGCGCATTTCCCCGTTGCCGACAAATATCCCGACAGAGCGCATATCTTCAGCCCCGCGCTGCCACGCGACGAATCCGCCGCCGTGACCGAAACCCGGCTTCCCGAAAATCTTTACAGCGGCGCCGAAAGCTGGCGCCTCTATCGCAACGCCTATCGCAACACGGTCGGCTGGACAGTGGGCGGCTTTTTCGACCGATTGTTCGCCGGCGCCCAGCTCGACGGGGCGCTAATCATCTACACGTCCGATCACGGACAGAATCTGCACGAACGCGGCGATTCGGGAACGACCACGCATTGCAGCCCGTCGCCCGCCAGCGAGGAGGGCGCAGTGCCCCTCGCGATCATCGGCACGTCCGGCCGCTGGCAAGCCGCCGCTAAGCGTCATTTCGATGCATTGAGCCATTATCGCATCTTTCCCACGCTGCTGAATGCGATGGGCTATGATCCGGCGGCGGTGCGCCGCGAATATGGCGAAACGCTCGACTCGCCCGTCTCCGATCCGGCGACGTTCAACAGCCTCTTCAACGCGCGGTTGGGGCGCAAGCCGATATGGGTCAAGGTCGAGCGCGCATCGGTGGCCCGGCCGCCGGTTGGCGACTATGCCGCGCGCAAGAATGGCGCCGCACCGCGATGACACGCGCGTGCAATGCTTTGCCAACGAATAGTTGCTAGGTTCGCCGTCATGTCAGGCCCTTCCATCCCCCCCGAAACGACACTTGGCCGGGATACCGCAACCGAACCCGATTTCGGTCAGCGGATCCGCCGTGCCGTGATCTGGCGCTCCGGGTCGCAGATTGCGGGGCAAATCGTCGCGTGGGCCTCCACCTTCCTCGTCATCCGCATCCTGACGCCCGAAGACTATGGCCTGTTCGCGCTCACCCAAGTGATGTTGATGCTGTTCAACCTGCTCAACGGCTATGGCCTAGCCAGTGCTGTCATCCAGCGCGACGAGGTCACGACCCACGAGCTGAGACAGATTTTCGGGCTGTTGCTGCTGCTCAACGGCGCGCTCGCGGTGGCGCAAATTGCCTGCGCCCCCTTGGCGGCCGCCTATTATCGCCAGCCGATGGTCGCCGATCTGCTGCGGGTGCAGGCGCTGATCTATCTCACCATCCCCTTCTCCGCGCTCGCCTATGCGCAGCTCGCACGCTCGCTGGAGTTTCAACGTCAGGCGCAGGTCAACCTCGTCTCCGCGCTGATCGGCGCGGGCGTGGCGCTCGGTGGCGCGCTGGCCGGCTGGGGCGTGTGGGCGCTGGTCTGGGCGCCGATCGCCATGTTCGCGACAAGAGCGCTGGGCCTGACGATCGCGGCGCGCAGCTGGATGTGGCCCAGCTTCGACTTCCGCGGCGCGGGTTCGATCGCGCGCTATGGCGGGCTGATCGCGGTCGCGCAGTTTTTCGGCTTCGTCCAGAGCCAGGCGGACATATTGGTTGCCGGCCGCTGGTTCGAGGCGCATCTGGTCGGCATCTATACAACGGCGCTGCTGCTGACGCAGATCTTCAACAACAAGGTCGTGCCGCCGCTCAACGAGGTGGCCTTTGCCGCCTATTCGCGAATGCAGAACGACCGTCCGGCGCTGGCCGCCGGCTTCACGCGCTCGACGCGTGCCATCATGGTCGCGGCCATGCCGTTCTTCTTCGGCCTCGCCGCTGTGGCGGAGCCGCTCGTTCTTACCCTGCTCGGCGAAAAATGGCGCGAGATCGTGCCGCTGCTGCTACCGCTGGCGCTCGCCATGCCCTTCTGGACCTTGTTCACCCTGCTTCGCCCCGCAACCGACGCGGTAGGCCGCCCGGGTATCGCGTCGGGCAATGCCGCGGCAGGGGCGCTGCTGATGCCGGCCGTATTTCTGGTCGGCGCGCAGTGGGGAATCATCGGCATCGCATGGGCCTGGCTGATCGCCTATCCGTTGCTGCTCATCTTTGCCGCCGTCCGGAGCTTGCCCGTTGTCGGCGTCCGGGCGGGCGAGCTGTTGCGCGCGGTCGCACCGCCGATTCTCGCGGCCACCGCAATGGCCGCAGTGGTGATGCTGGTTGATCGCATGCTGCCTACGCTGCCGCAGCCCATCCGGTTGGCAGTGCTCGTCGCAACCGGGGGGCCGATCTATTGCCTGTGGCTGGCGTTGTTCGCGCGCGAAACGGTACGGGACCTGATCGAACTGGTGCGCGGACGACGCATGCCGGCCGATCCTGCCGTCGCCGTCTAGATCCGGCCCAGCGCCGCGATCGCTGTGCGCGTCGCGTCGATATAGGCATTGCCGCTAAAGCGATAGCTGCCAATGAAATGGACGAACCGTGCGTCGGCGGGCACGCCTTCGTCCCAGAAGTTGAGGTAATGATCGTAAGGCAGCAGCAACGGATCGGGTTCGTTGGCGATGACGATGTTCGACGTCACCTGTTCGCTGCCCCAGCGCGCCCAGCGCTCGGCCCCGAGCAATCGTTCGGCCTCACGTGAAAACGCCTCAGCAAGCGCGCGACCGTCGCCGCCACGCGCGAAACCGGCAAAGCCCGCACATCCCCGCACATAGAGCGGGTTCGTGAGCGTGGGCAGCGAAACCCGGTCGAGACCGCATTCGATCGCGCCCTGCACGTGCGCTTCGGGATTATTTAGAAACTCGTCGTCATCGGACTTTGCCGCCATTTCGGCGAAGGACAACAGCTCGGAATCCGGATCGCCGCGCAACGTGAAGCTGCGATTTTGCATGATCGCGGCGGCGATCTCCGGCACGTCGCCCAGCGTTACCGTGTCCGAATCGAGCTGGATCACATAATCAGTCGCCCGCATGTCGAGAAGCGCGAGGAGGCGTTCCCAGACTTGGCCGCGCGGGCAAGGTGCAGTGTCGATATCCGTGATCGACACAATATGCGGTTTTCCCAGATGTGCCGCCAAAATCCGCCGGTCGGCGTCGGTTAGTGTCCCATCGTCGAGGATGACGACGCGCCCTTTGCGAAGCTGCGCGTGCAGCGATTTGACCGCGACCAGATACGGCAGCAGCACCCGCGTGCCGATCATGGAAAACAGGACCAGTCCGTCATTGGCCGGAACGATCGGGGGCGTATCCAGTACCGCCCGTGCCGCGGCGCGGTGCGCGCGCTCCTTCCACAACCGGTTGAGTTTGTTCACGATCCTGTTCATGCTGCGGCAGTAACACGCACGACAACCCTTTGGTAGAGGCGAAAATCCACGCATTTGCGCCCTTTCAGGACGTTTCTTGCCGGCAATATTCGGGTGTTTACGGACGATAGCGATCGGCGTGCGGCGCGCGACATATCCAGGAGGAGGAAGTGGTGCCCGGGGACGGGGTCGAACCGCCGACACTGCGATTTTCAATCGCATGCTCTACCAACTGAGCTACCCGGGCACGGCCGCTGCGACCGGTCGGTCGCGCTGGCGAGCGGCGGCTATAGGCAGGGGTTTGCATCCTGTCCAGAGGCTTTGTGACGCTCGATTTCGGGGTCAGCCTTCGTCGAAACGATCGTCCTCGGCGGTGCCGTCGGGCGCCTGATCGGCCGGCATGCGATAGCCTTCGCCGAACCAGGTCAACAGGTCGCGGTCGCGGCAGCCGCGGCTGCAAAAGGGCTTATATTCGGGCTCGCGCGGCTTGCCGCACAGCGGGCACGCCGGCGATTTGGCGGATGGCTTATTGGGCATGGCCCATTCCTTTGATCTGGGCGTCGGCGATCAGTTCAACCGGCCGGCCTGTACGTCTTTGCAACATTTCGATCCAGAGCGGCTGGCCGCCGATATGATCGATTACCGCGGGGCGCGCGGTCAGTTTCAAAACCCCCGCCCCCACCGCGCGTTCCGCCTGCCGCAGCAGCAGGGCGCCATCGGTGGCGACGGGATCGAGCCGAATCTGCTCGATCAGCGAGGGCCGCACACGGCGACGGATGATCTGCATCAGGCCGAACCCGTTGACCGCGGTGCGCTCGAAGGGCTGCGGCAAAAGCGTATCGATCAACGCGTCGATCGCATGCCGATCCGCCCGGCTTGCCAGCGACGGAAAATCGATCCCGATCGATCCCGTGATGTCGCAGCAGCGGATCACCCGCACCGCGGCGGCGGCACCCGCCTTGGCCAGCGCCAGCGGGTCACCATCGCCGTCGATGTCGATCAGGACCATCGCCGGGGTCGCGTCGACCCACAGCGCGCCGTCGCCGAACGGCCAATGGCCGCTTCGCACATGACCGACGATCTCCGACCAGCCTGCTTCTTCCAACCGATCGGATCCCGGTGCCCCGAGATCGACGACCTTCACCTCCGTCGCCGCGATCCGCGCGCGCAGGTCGGGGCCGGGGCCCACTGCCGCGTCGGGATCGGCGATCTTCACCCGCCCGGGCTTGTCGCGGCCGCGCTCCATCAACGCCGCGCGGGTGATTTCCACCTTCAACTGCGAACCGATCGGGATGCCGGGCGGCAATCGGGCAAGCGAGACAAGCTGTTCGCCGGGCCCGTCGAGCATGGCCAGCGGCTTTTTCCCCGCCTCGACCAGCCGGGCATGTTGCACGGTACCGACGGGCGGTCCTTCATGGTCACGCTCGATCCGGGCTTCGACGATAGTGCCATCCTCGACCAGCGCGGCGCGCGCTTCGCCGATTCCGGCCTCGTAGAGCCACTCAGCCAAGCGCGATTCCCGCGCTGGTCAGCAGCGCGCGCGTTTCGAATAATGGCAGGCCGACGACGTTCGAGTGGCTGCCCGACAGGAAACGGACAAAGGTTTCGGCACGGCCCTGGATCGCATAGCCGCCGGCCTTGCCCATGCCCTCGCCCGATTCGACATAGCGGTCGATCTCGGCGGCGCTCAGCGCCTTGAACGCGACGACCGTATCGACGACGCGCACGCGCGCTTTTCCATCGGTTCCGACAACGCAAATCCCCGAATAGACATGGTGCCGCCGGCCCGACAGCAGCCCGAGCATCCGGCGCAGGTCGGCCTCGTCGACCGGCTTTTCCAGGATCCGGCGGCCAACCGCCACTGTGGTATCGCCCGCGAGCACGACCTCGTCCGGCGCGCGCTCGACCGCCAGCGCCTTGCCCTTGGCGAGCCGCGCGACATAGTCACGCGGCAGCTCGGCCTTGTGCGGTGTCTCGTCGATTTCCGGGGCTGCGATGCGCGACGGCACAAGGCCGATCCGCGCCAGCAGCTCGCGCCGGCGCGGCGATGTCGAAGCAAGCACCAGCACGGGAAAGTTCGCCGCACTGCTCACTTGAAGCGATAGGTGATCCGACCCTTGGTCAGGTCATAGGGGGTGAGTTCGACGAGTACTTCGTCGCCCACCAGAACGCGGATTCGGTTCTTGCGCATCTTGCCGGCGGTGTGACCCAGAATCTCGTGGTCATTTTCCAGTTTGACGCGAAACATCGCGTTGGGCAGCAGTTCGACCACTTGGCCGCGCATTTCCAGAAGTTCTTCTTTCGCCATCAGTCCTCTATGGTCTCGAAATCAAGGATGCGGGCCCATAACGCCAATTTGTACCAATTGAAAGCAATCTGTCACAGGCGTTTTACGACACGAGCCGCAGCTTGCGCGCGATGCGCCAGCCGACCGTCTTGGCCCAGGCATAGCTCGGCCAGCGCGGCGGCATTGCCGGGTCGAGGCCCATGCGCCGGAGCGTCGCATTGGCGGCGTGCGCCTCGGATTCGCGATAGCTCCATTCGCTGCGCCAGGTGATCGACAGCGAGATCGACGGCGCATCGCCATTGGCGACGAAATGCGGCGCCATCACCGGCACCAACACCGCGTCGCCGGGGCCGAGCGGCACCTGCTGGGCGTCGCCATGATATTCGTCCTGCCACGGCAGATTACGGTGGCCACCGGTGTGATACCGCTCATGCTCGCGACGGTGGGCGAAGCGTTCGTCGCCGGAGGGCCAGACGTTCATCACCTTCGTACCTCTGAGCTGAAGCAGGATGTTATGTTCGGGATCGAAGTGGAACGGCGTGATTGATCCGGGCGACGAGATGAAGATGAAACCCTGCGGCTTCAGCATGGCGCCTGTGCGCGGTTCGACAACGGGTTTCAGTTCGCCGAGCAGGTCCATCAGCAGCGTCCGATAGGCGTCCACATTTTCGATATTCTTGAGCACCGCCCAGCTGCCGTTGCTATCGATCGTGCGGATCGTCTCGCCGATCGACAGGCCGTTCGACGGGACATCTTCGGGGCGGATGCCGATCGGTACATTGCCCGGATTATACTCGACCTCGCTCGCGGGCAGGCCCTCGCCAAGCTGTGCGAGCGCTTCGAGCGATAGCAGCGGATGGTCGGGCAGATGATGGTGGAGCAGCCCCGCGTGCAGCGGATAGAGGGCGGCCATCCGCCCGAGCGTTTCGGTGGGGAATACCGGGCGGGTGATAGGCTGGTGCGCGGTCATGACGGGCTTTCTACTTCATTTTCAGGCGCATTGGCACCCTTCCAGCGTCGCCACAGCCGCTCGGTCTTCGTCAGCACGGCGAAACGCAGCCGGTCGGACGCCCCCGACAAGGGAACATTGACCCAGACCAGCGCACGGCGTTCGCGCCAGACGCTATCGATCATCGGATGGCCCGGCGCCGCGCAGCTGTCGACCCAGTCGATTTGCGGGTTGTCGAGCAGGTCGAGGTTCGCCTGTTGCAGCAGCACGCCGGGCGAGAAGCGGGCAAAGTCCTCGTCGAACGCGGTCTTGAACGAAAAGCCGCCGGGCGGGCAAAGGAAGTTGACGAGCATGGCGAGCGGGCGATCATCCAGATAGAGCGCGCGCATGTCGAGCCGACCCGCATCGCCCGACGCAGTAAGGATCGCGCGGAACCAGGCCTGCGTGTCGCTCTGGCTCGCGAGCGCCGATTTGGCGCGCCCTTTCCAACCCCGCGCTTCAAGGTCGAGAAAGGCATCAATCCACGGATCGATCGCCTCGGCCGGTTGCCAACGGCGAAATTGCACCGCGCCCGCGCCCTGCTCGGCCAGCCGGTTTGCCTGCCGCCGCAATTCCTTGCGCTTTTTCGCGCGTACGGCGGCGTCCCAATACTCCTCGGGCGACAAATTGCTTTCGAGCAGCGCGCGTTCCTCGCGATGCACGACCTCTGCCCCGCCGCCGCGCATCCGCGCGACATCGACAAGAGCGCGATGGAGCGGGCCGCCTTCGGTCAGCCGCGGCACATGCACCAGCGTGCGCGCCCACGGCGCCGCGTCGCACCAGCCGAGCAGGATCAACCAGAACAGCTTTTCGAAACCCGCGCGCACGAGCGGGGCACCGTGGAAATGATTGTGGTGCGTCCAGCCGGTGACGTGGCGCAGCGGTATGCGGCCATAATTCGCGGCGGGCGCGAGCGGCATGATGCCGATCACCGGCCCGTCGCTGCCGTCGCGAACGAGCACCAGCCGCGCCTGGCGCTCGGGATCGAGCAGGTGCAAGGCCGATTGCAGGCTCCAGCGCTCGGTAAAGGGATTGGGTTCGCTTGCCTCCTCGGCCAGCCGGTCCCACTGCGCGGCAAGGGCGGGTGACAGCGCCAGCGGGTCGACAACCCGGACCGTCAGCGGGGCGGCCGGAGCGACATTGTCGGGAAAGGCAGGGTGGACCGTCATCGGGTGGAGGTTAGCAGGGAAGCGTTAAAATGGGGTGGCTGCAATAACCGTCGCCCCCGCCTTCGCGGGGGCGATGAATCACTCGTCAAATCCCGAAAAGCTTCGCCAGCGATTTTTCGAGCATGAAAAATTGCCAGATCAGCCGCCCATGATCGCGGCGTCCCGATTGGTGCGCGGCGACGATGCGTTCGATTTCGGCCATGTCGAACCAGCCCGAGCGCGCGAGCGTTGACGAGGTCGCAAGGCCCTTCGCTGCCTCGACGAGCGGGCCGCGAAACCACTGCGACACCGGCGTCACAAACCCCATTTTCGGGCGATAAAGAATGTCGTGCGGCAGATAGCGCTCCATCGCCTGCTTCATGATCGCCTTGCCCGTCCCGCGCTTGACGCGCATCGACGCGGGCAGGCTCGCCGCGAATTCGATCAACCGGTAATCGAGCAGCGGCTCGCGCGCCTCGAGGCTGACCGCCATGCTCATCCGGTCGGTCTTGGTCAGGATGTCGCCGGGGAGCCAGATCATCAGGTCGGCATATTGCGCGCGGTCGAGCGGCTCGCGCGCGGGCGCCTCCGCCATCGCCTTCCAATAGCGCGTCTCGGCGACATGATCGCCGAGCGCGTGGTGCGCCGCATCGTTGAACAGGCGCGAGCGTTGGGCCACGCCGGTCACGCTAACGGCTTCGGCATAGCCCTCGGCTCCGCTCTTCGACAGGCTGGCGAGCGTCGCGCGCGCGCGGAGCGGGCGCGGCGCCCAGTCCATTTGCGGCCAGACATGCGACAATGGGCCGAGCACACCGCGGCGCAGGAAGCCGGGGATGAGCCCGCGCAGCTTCTCTTCCTGATGCTGGAACACCAGACGGCGGTATCCCGCGAACGCCTCATCCGCGCCGTCACCTGAGAGGGCTACAGTGACATCCTCGCGCGCGAGTTCGCACACGCGATAGGTCGGCAGCGCGCTCGCGTCGGCAAAGGGCTCGTCGAAATGATCGGCGATCTTGTCGACTAGCGTGAAGTCGCCCGACGACACGGTGCGCGTGCGATGGTCGGTCGCGAAACGCTCGGCGATCTGCTGGGCGTAGGCCGTTTCGTCGAGCGCGGCCTGATCGAACCCGATCGTGCAGGTCTTGACCGCCTTCGCGCTCGCCTCGGCCATCAAGGCGACAACCGCGCTGCTGTCGACCCCGCCCGACAGGAAGGCGCCGAGCGGCACGTCCGACACCATGCGGTCGGTCACCGCGGCGCGCATCAGGTGAACCAGATGCTCGGCCGCCTCGCCTTCGCTGGCGCGGATACGCTTAGAGAAATCGGGCGCCCACCAGCGCGTTGGCGCGGGCACCGGCTTGCCGCGTTCGAGCATCAGATAATGGCCGGCGGGGAGCTTCTCGACCCCCGCGACGATGCAATTGTCGTCGGGGACATAACCGAAGGCGAGAAAATCCTCGATCGCGGTCAGATTGGCTTCCTGTCGGAGCAGCGGATTGCGTAGCAGCCCTTTCAGTTCCGACGCGAAAGCGACCGATCCATCCGACAGGCGGACATAATGGAGCGGCTTTACCCCCAACCGGTCGCGCGCGAGGAACAGGCAGCCGCGCTGGTGATCGTGGATCGCGAAGGCGAACATGCCGTTGAGCCGCGACAGACAGTCCGGTCCCCATTGGCGCCACGCGGCGATGATTACCTCGGTATCACCGCTGGTGCGGAACCGGTGACCGCGATCCTCAAGCTCGGCGCGCAACTCGCGGAAATTATAGATTTCGCCATTATAGGTGAGCGTGACCAGTTCATCGTCGCTCGCCATCGGCTGCGGGCTGCCCGCGATATCGATGATCGAGAGGCGGAGGTGGCCGAGACCGACGCCGGGCGCCGTCCATTCGCCCGATCCGTCGGGGCCGCGATGCTGCATCGGCTGGAGCATCGCGCGGAGGCGTGCGGGGTCGACCGGCTTGGCCGTCTCCAGATGATAGATGCCCGCGATCCCACACATATTACCGAGGCCTAGCGGGTTTTGAGCGCGCGGTCAGCCATCGCGTTGACTCCGCCCGACGCGGAAACGAAATCGACTATCGCATTGCGCCCGCCCCGGCGCTCCTCGCTCGATATAATCAAAGACAGCGCGCGCGGGTCGCCGCCGAGCAACCGCGCCTTGAGCCCCGCGAGCTTGGCGCCGCGCGGACTGCCAGTCACCTCGCCATCGACGACATACCAGGTCGCCGCATCGCGCAGCACCGGGCCGGGATGCAGCAGCCGCTCGGTCTTCGCGCCCTCAATCGCGAGCAGCGCAGCGCTCCACGCCCATTTGCTATCGGGGTCGATCGCGCCTTGCCCGAAGGCAACGACCTCGCGCCCCTCCGCCTGGTGCTCATACCCGCCGATCGCGACGGTCACCACCTGCCCCCTGTCGTTCGCGAACTGGCGCAGCAGCCGGTGATCGGCGCCATCGAAGCGCGGCTGCCATTCCATGGTTTCGACGCGCGCCTCGCCCCATCCCGGCGGTGCTTCGACCGTCAGCGTATCGGGTAAAGGCGCGCTGCGCCCGCCGACAAATATCCCCCAACCGGCAAAGAGCAACGGCACCGCGAGTGCGACCGGCAGCACCGCTTTCGCTGGCCCGGCAAAGCGCGGCGCCCCGCCCAGTCCGCGCACATCGACCGCAGCGTCGTTCGCCGGCCGGTCGAACCAGCGGCGCGCGACGAGCATGATGATCA
The DNA here is from genome assembly GCF_001427105.1 of Sphingopyxis sp. Root154. Lineage (GTDB taxonomy): Bacteria > Pseudomonadota > Alphaproteobacteria > Sphingomonadales > Sphingomonadaceae > Sphingopyxis. The sequence continues at coordinate 540,277 of NZ_LMGI01000002.1, forward strand.
GGATCACGGCGCCGAAGAAAAACCAGCCGTAAAAGACATGGTCGATCCCGCCCGCCGCCTCGATCCCCCAGATTTCTGCCGCGACCATCGTGCCATAGGCGCGCAGCGCGTTGGCAAGGATCGTCGTCGCGAGCGCAGCAACGACAAAGACGATCCGCCGCTTCCAGCTACGGAAGCACAGATGCACCGCGAACACCGAATAAGCCAGCATTGCGATCAGGAAATTGACCCCCGAGCAGGCTTCGGCGACCTCGAAGAAACCGGCGGGCGTCGTGATGAACACGCCCTCCATTTCCGCAGGGATGCCCGAGAGGTGGAGCAGGACCATGCTCATATGCGCGGTGAACGTCTGGAGCAGCGGCACCAGTTCCTCGCCGAACGGCACGAGCAGCAGTGCATAGCCCAGCGGGAAGAGCAACGCGCGCACGAGCTTTTCGCCGAGCGTTACCGCGACCGCACCCTGCAACATGAGAACGAGACCCAGTTGGCGGAACAGGCCGACCCCTGCGGCCTCGCCAACCAGCCACGCCAGCCCCGCGCCCGCCATCCACAGGAGCGCGGGCCACCAATAGGCCGGCGTCAGCGGCCGCAGGAGCGCCATCCGCTGCGACACCAGCCACCCGATCATCGGCACGATCAGCAGGCAGTGGGTGAAGGTCGAGCTGTTCCACCAGATACCCGCCACGTCGGCCGCCTCGCGCCAGAAGATCGCGAAGATCGCCGCTGACAAGAAGGCGAGCGCCGCAAGATGGCTTTGCCAGCGCGTCATGCGGACAGCCCCAGCAATTCTCCGAGCGGCGCGAGACGCGCGTCCCAGCCATAGCGCGCGATCATCCGCGCGCGCGCCGCTTGACCAATCGTTGCCGCCGCGGCTCGGTCGTCGAAGAGCGAGCACACCGCATCGGCCATCGTGGCCGCATCGCCGGCGACGAGCAGATGCTCGCCCGGTGTCGCGTCGATCCCCGTGGCGGCGGCGGCACTCGCGACCACCGGACGCGCCATCGCCATCGCCTCGAGCAGCTTATTCTGGACACCGCGCGCGAGCAACAGCGGCGCGACCACGGCATCGGCGGCGGCGAGCCACGGCCGCACGTCGGGAACCTCGCCGGTGACCTTCACGCCAGGCATTTTTTCAAGCGAGCGTACCTCGTCGACCGGTGCACGACCGACGATTGCGAAGCTTGCTTGCGGGTGACGCTGACGGATGAGCGGCAGGATGTCATTTGCGAACCAGCGCACCGCATCGATATTGGGGCGGTAATCCATCTGGCCGGTGAAGACGGCAAGCGGTCCTTCGCCTGCCTCGACCGCGTCGAGCCGGATCGCCGGGTCGAACCGGTCGGTGTCGATGCCATTCTCGACTGCGCGCACCTTGTCTGCACCGAGTTCGCTCTGCTTACGAAACAAGGCCGCCTCCGCCTCACTCACGAACAGGCTGGCATCGACGCGGCGTGCCACCGCCGCCTCATAGGCGCGCAGCACGCGAGCCTCGCGCGCATGGACCCAGCTCAACGGCTGGCGTTTGTCCTGCTCGGCGTAGGTGGCGAATTTGGCGGAATCAACGTCGACGAAATCCATCAGGACCGGGCCATCGAAGCAGGCGGGCAGATATTGCGCCATCTGGCCGGAGAAGGCTACGATATGACTGATATCGCCTTGCGCCAGCAACCCTTCGACATAGCGCTGCAGCACGGCATTGCGGAACAAACGGTTCGATACCGGCTCGCCGCTGCGCACCGCCCCCATCAACGCCAGCGGACGCGAAACCTTACGCACTTCGATCGCCAAACTTTTGCAAAGCGGCGCCATCTTTTCGCGAGCGATGGCGGCGTCTTCCGCATTATCGGCGAGCGCCGCGACATGCACGGGCGCGAGCTTTGTCAGCGCCTCGAACATATGCCAGCTGCGGATCCGGTCGCCGCGGTCGGGGGGCCAGGGCGCGCGGTGAACGAGGAACAGGATTTCGGGCACTAGCCGAGACCGCGGGCGATCAGCGGGCCGATGCGGTTCGCCGCCCACAGCGGCAGTTTTTTCCACAGGTCGACTTGCAGCCGGTATTTGGCGCTGTTCGGGTTGGTGTCGCGCGCGGCTTCGCCCGGCGCGAGCCAGCGGGCGTAGGTGAGCGGTTGGGGTTCGAAGCCCCAGTTCTTCTTGTAGGCGAAGGGGCCGGTGCCGAGTTTCGAACGGCCGAAATCGAAGCGGGTGCAGCCCTTGGCGCGGGCGTGGCGCATCAGGGCGAAGTACATGAGTTCGTTGGCGCGGAGGCGGCGGGCGTCGACGGTGCCGCCGCCCCAATAGGGCATGACGGTGCCGCGCCAGTACAGGCTGAGGACGCTGGCGACAACTTCACGATCGTTGCGCACATTGAGGATGTCCGCGTCGTTGCCGAAAGCATCAATTACACATGAAAACAATGATTTAGGGAAAACTGGCGTGCCGAGGTTGCGGACGCTGGTCGCGTAGATGCGATAGTGGTCGACGCGGTCCTGTTCGGAGCGGCCGGTGGTGACGGTGAGGCCGCTTTCGAGCGCCTTGCGGACCTCCGCGCGTTGCTTGCGCGGGATGGCGAGGAGTTCGGCGTCGTCGTCGGCGGCGAGGTCGCGGGCGAAGCCGGCGTAGGTGCCCTCCTCGACTTGCCAGCCCGCGGGCTGCGGTCCGCCGCGCAGTTCGACCGACGGGACACCGAGCGACTTCGCCATGTCCGCCGCGCCCTGTGCGAGCGTTGCCGCGACCGCCGCATTGTCGGCGAGGATGCCGCCGTCCACCGCGAAGCCGCTGCCGACCAACGCCTGACCGAATAGAGGCGAGCGGACATGGTGGAGCGGCAGCAGGCCGGTCAGCGCGCCGCTCGCATCGCGCGCGGTGACGAGGTGGCAGCGGTGGCCGGTCGCCTTGGTGATCGCCTCGCACCAGGCGCGGGTGTGGAAGGGCGTCGCGTCGGGGTGCGCGGCGACATAGGTGTCCCACGCAGTGGCGTCGGACAGCGGTGCGGCGGTGAGGCTCGACACAGGCGCGTTCACGCCGCGGCGCGCCAGGGCTGCGCGCGCTGCTGCTGCGCGGGGAGCAGGGCGTCGGCGCGGGTCCATTCGAAATCGGCGAGCAATTTCTTCAGCTTGCCAGCCATCGCCGACAAGCCGCTGTAATGGCGGATCTTCGACCGGATCGGCGCATCGGCGACGCGCGGCTGGCCGGGGTCGATTTCCCATGGGTGGAAATAGAGGATCGCCGGATGCCCCTCTGCGTTCATTCGCGCGATCGCCCAGCGCGTGAAACCATAGGGCAGCATCCGCATGAAGCCGCCGCCCCCCGCCGCGAGCGTCCGCCCGGCAAAGCGCGCGGTCGTGACCGGCCATTCGACGAGGTCGCTGTCGGGAAGCGGGCGCCACGCATGGCGTGGGCTTTGCGGCCAGCCATAATGATCGTGGACCACCGGCGCGACGCTCGACGAATAGGCATAGCCCTGTTCGGCGAGCACCGTATGCGCCCACGGCGTGCGCGTATCGACCGAGAAGCTGGGCGCGCGATAGCCGCGGATCGCGACACCGCCGAGGTCTTCGAGGATCACCTGTGTCTGCTTGAGGTCGGCGGCGAATTCGTCGGCGGTCATATTGAACACGCGCTTGTGATCGTAGCCGTGGCTGGCGAGTTCGTGCCCCGCCGCGACGATGCGCTTGATCAGCGCGGGATAGCGTTCGGCCACCCAGCCGAGAGTGAAGAAGGTGCCCTTGGCGCCGGCATCGGCGAAAATCTGCAGCACCGCGTCGCAATTCGCCTCGACGCGGCATTCGAGGCTCGGCCAGTCGGCGCGGTCGATCGTGCGCTCAAAGGCGCCGACCTGGAACCAGTCCTCGACATCGACCGACAGGCCGTTCTGCATTTTTCCTCACCTTCATCAGCGAGATAGCCGATTTTGGCCGGGTTGTCAGGCAGCCCAGGTCCGCGAATTCTGCGGGTTGGGGGCATTGTCCGGATCGCGCTCGACCCATTCGATCAACAGGTCGAGCACGCGGCGGAGCGCGGCATCCTGTTCGACAAGCCGCGCCTCGAGCGAGGCGATCTGCTTTTCGAGCGCCGCCAGATGTTCGGGGTCGATCGCGGGTGCCGCCGGAGCGGGTGCGTCGGCCGCGGCGTCGGGCGCGAGTTCCAGAACCTCGGCCTCGGGCTCCACCGGCTTCGGCGGGGTCAGCGTGACGACGCGCGCCGGTTCGGCGGGCGCTGCGAAGGGCGGAGGTCCATCGGCGGCGGGCTCGGCGGCGCGCTGCGGCCATTCGAGCGGCGCTTCGTTGGCGGGCGTCGGAACGGCGAACGGCGCGGGGGTCGGTGCCACCGCAGCGGCGGCCGCCGCAACGACCTGGTCGACGGGCAGCGGTGCGAGTGTCGACGCGTCGATGCCGCGATCGGCCTCGATCTCGGCCACGACCGAACGCACATTCTGCGCGGTGATGCGGTGCATCTGTTCGACCGCGCCGTAAAGCAGCAGGCGGCTGACGAGCACGTTCAATTTGCGCGGCACGCCCTCGCTATAGTCGAAGATTTCCTCGAACGCGTCGGGGCTGAAGCTGGGGTTGCCCGTCCAGCCGACCTTGCCGAGACGATGGAGGATATAGGGTTCGACCTCCTCGGGCTCCATCGGATCGAGGTGGTGCGTCGCGATCACGCGCTGGCGGAGCTGTTCGAGCGCCGGCGAATGGAAGAGTGTCTGGCGGAATTCGGGCTGGCCGAGCAGGAAGATCTGGAGCAGCGAATGGCCGCCGAGCTGGAAGTTCGACAGCATGCGCAGCTCTTCGAGCGCCGAGATCGCGAGATTCTGTCCCTCGTCGACGATCAGCAAAGTACGGCGGCCGGCGCGCGCCTGTTCGCGCAGATATTGCTCCATCGAGCGCAGCAGTTCGGCCTTGCTCTGCCCTTCCCATTCGATGCCGAACTGTTCGGCGACGAGGCGGAGAAGATCGTCGCCCTCGACCTGCGTCGACACCAGCTTGACCGCGGTCAGGCGGTTGGCGTCGATCGTGTTCATCAGATGGCCGACGAGCGTCGTCTTGCCCGCGCCGACATCGCCGGTGATGACGATAAAGCCCTCGCCCTGCGCAAGGCCATAGCCGAGGTAGGACATCGCCTTCCGGTGGGTGCCGCTTTCGAAATAGAAATGCGGGTCTGGCGTCAGCTGGAACGGACGCCCGGTGAAACCATAGAACTGATCGTACATCACAAAAATTCCCGTTGCCTGGTCAGAAGTTGTAACGAAGTCCCACCAAAGCTGAACCGATAAGCTGACTGTTGAAGCCTTCCTGGTCGAAGGCGTTGAGGCTGGCCGCCGCGGTCCCCGTGAGACCGCGCCAGAAGCGCCGCGAATAGGATGTGGTCAGGCCGGCCGACTGGACATCGCTGGCGCCCGGCGCACCATTGTCGAAATAATTGACATAACCCGACAGGGAGAGGTCGGAATCGGCGTCGAGCTGACGCGCCGCCGACACGAAGAGATAATAATTCTCGTCCTTGATCCCGTTGAGATTGGCGATCGGCGACAGCAAGGGCGCGAGCAGCTTGCGCTGGTCGTAACCGAGGCCGACGCCGTAGCTCCATCCACTGAAGCGCGACGACAAAGTCGCCTGCACGCCGCGGCTGCGATATTGCGCCGACGTCGCGCTGCCGAGCTGGTTGCTGAGGCAGCCGCCGCCCTGCTGGCCGAAGACGCAGGGATTGACGTCGCCGCCGATCGGGTTGCGCGTCGGGTCGAACTGCGTCGGCAGCGCGGCGAGCCCGCTCGACAAGCCGCGGCCAAGGCTGGACAATCCGTCGTAGACGCCGACCTGGATCGAGGTCGCGTGATCGGCGCGATAGGTGAAGCTGCCGGTGTAGATGGTGTCGCCATAGCGGCGGCCGACTCTCGCCGTAAGGGAGGTGCGGCGGCTGGGCTGCCACATCACGCCGGCGTCCCAGATCAGCCCGTCGGTGTCGAACGACAGCTGGCGCGGGGTCGATTTGTCGGTGATGAAGCGGCCGCTCGCGTCGCGCACGGGGACACCATTAGCGTCGACCACCGGATTGCGCTGGCCGATCTCAATGTCCTCGTAGCCGACCCCGCCGAGCAGCGCGACCGTCGGGCCGATCGGCACCGTCACATCGGCGCGGGCATATTTGCCCTCGTAGCGCTGGTCGAGCTGGCTCGCATCCTCGCGCTCGTACCCGCCCGACACCTGCCATCCGAACGGCAAATCGCCGGGCCGTGCGCCGAGGCTGGCCCACGCGACATGGTTGGTCGAGCTGTCGAAAATATCCTGCGGCTGCGTGCCCGGCGACAGGATCGCGGGCTGGTCCACATCAACCTTGGTATAACCGAAGCGATAGCCAGCGCCGACGTCGAGCCCCCCGATGCGCCGCGCGAAGGTCGGACCGGCGTAGAGCGAATAGAGGTTCGCGACATTGCTGGCGTCGCCGATCAACAGACCGCTCGCGGCGCCCTGTCCGTCGGCGCGCGAGCGGGTGGCGAGCGCGCCGCCTTCGAGATTCAGGCCGCGCGCCGCCTCGATCCGTCCGCGGGCCAGACCACTGATCGTGTCCGAATCGCCGAGGCCGCCATTCCATCCGATGCGGTGTTCGTAGCGCAACGTACCCGCGAGTTCGGCGCGGTTCGTCACGATCGACGCGTCGACGCCGACCGCGAGGTTCGTATAGGTGAGGACGTCGCCGCCGTTCTTGAGGTCGGCGGTCAGCACCTGGCCGATTTCGAGATAGGGGCTGACGTCGACCTGACGCTGCGACCGGCGGCCTTCGGCGCGTTTCGCCGCGCGGCCTTCGGAGGCCGGTGCGCCGGCCGCAGGCGCGTTGCCGCTGCCCGTTCCGGGATCGCCCGAAAATTGCGCGTGCGCGCTCGTCGCCGTCCCGGCGAGCAAAAGGGCCGCCAGCGTCCCCATGGTACGCATGGTGGTGCTGCGCATCATGCGCCTCCCTGTCCGTAATAAGTCCCGAAGCGGCGGCCGCCCGGCGAAAATTTGACCCCGTTGAGGAGCAGCTGGATATGCGGACACGCTCCCATCAGGCCGATCGCGTCGCGCAGTGCGGATTCGAGCGTCTCGTCGGCGCGCACGACCATGATCGTCTGGCCGACATGCCCCGCGAGCACCGCGGCGGGCGATGCCGCGAGCACCGGCGGCGAATCGATGATGAGGATGCGGCCCGGCGCGCCGGCTTCGAGCTGCGCGAGCAAAGCCTCGGTCCGCGCCGAGGCGAGAAGTTCGGTGTCGTGCATATGCCCGGTGCCCGCGGGCATGACTTTCAGCCCCGAAATGTCGGTCTGGATCAGGCAGTCACCGAGCGGCAGATGCGGATCGGCGAGCGCGTCCATCAGGCCGGGGCCATCATCGAGCCCGAGCGCTTCGAGCACGCTGGGCTTGGCGATGTCGGCGTCGATCAGCAGCACGTCGTGATCGGCCTCGACAGCGAGGCTGAGCGCGAGATTGACCGCCGAGAAGGTCTTGCCCTCGCCCGGGTTCGCCGACGCAATCAGCACGCGGTGGCCGCGCGGCAGGATCGGGCGATTGCCGACGCCGCCGAAATTGCGGATCAGCTCGCGCTTCACGATGCGATATTCTTCGGAAATGCCGGTGACCGGGGTGCCGGGCACGATCATGCCGCGCGACGCGAGGCGCGCACGATCGATCGTTCCCTGCCGCGTCGGGACGACCGCGGGCGCCGCCTTGGCGACATCCTTGCGCGGCGACGGCTTGGGCGCCGCGGGCGCGGCCTCGACGACGGGCGCCGCCTCGACGACAGGGTCGAGGATTTCAGGCTGCGGCGCGTCCGCGGCGGGTTCCGGCTTCGCCATCTTCGTCTTTTTGGGCGCTTCGGGCGGCAGCTTCGACACGTCGATCGTCGGCGCATTGGCGGCGGGATCGAGGCCGAACATGTCGGCAGCGCGTTCGAGGAGCGAGGGCGGGCGCTTGACTTTGCGTTGGTCGTTCATGTCATCATCCCCCGTCACGCAACCATGCCGCGCTGGATGAATTCGACGACCAGCAGCAAGGCATAGAGGCCGACGAGCGCGCCCCCCCCACTCGCCAGCCAGACGAGTTTCTTGCGCCGGTCGAGATGGCGTTCAGCCGTCACGACTTCGGTAATCGATCCGATCACCGGCAGCCCGCTGGCGCGTTCGAGCTTCGCCGCGGTCGCATAGCTGGTGCGCACCTGGGCGAGACCGAAGGCGGCGCCGATGCCGCCGCCGATGCCCGCGAGCAGCACGAGCGTCAGGAACAGCGGCCGGTTAGGCGCGGCGGGGCTCGTCGGTTTCGACGGCGGGTCGAGCAGTTCGATCTTGATCGCGTCGGTTTCGGTCTGCACCTCGCCGCGCATGCGCACCTGTTCGCGCTGCGCGAGCAATTTGTCATACTGCGCCTTGAACGCGGTATATTCGCCGTTGATCCGGTCATATTCGGCGGCGATGCCAGGGTTCTGGATCTGCTGCGAGGTGATCTTGGCGATGTCGCCGGTGAGCTGCGCCTTGCGCGACGACAGCGCGCTGACCGTCGCCTGCCGCTCGGCGCGCATCGCGGACAGCGACGCATAGGCCGGGTTCTGCGAATTGCCGCCGCCACCCGCGCCCCCCGTGCCCTCACGGTCAGCCATGGCTTTCAGCGAGGCGATCTGGCTTTTGAGTGCGATGACGTCGGGGTGCGCGTCGGTCAGTCCGCGCGCGCGCATCGACGACAGTTCGTTCTGCGCACCGGCAAGCTGCTGGCGCGCGACGCCGCCGCCGACGCTGCCCATGCCGGGGATATTGATCGTCGCCGGAGTCGAGGAGAGCTGGCCGTTGGCGGCGGCGAGCTGCGCCTGCGCCGACACGAGCTGCGAATCGATCTGGCCGAGTTCGGCGCGCGCGGCTTCGACGCGCTGCGCCGGCGATCCGCTGCCGCCCGGGATCAGGCCGATATTCTGCGCCTCGAACGCACCACGGCGCGCTTCGACTTCGCGCAGCGCCTTTTCGCGGTCGGCGATCTGGGCGTCGAGGAATTTCAGCCCCTCGCGCGCGTTCATCCGGCCGCCGCGCAGCTGATCGTCGCGAAACACGGTGATCAGGCTGTCGAGCACGCCCGAGGCGAGCTTGGCATTGTCGGCATCGGACAGGCTGCCGACCGCGACGCTTGAGGTGATTTCGAAGATATTGTCCTGCTGCGGGATGACCTTGATATTCTTTTGCAGCATGCCGACCGCGCCGGCCTTTTCGCGCTCGTTCGCGCCGGGGGGGAGCAGGCCGGTGGTCGCCGCGACCTTTTCCATGTTGCGCGCGCTGGTCAGCGTTTCGCGAATCTGGTCGAGCTGCGGACGCCCGCCGCCAGCCTGCGCGTCGTCGGGCAGGATCTGGTTGACGTCGACGAGCAGGCGCGCGCGGCTGTCATAGCGGTTCGGGATCGACGCGATCGCCAGCCAGCCGAGGATGCAGATCCCCCACGCCACCGCCAGCACGAGCCACCGGCGCGTCCAGACGCTGTGCAGCGCTACCCGGAATTCGTCGTAAAGGCTGTTCATCGCTCGAAATCGATCCTTGGGAGATGGGTGGGTTGGCGGCCTGTGGTCAGAACATGCTTTCGGGAATGATGATCACATCGCCGGGCTGCAGCCGCACATTCGCCTTGATGTCGCCGCGCTTGATCAGGTCATTAAGCCGCAGGCCGAACTCCTGCTGCTTCCCACTGCCCTTGTCGAAGCGGACGAGTCGCGCTTTGTTTCCAGCGGCATATTCGCCGAGGCCGCCGACTGCAATCATTGCGTCGAGCACGGTCATGTTGGCGCGGAACGGGATCGACGCGGGTTTTTCGGTCGCGCCGACGATACGCACCTGCTGCGAGAAGGTGCTGTTGAAGCTCGTGACGATCACGCTGACGATCGGATCGGTGATATATTGGCTGAGCTGGAGCTTGATGTCCTGTTGCAGCATCGTGGGAGTTTTCCCCACCGCGGGCATGTCGGTGATCAGGGGGGTGGTGATGCGGCCGTCGGGGCGGACCTGCACCTTGCCGCCGAGTTCGGGGTTGCGCCATACGAAGATCTGGAGCTCGTCGAGCGGGCCGATGATATATTCCTCGCCCGGCCCTTCCTGATTCTGGACGAAGTTCGCGCTCGGCAGCTGCGGCGCGTTGCCGCCGGCGCCCATGCAGCCCGTCAGCGCGGTCGCGGCGATGCCCGACACGAGCGCGGCGCGCGCGATAAGGAGCGAGGGGAACGAAGCCATAATCCATCAACCTTTCGAGCCGTCAGGGGAACCGCGGTCCGGAAACTCCGCGGCGACAGCCATTGCGTCAGCTTCCGCCATTGCTCGAAAAGGGTGAACATAATGTTAGTATTGAACTAAGTTTGGACCGCGCTCGTCGCAAACTGTCCTGATAAGGAACAGATTCACGCAGCTCAGACGAGCATTTCGCGCGCCGGTCCCTGCCCCAGGAAGGTCGCGGGGCTCGCGCTCGCGCCATAGGCGCCGGCGAGGAAAATCGCGATGAGATCGCCGACCTCGGCGCGCGGCAGCGCGACCTGATCGCCGAGGCGGTCGAGCGGGGTGCAGAGGCAGCCGACGACCGAAACGGTTTCGACGGGCTCGCGGCCGAAGGCGCTCGCAACCGCGATCGGATAGTTGCGGCGGATCACGGTGCCAAAATTGCCGCTCGCCGCGAGCTGGTGGTGGAGGCCGCCGTCGGTGACGAGGAAGGTTTCGCCGTGGCTCGTCTTGCGGTCGACGATGCGGGTCAGATAGACCCCCGCCTCGGCGACGAGCCAGCGGCCGAGCTCCATCGCGAAATGGCTTTTTGCGAGAACCGGATCGCGCGCCGCCAGTGTCTCGCCGAGCGCGTCCCCGACGGCCCGCACATCGACCGGCTTGTCACCGGGGAAATAGGGCACGCCCATCCCCCCGCCAAGATTGACGAGCGGCGGGGTCTCGCCGATCTCGTTTGCGAGCCGCGCCGCGAGCGCGACCGTCTGCGCCTGCGTATCGGCGATCGCGGCAGCGTCAAGCGCCTGCGATCCCGCGAAAATATGGAAGCCCTGCCAGTCGGCACCCGTATCGATCAGGCGCCGCACCAATGCCGGAACCTCCGCGGCATCGACCCCGAAGGGCTTGGCGCCGCCGCCCATCTTCATGCCCGACCCCTTGAGGTCGAAGTCGGGATTGACGCGCACTGCGAGGCTGGGCGTGAGGCCGAGATGATCGGCGATCGACAGCGCGCGCACCGCCTCGCCCGCCGATTCAAGATTGAGCGTCGCGCCGGCGGTGATCGTCGCTTCGAGTTCGCGGTCGCGCTTGCCGGGGCCGGCAAAGCTGATGTCGCCCGCCGGCATCCCGCTGGCGAGCGCGGCCTTGAGCTCGCCGCCCGAGGCGACGTCGAAGCCGTCGACCAGCCGCGCCATGAAGGCGAGCAAGGGCGCGTAGGGGTTCGCCTTCATCGCATAATGGAGCTGCACCCCGCCGGGCATCGCGGCGCGCCATTCGGCGACGCGCGCGGTGAGCATCGCACTGTCGTAAGCGAACAGCGGCGTATCGCCCGCGACGTCGGCGAGCGCCTCGGCACGGTCGCCGCCGATGAGCAGCATTCCGCTGACATCGGCGCGGAAACCGGGCGGGATCGGGCCATGCGGTTTCATGCCGTCAACTCCTTGGCCCAATCGGCGGCAATCGCCACTCGGTCGAGCTTGCCATTGGGATTGCGCGGCAGGGCCTCGCGCCATTCGATCGCCTGCGGCTGCATGAAATTGGGCAGATTGTGACGCAGGTAGGCCGCCAGCCCTTCCGCATCGGCGACGCCGTCCTTGCCGCGCACGATCAGGATGATGGCGGCACCGAGCCGCGGATCGGGCACGCCGAACGCGACAGCTTCGTAGATCAGGCCCGATGCGACCGCGACATCCTCGACCTCGGTCGGGCTGACGCGATTGCCCGCGGTCTTGATCATCGCATCATCGCGGCCGACGAAATAGAGAAGGTGATTGGCGTCGCGGCGCACGGTGTCGCCCGACCACACCGCCATGCCGCCATAGCGCGACGCGCGCGGCGCGGGTTTGAAACGCTGCGCAGTGCGCTCGTCGTCCTGCCAATAGCCTTTGGCGACGAGCGGCCCGCAATGAACGAGCTCGCCCGGTTCGTCGTCGGTGGTGATCGTCCCGTCGGGCCGGCACACCAATATTTCGGCATGCGGGATCGCGCGGCCCATCGAGGTCGGATGATCGGCAACGAATTTCGGGTCGAGATAGGTTGAACGAAACGCCTCGGTCAGCCCGTACATCGGATAAATATCGGCAGCCGGAAATGTCGTCCGCATCGCGTCAATCAGCGACGGCGTGAGCGCGCCGCCGCTGTTGGTCAGGCGTTTCAGACAGGCGGCCGTTTCGGCGGGCCATTCGGCCTCGACCAATTGCACCCAAAGCGGCGGCACACCCGCGAGCGTCGTCGCCCCGTGCCGCGCCACCGCCTTCACGACGTCACGCGCGGTCAGATAGTCGAGCGGCGCAACCGCCGCGCCCGCATACCAGCTCGAAAGCAACTGGTTCTGCCCATAATCGAAGCTGAGCGGGAGAACGGCGAGCACGCGGTCGTCCGGAACGATCTTGAGATAGGAGGCGACGCTTTCGGCGCCGAGCCACAGGTTCGCATGGCTGAGCATCACGCCCTTGGGCCGCCCGGTCGAGCCGCTGGTGTAGAGGATGGCGGCGAGATCGTCGGGCTCGGCGATCGAGGGCGGCAGCCCCTGCCCGCCCGAATCAATCACTTCCTCGCCGACCTTCAGATCCTGCACCACGCATTCGCCGGGCAGGCCATCGCCGAGCATCTCGGCGCGCGCGCTATTGGTAACGAGCAATTTCGCGCCGCTGTCCGACAGGATATGCGTCACCTGCGGCCCCTTGAGCAGCGGATTGACCGGCACATGGATCAGCCCGGCGCGCGCCGCGGCGAGCGGCATCAGGCAGGCGAGCCGCGTCTTGGCGCTCCAGCTCGCGACGCGCTCGCCCGGACCGCCGGCTTGTTCGAGCAGCCATGACGCCAGCCGTCCGACGCCGGCGTCGAGTTCGGCGAAGGTCGTGACCCGATCGCCGATCAGCAGCGCAGCCGCGTCCGGCGCGCCGCGGCGGGCGAGATGGTCGATCGGCTTGGAAGATGTGTTTTCGGCTTTGGTCATCGGCTGTTAGGACAGGAGTGATAGAGGGCGGCACCATGCAAGGGAACGGTGAACATCACGCTAATGATGATACGGCGCATGCCGCAGGCTTCGCCGCGCCCTTCGATCGCGCCCTATGGTTCGATCTGCTGGCGGCGCACGGCTTTGCGGGTGCGGGCCGGTTCGATGCGCGCGGAGACGTCGGGACGACGACCGCCTGGCTGCCGCTCCGTATTGAAAAGCCGGGGCATCTGGCCGGTCTGACGAATTGGTACAGCTTTGCGATCCGACCGCTTTATTCGGGCGGCTACGACCATGATATCGCGCTCGTGCAGCTTTTTCACAATCTGCGGGGCCAAGCCGCACAGCTGTCGCTGCATCCGGTCCGCGACGATGAGCATCAAGACATCGTCGCGGCGCTGCGCCACGCCGGCTGGTGGGCGAAAGCGACGCTTGGCGGCGACCGGCATTGGCTCGATCTGGGCGAGATGGATCATGACGCCTGGTGGGCGAGCCGGCCCGGCGCGCTGCGCAATACCGTCCAGCGCAAGGCGAAGAAGGGCGTGGTCGATATCCAGCTGCTCACCGATTTCGATCCCGGAAGCTGGGCTGCTTACGAACAAATCTATGCCGCGAGCTGGAAGCCGGAGGAAGGCGACCCCGCGCTGCTGCGCGCCTTTGCTGAAATGGAAAATGCGCGCGGCACCTTCCGCATGGGGATCGCGCGCATCGATGGCATACCCGTCGCCGCGCAGTTCTGGACCGTCGAGGACGGCACCGCCTTCATCCACAAGCTGGCGCATGTCGAAGACAGTTTGAAAGCCTCGCCCGGCACCCTGCTGTCGGCGGCGCTGTTCCGCCATGTGATCGAAGTCGATGGCGTGAAGCGCGTCGATTTCGGCACCGGCAACGACGGATACAAGCGCGACTGGATGAACCGGCACGACCCGCTGTGGCGCATCGAGGCTTTCAATCCGTCGCGCGTCGCGGCATGGGGTCCGGCATTGAAGGCATTCGCCCGTTCGCTGCTCAGGAAAAACTCATGACCGAAGCCAACACCGTCGACGCCACTCTTCGCGCCCTGCTTGCCGACGTGCTTGGGCTCGGCGAAGCGCGCGCCGCCGCGCTGACCGAAGACAGCGGCCTGTTCGGCGAGCTGCCCGAATTTGATTCGATGGCGGTCGCGACGGTGCTGACCGAAATGGAAGACCGGCTGGGCATCCTCATCGACGATGACGAGATCGATGGCGAAATCTTTGAAACCTACGGAAATTTGCTCGCCTTTTCGCAGCGCAAAGTGACCGGCTGAGCCCGGATGCGCGCATGAGCGAACATCGATTGCGCATCGACCCCGCGGGCACGCCCCGCGCCACCATCCTGATCGTCCCGCCGCTGTTCGAGGAAGCGAACCGTACGCGCCGCACGCTGGTGCTCGCAATGCGCGCGCTGGCGACCGACGGGTTCGCGGCGGTACTGCCCGACCTGCCAGGGCAGAATGAGAGCCTTGTTCCGCTGGTCGAGGTCGATCTGGTTCGCTGGCAGGATGCGCTTGCCAAAGCCGTATCCGGAATCGCTGGCCCGGTGATCGTCGCTTCGCTCCGCGGAGGCGCGCTGATCGATCATAAGGCGAAAGCCGCGGCATGGTGGCGCCTTGCCCCCGTCGGCGGCGCGTCGCTGCTCCGCACGTTGATGCGCGCGCGCGTGAGCGCCGACCGTGAAGCCGGCATCGCCTCTTCGCTTGAAGGTCTTCAGGAAGAAGCGAAAACCGCGCCGCTGTTGCTCGCTGGCAATCGCCTGTCATCCGCCATGATCATGCAACTCGGCGCGAGCGAGGCTCAAGTGGTGGAGCCTCTGCGCAGCGCCGGCCTCGGCGCCGACGGCATCGCCGGAACGCCGTTGTGGCTCCGCGCCGAGCCGGGCGAGGATGCCGCGATGTCGGCGGCGATTGCCGCCGACATCGCGGCATGGAGCAAGACATGCGGCATCAGTTGAGTTTCGATTGCGACGGCGCGGCGCTCGCCGCGAGTCTCGACGACTCGCCGGGCACGACCGGGCTGCTGATCGTGTCGGGCGGCAATGAAATCCGCAGCGGCGCGCACCGCGGGATGGCGATGCTGGCGGCGCGGATCGCCGACGCGGGGCATCCGGTGTTTCGTTTCGACCGGCGTGGGGTCGGCGACAGCGAAGGCGCGAACGGCGGCTTCGAGGGCAGCGGGCCCGATATCGCCGCGGCGATTGCGGCGTTTCGCGAGGCGGCGCCGCACGTGAAGCGCATCATCGGCTTCGGCAATTGCGACGCGGCGAGCGCGTTGTTGCTGCATCAGCCGCTGGCGCTCGATGGGCTGATCGTCGCCAATCCGTGGACTTACGACAGTGACGCCGACGAAACCGAGGAGCCCGCGCTGCCGCCAGCTTCGGCGATCCGCGCGCGCTATCTGGCGCGGCTGAAGGATCCGAAAAGCCTGCTGCGGCTGATCAAGGGCGAGGTCGATTTTCGGAAACTGTTCCGCGGGCTTTCGGCGCTCAAGGCGTCTACGCCCACCGCCGCTCCCGATAGTCTCGCGGCGCGGATCGATCATGCGGTGGCCGAACTCGGTCCGCCCGCTACAATCCTGCTCGCGACCAACGACCGGACGGCGCAGGCGTTCATCGAAAACTGCCCGTCGGCGCTAAACCGCCTTCCGGTGGAACGTCTCGCCAGCCCGTCGCACAGCTTTGCCGGCGATGACGGCGCATGGTTGGCCGACCGGATTTTGGCGGTTCTTGCCGCTTAGGCCGTCGCCATCGCGTGATATTCGGCCTCGGCCAAGAACCGCTCGGCATCGAGTGCAGCCATGCAGCCCATGCCGGCCGCCGTCACCGCCTGGCGATACACCTTGTCGGCGACGTCGCCCGCGGCGAAGACGCCGGGGATCGAGGTCAGCGAGGTGCCGGGGGTGATCTGCAGATAACCGTCTTCGTCGAGCGGCAGCTTGCCCTTGAACAGTTCGGTCGCGGGGCTGTGGCCGATCGCGACGAAACCGCCGTCGGTGGGCTCGTGGCTCGCCTCACCGGTGACGGTGTCGATCAGGTCGACGCCGACGAGCCCCGACACGCCTTCGCCCGCGACGAACCGATCGACGCGCTTGTTCCAGAGGACCTTGATCTTCGGATTGACCATCAACCGATCCTGCAGGATCTTTTCGGCGCGGAGATGATCGCGGCGGTGGATCAGCGTGACGTCTTCACTGTGGTTGGTGAGGTAAAGTGCTTCCTCGACCGCGGTGTTGCCGCCGCCGATCACCACGACCTTCTTGCCGCGATAGAAGAATCCATCGCACGTCGCGCACGCCGACACGCCCTTGCCGCCGAGCTCCTGCTCGCCCGGGACGCCGAGCCATTTGGCCTGCGCGCCGGTCGCGATGACGAGCGTTTCCGCCATATAGACGTCGCCGCCGTCGCCGGTCAGCTTGAACGGACGGCGCGAAAAATCGACGTCGACGATCGTGTCCCAGATCATGGCTGTCCCGACGTGCATCGCCTGCGCGGTCATCTGTTCCATCAGCCAGGGGCCCTGCACGACCTCGGCAAAGCCCGGATAGTTTTCGACGTCGGTGGTGATCGTCAGCTGGCCGCCGGGTTGCAGCCCCTGCACCACGATCGGCATCATGCCCGCGCGCGCCGCGTAAATCGCGGCCGACAGGCCGGCGGGACCGGAACCGAGGATGAGCATCTTGGTGTGATGGACGGCGGGCATGACGATCTTTCGTTGGCGGTGCGGACAGGCACAGATGGGTGTTGCCATCTGCGCTAGCAAGGGTCACGTTCCGCGCCAAGGGGAGACTGGCGAATGGCAAGCTGGTGGGAACGTCATGGGGTGCCGCGGCTGATCAAATGCGCCTGTTCGCAGGGGCAGATCATGAAGGTGCGCAGCAAGGTCGTGCCGCATGCGCGGGGCCATGTACTCGAGCTGGGGTGCGGCGGCGGGATCAATATGGAATTTTACCGGCCGGGGCAGATCGACAGCTTCAGCGGGCTCGACCCGTCGCCCGAACTGCTAGCGATGAGCGTCGCGGCGGCGGCGGCGCGCGGGATCAAGTCCGATATCCGCGAAGGCGTCGGCGAGACGATGCCGTTCGAGAGCGGGCGGTTCGACACCGTCGTCACGACCTTCACGCTGTGCTCGGTTCACGATCAGGCGGCGGTGCTGAACGAAATCCGCCGCGTGCTGAAGCCCGGCGGGACCGCGCTCTTCCTCGAACATGGCGCCGCGCCCGACGCCACGGTCGCGAAATGGCAGCGGCGGATCGAGCCAATATGGAAACGCATCGGCGGCAATTGCCACCTGACCCGGCCGATCAGCGACGCCTATGAAAAGGCGGGTTTTGCGGTCGACCGGCAGGCGGCCGCCTATATCCCCAAAACGCCGCGGCCATTCGGCTGGTACGAATATGGCGAGGCGCGTCCTGCCTAGCGAAGAGAGGAATATCTCGTCGAATTTCCGTCGGGCAAGTTCGCCAGCCAGGCGAGCGACAACATCAATCGCCCGCTCAAGAACCCGCCCGCAGACATGCCCATCTTCTCGACCTCAGCCGTGGCACCGCCTTCCGCCCCCGCTTTGCCATCGTGTCGAATGTCCGCGTCGAATGCGTCAAGCTGACCGGACGCCTGGGGCTCAGACTACCCGACCAGCTGTTCCTGCGCTTCAACACGAGGCAGTGCTTTCCCGAGCGCAAGAGCGAGATTTATTCGATCAAGAAGGGTGAGAGCTGGGTGGCGTCCGAAAGCTTCGAGTTCGACCAGCCGGTGAGTTTCCAGCTGCGCGAGTTCGACCATATCGGCGATGCGCCGGGGAGGTTCGCCAGGACGCCTGATGGAGACGCGAGCGATTGCAAGGTCACTTATACGCTGACGGTCAGCTAGCGATGGGAAAGCCCCCCATCCATCCGGGATGACGACAGGAAATGGAGCAACGGCAGCTCGCCTATTCCTTCTCCCCCACCTCGACCAGCCCATGCCCGACGCTCACGCGCTCGTCGAAGACGAAGCAGCTGCCGTGCCAGCGGCTGTCGGTCTCGGGCACTTGCTCCAGATAGGCGAGGATGCCGCCCTTCAGGTGGACGACGTCTTCGACGCCTTCATGGCGCAGAAACGCCGTGGATTTTTCGCAGCGGATGCCGCCCGTGCAGAACATCGCGACGCGCTTGCCGGCAAAACGGTCGGCGTTGGCGCGCCACCAGTCGGGGAACTCGCCGAAGCTTTTCGTCTCGGGGTCGACCGCCCCCGCAAAGCTGCCATAGCCGACCTCGAAGCCGTTGCGCGTGTCGATCAACACGGTGTCCGGATCGTCGACGAGCGCATTCCAGTCGGCGGGGTCGACATAGGGCGCGGCGTCGCGCGCGGGATCGAGCCCCGGCACCTTCATCGTCACGATTTCCTTTTTCAGCCGCACCTTCATCCGCTGGAACGGCATCTCGGTCGCGGCCGAATATTTGACATCTAGTTCGGCGCAGTCGGGCAGGCCGCGAATATGGCCGAGCACCGCGGCGATGCCGGCCGCGGTTCCCGCGATTGTGCCGTTCACGCCTTCACGCGCGAGCAGCAGCGTGCCCATCACGCCGTGCGCCGCGCACAGGTCGATCAACGGCTGGCGCAGCGCGGCGGGATCGTCGAACGATGCGAAACGATAAAGGGCGGCAACCTGGAACATGGGGGCGCCATGTAGGCGCGATTGCGGCTTAGCGAAAGGGATCGTGCCGCCCGGTCGCATATTGCGCCATCGCCATCGTCGTCCATTGCGCGTTGACGCGGATGCAGCTGGGGAAGGTGCTCGCGTCGGTGACGAAGACATTGGTCGTTTCGTGGACGCGGCAGTCGAGGTCGACGACGCCGTACGCCGGATCCTCGTTGATTGCATTGCCGCCGTGCGGGTGGCTGCTCGACAGCGTGACATCGTCCTGTTCGCGGATCGCATCGCGGAAAAACGCATCGACATCCATGTCAGGTGTGATCTTTTGCCCCTTGGCCAGCGCGGGATAGCATTCGAGCGCGCCAGCGGCGAAATGGACCTTGGTCAGCGTCGCCATCGCGTCGCGCAGCACCGGCAGATCATCGTCCACGTCCAGCCGGAACTCCAGTTTTCCGTCCTTCACCTGCCCGCGCCGGTCGGCAGGAAAAAGGATGCCCGCCGAATGGACCCGGCCGAAATTCTTCATGCGCGTCGCATGGTCGCCGAACCAGCCGGGCATCAGCGACGCCATCGACATCGGCGGCTGAAAATGGCTTTCGAGCAGAAAGTCGCCGCAATCGACATAGCTCGACATCTGGTCCTCGTCCCACGCATCGCCGCCGACACGGTCGGGCATCAAGGCAACGACGGGCGAGGCGACGTTGAGCGACACCTGATAGCCGGTGCGGTCGATATCGCTGCGGTCGAGCAGCTTCGACGAGGCGATCGTGCCCGCGGCGACGACGACGCCGACGCGCGCGCGGACCAGCGTCTTCGATCCGTCGGGGAGAACCAGCTTCACCGCCTCGGCCTCGCGCCGGCCGTCATAGGCCGTCTGCCAGACTATTCGGTCGGCCTTTGTCCCCGGCAGGATGCGCGCGCCGAAATCGCGGCACGCCTCGGGCAGATAGGTTTGCGCGATGCCCATGCGGCGGCCATAGGCGCAGCCCGAATTGCAATAGCCGCAATAGGCGCAGGCGCTGGCCGTGTTCGGCGGGCCGAAATTCTTCGCGAACCAGTCGGCGATCGCGCGCTGGTCACGCGGGTTGGTCGACCCTCGCGCATAGGTGCGCCAGCCCTCGATCAGGTGCGGGCCGTTGTGGCGTCCGCTGCGCGGTTCGATCGGCGCGATGCCGAGCTTGTCACGCACCGCATCATAGCTTGCGTGAAAGGCGGCGGCGTCGATCGGCGCGCCGATGCTGGCCCATTTCGCGAGCACATCCTTCGCATCTGGATGCGTGCGCCCTGCCTCGTTGACGCGCAGACAGATGCCGTTGTTGATCGTCGACGATCCGCCGACGCAGCGCCCCTGAAACACCACGAAATCGCGGTTGGTCGAGGTTTGCAGCGCGCCATGCTTGTAGAGCTTGGCGATCATGTCGAGTTCGTGATGCGTGATCGCGTGGCTGGGATAGAAAGGCCCCGCCTCGACGATCAGCACCTTATAGCCCTGCGCCGCGATATTATACGCCGCCACCCCGCCGCCAGCGCCCGAGCCGATGACGATCACGTCATATTCGTCCTCGAGCGTCGACGCATCGAGGATATGCGCGGGGTCGATCTCGCGCCCGCGTACCGGCTCCAGCGGCACATCATAACTGCCGCGCTGGCGGAATTTGGGAAGGGTGAAGCCGATCTGACGGTGCACCGGGTTGTTGACGTTGGCACCCTGGTCGCCGGGTTCCAGCCCCGGCTGCCAATGTCCGTAGTAGCAGGCGTAGATGACGCCGCGCAGCCGCGCCATGTCCTGGAACAGGTCGATCTGGCTGTTCTTGAGGCGATCGGTCAGCCTCTCGACGCGGTCCGCGACATCATTCTCAGTAAAGAAGGGGCCGCCGAGTACCAGTTCGGTCGCGGTCAACGACAGGCGGATCTCGTCGAGCTTGGTGCCGCCGACCTTGTCGAACAAGTCGCAGACGTTTGCGACGACCTGATCGGCCGAAATCACCATCTCGGCTTCGTGGAACAGCGCCTCGGTCAGCGCCTTCAGAAATTTGAGCTGCCCGAAATTAAACGGTGCCGTCATCGCCCTGCCCCCGGTTTGCGCACGCCGCAAAATGCCGGATTATAGCAGGCCCGGGCAAGTTGTATTGTACGGGATCGCCAATCAGCGTCTGGACTCTAAGCGGTACGCGCGAGATTTTCTTCCGCAAGGAACGGCCGCACCGCCGCCATCGCGCGCGTCACATAATCCGCTTTCTCGCCGACCGGCGCAACATAGTGCAGCGCCTCCTCGGCCGCGGTAGTCCCGGCGAGACGCGCGATGATCCACGCCGCCAGATATTGCGAAGCGAGGCAGCCGCCCGCGGTCGCGACATTGCCATGCACGACGAAGGGCGCGTCGAGCACTTCGACCCCGGCCTCGATCACCCACGGCTTGGTCGTGAGGTCGGTGCAGGCGGGCAGATTGCCGACCAGCCCGAGCTTCGCGAGCAGCAGCGTCCCCGAACATTGCGCGCCGATCAGCTGGCGCGACGGGTCGAGCCGGATGCGCCCGAGCATCAGCGGGTCCGCGGCGATCTCGCGCGTTTTGACGCCGCTGCCGATGATCACCGCGTCGGCCTTTGCCACGAAATCGAGCGGTTGCTGGCGCTCGATCGTTACGCCGTTCATCGAGGTGACCTGCGGCGTCGGCGACGTGATGTGCGCTTCCCAGCCCTGCCCGCGCAAACGGTTCAGGATTCCAGCCGCAACGAACGAATCGAGTTCGTTGAAGCCGTCGAAGGTCAGCACCGCAATCTGCACGTCAAAACTCCCCTTGAAACGAGCGGCGCCTATACAGCGCCTTCGAAGATATCATCAACCCAGCGCGACCTCGCGGTGTCGTCGCGCGGCGACGCGAGGTAGCGGCCCCATGCTGCGCTCTCGTGCGCGACGATCCCGAGCTCCCAGACGCAGAAGGTCGGGCGCGGGGCGCCGGCGTCCGGCGGATAGGCCGAATCGAACGGCGCGAAGGTGGGCATGTCGCCATGGCGATACCAGACCGCTTCCCAGAGCTCGTTCGACCCGCGCCACACCGACACGAGCAGGAAATAGAAATCGGCGCCGCAGCGGTGGAGGATCACGAAGCCGCAATCGCCCGGCGCCACCGCCGCCGACGCTTGTTCGGCGAACCAATCTGCGCAGAGCTTTGCCACATCGTCCGGCACCGGCGCATCGGCGGTGGTCAGGTGATAGAGCTTGAGCGCCGCGCCGCCGGCCTCGACGAGCCCGCGAAATTCGGCGCGCTTGGGATAGTGGCGATAGGCAGGATCGACGGCGGCGGACATGTGCGAGACTCCTTTTGTTCACTATCTGTTCTATTCATTTTCCGCCGCGATGCAACCCTGCCGTCCGTCACAGGCCGAAGGTCACCAGCCCCTGCGCGTCGATCGTCCAGGCGGGATTCCACGCGATTTCCCATGCATGATCGTCGGGATCGGCGACATAGCCGCGATAGCCGCCGGGCGGCGGCACATCGGGGCTGCGGAGCAAAGTCGCGCCGGCCGCGCGCAGCCGTGCGATCGCGGCGTCGACCGCGGCCGCGCTTTCGACATTGTGCGCAAGTGTAAAGGCGCCCGGCCGGACGAGCCCGCGGCGGTTCATATCCTCCTCGAGCGATGATTGCAGGAAGGTGCCGAGCATGAGGCCGTTCATCTGGTAGAAGATGATCTCCTCATTCGCGAACACCGGGGTCCAGCCGAAACCCTCGACATAGAAGCGCCGCGAGCGCGCGAGGTCCGCGACACCGAGCGTGATGACCGAAATCTGTTGTTGCATGACACGACCTTTCGATGCGGCGGCACGGAAATGCGCCGCCGCTCCAGGCCATGGGGCTCGTCGCCGAAGCGGCTGCCAGGACCCGCGGATGCGGGGGCCGGGCCAACCGCACCGGCCTGTCCTTTTCTGACGTGGCGATCCTATCGCGGCAGCGGCGCATATTCAATCAGCGGCGGGACAGACGCCCCGCCAGCCGCTCAGGTCGCCTTTTTCGTCTGCCGATATTTGTGGAGCAGCGGCTCGGTATAGCCCGACGGCTGCGTCACGCCTTCGAAGATCAGCGCGCGCGCGGCCTGATATGCGATGCCGTCGGGTGTCAGTTTCTCGTAGAGCGCGTCGCCCGCATTCTGCGCGTCGACCTTCGCCGCCATGCGCGTCAGCGCGGCGTCGACCTGTTCGGGGGTGCAGACGCCGTGGAGCAGCCAATTGGCGAGCGCCTGGCTGGCGATGCGCAGCGTCGCGCGATCCTCCATCAGACCGACGTCGTCGATGTCGGGAACCTTCGAGCAGCCGACGCCCTGATCGATCCAGCGCACGACATAGCCGAGGATGCCCTGGCAATTATTGTCGAGCTCGCGGGTAATTTCTGCCTCGCTCCAGTTGCGGCCGGTGGCGACGGGGATGTTGAGCAGACGGTCGAGCGACGGCACCGCTTCGCCCGCGATTTCCCTCTGCCGCGCGAACACGTCGACCTGATGATAGTGCAGCGCGTGCAGCGTCGCGGCGGTCGGCGACGGGACCCATGCCGTGTTCGCGCCCGATTTCGGATGGCCGATCTTGGCGTCGAGCATGGCTTTCATCAGGTCGGGCATTGCCCACATGCCCTTGCCGATCTGCGCCTTGCCGCTGAGGCCGCAGGCGAGGCCGATGCGGACGTTGCGGTCCTCGTAGCTGGCGATCCAGTCGCTCGCCTTCATTTCGCCCTTCGGGATCATCGGCCCTGCGCGCATCGAGGTGTGGATTTCGTCGCCGGTGCGGTCGAGGAAGCCGGTGTTGATGAAGACGATGCGGTCCTTCACCGCCGCGATGCATGCGGCGAGGTTCGCGCTGGTGCGTCGCTCCTCGTCCATCACGCCGACTTTCATCGTGTGGCGCGCGAGGCCGAGCATATCCTCGACCGCGTCGAACAGCCGGTTCGTGAAGCCGCATTCCTCGGGGCCATGCTGCTTGGGCTTGACGATATAGATGCTGCCCGCGCGGCTGTTCCGGAGCGTGCCGAGACCCTTCAAATCGTGGAGCGAGCAGAGGCTGGTGATGACCGCGTCGCACAGCCCCTCGGGCGCTTCGGTACCGTTCGCCAGCTTGATCATCGGGGTCGTCATCAGATGACCGACGTTGCGCACGAACATCACGCTGCGGCCGTGGAGCGTGAAGGCTTCGCCCGACGGCGAGGTCCATTCGCGATCGGGCTCCATCGCGCGCGTCACTGTCTTGCCGCCCTTGGCGAAGCTTTCGGTCAAATCACCGCGCATCAGGCCGAGCCAGTTGGCGTAGCCGAGCGCCTTGTCCTCGCCGTCGACCGCCGCGACGCTGTCTTCGAGATCGATGATCGTCGTCAGTGCGGCTTCGAGCACGACGTCGGCGATCCCCGCGGGGTCGGTCTTGCCGATCGCGCTCGCGGGATCGATCACCAGTTCGATGTGCAGGCCGTTGTGGCGGAGCAGGATGCCGCCGGGCTTGCTGCCGACCCATTGCGCCGGATCGGCGAGCACGGGCTCGCCGCCCTGCCAGTCGGTCCAGCTCCCCGACGCGAGCGGCACCGCTTCGTCGAGAAACGCCTTGGCGCGCGCGATCACCGCGGCGCCGCGGCCGGCGTCATAGCCGCCGGGTCTGGCGGGCGGCGCGTCGAGCGCGTCGGTGCCGTAGAAAGCGTCGTAGAGGCTGCCCCAGCGCGCGTTGGCGGCGTTCAATGCGAAGCGCGCGTTGAGCGCGGGCACGACGAGCTGCGGTCCCGCCATCGTTGCGATTTCGGGATCGACATTCTGCGTGCCGACTTTGAAGGCTGCGGGTTCGGGAACCAGATAGCCGATGTCGCGAAGGAACGCCTGATAGGCCGCAGCGTCATGCGCTTGTCCGGCGCGCGCTTCGTGCCAGGCATCGATCTGCGCCTGCAAGTCCTCGCGCTTCGCCAGCAGCGCGACATTTTCGGGCGCGAATTTGCCGAGCAGCCCCGCGAAATCGCTCCAGAATTTGGCGGCGTCGAGCCCCGTCCCCGGCAGCGCGCGCTGCTCGATAAAGTCGGCCAGTCGCGAATCGACGGACAGGCCGGAGCGATCGAGAAATTCAGTCATGCAAGCACCCTCTGGTCGGCGCGGCTGCGCCAGTGGACCCGGGGAGGAAAGGGCCGTCGCCCTATGCCGCGATTGATTTCGATTGGCAATGGGCGGTGTTTCCCGCATAGGTTTTCAGCCGCTGCGCGGACTTTCGGCACTTGCCCACCGCGCCCGCATGTGATTATGCTGCATTGCACAATAAAACCTTTCTCCCCCGAACGGCTCTGAAACCATGGACGACACACGACTGAAATTGATGGAAGCAATCGCCCGCAAGCGAAAGGTGACCGCGCATTACAATGGGCAAGTCCTGACGCTGGCGCCGCATCTTCTGTTCGAACGGCGCGGCGATCTGTTCATCAGCGCGCTGAACCTCAACAAGAACTGGCGGTCGGACGAGGAGCCGCGGCTCGGCCATTTCAAGCTCGGCGGCCTCGCGTCGATCGAGCTGATCGAAGAAACTTTCGATCCGCTGCCAAACTTCGAAGCGGCGCCGCCGCAACCCGAAGACACGCCGCTACTCGCGGTCTGAAATCAGGCAACACCCACGGCGGGTGCAGGCGCCAGTTCGCCGATCGCGACCCGCACCTGATTCCGCCCGCCCGCCTTGGCACGGTACAGCGCGGCGTCGGCGCGGCGCGACAGGTCGAACAGCGAATCGCCCGTGGTACGCTGCGCGACGCCGAAAGACGCCGTAAAGCCGCGGTCGACCCCCAGCACCGGCAATTGCGCCGCCGCAAAGGTCGTGCGCACGGTTTCGGCGTAGAGGCGGCCGTCGGACAGCAGCGCGTCGGGAAGCAGGACGGCGAATTCCTCGCCCCCGATCCGGCCGACGATCGCACCCGCGGGCGCGGCATCGACCAGCATCGCCGCGAAATGCGCGATCACCCCGTCGCCCGCGGCGTGGCCGAAACTGTCGTTGATCTTCTTGAAGTCGTCGAGGTCAGCCGTGACGAGCACCGTCACGTCTCCGCCGCGCAGCAACGCCAGCTCGGCATGATGTTCGAAACCGCGCCGGTTGAGCACGCTCGATAGTGGATCGGTTTCCGAGCGCGCGACCATCTCCGCCGTGGTGTCGCGCATGATCACGAGCAGCATGACGAGCGCGATCGCCATCAGCGTGACGACGCTCCCGCTCTGCGAGATCGCGGCATAGGTCGTCGCCATATAGCCCTGCGGCGCGCTCGCCGTCCCCACGATCGCCGCGATAAAGGGTTTGGCGACATAGATGGTCGCCGCGAGCACCTGAAGCGCGATCAGCAGCACGTCGAGCGCCTGGCGCCGGCCCGAGCGCCAGATCACGAGCCCGAGCAGCGTCTGCATCGCAAAATAGGGAAGCTGGTAGACCATCAGGCGCACGATCGAGCCATAGGTCATGCTGAAGATCACCGGCACAGCGAGGATCGTGAGAACCCAGATCACGGCCATGGCCCGCCATGGCGGCTGCGCCCGATAATGATAAGCGACGCCGATCAGCGCAAAGCTGAGCGCGATCAGGAAGACGAGGAATATGCCAATGCCGACCGGGGTGGGATCGACCTGCCGCGTCAGCAGAAACTCCAGCGCGACATAGACGATGCCCATGCCATAACCCGCCGCAAGCCACCGCGCACCGCGCGCGCCGCGGTTCGTCGCCGCGACCACGGCGAACGCAACGGCGAAAATGCCGGCGACGGACATATTGATGCCAAGCACAAAGGCGGCGGTCATCGGCTCACTCACTTATCGGTTCGGCCAGCGTAGCGAGGCTGTTCCGAACTTTCGGTTAATGCGTTGCGATTCGGTGCAATTCGACTGCCCCATTACCGAAGAGAACGGCCCGGAACAGTGACTTGCCGCACAGCGAAGACAAAATAGCCGGCCGGGGGTGCAAAAGGCCATCGTCGCTCGCTATAGCCACCCCATGGTCCGTCTCACCGCGACAGAAAATGCGACGCTCGAACGCGCCGCCGATGCGCCGATGCTCGCGCAGGTGGAGAAATGGGCGGCGATCAACAGCGGCACGGGTAATCTGGCGGGATTGAAGGCCGTCGCGGGCGAACTGGCCGACGCCTTTGCGGCGCTGCCCGGCGAGGTCGGGCTGGTTGCCGCCGATCCGGTAGAGAGCGTCGACAGCGCCGGCACCGTCAACACCATCCAGCGCGGCGACCATCTGCATGTGCGCGTGCGCCCCGAGGCGCCGGTGCAATTGCTGCTGACCGGACATATGGACACGGTGTTCGCCGCCGACCATCCGTTCCAGACGCTGAAGTGGCTGGAAGACGGCGTGCTCAACGGCCCCGGCACCGCCGACATGAAAGCCGGGATTTCGGTGATCCTCGCGGCACTGACGGCGCTCGAGGCGTCTCCCCTCGCGGCGCGCGTCGGATATGACGTGATGATCAACAGCGACGAGGAAACGGGCAGCCAGGCGTCGGCGCGGCTGATCGCCGAACTGGCGAAGGGCAAGACCGCGGCGCTGACCTATGAACCCGCGCTGCCCGACGGCACCCTCGCGGGGGCACGGCCGGGCAGCGGCAATTTCTCGGTGATCGTCCATGGCCGCGCGGCGCATGCGGGGCGCAATCCGCAGGACGGACGCAATGCCTTGCTCGCCGCCGCCGATCTCGCGCTGCGGCTCGGCGCGCTGAAGTCCGATACGCTCAAGGTCAATCCGGCGAAGATCGACGGCGGCGGGCCGAACAATATCGTACCCGACAGCGCGATCCTGCGCGTCAACATGCGCCCGTCGACCCCCGAGGCGATGGCGGCAGCCGAAGCGGCAATGCGCGATGCGATCGCCGCAATCTCGCGCGAGCATGATGTCCATTGCCACGTCCACGGCGGCTTCAACCGGCCGCCCAAACCGCTCGACCCCGCGGCGACGCGGCTGTTCGAACTGGTACGCGACTGCGGCGCCGCGCTCGGCCTGCCGCCGATCAGCTGGAACGCGACCGGCGGCGTGTGCGACGGCAATAATATCGCGGCATGCGGCGTGCCTGTCGTCGACACGATGGGACCGCGCGGCGGCGCGATCCACTCGTCGGACGAGTTTCTGATCGTCGACAGCCTTGCCGAGCGCGCGCAGCTGTCGGCACTCACCATGATAAGAATAGCGGAACGGGGGACGGTGTGAATTATGTGATCCGGGCGGCCAAGCCGGGCGATTTGCAGAGCATTTACGAGATGGCGAAGCTGACCGGTGGCGGCTTCACCAACCTGCCCCCCGACAAGAATGCGTTGCGTGCCAAGCTCGAACGCACCGAAGCCTCGTTCGCGAGCGACAAGGAGTATCCGTCGGACGAGCTTTACCTACTCGTGCTTGAGGACACCGACAGCGGCGAAGTGCGCGGGACCTGCCAGATCTTCGGGCAGGTCGGCCAGCGCTGGCCCTTTTACTCGTACCGCATCGGCACCGACAGCAAGCATAGCGAGCAGCTCGACCGCACCTTCCACGCGCAGGTGCTGATGCTGAGCAACGACCTCAACGGCGCGAGCGAGGTCGGCGGGCTGTTCCTGCACCCCGCGGCGCGTGCCGGCGGGCTCGGGCTGCTGCTCGCGCGCTCGCGTTACCTGTTCATCGCGCGGCACCGCGCGCGCTTCGGCGACCGCATCCTCGCCGAGCTGCGCGGCGTGATCGACGAGGCGGGCGGGTCGCCCTTCTGGGACGGGGTCGCGGGCAAATTCTTTGGCATGAATTTCCAGGAAGCCGATCAGTTCAATGCAGTCCACGGCAATCAGTTCATCGCCGACCTGATGCCCAAACACCCCGTCTATATCGCGATGTTGGGCGAGCATGCGCGCAGCGTCATCGGCGTGCCGCATCCCACCGGGCGCGCCGCGATGCGCATGCTCGAGAATGAGGGCTTCGCCTTCGAAAATTACGTCGACATCTTCGACGGCGGCCCGACGATGACCGCGCGCACCGATCAGGTCGCGAGCATCAAGGACGCGAAACATATCGAGATTTCGGCGATCGCCGAAAAGGGTGAGGACGCGCTGGTCGCGACGGGACAGCTCGCCGATTTTCGCTGCTGTTTCGGCAAGGTTGGCGACGGCGCGACGCTCGACAGCGAGGCGGCGAAGCTGCTGGGTGTCGGCAAGGGCAGCGGTATCAGCTGGATCGGGCGCTAAACCATGCTGACCGAAATCAATTTCGACGGGATCATCGGCCCGAGCCATAATTATGCCGGGCTCAGCCGCGGTAATATCGCGTCGGCGAGCAATGCAGGCGACCTGTCGCAGCCGCGCGCCGCGGCGCTGCAGGGCATCGAAAAGATGCGCCACAATCTGACGCTCGGGCTGCCGCAGGGCTTTTTCACCCCGCTTGATCGCCCCGACGCGCCGTGGCTTGCGACGCTCGGCACGACCCCGGAAGACGCCGAGGGGCATTTGCGCGCGCAGGCGTGGTCGGCCTCGTCGATGTGGGCGGCGAACGCAGCGACCGTGTCGCCCGCGCCCGACAGCGCCGACGACAAATGCCACCTGACCGTCGCGAACCTCGTCACGATGCCGCACCGCAGCCACGAATGGCCGGGCACGCTGGCGCAGCTTCGGCTCGCCTTCGCGCACCCCGCCTTTGCGGTGCATGCGCCGATCCCCGCGCCGTTCGGCGACGAGGGCGCGGCGAACCATATGCGGCTGTGCAACGGGCATGACGGGCAAGGCGTCGAAATCTTCGTCTACGGCGTCGGCGGCGGCCGCTTCCCGGCGCGTCAGCATCTCGACGCGTCGAAGGCGATCGCGCGCAATCACCGGCTCGATCCCGCGCGCACGCTCTTCATCCGCCAGTCGGATACCGCGATCCAGGGCGGCGCGTTCCACAATGACGTCGTCGCGGTTGCCAACGAGCATGTGCTCTTCACGCACGAAACCGCGTTCGAGGACCGCGACGCGGCGCACGCCGAAATCCGCGCCGCCTTCCCCGCGGTGGAGATCGTCGAGGTGCCCGCGAGCGCGGTGAGCCTGCCCGACGCGATCAAATCCTATCTGTTCAATGCGCAGCTCGTCAGCCTGCCCGACGGCGGCGGCATGGGGCTGGTGCTGCCGACCGAGGCGCAGGCGACGCCTGCGGTGTGGAACTGGCTGGAGGCGCATGTCGCGGGCAACGGCCCGATCCGCCGCCTTCTGCCCGTCAACGTCCGCCAGTCGATGGCGAACGGCGGCGGTCCGGCGTGCCTCCGCCTTCGTGTCGTGGCCGATCCGGCGACGGTCGATCCGCGTTTCATCGCCGATGAGGTGAAGCTCGACCGGATTGCGGGCGTCGTCGCAAAGCACTGGCCCGAGGCGATCGCGCCGGGAGACCTCGTATCGGCGGCACTGGCGAGCGACGTGCGCACGGCGCGCGCGGCGCTGCTCGAAACGCTCGATCTCGGCGAGCTGAATTGAAGATTCGCGAGCTGATCGGCACGGCCGAGGTGCCGGGCGGCGACGAGCTGCGCCTGTACCGGCGCGGCGACGATTTCATCATCGCGATCGATCGCAACGAATTGATGAGCAGCCGGATGAGCGGCTCCGAAGAAGCGCTGGCGACGATGACCTGCGACCGGCTGCGCAGCCCGAAGGGCGCCAGCCTGCTCATCGGTGGCTATGGCATGGGCTTCACCCTGCGCGCGGCGCTGGCGACGCTCGGGCCCGACGCGAAGATTGCGGTGGCCGAACTGGTGCCGGGCATCATCGAGTGGGCGCGCGGACCGATGGCCGAACTGGCGGCGGGCTGTCTCGACGATCCGCGGGTCGAGCTGATCCTCGGCGACGTGTCGAAAGCCATCGGAGCGGCGACGCGCCGCTATGATGCGATCCTGCTCGACGTCGACAATGGCCCCGATGGCCTGACGCGCGACGCCAACGAGGGTCTCTATTCGGCGGCAGGCCTCGCCA
This sequence comes from Sphingopyxis sp. Root154, assembly GCF_001427105.1. Classification (GTDB taxonomy): domain Bacteria; phylum Pseudomonadota; class Alphaproteobacteria; order Sphingomonadales; family Sphingomonadaceae; genus Sphingopyxis. The sequence continues at coordinate 571,011 of NZ_LMGI01000002.1, forward strand.
AGGCCAAGGCGGCGCTGCGCCCCGGCGGCATCTTGGCGATATGGTCGGCGGCGCCGGACGCGCGCTTCACCCGTCGGTTGATGGCAGCGGGCTTTCAGGTCGAAGAGGTCGGGGTGCGCGCACGAAGCAATGGCAAAGGCCCGCGGCACGTGATCTGGTTCGCGCGGTCGAACTGAAGCACAAAGGAAACGCCATGACATCCTGCCAGCACATGTCCGCGATCGAGGACGTCATCCCGAGCGCCAAGGGGTGTGAGGACTGCCTGGCGGTCGGCGGCATCTGGGTTCATCTGCGCCTTTGCCGTTCGTGCGGCCATGTCGGATGCTGCGACGATTCGCCGCATCGCCACGCGCGCGCGCATTTTCACGAAACCGCACACCCGATCATCGAGGGATATGACCCGCCCGAAGGCTGGGGATGGTGCTATATCGACGACGTCATGGTCGAACTTCCCGACCAGACGCCGCAGGTCGGACCGATTCCGCGCTATTTTTAAACACAGAAACGGCTAACATCGCGCGGGGGCGGCGCACGATATTTGTCGAAGGAAAGCCGCGATGTCATCGGCCGAGCAATCCGCGATCTGGCCCGAACTGCGCTGGGCCGACTGGCGCGATACCGCGATCACGCTGCAGCTGTGGACGCAGATCGTCGGCAAGATCCGCCTGTCGCTGACGCCGTGGCTCAATCATGGCTGGCAGGTGCCGCTCTATGTCAGCGCGCGCGGCCTCACCACATCGCCGATCCCCGTCGGGCACGAGCTGCTCGAGATCGAATTCGACTTCATCGTCCACCGGCTGATTTGCCGCACCAGCCAGGGGCAGACCCGCGAACTCGTGCTCGAACCGCGCAGCGTCGCCGATTTCCACGACCGGCTGCAGGGGCTGCTCGCCGACCTCGGCATCGCGGTGCATATCTATGGCGTGCCGAACGAGGTGCCCGACCCGATCCCGTTCGCGCGCGACGAGAGCCACGCGAGCTATGACGCCGATGCCGCGCATCGTTTCTGGCGCGCGCTGATGCAGGTCGACCGGGTGTTCAAGCTGTTCCGTAGCGGGTTCCTCGGCAAGGCGAGCCCGGTGCATTTCTTCTGGGGCAGCTTCGATCTGGCCGTCACGCGCTTTTCGGGTCGCGCGGCGCCGCCGCATCCGGGCGGCGTGCCCGGCCTGCCCGACCCGGTGACGCGCGAAGCCTATTCGCACGAGGTCAGCAGCGCGGGTTTCTGGCCGGGCGGCGACAGCTTTCCCGAGCCGGCCTTCTATTCCTACGCCTATCCCGAGCCGCCCGGGTTTCGGCAGTATCCGGTGCCAGCCGAGGCGCGCTTCGACGCGGGCATGGGCGAATATATCCTGCCCTATGACGCGGTGCGGACCGCGGCTTCGCCCGACGCGCTGCTGCTCGATTTCCTTGAGCGCAGCTATGGCGCGGCGGCCGACGCCGCGGGCTGGGACCGCGCCGCGCTGGAGTGTCCGCTGGGCGCGCCGGCGCGCGTTCGCGAGACGAATTGAACCGCCTTTTCGCCGAACGGAGGCTCTCGTGGCTTGCCCCCATCTGTCGGATTAACTTACAGTTTACCATAAGCCCGGCGCACCGAATCCCGCATTTGCGCCAGTGGCACGGCGCTTGCTTAGGCTATGGTGATGCTGAAAAAAATCGGACGCCTGTTCGTTATCAAGACGCGCTTCGAAGCGTGCCTCATCATCTATGCCCTCGCCGTCGGGGCGATGGCGCGCGGCGCCGCCTATCTGCACGAATATCCGGGGACCGGCGGCAAGCTGTTGCTGCTCGCGTGCACCGGCTCGGTGTTCCTTGCCGGCGCGAAGATTTTCGACTGCCTGCGCTTCGAGCAAGCCGCGGAGGCCGCGCGGCAGGCGGAGTAGATCAGCGGTCTTTCGCCGGTCATCCAGATATGCGAAGGCACCGGCCATGAGCAGGATCAGCGGCCGCCCGGCCATCAGCAGCGAGCATATCTACGGCCTGAGCCTGCGCGTCGCGCGCTGGCGTGAGGGCGCGTCCGGTGTGCCTTTGCTGTTCCTCAACGGGATCGGCGCCGACCTGGCCGCCGCCGCGCCGCTGCTCGCGCAAATCCATGGCCGCGAGGTGTGGACGCTCGACATGCCCGGCGTCGGCGGTTCGCCCGACGCGCTGCTGCCCTATGGCGCGCCGACGATCGCGGCGGTGGTGATGGAGATTGCCGACCGCCTTGGGCACAAGGTGATCGACGTCGCCGGGTTCAGCTGGGGCGGCGCGCTGGCGCAGCAGATCGCGATCCAGTTTCCGGGGCGCGTGCGCCGTCTGGTGCTGATGGCGACGACGCCGGTCATGGGCGCGCCGGGGATCGGATGGGCCGCGATGTTCGATGACGACATGCTGGCGAGCGGGCTCAAGATCCAGACCGCGACCCCGCTCGGCATCGCGTACCAGAGTGCCGCGATGATCGGATGGAGCAGCGTGGGTTTCCTGTCGGGGCTGAAAAGCCTTCCGACACTGGTGCTGATGGGCGAGCAGGATGGCGTGATGCCCGCCTGCTATGGGGAGATGCTCGCCGACCAGATCGAGGACGCGGTGCTGGAAGTCGTACCGGGATCGCACCTCTTCCCCTTCACGCATGCCGCCGCCATCTCGGCGCGGATCAGCGCGTTTCTGGATCAGCCGGCGGCGGCGAAACAAGCCGCCGCTTGAGGAAGTCGGCGATCGCCGCAGCGGTCGCATCGGGCGCTTCCTCCATCGGCAGATGGCCAATACCCGGCAGCATCACGACCTCGGACCCCGCGATGCGTTCGTTGAAGGTCTTTGCGGCGCTCGGGTTGATCAGCCGGTCCTTGTCGCCGAACAGGATCAGCGTCGGCGCCTCGATCTCTCCCACGCGCGAGGCCATCGCGGGTTCGCGGTCCATCCGCGCGCGCAGCACCGTCGCTTCGCGATTGCCGGGGAAGCGCAGCAATTCCCAATAGCGGTCGATCATCGCGTCATCGACGATCGCCTGCTTCTCGACCGATCCACGCAGCGATTGTTCGACGAGCATCCGCGGCGTGACGCGCGTCGCGAGCCAGCGGCCGAAGGGATATTCGAGGACGCGGAAACCGACGTTCGATTCGGGCCGTTTCTCGCCCGACCGCAGCGGCATGCCCGCGGCGTCGATCAGCAACAGCGCATCGACGCGTGTTGGCTGCGCGAGCGCGTAGCGCCAGCTGACCCAGCCGCCCATCGAATTGCCGCCGAGGATGAAATGATCGAGCCCGAGCTTCGCCGCGACGACGTCGACGGCGTCCATCATGCCCTCGGCCGAATAATCGGTGTCGGGGGTCGCGCCGGTGAGCCCATGTCCGGGAAGGTCGAGCGTGACGATGCGATAGGTGGCCCCTAACCGCTTCACCAGCGGTTCCCACGTATGAAGGCTGGCATTAGCGCCATGGACGAGGATGATCGCGGGGCCGCCCGCCTTGCCCTGATCGCGGTAATGGATGCGCTGCCCCGCCGGCCCCGCGACGAACGCCGCGTCCGGTCCGCCATATTTCGCGATCATCGCGTCGCGGTCGGTGTCAGGGGTCAGAAGCAGGAGGAAGCCGACGACGATCGCGAGTATCAGCGCGAGCGGGATCAGCACCCGCTTGCGCCGGAAGAACGGGCGACGCGGTGGCGGCGGGTCGAAATCTATGTCGTCGGCAATCATCATGCCCCCCTCAAGGCTCGAGCCAACCCTAACGCGCGGGCGCGCGGGGTTCAATCCATCCTAAGGGTGGAGGGAACGGCGGAAGGTTTCGGGCAGGAACAGCAGCCCGACGATCAATGTGATCACCGCGACGATCACGGGATACCATAGGCCGTAATAGATATTGCCCGTCGCCGCGACCATCGCGAACGCGGTCGTCGGCAGGAAACCGCCGAACCAGCCGTTGCCGATATGATAGGGCAGCGACATCGCGGTGTAGCGGATGCGGCTGGGGAAGAGTTCGACGAGCAATGCTGCGATCGGGCCGTATACCATCGTCACCAGCAGCACGAGGTAGAAGAGGATCGCGACGACGAGCGGCTTGTTCATCGCCTCGAGGTCGGCCTTGGCCGGATAGCCCGCAGCGGCGGTCGCGGCAGCGAGCTCCTTGCGGAAGGTGTCGGCGGCGGCGGCGCGATCTTCCTCGGCAAGCCGCCAGGGTTCCGGGGCAACGAGCACGCGATTGCCGATCCACACGTCGGCAGCCTCGCCGGTGCGGCGCGGTCGCGTGACGCTCGTATAGCTGACGCCCGCCTTGGCCAGCGCCGATTTCGCGATGTCGCAGCCGGTGCTCTCAAACTTTTCCTTGCCTACCGGATCGAACTGGAAGGCGCAGGCGCCGGGGTCGGCGTTGACCGTCACCGCGGCGCTCGCCTGTGCTTTCGCCATCGCGGGGTTGGCGGCGGTGGTCAGCATGTGGAACGCCGGGAAATAGGTGATCGCGGCAAGCGCGCAGCCCGCGAGGATGATCGGCTTGCGCCCGATCTTGTCGCTGAGCCAGCCGAAAAGGATGAAGAAGGGCGTACCGAGCGCGAGCGCGATGGCGATCAATATGTTCGCGGTCGCGCCGTCGACCTTCAGCGTCTTTTCGAGAAAGAAGAGGGCGTAGAATTGTCCTGAATACCAGACGACCGCCTGCCCCGCGACCGCGCCGAACAGCGCGACGATCACCCATTTGAGGTTCTCCCAGCGGCCGAAGGCTTCGGTGAGCGGCGCCTTCGACGTCGTACCCTCCTCCTTCATCTGCTTGAAGACAGGACTTTCCTCGAGCTGGAGGCGGATCCACAGCGACACGCCGAGCAGGATCACCGAGATGAGGAAAGGAATGCGCCAGCCCCAGTCGGCGAACGCCGCCTCGCCCATCGCCGAGCGGATGACGATGACGACGCCGAGCGCCGCGAACAGGCCGAGCGTCGCGGTGGTCTGGATGAAGCTGGTGAACAGGCCGCGTTTGCCGTCGGGGGCATGCTCGGCAACGTAAGTCGCGGCGCCGCCATATTCGCCGCCGAGCGCGAGCCCCTGGACGAGGCGGAGCAGCACGAGAAGGATCGGCGCCGCAACGCCGATCGAGGCATAGCTGGGCAGGACGCCGACGAGGAAGGTCGACGCGCCCATCAGGCCCATGGTGACGAGGAAGGTATTCTTGCGCCCGACGAGGTCGCCGATGCGCCCGAATACGAGCGCGCCGAACGGCCTGACCGCAAAACCCGCGGCAAAGGCCGCGAGCGCGAAGATGAAACCGGTGGTTTCGTTGACGCCTGAAAAGAATTGCGCCGAAATGATCGTCGCGAGCAGGCCGTAGAGGTAGAAATCATACCATTCGAACACCGTTCCGAGCGACGAGGCGAGGATGACCTTGCGTTCGCTCTGCCGGGTATCGACCGCAACTGCTGCTTCGCCTTCGGCCATCCTTCACCCCTCTCCTGTGTTTTTTCTGTCCTTCGAGGGGCATAAAAAACCCCACCTCGCCAGAACGAGATGGGGTTAGCAAAACTGGCTTGCACCGAGCTTTCGCATCCCCTCATCCGAAGAAGAGGGGAACGTAGCGGCGCGGAGAGCTACGTCAACCGACGCGCTTCACCGCACCCTTATGCGCGCCGACGCTCTTGTTGCGCGGGCGGAAGCGGCGCTTGCGCTGGCCTTCGGCACCTTCGCCGGCTGCTGCTGCACCATCACGGCGCGGACCACGTTCGCCGCGCGGCTGGCCATCGCGGTGGCCGCCATCACGCTGACGATGCGCGTCCTGACGCTGGCGATTGGGGTCGCGGCCCTGGCTGCCGGTGTCGCGGGGGGGCGCAACGGGCTTGGGCAAGTTGCGCACCATCTCGTTGAAATTCTCGGGCAGCGGCATCGGCTCGGACTTGCTCCGCGTCACGCGCTCGATATCGCGCATGTACGGACGCTCGTCGGGCGCGATGAAGCTGATCGCCTTGCCCTCGGCGCCGGCGCGCGCGGTGCGGCCGATGCGGTGTACATATTGTTCGGGCACGTTCGGGATCTCGAAGTTAATCACGTGGCTGACGCCCGACACGTCGATGCCGCGCGCGGCGATGTCGGTCGCGACGAGCAGCTTGATGTCGCCCGAACGGAAGGCCTGCAGCGCGTGGGTGCGCTGCGACTGGCTCTTGTTGCCATGGATCGCCATCGCCTTGATGCCCGCGCCCGCGAGGTGACGCACGACGCGGTCGGCGCCATGCTTGGTGCGGGTGAAGATCAACGCGCGGTCGATATCTTCGCTGGCAACGACCGAGTGAAGCAGCGCCTGCTTTTCCTTCTGTTCGACGAAGGTCGCGAACTGGCGGATCTTTTCGACCGTGGTCGCCTGCGGCGTCACCGACACCGTCACCGGGTCCTCGAGGAACTGTTCGGCGAGGTGCGCGATTTCCTTCGGCATCGTCGCCGAGAAGAAGAGGTTCTGGCGGCGCGACGGCAGCAGCTTGGCGATGCGGCGCAGCGAGTGGATGAAGCCCATGTCCATCATCTGGTCGGCTTCGTCGAGGACGAAGATTTCGACATCGTCGAGACGCAGCGCGCGCTGGTCGATCAGGTCGAGCAGGCGGCCCGGCGTGGCGACGAGGATGTCGACGCCGCCTGACAGGTCGCGGATCTGCTTGTTGATCGGCACGCCGCCGAAGACGGTCGTGACGCTGAGCTTGGTGAAGCGACCATAGTCGCGGCAGCTCTGCGCGATCTGCGCGGCAAGCTCACGCGTCGGGGCGAGGACGAGCATGCGGCAGCCGCGCGGGGTCGGGCGGTGCGGATAGGTCAAAAGATGGTGGATCGAGGGCAGCGAGAAGCCGGCGGTCTTGCCGGTGCCCGTCTGCGCGATACCGCACAGGTCGCGGCCCTTCATCAACGGCGGAATCGCCTGGACCTGAATCGGGGTCGGGACGGTATAATCCTTGGCGGCAAGCGCGCGATTGATGTCGGCGTGCAGGCCAAAGTCGTTAAAAGTCGTCATAGAATACTCACATAGGGCGACGCGCAGGCGCATCCGTTCGGATCGAACGGACGGCGCACGGCCGCGGGTTCGAAACGACCCGCGTGAAAGGGTGCCTCTGGGGACAAAGCGCTGGTCCGGCTCGTCCCGCGCCTGATTTGGGCGGGAAAATCACGCTGCCGGTGGTTACGGCGGGAGGTCCCGCCATGCTGCGCTGCACAATATATGGCATAGTGCCCGCAATTTTGCAAGGTGATTACGAATGTATGTGTCGCGCGTCTTGTCGAGGCGCCGTTCTTTTTGCATCAAAGGCAAAAGAGGGAGAGCGATATGGCCGAGAAAATCATCGTTATTGACGAAGGCACGACCTCGACCCGCACGATGCTTTTCGGCGCCGACGGCACCCCGCTCGGCAGCGCGCAACGCGAGATCCGGCAGCACTATCCCGGCCCCGGCCTCGTCGAACATGATGCCGCCGAAATCTGGGAGGCCACGCTTGCCTGCACGCGCGAAATGATCGCGCAGGCCGGCGGCGCCGATCATGTCGCCGCGATCGGGATCACCAACCAGCGCGAGACGGTGGTGTTCTGGGACCGCACGACCGGCGAGCCGCTCGCGCGCGCGATCGTGTGGCAGGACCGGCGCTCGGCCGCCGATTGCGTGGCGCTGAAAGAGGCCGGCCATGAGCCCATGGCGCAGGCGAAGAGCGGGTTGCTGCTCGATCCCTATTTTTCGGGGACCAAGATCGGCTGGGCGCTGAAGAATTGGCCGCAACTGAAGGACGCGGGCGACCGGCTCGCGGTCGGGACGGTCGAATCCTATCTGATCTATCGCCTGACCGGCGGCGTCCACATCAGCGACGCGAGCAACGCATCGCGCACGCTTCTCATGGACATAAACGGCCAAGGCGGTTGGGACAGCGAGCTATGCGACCTGCTCGGCGTGCCGATGCGCCTGCTCCCCGAAATCACCGGCTGCACGACGCGCGTCGGCACGACCGATCCGGCGCTGTTCGGCGGCGCTATCCCGATCTGCGGCATGGCGGGCGACCAGCAGGCGGCGACGATCGGACAGGCGTGCCTGTCGCCGGGGCAGACCAAAGCGACCTTCGGCACCGGCGCCTTCATTCTATCGGCCAGCGGCACGGTGCGGCCGCAATCGGCAAATCGCCTGCTCGCGACGGTGCTGGTGCAGGAGGGCGACGTGCGCTCCTATGCGCTCGAAGGATCGGTGTTCGTCGCCGGCAGCCTGATCAAATGGCTGCGCGACGGGCTGGGTCTGCTCGCCAATGCGGGAGAGAGCGAGGGGCTGGCGCGCTCGGTGACCGACAATGGCGGCGTCTATCTCGTCCCTGCCCTCACCGGGCTCGGCGCGCCGCACTGGCGCCCCGATGCCCTCGCGGCCATATCGGGACTGAACTTCGCGACCACGAAGGCGCATGTCGCGCGCGCGGCGCTGGAAGCACAAGCCTATCAGGCGCACGACCTGAAATCGGCCTTCGCCGCCGATGGGGTCGACTGGGCAGAGGTGCGGATCGACGGCGGCATGGCGGCGAACGACTGGATGGCGCAGGACCTTGCCGACATTCTCGACATCAGCATCGAGCGGCCCGATTTCGTCGAAAGCACCGCGCTCGGCGCCGCGATGCTCGCGGCAACCGGCGCGGGCCTTTATCCGGGCCTCGCGAGCGCAGCCAAGGCGATGCGCGGCACCGCGACACGCTTCACGCCGGCGCTGGATGCCGAGAAACGCAAAACGCGCCTTGCCGGCTGGCAAAGCGCGCTTGCAAAGGTTTTGAGCTGACCCCCGCTTTCGCGGAGGCGGGCGTCCTTAGCGCTTGAGGGTGAGACCACCGAAACGCTTGTTGAACTTTGCGACCTGACCCGCCGCGTCGAGCATGCGTCCGGTGCCGCCGGTCCAGGCCGGGTGCGCGGTGGGGTCGATTTCGAGCGTCATCGTGTCGCCTTCTTTGCCCCACGTCGAGCGCGTCTGATATTCGGTGCCATCGGTCATCTTGACCGTGATCATGTGATAGTCGGGGTGAATGTCGTTTTTCATGTCTTTAGCTCCTGTGCCGCTGGTTACCGACCAGCTAGCTGTGAGTCCGTGCGTCCGGGGACGCGAAGCGGCGTCCCCTAACGGCGAATGCCGGATTTGGCAAGGGTGGGTTAATCGCCCGGCGGATCGGCGATCATCGCGGTGAACTGGCATTCCGCGGCGAGCACGCCATTCAACATCGCCTTGCCTTCAAAACGGCAAACGCTGCGCTTGGCCTGAATGATCGTGGCATGCAGGTCGAGCAGACAGCCGGGTTCGACCGGCTTTCTGAACTTCGCGCCGTCGATCGCCATGAAATAGACAAGCTTGCCCGTACCCGCGAGGCCCATCGATTCGATTGCGAGAATGCCGGCGGCCTGCGCCAGCGCCTCGACGATGAGGACGCCGGGCATGATCGGCCGGCCGGGGAAATGCCCTTGGAAAAAGGGCTCGTTCATCGTCACCGCCTTGACCGCGTGGATCGAGGTGTCCTTCACCATCGATTCCACCCGGTCGACGAGCAGCATCGGATAACGATGCGGCAGCAGCGTCAGGATCCGGCGGATATCCACCGGACCCAAGGCGCCGTCCGACTTTTCCCCGTCCGTCATCGATCTTAGCGGGTCGTCGGTGCGGTGCCCGTCGGCGCCGGAGCGGGCGTTGCCGGACGCGTTCCGCCCTGCGCGGCGCGTGCCTGGTCCATCAGCTGCTGGTTGCGCTGCTGGACGAGCTGGCCCGGCTGGTAACCGGCCGGAACCGCGGTCGACACGTTGGGCAGAATGCGGTTGAGTTCGGCAACCACCGCGTCGGTGATGTCGACATTGTTTTCGCGCGCGATCACCGCCTCGGGGTTGACCAGCAGGTCGACCTTTTTCGCGGTCATCGCGGCCTTGATCGCTTCATTCATGCGAACGCTGATCTGGTCTTCGACATAAGCGATCGCAAGGTCGACGGGCGCGCCGATCTGACCCAGTTCGGTCTGCGCGGCCTGGCGCTTGTCCTGAACGGCCTTGGCGGCAGCCTGCAGCGCAGTCTGGTTCACCGGCGTCTTCTTCGCTTCTTCGTTATATTTCGCGATCAGGACGTTGATTTCGGCCTGCAGCGTCTGGCCGCGCGACTGCTGCTGGTCGATCTGCGCCTTGTAGGTCGTTTCGATCTGCGTCGAGGCGGTCTGGAACGCGTTCGAGCGGGCAGCGGCGACGCGGACGTCGGCAACGCCGACACCCTTTGCCTGGGCAATGGCGGGAGCCGACAGGAGGGGCGAAACCGACAGCGTGGCAATCGCCAGCGCCGAGGCGGCAAGGATTTTCTTCATCAGAATTGGGTTCCTACATTGAATGAGAAGCGTTTGGTATCATCACCCTCTTCTTTGCGAAGGGCGTAAGCGAAGTCGATCCGGAAGGGACCGAAGGGAGAGTTCCAGTTCACCCCGGCGCCGATCGAGACGCGCGGCATCCAGGTGTCACCGAAGAAGCGTTCCTCGAACGGATCGAGGCGAGAGAAATCGGTCGGACAGGTCGTGTATTGGCCGGTCCCCGTCGGGACGCCGCCCGGCGGCGTCGCTGTCGTTTCCGTTGCGAACTGGGTGACACCCGTGTTCGCGTTGCGGCAAAGCGACTTGGTCAGGCCGAAACCGGGCGCGTTGGGGTCGGTTTCCCGGAAATTGGCAAGCGTCGTCAACTGTGGCCGGCGGACGCTGAACACCGATCCGACGTCGAGGAAGATCGACGGGCGAAGTCCCATTTCCTTCGCGCCGGTGCCGAGCGGAATATCGAGTTCGAGCCGGCCCTGGTAATAAGCGCGGCCACCGAGCGCGTCGTCGATCTGGCCGCGATCGCTGTCGCCGTCGGTGACCACAATCGGATTGGCGGGATCGCTGTTGTCGACGCCATAACGAATGACGCGGGGGCCGACGCCGCGAATGTCGAAGCCGCGCATCTGCGGTTCGCCAAGGAAGAAGCGGTCGGTCAGGCGGACCTTGTCGCTGGTCGGGGTCGGACGGCCGCCGAACGGATAGATATACCCGCCTTCAGCCGAGAGGTTAAGGATGAAGCGGCTGCCGAGGTTGAAATGCTTGCTTCCCGACAGGCGCGTGCGGACATATTTGACGCTGCCGCCGAGGCCGGCGAAATCCTGGCTGAGCGACAGCGACTGGCCGCGCGTCGGGCGCAGACGATTGTCGCGGTCGTCATAGGCGAGCGTATAGCCGAGCAGCGAGGTCGTGCGGTTGCCGATCGCATCGCAGAGGTAACGGCCGGCGACGAGCGGGTCGCACTGGTCGCCGAAATAATAGACCCCCTTATCCAGCGTCACATCATCGAAGTTGATGCTGTAGCGGGCGAAGAAGGACATGAATTCGGTCAGCGGCACGCCGGCGTTGATCTGCGCACCCGTCGTGACCTGCTGGAAGGTCGTCCGACGGTCGTTGTTGATGAAGTTGAACGAGTTCAAATCGCGGCGATAGATGCTGCCGCCCACCGAGATGTTGCGGTCGAACAGATAGGGTTCGGTGAAGCCGAGTTCGATCGACTTCGAATAGCTCGAATAGTTGACCGACGCCTGGAGCTGCTGGCCGAGACCGCGGAAGTTGCGCTGGCGGATCGACGCCTGGAGCAGGAAATTCTCGATCGACGAGAACCCGGCCGACAGCGAAAGTTCGCCGGTCGGCTTTTCCTCGACATTGGTTTCGAGAATGATGCGGTCGGGGGCGCTGCCCTCCTTGCGTTCGATTTCCAGATTTTCCTGGAAGTAACCGAGGCTGTTGATGCGGTTTTCGGTGCGCTTGACGCCGAAGCTGTTGAAGGCGTCGCCTTCGTTCAGGCGGAATTCGCGGCGCACGACCTTGTCGTGGGTCAGCGTGTTGCCGTTGACGTCGATGCGCTCCACGTAAGTACGCGGGCTTTCGGCGACGTTGAAGGTGATCGCCATCGTTCGCGTTTCGGGGTCGCGGCGGAATTCGGGGTTGATGTCGGCAAAGGCGTAGCCGAACAGACCCGCGGTTTCGCTGAGGCTTTCGATCGTGTCCTCGACCTGCTTGGCGTCATACCAGTCGCCGGTCTTCATCGGCAGCAGCTTCTTCAGCATTTCGGGCTGGAAGTCGCGAATTTCGCTCTTCACGTCGATGTCGCCGAACTTGTAGCGTTCGCCTTCCTCGACCACATAGGTGATGATGAAGTCCTGCTTGTTGCTCGTCAGCTCGGCCACCGCCGAAATCGTGCGGAAATCGGCATAGCCGTTGGTGAGATAGAAGAGCTTGAGCTTCTGCTGGTCATAGGCGAGGCGATCGGGGTCGTAGCTGGTGTTCGACGACAGGATCGTCATCAGGCTCGACTGCTTCGTCGCCATCTCGTCCTTGAGATCGCCGTCGCTGAACTTCTCGTTGCCGATGATGTTGATCTGGCGGACCTTCGATTTCGGCCCTTCGTTGATTTCGAACACGACGTCGACGCGGTTCTGGTCGAGCGACACCATCTTGGGCTCGACCGTCGCAGCGAAGCGGCCCTGGCGCTTGTAGAGTTCGATGATGCGCGCGACGTCGGCGCGGACTTTCGAGCGGGTGAAGATCTGACGCGGCGCGAGCTTGATCTCGGGCCGGATCTTGTCTTCCTTCAGGCGCTTGTTGCCTTCGAGGATGACGCGGTTGATCACCGGGTTTTCGGTGACCTGGATCGTCAGCGCACCGGCGTTGTCGGTGATCTGGAAATCCTTGAACAATTCGGTCGCGGCCAGATCCTTCAGCGCCTGATCGAGGATCGAGCGATCATATTGCTGACCGACGCGCAGGCGCAGGTACGACAGGATCGTCTGCGCCTCGAGCCGCTGGTTGCCGACGACGGTAATCGACTTGACCGTCGTCGCGGCAGGGGCCGCTTCGGGAGCCGGAGCCGGGACGACTGGCGGCGCAACCTGTTGCGCCATCACCGGCGTCGCAAGCATCGTGCCGGCCAAAAGAAGTACCGACAGCTGCGTCCGCGCCGAGAATTTGTGTGAAGCCACGCTGTTCATCCCGAAAAAATAACTCAAAAGCGCCAAACCCGCCTGACCGCGGGTTCGCGCGCCACTCCCTGCCCCAGACTCGCTAGCCAATCAAGCGGGCGATCCTGTCCCACACGCCAATTGAGCCCAAATCGTTGAAAGTCACGACCAGCATAAGGGTCACGATGGCCCCAAAGCCGAATCGGAACGCCCATTCCTGCGCCTGCGGCGGCGCGGGGCGGCGCCGGATCGCTTCATAGGCGTAGAAGAGCAGATGGCCGCCATCGAGCATCGGCAATGGCAAGAGGTTGATGAACCCCAGATTGATGGAAATGAAGGCGACGAACACGATCAGGGCGGCGACGCCCAAGGTCGCCTGTTCGCCCGACTGCTTCGCGATCTTGATCGGCCCGCCCATTTCCTTGACCGAACGTTGGCCGGTCGCGAACTGGCCCAGTATCTTGCCGGTCAGCTGGACGATGTTCCAGGTCTGCCCCGCGCTCGCCTTCACCGCTTCCAACGGGCCGACGCGCGCATATGTCAGCGCGCCCGACTGGATTCCGATGATCGCCACCTCGGCCTTGTTCCCGAAACCGTCGGTTTCGGTCGTGACCCGCGGGCGCAATGTGATCGCAAGCCGCTGCTCGCCGCGCGCGATATCGAGGCTCGCGGGCCTGCCGAGATCATAGGCCACAATCTTCGGTATATCGCCGAAGCTGTCGACCGGCTGTCCGTTGATGCTGGCGATGCGGTCACCAATACGGAGCCCCGCCGCCTCGGCCGCACTGCCTGCCTGCACGCCGCCGATCACCGGCGGAACCGTGGCAACGCCATAGGTCATGTTGAACGCAGCGAAAATCGCGATCGCGAACAGGAAGTTGGTCACCGGCCCCGCGAGAACGATCAGCGAGCGCTTCCACACCGGTTGCGCAGGAAAAGTGTGCGATTTCTGGTCGGCTGGCAGTTTCTGCCAGGTTGCGTCGGGCTGGCTCACCGCATCGCGGTCGCCCGCGAACTGGACATAGCCGCCAAGCGGCAGCCAGCCGATCTTCCATTCGGTGCCGCGTTTGTCGGTCCAGCCGAGGACCTTGCGGCCGAAACCGATCGAGAAGGTATCGGCCTTCACCCCGCACCAGCGGCCGACGATGTAATGGCCATATTCGTGTACGAAGACGAGCGGCCCCAGCACCGCGAGAAACGCGATCGGATAGAGCCAAAGCGGTACGTCAAGCATGTTCATATTGGTCCACAAAATGCTGGGCAGCCGCGCGCGATGCGGCATCGACGCTGAATATGTCCTGAAGCGATGAGGGCACCAAGGGTTCCGCGGCGTCGATCACCCGGCGCACCGTATCGACGATCGCGGGAAAGGAAATCCGGCCCGCGAGGAAGGCGGCGACCGCCACTTCGTTCGCGGCGTTGAGCTGTGCGGGACGCGCACCGCCTTCGGCGATCGCGGCGCGGCAGAGCGCGGTCGCGGGGAAACGCACCTCGTCGGGCGCCTCGAAATCGAGCCGCGCGATGCTGGCGAGGTCGAGCGGCGCGCACGGCGTCGCCATCCGCTGCGGCCAGGCGAGCGCGCTGCTGATCGGGATCCGCATGTCGGGCGAGCCGAGCTGTGCGAGCGTCGAGCAGTCGATATATTCGACGAGGCTGTGGATCACCGATTGCGGGTGGACGAGGATTTCGATGCGGTCGAGCCCGACGGGGAACAGGTGATGCGCCTCGATCAGCTCGAGGCCCTTGTTCATCATCGTCGCCGAATCGACGCTGATCTTGGCGCCCATCGACCAGTTCGGATGCGCGACCGCCTGTGCGGGGGTCACGCGCGCCATATCGTCGGCGCTCATCGTGCGGAACGGGCCGCCGCTGGCGGTCAGGATGATGCGGCGCACCTGGTCGATGCGCCCGCCGGCGAGGCACTGGAAGATCGCATTATGCTCGCTGTCGACGGGCAGGATCGTTGCCCCCGAGGTTCGCGCTACCGCGGTCATCAGTTCGCCCGATGACACGAGGGCTTCCTTGTTGGCGAGCGCGACATCGTACCCGGCGGCTAGCGCCGCCATGGTCGGCGCGAGCCCTGCGGTGCCGACGATCGCCGCCATGACGAGGTCCGTGGGGCGCTGCGCCGCTTCAACGAGCGCCTCGGCGCCCGCTGCCACATCGATGCCGGTGCCGGCCAGCGCCTCAGCGAGCTCGCCATAGCGCGCCTCGTCGGCAATCACCGCAATGTCAGGGCGAAATTCGCGCGCGAGCTTCGCAAGCTCGGCAACGTCGCTGTTCGCCGTCAGCACGCCGATCTGCCACGCCTCGCCATCGCGCCGCACCAGATCGAGGGTCGATTGCCCGACCGATCCCGTCGCACCGAACAGCGAGAGGCGGCGCTGCGTCATCTCAGCCCGCCGCCCGCAAGGCGATCTGCCCGGCAAACGCCAGCGCGCCGAGCAGCAGCGCGACCGGCAGCACGCCGTCGACGCGGTCGAACAGGCCGCCGTGGCCGGGAATGAGCTTACCCGAATCCTTGACCCCCGCGCGGCGCTTCATCCAGCTTTGCGCGAGGTCGCCGAGCTGTGCGAGCAGCCCCATGAACAGGCCGATCCACAGCGGGACGCCGACGAGGCCCGCGCGGTCGCCGATCGTCGCGCTGGCGATCAGCGCGGCAACCATGCCGCCGATGAGCCCCGACCAGGTCTTCGACGGGCTGATTTTGGGCGCAAGGCGCGCGCCGCCAAAGGCGCGGCCCGCGAAATAGGCGCCGATATCGGTCGCCCAGACCATGCCGAAGACCCACAGCGCCGCCGTCATGCCGAGCGTGTCGCGGATGAACCAAAGCCCCGCCATCGCGCCGAGAACGAGGATCGGGCCGAGGACATTGAGGCCCGTCCTGGCGCCGCCACCGATTGTCATCGCCTTCACGAGCTGAAACCATTCGACGAGGACCAAAGCGCCGCCAACGAGCAACAGCAGGCCAAAAGCAATGCCCCCGAACCAAAGTGCAGTGCCCGCGATTGCAAACAGGACGATCGCCGACCCGATCCGCACCCAAAGGTCCGATTTACCCGCTGCCGCCATGCCCTAAAGTCCCCCGTAACGGCGGTCGCGCCGCGCAAATTGGTCGAGCGCCGCCTTGAGGTCGGCCGGTTTGAAATCGGGCCACAAGGTATCGGTGAAATAGAGTTCGGCATAGGCCGACTGCCAGAGCAGGAAATTCGACAGCCGCACCTCGCCCGAGGTGCGGATCAGCAGGTCGAGCGGGGGCATGTCGGCGGTGTCGAGATGCGCGGCGATCGCTTCCTCGCTGATCGCGCCTTGGGCCGCGGCGGCGGTCGCGGCGCGGACCAGCTCGTCCTGCGCACCATAGTTGAGCGCGACCGCGAGCGTCGTACGCTTGTTGCCTGCGGTGCGTTCGAGTGCATTTTCGATCAGCGCGACGACATCGGGCGCGAGCGCGCGCCAGTTCCCGATCACCTTCAGCTTCACATCGTTCGCTGCGAATTCGTCGAGATCCGACAGGATGAAGCGCTTCATCAGCCCCATCAGGTCGCTGACCTCTTCCTCCGGCCGTTTCCAGTTTTCGGAACTGAAGGCATAGAGCGTCATCGCCTCGATGCCCAGGTCGCCCGCGGCGCGCACGATGGTGCGCACCGCCTCCACCCCGGCCTTGTGACCGGCGACGCGGGGCAGCAGGCGCTTCTTGGCCCAGCGGCCGTTGCCGTCCATGATGATGGCGACATGGCGTGCGCCGTGGCTGGCGGCTGGTGTCGTCATAGTCTGTACAAGGTCCCGGAAACCAACCGATCCACTAGCCCAGGATTTCCTTTTCCTTGGCGGTCGCGGCGGCGTCGAGTTCGGCGATCGTCGCGTCGGTCAGCTTCTGCACCTCGGTCTCGTGGCGCTTGCGCTCGTCCTCGCTGATTTCCTTCTTATTCTCGTCGGCTTTCAGATTGTCCATGCCGTCGCGGCGGACGTTGCGCACCGCGATGCGCGCCTTTTCAGCATATTGGCCGGCGAGCTTCGACAGCTCCTTGCGGCGCTCCTGCGTCATTTCGGGGATCGGCAGGCGCAGCATCTGGCCGTCGACGATCGGGTTGAGGCCGAGCCCCGCCGAGCGGATCGCCTTGTCGACCGGGCCGACATTCGACTTGTCCCACACCTGTACCGACAGCATGCGCGGTTCGGGCGCGCTGACCGAGGCGACCTGGTTCAGCGGCATCTGGCTGCCATAGACCTCGACAGTTACCGGATCGAGCAGCGCGGTGTGCGCGCGGCCGGTGCGGAGGCCCGAAAGGTCGCTCTTCAACGCTTCGACCGCGCCGTGCATGCGGCGCTCGAGGTCGGCCTTGTCATATTTCGCCATCGTCTTTTCCTCTTCTATTCTTGTCAGGCCGCGTCGCCGGGCATGTCTTCAGTCGGCATCGCCGAGCGTGATTTCGCTAGTCGGCATCGCCGACGATGGTGGAAACCCCCTCGCCCGCCAGCACGCGCGCCAGATTGCCCGGCTCGCGGATGTTGAACACGACGATCGGGATATGGTTGTCGCGGCACAGCGCTACCGCGCTCGCGTCCATCACCTTCAGATTGTCGGCGAGCACGCGGTCATAGCTCAGCGTGTCATAGCGGACCGCGGTCGGGTCCTTCTTGGGATCGGCGTTATAGACGCCGTCGACGCTGGTGCCCTTGAGCAGCGCGTCGCACTTCATCTCGGCGGCGCGGAGCGCGGCACCGCTGTCGGTCGTGAAATAAGGCGCGCCGACACCCGCGGCGAAGATCACGACGCGGCCCTTTTCCATATGGCGCTCGGCGCGGCGGCGGATCACCGGCTCGCACACCTTGTCCATTTCAATCGCAGACTGGACGCGCGTTTCGACGCCAAGCTGCTCAAGCGCATTCTGCATTGCGAGCGCGTTCATCACGGTCGCGAGCATGCCCATATAGTCGGCCTGCGCGCGGTCCATGCCCTTGGCGGCGCCTGCCATGCCACGGAAGATATTGCCGCCGCCGATGACGAGGCAGATTTCGAGCCCGCGGTCTTTGGCTTCCTTGACCTCGGCCGCCATGCTCGCGACGGTTTCGGGGTCGATGCCGAACGGGCTGGAGCCCATCAGCGCCTCGCCCGACAGTTTCAGCAGAATACGTTTCATGCCGGGCAGAGCCATGATCGGGGGAACCTTGTGTAATCGATGAATAAGCGAATGGCGCGCACCCTAGAGCGGGCACGCGCCATTGCCAAGCGGACTACCGCGATGAACGCGGCAATCCGAATCTTCTTTTTCAGACGCCGGCGACCGCCGCGACTTCCGCCGCGAAATCGCTTTCTTCCTTCTCGATGCCTTCACCGAGCTGGAAGCGAACGAAGGCCTTGAGCGTCACGTCCGCGCCGACATCCTTGCCGGCTGCAGCGACGACTTCGGCGACCGGGGTCTTGCCGTCCATCACGAACAGCTGCGACAGCAGCGCGTTTTCCTTGCGGAACTTCGCGATCGAACCGTCGACCATCTTCGAAACGATGTCGGCGGGCTTGCCCGACTGGGCGGCCTTTTCCTCGGCGATCGCGCGTTCGCGGGCGACGAGGTCGGCGTCGAGATCGTCGCCGTTCAGCGCCAGCGGGTTCGCGGCGGCGACGTGCATCGCCAGCTGCTTACCCAGCGGCTCGAGAACGTCCGCGCCGGCGGTCGATTCGAGCGCGACGAGCACGCCGATCTTGCCCATGCCGGGTGCGGCGGCATTGTGGACATAGCCCGTGACGACGCCCGAGTTCACCGAGACGATGACGCTGCGGCGCAGCGACTGGTTTTCACCGATCGTCGCGATATTGCTGGTCAGCTTCTCCGCGACGGTGCCGCCGCTCGGATAGGCCGCAGCGCCGAGCGCTTCGATGTCCGAGATATTGCCGGCGAGCGCGACCTGCGTCACATCGCGGACGAATTCCTGGAACTGCTCGTTCTTGCCGACAAAGTCGGTTTCGCTGTTCACTTCGACCATCGCGCCGCGCGTGCCGTCGGTGGCGACGCCCACGAGGCCTTCGGCGGCAACGCGGCCGGCCTTCTTGGCGGCGGCCGCGAGGCCCTTGGTGCGCAGCCAGTCGATCGACGCTTCGATGTCACCGTTGTTTTCGGCGAGCGCCTTTTTGCAGTCCATCATGCCTGCGCCCGTGCGGTCGCGCAGTTCCTTGACGAGAGCGGCCGTAATTTCAGCCATGAGTGATCCTTTCCAATGTGGAGCAGTCCGGTAACGGGACTGCTGCGCCGCACGCGTGGCGGCGCGATAAGTCAAAACGATGACGAAGGGCGGCGGCTGCCGTTGCAGCGCGCCGCCCCGTCATTCAGGCGCGCTTAGGCGTCGCTCTGACGTTCGGTTTCGGCAGCGGCTTCGGCCGGGACCTGTTCGTCTTCGGTCACCGGAGCGGTGTCGACGACGGGAGCGGCTTCAACGGCCGGAGTTTCTTCAGCAACCGGAGCGGTCGCTTCTTCGGTCAGTGCAGCTTCGGCGACGGGCTCGACAGCGGCGCCGAGATCTTCGCCGCGGTTCGCGCGGGCCTGCTGGCCGCCACGGGTCGCCGCCTGGGCGACCGCATCGCAGTAGAGGCGGATGGCGCGCGCGGCGTCATCGTTCGCCGGAACCGGGAACGCGATACCGTCGGGCGAGACGTTCGAATCGAGGATCGCGACGACGGGGATGCCAAGGACGTTGGCTTCCTTGATCGCCAGCTCTTCCTTGTTCGCGTCGATCACGAACATCACGTCGGGAATGCCGCCCATGTCGCGAATGCCGCCAAGGCTCATTTCGAGCTTGTCGCGCTCGCGCGTCTTGTTGAGCACTTCCTTCTTGGTGAGGCCCGAGGTGTCGCCCGAGAGCTGCTCTTCGAGCGTCTTGAGGCGCTTGATCGAGCCCGAGATCGTCTTCCAGTTGGTGAGCATGCCGCCCAGCCAGCGATGGTTGACGAAATGCTGACCCGAAGCGCGCGCGGCGTCGGCGATCGGGCCCTGCGCCTGGCGCTTGGTGCCGACGAACAGGACCTTGCCACCGGCGGCCGACGAGGACGCGATGAAGTCGAGTGCGCGCGCGAAGAGCGGCACGGTCTGCGACAGGTCGAGAATGTGGATGCCGTTGCGCGCGCCGAAGATATACGGCTTCATGCGCGGGTTCCAACGGTGGGTCTGGTGGCCGAAGTGGGCGCCAGCTTCGATAAGATTCTGCATCGTGACGACAGGTGCCGCCATAGTCTTTCTCCTTCCGGTTGGTCCTCTGGAAAGCAAGAACCGAAGGCCCGCAAGCGGACGTTCCGGCACCGGTTTATGTGCGCCTTCCATGTGGAATGGGCGGGCCGTTAGCCGCCTTGGCCGCCAAAAGCAAGGGGTCTGCGTGGCTTTTCGCGTTCAGTGGAGACTCAAGGAGCCGGGCGCTCCAGTCTCAACTCGGCGACAAAGCGACTCCGTTCGTCGCAAAAGTATTGAGAACAAAACGGGAACATGGAACAAAAAGTCCAACGAAACCGTCGCTGGTTAACAAAGGTTTCGCACACAGAAGCCGAAAGGACAAGATCATGGTTCAGGTCGCTGCCGCTCTCCTCTTCACTCTCGCCGCCGGGCTCGGCGTCACGGTGATCCTGGCCATGCTCAAGAATAACGAAAATGCGATTCTCTCGGCGCTGCTCGGCGAAGGCGCCTTCCCGGTCGATGCCGCCCCGCAGTCGGGTCCGCTTCCGCAGAAGATGACGCTGCGCCGCTCGCCGGCGCGCCGCGATGCCCCGCGCCCGGTCCGCGCTGCCACGCGTATGCAGCCGGCACTCAGCCGCGCCGCTTGACCTTCGCGTAACTCGCCAGTCCGAACGGCAGCATCACCAGATAGAGCGCGCATACCGCGAGCAGCGTCTGCCAGGGCGCGGTGACGAGCGCGGCGCCGAGCAGGCCCACGCCCGCCAGCGCGAACAGGCGCCACGACCGGCGAAGCCGGATCGACGACCAGCTATAGGTCGGGATCGCCGAGATCATCAGCATCGCGATGGCGAGCGCCCAGGGCATCACGACATACCATTCGCGGAACAGCTCGTTCCCGGTCACCATCCACAGATAGACGGGAACGAACGACAGCCCCGCGCCCGCGGGCGCCGGAATGCCGGTCATGAAGCCCGCCGATTTGTGCGGCTGGAAATCAGCATCCATGCGCGAATTGAAGCGGGCGAGACGCAGCGCGCAGCACACCGCGAGCGCCAGCGCCGCGGTCCAGCCGAATTTCGGCGCGTCGGCCAGCGACCAGAGGAACAGGATCATCGCCGGCGCGACGCCGAACGCGATCACGTCGGACAGCGAATCGAGCTCGGCGCCGAACTTGCTCTGCGCGCGCAGCAGCCGCGCGATGCGCCCGTCCATGCCGTCGAGCACCCCGGCGACGATGATCATCGTCACCGCCGCGGCCCATTCGCCGCCGATCGCGAAGCGGACGCCGGTCAGCCCCGAACAGAGCGCAAGGATGGTGATCGCATTGGGCGCGAAGGCGCGCAGGCTCACCCCGGCGATGCGGCGCCCCGCGGCATCGGGGATGACCTGCTCGTCCTCGGTCATTTTATTGACCGATCCCGTCGATCGTCTCGGCGGTGCCGATCCGCGCGACGACCGTCTCGCCAGCGAGCGTGCGCTGGCCGAGCAGAACCTGCGGCGTTGTTCCCTGAGGCAGATAGACGTCGACGCGGCTGCCGAAGCGGATCAGGCCGACACGCTGACCGGTGGTGAGTTCGTTGCCCATCGTCACGAACGGCATGATGCGGCGAGCGACAAGGCCCGCTATCTGGGTGAAGCCGATGCGCACGCCATCGGCGCGCTCGACGACGAAATGCTGGCGTTCATTCTCCTCGCTCGCCTTGTCGAGGTCGGCGTTCACGAATTTGCCGGGAATATAGACGAGCTTGCGCAGCGTTCCCGCGACGGGGGTGCGGTTGATGTGGACGTCGAAGACGCTCATGAAAATCGACACGCGCAGCATCGGCGCGGCGCCCAGTCCGTCGGGTCCGGAGATTTCGGGCGGCGGCGGCACTTCGGCGATCTGCGTGATGAGGCCATCGGCGGGCGCGATGATGACGTCGCTCCCCGCCGGGGTCACGCGCACCGGGTCGCGAAAGAAGGAACCGACCCACAAGGTCACGCCGAGCATGAGCCAGCCGATGATTTCCCAGCCGAGCAGCCAGAAACAGAGGGTGACGATACCGGCGATCAAAAGGAATTTGCGGCCTTCGGGATGGATCGACGGCCAGTGCCATTTGATACCGCCGCCGGGGCGGTTCGAGGATATGATATTGGACATGGCCGTTCTTCTAGGGGGCAGCTTCTATACTGACAATGGATAAGGCGCAGGGCCAGTTCCACCGGCAGTTGATCAATCGCCCCGCTTTGCCTAAGGCGCTCGCAACTCCGACTCCCCAAGGACAAAGGCTGAACGCATGGGCAAGATCAAGGTAGCCAACCCGGTCGTCGAACTCGACGGCGACGAAATGACCCGGATCATCTGGCAGTGGATCCGCGAGCGGCTGATCCTCCCCTATCTCGACATCGACCTTCATTATTACGACCTCGGCATCGAGAAGCGCGACGAGACCGACGACAAGATCACCGTCGAGGCCGCGAACGCGATCAAGAAATATGGCGTCGGCGTGAAGTGCGCGACGATCACCCCCGACGAAGCGCGCGTCGAGGAGTTCGGCCTGAAAAAGATGTGGAAGTCGCCGAACGGCACGATCCGCAACATCCTCGGTGGCGTCGTCTTCCGTGAACCGATCGTGATGAAGAACGTCCCCCGCCTCGTCCCCGGCTGGACCGACCCGATCGTCGTCGGCCGCCACGCGTTCGGCGACCAGTATAAGGCGACCGATTTCCGCGTCCCCGGCCCCGGCAAGCTGCGCCTCGTGTTCGAAGGCGAGGACGGCACGCTGATCGACGAGGAAGTGTTCCAGTTCCCCTCGTCGGGCGTCGCGATGGGCATGTACAATCTCGACGATTCGATCCGCGACTTCGCCCGCGCCAGCCTGAATTATGGCCTCGCGCGCCAGTGGCCCGTGTATCTGTCGACCAAGAACACGATCCTGAAGGCCTATGATGGCCGCTTCAAGGACATTTTCGAAGAAGTGTTCAACGCCGAATTCAAGGCGCAGTTCGACGAAGTCGGCATCGTTTACGAACATCGCCTGATCGACGACATGGTCGCCTCGGCGCTCAAGTGGAGCGGCAAGTTCGTCTGGGCCTGCAAGAATTACGACGGCGACGTCCAGTCGGACACCGTTGCGCAGGGCTTCGGCTCGCTCGGCCTGATGACCAGCGTGCTGATGACCCCCGACGGCCAGACGGTCGAATCCGAAGCCGCGCACGGCACCGTCACCCGCCATTACCGCATGCACCAGCAGGGCAAGGCGACGTCGACCAACCCGATCGCGTCGATCTTTGCCTGGACCGGCGGCCTCAAGCACCGCGGCAAGCTCGACGACAATGCCGCGCTGATCAAATTCGCCGACGACCTTGAAAAGGTCTGCGTCGCGACGGTCGAAAGCGGCAAGATGACCAAGGATCTGGCGCTGCTGATCGGTCCCGACCAGAACTGGCTGACCACCGAAGGTTTCTTCGAGGCGATCGTCGAAAATCTCGAAGCCAAGATGGGCGGCTGATAACAACCAAAAAGGTTGGGATAGTCCTCTAGCCAATCGGGGCCGGCCTGCATAAGGTCGGCCCTTATGGTATCGGAAACAGAAACATCCGCCATCGGCAACGCGCTGGTGGTCCTCGGCGCCGCTGGAATCGTGATCCCGGCGTTCGCGCGCTTCCGCCTGCCACCCGTGATCGGCTTCATTCTCGTCGGGCTGCTGGTCGGACCCTCGGGGCTTGGGGCGCTGGCGAGCGACTATCCGTGGCTCAAGCATATCACCATCGGATCGACCGAGGACATCGCGCTCTTTGCCGAATTCGGCATCATTCTGCTACTCTTCTCGATCGGGCTCGAACTGTCGTTCCGGCGTCTGTGGCAACTGCGAAAACTCGTGTTCGGCATCGGCGCGGCCGAACTGCTGCTCGGCGGGGCGATCCTCGGCGGCGCGTTATGGCTCTTCGGCGGTTATTCGACCCCCGCCGCCTTCGGCCTGGGCATCGCGCTCGCGCTCTCCTCGACCGCACTGGTGCTCCCGATCGCGGGCACCAAATCGGCGGTCGGCCGCGCCTCCTTCGCGATGCTGTTGTTCGAGGATCTGGCGATCGTGCCGATCATCTTCATCCTCGGCGCGCTGGCGCCCAGTGCGACGGGCGACAATGCCGAACTGCTGCTGACTACATTGTGGCAGGGCGTGGTGGTGGTCGCGGCGCTCGCGATCGGCGGCTGGTTCCTGCTGCCGAAGATCTTCGCGCAGGCCGCACGCGCCAAGGACCCCGAACTCTTTCTCGCGGCGAGCCTGCTCGTCGTCATCGTCGCCGCGCTCGCGACCGCCGCGGTCGGGCTGTCGCCCATCGTTGGCGCGCTGCTCGCGGGCCTGATGATCGCCGAAACCGAATATCATAACGAGGTCGAGGCGATCACCGCACCGTTCAAGGGCCTCGCGCTAGGGGTGTTCCTGATCAGCGTCGGCATGGGGCTGAACCTCAAGACAATCGCCGAACAATGGCCGGAGCTCGTCGCCGCGGTGGTCGGCGTCGTCGCGATCAAGGCGATCGTCACCGCGGCGCTGCTGCGCTTTTCGAACGTCGCAAGGCGCGGGACGGCAGCGGAGGTCGGCCTGTTGATGTCGAGCCCGTCCGAAACGACCTTGATCGTGCTCGCGACGGCGCTCCAGGCGCAGATCATCAGCCGCAGCACCGCCGAATTCTGGCAGCTCGTCACCGCGATCGGGCTGACGATCACGCCGCTGCTCGCGCGTATCGGCCACGACGTCGCGCGGCGGATCGAAATGCGCAGCGAAGGCGCGAAGCCCGAGGAAACGCCCGAGGGCCGCACGGTGATCGTCGGGTTCGGCCGCGTCGGCCACACCGTTGCCGAACTGCTGCGCGAACATGGCCGGCCCTATGTCGCGGTCGACGCCGACATCGACACGGTCGCTGCGGCGCGGCGCGATGGCTTCATCGTCCGCTTCGCCGACGTCGCCCGCCCGGGCAGCCTCGACCGGCTGGGGATCGAAACCGCGAACGCGATCGTGCTGACGATGGACGATCCCGTCCAGCAGCTGCGCATGACGCGCCAGCTCAAGCAGAAATATCCGGACTTGCCGATCATCAGCCGCGCACGCGACGCCGACCACGCCGCCGCGCTCTATCAGGCGGGCGCCAATGATGCGGTGCCCGAGACGCTCGAAAGCTCGCTTCAACTCGCCGAGGCGGTGCTGATCGATCTGGGTGTCGCGATGGGGCCGGTGATCGCGTCGATCCACGACGTGCGCGCCAAGATGCGGCACGACATCATGACCAAGGGCCAACTGGAACGCGAGCCGCGTATCCGCAAGACCCGCCGCCCCATCGAGAGCAGCAAGAAGGCTTAGGTCAGGACCCTAACGCCCGCCCGCCGCGGGCGCCGGAGCCGGCGCCGCGCCCAAGGCCGATGCATCGGCCAGCGTCATCCCCTTGGGCAGGATCGCCAGCGACCATTGGCGCGCGGGCGTCAGATATTGCCGCGCCAGCCGCTGAACATCGGCGGCGGTGACCGCTGAAATATCATCCTGGATCGACAGCGCGGCGGCGGTGACGCGGGGATCGCGGGTCGCACCTTCGAGCAGGAACATCCAATAGACATTACCCGTCGAGGCGCGCGCGACCTGTTCGCGGATCGGGCCGGCGTTGCGCGCCAGTTCGTCGGCCGTGATCGGCTTTGCGACGAGGTCGGCGGCAATATCCCGGGCGATACCGTAAAAGCGATCGAGATCCTTCGGCGCCAGCAGGCTGCCGACGAGGAGATAGCCGCCGGTGTCGAAGCCCGTCGGCCAGTGGCTGTCGACGACAGGACCATAGCTCGCCCCCTGTTCGGCGCGCAGGCGGTCGAAGAGGCGATCGTTGAAGATTGCCGCGAGCACTTCGAGCCCGCGCGCATCGCGCGGATTAGCGAGCCCGCCGCTGGTCGGCCAGGCGGTCATTGCCGCTGCCTGCCCTTGCTCGCCGCGGTGATAGGCGATCTCCGGAACCGTGACATGTTTCGCAAAATCGACGCGCTGGCCGGCCGGCGGCGCGAGGGTTTGACGCGGCGGCAGGGCGCCGAGCGTCTCGGCGAGGATTTTCTTGTAATCGACCGCTTCGAGGTCGCCGAAAATCTGCACCTCGATCGGCCCGCTCGCGAGCCGCGGTTCCCAGAAGGCCCGGAAGGCGGCGGGGGTCAGCGCCTCGATCTGCGCCTTGTCCGGCGCGGCCCAGCGCGCGTCATTGTTGGTCAGCCAGCCGCGCAAATTGCGGTCGAGCACGGCATTCGGCGTCGCGTCGTTGAGATCATATCCGGTGAGGAAACCGATGCGCAGCCGTTCGACCGGCGCCGGATCCCAGCGGGGCTGGGCGAGCTTGCCAGCGATCAGCCGCATCTGGTCGGCCAGGTCGGCGGGCCGGCTTTCGGCCGACAGTTCGAACGCATCGTCGTCGATCGCGAAATTCATCTGGATCTGCCGGCCGTTGGTCAACTGGTCGATCTCGTTCTGCCCCCACGGGCCGATGCCGCTTGCGACCAGCGCATAGTCACCGGTCCAGAGCAGGTTCGGCGCGTCGGCGGCAACACTGCGGTTGCCGGTGCCGAAGCGCACATTGACGCGAACCTTGCCCGGCTCGACCTTGTTGTTCGACACCAGCGCGGTCACGCCATTGGCGAATTCGATCCGCTCGGCGCGCAGACCGAGGAGAGGGCTGGTCGCGGCGATCGTGCCCGGCTGGCCGACGACAGGAAGCTGCTTGAAATCGGCCTTCACCGTCGCGAGCCGGTCGTCGCGCGCAGTCACCGGAGCCTTCAGCGCGGCAAGCACTGCCGCGTCGCCGCCTGCGGCGGTCGGTGTGGTCAGCACGACGCGGGTTACCGGCGCGGCGAAGATCGCCTTGCTGATGTCGAGCATCACTTTCGGCGTCGCCGATGCGCGGATCGCCTTGAACATGTCGACCTGCCCCTGCGGGCTCGTCACCGTTTCGTTGATATCGACTGCCCGGACCATGTCGTCGGCGAGCCGCGCGCCGGGCTCGTTGCGCGCATTTTCCAGTTCCTTGACGAGGAACGCCTGGATCTCGTTTGCCTCGCGGTCGATGTCGGCCTGCGACGGCGGGTTTTTCACCGCGTCGGCGATCACGCCGCGCACGTCGGCGAGCGCGGCTTTCCAGTCGCTCAGGGGAACGATCGACGCCATCGTCACATCGACACTGCGGCTGACATATTGCTGCTCGACCGTCGCGACCAGATAACTACCGCCGCTGCGCGCGCGGTTTTCCAGCCGGCGGTTGACCAGCGCCTGCGCGATGAATTCGAGATAGAGCCGCCGCGTATTTTCCACCGTGTCGATGCGCTTCTTCCAAGGGCGCACCATCGCGAGCGTCAGTGCGAGCGGCTGGTTCGCCTCGACGATTTCGCGCGCCGCGGGTTTGGTCGGGTCGGGTTTGCCGAAATCGGGATTGGCGGGGTTGGGTCCGTCGGCTTTCCAGTCGCCATAATATTTCGCAACCAGCCCGGCGAGGACCACGGGATCGGCATCGCCGACGATGACCACGACCGCCCGGTCAGGGCGATACCAGCGATTGTGGAAGGCCGCGACAGAGGTCGCGCTCGCCTTGCCCAGCGACGCGGTGGTGCCGATCGGCGAGCGGTCGCCGAGCAATTGCCCTGCGAACAGATGCGCGTTGGTCGCGTCGGCGATCCGCTTTTGCGGACCATCCGCTTCGCGAAGCTCGGACATCACAACGCCGCGCTCGGCGGCGACCGCGAGTTCGGAGATGCGCGGTTCGCGGACCATGCCCGACAGCAATTTCATGCTTTCGTCGAGATTGGCCGGCGTGACGCTCGGCAGGTCGAGCTGATAGACCGTCTGCGTCGGGGTCGTCTGGGCGTTCGAATCGCTGCCGAAGGTGACGCCGAACCGCTGCCAGATGCGCTTGGCTTCGCCGTCGGGAATATGCTCCGATCCGCGGAAGGTCAGATGCTCGAGCAAATGGGCGTAACCGCGCTCCTCATTGGTTTCGAACATCGAGCCGACGTCCATGCGGACGCGGATCGACACCTGCCCCGGGGGCACCCCATTGTTGCGCACCGCATAGCGTACGCCATTGGGAAGAACGCCAAATTGCCACGCCGTATCGCGCGGAATGTCGCTGCCGACATAGAGCCAGTCGCCGCTTTTCGCCTGCGTGCCGAGGGTTTTCGATGCTGTCCCTTGGGCGCCTACGGACGGCCCCGCCAGCAGCAACGCAGCAGCGGCGCCGGCAAGGAGAATGGATCGGGTCAAACGAAGCGGCGTGTGCCGAGAGAAATAGGACATTGGCTCATCTTATCGCCTTCGAACCTTGCTGGCCACTGAACTGTCATGCGGCTTGTCCTGCGGACGCCACGGGCTTAGCCAGATACGATGGATATCCCTTCACCAGCCGCCCCGCTCGCCGCGCTCGTCCAGATGACGAGCGGCATCGACCCCGCCGTCAATCTGGCGACGATCGACCGCGCGATGAGCGAAGCCGCGGCGCACGGTGCCGCGATGGCCTTTCTTCCCGAAATGTCGCTGCTGCTCGACCGCGACCGCGCGAGATCGGGCGCGCACATGACCCGCGAAGCCGACAGTCCCTGGCCCGCGGCGCTGCAGGCGATGGCGCAAACGCACGGAATATGGCTGCATTCGGGATCGATGCCGCTCCTCGCCGACGACGGCGAACGACGCGTCAACCGCGCCCATGTCATCGCAGCCGACGGCAGCATCCGTGCGCGCTATGACAAGGTCCACATGTTTGATGTCACCCTGCCCTCGGGCGAAAATTGGCAGGAATCGGCCGCCTATGCCGGCGGGGACGCCGTGACGGTCGTCGATACGCCGCTGGGACAGTTGGGACTGAGCATCTGTTACGACCTGCGCTTCCCCGAACTTTACCGCGCGCTGGTCGATCGCGGCGCGACGGTGATCGCCATACCCGCCGCCTTCACTGTGTCGACGGGGGAAGCGCATTGGCATGTCCTGATGCGCGCGCGGGCGATCGAAACGGGCTGTCATGTCGTCGCGGCGGCGCAGGGCGGCACGCATGAAGACGGCCGGCAGACTTTTGGTCACAGCCTAGCCGTCGATCCCTGGGGTATCGTTCTGGCCGATGCCGCAACGCCGGGCGATGCGCACGCCGAGGGTTATGCGCTGACGCTCGCCCCCATCGACGCGGCGGCGGCCCAACGCGCCCGGCAGGCGATCCCGCTCGCGCGATCGCGGACGAACCGCACCATCGCACTCTGACCCTGCATCGCCGCGCCGTGGCGACGCGTGGATGTATCCCCACCCGGAACGAACAAAGGGCCCCGAGCGAAGCTCGGAGCCCTTTGCGAAAGTCTGGCTAGCCAGATCAGCCGTTATTACGGGCTGGTCGGCTTGTCGTCGTCGTTGTCCGACGCGATGATGATGCCGCCAACGACAGCAACGAGAGCGAGGACAGCGATGATCCAGCTCGTGCTGCCTTCGAGTTCGCTCTGGCCGTCAACGGCCGAAGCTGCGCGGGCTGCGGGAGCAGCCGACGCGGCAACCGGCGCCGCAATCATCGAGGTCGCTGCGAGAGAGATCGCAGCTTTCTTAAGCAGGTTCATCATTTTCTCCGTCCACTGGATTACTTTTGTCGAATCACACCGGCGAAGTTTCCCCCGGTCTGCTTCTGCAGCGCCTTCTTAGGCACGGCGTTCAGCAATTGCAACGACGTTTTGCCGTACCCCGGCAAATCTTAGTAAATCATAAATAGGGGAAAAGTTGTCGCATCGAACGCTACTTATCCACGCCGTACGCGCTCGAAGGATTCGCTCGTGACAGGGTAGCCAAGATGCCCGGGGATGCAGAGATGGGCCTGCCCCTCACGCTCCTCGATCCATGGCGTGATGAGCTCGACCGGAAACTGGCCGGAATGCTCGGAAAAGCTGGAGAAATCTGCAACTTGTGCCAAGCGTTCGAGATTGCGCCGGGTGGGAAAGATCACCGACACGTCGCCGCGGTCGGCCATCGCCAGCGTGGCCTTCGCGCTCGCCCAGAAAATATGGCTGTGCTCGGCCTCCTCGACCGTCAGTTCATGGCTGTGCGGCGGGGCGGCGACGGCATAGAATCGCGTATCGAACGTCCGCGCCTCTTTGAAATTGGGGCACCATCGCGCGAAGGGGACGAAGGATTCCAGTGCGATTCGGTCGCCGCGCGCCCCCAATATGTCCGAAAGCAGCGTTCCGGACAGCAACGCCCGCCGCACCTTGGCCACGTCGCTTTCGGCCAGCGCCGGCCAACCGACCGCGAGGCCCGTTTCTTCCAGCGTCTCGCGCAGCGCCGCGACCCGCGCAGCGCCGTCGGCTTCGTCGATGCCCAGCCCGTAAAGGCGCGCCACCCGATAATCGTCGGGATCGACGCGGCCGCCGGGAAACACGACCGCCCCGGCCGCGAAGGCCATGGTGACCGACCGCTTGACCATCAATATCTCGTCAGCGCCGCCGTCGTCCGCCGGCCGCATGATGACCAGCGTCGCGGCAGGAATGGCGCCGTCAGGCAAGGTCTCTGGCGATGGCGTCGTGGGGGTATCGATCATGACCCAAGCGATAACCATGCCGCACCCCCTTGTCATCCCGGCATTGCGGCGGCGCGCGGACGGGTGCAAGATGAAGCCCGGCCAAGGGATCCGGAACGGGGAGCACGGCATTGGGAATCGTCGAGATTTTGGGCGTCGCGGGCAGCCTGAGCCTTCTAGCCGGCTGGCGGCTCTACCTCACCATATTGGCGACCGGCACCGCGATGCATTTCGGCTGGCTCCCCCTGCCCGAACATCTCGCCGCCTTGCAGGTGCTCGCCAATCCCTGGGTGCTCGGCGTTGCCGCGGTCGGCACCATCGCCGAGTTCCTCGCCGACAAAATCCCCTGGATCGATTCGATCTGGGACACGATCCACAGCATCATCCGCCCGCTCGGCGGCGCGCTGCTCGCGCTCGCGCTGGTCGATTCGTCCGATCCGGCGTGGCAGGTGATCGCCTTCCTGCTGGGCGGCGGCGGCGCCTTGCTGAGCCATGGCGCAAAGGCGACGACGCGCGCGGTCGTCAACGTCAGCCCCGAACCGTTCAGCAACGCCGTGGTCTCGACCGGCGAAGATGTCGCCACGGGCGGCCTGCTGGCGCTCGCCATCGCCTATCCGCCGCTGGCCATCGTCATCGCGATCCTGCTCGCGGTCGCTGCGGTCATCGTGATCATCGCGCTGCGCCGGCTGCTGCGCAACATCAAGGCGACGTTGAAGCGCGCTTTGGGCGATGAACCGCCGGCGGCAGGCGAATTGCCGCCCGCTCAGGTTCCGACCCTGGACCGTTAGAAAAACGGGCTGAAACGATGGCCCGTTAGCGATTGTATAACCATCGCCGCATAGGTTATTCTACGGAAACAGTGCAATTTTTCTCGGCAATTCGACGAGAGAAAAGGGACCAGGCTGCACCCATAGAAGAAGGGAAAACCATGCCTGCCTCGACCGCCCCCGATGCTTCTTCGTTCGCCATCAATCGGTCGCTGCGCACGCGCTTGCTAAAGCAGCCGCGCACCTTTTCCTGGACAAGTCGCCTTTTGTCCCGAACAGCCCTTGTTTCCGGAACTATTCTTTTCTCCTCCAGTCCTGTCCAGGCTGCCTGCACGACTGTTGGCAGTGTAACCACTTGCGATACGGCCGCTCCCAATCCCTGGACGACCCGAGTTGGCGAGGGCAATACTCCGACTGGAGACAATCGCACCGTCGAAGTCTCGGGCGGCAGCGAAATCTCTACCGGCAACGACAACGCGATCAGCCTGCGCGACAATGCCAATATCACGATTCAAAGCGGTGCGACCGTCCGCAATGCTGCCACGACCTCCAACGGGCAGTTCGGCACGGGCGGCAACACAATTGAAATCCGCAACAACGGAACGATAACGATCGCGCCGACGGGACAGCTTCTTGCCACCGGAACCCAGGGACAAGCCGAAGCGGTGAACTTTCAGGGCGCCGGCAATACGATCATCAACAACGGCACCATCGACGCCGATAGAGCCGTCGCCATCTGGTCGCAGAATACAAGCGGCCTGAACACCGTCGTCAACAACGCAACCGGCATCATCGAGGCCGGCAACGGCACGACGAGCACCGTGATCGGCGGCTCCGGCAACGGCGCTCTCGATTTCACCAACAGGGGCATTGTCAGGGGAAGCATCAGCCTCGCCGGCGGCAATGACATCCTGCGGCTCTTCACCGGCTCGACGGTAACCGGCAGTTTCAGCGGCGGTGCGGGCAACGACCAGATTTTTCTGAGCGGCGTCGGGCAATCGACCCTGCCCGGCAATTTCGTGGGCTTTGAATCGCTCGTCAAGAACGAGACCGGCACCTGGACGCTGACCGGCACGATCACCGGTGTCACGGTCTCCGACGTTCAGGAGGGCACGCTGGTACTCACAGGCGACAACGCGAACTATACTGGTCAGGTCCTGGTCCGGGCTGCCGGTACGCTGGAGGCTCGCGCGCAAAGCCTGCCGCCGACGGTCACGAACGACGGGCTCGTGCGGTTCGCGCAGCCCGATGGTGGAACCTATGCGGGGGCGATCACCGGCAGCGGCGCGATCGAAAAGACCGGCGCCGGCACACTGACGCTTAGCGGCGCGACCAATATAGCGGGAAACACGAGGCTGAATGAGGGATCGCTGCTCCTCGCCAGCGGCGGGACGCTCGCCACGTCCGGCGTCACGATGGGCACCGCGACGACGCTGCAAATAGACGGGTCTCTTACGGGTGCAGGCGGCGCTCCGGCGAACATCACCGGGGGCGCCGGCGCCCAGACGCTGATCATAAACGCGGTCTACACGGGCAACGCCAGCCTGGGCGATGACGATGATGTGCTAGACATCGCCGGCACCGTGAACGGCAATCTCGATCAAGGTGCTGGAAACGACAGCGCCATCATACGCGCCGGTGGCATCGTTCAGGGCGGCCAGTTCGTGCAGGGGCTCGGCAACGACACACTCAGTGTCTTCGGAAACGTGCTGGGCCTGGTCGATCAGGGCGCCGGCGACGATTGCCTGACGGTGGAGACTGCTGGCCAGGTTTCCGGCGTCTCGCAGGGGGCGGGTAATGATTGTGTTGTCGTCAATGGCGGCGCCATCAACGGCCCGGTCAATCAGGGCAGTGGCGACGACCGGTTCAGATCAGCGCCGGGACCGTCACCGGCCAGATCCAGCAGGGCGATGGCATCGACAATTTCGTGATGGCCGGTGGCACCATCAACGGATCGGTGGATCAGGGCAATGGCGACGATCGGTTCGAGATCAGTGCCGGGACGATCACCGGACAGGTCCAGCAGGGCGAAGGCATCGACGATTTCGTGATGACGGGGGGCGAGATCAATACGCTCAATCAGGGCGGTTCGATGGACACCTTCCTGATGACCGGCGGCCGCATTGTCGACGCCTTCGACGACGGCGATACCGCGCGGATGACCGGTGGCCGCATCGGCCGCGTCAACATGAAGCTTGCCGACAATCTGTTCGACATGTCGGGCGGCACGATCGACCGCAACCTCGTCGCCGGGTTCGGCAATGATACGATCATCCTGTCAGGCGGCACGATTGGCGGTAATATCAGTGTGTCGGGCGGCACCGACAGCGTGACGATCACCGGCGGGTCGGTCGGCGGCGACGTGCTGATGAGCGTCGGCACCGACCGCGTCGTCTGGGACGGCGGCGGGGTGGTGCACGGCACAATCGATATGGGCGGCGACAATGACAGCGCGCTGCTCGCCAATCTGACCAATGCCAACCTCGGCGCCTCGCCGCGGATCACCGGCGGCGCCGGCACCGACGCGCTTGTTTTCGACAATGTGACGACGGGCGGTATCGCGCGGTTCGACAGCTGGGAAACGATCAACGCGACGAACGATAGCGAGTTGACCTTCGACGGTTTCCTGACCCTCGGCGACGCCGGGACCGGCACCGGCAGTTTCACGCTCGACGCGTCGAGCACCATTTTCGGCGGCGGCGCCAATGGCGGAATCACCGCCTTTACCGCGGGCCAGCGCGCGACGCTGACCAATGCTGGGCGGATCGACCTGACCAACGGCGGCAACACGCCGGGCGACAGCTTCACCGTGCGCGGCGACTATATCGGCAACAACGGCCTGCTGCTCGTCGACACGGTGCTCGGCAACGACGCGTCGCTATCCGACAAGCTGGTGATCGACGGCGGTGCCGCGTCGGGGACGACGGGGATCACCGTGCTCAACGCCGGCGGCGCCGGCGCGGTGACGACACAGAATGGCATCCTTATCGTCGATGCGATCAATGGCGCCACCACCGCGAGCGGCGCCTTTGCGCTCAACCATCGCGTCGCGGCCGGCGCCTATGAATATTTCCTGTTCCGGGGCGGCACGTCCGCCGGCACGGGGGATAATTGGTATCTGCGCTCGACGCTGCCGCCCCCGCCGCCGACCGCACCCGCGCCCGAAACCCCGCCGCCGCCGCAGCCGGCGCCCGCGCCGCCGATCCTGACGCCGCCGGCCGAACCCGCACCGGCGCCCGTGCCACCCGAACCGCCGCCGCCGCCGCCGCCGCCCGTGCCCGATCCGCCGCCGCCGCCGCCCGAGCCGACGCCGGCCGATCCCGATCCGGTCGACCCCGCGCCGCCGGTGACCGTGACCGATCCGCCGCCGGCACCTACACCCGAGCCGCCCCCGGCGCCCGAACCCGCAGCGCCCCCGCCGCCGCCCGAACCACCGGCCGAGCCGGCACCGCTCCCCTCGCCCGATCCCGTGGTCGAGGCCCCGCCACCGACACCGGGCGCGACCCCGGCCGTCGCCGAGGCCGGCGAAGTCGTGCCGCTCTATCGACCCGAAGTGCCCGCCTTTGTCGCGGCGGTCCCGGTCGCGCATCTTCTTGCCGCCGCGACGCTCGGCACCTTCCACGAACGCCGCGGCGAACAGGCGCTGCTGCGCGGCGGCGGCGTGCTCCCGTCAACGTGGGGCCGCGTCTTCGCCGAGGATAGCGATATCAAATGGAACGGCGACGTCGCCCCCTCGCTCGACGGCGACCTCTCCGGCTTCCAGATCGGCCAGGATTTCGCCGGCTGGGGCGAAGAGGGCGGAACCAACATCCGCCTTGGCGCCTTCGTCGGGCGCTCGTCGACCGACGGCACCGTCCGCGGCAGCGCGATCGGCTGGAACGACCTGACGGTCGGCCAGATCGACGTCAAAGCCACGAGCCTGGCCGGCTATGCGACGCTGGTCGGCGAAAGCGGCTGGTATGTCGACGCGGTCGTCATGCACAGCTGGTTTGACGGCAATGCTGCCGCGAGTAGCGGCGAGGCGATCGACGTCGATGGCAAGGGTTGGGCCGCGTCGCTCGAAGCCGGCTATCCGCTAGCGCTGTCGAGCCGCTGGACGCTCGAACCGCAGGCGCAGATCGTGTGGCAGCGGATCAAGCTCGACGATCAGGCTGATGCCTTCTCGGTGATCGATTTCGCCGCGGGCGATTCGCTCACCGGGCGCGTCGGGCTGCGCTTGCAGGGCGAATATGGCGGCTTCCAGCCCTATCTCCACGCCAGCCTGTGGCACGGCCTGTCGGGCGACCAGACGACGCGTTTCGGCACCGACCCGATCCGAACCGACCTGGGCCGGACCGAGGCCGAGGTCGGTGCCGGTGTTATCGCGCGCATCGGCGAAAGCGTCGCGGTCCATGTGAAGGGCGACTATGGCTTCGACGCCGACGGCCCGCGCAGCCGTCGCTACGGCGGCACGGTGGGTGTGACGATCCGCTGGTAGCGGTCAGGCGGGAAGCAATGCTTTCAGCGGGGTTTCGGTGTCGGCGAGCTGCTCCGCCGTCGCTCGAAGCCCCGCGGTGACGATCATGCGGCCCTGGACATAATCCTTGGTCGCGTTGACGCAGTCGATCGCGATGACCTTGCCCGCCTTGAGGTAGACGACCGAGAAGCTGCGCGCGCCGGGATCGCCGCGCAGCACCGCCTGATCGTGCCCGGTCGACAGGCCCGCGGTCTGGAGCTTGAGGTCATATTGGTTCGACCAGAACCACGGGATGGCGTGGTAAGGTGCTTCGTCGCCGACGATGCCCTTCGCGACGACATTCGCCTGATCATTGGCGTTCTGCACCGATTCCAGCCGGATGCAGGCGCCTTCGGCAAAATGGTTTTCATGCGCGGCGCAATCGCCGATCGCATAGATGTCGGGCAGGCTGGTCTTGCACAGGCCATCCACGAGCACGCCGTTGCCGCCTTCGGCCCCCGCGGCGATCAGCGGTTCGACCGCTGGGACGATGCCGATGCCGACGATGACGAGATCGGCGGGGATCAGTTCGCCGTCCGACAGCCGCACGCCAGTAACGCTGTCCGTGCCTTCGATCGCATCGACGCACACGCCGAGCCGCAGATCGACGCCATGATCGCGATGTTCCTTTTCATAGAAGCGCGACAGGTCGGCGCCCGCGACGCGCGCAAGCACGCGGTCGAGCGCTTCGAGGAGCACGACCTTCTTGCCCGCCTTGTTGAGCACCGCTGCGGCTTCGAGCCCGATATATCCGCCGCCGATCACGACGATCTGGCCCGCAGTCTCCGACGCCGCCTTCATCGCGTCGGCGTCGGCGCGCGTGCGCACGCCCTGCACGCCGGGCAGGTCGCCGCCGGGGATCGGCAGCATGCGCGGTTGGCCGCCGGTCGCCCAGACGAGCTTGCCATAGCCGATCGTCTCGCCGCCATCGATGGTCACCGTGTGCGCCTCCGGATCGACGCGCACGACGCGCTTGCCGAGCAGCATCGTTACTTCGCGCTCGTCCCAATATCTGGCGGGGCGCAGCTGGATGCGTTCGAATTCCTTCTCGCCCGCGAAATATTCCTTCGACAGCGGCGGGCGTTCGTAGGGAAGCTCGGGCTCGTCGCCGATGATCGCGATGGTCCCTGCAAATTTCTGCGTACGCAGCATAATCGCCACCTGCGCCCCGCCATGACCCGCGCCCACTATCACCACGTCGAACTGCATCGTCTTCGTCTCCGACTGCTCGCCGGTGCCCCTCGCACGCGTCCGCGGGCGAGGCAAGCCGCCGCGGCCTCGTCATCACGAAAGAAAATCTTGAAGGTCGGCGAAGGCCGTTCAGTCCGTCAGCCCGGCGAGCCATTCGGCGATCATCGTGCGTCCCGCCGCCACCGCGGAGGGTCCATGCCGCCGATGGAGGTCGCGCATTCCGTTCACGCTTCCGCCGGTTTCGTCGAGCGCATCGGGCCATTGGCGCAGCCATTCGTCGAACCGCGGATCGAGCCCCATTTCGCCGTGAAACTGCAGCGCCAATATATTGTTGCCGCGCCGGAATGCCTGATGCGGATAGGCGGGCGTCGACGCCAGCAATTCGACGTCATCGGGAAGGTCGAAGGTGTCGCCGTGCCAATGGAGCACGGGCACATCAGCCAGATGCCGCAGCGGCGAGGCGGTGTCGACGAAGCTCAGCGGGTGAAACCCGACCTCCTTCGCCGACCCCGGATAAACGCGCGCGCCCATCGCCGCGGCGATCATTTGCGCCCCGAAGCACACGCCGAGCGTCGGCCGCCCCCCGTCGAGCCGGCGCGCAAGCCGCCGTTGCTGGCAGGCGATCCACGGGTGCGCGTCCTGCTCGTAAACCCCCATCGGACCGCCCATCATGATGAGCAGGTCGGGCTCGCTCAGGTCTACCGCGCCAAAACCCGGGTCGGCGACGTCAATGCGCGCGAGCGCATATCCCGCGGCCTCGATCGGTTCGCGGTATCCGGCGATCCCTTCGTGGGGAACGTGGCGGATGATGAGTCCGGTTCTGGTCTTTTGCTGCGATGGCATTTCGGGCGATGAATCGAGTGGTTGCTGCGCTGTTTCGAACGCACCCTGTCTAGCCAAGCCATCGCCCCGATGTCACTCTACCAAAGCAGTAGAGATACTGTTGCGGCCCGTAGCTGAGCTTGGCTCCGTTCGCTACGGGCCGCCATCAGGCGGCAGCCACCAATTCGGCAGTGGGGTCCTCGAGCTCGGACCGCAGCACCGCGACGACTTCGCCCAGCTTCGCCGCGATGATCGCTGCCTGCCCGTGGGCGAGCCCCGCGACCGTTACTTCGATCCGCATATGCGTGGGCAGGACCTGCATCGCCATCGCGCTCGGCACGATCGACCGCTGCGCGAAATAGTTGGCGACGCGCGGCAGCGATTGCGGATCGAGGATCGCGTCTACCCGGAAGCAATGCATCAGGCCGCCTCGCGCTGCGCGCCCGCGATCACCTCTTCGGCCATTTCATCGGCCACCAGCGCGGGCGAGCGGCCTTCGCGCGCTGCGCGCTCCAACAGCGCACCGACGCGCGGTGCGATCTCGGCGACGCGCGCCTTCACATCGCTTTCACCCTCGCCCAGATATTCGGCCGACACGTTGATGATCCCGCCCGCGTTGACGACATAGTCGGGCGCATAGACAATCCCGCGTTCGAGCAGCGTTGCGGCGACGTCCGGAGTCGCAAGCTGGTTGTTCGCCGCACCGCAGACGAGCTTCGCCTTCAGCCTGGCGACCGTCTCCCGGTCGAGCGCGCCGCCGAGCGCGCAGGGCGCGAAAATGTCGGCCTCGACCGATGCGATGTCCGCAACGTCGACCACCTCGGCGCCATGCACCGCTTTCAGCCGGTCGCGGCGCGCCGGATTGACGTCGGCGATGATCAGGCGCGCGCCGGCGTCGGCGAGGCGGCGGCACAGGTCGGCGCCGACATTGCCGGTGCCCTGCACCGCCACCGTCAGCCCGGCGAGATCGCGCCCCAGTGCGAACTCGGCGGCGACCTGCATCGATTCGAACACGCCTCTGGCGGTCCACGGCGACGGGTCGCCGCCCGCGCGCCCGGCGACCGCGGGCAGCCCGGCGACATGGCGCGAGACCGATGCGACCTCCTGCATATCCTCGACCGATGTGCCGACATCCTCGGCGGTGACGTACATCCCGCCCAGATTTTCGACCGCGCGGCCGAAAGCCCGGAACAGGGCCACCCGGTCGAACTCGCCTTCGGGGCGCCGGAGCACCGCCTTCGCGCCGCCGAGCGGCAGCCCGGCGAGCGCATTCTTGTAGCTCATGCCCTCGGCAAGCCGCACGGCATCGCCCAGCGCCTGCTTCATGTCGGGATAGGACCACAGGCGGCAGCCGCCCGCCCCCGGCCCCAAGGCCGTCGAGTGAATCGCAATGAATCCGTCGAGCCCCGCTTCGAGATCATAGAGCCGCACGCATTCGAGCGGCGGGGCCAGACGGGCAAGACGGACGACCATGAAACATACTCCTTTGATTGAGCGTGCCTTGTCGCATTTCCGCCTTGGGCATTCTTGATCGATTATCGGCCGCCTATGGCAATTTTTGCATGTTATGATCCGAAAAATTGCGATATGAGGATGAAATGACCGATCTTGATCCATTCGAGATAAAGATTCTCCGCGAATTGCAGCGCGACGCGAATCAAACGACGGCCGAGATCGCCGAGCGTGTCGGACTGTCGGTGTCGCCATGCTGGCGCCGCATCGACCGCCTCGAACGCGAGGGCTTCATCAAGAAGCGCGTCGCGATCATCGACCGGCGCAAGGTCGGGCTCAACGCGCATGTGTTTGCACAGGTCAAGCTCAACGCCCACGGGCGCGCCAACCTCGACGAATTCAGCGCCGCGATCCGCGGCTTCCCCGAAGTGCTCGATGCCTATGTGCTGATGGGCACGACCGATTTCATGCTGCGGATCGTCGCGAAGGACATCGACGCCTATGAACGCTTCTTCTTCGATCAGCTGAGCAAATTGCCGGGGATACAGGAAATCAATTCGACGGTGGCGCTGTCCGAAATCAAGGCGACGACCGAACTGCCGCTGGGTCAGGATTAGGCGGCGGACCGCCCCCGCTTTGCCGGTACCGAATGCGAACGCCGAATCCTGCGCAAGGACGCTTGTTTTCATCCCAAGGCGCTGCTAGTGGCGCCCCTCGTTGCCGCTTTAGCTCAGTTGGTAGAGCACATCATTCGTAATGATGGGGTCACAGGTTCGAGTCCTGAAGCGGCACCATCGTCTTCCCTGACAATCACCAGCGAAAAACCGAACGGCTTCGCGCCGCGTTTCCGGGTGCCGCACTATAATCGATCCATGCGCAGCCAAGCCTTGTCGCCGATCCACGCCTTCGACAAGGCCTTGTCGGCGGCCGCCGCCTCCAGCCGGTTTCCCTGCGCCGCCTCGCTGCGGCCAAGCCCGTAGAGCGCCCAGCCGTTGTTCGGCGTCTGCGTCAGCGCGGCGCGAAAGGCGTCGCTCGCTTCGCGGTAGCGCCGCGCCCGGAAAAGTGACGCGCCCAGCGACTGTTTCACCGGATAATACCAATAGGGCGGCTCCTGATAGGGAATGCGGGCCTCGATTTCGATCGCATGACGGTAGAAGCCGATGGCGTCGTCGATGCGGCCCTGCGCGCTCGCGAACCGGCCGCGCGCCACCAGTTCGGCGAGCGAGACCAGATCCCCCGCCGGCACGCCCTGTTCGATCATGGCCTTCATGGCATCCGACGTCCGTATCTTGGCCATCGCCGCCAGTTCGCGGTTGAAGGACTTGCGGTCGCGGAGCCCGACATAGGCGATACTGCGGGCGAAATGCCGCATCGCCGTCGGATAGGCGAGGCTCGGGTCGGGCGCCGGCATCGCCAATATGGTTTTCGGATCGGCAAATTGCGCCATCGCAAAATAAGGCGCCGCATCGATCGACTGGATCCACGCAATCTGCGCCGAGGTCTTGGGATCGAGGACGGTCCGCAACCGCTGTGCCTCGCGAATGGCGGTGGGCATGTCACCCGCCATTTGCGCCGACGTCACGATGAAGTGGATATTGTGCGGATAATAGCCGTAGCGCACGAGCCCGTCGTCGCCGGCGCTGCGGATATATTCCTCGTCCGCGCGCGCGGCGGCGATGTTGACGCGGATCGAATCGGCGTGGCGACCGCGCAGCTGATAGATATGCCCGGGCATGTGGACGAGATGCGCCGCGCTGGGCGCCGACGGGCTCGCCAGCCGGTCGGCCGCCGCCTCGGCGCGCTGCGGATCGCTCGCCTCCATCAGATGGACATAGAGATGGTTCGCCTGAACATGGCCGGGATTGCGCCGGAGCACCGTCTCGACAAGCCGTACGGCTTCGCCGCTCCGGCCAACCGATGTCGTCTTGTCGGCCTCCCAATAGTTCCACGGGCTCGTGCCCATCACCGCTTCGGCCGTGAGCACCGCCACATCGTCGTCGCCCGGAAACCGGCGCGCGACGTCGAGCATCGCATCGGCGTAGCTGGCATCGAGCGCAGCGCGGTCGCTTTTGGGATCGCGCGAATATCGCTTTGCGACAGCTTCGATCAGCGCCCGCTCCATCGGCGTGGAAGTACTCCGAAGCGCCATCGCCCGGTCCATCGCGCCCAGCGCCGCCTCGCGATCGCGCTCGTCCATCGGTGCATTGATATTCGGGCCGAGCGCGACGGCCTCGCCCCACCAGCACATCGCGCAATCGCGATCGAGCCGCTGCGCCTCGCGAAAGGAGCGCACCGCACCCGCATGGTTGAAACCATAGGTCAGGAGCAGGCCCTGGCTGAAATAGCGCCGGGCCTGATCCTTGTCGGTCGAGACCGGAAACGGCGAAATGGCAAGGTCCGGAAAGAGCGGGATCGGCCTGCCCTCGCTCGCCGGCGCCGCGAACGCCGCCGCGACGAGGAGATTCTGCGCCAATGACGAACCCGCGCGCCTCGCGCCGCAGAACAGGGTGGCAATCCGGTTCGGATCCAGCGCTTCGAGGGCAGCCGCCGAAAAAGCCGGCGGCGGCGCAAAGCTCGTCAGCGAAATCCCGATTCCCACTATCGCCGCCGCTTTGAATGGGCCAAGCATCACAATCCCCTTTCCCCAAAGGTGACCAGAAACAGCATCGCCAAAATATCACGAATATATTACGCGCCAAAACCGAATCTTCAGCGCATTCTAATCCACTAATATTCAACGCAAGTTCGGATCACATCTATTCGTGCGCGCCTGCTCAGCCCCGAATAACTTGGAGAATTTCCGCCGCGGACACGCCCTCCGCCCCGCCGCAATCCATAGAGATCGCGGCGGAACGATGTTTCGATGACCGTTAGCCACCGATTTCCTGCTTCCGGCTTGCAGTTGCACGGCGATGCAGCCTCCAGCAATTTTGAGGCACAAGCGAAAGATCGAACGCTCGATGGCCAGTGAAATGATGATCGGCGCCGCGGGGCGCTGGCAGTGACGCGCGGCGAACTGCGCGGCCTTATGGAAGTGCGCCAGGTCGCCATCTACTTCGGTGCCGTGCTGCTCGGCGCGCTCGCGGGCGCGCTGATACCCGGCGCCGAAGCGCTCGAACAGGCAATCAACCCCGCGCTCGCGTTCATGCTGTTCGTGACCTTTCTCCAGGTGCCGCTGGCGGCGCTGGGCCGGGCCCTGCGCGATCTCCGGTTTCTCGCCGCGTTGCTGTCGGCCAACTTCCTTGTCGTGCCGCTGCTGGTGGCAGCGCTGATCCAGTTCGCGCCCGACGATCCGCTCATCCGGCTCGGGGTGCTGATCGTGTTGCTTTGCCCGTGTATCGACTATGTCGTGACCTTCGCGCACCTCGGCCGCGCCGATGCACGGCTGCTGCTTGCCTCCACTCCGGCCCTGCTGATCGTCCAAATGCTTTTGCTGCCGCTCTATCTTGCCGCATTTCTCGGCGAGGCCGCTGCGGGCCTAGTCCAGGTCGGCCCGTTCATCCGCGCTTTCGCCTCGCTTATCGCCCTGCCTCTCGCGCTTGCGATCCTGTGCCAGCTCTGGGCGGCGCGCAGCCGCGCGGGCGCGCGTACTGCGGCCGCGCTCGGCCTGCTCCCCGTCCCGGCAACCGCGCTGGTGCTGTCGATCGTCATCGCCGCCGTCCTGCCGCGGCTTGGCGCCGCGATCCCGGCCGCCTTTAGCGTCTTGCCGTTCTATATCGCCTTCGCGGTGATCGCTCCCGTCGCGGGGTGGTTCGTCGCCCGCGCGGCGCAGCTCGATGCGCCCGGCGGCCGTGCGGTCGCGTTCAGCGCCGGCACACGCAATTCGCTCGTGGTGTTGCCGCTGGCGTTGGCCGTACCCGGCGCGATGCCGGTGTTGCCTGCTATCATCGTCACGCAGACGCTCGTCGAGCTGCTATTCGAACTCCTGTATGTTCGCACGATCGCGCAAATGGGACGCGGCGCCGCGCCAAGTGCGTAAGCCCATCGGGCACTGCGGAATAATCGAAAGCCTCGGCCCAGCCGACGATTGAGACGCCCTGCCCGGGTGCCTCCCGGAGCAAGGATCATGCGGCCACAACGACATTTCCGCCGTGCGATGGTTCTTGGATGTCATGAGAGGGGTAAATGGTGCAGAAGAGGAATCTATAGTTAAGTCTATGATTTTGAAAAGAAAAATATTTCTCTTCGACAGATAAAATGATGGCCCCTTCGATGGCCCGCGTCAA
Source organism: Sphingopyxis sp. Root154 (assembly GCF_001427105.1). Taxonomy (GTDB): domain Bacteria; phylum Pseudomonadota; class Alphaproteobacteria; order Sphingomonadales; family Sphingomonadaceae; genus Sphingopyxis. The sequence continues at coordinate 614,601 of NZ_LMGI01000002.1, forward strand.
CATTTACTGGAGTGGTTCGAGTGTTGGAGTACTCAACAAACGCTCGCAAAATCTCATAGCGCACCAGGTGGATCGTCGCAACCCTGCTGGCTTCTGATTCAACCATGGATGGATGCAAAGCCCCGGGTGACCGCACCGCCAATTTGTACGCAGAATATTTCGACGCCCGAAGGCTGTCTTTGCGATGGCGCGCGCTGCCATGGAACAAGCGACCTTGTCCCCGGTTGTGGAGGGAGAAGGAGTGCAACATGCCCAAATTCGTAACGATCGGTTATGGCGACGAAGCGGGCTATCAGCGGACGCCGCAAGACGTTCGCGACGCAGCCCATGCTCATGACGACCAGCTGAAGCAAGGCGGCGCGATCATGGGAATAGCCGGTCTGCCGGTTCAGGTGCGCAATCCCGAAGGCGAGATCGTGCAGACCACGACGGGCCCCTACCTGTCGTCATCGCTCCCGGTCGCCGGCTTCGCGCTCATCGAGGCCGCCAATCTCGGCGAAGCCATTCAATTGGCGCAGCACTCACCCTGCGCGGTCGCGCACGGCGTGATCGAAGTCTGGCCGCTCGTAGAAAGCGGCTAACACGTCCGAAATCGTCATGCGAGCAAGTCCAGCGTGCGCGCGTCACGCGCACCGCCGAACCAGCGATCCAGCGCGGCGCCAAACAACGGATGGCCATCGATGGCCTCGAACAATGTCAGTGACGACCGCAGTTTCACCGCATCGACCTTTCCGAACACAGCCACCGGATCGCTCGCGGCCAGATCCTGGAGAGCTTCGACGCATTCGCGATAGCGTGCACCGAGCAGCGAATGCCGGAGATAAGCACGAGCCTCGTCGGCGGAACGGATCGCAAACCGCTCCGCCATTGCGCTGCGCCCGAGGCCCGTAAACTGAGGGAAGATGAACCACATCCAGTGCGAGCGCTTGGCGCCGCGTTTTATCTCGGCGAGCGCGCGCGGATAAATCTCCTCCTGCGCGGCAACGAATCGCTCAAGTCCCTGCTCACCGCTCACAGCGCGAGCGCTGCCTGCGCGGCCGGCTCGCCATAAATCTCAATGATGCGTTCGGCCATATCGATTTCGAGCCTGTCATTGCACATTTGCTTGCCGCCGCTGGCTCTTGCGCCTCATCTTCGTTCTTATTATGTTCCATATGTGACGATCACGCAACCCCTTTTGACCCGGACGCACTTGGCTGCGGCGTGAAAGCGCTCGTGCATCGCGACGCCGACAATGCCGCTGCCCGGGCACCGCAGCCCGACCTGTTCGGTCCGCCTCTCCTTGCCGGCCTCACCTATTGCGATGACATCATCTCGCACGCCGAAGAAGCAGCCTTGATCGCCGGTATCCAAGCCGCCGAGCTCACGCCCTTCCAGTTCCAGCAATGGGAAGGAAAACGCCTCACCCGTTCCTTCGGCTGGACCTATGATTTCCAGACCGGTCGTTTCGCGCCGGGCGAACCGATCCCCGACTGGATCGCGCCGCTTCGCCGGAAAGCCGCGTGCTTCGCCGGTCTCGCGCCCGAAGATTTCGAGCAGCTCCTCCTCATCCAATATGGAACGGGCGCGGGGATCGGCTGGCACCGCGATCGGCCCGTGTTCGAACATGTCGTCGGCATCTCGCTCGGCGCACCGGCGACGATGCGGTTTCGTCGCCGCGCCGGGGCGAAGTTCGAGCGTGCGACCGCCCAGCTTGCGCCGCGATCGATCTATCATTTGAGCGGCGAGGCGCGCGACGACTGGGAACATAGCATCGCCGCGATGGCGGAACCGCGCTGGTCGGTCACCTTTCGCAGCCTCCGGTAGGTCGGCGCCTGCCCTGAAGAGGTAAAGGCAGGACGCCGAGGCGTTACCTCCTTGGCGGTTCCGACAACTCTGACCGTCGCTGCCGACGTGGATTGCTGCGGCTCTGCTGATATTTTCTTTGGTCAAAAACGGGCCGGAATAATGGTAATTTCGATCGGCACCGCGAGCGGGCGCCATCCGTCACGCGTCAGCAATTCATTGCTTTCGACCGCCTTGCGTCCGAGCGCCCGATCCAGCGACCAGGTGATGTGGAAGATGCTCCCGTCAGGCCGTTTCGCGGAGCCGGCGATTGCGACGACGAGGGCTTCAAGCCCTTCCCCGTCGTCGGCATGGCCAATGACCGTAGCCGTGGTCTCGGTCGGCAGCGGCGCATCTTTGGCGGCATGCCCGGCAAGCGTGATATGGTCGGCGATCATGTCATGCCAGTGCGGCGGAAAGAGATCGAGAAGAAGCTCGCGGCACGCGGGATCGAGTTTCCATCCGGTCGCGGTCACGATGGGAGGCTCGATACCAAGGTCGCGCGCTCAAGCCGAATGAAGCACCGGCGCGCCGTGCGCCTCAACGGCTTCCGTCATCATGGCAAGCGCGGCAGCGACGGCATGGTCGAGCACCGCGCTGCGGCCGAGATCGCCGAAATGACATTCCTGCGCGAAGCGTCGTCCTTCGCGGGTCGCGCAGGCGAGATGGACGAGGCCGACTTCCTCGTCCTTCTCGCGCGGACCGCAAAAGCCGGTGATGGCTATCGCGAAATCGGCCGGGCCGTTCGCGAGTGCGCCCGCCGCCATTGCTTCGGCGACCTCGGAATTGACGGCTTCGCAGCGCTCGGCGTCGGCGCGGTCGACCCCGAGCATCTCGCATTTCGCGTCGATTGAATAGACGACGTAGCCGCGCTCGAGATGCGAGCCGAGCGCGGCTTCGCGAGCCATCAAGGCGGCCAGCTGGCCGCCCGTGCAGCTCTCGGCGATCGCCCAGCGAAGCTCGCTGCCCGCGAGCGCGGCAGCCAGCCGTTGTATATGCCGGTCGATATCGCGCTGCGCGGACATGAGCTTACATCGTGGTGGTCTTGGCGGGCGGAAGCCCGGTCGTCTCGGCCTGCGCCTTCAATTCTTCCTTGCGCGCGAGCATCTGCTCGCCAAGCGCGTCGAGATCGACGTCGGCGGCGCGCGCCTGCTGGAACATGTTGTCGTGCTGCTTTTCCTCTTCCTTCACATGATGCTCGATTTCTTCCTTGAGCACCGTGACCTTGGAATCGAAGAACTCGTCGTCGGGGCTCGATGCGACGATCTCGTTGATCAGGATTTTCGCGCCGTCATGCTCGACATAGGCTTCCTTCAGGAGATCGTCGTCGATCTTGCCCTTGAGCGCCGGATAGAAGACCTCTTCCTCGATCTGGGCATGAATCTTGAGCTCGGTGCAGATCTTGTCGGCTATCTGCCCCTTCTCCTTCGAGCCGCCGGCCTTTTCGAACTTGGCGAACAGCGCCTCGACCTCGCGATGATCCTTGGTCAGAATATGGGTAGCGTCGGTGTCGATCGGTTTCATTGCAGTCTCCATCTGCCCGCCCGCTTGCTTTGATAAACGGAGAATTTTGCCGAAGGTTGCGTATGAAACGAGGGCGCGGGGAGCCTTTGCACCGCGCAACCGTTGCGAGCGCGAGGGGACGACATTGCGAGGTGAACAAAATGTCCGAAGCGAAACACTGGTTCGATTTTCCGTCCGCGCGATACCAGCGATGACAACGGTGATTGCGCCGCGCAGCGGCGTCGCTTTCCGGCTGTCGAAAGACCAGATCCTGCGCGTCATCGATCCCGAAGGCGGCCAGGTCAGCGACTTGCTCGCCTATAACGCCTCCGATGTTCGCGAAGCCATTTCCAATGGGCGGACCTTCGATTATGAAGAGACTATCCAGCTCACCAAGGGCAACCGGCTCTGGTCGAACCGGTCGAACCCCATGATCGAGATCGTCGAGGACAGCGCCGGCACCCACGACTTTCTGCTCACGCCGTGCAGCGAGGCGACTTTCCGTCATTTCTATGCAGACAAGCCCGTGCATCGCGGATGCTTCGGCAACCTCGCCGAAGCGCTCGCGCCGTTCGGGATCGAGGCCGACGCCATTCCGGTCGCTTTCAATATCTTCATGAACGTTCCCGTCGGCCCGGACGGCCGCATCAAGGTACTCGCGCCGCCCACCGCACCGGGCGATTTCATCCGCCTGCGCGCGCTCGACGATCTGATCATCGGGCTCACGGCCTGCTCGGCCTATGACAGCTGCGGCGGGAGTTTCAAACCGATCCACTATGAGATTGAGCGATGAAAGAGGCTCGCCAGCCGCCGGCCAAGCCGTCAGTCCATCGCTGCGATCAGGCCGTCGATACTCGTCATCGCAAAGCCGATCGCGCTGTCCGATATGCCATAGGGAATGAAGAGACGGTCGCCGACGCGCACCGCGCCGCAGGTGTAGACGACGTTCGGAACATATCCCTCGCGGTCGCTTTCGGCTGCCGACAGGATCGGACAGGATGTACGCGCGAGCACCCGCGACGGATCGTCGCGGTCAAGTAGCGCGGCACCGAGACTATATTTACGCATCGCGCCGACGCCGTGCGTGAGCACGATCCAGCCCGCGTCGCATTCGATCGGGCTGCCGCAATTGCCCATCTGGATGAACTCCCAGGGAAATTGGGGTCGCATCAGCACTTCGCCCTCATCGTCCCAGTGGCTCAATTCGTCCGAGGACAGGATCGTGATATTCTTTCCGTCCTGACGGGCGATCATCCGGTAACGGCCGTCGATCCGTCGCGGAAATAGAGCCATCCCCTTGTGGCGGGCGGCAAGCCCGGCAAGCGGCTGCAGGCAAAAACTGCTGAAATCCTGGGTGCGCATCAGCTCCGAGCGGATTTCCCGCCCCGAATAGGCGGTATAGGTCCCGATATATTCGGTCTTGCCGTCGTCATGAACGAACTGGACGAGCCGCAGGTCTTCGAGGCCGTTGCGCTGGGCCTCGGTGATCGGGAACAGCACGCTGTTCGAAATCGCGCTATCGGGCTGGCGGTGCACAAGCACCGGCGCGTCGGGATGCATGCTGTGGCGATCGTTGGCGACGGCGGCCATGGCAGGGCCGGATTGCGGCCATAGCAGGAACTCGGAACCCGGACCCACGATACCTTCGCGAAAGGCGACCGAGGATATATGGCCTTCGCCAACGGCGCGCATCGACATGACGAAGCGCAACTGGTCCGGATCAACACCGGTCTGATCGGGATGCGGCACGACGCTCGGATTCATGAGCGCTGCGGCGGCGTAACTATATTCATGACAAAAATAGGCGCCAATCAGGCGGCGCTTGACGGGCGAGACCGCCGCGTCGTCGAGCGACAGATCTTCCGATATCTCGCGATATCGCTCGTCGAAAATCTGCCCGATCTGCCAGTGCCGCTCGGAGAAATCCTTCCAGATCAGGCCAAGTTCGAGTTCCGCCTGATCCTCGCCCAGGCCCAGGACGTCGGCCACAAGCTGCGCCGCACGCGGCGGCTCGGACACGTTGGACTGCCAAGCGAGGTGAAACGGGCGAAGCACGACGCGGCTCGGGTCCGCGCTCAATTTGTCATGGAGGATGCGAAGAGGCGACTGCTCGGGTCGGCAAATCAGCATGGAAGACGTCGACCTTTCTTACCTCGCCCCCGGGGCCATATAGGTTGCGCTCCGTGCGCCGGGCAAGGACAAGATCCAACGCCGGTCGCGGACCGACGTTCCCCGCTCGGGGTCAAGCTATGCGGATGCTGCGGCGAACCGCAGGGCGCGGTTACGCCCCGCCCTGCCCGGCGACCAGAAAGCGGGCGTCGCCCCCGGCGGCGATCGACGCCGCCCGTGCGCCCCAAAGACACTCGCTCGCGCCGACCGAAACGCCATCGACGTCGACGCTGCCCTTGAGCGGAACGATCAACAGCGGACCGTTCTCGCTCGCGATCGGTCCAAGGTCGTTTCCGGCGATATAGGCCACCGAGAGGCGCGCGCCCGCGAGCAGCCGGACGCTTTGGTTCGGGGATATCATGCGTTGCAGCGACGCCGGCATGGGCGCCGCGCGCGCCACCGCGGCGCCGTCTTCGAGATGCAGTTCGCGCGGTCGTCCATAATCGTAGAGCCGGTAGGTGACATCGCTCTTCTGCTGGATTTCGACAAGCGAGATGCCGCCGCCGATCGCGTGGACCGTGCCCGGCGGCACGTGAAAGAACATTCCCGGTTCCACCGGATGCCATTCGATCAGCTCCTCGATCGCGCCCGACAACGCTGCCGCGCGAAGTTCGGCCGCGCCGAGCGCACGGACCGTGCCGAGTCCCAATTTCGCGCCCGGTTCGGCATCGAGAATATACCAGCATTCTTCCTTGCCGGAGGGTTCGCCCCGCGCGCGCGCCTCCGTGTCGTCAGGATGAACCTGGATCGAAAGGCGCTCGCTCGTAAAAAGATATTTGGCGAGCAGCGGGCAGTCGGCGGGCGGATCGAACCAGATTTCACCGATGCGCTCAGGAGACGAGGACGTAAAAGGTTCGGGAAGGCCGACGACGCCCCACGGCTTCTCGACAGCGATCGTGGGCAGCTTTGCAAAGGTCATGGTGAAACCTTCCCGTCAGTGCGTACTGCCCGAGCCGGGTTCGGCCTGCTTGCGGTGCATCTCGGCGGTCGTCGCTTCGCTGAGCACGCCCGAAGCCAGCACCTGCGCCTTGTTCTTGAGGCCATGGACGACCGAATGCTCGCCGTTCTTCATCGCTTCCCAGCCGGTGACCGCAACGTCGGCCGGATCGTCCTTCTTCGCCTGTCCGACCTTGGTATCGAGCATGCCCGCGCGCGCAAAGAAATTGGTATCGGTGGCACCGGGCTTGAGGCAGGTGATCGTGACGCCCGAGTCCTTGAGCTCATTGCCGATCGCAGCGGCGAAGCTGTCGACGAAGGCTTTGGTGCCATTATAGACCGCTTGGAAAGAGCCTGCGAGATGGCCCGCGATCGAGCCGGTGATCAGCACCTTGCCTTCGCCGCGCGCGACCATTTGCTTGAGCACCGGCTGGAGCAGGAGCAAGGTGCCGGTGATGTTGGTGTCGATGACGTGGCGCCACGCGGCGACATCCTGGTCGAGGAAGCCATGACCGAGGCCATGGCCGGCGTTTGCGACGAGCACATCGATCTCGCGATCCGAGGCGGCGGCGAGTAATTCCTCGACCCCTGCCGATGTCGAGAGATCGGCCTCGATCGATTGCACCTCGACGCCGCCCTCTCCCAAGCCGACGGCCGCGTCAACGAAAGGCTCGTCGGCGGCGACGATGAGGTCATAGCCCTCAGCGGCGGCAAGCTTGGCGATCTCGCGGCCAATGCCGCTCGAAGCACCCGTGATGAGAGCGAGTTTGTGTTCAGACATGGGCCATTTCCTTCTTTGCTTCGATAGCGCCCTTTTCGAGCCCGGGCTTCAAGATGATCTTGGTGTATTCGTTCTGCTCGCCGTGCCAGTGGCGATACATCTCGGCGGCATCCTCGAGCGGGGCGTGATGCGAGACGAGCGAGGTCGTATCGAACTTGCCGTCCTGGATCATCTTCAGCAGGTCGCCGCTATATTTCTGGACTGGAGTCTGGCCGCTCTTCACGGTGAGCCCCTTCTCCATAAGCTGTCCCAAGGGGAATTTGTCGGCGAAGCCGCCATAGACTCCGGGGATCGACACACGTCCGCCCTTGCGGCAAGCGAGGATCGCCTGGCGCAGCGCATGCGGGCGCTCGGTTACCGAATAATATTGCGCCTTGACCTGGTCTAGGATGTTGTCCGGGGTAAAGCCGTGGCTTTCCATGCCGACGCAATCGATGCACGCATCGGGTCCGATGCCGCCGGTCATTTCATTAAGCGCCTCGCGAACGTCGACCTGCTTATAGTCAAGGATCTCGGCACCGAGCTGCTTCGCCAGCCGGAGACGCGCGGGAAAATGGTCGATCGCGATCACGCGCCCTGCGCCGAGTAGCAAGGCCGACTGGATCGTAAACAGCCCGACCGGTCCGCAGCCCCACACCGCGACGGTGTCGCCGGGCTCGATATCGGCGTTGACCGCGGCGTGCCATCCGGTTGGCAGGATGTCCGAGAGGAACAGGACATCGTCGTCGGGAAGATCGTCGGGGATGATGACCGGGCCGACGTCGGAATAGGGCACACGCACATAGTCCGCCTGCCCGCCGGCATAGCCGCCGGTCAGATGGGCGTATCCGAACGCGCCGCCCATCGCATGCCCCATCAGCAGTTCGGATGCGTCGCGCGTCTCCGACGGGTTGCTATTGTCGCAAGCACTAAACTGCTGCTTTTCGCAGAAGAAGCAGGAGCCGCAGCTAATCGTAAAGGGCACGACAACGCGCTGCCCTTTCTTGAGGGTCGACCCCGAACCGACCTCGACGACCTCGCCCATGAACTCGTGGCCGACGATATCGCCGACGCGCATGCCGGGAATATAGCCATCGTAGAGATGAAGGTCCGAACCGCAGATTGCGGTCGATGTAATCTGAAGAATGGCATCGCGCGGATTGACGATCTCGGGATCGGGTACTGTCTCGACGCTGATCTTGTGGCGGCCTTGCCAGGTAACTGCTCGCATGGTCTGATCCTCAAATATGGGGTTCGACGGGGGATTCGGACTTTCGCGCCGATGGCGAGGCGTTGCTGGTCACCTCGCCGGTTTCCATCAGCTGCTTGAAGCGGTGAAGATCGCGGCGCGCCTGCACCTCGGGCTCGCGCTGGAGCAGCTTCGCGCCGAGGCGCCCAAGCTTTCCCGCGGGGGGATCGTAGGCAAGGATCAGGGTGACATAGGTGCCGCGGCCCGCCGGGGCATCTGCGAAGCGGACCTCGCCGCTGTTCGCGATCTCGCTTTCGGGCTCGCTCTGCCAGCTGATCGTCTCATTCTCGATGCTCTCGGTGATGCTGTTGACCAGATGGACCTCGCGCCCCATCGGGCCCTTGATCGTCCACCGTGCGGTGCCACCGCCCAGCGGCTCGACGGCGACGACATTTTCCATGAATTCGGGGAAGCGCTCGACCTTCCAGGCCGCAAACAAGTCCGTGCGCGGACGATTGACCAGCACCGACTTGCCGAAGAGCGCGCGTGCCGACGGCTTGTCGAGCGTCCAATGGGGCGCGTCGGTCGCAATATCGTCGCGATCGGTCTCGGCGTTTCGCATGCGACGCCAGAAGGCATAGCCGATACCGGCGAACGCGAGACCTGCTCCAACGGCGGCTAGGGCGAGCGGATCCGGCGTGCCGCGACCAGCGGAAGGACTGAAAAAGTCGCGCATAAACATCTCCCCGCCCGCGATGCCGGCGGGCGTTCATTGCCGACGGGATGCCGGATCACCCGGCCCCGTCGTGGTGGTGAGGATTTCTGTTCAGCTGCGCAGCCGATGGCAAAGGGACGCATGCGGGGTCCGATAGTTCCCGGATCGGATAGACGATTCGCGTGTGGCTACGGCCGTAACACCCGCCGACGCACACCCGAGAAGCAGCATCGCGGCGATTTCCCGTCTACACGGAAAAATCGATATAACCTGTGTTAATCGGGCACCAAAATCGTCGATCTTGGCATGCTGCACTGCAACCCGGAGCCGCGAGGCGCGTTGCTCCCGCATACAATTAGTTTGCTCGCGAGCACGGTCGAACGACCGGCTGCGGACCCGCGTGCGCGCACGTGAGGCCGATGGCGCGCGCGTGGCATGTCATAATGAGGATGGATATGAAGCACGACAGCGATGGCCGGTTTTTCCGCGATATTTCCCTTGACGATCTTTCGCCCTCTTCCGTCTCCCCTCCTCCCGGCATGAAGCGGAGCGTCACGGCGCGCCGCCTTGCCCTGGTCGGCTGCTTCCGCCCGCGCCAATGCGGGATCGCGACCTTCACCGCGGACACCTATGATCATCTTCGCGCCGCTCGCGCCGATCTGGCGATCGACATCTATGCGATGCGGAGCCGGACCGACCCGGATATGGGCAGCGAGGTTGCGCTCGCGATCGACGAACAGGCGCCGACGGATTACCGCGCCGCGGCCGAGGCGATCAACGCGAGCGGCGCACAAGTCGTCTGGCTTCAGCATGAATTCGGCATTTTCGGCGGCGCCGCCGGCGAGATGATTTTCGAGCTTGTCGATCGCATCGCCGCGCCGTTGATCGTCACGCTGCATACCGTTCTCGCCGAACCTAATGCGGACCAGCGCCGGGTTATGGACCGGCTCGTCGCGCGCGCCAGCAAGCTGGTCGTCATGAGCGACTACGGCCGGGAGACTTTGCGCGACGTCTATGGCGCGAGCGCCGACCAGATCGTGCATATCGAGCATGGCACGCCCGACCGGTCCTTCGTCGATATCGCGCCCCTCCGCGAGACTCTCGGGATTGCCGATCGTCCCGTTATCTCGACGTTCGGCCTGATCGGGCCCGGCAAGGGCCTCGAAGCCGCGATTCGGGCGCTGCCCGCAATCGTCGCGCAATATCCCGATATCCTCTACCGGATCGTTGGTGCGACCCATCCCAATCTCGTTGCGTCCGAAGGCGAGGCCTATCGCGAGAGCCTGGAGCGGCTCGCGGAGAGCCTCGGCGTCGCGGACAATATCGCGTGGGAGAACCGCTTCCTCGATACCGAGGAATTGCTCGACCAGATCGAGCTTTGCGACATCTACCTCGCGCCCTATCCCAATCTGCAGCAAATCACCTCGGGCACGCTCGCCTATGCCGTGGCGCTCGGCCGCGCCGTCGTCTCGACGCCCTTCGTCCACGCCCGCGAGCTGCTTGCCGACGATGTGGGTATCCTGCTTCCCGGAACCGACAGCGAGGCGATCGCCGAAGCGGTCCTCCTGTTGCTCGCGATTCCCGATGAACGCCGTGCGTTTCAGCGGCGCGCCTATGCGCGGGGACGCCGCACGGCATGGAAGGTGATCGCGCGCGCGTGCGCTACCCTCGTCGATAGGGTTGCCCTGCCGGAGTTCGCCGCGGGGACGCGGCGCATGCCCACGATCGAGGGCGCTTGGGCGCTTTGCGATGATGTCGGCATGCTTCAGCACAGCATCCACCTCGTTCCCGACCGGCGGCACGGCTATTGTATCGACGACAATGCTCGCGCCTTGATGCTCGTGCATCTTCTACCGGCGCGCGCGCAGGAACTGGCGCAATCGCGCGCGCTATCCTTCGCGAGCTTTCTCCAGCATGGCTGGAATCCCGATCGCGGCGTGTTTCGCAATTTCATGGGCTATGACCGCCGCTGGCTCGAAGACGAAGGCTCGGAGGACAGCAACGGGCGCACGCTCTGGGCGCTCGGGCATGCAGCGGCGCATGCCGCCTCGCCCGCCATGCGCGACTGGGCCGCGGACCTGTTCGATCTCGCCGCACCGATGGCCGAGCGCTTCAAGAGCCCGCGTGCCATCGCCTTCGCGCTCCTCGGCGCAGCTGCGCGGCTGGCGCATGAGCCGGCCAACGCCCGCGCCTGGACGATCGTCGAGCGCGGCGGCGCATTTCTGTGCGCGCTGTGGAAATCGACGCGCCGGCCCGGCTGGGACTGGTTCGAGGCGGGCTTATCCTACGACAATGCGCGTCTGGCAGAGGCGCTGATCCGCGCCGGGCAACGGCTCCGCTCGCTCCCGCTCGAGGAAGCCGGTCTTGCCGCGCTCGACTGGCTCGCCGGTTTCCAGACCGCCCCTGAGGGCCACTTTCGTCCGGTCGGGTCGGACAGCTTTAATCGTCCTCAGGAGAGCTTGCCGTTCGACCAGCAGCCGCTCGAAGCCTGGGCGACGATCGACGCCTGCGCGACGGCCTACGATGCGACGCGGGGCAAGGTATGGCGCGCCCGTGCCGAGACCGCCTACGCCTGGTTTCTTGGCCGGAACGATCGCGGTATCGCTCTTGCAGACCCGAAGTCGGGTCGCTGCCTCGACGGACTGACCCCGCGCGGGATCAACCGCAACAGCGGCGCGGAATCGGTCCTCGCCTATCAGATCGCTTCGCGCACCATGGCGACGATATTCTGGCGCGACGCAGTTCCCGAGACGCCGGCGCGGACCCTCACCGCTTCGGTGCCTGCGCTCGCGGGTTGAGCCGCCAGATGCAGGAACAGATTCAGCCCGTCATTCTGTGCGGCGGCGCAGGGACGCGTCTTTGGCCCGCCTCGCGCGGCGAGCGCGCGAAGCAGTTTCTCGATATCGTCGACGATGCGAGCCTCTTCGCCAGCACGCTGGCGCGCGTTTCGGGGCGCCACTTCGCCGATCCTCTCGTGGTTTGCGGTCCTGGCCATGTCGCGACCGCGCGCGAACAATCGCGTGACCGGCCGATACGCCTGCTCGTCGAACCCGCGCCGCGCAACACCGCCGCGGCGATCGCGCTCGCGGTGGTTGCCGCGCCATCCGACGCATTGCTTCTCGTGATGCCCAGCGACCATGTCATCGCCGATGTGCCGGCCTTTCACGCCGCCATCGACCGCGGCGCGTCGCTCGCCCGCGAGAACTGGCTCGTTACCTTTGGCATTACGCCTGACCGGCCCGAAACGGGGTTCGGCTATATCAAGAGTGGCGCAGCGCTGCGTCAAGACGGCTTCGCCGTCGAACGCTTTGTCGAAAAGCCCCCGCGCGCGGAAGCGGAGGCGATGCTGTCGACCGGTGACTACAGCTGGAACGCGGGCATTTTCCTGTTCCGGGCGCGCGTGATGCGCGACGCCATGCGCACGCATTGCCCGGCGATTCTCGATGCTGCCGAATGGGCGATTGCCGCGAGCCGGGTCGAGGGCCCCGCAATCTATGCCGATCGAGAGACGTTCGAGTCAGCCCCGGCGGACTCGATCGATTATGCGGTGATGGAAAAGCACGACCGAGTCGCGGTCGTACCCGTTTCGATGGGCTGGTCGGATCTCGGCAGCTGGAACGCCGTTCACAACCTCACCATGCGCGACGAGGCCGGAAACGCCGTCAACGGGGATGCGTTTCTCCACGACAGCCGCGGATGCCTCGTGCGCGCCGGCGGCCGCCGCGTATCGCTCATCGGCATGGAGGATGTCGCGGTGGTCGTCGATGGCGACGATATCCTCGTCATGCCGCTCGCGCGGTCGCAGGACGTCCGGGCTGCGGCGCAGGCGCGCGAGTAACGGCAGGTTCCCTTCGGTTCGGGCGGATGGCAGCGCGCGGGAAACCAGGCCGCCTGCGCTGCAACCTACATCAGCTTCCCGTTTTCGAGTGCGGCGCGGCGACCGGCTTCGACTCCGGCGACTCCCTTTGTCGCAAAAAGATCGACAGCAGGACGAGCACCGCCGTCGACAGAAATTCGCTCTGCCAGTTCTGGAAGGATTCGAACCAGAGCTGCGGATCGCCGAGGTAAGCGATGGTCGAGCGCGCCACTTCGCCATGCGCCTCGGCGTCCGCTGCGGCGGCATGCGCACTCTGCGTCCAGTGCATCACGAAGGACAGGAGGAATAGCAGGAAGAGGGCAAGTCCTAGCGAGCGCGCATAAAGCGCGCGCGCAAGCGGCCCCTTGCGCAAGATTGCAGGCGCGCCGGTCTTCACCGCCTGCGCTTCCAGATTCGTGTCGCGCGGTGGGCTCTCGGGATCCCTCGATTCGGAAGAACCGCGCTGGATCAGCATCGCGGTCAGGACGACATAGGCCGACATCTGGAGAAATTCGCTCTCCCAGTTTTCGAAGACGCTCGAAAGAAATTCAGCGCTTATGGTGTAGCGCGCAAGCGACATGGCAGGCTCGCCGTGCCGCGCTGCATCTTCGAGAGCGACATGCCAGCCCGTGAGCCACTGGCCTGCAATGCTCACCGCAAAAAGCAGCAGCAGGACGATCGTCAGGCTGTTATCCTTGAGCCACCGCATCGCTTGTCTCCTTTGCCGGGGAGGCCACGCGCGCCGCATCTTTGCCGCTCGAACGCTTGTGGGACGGTTCGCGGCCCGGCCATTCCCCCGGCTCGAGGGTTCGGCGCCGCTCGAATTCTGCGCCGGTTTCGAGCACCATGAAGCCATCGGCGCGGCAGTCGACTGCTGCCATCGGGACCGCTCTCAGCTTCTCATCAATTCCGGCAATGCCGCCCGTTGCGACGACGAAATAGCTGATATGACCGGTCCGGCATTCGATCAGCGCATCCACGGCGTGGCCGAGCGCCTCGCCGCGCACATCGATCACCTGCATGCCCGGCACGCCTGCTGCCGCGATCAGCGTCGGCGCAGCCGATGCGCGGCTTGCCCGCGTCGCTGTCCGGGCGCCCTCTTCATAGGCGCGCTGCCGACCGAGCCAGCGCCAGATGCCGACCATGTTCACGACGGTCAAAAAGACATTTGTCGTGACGAGGTGGGTCTGCCCCGACCATAGCCCGACGATCGACCAGCAAATCGATCCGATGGTGAAAACGACAAAGCCCCAGCCCGTGATGCGCGCACCAAGGTTCGAGGCGGTCATCATCGCAGCGATCATGGTCGCAATGGCTGCGATCAAACCGGCGGTGTCCTCCAGCGTTCTCTCCTTTCCGGCAGCCGGACTGCGTGAGCCCGTCACCCACTTCCTCGCGAAAGCCGTCGGGCGCGACCGACTTCAGTCTCAATCCTCGTCGGACGCCCTCTGCGTCGCCGCGACCGCAGCGGCATCGATCAGGTTCTGCCCCGTCCGCGCGGCCGCGTCCGCCGTCATGGTCGCCGCGACCCCGTCGGGACCTTCGAGAAAGACAAGGCCTCCCTCGGCGGTGGCGATACCGGGTTCGGTCTCGGGCTGCGGCCCGGCGGTATCTGGTGTCATGATCGTGACCTTTTCACGTTTGAGAGAAAATCGGGGATCGTTTCCATATAGAGATAGGCGGGATCGAACTCGCCCCGTGCCGCGAGCGCGACGGGATCGGGAATCTCGACGAGCGACGCGCGAAAGCTGCAGAGCCCTTCCTCGCGCAGCTGACGCATCACCCGGTTCACATGAACCGTGGTCAAGCCGCAGATTTCGGCGAGGTCGGCCTGGGTGAGCGCGAGCGCGAAGCGCCGGCCGTCGCTCAGTCCCGCCGAGAAGAGCCTTGCGTTGGTTTCGCACAAAAAGTGCGCAATGCGACCGGTTGCGTCGAGACGCCCCAGCCGGAACAGCCAGGCGCGATGGATCGCCGCGTCCAGCAGCGTGGCAAACCACAGTTTGCGCGTGAGCTCGGGCATGTCCTGGGTGATCGCTTCGAGCTCGGCATGCGGAATCGTCGCAACGGTTGCGGAGGTCAGCGTCGCGACGTCATGATCGAGGACCTTGAGCGGGAAGGCATGAAGGTCAAGAAAATCGCCTGGCAGGTGGATCGCAACGAGCTGGCGAAGGCCCTGGCGGTCGTCGAGATAGCGCGACATGACGCCTTCGATGAGCAAGGTGCTTTGATGGAGCGGTTCGCCGGCGCGCGCGATGATCTTGCGCGGCGCGATGGTCTTCACTTCGCCGATTGCCCCCTCGATCCGTGCCCGCTCGTCGGCGGTCAGGCTCGCGCCGCGCTTGTCTCTCAAAAAGCGTTCGGTGAACATGAATGACGCACCTCGGGATCTTGTGGAATGGCTTAACCTTGTCTCCAAACGGTCGATGCGGCGACGCGTTGCACGCAGCGACCCGCAATCGTGATGATGCAGGTTAACTTCGCGGCAAATAGCGCAACTCGCAGCGCGTTTGCCGGTTGAGCCTGTGCATCCGCCTCATCGTTCGCTGCGAACGACGCGGGGCGTCCTGTCTTCCTTTCAATGATCGGCGAGAGTGCACCATGGCCAAAAATCCTTCTTCGAAAAATCCCTCGGGCCGTTCGGGGTCCACCATGACCCCGGCGGATATTTCCGGCGCCGACATCGGCGGCGAGAGCCCGCAGAAGGCGCCCGCCTTTCCCGGCGACGCCGCAATCAGCTTTACGTTCGACGGTCCGTCGGCCGAAGGCGGCGAAACGCATCAGGTGGCCGAGGGCGACATCGCTACGCTGACCACCCAGCACGGCACGCCAATCGCCGACGATCAGAACAGCTTGAAACAGGGCGCACGGGGTCCGACCCTGCTGGAGGACTTCCACTTCCGCGAGAAAATCTTCCACTTCGACCATGAGCGCATCCCCGAGCGCGTCGTCCACGCCCGCGGCTATGGCGCGCATGGTTTCTTCGAGCTCACGGACAGCCTTTCGGATGTCAGCCGCGCCGATATCTTCCAGCGCGTCGGCGAACGCACCCCCGCCTTCGTGCGCTTCTCAACCGTCGCCGGGTCGAAGGGCAGCTTCGATCTCGCGCGTGACGTGCGCGGCTTCGCGGTCAAGCTCTACACGCAGGAAGGCAATTGGGATCTCGTCGGTAACAATATCCCCGTCTTCTTCATCCAGGACGCGATCAAATTCCCTGACCTCGTCCATTCGGTGAAGCCCGAGCCCGATCGCGCCTTTCCGCAGGCCGCCTCGGCGCATGACAATTTCTGGGATTTCATCAGCCTGATGCCCGAGAGCTTCCACATGATCATGTGGACGATGTCCGACCGCGCGATCCCGCGTTCGTTCCGCACAATGGAAGGCTTCGGCGTTCACACTTTCCGCCTGCTCGATGCCAAGGGCAAGTCGACCTTCGTCAAATTCCACTGGAAGCCCAAACAGGGCCTGCAGTCGGTGGTCTGGAACGAGGCGGTCAAGATCAACGGCGCCGATCCCGATTTTCACCGGCGCGATCTTTGGGACGCGATCAACAGCGGCGACTTCCCCGAATGGGAGCTGGGCGTCCAGCTGTTCGACGACGACTTCGCGGACAGCTTCGACTTCGATGTCCTCGACGCGACAAAACTGATCCCCGAGGAACTGGTCCCGATCCGCGTCGTCGGCCGCCTCGTGCTCGACCGTGTTGTCGACAATTTCTTCGCCGAGACCGAGCAGGTCGCCTTCATGACCCAGAATGTCCCGCCGGGAATCGATTTTTCGAACGATCCGCTGCTTCAGGGCCGCAACTTCTCCTATCTCGACACGCAGATCAAACGCCTGGGGAGCACCAACTTTACCCATATACCGATCAATGCGCCGAAGTGCCCGATGGCGCATTTCCAGCAGGACGGCCATATGGTGATGCGCAACCCCGTGGGCCGGGTGAACTATGAGCCGAACAGCTGGGGGCCGACGGAAGGCGGCCCGCGCGAGGATCCGGCGCGCGGTTTCCGGAGCTTCGCCGAGGACGCCGACGGATCCAAGCAGCGGGTGCGCTCGGAAAGCTTCGCCGATCATTACAGCCAGGCGCGGCAATTTTTCGTCAGCCAGACGCCGATCGAACAGAAACATATCGGCGATGCGCTGGTGTTCGAGCTGTCGAAGGTCGAGCGGCCCGATATCCGCTCGCGCACCGTCTCGCACCTGCGCAACATCGACGAGGGTCTCGCTGCAACGGTCGCCGACGGTCTCGGCCTGCCGCTTCCCGATGCAGCCCCCGCAGCGCGCAAGCCGATCGTCGATCTTCCCGCGTCGGATCCGCTCAGCATCGTCAAAAACGGTCCCGACAGCTTCAAGGGCCGCAAGCTCGGCATCTTGATGAGCGATGGCGCCAACCCGACGATCTTCAAGGCGCTGGTCAAGGCGCTCGACGCCGAGGGCGCGGTCTATGAGGTGGTCGCGCCCAAGATCGGCGGGGTGACGCTTGCCGACGGGACCAAGGTAGCCGCAAGGCACAAGATCGACGGCGGCCCTTCGGTTCTGTTCGATGCCGTCGCCTTCCTCGTGTCGGAGGAAGGCGCCGCCGAACTTGCCGCCGATGCAACGGCGAAGGACTTCGCCAGCGACGCCTTCGCGCATTGCAAGTTCATCGGCATGACCCCGGAGGCCGAGGCGATCTTCGCCGCGGCAGGCCTCGCCGAAGATCTCGACGAGGCCTGCATCCTGCTCGAAAAGGCTGGCGACGCTGCGCCGTTCGTCGAAACGTGCGGCGCTCTTCGTTTCTGGCAACGCGAACTGAAGGTCGATCTCGACGCCAAGCCGGCACCCGCTGCCCGCTAGCCGCGGCGCGGGCCGCGCGTCCCTGCGCGATCAACTGCGTTCGGTGCGTCCGCGCAGGGGGTCGCGCATCGCCGCGCCGTCCGTCCGCCCGGAAAAGGGACAAACCCAGTCGGCGCCGACGGCGCGCCCAGAATATTGGCGCGCTTCGGATGTTGTCCCATGGCGCGCCAGCATCGGGTTCGCATCCCCCGCGAGCGCGACATCGCGGTTGATGATCGTGTCGCGCATCTTGTCGTACATGCCCTGCGCGCGGAGCTGTTCGAACTGGTCATGAAGATTGAACACGAGCGCCGGGCGCTCGAAGCGCCGCGCGGGTCGGCTGGCGCGCGGATGCAGGCCGACGACGAAAAATGCCTCGCCGCCGAAACTCAGCGAAAAGTGCGGATCGCCCGGATCGGCACTGACGCGGCGATCGAGCGGTTGGCCGTGCCAGGCATCCTTGTGGGTCAGCGATTCGAGCCGCTCCCACAGGCATGCCTCGAAGTCCACTTCGTCGAACCCGCTGTCCTCCTCGAACACAACCGCCAACGACTGGAAAAGGGTCGGCTCGCGTGCGTAGGACCAGGCGAGATCGAGCAGCGTCGGATAAATACGCAAATCGTCCCACGCCGATCGCATGTCGCGTCCGACAAGAATGCGAAGCTGGCTCTTGGCGAGCGCGGACTTCGCCCCGACGCACGGGAAATGCTCATCCCTTATGAAGGACGCGAAGCGACGGGCGAGCGGGTGGTCATTGTCATAAGCCGGTGAATGCATGCCCGAAAAACGGCTGAAACCGGCGCCGGGTTGCACCTCATTGATCCAGGTTGTGACGATTTTGCGGCCTCGAATATAGCCCGCCCGGCTCGCAACTCAGTCACGCGGCGGGGCTGGATAGACAACCGCATCGCGCTGCTTCTCGGGGCGGATATAAATCGAGCTCAGGCGCGGCTCGGCCGCCTTGAGCTCGGCTTCCATCTCCTCGATCAGGCTCTCTGCGCGGCCCATCGGCAGCGCGTCCTCGAAATCGGCGCTCACCGCGACGAAGATGGAATCGGGGGCGGTGTGAATGGTGCGGACATGATTGATCGCAGTGATTTCGGGCCGCTGTTCGAGCAGGCGCCAGATCGCGACGACGAGCTCGGGCTCGGCGCTTTCGCCGATCAGCAGGCCTTTCGCCTCGCGCGCCAGCAGCACCGCGACCGCCGCCAGCACGCAGCCGATCGCGACCGATGCCATGCCGTCGATCCGCGCGTCGCCGGTCCAATGGCTTGCCCAGACCCCGAAGGCCGCAATCGCGAGCCCGAGCAGCGCCGCACTATCCTCGAAGAGCACAATGAAGCCGGCAGGATCCTTCGAGCGCTTGACCGCCTTCCACCAGCTCTGCTCTCCGCGTCCGGCATTGAATTCGCGAACTGCGATCGCCCAGGACGATCCTTCGAGCAGGAATGCGACGCCGAGCACGATATAGTTGATCGTCGGATCGCGCAGCGGCTCGGGATCGGCGATATGGCGCCAGCCTTCGTAGATCGACACGCCCGCGCCGATCGCGAAGATCAGGATCGCGACGACGAAGGCCCAAAAATAGAGTTCGCGGCCGTAGCCGAACGGATGATAGGCGTCGGGCGGCCGCTTGGCGCGCGACTGGCCGTAGAGCAGCAGCATCTGGTTGCCGCTGTCGACGAGCGAATGGACGCCTTCGGTGAGCATCGACGACGATCCGCTGATCGCCGCCGCCACGAATTTCGCGATCGCGATTCCGAGATTGGCAAACAGCGCGCCGTAGAGCACGATGTTCGCTTTCACATGACGGTAGGCGGAAGCGGTCTGCATGGCGTCTCCGACGGGGCCCCTCGCTCTCAGAAGCGATCGATTGACCGGTCGGTTCCCACGCCGCGAAACCAAGCATGCCCTTCGCGGGTTCGGCTAGGAAGCAGTCTCGCGGCCCGCACCCGCATCTTCCACGAAAGACACGATATGCAATTGCTGAGCCCCGACCTGATCTGGCCGATCGTGGGCGCGATCGTCGCCGGCGCCGTGATCGGCGCCGAACGCGAATATCGCGCGAGCCCGGCAGGGCTGCGCACGCATATCCTCGTCAGCCTCTCCTGCTGCCTCCTGATGCTCTCGGCGGTCCACCAGATGGCCTGGCTCAACGACGCGCCGCTCGAGGTGGTCCGTATCGATCCCGTCCGCATGGCGCATGGCATCCTGACCGGCATCGGATTCCTGTGCGGCGGCGTGATCTTTCGCGAAGGCTTCAATGTTCGCGGGCTCACGACCGCGGCATCGCTGTGGATGACGGCCACGCTCGGTATCCTTTTCGGGATCGGCTTCTATGAGCTGGCGATCTTCGGCGCGGCCGCGACATTGCTCGTGCTCGCGGCGGTCACGATCACCGAACGCCGCGCGCCGCAGCGCCGCATCGTGCATCTGAAAGCGCGCTATGCGCGCGCAAAGGCAAAACCCGCTAGCGCGTTTGAAACCCTGCTCGCCGAACATGGCCTGCGCCCAATCACGATCGACCAGAGCCTCGAGGGCGGCATTTTCGAATATGGCGCGATCGCCGACGGCTATGACGAAGAGCGTGCCGAACGCCTCGCGGCCGAGCTTTCGGCCGACACCGATGTCGAAGGCTTCGAGATCAGGCCGCAGCCGGCCTAGGCCAGGGCGCGCTAGCCGATCAGCGCGGGCAGCGCCTGCCAGGCGATGGCGAGCGCGCTCAGCGCGAGTCCGCCGAGGGCGACGGCCGCGCGCCAGCGTGCGAAATCGTCTGACCGGTCAAGCGGCAGCAGCCGCCGCGCGAGCAGGCCAACGGCGCCAAGCGCGAGCCCGCTCAGCAGCAGGACTGCGCCGCGCGAGGCGGCGCTCGCGCCCGCAAATTCGCCGATGCCGTAGAGCAGGAAGAAATGCACGGCCCAGAGCAGCAGCCCGCCGAGGAGGATCAGCCAGCTGCGCATCAGGGCATGCCGAACGCGCGGCCGAACAAAGCCGCCACGAGGCCCTGCACCGCGGTGTAGGCGAGGAACAACATGGTGAGATCGACGCTGTTGTTGCGGGGCAGGCTGACGAGACCGCGCAGCGCGCGCGCCGCGCAAAAGGCGGCCATGAGCAGTCCGGTGCCAGTTGCGAAGGCCTGCAGCGCCTGCAACGCGTAGATCGTCGCGCCCTGCCCGCTCGCCTGCGGAACGAGGCCGCTCGCGCGCCAGCTGCTCCAGTCGAGCCATAGAGCGACGCCGGCCGCGAGCACCGAGAGGAGGAGCAAGCCCGCGGACCTGCCCGCGCCGCGCGGCAGCAGGCGGCGCGCCGCGAGAGCCGCGACCAGCGCGGTGCCATAGAGGAGCGCCACCGGCAGCGCCGCGCCGATCTTCGGTGGCGGCGTCCAAAATCCGGGCTGATTCGACCAGAGGAAAGCAAGACTGAAGAGCGCCATGATGAAGATCATCGCCATCACGACGAGGAGGATGACCATGGCCCACCAGCCGTGGCTCGAAGGTCCCGTGACATAGGTCGGCACCATGATACCCGCGCCGATATCGACCTGGGCCTGCTCGACCGGGCGATCAGTCTCCCATAGCCAGCGAAGCACGCTCGCAACCGCCAGGACGCCGCTCACCCACCCGAACATATAGGCCTGCACTGTCAGCGCGAGAAAGAAGCCGGCCGTGAAAACGGCCGCTGCGAAGGGCCAGGCCGAGGGGCCGGGCATGATCTGCAGATATTGGGGCTCGGCGAGCAGCGGGCTGGTGACGATCGTTTCGCGAAGCCCCGTCGCCGACCTCGGAAGGAAATAGCGCCCCGCCGCGACGTCGTCGGCGAGCTTCGGATCGTCGCGCAGCGGCTCGCGTCTCCGCACGACCGGGATCGAACGCGTCGAATAGAGCTCGCTCGGCAGCCATTCGAGCGTGCCGCCGTCATAGACATTGCCGGCATTGCCTCCGCCGGGGGCGAGACGGAAGTTGCGCGCAAGATCGATGAGGAACAGCAGCACGCCGGCAGCCAGCATGAAAGCGCCGATCGTCGAGATCAGATTGGGCAGCTCGAGCCCCTGCCCCGGCAGATAGGTATAGACGCGCCGCGGCATGCCCTGAAGCCCGGCGAGATGCATGGGCAGGAAGGCGATGTTCATGCCGGAGAACATCAGGCCGAATATCCATTTGGCGAGCGGCTCCGAGAGCGCCCGCCGGCTCACCATCGGAATCCAGTAATAGAAGGCGGCGAAGAGCGGGAAGACCATGCCGCCGATCAGAACGTAATGGAGATGCGCGACGATGAAATAGCTGTCGTGGGCCTGCCAGTCGAAGGGCACCATCGCCACCATCACCCCGGTGAGTCCGCCGGTCACGAAGATGGTGATGCTGCCGAGCACGAACAGGCCCGGTGCGTTGAAGCTGCGCTTGCCGATGGCAAGCGTCGCGATCCATGAGAAGACCTGGAGGCCCGCTGGCACGCTCACCGCCATCGAGGCAGCCGAAAAGAAGCCGGTCGTCATCGGCGGCATGCCGGTCGTGAACATATGATGCGCCCAGACGCCGAAGCTGATGAAGCCGGTCGCGAGCATCGCGAGCACGATCAGCCGGTAACCGACGAGCTCCTCGCGCGCGACCGCGGCGACGATCATGCTCATCATGCCGGCCGCGGGGAGAAAGATGATGTAGACCTCGGGATGGCCGAAGAACCAGAACAGATGCTGCCAGAGCATCGGATCGCCGCCGCGCGTCGCGTCGAAGAAGGGCCAGCCCAACGCACGCTCGATCTCGAGAAGCAGGGTACCGAGGATGATGCTCGGGAAGGCGATCACGATCATCACCGCGAAGACGAGCATCGACCAGGCAAAGATCGGCATCTTGTCGAGCGACATGCCCGGTGCGCGCGTGCGTAATACGCCGACGATGATCTCGATCGCGCCCGCGATGGCGCTGATCTCGATGAAGCCGATGCCGAGCAGCCAGAAGTCGGTATTGATCCCTGGCGAGAAGGCCTTCGAGGTAAGCGGCGGATACATGAACCAGCCGCCGTCAGGAGCAAGGCCGACGAAGATCGAGGCAAAGAAGCAGAGCCCGCCCACCGCATAAGCCCAGAAGGCATAGGCCGAGAGCCGCGGAAACGGCAGGTCGCGCGCCGCCAGCATTTGGGGCAGCAGCAACACGCCCGCCGCCTCGACCGCGGGCACCGCGAAGAGAAACATCATCACCGTGCCGTGCATGGTGAAGACCTGATTATAGGTGCCCTGCGGCAGGATCTCGAGCATCGGCGCCGCGAGCTGCGCGCGCATCAGCAGGGCAAGCACCCCCGCCATCAGGAAGAAGAGAAAGGCGGTGCCGAGATAATAGATGCCGACATAATTATTGTTGACGACGGTCAGATATTCCCAGCCCTTGGGTTTGCACCAGATCCGCCGAAGCGCGTCCTCCTCTCCCTTCGGGCGGCGACCCTTGGTGGGGAAGCGATCGTAGAGCGCGGGATCGAACCCGGTCTCCGACCTCATTTCAATGTCACCAGATAATCGCTGACCGCGCGCAATTCCTCGCCGCTGAACTGGTGATAGGCGGGCATGCGGTTGCCCGGCTTGATCGCCTGCGCATCGGCGATCCAGCCGGCCATCGTGCCTGGATTGTTCGGAAGGATACCCGCGCCGAGCGTCTGGCGCGATCCGACATGGGTTAGATCGGGCCCGGCCAGGCCGTTTGCGGGCGTGCCGCGGATGGTGTGACAGGCGGCGCAGCCGCTCGACAGGAAGAGCGAGAGCCCCGGGCCCTCCCCCTCGCTTGCCGGCAGGCGCGAAGCGCGCCAGCGCGCGAAGTCGGCGGGCGCATGCGCGACGACGATGAAGCCCATCAAAGCGTGCGGCCCGCCGCAATATTCGGCGCATTGCCCCTTGTAGATGCCGGGCTTGTCGGCCTGGATCAGGAGGCGGTTGGTGCGCCCCGGGATCATGTCCATCTTGCCCCCGAGGCGCGGCACCCAGAAGCTGTGGATGACATCGGCCGCCTCGAGTTCGAGCAGCACCGGCGTACCGACGGGAATATGAAGCTCGTTCGCATCACGCAGCGTCTCGCGGCCTTCCGCGTCCTGGTAATGCACGCGCCACCACCACATTTCGCCGATGATCTTGACGCGCATTTCCTGGCCGGTGACGCGCGTCGCCGAGAGCGAACTGGTGAGCATCAGTCCCCAGACAAGAAGGCCGGTGAGCACCACGGCCGGAAAGGCGAAGCCGAGGATCCAGATCGCGCGCTCGCCGCCGAGCCGCGCCTTGAGCTTCGCCGAACCGAACAGCGCGGCCCAGAGCGCCGCAAGCACCACCAAAAGCACTGCGGTCCCGCCGAGCAGCAAGGCCCAGGCGAGCGTCGTCACCGGCTCGGAATAGGGGCCCGCCGGGTCGAACACCGCCGGCGGCCAGCCCGAGCCGGCGCTAGTCACGCAAGCTCTGGAGCCAGGCCGCGATGTCACGCGCTTCGCGCGCGGTCATCGGGATAGCGGGCATCGCGCTTCCAGGCACCACGGCAGGCGCGTCGCGTATGAAGACGGCTAGCAGAGGCAGATCGTTCGGGAGCTGCCCCGCGATCAGGCCGCGCTTTCCGAAAGCCGCAAGCGGCGGGCCAACCTGCCCCTTCGGCCAGTCGATGCCGGGCATGTCGTGACAGGCGCCGCAGCCCAGGCGTGCGGCCGCGGCCTTGCCGCGTGCGATCGCGGCGGCATCCGCGAGCGGCGGTTCGATGGGCGCGGGATCGCAAGCCGTCAGCATCAGCAGCATCGATCCCGCAAATCCCCCTTTCCAGATCATCCGACATCCTCTTGCGTCACGCTTCGGGAACCACCGCACGCCGACAATGGTTCCCGCAAGGTGCGCGCCGCTTCCCTTCTCCTCCTCCTCCCGCTGATGGGATGCGACGCGCCGACCCATGACGACCGCTTTCGCGCCTCCGGCGAAACGCTGGCGTTCAGCGGCGGCGACGCGGGCGCCCAAGCGGCTTGCTTCACCTGTCATGGTCTCGGCGGCGAAGGCGACGGCCAAGCCAGCCCGCGCCTCGCCGGCCTCGACCCCGGCTATCTTCACCGCCAGCTCGCCGATTATGCCAACGGGCGGCGCGAGCATCCACTGATGCACTCGATCGCGCTCAAACTGTCCGACGCCGACCGCGCGAAGGTCGCGGCCTATTATGCCGCCCTCCCCGCGCCCCCGCGCGCTCCCGCGAAACCCGCTGTGGAGGGGGCGATCCTCTACCTGCGCGGCGATACCGCGCGCGGTCTCGCGCCCTGCGCAAGCTGTCACGGTGCGAACGGCGAAGGCGATGCGGCGAACCCGCCGCTTTCGGGGCAGCCTGCGGCCTATCTCGAGGCGCAGCTTGCCGCATGGCGCATGGGCAAGCGGAACAATGATCCGCTCGGCGAGATGCGGGCAATCAGCCGCCGGCTTTCGCCTTCCGAGGCGCGCGCGGTTTCGGCTTATGCGGCGGGCCTTTCTCCGTCTCCCCCTCCAGATTGGGCAGCATCCCGCGCAGCACGTCGTGGCGATCCCAGAAATGATGCTTCAGCGCCGCGCCGACATGGATCGGGATCATCGCCACCAGGAGGAGGATGAGTAAGGCGTGGATGCCCTCGGCCCAGTCGAGTATCCACCATTGCACCGCGGGCGTGAGCGTATCGAAAGGCATATAGGGAAAGGGGATGAGTCCCGCGATCTTCAGCGGCTCGCCCTCGACCGCCGACCACATCGCCCAGCCGCTGAGCGGCAACCCGAAGAAGCAGAGATAGAAGAGGATGTGGGTGACGTAGGCCGCCATCGTCTGCCAGCCGAGCCGGTCGGCATCGTTCACCGGACCCGGGATCACCAGCCTCCACAGCGCCCGCATCGCAGCGAGGACAAGCATAAGAAGTCCGATCTCGGCGTGGGTGCGAAAGGCCTCGATCTTGTCGCCGCCCGCGGGAATCCGGCTCATGTGCCATCCCCACCAGAGCTGGAAGAGGACGAGCGCCGCCATCACCCAGTGGAAGGTCTGGCCGACAGGCGAGTAGCGCCGGTCGGCGGCGTAGCGCGCCGCCCAGGCCTGGAGCGCCGCGATCATCGCGCCGCTGCGGCCGGCGGCGCGAGCATGTGCCAGCCGCGCCATAGTGCCGCAGCGAGATAGAAGACGGCGGCGGGCGCCCACATGATGAGCCCGGCCAGTTGCTGGTCCTCGAGCGGGGTCAGGCCCCAGGCCAATGTCGATGCAGCATGCGGCGCATAAAGCGGCGATCCGGCGAAGGTGATCAGCGCCCCGAGCAGCCCCATCTGGACCATCATAGCGAGCAGGAGCAGGATCGCGGTGAGCGAAGACGCGCGCCGCAGCGCGCCCCAGAAGGTCATCGCGCTGACGAGCAGCGACAGCTGCATCGTCCAGAAAATCAGGTCGTTCGAGAACGCTGCCGCATAGGGCGCGGGCGCGTGCCAGACCCAGAAGAGGAGGATATGCCCCCCCGCCCACAGCGCCGCGCTCCCGGAGACGACGAGACGCGGAAGGCCCCATAGAAGCAGCGGAGCGGCGACAGCAGTCAATATGACATGATGCACTACGCGTACCGAGAAGAGCGCCGAGGACAGGGCGCAGAGCGGCGATACGAAAAGAAGCACCAATACCGCCATCCCGGCCCAAAAGGCAGGAGCAGCATCGCGGCGCCAGGCAAGAGAAGCGACCAGTCCGAGCCCGAGCAACAGCCAGGGTTCGCCGTTCCAGCGCCCGAGCCAGTCGCTGGGCAGCGGCGCCGCGCCGCAATAGGGAATCCAGCCTCGGTCCAACATGCCCTTCCTCTGCCATTCGAACGTCGCGCCCGCGCGCGAGTTCCGCGCGCGTCCACGAAACCAATCGCCAGCCGGTGCATTGTTCGAGGGGGCGGAGCAGGCGGAGAATGAGGTTGGCGACACAATCTTCCATGAGCAGACGGTCCGTCCACCCGCTCCACGCGATCCTGCTCGCTTTCCCGATCGCGCTGTTCGCCAGCGCGCTTCTCTCCGACATCATTTATCTCAAGAGCGCCGAGATGCAGTGGAGCAATTTTTCGGCCTGGCTGATCGTCGGCGCGCTCGTCTTCGGCGCCCCGGTCCTGCTCTGGGCGGCGATCGGCCTCTTCCGCCGGCGCCGCAACCCCGAGCGGACCCGTGCGCTCGTCTATTTCCTGCTCCTGCTCGTCATGTGGATTGCCGGGCTGATCAACGCCTTCAAGCATAGCCAGGACGCCTGGAGCTCGGTCGGCGCCGCAGGGGTGGCCCTGTCGATCGTCTCGGCGCTCACCGCGCTCGCCGCGGGATGGATTGCCTATAGCGGCGAAAGGATCGCCCGATGAGCTCGCGCTTTCTCCTCACCGGCCTCCTCGCCGCGAGCGCGCTCGCGGCGTGCAGCGGCGGCGACGAAAGCCTCGACCAGACGGGCGCGAGCCCCAAGCTTCCCGCGCTCGACGAGACGCTCGTCCCGCCGATGAAGATCGCGAAGCCGCAAGGCTGGAACGGCGAACGTCCGACCGTTCCGAAGGGCTTCACGATCACGCCCGTTGCGACCGATCTCAAGATACCGCGCCAGATTCTTGTCCTGCCCAATGGCGACGTCCTTGTCGCCGAAGGCTCGGGCGGTCACGCGCCGAAATCGCGGCCGAAGGATGTGATCGCGGGCTATATCAAGAGCCTCGGCAAGAGCAGCGTCAAGAGCGGCAATCGCATCACGCTGCTGCGCGACGCGAACGGCGACGGCAAGCCCGAGCTGCGCACGACCTTTATCAAGGATCTCGATGCGCCCTATGGTCTCGCGCTGGTGAACGGCAGCCTTTATGTCGCCAACCAGGGCGCGCTGCTGCGCTTCGCCTATAGCGACGGGGCGACAAGCATCTCCGGAAAAGGGGAAGAGGTCACCAAGCTCCCGTCACAGATCAATCACCACTGGACCAAGTCGCTCGCCGCGAGCCCCGATGGCAGCAAGCTCTATGTCGGCATCGGCTCGAACAGCAATATCGGCGAACGCGGCCTCAGCCTCGAGGAAGATCGGGCGGTTATCTGGGAGGTCGATCCCGCAACAAAAGCGAGCCGCATCTATGTCTCGGGTATTCGCAACCCGACTGCGCTCGCTTTCGAGCCGACATCGAACATGCTGTGGGCGGTGGTCAATGAGCGCGATGAACTCGGAGCCGAGCTAGTCCCCGATTATCTGACCTCGGTGAAAGAGGGCGCCTTCTACGGCTGGCCGTACAGCTATTGGGGTAAGCATGTCGATCCACGGGTGCATCCGCAGAAACCCGACCTCGTTAAAAGCGCGATCGCGCCCGACTATGGGCTCGGCTCGCATGTCGCCCCGCTCGGCCTCAGCTTTGCCAGCGGCACCGGCTTTCCAGGCTTCGCGCAAGGCGCCTTTATCGGCGAACATGGCAGCTGGAACCGCCAGCATCTCGCGGGCTACAAGGTGAGCTTCGTGCCGTTTGCGGGCGGCAGACCCGCCGGCAAGCCGAGGGATTTCGTGACCGGCTTCATCAAGGACGGACGCGCGCGCGGCCGCCCGGTGGGGGTCACCTATGATGCGGCGCGCGGCGCGCTCTGGATCGCCGACGATCTTTCGAACACGGTGTGGCGCGTCACGGGTCCAACACCCCTCGCGCTTGCCTTGCCGGTCGGGCCGGCAGCAGGTCAGAAATGATCTAGCCCGCCTTGGCCGGCTCGAAGCGGATCACCCGCCAGACATAATAGAGCAGCAGCGCCGCCATGATCGCCGTACTGAGGGGGCCAAGATATTTTTCTACGCCGTCGAAACGCGCGCCGAGCATATAGCCTGCGCCCGCGAGCGCGCCCGTCCAGACGCCCGCGCCGATCGCGCTCAGGAGGATGAAGCGCGTCGGCGGCATCGCGAACACCCCCGCCGGGATCGAGATCAGCGTCCGAAGGCCGGGGACGAGATGTGCGAGCGGCACCGCCCAGCTGCCGTGGCGGCAAAACCATCTCTCGATCGACGCAATATCCTCGCTGCTCAAGGTGATCCAGCGGCCGTGCCGGTCGGCCCAGCGGCGCAGGCGCTTGTCGCCGATGCGGCGCGCGACTGCGTACCAGAAAAGTGCGCCTGCGAGCGTTCCGGCGAGCCCGGCGAGGATGACGCAGGGAAGACTGTACTTGCCATCGGCGGCACCGAAGCCGGCGAGCGGCATGATCACTTCCGAGGGGATGGGCGGGAAGACATTCTCGAGGAACATGAGCAGGACGATGCCTGCATAACCCATCGCCTCGACAAGATCGGTGATCCAGTCGGTCATCCGCACCTCCCTCCATCTTTCCACGGCGTCGGTGCGCCTGGCTCGGCATATGGGCAGCCGATGAAGGCGGCGCGATAATCGGCCGAATGGCGATAGGTGTCGCGGCGCGCGCGGTTGATGTTGCCGAGCGGCCGATGCGCCTCGATACCCGTCCAGACGCTGAACCGCATAGCCTCGTCGACACGCTCGACGAGGCTATGCGTCCAACTGTCCTGCGCCGCGGCACGCAGCAGCGCCATGCGCTCGAAAGGCGCTTCGCTTTCATCCCATTCGACGGTCGGATCCTCGACGGGCTGGCGCGCGATATTGCGGCAAAGCTGGACCCGCACTTCCCAGACCGCGTCGATCGCTCGCATCTCGGCGCGCACATCCTCGCGGATGGCATCGTCGCGTCCTGCGACGGCAATCGTCTCGCCGGCGAGCGCGGTCATCGCAGGCGCAACCGGCGCGAGGCTGAACTTCGCGACATGATCGCCGTATCGAAAGGGGGTGACTGAATAATAGGTCAATCCGAGCGGCTCGAAATTGGGAGCGCCGCCAAGCGCGTCGACCGCCGCGGGTGGATCGAGCCCAACCGCCTCGAAACCATGATACACGCCCTGGAGCACCGCCGATATCGCCTTCTTGGTGCCCTCGAGGCGATCGGTCGTCCGTGCGAGCAGCTTGAGACGGCCGAGGAATTTATGGGCGGTCTTCGCCTGGAAGGTCTTCGCGGCGACGAAGATGAAATCCTGCGCTGTGCCCTCGGAGCCCTCGAGCCGCTCGCCCTCGACGTCGAGGATCTTGACCGCGACGCCCCGTGGCAAGCTGATCGCATCGGGAAGCATATCGCCGGCATTGGTGGAGACGCGGATGAATGCGCGATGCGTGCCGGGCGTGGCGAACAGGCCTTGCGCCAGCTCGGACGGAAGAGAGTGCTCGACGATCAGTTCGCCAGCGAGAATGGCATGCGCCTTGGCATGGACTGCGCGAACGGCATGGCCATAATCCGCGGACGTTCGCTCGAGGATCGTATCGAAAGCCGCGTTGAGTTTCGCGATTGTCTCGGCTTCGTCCGGCTCGATCCGTTCGACGGCGGGGGAATATGCAAGCGGTGGAACTTTCATGATCGTCTCCCGTGCCCCCGCAGCGCTCCGTCACCCCGCCGCCTGCGCGACCGCGCGTTCGAGCTCCATCTGCCCGAAGGGCTTGCCGAGGCGCTGTAGTCCCTGCGCCACGTCGGCAGGGGTCTCGCCATAACCGGTGGCGAGAATGACCGGGAGCGCAGGACGCTCGGCGCGCGCGGCGGCGATCAATTCGCTGCCCGTCATGCCGGGCATCGCCTGGTCGGTGATCAGGATCGCGATATCGGGATGCGCGCGAAGCAGCTCGAGCGCTTCGTCGCCCGATCCCGCTTCGACCACCTGGTGGCCGAGATCCTCGAGCAGCGCGGCGGTGTTCATGAGGATGATCGCATCGTCGTCGACGACGAGGATACGTCGGCTCGCGGTCTGCGCCGCTTCGGCAGGCTGGGCGTCAGGCAACGCAGTGCCGGTTTTCTCGTCGCTCAATGGCAGCCAGATATGCGCGCTCGTACCGCGTCCGACCTCGCTCTCCATCTGCAGCGCGCCGCCGATCTGCTGCGCGAAACCATGGACCATCGACAGGCCGAGACCGGTGCCCTTGCCGATGCCCTTCGTGGTGAAAAAAGGATCGGCGGCGCGCGCGAGCGTAGCGGCGTCCATGCCCGCGCCATTGTCGGCCACCGACAGCCGGACATAACGACCCGGCGCGAGATCCGCGACCGCGCCGCGCCGGACATCCTGCTCGACCGCGCCGATTGCGATCGCACCGCCGCCCGGCATCGCGTCACGGGCGTTGACCGCGAGGTTCAGAAGCGCCATTTCGAGCTGGTTGACGTCGGCAGCGACCGCCGCGAGCCCGGCGGGAAAGCTCGTCTCGATGATGAATGCGGGCCCGAGCGCACGCTGCAGCAATTCCATCATGCCGCCAACGAGCTGCGGCAACACGACCGCCTCGGTCGAGAGTTCCTGGCGCCGCGCAAAAGCGAGCATGCGCTGGGTGAGCGCGGCGCCGCGATCTGTTGCCAGGAGGCAATTGTCGAGAAGCTTCGCCGCCTGGGGTTCGAGATCGGACCGTTTGCGTAGCAGTTCGAGGCCGCTTCGGATCGCCATCAGGAGATTGTTGAAGTCATGCGCGATCCCGCCGGTGAGTTGACCGATTGCCTCGAGCTTCTGCGACTGAAACAGCGCCTCGCGCGCCAGCTCGAGCTCGTGCTGGGCCTCTTCGCGCTCGGAGATGTCGCGGGTGATCTTGGCAAAGCCGATCAGCGTGCCGTCGTCGTCGTGGATCGCATCGATCACGACGCTCGCGCGAAAGCGCGTTCCATCCTTGCGGATCCGCCAGCCCTCGGCGGCAAAGCGGCCTTCGCGCCGAGCCGTGTCCAGGGCTCGCTCCGGTTCCTGCGCCGCGCGGTCGGTCTCCTGGTAGAAGGAAGAGAAATGGCGTCCGATGATTTCATCGGGGCGATAGCCCTTGATCCGCTCGGCCCCGGCATTCCAGCTCGAAACATGGCCTTCGCCGTCGAGCATGTAGATGGCATAGTCGGTAACCCCCTGCACGAGCAGGCGGAACTGGGTCTGGCTGCGCTCAAGCGCCGCGGTACGGTCGGCAACGCGCATCTCGAGCGTTTCGTTAAGATCGCGCAGCCGTTCGGCGGTCTTGCGCAGTTCCTCCTCGGTGCCGACGCGCTCGATATGCGCCCAGCTCCGGTCGGTCACATCGCGGATGAGCGCGAGCTCATTGTCGCTCCAGACATGCGGGTCGCGGTGATGGATCGCCATCAGGGCGGTGAGCCGCCCTTCTTTCACCAAAGGCATGCAGATCGTCGCCGCGATGCCGATATCGCGAAAGGTCGCCGCCGCAGCAGCGGGCAGTTCGGTGCTATTGTTGTGAACAACGAGCGGCTCGCCCGCATTCAGGTTCCGCACAGCGAGGTCGCCGAAGTCCGAGAGTCGATAATGGCCGACGATCGAGGCCGAGCCTTCGGCCGCCCAGTCGCCGCGGATCGAAAAGCCATCGCCATCCTCGTCCATATCGGCATAGGCGCAGATCGAGACACCCAGTTCCTCGCCGACCATCCGGGTGGTCGTCGCCAATATTTCGTCAGCATCCGTAATCGTCATCGTCTGGCGCCCGAGGGCATCGAGGAAACGCAGCCGCGCCTCGCTTTCGCGCAGCGCCACGGCCGCCTTGATTGCTTCGCTGGTCTCGACGACGATCGCGAGCACGCCCGCCGGTGTGCCGTCGTCACCGAAAACCGGGGAGTAGTCGAGATTCATCCAGACGTCCTCGAGCCCGCCGGTACGGTCGAGCTGGAGCAGATGATCCTTGTAGGCAAGCGTGCCGCCGGCGAGGCCGACTTTCATGACATTGTCGTTAAAATCGGCGACCTCGGGCCAGGCCTTGCGAACGGGCAAACCGAGGATGCGCGGATGATTTTCGCCGGCGAAAACCGAATAGCCGTCGTTGTAGATCATCGTGCCGGGTTTGCCCCAGAGCATGACCATTGGCACCGGCGAATGGATGAGGAAGGCAACGATGGCTTTCAGGCTCGGGGACCAGCCGCTGATTGGCCCGAGCACGGTCTCCGACCAGTCATAGGCGGCAATCAACCGGCCCATTTCTCCGTCGTGGCGGAGAAAGTCGCGGTCGCCATCGCCGTTTCCTTTTCTCCAGACGCTCCACATGCTTTTGTCCCCTGCTTTTTTTCGCCTGTCCTAACGGACGGTCCCGCGGGACAGTTCCGGCCAGCGCTTCAGCTTTCGGAAATCGTCTCGTCCTCGATCGCGGCGCGGATCATCCGGTCCCAGACGGCCGCATCGCCGACGGCAAGCATGCGACCGCTCGGCTCGCGCAGTGTCCGCAGCACCGCGAGCGCCGCATCGGCATGGTCGGGCCACAGCGCATCGACCGCTTCTGCTGCCGATGCCATGTCGCCCTCGCCATTTTTGCTCAGCGCGTGGGCCGCGAGCGTGCGGGCGACGCGCTCGACCGGTGCAGTCGCGGCGCGGTCGAAGTCGCCTGCCATCAGGATTTCTTCAGATAGGCGCGCACAGCATCCGCGGAATGGCCGACGGCGTCGACTGCTTCGCGCAGTTCTGCTTCGCTCACGCCGAGGCCCTGCGTCCAGTCGCGCACTTCATAGTCTTCGCCGAGGCTGATCCTGTCGCGGTCGGGCGATCCCACATGCGTCTTGTCGTCGGCCATGATCCACTCCTTCGTTTATCCTCGGTCAACGCCTGCGCGCCGCGCGGGTTGCAGCAACGCAGCTTGCCCCGGCCGGGGAACGAAGGCGGCCTCGTCGAGTAGAGACTCCATGATCCGCTCCCCCGCCTCCTGCCGCAACAAGCGAACCCTCCGGAGCGAACGCGGCGATACCGGAACTCTGTTCTACCGCGCTCAACCGCAAGCGTCGGCCGGCTGGGGCGGCGCCGCCGACCGGGAGCTCCCGGCCCTGTGAAGATCGCGACCTACAATGTGAACGGGATCAGCGGCCGACTGCCCGTGCTGCTCCGCTGGCTCGCGCTTGCCGAGCCCGACATCGTCGTGCTGCAGGAACTCAAGGCGCCGCAGGAAGCATTCCCGAAGGCCGCGATCGAGGCAGCGGGCTATCAGGCGATCTGGCACGGCCAGAGCCGGTGGAACGGCGTCGCGCTCCTGAGCCGCGTCGGCGAGATCCACGAGACGCGCCGCGGTTTGCCCGGGGATCCCAAGGATGAGCAGAGCCGATATGTCGAGGCAGCGGTCGGCGGCATTCTCGTCGCCGGCCTGTATCTCCCCAACGGCAACCCCTGCCCTGGCCCCAAGTTCGATTACAAGCTCGACTGGATGGAGCGACTTCATGCGCACCTCCGCTCGCTCGTCAACCTCAAGGCGCCCGTCGTCGTCGCGGGCGACTTCAATGTCATCCCGACCGAAGTCGACGTCTACAAGCCCGAGCGCTGGAAGGACGACGCGCTCTTCGCGACCGAAGCAAAGGCCGCCTACCGGCGCCTCCTTGACCAGGGGTGGGTCGACGCGATCCGCCATCTCCACCCCAAGGAGACCATTTATACCTTCTGGCACTACTGGCGCCAAAGCTTCGAACGCAACGCGGGCATCCGCATCGACCATCTGCTGCTCAATAAGCCCGCGACGAAACGCCTTGCGGCTGCCGAAGTCGACCTTCGCCCGCGCGGCTGGGAAAAAACGAGCGATCACACCCCGGTATGGGTCGAACTCGGCGACGCCCCGGGCCGAAAAACCAAAAAGAAGATATCATGACCCAAGCCGAAGCCTTCATCCTCCACCAGCAGGGCTGGGTTCCGAACAACGAGCGGCTCCCCGTCCTCCTCTACCGCGGCGCGGTCAGAGCCGAAGGCAGGAAAGCTGCCGAAGCCTTTGAACAGCGCTTCGCTGACCATGGCTGGCGGCCGCAGTGGCGCGATACGATATTCGACTATCATCATTATCACTCGACGACGCACGAAGCGCTCGGCGTCTTTGCCGGCTTTGCCACGCTCCAGCTCGGCGGCCCCGGCGGCAAAAGCATCGACGTGCAGGCCGGCGACGCGCTCTTGCTCCCGGTCGGGACCGGGCACCGCCGCGTCGCGGGCAGCGAAGATTTCCAGGTTGTGGGCGCCTATCCCGATGGGATGAACTGGGATATTTGCACCGAGGCACCCTCGGCCCAAACCCGCGCCCGAATGACAGCGCTACCCCTGCCTCATCGCGATCCCGTCACCGGCCTTCCCGATCCCTTCGAAGCCGGCGGCGACGCCTGACGCAATGCCGACCGGCGCGGGCGGCACCGTCCAGAGGTGCGGCGTACTCGCTCCCATTTTCGCGAGCATGCGGTCGCCATCCCAAAGCTCGACGTCCGCGCCGCGGGCGTGCCCCTCGGCAAGATGGAGCGCGTGGTCGCTATCGGCGGCGTCAAGCGCGACACGCCGGGTGCCGGCACCTCCGGCAGGCCTGATTACCAGATAGAAGCGGTGCATGGCATGCTCCACCCTCGTTGCGACCAGCCACCGGGGCGCGATAAGACTCGCGCATCCTTCGGCAGCCAGGTGATTTTATGCAAAAACGGGCCGTCGCTCAAGGCTCGACCCGGCACAGAAAGACGGCCCGCGGCATGTCCGCATAAAATCGAGGAAAATTCATACCGGATGCGCGGCGCGGGAACCAAAGCCGGAGCCCGCGTGTTTCATTAACCTCTCCATATGAAAATATGGTCAGAATTTAAGTCCTGTCTTCGGACGGACTTTAGGAAAGCCCCGCCGCAGAAATGCGACGGGGCTTACCCGTTTCAATCGCTGACGATTTGACTGCCGGTGCGCCGGACCGGAGATCGTCACTCCTGGCGGCCGAGGCAGATAGCCGCGTCCGCCCCCGCGTCTGCCTGCTACGGGCGGCGTCTGCCGCGGCCGGAATACGCCCGAAGGCCGCGGCATTCATCGAATTCGGTCATCGACGACACCGACAAGCAAAGAGCATGCGCGCGGCGCGGAACCAACCGCCGCCGTCGGTCGATTTAGGAATCGGAAATTCTCTGCGAACGGGGCTTGATCGTTAATGGAGATGGCAGATGTCATCCTGTTCGGAGCATATGATTTGGGCCGCAGCCACCGACGTAAGGCAGCGCTACGCCGACCGGGCCGAGAGCGTCGTCGAACAGCAAATTAGCTGGTCTCGCGAGCGCTCCGCACAAGGCGAAATCGACTATTGGAGCGCTGTGCTTGATCGCCTCGCCCGGATGCGCGCACCGCGCTCCAACGAGCCGGGCGCGCCCGCGGCAGATATCCCGGGGCCGCAGCCCGGCTAAGCGATCGTTGTTGGGCCCCGGCGCTCAACGAACGGTCAAAGCCGGGCTGGTCTTTGGCATGCGACGATCGCTGCGATGACCGCAAGCGTTTCCTGCGGGTCGCGAACGCGCACCGTGTCGAGCCCGAGTTCCAGAGCCGGATAATCATTGCCGCCGGGAAAGATGGCGTCGCCGATGAATAGCATGTCATCCAGCGCGATACCGCTCGCATCGCGAAGCTTCGCGAGGCCATAACCCTTGTCGACACCCTCGCGCGTGATATCGATAGAGGTCGCTCCGCCCATGTTGATCGAGAGCCCCGGCAGGCGCCTGCGCAGGTCGGCCTGGATGATCTTGCGCTTCGCAAAATCGGGATCCCAGATCTCCTTGGCATGGATCGGCGCCTGCTGGCCGAGCGCCGAAAAGGTTATCTGGCTGCCGCGATCCTCGATGCGCTCGCCCCACACGTCCTCGGGCACGAACCCCGTCGCGGCGAGTGCCGCATCGAACGCTTCGAGGATGTCGCGCTTTTGCCCGTCCTCGAAGAGTTCGGCATAGACGGGCTGCCAGCCATTCACGCTGTGCGTATAGAGTTTTGTTCCCGTCGTCGGCATCAGCCACAGGCGCGCGCGGTCGGCGCGCGGGGGGAGCCGGCTCGCCACCTGCTTGTCGAACTGCGGCCAGTCGCCGCCAGAGATCACCGCGACGTCGGCGACGCCAAGCAGATCGGCCAGCGTCTCGCCCATCTCGGGCTCGAGCGGCTGCTTGCTCTCGGCAAGGGTTCCATCGAGATCGAAGGCGACGAGTTGCTTCATGGCGGAAAATGCTCCTGATGGGGGGATCATCATCCCTGGCGGTCGCCAAGGACACCAAAGCAATCGATCGGCACTGCCGATAGTTCCACGCCGCGGTGCTGCGGAACGATGCCGCGCGCCGCGACTTGATAGCGGCATCGGCCAGCGTGCCGCCGCCTCCAACGGGAAGGAACCGACAATGGGTTTTGCTGTCGACCGTCTCATCTTCGGCCCCGACGATGTCGATCTGTCGCGCTCGCCGCTCGCGGGCCATTTCGATGCCGAGACCTATGTGCTCGGCGCCTTCAATCCCGGGCTGACGCGGCTCGCGAGCGGCAATCTGCTGATGCTGGTGCGCGTGGCCGAGGCGCTCCGTAGCCCGATATTCGATGGCCATGTCCACTGCATACGCTGGGCCGAGGGTCGATATCTCCTCGACGCTTGGCCGCTCGATCTGTGCGACACCTCCGACCCTCGCAAGTTCATGGTCCGCGGCGGCAAGTGGCGGGTGATGGCGCTGACCTCCCTGTCCTGGCTTCTCCCGGTCGAGCTGTCACCCGACGGCCTCGAGGTGGTTGCGGTCCATTATGATCGCGCGATCGCGCCCGCGGGCGATTTTCAATGCTACGGCGTCGAGGATGCGCGGATCAGTCGTGTCGGCGATCGCTGGCTGATGACGAGCTGCTCGGTAAGCCCCGAGCGGCATTCGACGACGCTCTACAGCTCGGATAACGGCCTCGACTGGACTTTCGAGGATATCGTTCTCGACCATCAGAACAAGGACATGCTGATCTTCGAGGGCCGGATCGACGGCCGGTATTGGGCGCAGACGCGCCCGCTCGGCGATCTCTATTTCGCCTATCCGCCCGGATCGGCGTGGCGGGCGGGCCCCTCGATAAACCTCGCCACTTCGCCCGACGCGCTTCACTGGAAACCCCATCGCGCGCCGGGCATCCGCCCGCATGCCGATACCGTGGCGACGGCGCGGATCGGCGGCGGGACCCCGCCCATCCTCACCGACGATGGCTGGCTGAGCCTTTGGCACGGGGTCGAGCCCAAGGAGATCGTCGGCATCTACCGAACCTATTGGTCGCTTCTAGACCGCGACGACCCGGCGTGCGTCGTGCGCACCGAACATGCACCGCTGCTCGAGGCCGACCCCGAACTCACGCGGCCGCTTGAGGACAAGCTCTATGTGCGTGATGTCGTGTTCACGACCGGCATCGCCGATGCCGGCGATCATTATGTCGTTGCCTCGGGCGAAGCCGATCTCGCGTGCCGCATCACCCATATTCCCAAAGCGGCTTTTGGTCTCCGGGGCGCCGCGAGGACAATATGATTAACCTCGATCAAGCGCCGGGAACATTTGCCTCTGTCGCGCCTTAACAGGGAACAAAATCGGCAGAAATGAGACGTCCAGCAGGGAACGACCCGCATGAAATCGAGCGCGCTTCAAGACGGCACCGCGCCGGTCACCCCCTATCTCCTTACTCTCGGCGACGCGTTCGCGCGCATGCGCGGCAAGCCACTGGCGGCCTTCACCGCAGGCGAACTCGCCGCCGAGGTGCGCATTCTCGGCGATGCCCTCTGGTTGATCGTTCGCCGACCGGGCCAGGGCGGGATTGCGCTTCGCGCCGCAGCATGGGCCGGCGAGACCGTCGCCAGGGCGATGAGGCCCGAGCTTGGCGAGATCGCCCGTATTCGCGTCACGAGCGGGCTTGGCGTACATATCGTCTCGGTGAAGTCCGGCGCGCGGACGCTGCCCTATTTCCGCCTCATCACGCGCTTCACGCCCAGCGTGCCGACACGGCTCCCTTTCGTGCCCCGCGATCTCTATCCTCTCGATCGCCATGATGAGCCTCTCGGTGCGCGCGGCCGCGTTCATGCGGTACAGCGCGGCCTCAACACGGGCCTTCTCTATTTTCAGCTCGACGATCCGGCAGCGGGCAGCTTTTTCTATTTCCAGAATCTGACCGCGCTCAACGATTATTGCCGCGCGACAGGCACGAAGCCCGAAGATGTCGTCGGCGGCGAGTGGCCCGAGCTCGGCTTTCTCCTTCCGACCCCCGACCAAGGCGCCGGAACCGGGACAGAACCGCTCGCTGCCGGCAAGGAGATCATCCTTTCCGACGCGATCCTGCTGTGCCGCCCCGACGGGCCGAGCGACGAACGCGACTGCGCGCGCCACTTCCTCCAGATGCTCGGTGGCGCGTACCAGCTTCTCGACCTGCCGCCGACCGAGTTTCGCGACTGGATCAATCGCGCGGGCCGCACGCTCGACGATCTGGACAGCGCGCCCGAGGCGACGATCCGCCATTACGGGCATCGCTATGTGCATCCCTATACGGCGGCCGAATATCCCGACATCATGGTGCAGATGTCGATCGTCCAGGCGATCCACGACTGGGGCAAATGGCAGGGCGAGCCACACCCGCTCGAGGCCGAGTTCAAGTCAGGGCTGAACAAATTCTGGGATCCGAAACTGAAGACATTGCGGCGCTATCTGCCCAATGTCGGAGACGACAAGGATGCCGATGCGGTCGACAGCTGGTATCTTTACCACCCGCTCCTCAATCTCGGCCGCCTCGCCCACGGCGGCGACAAGCAGGCCAGGAC
Organism: Sphingopyxis sp. Root154; assembly: GCF_001427105.1. Taxonomy (GTDB): domain Bacteria; phylum Pseudomonadota; class Alphaproteobacteria; order Sphingomonadales; family Sphingomonadaceae; genus Sphingopyxis. Next base: position 653,887 of record NZ_LMGI01000002.1, read on the forward strand.
GCTGTTCCTGAAGTCGATGGACTATGCGATCAAGGCGGCGCGCCATTTCGACTATAAATGGCCGATCCAGTACAAGATCACCGACTTCTCGGTGATCACCGAGACCGCAGGCGCCGACGGGCGCGGGCAGACCGACGTCGGCGGCGTCTATGCCTGGGTGATGCTGCAGGCGTTCGACCTCACCGACGACAAGCGCTATCTCGACGAGGCGCGCGCTGCGATCGATGCGGCGATCGGCCTTGGCTTCGGCATCAACTATCAGGCCAATCTCACCGCCTGGGGCGCCGCGGCGTGCATGCGGCTGTGGCGGATCACCGACCGCGACGTCTATCGCGACCAGAGCTATGTCTATCTCGCAAGCTTCTTCCACAATTGCGAGATATGGGAAAGCGAGCTCGGCCACGCGGTCCACTACCGCAATTTCCTCGGGGTGACCTGCCTCCAGGACGCACCCTATATGGCGATTTACGAATGCTTCGACAGCTTCTCGGCGTTCGAACATTATCTGGACGACAGCGGCCCCGACCTCGAGCCCGCGGCGCGGATGCTGATCGCGGAATATTGCAAATATGCGCTCGACCGCGCCTGGTTCTACTATCCAGATGCGCTCCCGCCGCAGGCGATCGCGAAGGAACAGCGCGAGCATAATGGTCATATCGACCGCAAGCTCTCCTTCCCGCTCGAGGATCTCTATCCCGACGGGCAGGAAGCGGGCCAGGTCGGGCAGGAGATTTACGGCGCCGGCGCGGCGTTCGTGTTCGCGACCCGGTCGTTCCACAAGGTCGAAGGCGCCCCCTTCCTCCTCTATTGCGATCATTTCGTCCGCGCGAGCGAGCGCACCGATACGAAGGCGCTGTCGGTCACGCTCGACGGCGGCGAGACCTGTACGGCGCGGCTGAGCTTCGTGCGTGCAAAGCGCCGCAAGCTTCCGCGCACCCATGTGGCGACGGTCGATGGCGACGTGCTGCGCCCCCATGCGACGAGCGCCGACCGGATCGACTATCTGGTGCCCGCGAGCGGCCGCCTCGTGTTGCGCTGGGAGGCCTGAGAATGGGCAAAGGTCGCAGACAATCGGCACGAAGTGGGCGCGCAAGACTACCACGCCCACGGAGCCGGCAGGATGATTTCGGCACCGTAATTTTTTGAACGAAGGAAGGAGATTGGATCATGGCCAGGACAGCAGCATCCCGCGCGGACGGGACGAGGACATCGGGTTTCGGCAAGCTCCTCGGCGTCGCGGTACTGGGGGCGCTCGTATGGTTTACGCGCAGGCAGCCGGGCGAGCCGCCGAAGCAGGATGACCATGCGACGGCCTTTGCCGACAACGAGACCGACCCCGAGAACTTCGACCAGACGCGCTCGGCGGGTCCGGGCGGGATGCGCTCTCAGCCGCGCCGGACGTGGGACCGCATCGACCAGGCGGCCGACGAATCCTTCCCCGCCAGCGACCCGCCAGCCTATTGAGCGCGCAGTCATGGCGAGGGAGACTTTGCGCTTCGCTGGCGAAGCGATCGCGGAACAGGCACCGGTGACCGGCAAGGGCCGGCGGCGCACCTACACGCTACGCTATGAAGAGGATGCGCTCGGCCTGCCGAAGCGGATCGAGTTCGAGGCCGAGAGCCCGGCGGCGGCGCTCGAGATCGCGATGGGCGAAGCCGAAGGGCGACGAGCGCTCTTGCTCGCCGACGGCGAGCCGCTCTGCCAGCTGGTGAAGGCCGCGGCCGACCCTGCGCCTTTCTGGATCGTCGCGCGCGATGGTGCGCGTAACGATCCGACCGGCGGGGCCGCCCGATGAGCCGCGCCCCGCCCGTCCGGTCCAGCCTCTACGCGCGTCTTCGCGTCCCGATGCTCGTCCTCGCACCCGATGCGCTTGGTCTCGTCGCCGCGCCAGATTTCAGCACGCGAGCGGCGATTGTTGCACATCCTCAAGCCGGAGACGCGTGCGAACAGCATCGGTTCGACGATCATGCATGACGCTTCTTTTTTCCCGAATGAATTCCCCATCGAAGAGAGAGCGTCGGGAAAGCTGCGCGGCGACGCGCGTGTTTCGACGTCTCAGATATTTTTCGCGCACCGGCGGCCGGGGKGGAACCCCGACTATCGACGGGCGTCAGTAGACGAAGGGGAGCGGGCACCGCGGCTCTCCTTGCTGGCCCCGGCCCGTTCGCTCCCCGCTCGAACCGGAGAGGACGCACGATGATCGACGAAAGCGACGCGCATACCGAGGCACCCGATCTCAAGGGGCGCAGGGCGATCGTGACCGGCGGCACGACGGGGATCGGCCGCGCGATCGCGGTGCTGCTTGCGAGCGAAGGCGTGAAGGTCTTCATCTGCGGGCGGACGCCCGAGCATCTCGACGATGCGTTGCAGCGCATCGGCGAAGTCGGTCACGGCGACGGCATCAATGTCGACCTCTCGATCCCGCAAGATGTCGACCGATTTTTCGACGCCGCTACCGATTTTCTCGGCGGTATCGACATCGCGGTCATCAACGCCGCTGTTCCCGCGGCTGCGCTTGCCGATTCGGGTGAGAGCGAGACACGCTACCAGCTCGAGACCGATTTCAGCGCCTATCTCATCTGCGCGCAGGAAGCCGCGCGGCGTATGGAAAGCGGGAGCGATATCATCTTCATCGGATCGATGTCGGCAGTATCGCAAAAGCCCGGCAGCTCGATCTATGTGGCCGCGAAGGCCGGCATCGAGGGCTTCGTGCCGGCGTTCCGCAAGGAGCTCGCCGAGGAGGATATCAAGGTGGGGCTTATCGAACCGGGCTTCACCGGCGCCGACTTCCAATATCCCGAGTTCCCGCCCGAGAAGCAGAAAGAGCTGATCCACGCGAGCAAGATGCTCCGCGCCGAGGATATCGCAGTGGCAACGCATTTCATGCTGACGCAGCCGCGACGCACCGCGGTCTCGCTGATCCGCGTCGAGACGCGGCTCGAACATCCCTGATCCAGACCGAAGGAGCCGATCATGTCGACCAATATTCTGTCCAGTAGCAAGAGCCCCGCCTTTCTTCTCGGCGCCGCCGCGGCAGGCTTCGTCGTCGGTCTCGCCGCCAATTTCGGCCGTAAGGCGGTGGTCCAGGGGATTACCGCCGCACAAGGCGAGTGGGACGAAGGCCTCAAGGCCGAGCACCGGCTGACGCTCAGGCTCTTCGATGCGATCGAGAAGACCGACGCGACGCAGACGTGGAAGCGCGGCATGCTGCTCACCCAGCTCAAGCATGCGCTCGGCAAGCATGCATTCGAGGAGGAGAATGTCGTCTATCCGGCGATGCGCGACCATGGCCAGGTCGAGGATGCCGACCAGCTCGTGCACGACCATGGTTATGTGAAGCAATATCTTCACGATCTCAGCGAGATCGCAAACGACGATCCCACATGGATCGCCAAGATCCGCGAATTCCGCGCGGATATCGAGACGCATATCGAACAGGAGGAAAGCGAGCTCTTCCCGCGCCTGCGCGCCGCGCTCGGCGCCGAAGGCAACAGGCATGTCACCGCCGAGATGAACAAGGCCGGCTTCGCCGCCGCCTGATCGCGCACGACCAAAGGAGAATGAAGATGAGCGATACCACTCCCCGCGGCCCGCTTGGCGATGCCCGCCCCGACAAGGAACCGCGCGCGCCTACCCCCGGGTCGCGCAAACAGGAGAAGGTCGAAGACCGCGACAATGTCGGCACCGCGCAGCCCGAAGATTATCCGGTCGGCGAGCGCGAGGATGGCGACGTCACCGCCGCGCAAAACCGCGGCAAGCGAGCGAACAAGCAAGGCAGCGGCCCGGTTACCGGCAGCGGCGCGGGAGCCGGCGGCGGCGGTAATCCCGAGGATTATGACGATGATCCGCAGGCGGGCGGCGGCCACAAGCCTATCCGCACCGATCACGGCCCGAAGACCGGTGCTGACGCCCCCGTCGGCGGCAGCCGCTAACGGCGGAGGAAGGATTAAGCGCCGCCGTTGGCTCCGCTGAGAGGGCCATGCCGACGGGCAACGAACGCCATCGCGACATTCGACAGTCGCCGATGAGACGCCGAGCCAGCTTGGACTCGCGATCGTCGCTGGCCATTTCTTCGCCCGCTGGCGGCGCTTCGGAACCTGCCTTTATCGACAGACGTTTAGCTCTCATCCACAATGCGGCGAGGTGCGGGTCCAATCGGAGCCGCTGGTTCGGATTGTGGATGAGGACCGAAGGTGGGTGCACAAACGATACTCGTCGTCGAAGATGAGTTTCTCATCCGGTTCATGCTGGCCGATTCCCTTCGCGAGATCGGATATCAGGTGCTGGAAGCCGCAGACGGCGATGAGGGCTTCGAAATTCTCATGTCCGGTCAGGTCATCGACCTGATCATCACCGATGTTCGCATGCCCGGCGCCATCGACGGGATGGAACTGACGCGCCGCTCGAAATCGCTGGCGCCCGCTCGCCCCGTGATCGTCTGCTCGGCGGACCTGTTCAAATCCCAATCCCATCCGGCCGACGAATTTCTTGCAAAGCCCTATACCATCGAAGCGCTCGCCGGCTTGATCGCAAGGCTGATAGGAGATCCATGGCAGAAGAGCTCCCAGAACCACGGTGCCTGATCGTCGCGGACGCCGACGTCCTGATCCGCAACGCGCTTGCCGAATATCTGCGGCACTGCGGCTACAAGGTATTCGAGGCGGCGACGTCCGACGAGGTTGTCATAGCGCTCGAGGAAGGCGCCTTGAGGATCGACGCGCTGCTGGCAGATGCCGAGCTGCCGGGGCGATATAACGCATTCGAGCTGCGGATCTGGGTCAGGGACCATTATCCCGATGTCGACGTGGTCCTTGCGGGCAACATCGATTCGGCGGCCAAGGCGGCGGGTCATTTATGCGATGAGGGCCCGCACCTTCAGCGGCCCTATGATCCCGAAAGCGTCGCGGCGCACGTCAAGCGGCTGCTGGCGGCGACGCGGCGGCAAAGACTTTAGCGCGTCCCCTCGGGCTCACTGCGATTGGATTCCACCGGTACAAAACTGATCTGGGCAAGCCGCCAGCTTCGTTCAACCTTACCCGGCCAATGGTCGGCGGTACCGGGATATGGCTCGGGTGCATGGCACCCATGCACTTCGGCGCGAATGAGCCGGCCCGTTTCGCGCAGGCGGATCGACGCACCGGGATAGCGCTCTTCGAGCATGGCCTGCAAAGCTTCCGCTTCTTCCGAAATCGCGGGGCTCGAAAGGCCGCGCGGGGTGCCGTCGACCAACTCGGCGGTGGAAGATCGAATCGCCTTCAGGCCATCATGCAGGATGTCGAACGAGATGAAGGCGGCAGCAACCGAGTCCGCCCACCACCAGCCCAGACCCAGGCCGACGATGCCAGCGATACCTGCGGCGCCCGTCATCCAGTTCGCCTTGTTCATCAGCGCGTCGGTATGGAGCAGCTTGTCGGCAAGCTCTTCGGCTAGCGGCAGTTCCTTGCGGCCGATGATCATCGGCGGGATCATCGCGTAGAATTGTGCGCCGATCATCAGCCAGCCCAGCCAGATATCCTGGCCGAAGAGGCGCACGGTGCCGACTGTCGCATGCTCGGCCTTGACCAGCGTCATGGCCGAATCCCAGAGCAGAAGCGCGCCGGTGGCGGCGAGTGCGACCGCCGCGAGAAAGAAGCCGAGGCCGTTGACCCGCTCGAACCCGAAAGGAAATTTGTGGGACTTGTGGCCCCTGCGTTCCATTTTCGCCGCGATCAGGAAGGCGATCGGCGGGACGAGCCCGAGCGTGTCCTCGATCCACGCGGTCTTCATCGTCTGGCTCTGCCCGAGCACCAGCCCCATCACGATGACGATCGTGATCGTCCAGAAGATGTTCCAATATTCGAGGCGCTCGGCGCGCTTGAGGGTTTCGAGCAATGGCGGCGGCAGCGTTTCGCCGGTCGTCACGGTCGGCGCGCTCATTTCGCCCTCCCGGCGACTTGCCGTGCATTGACTTCGACGAGCGATATCCAGCGATTCTCGCCGCTCGGCATGGCGGCGCGCCACTCGATCGCCTTGTCGCCCCTTCCGTCGGTCCGGATCGGCGGCGACAGGGCGTTGGCGGTGGCTGAAGGCGTATCCTTGCGGAACGGCGCAATCACGAGGTCGATGTCGCCATCTTCGACGGCTTGCAACAACGGCTCGATTTCGCCCGACCTGCGCAGCGTCCGCGCGCCAGTTTCCTTTTCTAGCCGCCGCAGAAGCGCGGACGCTTCGGGCGGAATATTCTCCGGAGCTCCGAGCCGGATCGTGCCGCGCGACCGAATGCTCTCCAAGCTCTGTTCGGGATCGCTGGGGAACCGGTCGCAGGCAGCCAGCAGAAGCGTGACAATCGCGATTATCGCGATGCGGGGCACCACCGTGCCATGCAGCCCGCGAGCGGGCTCGATCTTCGCAGCTTCGGTCAATCGACCCTCCAGAACGCAGCACTTGATTGCCCTGCCGTTACGCCCGGCGCGCCGCGCGGTTCCTTCTCTGGCCTCGGGGGTCGATCCGTTAGGCCGCGCGCACTTGCTCGCCGGCCGAAAAATGAAGGGCCTATCAGAACGGCGCGGCGACCTTCCATTCCACCACGCCAAATGCGGCCTCCGCCGGCATCTCGGAACGAAACCCCTTTCCTTGTCCCATGCGAGCGAAAATATCCGGCGCCGGGTGGGAAAGCGCCCTCGGCCTTTCTACCTATGCAATGACCCTAGTCTTGCCGTCCCGTCACGGCGACCCCGCCAGACGAGCTCCAACGGAACCAAGAGAAAAACTTTGTCCAAGATAGTCAACGGCGCCAGCCTGCAGCCGCGCTCCGGCACTGCACCCGAGAAGATCGTCTTGCTGTTTCACGGCTTCGGTTCGAGCGGCGCCGACATGATCTCGCTGGCACCGCAGTGGCAGGATGCCCTTCCCGGTACATTATTCCTTGCGCCGCACGCGCCGCAGCGCTGCGGAATGATGGGTGCGGGCTATCAGTGGTGGGGCCTGTCAGGCTTTGCGCCGTCGGCGCTGGCGGCGGGCGCGGCGTCGGCCGCTCCCGCTATCCACGCCTTTATCGACCGCAAGCTCGCTCAATATGGATTGACCGATGCGGACCTCGCGCTGGTCGGTTTCAGCCAAGGAACGATGATGGCGCTTCATGTCGCCCTGCGCCGACCGCGAGCGGTCGCTGCCGTGGTCGGCTATTCGGGAATGCTCGCGGAGACGGCCGGGCTCGGACATGGTGATTTCGCGAAACCGCCGGTGCTGCTGGTGCACGGAACTGCCGACCCGGTGGTGCCGATCGCGGCGCTGCATATGTCCGAGAGCGAGCTCAAGCGACTTGGCGTCGACGTCAAAACGCACATATCCTACGGGGTAGCGCACAGCGTCGATCCGGTAGGCTTGCAGCTTGGCCGGGATTTCATAGCCGAGGCCTTCGATCGCCCGGCCTGATTTCTCAGCCCAAACCCCAAGGAAAATCGAACGCGTCCACCAAGGTCCTCTCGACCGAGGGCGCGTAATGCCCGCTTGGCGGCAATACCCGAAATTCCTGATGCGAAGCGGCGTCTGGTCACCACCATTTTCTTATGCGGCGCCGTGGCGATCCGCTGATCGATCCGAGAGGCCGGAGCTAAGGAGCAAGCGCGATCGCGATCCGCAGGCGGAATTGGCGCTGCTGCGCCGGACGCAGCCGCATGATGCCGGGTTTCTCCCAGATCTCGCCAGTAAAGCCGAGCGGGTCCGCCATTCCGGCCCATGGCTCGATGCAAAGATAATGGGCGCCCGGCTTCTGCCACAACGCAAGCCATGGCGTGTCGGGATATTCGATGCGCAGGCCTGGCGTCCCGTCGGCGCCCCAAGACAGCCCCCGACTCGCGAGCCGATCCCATATCAAGGCGTCGCGTTCGAACATGCCGGAAGCGGGCGCAAGCTCTCGCCCCGACACCGGCGAGGGCTCGGTGCCGGGGCCGATCAGGCCCGTACCCGGCGCGACCCGGCGAACGGGCGCGGGCTCGTCGGTATCGAAGCGGATGCGGTGCGCGTCGGCGCGTGCGCCGAATGGGAGAGGCCAGGCGAAGGCCGGATGAAAGCCGAAGCTGAACGGCATATCCTCGTCGCCGCGATTGGCGACGGTGACACAGATTGCGAGCGCCGCTCCCTCAAGCGCGAAATCGACGATGAGTTCGAATGCGAAGGGATAGACGGCACGCGTCTCGGCATCGGCCTCGAGGCGAAAGCGGGCGCGCGACGGCTGCTTGTCGATCAGCGCGAATTCGCGGCGGCGCGCGAAACCATGCTGCGGCAGCGCATATTCGGCCGCGCCCAGGCGATAGCGATCGCCCGCCAGCCGGCCGACGATCGGAAAAAGCAGCGGCGCGCGCCCCGTCCACCAGCGCGGATCGGCGTCGGTCATCATCTCGCGGCCGGCGGCATCGCGAAGCGAAAAGAGTTCGGCCCCGAGCGGCGCGATATCGGCCTCCAAGAACTCGTTCGCTATCGCAATCAGACCGCTCGTCACTCCCTCCCCTTTCCGGTTCGCCTGGGCTCGCGCGCGCCCATCTGCGGGAATGGCGACGCGCGCGATGCGCCGCCATTCCTTATTGCTTCAAACGGCTTCGTGCAGCCCGTCTTTCGCCGCCTCGTTGCCCGGCGTCTCGTTTTCCGGCGCTTCGCGCTGCGGCGCCTCGATGCGCCGGCCCGTGCCGGACGGCCCGGCAATCGCGATCTTCCGCGGCTTCATCGCCTCGGGCACGACGCGTTTCAGATCTACGCTGAGCAGGCCGTGGTCGAAGCGCGCTTCGCCGACCTCGATATAGTCGGCGAGCTGGAAGCGCCGCTCGAACGCGCGGGCGGCGATACCGCGGTGGAGGTAACGGCCCGTGTCCTCATCTTCGGCGCGCTTGCCCGAAATGCTGAGCAGGTTCTGCTGCGCGACGATGTCGATCTCGTTGGGCCGGAACCCTGCGACGGCGAGCGTGATGCGGTAGCTGTCCTCGCCGTCCATCTCGATATCGAAGGGCGGATAGGGATCGGGCGCGTCGGCCCGCATGCCCGTCTCGAGCAGGTCGAAAAGCCGGTCGAAGCCGACGGTCGAACGGCGATAGGGGGTAAAATCAAATGCATTCCTCATTTCCAGATCCTCCTATTGAAGCGACATGGGCATGAGACGCGCCGGAAACGCAGAGCCGGCGCTCTCCATGTCCAGCCGGACCCGAATTGGCGTCCGGTGAAAATAATTAGGTCGGCCAAACCCGGGTTCAAGACGTCCGGAAACGGTCCGCCGCAATTTTTCCCGGCGGTTAAAGCTGTCCCCGCCATGGCGCTCGATATTATCGACCGCCATCATCCCCGGGCCTTCGTCCGACATTGACAGCCAATGACCAATTTATATCATCGTTTGTGAAGGCCGGCGGTGCCATCCAGCTGGTCTGTAGGCTTCTCTTGCGTAGCCATTGTGAGAGAAGGGGGAGGCTCCGCTCCATCGGCGGGGTCTTCCTTTCACAGTGCCACCGCGATCGACGGATGTGCGCCTGTTTTTCCTAGACTAACGGGTGGTATCACGGACGGCAAGCTGCCGAAGGCGAACGGACGAGACAAACGAAAAAGGGCGCCGATGCCGGCGCCCTTCACCCTGCCCTTTAGGGGAGGCACACTTATTTCTTCTGGGTGTCGCCAACACCCGATTCGGACGGGGCGATCTCGCCCTTGTCGTCCATGGCATTGGCCTTTTCTTCGCCCTGCTCTTCGACGACATCAGCCTTCTGTTCCATCGCCTCCTTCGCCGCGCCTTCCGGCATGGCATCGGCCTGATCGTCGATCACTTCCGCCTGCGCTTCGGCTTGATCCTCGACCTTGTCCGCGGCCGGGCTTTGGCAAGCGCCGAGTGCGAGGGTCGAGGTGGCGGCGAGAATTACAAAGATCCGTTTCATCGTGGCTCTCCCAAGTTTGACTAAAGGGATAACGTCAGAGGTCCGATACGGTTGCCGGCAGCCCATGCGGGCTCGCCATTCCGGCCAGCTCGATTGCCTAATTCCGCGTCCCTGCTGGCGGCCGAGCATAACAGCGAATAGAGGCCGTCGAACCGGGCGCCGCGTAGCCTTCGATGCGGCACTGCGTTTGGCTGAGGCTATTCAAGGAAAAGCATGTGAGCGAAGAAGTCGAATGGTGGGAATATGACGATGCTGCCGAGATGGCGGCCGCGGTCGCAGGCGATATCGGCTTCATTATCGAAAGCGCGATCGAGGCGCGCGGCGCTGCGGTAATCGCGCTTGCCGGCGGAACGACACCGATCCCGATTTACGAGAAGCTTGCAGCCACGAAGCTGGAATGGAAGCGCGTCACGATCGTTCCCGGGGATGAGCGCATCGTCCCGCTCGGCGATCCACTCAGCAACGTAACGGTGCTTGCGAAATATTTCCTACCGAAGGGTGCACGCGTCATTCCGATCGTTCCCAACGCGATCGCCGACTACAAGGCGGCCGGACGCTCAGCCGATGCCCTGATGCAGGATTTGCACTGGCCGCTCGACCTTTGTCTTCTGGAAGTTGGGACTGACGGGCATGCAGCTTCGATTTTCGCGGGGCCAGATTTCGACGAAGCCGTGAACGGGCCAAAGGAGCGACGGGCTCTGGGCGTATTGCCCGACCCGATGCCGCGAGAAGCGCCAGTTCCGCGCGTCACACTCAGCCTGGCTGCGATCACCACGGCGCGCGCCCTCATGATCGCCGTAAAGGGCGACGACAAGCGCGCCGTGATCGAGACCGCTATCAAGCAAGGAAAAGCCTCGCCCTATCCGATCGGACGCGCACTCGCGGGGACGGAACTGCCCGTCGACATCCATTGGGCTCCTGGTTGAACGACTGGCGAGCGGATGTGGATCCGGCTTGTACTGCGCTGCGCCACGTCGAAGTTTTTTTCTGACAATGCCTGGCTGCTCAGGAGGAAAGCAGCAGCTCGCCCTCATCCTCGCCGTCCCAATAATGCGCGCGCTTCCCGTTCACCTTGATTAGCACGATGCCCGGGGTTTCGATCCCATCCGGCCACCAGCGTTCGAGCCCCTTGGTCCAATGCTCCGCGAATGCCTGCTTGTCGCGGATCAGCTCTCCATGCCCCTCAATCGCTGCGAAGAAAGGCCGATGGCCGAGCAGTGCCGATTTTCCCTGATAGGCCAGATTGACCACCGGATTCGCGGCGATGTCGGCGACCATCTGCGCGCTTTCGTCGGTAAAGAACCACGCGTCCCCATCATAATCCACTTCGCGATTGTTGCTCATCGGGCGCGATCCGGTCGCGCCGCCTGGGGCAATTGTCGCAAGCATCGCAAAATCGATGTCCTTCATTTTTTCGGAGAGTCGCTCGAGGGTCATTGTCATCGGTCGGTTCCTTTGCCTGATGCTTTGTCAACGCTCAGATCGGCCAAAGGTCGCCCGTTCTCGCGAGCCAGGTAGCGATCACAGTGCCGCGGTCGAGAGAGCCGACCGCGAGCCGGCGGCGGCAGCCGCGCGCACCGTCAACCCCCGAACGCTGGCGGAGCGACGGTTCGCTGGCGCCAGCGGTCGGTCGATCGCGGTATTCGAACCGGCCGCGGGAGGTCGTCCGTAGCGACCGGCGGGCGCTGCCTAGCGACTCGCAAAAGCTCGCCGTTCCCGAGCCGGGTGCAAACACCCGGCTCGGATTTAGCGTCAGCTTTTTGGCGTCAGCTTCGCGAGTTCGGCTCGATGTGCCTCGACGACGGGCACGATCTCGCCCGCCGCCTTTTTGAGGCTCTCGGTGTCGCCACTCGCGGCATAGCCCTGGTGCAAGGCAAGCGCCGCATCATGCGCCGTCTTCTGGTGCGCGATATAGACGGCATCGATGCCTGCCGCATCGGCGGCCTTGATCTCGTCGAGCATCTTCTGCTGATCGCCATCGAGCTTGGGCGGCGCGACGGTCAGTTTGGCCTCGGTGGCTGCTGCCTTCACCTTCGCGGTCGACTGGCCATGATTGTCGATCATCATCTGCGCGAATTTCTTCACCTCGGCGTTGGTCGATTTGGCCAGCAATGCCTTGGACGACTCGATTTCCCAGAGATCGCCGGCGCCCGCCTTGGCGATATAGCCTGCCGCGTCGACCGGCGCGACGGCGACCGGCGGCGCGGCGTCGCTTTCGGGGACCGTCGCGTCGGCTACGGTCGGTGTTTCGGTCGGGGCCGTTTCATCGGGTCCGCCGCACGCGGCGAGAATGAGAGCGAGGGATAAAATATATGGGCGTTTCATGCGAACCTCCATCCCGAAATGTCGTCCCCCCGCCATCCAGCAACACCGCCTGCCGCCCGAAGTTCCGCCGACCCGCCCTCGCCTCTTTTCGGCCTTTTCCTTGGCGCCGGATGCCGATCCGACCCCGATGCCGCCGCGCGCCCGCGCATCGAAAAGCGCGAGGACCGCCGTTGTTCGACCAGGGGAGACCCTGTAGACGGAGGGGGGCTAGCGAGGAGACGGATCGGATGGCGGTCAAGCGGATGGACAATATGGGTATCGTGGTCGAAGATTTCGATGCGACGGTCGATTTCTTTGTCGAGCTCGGCCTCGAACTGGAAGGGCGCGCGACGATCGAAGGCGAATGGGCGGGCCGTGTCACCGGTCTCGGCGACCAACATGTCGAGGTCGCCATGATGCGCACGCCCGACGGCAACAGCCGGCTCGAGCTTTCGCGTTTCGTCCGTCCGCCAGTCGTCGCCGATCACCGAAACGCGCCTGTCAACGCGCTCGGCTATCTCCGTGCCATGTTCGCGGTCGACGACATCGACGGCACACTCGAGCGCCTCCGCGCGCATGGTGCCGAGCTCGTCGGCGAAGTCGTCGATTATCAGGACGTGTATCGGCTCTGTTACATCCGCGGACCCGAGGGCCTTCTCATCGGACTGGCCCAGGAGCTTGGCTGACCCCTCCCTCGCTGCGGCTGTTCGTCGTGCGGCTGCCTGAGATGCGGGCCGAAGATTTCCTGCCGGCCGCCCTCGCCGCGCGGGCACGTGCGCGCGGAACTTCGCGCACCGAAAGCGGTTTCTCGAATAGACGAGGGGGATGCGAAGGAGAGCGTCATGCCCCGAGGAGACAAGTCGAGTTACACCGACAAGCAGAAGCGCAAGGCCGAACATATCGAGGAAGGATATGAGGATCGCGGCGTGAGCAAGGATGTGGCCGAGCGCCGCGCCTGGGCAACGGTGAACAAGGAATCGGGCGGCGGCAACAAGTCGGGATCGGGCCGCGGCAAGCCGGACAATCACGCCTCGGCGCGCAAGGGCGGCCGCAAAAGCGGAGCGGATCAGAGCCACGCATCGCGGTCAGCTGCGGCGAAGAAGGGTTGGGAAACCCGGCGCCGTCAGGCGAAGGGATAACGAGATCCGCGCGCCCAAGATGCCGCCATGCCAGATATGACGAAACGCCGGGCGTCGATGGTTAGAGACCAAGCGCCGCGCGCGGTGTGCGCGATAGATTTCCCTTCGGACTTTAGAGTCCCGTCATATTGCGGCCAAGGCCGCGGCGGGGCGAGGTCCCGCCGCGGCCTTGCAGATAGTCAGTCGATCTTCGGACTGACAACGCCCGAGGTGTAGCGCAGGTTGTTCTGGACATGCTTGACGCCCGAGACCGCATCGGCGCAATCCTCGGCGCGCCGCTTGGTCCGCCGGTCGTCAACCGTACCGGCGAGGGTGACCTCGCCATCGGTGACGCTGACTTCGATTTCCGAGGCGTCGACCCACACGTCCTCGGTCAGCCGATCGTTCACATCCTCGCGAATGCGATCGTCCGAACGCGCGTAATTTTTGGGGCCGCGACCTCGGTGGTCGAGCTCGCGGCGATGGCGCGCGTCGCGATCACCGAACCACGACAGGACTTCGTCGCCGGCACGGTCGATAAAGCCGCGATGATCGCTGTCATCATCCGCTCGCCCGGCGGGCCCGGCGCGCCCATAGTCGCCATAAGGGGAATAGCCGATCGGCGGAAACCCGAATTCGCTCGGCCAGAACCGCATGCCGCGATCTTCGGCGTAGCGCTCGTCTTGCGCACCGCGATAGTCACGAAAGCCACGATCGGCGTGATAATTGCCACGCGGCTCGCGATAACCGGAATAAGCCGGGGCCTGGCTATCGTCACGGCGGGGAACGCGGCCATAATTGCCCGCCGTCGCCGCGGTTCGCCCATCGTCGCGCGAATAGCTTCTTTGCGAATAGCGATCGCCATAGCGCTCGTCGCGTCCGCGATTGCCGTAGCGCGATCGTTCGCCGTCTTCGGCCGCGACATAGGTTCGCGCCGCCTCTTCGGCGCGCGCGCTATCCCAGCGGCCCCTGGGTTGGTCGTCGGGGGCCCGGTTGTCCGAATAGTCCCACAGCGGGGTGCGGTCGTCATATCTGTCCATGATCCTGCTCCTTTGCATCGTGTGAGCGGCGGGCAGTCGCCGGAGTGTGCGACGACCCCCAGCCTGTTCAAGTGACGAATGACCTCGTGCCCGGTTCCCTCCGGCCATCGCGGCTCGTCGCACTTTTGCACGGGCCGGCGGCCTCGACCGGCATCCTCCCTTCCCTCGCGGGTTCTTCGCGTCGATCCGATCGCCATGCCGCGGCTCGCCTGGCGAGCGACGGCGCGTGAAGCGGGACCGAGGCAACTCGCTTCACCGCGCGCCAAGGAACTGCGGCGCGCGCGGCACGTTCGCCCTGTTGGCAATCAGGGAGCAGGCATGATGAACAGACTTCGGCGGCTCGAAACATTCGCGCGGGCCGGGTGGCTGGCAAGAGGGATCGTCTATTGCCTGCTCGCCTATATCGCGCTGACCAGCGCGGGGGCAGACGACGCGAGCCCGCAGGGTGTGTTCCGCTCGGTTCGCGACATGCCCGGCGGACCCTTGCTGCTGATGCTGCTCGCCATCGGCCTCGCGCTCTACGGGGCCTACCGTTTCTATGGTGCCGCGCTCGACAGCGAAGGCAAGGGACAGGAGGCGAAAGGGATAGCGATCCGCATCGGCTATGCCGCGAGCGGTTTGGCGCATTTCATCCTCGCTTGGGCGGCGCTGCGGCTGGCCACCGGCAAATCGGGCGGCGGCGGCGAGCGCGAGCAGGAGGCTGCCGGCATGCTGCTCGACATGCCGCTCGGCGAAACATTGCTGGGCGTTATCGGGCTCGGTTTCCTTGCGGGCGCTGCGCAGCAGGCGGTCAAGGCATGGACCACTGAGTTCATGAAGGGCGTCGCACCCGAGGCGCCCGCCTGGGTCGTTCCGGTCGGTCGCGCCGGGCTAGCGGCACGCGCGATCGTCTTTGCGATCATCGGCTATTCCCTGGTCCGCGCGGGCTGGTTCGGGGCAGCCGGCGAGGTGAAGGGGCTCGGCGACGCCCTTTCCTCGCTCACCGAGAACAGCACGCTCTATATGCTCGTTGCCGCGGGGCTGTTCCTGTTCGGGATCCACAGCCTCGTCGAGGCCCGCTGGCGCCGCATCCGCGATGAGGATGTCGTCGCCCGGCTCAGAGCCGCGGCGCGCTAAGGATCGCGCTGCACCGGAATTCGGCGAGGCAACACTGCCATCGCAGCCTGCAAATCTTTGGGCGCCCATTCGAAAGCGTGTCTTTTGGCGCTGCCGTACAATTATCGGCCGACGCGCGAGGCTATCCGCGCCCTGCGACCCAGGAGAGCTCTTTCCTTTCAGGAAACCAGAGATCTTCATCTGGCGCCCGCCCGGTTCCGATCGGCGGGCGCCGTTTTTTTCGGGACGCCGATCTGATGCGAAAGAACGCGCAACGCGACGCGGTTGGCGCTCGCCGAGCCTCGATACGGAAAAGGGATAGCCGATCCCGGCTGAGGCCGGGACTCAGTCACGCGCCTCCTGCCAGTGCGGATAGGTGACATAGGCGGTGACGGCCCCCTCGGCGTGAGAGCGGATGATGACCGTCTCGCCTTTCGGCATATAGACGATTTCGCCGGGACCCGCAGTGATCGAACCCGCGCGGCTCTCAACCGAGACCTTCCCTTCGAGGATCAGCATCACATCGTCGACAGCGAGCGTTTCCTCCAGGCTCTGGTCTGGCCCGTACCGGCCATAGCCGATCGTGATCGGACCGCCGCCGCGCTGATCGATCACATTGCCGGCGAACACATCGCCGTTTTGCCCGGGCGAACGCTCGAATGCCGCGTCGGCGATGGCAAATTTTCGAACAATCATGGCAAATCTCCATCGGCGCCAACGCCTTGCATGGCACCTTGTGCGACGCACGGTGCAGTCGAATGGTTCGCTCGATCCTTTCTGGCCGATCCTTTTTCGCCGCAGACGCGGTCAAAGTGTCACATCCGCCGGACGACTGCTCGTCCTTGCCGTCGCCATCGGGGTTCGGGCACTGATCGATCGCGATGCCGTCACGACTCGCGCTCGTAAGGAACGAACATCGCGCGGTCACAGCAATTGCGCGACAGCGGACATTTGGTTCAGTTCGCTTCGGTCTGCCCTTCCTCTAATCCGCGGGTCTTGGGTCGCAGCGCCTTGTGGCGCGGCAGGAACGCCATCATCGGCATCCAGCTCGGCGCTTCGGCGGCATAGAGATGAAAACTCGGCGCCACCTCTTCGGGATCGTCGAGCGTGCCGGCGGCGATATCGATCTCGTCCGGCTGATGGAGGACATGGATCGTGAGCGGCGAGCCGCATTGACGGCAATAGGTCCGTGCACCGAAATCGGTCGAAGCAAAGCTGCCGACATGCTCCTCGCCCCGGATGACGCGATACCGGTCGAACTGCACCGTGGTGAACACCATCCCGCCCGACCCCGATACATGCTGACAGACGCGGCAATGGCACCAGCCCGTGTCATAGGGCGGCTCGTCCAGCCGATAGCGCACCGTGCCACATGCGCACCCACCTTCAAGGGGTGCATATTCATTCCGAGCCTGCTTTCTGTCCGTCCCTGCCGTCATGCCATTCTGCCCTTGCCTTGGGTGCAAAACCTCCACCTCGCGACAGTCATTGGGCCGACGCGACCGTGAATTCAGAAATTCACCGGACACCGCATCGTTCCCCTCGATTCTGAAGCGCGTGCATAGGGTTCGGCTCGATCGTCCCGCCAGGCCGGGTCTGAACTGCGCAGCCAGCATTGAACGCTTTGTGGGTTAGAGCGTTGATGTTGCGATGAGCCTGTTCGATACATTTCTTGCGCAAACGCAGCTGGAATTGATCTTTGCCCGCCGGCTCATGGCCGACATCGAGAGTGGCGCGCTGGCGCCGACATGGGGCATGACCCGCGAGCAAGCGATTGCATTTCTCGCGGACGGCGTCGCCGAGCGGGCCGAGATGATCGAGCGGCTCGCGCCCTTGTCTTCCCCTGCCCCAAAGACCGGCGGGACGGACGCCCGAAGCACAGAAGCGGAAACGCCGAAACGCCGTACGAAGTTCAGAAAATAGCCTGACCGCGGGATCGCGCTCGCCCCCGCAGCCTTGATCGCGGTTTCCGCGGCGTTTCCACTCGCAAGCGGTCCTTGCACGGCCAAGCCGGTGCTGACCCGTTTGTCGGCCGAGATGAAGAGCGCGCGCCTCTAATGCCGAGGCCGCCGCCCGATCGTCGACCGCGCGTGTGCGCCCGCGCGCCATTGCTGCGGGATCATGATCTCTTGTAGATGTGCGCGATGTCGGAAGATTATGCTCATGGCCAGCGGGACGGTCTGCGACTTGCCCTCGCGGTGCTCGCGGCGGAAGAAGCCAAATGGTCGGCGTTGCTCGGCGAAAGCCGGTCGTGGCGAACCAACCAGATTCGCGAAGTACGTCACAAGACGCTGCAAGTGGCGCAGAAACGCGTACAAACCGCTCTCAACCGCCTGACACCGAAGGGCAGCGGCGTGATGGACCCCGAACTGGCTTCCGCGCTCGCAAAAGCCGGCTTGTAGGCGGTTGTCCTGACCGGCCGCCGCGCCCTGTCCCATATGCGGGAGCTTATGCCCCGGTCGGGCGTTTTGCTGGCTGGAGACAGGATATGGCCAACGGCTGGGCCCGCGACGGCGCGGTGCAGGATCAAATCGACGATACGGTGTCGGACGCGGTCAAGAGTGCCCGCGCGCGCTTGCCTGCCGGCGACGGGGCAGAATATTGTGACGATTGCGGCGAGGATATCCCGAAGGGCCGACGAAAGGCGCTTCCGGGCATTCGAACCTGTGTTGGCTGCAAGTCCAAGCGAGATGCTGCGATACGGCCCGCGGGGTTCAACCGCCGCGGAAGCAAGGACAGCCAGCTCCGCTAACGACGGAGATCGCGGCGGCCGTTGCCTCCGGAGGCACGCGCGCCCTGATTTTCATCCCGCCCTCCCTATGCGCCAACTCACACAGGCGTCGGCAACCTGCCCTCAAGGTCGGACACTGCCCTTGCAACCATTTTTGACCAGCCGCATTTTCGGACCATTCGCTGAGTTTGACCATCGGAAGGGAGGAAAAGGTGCGGACGATTGAAATCTGGCCGGACGAGATTGAAGGTGGCGATACCGAACGCGACGGTCAAAGCTATGCGACGATGCGCTTTATCGACCATGAAGCGGAAACGGCGGTCGTGGTGTTTCTTCAGGCCGAGACCGAGCGCGGAATGATCGCGGACCTTTACGGTTGGGCACAAAGCCGGGGAATGACCGGCCGGTCGAACTGACGCAGGCGGGGCATCGCCCATCGCCTATCTGCCGGGGCCGCCCTCGACCGCGTCGGCTCGCTCGTCCGCCGCCTTGCGCACGGCCTTCGCCTCCTGCTCCAGGCGTTCAGCTTCAATGTCGGCCGCTGAGCGGATGCTATCGCGCTCCTTCTCGATTGCTTCGGCTTCGGCCTCACGGGCGTCCTCGGCGGCATCGGCCGCGCGGTCGCGGGCGGCGCCGATGCGCTCATTGGGTCCATCGCCATCATAGGACTGGCCGGCCGCCACGGCGGCCGCCTTGTCCTTTTCGGCCCCTGCCTGCGCCTTGGGGCCCTGACAAGCGCCGAGAAGCACTGCTGGAGTTATAGCCAGAATAAAGATTTTCATCGCGCTCTCCCCGGTCGGCCACAAGCCGGCCGGCCATAATTCAACCGCGCGTTCGTCGCGCGCCGGACAGGAAAGGAACGAGTCAGGCGCTGCGAAGTTTCCCCAGGGATAGGAAACAATATGCATGATTCAGAAAAGGATGTTGTCGCGGTACCGAGCGTCGACCTCCAGCGTTATCTGGGCAGCTGGTTCGAGATATGCCGGCTTCCGCTCAAATGGGAAGATGCCGAGGCAAGCGACATCAGCGCGTCCTATAGCGAGACCGCGGACGGCCGCATCAGGGTCGAGAACCGATGCCTCGACAAGGATGGAAAGCCCGATCGCTCGATCGGCGTCGCGGTTCCGCAAGACGAAACAAATGCCAGGCTCAAGGTCAGCTTCCTCCCCGAATATCTTCGCTGGATCCCGTTCACGCAGGGGGATTATTGGGTACTTGCCATCGCCTCCGATTATTCGGTGGCGCTCGTAGGCACCCCCGACCGCGAACATCTCTGGCTGATCGCACGCAGTGCGGCAGTACCGACGGATACGGTCGAAAATTATCTCGCGGTCGCCAAGTCGCAGGGTTTCGACCTCGACCGTCTGATCACGCCGCGCCAGTCGGGCCGGATGGTCCCCGACAGCGCTTTCGAAGAGACCTGACGCAAGCTGCCCGGACGCTGAAGCCGGGGTTTACCGACAGTCGTTGGATGGCGGATGCCGCGGTCATCCAGGATAGGGCGCGTCCCGCAAGAGGCGGGCCAAATGCGCTGCATTGGCCGCAACCATCTTCGCGGTTTCGGTTACCTTGCGCGGGCGATGCTCGAGATCCTTGAAGTCGACCGACCCCATCGCCTCGCCGACCCAATAGCAGGCAGCCACGGCCGGGATCGTCCATCCGACGTCGTTCAGCGACTGGAAAAGCTGCGACGACACATGATGCGCGCCGTCCTCATTGCCGACGATCGCGGCGACGGCGACCTTCGAATAGCTGGGCATACGTCCCTGGTCGTCGGTCTCGTCGAGGAAGGCATCCATCCGCTCGAGCACGAGCTTCGCCACACTGGAGGGCTGTCCCATCCAGATCGGGGTGCCGAAGACGAGGATGTCTGCCGCAAGGATCTGCTCGCGGATGGCCGGCCAGTCATCCCCCGCTCCCTCGTCCGACGTGACGCCCCACTTTACATTGTGCGCAGCGATCCGGATCGGCTTGCCGACAACGACGTCATGCGCCGCGAAATGCTCGGCGAGCACGCCAAGCATGGCGTCGGTCGAGGAAGCGCGTCCCTTCGCCGACAAGGAGCAATTGATGGCGGCGGCGGTCAGTCGAGCGGTCATCGATGTTCCCCTGTCAATTCGAGGCGGTGAGAAGCGGCACGGCGGGTGCGGACCGGCGCGCGAACAGAACAAGCTGAGCCGGGCCATGCCCGCTCGCCGACGACGCGATTTCGAGTCGGTCGGCGGGGATACCGCGATCCACCAGAAAGGCGGCGAGCGCCTGACCCCGCTTATGGGCAAGAGAGTCGTCGCCGGCAGCGGATTGCGCGGCGTACGCCTGACCGACAAGGCGCAAGCCGGCGTCGGGCGTGGCGCGCAACAGGGTCGCGAGCGTCGCGCCTTCGCCAAGGCCGTCGCGGGTCAGGCGCGCCGTGCCGGGTACAAAGGTTCCATTGCCAAAAACGAATGCCTCGCCTTCGCCTCGCGCGGCGGTAAGCCATTCGGCCATGGCGCGGTCCCGCGAGCCGCGTCGGGCGACGATCGTCGCGCCATCGGGGAGAACCACAATATCGTCGCTGCTTCCGGGGGCGCTCGACCGCGACTTCCGTTTCGCCCTTGAGCGACTGAAGCGAGAGCGCGGCGGCGCCGGCCAGAAGTGCGCTGGAAAGGAGAAGGAGGGAACGCAGCATCAACGAGAATCCGATCTTGTAACGCCCCCGCGCCACAATGATGAAACGCCCGTCTCGCTTGGCCGTTGCCGGGATTCTGGCAGGAACTTTCGTCTCAAAACGGCGTTGACGCAATATCCATACAGGATGAATCGGCGGCCTCGTTCGCCGTATCAGCGCGCATGCGCCGGTGCGGGAGCGCGCGCCGGGGAAAGGGAGAAATGACATGTTCAGATGGGCAATTATTTTCGCGGTGGTCGCCTTGGTTGCGGCGCTTCTCGGCTTTGGCGGCATCGCCGGGCTGTCGGCCGATTTCGCCAAGATCCTCCTGGTGGTTGCGGTTGTTCTCGTTGTTCTCGGCTTCGTCTTCGGACGCGGCGGACGGCGCACCCTGCCCTGAGGCCCCGCCCTTGGACCCGGGGTCGGGCGCCCGCGCGACGCGATCCCATATTGTGCCGGCGGTCTGCCCATGGATCGCCGGCAACTCGTTTCTGAAAGGTCAGACTATGCGCACGCTCCTCCTCCTCGGCTGTTCGGCCGCGCTTCTCGCCGCTTGCACCGACAAGAATGAAGCCGCCGAAGACAAGCTCGAAAAGGCGGCCGAGACCAGCGCAACCGTCGCCGGCCCGGTGCCCGCGGCGCTCGGCCTTAGCGAAGCCCAATTGCTCGACGCCGATCTTGTCGGCACCGATGGGAAGGAACTCGGCGATGTCGCGCAGGTCGTGCGCGGCCCGGACGACAAGGTCGACCGCCTGCTCGTCGAAATCGAGGACAGCAATCCCGATCGTTATGTCCATGTCCCGATCCTCGGGCTCAAGACGGTGGTCAAAGGCGATGACACCGATCTGGTGACCACGATGACAAAGGCCGAGATCGCGGCGCTGCCCGAAGTGAAGCTGCCGGCCCCGTGAGGCGAAGCGGCGTCGAATACACCGTTCTCGAACGATCGGAGACGATATGCTGAAACATGGCCTCGTCCTTGCTCTCGCGCTCACCGCCATGCCCGCGGGCGCGCAGACCCAAGCACAAATGACGCGCACCGCGGAGCAAGGCTACAAATCCGCAGACGCGGCGATGACGCGCGAATGGAACGCGACCAACAGCTTCATGAAGAAACGCGACAGCGCCGACCGCTCGCGAGGCGGCGGGTTCGGCTATGCGGCTGCCCTGCTCGCAAGCCAGCGCGCCTGGCTCAAATATCGCGACAGCCAGTGCGCCATCGAAGGCGGCGAGTTCGCGGGCGGGTCGATGCAGGCTACGGCGCGCTTCGGCTGCCTGGCCGATCTCAGCCGCGAGCGCGGAAAGCGGCTCGCCGCGCTTCGTTGGCAAGGCTGAGCGCGCCTGCCCCGACGAGCGCGGCAACGGGAGACGCGGGGCAATATCCCGCGACGCCCGACGGCCGCTATTTTGTCGTCTGCGGGCGCCTGTGGCGATTGTCCAATCCGGTCCTCGGTAGCGCAGAACGCACCCGTCTGGTCGACAGGCTGATGACCGCGCGCCGCGCGATCGCCGCCGCCAAGGGTTCGGGCGACACGCTCGCAGCGCGCGGCGCGCGCGCCGAAGTGGACCGGACAAAGCGCGCGCTCGGCGAGCGCGGACCTGCGTGGTGGGACGATGGCGCGCCCGACTATAACCGGCATATGGCACGCAATACCCCTTATGCCGAATGGTTCGCCGCGCTGGGTTCGCACGCGTCGTCCTCAACTTCGAATGATACCCGCCGAAGTTAATCCATGTTGATCGGTCGCCGTTGCAGTCGGCGGCGCAACCCATGCGGCGGTCCGCGACCATCTGGAGGCTCGGCGACGGAACGCCGCGTTCCCCGATGACTGCCTTTTCCGTCCCCCGCCGGACTTGCGGAGCGCGCGCTCACCCTTATGAGTTGGAAGCAGCGCGGCACATCAGCGCGCCCGGCCTCGCGATAGAAGAGGTTCACCCCGTCGATTTCGGCCGGGATGCCTGGTTTTCATGTGCTGCTCCATCAGCGGTCGGGAACTGTCTCGAGCGTGTCGTGCCAGGGCCACCACTCATAAGGCTTGGTCTGCGGATATCCTCTAGGCGAATCCTCCCACAGCTCCTGGCGGCCGAGCGCGGTGATATCAAGATAGTTCCAGTGATTGCCCATCTGCTCGTCCCCGCGGCCGTTGAGGAAATAGGTCCGGAAGATCGTGTCGCCGTCACGGATGAAGGCGTTCGTGCCGTGCCACTGATCGACACCCATATCGGCATCGAACTCGTCGGTGAGGGTGTACCAAGGGATATAGTCCCACCCCATCCGTGCCTTCATGCGCTCGATCTTCTCCTGCGGTGCGCGCGACACAAAGGCGAGGCTGGTATTGCGCGCGTTCAGATGCGCCGGATGGTCGACCTGGTCGGCGATCGTCGAACAGCCGATACAGCCTCGATCCGGCCAGCCCTCCACGCCGGGTTCGAAGAAGAAGCGGTAGACGACGAGCTGCCGCCGGCCCTCGAACAGGTCAAGCAGGCCTACCCTCCCTTCGGGGCCTTCGAATGCGTAGTTCTTGTCGACCTGCAGCCAGGGCATCCGCCGACGCTCGGTCGCCAGCGCATCGCGCGCCTTGGTCAGCGTCTTTTCCTTCACCAGCAGCGTTTCGCGCGCCGCTTCCCACTCTTCATGGGACACGACCGGCGGCGTTTCCATTCCTGCCAGTTCGCTCTTTCGATCTTTGTCAGTCGATGCGGCCATGACTGTTGCTCCTCACTTGGGTGAACGCCCGCCCACGACCTCGCGCTCAGGCCGACGGATGCACTCGCTTCAGAAAATCGCGCGTGAGGCGGACCGCCTCGTCGAGGCTCGTCTCAAGCAGCCAGTGCCCCGCATCGAGGAGATGGAGTTCGGCCTCGGGCAGATCGCGCAGGTAAGCGCGCGCCGCTTCCTCGGGCATATAGCCGTCCTGCGGACCCCAGAGGATCAGCGTCGGCGGCGCATGCTCACGTAGATAGGCCTGATAACGCGGGAACCATGCCAGATTGTCCTTGAGATCATAGATAAGGCGCGCCGCAATCTCCCGGCGCCGTTCGGTCATCAGTGACCAGTGCAGTTCCCAGAGATCGGGTGGGATGCGCTCGGCGAGCTCGGGACGGACGTCGTTCAGAAACTCGTCGCGGAAATGGCCTCTCGTAATGGACCCGAGCAGTTCGGCGACCCCTTCGTCGCGCTCCAACTTCCATATATCCTGGAGCCCGGCATATTTGGGCCCCAGGACATCTTCGTAGATATCGCCGTTCTGGATGATGAGCGCGGCTATACGGGCGGGATCGCTTATGGCGAACCGCAACCCGATCTGCGATCCGAAGTCGTGGAGGTAGAGCGCAAACCGCTTCGCGCCCAACGCGTCGGTGAAATCCCCGAGGAAAGAGGCAAAACCGTCGAAGTCATATGCGAAGTCGTCGGGAGTCGCGCTATAGCCCGCGCCCGGGAAGTCGGGTGCGAGCAACCGCCAATCGTCGCCGAGGCGGCGCATATAGTTGCGGAATTCATAGGATGAGCAGGGATAGCCGTGTGGCAACAGGACGACCGGCGCGTCCGGCGGCCCCGCCTCTCGATAAAAGACGTCGACGCCGTCAATGCTCGTCCGGCGATGAAATAAGGGAACGGGCATGTCGCCTCCGGGCTGCGCATGCAAAAACGCCCGGCCGCGATGGCCGTTCCTCGTTCCGCCGCTAAACGCCCATCTGATCGTCGCAATCCGCTATCACGGCGTCGCGGCGCAACGCTTACGTCGTCGAATGCCAGATCGCGAAACGGGATAAAATCCGGCTGTTTCCGGCAGTCCGCTTTTCGGTACTGGAGAGTGGAAGCCGCATCTCAATTTCCTATATGCCTTGCATGTCCGCCATCACAACCGACCTGCCCTGGCAGCAACTTGCCGTCTACGCCGCCGGCGCGGCACTGATCCTGATCCTCTTATTCCAGATTCCTTATGTCGGACGGGCACTGCGCGCGCTCTTTTCCTTCGCACTCCTTGCTTTTGGTATCTTCCTCGTCCTGCAGCACGCCCCGTTCGATCCCAACCTCTCGCGTATCACGGCCAGCCTTGGCCTCGACCGGCAGGAAGTCGTCGGCGACGAAGTCCGCATTCCGATGGCGCGCGACGGTCATTTCTGGGCGACGGTGCGCCTCGACGACACCGAGCGGCGCATGCTCGTCGACAGCGGCGCGACGATCACGGCGCTCTCGGAAGCGACTGCCAAAGCTGCGGGTATCGAGACCGATGCGACCCTTATGCCCTTGCTGATGCGGACAGCGAACGGCACCATCCGCGCTTCGGCCGGCACCGTCGAGCGGCTCGTTGTCGGCGGGATCGAGGCGCGCAGGCTTAAGGTCGTCATTTCGCCTGGGCTGGGCGGCACCGACGTGCTCGGCATGAACTTCCTCTCCGAGCTCCGCTCGTGGCGTGTCGAAGGCCGGACGCTCATTCTCGTGCCCAAGCCGAAGGCCATAGCCGCGTAGGCGAACTTCCCGGGCGGAGAGACCAAAGGTGCCCTGCGCCCCCACATCCTTGCGGCGCCACGAGAACGGCGCGAGCAGACTGGACCCTCAGGCCGTGCCGATCGACAATTCCCGCATTATGGGCGTCCCACGAGCGAGGATCCGGCCTCGCACCTATGATCTCTATTCCGCGGTGATCGGCGAGTGCTGGTGCGATGCCAGCAGCCAGACCGAAGATCGCCGCGCATAAGCCGATCCGATGAGTGCGGAATAGGCAACACCATCCGCCCTGGTGACATCGGCCCTGTAACTGATGATCGCTACATCCTCAGTCAATTTCAAAAGATGCCGATCGCTCATCTTGAGGTCACGCCAACGATTGGCGCCGGTGGCGGTCGACGCCACCTTCTCGCGCGAAAAAAGGCCGTGCATCTCTCCCGACTGCGGAAAGGCGAGCAGACATTGCTCGTCGAGGTGAGCCAGAAAATAGTCCTCCTCCTCGATCCAGAAACCTCGCTCGATTTCGAAGAGCTGTTCTTCAAGCGACATGGCCAATCCTTTTCGCGATGGAGAAGTCGATTGACCCACAACGCGCAAAGGAAATGTGTGGTTTCTTCCACAACCAGGTTCGGGCGATTACGACCGGAACCGGGAACCGACATTGCGCCGGGTGTCGGGCGATCCGTGTGCCATATTCAGCCCTGGTGATCCGGGTGGCGCGGTCGCTCCGAAATCCGCCAATCATTTATTGCAGCCGAGCTTTGCGGTACCGGCTTAGAGCCGCTGTCGACGGCTTCAAACCGAAGCTTCCGCCCCTAACGGCAGCGAACATTGTTGCGGTCGATTGCGGTGCCTACCGCTGCGCCGCCGACCGCGCCCAGGATCGTGCCGAGCGTTTCGGAGCGGCCGGGCGCGACGACGTTGCCGACCACAGCGCCCGCAATGCCGCCGACGATCAGTCCGGTCGAACCGTCGTTGCGGCGGCAATAATATTTATCGTCGCGTCCACGATAGACGCGGTCGTTGTTCGACAGCCGGCGTTCGCGATAGCGGCGGTCGTTGCGGTAATATTGGTCGGCATAATAGCCGCCATGGCGGGGATCTGGCCGGTCATAATCGTAGCGGCCGTACTGGTCGTAATAGGCGCGATCGTAATAGCCATAGCCGCCGTCGTCATAGGCGTAGCCGTCGCCGGTCGTGGCGCAGCCCGCGAGCAGGGTCGCGGCGGCGAGGGGCAGGATGATCAGCTTGTTCATCGACATCACTCCATCTGGATTGCGTGCCGGGCCAAGCGGGCGGGGCATGCATTCGCCCCTCACTCCCTTAGACCCGTGAGGGTCGAGCAGGTTCCATTTAGCGGCAGTGATCGACGACTCCTTCGCGCGATAGTGTTCCGGCCCTCCGTCGCGCTTCACACGTGCGTCTCTCCGGCTCCGGATTTAACCTATCGCGATCGAGCTGGCCCCGGCGCGAAATGCCCAATAGCGGACGTTTCGGACTGCCCGGCTGGACGCACAGGCCAGCCTGTTCCCGTTCGGTAGCTGCGCGATCAGGGGCTAGGGCACGGAAACTATCCGTATAATTGTCCGTTGGCATGATCGATTGGAGAAGGTTGATGCATATCGTTATGGGGGCTACCGGGCACGTCGGATCCGCAGTGGCGGAGACGCTCCTTGCGCTGGGCGAACCGGTCGGAATCATCACGCACGATCCGGAGCATGCCGACAGCTGGCGCGACACGAAGGCCGAGATCATCGAAGCCGATGTGAACGATGTGCCGTCGCTGCGCGCGGCCTTCCAACGCGGACGGCGCCTTCTTGCTCAATCCGCCCGCCGACATAAGCACGGACACCGACAGCGAGGAGCGGAGCACCGCCGCTAATATTCTTGCCGCACTCTCCGGTTCCGGACTGGAGAAAATCGTCGCGGAATCCACTGCCGGGGCGCAGCCGGGGAACCGTATCGGCGACCTCAATGTCTTGTGGGAGTTCGAGGAAGGATTGCGCGGCCAGGATATTCCCGCGGCGATCAACCGCGCGCCCTATTATTTCAGCAATTGGGACGAGCAGCTCGATTCGATACGCGCAACCGGAAAGCTGCAGACGATGTACCCTGCCGACCTCGCGCTGCCGATGGCCGCGCCGCGCGATCTGGGAAAGGCTGCTGCGGATCGGCTGCTAGCCCCGGCCGCCGACGCCGGCGTCCGTTATGTCGAAGGACCGGATCGCTATTCCTCGAACGACGTGGCGCAGGCATTTTCCGATGCTCTCGGAATCCCGGTCGAGGTCGTCGTGACGCCGCGCGAACAATGGGAGGCGGCCTTTCGCAAACTCGGCTTTTCGGAGCCTGCCGCCAATTCCTACGCCCGGATGACCGCGGTCAGCCTCGACGGCGGGTTCGATTACGACGAGAGGTCCATCCGGGGAGCAACAACGCTCGGCGAGTATATTCGGCAGCTGGTGGCGCGATCATAATGGTCTCGCCGGGCTCGGCCGCTACTCAGGATACGGAGCAAAGTGGAACTGACCGTATTGGGATGGTCCGCTCCAAGGCGAAAGTTAAGCAAATCATGGCCCGAAGCGCTATTGGATTGTCGACTTCTTCATCCTATTTTTCCGGCCTGTTATCTGATCCGCGATACACGATATAGAGCCACACTAGCCCAATCAGAACCCACGCCGGCCCATGCCAATCATCGGACAGATCGCGGCTGAGATATAATTCGCTCAGTCCAACGACACCGCATAGGAGTGCGAGGGCCGCAGCCGAGAAATACCGTCGGGTCCGCGGGATCACTTGCTTCCCTGCATGGAGCAGCCGCTGCAGCCCATAGCGCTAATCGACCCAGAGGCCCCGGGCCCGGTGCCACTCCTCCAACGCGTCCTCGGGATATTCTTCGAAGCACTGGTCGTCCGGGCCGATCAGGGGTTCGACCCAGGATGCCTTCGACGCGAGCATCATGTGCACGCTCGACGGAGCCTTGGGCAGGTCGCTGTCAATTGCTGAGGCGAACGGATGAAACAGATCAGGATATTCCGGGCTATACACCCATAGCGCGCTGGCGCATTTAGCGCAGAAACGGCGCTCGGCCGCGCTGAGCTCGCACCCGCCCCGCTCGTTGTTCAGCTCGGCATGAAAGGCCGCAGTCTCGCCTTCCACTCTCAGCGTTCGCTTGTCGGCGTGGAGATTGATCGCGTATCCTCCGCCGCCGGCGGTCTTCCTGCATATCGAGCAATAGCAGCGCATGAATGGGACGGGCGCGTGGCTGTCAGCGGAGAAACGGACCTCTCCACAGCGGCACGACCCTTTGAGCTTGAGGGGCATACTCGGCTCCTTTCACATCGGAAACTTGCGAAACGGAGTGCGGTTGCCTCGGCTACGCGTCGAAAATTAACCGCTGGAGCTGGCCGCTTCAAGTCAGTCAGCTTCAGGGTGGATTTGGGGAAAGCGGCCGTTCGCGATCGTCAGCACGCCATATCGTCAGCACGCTATGAGGTGAGGCCGTTCGGTGCCATCGCCATTGTTGGGTCAGCACGACGTACCGTACCTGCGACCGCAGCGTTGCCAACCGCGTTCACGAAAACCGCCCCTAAGGCGCACGCCGCGCGTCCTCCCCTTCCCTATCGCGCTGCAGCGCCGTTTGGTTTCGCGTGCGCCTCGGCGGCGTGGGCTGGTTGCGAAGCGAGCATCGCGTCATGTTCGAGAAAGACGCGTTCGATCTCTTCGCGCTTGTCGAACAGGAGCTTGGCGACGCCCGCGGTCATGCCGCCCTCTTCACCGACGCGCCCGAGCACGCCTGCGAGATCGGCGAGCGTCGCCTTTTCCGGGGTCGAGTGAAGGCCTCCCTTGGTATCGCGATAGGCTGTGCATTCAGTCGCCATTGCCATCTCCTTCGCAAGAACGGGCGGTGATGAAACGCGCCGGCAGCCAAATAGTGCCGATGCGCCGGCCGGCGCCGGCAATATACCGCGGCGCGCACTCACCCGTTTCACGGGACCTCGATGATACCGCCCACCGCACACTACTCGGCCGGCCGGATCAGCGCGTCGTGCGCGGCCCGCCGAATGGAGCGCGGTCCCGATCTCGTGCCGTCAGCGATCGAGGAAATCGAAAGAGCACCGGCAAAAGACCGCGTCGGTCATCGTCCCTGCGCGCATTGCTCGCTGCTTCGGTCGAGTGAGCGCAGCGCGGCGAGAACGTCGTCGACGGGCACGGCGCGACGCGCACCGGGCGGCTTCCGGAGCGCCGGCTTGTCGCGAACCGCCGAACGGTCGGACGCCCAGGATGCGAGGAGTGCGCGTTTGACCTCGGGCTCGAGGCTCGGGTGACGCGCGACGTCGAACGGATGCAGAAAACGGGAAAATGGCTCGGACATGATCGTGCCTCCTTCCTTGTCGCCATTCCTTTTCACCAGACGCGGCCTGCTTGCCGCGCGCACATGAATTTTGGAAGCGAATCGAGTCGCGTCAAGAGGCGAAATCGCTACCAAGCCGCTGAAATGCGGCGTGCTGGCAGTCATCGCCTGCAAGTGCCAAAAAATTTTGCGGGACCCTCTTGAAGCGAAAAAATCCGCTTCCTAGCTCTTCGGCGCCGCGCGTCCCGGACAGGCGCGCAGGCTATCATATCGTTATGCAATCATGGAGGTTATGCATGCATTTCCGTCCCTTGCACGACCGTGTGGTCGTCCGCCGCATCGAAGCCGAGGAGAAAACCTCGGGCGGCATCATCATCCCCGACACCGCCAAGGAAAAGCCGCAGGAAGGCGAAGTCGTCGCCGTCGGTCCCGGCGTCCGCGCCGAGGACGGCACGGTGACCGCGCTCGACGTCAAGGCCGGCGACCGGATCCTGTTCGGCAAATGGTCGGGGACCGAGGTCAAGATCGACGGCGAAGATCTGCTCATCATGAAAGAGAGCGACATCCTTGGCGTGATCGAGCAGGCCGAGGCCCTCAAGCAGGCCGCTTGAGCGGCCCATCTCAAAGTTCAGCCAGTAACAGGAAAGGAGTTGGACCAATGGCTGCCAAAGAAGTGAAGTTTTCGTCGGATGCCCGCGATCGCATGCTGCGCGGTGTCGACACGCTTGCGAATGCGGTGAAGGTCACGCTTGGCCCGAAAGGCCGCAATGTCGTGATCGAGAAGAGCTTCGGCGCGCCGCGCATCACCAAGGACGGCGTCACCGTCGCCAAGGAAATCGAACTCAAGGACAAGTTCGAGAATATGGGCGCGCAGATGTTGCGCGAAGTCGCAAACAAGCAGAACGACCAGGCCGGGGACGGCACAACGACCGCGACAGTGCTCGCGCAGGCGATCGTGCGCGAAGGCTCGAAGGCCGTGTCTGCGGGCATGAACCCGATGGACGTCAAGCGCGGCATCGATCTCGCGGTGAATGCCGTCGTCGAGGACCTCAAGGCGCATGCGAAGTCGGTCGAGGCGAACAGCGAGATCGCGCAGGTTGCCACGATTTCGGCAAACGGCGACGAGGAAGTCGGCCGCATCCTCGCCGAGGCGATGGAGAAGGTCGGAAATGAGGGCGTGATTACGGTCGAGGAGGCGAAGAGCCTCGCGACCGAACTCGAGACGGTCGAGGGCATGCAGTTCGACCGTGGTTATCTCTCGCCCTATTTCGTCACCGATCCCGAGAAGCTCAAGGTCGAGCTCGACGATCCCTATATCCTCATCCACGAGAAGAAGCTGTCGAACCTCCAGGCGATGGTGCCGCTGCTCGAGAGCGTCGTGCAGTCGGGCAAGCCGCTGCTCATCATCGCCGAGGATGTAGAAGGCGACGCGCTTGCGACGCTCGTCGTGAACAAGCTGCGCGGCGGCCTCAAGATCGCGGCGGTGAAGGCGCCCGGCTTCGGCGACCGCCGCAAGGCGATGCTCGAGGATATCGCGGTGCTCACCGGTGGCAATGTCGTCAGCGAAGAACTCGGGATCAAGCTGGAGAGCGTCACGGTCAACATGCTCGGCCGCGCGAAGAAGGTCGTCATCGACAAGGACAACACGACGATCGTCGACGGCGTCGGCGCGAAGTCCGATATCGACGGCCGTGTCGCGCAGATCCGCCAGCAGATCGAGACGACGACGAGCGATTATGACCGCGAGAAGCTGCAGGAGCGGCTTGCCAAGCTCGCAGGCGGCGTCGCGGTGATCCGCGTCGGCGGCGCGACCGAGGTCGAGGTCAAGGAGAAGAAGGACCGCGTCGATGACGCGCTCCACGCGACGCGCGCTGCGGTCGAGGAAGGCATTCTGCCTGGCGGCGGCATCGCGCTCCTTCGCTCGCTGAAGGCGCTCGAAGGCCTCAAGGCCGCGAACGACGACCAGCAGTCGGGGATCGACATCGTTCGCCGCGCGCTCCGCGCCCCGGCCCGCCAGATCGCCGACAATGCCGGCGAGGACGGCGCATGGATCGTCGGCAAGCTGCTCGAGAGCGACGACTATGGCTGGGGCTTCAATGCCGCGACGGGCGAATATCAGGACCTCGTCAAGGCCGGCGTGATCGACCCCGCGAAGGTCGTGCGCACGGCGCTGCAGGATGCGGCGTCGGTCGCCTCGCTACTGATCACCACCGAGGCGCTCGTCGCAGAGTTGCCGAAGGAGGAGAAGCCCGCGCCGATGCCGGCGATGGACTTCTGACCGGCGGGGGGCGGCGGGTCGCCGCCGCCCCCACCACCTGCACGCTTGACCACGAAGATCACGGGAGAGCAGTCATGTCCTTCTACGGTAGCCAAAGCGTTCGCGGCTGTTCGGCGCAACTGAAGCTGCGGCACGGACAGGGGGCCGAACTTCTCGTCGCGCGGCAGGTCAAATGGGCATGCGAACGCGGCAACGACGAGGAAATCGCCTATTGGAGCGCGGTCCTCGACGATCTCGCGAACGGACCACGCCGGTCCAGATGACCCACCTTTGCTGCCGGACGTTCGGGTTCGAGAGACGCCCGTGCCCCGTTCCAGGGCCTCCAGGCCCGCGCTGAAGCGTTGCGCGGGACCTGCAGCCCCGGGGTCAGGGGAACGTCGGAAGGTCGAGTGCGTTTTGAATTCACCCTGTCGCGCCCTTGCGCTTTCCAGGCGCTTGCGCGGCGGGGCTCCTTGGAACCCTCACAACTTGCCCCGCCTCGGCGGGGCGACTTTTGGGCAAGACAGATGGCTGATATCGACGCAGGACTGCTTTATCATCTTCCGCTTGGCGATATCGAGACGGTGGTCTTCTACAAGCGCGACGAAGTGACCAGCGAGCTCATATGCTGCGACGTGAAGATCGCGGGGAAAACGTGGATGTTCACGAGGCCTTGGCCGGCTGGGACCTGCTGATCGCCCATCTGAGCGGCCTTCCCGGGTTCCGCTCCGATGCGCTCGCGGCTATGATGCAGCCGGCCTTCGCGGCCTGCGAAATGATCGCCTTCCGCCGCTAAATTCAATCGGGCTAGCGGCGGAACAGTTCGAGCTTGGCCGCGAGATCGGCCGAGGCGACGGGCTTGCGAACCAGCCCGAGAGCGGCGCCGGAAAATTCGTCCGCGATCGCCTCCTGTCCGGTCACGAAGAGAACAGGTATCCCCTTGTCGCGCAGCCAGGCCGCAGCGGCCGGGCCGGTTCGACCGTCGGCCAGGTCGATATCGACGAGCGCCCCGTCGAACTTGTACGCATCGATCGTTTGCTTCAGTTCTGCGAAACTGTCCGCTGAACCCGCGAAGATGTGGCCGAGATCCTCGATCATCGCCTCGACATGAAAGATGATCAGCGGATTGTCTTCGAGGTAGAATATGCGAAGCGGCTGCGATTCATCGGTCATGGTCTATCAACACATTCCGGGCGTCAGGGTTCAGCGAAGGTCGCGATAGAAGGCCAGATACGGCAAATTCGAGCCCGTGTGGCGGATAGGCTATCGACGGGGCGCTTCCGAACAGGTTGCGCAGCGCAGCGGTGAGGTACCGCGTTCCATAGCCCGTTCGCGAAGGCGCCGTCACTGGCGGACCGCCGCTTTCGACCCACCGGATCGTCAGCAGTTCGTCGGGGCGCGATACCGTCCAGTCTAGTCCGACATGACCTCCGGGGACCGACAAAGCGCCATATTTAAGCGCGTTTGTCGCCAGTTCGTGGAAGCAGAGAGCGAGCGTCGTCGCGGCTTCCCGGCCAAGCATGACCGAGGGTCCTGCGGCCCTAATCCGGCTTTGATCGCCCGAGCGATAAGGTTTGAAGGTCAGGTCCGCGACATGCGCGAGATCCAATGCCTCCCCGTCCATCTCGAATACCGCGGTGTGGACATTGGCCAGCGCCATCAGGCGACCGGAAAAATCCTCGGTGAAATCGTCGAGCGACGTGGCGCCGCGGCGCGTCATCGCGAAGATCGAGGACACGCTAGCGAGCATGTTCTTCACGCGGTGATTGAGTTCCCGGCGCAGCTCGACTTCGCGCTCGATATGATCGCGCACGTCGCGCTGCCGCAGGCGCGCGAGCAGCGCCGACTGGACACCGCTGACAAGGTCGAGCGTCGCTACCGGTCGCTGATAGTAGATGTGCCGCGAGCCCGGCCAGACTGCATCAAGCTCGGCCCGGATCCGCGCCTGCGGCGCGGCCCGGTCGAGAAGGATGACAATCGGCAGTTCCGACCAGGCGGGTTGGCCGACCAGATGCGCATGCACGATCTCCAGCACCTCGGGGGTCAGTGCTTCGTGCGTCGCGACGATAAGACCGGGAAGCTCTTCCAGCTGACGGCGAATGTCGTCAGCCTCTGCCGCGCGCCGGACAAGCAGCCCATGCTCGCTGAGCAGGGATTCGAGATAATCGGCGTCGCGCCTGTAGGGAGCCAACGCAAGCACCCAGTCGAGAGAACCCTCATCCCGGTGCATGAGCGGTTACGCCTCGGGGATCGGATTGTACGAGATGACGGTGACCCCCGAGCTTTGAATGAACAGTTCGCGCACGTCGAGATCATGGGGCCCATGCCGTTTCTTGACCACCGAGATGCTGCGCCGCAGGCGCCCTTCATGCTCGGCGATGCGGAGCAGCAGCACGGTATCGCCGAGAAAGCTCACATCGACGTCGATCCCGACGTTCTGCCCGAGAAGACCATGCTGCGCGACGATCAGGATCGTGAGCACGCCGGCCCGCGCGAGATATTTGAGCAGCGACTGGATGTCGCGGACCGCTTTGTCGCGATGCGGCAGCGAGTTGAGATAGCCGGTAAAGCTGTCGATCACGACGACGCGGACCTTCTCGCCGCTGACCGCTTTCTGCACGATCTGGCCGAACTCGCCCGGCGAAATTTCGTTGGGGTTGAAATCGCTGATGATCAGCTGGCCATCGGCGTGGAATTGACGCAGGTCCATGCCGAGGCCCTCGGATCGCCGGAAGAATGTTTCGATCCGCTCCTCGAACAGGAAGAGGGCAACGCTTTCACCGCGCTTTAGCGCTGCCGTCGCATAGAGCGACGCCATCGTCGATTTGCCGGTTCCGGCTTGCCCGATCACGAGCGTCGTCGTCCCCGCTTCCTGCCCTCCGCCGAACATCTCATCGAGCGTTTCGACACCCGATTTGATGAGGTGCGGCTTCGAGGGGCCCACGGCCGCGCCCGCCAATATCCTCGGGAAGACGACGACACCTTCGCCTTCGCGGATCGCCATGTCGTGATATCCGTCCGCGATAGGCACGCCGCGCATCTTGCTTATTTCGACCCGGCGCCGAACCGCGCCATATTCCTCGAGCGACTTGTCGAAACGGATCACGCCGTGCGCGATGCCGTCGACCTCCTCTCCCGACCGGTCATTCTCCTGCGTCTGGGTATCGAGGAGCAATGCCACGACGTTGCGCTGCGCCAGAAACGCCTTGAAGGCGATGAGTTCGCGGCGGAACCGCGGTGAATCGCCCGTGATGAGGCGAATTTCCAGCAGCGAGTCGTAGACGAGACGTGCGGGCTTATGCTCCTCGATCGCGCTTTCGATCGCCTTGCGCGTTTCGTCAAGGCGAAGTTCCACCGTCTGAAAAATCGTCTGGTCAGCGGCGCCGTTTACGGACTCCGAGGCCGAAAGCTCTTCAACACGGATTCCATCGAGCGTCCACCCGTGCGACTGAGCAATGGCCTTTAGCTCGGCTTCGGTCTGGGAAAGGCTGACGTAGATGCATCGCTCGCCCTTGGCGACGCCGGCCCGCAGAAACTGGAGCGCCGCGGTGGTCTTGCCCGATCCCGGCGCACCCTGAAGAATATAGAGATTGGACGCCGGCAGCCCGCCGCGCAAGATCTCATCGAGCCCCTCGACGCCCGAACTCACCGTCTCTCGTGCTGGAAATTCGCTCATATCCACCTCTGACTTGTGTCTTTCAGCATCTAACGCTCACCGCTCCATTTGGTGCCGTTGCCTTCTGAAGCAGGATATGCCGGGCGCGCCGTGCTCCCGCGATGCACTTAAAAATCGTCACGCGATCCTCATTTCCTCTGATGAAAGCAGAGTTCTCGGATATTCTGCGTAAGCATGGAACCAGGCTTAACGCGCGGCGTATTCAGCAAGCCGCGCCTCCTGCCGTTTCACGTCTCCGGCAGGAGGCGGGCGTCATGCAGAGGAGCCGCCTGACGGGCGCCTCCGCTATAGCGCGGGACATTGATCGCGGTGCACGCTGCAGAGTCCCTCGGCCCGGCGCAAACAAGCCGGAAATTAACGACTTGTTAGTCATGGCATTACACATTGCGCGACGAAGTCGAAGTGCCGCACCTCCCGTGCCCCCCACGCACGCGCGGCACCGTCAGGGCGGCGGTCGCTGGTCCCGGCCGCCGCCTTCCCGGCCATCGTCTTGGCCGGAATTCGAAGGCGCGGCCTACGCGGACACCTCGCTCGCTTTGCGATGGACAAGATCGGATGTAAGCTTGTCGCCGTGCGACCCCGTCCCGCATGGTGTCAGCCGGAACTTCGCAAGGCGCTGTTCATTAATTCTGCACATTCGACGCGCGTTACGGCGCGTTAAGTTTTACGGGATTATAGTTGACCGCATGAGAAGATCGGACGCCCCCACACCGATCGCGCACCCGTTTCGCCTGCGCATTTTCCCGGATCCTGCGACGCTGCCGCTTCCGGTCTACCGCGACTTCGTCGACATGCTCTTCAGTATGCGATTGCCGATAGTCGGGCTGGGCGCAGTCTTTGTTGGCATTTGCATCCTGATCGGCCGCGAGCTCGGTAGCCCTTTCCTGCTCTGTCTCGGAGGCCTTGGTGCCGTCACGACCTTTGCGCGCCTTTTGACGATCCGCGCCTATCGCCGGGTAGCGCCTGTCCTCGCCTTCGAAGAGCTGCGACTATGGGAACGACGCTACGCAGTCGGCAACCTCGCGTCGGCAGCGCTCCTCGCGCTCATCAATATCACCGCGATATCGACCCATAATCCGTTGCTGCATCTCATTACCGTCAGTCTTGTCTTTGGCTTCGGCGCCGGGATCGTTTCGCGAACGTCGGTCAGGCCTGGCATGTGCGTCGCGGCGCTCCTGACGGCGACCGTGCCGACGGTGGTCGCGCTCGCAATGCACACCGCTGAGCCCAATGCGATGTCGCTCCACCAGGAAATGTTTCTGATCGAGGCTTTCATCGTCGCGGCGATCATGGGGCTGAGCCTTCAGACCGTCGCGCATCTCTATCGATCCGCGGTCGAGCATCACACGGCCCGGCACGATATGGCCAAGCTCGCCCGAACTGATGCACTCACTGGGCTCTCGAACCGGTTGCTGCTGCGCGAACTATTCCAGGATCGCGCCGCGAACGCCGTGCGTGCGAAAAGCCTCGTGGCTCTTCACTACCTCGACCTCGACGGGTTCAAGGCGATCAATGATCGATATGGTCACCCCGCTGGCGACATTTTGCTTGAGCAGGTGGCGCGGCGCCTCGAAGACATGGTTCGGGCCGACGATGTTGTCGCACGCCTTGGCGGCGACGAGTTCATCGTGCTGCAGGCCGGCATAGCCGCGGAGACAGAAGCAGAATTGCTGGCACGCCGGATCATCCGCGACATCAGCAAGCCCTATCTCGTTGAGGGCGTTTCGATGTCGATATCGGTCAGCGTCGGCATTGCGACGGCGCCCAAGCTCGGCCTCGAGCTTGAGCGCCTGCTCGCCTGCGCCGATGCCGCGCTCTACCGGGCCAAAGCCGGCGGCAAGGCCCGCGCCCTCTTCTGTCTGGATGCGGATGCGATTGCTGCCGACATGGCGGCCTGAAACAGCGCATGGCGAATGGCGGATTTGAGCCGCAGATTGTCGCCGAAAACGGCCATGAAGCTTTTCTTCAAGCGAGGGAACCCGACACGCGGGATAGCAGCCTCGGCACGAGGAGCCGGGAAAAGCTGCATCCGGTCATGCCGAGCGGGTCGGCGGATCAGCCGTGGTCCGGTTGTCTGCTGCATCCGACCAAACGGGTAGGTTCTGGGTCCATTTCCTTAGCCAGGCTGGTACCCGTTCGGCGCTTATCGCACGGCTAAAAAGATAGCCTTGGGCAATGTCGCAGCCGAGATTGCGGAGTTGGGCAAGTTGGTTGTCGTTTTCGACGCCCTCGGCAACCGTGACGATGTCCATGCGATGCGCGATATCGATCACGCCATGAACGATTGCGAAATCGGCGCTGTCGGCACTGTCGAGTCTCGAGATGAACGATCGGTCGATCTTGAGCACGTGGACCGGAAACTGCTGCAGGTGCGTCAGTGAAGCATAGCCCGTGCCAAAGTCGTCGAGCGCAATTGAGACGCCCTCCGCCACCAAGGTCCGCAGGGCGCGCTCGACGTTAAGCGCAAGATGATCGACGAACACGCTTTCGGTCACCTCGAGCTCGAGCAGCGTCGGCGAAAGCCCCGCCCGCTGAAACTTTCCAAGGATACGATCCGCGAAGTCATCCCGCCGGAAATCGGAAAGCGAACCGTTGATCGCGATACGGCCAAAAGCAACGCCCTTCTCGCTAAACGCCACAACATCGGCGAGCACGCGATCGATCATCCGGTCGGTCAGCTCGCTCGCGAGCAGGCTGTCATCGAAGGCGGCCTGGATGCTGTCGGGGGGCTGAAGACCGCGCCGATGATGGTGCCAGCGCAGCAAGGCTTCGAAACCGATGACGTCGCCGCTGCGAAGGTCGACCTTCGCCTGATAGAAGGGGATGATACGATCGTCGCGAAGTGCCTCGCGCGCCTCGCGCAGCATCGACTTTCGGCTCTCCGCGGACTCGCGCATTTCCGGGCGAAATTCTCGAACGACCCCTGCCCCCTCTGCCTTGGCCGCGTAAAGGGCAAGGTCTGCGCTCTTCAGTATCTCCTCGGCGTCATCGCCGTCGGCCGGCCACACAGCGGCGCCCGCGCTAATGCTGACGGGCAAGACGCTCTCATCAATGGTCAGCGTATCGGCTACGCCCTTGAGGGCTGCGTCGACAGCCGCGCGCGCGGAACCAGGAGCCAGCCCTGGCACGATTACCGCGAATTCATCACCGCCAAGCCGGGCCACCGTTGCTTCGGCAGGAAGGTTCCCTTGCAGACGCCGCGCTATGGTTCTGAGAAGCTCGTCACCCGCCGCATGCCCCATACTATCGTTGAGGAGCTTGAAGCCATCGACGTCGATGACAATGACGCAAACGTACGAAGCGTCGGCGGCTGCTGTCGCCAGCGCCTGTTCCAGCACTTCGGCGAAGAGCTTGCGGTTCGGCAGGCCGGTCAGCGGATCGTGGTTCGCCGCCCAACGCAGCTCCTCTTCCGCCCGGCGCGCCGCGGTGACGTCAAGTAGGGCGCCGATCGAACGCACGGCATGCCCTTCCTCGTCGCGCACAACATAGCCTCGCGAAAAGAGGTTGATGAAATTGCCCTGCGCGGCGCGGAACCGATATTCGTGACTCCAGCTGTCCTGGAGATTGCTGAGCACCCTGTCATATGTCGCTTCCACGCCGGGCAGATCCTCCGGATGAACCCGCTCTTTCCACCAGCTGACCGCCGTGCCGTTCGACGCTTCCGGATAACCGAATACTTCTACCGCGCCGTTGCCCCACTCGATGCGGTCGGTGCGGTGCGACCAGTCCCAGATCACATCGTTTGTCGCGTGGGAAGCCAGGCGGTAGCGCTCCTCGCTCTCCCGCAATGCCAGTTCCGCGGTCACCTGATCGTGAATATCTTCCAGCGTTCCATACCAGCTGACGATTCGCCCGTCGGAGTCGTGACGCGGGTTGGCTCGCGCCCGGCACCATCGGTAGCTGCCGTCCGTATTGCGGACTCGGTATCGCACATCTGCGACGGCGTTATCGACCGACGTCAGCGCCTCGTTCCAGTGCGCGAGAACCTCGGGCAGGTCGTCGGGGTGGAGGAAATCGGTCCAGCCCCGGCCGAGCGCGTCTTCAGCGGGCACGCCTGTCAGCTCGGCCCAGCGGGGTCCGACTTCGACGATCTGGCCTTCGGGATCGCTGATCCACGGAATCTGGGGATTGAGTTCGACGGAATAGCGATAATGTTCCTCGCTGCGCCTAAGGGCTTCGATCAGTGTGGCCATTTCCGAACGCGACCGAAGCGACTCGAATACCGCCGAGCGCGTCGTCGCGATCGTCCGCAGGATGACGCCGGCCCCCAGAAGGAACGTCAGGCCCATGCCCGTGAAGTACCAATCACGCGAGACGAGGAGGCCGATGGTGACCGGCATCGCTCCGAACAGGAGGACAAGCCGGGCGGCGGAGGGTAGCGCCTGCAGGCAATAACAACAGCTGATCGAACCTACGAAAATGAACAGCGCGATGGCGGTCGTGTGGAATGGGTCGGCTGCCAGGAAGAGATAGAGGCCCCAACCGCCAAACAAGAGACTGAAGGCACCGGCCCGAAAGATAGTGAAGCGCAGATATCGGCGGATATGATCATCGGTGGCGACGGCGCCCCTGCGAGCATACCAAGCCGCCGCGCGGACTGCGATGATTACCGTCAACACCAGCGGCGCTACAAAACTGACGGCCCAGGATCCGCCGTCGGCGGTTACGATCGCGAGAAACAGGACGTTGAGGAACATGAGCGCGTACATGAGCGGGACCTGCCGCGCCAGGCTCGCATATTGCTCGCGTAGGACAGCTTCCGATTGAACGGACAAATTACCGCCGGCGCCGAGGGCCATTTTCACTGCAATCCCGCAAATAGTGATGACGGAGGATATAGCTCTCCCGTTTAACGAAGCGTTTAACCGCTCGTTGCGCCAGCTTGAAATTGCTTGCAGCCTTCTTCGGAGGCTTTCCTTAGAGAAAATTCCGAACTTCTCAGTCTTCTGCGACCACAAGCAGAACGATTGGCCGTGAGCGGCCAGGCGGCTTAAGGCCCAAATTGAGGGAAGCAGGCGTTTGGAACGCGGCGCGAATTCTTGTTCTTGCACGGGGGAGTGATTTCACGTCCGGCGTCGTCAAGTCCGGCTTCGGTAGACGGCTACAGTCCGGGCACGGCTCCGCCCGCCAGCGCGTCCTGCACGCAGGCCGGCTGGAAAGCGCGCGCGGCGCCCGGATCGGCGCGAGCCAGCGCCGCCACCGCCGACGTCGCCGCGGCGAGTCGTTCCTTGGGCAGACCCTCAGTGCGCATGTCCCACCAATCGCGGACCTGCCAGCTCGGCCCCGACACCTGCCCGTCGGCGGCGAGCTGACCGACAAACATCTCGACATGCGCGCGGCACGCCGCCTCGCGCGCGCCGCGCTCGCCTGGGGATGACGGCGGGGCCGTCCGCCGGAGACGCTGCGCGCGGTAGCTTGTGAGCAGCGTGCGGCCATCGATCGAGGGCACGCGCTTCACCTGCAGGGCCGGATCGCGCCGGCAGATCATTCTCAGGCTATGGTCTGCGAGGTCGTTGGCGGGCCTTGCGGCCTCGCCCTCGCCGAACGATCGCAGCCTCTTGCCCGCGGCGGAAAAGGCCGCGCCGCCGAGCAACTGTGTCTTCTGCGCGGCACAGTCGGCGCGGTAGGTCGCCGTCGTGAACGCCCCACCGTCGGCATCATCCTGCGGCAGCACAAAGGCGGTGACAAAATCGATCGTCGCGTTTCCACGATCGACCCAGCGGAGATCGAAATATTTGGCGCCATTTGGCCCCAGCGTGTCCGGCACGACGTCTGCCCGCCCCGCTCTGGCAATGAGCGCGGTAAGCTCTTCGCCGGCCGCGCCTTCGTCGCCAGCCGTCCCGGCCAACGCGAGCCGATATTGTCCCTGGGCCCCGTCGATCAGCCCGAGCGCCACATAGGCGCGCGCGAGATCGCGATGCCAGCCGGGCCCTATCGTGAGCATATGATGCCGCGGCGCCACGAGGGTCTCGAGGATGCCGGCCGCCTCTGCCGGGTGGCCCGCGCCGATGGCTTGGGCGGCAAGTCGCGCCGAACCGTCGTCGCGTTCGGCTTGGCTGCCCGCGTGGGGAGGAGGCGCATTGGCTGCCCAGGTCATGGATGCACTGCCTGCGACGAGAAGCAGCGCGGCGACAGCCGTTCGCCGCAGCAGCGCGGATCGCATCGCCGAAACCTTCACGCGCTGCGTCGTTCGACAGCTGCGCCGCGGCATATAGACCCTCGTCATCGAACTCCCAATCGTTACCGCGCGTCCCCCGGGGCACTGTGCGGGGCCTTTGGCAAGGATTTCTGCCGCGGCCGATGCCTCGGGGGATGCTGACTGCCTCTGGCCGATTACTTGCGGTACTGCCACTGGTAGGCAGGAATATTGTCTTTGCGAAGGAAGTCCGCAGTCCAGAAATGAAGCATCAGTCCGGGCTTGCCGCCATAGGCCGCAGACTGCACGAAGGCGTGGGTCGGACACGGGAGCATCTGCGAACGCGAAGTGTCGATCAGCTCAAGACATTGACCCACGAACCGCGCCGATTTCGGTCCGGTCGCCTCGGCGCCGGTGAGACGCGCGATGACTGTTCCCGCAGGGGCCGTGATCTTCTTCAGATGGAGGTCCGCCGTCTCATTCTCCACCACCGTGACGACGCCATTTGCCACCGATAGTCTCAGCTTGTGATCGACGCCGTACCACTCGCCGTCGATCGTCTTGACGGGATCCGCCGGCAAGTCAGGCACCGTCTGGGCGGTAGCAGGCGCTGCTGCAAGCATCAGAGCTATCATTAAAGTCGCAGTTCGCATCATTTTCCCTCTCGTGTCATGAAGCTAAAAGCCCGTGGTCTTCATCGGATCGCAGCTGTCTCTGAGAAATTGCATCGCCTTGAAAAGCCGTGCTCCCTGCGCCTCGTCGGCCGGCCAGAACACGTCGCTGAAGCCTTGGTCAAGGCGGCGGACTTCGATCATCGTCGTGACCGAAGGGCCATAGTCAGAGGCGAGCAGCGCCTCCGACCAACCCGAGCGCGGCCAGAAATAGACTTCAGACTTCGCCCAGTGGAGATAGGTGGTTTTGCCATCGGAGGTCTTGATATCGGTGACACAAGGCGCTTCTTGATCAAATGTGCTGGCCCCGACCAGCCTCGTACCCGGAACCGCCAGTTGAAGCCGTTGCATGGCGTCCAGTCGATCGAAACGCGCCGTGAATCCAATCGGAAGCTGGTTCTGCAACGCGAACAGGTTCAGGAAGCGAACGGCATTTTCCTGCGTTTGCTCTTGCCCGACAGCGACGGGCGCGGAGGTCAATGCGGTCAGCCAGACTGCGACTACAGCAAAATATTTCATCCGAAAGGCCATTTTCCCACCGATCCTGTTCTCAAAGCGATTGGCATGTGGCGGACAGCGCTCGCGCCGTGTCGCCCAGCATAGCCACGCGCTCACGCTCCTCGGGCACGTCCAACTGTTCCCGGTGCAACGACAGCCCCAGGCTGGTGCGGACATCGCCGCCGACGGGATCGGTTCCGTTGAGAATTGCGCCCGTCAGATTGAGGAAGCTGTCGCCGGCGGTGGCGACCGAGGTTTCTTGCCAGTTCACGAGAAACACGCCCGTCGTCCCGTTGTGATCGACGACGATAC
Source organism: Sphingopyxis sp. Root154 (assembly GCF_001427105.1). GTDB lineage: Bacteria > Pseudomonadota > Alphaproteobacteria > Sphingomonadales > Sphingomonadaceae > Sphingopyxis. The sequence continues at coordinate 697,069 of NZ_LMGI01000002.1, forward strand.
GGGTCACGCAGGGGTCCTCGGGCCGCGCCGACAGGGTATGGGCGCCGACGAGCGCATTGCCGAAGTTCGAAACGAACAGTTTCGCCGAGGTCTCCGAAAATTGCTCCTGCAGTCCGAGAGCGCGGGCCGCCTGCTGCGCGAAAGCAAAACCGTCATTCGCCGAGGCGCGTATCCATTCGGCCGCCGCGACGGGATCCGATCCGGGTATCGAGCGATCGAAGAGCAGCGTGCCATAGAGCATCTTGCTCTTCGCATCGCCGCCCTCGGCTCCGATCTTCGCATAAGGCTTCGCCGCAGTGACATTCTTGGGGGTAATCGCGCCGACGAAAAGCGCCTGCGAATATTCCGAGGCTGCCAGGATCGATCCCGCATCGGCGGCCTTGCGCAGAATATCGAGATATCGGCCGTGATCGACGGGGACGCCGGTGCCATAGAAATAATCGAGAGCGAGCGCGTGGAGGCCAAAGGGAAGGCCCGTGTCGGCGGCGCGCTGCGCCCAGCGAAACGCCTGGGACGGATCCTTGGGCACCCCCGCCCCGGTGGCATAGGCACTGGAGATGAGGGCCATCGCATGCGCATCGCCTCGCTCAGCGGCCGCGAGAAGCTGAGGCGCCGACGCTGGAAGCCCCGCAAGCCGCCTGAGTTCGGGTGCTGGAAGCCGGACCCATTGCGCCTTGACGATGCCCCAGGCGTCACTTGCCACGACAGCGGATTGCGCGGCCGCAGGCGCCGCGCCGGGCGGCATTGCTGCCACAAGAGCGCCGACCAGCACCATCGCTGCTGAAGGAATGCGTATTCCCATAATATTGGTGTCCCCCGACAATCGATCGATTGATTTGCAGCGCCCGCCCGTCAGCGCTCGATCGAGATCCGCACCGAAGGCTGCACCTCGTTTGCGGCTTTGCCGCGGCATGCAAAGTCGGACGGGAACACATATTCACGTCCAGCGCCGACCGCCGCTCGCTCGCCCAGCGACGATGTCACCCCCACGCCGACGCCATCGCGGCGGCAGAGATAGGTCTTTTCGCCGCCGGCACCGATCGAGCAGGCGCGCGCCTCGGACCCTGTGTTGACGCATTTCCACGCCACCCTGATTTCGTCGCGGTCCACCTTGACGGCGTAGTAGACCTCGACCCTGTCGCTCTCGTCTTGGAAATACCATTTCGAGAAGCCGGTCTGCGCCATGGCGGCCGCCGGATTCACTGCTGCAAGGACAGCCATCAGGAATAAACAGCGCTTGCCCATATTCATCGTTCAACTCCTCCATTGGCGGAAATCACCGTCCAGCCCGTGATCCGTCCGATTTCAGCCTTGCGCAGGCGGTCGGCGACCGCTTCGCGGTAAGTGTCGAAGGGGCCAAGGCAGTTGAGGATCCCGATGCCGGTGACGCCGCTGCGTTCCAGGTCGCGTTGGAATGCATCACGCGCGCCTCCGGCATCGGGAATCCCGTCGGGCGTCAGACGCGCACGATAGATGCGCGACTGCCGCACGATCATGTCGGGTCCGGCAGGCAGGCCGTTATACCAGTAGAAGATCGCTGTTCCCTCGCCCGCAGTCGCCGCGCCCCCTCCGGCGGTGACTGCGCCCGTCAGCGAAACCAATACGCCTGCGCCTATCGTCCCGACTTTTCCCATACCCCTCTTCAAGCCGTTATTTTCGGGGCTAATTGCCGTGGGCGGCTGGCTACGCATATCCCCATTTGTAGGGTATCGGCCCGCTCGCTATCGAAAGACCGATGCCACGCAGCGATTCGAATGAGGGGACGAGACCCGCGGATGCCGATTATGCGCTCGATTGGCTGAGCGAGCCCGAGCGGCTGCTCGATCGGGCCCGAGCGGAGCCCGACGCGCTCGAAGCCTATTTTCACGGGCTCGACGCTGCGCATGCGTTTACGGCAACCTCGCTGGTCGACAGCGAAGCACTACATCTGGCCGTCGCCGCACTGGGCACCCGGCAACTTATCGCGTCGACCGGCTTCGACTTTCCGGACATCGCTCGCCACATCGACTGGGACGCAGCGGAAGTCGCCCAAGTGCAGGCGGAGGTTCGGGTCGAACCGTTCGGAAGCAGACCGATAGGGCTGCCGTCGCTCATCTATGTACCCGGCCGGGAGGCAATGACGTGGGATCTTCCCGATGTCATCGCGAACGCACTTACGGACAAATCCGAAGACCGAATTCTTGTCATCGCCACGCCGGCGACGCCCGAACGGCCGTTGCGGCGCGCCTGCAAGGCGTTCGCGATGACGGGCCTCGAGACGCGCGTGACCGAAGCGACGCTGAAAGCAGGCAGTATCCGCGACGGCGCGCTTGCTGCGCGCGTAAGTTATGCGACCGCGCGCGAGGCCACGTCATCCGCGCTCGTCAAGGTCGGCGCCCGGCGGTTGCCCGGTTTGCTGCACAGCCTTTCGCTCCTCGCCTTCGGCATTTTTCAGACAGGCGAAGAGGCGCCGGCGATACTCGTCGATCGCTGGGGACTGAAGCCGCGACAGGCGCAGATCGCGATGTTGCTGGCGCAGGGGCTTACCCGCGCCGAAACCGCCCGCGCCATGGAAATTTCCGAAGCCACGGTGAAAAAGCAGGCCGACATCCTCTTCCAGATCCTGGGCGTGTCGGGCGCGGCCGAGATGGTCCGCTTGATCAGCGTCGCAACCGTCATGCAGGCGCTGACGTCCGCAAGCCATGGGCGAATAGGCTGGATCGACGGCAGTTCCGAACCGCTCCGCTTCGTCCATGCCGCGGGCGGGCGGCGAATTGCGGTCTCCGAATATGGCCGTCCCAAAGGCCGGCCGGTTGTCATCCTCCACAGCAGCATGACGACGCGGCACCCGCCCCGGCAGCTGGTCGCACGGTTGGTGAGCGAAGACTATCGGGTGATTACCATTGATCGCCCCGGCTTCGGTTTGACCGATCCGAGCGAACCGGCAGCCGGAACAGTCGGGCAGGACATTTTTGCCGACGCCGCGCACGACATGGCGCTCGTGCTCGACAAGCTGCGGATAGACCGGATCGACGTCATCGGGCGCGGCGGCGCACAGGCCGCGGTCGCGTTCGCGGGACTTTATCCAGACCGCTGCGGAAAGGTCGTCCTCGTCAATCCCGACCCCATATCATCGCGCGACGAGCGCCGGTGGGGCGTGCTCGGTTCTTTCAAGGAAGCCTATCAGCGCCGCCCCGGGCTGATCCTTCCCGCCGCCCGGCTTATCGCGCGGGCGATGACGCGCGACTATCTCGGGAAGGTGCTGCTGAAATCGATGCGCGGCAGCCCGCCGGACGAGGCTCTGCTGGCCGATGATGATGTCGTTGACGATTATTACCGCGCCGTCCGAATGTTCGCCACCGGGCGGCTCGAGGGCTATGTACGCGAACAGCTTTATTTTGCCCGCGGCAAGACATTCGAATATCCCGTCGACGGCTCCGGCTGGTCGATTCTCATCGGCGGGCACGATACACTTTCCGATCCCGCCAACGCCTTGGCCTACTGGCGTGAACTACTACCCCGAGGCGAGTTTGAAATACTGCCAGACCATGGACGGCTACTCGCCTATGCTGACCCCGACCTGATTGTCTCGCGCCTCAGGAGTTGATCGGAACGCAAAGTTGGCCGGTTGCGGTCGGTCGGCTTTTAGGTTCAGATTGAAAGAAGCGGACATTCCCCGTGAGGAGCCGCACCCTCGTCAGTCGGCGCGCCGGAGGGAAATCGTGACGCCGTCAGAATTGTCGAACAGAGAGAGGTCGCCCTGGACGTGCCCAAGGATGACGATACCCGGCGCGGGAACATGCCCCGCCCGATAGTAGATCACAAAATCCCGGTCGCCCCATAGCCCCAGCGTGCCTGCCGAAAATTCGGCTTGCCGGTCGCCGCCGGGCAGCGCCGAAGGGAGAACGCCGGTTTTCTCCTGACGAAGATGATCGCGCATTTGAATATTCAGGGGCAGCATCTCTGCGAGCGCACGCGCCGCCATGTTGTCAGCTAGCTTGGCGCTCACCTGAGCGCGATCGGATGTAATCAGTATCTCTATCGGGCGCATGCTAATCCCTTTGTCGATTTGAGTTTGCCCCGATCCGCTAGGGACGGCGGTCGCCCTGTAGTCCTCACCCACAGGTTCGACACCCGAAGCGTTGGACGCGGCAGGAGAGCTGCAAGCGCTCAGCGCCATCGCACCTATCAGAATCGCCGCTCGGCGCATTATGCCGGCCCGTTCCCATAGTGATCGTCGGGTACATGCTCCATCCACTCGACGGGTGAGCCGTTCTCGGCTTCCTGTATGGCGATGTGGGCCATCGAACTGGTCGGGGTCGCGCCATGCCAATGGCGCACGTCGGGCGGACACCATATGACATCCCCGGCACGGATGGCCTCGATCGGACCGCCTTCGACCTGGGTCCACCCACTCCCTTCGAGAACCACGAGACGCTGCCCCAAAGGGTGCTTGTGCCAAGCGGTGCGGGCGCCCGGCTCGAAGCGTACCAGCGCCGCACTAACCTTTGACTGGGCTTTTGGATTGAACAGCGGCGTGATTGTAACGACACCAGTGAACCATGCGTCTGGGCCTCGGGCGGGTGCTCGCGCTGCGCTTCGACTGACTTCCATCGCAGCGCCGTCAGTGGCAGCCCCACGCGCATCTGCCGCCTCGCTTGGTGCGGGCGTGGCTCGCTCGGGCTCCAGCGCACAAGCCAGCAAGGGAAGTATGCAGGCGACTGCCGTCAGAACGCTCATCCCTGGCCCCCGCCGAGATGCTGCCGGAAAAAGGTCGTGAACTTGTCGAAGGGAATCACATCGACACGGTCGTACAAGTCTGTGTGGTTCGCTCCCGGGACAATCACCAATTCCTTGGGTTCGGCGGCCGCGGCGTACGCCGTCTCGCTGAAGTAGCGCGAGTGGGCATTTTCGCCGTGCACAAACAGCACCGGCCGCGGCGAGATTTCCTTGATGTAGCTCAGGATCGGCATGTTCATGAACGACAGCGGGGTAGTGATCGTCCACGAACCGTTCGAGTTGACCGACCTTTTATGGAAGCCGCGCGGCGTCTTGTAATAGTCATGATAGTCGACGAGAAACTGCGCCTCGCCGCCCTTCAGCTCATTCATCGGCGGGCCATAACCAGGAGTACCCTTGTCCGCATCCTCCCACCGTTGGCGGCTGAGTTGCTCGAGGTTATCTGTACGTTGCTCGAGCGTTACGCTGTCGTTGTAGCCCTTCGACATGACCCGCGTCATATCGTACATCGTACTGACCGCCACCGCCTTGACCCGCTTGTCGACTGCGGAGGCGTTGAGCGCCATCCCACCCCATCCGCAGATGCCGAGCATACCGAGCCGCCCGCGATCTACCGAAGCGTGGGTTCCCAGATAGTCGATCGCCGCACTGAAGTCCTCGGTGTTGATGTCGGGCGAGGCTACGTTGCGGGGCGAGCCGCTGCTTTCGCCGGTGTAAGATGGATCGAAGGCCAAAGTGACGAAGCCGCGCTCAGCCATTGTCTGGGCATAGAGGCCAGAGGACTGCTCCTTCACCGCGCCGAAGGGGCCGCCGACCGCGATCGCCGGCAAGCGACGCTCACCGCGGTTCTTCGGCAGATAGAGGTCGCCGACGAGGGTGATGCCGTAGCGGTTGGTAAAGGTAACCTTCTGGTGATCGACCTTGTCGCTCTTGGGGAAAACTTTGTCCCAGGTCTGGGTCAGTTGCATGGTTGCTCCTTCAGGTTTGTTCGGATCAGATTGCGCCACCACCGGCTGGGTAATCGCGAACGAAAGCGTCGCGGCCGCCAGCAGGCCGCCTCGCATGACGTTCCGGCGAGCCAGCGGCGAGCGGGTGATCAAGGACAGTTGCATGAGTTTTCTCCGGTTTCAGGAAGCCGCCGTGGCAGCGTCGGATTGAGCAGCATGATCGATAGCGGCCAGCGAGGACCGCGCGGCGAGGACCGCGATGAGCGAGGATGAAATGAGCAGCGCTGCGCTTGCGAGGAAGGTGGCCTGGTAACCCCAAGCGTCGAACAACATTCCGCCGAATGCGGCGCCAAGAGTGATCGCCAACTGGACCACTGCGACCATGAGCCCGCCGCCGGCCTCGGCTTCGTCCGGCAACGCTCGGCTCACCCAGGTCCACCAGGCGACGGGTGCAGCCGTGCCGATCAAGCCCCACATCATAAGGAGGATGGCGACGCCAAGGGCAGATGCGCCAGCGGCGACAAGCCCGCCGGCGATCGCGGCCATCGCGAGTGGCATCGAAATCAGCAGTCCGTGCAGCGAGTGCTTGAGCGCGATACCGATGGCGTAAGTTCCGGCGAGGCCCGCAACACCGAGCCCAAGCAGCATCAGCGACAAGGTGGTCACGTCGACCGCGGTGACCGTCTCCAGGAACGGCCGCAGGTAGGTGAAGAGCGCGAACTGTCCCATGAAAAAGAGTGCGACCGCGAGCATGCCGAGCGGCACCTGCGGGCGACGAAGCACCTTGAAGGCCGCGACGCCACTCGCCCGCTCGCGGCTCGGCATGCTCGGAAGGGTCATGAACTGCCAGGCGAGCGTCACCGCCGCGAGGGGCACAACGCAGAAGAAGGCGCCGCGCCAGCCGATATATTGTCCGAGATAGCTCCCCAATGGTGCAGCGATTGTCGTCGCCAGCGCATTGCCGCCGTTAAGCAGAGCAAGCGCGCGTGGGACGGCATCCTCCGATACCAGTCGCATGACGGTGGCGGTCGACATCGACCAGAAGCCACCGATCACCACCCCGAGCAGCGCGCGGCCGACCATGAAAATCGCATAATTGGGTGCGAACGCGACGATTGCGCCAGAGGCAATCATCAAGGCCGTGAGAGCCAGGAGAAGAGTACGTCGATCGACGTCCTTGGTGGCCGAGGCAATGAACAGACTCGTGATCACGGCAAAGATGCCGGAAATCGCGATGGCCTGTCCTGCTTGGCCTTGGCGCACACTAAGGTCGGAGGCGATCGGCGTGAGCAGACTTACAGGCATGAACTCCGACGCGATCAGCGTCGACACGCACAGGGTCAGTGCGAACACCGCCTTCCAACCGCCAGCTACGGAAGGCTGAACCCCTGGTTCACTTGGGTGGATTTGAGAGTGGGTCGTTTCCATGCCGCCCATTTAGGCCATCTACATCATGCAGATTACCCGCTATGATCTGCATGCGGCTGTGAGCAGGATTCAACGATGCAACGCGAAACCATGGCGGATCTTGTCGCCTTTCTGGCGGTGGCGCGCGAGCGCAGCTTCACCCGCGCAGCGGCCAAGCTGGGTGTCTCGCCGTCTGCCCTCAGCCATACGATCCGCAAGCTGGAAGAGCGGCTCGGTGTGCGCTTGTTGACGCGCACCAGCCGAAGCGTCTCGACGACCGAGCCGGGTGAGAGACTGCTGGAGCGCGTCGGCCCGCGCTTCGATGAAATCGCTGACGAACTCGCAGAAATCACCGAGCTCCGCGATAAACCGGCAGGGACATTGCGCATCACGACAGGTGACCAGCCGGCCGAGAGCATCCTGTTGCCCGCCCTGGCGAAGTTGCTGCCGCTCTATCCGGACCTCACTGTCGATTTGACAGTAGACAATGGTTTTGTGGACATCGTTGCCGAGCGCTTCGACGCCGGCGTCCGCCTGGGCGAGACGCTCGCTCAAGATATGGTTGCGGTACGCATCGGTCCCGACATGCAAATGGCGATCGCCGGATCACCGGGATATTTGGTCACTCACGGATCGCCGCAATCGCCCGACGACCTCGCCAATCACAACTGCATCAACCTCCGGCACCAGGCGAAGGGGGGAGTTTCGGTCTGGGATTTGGAGAAGGACGGTCGCGCCGTGAACGTGCGCGTCGAGGGACAGCTGGTTGTGAATGACATCGCCATCGTCCGCCAGGCTGCGGTCGATGGGCTCGGCTTATGTTACCTGCCTCGCGACTATCTGCAGGCCCACATCGACGCAGGTGAACTTGCGCCAGTGCTCGAAGATTGGTGCCCGCCCTTCCCCGGCTATCATCTCTACTATCCGAGCCGTCGCCAGCAATCGGCTGCTTTGGTGGCGTTCATTGCCGCCGTGCGATATCGACGCTGAAGTCGATTATTGTCGCGAGATTGCTCGATGTGAGCGGGACACCAGCCACTGGCAGTGCTTCCTTGTTTCGAGTTCTTGCGGAAGGGGACTTCGCCAGATGGCCGTTTGTTGATTGTCGGCTTTCAGTCGTGAAACGAGGAAAGCAGACGCTGTCTAGACCTCCGGACCTATGCGGGCGGCGAGCCTAGCTGTCCACGGTCGTGGACATGTTCGGCAAATCCGGTCCGGGCGACGATCGAAAATTGTCGAAGGCGGCGATCGCCGCGGCCATCAAATTGGCGCCAAGGCAGGCGACGATGGCGAGGTGATAGCTTTGCGTTGCATCAAACAGCAGCCCGGCCGCGACCGGGCCGACGAGGGTTCCGATCGCCACGCTGGTGTAGAGCAGACCGATAACCCCGCTCAGTTTCGCGGTACCGAAACGATCGGCGACGACCGACGGCAGCACCGCGACCCACCCGCCGTAGAAAATTCCATAGAAGACCGCAAAGATGATGAGCCCGATGCTGCTCGAAGCCGACACCCATAGCCCCATTGAGAGCGCCATCGCGATATAGGTCGCAACGAGAAAGCGGTCGCGACCGATCCGATCGGCGACCCCGCCGAGCAGGAAGCGGCCGGCGGTGCTTCCTGCGCCGATCAGTGCGATGAGCGCTGCTGCGCCGCTTGCCGTCATGCCATGGTCCTGCGCATAGGGAACGAGGTGAACGAACGGGATAAAGGTTCCAAGGCCGCAGGCGAGGCAAGCAAGATAGAGGCGAAGGAATGTCGGCGTAAGAACCATAGTTCGCAAGCTTGCGTCGCGATCATGCGCGTTTGCCGTGGCATCCCGGGGCGCATCCCTCACGAGGAGCGCCATACCGACGCCGACGATGGCCGCCCCTACCCCGAGTATCCAGAATGTCGGGCGCCAACCGAACTGCTCGACCGACAAGGCCGCCAGCGGCGCGACCACCAATGTACCGACCCCGATGCCGCTTACCGCAATTCCCGAAGCAAGCGCCCGGCGAGCCACGAACCATCGCTGTACGGCCGCCAGAACGGGTACATAGGCAAGGCCTATGCCCCCGCCGACGCCCAGCCCGTATGCGAGATAAACCTCGCCGAGGCTTCGTGCGCATCCTGCCAGCATCAACCCGGCGGCGAGCAACGCCATTCCCGCGATCGCGAACCGGCGCGCACCCAAATGGTCGGCAAGCGGTCCGCTGATCGCACCCAGTCCGAAGTAGAGAAATCCGGCAAAACTGAACACAAGAGAGATGCTCGCGCGCGACCCGCCGAACTCCGCCGCCAACGGCGCCATAAAAGCGCTGAAACTATATGCGCTTCCAAAGCCGACGAAAGTGATAGCGAATGCCGCAGAGACCACGATCCAACCACGCGAGCTCTCAGCAAAGGGCTGGGATAAAACGGGGACCGTCATAGCTGGGGATGGCGACGGTGCCATGCCGTCACCAACTGATAGGCGCCGACAGCGCGAAACAAGCTTGCTTCGTCCAGATCTTGACCGACGAGTTGGACGCCGATGGGCAGGCCGGAAGATGCCGCGCCGCCGGGAAAGGTCAGACTGGGGCTGCCCGTCAAATTGAACGGACAGGTGAAGCGCTGAAGCGCCGCCACCAGCTCGGGCTGCGTCCCCAGGGTGCTGATCGTTTCGAGCGTAAGCGGCACCATTGGCTGCGCAGGGGTCAGCACCATGTCGACACCCTGCGTGGCGGCCGCCCACCGCCCACGGAACGTCGCACGTTCGAGGAGTGCATGCTGATAGGCCATTGCGGAGAGCGCGCGGCCCGCGTCGAGAACCCAGGCAAGAACCGGACCATAGACTGCGCCCCGCTTGGGGTAAGTCGCCTCATGCGCCACCGCGGCTTCGACAGCGCAGATCGGAAACCAGGCCGCAACGGCCGGTTCAGGGTCGGGCAGCCGCACATCGATCAGGGTCGCACCCAAAGCTGCCAACTCTCTGGCGACGTCTGCTACGACCGCCGCGACTTCCGGATCAATTCTGGCCTCGACCCAGTCCGGATCGATGCCGACACGCAGTCCAGCGAGGCCCGCATCGATCGCGCCGACATAATCGGCGACCGGTGCCTGAACGGCCGTGGGATCGAGAGGGTCGGAACCCGCGATCGCCTGGAACAGATAGCTTGCATCGCGGGCGCTGCGCGCCATCACACCAACATGATCAAGCGATGGCGCCAACGCAAATATGCCGTGGCGGCTAACCCGACCCCACGTCGGCTTGAGCCCCGTCACACCATTTGCCGCGGACGGCCAGCGGATCGATCCGCCCGTGTCGGTGCCGATCGCGCCGTAGCAGAGGCCCGCTGCGAGCGCGACCCCGGAGCCGCTTGAGGAAATGCCCGGCCAATAGTCGCCTCCCCAAGGATTGCGCGGGGCGGCGATGTCGGGATGGTGATCCGAATAGGCGCCTTCGGTGAGCTGTGTCTTGCCGATGATGACCGCCCCGGCGGCGCGCAAGCGAGACACGATGGTCGCGTCGATGGTCGGCACAAAGTCGCGATGAAGGGGCATGCCTGCAGCGGTCGCCTGGCCAGCAGTCCAGCATAAATCCTTGACCGCCACAGGGACGCCGAGGAGCGGCCCCGCCCCTTCACCGGCTGCGAGCCTCGCATCCGCATGCGCTGCCTGGTCAAGAGCGCTTGCGGCCATCACCGCGGCGAAGCTGTGCAGCTGACTGTCCAGTGCGTCGATTCGAGTTAGCAGGCAGGATGTTGCCTCTGTCGCCGAAATGTCGCGTCTGCGAATGGAATGGGCAAGCTCGTGCAGTTCCAGAAAGTGGAACGGACGGCTTGGGGTCGAAATGGGTGAGACAATCTTTGACACCATTTAAACATATTTAATAGTGTCTCTTGGAGTCAACCACAAAAACTCCTATACTGGTGTCATGAGGCTGTCCGACCGATATGAAGTGCCGCCCGGCGCCGCGCTGCTCTATGATTTCGCCAACACGCTCGACGAGCGGCGCTATGTTGTCGACCACATGCGCCTTACCGGTGGCGATGCAATCGAGACGCCGGCTCGTCTCGGCGCTTGGTTCAAGCAGCACGATCTGAGCGAACACGTGGATGCCGGAGCTTGGCACGACGCCGTTGCGCTCAGGAACGCGCTGCGATCCTATCTGAAACTTCCACCACCCGAGCGGAGGGCGGCCGCGCCGGCACTCGACACTGCGGCATCGATCTACGGACTGAGGGTCGAGACTGATGCAGAAGGCCGAGTAAACCTCATTCCGCAGGCGGGCGCCGATACCCTTGGCATGGTGCTGGTCCAGTTCCATTTGCTTGCGATCACGGGACAACTCGACCGGCTGAAAGCGTGCGCCGATCCAGATTGCGGATGGGTGTTTCTTGATCGATCAAAACCGGGTTCGCGCCGCTGGTGTTCTTCGACCGGCTGCGGCAACCGTCAAAAGACGCGAGCGTATCGCGCGCGCCGAAGCCAGCCGAACGTATCCTCCGTTTAGCGCACCAGGGCTTGCCAATCCGATATCCATTTCCGAACTTGGCCGATTAGAGACGGTCTGCTTTCGGAGCAGCGGTGATGCAAAGCGGACCTCCATCCTATCGACCAACTGCGACATGAGGCAGAGATTTCCGGTGGTTGGTATACCTGGATCGGCAAGGTCGGAACTCGGCGCACCTATGGACAGGTTGTCGATAAGCGGGTTGCACCTCATCAACTGGGCCCATGACGAATGCAGTTGGAGCCCTCGAGACATGACGCGCGCTACGCCCCCGAAGAGCAGCCTTGTTGGCATGGCACCTCCATTCTCGAACAGCCTGCGAAACCAGCCGGATGTGAACGGGCGTTTCGGTCAGTTCGGCGGCCGCTTTGTCCCGGAAACATTGATGCCATTGATCCTCGATCTGGAACGCGAATATTACGCGGCGAAGACCGACCCTAACTTCCGGTCCGACTTCGACGACCTCCTGGAACATTATGTGGGCCGGCCAAGCCCGCTTTATTTCGCCCCTCGTCTGACCGAAGAATTGGGCGGCGCGCAGGTCTGGTTCAAACGCGACGAACTCAACCACACGGGTGCCCACAAGATCAACAATTGCGTAGGCCAGATCTTGCTGGCGATGCGGATGGGCAAGACCCGCATCATCGCGGAAACCGGCGCGGGCCAGCATGGCGTCGCCACGGCGACGGTCTGCGCGCGCTTCGGCCTGCCCTGCGTCGTTTTCATGGGCGCCGCGGACGTGGCGCGCCAGGCCCCCAATGTATTCCGCATGAAGCTGCTGGGCGCCGAGGTGGTCCCCGTGACCGCCGGCGCCGCAACGTTGAAAGACGCCATGAACGAGGCCCTGCGTGACTGGGTCGCCAATGTGCACGATACCTTCTACATCATCGGAACCGCTGCCGGCCCCCATCCCTATCCGGAAATGGTCCGGGATTTTCAGAGCGTTATCGGAGAGGAAGCGCGCGAACAAATGCTGGCGCGCACCGGCAGGCTGCCCGACCTGTTGGTCGCAGCCGTCGGCGGCGGATCGAACGCGATCGGTCTCTTCCACCCCTTCCTGGACGATGCGTCGGTGAAGATGCTGGGTGTTGAAGCGGCCGGCCACGGGCTGGACAAGGACCATGCTGCGTCGCTGGCCGGCGGCCGTCCCGGCATCCTCCATGGCAACAAGACCTATCTGTTGCAGAATGACGATGGTCAGATTGTAGAAGGTCACTCGATCAGCGCCGGTCTCGACTATCCCGGCATCGGGCCTGAACATGCATGGCTGAAGGAAACCGGCCGGGTAGAATATACCTCAGCGACCGACGCCGAAGCGCTCGCCGCTTTTCAGCTGCTTTGCCGCACTGAGGGCATTATTCCCGCGCTGGAGCCGAGTCACGCGATTGCCGCCGTCGGTAAGGTGGCGCCTGCGATGTCGAAGGACAGCATCATTCTTGCTAACCTTTGTGGACGCGGGGACAAGGACATCTTTTCTGTCGCCAAGCATCTTGGAGCCGACCTCTAGGGGCTCGGACAAGGGGGGGAAAATATCACACGATTCTGCCCGAAGGGTCATATTGGCAGTCTTCCCGATCAACCGCATGTCCTCCCCATCCTCGTGAACCTATTTCCCCCACAGATCATGAGGCAATTGAAAGGACTGTTCGATGAAGCTTTCGCTTATCACCCTTCCGCTCGCGGCCGCTGCCATGATTGCAAGCGGCAGCGCCGCTCTCGCCAAGAACCCGATGGTCGGGGGCGCGGCCATGTATGAAACCAAGAATATCGTCGAGAATGCCGCTGCCTCCGCCGATCATACGACCCTCGTCGCTGCTGTGAAGGCGGCCGGGCTGGTCGACACGCTCGCGTCGTCTGGCCCCTTCACGGTTTTCGCCCCCACCAATGCGGCATTCGCGAAATTGCCGGCGGGAACGGTTGAGACTCTGCTCAAGCCGGAAAACAAGGGCACGCTCACTGCCGTGCTGACATATCACGTCGTCCCCGGCCGGTTGACCGCTGCGGACATCGCGGCGCAGGCGAAGGCAAACGGCGGCAAGGCGGTATTTACCACCGTGCAAGGCGCAAAACTTACCGTTTGGCAGAAGGACGGCGCTTTTTATGTGACCGATGCCAAGGGCGGCGTGGCCAAGATCGGGCCCGCCGACGTTCTGCAATCGAACGGCGTCATCCATGTGGTCGACGGCGTGCTCCTGCCTTCGTGACGAAAATGATTGGCTCGCCGGGATTATCCCGGCGAGCCTTTATCTCGGGCGAGCTTTGCCGATCGCCTTCCTCAGTATCAGTAAATGATAGGGTCGCCGTTCCAAGCGAAGAAGCCCCCGCTGTGAGCCGGGGTCAGGCCGTCGATGAGGTCGAGAAGATGCGCGGCGCCCTGTTCGGCCGAAAAGAGTTGACCGGCGGGGACGTTGCGCTGGAAGGGCATCGAGAGACTGGTATCGACCGTCCCGGGATGAAGCGCGACCGCGATGGCGTCTCGGTTCCGCACGCGCGTCTCGATCGAAAAGCAGCGCACTAGGGCATTGAGCGCCGCCTTGGACGCGCGATAGCTGTGCCATCCACCGAGGCGGTTATCGCCGATCGACCCCACCCGCGCCGACAAGAACGCGATCACCGATCTTCGTCGGGGATGCAGCAGCGGCAGGAAATATTTGGCGGCAATCGCTGGGCCGATCGTGTTCACTGAGAATATTTCCGCCATGACTTCAGCGTCGAGCTCTCGATAGCTCTTCTCTGGCCGGATATGCGTACCGCGGTGCAGCAGGCCGGTCGCGACCAGGATCAGATCCAGCGGACCTTCGGCGCCGATGCGGTCCGCTGCTGCTGCCAGAGTTGACTCATCGGCCAAGTTGAAATTGAGACTCTCGACCTTTAGCCGGCTCGGCTCGAACCCACTCCGCGACCCGGCATAGATTTTCGCGAAGTCACCCGACGTCGCCAGCGCCTCGACAAGCGCCGCGCCGATGCCGCCGCTCGCCCCTAGCACGCAAGCTCGCCTGTCCGTCACGCCGTACGCCCCTAGCTATCCTGCCCTGTCGCTGCTTTGCAGCGCGCCTTAGTTGCGCTGCCACGATGCTACAGGTGGCGATAGATGGCCTAAGGTGCAGCGTGCGTCCCGGGCTGGAACCGAAGCGCTAGAAACCGGCCTCCACGGCGAGCCGGATGGCATCCGCAGTCGTCTCCACTCCGAGCGAGCGCAAAAGAGCTGCACGGTGCATCTTGACGGTCCGCTCGGACAGCCCGAGCTCGAAGCTGATCTGCTTGTTGAGACTGCCCCGCGCCATCAGCAGCAGGACTTCACGCTGCCGCGGAGAAAGCCGCTCTACGGCTTGAAGCGCAAGGGCTCTTCGCTCGGACAAGAGAGCCGCATCGTCGCCGACTTCCATTTGCGAGCCAAGAAAATATTCGAGTGCCCCGTCGCTCCCGAAGATGGGCGCAACCAGCACCGCATTGCGGAATGGGGAGCCGCCCTTCTTGTAGTTGAGAATTTCGACGAGCACGGGGCGCCGCTCGCGGATCGACGCGCGAAGCATCTCGCTGAGTTCGGGCTCGGTGTCGGGCCCCGTCAGGAAACGGCAATTGTGGCCGATAATTTCATCGGCGCCGTAGCCCGTCAGGGCGAGGAAAGCATCGTTGCACTCGACGATCGGATTATCGGGGAGCCGGGGATCGCTGATCACCGCCGCGATGGGGCTCGTCGCGATCATCGCCTTGAGAGACATGCGGGAAACGAACCTTGCACCAAGCCGGGGCCACATGCCCCAATGGACATGTTGCGCCATCTGCCCGCGCTCATGCAACCCCCATCCTGCAGGAGCGCCATTTGCGAGCACTCCCCAAGAGGTTCCGAGCAATGAATTTTGTTCCCCACGACAGTTTCGCACCCGGCGAATATCCGGACGAGCAGGTGCCGGGCCATGTCATCGAGGCGGTGAAGGCGATTCTCCGCTGGGCCGGCGATGACCCCGAACGAGAGGGTCTCGCAGGCACCCCGGAGCGGGTGGCGCGCGCGTGGCGCGAATATTGCGGCGGATATCGCGACGAACCTGCTGCCCATCTCGCCCGGACATTCTCGGAGGTAGGCGGATATGACGAGATCGTCCTGCTAAAAGATATCCCCTTTCACTCGCACTGCGAGCACCATCTTGCGCCGATCACGGGCAAGGCATCGATCGCCTATCTACCGAAAGATCGCGTCGTCGGAATTTCCAAGCTCGCGCGCGTCCTCGAAGCCTATGCGCGGCGATTGCAGATCCAGGAACGGCTGACCGCCGAGGTAGCGACTTGCAT
This sequence comes from Sphingopyxis sp. Root154, assembly GCF_001427105.1. GTDB lineage: Bacteria > Pseudomonadota > Alphaproteobacteria > Sphingomonadales > Sphingomonadaceae > Sphingopyxis. The sequence goes on from NZ_LMGI01000002.1 coordinate 712,909, forward strand.
CTGGGACAATCTGCAGCCGCACGGCGTTGCTGTGGTTATCGAGGCGCAGCACGGCTGCATGACCGGACGCGGCGTGCGAACCCCGGGCGTGGGCATGGTGACGAGCCGATTGCTGGGCTGTTTTCTCGACGATCCGGGCAGCCGCCGCGAACTGCTCGCGCTCATGGGTTACTGATGCGCGTCGCGATCGTCGGCGCCGGGATCGCCGGGCTCGCTTGTGCCGACCGGCTGCGCGCCGCGGGACACAAGGTCGTGCTCTTCGACAAAGCGCGCGGCGCCGGGGGGCGGATGTCCACGCGGCGGACGTTCACCCCGCGCGGTGACATTGCGTTCGATCATGGCGCGACGCATTTCACCGCGCGCTCGCGCGAGTTCCGCTCGATCGTCGATCAATGGCACGCGCAGGGCCTGGTCGCGCCATGGCCGTTGGCCGGCGCGCACGCCTGGGTCGGAACGCCATCGATGAATGCCCCGTTGAAAGCACAGGCGAGCGCACACGACGTCTGGTGGTCTTCGGCCGTCACCGCGCTCACGCGCAATGGTGAAGGCTGGTGGGTCCATATCGAGTCTGTCAGACACGGGCCCTATGATGCGGCCGTCGTCGCCATACCCGCCGAACAGGCGGCGCCGCTGCTGTCGCTCCATGATTTCGACATGGCCCGCGCCGCGATGTCGGTCCGCTCTCATCCCAGCTGGAGCGCGATGTATCTCTTCGCAAAGCCGATCGACACGCTGCCCGATTTCATCCGGGGTGTGGGTCCGATTACTTATGCGGTCCGAAACAGCGCCAAGCCGGGCCGTGCGCCGGGCGAAACATGGGTGGTGCAGGCTGATTGGACGTGGTCGGAGACGCATCTGACGCGCGATCCGGCACGCGTCTGCGATCTCCTGCTCAGCGCACTCGGCGAAGCGGGCGGGACGGCAATGCCCGAACCGCTGCATTCCGACGCCCATCGCTGGCTCTTCAGCCAGCCCTCGGGCCGCGACCCGGAGTTGCAGTGGAACAGCGACATCCGTCTCGGAGCCTGCGGGGACTGGCTTGCGCATGGTTTCGTCGAATATGCATGGCAGAGCGGCTCGGCACTGGGACGGGCGATCGCCGGTTAGCATCATTGACGTGTGCCCTCGCCCCAAAGGACAGGTGGCGGCGCTACTGCGGCGCCACTATGCGCGCGCAGACGTCCCTTCCCTGCTTCATTTGAGGTGCTTTCGTGAAGAATGCAGTCGTTGTCGGTGCGGGAATTGGCGGCCTCGCGCTGGCGATCCGCCTGCAATCCGCCGGGGTGGCGACCACGATCCTCGAGGCGCGCGACCGGCCGGGCGGCCGGGCCTATGTATGGGAGAAGGAGGGTTTCACCTTCGACGCCGGGCCGACCGTCATCACCGATCCCGCGTGCCTCGCCGAGCTTTGGGAACTGAGCGGACATGTCATCGAAGCCGATGTCGATCTCATTCCCGTGACACCCTTCTATCGCCTGAACTGGCCTGACGGCACCAATTTCGATTATGGCAATGATGAAGCCGCGATGGAGACCGCAATTGCAGCGCTGAACCCGCGCGACGTTGCCGGCTATGCGCGCTTCCTCGCCTATTCCGCTGCGGTGCATGAGGAAGGCTATGTCAAGCTGGGCGCGGTGCCCTTTCTCGACTTCCGCTCAATGCTCAAGGCGGCACCGGCGCTCGCGCGGCAACGCGCGTGGCGGTCGGTGTATAAAACCGTTTCGGGCTTCGTCGAGAATGAGAGGCTGCGAGAGGCCCTGTCCTTTCACACCCTGCTTGTCGGCGGAAACCCTATGGCCACGAGCGCCATCTATGCCTTGATCCACAAGCTCGAACAGGACGGCGGCGTCTGGTTCGCGCGCGGCGGAACCAACAGGCTCGTCGCGGCAATGGTCCGGCAGTTCGAACGCCTGGGCGGCAAACTCCGACTCGGCGACCCGGTGGTGCAAATTGCCACCGAGGGCGACCGCGTGTGCGCGGTCGAAACGCGCGCGGGCTTTCGGATGCAAGTCGATGCCGCAGTGTGCAATGCCGATGTGCTCCACAGTTATCGCGACCTCGTCGACCATCCGAGCGCAAGGCGCGGCGCAAAGCGACTGGCGCGGAAGAAATGGTCGCCGAGCCTGTTCGTACTCCACATGGGGGTCCAAGGCCTGTTCCCCGATATTCCCCATCACATGATCCTCTTTGGTCCGCGCTATCGGGGGCTGCTCGACGACATCTACAACAAGGGGGTGCTCGCGGAGGATTTCGCGCTTTACCTCCATCACCCGAGCACCAGCGACGCTTCGCTGGCCCCTCCCGGGCACAGCAGCTTCTACGCCCTGGCACCGGTCCCGCATCTTGGCGATGCCCCGCTCGACTGGGCCATTGAGGGTCCACGCCTCGCGAAGCGGATAATCGCCGAAATCGAAAAGCGGCTTGCCCCGGACTTCGGGTCGAGGATCGTCACGCAGTTCAGCTACGCCCCGCCCGACTTCAAAACCGACCTCGCCGCGCATCATGGGAGCGCCTTCAGCCTCCTCCCCTCCCTCACGCAAAGCGCCTATTTCCGGACCCACAATCGCGACGATGTGATCGACAATCTCTATTTCGTGGGCGCGGGCACGCATCCGGGTGCAGGCATCCCCGGCGTAGTTGCGAGCGCCAAGGCCACCGCTTCGCTGATGCTGGCGGGCGCCGACTGACACACGAATTATCGAACCGCTGCTTCTAGTTTTCGGGACGATCCTGGCGGCGCGAAGCGGCAAGCAACCGCTTGATATGGGCGACCACCATTTCGGCCTCATATGGTCGTTTGAGATGCGGGCCCTCGTCGCACAATTCGCCCGCAGCCTTTGCCGCCGAATTGACATTCCCCGCAAGAACTATTTCGACGGTGGGCAGGCGTTTCTTGACCTGGAGACGCAGCTCGAACGCATTGAAGCGGCCAGGTAGGCTCGCGTCTGCAAGAATGGCGTCGACCTTTGCGCTGCCGAGGTCGAGCGCCGTCATTACTTCGTCCGAGCTCGCCGCCTCGATGACCTTATATCCGCAATGGCGGAGATATTCGGCGAGGGCGTTTCGGATGAGGACGTCGCCATCGGCGACGATCAGGCAGTGAGCGTCTGCGATTGGTCTGGACATGGCTTCCCTATCAGCCGTTCGATGATGTCGATAAGCTGCTGAGCCAAATATGGCTTCGAAACGAAGGCATCCGCCGGATCGGCTTCCTCTGGCAGCAAATGCCCCGAGCAGACGATTACGGGGCGGCTCGCGTCGCTCGCCTTCGACCTCCTCGACAGTTCGATGCCGTCGATATCGCCGGGCATGCGAACGTCCGTCACCATGAGATCGATCGGCTGTCCCGACAGAAGCACCGCCAGTCCCTCCGCGCCGTCGCCGGCTTCTAGAACATGATAACCGGCGTCTCGCAGCGCATCACCCAACATAAGGCGGATGATGAACTCGTCCTCGACGAGGAGAATGGTCTGTGTACGCACTGTTGACCCCTGCCCTGCCGCGATCTCGGACCCGTTCATCGGAACGTGCTCCCGTAGGCGGCAAGACTCTCTAAACGTAAGCCAATCATACAATGTTCCGCATCAAAGGGCTGGCGACACGATTGCCTAACCGAGAGCGTCGACCGGTGGTGTCGCGCAGTTTCCAGACGACTGTCGATCGTCGGCATCAAATCCATCCGCCGAGTTCGCGTCGAACCTGCGCCGCGATCATTGCACTGCCCTGCGCGCTGTCACCGAGACATGGAATATAGGCGAATGCCTTGCCGCCCGCGGCGGCGTGCTGCGCCTTGCCGCGGATCGCGAGTTCCTCGAGCGTCTCGAGGCAATCGGCGGCAAACCCCGGCGCAACGATCGCGACGCTTTTTCCTTCCAGGCCCAGAGTTTCGAGAATTGCGTCGGTCGCGGGCTGAAGCCATTTCGCGCGTCCGAACCGCGACTGAAAAGCAACGGCGACCGGGCGTTCGAGGGCATCGCCAAGCAAGCGGGCCGTCTTGCGGCACTGGCAATGATAGGGGTCGCCCAGTCGCAGGGTTCGCTCGGGCATGCCATGGAAGCTAGCGAGCAGTACGTCTGGTTCGAAATCCAGCGCGCCGAGGCCCGTCACAACCGATTCAGCCAGTGCGGCAATATAGGCCGGCTCGTCAAAATAGGGGGGCATCACGCGGACCGCCGGCTGCCAGCGCAAGTTGGCAAGGTGCGCATTGACGGCGTCGACGACGGTCGCCGTCGTCGCAGAGCAATATTGTGGATAGAGCGGTGCCAAGAGAATGCGACGGCACCCCGCCGCGAGGAGCGCGTCGATTGCCGGCGCTATTCCGGGCGTTCCGTAGCGCATCGCATGCGCAACGACGACCGGGTTACCCAGCGCACTTTGCAATGCGGCAGCCTGCCGGCGTGTGATCGCTGCGAGGGGAGACCCGTCTTCGGTCCAGATCTCGGCATAGGCGCGGGCCGATTTCTGCGGGCGGACGTTGAGAATAATCCCGCGAAGTACCGGCTGCCATAGCAATGAGGGCAATTCTACTACCCGTCGGTCGGAAAGGAACTCGCCGAGATAGCGGCGGACCGCTCCATGCGTCGGCGCATCGGGAGTGCCGAGATTGACGAGCAGCACGCCAACGCGACTGCCTGCAATCGGCGGGTGATCGCCTGGGCGCGCGACAGCGAGACGCGTCCTGTCCCGCGAAAGACCGCGTCGCGCTTCGGGCGCGTTGTCGCGGGCATCAGTTTGCAATTGCCGGTACCTCTTCTTACGCTCCGAAGATCGCTACCCCACACTGCCGCAGTAGCGGCCGCGCGAGCAGCGCTTATGGGTGAGCTGATTTGCGACGAGCTTGGAAATGCCACTAGCGGCTGATGGGGCTCAGGCCGCAGAACGTCATCCTGTCCTAAGGTGCATGGCAAGCCGCATGGCCGCGCCAAGGCCTCGATCGCTAATCCGGCGAGAGGAATGCCATGGCTGGCCGGTAGCAGACCGGCAGGTTTCGGGCGCAGACAGGCGATAGCCGCCGTTGAACCAATGCCCGGTCTCACGATGACGAAATCTTCAAGCCAGCAGCAAGGTTCGATCGGCTATCTGACCACGATACTCCGAGGTGCACATTACGCTTGCGATCCCATCCGCGCGATTGCTCCGAGAAAGGACGGCCATGTGCGGCTTTTCTCGACCCGACGAAGCAGGCCGGCAAAGTCGGGATCGCCGCGGCGCGCGCGCATGAAATCCTCGTGCGTTCGCCGGTCGACAAAGGTGAGATCGGCGTAGGCTCCGAGGCAGCCGAGGTGCCGGTCGCCGATATCGCTGCCAGGATTTTTGGGGCGCGACTGGCGAAAGCGGCGCAGCCCTCGCTCGATGCGCCAGCTCGGAAGCCGATCCAAAGTCGCGCAGTGGCGAAATTCCGAAAGATCTGGCGGCAAATATTCCGCGATTGTTTCGACGCGCGAACGAAATTCGAGCAAATCGATGATGTCGGCCATCGGTCGCTCGGGGTCTAGGTCGGATGGATCGAGGCCCCTGCGGAGAAGATCGTCGCGCACGACATTTCGCGACGCCGGGTCGAGGTGCGAGGCCTCGGCGACGACATGGTGCATGAATTCCGCGGCGAGCGCTTCAGGGTCGGCGACATTGCCGTCGTGACGTAGTGCGATGTCGCTGCCCAGTGCTGCCTTCATTTTCTCGAACTCACCCAACATATCGCCTGATCGGCGAAGCGAGCCACCCAAAAACTCCTTGAGCTTACGCTTTCCCACGTTCGGCAATGTGCCTTGGACCACCGCGGCGATTGCGCTCGACCGCTGCGCCCGCGCCGTGAATTGCTCGCGCAGGATCGGCCAGAATTGCTCATATCCGGCCAGAAGGTCTGCGCCGCTCCGGAATATGATCGCGTCACGGACGACACGATCGCGAGCCTCGGCCGCCGGCGCGGACGGATCATCGGCAATGGCGCAAAGTTCCGTGACCAAAAGATCGCAAATCGACCCCGGTCCGGGTCCGACATGGCAGGCGATTGAGGCGAGAACCGGCCGCGCCTGCAGCCATGCGACCCGGCGGATGACGACAGCATCGTTGCCGTGCGAAAGCAGTTCCTCGAGATGATGTAACGACAGAAGGAAAACAGCACCTGCCGCCTCCATCGCCTTTTCGACGCGTACCGCTTCGGCGCGCCGCGTCCGGTCGCCCGAGGAGGCGTCACGCACCAGGTTGCCGAGCAGCGCAGTGTCCGCGGCAACGGCGAACGGCCGAGCGAGAATGTCGGCCCGAACGCTAGTTTCGCCCAATCGCTATCGCCCGAGATCAGACGCAAGAATCGATACCATCATGTCGGTCTTTATCCTGCGGCAATGAGAACCGAAAGCGGTCGCTAATTTGGTCAGCTGAACCGGGCCATCGACAAAATGATACACCCGTCTCCCACCCCGGCTCCCCTTCATGTCGCCTTGACCTTTTTCAGGTGGTAGACAGTCTGCCCGTCCTCCATCGCCGAGATAGAAATTGTCACTTCGCTTTTCCGAAACGGGTCCCGAATTTCCGGGCGAACTCGTCAACAGTTTGCTCGCAGGAGATGTCGTGTTTCTTTGCGGCACGGGCATCAGCGCCCCGCAGCTCCCCGATTTCAGGACGCTTGTGGACAGGATTTACGAACGGCTGGGCGTCGAGAAATCTCCGTCGCAAGCGCTCGCCTATGACCGAGAACGGTTCGAAGAGGTCCTTGGTTCTCTTTCGCGCGATCTCGCCAACCCTTCCGAGATGCTCGATGCCGCCGCCGCCCTGCTGACAGTCCCTGCCGAGCCGGACCTCGGGCAGGTCGGCACGATCGCGCGTCTTTCGCGCGATCTCAGTAACCGAGTGCTGGTGGTCACGACGAACTTTGACACACTCCTTGAGCGGGCGCTTCACCAAAGCGATCCGCAACTCGACGCCGCCTCGATTAGCTTCGCCGGACAGGCCCTCCCGCCGCCTGGCGGAGCAGACTTTTCTGGAATCATCCATATCCACGGGCGGCTCGTCGATCCGGAATTAGCGCTCGGGGCAACCCCACTCGTCCTCACAAGCTCGGACTATGGCGATGCCTATATGCGATCGGGTTGGGCCTCACGCTTCCTGTTCGATCTTGCCCGCTGCAAGACGATCGTTCTTGTCGGCTACAGCGCGAACGACGCGCCGGTTCGCTACTTCCTCAACGTACTCGAGGCTGACCGTTCCCGCTTTCCCGACTTGCGACGCATTTACGCCTTCGATTCCTATGAAGTAAATTCGGAACAAGCAGAATTGCCATGGGGCACCGTCGCCGTCACCCCGATCGCTTATTGCTGCTTCGATCCGGTAACCGGCGTTCGAAACCACTCACCGCTCTGGAACGACCTGCGCGAACTCGCCGACCTCGCAGAGAGGCCGAAAGCGACGCGCGAGGCGCGGGCCCGGCGCATTATGAGCGAACCGAGTATCGACGCTACCGATGCTGACCTGCGCGAACTGCGCTGGCTCTTCACCGAAACTGGCGACCTCATTCCAACCGCGATCGGCGCGATCGTCGACGCCCGCTGGTTTGACGTACTTGCAGATAATCAGTTCTGGCGGGAAGAAGATGCTCGCTGGGCGATCCCCGCCTGGATCGCGCGTGATTTCGCGCGGCCCGAAAGACTGGCCTTGGCGGCCGTCTGGCAGTCCAAGCTCGGACCCACCTTCAATACCAGTCTCGAGGGCCGGCTGCGGCAGGCTGGCGAGCTCACACCCTTCTATCGTAAAGCATGGCGCCTCATCCTTGCCGGCAATAGCGCACCCCGGGGCGACGATGACGGTGCCTTCGCAATAGAGGAACGGATCAAGTCGGGCCTCATTCTGGCTTCCGATCTTCGCGCCGCGATCGATTGGCTCATCCCCCGTCCGACCTTGCGGCCGCGGCGGCCGCTCGAAACGGGCGACGCAGAGGAGGCAGGTGAACCGACGCGGTTCGCCGACGTGATCTGGGCAGATTTCAGCGTGCCCGAAGCCTACCATGCGCAAGAGATCATCAATCTCCTCAAGGTATTGCCCGACCGGGCAGATGAGATTCTCGATATCGCTACCGGCGCCCTTGCGCGGGCTACGGCCGAAGCCGCCGATTTCGAAGAAATCGCAGAAGACTATGACACCAGCGACTTTGCCGTGCCGTCGATCGAAGATCATGAGCAGAATGAACATCACAACAGTACGCCCTTCCTGATCCGGGCGCTGGTCGATGCCTATGACCGCACGGCCGCCGATGCGCCGGAATATGCGAAAACGATGCACGCGCGCTGGTGGCGGATGCCCGGGCGTCTCGGTAAGCGGCTCACCCTGCACGCGCTTCGCGACAAGAGGACCGCGACCGGAGACGAGGCCTTCGACGCCATCCTCGCGCTCGATGACGGAGATTTCTGGTCGATCCGGCGTGAGATCGCCCTTCTCCTTGAGCATCGCGCAGCGGACGCCAGCCCGGCCTTTCGCGCCACAGTCGAGACGCGTATCATCGAGACTGGCGAGGCCTATTATAAGCGCTACACCGTGGAAGAAGGCCAAGCGGACTGGCGCCAACATGCGCGCGATACCGAGGTTCGCTTGCGCCTGACGGCGCTCGACACTGCCGGAGTGCTGTCGCCGGAGGGCAAGACCGAACTCGACGCGATCCGCGCGCGCTATGAGTATCTCGACCGCGAGATCGAGGACCGGGATTATTTCCACAGCTATAGCAGCGGCGTTCGAATGGTGGTCGGCGACACAGAGCCGATTGTCGAGGCCGCGCCCGACGACAGGCTCGAAGTCGTCCACAAGCTTGTCCAGAGCCACGATATCGAGCGTCAGCAGGGGTGGCACGCGTACTGTCGATCAGACCCGCGCGGCGCGTATCAAACGCTTGCCGCGGCAGACTTCAGCGAACCGAACCTCAAACTCTGGAATGTCCTCCTCGCCGCCCTCAGTTTCAGCGATAAGACCGAAGCGGAGAAGCGGGCCGACGTCATCGTCGACGCCATGGGCACGCTTTGGGCGGCCGAGCCGGCGCAGATCGCGCTGCTCGCGCAAGCACTGGCTGACGTCCTATATTTCGGCCCGCGCGACCGGATCGCCAATCTCGAGGATTGGTGCGACCGGATCTGGAATGCGCTTCAAGCCACCGAGGAGGATGCGGACTTCAGCGGCGACGTCCATAGCATGGCGATCAACCGGGGGTCGGGCCGTCTCGCGCAGGCGCTGCTCCGCGAGCTGAGCAGTTCGATCGAAGCGGGCTCGGACCTTCTCCCACGGCAGATGGAAAGATTGCGGTCGCTCGCCTCTGCGCCGGGCGGCGCCGGCACCTTCGCACGCGTCATTTTTGCCGAGAGCATTGCCTATCTGCTCAGGACGATCAGGCCTCTGGTCGAGACCGACCTTGCGCCGAGGATGGAAGGTCCGTCGGACGAAGCGCAAGTGCTGCGCCGAGTCATGATAGCCTATGGTTCCGTGACACCCGAGATCAGCATGCTGATCCCCGATATCATCGAACTCGCGGTGGAAGAAAGCGCCCCTTCTGGTCATGCTGGCGAGTCAATTGCCGCGCAGTTCGTCCGACCCGCGATCGCACAGCTTCGCGCGGACGAGACCCATCAATGGGGGATCGACGCCCCGCGAGCCGCGCGCATGCTGCGGCGCGCGCCCGACATGGTCAGGACCGGCGCGCTGTCGGTTCTCGGCACTTGGATGAAAGCCGATGACGCCGGCCCCGAAGCCGGCTGGGACGGAATGGCCGAGCCATTCTTCCAACGCATTTGGCCCAAAGAGTCCAAATATGTCGTGGAAGCCCAGAATCAGCATCTCATTGCGATCGCGGTAGGTGCGGGCGGCCGTTTCCCGGTCGCGCTGAGGCGCCTGCGCTGGTATTTTAAGCCTGTCCGCGATCGACGTCCGAGCCTCCACGCCATCAAGGCCAGCACTGCGCCCGAGGCATATCCGCACGAGACGCTTGACCTACTGTGGACGTTGATCGGCCCTGCCGGCCCCACAGGATATGATCTCGCCGACCTGCTCGACCGCATCAAGGCCGCGGAACCGGGGCTCGAAGTCGATCGCCGTCTCCAATCGTTAGACCAACGCGCGTTCCGGTTCAGCTAGCAATGACACGACTCGACATTTAGATTCCGCAATCCGCGCCACTAACGTTTGAAAGTGTAATGGTGAGCAAACCAACACATCAAAACGTCCAATCCTCTTCTTCGATGAGGTCAAGAAGCTCGATCACCCGTACCCCTTCGGCGGCGCAGACGACCGGAATGTTCGGTCTGGCCAGCGAGCCGCCTTTTTCCTGCGATATGACTGTTAACGCCGGATTGCCCGCCAGAGCCTGCGCGATCACAAATGGATCGCCGCCGGATTTTCCCTTCTTGGTGTCAACAAGCCGCGGATAGTTTTGCATCAGGCGGATGACATGACTTTGAACGTCCTCGTCGATCTCCAAAAAAAGCGTCTCTTTGCGGTCCTTCGCCCAAGCGAAGACCTCGTCATCTTTCTTCTCAAGTTCGTGATATACCTCGATGGTCGCGATCAGACGGCTATCGTCGATCAACCCGTCAAGAGCAGCCCATAAACCGGCGAAGCGGCGAGGAGGATAGGCTCGTCTCCAAGCGTGGAGCAGGGCACTGGTGTCGATACTGTAGACCACGCCCCCCGCAGTCATCAGTTATAACCCAACTGTCGTTCGATGCCGGATATATGCCGAACCTTGACGCCGAGATATCCTGAAACGTCGGATAAGGTCATGCGATCTTGATGATAATTGTCGAGGATAATCCGTATCAAGGGCCGACCGACATTTGCCACCGTTTCCACCGGCATGTTTCGGGGAATATCTTTATCACCGTTCTGCTCTTTTTGTCGCAGTTTGGCTTGTTGATATTCCGCAGCATATTGGTCACGCTTTCGCCGGTAGAACGCGTCCGTGGCCAGGCCGAATGTCAAGAGGCGACGGACAATGGCTTCACGCGATACCCCATATGTATGGGCAAGCGCCTTTATGGTCTCGTCGGTCCACTCGTGCCTGCCCAGTCCTTGGGCAGCAACTAGCGGCTCGTTCAGGAACTGGAGGCGAGGCATCAAAGTCGCGGCAGCAACTTGGTTACAAAAAACTTCGATCCGCTCGTTCTTCTGCGATCTGCTTCCTGGTCGATCCAAGTCAGAAACGCCGCTTTGATGCAGCATCAAATGCGCCAGTTCGTGCAAGAGGCTGAACGTCCGACGAGCGTACACATCCTTTCGATTGACGACCATAAAAGGCAGCGTCTCCGCCCAATAGGCAAAGCCCGATGCTTCATCGCTTTCGACCTGCGTTGCCTGGAAAACTAGCACGCCCGCGTCTTCAATCCGCGTACGCCACGCACGGAAGGATGCTAGCGGATCGCGCCAAGACGACTGCAGATCATACGTGACCTGGAGTTGTCGCCTGATCTCCATGCCCAGGTCGTCAACTTTAGCCGAGAGCGCGGTGGCTAAGGCAAACTTCGGTGCCTCCTCGCCGGTTTCGTTAAGCAGTTCCAACGCTAGCGTGCGTTTTTCATGAGCTTTGCGAATTTCTAGCGTGAGTGCCGGCGAGAAATGCGGGGCGCCGAGATCCGGTAGCCGACGAAAATCATGCATCGGCTGGAACGACACGGGCGGATCCGGGAGATAAAACACTGCCAAGGGGCGCCTGAAGAGCGTCGACATTTTGCGCAGTTGAGGAATGGACGGTTGGTCCGTGCCAGCCTCCCATGATTGCAGCTTCTCGGGGTCGACGGAGAGTTTCTGGGCAGCAACGTCGACTTCATAGCCCGCAGATTCACGCGCCCAAAGAAGGACCGAAGGGGTAATTGCCGCCTTGATGCGCTTCGTCATAGCCCCTTATCGCAACCGCAGGCGCAGCTTTACCGCGCCGCTCCGGGCGATCCCCGAGACAGGAATGGCGATGATCAATGACATAGTCAATTCTCGCACACTTGGGTTTAGAAAAGCAATGCTTCTACCCTGCCACCTAGGTGGGTTCAGCCCAGTAGTAGCTCGGAATCGATTCTAAGCGGGTCCAGGTAGTGCGGGTATTTTGCGACAATCCGCAGAATACGCCTGAGCGTATCAAGCGCCACCCGCCGCGCGGCGGCAAGATCTACCTCAACGTTAGGCCGGTTCCTCCCCCGCGATCCGTGCACGATGCGCGAACGAAGGTCATAAGTTTGCCCGATCGCCTTGCGAACGGCATCCCCCGTCCCAGGGGTCTCCAAGTTTGCGAGCGCCGCGGCACGCATCTTGAGCTTGTAATTGATCGCCTCGCCGGCACGGTCGCCGAGCAATATTTCGAGTGCAATGGTCGAATCGAGAATGGCATCGGACACATCGGACCGGATCATCGCGCTGTTCATTCGGCGTAGTGCTAGCGCGAAACGCTCGTCTTGGATCGATCGCAACCGCCCAAGATCAGCGGCGACCTCGTGCATCGTATCGCGCGTCACCACGGGAATTTCGTCGCGCATCCATCCGTAGTTGTCGAACTCCTCGGGATAGCGGCGCGCCCCTGCCGCAAAAACTTCGGGAGGCGCGTCCGAATGGAAATGGGTCCAGCCCCGCGCGACCCGGAGTTCCTGCGCGAAGCCGGTCGAGACGCCGGTTACCAAGCGTAAGGCGCCGAACAATTCCTCAATCTTTTCGCGAAGGGGAGGCGTATGCGCGGCGAGATCGTGTATAACGGCGATCCAGCTCTGGTTCGGCCAATGCCAACCCGTCAAGACGAACGCATGGGTCGCCGCCGAGACGACCCCGTCGTGACCGTTCGCGGCGTAGCTCTTAGCGGCCCAGCGCGCGCGCTGCAGCGCATCGCTCATACGGATCACGTAAGAGTCGGGCGCAAGGCGGATGCGGTCGAAATCAAATTTCACCAGTGCAATCGGTATGATGTTGGTGACGCGGAGCTGGTCGTCGAAAAGGCCATAGATGAAGGGTTTCATTATCGCGCGCCGCTTGCGAGAATCGCACGCGACCTCGCCATAGCGCTGGAAGAAGCGGTTCGCGGCATGCGCCAGTTGCAGTTCGATCTGGACGCGCGTCAGGTCGAAGGAAATGCCGCCCTCGGCGGGGGGCTCCGGCGCATAGTTCATCGAACAGCCAGGATTGGTGCGGATGAAATCAATAAGCGCGTCTACCTCGGCAAAGCGGCCGGGTTCAAACCGCGGACGGTGAAAAGGATTAGTGCTGTCGGACTCGCGTTCGAGGAGATCAGCATATTGTAAGCCGCCATCGCTGTCCCAGCTATTGCCTCCCGACAACGCGGGCATGCCGTTGGCGCGATGATCTAGCTTCGGATGGTTCCGTTTGCCGCGCGGTTTCTTTCCCGCGGCAAGCTCGACGTGGATCGCCGCGACCGTCGCCTCGAAAGCGGCCGAGAAATGGTCGACGAGCTTTTGTGCGATGGTAAAGTCGGAACTCCCGGTCATGGCCCCATGTTCGATGCTGCGGTGTTGTAGCGCCACTCATTTCTTTCGTAGGTAACGCCAATGCCGCACCGGAGCGGAGGATCAGTCCGTGACGAGGCCGATAAAAGCATAGGGACCTTTCCAGCTCAAGGTGTCGCGGCCGATCTGCAGGCAGCGAGAGCGATTGCGGTTCTCAAGCTACATGCGGATCGCCTCGTCATCCCGCTAGGCAAGTCCAACGAGAAAGCGGGCGCCGAGCGCGGTCAGATGGAGCTCTTCCACGTCCTTCCCAACCGGACTGTGCGCATTACTTGACCCGACTATGCGAATATAGCGACGGCGGGAAAGCCGCTCGATCGCTTCCCAAATTTCGTCCTCACTCGCCTCCGGCACCGACGGCATTCCGATTGACTGGCCGCGAGCCGTTTCGAGGTGCTTCAATATAGTAAGGTCGATCTCATTCATTCGCGAAATGCCCCTGCTGTCGGCGGTCGCGTCGTCCGGTGACAGCCGCGGCTCGACTTGGCGCTGTAAGTTCTTATTTTCGAGGTGGGCGTGGCAACAACTGTAGGATCATGCTTTCGGGTCCGAGAGTATGCGCTGCAGCGCCGCTTCGGTCTCACTGGCGGCGATCGCCGCCTTCCGTTTGTGTTCTTCTTGCTCAAGCATTTGGAACAGGACCGACTTCAACACAGGGAAATGCTTACCACATTGTTCCTCGGTCAGTTCATGGATACCAATGCTCAGCACAGAGAATACGCCGCTGTTCTGGACAACGGATACTGGCAGCTCATCTTTCAATGCAGCGATGCGTTGATCCATTCTCATGGTTGCAAACCCTTCGATAGGGTGACCCGCTTGAGTCTGTCGCTCGTGCGCGCGCCAAATCATTCGCTCGAAAACTCGCCGTAAATAGACGAACGCACCCAGCACCGTGCCGTGAGCGAATAGCCCGAGAGCCGTACCGAGTTCGCGGCGGTCGATGGGATCGAGCGCTTTGTCTATCGAACGCAGCTCGCCGAACGAGACATCGGCGGCGGAAGGAAACTGGCCGATCTTCACAACGTCATCCGCAGCTTTCGTGAAGATGTAAGAATAGATGTGAGCCGCCCGCTGGCACACCACCTGAACGGCGAAAGTGCGAGGCTGAATTATAATCTGCCCTGGCCGACTAGAAATCGATTTTGTTCCTACCCGTTCGGTTTGCACGCGAAATGTCGATTTATCGCGACAGCCGACGCAATATGTGTCGAATACGACAGGTTGGCCCTCTGCCAGGATGACTTGGACAAGGTCGCCGATTTCCGTAGTCGCATCTATGCCGGCGTAGAGGCCTTTGTTGATTAGCAAATCAACGGCTGCAGCATGCGCTTCCCTGAGCAGCCTCTTTTGCTTACTGCCCGTATCTTCTAGCGCCGCCGCCGCAGCTTCGAGTCCCACTGAGATTTTCGGTTCTTCTTTCATGGCATGTTGCTATCATGTTCTTGGCGGCCCGGAAAGTGACCTAGAGACGCACCTTGCCGCTACTAACCTGTCGGCCAGACACTTTATCCCGTTCGCCCTAGAGGCGGACAGTCTGGCAGCACTGCTCCATGCGGCCCCCAACAGAGCATTGCATTTCACATTCAAGTTGCTGCCGCTGACGAAAGTACATATTACGATTGTCACATGGCGGAACTTCCAACGACTGCAGAAATTACGAACCTCGCAAGCTTGCTTGCTCCTGGTCTCATAATCTCGACAATTCGCATCCGAGCGATCACTGGGTCGATACCTGACCTAAAAGATCGCGTAATCACATACGGCCTCATCTCCACCGGCTATTTTGCGGCTATCACTCCACTATTTCATGTCGATGCTGGCCTGCAGGTGCCGCACTGGCTTTGGAGCCTGCTTCAGTATTTTATCGTTCCGGTCATTGTTGGCATCGCGGCTGCATACGCGTATCAACACAAGGTATCCTATCGAGTAGCCGAGTATTTTCGCCTCCATATAGCCCATCACCTGCCGGCTGCTTGGGATTATGCATTCGAGAGTCTTTCTGATTCGACTTATTTGCTCGTTACGCTCCAAGATGGAACTCAAATAGGAGGAAAATGGGCAAGGGGTTCGTTTGCGTCGTCCAGCAAAGAGGAACGCGACCTGCTTCTTTTCGAAATGTGGCAGGTACCCGCAGGCGACAGCGATTGGACACCGTTGAATCCGCCGCGGGCAATCCTCATCTGTGGTAAAGACATTCGTCATGTTGAGTTTTTGGGAGCGTAGGAATGACTGATGAGAAGCGCCCGGTTTTCCTGACGGACGGCTATGTTCCCCTGAAGAAGGGTTATACGCCCAATCCGAATGCCGTGCAGGGCGGTTACGTCCCGACGACGGGCCAGGTTGCTGCTCCGCCGCCAAAGGGTGGCAGCGCAGTAACGCCACCGCCACCGCCGAAGAAATAAGTGATGCGCTGGAGCTCCGGCAGGAGTGGCCTAACTCTATGCTAGTTCCACGCTGAAATACATTCTTGGCGAATAAATTGGTCGGGGACGAGGAGATTCGCACCTCCGATTCCAACACCCCCTGCACGGTTGCGGTGGGCCGACAGCCGTTGTTCTCCCGCGTCTGCTTTTGGGCTGCCAGGCTATCGGCTGCTATGACTTAGATGAGGCGCAAAGCGGACGTGCATGGCGGCAAATCGACTGACGGTATTTGCGGCTCGCTGCACCCCGTACATCCGGCAGTAAAGCAACAATTGAACTGGTCGATATAAGAGCATAACTTCGGCATCGGCGATTCGATTGGTAGGGCAGAGACAGGCAAAATGCCGGATTCACGATGTGGCTCTACCGATTGTCTTCGAAAGCGAGATTTTTGAAAACGGCCAAATTTTCACTTATTTTTCAAAAGCGTAAGAATCTGACGGGACGCCTGTCGGCGGTTTTGGAGAAAATATTTTTTCTCTGTTATTATGAGCACCTTACGGCGCCCCGAATATTTGAGTGGGAATAGGAGCGTGGCGGCCGTCCAGGTAGACCCCGACAAGGTTCACGAATTTGTGGATATGGACGGTTTCTACGGCTGGCTGGCCGCGCATCACGCCACCGAGCGCGAGGTGTGGATCAAAATCCACAAGGTCAAATCGGGCCTTGCGTCGATCACTCCCGAACAGGCGATCCACGCGGCGCTGTGCTGGGGATGGATCGACGCGATCCGCAAATCCTTCGACGAAAAAAGCTTCCTCCAACGCTACACGCCGCGCAGCGCGAAAAGCGTCTGGAGCCAGATCAACATCGACAATGTCGCACGGCTGACCGCCGAAGGGCGGATGACCGAACATGGGCTGAAACAGATCGAGGCGGCCAAGGCCGATGGCCGCTGGGACCGCGCCTATCGCGTCAAGGGATCGGAAATTCCGGGCGACCTGCAGGCGGCGATCGATGCCGACCCCGAGGCCAGGGCCATGTTGGAAAAGCTCACCGCGCAGAACCGCTTCGCGCTGATCTTTCGACTCGGTACGATCAAGACCGTCGCCGGACGGAAAAAGAAGATCGCCGACATGGTCGCGATGCTGAAGCGCGGCGAGACTTTTCACCCGCAAAAAGCGAAGTGACGGCGCTGCGGAGCGGTGTCAGCCGCCGCCTGCGGTGACGACAGCCTCCTCGGCATCGGCACCGCCCGCCGACGCATCCCACCAGTCGCCGAGCGCATCGATCAGCGGTACGAGCCGTTCGCCGTCGGGGGTCAGGTCGTATTCGACCCGCCGGGGATAACCTTCGAACTCGGTACGCTGAACGATCCCCGCATCCTCGAGCTTGCGCAGTTCGAGCGTCAGCATCTTGTGCGAAATTGTCGGATTGTCGCAGCGCAGGTCGCTGAAGCGTTTGGTCCCGTCGCTGAGATAATAGATCAGCAGCGTCGGCCAGCGGCCGCTCAGCACCTGCATCACTTCCTCGATCGGACAGCGCGAAACGAGATCTTTCATCGGGGCCTCATGGTTACAAAAAGGTGCGTAATTTACGCGCGGGCGCCGCGCTCTATATCTGGTTTCGCTGCGCAGCTCCCCCTCAAGAAGATGGAGCAATACATTGGAACCGATCCTTATCTATGGCTTCCCGTTGGGAAGTTCCATGGGCCTTGTCGCGGCTCTCGAATGGCTGGGCAAGCCCTATCGCCTGTGCCGCGTCGACATGCTCGGCGAAATGCGCGAGCCTGCCTATGCCCGCATCAACGCGCGGCACGAGACCCCGGCGCTGATCACCGACCAGGGCAATGTGCTGACCGAGACGATGGCGATCGCGCGCTGGTTCGCGGCGCGCGACAGCGAAGGACGCATCAGCTTCGACCCGCTGTCGCCCGAGGCCGACCGGATGACCCAGTTGATGGCATTCATCAACACGGGCTTCACGGGGTCGTTCACCCCGCTGTGGGTCGCACTCGAAATGGACCCGCCGCGGCCCGCGCTGCAATCGTCGCTTCGCGAATGGGGCAAGGAGGCGGTGATCGGACGCCACGACAGGCTGGAAGAAATGGTCGGCGACGGTCCCTATCTGGTCGGCGACCGGCCGACGCTGGCCGATGCGCTGTTCATCGGGGTCGCGCGCTGGCTGGAGTTTCACGGGGTCGCCGAGCCCGTTCGCTGGCCGAAGCTCGCGGCGCTGCGCGCGAGGCTGGAGGCCGATCCGGCCGTCGCCTATGCCACCGCGCTCGAAAGCGGCGAGACGGCGCCAGGACGCGGCCTCTGCCTCGGCCATGTCCCGCTCGCCGAGGTGATCGAGCGTTACGGTGTCTGATGGGTGGGTGCGCGGCGCATCGCCGCCGCGCACCGCTTCCCCGTTTGCGAGATTGTGAGCGCCCGCCACCTTTGATAGCAAGGCGCCATGGACAGGATCGAAACCGAAGCTTCGGGCGGCTGCCAGTGCGGCGCGGTGCGCTATCATGTCACCGCGGTGCTCGATACGTCGCACATCTGTCATTGCCGCATGTGCCAGAAGGCGGCGGGTAATTTCTTCATCGCGCTGATCGGCGTGCCGCGCGACGCGATCACCTGGACGCGTGGGAGCCCTGCGACCTTCAACAGTTCGGACAAGGCCGCGCGCGGTTTCTGCCGCGATTGCGGAACGCCGCTGACCTATGATTATGCGGGGAGCAAGCATATCAATCTGACGACCGGGTCGTTCGACGATCCGTCGGCGTTCCCGCCGCAAGTCCAGTTCGGGCTCGAAGGCCAGCTGTCGCTGTTCGAAAATCTGCCGATCAAGGCCGAGGGTACGACCGAGGAGGTGATGAGCAACCTTGTCGGGGCGATCAAGGCGAGCAACCACCAGCATCCGGACCACGACACCGACCGCTGGCCCGCCTGACCCCTGCTATGAGGGGAGCGCGCCGATTGCGGCGCTCGGCGTCAGGCCAAAGGTTTCGCGAAAGGCGCGCGACAGATGCGCGGTGTCGGCAAAGCCGGCGTCCATCGCCGCGGTGCGAACCAGCGCACCCTGCTTCATCTGCTGCGCGGCATATTGCATCGCCGACCAGCGCTTGAATTCGCGAAAGCCCTGCCCGGTCGCCCCCCTGAAAAGGCGCAAGGCCCGCGTGCGTTCCATGCCGAGCCGCCGCGCCAGTTCGTCCTGCGGCATCCGCCGCATCGGGTCGGCATAGATAGCGCGCACGGCATCGGCGACGCGCGGCAATGGCGGAGTGGCAGCGGCAGTCAAGCGCGCACGCAGTTCGTCGGCGGCATCGCCCGCACCGTCGAGCACTGTGCCCGCCAATTCGGCCAATTTGCCGTCCAGCGTCCGCGCCAGCGGAACGTCGAACGGAAAGGCGAGGCCATCGAGATAGAGGATGTCGGCGCCGCGCGCGGGCAAGGCGATGGCATGCACGACGCCGGGGCGGATCAGCAGCATGTCGCCCTCGACCACCACACCATCCAGCGTCAACCGCAGCGGACCGCCGCGCCCCATCAAAATCCCGGTGACCGGATTGGCGTGCGGCGCAAGCGGAGCGTCGACCGGCAGCAGCGAATTCCGGAAAGGGGAGACGGGATCGGGCATCGCTGGGACTATCTGCCGGTCGAGCGCCGGGCGCAAGCACCGCCGCTAACGGTCGATCCCGGCGCGCACGAAGGCGCCGTGCATCTCGCGCCCGTTCGGATAGACATCCTTGCGCACCACCTCGCCCGCATCGTTCAGCGTGACGACATCGAGCATCCCGACGCGCGCGGTGAAAGGCGCACCGCCCGGTTCGGTGAGTGAAAGCAGCATCGTCCATTCGAACACCCAATGGTCGTCGCCGTAGAGCCGCCGTCCCATTTCCTGCGTGAAATCGAAGGTCGCGAACAATTGCCGGCAATGCTCGCGCAGCCGCTCGCGACCCGTCACGGGCTCGGTGCCGTCGTGGAGCGCGAAAACCGTGTCCTGCGAATGGAGCGAGGCGATCAGATCGGGATCCTTCGTTTCCCAGCCGACATGGTAGCGGTCGAACAGGGCGGCAACGGACAGGGGACGTTCGATTTGTGCGGTGGCGGTCATATGCTTTCTCCCGTAATGTTGCGGGAAGAATAGCGGGCCGGCCGGCGAACGCGTTGAACAAACGTGCGACGAATTTTCGCTGGCGCGCGACCGCCCATCTGGTAGCCCTGCCCCCGGGCAGGGGAGCGCTTGACTATGGCGACACAATCGATCGAGGGCCGGGCTGGCGGAGGACGGGTGACGTGGGTCGTCGTCCTGATCGCATTGTCGGTGCTCCTGAACTATGTCGATCGCGGGGCGATCGGGGTCGCGGCGCCGCTGATGAAGGAAGAGCTGGGGCTGTCGGCGACGGGGTTCGGCCTCGCGGTCTCGGCCTTTTTCTGGGTCTATGCCCCCGCCTGCCTGTTCGTTGGCTGGCTCTGCGACCGATTTTGCGTCTACCGCGTCTTTGCGCTCGGCGTCGCGATCTGGGCGATCAGCACCGCACTCACCGGTTTCGCGGGCGGGCTGGTATCGCTGATCATCCTCCGGCTGTTCCTCGGGCTGGGCGAGAGCATTGCCTTTCCCGGCAGCACCAAGATTTTCGCCGCCGAAGTCCCCGCCGAGCGGCGCGGGATCGCCAATGCCGCGGTGGCCGCCGCGATCGCATTTGGTCCGGCAATTGGCGTGCTCGCGGGCGGCGCGATCCTCGGCGAATGGGGCTGGCGGCCGGTCTTCTGGATTTTTGGCGCAGTAACGCTGCTGTGGCTTATTCCCTGGCAATTCGCCGCAGCGTCGATGCGGGCGCGCGCACGAGCGGTGCCGGCGAGCGAGCGGGTGTCGATCCGCCGCCTGCTCCGCGTGCCGGCACTGTGGAAGATGAGCGTCGTCCATTTCCTGTCGAACTATGGCTTTTATTTCCTGCTCGCCTGGCTGCCGCTCTATCTCGTCAACACGCGCGGTTATTCGATCGGGGAAATGACCGCGCTGACGACGCTGAGTTTCACGACGCAAGGCGTCGTCGCGCTCGCGGGCGGCTGGCTGTCCGACCGCATGGTCGCCAAGGGCGCCAATGAGGGTGAGGTGCGCCGCTGGCTGATGATCGCGGGGCAGCTCGCCATCGGCACGGCGACCGCGGGCATCGCGATCGCCGACGGCTATGCGATGCTCGCGCTGTGGCTGGCGGTCGCAGGCTTCGGCGCCGGGCTGATCGCCACGAATATCTTCGCGGTCGGCCAGATTTTCGCGGGGCCGCGTGCGGCGGGCAGCTGGATGGGGGTGCAGAATGCGCTCGGCAATATCTCGGGCATCGTCGGCCCGATCGTCACCGGGCTGATCGTCGATTATCTCGGCGGCTATGGCTATGCCTTTGCGGCCGCCGCCGCGCTGTCGCTGCTGGGGGCATTGCTCTGGTGGAAGCTCATCCCCGAAATCCGCACGCTCGAGCTTTAATCCACCGCTTCCAGATCGAGCAGGAACCGCTTCGCCTCGAGCCCGCCGGCAAAGCCCGTCAGCTTGCCGGTCGACCCGACGACGCGGTGGCATGGCGCAATGATCGAAATGGGGTTGCGGCCGTTGGCGGCGCCGACCGCGCGCGAGGCCCCGGGCGCGCCGAGCTGGTCGGCGATCTCGCCATAGCTGCGCGTCTCGCCGAACGGGATGGCGAGCAAGGCCGCCCAGACCCGCTTCTGGAAATCGGTCCCGGCGAAGGACAGCGGCACATCGAAGGTGCGGCGTTCGCCGGCGAAATATTGAGCGAGCTGCCGTTCGGTTTCGAGCAAGATCGGATGGTCCGCCTTTTCGGTGGGCGTGCCGAGCCGGACGCGGTCGGGCTTGTCATTCTCCCACAGGATGGCGGCGAGTCCCCGGTCGTCGGCGACGAGGGTCAATTCGCCGACCGGCGACCAGATGGTTTTGCAATAATAGGTCACGGGATGTTCCTTTGGATGTCATTCACTGTCGCACTTTGATGCTGAAATTCCTATGGCGGAGGCCGCGCAGCGATGCGTCCCGAATCTTGCGCCCAACGTCGATGGAAAGTTTTTGCATGACCCCCACCGCCACCATCCTTCTCCTCGGTTCGGGCGAACTCGGGCGCGAATTCGTGATTTCGGCGAAGCGGCTCGGGTGCCGCGTGATCGCGTGCGACAGCTATGCAGGCGCGCCCGCGATGCAGGTCGCCGACGAATATGAGGTGTTTTCGATGCTCGACGGCGACGCGCTGCGCGCCACGATCGAAAAGCACCGGCCCGACCATATCGTGCCCGAGGTCGAGGCGATCCGCACCGAAATCCTCGCCGAAGTCGAAGCCGAGGGGTTCCATGTCGTGCCGTCGGCGCGCGCGGCGCAGCTGACGATGAACCGCGACGCGATCCGCGACCTCGCCGCGAGCGAACTGGGCCTCAAAACCTCGACCTTCGAATATGCGACGACCCGCGAGGAACTGGTCGCAGCGGCGGAGCGCATCGGCTTTCCGCTCGTCGTGAAGCCCGTGATGTCGTCGTCGGGCAAGGGCCAGAGCACCGTCAGGGACGCGGGCGGCATCGACGCGGCGTGGGATTATGCCGCCGCGGGCATGCGCGGCGACCGGCTGCGCGTGATTGCCGAGGCGTTTGTCGATTTCGATTATGAGATCACCTTGCTCACCGTCCGCCACAAGGATGGCGTCAGCTTCTGCCCGCCGATCGGCCACCGCCAGGAGCGCGGCGACTATCGCGAAAGCTGGCAGCCCGCCGCAATGTCCGATGCCGCGCTCGCCGCGGCGCAGGATATGGCGACGAAGGTCGTCGATGCGCTTGGCGGCCACGGCATCTTCGGGGTCGAATATTTCGTGAAGGGCGACGAAGTCATCTTCTCCGAACTCTCGCCCCGCCCGCACGACACCGGCATGGTCACCTTGATCTCGCAGTCGCTGTCCGAATTCGATCTGCACGCGCGCGCGATCCTCGGCCTGCCGATTCCCACGGTCGCGGTGCCCGACGCGAGCGCGAGCGCCGTCCTGCTCGCCGACCGCGATGCGGTGGATTTCGCGATCACCGGCCTGGCTGATGCGCTGGTGCCGCCCGATGCCGAAACGTCGGTCGACGCGCGCATCTTCGGCAAGCCGGTCACGCGTCCATACCGCCGCATGGGTGTCGCACTGGCCCGCGTCGCAGGCGGCACGACCGACAATGCCCGCACCGCAGCCGTCGCGGCGGCGGCGAAACTGGCCATCGACTACCGCGACTGACGCGTTAAGCTGGGGCATGGCCATGCGCCCTGCCCCGCTCCTTCGCTGGCTCGTCATCGCCGCGCTGCTGACGTCCGTCGTCGGTGTGCCGCTGATCTTTCGCGAAGAATTTATCGCGGTGAGCGACCGCATCCTCGCGGCGGCCGACGAGCGGCCCGTTGCGGCGGCGGTGCTGATCGCCAGCGCATTGACGCTCGATGTGTTCCTGCCGGTGCCCAATGGCGTGACCAATACGCTCGCGGGCGCGGCTTTCGGCTTCGTGGTCGGCACGCTCGTCATCTGGGTCGGGCTGATGGGCGCGAGCCTCGCGGGCTATGCGCTCGGTCGTTGGGCCGCGCGGCCGCTCGCGGCGCGCCTCCTCGGCGCCGACGACCTCGAAAAGGCGCACAAGCTCGCCGAACGCGCCGGCCCCATCACGCTGATCGTTTCGCGCTTCGTCCCGATCCTCTGTGAAGTCACGGTGATCGCCGCCGGCATCGCAGGAATGACCTTCGGGCGCTTTGCGCTGGTCATCGCGCTCGCCAACTTCGGCGCCGCGATGCTGTTCGCCGCGATCGGCGCCGCGGCGGTCGAGAGCGCCTCTGCCGATCTGCTGATGCTCGGCGCGATCGGTGTACCGCTCGCCGCATGGCTCGGCTGGCAGGGCACCGAGCGCTGGCGCGCGCGGCACGCCCGCTGATCTTCACGCGGCCGGCCGCGGCAGCCACACATGGACGATGAAGCCCTTCGCCGGCCGCTGGAAACTGATCTCGCCCGCGTGGCTGCTGACAATGTCGCGGCTGATCGCGAGGCCCAGCCCCGACCCGCCCGTCTCCCGGCTGCGCGAGGTTTCGAGCCGCTCGAAAGGCTGGAACGCCTTCTCCTCATATTCGGGCGGAATCCCCTCGCCCGCGTCGTGGATGTCCACCGCAAAAGCATCGTCCATGACGGCGAGCCGGATTTCGACCGCCCCCCCATATTTGCAGCCGTTGGCGATCAGGTTCGAAAAGGCGCGTTTCAGCGCGACGGGACGGCACGGAAGGTCGGCATGTTCCGGACCGCTGTAGGACACATGCTCACCGAAGTCGCAATATTCGTCGGTCAGGCTGATCAGCAGAACCGCCAGATCGACGACCTCGACCTTCTCGCTCCGCGCCTCGGCGCCCATGAACGCCAGCGCGTCGCCGACCATCGTCTCCATCTCGTTGACATTCAGCAGCAGTTGGTCGCGCTGCTCCGGATTTTCGACATATTCGGCCATCAGGCGAAGCCGGGTGAGCGGCGTGCGCAGATCGTGCGAAATCGCCGCGAGCATCCCCATCCGTTCGTCGATGAAGCGTTTCAGCCGCAGCTGCATCGTGTTGAAGCTGTCGGCGATGGCGGCATATTCGGGCAAGCGCATTTCGGCGAGCAGCGCCGGTTCGCGGTTGCGCCCGAGCGATTCGATCGCGGCCGAAAGACGCGTCAGCGGCACAACGATGCTGCGCGCGATCCAAACCGAGAACAGGACGACGATCAGCAAATTTCCGACGATACCGGCGGTGATGCGCGCATAATGGCGCCACGATATGGTGAGGTTGCGCTGCGTCACGGTCAGCCAGTTGCCCCCGCCCAGCTCCACCGAAATGACGAGCTCACCGAGCACGCTGCTTTCGCTGCTCGCTAATGTTTCCGACCGGAGCACCGCCGGAAGCTCGGGAATGACCACGATCGCATTGTGGGCGGCGCGTTCCATATTTTGCTCGTCATAGACCCCTGTCTTGACGGCGACGCGTTCGACGGGAACCCCGAGGCCACCGGCGATCGATCGCCGCAGGCCTTGCGCAAACAGCGAACCGGGCTCGTGCACGATCGGCGGCGCGGTGCGGGTCAGGGTAAAATCGAGATATTGCGACGCGGCCATCGCCGCGAGCGCCTTGTCGCGGCGCACGCCTCCGCTGGTCTCGGCAAGGCGGGCGCCGCTTACCACCGAATCGATCAGCCACGCACGTTCGACCATCACGAACGGCGGTGGCGGGATCAGATACTGCAGGCTCTGGTTGAGAAGATAGGCCGCGGCGACCGTCAGCACGATCGCAAGACCGATCCGCGGCGCGAGCCTCAGCCGGGACATCCGCGGCCGGAACCTGGCCCCAAAGCTACCCATGTAATGGCGCCCCGCTCTCAACGTCGGCCGTGAAGAAATAGCCGCCGTTACGGACGGTACGGATGAGCAGCGGCTCCTGCGGATTTTCCTCGATCTTGCGGCGAAGCCGGCTGATCTGGACGTCGATGCTGCGATCGATGTTGAGGTTGCTGCGTCCATGCACAAGGTCGAGCAGCTGGTCGCGGCTGAGGACGTGCTGCGGGTGCTGCGCAAGCGCGGTCAGCAGGTCGAATTCGCCCGTCGTCAAATCGACGCGGGTCCCGCGGGGCGAGGTGAGTGCGCGTTTTGTCAGATCGAGCGTCCAGCCGGCAAAACGCAATCGCGCCTGACTGGCCGCCGCCGCCGGAGTGGAGGCCATCGTCGCCCGGCGCAGCATCGCCCGTATCCGCGCGAGCAGTTCGCGCGGGTTGAACGGTTTGGCGACATAATCGTCGGCGCCGAGTTCAAGGCCGACCACCCGGTCGGTTTCGGTATCGCGGGCGGTCAGCAGGATGATCGGAACATGGCTTTGCGCGCGCAGCCGCTGGCACAAGGCGAAACCGTCGTCGCCCGGCATCATCACGTCGAGCACGACGACATCGAACTGGTGGCCGGCAAACATCTCCATCATCTGCCGGCCGCCGTCGGCCATCGTGACGCGCAGGCCATGGTCGCTGAGATAGCGCGCCAGCAACGTGCGAATGTGACGGTCGTCGTCGACCACAAGGATATGGGATTGCCGGGCAGTCGACATGACCCCGACGATAGCGGCCGCCCGGAGCCAAGTCTCTAGCCGACACATATTGAAACAAATCGATACGGGCGGGTTATCGCGCGCGGCGGGCGGACGTCTAGGTCCGGCAGGCATCATCCATCCCCCGGAGATCCTATGAACACCTCCCGATCAAGCGAAACACCCCCCACCTTGAAACAATCGCTGGCGATTGCCGCCGTTGGCGCGGCGATTACCGCCGCCTTCCTTTTCGCCCCGGCGGAACTTCACGCCCAGGAACCGCCGGCCGAAGGCGATGACTGGACCGTCATGGTCGGCGCGGGCGCGATCTATGCGCCCGATTATGAGGGGTCGAAGGATTATGAAGTCCTGCCCTTCCCCTATGTTTCGGTCGGATACAAGGACATCGCCTATCTCCGCGGCCCCGAGATCGGCGTGAACATAATCCGCATAAAGCCCACCGAGGATATGAAAATCAGCGTCGGCCCCGTCGCGCGCTTTCGCCGCGACCGGTCCGAAAAGCGCAACCGCGCGCTCGCCGGGCTCGGCAAGGTCGATATGGCGATCGAAGTCGGCGGGGCTGCCCGGCTCGATGCCGGTCCGGCGTGGCTCGAGCTTTCGCTGGTCAAGGATGTTGCGGGCGGTCACGACGGCCTGGTGGGAACCGCGACGGGCGGCGTCGACTTCGATCTGTCGGACAAGCTGTCGCTATCGCTGAGCGGCACGACGAGCTGGGCCGACGATAAATATATGCGCACCTATTTCGGCGTGACGCCCGCACAGGCGGCGCGCAGCGGCCTTCCCGCCTTCTCGGCCGGAAAAGGCATCAAGGATGCGGGCGCGAATATCGGTCTGCAATACCGCCTCGGCGATCACTGGATGATCGCCGCAACCGGCGGATATACGCGGCTGCTGGGCGACGCGAAGAACGCCCCGCTGGTCCGGCTTCGCGGATCGCCCGACCAGTGGCAGGGCGGTGTTTTCGTGGCGTATCGCTTTTGAATCGGCGGGCGCGGTCGCGGTTTTTGCGCGCCGCGCCCGTATCACCTTTCGCAGGGCAGCGCGCCGCGATAGGGTCGCCGCGATGACAAGCGAATTTGCGATACGCCGCCTCACGGCCGCAGACGTCGATACGATGCGCGCGCTCAATGCGCTCTATGCCGCGGTGTTCGAAGATCCGGCGAGTTACCCCGCCGACGCGCCCGATGACGACTGGCTGCGCCGCCAGCTCGGGCGCGACACCCTCTTTGCGCTCGTCGCAGAATCGGCCGGCACGGTAATCGGCGGCCTCACCGCTTACGAGCTTCCCAAGCTCGAACAGGCGCGCAGCGAAATCTATCTCTACGACCTCGCGGTCGATGCCGCGCATCGCCGCCGCGGCATCGCGACCGCGCTGATCGCCGAGCTGCAGCATATCGCCGCCGAAACCGGCGCCTGGGCGGTGTTCGTCCAGGCCGACCATGGCGACGATCCGGCGGTTGCGCTCTACACCAAGCTCGGCGCACGCGAGGATGTGATGCATTTCGACCTGCCGCCGCGCTTGCGGCCCTAGGCCGCCCGCAACTCGGCTGCTACATCCGCGCCATGTCCGAGAAGAATCACCTCTATCTGGTCGATGGCTCCAGCTACATCTTCCGCGCCTATCACCGCTTGCCGCCGCTGACGAACCCCAAGGGGGTGCCCGTCGGCGCGGTGTATGGCTACACGACGATGCTGTGGAAGCTCGCCAAGGACCTGCACGACGCCGACGGACCGACGCATCTCGCGGTGATCCTCGATCATTCGAGCCAGTCGTTCCGCAACGAGATTTACGATCAATATAAGGCGAACCGGCCCGAACCGCCCGAGGATCTGCGCCCGCAATTCCCGCTGATCCGCGACGCGACGCGCGCCTTCTCGCTGCCGTGCATCGAGATGGAAGGCTTCGAGGCCGACGATCTGATAGCAAGCTATGCCGAGGCCGCGGTGCGCGAAGGCTGGGACGTCACGATCGTGTCGTCGGACAAGGATCTGATGCAGCTGATCCGCGAGCCTGGCGAAGGCCCGCAAGTCGACATGCTCGACACGATGAAGAATGTCCGCCTCGGCCTGGAAGCGGTGAACGAGAAGTTCGGCGTCACGCCAGATCTGGTGGGCGACGTGCTCGCGCTGATGGGCGACAGCGTCGACAATGTGCCCGGCGTGCGCGGGGTCGGGCCGAAGACCGCGACGAAGCTGATCCAGGAATATGGCAACCTCACCGCCGCGCTCGATGGCGCCGCGGGCATGAAGGCGTCGAAGCTGCGCGACAATCTGATCGAGCACCGCGCGATGGCCGAGTTGTCGCGCATCCTCGTCGATCTGAAGCGCGATGTCGCGCTGCCCGACGCGCTCGACACGCTCAAGCTCGGCGCGATCCCGCCGCTGCCACTCAAAACCTTCCTCGACGAACATGGCTTCCGCTCGCTGTCGGCCAAGCTCGACCTTGGCGCCACGCCGGGCGGCCCGCCGACCTTCCCGCGCGCGAACGCCGCGCCGGTTGCCGCGCCCGCCGGGCCGTCGACTCCGACGCTGCCCGCCATGCCGCCCATTGACCGGTCGGCCTATGAATGCGTGACGACGGTCGAGGCGCTCGACCGCTGGATCGCCGAAGCGGGTGCCGCGCATGTGGTTGGCATCGATACCGAAACCGCGAGCCTCGACAGCGTCACCGGCCGCCTCGTCGGGGTCAGCATGGCGACGGCGCCGGGCCGCGCCTGCTATATCCCGCTCGGCCATGGCGGCACCGACATGTTCGCCGAGAAGCCCGAGCAGATCGCGATGGACGTCGCGATCGGGCGCCTCCACGCGCTGTTTGCCGACGATGCGGTGCTGAAGGTCGGGCATAACCTCAAATACGACATCGGCGTGCTGGCGCAGCATGGCGTCACGGTCGCCCCCTATGACGACACGCTGGTGATGAGCTTCGCGCTCGACGCGGGCAAGCATCAGCACGGGCTCGACGAGCTGGCGAAGCTCCACCTCGACCACACTTGCCTGACCTTCAAGGAAATGTGCGGGACGGGCAAATCGCAGATCAGCTTTGCCGAGGTGCAGCTCGACCGCGCGACCGAATATGCCGCCGAGGATGCCGACGTCGCACTTCGCCTCTGGAAGCTGCTCAAGCTGCGCCTGCCGATCGAAGGTGGGACGCGCGTCTATGAAATGGTCGACCGTCCGCTGGCGTCGATCGTCGAGGGGATGGAGCGCGCCGGCATCATGGTCGACCGCGAATATCTCGCGAAGCTGTCGGGTGAGTTCGCAACCGAAATGCTGCGCATCGAGGGCGAAGTCCATGGCCTTGCGGGCCAGCCCTTCACGATCGGCAGCCCGAAACAGCTTGGCGAAATCCTGTTCGACAAGCTCGGCCTGAAGGGCGGGCGCAAGGGCAAGTCGGGCGACTGGTCGACCGACCTCAGCGAACTTGAACGTCTTGAACGCGACGGTGTGCCGATCGCGCGCAAGATTTTGGAGTGGCGCCAGCTTGCGAAGCTGAAATCGACCTATACCGACGCGCTGCAGCAGCAGATCAACGCGACGACGGGCCGCGTCCACACAAGCTACAGCCTCGTCGGCGCGCAAACGGGACGCCTGTCGTCGACCGATCCCAATTTGCAGAATATCCCGATCCGCACCGAGACCGGACGCCAGATCCGCGATGCGTTTATCGCGGCGCCCGGCCATGTGCTGATCGCGGCCGACTATAGCCAGATCGAGCTGCGGCTCGCGGCGCATATGGCCGATGTCCCCGAACTCAAGGAAGCCTTTGCGCGCGGCGACGACATCCACAGCGCGACCGCGATCGAATTGTTCGGCGAGGTCAACCGCGACACGCGCGGCAAGGCGAAGACGGTCAATTTCTCGATCCTCTATGGCATTTCGCGCTGGGGCCTCGCGGGCCGCCTCGAAGTCACGCCCGACGAGGCACAGGCGCTGATCGCGCGCTATTTCGAACGCTTTCCGGGGATTTCGGACTATATCACCGATACGCTCGAGGGCGTGCGCGCGAAGGGCTATACCGAGACGCTATTCGGGCGGAAAACCTGGTTCCCGCGCATCAAGGCGGCGAACCAGAATGAGCGCGCGGGCAGCGAACGCGCCGCGATCAACGCGCCGATCCAGGGTACGAGCGCCGACCTGATCAAGCGCGCGATGGCGCGGATGCCGAAGGCGCTCGCCGATGCCGGACTCTCGGACGTCAAGATGCTGCTGCAGGTCCACGACGAACTCGTGTTCGAGGCGCCCGAGGACAAGGCCGAAGCCGCAGGCGCGGTGATCCGTGCGGTGATGTCGGGCGCCGCCGAACCCGCGCTCAAACTCTCGGTCCCGCTCGAGGTCGAGGTCGGGACCGGCAAGAGCTGGGGCGAAGCGCATTGATCGCCGCGCTGCTGTTCGTCGCGGCGCTCGCCGCCGATCCCGCCCCCGCGCCTCCCGAAGCTGCGGTCGCCTCGGCGCCCGCGCGCCCGTCGCCGATCGCCGATACCGACTTGCGCGAATTTGCCGCGATTGCGGGGCGCAAGGCGGTCGGCCGCGCGGTTGGCGGGCCCTATGCGAACGCCGACAAGGTGTTGCTGATCGCCCGGGGCGACAAAGGCTATCCCGCGGTCGCCGCGAGCATGGGCTTTCCCGTGCGCCAGTCGCTTCCGGCGCCGCCCGCGACGACGCTTGCAGTCATCCGTATTCACCAGCGGTACGAAACGACCCTCCCCGGCCCGACCCCCGATGATCTTGCCTTCGTTGCCGCGAACAAGCTGCCTTTGTTCGTGATCGGCGAATGGGCGCGCCCCGCGCCGATGTGGGAAGTTGCCTGGGTCGACGACGCGGTACGCTATCGCGCAGTCGGCGACCTCGGCGAAATCGGTCCCTGGCAGGACTGATCGTCGCACGCACGCGGCGCACTGACCGCCCTGCCCTTTCGCAAACCCGACTTTCCCTCTATGACGCCGCGATGACATCCGGCCGGCACTTTTGTGACAGTCGGCAACAAAGGGTCCTCATGAGCAAGTTCGAACCCGTCGCCAAGGCGCCGGTCCGCATCCAGCAGAATATCCTCGCGCGCAGCGAACGCCGTCTTCTCAACTGGTTATGCGCGCGCCTTCCCGGCTGGGTCACGCCCGACCAGCTCACCACGCTCGGCTTTGCCGGCGCGGTGCTGGTTGCTGCGGGCTATGTACTCAGTTGGTTCGACAGCGAATGGCTCGGCCTCTCGCTCGTCGGCTATATCGTCAACTGGTTCGGCGATTCGCTCGACGGCAGCCTGGCGCGCTGGCGCGGTATCGAGCGCCCCAACTATGGCTATTTTGTCGACCATAGCGTCGACGCGCTCGCGACATTGCTGATGATCAGCGCGATCGGGATGAGCCCCTATATGCGGCTCGACGTCGCCTTGATGGCGGTGATCGGTTATTTCCTGCTGTCGATCCACACCTTCATCGCTGCCAAGGTCGTCGGCGAATTCCGCCTGTCCTATATGGCGGGCGGCCCGACCGAGCTGCGCCTGATGCTGATGGCGATGACGATTTCGATGCCGATCATCGGCGGCGGCGACATCCACGGCACCAATTTCTCGGCCTTCGACCTGTTCGCGCTGGTCGTCTCGAGCATCCTTGTGACGCTGTTCATCGTCCAGACGTCGGCCACCGCGCGGATGCTGCGCCGCCGCGGCGGATAGCCAGAATTCAGCGGCGCGCCCGCGCCTGCGGATAGGTGCCGAGCAGGCGTAGCGACTTCGTCTGGAAGTCGAGTTCCTCGAGCGCCCGGTCGATCCGCTCGTCGCCGGGCGCACCGACGATGTCGCAGTAGAATTGCGTCGCCGCGAAGCTGTCGCCGGTCTGATAGCTTTCAAGCTTGGTCATGTTGACGCCATTGGTCGCAAAGCCGCCGAGCGCCTTGTAGAGCGCGGCGGGGATGTTTTTCACCTCGAACATGAAGGTCGTCATCACCGGGCCGGTGATCGCGGCAACGTCGGCCAGCGGTTCGCGCGCGAGGATGACGAAGCGCGTCGTGTTGTGATCGGCGTCCTCCATCCCCGTACCGTGGAGCGTCAGCCCGTAAAGTTCGGCGGCGTGCGGCGGCGCGAGCGCGGCAAGCCCCACCTCCTCGCTGTCGGCGACCCACGCCGCGGCGCCCGCGGTATCGCTGTGCGCGACCGGCGCGATATTGTTGGCGCGCAGCCAGTGGCGGCACTGGCCGAGAGCCTGCTCGTGGCTCATCGCACGTGTCACCGGGCCAAGGTCGCGGCTCATCAGGCCATAGCGGATCGGCAGGAAATGCTCGCCGACGATCGACAGGCCGGATTCGGGGAGCAGGAAGTGGATGTCGGCAACGCGGCCGTGCAGGCTGTTTTCGATCGGAATGATCGCGCGGTCGACGCGGCCGTCGCGCACCGCGTCGATCGCATCCTGAAACGCATAGCAGGGCATCGGCAGCGAGTTCGCGTCATATTCGCGCGCGGCAAGGTCGCTGTTCGCGCCCGGCGCGCCCTGAAACGCCAGCCCGCGCGCGGGCTCGGCAAGTGCCGCGGTCCGCATTTCGTCGACCAGATGCTGTGCCGAAGCCGAATAACTGCCCATGATTGCCTTCCCAAGCTGGAGCCGCGGCGCATAGCCGCCCCGCCTCCCGCGTGCAACCGGCGCTCGGCTGGTCCCTCGCGCGATTTCATCCCCTTGCGCCGCCGTCGCCGCGCCAGTAAGGGAGCGTCCAAATCAAATATGCGCCCGGCAAGCGGGCGTCCGTAAACGGGGCTGCTAGAGCATGGACAATCGCAACAATACTATTGCCGGCTGGGTGCTGTTTGCCGGCATTTGCGCGCTGGGCCTGACCATCGGGTCGAGCATGTTGTTCGCAAGCCACAATCCCGAAAAGCCCGGTTATCCGATCGAAGACGCCGAAGCCGGCGCTGGTGGCGGCGAATCGGCCGTGCCGCTCGCCAACCTGCTCGCCGCCGCCGATCCGGCAAAGGGCGAGGCGGTGTTCGCGAAATGCGCCGCGTGCCACACGATCAATTCGGGCGGCGCCAATGGAATCGGCCCGAATCTTTTCGGCGCGATGGGCAAGCCGCACGGCCATGTCCCGGGCTTCGCTTATTCGGATGCGTTGAAGGGCGTCGCCGGCAATTGGGATTTCGAGGGCATGAACGCGTGGATCACGAGCCCGCGTAAATATGCCCCGGGCACGAAGATGTCGTTCGCCGGGCTCAGCAGCCCCGAAGACCGCGCCAACCTGATTGTTTACCTTAACAGCCAAGGTTCGAACCTGCCGTTGCCGGCGGCCGAAGCTGCCCCCGCACCCGCACCCGCGGACGGCGCCGCCGCGGCCGAAGGCGCCGCGGCAGCACCGACGGAAGGTGCCGCTCCCGCAGCCGGCGCCCCCGCCGCCGCAGCCCCCGCCCCGGCAGAAGCCAAGAAATAATGCGCCTCGCGCCCGTCCTGCTGGCGGGCGCGCTGACGCTCGCCGGTTGCGGAAAAAGCGAAACACCTGCCGAAGCCCCGGCGGCCGACGAGCCCGCCGTAGAGACAGCGACCGTCGAACCCACCGCGGCGATGGGCGAACAGGTCTTCCGGCGCTGCGTCGCATGCCACACGGTCGACAAGGGCGGTGCGAACGGCATCGGCCCCAATCTGCACGGCGTCGTTGGCCGCGCGGTCGCGGCATACCCCGATTTTTCCTATTCGGGCGCGATGAAGGCCAAGGGCGGCGTCTGGGACGCTGCCGCGCTCGACGCCTATCTCAAGGCGCCGATGAAAGATGTTCCGGGCACCCGCATGGCGTTCGCCGGCGTGATCGACGCGGCGGATCGCAAGGCGCTGATCCTCTTTCTCGAACAACAGTCGAAGTGAGCCCGTCGCCCCTGCGAAGGCAGGGGCAGCGATCAACCTTGCGCGAGACTTCCAGCGGCCCCTGCCTTCGCAGGGGCGACGCTAACCGTCAGTTCGGATCCCGAACGTTGCCGTAGAAATCCTGGATGATCTTCCATGCCTCTTCGGCGGTTTCGACGAAGTGGAACAGCGACAGGTCGCGCTGGCTGATCACACCTTCCTCTACCAGTGCGTCGAAATTGATGACGCGGGTCCAGAATTCCTCGCTGAACAGCACGATCGGGATCGGCTTGATCTTGCCCGTCTGGATCAGCGTCAGCAGTTCGAACGTCTCGTCGAACGTCCCGAAACCGCCGGGGAACACGCACACCGCACGCGCGCGGAGCAGGAAGTGCATTTTGCGCAGCGCGAAATAGTGGAACTGGAAGCTGAGGCCGGGGGTGACATAGCGGTTGGGGGCCTGCTCGTGCGGCAGCACGATGTTGAGCCCGACCGATTCCTTGCCTTCGTCGTCGGCGCCGCGATTCGCGGCCTCCATGATCGACGGCCCGCCGCCCGAACAGACGACGAAGTTGCGGCAACCATTCTCGTCCGGCGGCACCTGGCTCGCGATCCGCGCCAGCTTGCGCGCCTCTTCATAATATTTGGCCTTGGCGGCAAGCCGCTCGGCGATCCGCTGCTCCTCGGGCGTGCGCGCCGCGTCGAGTACGGCTTGTGCGGTCTCCGGCGACGGAATGCGCGCCGAGCCATAGACGACGAGCATCGACTCGATCTTTGCTTCATCGAGCATCAATTCGGGTTTGAGCAGTTCGAGCTGAAAGCGCACCGGGCGCAGATCTTCGCGCAGCAGGAATTCGGTGTCCTGGAACGCCAGCCGATAGGCCGGATCCTGCGTCTGCGGGGTAGATACCGCCTGCTTGGCGAATTGCGCGTCGTCCTTGGCTTTGTGGAAACGCGAGCGATGGGGTTGTTTGTCTTCTGCCATTGGCGGACGGCTAGCCGTTCCGCGCGACTTTGCCAAGCTTAGCGGCAGTAGCCGTTGCCGCTCATGTCGAAGTGGAAATGATTATAATGCGCCGCATTGTAATCGGGACCGAGCACCGTTCCGAAACGCCGGCAGCCCGATTTGTGTAGCGCGCGGAGGAAATCCTGCGACGATTTGTCGCCGGTCCATCCACCGTCGAGCATGACGCGGCGGCCGTCGGCGAGCAAGAAGCCTGATACGTCGATCGCATTCGAAAAGGCGTGCTGCGACATCCGGCCCGACCGGCCGCCATAGATGTTGCGGCAACTGTAGGTTCCGAAGGTCTCGATCTTCACGACCTCCTGCCCGAGATATTTTCGCGCTGCGGGTTTCACCGCATATTGCACCCATGCGGCGAAATTCTTGGCGAGCGGACAGGTCATCGCACCGAGCCCCGACACGGGGGTGCCGATGTCGAGCAGCTTCACCGAATCGATCGACGTGCAGCCGCCACCATGGTCCTCGTTCGGCAGCGGGGTGAAGCGGACGCCCGCTTGCTTGAGATCGAACGCGCATTGCTGCGCCTCGGCACTGGCAAAGGAAGGGGTACCGACGGCTTGCGGGCGGTTCGGCTTGCTCGCGGTCGGGCGCTTCCCGCCGCCATTCTTCATCGCCTCGGGCGCGCCGAAACAGGCGGACAGTGCCAGTGCCGCACTGGCGGCAACCAATATCCGGAGCTTCAAGAACGCAGGGACCCCCATGACGTCAAAATACCGGCGAAATGGTTAATAAGCTGTATACCTTTTCCTCCACTCGTCGAAAATTTCGCCCGGCCCGTGCAATTTGTTTGACAGTTGCGCGCCCGACCCTAAACGCGGCGCCGGGCCACGCGGTCCCAACGCCGCGCGAGCTCTCTGCAAGGAGAGACTATAATGAGTGAAGTGCCGACGCCACAATTGCGCCCTGCGCGCCCTTACTTTTCTTCCGGACCCTGCGCCAAGCCGCCGGTCTGGTCCCCAGAGAAACTTGCAACCGAATCGCTCGGCCGCTCGCATCGTGCGAAGATCGGCAAGACGCGTCTCGCCTATTGCATCGACCTGATGCGCGAGATGCTGCAGCTCCCCGACACGCACCGCATCGGTATCGTCCCGGGCAGCGACACCGGCGCCTTTGAAATGGCGATGTGGACGATGCTCGGCGTCCGGCCTGTGACGACGCTCGCTTGGGAGAGCTTCGGTGAAGGTTGGGTGACCGATGCCGCCAAACAGCTCAAGCTCGATCCGACCGTCATCCGCGCCGATTATGGCCAGCTTCCCGACCTCAGCCAAGTCGACTGGTCGAACGACGTCCTCTTCACCTGGAACGGCACCACCAGCGGTGTCCGCGTCCCGAACGGCGACTGGATCGCCGACGACCGCGAAGGCCTAAGCTTCGCCGACGCGACCAGCGCGGTGTTCGCCTACGACCTGGCGTGGGACAAGATCGACGTTGCGACCTTCAGCTGGCAGAAAGTGCTCGGCGGCGAAGGTGGCCATGGCGTGCTGATTCTCGGCCCGCGCGCGGTCGAACGGCTTGAGAATTACACCCCCGCCTGGCCGCTGCCGAAGGTGTTCCGCTTGGTATCGAAAGGTGCGCTCGCTGAGGGCGTGTTCAAGGGCGAGACGATCAACACCCCGTCGATGCTCGCGGTCGAGGATGCGATCTTCGCGCTCGAATGGGCGAAGTCGCTCGGTGGTCTCGACGGCCTGAAGGCGCGCAGCGACGCGAACGCCGCGGCGCTCGACAAGATCGTCGAGGAACGCGAGTGGCTGAGCCATCTGGCCGCCGATCCCGCCAGCCGCTCGAAGACCTCGGTCTGCCTGTCGGTTGCCGGCGCCGACGAGGGCTTCATCAAGAAATTCGCGGGGCTGCTCGAAGCCGAAGGCGCGGCGTACGACATCGCGGGTTATCGCGATGCGCCTCCGGGCCTTCGCATCTGGTGCGGCGCAACCGTCGACACTGCCGATATCGAAGCGCTCGGGCCCTGGCTCGACTGGGCCTACGCCTCGCTCAACGCTTGATTGCGAACCCCGGCGAAAGCCGGGGGCCATTTTCCCATTCCGCCACAGATCCCGGCTTTCGCCGGGACACGGAGACAAGACATGACCGCACCCAAAGTCCTCATCAGCGACAAAATGGACCCCAAAGCCGCCGCGATTTTCAAGGAGCGCGGCATCGACGTCGATGTCATCACCGGCAAGACCAAGGACGAGCTGATCGCGATGATCGGCGACTATGACGGCCTTGCCATCCGTTCGGCCACTAAAGTTACCGCCGACGTCCTCGCCGCCGCGACGAACCTGAAGGTCGTCGGCCGCGCCGGGATCGGCGTCGACAATGTCGACATTCCCGAGGCGTCGAAGAAGGGCGTCATCGTGATGAACACCCCCTTCGGCAACAGCATCACCACCGCCGAACACGCGATCGCGATGATGTTCGCCCTCGCGCGCCAGATTCCCGAAGCCAACGCCGGAACGCAGGCGGGCAAATGGCCCAAAAATGACTTCATGGGCGTCGAGCTGACCTCGAAGACGCTCGGCCTGATCGGCTGCGGCAACATCGGCAGCATCGTCGCGGAACGCGCGCTGGGCCTGCGCATGAAGGTCGTCGCTTTCGACCCCTTCCTCACTCCTGAACGCGCGATCGAGCTTGGCGTCGAAAAGGCCGATCTCGACACCTTGCTCGCCAAGGCCGATTTCATCACGCTGCACACGCCGCTGACCGACCAGACGCGCAACATCCTGTCGGCCGAAAATATCGCCAAGGCGAAGAAGGGCGTGCGCATCATCAACTGCGCGCGCGGCGGGCTGATCGATGAAGCGGCGCTCAAGGACGCGCTGGAATCCGGCCATGTCGCGGGTGCGGCGCTCGACGTGTTCCAGACCGAGCCGCCGGCCGCCGACCATCCGCTGTTCGGCGCGCCGAACTTCATCTGCACCCCACACCTCGGCGCATCGACCGACGAGGCGCAGGTCAATGTCGCCATTCAGGTGGCCGAACAGCTCAGCGACTATCTGCTCACCGGCGGCATCACCAACGCGCTCAACGTCCCCAGCCTCTCGGCCGAGGAAGCGCCGAAGCTGCGCCCCTATATGAGCCTCGCCGAAAAGCTCGGCAGCCTCGTCGGCCAGCTCGCGCACGACAATCTCACGACGATCTCGGTCGAGGTCGAGGGCGCCGCCGCCGAACTGAACCTCAAGCCGATCACCGCCGCGGTACTCACCGGCCTGATGCGCCGCTATTCGGACAGCGTGAACATGGTCAACGCCCCGCACCTCGCGCGCGAACGCGGCCTTGATGTGCGCGAAGTTCGTCATGATCGCGACGGCGATTACCACACGCTCGTTCGCGTCACCGTGGCGACGAGCGACGGCGACCGTTCGGTCGCGGGCACGCTGTTCAGCAACGGCGACCCGCGCCTCGTCGAAATGTTCGGGATCAAGGTCGAGGCCGACCTCGACGGCCACATGCTCTACATCGTCAACGAGGATGCGCCGGGTTTCATCGGCCGCATCGGCACCGCGCTTGGCGAGGCCGGGCTCAACATCGGCACCTTCCACCTCGGCCGCCGCGCCGCGGGCGGCGAAGCCGTGCTGCTGCTGTCGCTCGACTCGCCGATGCCCGAACCGCTTCTGTGGCAGCTATGTCAGCTCCCCGGCGTGAAGACGGTGAAGGGCCTCAAGTTCTGATCATCCGGCGGGAGCGGTTGAAACGCTCCCGCCACCCGCCTAAGGCCGCAATCGATGACCAAGGCCCCTGCCCTGCTGCCCGGAGGGCTGCGCGATCGCCTCCCCCAACAGGCGGAGGCCGCGTCGCGCGTCACCCGCGCGCTCGTCGATGCGATGCGCGCGCATGGCTATGGTCGCGTCGCGCCACCGCTCGCGGAATTTCGCGAGACGCTGGGCGGCGATGACGAGCGCGCCACCCGCGATTTGCTGCGCTTCACCGATCCGGTGTCGCAGCGGACGCTCGCGCTCCGTCCCGATATCACGCGGCAGGTCGGCCGTATCGCCACGTCGTTGCTCGCCAAAGCGCCGCGCCCGCTGCGCCTCTGCTATGCCGGGCAGGTGGTGAAGCTGCGGGCGAGCCAGCTCCGCCCGGCGCGCGAAATGCTCCAGGTCGGCGCCGAGCTGATCGGCAGCGACAGCGTCGCCGCGGCGCGCGAGATCGTCACTGTCGCGATCGATGCACTCGAGGCCGCGGGAATCGGCCCCGTCACGATCGATTTCACCCTTCCCGACGTCGTCGACCTGCTCGCGAACGGCCCGCTTCCTGTTGAGGCCGACATCCAGCAGCTGCGCGACGAACTCGACGCCAAGGATGCCGGCGCGCTGACGCGGCTCGGCGCCGAAGCCTATCTACCTTTGCTGCGCGCGACCGGCCCCTTCGATCAGGCGATTGCCGACCTCCGCGCGTTCGACACGACCGGGGTCCTTTCCGCGCGAATCGACGCGCTCGAAGCGATCGCTGCCCCGGTGCGCGACCGCGTGACCCTGACGCTCGATCCGACCGAGCGCCATGGCTTCGCCTATCAAAGCTGGTTCGGCTTCCAGATCTTCGTTCCGGGACAAGGCGACGCGGTCGGGCGCGGCGGTGGCTATTCGATCCCGGTTGGCGAGCAGGAAGAATCGGCCGTCGGCTTCTCGCTCTATCCCGATCCGCTGATCGATGAGGGCCTCGGCGCGGAAGACGATGCCGACCGCCGCATCTTCCTGCCACTCGGCCACGATCCTGCGCTCGCTGCCAGCCTGCGCGCCGACGACTGGCAGACGGTCGCGGCGCTGTCCGAAAACGACGATGCGCGGGCGCTCGGCTGCGGGTTTATTCTCGGTCCCGACGGGCCGGTCGAAGCCTAAAAGTCCGATACGCCGAAACGCGGGATGCCCTGATTGACTCCGGGCGGATCGAGCACGGTCACATCGAGTTCGACAGGTTCGCCGATCCAGTGTGCCAGCGTCGTATGATCGGCAAGATCGTCGTCGGTGAGGGGATGCACCAGCGCGCGCAGCCCCGTCGCCTCGATCATCACGATCACCGCCGGAACCGCTGCACCCAAAAAGTGCACCTCATATTGCGCGATCGGATGCGGCCCCGCCGCGCCGTCGGTCATGTCGCCGACGAACAGGATCGCCGAGTCGCGGCCGAAGCCGTCGCGCAGTTCGGTGGCGGCGGCGCGCTCGGCATCGTCGAAATAGATATGGGCATGATAGGGGGCGTCGGGGTCGATCATCACAGGCATCCTTCTTTCCGCCTCGCTACTCCGCCAAAAAGAGCGGTGCAACCGTGCCACTACCCTTGCCTCTCTGGCCAAATCCGCTAAGGCCGCGCCGGGTCAGGATGACCCCGTTCAGCAGGACAGCATCATGGCAAATGTTACCGTCATCGGGTCGCAATGGGGCGACGAGGGCAAGGGCAAGATCGTCGACTGGCTCGCCAGCCGCGCCGACGCCGTGGTCCGCTTCCAGGGCGGTCATAACGCCGGCCATACGCTCGTCGTCGGCGAACAGGTGTACAAGCTGTCGCTGCTTCCCTCGGGCATCGTCACCGGCACGCTGTCGATCATCGGCAACGGCGTCGTGCTCGATCCGTGGGCGCTGCGCGACGAGATCACCAAGCTGCGCGGCCAGGGCGTCGCCATCAACCCCGAGAATTTCGCGATCGCCGACAATTGCGCGCTGATCCTGCCGTTCCACCGCGACCTTGATGCGCTGCGTGAAACCGCCGCGGGTGCCGGCAAGATCGGCACCACCGGGCGCGGCATCGGCCCCGCCTATGAGGACAAGGTCGGCCGCCGCGCGATCCGCGTCTGCGACCTCGCACACCTCGACAAGCTCGATCCGCAGCTCGACCGCCTGACCGCGCACCATGACGCGCTGCGCGCCGGCTTCGGTGAACCGCCGATCGACCGCGAACGCCTGATCGCCGACCTCACCGAAATCGCCGACTATGTGCTCGAATATGCGCAGCCGGTGTGGAAGCGCCTGAAGAAGGTCCGCAAGGCGGGCGCGCGCATCCTGTTCGAGGGCGCGCAGGGCGTGCTGCTAGACGTCGATCACGGCACCTATCCCTTCGTCACCAGCTCGAACACCGTCAGCGGCACCGCCGCGAGCGGCTCGGGTCTCGGTCCTTCGGCCGTCGGTTTCGTGCTCGGCATCGCCAAGGCATACACGACGCGCGTCGGCAGCGGCCCGTTTCCGACCGAGCTTGAAGACGAAATCGGCCAGAAGCTGGGCGAACGCGGGCATGAATTTGGTACCGTCACAGGGCGCAAGCGCCGCTGCGGCTGGTTCGATGCGGTTCTCGTGCGGCAGAGCTGCGCCGTGTCGGGCGTCACCGGCATCGCGCTGACCAAGCTCGACGTGCTCGACGGTTTCGACACGATCCGCATCTGCACCGGTTATCGCCTCCGCGGCAAGATCCTCGACTATTTCCCCGCGCACTCGGCCGACCAGGCCGAGGTCGAGCCGATCTATGAGGAAATGGACGGCTGGCACGAATCGACCGCGGGCGCGCGCAGCTATGCCGACCTGCCCGCGCAGGCGATCAAATATATCCAGCGCGTGCAGGAACTGATTGAAACCCCGATCGCGCTCGTGTCGACCAGCCCCGAGCGCGAGGACACGATCCTGATCCGCGACCCGTTCAGCGACTGACGATCCGGTGCCGGTCGTCGCATAAGCGCGGCGACCGGACGCAAGCATCGCCGCCGTCACCGAACTGCCATCGGCCGTCACTAGTTGGCTGTGGATGACAAGTCGCGAAACGACGCAGCTTCTGGCGCGTCCCGATATGTATGATGCCCTGCCGCGCCCGGCGCGCGAACGGATCGAGGTCATTCGCCTTCGGCGCGATCCAGTGGCCATGGCTGTTGCGCTCGCTGTGGGGCGGGCGCAATGCGGACAAGTCCGCGCTGCTGCATCGGCTGGGCCTCGCCGACGATGCCTTGCCCCATCTCGGCAGCTGGAAGGCCGATACGCGCTTTTTGACGCACATCGTCGACGCGATCGAGCAACTCCGCCCCGCGACGGTCGTCGAACTCGGCTGCGGCGCGAGCAGCCTTGTGATCGCTAAAGCCTTGTCGCTGTTCGGGGGCGGGCGGCTGATAAGCTATGACCAGCATCAGGAGTTTGTCGCCGCCACTGCGCATTGGCTGGCGAGTCAGGGCGTTACAGCCGACCTTCGCCACGCGCCGCTCGGCTTGCCGCCGGGCGACTGGCCGGGGCTCTGGTATCAGCTTGCCGACCTGCCGACCGATATTGGCCTGCTGGTGATCGACGGCCCGCCGTGGGCGCTGCATCCGCTGGTTCGCGGCGCCGCCGAATCGCTGTTTCCGCGCCTCGCCAACGGCGCGACGATCCTGCTCGAC
Source organism: Sphingopyxis sp. Root154 (assembly GCF_001427105.1). Classification (GTDB taxonomy): domain Bacteria; phylum Pseudomonadota; class Alphaproteobacteria; order Sphingomonadales; family Sphingomonadaceae; genus Sphingopyxis. Next base: position 755,031 of record NZ_LMGI01000002.1, read on the forward strand.
GATGCCGCGCGCCCCGGCGAGCGCCTCGTCGCGCGGCGCTGGCAGAAAAGATGGCCGCAGATCGATTTCGCCTATGACCGGTCGGGAACAAAGGGCACGCTGATCGGCCGGGTGACCGGCTAGTGCCGTGTCGTGGCCACGTCGCGGATCGCTGCGAGGCGGCCCGCCGCGCCGCACTGGCAACCACTTGCCGGGCCGCGTCAAAGGCGTAGGGTCGCGCGATGCGCCGCGCCTCGTCCCTCGCCTGCCTGCTCCTTGCCGCGTGCGGCGCCGCGAGTTCACAGCCGTCGCTGCCCGCGGGTGCCAAGGCCGACCGGCTGCTCGTCGACAAGAGCGATCGCGTGCTGATCGTGTACGCCCGGAACCGCGAGATCGCGCGCTATACGAGCATTCGATTCGGCGACATGCCGACGGGGCACAAGCGGTTCGAGGGCGACGAGCGCACGCCCGAGGGGCGCTACACGATCAGCGGCCGCAACCCGCAGAGCGCCTATCATCTGTCGCTGCGCATATCCTATCCGAACGCCGCCGACCGCGCCTTTGCCAAGGCGAAAGGGCGCGCGCCCGGCGGCGACATCTTCATCCACGGCCAGCCGAACGCGTGGCCGGGACCGCCGATCGCGCGCGACTGGACCGACGGCTGTATCGCGCTGTCGAACGCCGAGATAAAACAGCTGTGGGACATGGTCCCCGACGGCATCCCGATCACCATCCGACCCTAGGAACCCATCATGTCCCGCCACATCCTTATCTTCTACGGCAGCTATCGCCGCGACCGGCAGGGCATCAAGCTCGCGCAGTGGATCGTCGATGCGATCACGGCGCGCGGCGACAGCGCCGAGCTGATCGACGCGAAGGCGGTGGGCCTCCCGATGCTCGACCGGATGTACAAGGAATATCCGAAGGGCGAGGCGCCGGCGGCGATGGAGGAGCTCGCGGAGAAGATCCGCGCCGCCGACGGCTTCCTGTTCGTCACCGGCGAATATAATTGGGGACCGCAGCCGGGGCTCAAGAACCTGACCGACCATTATCTCGAGGAATGGTTCTGGCGGCCCGCGGCGATCGCCTGTTACTCGGCGGGTCCGTGGTCGGGCGTGCGCGCGATGATGGGCTGGCGCGACACGCTCGGCGAGATGGGAATGGCGGTCACCTCCTCGATCCTCCCCGTCGGACGGATCCGCGGTGCGTTCGACGCCGACGGCAAGCCCGCGGGCGAAGATGGCGCGCGGCTCGAAAAAAGCTTCCCGCGCTTTGCCGACGACCTCAACTGGTGGGTCGATGCTGCGCGGGCGCAGCGGGCGAAGCAAGCGCCGCCCTATTAACCCGATTTCAGTTCGGCATTAAGCCGCAGGCTGGCGCGCCAGAAAAAGAAGGCGGGGATGAGGCCGAGCCACGCGGCGCCGTAGAGCACCCAGCGCACGCTTTCCTGCCCCGCGACGGGTGCAAGTGCGTCGGATAGCACGCCGAACAGGAAGGGCCCGAAGCCGAGTCCGATGAGGTTCTGCCCGAACAGCATGATCGAAGCCGCGACGGCGCGTGCCTGCGGGCGCACCAGCCCCTGTACGCACGCGTAGGCGGGCCCGTAATAGGCCGAGTTGAGGATTGTCGGGATGATCAGCAGCGCGACGGCGACGCGCCAATCCTCCATGAAATAGCCGAGAAACAGGATCGGCGCGGCGAGCGCCATGCCAAAGGCGGGGAAGGTCAGGATGTGGCGCTTGTCGCGCGCGCCGAACTTATCCGCCATCTTGCCGCCGAGCCAGGTGCCGAAGACGCCGGCGAGCCCGAGCACGACCGCCATCGACAGCCCCGCTTCGGTCGTCGACAGCCCGTGGCTGCGGATGAAGAAGCTGATCGTCCACAGCGCCTTGCCATAACCGAGGAATGCGACGACCGACGATGCGATCAATATGTAGATGAACGCGCGCGAGGCGAAGATTTCGCGCATCGCCTCGCCGGTCGAAAGCCGGGTCACCGCGGCAGCGGTCGCGGCGGCTTCGGCGGTGCGGCTGTGCCGCGGCTCGCGCATTACGAACAGCACGACGAGCGCGAGCAGCAGGCCCGGCGCGCCGACGAGCATCAGCGCGATACGCCAGCCGTAGAGATCGTTGACGATGCCGCCGATAATCAGCCCGAGCAGCGATCCGATCGGCACGCCAAGGCCATAGAAAGCGATCGCCGACGAGCGTTTTTCGGGTGCGACGCTGTCCGAAATCAGCGAGTGCGCCGCGGGCGTACACCCCGCCTCGCCGACCCCGACGCCGATGCGCGCAAACAGCAATTGCACGAAATTCTGCGCGAGCCCGCACACCGCGGTCATCGCCGACCAGATGGCGAGCGCGAGCGCGATCAGGCGGACGCGGTTCGTGCCGTCCTTGTCGGCATAGCGTGCGATCGGGATGCCGAGCAGCGCGTAGAAGACCGCGAAGGCTGGGCCGGCGAGCAGGCCGAGCTGCGTGTCGGACAAGCCGAGGTCGGCCTTGATCGGTTCGGCGAGGATGTTGACGATCTGCCGGTCGAGGAAGTTGAAGATATAGACGATCAGCAGGATCCACAGCATCGTCCGCGTCTCTGCGGAAACGCCGGTGGCCGGTGAGGCGATGCCCTGCGACGAGGCAGCTTTATCGGTCATTATGATCTCCCGCCGCCAAGGGAGCAGACCGGGGGGAGTGGTGTCAACGCCGTTGGGGCGAACCGAAATTGTCCGCTTGCAATTGCCGCTACGGCTGCCAGCGTGCAGCCTATGCAAAAAATTTCGCTGCTCGGTGCTGCCGCGCTCCTCGTCATCGCTCCTGCCGCCGCTCCGGTCTCCGCGATGCCGCCGCCGCTTCCCGAGGTCGAGGGAAAGGACGCCGCGACGCTGCGCGCAGAAATGGAGAGCGGGCGGATTTACGAAGGGCTGACCGCGCTCGTCTATCTCGACCGGATCGGACGAATCGACGATTATGGGCCCAAGCTCAATGCCGTCATCGCGACGATGTCCCAGACCGACCTCAGCGCCGAGGGGAAGCGGCTTTATGACGAGCGCATGGCGGGCAAGGCGCGCGGTCCGCTTCATGGCATCCCCATCCTGCTCAAAGACAATATCGAGGCCGCCGGGCCGCTTCCCACGACCGCGGGTTCGCTTGCGCTCAAGGACAATGTGACGAACCGCGATGCGCCGCTCGTCGCGCGGCTGCGCGATGCGGGCGCGATCATCCTCGGCAAGACGAACCTCAGCGAATGGGCGAACATCCGGTCGGACAATTCGACGAGCGGGTGGAGCGCGGTCGGCGGCCTGACGAAGAATCCGCATGCGCTCGATCGCAACAGCTGCGGCTCGTCGTCGGGCAGCGCCGCCGCGGTCGCGGCAAGCCTCGCGCCGCTCGCGATCGGCACCGAAACCGACGGATCGATCACCTGCCCCGCCGGGATTAATGGCATCGTCGGCTTCAAGCCGAGCGTCGGGCTGGTCAGCCGCACGCATATCGTCCCGATCAGCCACAGCCAGGACACCGCCGGACCGATAACGCTGACGGTGCGCGATGCCGCCGCGGTGATGAGCGTGATCGCGGGCAGCGACCCGACCGATCCCGCAACCGCCGAAGCCGATGCGCGGAAAGCCGACTATGTCGCCGCGCTGTCGCCCGACGCGCTGAAAGGCAAGCGCATCGGGGTGATGCGCGACCGCGTCGGCGACCGTGCCGATATCTTGGCGCTGTTCGACGCGGCACTGACGCAGATGGAAGGGCTCGGCGCGACGCTGGTCGAGATCGCCGACAGCCGGAAGGGCAATGAGGGGCTCGGCGCTGCCGAATTCGAAATATTGCTCACCGAACTCAAGGCCGGCATGGCGACCTATCTGGGCGGTCTGCCAAACGCAACTGCGCCGAGGTCGCTTGCCGACGTCATCGCGTTCAACAAGGCGAACCCCGATGAACTGAAGTGGTTCGACCAGCTCCTCTTCGAACTGGCTGAGACCAAGGGCGGCCTCGACAGCCCCGCCTATCTCGCTGCGCGCGAAAAAGCGGCCCGCCTCGCCGGGCCCGAGGGCATCGACTGGTTGCTGAAAACCCATGACGTCGATCTGCTCGTCGGGGTCACCAACGGCCCCGCGTGGGTCAGCGATCTGGTCAACGGCGACAGCTACAAAAGTCCGGGCACCAGCCAGCTTCCCGCGGTCGCCGGCTATCCGCACCTAACGGTGCCGATGGGGGCGGTCGAGGGGCTGCCGATCGGGCTCTCGTTCATCGGCGCCAAGTGGAGCGACGCCGACATATTGGCCGCGGGCTATGCTTATGAACAGGCGAGCCGGAAGCGCGTCGCGCCAAGCTATCGGGCGAGCGTGACACCGTAGCTGTCGCCCACTCTGTCAGCGCCGGTCGCGGCGGCGCTTCCAGCCCATTTCCTCAAGCTCGAGCAATTCCATTGGCACATGGATCGCGCGCACTGCCAGCCGGACCTCGACGAGGAAGAGGATCAGCGAGACGAGCAGCAACAGCATCGCGACCGCAAAGGCCCATGACGCCGCGACGCCGAGGTTGATGCCGGTAAAGGCCTGCGTGAACAGCAGCGCGACGAGCAGGCAAACGACGATCCCGCACGCAACGGCGGAGAGGATCGAATTGTTGATGATTCCCATCCTTCGGTCGGCGATGCGCAGTTCGGCGACGATGCGCTCATGTTCGAGGCCCTCGGTCTCGGGCCAGCGCTCCATCAGATTGCGCGACCGGTCGACGACGCGCGCGAGACGGCCCGCGATGACGTTGAGCAGGCTGCCGGTCGCGACCAGCAGGAACACCGGCGTGACCGACAGTTGGATCGTCTGCGCAATCGCGCCGGCGTCGAGGCTCATCATCCCCCGGTGGCGACCGAGGGCGTGTTCACACCGTGCATCGCGAGGAACTTGCGGATATTGCGCGCCGCCTGCCGGATGCGCTGCTCATTCTCGACCATCGCGATGCGGACATAGCCTTCGCCGTCCTCGCCATAACCGACGCCCGGCGCGACCGCGACCTTGGCGTGGGTGAGCAGTTGCTTCGAAAATTCGAGGCTGCCCATTTCCCGAAGTGCAGGCGGCAGCGGCGCCCAAGCGAACATCGACGCCTTCGGGCTTGGGATGTCCCAACCGGCGCGGCCGAAGCTTTCGACCATCACGTCGCGGCGCTTCTGGTACAGATCGCGGTTCTTCTGGACGATGTCCTGCGGCCCATTAAGCGCCGCGCAGGCGGCGGCCTGAATCGGGGTGAAGGCACCATAGTCGAGGTAGGATTTGACGCGCGTCATCGCCGCGATCAGGCGCTTGTTGCCCACCGCGAAGCCCATGCGCCAGCCCGCCATCGAATAGGTTTTCGACATCGAGGTGAATTCGATCGCGACATCCTTTGCGCCGGGCACCTGCAGGATCGAGGGCGTCGGGTTGCCGTCGTAGTAGAGCTCCGAATAAGCGAGGTCGCTGAGGACCCAGACCTTATTCTCCTTCGCCCACGCGACGAGGCGTTCGTAGAAGGCGAGATCGACGGCTTCGGCGGTCGGGTTCGACGGATAGTTGACGACAAGGATCGACGGGCGAGGCACGGTGAAGGCCATCGCGCGGTCGAGCGCGCGCCAGTAATTCTCGTCGGGCGTCGTCGGCACGCTGCGGATCGTCGCGCCGGCGATGATGAAGCCGAATGTGTGGATCGGATAGCTCGGGTTCGGCGCGAGCACGACGTCGCCGGGGCCGGTGATCGCGGTCGCAAGGCTCGCGAGTCCTTCCTTCGACCCCATCGTCACGACCACCTCGGTCTCGGGGTCGAGATCGACGTTGAAGCGGCGGCCGTAATAATTCGCCTGCGCGCGGCGGAGGCCCGGAATGCCCTTCGACTGCGAATAGCCGTGCGCGTCGGGCTTCATTGCCACTTCGCACAGCTTCTCGATCACATGCGGCGGCGGCGGCAGATCGGGGTTTCCCATCCCCAGATCGATGATGTCTTCCCCCGCGGCGCGGGCGGCCGCACGCATCGCATTGACTTCAGCGATGACATAGGGCGGCAGGCGCTTGATGCGATAGAATTCATCTTCAGACATGGGAAACTAGAACAACTCCTTTACGTTACTTGTGGGTTGACGCGAGCGGCAGCCTCGCCAGCCGCATCGCGGCTTGTTATAGGCATAATATCCGCACTGACCAGCAGGAACGAGCATGAACGACACGGGTAACGACGGCACGACCGAAGCGCTAAATCCCTTCATGCCATCCCCCGACGACATGCAGCATTGGGCCAGCGTGATCGGCCGCGCGCAGCAGATGATGCTCGAATATGCGTTGGGTCAGGCCAACGACGGCAACGCGAGTGCCGCGGCGCTGTTCGACCCTGCCAAATGGCTCGACAATCCAGCGGCGAAGCTGTGGTCCGAGCAATCGTCGAAGATGTGGGACCAGGGCGTGGCCTTCTGGACCTCGCTCGCCAGCATCGGCCAGCCGATCGGGCCCGGCGTGCCGGCCGAGGGCGTGAAGGACCGCCGCTTCACCGATGCCGAATGGACCGCCAATCCGGTGTTCGCGATGATCCGCCAGACCTATGGCCTGCTCGCCGAACAGATGCTCGCGACGACGCGCCAGTTCGAGGGGCTCGACCCCGCCGCGCGCGCGAAGATGGAATTTGCCGCGAAGGCGATGGCCGACGCGATGGCGCCGACCAATCTGGCGCTTACCAATCCCGAAGTGATCAAGCGTGCGGTCGAGACGCGCGGCGAAAGCCTGCTCAAGGGGCTCCGCCATATGCTGAACGATCTGTCGCGCGGGCAATTGAGCCATGTTGATCCTGATGCGTTCGAGGTCGGGGTCAATATCGCCACGACGCCGGGCAAGGTGATCCACGAGACCGATCTTTACCAGCTGATCCAGTATACCCCGACGACGAAGGAGGTGCTCGCCGTCCCGCTCCTGATCTTCCCGCCGTGGATCAACCGCTTCTATATCCTCGACCTCAACCCCGCGAAAAGCTTCGTCGCCTGGGCGGTCGAACAGGGATTGTCGGTGTTCGTCGTCTCGTGGAAATCGGCCGACGCGTCGATGAGCGAGATCGTCTGGGACGATTATGTCGCGGCGCAGGTCGATGCGATCGACACGGTGCGCGACGCGCTCGATGTTCCCGCGGTCCACACGATCGGCTATTGCGTCGCTGGCACCACGCTCGCCGCGACGCTCGCGATGCTGGCGGCGCGCGGCGAGGCCGACAAGGTCCAGTCGGTGACCTTCTTCACCGCGCAGGTCGATTTCGAACAGGCCGGCGACCTCAAGATGTTCGTCGACGACAGCTATCTGGCGCTGCTCCAGCAGCTTTCGGCGCCGGGCTTCCTCGACGGGCGCTATATGGCGGCGACCTTCAACAGCCTGCGCGGGCGCGATCTGATCTGGAATTATGTCGTCAGCAATTACCTGCTCGGCAACGACTATCCGCCCTTCGACCTGCTTTACTGGAATGGCGACACGACCAACCTGCCCGCGAAGTGGCACCGCCAATATCTGGTCGACCTCTATCGCGACAATCGCATGGTGATCCCGAACAGCCTGTCGGTGATGGGGACGCCGATCGACCTCAGGAAGATCGAGACCCCCGCCTATATCCAGGCAGGACGCGAGGATCATATTGCGCCGCTCGCCAGCGTCTGGCGGCTGATGGATCATCTGTCGGGGCCCAAGACCTTCCTGCTCGCGGGTTCGGGCCATATCGCAGGCGTGGTCAACCCGCCCGCCGCGGGCAAATATCAATATTGGACCGGCGACGGCGAAGCCGCGACGCTCGACGATTTTGTCGCGAGCGCGAGTGAGACAAAGGGCAGCTGGTGGCCGCACTGGATCGGCTGGATTTCGGAACGCGATGGCGCGAAAACCGCCGTAAAGGGCGCGCGAATCCCCGGAAAAGGCTCCAAAAAGGCGATCGAGGACGCCCCCGGCCGCTATGTCAAACAGCGGTAATATCTAGAGAATATCCTCTCCGTCGGGGCGTGGTGACAAGAATTTTGTGCAGTGCACAAAAAATATCCTTGAAATCGCCACGCCGCTCCTATATTGTGCACTGCAACATAGAGGAGTACCACCGATGGCTACCAAGATGGATAGTGCCGAAAAGGCTTTCGAAGCCGCGACGCTGGAAACCCCGGCCAAGCCGGTGGCGACTCCCGCCGCGCCGGCCCCCGCTGCTGCCGCTCCGGCCGTAGCGAAGGCCGACCCGGCCCCCGCACAGATCAAGACGGTGAAGGCAAAAGCCAAGCCGGCCGCGAAGAAGGCTGCTGCCCCCAAGGCGGTTGCCAGGAAGGTCGCTCCCAAGAAGGCGGCCGTGAAAATTGCATCCAAGCCCCTCAAGGCCGCACCGAAGCCGGTCGCCGCCGCTACCAAAGGATTCAAGACCATGAACGACACCGTCAAGAAGTTCGCCGACGAAGCGAAGACCCGCACCGAAGCCCTGACCGCCGATTTCCAGGCGAAGTCGAAGGAAGCGCTCGCCAAGACCAGCAAGCTCGCTGAAGAAGCCGTCGAGTTCAACAAGGCGAACGTCGAAGCGCTCGTCGAAGCCGGCAAGATCGCTGCCAAGGGCATCGAAACGCTCGGCCAGGAAGGCGTGACCTATGCTCGCAAGAGCTTTGAAGACACGACCGCCGCGCTGAAGGGCTACACCTCCGTCAAGACCCCGGCCGACTTCTTCAAGCTCTATGCCGAAAACAGCAAGAAGGCGTTCGACGCCGCTGTTGCGCAGACCTCGAAGACCAGCGAACTCGTCGTCAAGCTGACGAACGACAGCTTCGCGCCGATCTCGAACCGCGTTTCGGTCATCACTTCGAAGATGAAGGCCGCCTAAGGCGCTTTCACCTTCCATCGTTGGCGCGGGCACCCTCCCCCTCCCCTCCCGCCTGCGCCGACACCCCAAGGCCGCTCGCTTCCCCGGAAGCGGGCGGTTCTTGTTTTTGCGGCCACCCGATCCGGCTGGCGAACGAGAGGTTAAAATCCGCGCGCGCGCCTCTTGCGCTTCGCCCGCGGCTTGCGATATTCCTGTCCATGATGTTTCCTGCTGCAACCAACCAGCCGCCCCACGCGATGGCGGACAAGGACGACGGCTCGCCCGGCACCCCCGGCGTCGGGATCGCGACGCGTACGCGTGCGAAGGCCAAAAAGCCGTCGATGTATAAGGTGCTGCTGCTCAACGACGATTACACTCCGATGGAATTCGTCGTGATGGTACTCCAGCGTTTCTTCAACATGGATATCGAACAGGCGACGCAGGTGATGCTGCACGTCCACCAACAGGGCGTCGGCGTGTGCGGCGTGTTCAGTTACGAAGTGGCCGAAACCAAAGTGAACCAGGTGATGGACGCCGCGCGGCAGAACCAGCACCCGTTGCAATGCACGCTGGAAAAAGCCTAAATTAGCTCGCTCGCCCGACCTGTTCGGCCCTGAGCGCCGGCGACGGTTCGCCTTTCAAATCGCCATAACCCAGCTCCGCGCCGCACCCTGGACAGATTTTCGCCGTCCCGACATCGGCACCGCACGTCCGGTGTACATAACGGATTGCGGGTCCGTCCCCCGTCTCGCCCGGGGCATAGGCCCAGCGCTCGGACCAGTTGCGCATCGCGTAGAGTACATCGAATAGCGCCTTGCCCTTGTCGGTCAGCCAATAATCGTGCCGTACCGGCCGCTCGCTATAAGCACGGCGCTCCGCGACCCGTTCCGCGACAAGCATCTTGAGCCGCGCCGACACCAGCTGCGGTCCCAGCCCGGTGTTCGCCGCAATCAGCTCGAACCGACGCCGCCCGAAAAATAGCTCGCGCAGGATCAGCAATACCGCGCGGTCGCCGAGCAGTTCGGCCGACCGTCCCACGGGGCATAAAGTGTCCGAAAGATCCGCGCGCTTGGGCATCTCGCGTCCTTAGCCTCCTTCGGCAGGGAACAGAAATCACTTGTAACTATGATTATCATAGCTACTCTTGAACACAAGAGGAGAGTCGCTCATGCCCAATCCCGCAGCCGTCATCATCGGGGCCGGAGACGCCACTGGCGGCGCCATCGCCCGTGCCTTCGCCGCCGAGGGACTCACCGCCTGCGTCAACCGCCGGACCCGCAATGCCGAGCAGCTCGAAGCGCTCGCACAATCGATCCGCGACGACGGACACAAGGCCCGCGCCTTCCCCGGGGACGCCCGCAGCGAGGATGACATGATCGCGCTGTTCGGCCAGGTCGAGGCCGAGGTCGGCCCGGTCGAGGTCGCGGTGTTCAACATCGGCGCGAACGTCAATTTCCCGATCGGCGAGACGACGGTGCGCGTTTACACCAAGGTCTGGGAAATGGCGTGCCTCGGCGGGTTCCTGATGGGGCGCGAGGCCGCGAAGCACATGGCCCCGCGCGGCCGTGGCACGATCGTCTTCACCGGCGCGACCGCGAGCCTGCGCGGCGGATCGGGCTTTTCGGCCTTTTCGGGCGCAAAGGGCGCGCTCCGCATGCTCGCGCAGTCGATGGCGCGCGAACTCGGACCGCAAGGCATTCACGTCGCGCATACGATCATCGACGGCGCGATCGACACCGAATTCATCAAGGGCCGCCATCCCGACTTCGATAACGCCAAGGCGCAGGACCTGATCCTGAACCCCGACGCCATCGCCGCCAACTATGTGATGCTGCACAAACAGCCCAAAAGCGCGTGGACCCACGAACTCGACCTCCGGCCATGGGGAGAAAAATGGTGACCAAATCGCTCGAACTCATCTTCGATTTCGGCAGTCCCAACGCCTATCTTTGCATGAAGGCGCTGCCCGAGCTGCTCGACCGCACCGGCGCCGACCTGATCATCACGCCGTGCCTGCTCGGCGGCATCTTCAAGGCAACGGGCAACAAAGCGCCGATGGTGCAATATGCAGACGCCCCCGCAAAACTCGCTTATGAGAACCTCGAAATGCAGCGCTTTATCGAAAAGCATCGCCTCACGAAATTTCGGATCAACCCGCACTTCCCGGTCAATACGCTAACGATCATGCGCGGCGCGATCGTTGCCGGCGAAGAGGGTAATCTCGACGATTATGTCGACGCGGTGAACCGCGCGATGTGGGAGGATGGTCTCAAGATGGACGATCCCGAGGTCATCGCGACCTTCCTGTCGGCGAACGGCTTCGACGGCCCCGCGCTGCTGGCGCGCACGCAGGAGCCCGAGATCAAGGCGAAGCTGGTCGCGAACACCGAGGCCGCGGTCGCGCGCGGCGTATTCGGCATTCCGACCTTCTTCGTGCGCGATGAGATGTTCTTCGGCAAGGACCGGCTGGCGCAGGTCGAGGAAGCACTCGCCTAGGCCTGCGCCGCGGGCTGTGACGGTCGCCCGGCGACCAATATGCCGGCGACGATCAGCGCCAGCCCGATGATGTGGAACAGGTGCAGCACTTCGCCGAGGAACAGCATCGCGAGTCCCGCGCCCATCAGCGGCATCACATTCATATACTGCCCCGTCGCCGCCGAGCCGATCAGCTCGACCCCGCGATTGAAGAAAAGATAGGCGAGAAACGACGGAAAGATCGAGACATAGGCGATGGCGAGCGCGCTACCCGTCGCGGGAACGATCAGCCGCCCCGACCACAGCTCGTGTGCGTAAAAGGGCACAATAACCGCGATGCCGACCACCATCGACGCCGCGAGGAAACTCAGCGGATGCACCGCGGGCCGGCGGCGGAGCAGCACCGAGTAAAGCGCCCAGAGCAGCACCGCGCCGCCGATGATCGCGTCGCCGATGTTCAGCTGCAATCCCCACAGCATCGCGGGGTCGCCGCGCGCGATGATCGCGAGCACGCCGGTGAGCGAAATCAGCACGCCCGCGATCTGCCGCAGGCTGGTGCGGTCGCCCATCACCAACGCACCGACGACGAGAACGAGCGCCGGCAGCGCCGATTGGATCAGCATCGAATTAAGCGCGGTGGTACTTTGCAGGCCGGTGTAGAGCAGGATGTTGAACGATCCGATCGCCAATGCACCGAGCAGCGCTACGATCGGCCAGTTCGCGCGCAATATGGGCCAGTCGCGCCTGAGATGCGGCCAGGCGAGCGGGAGCAGCAAGGCAAGCGCGAAGGTCCAGCGCCAGAAGGACAAAGCGGCGGGCGGCACCAGATCGCGCGCGGCGCGCCCGACGATCGAATTGCCCGCCCAGAACAGCGCCGTTGTCGTCAGCAGCGGATAGGCCCGCGACCACAGCGTCGCCGCCAGCCCACCATCCGTTCGCATCGCGTTTCGATCCCGTGTTCGTCAAAAATTTGCCGCCCCGGCTTTCACCGGGGCGGCAGAAGATATCGGAAGCGCGCCTCCTGTCTAGGTGAAGTCGAGCTGGATGATGTCGCTCGGCGTCGCGCGGCAATACATTTCGATCGTGCGCGCGCCGTCGGGATAGGTTGCGGTCATCGCGGCGCGAATCCGCCAGCCGCCATTGCCCTGCTCCAGGTTGACCAGCCGGTCGTACGACAGCCGGGTTCCCCCGGTGATGCCGATCTGGCGCGCCGCATCCATCATGCAATTCTGCACCGACGGCCGCGCCGCGCTTGGCAAGGCCGAGAGATTGGCGCTGAGTGCTGCCGGCGGGCCGGCGGGATAGGTCGGCGTTGTCGAGTCTTCTGGCACCGATGTCTCGGGCGCGGTTGGCTCGGCGGGTTTCTTTTTCTTGCTCGCAAGCAAGGCGATCAAACCGGCCGCAACGACGACCCCGCCGATCACCAGGCCGGTGCTCGGCCCCTTGTCCTTGTCCTTGTCGGGCCGCGAGCCGCGATATCCATAGCCAAACTCAGCGCGGCAACCCTTGTCCACCCAGACATAGCTGGCGGTATAGCCCCATTGCCGGCCAGCATTGCAGCGACCGCCGATCGTGCGCACCACCTCGACCCGGTTGTTGGTCGAGACATTGCACTGCTGATAGCCGTTGTTCCGCGACTCGCAGCGGACCGTCCCTGCAAAATCATCGACCGGTTGCGGCAGCGGCGTCGGGTAGCCGCCCCCATTGCCATAGCCGTAAGCGAACTCGGCGCGGCAACCGCCCGATACCCAGATCTGGGTGGCGGTGAAGCCCCAGTCGCGTCCCTTCGAACAACGCCCGCCGATCACGCGCTGCAGGTCGACACGATTCTCGGTGCGAACGTTACAACGCTGTTGCTTGTTGTTCCGCGATTCGCAGCGGATAGTTCCGGTATATTCGCCGTAACCGGGGCGCGGCGGCTGAATCTGCGGGCCGCCCGGGTAAGGTGGCACCGGACGCGGAGGCTGGATCTGTGGGCCACCGGGACGCGGCGGCTGAATCTGCGGGCCACCCGGCGTTGGCTGGACGACTACCGGCCCGCCCGGCGGCGGATAAGGCAAGGTCGTCGCTTGGGACATCGCCGGGACGGCAAGCTGGCTGGCGATCAACGTGGCCGTAGTGACGATCGTGACGACATTATTCCGCATGACCTTACTCCCCTGTGAAAAGTCGTTTCCGCTTACGCTTGCCCTGGCTCGACCCAAATATTGACCTGAATAGTTTCATATTTCGGACCGGAAAGCCACGGCGAAAGCCCGTAGTCATCGGGGACGACTTAACCATGGTGACGACTTCGCTTGTTCGGTCGGATCTATTGGCTTTCGCCCCCTGGATCGCACCGCCGCAACAGGGGAGCCAAGGGCGAGGCGGCTTATCTTCCGCAGTCACCTGCCCAGCCCGCTTGCGCGCGCATGCGCATGCGCTAAAGACAGCCGATGGATCAAATCGTCATTCGCGGCGGCCAGCGACTCAAGGGCCGTATCCCCATCTCCGGCGCCAAGAATGCCGCGCTCACCCTGCTGCCTTGCGCGCTGCTCACCGACGAGCCGCTGACGCTCAGGAACCTGCCGCGGCTCGCCGACGTCGACGGGTTCGGTCACCTGCTCAACCAGCTCGGCTGCTCGACGACGATCGAGGGTTCGCGCCCCGAGGATTTCGGCCGCGTGATGACCGCGCGCACGACGACGCTGACCTCGACCGTCGCGCCCTATGACATCGTGCGCAAGATGCGCGCCTCGATCCTCGTGCTCGGCCCGCTGCTCGCGCGCGCGGGTGAGGCGACCGTGTCGCTGCCCGGCGGCTGCGCGATCGGCAACCGCCCGATCGACCTGCACCTTAAAGCCCTCGAAGCCTTTGGCGCCGAGATCGAGCTGACCTCGGGCTATGTTAAGGCTGTTGCTCCGGGCGGGCGCCTTGCAGGCGGCAAGTTCACCTTCCCCGTCGTCTCGGTCGGCGCGACGGAAAATGCGCTGATGGCGGCGTCGCTCGCCAAGGGCACCTGCGTGCTCGAAAATGCGGCGCGCGAGCCCGAGATCGTTGATCTGTGCAACTGCCTCGTCGCGATGGGTGCGCATATCGACGGCATCGGCACCGAGACGCTGACGATTGAAGGCGTCGACCGGCTGCACGGCGCGACCTATCGCGTGATGGCCGACCGTATCGAGGCGGGCAGCTATGCCTGCGCGGCGGTGATCACCGAGGGCGATGTCGAGTTGGTCGGCGCGAAGGCCGACGAGATGGAAGCGACGCTCGCGGCGCTCCGCCAGGCGGGCGCAACGGTCGAGGAAACCAAGGGCGGCATCCGCGTCGCGATGTCGGGCCGCGCCGAGCCCGTCACGCTGTCAACTGCGCCCTATCCGGGCTTCGCGACCGACATGCAGGCGCAGTTTATGGCGATGGCCACGCTCGGCAAGGGCGCGTCGCTGTTCACCGAGACGATCTTCGAAAACCGCTACATGCACGTCCCCGAACTCGCACGCATGGGCTGCGACATCGATGTGCGCGGCCGCAGCGCCGTCGTGCGCGGCGTCGATCATCTGGTCGGCGCGCCCGTGATGGCAACCGATCTGCGCGCCTCGATGAGCCTCATCATCGCGGGCCTCGCCGCACAAGGCACGACCGAGGTCAACCGCGTCTATCATCTCGACCGCGGTTACGAGCGGCTCGAGGAAAAGCTGCAGGCCGTCGGCGCCGACATCGAGCGGATCAGCGCGGGGTAAGCCGCTCCGCACGGCCATAGGTGCCGCGCACATCGCGCTTGATCCAGTCGGCGAGCAATTTCAGATAGCCGTCGGTGATCCGCGTGATCTGACGTTCCCCGCTGGCGTCGGTGGTGAATTCCCACATGCCATGATCGGTCTGGGGAAAGAGATAGACGTCGACCGGCTTACCCGCCTTTGCGAGCCCGAGCAGCGCGCCCCGCGTCGTTTCGATCGGCGCCTCGCGATCCTCGCCCGCGAGCACCCAGAGCAACGGCGCGTCGAGTTTCTTCAGCGCCGCAAGCGCGTCATAATTCCAGATGAGTTCGAGATTGTCGAAACGCGCGCGCCCGACCCGGCGCAACGCGTCGTTAGGCATACGCGCGATCGCGCCGCTATGTTCGCCCGCGATCTTCGCCGCCCACGGCTGGCCCGCCATCTCGGCGCGCACCGCGTCGAGCTCTGTGTAGCCTTCGGTGAAACCGGACAGCAGCAACTTGCCGGTCGCGTCCGACAGCCGCCCGACGAGCGCCTCAGCATCCCGGCCAAGCCCCGCCGCGCGGACCTCCGACACCATCTGTTCGCGGTCTTCTTCGATCGGCGAGGCGACGAGGCCGAAACCGATCGCGACGAAATCGGCCTTGGTCCGCGTCGCGGCGAGGGGGGCGACCCAGCCGCCCTGGCTGCCGCCGAAGAAGCCCGCGCGCCCATGGCCGCCCGCCGTCATGCTGCGCGCCTGACCCAGCGCGTGCGCCGCATCCTCCGCAAGCAGTTCGAAATTCTGCGTATATTCGCCTTCGGACCCGCCGGTGCCGCGCTTGTCGTAGACGAAGACCGAAATGCCCTGCGCCGCCATCGCATAGCCATAGACGCCGCCGATCGGCGAAGTGCGTTCGGACCCGTGCACCATCACGACGAGCGGGCGCTTGGCGTCGGGCGCGCCCGGCGGCTCGATCAGCACGCCGGTCATCTTCGTGCCGACGCTGTCGAAGGTCGCTTGCGTCTCGCGAAAGGCGACGGGCTTCCAATGTTTGCCGCCGACGGAAACGTCGCTGGTCCCGCACGTCAGGGGGACGCCGGCATCGGTGGTCGCGCCCCGGCGGCCGTCGCGAAACAGATAGCGCAGCCCGGGCGCCGCGACTGCCGGCGACTTCACCAGCACGACGAAATCGCCGTCGGGGGCGGCATAGGTCCCCGGCGTGCAGGCGGTCTGCGCAAGGACCGGCGTTGCCGGAAGCGTAGCGAGAAGACAAAGGGTGCCGATGAGATGTTTCATGAAGCCGTGTTATAGAAATAACACAGCAATGGCAACTAGCTCTCGGGCTCGACGGGGACGGAAACCATGTTGCCGCTGACCGACGGCCGTTCGGGCCGTTTTGCGACCGCGATCACCAGCCCGATCAGCGCGACGACGCCGCCCGCGATCGATAGGGTCGCCCAGCGGTAATCCTCGAATGCGGTCGAAAAGCCCATCGCGATGATCGGGATCAGCACGCTGGACCATGCCGCCTGCCCTGGTCCGACCGCGCGGATGATGTTGAAATAGAGCGGAAAGGTCACTGCGCTCGCAATCACGCCGAGATAGAGGACGCCGCCGATGTACGTCACGGTCGGCTCGATCACCGGCGGGCCAGTGGTGATCCATGCATAGCTGCCGTCGGCGAGCGCACCGAAGAGCATCGCCCACGCGATCATCACCACCATCGACTGCGCGCGTGCGATGCGCGTTCCCTGCATGACGTTGGCGGTCGATGCGCTCATCACGCCGGCGAGGGTCAGCGTGGTGCCGAGCAGCACCTCGCCCGCGCCGACCGCGGCAGCGCGATATTCGTGAAGGATCATCAATCCGACACCAACGATCGCGATCCCAGCCCCCGCGAGGAAGCGCCCTTCGAGCGGGGTCTTGAGGAAAGCGCGGCCAAGCAGCGTGTTGGGTACGATCAGCAGCGCGAACAGCACCGCGACGAGGCCCGAGGTGATATGCTGTTCGGCGCGGTAGACGAAGTTGAAATTGAAGGCGAACTGCGCGATGCCCAGCACCACGGCAAAGAGCATCGCGCGCGGCGCGAGCAGAAGCGGCTCGCGCCGCATCGCGGCAAATGCGAACATCGCGATTGCTGCGACCGCAAAGCGATAGGTAACCGACCAGCTGGGCGGGACCACGCCGAGCTGCCCCGTGATGACAATCCAGGTCGATCCCCAGATCAAAGTCACCAGCATGAAGGGCAGCAGGACGCGCGGGCTGAGCAGCGTGGGTGGCTGCTCGCTACTCACAATGCGCCGATCGCGGCCGCCAGCGGTGCGACCGCCTCGGCATCCTGATCCCAGCTGACGACGAGGCGCGCCGCGCCTTCACCCCAGTCGTAGAAGTCGAACCCGGCCGCGCGCAATTTGGCGGCCTCCTCGGCGGTGAGGCGCACGAACAGCTCGTTCGCCTCGACGGGGTGCATCAAGCGCTCGCCGCACGCCGCGGCGAGCTTTGCCGCGCCCGCGTTGGCAGCGCGCGCGTTCGCCAGCCACAGATCGTTCGCGAGCATCGCGCGAATCTGCGCCGCGACGAAGCGCCCCTTGCTGAGCAAATGGCCGCCGCGCTTCTTGAGTTCGCGCACGCCCGGCCCGCCACTGCCGCCGAAAAAGACGATCGCCTCGGCCATCATCGCACCATTTTTGGTGAAGCCGAAAGACAGCGCATCGACCCCGGCGCGCCAGGTGACGTCGGCGGGCGCGCAGCCGAGGAAAGCGACGGCGTTGGCAAAGCGCGCGCCGTCCATGTGGAGCTTCATGCCTGCGCCCCTGGCGATCTCGCTGATCGCGCCGACTTCTTCCGCGCGCCAGGCAAGGCCATATTCGGTCGCGTTGGTGATGCTGACCGCCGCAGGCTGAACCTGATGCACATCCTTGCGGATCCCGGCGATGCGGGCTTTCAAGGCGTCGGTGTCGATCTTCGCGCCGCGTCCGGGCAGCGGCATCAGCTTGGCGCCGCCCGAATAAAAGGTCGGTGCGCCGCATTCGTCGACTTCGATATGCGCTTCCTCGTAACAGAGGATGCCCTGCCACGGCCGGACGAAATGCGCGAGGATGATGCTGTTCGCCGCGGTTCCGGTCGGGATCCAGACGACTTCGCATGTCGTCTCGAAAAGCTCCGAGAATGTCGCGTCGAGCGACTGGCTGAGCGCGTCGCCGTCATAGGCGGTGTCGACCTGGTTGGCGGCCGCCATCGCCTCCATCACCAAGGGGTGGACGGTCGCGGCGTTGTCGGAGAAAAAGCGGGTCGCAGTCATGGACCGCGCCTTAGCGCAGGTGTGGGCCGCTTGCTAACCCCTCATTTCTGTTGCGCTTCACCCGATACGTCTGCGGACTCGTCGGGTGTCGATCCGCGCGCGAGGCTCGCGCCGCCGGCGACACCGAGACCGCCCGCCATGCCCATTCCGCCGCCTCCTCCGCCGCCGCGCCCGCCGCCAGCGCCGCCACGCGCTTCGCTGCCGCGGCCGCCGCTCTTGCCGCCGCTGCCCGACGGACGCGTCGGACCCTGCGCGGGGATGATAACGTCGGCGGGGACCGGATCGAGGTCGAGCGCCTTGCGGATGAAATCGCGCAATTCGACGACGAGGTCGTGGACATGCACCGGCCGCCCCTCGGCCAGTTCCTGCGCCGCGCGGCTGGCCAGCCGCACCTGCGTCTCGGTGCCGAGCAGGATGATGTCGGAAAGCGCGGCCTCGACGGCGTCGCGAATGCGGCGCGGGCGATCCGATTCGCCGGGTTCGTCATCCTCCGGCACCGCCGCGTCCGACAGGTCGATCGCGGGCTCCGCTTTCGGCTCGCCCGCCTGACGCCTGATGTCGCGAAGATGGCGTGGATCGACCATCAGATCGCCGGTGAACGACCCGCCGAGCGTCTTGTACGCAGCCATCAGCGTGCGCAGCCGCTCGTTGATCTGGCGGTTCATCCGTTCGCGGCGCTGCTGGATCGTCATCATCACCATCAGCCGGATGCCGACGCCGATCAGCGTGACGAGCGCAAGGCCCAGCAGCGTCGTTCCGATGCTTTGCCATGACGAGAAGTCGAAGAAGCGCATGCTACCGAATGTGCCGACGATCGCCCGCGGGCGCCACCGATTTTCTGCCCGCCGCCGCGTCGCCGTTCATCGATGTCAAAATCAGATGCCGAGGCCGTCCGCGCAGTCGAATGCCGAGGCGAGCTTTTCGCGAAAACCGGTGGTGTCCGATCCCGCGTCGACGAGCACCGCATCCCCCGCATCGAGCCGCTCGTGAAGCGCGATCGTCAGCGAGTCTTCGCTGAACAGATCGCCGACGAAACGATTGTGCGCCACGAAACGAAGCCGCTGCGGCGTGGATTCGATCACGACCGCGCGCCACGCGGGGCCATAGCTCGACTTCGCCCACAGCTTCGCGCCCACAGGCAGCGCGCGCGTCGGTTTGCCGGTGACGACTGCGACATTGATCATCGTGCGATCGGCTTCGTTGAACGCCTGGCGCATCTCGATCGAGCCGGTGCCGAAGCGCGCGATACATTCGCCCGCCGCGCGGTTTACATAGCCGAGATCAACGTAAGAGGCGTCGTTGAACGCGGGGGTCAAGCTGGCGGCGGCCAGCAAAAGCGAGAACATGGACCAAGGCTCCTTTCGCAGCCGGGTCCGTGCCCGGCCGCCCTATTGACCCTGTTTCGCGAGCAATTTCAAGCGCAAGGCGTTCAATTTGATAAAGCCTGCCGCATCCTTTTGATCATAGGCGCCGGCGTCATCCTCGAAGGTCACATGGCGTTCGCTGTAGAGGCTGAGCGGCGACTTGCGGCCGACGACGCTGGCGTTGCCCTTGTAGAGCTTGAGGCGGACGGTGCCAGTGACGTTCGCCTGGCTGTGATCGATCGCCGCCTGCAGCATCTCGCGCTCGGGCGCGAACCAGAAGCCGTTGTAGATGAGCTCGGCATATTTCGGCATCAGCTCGTCCTTGAGATGCGCCGCGCCGCGATCGAGCGTGATGCTTTCGATCCCGCGGTGGGCACGCGCATAGATTTCGCCGCCCGGCGTTTCGTACATGCCGCGCGACTTCATGCCGACGAAGCGGTTCTCGACGAGGTCGAGGCGGCCGATGCCATGCTTGCGGCCAAGATCGTTCAAGGCCGCGAGCAAGGTCGCGGGCGACATCGCCTGCCCGTTCAGCGCGACACCGTCGCCACGTTCGAAATCGATCGTGATATATTCGGGCGTGTCGGGCGCATCCTCGGGATTTACCGTGCGCGAATAGACATAGTCGGGCGTTTCTTCCCACGGATCCTCGAGCACCTTGCCCTCCGACGAGGTATGCAGGAGGTTCGCGTCGGTGCTGAACGGGCTTTCGCCGCGCTTGTCCTTCGGTACCGGAATCTGGTTCTTTTCGGCGAAGTCGATCAGCGCGGTGCGGCTGGTCAGGTCCCATTCGCGCCAGGGCGCGATCACCTTGATGTCGGGGTTGAGCGCATAGGCCGACAGCTCGAAGCGGACCTGATCATTGCCCTTGCCCGTCGCGCCATGTGCGACCGCATCGGCGCCGACTTCCTTGGCGATCTCGATGAGGCGCTTCGAAATCAGCGGGCGCGCGATCGAGGTGCCGAGCAGATAATCGCCCTCGTATCGCGCGTTGGCGCGCATCATCGGGAAGACGAAATCGCGGACGAATTCCTCGCGCACATCGTCGATATAGATATGCTCGGGCTTCACGCCCATCAGTTCGGCCTTGGCGCGCGCGGGCTCGATCTCTTCGCCCTGCCCCAAATCGGCGGTGAAGGTCACGACCTCGCAGCCGTAGGTGACCTGCAGCCACTTCAGGATGACGCTGGTATCGAGGCCGCCCGAATAGGCGAGGACGACGCGTTTGAAGGACTCGGACATGATGGCACCTTTGGCGAGGGAAAGACGCGGGCGCGGCTAGCAGGCCTGCCCGCTCAACGCAACGTCCGGCATCGGGGGTCAATCCCCTCCGCCCATCGGTGGAACGCGCCGGCGACCTAGCTGCGCTGCAACGCGAGCGAACCCGCGCCGCGCGCCGCAATGTAAAGCCCGAATGCGATCAGCATCGCGCTTGGAAAACTGGCGCGGATCCCTGCAGCGCCGTCCACCATGACAATGGCGACCAGGAAATTGAATGCACAGACAAGGCCAGCCCAACGGACAAGAACACCCGCACAAAATGCCACACCGCAAAGAAACTGCGCCCAGGCCGACAAGGGTGCCATGATATTCGGGAAAATGAATCCATTTGATTTCAGAAACGCTGCGAACTCTGCCATCCGCGCGGCGCTGGAAATATTATCCCACGTTCCGTAGATCAAAAAAATTCCGACAAGCAGCCGAAATCCGAGCAAAAATATATCCTCGAACTTGCCAAGCTTCTTCAGATTCGGGACGCGGACCATCCACTTCTCCTGTCGAATTTGCGCGATTCCGGTTACCGAGAAAACCAGAGATCGAGCGCACTACACAATAACGCTATGATGGTTATTTCATGAAGTAAATTGCCATCGGAAGTTTCCGGAAAACGCCGACGGGCCGATTGGCTCGCTCCACCAAAATCGCTATCCTCGCGCCTCGCATCCCGGGAGAGAGGTCATGGGCAAAGCCGAGATCAAGACCAAAGCCACCGAAGTTGCCATCGCCGACTTCATCGCCGACGTCCCCGACGCGAAACGCCGCGCCGAAGCCGAAGTGATCGACGCGATGCACCGGCGCGTCACCGGGCTCGATCCGAAAATGTGGGGCCCGTCGATCATCGGCTATGGCAGCTATGATTATGTCTATGACAGCGGCCACTCGGGCACGATGTGCCGCGCCGGGTTCAGCCCGCGCAAGGCCGCAATGACGCTCTATCTGATGGGCCATTACCTCGACCGCCAGCCAGAGGCAGACGCGCTGCTCGCCAAGCTCGGCAAATATAGAAACGGCAAATCGTGCCTCTACATCAACAAGCTCGCCGACGTCGACCTGGAGGTTCTCGAAAAGCTCGTCGCACTGAGCTGGGACGTCATGAACGAGAGGTATCCGGGCTGAGGCGCGTTACGGCAGAACCTGTTCCAGATCCTTGAAGCCGCGCACCGGGCGCGGGCAGTTCGCGTCGCGCCATATCGCGACGCTGCCGACGAGCAGGAGGGCGCAGAAGCCCCATGTGATCCCAGCGAAGATCATGTCTTTCGTTTCGATCGGCCGGATCAGATTTTGCAGCGTTTCATAGGCGACATAGCCCAGGAAAACGGCCGAGACGACCATCAGCAGCGAGTATAGCGCCGTTTCCCAGCGCTGCAGGCCGCGTTCGACGCGGTCGAAATGACCGATCCGCTTCATCTCCTCGGCGAGGTGCAGGACGAACTGGCCATAGATCAGCTTTCCGCCCGACATCGGACGCAGGACCAGTTTTCGCTCGCCGTCGCGCCAGATCAGGCAGCGATAGTAATCGAGCGACCGGCTTTTGCCCTGATCGACCCCGGCGCGGATACGGCGAATGTCCGCGAGCGAAATTTCGGCGCGACCGCGCCGCGACCCGGTCAGGATCAAGTGCGGAGCCTCGTCGCCCACAATCTTCGCCTCGACCCGCAACCCTTTCAGCCCCGCGCGGCGTAGCGACCAGCAATTACCCAGCCGGTAGGTGCTGAATTCGTCGCGCTTGCCCCAGTCGTCGTCGTCGATCATTGCCCCCTCCTTCATGGCCGCCCTGGCCGGACGGAACCACGAACGCTATGATCGTGGTCACACGCCGCGTGCGCCGAAATCCCGCTCGGCCGCCGCGATATAATCGCGCGTCAATGGCAGCGCGTGGCGGCTGCGCGCGAACTGGATCTGATAATTGCCCATCCCGCCGCTTTCGAAGGCCGACGTCGCGCCCGCGAGGTAGAAGGTCCACATGCGGAAGAAGCGCTCGCCCATCATCGCGACGATTTCGGCCTCGTGTGCGAGCGTCCGCGCATACCATTGGCGCAGCGTCAGCGCGTAATGCAGGCGCAATGTCTCGATATCGGTGGCGATCAGCCGGCTCTTCTCGCTCGCCGCCAGCGTCTCGCTGAGCGCGGGAATATAGCCGCCGGGGAAGATATATTTGCGCGTGAAGGCGTCGGTCGCCCCCGGCCTGCCGAAGCGCCCGATCGTGTGGAGCAGCATCACCCCGTCGGCAGTCATCAGGTTCGCGGCGGCGCGAAAGAAGGTATCGAAATTGGGCGCGCCGACATGTTCGAACATGCCGACCGAAACGATGCGGTCGAACCGCCCCGCCTCGCGCGCCGCAAGGTCGCGATAATCGATCAGTTCGAATTTGACGCGGTCGGCGATGCCCGCCGCTTCGGCGCGCTGGCGGGCGAGCGCGAACTGCTCCTCCGATAGCGTGATCCCGAGCACCTCGACCTGCTCGAGCTTCGCCAGCGTGATCGCCATCCCGCCCCAGCCGCAACCGATGTCGAGCACGCGTTGCCCCGGTTTGAGCGCGAGCTTGGCGGCAATATGCGCCTTCTTCGCGGTCTGCGCTTCCTCCAGCGTCATGTCCGGCCGTGGCCAATAAGCGCAGCTGTACTGCATGTCGTCGTCGAGAAAGAGGCGGTAGAGGTCGTTGCCGATGTCATAGTGATGCTTGACGTTGGCGCGTGACCGGCGCTGGCGGTTGATCGAGCCGAGCCGCGTCTTCACCCAGTCGGCGCGCCGGCCGAGCCACGTCTTGTCCTTGAGCGCCGCGCCGCGATCCCATGGCGTGTTCATGCGGATCAGACCGATGAGGTCCATGATATCGCCGCCCTCGATCCGCATGTCGCCGTCCATAAAGGATTCGGCGGCGCCAAGCCGCGGGTCGAGGATGATGCGACGCATCCCGGCGCGCGTCGCGAAGCGAAGGACGAGTTCGGGAAATCCCGGTGTCGGCGTGCCGAAATGCTCCTCGGCGCCATCGGGTGCAATGACGGTCAGCCGCCCCTGACGCACCACGCGGGAAAGAAACGGAGCTAGGATCGACATGTCTGCAACGCCAAAAACCTCCATCGCGTCAAATGGTTGCCGTCAGATCCCGGCATACCATTCATAATCGATCCGGTCTTCCCAATAGCCGCCCTTGCCCGCGCCGATTTGATCGAGGCTGGCGACCGCCTCGATCGCATTCACATATTTGGCGTGCTTGTAGCCGAGCTGGCGCTCAATGCGCAGGCGCAGCGGTGCGCCGTTCGCGATCGGCAATATCTTGTCGTTGAGTGCCCACGCCATGATCGTCTGCGGATGCAGTGCGTCGACCATATCGCAGCTTTCATAATAGAGCGCATCGCCGAGCCGGTCGGCGCAGCGGAACACGATATAGCGCGCGCGGTCCTTCACGCCGGCAGCGGCGAGAATATCGCTCAGTTGCGGGCCGGTCCATTGTCCGATCGCGCTCCACCCCTCGACGCAGTCGTGGCGCGTGATCTGCGTGCGCTGCGGCATCGCACGAATGTCGGCCAGCGACAGCGACAGCGGCCGCGCGACGAGCCCGGTCACCTTGACGCGCCAGTCGGCAAAGCCGCTCGCCGCATGCGCGGCATAGGCGGCCCCCGCGGGCAGGCGCGTGCCGTTGGGGCGGAAATAGGGCGAAAGGTCGGCGCGGCTGAACTCGCGCGCGAGCGCATTGCGGTCGATCAGCGCCCGCTGGCTGGCAAGGTTCATTTCCTCGCCCATCGACAAAATCTTGCGCACCGCGGGCGCGTCGTTAATTGCATCGCATCCGGCGAGCAAAGGCAGCGCCCCTGCTGCGGCGACGAGGCCACCGGCGCGCGCGATGAGCTGGCGCCGTGGCAGCATGACCTCGCTCATGCGCCCTCCTCCCGCTCGGGCGGCAGGCGAAACCAGCCGGTGACCATCGAGCGCACTTCATTGATCGGCCCCGCCAGCAGCACCATCGCGATATGCACGAGGAAGAAGGCGACGAGCGCCCAGGCGGTGATGAAATGGATCGAGCGCGCCGACTGGCGCCCGCCAAAGACGTCGAGCAGCCACGGCCACGCCGCGTTCATGCCGGGCGACATCGTAAGGCCGGTCGCGATCATCAGCGGCAACGCCACGAAGATCACGCCGATGTAACTGAGCTTTTGCAGAATACCGTAACGCGCCGCCGCCTCACCGCGTGGAAAACGCAGCCGCGCATGCGCCTTCACATCGTGCCAGATATGGCGCGGCGACCATTCGGCGCGGCGTATGTGCAGATCCTTGCGCAAATGTCCGCCGATCAGCGTCCAAAGCATGTAGAGCGTCAGCCCGGTCGACAGCAGCCACGCGAACAGCAGATGCCAGCGCCGCCCGTCGGC
This sequence comes from Sphingopyxis sp. Root154, assembly GCF_001427105.1. GTDB lineage: Bacteria > Pseudomonadota > Alphaproteobacteria > Sphingomonadales > Sphingomonadaceae > Sphingopyxis. The sequence goes on from NZ_LMGI01000002.1 coordinate 780,301, forward strand.
GAGACTGTAGCTCGTCGGGATCGTCGCCCAGCCCGGAAAGGCCCAGGTTTTTTCCGCGCCTTGCGCATCGGTCCAGCGGCCGAGCACGCCCGTCGTGTTGATCCGCCAGTCGCCGACGCGCAAATAGCCGCTGTCGGGCGTCGAGCCAATCACCAGCCAGGCGCGGTCGAAATTCGCGCCATATTCGCCCCAATAGAGCCGCGGATGCGCGTTGAAGATCATCAGCCCGCTCATCAACAGAATGAGCAGGGTGACGGCATTCACCCAATGCCAGATGCGCGCCGGCAGCCGGTGGCGATAGACGCGCACCGGTGCCGGCTGGGGGGGAGCGACGGGAGTTTCAGCCTCGGCCATGATCCCGGTTCGCTCCATTACCCCGTCCGGTTACGCGACGGCCTTCGCTGCATATTCCTCGCGATAGTGGCTCCGCAAGCTGACCTTGTCGATCTTTTCGCTGCCGAGCTTGGGCAATGCATCGTTCGACATCCAGATCTGGCACGGCACCTTGTACGGCGCGAGCCGCCCGCCGAGGAAGGCGACCAGGTCGTCGGCGGTCACGCTGCTGCCGGGCTTCATCCAGACGACCGCGCCGACGCACTCGCCCAGCCGCTCGTCAGGCAGGCCGAAGACTGCGCATTCATTGACTTCGGCATGTTCGTAGATTGCCGCCTCGACCTCCTGACAGCTGATATTCTCGCCGCCGCGGATGATGATGTCCTTCTTGCGGTCGACGATGAACAGATAGCCGTCCTCGTCGAGATAGCCGAGGTCGCCCGAACGGAAATAGCCATTTTCGAAGAAGGCGGCCTTGGTCGCCGCCTCATTGTTCCAATAGCCTTCGAAATTGCACACCGAGCGGATGCAGACCTCGCCGACACCGCCCTCTGCGACCGGCTCGCCATTGTCGTCGAGGATTGCGAGATCGACGAGCGGCTTCGACGCGGGGCCGGTCGACATCGGCTTGGCGACGTAATTTTCGTTGATGATGCCGCAGCCGACCGCGTTGGTTTCGGTGAGGCCGTAGCCGAGCAACGGTTTCGCCTCGCCCATCTCCGACGCGAGGCGCCGGACATGTTCGGGCGGACGCGGCGCGCCGCCGCCGGCGTAGCTTTTGCACGTCGACAGGTCGTAGTTCTTGCGGTTCGGGCTGACGAGAATCTCGTAGCTCATCAGCGGGACGCCGACGAAATAATTGCATTTCTCGTCCTGGATCAGCCGCATCGCCTCGTCGGCGTTCCACTTGGGCATCAGCACCAGCTTGCGGCCCAATGCGAAGCTTTGCAGGAAGACCGGGATTTCGGCGGTGACGTGGAACAAGGGCGTGCAGATCAAGGTCGCGGGCTGGATGTCCGACATCTGGCCGTCTTCGGTCAGCAGATGCACGATGCTCGCGGTCTGCGTGACATAGTTGAAGATCGCCTGCACCACCGCTTCGTGGCGCGAATAGGCGCCCTTCGACTGCCCCGTCGAACCTGAGGTGAAGAGGATCGTCGCGAGATCCTGTCCGGTCAGCGTCGGAAGCACGGTCGCCGCGCTGCCGCCCGCGCCGGTGATCGGCGCGATCGCCAGATCGATCGGCTGGGTCAGGTCGAGCGTGATCACCTTTGCACCATGCTCGACTTCTTCGAGCCGCGCCGCGCGCTGGACGTCGGCGATAACTAGTTTGGCCTCGCTGTCGAGAATGCCGGCCGCGAGTTCGCCGCCCTGCCACCAGCCGTTGAGCAAGGTCGCACAGCCGCCCGCCATCAAAATGCCGATATAGGAAACGCACCATGCATTGGCGTTGCGCATCGCGAGCCCGACGCGGTCGCCGCGCTGGACGCCATGGCCTTCGACCAGCCCCGCCGCCACTTGCCGCGCCGCCACATAGACCTGCTTGAACGACATCCGCTCATCGCCTTCGACGAGGAAGGTCGCATCGCCATGCTGCGCAGCAAAAAACGCAACATAGTCGGCAAGGTTGGTCGGCGCGTTGGAGATGAAGGGAAGCTGGTGGCCGAAGCGTTCGACGGTCCCGAGCTGGATCGGTCCGCCCGGACCGGTGATCAGATTATAGGCGGCTTCCAGGCGCAAATCGAGCGCAGATGGCATCTTCTATCTCTCCTCTTGGTCTCGCTCGCCTAACCCCTTATGGGGAGGCCTCTCCTGGGGAAGGACAGCGCGACGATATGTTTCTTTTTGCAACCTTAGCCGAAGCAACGCAATATGTGAACTTCCACGATCTGATGGGTGAAAACTCGGAGATCGCGTTCAGCGTCTTCGGCCTGCCGATCCGGTGGTATGCGCTCGCCTATCTCGCCGGCATATTCGTCGGTTACTGGTATCTCTTGAAGCTGATCGCGCAGCCCGGTGCCCCGATGGCGCGGCGGCACGCCGACGACATGATCTTCTATGCGATGCTCGGGATCATCCTCGGCGGCCGGCTCGGCTATGTGCTCTTTTACAACCTCGGCAATTATCTCGAAAAGCCGCTCGAAATCTTCAAATTGTGGGACGGCGGCATGTCGCTGCACGGCGGAGTAATCGGCGTGCTGATCGCGATCTGGTATGTGACGAAGAAGGAAAAGCTCAGTTTCCTGCGCTTCTGCGACTATGTCGCGTGCGTCGTGCCCTTCGGGCTCTTCTTCGGCCGCCTTGCCAATTTCGTGAACGGCGAGCTGTGGGGCCGCGCGACGACCGTTCCCTGGGCGATCATCTTTCCGGGCAGCGGCACGATGGACCCGCGCCACCCGAGCCAGCTTTACGAAGCGGGCCTCGAAGGGATCGTGATGATGGCGATCCTCGCCTTCTTCTTCTGGCGCACCGATGCGCGTTACAAGCCCGGCTTTCTGTTCGGCATGGCGGCGATCATCTATGGTCTCAGCCGCTTTGCGGTCGAGTTCGTGCGCGAACCCGATGTCCAGCTCGGCACCCTGTCGTGGGGCCTCACGATGGGCCAGACGCTAACCGTGCCGATGCTGCTGATCGGTTTCTGGCTCGTCGCCACCGCGAAGGGCCGCCGCAAGCGGATCGAGCCGGTGGCCGGACTCGACAGCGTTGCGTGACGGGCCTCCGAGTCCCGAGCAGCTGATAAGCGAAATCGCGGCGGCGCGGGCGATGACCGTCGCCGATTTCATGGCTGCGGCGAACGGCCATTATTATGCGACGCGCGATCCGCTCGGCGCTGCGGGCGATTTCACGACCGCGCCCGAAATCAGCCAGATGTTCGGCGAGATGATCGGCGTCTGGATCGCCGACCTCTGGTCGCGTGCGGGCAGCCCGGCGTTTCGCTATGTCGAGCTAGGTCCTGGCCGCGGGACTCTCGCCGTCGACGCGCTGCGCACCATGGCGCGTTTTGGATGCACGCCGGCCGGCATCGATCTGGTCGAGACGAGCCCGACGCTGCGTGCGGCGCAGCATACGCGCCTGCCCGCGGCCGAGCATCGTGACGAAGTCGACGCCCTGCCCGATGACGCGCCGCTGATCGTCGTCGCGAACGAATTTTTCGACGCGCTGCCGATCCATCAATATGTCCGCGTCGCCGATGGCTGGCGCGAGCGCATGGTCGAACGCCGTGACGGCCTGCTGGCGCCGGTCGCAGGCGAGATTCCGGCCGACGACGCCGTACCCGCGTCGCTGCGCGGTCATCCCGAAGGCACGATTGTCGAAACCGCGCCGGTCTCGGCGGCGATCATGCAGCGCTGCGCCTTTCGCCTCGCGCGGCAGGGCGGCGCGATGCTCGTCATCGATTATGGCTATGCCGGACCCGCTGCGGGCGACACGTTGCAGGCGGTCAAAGCGCACCGGTTCGTCGATCCCTTCGCCGATCCGGGCGAAGTCGACCTGACCGCGCATGTCGATTTCGCCGCGCTCGCCGAAGCTGCTCATGGCGCGGGCGTGTTCGTCAGCCCGCTCGCAACGCAGGGTGACTGGCTGCGACGGCTCGGCATCGACGCGCGGTTGCAATCGCTCGCCGCCGCCGCACCGACCCGCGCCGATGAATTGAAGGGCCAGCGCGACCGCCTCGTCGACGCGCAGGCGATGGGCGATTTGTTCAAGGTGATGGCCTTCACCGCACCGGGCTGGTCCGCGCCAGCAGGATTCACAGGAGACGCCGTATGACCGCCATCCAATTGGCAAAGGCCGGAGATGCGGAGGCGATCGCCGCCTTCGCCAATGGATCGTTCACGCACACTTTCGGCACCATCTATGACCCCGCCGACCTCGCGACCTTCCTCGCCGAGTGGAATCCGCCGGACCGCGTTCGCGCGCAGATCGCGAGCGATGACCATGACATCGCGCTGGTCCGCAGCGAAGCGGGGGCGATCCTCGGCTATATCAAGATGGGCCCGGTCGATTTCGAGCTGCCCGAAGATCAACCGACGGGTGACGCCGTCGAGCTGCACCAGCTCTATGTCGCCGAAGCCGCGAAGGGGACGGGCGTCGCCGTCGCACTGATGGAATGGGGCATCGCCTGGGCGCGCGAACGCGCGTCGATCCTCTACCTCACCGTCTTCACCGAGAATGACCGTGCGCAAGCCTTTTACCGCCGCTACGGTTTTTACGACGTCGGCCGCAACGCGTTTCGCGTCGGCAACCATATCGACGAGGATCGCTTTTTCAGGCTCGACCTGTGACGGCGCCTTTCGTCACCGCCGCGCCGCTGGACGGCGTCGCGCACGGCTTCTTCGGCCGCTGCGGTGGGGTATCGACGGGCGAACTCGCCTCGCTCAACTGCGGCCTCGGTTCGGGCGACGATCCGGCGCTAATCGCCGAGAACCGACGGCGCGTGGCGGCAGCGACCCTTCCCGGCGCCATGCTTACCGGACTCTATCAGGTGCATGGCAATCGCTGCGTGATCGTCGATGGCGAAACCGACCTCGCCGCGCGGCCCGAGGCCGATGCACTCGCGACGCGCACGCCCGACATATTGCTCGGTATATTGACCGCCGACTGCGTCCCCGTGCTGTTCGCCGACCGCGAGGCCGGGGTCGTCGGCGCGGCGCATGCGGGCTGGAAGGGCGCGATCGCCGGGGTCACCGACGCGACGCTGGACGCGATGGAAAGCCTCGGCGCCAACCGCGCCAAAATCGCCGTCGCGATCGGCCCGTGCATCGCGCGCGCCTCCTATGAGGTCGATGAAAATTTCGTGCAGCGCTTTGTCGCCGACGATCCCGCGAACGAGCGCTTTTTCGCCGCACGCAAGCCCGGCCATGCGATGTTCGATATTGCCGCCTATGTCGCAGCGCGGCTCGCTGCGGCGGGCGTGACGCGAATTGCCATCGGCGGACAGGACACCTATGCCTTGCCGCAAGATTATTTCAGCTATCGCCGCGCGTGCCATAAAGGGGAAAACACCTATGGCAGGCAATTGTCGGTGATCGGACTGGCGGGAGGATAAGGGGCCGATGACGCGCACTCGCTGGTTTGGGCTGATCGGCGGGCTCATCGTCTTTTGCACCATGCTCCTGTTGCCGGAACCGGCGGGAATGGAGGTGACCGCGTGGCGCGTCGCCGCGCTGACCGTGTTGATGGCGATCTGGTGGATGACCGAAGCGCTGCCGCTCACCGTCACCGCACTCATGCCCTTCCTCACCGTGCCCGCCTTCGGCGTGATGGATGCGAATGCGATCGCGAAGGAATATTATTCGCCGATCCTGTTCCTTATCCTCGGCGGCGCCTTTCTGGCGCTCGCAATCGAGCGCGTCGGACTGCACCGCCGCCTTGCGCTCGCGCTCCTCAAGCGCGCCGCACCCACCGCGACCGGCCTGCTCTTTGCCTTCATGACGGCGACCGCGCTGCTCAGCATGTTCATTTCGAACACCTCGACCGCGCTGATCATGATCCCGATTGCGCTCGCGGTTGTGCGCGCGGGCGGCGTGCAAGAGGGTGAGACCGCCGGTTTCGCAGGCGCGGTGATGATGGGTATCGCCTTCGCCGCCTCGCTCGGCGGGCTGGGCACGCTCGTCGGCAGCCCGACCAACGCGATTGCCGCGGGGCTTATTGAAAAGGCGCTCGGCCTGCGTATCTCGTTCCTCGACTGGGCGATCTACGGCGTGCCGATCGTGCTGCTCTCGGTCCCGATAGCCATGTGGATTCTCGCGCGCGTGCAGCGGCTTGCCGATCATCCGTTCGACGGCACCGCGGCGGCAGCGGCGCTCGGCAATCAGGCGATATGGTCGACCGCCGAGCGCCGCGTCGTCCCGATTTTCCTTGTCGTACTCGTCGCATGGATCGCGCAGCCCTGGCTCGAACCGATGCTGCCCAAGGGCGCACTGACCGACGGCACGATCGCCGTCGCGGGCAGCCTGTTGCTCTTCATTCTGCCCGACGGCACCGGCCGGCCCTTGCTGCTTTGGAAGGAAGCCGACCGCGCGCCATGGGGCGTCATCATGATGTTCGGCGGCGGCCTCGCGCTCGCCGCCGCGATCACCGCAAGCGGACTCGCCGCCTGGCTCGGCGCCGTGCTGGCACCGCTCGGCAGCGTGCCGACGATCGTTCTCGCCGCGACTATCGTCGCGCTCACCATCCTGATCACCGAATTCGCGAGCAACGTCGCGACCGCGAGCGGGATCATGCCCGTGCTCGCGGCGCTGATCGCGGCGACCGGCGTCGACCCGATTCTGCTGGCGCTTCCCGTTGCGATGGCGGCGAGCTGGGGTTTCATGCTGCCGTCGGGAACCGGCCCGAACGCGCTCGCCTGGGCGACGGGCCATATCGCGCTGCCGCGCATATTGAAGGCGGGGTTCGCGCTCGACATTATCGGCGTTCCGCTGCTGATCGGGGTAATCTGGGCCATCGCGGCGATAACGACGTAGCCAGTGCCGAGCTGGCCGACGCGCGCAATATAGTTTCAAACGAAACCTGCGTGCTATACAGGGCCCCAACACCTCAAGGAGCATCCCCATGGCCATGCGCAGCAAACCCAAGAACAGCACCAAGAAAATCGGCGATCGCGACCTCAGCCCCGCCACGCTGATGATGGGACTCGGCTATGACCCCGTGCTCTCCGAAGGCTCGCTGAAGCCGCCGATCTTCCTGACCTCGACCTTCGCCTTCGAAAGTGCGGCGGCGGGCAAGCGTTTCTTCGAACATATCACCGGCAAGCGCGAAGGACCCGCCGACGGCCTCGTCTATTCGCGCTTCAACGGCCCGAACCAGGAAATCCTCGAGGACCGCCTCGCGGTGTGGGACGGCGCCGACGACAGCCTCGTCTTTTCAAGCGGCATGTCGGCGATCGCGACCCTGCTCCTCGCGCTCGTCGGGCAGAATGACGTGATCGTCCACTCGGGCCCGCTTTACGCCGCGACCGAAACGCTGATCGCGCGCATCCTGTCGCGCTTCGGCGTCAGCTTCCTCGACTTCCCCGCGGGCGCGACGCGCGCGGAGATCGACGACATTCTGGCGCGCGCGCAGACTCTCGCCAATGAGAAGGGCGGCAAGGTCGCGCTCGTCTATCTCGAAAGCCCGGCGAACCCGACCAACGCGCTGGTCGATGTCGAAGCGGTGCGCGGTGCACGCGATGCCGCCTTCCCCGGCGAACAGCAGCCGCCGATCGCGATCGATAACACGTTCCTCGGCCCGCTGTGGCAGAAACCGATCCGCCAGGGCGCCGAACTCGTCGTCTATAGCCTCACCAAATATGCCGGCGGCCATTCGGACCTCGTCGCGGGCGGCGTCTCGGGCGACCAGCGGCTGCTCAATATCATCCGCCCGATGCGCAACACCATAGGCACGATCTGCGACCCCAACACCGCGTGGATGCTCCTGCGCAGCCTCGAAACGCTCGAACTGCGCATGAACCGCGCGGGCGAGAATGCGCTGAAGGTCTGCACCTTCCTTCGCGATCATCCGAAGGTGGAGGGCCTCGGCTATCTCGGCTTCATTCAGGACGCACGCCAGAAGGACATCTTCGACCGCCATTGCACCGGCGCCGGATCGACCTTCTCGCTGTTCATCAAGGGCGGCGAAGAAGAAAGCTTCCGTTTCCTCGATGCGCTGAAGATCGCCAAGCTTGCGGTCAGCCTTGGCGGCACCGAAACGCTCGCGAGCCATCCCGCGGCGATGACGCATCTCTCGGTGCCCATCGAGCGCAAGAAGGCGCTCGGCATCACCGACAATCTGGTGCGCGTATCGATCGGCATCGAGGACCCCGACGATCTGATCGCCGATTTCGCGCAGGCGCTCGACGCGGTTTAACGACCGCGCCGCGCGCGCCAGTCGACGACCTGCCAGCCCATTTGCGGAGCGAGCGATTTCAGCTTGCGCGACGGCGTCGTCGCGACCGCCTCGTCGGCAAAATGCAGCATCGGGTGGTCGGAGACATGGTCCGAATAGGCGCGGATATGCGCCCGGTCGCGGGTGATGTCGTTGGCGGCCATCCAGCCGTCGATCCGCGCGAACTTCGCCTCGCCATAGCAATTGTCGCCCGCGAGCCGCGCGTGGATATGGTCGGCGCCGTCGGGCTCGTCGAGCTGCGTCGCGAGCACATCGTCGATCCCCAGCCGCCGCGCGATCGCATCGACATAAAGGTGGAACGATGCGGTCGCGAGCAGCAGCCGATACCCCGCCTCGCGGTCGGCGGCGATCTGGTCGAGAGCGGCTGAGTGCAGCCCGCGCGCCACGACCTTGTCGGCATAACTTTCGGCGAGCGGCGCGATTTCGGTGCGGCGAAAGCGCTTGCCGACGAGCAGCCTGAGGTTGATCGCCTTCAGCCGCGAGCGGTCGATCAGGCGCAGCGAATAGGCCGCGCCGGCAAGCCCGACGAGCGGCAGCAGCAGCAGCCGCCATTGCTGACGCCGCTGCGCAACATGCATGAGGAAACCGCTGTAAGTCCCTGAACGCGTTATCGTGCGATCCATGTCGTACATCGCGACGCGGTGCGTATAGTTGGGGATCGGCGTGGCGAGCGGGTCTTCCATTACTCACCCATAGTGTGGCCCGGCATGGCGGCCAAGGCCCGGCAAGCCAAACCATGGATTCACTTGCCGTCACGGGGCAAATAAGACAATGTCCCCGCACGATGGTTGCCAGGGCGGATTTCGAACATAGCGACTGTGCCGATGGTGCCGAAGTTCGCTTCACTGGCCGTCTGACGCTCGCGCGTCTGGGTGACGTTCCTGCGCGGCTCGACGCACTCGGCCCGATCGCTACGCTTGATCTCTCGGCGCTCGAACGCATCGACACCGTCGGCGCCTGGATTGTGACGCGGACCGTCAATGAACATGGCGCGAAGGTCGTCGGCGCGAGCGAAGAGGCGCAGCGCCTGCTCGACGCGCTCGCCAGCGACAAGAGCGAATATCGCGTCCACCGCGACCGCCGCCCGGCGTGGGCGCGCATGCTTGAACAGGTCGGCACCGCCAGCGTCGCGATCTGGCACGAACTGCTGGGCATCGTGGGTTTCTTCGGTGCGATGATTGTAGCGCTGGGCACCCAGATTCGCGCGCGCCGCCGCCTCCGGTGGAATGCTGTCGTCACGCGCTTCCAGACCGTCGGCGTCGACGCCCTGCCGATCATCGGCCTGATGAGCTTCCTGATCGGGATCGTCATCGCACAGCAAGGCGCGGTGCAGCTCGAACAATTCGGGCTCGAGGTGTTCACGATCAACCTCGTCGGCCGCGCCTCGATCCGCGAGCTTGGCCTGCTGATGACCGCGATCATGGTTGCGGGCCGCTCGGGGTCGGCGTTCGCCGCACAGATCGGCACGATGAAGCTGACCGAAGAAATCGACGCGATGCGCACGATCGGCGTGTCGCCGATGGAAGCGATCGTGCTGCCGCGCGTCGCCGCGTCGACGATCACCATGCCCTTGCTCGGCTTTTACGCCAGCCTGTGCGCGATCGCGGGCGGCGGCGCCTTTGTCTGGATCGGGCTCGACATCCCGCCGCTGACCTATATCCAGCGGCTGCGCGAAATCATCCCGATGACCGATTTTTACATCATGCTGATCAAGGCGCCGGTGTTCGGCATATTGATCGGCGTCACCGGCTGTTACGAAGGCATGCAAGTGCGCCAGAATGCCGAGGAGGTCGGGCAGCGCACGACATCGGCGGTGGTTGCCGCAATCTTCCTCGTCATCGTCCTCGACGCGATGTTCGCCGTCTTTTTCTCTTCGCTGGGATGGAATTGATGAGCGAAGAGATCGAACAGGAGATCAAGGAAGAGCTTGCCGCAGCCGACGCGGTGCGCCCCGAAAAGTTCGAAACGGCGATCTGTATCCGCGGGCTCAAGAACCAGTTCGGCGATGCCGTGGTTCACGAGGATCTCGACCTCGACGTCCGTTCGGGCGAGATATTGGGCGTCGTCGGCGGATCGGGCACCGGAAAATCGGTGCTGATGCGCTCGATCATCGGGCTGCAGACGCCGACCGCGGGCGAAATCGAGGTTTATGGCAAGACGCTAGATACGATCGCCGACGAAGAGGAATCGCGCGATCTGCGCCGGCGCTGGGGCGTGATGTTCCAGGGCGGCGCGCTCTTCTCGACGCTGAGCGTGGCCGAGAATATCCAGGTCCCCTTGCGCGAATATTATCCGCGGCTCGACCAGAGGCTGCTCGACGAGATCGCCGCGTACAAAGTTGCGATGGTCGGCCTGCCCCCCGATGCCGGCCCGAAATATCCCGCCGAACTGTCGGGCGGGATGGTCAAGCGTGCCGGCCTCGCCCGCGCGCTGGCGCTCGACCCGGCGCTGCTGTTTCTCGACGAGCCGACCGCGGGGCTCGACCCGATTGGCGCAGCGAAGTTCGATGAGCTTATCCGCGAACTGGCCGACACGATGGGCCTCACCGTCTTCCTGATCACCCACGATCTCGATTCGCTTTATGCGACCTGCGACCGGGTTGCTGTATTAGCGGAAAAGAAGGTGATCGCGGTGGGCACAATCCCGGAACTGCTTGCCACCGAGCATCCGTGGATACAGGATTATTTCAACGGGCCACGCGGCCGTGCTGCGGCAAGCGGGAACCAAACCGCGAAGCCGCGATAGGAACAGCTGATGGAAACACGCTCAAACAACGTCCTCGTCGGCGCTTTTGTCCTCTTCTTTACTGCGGCGCTCGCCTTTTTCGTCGTCTGGCTGGCGAACGACAGCGGCGGCGACAAGCGCGAATATGACATCTTCTTCAAGCAATCGGTCGACGGGCTGAACAAGGGCGCGCAGGTGCAATTCTCCGGCGTTCCCGCGGGTCAGGTGCGCGAAATCGCCCTGTGGCCCGAGGATCCGCAATTCGTCCGCGTCCGGATCGAAGTCAATGAGGGCGTCCCCGTGCTACAAGGCACGACCGCCGCGCTCGAAGGCGTCGGCTTTACCGGTGTGTCGCAAATCTCGCTCGATGGCGCGGTCAAGGGCGCGCCGCCGATCGCCGACAAGGGACCCGCGGGCAAGCCCGTCATCCCGACGCGCGTTGGCGGCCTTGGCGAACTGCTCAACACTGCGCCGCAATTGCTCCAGCGCCTGTCGACGCTGAGCGAACGCCTCGCCGAGCTTGCCGACGACAAGAATCAGGAAAGCTTTGCCAAGATACTGGCCAATGTCGAGACGACCACAGCGACGCTCGCGCGCAACGGGCCGGCGATCGAACGCGCGCTCGCCGATACGCGCATCGCGATCCAGCAGGCGGGCAATGCCGCCGAACAGGTCGGCAACCTCGCGGCGTCGGCGCAGGGCACGATCGACCGCAACGTCGACCCCGCAATGGCGAACCTGCGTGATACGCTGAAATCCGCCAACGCATCGATGGCGACGCTGGAAGGCGCAATCAGCGACGCGCGGCCGGGCCTCAAGACCTTCAGCGAAACGACCATTCCCGAAGCCAATGCGCTGATCCGCGATCTGCGCCGTACCTCCGCCTCGCTGTCCAGCCTGACCGACAAGCTCGACCAGCAGGGCGCCGGCGCGGTCATCGGCGGCAGCAAGCTGCCCGATTATAAAGAATGAGGATTAGAGCCCCCATGCCCATTTCCCTCCATTGCCTCCGCGCCCCGCTGCTCGTCATTGTTGCCGCTGTCTCACTGTCGGGCTGCATCGGCCTTGGCGGCAAGACCCCGCCCTTCCTCCTCTCGCTCGACGCCGACGCGGCGCCGACCGCGGGCGGTGCGCGTACCGCGGCCGAAGCCGCGACGCTGACGATCCTGATCCCGACCGCGCCGCAAAAGCTGCGCACGACGCGTATCCCGGTGCAGCAGGACGGATCGAGCGTCACCTATGTCAAGGACGCGCAATGGGTCGAGGCACCCTCGCGCCTGTTCCAGCGCCTGGTGTCCGAAACCGTGTCGGCGCGCACGTCGCGCGTCGTGCTCGACGAGGGGCAGTATCTGACGGCGCCGGGCGAACAGCTCGCGGGGCAGCTTATGGAATTCGGCGTCGACGCCGCGACCAACGAGGTCGTCGTCGTCTATCAGGCGATGCTGGTGTCGGCGGGCGGCAAGACGGTAACGCAGCGCCGCTTCGAAGCGCGCGAGGCGATCGGCGGCAAGGTGGAAGCCAAGCCCGTCGGCGAGGCGCTGACCCGCGCCGCGAACAAGGTCGCGGTCGAGGTTACGGGCTGGCTGGGCGGCTAGATCCGCCTCCCCATTGCCATTTCGTGCCGCTGCGCCTAGAGGGCGCCGCATCACATCGCCTGTATCTGCTCAGCCTCTTCCGGGTTTCCGGCTGCGCCCTTTCCTTTCGAGCCCGCTGACTCGAAAGGACTATGCCATGGCGTGGGTCATCCTCGCGATCGCCGTTGTTACCGAAATCATCTGGGCGCTTAGCCTGAAATGGGCTGCGACGCTCGGGACCTGGCAGGCATCGGCCGTTCCCGTCTCGCTCAGCTTTTTGAACATGGCGCTGCTGGCGTTCGCGATGCGCGGGATCTCGGCCGGGACCGCCTATGCGATCTGGACCGGCCTCGGCGCGATCGGGGTAATCATCGGCGGCATATTCTGGTTCGGCGAGAAGGTGAACGCGGTCCAGATCGGCTTCATGGCGCTGATCGTCATCGGCGTCGCCGGGACCAAGCTGTTTTCGACGGCCTGACGAAGGCCGTGAGGGCGGCTTTCGATCGGTTGCCGACTCCAACACTCTCGTCATCCCGGACTTGATCCGGGATCCCGCTTTTTAAGGCATTGGCAGGCTTCCACCTCAAGCGGGACCCCGGATCAAGTCCGGGGTGACGAAGGGAAAGGAAGCATCGACGGCTCCCCACCCCAATCCGCCTTCACCCCAGCAGACTCTTCGACGCCTGTTCGGTCACGTCGCGCGACAGGCCGGGCTGCGCGAGGATGCGTTCAAGCTCAGCCTTTATCAGCGCCTGCCGCCCCTCGTCGAACCGTTTCCAACGGCCGAGCGGCGGGATCATCTTCGCCGACGTCTGCGGGTTCTTCGGGTCGAGCGCGATGACGAGGTCGGCGATCAGTTTGTACCCCGCACCGTCGGCCTGATGGAATGCCGCCTGGTTGCCCGTCAGCGCGCCATAAAGCGAGCGCACGCGATTGGGGTTCGCGAGCGTGAAGTCGGGGTGCTGCGCCAGCGCCTTCACCGCATCGACGGTGTCGGCTCGCAGCGACCACGCCTGCACCTGAAACCATTTGTCGAGCACGAGCGGATTGTCGCGATAGCGTTGATAGAAGATGTCGAGCGCATGGGCGCGTTCGTCGCTGTCGCCATGCGCAAGCGTCGCGAGCGCCGCCTGCCGTTCGGTCATGCCGTCGGCGTCGGAGAAGATGCGGAACGCGAGCGCCGGGGCATCGTCGATCCCCGTCGCGGCGAGATAGGCGAGCGCGACGCCGCGCAGGCGGCGGCCGCCCTTGGCCTTGCTCGACAGATCGGTCGCGGGCGGCGCGCTGCCCGCAAGGATCGCGCGCCACTCATTTTCAAGCGCGGTCCCAATCGCCGCCTGCAATGCAAGCCGCTCGCGGCGGATCGCATCGGGATCGACCGTGACCATCTGGTCGCCGATAAAGGCTTCGCTCGGTAGCAGCACCGCCTCGGCGACGAAGGCAGGGTCGCTTGCCGCGCCGGCGAGCGTCTGGCCGACCGCGTCGATCACCGCCTGATGATCGCCCGTCTTGCCCGATACCGCGGCAACGAGCGTATCGAGCATCAGTTGCTGCAACGCTTCGTAGCGCGCGAACGGATCGTCGTCGTGCGCGGCGAGCCACGCGAGTTCGCCGGGGCCGCGCTCGAAATCGACGATGATCGGCGCCGAAAAGCCGCGATTGACCGACAGCGCCGGGCGCGCCGCGAAGGTGCCGAGCGCGATACGCTGCGTCGCGCCGGTCACGGTGACGAGCGTGTCGGCGAGCGCGTCGCCGCTGCCGTCCATCGCAAAGGCCGCGAGGCGGAGCGGCATCATCATCGGCTGCTTTTCGGGCTGGCCGGGCGTCGGGGGCACTGTCTGCACGATGTCGAGCGACCAGTGACCGCCCTCTTCGGCCAGCGACAGCTTGAGCCGCGGCGTTCCCGCCTGTTCGTACCAGCGGCGGAATTGCGCAAGGTCGATGCCCGCACCTTCCTCGATCGCCTTGACGAAATCCTCGCACGTTGCGGCCTCGCCGTCGTGTCGGTCGAAATAGAGGTCGGTACCTTTGCGGAAACGTTCGGGGCCGACCATCGTCGCCATCATACGGATGATTTCGGCGCCCTTGTTATAAATGGTCGCAGTGTAGAAGTTCGAGATTTCCTGGAAACTGTCAGGACGGATCGGGTGCGCGAGCGGCCCCGCATCCTCGGGGAATTGCGCGGCGCGGAGCAGGCGGACATCCTCGATGCGCTTGACCGGCGGCGATCCCATGTCGGCGGAAAAGCTCTGGTCGCGAAAGACGGTGAAACCTTCCTTCAACGAGAGCTGGAACCAGTCGCGGCAGGTGACGCGGTTGCCCGACCAATTGTGGAAATATTCGTGCGCGACGACGCCCTCGACCCCGTCATAATCGACGTCGGTCGCGGTATCCGGATCGGCGAGGATGTAGCGGGTGTTGAAGATGTTGAGGCCCTTGTTCTCCATCGCCCCCATGTTGAAGTCGCTGACCGCGACGATGTTGAACAGGTCGAGGTCATATTCGCGGCCATAGACCTCCTCATCCCATTTCATGCTGTCCTTCAGCGCCTGCATCGCATGGCCAGTGCGTTCCACGTCGCCGTCGCGGACCCAGATGCCAAGCTCGACCTCGCGCCCCGACATCGTCGTGAAGCTGTCCTTGTTAACGACAAGGTCGCCAGCAACGAGCGCGAAGAGATAGGAGGGTTTCGGCCACGGGTCTTCCCACTGCGCCCAATGATCGCCTCCCTCTTCGCCCTGATCGACGCAATTGCCGTTCGACAGCAGGATCGGGAACGCCGCCTTGTCGCCCTGCATCCGGACCTTGTAACGGCTGAGCACGTCAGGGCGGTCGGGGTGGAAGGTGATGCGGCGGAAGCCTTCCGCCTCGCACTGGGTGCAGAGCAGCCCGCCCGAGGCATAGAGGCCAGAGAGCTGGGTGTTCGATGCGGGGTCGATCACCGTGTCGACCTCGACTGTCGCCGCGGTGCGTTCGCCGAGATCGACGATCAGATCGCTGCCGTCCATCCGCCAGTCGTTCCACACCTCGCCGTCGACGCGCACCGCCGCCGGGGTCAGCCCGTCACCGCGCAGCGTGAGCGGCACCGGCGCATCGGCCTGCCGCACGACCGACAGCGCCGCGCCGACCTTCGTCGCGTCGATCCCGAGTGCGAAATCGAGCGTGATGTCGGGGACCTGCCATTCCGGCGCGCGATAGTCGCTGCGATGTATGGTGACGGGGATGGCGGGGGCTGAGGAGGCGTCGGTCATGATAAGCGATCTAGGCGCGGCGCCGCAGGCGCGCAATAAGGGCGCAATGGGACAGATGCTAATTTTCGGACTGGGCTATGCCGCGAGCCACCTCGCGGAACGGCTGCGCGCGCGCGGCTGGGAGGTGACGGGAACGTCACGCGACGGGCGCGGGGAGAGCATCGCCTTTGCCGATGAAGGAGCGGTGCTTGGCGCGCTGCGCAGCGCGACGCACATCCTGTCGTCGGTGCCGCCGGCCGAGGGGGCCGATCCGGTACTCGCGCGCTATGGCGAGGCGCTCGCGCTCGCCCCGGCGGGCTGGGTCGGCTATCTTTCGTCGACCGGGGTCTATGGCGATACCGGCGGCGCGTGGGTCGACGAAAGTGCGGCCATCAAAGGCCGCCGTCGCGACCGCAACACCGCCGACGCGGCTTGGAGCATCCTGCGCAGCGATGTCCGCATCTTTCGCCTCCCCGGCATCTATGGCCCCGGCCGATCGATCCTGGGTCGTATCGCCGAGGGCCGCGCGCATCGCATCGACCTGCCCGAACAGGTGTTCAGCCGCGTCCATGTCGATGACATCGCGGGCGGCGTGATGGCGTCGTTCAGGGGACCGGCGGGCGTCTATAATCTCGCCGACGATGAGCCCTGCCATCAGAATGAGTTGGTCGAATGGGGGTGCGCGATGCTCGGCGCGCCGCTGCCGCCGCTACAATCGCTCGATGACGCGGGCCTGTCACCCGCTGCACGCGCCTTCTATGCCGAGAACCGCCGCGTTGCCAATGGCAGGGCGAAGCGGCTGCTAGGCTGGAGCCCGCGCTATCCCAGTTTTCGCGAGGGGTTGGCCGCGAGCGGCTAAATCAGCACATCGACGGTGTGGATCAGCACGCCAACCAGTCCGCCGACCAGCGTGCCGTTGATGCGGATATATTGCAGATCGTCGCCGACGGCATTTTCCAGCCGGTCGGTGATCGTCTTGGCATCCCAGCCGCGGATCGTGTCGGACACCAGCCTGAGCGCGGTCTCGCCATAGCTGTCGACGACGCCGACGACGGCACGGCGGGCATAGCGGTTGAGCGTGCGCTTGATCGCCGCATCCTCGCCGAGCATCGCGCCGAATTGCGTCACGAGTTCGCCGATTCGTCCCGCGAGCATCGTGTCGGGGTTGCGCGCGGCCTTGAGCAGCGCGGTTCGCCCCTGTTCCCAGAGGCCGTCGAGCCAGCGCTTAACCGCCTTGTTTTCGAGCAATTCGTCGCGAACCTTGGCGACTTTCGCTTTCACTTCGGGGTCGTGCTGCAGGTCGAGCGCCATCTTGGCGAGCCCTTCCTCGACGCGGATGCGCAGCGGGTGCGTTTCGTCGACCGCCATCTCGCTGAGCAGCTTCGACAGCCCCGCGACGATGCGGTTCGAAATACTCTCGTCGAGCCCGGTGAAACGCACGATCGCGTTCGAATTGTCGTGCACCATCTGATGGATCAGATGCTCGTTGAGTTCGAGCGTCTTCGATCCCCATTTGACCATCGCGTCGAGCAAGGGTTGGTGCCGTCCCTCGGCAAGCGCGGCCTGTAGCGCCTGCCCGAGTAACGGCGCAACGTCGAGTTCGCGCAGGCGGTCAGCGATCGCCGATTTGACGATGCCCCCGAGGCGCTGCTGGTCGAGCGCTCCCAAACCGTCGGCGATGATCCGCGACGCGCCGAGCCGCAGCCGCCCGCCGCCCTCGCCCGGTTCGGACAGGAATTTGCCGACCGCGCCCGCGACGTCGACCGTCTGCATCTTGCGCGCGATCAGGCGCGGCAGCAGGAAATTGGTGAGCAGGAAGCGCGCGAGCGTATCGCCAATACGGTTCTTGTTGCGCGGGATGATCGCGGTGTGCGGGATCGGCAAGCCCATCGGGTGGCGGAACAGGGCGGTGACCGCGAACCAGTCGGCGAGCCCACCGACCATCGCCGCCTCGGCAAAGGCACGCACAAAACCGATCGCGGGATGGACATCCTGATAATATTTCGCGCCGAGAAAGACGAACGCCATGACGATGAGCAGGCCCGTCGCGACGACGCGGATGTTCGATCCTCTTGCCGGGATGGCGACGCCAATCGGCCGGGAAAGCGTGCGGTCGGTCATACGAACCAAATGGCGAAATGCCGCAAAGGTTGCAACCGGCGCAGTCGCTTACCGCGCCGGCCCGCCCCCATTACTCCGCCGGCTCGGGCGCGGGCGCCCCATGCGGCTTCGTATCGTCGCCCTTGCGGTAGGTGAGCAGGTTGCCGGAGAAGAAGCGGCCGAGGCGCTTTTCCATACTGTCGGCCAGGCTGAAGCCCGCAGGGACAATCAGCAGCGTCAGCAGCGTCGACAGGATCAGACCGCCGATCACGACGACGCCCATCGGCTGGCGCCAGGCGCCGTCGCCCGACAGCGACAGGGCTGTCGGCACCATGCCTGCAACCATCGCGACCGTCGTCATGACGATCGGCTGCGCGCGCTTGCGCCCGGCATCGAGCAGCGCGGCGTTCTTCTCGACGCCATGGTCCATCTCCTCGATCGCGAAATCGACGAGCAGGATCGAGTTTTTCGCGACAATGCCGAGCAGCATCAGCAATCCGATATAGACGGGCATCGAGACCTCCAGGCCGGTGATCCAGAGGCCGAGCAGCCCGCCGAGAGGCGCGAGCAGCAGCGACGACATATTGACCAGCGGCGACAGAAAGCGGCGATAGAGCAGCACCAGCGTCGAGAAGACGAGAAGAAGGCCCGAGACCACCGCGATCATGAAGTTGGTGATCAGTTCGGCCTGCCACTTGGCGTCGCCCTGGATGACCTTGCGGATGCCCTGCGGCATATTCTTGACCGCGGGCAGCGCGTCGATCTTTTTCTGCGCGTCGCCCGTGACCAGCCCCGGCGCGAGGTCGGCCCCGATCACGATACGTCGCGTCTGGTTGTAACGGCGGAGTTCGGTCGGCCCAGAGCCAAAGCCGATCGAGGCGATCGATTTCAGCGGCACCGTCGTCCCGCGCGAGGTCGGCACCGGCAGATTCTCGATCGTCGCAAGACTGCGGCGCGAATCTTCGGACAGGAGCACGCGGATCGGGATCTGGCGATCCGACAGCGAGAATTTGGCCGCATTCTGGTCGATGTCGCCCAGCGTCGCGATACGGATCGTCTGGCTGAGTGCCGACGTCGTCACGCCAAGTTCGGCGGCGAGGTCGAGCCGCGGGGTCACGATGATTTCGGGGCGCGGAATGTCGCCCTCAATCCGCGGCGACCGCACTTCCTTCAGCTTTTCCATCTGCGACACGATCAGGCGCGCATGCTGTTCGAGCGCGACCGGATCGTCGCCGCCGATGACCATCGTCATGTCGCGGCCCGAAAAGCCGCCCGACTGGCTCTGGAAGGTCACGCGCGCATCGGGGATCGCCGCCATGAGCGGCTGCAGACTCCGCTCCCATTCGACGCTGCTTATCTCACGGGTTTTCTTCAGCGTGATATAGACCCCGCCGTCGTTGACATTCACCTCATAAAAGGCGTTTTCGACATTCTTGTCTTTCGACAGGATCGCGGTGATCTGGTCCGAGATATTCTCGCTCTGTGCGAGCGTCGAACCCGGCGGCAGTTCATAGCGGATCTGGCTGTAGTCGCTGTTGATCGTCGGCTGGAACTGCTGCGGCAGTACCATCAGCAGGATAACGCTCATCGCGAGCGACGCGGCGCCGACCCCGACGATCCAGACACGGTGGTCGAACACGCGCGCCCAGGCGCGCTGGACCATGAACTTCGCCCAATTGGTAAAGACCGGCTGGCGCATGCCGATCAGCCACGCGAGCGCGCCGAGCAGGATGATCAGCAGGGCGACACCCATATAGGTGAGGATCGCTTCAACCGGCGTCTTCAGCATGAAGTACATCGCGGTATTGGGCTTATCCTGCCCGATTGGGACAGGCTGGAAATAGGCGTAAATCGCATAGAGCACCGACAGCCCGGCGAGGATCAGCGGCACCGCCAGATAGGCGATCTTCGTCGGATGCGCTTCGTAACGCGCGCGGATCGCATGATGCTTGCTGTTGTCGAGCGTCCACGCAAGGAGGCGTTCGTAGCGATCGACCCAGGGGCCGGAGGCATGGTCCTGCTCGCCCTGCGCCGACAGGAAATAGGCGGCGATCATCGGCGTAATCATGCGCGCGACCGCAAGGCTGACGAGCACCGCGAACACAACCGTCATGCCGAACTGGATGAAAAACTGTCCCGAAATGCCGGGCATCAGCGCGACAGGCAGGAAGACCGCGACGATCGACATCGTCGTTGCGACCACTGCAAGGCCGATTTCGTCGGCGGCGTCGATCGATGCCTGATACGCCGTCTTGCCCATGCGCATGTGCCTGACGATATTTTCGATCTCCACGATCGCATCGTCGACGAGCACGCCGGCCACAAGGCTGAGCGCGAGCAAGGACAGGCCGTTCAGCGAAAAGCCCATCATGTCCATGAACCAGAAGGTCGGGATGGCCGAGAGCGGGATCGCGAGCGCGCTGATCAAGGTCGCGCGCCAGTCGCGCAGGAAGAGGAACACGACGACGACGGCGAGGATCGCGCCCTCGATCATCGCGAGCATCGAGCTGCGATACTGCTCCTTCACATATTCGGTCTTGGTGAAGAGGATTTTGAATTCGACCTGCGGGTTCGCCTTCTTGATCTCGGCGAGCTTCTTCATCGCCTCGTCATGGACGGTGACGTCCGACGAGCCCTTCGCCTTTTCGATCGAGAAGCTCAGCACCTGCCGCCCGTTGATCTTGGCAAGGTTGCGCTGTTCGGCGTAACCGTCGGTCACCTTTGCCACGTCGGAGAGGCGGATCGTCCGCCCATTGCCGATCGAGATGTTCGTTTCACCGAGCTGGAAGGCGTTTTCGGCATTGCCGAGCACGCGCACCGCCTGTTCGGAGCCTGCGATTTCGGTGCGGCCGCCCGCCGCGTTGACGTTCGTCTGGCGCAGCTGCTGGTTCAACTGGCTGGCGGTGAGGCCATAGCTTTGCATGCGCGCAGGATCGAGGATGACGCGAATCTCGCGGCTGACACCGCCCGAGCGGCTGACCTTCGCCATGCCCGGGATCGACAGCAAATCCTTGGCAACCGTATTGTCGACAAACCAGCTGAGCTGTTCGAGCGTCATGTCCGACGTCTCGACCGCAAAATAGGTGATCGGACCGCCGGCGGCATCGACGCGCACGACCTGCGGCTCTAGAATGCCTTCCGGAAGGTCGCTGCGGATCTGCTGCACCGCCTGGTTGACGTCGTTGTAAGCGCGGTCGATCGGCGTGCCGATCGCGAACTGCACCATCGTGCGGCTGTTGCCTTCGCCGACATAGGAGGACAGCTCGTCGACGCCGCTGACGCTGCGCACCGCGGCCTCGACGCGCTGCGTGACCTGTGTTTCCAGTTCGGACGGGGCGGCGCCGGGCTGCGCAACGATGACCTGGACGAGCGGAAATTCGACGTCGGGATTGTCGTTGACATCCATCCGGTTGAAGCTGACGACGCCCGCCAGCAACAACAGGATGAACAGCACGATCGGCGGCACCGGATTGCGGATGCACCAGGCGGAAATGTTGCGAAAGCTCATGATCAAACGCCCTTGTGCACTAAATCTCTACCTGTGCCGTTCGGCCGGTTATTGCGACGATTTCTGGACCACCGGCTTCACCTTGTCGCCGGGGTTGAGGAAGGCGCCCGCCAGCGCGACGACCCGCTCGTTGCCCGTCAGGCCCGACGCGATCGACACGCCGTTGTCGGTTACCTGACCGACCTTCACCGGCTGGCGCTTGATCACGTTCTTGGCATCGACCACCAGCACGAAATTGCCCTCGGGGCCGCTCTGCACCGCGCTTTCGGGCAGTAGCGGCGCTTCCGCCGTGCCCGCGATCAGGCGCGCATCGGCAAAGCCGCCCGGACGCAGCGCCTCGCTGTACGGAACCGCGATGCGGACGGTGCCCTGACGCGTATCCATGTCGATAATGGGCGACTTCTGCCAGACTTGTCCGGCGATCTGGGCGGCGCTTCCGACCGGCGTCACCGTCGCGCGCGTGCCGACCTGGACACGGGCGAGATCGGCCTCGGCCATCTGGGCCAGCATTTCCATCTCGCCGCCGCGCGCCATCCGGAACAGGATGCCGCTGCCGGCGCCGACGATCTGGCCCGGCTCGACCTGACGAGTCAGCACGAGGCCCGCGGCGGGCGCGACGATATTGAGCCGATCGTTACGCGCGGTCGCTTCGGCATATTGCGCCTGCGCAACGCGGACCCGCGCGTTGGCGGCGTCGCGGGTCGCGCGCTTGCGATCCATGTCTGCCTTGGAGATGAAACCGCGCCCGACCAGCGCCTGCGCGCGTTCGAGTTCGGCCTGCGCCAGATCGGCATCGGCCCGCGCGACGCGGATCGACGCCGCGAGACTCGCGGCTTGTTGCGCCTGGACCGAGCGATCAATGACCGCGAGCGTCTGTCCCGCACCGACCCACTGGCCCGGCTCGACGAGGACGCGCACGACCTGCCCGCCCTCGCCCGCGACGCCGACGGGCATTTCGCGGCGGGCCGCGATCGTGCCGTTGGCCGAAATCGCCGCTTCGACCGACACGCGGCCGGGAATGACCACGGTGACGTTCGGGATCGCCGCGCCGCCCTGTCCTTCGCCTTCGGCGGCAGCGCCCTTGCTCTGCGTGAAGGCGTAATAGGTGGCCGCCAGCGCGAGCGCGATCAGCACCAGCGCGACGATCAGAAACGTCCGCTTGCGCCGGCTGTCGCCCGCGTCTTCATAAAAGCTTTGCGTGCCCGCCAGGCTGTCCATCACATCCACTTTCCGCTCGTAGTTCACGCCGAAAACCCTCCCTGCCTTGCGCGGCATCATGCTGCGGCAGGCGCAAGCGCGCCTGTCCCCTCGACCCCGCAAGAAAGGATCAATCCACTGCGAGGTGTATTACCTAATTAAATCACCACTGGCAAGAGGCGAAACTTCGCCATCCCCCCTGCGCCCCGGATCGCGGCTAATAGGCTTGTCCTCGTGCAATTTCCAGTGGTTACCGCCATGAAAAAGGGTGGCGCGCCTTGCGGCGGCCACCCTTTTCTTCCGGCCGGCCCGAACGGCCGGCCGTTATTGGCAGGCGATCAGCGGACCCGGCCGCGCCGCACGAGGTTGACGATCCCGAGCAGGATCACCGCGCCGATAAAGGCGGTGAGCAAGGTCATCGGATCAAAGGCGTTGCCGCGTAGATGTCCGCCGCCGAGCACGCCCTGCAGCAGGAAGCGGCCGAGGATCGACCCGATACAGCCGACGATGATGTTGAGGAAGATGCCTTGCTGAGCGTCGGTGCGCATCACAATACTGGCGAGCCAGCCGATGATGCCGCCCATGATGATAGCGATAATCCAAGTCATATGATGACCCCCTACGATCGATGTTGGCGCCTGACCCTGCAGGCCCCGCATTGGTAACCCAAATATTTGATATCGCCTAGCAGAATGGCGGCGGCGCGATCACGCCCGCCGCCACGCCGTTCAGCGGACGCTGCCGCGCCGTACCAGGTTGACAATGCCAAGCAGCACCACCGCGCCGATGAAGGCCCATAACAGCCCGATCGGACTGAAGGTGTCGAGGCTTGCGCCCATGCCGAAAAAGCTGCCGAGGAAATTGCCGAGGAACGCGCCAACGATGCCGACGACGACGTTCAGGATAATGCCCTGCTGCGCGTCTGTGCGCATGACGATACTTGCCAGCCAGCCGATGATGCCGCCGACGATCAATGTAATGATCAGACCCATGATTTTCCCTTCCCTGAACCGGCCGGGCAAGCGCCGATACCCGGCGAGTATATGAACGTCCGGTCGCGCCCGGACATCGTTTCAACGATGATGAAAGAATGCGGGTTGGGAGCGAAAGGTTCCCGGCCGGCCCGCGTGGGCTCGGCCGGGAAAGTGGGATCGGTTCCTGATCGGGAACGTCTCCGGGTCGCAAGACGCCACTAAGCAGCCGCGTTTGACGTTGGTGTGACGAAAGTCACAGGGGCGAAAATAAATGGGATGCGATACGGCCTGCGGCATCGGTGCGGCCATGATGCGGGGTACTTCGGCAGCCGCGCATACGAAATGGGGGCCGACATCGCTGCCAACCCCCACTATCCGGCTTTGCCCCACGCACTCCGCCTCACTTCATCCCGGTCCGCTTCTCTTGCGATCAGCAGCCCGCAAAACGATGCGTTGCGGCGCACGCCGGAACAATCCGGCGACGGTTTGGTCGGCCCCCTTTCGGGGGCCGGCCGCACCTGGAAAGCCCTTCATCATCTCTTCTTGCGTCCGCCGAAGCAGTCGCTGTCCAAGCGATGGACTGCATTTCCTGTACCCAATCGGGTCCGTATCAACTCGTGGGAATCGCTACGTTCCGTGATCAGGCTACCGGTCGATTTCCTCGTCAATCCGTCCGTTCTCTTCTGGCTAGTCTTGCAACTACCCTTGATGTCCCGGTGGTCTGTCGTCTCTGTCGTCCGATGATTTGAAGCTGACATGAAGCTTTCGGGTCGCCAACAAAAAATGCGCGAAAAGACAGGATGAACCGCCTGCGCTTGTGGATAAGTCCGGCATTAGCAACAAGCGGATTCACTGCAGCATTTTTGTAACAGCGGCGCAGCATTTTCGGATTCAAAACCGAACCGTCTCGCGGGCACTGCGATTCGATCCGGGTCGATTTTCATGCTCGCGAGTCGCGACTCGGTATAAAAAAAGCGGGACCCGGAGGCCCCGCTCTCTTTTCCTGTTGGATCGACGATCAGCCCTTCACGGTGACCTCGACGCGGCGCGCCGCCGAATTGTCGGTGCCGGTGGTGGTCGCCTCGGCGGGTTTTTCGAGCACGACCTTGTCGGCGGCGAAGCCGAGCTTCTCGAGCGCCGCCTTGACGCTCTGCGCGCGGTTCTTCGACAATTCGGCGTTGGCGGCCGCATTGCCCGTCGGGTCGTTATAGCCCGACACCGCGAGCGTCGCGGCGGGGTTGCTGTCCAGATACGCCTTTACCGAGGATGCCGCGGTCGTCAGATCGTTCGACACGTCCGATTTGCCGGTGTCGAAATAGACCGTCAGCATCGGCTTGCCCTCGCGGTCCGCAGCGACGACGCCGGCGCCCGCGGGGATAGCAGCCGCTGGGGCTGGCACCGCTGCGCCCTCCACGGGCGCGACGGTCTCGCTGATCGCCGCTTGGTCGGTGGCCGGGGCAACGGCCGCATCCTGTTTCGAACAATAGCGCAGGCCGAAGAACAGCAGCGCCGCCAGAACGAGCAAAAGCAGAAGCCAGGGCAGCCAGCCCATGCCGCCGCTCTTCTCGCTTTCGTCATCACCGCCCGAATAGGCGGTCTGCGGACTTGCTGCTGACGGCGCCGGTGCAGCAGGCGAGGCTGCCGGTGGCGGGGCCGCGGCGGCGGGTATGGCCGATGCGCCCGCCAAGCCCGCCGCTGCCAGCGGTACGGCGGAGGTCGTGTCATCATCCTTGCCGGAATCGCCGTCCAGCCCGCCGACGGCGGCGAGCCCTGCGGCAGCGCCCGCGGCACCAGCCGCGCCTGCCGCGCCGCCAAAGAGCGTGAGCAGGCCGAAATGCTGCGCGAGGAGATAATAGACGGTGACGCGGTTCTTGGTCCGGTCCTCCTTCATCCGCTCGCCAACGCCAGCGATCGCAGCATCGAGCGTCGCGTCATCGTCGGTGAGCCCCAGCTTTTTCTTGAGGAAGTTTTCGCGGACGCGGTCGGTTTCTTTTGTGTCGGTAAAGGAAACAAGCGAGGAATCACGGTTTCTGAGGGCGATGCCAAGATATTTGACGAGTCCCGACACCACATTTTCGTCGGCGTCCGCGACATATTTCCTGACATCCGCCAGCCAATCTTCTGCCATGCGATTTCCTCCTGCTTAGACGCAAGGGTTCGTCGTCGGACGCTCGCACGGGGGGCGAGACTCGCGTCTTAGGAGGCGGAACTTATATCATTTTCCGCGAAAGCAAACATCGCGGCGAGAAATAGGGGCTATCGCTTGCCGAGATCGCCCTTGCCGACCGTGCCCGACGCCATTTCGAGCATCCGGTCGAGGCTCTTGCGCGCGGCGAGGCGGAGGCCTTCCTCCATCTCGATCTGCGGCTTCAAATCGCGCAGC
The DNA here is from genome assembly GCF_001427105.1 of Sphingopyxis sp. Root154. GTDB lineage: Bacteria > Pseudomonadota > Alphaproteobacteria > Sphingomonadales > Sphingomonadaceae > Sphingopyxis. The sequence continues at coordinate 806,208 of NZ_LMGI01000002.1, forward strand.
GCGATGTAGAGCTTCTCCATCGTGTTGAGCGCCATATAGGGGCAGATGTTGCAGTTGCAGTTGCCGTCGGCGCCGGGCGCACCGATGAACTTCTTCTCGGGCAGGGCGAGCTCCATCTGGTGGATGATGTGCGGCTCGGTCGCGACGATCAGCGTGTCGCCCGGGAAGGTCTTGGCGAATTGCAGGATCCCGCTAGTCGAACCGACGTAATCGGCATGGTCGACGATATGCGGCGGGCATTCGGGGTGCGCCGCGACGGGGGCGCCCGGATGCTGTGCCTTGAGCTTGATCAGTTCGGTTTCGCTGAATGCCTCGTGCACGATGCACACGCCCGGCCACAGCAGCATCTCGCGTCCGAACTTGCGGTTGAGATAGCCGCCGAGATGCCGGTCGGGACCGAAGATGATCGGCTGACTCTCGGGGATCTGACTGATGATCGTCTCGGCGCTCGACGAGGTGACGATGATGTCGCTGAGCGCTTTCACTGCCGCCGAGCAGTTGATGTAGGTCAGCGCGATATGGTCGGGGTGCTTCTCGCGAAAGCGCTTAAACTGTTCGGGCGGACAGCTGTCCTCGAGGCTGCACCCGGCGTCCATGTCGGGCAGGATCACGATCTTTTCGGGGCTGAGGATCTTCGCGGTCTCGGCCATGAACTTCACGCCGCAGAAAGCGATGACATCGGCGTCGGTGTCGGCGGCCTTGCGCGACAGCTCGAGCGAATCGCCGACGAAATCGGCGAGGTCCTGAATCTCGGGCTTCTGGTAATAATGCGCGAGGATGACGGCGTTGCGTTCCTTGCGCAGGCGCTCGATTTCGGCGCGCAGGTCGAGGCCCGAGAGATTCTCGCGAATGGGAGCAGTCATCGCTTTTCCTTATATGGCTTTAGCCTTGGCGCACCCCCTACACCGCCGCCCGCGACAGGGCAATTCGGCTATCAACCGGCAAGCCGCTCCGCGAGCGCGATGACAGGGGGCGTCATCGCCAAAAGATAGATGGTGATGCGCACCGCGATGACAATCGCCGCGATCGCTTTTGTCGCGGGATGGACGCGGCCCAACGTTCGCCGATCATACAGCGCGATGATCCCGACGACGCCAAGCTGGATCAGCCCGATCGGAATGTCGGACCAGCCGATCATCAGCGGCATCGGCAGGATGCGGCCGAGCGCGGGTTCAAGGATGACGATCGTCGCCCCGATCATCAACCGTCGGTGCCACGCGGTCGTATGACGCCGCCGGATCGCGGCCCACACCATCAGGCCGAAGACGAGCGATTCCACGGTGATGAGCGCGAGGAAATAGGGCGGCGAGAAGAAGGGCGGGAAGCGGTTTAGCACCAGCGATGCGAGGCCGGTGAAGATGCCAAGGCCGGTGATGAACAGCGCGAGCCCCGCGCCGATCCACCCGAGCCGCCGGTGCAGCGCGAGATTATCGCGCGAGACGAGCGTTGGCTGGACGATCAGCAGCGCGAGCCATGCCAGCATGGCGACCCCGTGCAGATGCACCCAGAAAGGCACCGCGACCGGATCGACGAAGCCCCTGAGCGCGAATTGCAGGAAGCCGAAGACGATAAAAATCGCGAGGCCGATCGCCATGCGATGCCAGAAAAGCTCGGCGCGCGCGGCGCCCTCTGCGTTGGTTGCCATGCCTGTTCCCCCTTGCCCGACCGGGAGAGAGAATAACGCAGCCTCGAAACTCCGGAAAGCCGGGATTTATCCAGCTGGCGCGTCGGCGAAGCGCGCGGTGACCTTGGCATCGATCCCCGCGGCCTTCAGCGGCATCGCGAAGCTCTGCTCGACCGCGGTCCGCGCCGCCCCCTGCGCGAGGCGCATCGGCGTCGCACCCTTTGCCTGCGCGATCAGTTCCTCCTGCGCGCGCTTGCGGTTCGCGGCGTCGAGCGTGCGCTCGGCGTCGGTGAGAGTCAGCAAAATTTCGCCATCGCGATATTCGCTGATCGCGTCGATATCGATCTCGGGTCCCGCGAGCCGCAGCGGGGGCAAGGTGACGGTGAGCGCATTGGTGGTCGCATCCCAGTCGAGATCGGACTGTTTCAACTTTCCGAGATCGAGTTCGTAACGCACCGTGCCCGGCATGATCATCGTCTTCTTCGCGCTCAGCCCCAGGCGGCTCTGCGTCGACGTCACGACGGCGACATAGCGCGCGGTGAAGGGCACGAGCACATTCTGCTCCTGCAATCCCTGCAGGCTCGCCGCGACGACGGTTTCGGGGTCATAGCCGCGCTGCCAGTCCTGCCACGCCGAAACCGCCCACCAGGCGGCGAGTGCCAGCAACGCCGCGGCGGCGAGCAGGGTGAGGCGCGGCAACAGGCGCGGTGCAGGCGAGGAAAAAGACTGGGTCATGGTGTCGTATAATCCGAACATTCGGGCGCCGGCCGGTCCATTTCATAGCGCGACGTCGCGGGGTTGTAACGCAGCGTGCGTTCATAGCTGCACTCGGGGTCTTTTTCGTGGATGAGGTCGGCGGCCTTGAGGCGCTGGCCGCTATTGTCCTGCGACCGGCGAGAGGTGCGCGGATAGGCGGTCGCAACCGCGCGATAGGTCAGCGCGGGAAGCTCTCCGGTCTCGACCGGCCCGGCGGACAGGGTACCGGTGAAATTATAATCGTCGTGGCACGCCTCGCGCCGGTCTTTCATATCCTGTTCCGAAAAACAGGCGCGGATCATCAGCGAGCTGTCCCACACGACGTCGAGCACCTCATCGCCGACGCGCATGTTCGAAGGCGTAGAGTCGAGACGCAGCAGGCGCAGCCGGCTGCCATTGCCGCCGCCGCCCGAATACATCGTGGTGTAGCTGATCACGACGCCCATCAGATATTGGCGCGCATCGGCCGCCGCGTCACCGTGCGGCGGAACGGCGACAAGATACGGCCAGAGGCCGAGCGACTGACCGTCATCGCGGTTGTACGGAAGCGGCAGATCCCTTGCGTCGCCGCTCGCCGGCGCGGTCAGAACGAGCCCGCTATCGGCCTCGCCCGCATTCGCAGAACCCGGCAGATCGAGGCACAGGCTTTTGTCGGGAAGGCATTTCCTATCGCCCTCGCCCGCGACGAGCGCGATGACGACGGGATCGGATGCGACCGCAGGCTGCGCGGCGGCGATCAGGAGCGGCATCAGCATCTAGGCGAGCATCCATTCATCGTTATCGTTGCGCACAGCGCCACGCGCCTGGAGGTCGATCAGATGCGCGAGCACCGAGCGTCCCGCGGCGCCGGTCAGCCGCGGGTCGAGCCCCTTGTACATATGCTTCACCATCTCGGGGATGACGCTTGTCCCTTTTTCGAGTTCCCGCAAGATCTGCCGCTCGCGCTGCCTGCGGTGGCCGAGCATACCGCGCACGAGTTGCCGCGGCTTGGTCACCGCGGGGCCGTGCGCCGGATAATAGACGCGGTCTTCGCGGTCATAGAGTTTCGACAGGCTCGCCATATAGGCCGCCATGTCGCCGTCGGGCGGGCTGACGACGCTGGTCGACCAGGCCATGACATGATCGCCGGTGAACAAAGCGCCGCTCTCGACGAGGCCGAAGCAGAGATGGTTCGAGGTATGCCCGGGGGTCGCTACGGCTTCCAGCGTCCAGCCATCGCCCGAAATCCGCTCGCCGTCGGACAATACGCGGTCGGGGGCATAATCGGGGTCGAACGCCGAATCGGCGCGCGGCCCGTCGTCGGACAGCGCCAGCGGCGCGCAGCCGATGATCGGCGCACCCGTCGCTTCTTTCAGCGGCGCGGCGGCGGGCGAATGATCGCGGTGGGTGTGGGTGCAGAGGATCGCGGCGATGCGCTGGCCTTCGGTCGCGCGCAGGATCGCGTCGACATGGCCGGTGCCGTTGGTGTCGGCAGGATCGCCGATGCTGAGCCCCGATCCGGTCGGGCCGGGATCGATCACCGCGACATCGCTGCCCGCGCCGACGATCCATGTCTGGGTGCCGGTGAAAGTATAGGGCGACGGGTTGGGCGCGAGCACGCGCCGCACCAGCGGCTCATGCTGTTCGCACTCGCCGGCGCGGATGCTGTCGGGCCAGGGCTTTTCTTCGCTCATGCCGCCCATGTGGCATCGCGCGGGACGAAGGAAAAGGGATGGACGTGAAAAAGGGAGGAGGCCTGAGAAAGGGAGCGGCATGGGCCGCCCCCTTTCCCCGCCCCTGCCGCCGGCCCCACCGGGGAGTAAAGGCCGGCGGTGAAGCTGCTCGGGTCAGTGCCCCGATTTCTCGATCTCGGCGATCGCCTTTTCGAGGTCGGCGGCGACCTTGGCACGCATGTCCTCGGACAGGCTGCGTGCGCGTTCGCCCTCGACAAAGGCCTCGCGCGCCTTCTTCAGCGCCGACAGCCGCGCCGCCTTGGCTTCGGGCCCGTCGCTGCATGCGAACATCATGACATGGCTGCGCTTGTTGCCGGTGCTTTCGTCGCGGTTGACGATCGGCGCCGCCTTGCCGTCACCGCATTTGCCCATGATCATCGCCTGCCCGTGAGTGCTCCAGGTGCCGTGCATTGGGGCCATTGGCGGGATTGGGGGCATCGGGGCCATGACGGTGCGGATACGCTCCTTACGCTTCGCCTCGAGCTTGTCGGCGATCGCTTCGGCGCGTTTTCCTGTGATGCCCTGTTCCTTTAGCGTCGCGATGACATCGTCGCGCGACAAGCCGCCGGGCGAGCGGATTTCGATGCGGCGTAGCTTGTCCTTGCCGTCGGCGGGAGCGAACATCACCGCGGGCGCCTGGCCTTCGTCGCCCTCGCGGCGGATGACGATGCGGTGGACTTCGCGCTTCTTCTTGCCGTCGTCGGTTGCGGCGTCGTCGCTGTGCTCGGAGAAGACCATCATGCCGGGCGCATCGGGTGCCTCGGAGGGAAGCGGCGGTTCGGGCGGTGCCGGCGGCGCGGGCGGTTCGCCGAGGTCGACGGTCTGCGCCTTCGCCATGACGATACCCGCGGGGACGAGCGTCGCCGTCGCACCAAGCACGGCCAGCGTCGCGCTGCCGATCAGCAATCGGCCGACGAGGCCGCGCTTCTTTGAAATATCCCCTTGCGTCAACATCGTCAGCCTCTCCTGCAGATTATCGTGGACCGCCATCGGCGCGGCGAGCGACAGGCGCGGCCCGACCGCGGCCTTGACGATCGCGGTCGCATAGCGCGCGGTCCGCTCGCCGCGTTCGTCGCAGTCGGTCATCGTCAGCACGCGCGCGTCGCACGCCGCTTCCTGATCGAAACGAAAGGCGCGGATGGCGCGCCAGGCGAAAGGGTTGAACCATTGGGCGGCGAGCAGCACAAGCGCCGCGCTGTTCGCCCACAAATCGCCGTGGCGGTGGTGCGACAGCTCGTGATCGATCGCCAGCGCACGCTCCTCGGCGACATAGCGCGCGAAGAAATCTTGCGGGACAGCGACGTAGCGCTGCCACAGCCCGAAAGCGACCGGGCCGTCGACCGCGTCGGACATCACCAGCCGGATGTTGCCGATCGGCTCAAGCTCGACCGCCTCGCCCAGCACCGCGCGGCGGAAACGCTGATGCGACACCATCGCGGTTACCAGCACGGCGATCATCCCCGCCGCCCAGAGCGCGAAGGCGAGCGGGATCAGGTCGGCGAGCGACCAGAGCGGCTCGGCCGAGACGGGCGCCGCGACGGGCAGGCCTACGGGCACCGTCACGGCCATTTCGGCCGCCGGCTCGGGCATGACCACGATCGGATCGGCGAAGGGCAAGGGCGGCAGCACCAGCCGCAGCGCGGGCACGGCCCACAGCGCATAGGTGAGCCGCGGCCCGAAATGCCGCGCGAACGGCTTGCGGACGACCAGAACCAGCAGGACGAGGATGGCGGTGACGACGAGCGTATCGGCCCACGCCTGGAGCAGCATCCCGGCGTTCATGACTTCAGCCTCTTCAGCAAGGCTTCGATCTCGGCGATGTCGGTGTCGGTCAGCGCCTCGCGGTCGGCGAGATGCGCGATCAGCGGGCTGACGCGGCCGCCGAACAGGCGGTCGACGAAACGCTGCGATTCCTCACCGACGGCGTCGGCGCGTTCGATCGCGGGACTGTAGAGATAGCGCCGGCCGTCGGCTTCCGCCGTCACCGCGCCCTTCTGGACCAGCCGTGCGAGCAAGGTCTTGACCGTCGCTTGTGTCCAGCCGTTGATCTTGCCGATCCGCGAGGTCAGGTCGGCGGCGGTCTGTGGGGCTTTGTCCCACAGCGCCGACAGCACCTGCATCTCCGACTCGCTTGCTCGTTCTGCCATGCGGACCCCTCCCATTGGCGTCGTCGTCACCGATGCGACTACAAATGTAGTCAAAGGGCTGAACGCTTCCTGAACGAAGCCGAACATCGAAGTGTCGGGATTTTTGACAGCGTGCGATCCCGGTAAGGAATTGCTAACCAGCGTCTCGCGCCAAAATCGGCGAACGCCGTAAATTGGCACGGCAATTGTATAGTATCTAATGTTCCCGAGTGTTCCGCTCATTGGAGCGGTGGGGGACATCAGTCTGGTCCCTGATGTCCCCTGCCCCCACCCGGGAAAACCCCACTTGCCCCCGATGCAGACGGGGGGCGGAGCGGCCGAAAGGCCCCGCCCCCCGGAAGCTTTATCACCCGAACGAAAAAAGGACGGACCGCAATGGCGGCCCGTCCAGATATGGCCGCCGCGAACGGCGGCCACCCCATTCGCTTATTCGGCTTCCTGCTGCTCGGCCGCTTTCTTGAGCTGGCCCTTGGTCATGCCGGTGACGAGGACATCGCCCGACCCCGCAAAGCTTGCTGCGGGCAGCGTCGCGACGCGGTCACCGACCTCGACCGTCACCGCCTGCACGACACCGCCGCCCGTCTGGCGCAATTCCTGGACATGGCCGATCACCTTGCCACGCGCGTCGGTCACCGCCATGCCGGGTTCGACGGCGAACATCCCCGCGCCATTGGCCGCGCCGCTACCGGCGGCGGCGAGCTGGCCGAGGCTGCCCTGGAAGCTGCCCGCGACCGACCCGGCGCCGCTGGCGCTGCCTGAGACGTTCGACAGTGCGGCGCCGGTCCGGTCACGGGCAGTCCCGACCGCACCGCGCGCGGTGCCGGTGGCGGTCGAAGCCACGCCCCTTGCAGTACCAACGGTGCCGCGCGCGGTGCTGCCGACGAAATCGGTCCCCACCGCCTGCGCATCGAGGCTGCCGCTGCCCGAAGCGTTGCCCGAGCCGCTGGCGTTACCCCCAAGGCTGTTGCCGAGCAGATCGCCGCTGCCGTTCGCCGAGCCCTTGCCGTTCGCATCGGCATTGCCTTTGCCCTGAACACGGCCCGAACGGCGGTCAACCTGCGCGTCGCCGCGGCCCGATCCGGTCAGATCGCCCGCGCCGCCAAGCGTGCCGCCGATAGGGCCGGTCGGATTGCCGAGCGTCCCGCCCAGCGTGCCGCCGAGGTTACCGCCCAGGCCGCCACTGCCACTGCCGCCGAGCAGCTGCGCATTGGCCGGAGCCGAAAAGGCCATGGCCGACGCGGCGAGCGCGATGGCCGAAATGAAGATGCGATTTGCCATTGGTCTTCTCCTGAATTTTCGGCCCGGAGGGGATGGGCCTGGAGAGAGAACGATGGCGCGTTCGATTCTCTTCCGAAAAATCCCGGGGGCGCTCAGCGGCCTCCGCAAGTCCCGCAAATCAGGCCGTGGCCATAGATTTTGTCGCGCCCCTTCTTGCCCAGATCACGTGCTTCCATAACGAGCGCCGCGACGGCGGGGCCGATGCGATCGATCGCGGGGGCAGGATAGCGAAGCGCAAGCCGTCCGGCGACGAGCGGTGCGGCGAAAGACGTGCCGCGCAGCCGGTCGCTGCCTACTGCCCCCGTCGCCGCCAGCACCGCGTCGCCAGGCGCAGCGAAATCGACATGCAGCGCGCGCCCGGCCTCGGGCAGCGCGCGCGCTTTCGCGTCGACCCCGGTCACCGCAAACACGCCCTTGTAGGAAGCCGGATAGGCGGGCGGTGCGGCGGGCCCGTCGTTGCCGACCGCCGCGACGATCAGCATCCCGCGCTGCTGCGCCCGCGAAACGGCTGTCGAAAGCAGTTTGTTGTCCGGTCCGACAAGGCTGATCGTCGTCACCGCAACACTGTTTTGGACGAGCCAGCCGAGTGCACGCGCGATCGCGCTGGCGTTGCCGCCCGCCGGGTCGGTCCCATAGACATCGGCCGCGAGCAGGCGCTGGCCGGGCGCCGCGCCCTGCACCGCGCCGCTTCCAACGAGCAGCGACGCCACCGCCGTGCCATGGCGGCTCGCCGACGGCGCACCTTCCGCAAAGCCGCGCTGTTCGACCCGCCCGGCGACCGATGGATGCGCCGCGACGCCGCCGTCGATCAGCCCGAGGCTCGCTTTGCCGCTGCCCGGGGCCGTTGCGAGCGCCACGCCGGGCAACACGCCGCCCGGCCCGCTCGCGAAATAGAGATTGTCGACGTCTACCTCGGCGCCCGGGAGCAGCTTCGCGAGCTGTTTGCGCGCCCGGCCAAGGCTGCGCCCGTCGGGCACGCGAAACCGTGCGAGATCGAGATCAAGTCCCTCGATGCGCTCGCGGTCGATCAGCACGAACCCCGCCTCGCCCGCCCGCGCGATCATTGCCGCATCGACCCCGCTCGCGACAAGGACGCCGCGTATCGCGGGTTCGCCGCGCTCGTCCAGCTCGATGCTGTCGCGATTGCTGCGGACCAGCGCGGAGATGCGGTCGAGCCGGACATCCAGCAACCGATCACCGATCCCGGCCAGCCGCCCTGCATCCATCTCGGGCAGCGACGGCAGCGTGCGCGCGGCATCGGGAAGCTGAACTTGCGGTAGCGCGATCTGAGCCGCGACGCGCGCGTCGGTCCCGCCGAGCAGGAAGCAAAGCATTGCCAATGATGTCGTCCAAAATCGCATCGCAAGTCTCACAAGGATCGGCGTCTCAACCGGTTCCCGAAAAAATTTAGCATGGTGCGGAAGAAACGATAGAAGCCACTCGTTTCTTCCTCGAACAACCGAAAGGCGAAAATGCGCTTCGAAGAAGAACTGGTCGAATTGCTGCCCCGTCTGCGCCGCTTTGCGCGCGGACTGGCGCGCGATGCCAGCGACGCCGACGATTTATGCCAGGCGGCGATCGAACGCGCATTGAAATCGCAGGAACAGTGGCAACAAGGAACGAGACTGGACAGCTGGATGTACCGCATCACCCGCAACCTCTGGATCGACGATCGCCGAGCGGCCGGGCGCCGCGGCATCCACACGCCGATCGATGACGCCGCCACGCAGGTCGCCGGCGACGGTGCGGCCGAGGTCGAGGCCGGCGCGCTGCGCGGCGATGTCGATGGCGCGATGGCGCGCCTGCCCGACGAACAACGCGAAGTCGTGATGCTCGTCCTCGTCGAAGGCTATGCGTACCGCGAGGCGGCAGACATACTGGAAGTGCCGATCGGCACCGTCACCTCGCGCCTTGCGCGCGGGCGCGAAACATTGATGCATTTGCTGGGAGAGGCCGCATGAGTTTCGACCCCGCCACCGTCGCCGCCTTTGTCGACGGCGAACTCGACGACCTGACCGCACGCCGCATCGAGCGCGAAGCGGCAAACGACCCCGCGCTTGCCGCCGAAATCGCGCGGCACCGGACGCTGCAAGCACGGCTGACTGCCCATTATGCCCCTGTGCTCGATGAGGCGGTGCCCGGGCGGCTCCGCGCGCTGCTCGCGACGTCCGACAAGGTCGACACCAGCCTCGCCGGGCGCCGCGAAGCGAAGCGGGTACGCTTCGCACCGATCCACTTTGGGGCGATCGCGGCCTCGCTCGCGCTGGGGCTGGCCCTGGGACTACGGCCGTGGATGCCCCCCGCAAGCGTCACTGAAGCAAATGGCACCATTATCGCCGCAGGTCCGCTTGCCAAGGCACTCGATACGCAGCTTGCCTCCAGTCAATCGACGAATGCGGCGGTGCGGATCGGTCTCAGCTTCGAAGACAAGGCCGGCCGCTACTGCCGCAGTTTCGAAAGCCAGTCGCTGAACGGCATTGGCTGCCGCGACAGCGGACGCTGGCATCTCGAACGGACGATGACGGGACAGGCGGGCGCCGATTATCGTCAGGCGTCGTCGGGCGAACTCGCCGCCGCCGCAGCGAAAATGATGACGGGCGATCCGCTCGACGCCGCGGCCGAACGGCAAGCGCGCGCCAAGGGCTGGGCGCGCCGCTGACGATTTTTCAGGTGGCGGCCGGTTGGTCGATGCCGAACAACGCGGCGAAATTCGCGCGCTTGGCGAGCAGGTCGGCGAGGCTGTAGCCGTCGAGCACCTTCATGAACGCCGCCAGCGCCTCGGCAAGCGCGCCCGTCAGCCCGCATGCGGGCGCGATGATGCAGCTGGCGCAATCGACGAGGTCGAAGCCTTCCTCAGTATGGCGCACCACCGCGCCGACCTTGATCTCCGCCGCCGGCCTTGCCAGCCGGATCCCGCCGAAGCGCCCGCGCACGCTTTCGAGATAACCCGCGTTCACCAGGTCGTTGACGACCTTCATCAGATGGTTCTGCGAAATGCCGTACGCGCGCGAAATCTCCGAAATCGGGCACAGCCGCGCGTCATCCTGCGCGCCCACATAGAGGAGCACGCGCATCGCATAGTCGGTGTAGCGCGTCAGGCGCATCCTGATCCTTCGAAAATGTCCGCCATCCCATAATATGCATTTTTGTTGCATGTTTCAAATTGCGATCATACATGCGCCTCAAATGCATGATTGGAGCGAGTCGTGACGCAGGGTGACCAGATCGATGAAGCCGCGCTTGAGCGCCTGATCCCGGCCTTTTACGACCGCGTGCGCGCCGACGCCGACATCGGGCCGCTGTTCGACGCCGCGGTGCACGACTGGCCCCACCATCTCGAAAAGCTCGTCGCCTTCTGGTCCTCGGTGATGCTGACGACCGGCCGCTACAAGGGCAGCCCGGTCGCCGAACATCTGAAGCACAAGACCGCGATCACCCCCGCGATGTTCGACCGCTGGCTCGCGATCTGGGCCGACACCACGAACGAGCTGCTGGCGCCCGCCGCCGCGACCGCTTTGCAGGCGAAGGCCGCGCGCATCGCCGAAAGCCTCCAGCTCGCCCTTTTCTTCCGCTTGGACGACCCCGCCGGGCGCCGCGCGGCCTGAAACCTCCCCTCTCCCCTCTGACCAAAGGATATCATATGCGTACCGCTTCCGCCCACGCGACGGAGATCGTCAAGGCCACGGCCCCGGCCCTCGAAAAGCACGGCCTTGCGATCACAACCGCGATGTATGCCCGGCTGTTCGAGAACAAGGATATCGAAGCGATGTTCGACCGTGCCGCACAGACGAGCGGCGAGCAGCCGAAGCGCCTCGCGGCGGCGATCCTCGCCTACGCCAAGAATATCGACAAGCTGCAGAACCTCGGAACCGCGGTGGCGCGCATGGTCGCACGGCATATCGAAACCGGGGTGAAGCCGCAGCATTATCCCCATGTTGCAGAAGCCCTGCTGCCCGCGATCCGCGACGTGCTGGGCGAAGAGGTCGCGACCGACGAGGTGCTCGCGGCGTGGGGCGAAGCCTATTGGATGCTCGCCGACATCCTGATCGCCGCCGAGGCGCAGGCGTATGAGGATGCCGAGGCGGCTTGAACCTTTCGGCCAATAAAAAACCCGCCGGAGCCTAAGCACCGGCGGGTTTTTGTCGTTCGAAAGCCGCGCAGCTTATTCGGCGCGGGCCGGGATTCCGGTCATCAGCGTGTGAAGCTCGCCCGCTTCCCACATTTCCATCATGATGTCCGATCCGCCGACAAATTCGCCCTTCACATACAGCTGGGGGATCGTCGGCCAGTCGGAAAACTCCTTGATTCCCTGGCGGACTTCCATGTCTTGGAGCACGTCGACGGTGTCATATTCGACGCCGAGGCGGTCGAGCATCGCGATCGCGCGCGAGGAAAAGCCGCACTGCGGGAACAAAGGCGTGCCCTTCATGAAGAGCAGCACTTGATTGTCGGCGACCAGCTTGGCGATGCGGTCGTGGGTGGTCGGGTCGGTCATTGTCTGTCTCCGGGCAGGCGCGCTGCGGCGCCCCAAAATATCCATGCCCCTTATGAGGGGATTGCGGTCGTCAATTGCAAGGCATGAAGTTCGCCGCCCATGCGTCCGCCAAGCGCGGCATAGACCGCCTTGTGCTGCGCGACACGGGTCATGCCGCGAAAGGATTCGCTGACGACATGCGCGGCATAATGGTCGTTGTCGCCCGCGAGGTCGGTGATCGCGACCTCGGCATCGGGAAACGCCGCAACGATCATCGCCCGCAAATCATCTTCGCGCATACCCATCGTTGTCGCCTCAGTTCTGGCTGTCGATGAACTGGCGCCGCGCCTCGACCGTCTTGTCGTTCAGCGCCGCGCGAATCTCGGCATCGCTAATCTCGACCTGCGCCGCGGTGAGGTCGCCCGCGAGCTTGCGGATGACGTCCTCGTCGCCCGCTTCCTCGAAATCGGCCTGCACCACCGCCTTGGCATAGGCGTCGGTTTCCTCGGGGGTCAGGCCCATGCGTTCGGCGGCCCATTCGCCGACCAGCCGGTTCCGCCGCGCGGTGATCCGGAACTGGACCTCCTGGTCACGTGCGAATTGGGCCTCGAAGGCGCGTTCACGATCGTCGAATCCGCTCATTTTGTCCTCATCCGAATGAAATGTTGCATTGCAGATAGGTCGCGCACCCCCGCGGCGCAAGCCGCCTGTGCGGCAGATCACTTCCCTTTCGCTTACGAAGGGTTTAGGGTTTGGTCCCAAGGGAATGGGTCGCACCGCAGCAATAAAGTTTCCGCCCTGCCGGCGTCGCATCGGCATGGCGTCTCTGCGTCCGTGTTTGGGGGATTTGTGATGACCATTCGACGTCCGCAACTCGTGTCGATTCTGGGCTTGCTGGCTTTCGCCGCCCCCGGAACCGCACTGGCGCAGGGCACCGATCCCACACTGCGCGACAGCTTTTCGATCGGCGATCAGGGCGGCTCGCTCTGTGAGGTGCAGGCAACCGTCCGCGACGGCGTTGTCAACGGCATGTTCGATCGCGCCTGGACGATCGTCTGCCGCGACGCGGGCCAGCCGGTCGGCACCGTTCGCGAACTGCGCGCCACCTCGGCCGAGGCGCTCGCGCGGATCGAACAGGCCCGCGCCGGTACGATCATCTGCACCACCGACGGCGCCTGCACACTCAAGGGCAGCAATATCGCGTGGCAGACGCGCATCGAGACCATGGGTAATGTCACCTATAGCGTCGAGGGTTTCGCCGCCTATTCCGATGCCCTCGACCTCGCGCTCGAGTCGGTACGCCAGCACAAGGTCATGCCGGGCGTGATCAAGGTCGCCACGACATCGGTCGGCGGCAACGACGGCTTTGCCCGGACGATTGCCGGGACGATCGACGTCGACAAGGCGCTAGCCGAAGGATACCGCCGCAACCACAGCGGCGACTATGCCGAGGCGGCCGAATTTTTCGAAGCGCTGTCGCGCCGTGCGGCCGAGGAACAGTCGGCCGCCGACATCGACCCGACCGAAGTCACGCTGAACCGCGCGCTGCAACGCTCGAACCTTGGCGAATTCGCCGAAGCCGAACGGCTGTTTGCCGAGGTCGAGGCGATCCCGACCGGCGATCCGGTCCAGCTGCGCCTCCGCCGCAATTTCCGTGCGATCAATGCGCTCAACCAGCGCGATTATGACGGTGCCGCCGCGCGGCTCCAGACACCCATCCCGCCGCTCACGACCGGCGTGACGGTGTCAGGCGACGCGGTGACGCTGACCCCGCAGATCGTCGCCGGGGTCAACAGCGGCGACAATGCCCGCGTCATTCGTCAGAGCAATGATCGCGAGCGCCTGTCGCCGCTCGAACGCGCGCAGATCATCGATGCGCAGGCGACCCACCTGCTCGGCACTGTCGAAAGGTTGCGCGGCAATGCGCAGGCATCGAAGACCGCGCAGCTCAAGGGGCTGACCGACGCGATCGCGGTGCGCGAAGGCCGTGTGACGTCGATCATCCGCCTGCGTTCGCAGATGCTCGGCGAACTTGCGCTGGCCGAAGAGGCGAGCGGCGACAAGGCGGCGGCCGACGCACGTTTCCGTGAATCGGTGAACCTGCTCGCTGTCGAATATCCCGAAACCAACGCACTCGCCTCTGCGCGCGCGCGCTACGCCGCCTTCCTCACGCGCGAGGGACAGAACGACAAGGCAATGGGCATCTATCGCGAGGTCGTCACCGCGCTCGCCAGCACGCAGCGGTCGACCGCGGGCATGGCGAATATGATGGCGCCCTATTACCGACTGCTCGCCGCGCGTTCGGCGACCGACCCCAAGGCGATCGAGGATTTCTTCGTCGCCAGCCAGCTGCAGATCCGCCCGGGTGTCGCCGATACGCAGGCGGTGCTCGCCCGAGAGCTGTCGGGCGGCAGCAGCGACGGCGCGCGCCTGTTCCGCCAGGCGACGACGCTGGGTCGCGATCTCGAACGCGCGCGGATCGAGGATGCGCGGCTGGCCCAACTGCCGGACTCGCCCGAGATCAACGCCTTGCGGGCCGACATCAAGGCCCAGCTCGATAATCTGTCGGTCCAGCAGTCCGAAACCGTCGTCGCGTTGTCGGCCTTTCCGCAATATCGCGTCGTCGCGCCGGGCAAGCTCGATCTTGCCGAGTTGCAGCAGGTTCTGCGTCCGGGCGAAGCCTATCTGAAGATGCTCGTCGTCGGCGACGGCGTTTATGCGATGCTGGTCGAACAAGGCGGCGCGCAGCTCTGGAAATCGGACATCAGCGCGTCGGGGCTCGACACCGCGGTCGACACGATCCGCTCGACCATTTCGATCGTCGAAAATGGCCGCCGCGTCACCTATCCCTTCGACGCCGCCAACTCCTACAAGCTTTATGGCCAGCTGTTCGGCCCGGTCGCGGCGCGCCTGCCGACGATCGCGCACCTGATCTTCGAGCCCGACGGCGCGATGCTGCGGCTGCCGATCAACCTCCTCGTCACCGCCGACACCGGGCTTGCCGCCTATGAAAAGCGCCTGCTCGATCCCGACGCCGATCCGTTCGACATGCGCCAGATCGCCTGGCTCGGCCGGACCTCACGGCCGAGCACCGCGGTCTCGACGCTCGGCTTTCGCAACGCGCGGCAGGCCGCGCCGTCGAAGGCGGCCAACCAATATTTCGGCCTCGGCGAGAATTTGCCGGTCGGCGCACGGCTGCCCTCGCTCGGCACCCGCGGCGCCGTGGCGGGCGGCGTCGACGGCGATTGCCTGTGGGATGCCGCGCAATGGGCACGCCCGATCTCCGCCGACGAACTCGTCACCGCGCGCAACGCGATGGGCCGCGAGGCGGGCACTTTGCTCACCGGCGGCGCCTTCACCGACACCGCGGTGAAAAATCGCGCCGACCTTGGCGACTATCGCATCATCCATTTCGCCACGCACGGCCTCGTTACCGCGCCGCGCGCCGCCTGTCCGGCGCGCCCCGCGCTCGTCACCTCGTTCGGCGGGCAGGATTCGGACGGGCTGCTCACCTTCCAGGAAATCTTCGACCTCAAGATCGACGCGGACCTCGTCATCCTGTCGGCGTGCGACACCGCCGGCGCGGCAAGCGTCGCGGCAACGCGCGAAGCCGGGCTTTCGGGCGGCGGCAATGCACTCGATGGGCTGGTGCGCAGCTTCATCGGCGCAGGCGGCCGGTCGGTGATCGCGAGCCACTGGCCCGCGCCCGACGATTTCGACGCGACCCAGCGGCTGATCGGCGGGCTGTTCGCCGCCAGTCAGGGCACGAGCGTCGCCGACGCCCTGTGGGGAACGCAGCTGCGCCTGATGGACGACCAGCAGACGTCGCATCCCTATTATTGGGCGGGCTTTGCGATCATCGGCGACGGCGGCCAGGCGCTGCTCCACAGCGGCGCGACAGCCGCCCGAAATGGCGAGGCTGCCGGGCGCGCCGCCCGTTAACTTGATGAACGCACCCGACGTCCTTGTTCCCGCGGCCGACGCGCCCGCGCAGGACAGCCAGCAGGCCGCGGTGCCGCTGCGCAAGCGGGTGCGCCGGCTGGTCATGCAGCTCGGCCCGTCGCGGATGGCGGCGACGATCGTCTTCCTGATCGTCGCGATCCTGATCGCGCGCTTCAGCTGGCAGATGCCGCTGATCGACGCCGCCGAACGCGCGCTTTACGACGCGCGCGCGACGCTGATGGCGCCGCATGTCGAGCAGGATAAACGCATCACTCTGGTCACCTATAATGACGAGACCTTGTTCAACACGGGCATCCGCTCGCCGCTCGACCGTACTTTGCTCGCCAATGCGCTCGGCAATCTCGACCAGATGGGCGCGAAAGCGATCGGCATCGATATTGCCTTCGACTCGCCGCGCCCCGACGACGATCTGCTGAAGGCGCAGCTGCGCGCGATGAAGACCCCGACCTGGCTCGCCTATGCCGAACAGGCGAGCAACCCGAACACGATCTTCTATGAACAGCAGAAATTCCTCCAATCCTATATCGCCGACGTCACGACCGCAAAGACGAAGCCGACAAGTGTCTTGTTCCGCACCGACGACGACAGCGTGATCCGCAACTGGCCCGACCGGCCGAAGAATTTGCCGCCCTTGATGTCCAATGCGATGGCTCCCGTCGACGCGGCGCATGCGAATTTCCAGGGCAATATCCGCTTCCTCGTCCCCGCGCGCGCCGCGGCGGGGCAGGAGGAACCCGTCTTCGCCAACATCCCGATCGACACCTTCGCGATGCCGATGGATGCCGAGATGCGCGCCGGTTTTTCGGAGTTGGTCAAGGGACGCTATATCCTGATCGGCGGCGACATCATCGACAACGACCAGTTCAACACGCCATTGAGCCGCTTTCCCGACGCGATCACCGGGCAGCATGAGACGATGATAGGGCTCGAGGTCCACGCGCATATGCTGGCGCAGCAGCTCGACAGGGCATGGACGCGGCCGATCGCCACGCCCGCGCTTTGGGTGCTCGCGGTGCTGATCGTTCTCGCGGGCGGGCTGACGAGCCTCATCGACCTTCGCGCGCGCTGGGTCGCGCTCGCATTCCTTGGGCAAATGGCCTTCTTCATCGCCTTCCCCTTCTGGCTGCAGGGACGCGGCATCGACACGACGACGCTGCCGACCTTTGGCTGGGCGGTCGGCTGGCTGTTCGGCTACGCCGCGGTCGGCACCGCCGCGCGCACCGTCGGATCGCGCCAGCGCGCCTTTGCGCAGTCGGCGCTCGGCAAATATCTGCCCGCCGACGTCGCGGCGCAGATTATGCGCGACCCCGACCAGCTGTCGCTCCACGGCGAGCGGCGCAACATCTTCTGCGTCTTCACCGACCTCGAAGGCTTCACGAAGCTCAGCCACGCGGTGACGCCGGAAACCGTCGCGCGGCTGCTCAACGAATATCTCGATCGCCTGTCCGACATCGTGCTCGAACATGGCGGGACAATCGACAAATTCGTCGGTGACGCCGTCGTCGCCTTCTGGGGCGCGCCCCTCAGCCGTCCCGACGACGGCCTGCGGGCCGCTGCCGCCGCGCTCGCCATGTATCAGGCGGGCGAGAAATATCGCGTCGACCTGGCGGCCGAAGACCTCCCGCCGATCGGGATGACTCGCGTCGGCCTGCACGTCGGCGACGCGATCGTCGGCAATTTCGGCGGCGAGGGGCGCATCCAGTACACCGCGCTCGGCGACAGCATGAACACCGCGTCACGGCTCGAGGCCGCGAACAAGGGGCTGAAAACGGGCGTGCTGATCTCCGCCGAGGCCGGCGCGCGCTCGGGCCGCGACGACCTTGTGCCGATGGGCCGCGTCACGCTGCGCGGCCGCGCGCAACCCGTCGATGTCTTCACTCCTCGCCCCGACCTTGCCCCCGACCAGCGCGCGCGCATCGCCGAGCTGGTCGCCGCACACACTGCGGGCGACAAAAAAACCTATGTGACCTGTGCCACAGCAATACAGGCGGATTTCGGTCAGGATGCATCCATCATGTTTCTGATAGAACGCCTTAACGAGACAAAAGAGGGAGAAAGCTATGTCCTTTCCTGATTTCCGGATGCGCCGCCTCGGCCTCACCGCTGCCGCGGCCATCGCCGCCATCGCCTGCGTCGGCACCGCCGCCGCCCAATCGATGGTCGTCCGCTCGACCGGCCCGTCGGCGAGCAAATATCCCGCCGGTGCCAAGCTCAAGTCCGCCGACAAGCTAACCCTCGTCGCGGGCGACAAGATCGTGCTGATGCAGGCGGGCAAGACCCGCACGCTGTCGGGGCCGGGCACCTTTGGCGCCACCGGCACGGTGCAGGCGAGCCAGTCGCTCGGCGGCAACGTCACGCGCATGCTCGCCAAGGGACCTACGATGCGGTCGCGCGGCGGGTTCTCGCGCGGTCCACGCGATGAAACGCCCGTCAATGTTCGTGCACCGAACCTCTGGTTGCTCGATTATCGCGAGGCCGGGACCTTTTGCGTCCTCGATCCGGCCGTGCTGATGCTGTGGCGCCCCGACATGGAAGGCGACACGGCGCTGGAGATCGAAAGCGCCGGCAAGAAGGCGACGGTCGCGATCGTCGACGGCGCGAATTTCCGCAAATGGCCGACCGATGTGCTGCCGGTGCGATATAGCACCGACTATCGCCTGTCGGGCGGCGGCCTCGCCAAGCCGGTGACGGTGCGCTTCGCAGCGATGGAAAATGCGCCCGACACGGTCGAGGGATCGGTCGACATGCTGATGGCGAAGGGCTGCTCGCCGCAGCTCAATCGCCTCGTCGACACGATGTCGGAAGCCGAAGCCGGATAAGGTAAATGGATGGGGCGGCGGCCATTGTCCCCACCCTATCCGTCTGATAATCTACTAAGGAAATTCCGCCGGTCGCGTGACGGAACATTTCCTTGGGTCGAAATTTGCCCTGCCGCCTTGCGGCAGGGCAGTGGAGTTGGCGCATCGCGATCGTCGCGGCGTGCCTATACGCAAGGGGTGGTGATGACCGTGTCGGGGGACTTCGGAATTAATGCGATCATGCGGCCGAGGCGCGCCGCAATCCGCAGGGCATTAGCCGGCTCGGCGGCGTTGATCGCCGCAGCCCTGCCCGCCGCGGCATGGGCGCAGGCGACCCCGCAAATTCCGACACGCGAGGAAATCCAGCGCCCGCCGCCGACGCCGCAGGTCCAGCCCAATGAACAAGTCGTCGCGGTCGAGGACGGCATCGAACGCGCGCCCTGCCCGCTCGCCAACCCCGAATTCGCCAACGTCCGCTTCGCCCTGCGCGGGGTCGAATTTTCGAGCGTCGAAGGCATCGACAATGCGTTGCTGGCGCCGAGCTGGTCCGACCGCGTCGGACAGGAATTGCCGATCTCAGCGGTGTGCGACATTCGCGACCGCGCCGCGACAATCTTGCGGTCAAAGGGCTATTTGGCGGCGGTGCGCGTGCCGCCGCAGACGATCGGCGACGGCGTCGTCCGGCTCGACATCTTGTCGGCGCGCATGTCGCGCATCGAGGTGCGCGGCGACGCGGGAGCGAACGAAGGCTTGCTGCAACGCTATCTGTCGCGGCTCGACGACCAGCCGGTGTTCAATATCGTCGATGCCGAGCGCTATCTGCTCCTCGCCCGCGATATTCCCGGGATGGATGCGCGCCTGACGCTGCGCCCCGGCACAGTTGCCGGCGAAGTCGTCGGCGAAGTCACCGTCGCGCGCACCCCCTTCACCTTCGACTTCAACGCCCAGAATTTCGGTTCGCGCGACGTCGGCCGCTGGGGCGGCATCGCGCGCGCGCGCTTCGCCGGCCTCACCGGCATGGGCGACCTCACGACCGTCAGCTTTTATGCGACCCCCGATTTAGACGAACAAAAGGTTGTGCAGGCGTCGCACGAGTTTCGCGTCGGCGGCGAAGGGCTGCGCTTCGGCGCCAGCTATACCTACGCCTGGACGCGCCCCGACATCACCGGCTTTCCCGTCAAGTCGAACACCCAGATCGTCAGCCTGTTCACCGCCTATCCGCTCGTGCTGACACAGGCACGGCGCGTGACCCTCGGCGGCGGGCTCGATTTCATCGACCAAGACATCGGCCTGGCCAGCCTCCCAATCAACCGCGACCGGCTACGCGTCTTCAATGTGCGTGCGGACGCGAGCTGGATCGACCCCGGCTCGATCGCCGGGCGCGGCGGCTACAGCCCCAGCGAACCGCGCTGGTCACTCTCCACGTCGCTCGAAGCACGCAAGGGCGCCTCCTTCCTCGGCGCCAGCGAGGATTGCGGTCCCGGCGGCAGTGCGTGCTTCCTGCCCGGCGCAATCCCGCTGACGCGCGTCGAGGGACAGCCCGACGCCTTCCTCGTCCGCGCCAATGCGCTCGCCGAATGGCGACCGGCAAAGCTTTTCACGCTTTCGGCGGCGCCGCGCGCGCAGCGGGCGAACGATCCCTTGCTCGCTTATGAAGAGTTTTCGGGCGGCAACTTTACCGTCGGACGCGGCTTCGACCCCGGCACGGTGATCGGCGACAGCGGCGTCGCGGTGGCTTTAGAAGCACGCTACGGCTCGTTCGTTCCCGCCAATACCGAAAGCTTCGCCTTTCAGCCCTTCGTCTTTTTCGACGCGGCGTGGATGTGGAACAAGGATACGGCCTTCGACGGGCTCGATCCGCAGAAACTTTATTCGGCGGGGGGCGGCGTGCGCGTCGCTTACGGCGATCTCGCGCGGCTCGACATGACACTCGCCGTGCCACTCAATCGCGGCGGCTTCCTCACCGAGCGGCCCGACCCGCGGCTGCTCATATCGCTGACTACGCTATTCGGCGTGAGGGCGCGCTGACCATGAATTTTGCATCGAGGACAACGGACATGCGTGCCATCGCTTCCCTCTCGCCCAGCGGTCCCGGCAAGCAGCGGCTGCTGACAAGCTGCGCAATCGCCGCCGGGATGATGGCGCTCGCCTATGGCGGCCCCGCGCTGGCGCAGGTCGCGGGGTCAGGCACGATCACGACCCTCCCTTCGGGTACGACCACGGGCACGGGCGTGAATCCGTCGACGGTCAACGTCAACGGGCCGCAAAGCATTGTCGACTGGACACCGTCCAACACGCCAATCGCGGGCGTGATCGACTTCCTGCCCACAGGCAACACGCTGGACTATGTCGGCGACACCACAGGCTATGTCGTTCTCAACCGGTTCGTCGACGGGGCGGGCACCTCGATTACCGACCAGATCGCGCTGAACGGTATTGTGAACAGCTATGTCGGATCGACCAGCGGCCCGCGCGGCGGCAATATCTGGTTCTATAACGCCGGCGGCATCCTGATCGGCGCGTCGGGCGTGATCAACGTCGGCAGCCTTGTCCTCACCACCAACGACATCGTCACGACCGGCGGCCTGTTCGGTCCCGGGGGAACGATCCGGTTCAACGGGACGACGGGCAGCACGTCGGCGATCACCGTCAACGGCGCGATCAACGCGAACAATGTCGGCAATCCCGGCAGCAGCTATATCGCGCTCGTCGCGCCGCGCGTCGTCCAGGCGGGTGCCGTCCGCGTCGACGGATCGGCCGCCTATGTCGCCGCCGAACAGGCCGATATCCGCATCAACGGCGGCCTCTTCGACATCAACGTCACCCGGGGGGTCGAGGGCGGCAACGCGATCACCCACACCGGCACGACCACCGGCCCTGCGCATCAGGACGGCGATACCGACCAGAGCCGCATCTATATGGTCGCCATTCCCAAGAATGACGCGGTGACGATGCTGGTGTCGGGCGCGATCGGCTATGACGACGCCGTCTCGGCAACAGAAGAAGACGGCGCGGTACGCCTGTCCGCCGGCTATAATATCACGAGCGGCGAACAGAATTTGAACCCCGCGAACGCCACAGCGGCAAATATCATCGTCAACGACACGCTGTTCCGTAGCAGCACCGTCGCCCGTGCAAGCGGCACCTTTGTCGGCGAGGCGCTGCAACAGATCCCGGGATCGCCGCCCCCTCTGTCGTCAGCAGGACAAATCTTCGTCGAAGGCAACGGGGTTTTCAGCGGCGACGCCGGTGCGTCACTGACCATCGGCGCGGGTCAGCAGGGCGGCGCGACGGGCAATCTGACCGTCCGATCAGATGGCGTCGCGGGCGCCGCAGGCAATGTTGCAGTGAATGTCAGCGGCGGGACGCTGTCGACAGGTAATCTGTTGCAGATCACGTCGCTGAGCCAGCCCGCCACAGCAACCGGCAACAGCGTGGGCGGGACCGCCAGCCTGACGGTTACCGGAGGCACCCTGACATCGCCGACCATCTTGGTATCCGCAAATGCCTCTGCCGATATCGGAACAAATGGCGAGACTGGAGACGCACGCGGCGGCAATGCCAGTATTTCCGTCCGGAATGCCGGCACGATACTGGACAGCGGTTCCGTCACCATCAGCGCGTCGGCTTTCGGCCCAACCAATATTTTCGTCCCGGTCGGCGGCGACGCGCAAGGCGGCACGGCAACGCTGACGGTCTCCGACGGCGCAAGCTTCCGCGCGACGAACAATGTTTCGATCGACGCAAACGGCGGCGGGGGATTTGGCCCGGTTCAGGCGGGCAACGGAACGGGCGGCACCGCGCGCATCGAAATCCTCGGATCGAACACCGCGTTCGAATCGTCGGACACGTCGATCGAAGCGTTGGGCAACGGCGGGAGTTTCTCCGGTCCGGATGACACGCTGAACGGCGGCGACGGAACGGGGGGGAGCGCCGCTCTCGTCATAAACAGCGACAATGGCGGGATCATATCGCTCGGCACACTCTCGCTCGATGCGAGTGGACGGGGCGGCGATGCGGGCGGAGAAAATTCGGTCGGCGGCGATGCGATGGGCGGCGCGGCGAGCCTGACGGCCGACGGCGGCGCCACCGCGCAATTTTCGTCGATCGAGCTCGTCGCATCGGCAGAGGCGGGAAGCGCGCTCAGCCCCAGCGGCACGACGGGGCAATCGGGCAACGCCCGCGGGAACAATGTGACGCTGGCTGCGACAGGCGGCTCGACGATCACCAGCAGCGGCGGTATCAACCTGACCGCGGTCGGCATGGGAACGGCCGGCGAGAATTTCGGGACGGGCACCGGCGGCAATGTCGCCGTCAACGCGACCGCCGGGGGCACGATCACCACGGGCAATCGCCTCACCATCCAAGCGATGGGCGGCAACGCGTCCTTCGCGATGGCGCAAAGCGCCGGCAACGGGATCGGCGGCAATGTCGACTTCCTCGCCGACGGCGGAACCATCGTGGCCGAGGTCTATGAGGTCAACGCCAGCAGCGGCACGGTCAATGTCATCGGCACCGGCGGCACCGCGCAGGGTGGCACCATCGACCTGCTCGCGCGCAATGGCGGGGAGATCAGGGCGACTCTCGACGCGACGAACCAGCTCAACGCCAGCGCGGCGTCGGGCAGCAGCGCCGGAGGCACGGCAGCGACGGGCGGAACGGTCCAGCTGATCGCCAACGCCGGCCGCATCGACCTTGGCCTCGGCGCCGACCTGTCCGCGGGCGGGACTTCGGGCGGTGCGGTCACGGCGGGTGCGCCTGCCCCCACCGGCACCGGCGGAACCATCCTGATCCAGACGACGGCCGATTCCGCCAGCGCGATCGACTATGGCCAGCTTTTTGCTTCGACCGACGGCCGCACGGCCGTGGAATTCGAAGTCCCCGGCGGACCGGTCGATACCAGCGGAAACGGCCGCGGCGGCACGATCACCCTCGATGTTCAGGGCGGCACGCTCTCGGGCGGCGTCATCGAACTGTCAGCCAATGGTTTCGGCAGCGGCGGCAGCGCGAACGGCACCGGCGGCACCGCGACCTTCACCCAGACCGGCGGCGACATATCGATCAGCGACATGAGCGTCAGCGCCGATGGCTTCGGCGGCATTGCCCAAGGCGTGTCGGGCACCGGCACCGGCGGCATCGCGACGATCGACCTGTCGGGCGGGACGATTACCGCCGCCGACATCATCGCATCGGCGAGCGGCGAAGGCCGTTCGGGGACGAACGGGAATGATGACGATCCGGCCAATATCATCGCGGGCGGCACCGGCGGCGCGGGGGTCGGCGGCAATGCGGTCATCAATATCGGCGGCACCGCCGTCGTCGACGCGAGCCTCATCGCCGCTTATGCCAATGGCACCGGCGGCACCGGCGGCGGCTTCGTCAACGCGTCGAGTTTCGGTTCGCTGCCCGGAACGCCCGGCAACGGCGGGAACGGGTCCGGCGGCACCGCGAGCGTCAACCTTGCCGGCGGTTCGGTCACGGCGAGCGACGTGTCCGCCGAGGCATCGGGTATTGGCGGCCAAGGCGGCTCCTCCTTCTTCTCGAGCAGTTCGGGCAGCGCGACCGGCGTCGGTGTCGGCGGCGCGGGCGGCATCGGCCAGGGCGGGCGGGCGAGCATCGGGCTGGCGACGGCGACCGGCGCAATCGCAGATGTCAGCGCGGTCTCGCAGGGCATCGGCGGCCTTGGCGGCACGCACAATGTCGGCGGCAACGGCGGCGATGGCTATGGCGGCATCGCGCAGGCAATCGTCGACGATTTCGACGCCGGCACGCTCGCGATCGCGCTCGATTCGACGGCGCAGGGCGGAAACGGCGCGAACGGCCGCGACGGACGCGGCGGCAACGGCGGCAATGCTTTTGGCGGGGCGTCGAGCGTCCTCGCCGACGGCCCCAATGCGACCGTCGAGGTCACTCAAGCCAATTTCATCACCGGCGCAACCGGCGGCAATGGCGGCGCCGGCCGCCTCGGCTTTGGCTCGTCGGCAGCGGTCGCGCCTTCGGGCGGCAATGGCGGCGGCGCGCAGGGCGGCGCCATCGAAGTCCTTTCGCGTGATGGCGCGACGATGACGCTTGGGCTGTTTACCGGCGATACCGTTGAACTCGGCAACACCGGCGTCGGCGGCAACGGTGGCGCTGGCGGCACCAGCGATTTCGGCGCCGGCAATATCGGCGGAGATGGCGGCCTCGGCGGCGGCGGCGTGGGCGGATCGGTCCGGCTGATTGCCGACGGCGGCACGATCACGACCGCCGGCGAGTCTCTGGAAATCGATGTCAGCGGCCAGTCGGGAAGCGGCGGCACCGGCGGTCTCGCAGGCGGCGGGGGCGGCTTGCCGGGGGCAAACGGCGGCTTTGCAGGCACCGTCGGCGGGCGCGTCCATATCGATGCGCTGACGACCAATGCGGGGCCGGGGCTGATCGAACTCGGCAACACCAACATTCTTGCCAGCGGCGATATCGCGGGCCGCGTGGAAATTCGCACCGACGGCCGGATCGCCTTCACCAGCCTCGACGTCGAGGTGCGCGGCCTTGCCAATCCGACCAACAACGATACCGACGAAGCGCCCGCGGGCATCTTCCTCGGCGCAACGGGCGGGACGATCGAGGCCGGGAGCATGTCGCTCGGCACCGACGGCTCGATCGGCCTTTATGCGCAGGGCAGCGGGGGCGTGATCGTCGGCGAAACGGCGCAGCTGCAGGCGGGCGACCAGATCGACATCCGCCACGACCTGCGCGGTGCCAATGCCGCTCCGACGCTCGAGACGACCGACGACCTGTTCATCGTCGCGGGTACCAGCATCAGCGGTGCGCCGGGCAGCTTGCTCGCCGCGGGGGGCACGCTTTCGCTGACCGTGACCGGCCCCACAGGAACGATCGGGGTCGACCGTCTCGCCGGTAACGACATCGCGCTCAGCAGCCTTGGCGCCACCAGCGTCGAACATGCCGAGGCGGTGAACGACCTTACTGCCTCGGCGGGCAGCTTCCGCACCGGGCTGAATTCGATCATCACCGGCGGCGACATCTCGATCGCCTCGCCCGGCGCCGTCGACCTCGGCAACTCGACCGCGGGCGGCTTCGTCCAGGTCCAGGGCCAGTCGATCGCCTTCAACGCGATCACCGCGGGGCTCTCGGTCGGGCTTTCGGCGGACGGGACGGCAGCGGGCGCCGAAGGCATCAATGGCGGATCGATCGCTGCGGGCGGCGACATCAACCTCTTCGCCCACAGCATCGCGCTCACCGGCAATGTCACGGGCGCGGCGTCCTTCTTCGCCTTCGGCACGGGCGGCGGAGTTTCGGTGAATAGCGCTGAAGTCGATGGGAATATCTCGATCTTCTCAGCCGCCGACCTTTCCGGCACCTATGTATCAGGTGGCAATATCTTCCTGAATTCGGACGCCAATATCGCCGCCTCAGCGCAGGCGAATGGCGGTTATGTCGACGGCAACGGTATCGCAGCGCAGGGCAATCTGTTCGTCATCGCGGCGGGCAATGCGACGCTCACCGACAGCTCGGCGGCGCGCATGTTCGGCGTCAATGCCGGAACCGCGGCGTCGATAGATGGCGGCACGGCGGGCGAGGACGTCCTTGTCATCGCCGGAACGACGGCCAACCTGACCGACGTCACGGGCGGCGACGACATCACCGTCCGCGCCGCGGGCAATATCGGCGCGCTCAATGTCCGCACCACTGGCACCGGCGCCGACACGCATATCCTCGATTTCTCGACGGCGTCGGGCAGCCCGACCTTCACCATCGGCACGGGCGAAGGATCGCAAGGCATCAACGGCGCCGACATCGTGATGGCTTCCACCGCCGGTGCGATCGACGCGGCGACGCTGTCGGCCGGCGACGACATCCTGCTCAACGCCGCGAACAGCATCGCGGTCAATGGCGCGACGACGCTCGGCCTCGGCACCACGGGCGGCGACAGCAGCATCCGCACGCAGGGCGGCGCCACGACGCTCGCCGGCCTCGATGCCTTTAGCGACGTCATCGTCGACGCGGCGGGCATCGCCAATCTGACCGGCACCGTGGCGGCGGGACGC
Organism: Sphingopyxis sp. Root154; assembly: GCF_001427105.1. Classification (GTDB taxonomy): domain Bacteria; phylum Pseudomonadota; class Alphaproteobacteria; order Sphingomonadales; family Sphingomonadaceae; genus Sphingopyxis. The sequence goes on from NZ_LMGI01000002.1 coordinate 833,002, forward strand.
AACGCGACGATCACCGCGCAGGGCGTAGCGCTCGCGGCGCTCACCGACACCGGCGGCACCGCGATCCCGACGCTGCGGGCCGACGGCGATGTCGTCGTCAATTCGTCCGCCGGGATCGCGGGCGGCGGCGTTCGCGCGCTTGGCGATGCGACACTGAACGCAGTGACCGCGATCGGCATCACCTCGATCGAGGGGCAGGACGTCACGCTCACCGGCGCGACCGGAGTCGCTGTGAACGAGGCTTATGTCCTCGGCACGACCAATCTCGACAGCAGCGACGGCAATATCGAGCTGGGCAGCCTGGTCGCATCGGGTTTGATCAACGCCAGCGCGAATGCAATCCGCATCGAGGGCGGCGGCAATATGCATTTCGCCACGCTGACCACCGACGTGGGCGATGCCTATGTCCGCGGGAACGGTGACTTTTCGGTTGCCGCAGGGAGCGTCGCCGGCACCGCCGACCTCCGCACGCAGGGCGAGGCGATGACCATCGGCAGCCTCACGGCTGCGAATGCGACCATCGAGAATGCGGGCGGCTTCCTCAATCTCGACACCCTTACGGTCGCGGGCAACCTCACCGCATCGGCGCGCACATCGCTGGGGATCAATGGCGTCGTCACCGGCCAGTCGATCTCGCTCGCTTCGGCAGGGATCGACATTGCTGCCACGGGCCGCGTCGGGACCGCGGGGGTGACCCAGCAGCTGTCGGTCGCCAACAATAACTCCGACAACCAGACTTTCGTGGGCGGCACGGCCGGACCGAACGGGCCCAATGGCTATCACATCGATGCCGCCGAACTGACGCGCCTCTACGGCACTCAAATCGAAATCTTCGCGCCCGAGGTACAGGCTGCGAGTGGCGGTTCGATAGGGTCGGCTGCACAGCCCGACGTCGTCGTCGATACGTTCACGATGACCGGCGGCGCGGCGGGATCGAACCTCGGCGCCAATGGCGCGCTGACGATCCGCACCCCGGGCAAGATGCGCGTGATCGGCAATGTCCAGCTGACCGGCCTTACCGATACCAACGCGCTCAACCTTACCGCGGGCGACGCGCTGGAGGTCATTCTCGGTCAGGGCAGCGTGCGGCTGCTCGGCGCGAACAATGCGCCGGGCGGACAGCTCAACTTGGCTTCAGACGATATCATCGTCGCGACGCAGGCAGCGATTACTGCCGTCGGCGCGGCAACGACGATCGACGCCATCAACACGCGCCTCGGCGAGAATGACGGCGTCATCCTCGACGAGGGGGCGCTGTTCGCGCGCGGCATCCGCGCCAACGTCGCGGGCGGCTTTTATGTCCAGAACAGCGGCGCGGGGACAGACTTTGCGCAGCGCCGCGGGCTGACCTTTGGCGCCGGCGGACTCGACGTGCGGACGCAGGGACCATCGCGCATCGCCATTAACGGCGTCCAGCTTGGCGCCAACGGTCAGGTTACCGGCATCGACGCGGTCCCACTCCTGACGATCAACGGCGTGGCCCCCGTCGTCGGCAGCTATGATCGCCGGTCGACCTTCAACGGTTGCTTCATCGCCAGTCCGACCGCCTGCACCACCATCACCTTCGATTTCGAGAATAATTTCCCGGTCCAGGATATCATCGACGAAGAGGTCGACGATGACGACGACGGCGTGGGCGAAGGCAATAATTTCCCGCAGGCGCTGATCACGATGCGCGATATCGATCCGATGACGGGCGAGCCGCTGCTCGACGATCCGGTCACCGGCGCCGGCAATGACGATTTGTGGACGCCGCCGCAGCAATAAGGCTTTCGGTTGACGCCAGCGGGCGGAGCAAGGCATGGGCGCGGTTATGACCGACGCCCCTGCCTCCCCGCTCAAGCTGTTCAACAGCCTGACGCGCAGCCTCGAAGAGTTCGAGCCCGTCCACCCCGGCGAGGCCCGCGTCTATTCGTGCGGACCGACGGTCTATAACTATCCGCACATCGGCAACATGCGCGCCTATGTCTTCGCCGACACGCTCGGCCGCACGCTGTCGTACAAGGGGTACAAGCTGACCCACGTCATCAACATCACCGATGTCGGCCATCTGACCGACGACGCCGATGCGGGCGAGGACAAGCTGGAGAAGGCGGCCGCCGAGCGCGCGCAGTCGATCTGGGACATCGCGAAACATTATACCGAAGCTTATTGGGCCGACGTGAAGGCGCTCAATATCCGCCAGCCCGCGCACTGGTCGATCGCCACCGATTATGTTCCGGCGATGATCGAGTTCGCCAAGACGATCGCGGGCAAGCATTGCTACGAGCTCGAAGGCGGCCTCTATTTCGATACCACGACGGTCGCCGATTACGGCCGCCTCGCGCGCCACGGCACCGATGAGGGCGAGAGCCGGATCGATCCGGTCGATGGCAAGCGCCATCCGGCCGACTTCGCGATCTGGCGCAAGACGCCCGCGGGCGAGACGCGCCAGATGGAATGGGATTCGCCGTGGGGCCGCGGGGCGCCGGGCTGGCACCTCGAATGCTCGGTGATGTCCGAGGCTCTGCTCGGCTTCCCCTTCGACATCCACACCGGCGGCATCGACCACCGCGAGATCCACCATCCGAACGAGATCGCGCAGAACCAAGCGCACAGCTGCAGCGACGCCAGCGGCGCGCGCATCTGGATGCACAATAATTTCCTCGTCGACCGCAGCGGCAAGATGTCGAAGTCGAGCGGCGAGTTCCTTCGCGTCCAGCTGCTGATCGACAAGGGCTATCACCCCCTCGCCTATCGCCTGATGTGCCTGCAAGCGCATTATCGTAGCGAGCTGGAGTTCTCGTGGGACGGCCTTGGTGCGGCGCTGACGCGGCTCAAGCGGCTGGTGATGGCGGCCGCCCCGGCGCGCGATGCCGGACCGGCCGAACCGACCGACCGCCGGCTCACGGACCTGCAGGCAAAGTTCGACGCTGCAATGTCGGACGACCTCAATACGCCGGTGGCGCTCACGCTGCTCGAAGAAACGGCGGCGATGAAAAAGATCGACGCCGGCCAGAAGCGTGGAGCGCTCGCCGCGATGGATGCCGTGCTCGGCCTAAACCTGCTGACGACCGAACGCTCCGACCTGCGCGTCCGCCCGAAGACCGCGACCATCGGCGAGGACGAGATCGAAGCCACGCTGGCGCGCCGCAAGGAGGCCCGCGCGGCCAAGGACTTTGCCGCATCCGATGCGCTGCGCGACGAGCTCGTCGCGGCCGGGGTCGAAGTGATGGACGGCGACCCGATCGGATGGGACTGGCAACTGCAAGCCAATTAGAGGCTTGCGGCGGGCTTGCGCGATGCTAGCCTCGTTGCATGTCGCAACTGATCTGCTGGCTGCTCGTCGGCCTTGTCCACCTGATCCCGGCGCTGGCTTTGTTCCGGCCGGCGCTGATCACGCGGCTCTATGGTATCGCGCCGGACAGCCCGCTCTTCTTGCTGATGCACCACCGCGCCGCGCTGTTCTTCGCGGTGCTCGTCGCCTGCGTGTGGGCGGCCTTCGACCCCGGCGGGCGCAAGCTTGCGACGCTGCTCGCGGCGATCTCGATGCTCAGCTTCCTGTTTCTGTATCAGTCCTATGGGCGCCCCGCTGCGCTCGGCACCATCGCGCTCGTCGATCTCATCGGCCTCGTCCCGCTGGCGTGGGCGGGCTGGCACGCTTTTCAGCAGTAGGAAAATCATGACCAAGACCGTCACCGTCCTCTCGGGGCTTATCCGCCCGCTTGTCGAAAACCGGCTACCTGGCTGGGTCGAACCCAAATTCTTCGCATCGAAGGAAGAGGCGCTCGAACTCGCGCCGCAGGCCGAGATCGGCTGGTTCGACATGTACGACAAGAAGGACATGGCCGCGGTCATCACCGCCGCAACGCAGCTCAAATGGTTGAACTCCATCTATGCCGGGGTCGACGGCATGCCGCTCGACTTGCTGCGCGAACGCCGCACGGTGGTGACCAATGGTGCGGGGATCAACGCGATCACCATCGCCGAATATGTCGTGATGGGGATGCTGACCGTGGCCAAGGGTTACCGCGATGTCGTGCGCGCGCAGGAGCGCCGCGAGTGGCTGATGGATTCGCCGGGCAAGGTCGAGCTGTTCGGGTCGAAGGCGCTGCTGCTCGGCTATGGCGCGATCGGCAAGCTGATCGAGGAGCGGTTGAAGGCGTTCGCGGTTGACGTCACGATCGTGCGCCGCTCACCCGGCGCCAATACACTCACCCCCGACCAGTGGCGCGCGCAGATCGGCGAATTCGACTGGGTGATTCTCGCGGTGCCCGCGACCCCCGAAACCGACGGCATGATCGGCGCGGCGGAGCTCGCCGCGATGAAGTCGACCGCAACGCTCATCAACATCGCGCGCGGCAGCGTCGTCGATCAGGACGCGCTGGTCGCGGCGCTCGACGGCCAGCAGATCGCCTCGGCCTTCCTCGATGTCACGACGCCCGAACCGCTCCCCTCGGACGACCCGCTGTGGAGCCTCGACAACGCGCATATCACGATGCACCTGTCGGGCCGCGCGCAGGACAAGATGTTCATCCGCTCGGCGCAGCGCTTCCTCGAAAATCTCGATCGCTGGAAAAAGGGCGAGGCCGTCGAACCCCGGGTCGATTTGACGCTGGGCTATTAGCGCGGGCGTTCAGCCTTTAGTTCGCGCACCAGCGGCTGGAGCCGTTCGTCATATTTGGCGAGCATCGTATGCGCGCCGGCATGGTCGTAGAAGCTGACGAGTTCGCGCCCATTCCAGCGGTGAAGCGCATAAGAGGGATCTTCGGCGACGATCATCGGCCGGTCGTCGGGCTCGTTCTCATCGATGGGTCTCAGATCAAGCGAGACCTGCGGCGCGGTCGACGAACAGATTGCGATTGTGCGCCCCTCCCACGCAACGGTCACCGAGCGGTGGAGGTGGCCGCAGATCAACCCGCGAACCTGCGGGTGACGGCGTATCACGTCGGTGAAGACGGCGACCCACGGCTCGTCAGGGTCGGTATTCATCCACTCGATCCCGCTTTCGACCGGCGGATGGTGCATGACGATATAGGTCGGCTTGGCGCTGTCCTTCGCCAGTTCGGTGTCGAGCCATGCCGCGCGCTGCCCGCAAAAGGCGCCGCCGTGACGGCCTTCCTCGAGCGTGTCGATGGTAACGAGGCGCAGTTCGGGAAGTTCGATCGTATATTGGGCGAAACCGCTGCCGTCGTCGAAGCCAGGAAAGCGCGCGTGAAAATTATCGCGCAGGTCGTGATTACCGACGCTGGGCCACACCGGAAAGGGACAGCGCGAGAAGGCATTGGCGAGGCGGCGATAGCTGTCCTCGTCGCCGCGGTCGGTGAGGTCACCGGTGGCGAGCAACAGTTCAGGCCGGTTCGGGCCCTCGATCAGCACGTCGAGCACCTCGTCGAGGCGCTTGCGGTTATATTCGGCCGGATTGTCCGGATCGAACCCGATATGGATATCTGTGATCTGTGCGATCAGCATATCCGTCCCCTGCTCCCGCCGGTCTGGTCCGGCGACCCAATACCTATCCGCCCTGCCTTGCCGCGTGCAAGGAAGGTGTGCGCCATGTCACTTCGTAAAGGCCCCGCCCCCCGGTTCCTGTGATCACGCTCACACCATAGCTAGCACCAAGACGTTTATTTGTGATTGCGGCAGTGTTTTTCCTGCGCTGGCGTGGCGGCATCCACGGTTTGCCCCCGTCCGAATGATATTCGTGGCACATCGCGCACGGCGATTCGGTCGCGGTCTCGACCTTAACCAGCCGCGCCCCCGATTCGCCGACATGGCAGTCGCGGCACTGGCGCACGCCGGGGACGAGCAGGTCGGTCGACGCCTTCGACGCCGGCGCGGCGGTATGGCAATCGGCGCATTCGGTCTCGCGGTGCGCGTCGTGATCGAACCAGCCCTTTTGCAGATAGCGCGGCGTCTGGCTGACCGCCGCGACGCGCCAGCTGCTCCCCGCCCGCGGTGCAAAGATCGTGTGGCAGTCGTAGCACGCGCCGCCCTTCGAGAAGACGGCGCGCACCGCATCCTGCGCGCGGCTGGGCCGTGTCGCGACTTCGTTGAAATAGATGTTGTAGACCTGCCCCTCGGCATAGGCGCCCGGCCGCCGCCGCTGCATGCCGCCGAGCTGGAGCGGCCGCGTCGGAGGCGCCGAGCGATAATAAGCGGTGAGATCGGCGACCACCTGATCGGGCTCGCCGTGTCGCAAGGTGCGTGTCACCCCGCCGACGGTTTCGAAAGCCAAGCTGTGGCACATCGCGCAGTCGCGCTCCATCTCGACCGGCTTGACGCGCACCCCGTCGGCCTCGACGCGGTGGCAATTCTCGCATTCGAGCTTCTTGCCGAAATCATAACGGCCGCGGAAACTTGCCGCCATGCGCGCGACCCCGCCGGTCGCCTGCAAATGCATGTCGTGCGGGAATTTGAGGCCGTTATAATCGACCGTGCCCTTCGCCAGCGTAGTACGCACCAATTTCGCGCCAGGCGCCGAACGCACGAGCGGGCGGAATTCGGGATGGCTCGTTCCGAAATCGGCGGCGTCGGCGAGCGTCGTCGGATGGCCCGCGGTCTTCAATCGCGCCGACATGCCGTCGTGGCAATCGGCACAGAATTTCTGCGGCGTCGCCGGCATCGGCCCCGCGCCCTCATGCTCGGTATGGCAGTCGACACAGCGCCCCTGCGGTTTGTTGAAGGTCTTGGCAAAACCCGCGAGAATCTTCTCGCCAGCCCCCGGAGGATGGCGCGCGGCGAGCAGCATTGCGGATGGGGCACTAGCGTGCGCCATGCTCATCGCCTTGTGCTCGCCGGTGTGACAGCCGACGCACGCCTTGTCGGTCACCGCCACAAAGGGTTCGACATGACACGACTGGCAGTCGTTCTTCAGGCTCGCGTGCGCGCTCGACAGCGGCCCCGAGAGCCAGGCGCTGTCGGCGTGATAGCCGTCGGGGCGCTCGTTGACATTCTTGTAGCTGTACCACGCCCAGATCGGCCCGATCAGGAAGGCGAGCAGCATCAGCAGGCCGAACAGCCACGCCCCCATTCGCTTGCCGAGCATCACGCCCTGCAGCGAAAAGGCCTTCGCTTCGTCGACGTCCTTGGACGATTGCGACAGCTCGTCGATCCGCTCGACGAGCAGGATGACATTGTCGCCCTCGCGCGCGATCGTCAGCCGGTGGCCGCCGAAGCGCAACTCGCCGCCCGCACCGCTGTCGATATCGGCGGCCGTTGCGCTGCGACCGTTGAGATCGAAGCCCAGCCCCTCGTTCGCCGCGACGCGGACGTGGCGCCCGTCGGTGCTGCTGATCGTCGCATGATGCGGATTCACCGCCAGATCGGCGACGTGAATGATATTGCTGCCCTCGCGGCCGAGCGTGATGATGTCACCCGGCAGCGGTGTGTCGCGGATGATCTGCTTGCCCGTCTTCGTCGTCGAGATTCGGCGCAGGATGAAGCTCATGGTCCCCCTCCCGCCTTACCAGTAGAAGAAGACGCTGATGATGTGCGCCGACAGCGCCGCGATCAGCGCAAAGGTCAGCGGCACATGCACATAGAGCCAGATTTCGAGCAGAGCGCGGATCCTGAGATGCCGACGCAGGCGCGTCAGCGCCGCCTCCTTCTGCTTGAGCAGACCGACTACCTTCTCGCGTGCCTCGCAGTCGCCGCCGTTCGAGGCCGACAACGTGCGCAGCGCGGCAGCCGTGGCACAATTGGGATAGCGGCCCGAAAGTCGCGCCGCGACGCCGCCCGCGAACGGATCCTCGTCGAGCGCCGCGAGCACCGGCGCCGTATCGGCGGGCGTCAGCGGCTGCGCCGCGCTGTGCAGCTGACGATCGAAGGCACGGATCGCCTCGAGCATTTGCATCTGCGTCATCTCGTCGCGGTTGTTCGAGAGCGCGGCGGGCAGCGTCGCATAGACGATGACGCCGTAAAGACCCGACAGGATCACGAGCATCATCAGCGCCCACGCGAGCGTATGCACGTTCCAGCCGAGCTGGAATCCGGTGTGCCAGGTGCCGACGACGATCAGGCTGAGCCCGAGATAGACGTGCGCCGAGGTCCACGCCTTCAGCGACCAGTAGTCGCTCGTCATCTTGCGCTTGCGATAGCCAAGTGCCGTGAGCCACAGGATCAACGCCGCGCCGATCGTGCCCAGAGTATAGCCGTACCAGCTGCCGCCATTGTGCCGCGGCGTCACGTCGACCAGTGCGTAACTCACGATAATGAACAGGCAGAGCCCGCCTGAAATCTTGGCCCAGCGGAAGCCCGCATAGCGTAGGAAGCCCTCATGCCGCCGCTCGCGGACGCGCTCGGTCTGGGTCGCCTTGGTGCGACGGCGCGGGAAGAGGCTTGCCATCAGTCGGCGTCTTCCTGAAGCCGCGCGATGGAGAGGAATTCCTCGGGCGAAACGCGGATCGCGGCGCCCGTGGGGCAGGCGCGCACGCACGCCGGCCCGCCCGAAATGCCTTTGCACATATCGCACTTCACCGCGATCTTCTTGGGCTTCTCGTCGCCCAATTGCTTCTTGGTCCATTTGGGTGACGGTTCGCCCGGCCCTGGGCCGAAACCGGTGAGCAGCCAGCGTAGCAGGCTCGGCTTCTCAGGCGGCGCTGCTTCCATGCGGATCACGCCATAGGGGCAGTTACGCATGCAGTTGCCACAGCCGATGCAGCCGGGTTCCATGAACACTTCGCCGTCGGGACCGCGGTGGATGACGTTCGGCGGGCAATCGGCCATGCAGTGCGGATGCTCGCAGTGGCGACAGCTCGTCGGTACATGCAGATGGGCGAAGGTCTTGCCCGCCTCGCGGTCGAGCCGCGACAGGCCTTCGTGGCTGTCGGCGCACGCTTTCTCGCAATTGTCGCAGCCGACGCACAGATTCTCGTCGATCAGCAGCGCGTCGGTCGCCTCGCCCAGCCCTTCCTTCATGATGAAGCTGGCGGTGTCAGAGTAGAGGTCGACCGCGCTCGAATAGCTCGCCTTGCGCGATTCGATGAAGCTGTTCATCGCCGCGCGTTCGGCGACCGCGGCCTCGGTCGCCTCGCGTACCTGCGGCCGCTTGGCGAGCATCGCCTTGAACTGCTCGCCTTTCAGCCGGATCACTTCGCTCGCGACCGCGGCCTTGACCGTCGCATTGCGCTTCTCTCCGCTGAGCACCGCCATTTCACCGAAGAAGCTGCCCGCGGGCAGATAGCGCAGGAAGATCGGTTTGCCGCCGATGTCCTTTTCGACCACCATCGAACCCGACCGGATGACATAGACGTCGTCGCCCTCGTCGCCCTCGGCGAGCACGACCTTGCCCGCGGGCACGCGTTCGATGGCGGGGTCTTCGACGATCGGTTCGAGATCCTCCACCGTCAGCCCGCCTTTGAATATCTGGAGCAACTGGCGTTCGAGCGAGATGCGGTTGATGACGCGCTTCGCCCCCGGAACCGCCGCCATCAGCTTGAGCGCCGCGGTACGCGATACCTCGACAAAGATGCTGTCCTCGCCCGCGCGGATCGTCGCGCCGCGCTTTCGACCCGAGATCAGCCCGACCTCGCCAAAGATCGACCCCTGTTCGATCGACACGGTGACGGATGGGCCGACCTCGACTTCGGCAAATCCGTCGGCGATCGCGAACAGCGACGACCCCGGCTCGCCCTTTTCGAACACGACATCGCCTTTGCGATAAAAGGCGACCTTCGAATCGAGCATGAATTCACGCATCTGGAGCGGCGAGACGTCGGCGAAGATGCGGATGCGCGTGCGCAGATATTCGAGCCATTCGCTGACCGATTTTTGCTGCGGCAGCCCCGCAAAGATCGCCGCCAGATCCTTTTCGTCGGCGGGGGTCAGCGCCTTGTTGCCGTTGAGGAATTCTACGACGTCATAGCCCTGATTCATGCAATGCTTAATCAGCGGATAACCCGCGAGTGCGCCGATGACATAGATGCCGGGCACCGTCGTCTCGAAGGTCGGCGACAATTTGGGAAAAGCCTCGCGGTCAGGGCCGGTGAACTCGATCCCCATCGATTCGACGAAGCCGCGCGGCGCGACCGAGCCCAGGCGCGCGACGATGACGTCGCATTCGATCCGCTCCTCGCCTGTTGGGGTTTCGAGCGTCAGCCAGCCCGGCTCTACCTTCTTCGGCTGCGTCTCGGTGCGGATCGACATGAAGCCATTCTCGCCGGCCTCGGTCATGTCGGAGACATTCTTCGCCTTGGCGCGCGCGAAATCTTTCGAGCGGTTGAGGATGGTGACGGTATTTTCGAGCGCTTCCTCGGCGACGCCGAGCGCATTTTCGATCCCCGCGTCGCCCGAACCAACGACGGTGATATGCCTGTCCTTGAAATCCTCGGGATCGTCGACCTGATAGATGATGTGCGGCAGGTCGGCGCCCTCGCAGCGCATCCGGTTCGGATTGCCCTGCGTCCCGATCGCCAGCACGATATTCTCTGCCGTATAGACATCGCCCTTCGCCGTCTTGATAGCGAATGCGCCCTTCGCGCCGGTCACTTCGGCGACCTCGGCGTGATAGGCGACATTCACCTTGTTGTTCGCCGCGTCCTCGTCCCAATTGCCGAGGATATATTCGCGCGCGCCCTCAGCGAAGCGGCAGTCGGAGCGGAGGTCGAGCCGCTCGGGGGTCGCGAGCACGCGCTTGCCCTTCTGATATTTGAAGATCGTGTCCGACAGATGGTCGGTCTTTTCGAGCAGGATGTGGCTGAGCCCAAGCTGCGCGGCGCGCGAGGCGGCGCTGAGCCCCGCGGGGCCCGACCCGATGATCGCAACCTTGACCGGCTCGCTCATGCGCGCGCCATCCGGCGAATACCGTTACCCCGGTCGCTGGCCGTGATGCTGACGAAATCGCGCACGGGCATCCTTTTCCCCCTGTCGCCAGCCCCCCGGCGAATTCATAACGGATGCGACCCGGACTAATGTCCTGGACGCAAAGCTATGCCCTTGAAAGCGAGGAAAGGTCAACCGGAAGCGGCGAGAAACTGGCCTTTGCGAGACGTTCGCAACTCCGCGGATTCGTGGGGGTCGGCGCCTCTTTCGCTAACGCAAAGGTCGCACCTGATTATCGACGCCCTGCACCGAAATACGCGGCTTGCCCTTCCCGCGGACCTGCCAGGTCACGACATTGTCAACGCCCGAAACGCGAAGGTCGGCGCCGGGTGACAGGAGGATGCCGATCCGGTTGTCGACCCCATTAACCGTCAGGCTGGGGCAGTCGCCGACAAAGTTGATGCGATTGCCCGAACCCGACACTTCCGCCGGGAGCCCCTGGCAATCGACCTCGTTCGCCTGATCAACGCCATTGATCGACGCGCCATCACGCGTTCCTGTACCCTGTCGCGGCTGCGCCGAGAGCGGCACCGCGGCAAGCATGAGACTGATAGTGAGGGCAGGAAACAGGAATTTCACGGCGCCATGATGTCGGAACAAAGCCATCTCCTCTGTTCCCCGCCCCAAAATTCCCTTCGCATTCAATGGCGCGCAAATGGCGCCGCGTCAACGGAACGGACCCTACCGACGATCAGGCGAGCTCGAACATCGCAGCGATACGTTCGGACTGGGTCGGCTCGAAGCGCGCCCAGCCATCGGGGCCGAGCCTTTCGAGCGGACGGAAGCGCGCCTTGTACGCCATGCGCGCCGACCCTTCGATCCAATAGCCGAGATAGACATAGGGCAGCCCCGCCCGCGCCGCGCGCTGGACATGGTCGGCGATGATATAGGTGCCAAGCCCCTCGCGCATCGGATGTGCCGCATCGAAGAAGCTGTAGATCATCGACAGCCCGTCGCCCTGCCGGTCGGTCAGGCAACAACCGACAAGGCGCCCCTTGCCACCATCCGCCGCCGGTTCGCGATATTCGATCATATAGGAATCGACCGGGGTCTGCTCGACCATGTCGGCGAAATCCTGCTCGTCCATATCGGCCATGCCGCCATCGGGATGGCGCGACCCCAGATAGGAGCGCAGCAGCGCATATTGCTCTTCGGTCGCCCACGGCTTGCACGCCGTCGCGACGAGATCGCCGTTGCGGCGCAAGTTGCGCTTCTGCGAGCTGCTCGGCGTGAACTCGCCCGCGCAGACGCGTACCGATACGCAGGCCGAGCAATCGGCGCAGCTCGGGCGATAGGCGACCGACTGGCTGCGGCGGAAGCCGATGCGGCCGAGCGCGTCGTTCAGCTCGTTCGCCGAGTTGCCGCTGAGCTCGGTGAACACCTTGCGCTCGGTCTTGCCCGCCAGATAGGGACAGGGCGCCGGGCTGGTGACAAAAAAGCGCGGAAAACGGAACGGTGCGGACACGCGGGAAAACCTCCGGACTGGCGAATGCGGAGCCCCCCGACGCGGGTCCGACGCGCTACATCCACCAACTATGCCAAGCGGCGTCAATGGTGCAAAGTCCATTTACCATTTTTAAACGTCCCGTTCTGAATCACGTCGAAAATTTTGTGAATCAGCCGGTAACTTATGTGCCGATTTGAATCGACTAGCGCCCGAATCCTAACTGTAGCCGCGCAACTCGTCGCCGGTCAGCGTCGCCACATGCAGCACGTTGGTCGATCCCGGGGTGCCGAACGGAACCCCCGCCATCATCACCAGCTTCGCGCCCGCCTTGCAGATCCCATGACGCAGCGCCATGCGCTTGCCCTTGGCGATCATCTCTTCAAAGCTGCCGATATCCTTGGTCGGCACGGCGTGCGCGCCCCAGAGCAGGCCCATCCGCCGCGCTGCTTCCTTCTTCGGGGTCAGGACGAGCAAAGGTGCGCCCGGCCGCTCGCGCGCGACACGGCGCGCGGTCGAGCCCGACGCGGTGAAACAGATGATCGCATCGGCGGCGATCGTCGTGATAATACTGCCCGCCGCTTCGGCGAGCGCGTCGGCGGTCGTCGCGTCTGGCGCGGTCTCGGTGAAATGCAGGCGGCGAAAATAGTCGGGGTCGCTTTCGACCGAGCGCGCGATCGAATCCATCATCGTCACCGCCTCGACCGGGAAGGCCCCCGCCGCGGTTTCGGCCGACAGCATGATTGCGTCGGCACCATCGTAAACAGCGGTCGCGACGTCGGATACTTCGGCGCGCGTCGGCGACGGCGAGACGATCATAGATTCGAGCATCTGCGTTGCGACGACGACGGGCTTGCCCATGCGGCGTGCGGTGGCGACGATCTTTTTCTGCAGCGGCGGCACCGCCTCGGGCGGCAGTTCAACGCCCAGGTCGCCGCGCGCGACCATCGCCGCGTCGGCGAGTTCGAGAATTTCCTCGATCCGCTGCACGCCCGACGGCTTCTCGAACTTGACGAGCAAGGCCGCCTTGCCGCCGATCAGCGTGCGCGCCTCGGCGACGTCCTCGGGGCGCTGCACGAACGACAGCGCGATCCAGTCGACATGCTGTTCGAGCGCGAAGGTCAAATCCTTGCGGTCCTTTTCGGTCAGCGCCGCGAGCGGCACGACGACATCGGGAACATTGACGCCCTTGCGGTCCGAAATCTTGCCGCCGACTTCGACCACCGTTTCGATCTTGTCCGGCGCAACGCTCTTCACGCGCAGCACCAGCTTGCCGTCGTCGATCAGCAGGCGCGTGCCGGCTTCAAGCGCCGCGAACAATTCGGGGTGCGGCAGGTAAACGCGCGTCGCATCACCCGGCGTCTTGTCGGTATCGAGAGCGAAGCTCTTGCCGTTCACCAACTCGGCCGGGCCGTCCTTGAAGGTGCCGACGCGCAGTTTCGGGCCCTGCAGGTCGACAAGGATCGTCGTCGGGCGTCCGGTGTCCTTTTCGAGCGCGCGGATCGCCGCGATAACCTTTGCATGACCCGCATGGTCGCCGTGGCTCATGTTGACGCGAAACGCATCGGCGCCGGCGCGGTGCAGCGCGGCGATCATCTCGGGGTTGGCGCTCGCGGGGCCAAGGGTCGCCAGGATGCGCACCTTGCGCTGGCGGGGAATAAAATTCTGGACCACAAAAGCTCCGATAACAGGGGGGACGCTAGGGCAATGCCGGCTTGCTGATGATGGCAATGCCGCCTTGATGATAGGAAGGCAACCGCCGTATAGCTATTCAATCATTCAACGGAGGAACCATGTCCTGCAGCGACGATCAGACCACCGGTAATGAGGCGCTCGACAGCCTTGACGATGCGGTCGCCGCCGCGGCCTTCCGCCGCCTCGTCCGCCTGCTCCAGCATCGCAGCGACGCCGCGAACATCGATTTGATGGGCCTCGCCGGATTTTGCCGCAACTGCCTCGGCGACTGGATTGCCGAGGCGGGCGACATGGACAAGGAGGCAGGCCGCGCGATCGTGCACGGCATGCCGACCGCGGAGTGGAAAGCGCGGCATCATACCGCCGCGACGCCCGAACAGCTCGCGCGGATGGAAGAAAGCATGGCCAAAAATCCCGGAGCCGATTAGGGACGCGCCAGGCGCGATTCTCGCGCCGCATCATCCCAATCACCGGAGCCAAAAATGAGCGAAGCCACCGTATCCGACGAACAACTGCGCCTTTTCATCGAGCGCATCGAGCGTCTGGAAGAAGAGAAAAAGGGCATCGCCGACGACATCCGCGACACCTATAATGAATCGAAATCGCAGGGTTACGATCCGAAAATCATGCGCCAGATCGTTCGCCTGCGCAAATTGCCGGTCCACGACCGCAAGGAAATGGAAGCGATCCTCGACGTCTATAAGTCAGCGCTCGGAATCGACTGACGCCCCCAGCCAGGAGAGTGACGATGTTCAGCACCACCACCAATAATGTCGAGGGCCGTCCGGTCCGCGAATATCTGGGCATCGTCACCGGCGAGGTGATCGTCGGCGCCAATCTGTTCCGCGACCTGTTCGCCAGCATCACCGACATCGTCGGCGGCCGCTCGGGCAAATATGAGGACGTCCTCGCCCGCGCGCGCAAAGAGGCGATCGGCGAAATGGAAGCCGAGGCCGCGCGCCTCGGCGGCAATGCGGTGATCGGCGTCGACCTCGACTATGAAGTGCTCGGGCAGAATGGCTCGATGCTGATGGTCAGCGCGTCGGGGACGGCGGTGACGCTGGCGTGAGCGCCGACATCCGCCCGGCGACCTTAACCGACGCGGCGCGATGTGCCGAGATTTACGCGCCCTACGTCACGGACAATTGGGTCAGTTTCGAATGCGATCCGCCCGATGCCGTGGAAATGGCGCGCCGGATAGAGAATTATGGTGCGAGTCATGGCTGGCTGGTCGCGGAGGTCCAAGGCGAAATTGCCGGATACGCCTATGGCTCCCCTCACCGCACGCGCGAAGCCTATGCAACCTCGGCAGATGTCGCGGTCTACCTTGATGTGACCTTTGCACGTTCCGGAGTTGGACGGCGGCTTTACGAGGCGCTGTTTCCGATTTTGGCCCATCGCAATATCCACGCCATCTTTGCCGGGATTGCCTTACCGAATGACGCCAGCATCGGCTTGCATGAGGCGATGGGCTTCACGCCGATCGGTATCTACCGCGAGGTCGGCTGGAAAATGGGCGGCTGGCGCGATGTCGGGTGGTGGCAGCGGTTGCTTTGACATTCGGTCCTGATGTAAGCGCGCGCTTCCAGTTCCTTCCAGCCGAAAAGAAGAGAGCCATGGCCGGCCATAGCAAATTCAAAAACATCATGCACCGCAAGGGTGCGCAGGACAAAAAACGCAGCTCGCTGTTTTCGAAGCTTTCGCGCGAAATCACTGTCGCGGCGAAGATGGGCCTGCCCGATCCCGACGCGAATGCCCGCCTGCGCGCCGCGATCAACGCCGCCAAGGCGCAATCGGTGCCCAAGGACAATATCCAGCGCTCGATCGACAAGGCCGCCGGCGGCGAAGGCGATAATTACGAGGAAATCCGCTACGAAGGCTATGGCCCCGGCGGCGTGTCGCTGATCGTCGAGGCACTGACCGACAACCGCAACCGCACCGCGACCAACGTCCGCACCGCCTTCTCGAAAAACGGCGGCAACCTCGGCACCAGCGGCAGCGTCAGCCACGGTTTCGACCGGCTCGGCATGATCAGCTATGCTGCCAAGGCCGGCGACGCCGACACGGTGTTCGAAGCCGCGCTCGACGCCGGCGCCGACGATGTCGAATCGTCCGAGGACGGCCATGACATCTGGACCAGCGTCGACAGCCTGCACGAAGTCGCGAAAGCGCTCGAAGCCAAGCTGGGCGAGGCCGAAGGCGTGAAGCTCGCCTGGCGCCCGACGCTGAAAAGCGAAGTCACCGATGAAGCGACCGCGCAGACTTTGTTCAAGCTGATCGACACGCTCGACGATGACGACGACGTCCAGACCGTATGGGGCAATTACGAAATCCCCGACGCGGTGATGGAGAAGCTCGGCTGATCATCCTCGGCCTCGATCCCTCGCTCAGCTGCACCGGCTGGGGCGTCATCCGCGTCGAGGGCAGCCGGATCAGCCACATCGCCAACGGGCAGGTGAAGACCGACGCCAAGGCGTCCCTGCCCGACCGGCTCGCGCATCTCGACACCGTGCTCGCGGCGGTGATCGCCGACCATACGCCGATGTGCGCCGCGGTCGAAGAGGTCTTCGTCAACGACAACCCGCAATCGACGCTCAAGCTCGCGCACGCGCGCGGCGTCGTCCTGCTCGGCTGCGCACGCGGCGGGCTGGCGGTCGCCGAATATGCGCCGCGGCTGGTCAAGAAGGCGATCGTCGGCACCGGCGGCGCGGCGAAGGAGCAGGTGCAGGCAATGCTGCGTGTGCTGCTCCCCGGCGCCAAGGTCTCCGGCGCCGACGCGGCGGATGCGCTGGCGGTCGCGATCTGCCATGCGAACCATCGGCCGCGGCACTGATATTTCGTCACCCCGGACTTGATCCGGGGTCCACGCGGTCATGGATGCCGGACCGAGTCCGGCATGACGAAATATGGAGTGAGTTCGGCGAGGGAGTGAGTTCGGCGAGGAGGGGAAATTGATTCCCTTTTCGTTCTCCCCGCGTTAGGCACGGGGCATGATCGCAAAACTGACAGGGCGGCTGGATTCGAGCGGCGCAGGCCATGCGGTGATCGACGTCGGCGGCGTCGGTTATCTCGTCGAAGCATCGGCGCGCACGCTCGACGCTTTGGGCCCGGTTGGCGGCGACGTCACCATCCACACCGAAATGCTCGTCGGCGAAGATTTCCTCCGCCTGCTCGGCTTTGCCAAGGCCGAGGAACGCGACTGGTTCCGCCTGCTCACCAGCGTCCAGGGCGTCGGCGCCAAGGTCGCGCTCGCGATCCTCTCGGCGCTCGAGATCGGCGACCTGCAACGCGCGCTCGCGAGCGGCGACAGCGCGATGATCGCGCGCGCCAACGGCGTCGGACCGAAGCTCGCTCAGCGGATTACGCATGAACTGAAGGACAAGGCGGGTGCGCTGGGCGGGATTTCGGGCGGCGGGTCGGCGTCGCTGTCCGTTGCCCCCGGCCCTCTCGCCGACGCCGTGACCGCCCTCACCGGTCTCGGCTTTAAGCCCGGCGAAGCGAGCGCCGCGGTAGCTGCCGCGAACGAGGAATTGGGAGCGGGTGCCGGTCTGGATGCGTTGGTTCGGACAGCGCTCAAGAAAGCAGCGAAGTGACCGATCGCGTCTGCGAAGTGACCGATCGCGTCTGCAATGCCGCCTGCCGCTGCGGCCAGGTCCGCATCGCCTGCACCGGCGAACCGATCCGCGTGTCGGTGTGCCATTGCCGCGAGTGCAAGGCGCGGAGCGGGAGCGCCTTTGCCGCGCAGGTTCGCTTCCCGGCCGAGCGGGTTCGCATCGAGGGCGAGGCGAATGCGAAGATGTGGCAATATACCGGCGACAGCGGCAACACCGCCGACTTCTTCTTTTGCGGCACCTGCGGCTCGGGCGTCTGGTACCGGGCGCGGCCCTATCACGAAGCCTATGCGATACCGCTCGGGAATTTCGAGCCCGGCCATGGTTTTGTGCCCGATTATTCGGTTTATGAGGAGCGCAAGGAGCCTTGGGTTTCGATCATTGGCGATGCAATAGAGCATTATGACTGAGCCCGACCTCACCACCCCGATCCGCATCCCCGAAGATGCCGACGCCGCGCTGCGGCCGAAGACGCTCGCCGAGTTCGTCGGACAGGCGGCGGCGCGTGAAAACCTCCGTATCTTTATCGAAGCGGCGAAGTCGCGGGCGGACGCACTCGACCATGTGCTTTTTTATGGCCCGCCGGGGCTCGGCAAGACGACGCTGGCGCAGATCGTCGCGCGCGAACTCGGCGTCGGTTTCCGTTCGACCAGCGGGCCGGTGATCGCAAAGGCGGGCGACCTTGCCGCGCTGCTCACCAATCTCGAGGATGGCGACGTGCTGTTCATCGACGAAATCCACCGTCTGTCGCCGGCGGTCGAGGAAATCCTCTATCCCGCGATGGAGGATCGCGCGCTCGACATCATGATCGGCGAGGGCCCGTCGGCGCGGTCGGTGCGGATCGATTTGCCGAAGTTCACGCTGGTCGGCGCGACGACGCGGCAGGGCCTGCTGACCACCCCGCTGCGCGACCGCTTCGGCATTCCGGTGCGGCTCAATTTCTATACGCATGGCGAGCTCGAGCAGGTCATCACGCGCGCCGCACGCCTGCTGGCATTACCGATCGCGTCCGATGGCGCGCTGGAGATTGCGAAACGCTCGCGCGGGACACCGCGCATCGCCGGACGGCTGCTGCGCCGGGTGCGCGATTTCGCGACCGTTGCCGGCCACCCGATCGTCGATGCGAAAGCGGCCGATGCGGCACTCAACCGGCTCGAAGTCGACGCGCTCGGGCTCGACGCGATGGACCGGCGGTACCTGACGATGATCGCCGATATTTATCGCGGCGGGCCGGTCGGGGTCGAGACGATGGCGGCGGGACTATCCGAACCGCGCGACACGATCGAGGATGTCATCGAGCCCTATCTGCTGCAGGTCGGCCTGATCGCGCGCACCGCGCGCGGACGCATGCTCAACGCGAGCGCGTGGAAGCATCTCGGGCTCAATCCGCCAGCGGGTTCGCAGGACGGACTTTTCGATCAAGGAAAATAGACGGATTTCCGCGGCTTTCATTCCACCAACCGGCCCCGATCTGCGACGAACCGTTCAAGAGGGGTTTGCGACGAGTCGTTGCGAGGCTATCGGTTGGGATAATGGTAAACGTCCCGCCCCCTTTCATCCCCGGCGCCTTTGTCGGGGCTGAGCATCATTTCCGGGCACGCGTGTACTTCGAGGACACCGACCTGTCGGGCATCGTCTATCATGCCAATTACCTGCGCTATATGGAGCGCGCCCGCTCGGATATGTTGCGGATCGCGGGCATCGACCAGCGCGCCGCGATGGACGCGGGCGAAGGCAGTTGGGCCGTCACCGACCTCGCCATCAAATATCGCCGTCCGGCGAAGCTCGACGACGATCTGCTCGTGGTGAGCACGGTCGAGGCGGTGCGCGGCGCGAGCGTGGTTATTTCGCAGCGCATCCTTCGCGGAACTGACACGTTAAGCGGCGAGACATTGACCGACGGGCAAGTCACCGCAGCCTTCCTGTCGCCCGAAGGCCGGCCGCGCCGCCAGCCTGCTGGGTGGGCCGACCGATTTACCGCCATCATGAATGGAGAGACTTTCCCTTGCTAGACAATATCTCGCTGGCCGCCGACGCGGCGACCTTGTCCCCCGTCGCGCTGTTCCTGCAGGCCGATATCATCGTGAAGGCGGTGATGATCGGGCTGCTCGCCGCGTCGATCTATGTCTGGGCGGTGATCTTCACGCACGGCCGGAGCGTCAGCAAATTGATGAGCGCGTCCGAGCGCTTCGAGCGCGATTTCTGGCGCGCCGACAATATCGACAAATTCTTCGACAAAAACGGCAGCGAGGAATTGCCGAGCGCGAAGGTGCTCGGCGCCGGGATCAGCGAATGGCGCCGGTCGACCAAGACCAAGAATGTCGACCGCGACGGTACGCGCGAGCGCCTCGGCATCGCGATGAACAGCGCGGTCGCGGGCGAAGTCGACCGGCTCGCCGAAAAGATCGGCACGCTGGCCACCATCGGCTCGGTCGCGCCTTTCGTCGGGTTGTTCGGCACCGTGTGGGGCATCATGCGCAGCTTCACCGCGATTGCCGCGGAGAACAACAGCAGCTTGGCCGTCGTCGCACCCGGCATCGCCGAGGCTTTGTTCGCGACCGCGATCGGCCTGTTCGCCGCAATCCCCGCCGTTATCGCGTACAACGCCTTTTCCCAGCGACTGAACCGGCTTGAATCGCGCCTCGGCCGCTTCGCCGACGGGCTGCACGCGACGTTCAGCCGCGAACTCGAGGTTGAAGCCTGATGGCGATGAGCGGTCCCTCCGGCGGCATCGGCGAACGGCGTGGACGTGGCCATCGCCGCGCGCCGATGGCTGAAATCAACGTCACCCCGCTCGTCGACGTGATGCTCGTGCTGCTGATCATCTTCATGATCACCGCGCCCTTGCTCGCCTCCGCCGTGCCGATCGACCTGCCCGAAAGCCGCGCGAAGCCGGTCGAGACCGAAGACAAAGAACCTGTACAGCTGTCGATCAACGCCGACGACACGCTCTATATCGGCGAAGAGGTCGTGCCTGAGGCGGAACTGCCCGCGCGGCTCGACGCGATCGCGCGCGAGAATGAGGGGCAGGACAAGCCGCGCCAGATCATGCTGCGCGCCGACAAGGGGCTCGACTATGGCCGCGTGATGCGCGTCATGGGCGAACTCAACCGCGCCGGCCTGACGCGCATTTCGCTGGTGACGACGGGATCGGAGGGCGCCGCCGACAGCGAGCCCGCCGCGGTCACCGACGGTTCAGAAACACGGCCCTAGGCTAAGACGATGGCCGAAACACGGGCAGTGAGGGGGAATGAAGGACGCGGCATCGCCATCGCGGTGGCGGCGCATGTCATCATCATCGGTCTGCTCTCGGTCCAGTGGACCGCGGGCGACCGGCGGTTCGACAATCCCCCGATGGAAGTCGACCTGATCGCCGAAACCGCGGTCCAATCGACCGCGCCGGTGATCAGCGAGACGCCCCCCGCCGCGCGGCTTGGCGAAGAGGATAATGTCGACGTTGCAGCGCCCGAGCCGGTGCCCGCGCCGCCGCTGCCCGAACCGGTGGTACGGCCGACACCCGCGCCGACACCCAAACAGGTTGCGAGGCCCAAGGCGACACCGCCGAAGCAGCCACCCGCTGCGCAAAAGGCGCAGCCCAAGGCCGCACCGAAAGCACCGCCCGCAAAGAACCGCCCTGCCCGCCCGACCGGTCGCCTCGATGGCATTGCCGAAGGGCTCTCCAAATCGCAGCCCAAATCGCCCGCGAGCAAAGGTGCGCCCGCTGCAGCCACAGCCGCCGAAGTCCGGCGATCGATCGACGTCAGCATCAAGTCCGCGGTCGCGCCGCGCTGGAACGGCTGCCGCATCTCGGGGGTCGATGTCGATCAGCTCAAAACCGTCGTGAAATTCCGCCTGACCCAGTCGGGGGCGCTCGCCGGCTTCACCAGCGTCACGACCAGCGGCGAGAACGACAGCAACAAATTCCAGATCCAGCGCCACCAGGAATGCGCCAAACGCGCGGTGGAACTCGCCGCACCCTTCGACCTGCCCGAGGAAAATTACAGCTTCTGGCAGAATTACACGCTCGATTTCATCAAGAGGTAAGAGAAATGCTCCTCCGTCCGATCAGCCTTTCGCTCGCCCTGCTGCTCACCGCGGCACCGGTCCTCGCGCAAACCCCGGCCGCCCCGACGCCGCCCGCGGTCACGCAGACCGAGCCGCGCGAGACAATCRAAGGCACGCTGTCGCAGGACCGCACGGTCATTGCGATCCCCGCGCTCGCCACATCGTCGGTGCAAAATGTTGCCGGGCTCCGTACCGACAGCCTCGGCCGCCAGATCGCCGAAGTCATCGCCGCCGACCTTGAACGCAGCGGCCTTTACGACCCTATGGGCCCGAGCGGAATTCCGACGATCAGCCGCGCCGAGGTGCAGGCGCCGCGTTTTGCCGAATGGCAAGCGCGCAATGCTGAAAATGTCGTCCACGGCTTCGTCGATGCGAGCGGGACCGGCGGCCTCGTCGTCGGCTGTTATCTCTACGACACCGCGCTCGGCAGCGAGCTTGTCCGCAAGGGCTTCGAAATCCAGCCCGGCGACTGGCGCCGCGCCGCGCATAAATGCGCCGACGCCATCTATTCGCGCCTGTCGGGCGAAGCGCCCTTCTTCGACAGCCGCGTCGCCTATATCGCCGAGAGCGGACCCAAGGGGAACCGCATCAAGCGGCTCGCGATCATGGACAGCGACGGCGGCAACCACCGTTTCATCACCAACGGCCAGGCGCTCGCCATCAGCCCGCGTTTCTCGCCCGATTACAAGAAGATCGTCTACGTCAGCTATTTGAACAACCGCGTCCGCGTCTTCATCTACGACGTCGCGGCGGGTTCGCAGAAGCTGGTGACCGAAAGCTCGAACGCGACCTTCGCGCCGCGCTGGTCGCCCGACGGCACGCAGATCCTCTATTCGATGGCGGTGAACGGCAACACCGACATCTATCGCATCTCGGCGAACGGCGGCACCCCAGTGCGACTGACGAGCACCCCGGGCATCGATGTCGGGGGCAGCTTCTCGCCCGACGGCAAGAAGATCGTGTTCGAGAGCGACCGGTCGGGTGGCCAGCAGGTCTATACGATGAACATCGACGGATCGAACCAACAGCGGATCAGCTTTGGCGGCGGGCGCGCCGCGACCCCCGAATGGTCGCCGCGCGGCGATCTGATCGCCTTCACCCGCATGGGCGGCGGCGAGTTCCGCATCGGGGTGATGACCCCGTCGGGCGGCGGCGTGCGGATGCTGACCAACAGTTGGCAGGACGAGGCGCCGACCTGGTCGCCGAACGGCCGCGTCATCCAGTTCTTCCGCACCACCCCGGGGCGCGAAGGCAAATCGAGCCTGTGGCAGGTCGACCTGACCGGGGTGAACATGCGCCGCCTGCCGACCCCGCAAGACGGGTCGGACCCCAGCTGGGGGCCGGTACTTCCCTGAGGAAAACCGGAACCAAAGGGGCGCGATCGGGTTCAACTATCGCGTCCTGAACGGGCCAATTCGGCCGCAAGAATATTTTCAACAACAAGAGGACAGAGACATGACGATACGGAAAAGCACCGCGATGATCGCGGCGATCACCATGCTTGCTGTTGGCGCCTGCGCGAAAAAGGCCCCTGACACGCTCCCCCCCGCCCCCGAAGGCACCGGCACCGATACGGGCGCCGGCACCGGCACCGGCGTGGTCCCCGGATCGCAAGAAGATTTCCTCGCCAGCGTGGGCGCCATGGGCGACCGCGTTTTCTTCGACTATGACCAGTATAATGTCGACGCGCAGGATCAGGCGACGTTGCAGACCCAGTCGCAGTGGTTGCAGCGCAACCCCGCAGTCCGCGTCACGCTCGAAGGCCATGCCGACGAACGCGGCACCCGCGATTACAACATCGCGCTCGGTGAGCGCCGCGCGAACGCCGCGAAAAATTATCTCGCCTCGCTCGGCGTCGATCCGTCGCGCATCCAGGTCATCAGCTATGGCAAGGAACGCCCGGCCGAAATCGGTTCGACCGAGGAAGCCTATGCCAAGAACCGCCGCGCGGTGACGGTCGTTATCGGGCGCTAAGAAGCGGCCATAAAGGCACCGTCGCGAAGGCGGCGGTGCAGGCAAAGACACCGAAGGGGACCCGTCGCTCGGCGAGCGGTCGGTCCCCTTTTCCTTGGGCGATGAGCGCCCAGACGATCCCGCCGAGGCTCGCGAGCAGGAGCATCAGCGGCAGCGCCTGCCAGCCGAGCCAGGCGCCGATCGCCGCGACCAGTTTGGGATCGCCGCCGCCCATCCCCTCGGCACCGCGCGCGCGCCGATAGGCCCAAGCGATCAGTGCGAGTATCAGGCCTCCGGCCAACGCTCCGATCCAGCGGTCGATGAGCGATGTGCCTAGCATCGGTCCCGCAACGAGCAGGCCGACAATCCCGAGCAGCAGGTTGAGGCGGTCGGGCAGCCAGAAATGGCGCGCGTCGAGCAGCGCCAGCGGCAACAGCAGCCAGCCGAACAAAGCCCAGAGCCAGCCCCCCGCGGTCCCGGGCATGAGAGCCAGCGCCATGGCACCGATCAGCGCTGAACCCAGCTCGACGCGCCAGTGGAAAGGATCGATCGCCTCGTTGCATGTCCGGCAGCGCCCGCGCCATGCCAACGCCGAGAGCAACGGGACGAGATCGAGAGCGCCAAGCGGCCGCCCGCAGCCGTCGCATTGCGAGCGCCCCAGCACCGAGCGCCCCACGGGCCAGCGCAGCACCAGCGTCGCGATAAAGCTGCCGGCCATGAGCCCGATCAGCGCGGCAAAGACGACGCCCGTGCCGAAGGGCAAGGCATCGAGGATCGTCACGTCAGAAGCGGCCCGATGTCGCCAGCACGAAACCGGTGGCTCCGGCCTTGAACCCCAGTGCGGCGAGCGCGCCCGCCATCGCCGGATCGCGATCGACATTGATCGCGAACTGCGCGCGGTACGCGCCGCTGCCATCGAACGACAAGGTCAGCCGCTCCATTCCCGACTGGCTGGCGAGCGACGCCTGCGCACGCCCGTTCGCGCACGCCAGAGGCCCCGACAGGCCGCGCGAGAGGTCGAGCCCCGCGATGGGGGCGGTGACCGAGAGCTGGATTCGGCCGCTTGCGACGGCGCATTTGCCCGCGTCATCGAAGCGTATCGTGGCGCCTTCGAACCGGATCGTATCGACGGGGATCATGCCGAGCCCGCCCGACATCGACGTTGTGCCGCTGACGTCGGAGACGCCGCGCGGGTCGCTGCCGTGGAGGCGGCCCGCGAGCGCGCCAAGCCGTTCGTCGGCGCGCGAGAAAGCGAGCTCGGTGCGCGCGCCGAGCAGCGCGAGCGGCGACAGGCTGGCGCGCACCGTGCCGAGCGGCAGAACGCCAAGCCGTGCGTCGACCAACTCGCCCGACCAGACCGACCCGCGAACCTCACGCGCGGTGATGCCCGCATCGGTCGCGCCCGAAAGGCCAAGCGCGAGCCGCATCGGGAAGGTCGCGATAGTGAGGATTAACGCGAGCAGCAGCGCCGCAATCGCCCAACGCCTGCGCGCGCTCATTGCCCGCCCTTCCGAAGTTCGGCGGTCAGGCCGACGGTGCCATCGGCGGCGGGTGTGATCGTCAGCTGGTCGACGACGAAACCCTGCCCCTCGAGCGAGGCGAGCCAGTCGGTGAGCACCGTCGCGCGCGCGGTGGCAATCGCGATCGTCGCCTGCCCCGCGCCGCGCGCCTCATTGCGGTCGAGCGTCAGCCCGATCTCGCCCGCCGATTGCGCAAGATATTGGTCGATCGCGACCGCATCGACCGAGGCGGCGACCGATTTCGCCGGACGCCGCGCGAGCAATTGCACCTTCGCCGCCACGCGCCCTTCGCGCTCGATCGCGGCGCGATGCTGATTTTCGAGATCGACGAACAGCGCGACCGCCGGACGGCCGAGCCCCCACAGGATGACGCCGAGCGCCAGCAAGCCGGCGACACCGACGAGCCAGCGTTCGCGGAGCGAGAGGGCGATCCACCAGTTCTGCAGTCGCTCGGTCATGGTACCGCCCGGATCGTGATATTGGCCATTTGCTGCCCGTCGCTGCCCGCCATCGGCTGCGCGGTGATGCGATACCCGCGCGCCTGTAGTGCCAGCAGCACCTTGTTGATATCCTCGACGCGCGGTGCCGCGAGCGTCGTCGTCAGCGTTCCGTCGGTGCGGTGCGACAGCGTCCTCAGCGTCACGCCCGGCGCATCGCCCATCGCATCGTAAAGCGCCGATGCCGGCACCGAGAAGGCGAGCGGTCCGCCACCCGCAGCGGCAAGGCGGCGGTCGAGTTCCGCTTCCGCCACGGTCGCATCGGGCGCGGTCACCCCGGCCTTCTTTGCCATCGCGACGACCGCGTCGTCGGCGCGGCCGGTGTCGGACGACAGGCGCACCGCATAGATGACCGGGATGAGCAGGCTCACGGCAATAAGCGCGATCGCGAGGCGCTTCGCCAGCCGCAGCATCGCCGGATCGACCGACCAGCTGCGCTTGGGCTTCCACCCCCCGCTGAGCAGGTCGAGCGGCGGCGCGGCGAGCGTCAGCAGCAGCGCCTCGCGCATCCGGTCGGCATCGAGCGGCAGCGCAGCGTGCCCGCCCGCGATCAGCGGATCGAGTTCGGGATCAGAGACCCAGGCGCGGTCGGCGGTGCGGACGATCCGCTCGCCGCCGACCTCGGCTGTCCAAAGCGTGTCAGGTTCAGGCGGCGGCACCGCCACCGCGGCCGGGATAATCGCGGCGGGGGTCAGATCGCGCGCCTTCAGCCAGTCGGTCCAGGCGGTCATCGCGGCGTGGGTGGTCACCGCAACCGCGACCGCCTGTCCCTCGCCCGCGGGTTGCCCCGCGACGACGTGCAACGTTGCAGCATCGCCCAAGCTGTTCTTCAGCGCATCGATCCGCGCTGCCGCGGCCGCCTGTGCGGGCGCGGCGTCGGGATAATGCAGCCAGCGCAGCGGGACATCGGAGGCCGGCGCCAACGCGACCAGCCGGTCGGCGGCGCTATCGTCGCGCGGCTTTTCCCACGCGCCGACCCACCCGTCGTCCTGCCCGCTATCGACGATCACGCCATCATCGACGCGCAGCCAAGCGGCATCGGAACCATCGCCTTCGCCAAGCGCCGCCACGGGGGGCAGCCAGAGAACCAGCGTGCGCGTCATATCAGTCGCTCTCGCCCCAATCGCGGCGCACGATCACCGGCGGCGTCATGCCGGCGGACGGCGCCCCGCCATTGGCATCGATCAGCGAAACTGCGGTCAAGAAACCGTCCCCCATCGTCACATTCGTCGTCAGCGCCAGCCAGCGGCTGTTCACGCCCGCCTGTTCGGCAACATCGTTCGGCGGTTTCCGTCCTTCGAACGGACCCGCCTCCCAGAATCGTACGCTGCTGCCATAGCCGCCAGCGGGGCGCGCCGCCAGCACCGCCCGCGCTTTCGCAACGCCGATTTCGCCGGGGGAAAGCATCGCCACCAGCGGCGCCTGTTCGGGCGCGAGCGTGTTGACGTTGAGCTTCACCGGATCGGTCACCGGCAGCACGCAGATCCAGGGTTTCAGGCGTGCATAGATTTTGGGCGTCACCCCGCGCACTGCGCGGAGTTCGCTGACATCGGCCATCTTGCGGTTCGCGGGCAGATAAGCGCCCTGCATCGACCGATAGGCATTGTCCTCGGCGCCGAGCGGGCCATCGTTGCTGTCGCTGTCGATCCAGTCGGCGGCCGCGCCCGCGATCGCCTGTGCCTGACCCGGATCGATCCCCAGCAAGGCCATCAGTTCGCCGAACTGGCGCATCGAGCCCGACCGCTGGCTGAAGCGCCCCGGCACGGTCTCGGCGACCAGGCTGTTGAGGTTGAAGCAGTTGTTCGCGTCGGTCAGCTTCGCGCGCCCCTCACCGCCCGGTAGCGGCAGGGTAAAGTCACGCCCGAGCCAGTTTCCCGCGAGCGTCAGCTTGGCCGGATCCCGCCCGACAAGGTCGGCGACGCGGCGCAGTGCAATCTGTTCGGCGGCGAAGGCGTAGGCGCGGCCCTGATCGACTGTCGCCGCGCTGCCCGCGATGCGCGTCGCAAGCGTCAGCCGGTCGAGCGCGGTCGCCGCGATCACCGCCATCACCGCGACGAGCAGCAATACAGTGAGCAGCGCCGCCCCGCGTTCGTCCTTCGCGCCGGGGCTCATGGTGTGGGCACCCCTTGCGCGGGCGGCGGCGGGAGCGTGGGCGCGGTCAGAAACAACATCGTCAGCGCCTCGCGCCCCGTGCGGGTCACCCGCACCTCGACTGCGCGCGGCAAGCGGTCGCCCGGCTCCGAACTCCAGACCTCGCCCCAATTGCCTCGTTCGTCGCGGTATCGCACCGCGACGCTGGCAACGTCGGCGATCAGCCGGTCGCCCTCGCCGAGCGCGGTGCCGTCGAGCATGGGCTGCGTCGCGCGGCGCCATTCGTTGCCGACGCGGGCATAGGCGACGCGCTCGATCGCGGGCCGCGGGCTACCGTCCTGCGAACCTGCGCCACCGTGAACGAATGCAAAGCCGGTCGACGATCCGATAAAGGCAGGAACCGCTTCCCCCGCGGGCCCGCGCGTCGGACGCTGGACCGCTTGCGCCAGATCGTTCGCCATCACCGCGCGGAGGCGGTTGATCCCACCCATCGCCTTCAACCGTTCCTGCACGGCATCCTGCGTATCGATGCTGCTGCGCAGCAGGCCGACGCCCATCGCCGCGATCGCCGCGAAGATGGAGAGTGCGACCAGCATCTCGACAAGGGTAAAGCCGCGCTCGTCCCTCATCGCGACGGCCGGATGATCGTCAGCGCCGCCTGCCCGCGCCCGCTTTCGGGGCGGACGAGCAAATCGATGCGCAGCAGGGCGTCGTCGGCGGTCTTTGCGACGCGCTGCTCGATGCGCCAGTTGCGCCCGGCGTTCGCGACGCCGACGGCACTGTTGCCGATCGTCGGCGGCGCCGGATCGGTCCACAGTTCGACCGCGCGGTTCTGCGCGACGATGCCCGCCATCGTGCTTTCGTCGAGGTCGCCGGCGGTGCGCACCGCATAGGCATCGAGGCGGATGAGCGCGAGCGCGGCGATGCTGATGACGCTCAAGGCCACCAGCATTTCGAGCAATGTGAACCCGCTTTCGCGGCCTTGGACGCGATCACGGCCCACGGCTGACCTCCCCGGTCGCCGAGACGCGCACAATCTCGCGCGCATCGCCGCCCGTGAGCACAACCGCCTGCGGCGTCGGACTGATGCCGACGCGGTCGAACAGGATGCGTGCCGCCCCCTGCCCGTCGCCCGCCGCGAAGCGCACGTCGCCGGGCCAGTTCCGTTGCTCGAACGCCCGGCCGGGGAGCGGTTGCCATTCGCCCGAAATCCGCCGTTCGAAGCCATAGCCCGACGGCGCAAAATTGACCGCGACGCTGCGCCCCTCGATCACCGCGACGTCGCGCGCGGCGGCAAGGCGCGCGGCGAGCCGGTCGGCCTCGCTGCGGACCGTGCGTTCTTCACCGGGAATGGTGAGGATGACGGCGGTCGCGGCGAGCGCCATGATCGCGAGCACGACCATCAGTTCGACGAGCGTGAAGCCGTTTGGCGCCCGGCGCGTCCGCGCGTCAGCCGTCGCTGCGAATATCCGCATTGTCGTCGGTCCCGCCGGGGGCGCCGTCGGCACCGAGCGACCAGACGTCGAACGCCTTTCCGTTCGGCCCCGGCGCCTGATAATTATAGGGGCGGCCCCACGGATCGGCGGGCAGCTTCTTGATATAGCCGCCGCGGCGATAGCGTTCGGGCTGCGCGAGCGCCGGCGGCGCGACGGTCAGTGCGTTCAGCCCGTCAGTCGATGCCGGATAGGTCAGGTTGTCGAGCCGGTATTGCTCGAGCGCATTTTCGAGCGTCGCGATATCGGCCCTGGCCTTGGTCACCATCGCACGGTCCTGGCTGGGCAGGACGTTGATCATCACCACCGTGGCGAGCAGGCCGATAATGAAGATCACGACCATCAATTCGGTCAGCGTGAAGCCGCGCTCGTCTTTCTTGCGGGGCGGCCGACCGGAGTCGAGCATCAGGCGAATGAAAAGCTGCATCAGGGACATTTATTATAGACCTGCAAGGTTCTGCAACTGAAGGATCGGAAGCAGGATGGCGAGGATGATAAGGGCAACGCACCACCCCATAACGACAATTATGACAGGTTCGAGAAGCGCCATCGACGCGGCCGTGAAGCGGTCGAATTCGCGTTCGAGATAATCGGCCGCCCTTTCGAGCATCTGTTCGAGCCGGCCCGCGCTTTCGCCGCTGGCGGTCATATAGACGAGCAAGGGCGGGAAGACGCCGGCATCGCGGAGCGCGGCGGACAGGCTGCCACCCGCGCGCACCTGATCGACGATCGTGGCGGTCGCGCCGGCGAGCGCAGCATTGCGGATCGTCGGCAGCGTGAGCCGCAAGCCGTCGACGAGCGGCAGACGGCTCGATACCATCGTCGACAGCGTGCGCGCAAAGCGCGCGGCGTAAAGATCGCGGAGCAGGCGGCCGAACAGCGGCAGCCGAAGCAGCCGCGCATCGACACGCGCCTTGAACGCGGGACGGCGCATCGCGCGGACCCAGCCAAAGGTCCCCCCAGCGATCAGCAGCGCGATCAGCCACCACCAGCTCGCGGCGAAGCTGGAAATCGCGATCACTGCGCGCGTCAGGAAGGGCAGTTGCTGGCCGACGTCGGTGAATTGCTCGACGACGCGCGGGACGACGAAGATCAGCAGCGCCGCGACGACGCCGATCGCGACCACCGCGAGCACGATCGGATAGGCGAGCGCGGCGATCAGCTTGCCGCGCACCTCGGCCTGCCGTTCGAGCAGGTCGGCGAGGCGCGCGAGGATCGTCGTCAGGCTGCCCGTCGTTTCGCCCGCCGCGACCATCGCACGGTACAGCGGCGGAAAGCTTCGCGGCTGACGCCCCATGGCGTCGGCGAGACGGCGGCCCTCGAGCAGGCCCGCGTGGACGTCGCCGATGACATTGCGCGCGCTTTCGGCCTCACTCTGACGCGTGAGCGTACGCAGCGCCTCTTCGAGCGGTGCGACCTCGGCAAGCGTTGCGAGCTGGCGCGTGAAGAGCGCAAGTTCCTTGCTGCCCAATTTATTCTTGCGGAAAGCGAGCAACGAACGGCCCGCGGGCTTCGCGCCCGCCGCCTCGACCGCGACGATATGGAATTTGCGGCGAATCAGGTCGGCGCGCGCGGCATCGTCGTTGGCGGCGGTCAGCCGTCCCTTGCGCTCGCGGCCCTGCGGATCGATCGCCACATAGCGATAATCAGGCATCGATTTCCTCGCGCCGCGCGATGCGGATCGCCTCCTCGGCCGTCGTCAGCCCTTTCGCCACCATCGTCCGCGCAGCCGACGCCAGCGTCGGCGATTTCAGGAAGGCATGACGCGTGATCATCGCCTCGTCGCCGCCATTGTAGATGTAGCGGCGCACGGTCTCGTCGACCTTAATCGCCTCGAACACGCCGATGCGGCCTTTGTAGCCAGTGCCGCTGCACTGCTCGCAGCCCTTCGGCCGCCAGATGACGGTGCCGATGTCGAGGCCGAGGATCGCCGCTACGCTGTTGTCGGCCTGCACGGGTTCGCGGCAATGATTGCAAAGCTTGCGGACGAGCCGCTGCGCGATGACGGCGCGCAGCGTCGAGGCGAGCAGGAAGGGCTCGACCTTAAGGTCCTTGAGGCGCGTGATCGCGCCGACCGCGTCATTCGTGTGGACGGTCGAGAGCACGAGGTGGCCGGTCAGCGACGCCTGCACCGCGATATCGGCGGTTTCGCGGTCGCGGATTTCGCCGACCATCACGACGTCGGGATCCTGGCGTAGGATCGCGCGCAGCCCCGCAGCGAAATCGAGCCCGACCTTGGAGTTCACCTGCGTCTGGCCGACGCCGTCGACGGCATATTCGACGGGGTCCTCGACGGTCAGGATATTGCGCTGGCCATCGTTGAGCTGCTTGAGCGCGGCATAAAGCGTCGTTGTCTTGCCCGACCCCGTCGGGCCGGTGACGAGGATGATGCCATTGGGTTCTGCAAGCGCTTCGCGAAGGATCTGATCGGCGGCGCCGGTCAGGCCGAGGACGTCGAAGTCGATCCCCGCCGCATCCTTGTCGAGGATCCGCATCACGACGCGCTCACCTGCTCGGCTTGGGAGCGTCGAAACGCGCACGTCGACCGCTTTACCCGCAAGCGTCAGCCCGATGCGCCCGTCCTGCGGCACGCGGCGCTCGGCGATGTCGAGGCGCGCCATCACCTTGATGCGGCTGACGACGACGGGCGCGACGTGCGGCGGCATACGAAGGTGTTCGCGCAGCACACCGTCGGTGCGCATCCGCACGACAAGCCCGCTTTCATAGGGTTCGATATGGATGTCGCTGACGCCCTGCCGCACCGCTTCGGCGATGATCGCGTTGATCAGGCGGATCGCGGGGGCATCGTCGGCGCTGTCGAGCAGATCCTCGGCGCTCGGCAGGCTGAAATCGATGTCGCTGCCGTCGAGCGACCCCGCCATCGCGGCTGCCGAGCTGTCGACGGCATAATGGTCGGAGAGCAGGCGATCGAAATCGGCGACGCTCGCGGTCGCCACCCGCAGCGGCTGCGCGAGATAACGTTTCACCTCGATCAGTACCGCGGGGTCGGCGCCTTCGCGCAAGGTCGCGAGCCAGGCGCCGCCCTCGCCCTGCGCGATGACGACACCGTGCGTGCGGGCAAAGCCGTAGGGAATATCTACCGGCGCCGGGGGAGGCGCCGCCGGTTCGATGTCGGTCACGGATAGTCTCCGGTTGGCGGTGCGGGCGCCTGCGAAATCGAGGGCGGAACGTCGGTCGTGGTGACGCTGCCGTCGGGTCCGCGCAGTTCGGGCAGGTTGACCGGGCCGACGGTGATGTCGGCGGCGGTCGGCGCGGTGGGCGCGGGCGGCACCGCCCCCAGATAGTCGCGCACCAGCGTATCGATCGCGGGTTCCTCGCCCGGATTACGCTGGAGCTGGAAGTCGCGGATATAGCCGTAACGGCGCGCGGTGAGCGCGGCATTGTCCTCGCGATTGCGCAGGATCGTCGGACGGATGAAGACCATCAAATTGGTCTTCGACCGCGTGCGGCTGCGCGATTTGAACAATTCGCCGAGCAGCGGAATGTCGCTGAGCAGCGGGATGCGCTCGATCGTCTTGCGCTCGTCGTCGTTGAGCAGTCCGCCGATCGCGAGAATCTCGCCATCGTCGACGGTTAGCACGGTTTCGAAGGAGCGCTTGTTGAGGATGAGATCACTGTTGCGCGACGATACCGGGCCAGCAACGCTTGACACTTCCTGGCGCAGGAACATCTTTACTTCGCCGGCGCCATTGACCTGCGGCGTCACCTCCAGCTTGATCCCGACCTCTTCGCGCTGGACGGTGCGGAAGGCGTTTTCGAAATTGTCGCCCAGCTGTTCGCCCGTGGTGATCGGCACGTCCTGCCCGACAAGGAATTTCGCCGCCTGATTGTCGAGTGTCACGATATGCGGGGTCGCGAGCAGGTTCGACGTGGTGTCCGACTTCACCGCGTTGATGATCGCGCCGAAAATCGTGTTCTTGCCGATGTCTCCCGCGAAACCCGCGAAACCGCCGGTCGCCGCGAGCAGCGACGCCGCCGCCGCTTCCTGCAAGCTGTTGCCGAGCGAGCTGGTGGTCTGGGTAACGACGGTTTCGCCATCGACCGTGGTCTTGTCCTGCGTCAGCTTGGTCGCGGCATAGGCGCCGCCGAGCGTCAGGATGTTGGGCTGCGCATTGCTGTAGCTCGTGGCGACGAACGGGATATTCTTGCCGCCGAGCAGGAACTGGACGCCGAGGCGTTTCGCCGCATCGTCGCCGATCTCGACGACGATCGCCTCGACCAGCACCTGTTGCCGTCGGCTGTCGAGCTGGCGGATCAGTTCGCCGAGCATGCGCTGCACTTCGCTGTTGGCGGCGACGATGATCGCGTTCGCGCCTTCGTAACGCGTGATGATCGCGGGGCCGCGGGTCGAGATGCTGCCGGTTCCGCCGCCACCGACCGACGTCGGACCAGCGGGGGCGGCGGAAGCCGCCGGCGCGCTGTTACCGTTGGACGACGACATTGACGAAGAGGAGGCGGGCGGCAGACCGGCCTTCTGCACGGGGTCGCTGCCGCCGCCGATGAGCTGTTGCAGCGTCGGCAGCAAGGTTTCGGCATTGGCATGTTCGAGCCAATAGACGCGGAGTTCGGTGCCGCCCGCCGCCTTCGCGTCGAGGTCGTTCGCCATCGATACGAAACGGGCTACCATCGCCTGATCGCCCCTGAGGGCAATCGCATTGCTGCTGTCGATCGGCACGATCGCGACAGGCTTTTGCGCACCCTCGCCCGCCGCCGGGACGAGCGCCTGCAGCGCGGCGGCGATTTCGCGCGCGCCGGCATTTTTCAGGGTAACGATCTGGCTGGTCGAGCTGTCGCGGTCGATGCTCGACGCGAGCGCGCGGATGCGGCGGATATTGTCGGCAAAATCGGCGACGACAAGGCTGTTTGCGTTGCGGTTCGCGGTCAGCGATCCCTGCGCGCTGACGAGCGGGCGCAACGTTTCGACCGCCGAGACCGCGTCGATGTAACGCAGGCGGATGATTTCGGTGACGAACTGGTTCTGCGCCGCGCCGCTGCTCCCGATCCGGCCGGGCTGCGCCGCGGCGCCGTCGATCGGCTGAACGCGGTAGCTGCCACTCGGTCCGGGGACCGCGACAAGGCCGTTCGAGCGCAAGGTCGCGAGGAAAATCTCGAAATATTCGCTGCGCGACAGCGGCCGGTCGGTGACGACCGACACCTTGCCGTTCACGCGGCCATCGATGACGAAAGTCCGACCGGTGACCCGCGCCGCATCCTGGATGAAGGCGCGAATGTCGGCATCGCGGACGTTGAGCGTGTACTGGCCGAACGCCGGTCCCGGCGTGGCGGAAACCAGCGCGGCGGCGAGCATCAGGGAAAGTTTGAGGCGCATAGGTCTCTATTGTTTCGAGAGGAAAATGGCGACGGGAACGACGCTGGCGCCGCGCTCGACTTCGAGCGCGATACGCGCCCCCGGCGTAAGTTGGTTGGCAAGCGCCGCGGCATCGCTTGCCGATCCGATCGGGCGTCCGCCGACCGAACGGATGACGTCGCCGGGGCGCAGGCCGGCGGCACGGAACGCCGCGCCGTCGCCCTGCGGCTGCACGACGATGCCGGTGACGCGGCCGTTTTCAGTGCGCGGGGCAAAACCGACGCCCGCCTTGATCGCTGCGGGGGTCATTTCGCCGCTCGCCGACGCCCCGCCCGACGCGGCCCCGATCTCGGGCGTCGGCGCGGGCAGCGGCGTCGTGGGGTTTGCGACCGGCGCTTCGCCGCTCTGGTCGAGAAACAGGCTTTCGCGCGCGCCGCCGCGGTCGAGCAGGACATGATCGAAGGCGACGCCGGCAAGCTTCAGCCCCGGCGCGATCTCGTCGCCCACAGCATAGCTGGTCTGGATGCCATCCGCACCCGCGATGATCGCCGAGCCGCCGCCCGTCGCTTCGTTGAGGTTGATGCCGAAGAGCGTCAGGCCCGCCGAGGTGACGGTGGTCGACGCGGGCCCCTGCGCATGGCTGCGAAAGAAGGGGTCGAACTGGGAAAAGAGTGCGCGCCGTTCGGCGGGCGATGCGATCACCGCGGCCTGCGGTTGCCACGCGCCGAGCGGGGACAGCGGCGTGAGCAATGTCCAGAGCAAGCGAACGCATTGCCAGACCAGCAGCGCGCCGAGCAGACCGGCAAGCAGCATCGGCCAGATCTCGCGCGGCGAGCGCCCCCCGGTGCGCAACCAGGCTGGCAGCGCGCGCGGCAGCCGAACGGCCGATCCGGACATCAGCGTTGCCATGAAATGTCTCTGTCCCCCCAGACTGAAAAAACCTGTCTCGCGAATCGCCTAGGGGCGAACGGTGACAATCAGTTGACCGGAAGATTACAGTTTTTTGACAGACGGGCGAGTCTGCTGAGGCGACCCGAAGGTATCTTCCCTTTGCCGCGGGGGCAGGAAATGAGCGCCCCGGAAGGGGCTGACGGAAGGGTCGGGATCGACCAGCATCCTTCCATCCAATGCCGCTTCGCGGGCCGCCCCTCCCCGTCGCTATGCGACAGGGAGGATTTTCACGTTAGAACTTCAGCGACGCGCTGAGCGAGAAGGTCCGGCCCAGCTTGTAACGGTTGAGGAAGATGCGGTTGTCGCCCGCTTGTTGCACTTCCTCATAGTTACGCCCGGTCAGGTTGCGCGCCTCGAACTTCAGCTCGATTTCCTTGTCCAGCAGCGAGATGCCCTGACGAGCGACGAAGTCGAGCGAGATGCCCGGCTTTTCGCGGATATCGGGCTGACCCGACGGACCGCGGCTGGTGACGCGCGGGCTGGCATAGGTCAGGAGCAGCGTCTGCTGCGACAGATTGTCCTGATCTTCGAGCCCAATCTGGACGTTAACCAGGTGGTCCGACTGGCCTGTGAGCGGCGCGCCGTCGAAGAAGAAGTTGCTCGCATCCTGCACGACACCGTTGATCACCGTGGTGTCGCCCGCGCCGACCTGAATTTCCGACTTGGTGTAGGTGTAGTTGCCAATCAGCACCAAGCGGCGGCTTGCCCAGAAGGCCGAGTCCGACAATTTGTCGAGCGCGAAATATTTCTGAACCTCGACCTCGCCACCGTAAAGCAACGCTTTGGGCGCATTGGCGAAGCTGGTGTTGGCGATCGAATCCGTGCTGAGCGAGGTGTAAGCCTCGATCGGGTTCTCTATCTTCTTGAAGAAACCCGCCGCGGTGAAACGCTGGTCCTTGGCGAAATACCATTCATAGCGCAGCTCGCTATTCCACAGCTCGCTGTCGGCCAGCGACGGGTTGCCACGGAACTGGCGGTTCGATTCGGGATCCTGATAGATTTGCGCGATGAGTTCGCGGAACTGGGGGCGGGCGATCGTATTCGATGCGTTGAGGCGCAGCTGCATATCGGGCGCCACTTCCCAGGTCAGCGTCATGGCCGGCAGCCAATAGTCATTCTTGATATTGGTTGCCGTAATCGCACTTCCGCCCGTGCCGAACAGGTCGATCGGCACCACCGTCTGCTTGCCATCTTCATAACGCACGCCGACGTTGACGTTCATGCCCGACACGATCTCGGCCTGAAGCTGGGCGTATCCGGCGTGAGTGGTCAGCCCGGCGTCGAACGCCGCCGTGCCGTCCTGCGCCGACGTTTCGACCAGCGTGATGTCATAGAGCTGGATCGACGCGTCGGAGAGCAGATAGTCGGGACGCAACTGCGTCACCGGCACCGGCAGACCCGAGGCGCGAAACTGGAAGGCGCGGCGCACGGCGGTACGGCTCGTGTCGGTATAGGCGTAACCCACCGTCGCGGTAATCTGCGGGGCGAGCTCGTACGACACGTCGACGCCGCCGGACCACAGATCCTCGTTGAGGTCCGAGAAGGCAATCGTCGCGTCGCCGCGGTTGCCGCCCAGGTCGTTGACGAACTTGTCGCCCGTCGGGTCCTGCGTCGTCGGCAGGTTGGTGCGGACATAGGTGAAGCCGCGCTCATAGGGCGCCTCGCGCTGCGAATTGGCATATGCCCCGCGCAGGTCGACCTTCAACGCGTCGAAATGGAATTCGCCGACGAATTGCGTGTTGATCAGCTGGCGCTCGTACCAGGCGGTGTCCTGCTTCATAATGTCGCGGCCAACCTGGTTCGCGTCGGTGCCCAGGCCGAGGCGCGCCTGTTTCAACGTGTCGCGGATAAATAGGTTGGTCCAGCGCAGCTTGTGCTCGCCCATTTCCAGCCCGAATCCGAGCAGCGCGTTCACGACGATGCGATTGTCCGTGATCACGCGGTTGTAGCTCGTCTGCGGATCGCCCGACAGATCCTGGTTCAACGAAGTCTGCTGCAACGTGTCGCGCGTGCGCCACTTGTTGCTGATCCCCGCGGTCGCGATGATGCCGAGTTCGCCGTTCGCGAGGGGGATCGTCGTGCCGCCGGTGATGCCCGCCGACCAGTTGACCGGGATATGATCATTCTGCTGCAGCAACGTCGTGTCGCTGTTGACCAGCTCCATCTGGATGAATTCCAGATCTTCCTGGGAGAAATCGGCGCCTTCGAGGATCGGCTTGCCGCTCGCGAAGGCGGCTTTCAGGAGCGACGGGACATCACGGCTGCCGTCATCGAAGCCGGTGCCGTCGGTGTCGCTGCCATAATAGGTATAGCCAAGCTGGTTCGTCGTCTCGCTGTCCCAGCCGATGCCGCCACTGAAGGTGATGAAAGGTTCGCGCGGGATCGCCTTGGTCGTGAGGTTGATCACGCCCCCGCCGAATTCGCCGGGAAAGTTCGCCGAATAGCTTTTCTGAACGAGCGTCGAATCGATGACGTTCGACGGGAAGATGTCGAGCGGAACGACGCGCTTCAGCGGCTCGGGGCTCGGCAACGGCGAACCGTTGAGCAGCGCGAGCGAGTAACGGTCGCCGAGGCCGCGGACATAGACGAAGCCGCCGCCGACGACCGACAGGCCGGTGACGCGCTGCAGCGAGCCCGAAATGTCGCCTTCGCCGGTACGCGCGATGTCGGCCGACGAGAGGACCGAGACGACTTCGGGGGTCGCGCGAACGACGTTGGGGGTGAAACGGCCGGTGACAACGATTTCCTGATCGGCGCCGCCGGGGATCGAGACATCGCCCTGTTCGTCATCCTGAGCCGCGGCATCCTCGGTCGCGGGCGCTTCGGTCGTGACCGGCGGCGCATCAGGCGCGGGCGCGCCTGTGTCCTGCGCCAGAGCGGCGGGCGCGACGAGAGCGGAGCTGAGGAGAAGCAGGCTGGCAAAGATCGGCCGCTTGGTCATGATGGAAAGTCCCCAAGAATATGCAGGAAGGGAGCGGGCCCGCCGGTCAGGCGTGCCCGCTCCCCAATTGGATCGCGAGCGATCAGGTCGTCGGAATGGCGCTGCAGGCGCGGCTCGTCGTGCCGAAGTTCGCGGTCGACGAATTGCAGGTCCAGCCCTGATACCAGGTGTCGTTGGCGTCGCGGACGGCGCCGACATAGGCGGTGGTGTCGAAGAAGGCGTTCAGCGTCTTCGCATCGAAGGGTGTGAAGCCGGTTTCGGTCGCACCGTTGATGAACAGGCTGGTCAGCGACGGCACATAGTTCGAACGGTTGTTCGTGCCGGCTTCGAAGATCGTCTGCACCTGCGCGTCGGTGACGCCGCTCGTGCCGCGGAACGGCGTTGCGTTGCACTGCAGCGAGACCGAGAAGAATTTCGGCGGACCGGCTTCGTCGAGAGCGGCGTTGACCGGGTTGATCGTCGTCGCGCTGTTGAGGCCCAGGCAGCGGAAGCCCGGCGCCACGATCAGGCCGTTGGCGAAGGTATAGTCCGCGCCGCCGCGGACGAGGATCGACACGCCGTTACCCGCCGCATTGTTGCGGTGGATATAGGTGAAGTTCGAGATCGCGACATTCTGGCGCGGAACCGCATCTTCGTTGCCGTTCGAATCGATTTCCATCATCGAGTCGCCGACCGCGCCGCCTTCGCGCTGCACGCCGATGACATACTGAATGTTGCCCTTGTAACCGACGTCGGTGTCGAGACCGTCGTCTTCGGCGCCGGTGATCACCAGATGCTTCATGTTTACTCGGCCGCCGAAAACTTCGATGCCGTCGTCCGAGCTGTTGTGGATCTGGACGTGGTCGATCTGGGTGCCCGAACCGGTGCCCGACGGGGTCAGGCCCTGAAGTTCGCTTGCCGCCGACAGGATGAAGCCCGAATAGCGGATCTGGACGTAGGACAGGCGGCCCGAGTTATCGGCTGGCTGCGCGCCGCCATAGAGCGCGTTCGACGTGCCTTCGGTGTCGCGTTCGCAAGCCGCGGTGCCCGGCGCCGCGCCCGGGGCAAGGCAATCGGTGATCGGCGCGCGTCCGAGCAGGACGACACCGCCCCACAGCTGTGACGTCTGGTCGCCGGCCGAGCCGACGACGTTGCCGCGGCCGGTGAAGATGATCGGCTGCGTCGGTGTGCCCACCGCGTCGATGCGGTTGCCGCGATTGACTGCGAGGAAGGAAACGCCCGTTGCGCCAAAGATGGTGACGCCCGGGTCGATCGTCAGCGTGACGACATTGTTCGTGCTCGTCGCACCCTGGTCGGTGCCGACATCGACACGGCCCGGCAGCGAATAGAGAACGCCCGCGACCTTCGGAATTGCGGTCGTCGCGGTGAAGCGCGTCGGGAAGCCGCAGTTGCGCCATTCGCCGCCGGGCCCTGAAACGGTGCCGAGGTTCGCGAGCTGGTCGGGGCCGGCAATGGTCGGGCAGTTCGCAGCCGGGGTCACGGTCCCCGGGGTCGGGGTCGGTGTGGGGGTCGGCGTCGGCGTGGGCGTCGGAATGACGATCACGCCTTCACCCGGCGACGCGACCCCGTCGGCACCGCACGCCGCAAGAATGGAACAGGCCACGCCGCTGAGCATGACCAAACGAATGCGTGCGAAAGCCGCCATGAAAATCTCCGTTCCCGGTGTGCGCCCCCAATATCGGTTGAGCGGCGCCCCTGATGAAAAATCACCGGCGAACGAGAAGAGATGTGCTGACTCGCCCCCGGTGACGCCGCCACTAGGATGATTCGATGACGGTCTGACGCCAGAGCGGTGACAGTTGAGCGACTCTTTTGAGTCGGTTCGATGACACTGGCAGCGGCGCTAGGGGCCGCTTGTTCGCACCTGCAAAAATAAATGCATCGAAGCTCGCTTGCATCACCCGGAAAGCTTTGCTAGGCGCCCGCTCCTACCTGGTGCCGGACCCGTCCGGACCATCATGATGTGCGGTCGTGGCGGAACTGGTAGACGCGCAACGTTGAGGTCGTTGTGGCCGAAAGGCCGTGGAAGTTCGAGTCTTCTCGACCGCACCATCATTTTTGATTTATCGTTTGTTTTCAGATATTAATGAAATTCTGAGAAAATTCTGGGCCACCTTTTAGGCCACCCCTCGCAACAATCTGCGGTGAAGAATAGCCCGCCGGCCGCGCGCTTCCACAGGCCATGACCTTGAAGCAGAAAGACTTTCCAAGTCGATATTCGCGGGCAAAGCGGCCCAAAAGTTTGCAATTGGTCGATGCGGGTGGGCGTCCGGAGCGCCTTAACCGCAGATAAGGCCGTGCAGCATCTGCGCCGCCATCATCGAGAAGGTAATACCGTTCCCGCCATATCCCGTTGCGGCGGGCTGCATCCGCGATCGTTGGCCACCTATCGTAATCGTCACGTCTGGCCGACTAGTTGTAGACGACCTCAATCTTCCCAATCTGTGCAGTGGCTGTTTGTGGCCTGTCCGCTTTCGGATCCGAAACGCAGACACCGAACAAACTCTCATTTCGCGTCGGGCGCCACGGACATCGAGATTGAGGAGGGAAAATCGCGCGAATAAAAGACCGAATGCGTCTGCGCCCGATAATCGCCCGGTTTTGCTCTCAGGATATTGGGTACGAAGGTCTGGGGGTTGCGGTCGATCAGCGGGAACCAACTGCTCTGAACCTGCACCCCGATACGGTGCCCTTTTCGAAACACGTGGGACGCCGAATGGAGGTCGATCTTATACTCTAACACCTTGCCCGGTTTAATCGCGGCCGGCTTTTCGTAGCTGGCGCGAAAGCGGCCACGGAACACGTCATTCGCGATCATCCGCTGACGGCCACGTAACACCTCGGGCGTCGTCGCATCGGACGGATAGATATCGACCAGCTTGACCACCCAGTCGGCATCGGTGCCTGTCGTGCTGGCAAACAGGCGCGCCGCGATGTCGCCAGCGACGGTGACATCCTCAGCCAGTGGCTCGGTCTGCCAGAACAGCACATCCTTTCGCTTCGCGAAGGGCGCCTGATCGTCGGATATCCACGTCGACCAGTCGGATCCGGGCCGCATGAACGGCTTCAGTATGGCGCGATCGCGATACGGGACCGGGTTCGCCGGGTCCGACACGAAACTACTGACGCCCTTGCGCGGCTGCGGGGCGTCGAAGGACAGCTTGCCGTCGGCCTGCAAATACAGGTTGCGTCGCTTGCCCTCGACTGCAGGCCAGCGCGAAAGGCGCTGCCACCGGTTGCTGCCCGACTGGAAGACGAGCGCCTCCGGTTGATCGAGTTCGCCGACGCCTTTGAGCCAATGACGAAACCAGGGAAGTTCGACCGAACTGCGAAACCACTGCCCCGTCTGTCCGCCCAGTTCGAACGGGCCGTATTTACTGCCCTCGCCGCGCCAGCCTCCATGATTCCACGGCCCGACGACCAGATAGTTCAGGCCACGATCGTCGCCCTTCTCCTGATTGGCGTAGATCGTCATGGGGCCATAAAAATCTTCCTGATCCCACCAGCCGGC
Source organism: Sphingopyxis sp. Root154 (assembly GCF_001427105.1). Classification (GTDB taxonomy): domain Bacteria; phylum Pseudomonadota; class Alphaproteobacteria; order Sphingomonadales; family Sphingomonadaceae; genus Sphingopyxis. Next base: position 874,903 of record NZ_LMGI01000002.1, read on the forward strand.
GACGATCAAATTGGGGACGGCAACCTTCGCAGGCATCATGTGCGAGGTACGGCTATCGCGCCAGAAGCTGTCATAGTTCGGATGCGAAACGAAGTTTTGCCAGCTTGGCATCGAGCGGCCTAGCAGCCGCTGATCCATGTTGGCGAGGTCCGGCTGTTTCAGATACCAGTCATAGGCATCGTCGGTCCCGAAATCGAAAGCGTTCATCGTCCGGCCGTCCGTTTCCAGCGCCGACACCCATGACCAGGCGTAGTCGAGCCGAAAGGCACCATTGTGCAGGAAGTCGTCGCCGATGAACATGTCCTCGGGCGAAGCCTGTGAGGTCACCGCCTTGAGCGCCGGGTGCGGATTCACTGTCGCCACCGCGGCGGTCCAGCCGCCATACGACACACCGAACACACCGACCTTGCCATTATTGTCGGGCAGGTTCGTCACCAACCAGTCGATCGTGTCAAAAGTGTCGGTGGCTTCGTCGATGCCGTCCGCGGTTTTCTTGAGCGGGCGCAGGTTCACGAACTCGCCTTCGGAGCCGAATCGACCGCGGATATCCTGAAAGACGAAGATAAACTTGTCCTCGGCCAGTTCTCCATAGCCTCCCGCCTTGCTGAGGCCGAGGTCGATGCGGTCCTTGGTAAAGCCATAGGGCGACCGCGTCATAAGAATAGGAAGTTTACCGATATGGCCTTTGGGGCGCCAGACCTGTGCGTGCAGACGAACACCGTCGCGCATCGGAATCATCACGTCCTGCGCTTCGTACTCCGAGAGGCTTGGGGCGACGGCAACCGACTGGCTTGCCGCCGATTGCACCATCGCCGGCGCCCCGACAAACACGCCGAGCAGCAGCGCGGATAATGCAAAACCGTACCGGATCAAACCTGTGCGCATGACCGCCAATCCCCTCGACTTGTTTGGACGGCTCAGACATGACGGATTGACCGTGAAAGTCCAAATAATTTTCCAAATGGGATTGAATTTTTCTAATTTGCGTGCATTTTCTCTGATTTAAGGGGCGGTTCGCGGTCATCCAAACGCGTCTTTTCTTCCTTTCACGAGGATGCGCCGCCGCGCCAAGGTTATGAGAATATGATTTCGATCCGGGAATAGTCCGAACCCTCTCCCCCGCTGATTGCTGAAGGTTCAGCGCATCCACTGGCGTTGTCCCGATTTCAAGAAGACGTCGTGCGCAAAGGAAGTGGCATGGAACTACCCTATCGGCCATGCGCAAAGCATTTGAGATAATTACAGTGGAGCCAATTCGCTATGCCGGTTGAGATCGATCCCTTTCATGCCATCGCCATCAGCCGTCTCGCGCATCGGATGCGAGCCGAAGGACGATCGGTGATTCATATGGAGTTCGGCCAGCCGTCGACGGGTGCTCCGGAAGCCGCAATTGAGGTTGCGCATCGCATTCTCGATGCCGATGGCATGGGCTATTGGGAAAGCCCGGATCTCAAAGCCCGTATCGCGGCACATTATGGCGAAGCCTATGGCGTCGCGGTAAATCCGGAACGGGTCATACTCACTTGCGGCGCGTCGCCCGCCTTCGTCCTCGCGCTGTCCTGTCTTTTTTCGCCCGGCGCCAGCGTAGCCCTCGCGCGCCCCGGTTATGTCGCATATCGGAATACGCTGAAGGCGCTCCATCTCTCGCCGATCGAACTCGCCTGCGGCGAAGTCGAACGGTACCAGATCACCGCCGACGCGATCGAGCGGCTGGAGCCGGCGCCGGACGGCCTGATCGTCGCGAGCCCTGCCAATCCGACCGGAACCATCATTCCGCCCGACGAGCTCCGGGCCATAGCAGAGGTGTGCAAGCGCCGCGGCATCGCTCTCGTATCGGACGAGATCTATCACGGCCTCAGCTACACGCTTCCGGCCGAGTCCATGCTGCAGCACGCGCCCGACGCACTGATCGTCAACAGCTTCTCCAAATATTTCAGCATGGCCGGTTGGCGCCTGGGATGGCTCGTTGTGCCAGAGCACCTCGTCGACGCCGCCCGCGCCCGGATGGGCAATCTGTTTCTGACGCCGCCGTCCCTCGCCCAACATGCCGGCCTGATCGCGTTCGACTGCCGGGACGAACTGGAAGGCCACATTCACACATATGCGCGCAACCGCGAACTCCTGCTCAAGGCCCTTCCAGAAATGGGTCTGCGTCGAATCGCGCCGCCGGATGGCGCGTTTTATATCTATGCCGATGTCGGGCACCTGACGAACGATAGCCTGTCCTTCTGCGAAGCCCTGCTGCACGATACGGGCGTAGCCGTGGCTCCCGGCCTGGACTTCGATCCGGTGGACGGCAATGGCTTCATCCGCCTCAGCTTCGCCGTTTCGACCGACCTGGTCGAAGAGGCGATCCGGCGTATAGATCCATGGTTCGCTGCCAAGGCGCTTTGACCTCCCGCCCTGTTGTGCGAGTCTCCGATCTATTAGGACAAAATGAGATGACCGATTCCAGCTTTTATCCAGTGGGCAACCTTGGGCAACCTTGGGACGCCATCGAATTGGACCAGTGGCGCAGCCGCCAATCGCGCTTGCGCCGCTATGATGTCGACATCGTGCCGCGGATCGACGCTCTGGCGCAACGTTATGAGAAACTCACATATGGCAAGCTCGATTATGCCGGGGAGCAGTTCGCACTGCTGGCGCTGCGCGATCGGTATCTCGATCCGGCCCTGCCGTCGGCGCTGCTGACCGGCGGCGTGCATGGATATGAAACCAGCGGAGTCCTCGGCGCGCTCGAATTTCTCGAGACGAGCGCGGAGGATTACGCCGGCAAGGTCAATCTTCTGGTGGTGCCTTGCGTCAGCCCTTGGGCGTATGAGCGCATCAATCGCTGGAACTATGACGCCGTCGATCCCAACCGGAATTTTCGTGCCGACGGTCCGGCGCGCGAATCCACCGCGCTTATCGAGCTCGTTCGATCCATGCCAAGCCCGTTCCTGGTGCATATCGACCTGCACGAAACGACCGATAGCGACGAAATCGAATTCGGTCCCGCGCGAGCCGCGCGCGACGGCAAGGATTTTGAGGCGGGCATCATCCCCGATGGCTTTTACCTCGTCGACGACAGCGAGAATCCGCAACCCGAATTCCAGCGATCGATCATCGCCGCAGTGGAACAGGTGACCCATATCGCGCGCCCCGATTCAAAAGGAGAGATCATCGGTTCGACCGTCGTTGAGCACGGCGTGATCGAATATCCGCTCAATGAGCTGGCTCTTTGTCCCTCGATCACCGGCGCGCGCTACACGACGACCACCGAAGTCTATCCTGACAGCCCGCGCACGACCCCGGAGAAATGTATTCGAGCTCAGGTCATAGCAGCGCGCGCGGCGCTGGACTTTGCGCTGGCGCACGTGTGACAGTGCGTTCGCTCATCGCCGGATTTGGCCGATGGCAGGCAGGCAGATTTTGAGCGCAAATGCTGCAAAAGCGAACGTCGAGAGGCGGCGCGTACAGAGAACGCCGCCTTCAAAACTTGGAGATTAAATCCGCCGTCGATCGTGAGACTGGCTCCCGTCATATAGCCAGCTTCATCATTGACTACGTCAGCCACAAGACCGGCGATTTCCTCGGGTTGTGCCACGCGCTTCAGCGGACTCATTTTTGCTTCGATTTCATGTGCGGCGGCTTCGCTCGATACATTAGGTAAGGGCCACGGCGTAGCCTCCGCGCGCAAGCTGCTCGCCAATGGCTGCGCCAATCCCGCGCGAGCCGGCGCGCAAGAGATTCCCTTTGCGCGGAGGGCTGACGCTTCGGAGCGAAGATTTGCACGAGGCGAACGACCAGCTTTGAGGCGGAGCGTATTTTCCAGCGATCAAAACTTGCGATGAAAGCTGACCAAGTCCGCATCGGGGTCGCCATAACCGCAAATCAGGCCTCGGAGCATCTGCGCCGCCATCATCGAGAAGGTGATGCCATTTCCGCCATATCCCATCGCGGCATAGCAGTTCGGCATGCCGGGGATGGGACCGATGGTGGGCGTACCGACCGGGCTGTCGCCGAAACTGCCCGCCCAGCTATATACCGGCGCGGCGTCGATGCCGGGCAGCAAGGCGGCAAGCTTTTGTGACAATGTCGCGGCCTTATCGGGAAGCTTGGCGTCGCGGACCATCGCATCGCCAATTTCCTCGTCCTCGCCGCCGCAAATAATCTCTCCGCGCGGCGTGGTACGGATGTAGAGATAGGGATCGGCGGCTTCCCAGATCATCGCGGCCGTCGGCCAGATGGCGCGGGGCTGCGGGCGAGTTGCGATCGACCAGCTCGAGATGATCTTATTCCCCTTGCGCGGGATTCCCTTCATCATCTCATAACCCGTGGCCATGACGACATGGCGCGCACGGATAGTCGGTCCGCGAGCTGTAAAGAGCGTCACCCGATCGCCCGCCGGCGATATGTCGCATATATCGACCGGCGAATAGAGCCGCGCGCCGCGCGCCAGCGCGACGTTCAGATAGCCCGTTGTCAGACGGCGTGGGTCCGCCGAATAATTGCCGAAGCCGATCAGAGCGTGGCGCCCCTTGATTCCATAGCATTCCTGCACGGAGGCGGGTTTGAGCAATTCGACCTCGAAGCCCGCGCGCCGCCGGGCGTCGGCCTCGCGCGCAAGCCCGTCGGCATCGAGAACATTGCCGTCGAGATAGATCGATCCTCGCGTCGCGCCATCGGCGGCAAGACCCAGCCGCTCGGTCCGCTCGCGCAGTGCGTCGACCGACTGGCGCGAGCGGCGCCAGATACGCTCGGCCTTTTCGCGCCCGATCCGTTCGGCCATCAACGACAGCGGCGTGTCGAGTTCATATTGCAGCATGGCGGTCGATGCCGCGGTCGATCCTTCCGCGGGGCCACGGCGGTCGACGACGACGGTCTTAAACCCGGCATCCGAAAGCGCCTCGGCGATCAGGGCGCCCGACACGCCCGCCCCGACGACGACCACGTCGCACGCGATGTCACGTGTCAGCGGCTGTGCGGCAATCGCGGGGCGACGCCGTGCCGACCAGATCGACTGGCCGGTGCGAAGGTCGCGATGATTGGTGACCGATGTGCGGCTCACCAAAATGCACGATCAGGCAAGATCGCGCACCTTGGGTTCGCGTGCCCAGTGACGCCGCGTGCCGACGCCCGCGAACGCATCGATCGCGACGACGCCGCTATCCTTTTCGACCCCTGCCTTGTCGAGCAGGATTTGCGTCGCCGGGTCATGCGCGATCGTCTTGCAATGGCCAAAGGCGTCCATGAACCACTGAACCGCTGCGCCCTGCTTCGAGAGCGCTTTGGCCTGTTCGTCGGTGAGGATCGACGCGACTGCGTCGAACAGCACCGAGGGCGAGCCCGCGAGTTGACCATCGGCCTTGAGCGTGCCGCCCTTGACCTTGATCCCGCCGACCTTGGGCGCGACGAGGAATGCGGTGCCGCCAGCGCCTTCGATGTCGCCTTTCAGCTTGTCGATCGCCGCCTTGTCCGATCCTTCGGCAAAGAGAATCGCGACCTTGCGCCCTTCCATGGTGTCGTCGGCATTTTTCTGGATCGACAGCGCTTCGGATGGTTTGAGATCGACCGGCGCACGCGCGGCCTTTTCCTTAGACGGCAAGTCGATGGCAAGGCCTGCGGCGACGCGCTTCGCCAGTTCCTCGTCGATATTGCGCAGTTGGCCGACAACGCGCGATCGGACGTGATCGAGCGTGACCTTCGACAGCTCGAACACCAGCGCCGAGGCAATATGCGCCTGCTCATTCTCGGTCTGCGACAGGTAGAACAGCCGCGCCTGGCTGAAATGATCGGCGAACAGCTCGGCCCGGACGCGCAGCTTCTGCATGGGATCGTTACGCTCGTCATTCGTCGCGAAGGTCGTGAACCCCGTTTCGGCGCTCGCGCGCGGACCGCCATTCTCGCCGGCTTCGGCAAGGCTATTCGGTTCGTAGTTCGCGCGGCCCGTCGGGACGAGCGTCTGCATCATCCCGTCGCGCTGGAAATTGTGGAATGGGCATTTGGGCGCGTTGATCGGGATCTGGTGGAAATTGGTCGTCCCCAGCCGTGACTTCTGCGTGTCGAGATAGGAGAAGAGTCGACCCTGCAGCAGCGGGTCGTTGCTGAAATCGATCCCTGGAATGATGTTCGATGGCAGGAAGGCGACCTGTTCGGTCTCGGCGAAGAAATTATCGACGTTGCGGTTGAGCGTCATCCGCCCGACGATCTCGACCGGAATATCCTCTTCGGGGATCAGCTTGGTCGCGTCGAGCACGTCATAGGGTTGCTTGGCCGCAAAGGCCTCGTCGAAGACCTGGACGCCGAGATCCCACGCCGGGAAGTCGCCCCCATCAATCGCTTCGAACAGGTCGCGGCGGTGGAAGTCGGGATCGGCGCCCGCAATCTTGACCGCTTCGTCCCACGTCGTCGACTGGAGGCCGAGCACGGGCTTCCAGTGGAATTTGACGAATTTGCCGTCGCCCTTTTCGTTGACGAAGCGGAAGGTGTGGACGCCGAAGCCCTCGATCATGCGGAAGCTGCGCGGGATCGTGCGGTCGGACATCGCCCACATGATCATGTGCATCGCCTCCGGCATCAGCCCGATGAAATCCCAGAAGGTGTCATGCGCGCTCGCCGCCTGCGGATAGCCGCGGTCGGCTTCCATCTTCACGCTGTGGACGAGGTCGGGGAATTTCATCGCGTCCTGAATGAAGAAGACCGGGATATTGTTGCCGACAAGGTCCCAGTTGCCGCTGTCGGTGTAGAGCTTGACCGCAAAGCCGCGCACGTCGCGCGGCGTATCGACCGACCCCGCACCGCCGGCAACGGTCGAAAAGCGGACGAAGACCGGACAGGTGTCGCCAGTCTTCTGGAAGATCGATGCCTTGGTCAGGCCCGGAATCGCCTTGGTGCATTCGAACACCCCATGCGCGCCCGATCCGCGTGCGTGGACGATGCGTTCGGGGATGCGCTCATGATCGAAATGGAAGATTTTCTCGCGAAGGACGAAATCCTCGAGCAAGGTCGGCCCACGTTCGCCGGCGCGCAGCGAATTCTGGTTGTCGGAAATTCGGTGGCCGAAATTGTCGGTGAGATAAGCCGCCGCGTCGGCGACGTTGGTGCCTACTTGCTGGTGCAGTTCATCGCCATTGCCCCGGTGATCGGTTGGCGCTGTTTGGCCCTCTCCCGGCTGATGGACGCGAAGAGCGTGGTCGGTCGCAGGGGAAGGCGCGGGCTTCTTGGCCATGATCGGTTCCTTGGGTCGGAGGGGTTTGAGTCTTCAACCCCCCGCTCGCCCCTAAGTTTCGCGGAACCTCGCATCCCGTGCTATTTCTGGTCGGCCATCACATGCCCCTCCTGTTCGCGCAGCCAGTTATGGAGGCGCGTCGCCGCCATCGCCCCCTGTCCGGTCGCGACGCTGATCTGGTCAAGACCGGCAACGACATCGCCGGCGGCATATACGCCGGGAAGCAGCCCGTCCGAATAGGCGGTAAAGGGAAGGCAACCGTTGGGATCGGTCAGCGGCCCGAGCATGGCCGCAAGCTCGCTGCGCGGCGTCGATCCGAACGCCGGGTAAAGGATGTCGAACCGACGCGGCGCGGCTTCGTCCTCAAGCGTGACGGATATCGTCGTGCCGGCCGCATCAAGGCGCAGAACCCGGCCTTCGAGTACGCCGACCCCGCTTGCCTCGAGTTCGGCGCGCTGCGCATCGGTCAGCGCGACCTGCCATTTCGGGATGAGCGTGACGTCGCTCGAATATTGCCGCAGGAACATCGCTTCGGCGGCGCCATGGAGGTCGGAGCCGAGAACCGCGATCCGCTCTTCGCTATGTTCAAAGCCGTCGCAGATCGGGCAATAGCGCAGCACGCCGCTTTGAACCGCTGTCTTGTGATCGCCGCTGTCGAGTTTCGCCAGATTGGTGTCGACGCCCGTCGCGAGGATCAGGCCGCGTGCATCGATGGTCGCACCGCCTTCGAGACGCGCGCGAAAGCCCCCGTCATTTTCTCGCCGCACGATCTCGACAACCCTGCCCTCGGCAATCTCGGCGCCGTAGCGCACCGCATGTTCGCTCATGCGCGCAATGAGATCAGCCCCGATGATCCCGTCGGGAAAGCCCGGAACGTTGCGCGAGCGCGGAACCCAGAGCGTGCGCGAGCTGCCGTCATGCACGATCCGCACGCGGCGCCGGTAGCGCGCGAGGTACATACCGGCGGTGAGGCCCGCCGGACCCGCGCCCACGACCAGTACATCAAGCGCGGGCGTCTCGCCGTTGGAAGGCGGTTCGAGTTTCACGCGGACGGCGCCCGCGATGCGAGTTCGAACGCATCGCCCAAGGCCGCCATCGCCGCGGTGTTGTCGAAAATGCACCAGGGCGGCTCCGCTCCCTTATGCTCACGCTCGATCAGCGCCGCATATGCGCCGAGCCGCTCCGTGCCATAGGGCGAGCGATACATCACCGGCGATCCGTGGAGGCGCCAATAGGACAGCCCGCGCCAGCCGCCCGGCAACCCGGCCGCTACAACGCGGGCGGGATCGGCCGCGACACGCGCCACTTCAAGTTCCACGAGCATGCGCTCGGGACCGTCGTCGAACCAGCTCGGGTGACGCGGCTCGCAAACGATGCGGGCCGGCGTAGCGGCGGCAAGCTCGGAGAAGAAATCCTCGGCCACATCGGACTGATAGACCATGCTGGGCGGCAATTGGACGAGCAGGACGCCGAGTTTGGCACCCAGTCCGACCGTTTCTTCGATCAAGCGGGCGATCAGGCCCCCGCAATCGCGAAGCCGGCGTTCGTGCGTAATCGCACGCGGCACTTTGACCGCGAAACGGAAGTCGTCGGGCACGATCGCCGCCCACCGCGTCCAGGTCGCGGGGCGATGCGAACGGTAAAAGGAGGAATTGACCTCGACGGACGAAAAGCGACGCGCATAACGTTCGAGAGCAAAGCCCGTATCCGGAAATCGGCCGGCATATTGCGACGCGATGCTCCAGCCAGCCGTTCCGATCCGCCATCTCATTGTCGGAGAACGCGAGCATCGTGAACTGGATGCAACGGGCGTGCGATTTGGCGTTTGTGGAACCCTATCTTCCCTCCCGTCGTTTCACTGTCGACAAAAAGGGGAGCGAACATGTGTTGAGCGCGTTGGCTGCCGAACCCGAAGATGTCCTCTTCCTCGAAAATGGAGGAGAAATGGGTCAGCGGGTTGCGGATTATGACTGGGGCTCCACGCCTCTCGGTCCGATCGCCTTCTGGCCGCAAAGCCTGCGCGCGCTTGTCGCCTTCGTCATTCATTCGCCGGTTCCGATGGTCATGCTGTGGGGCGACGACGGCATCATGATTTATAATGACGGCTATTCCCAATTCGCCGCTGATAATCATCCACGCATCCTCGGTTGCCCGGTCCGCCAAGCATGGCCCGAGGTCGCGGATTTCAACGACAATGTCATGAAGGTCGGGCTGGCAGGCAGCACGCTTGCCTACAAGGACCATTTACTCCGCCTCAACCGCACCGGCACCTTCGAGGATGTCTGGATGAACCTCGACTATTCTCCGGTGTATGGCGACAACGGCGCCCCTGCAGGCGTGCTGGCGATCGTCGTCGAGACGACCGAGACCGTCAAGGCGACCGCGGCCCTGCGCGCCAGCGAGGCGCGACTGCGATTCCTCGACAAGCTCGGCAAGCAAACCGCCGCGAGCACCGATGCCGATGAGATTTTGACCATCACGACCCGCCTGATCGGCGAGGAGCTGGGGGTCACCAACTGCGCCTATGCCTATATGGATGCCGACCAGGACGGGTTCACGATCCGTGGCGATTGGGCGCGCGATGGCACGTCCTCGATCGTCGGCCACTATAGTCTGGCGGCATTCGGCGAGAAGGCGGTGAATAATTTGCGCGCCGGAAAGCCGCTCATCATCAACGACAACCTGAAGGAAATCCCGCCAGAAGCCGCTGCGAGCTTCCAGAAGATCGGCATCGGCGCCACCATCTGCATGCCCTTGGTGAAAGATCGCCGGCTGACCGCATTAATGGCGATCCATCACCGCCTGGCCCACCAATGGACAAGCGAGGAGTTGGCCGCAATCCGCGAAGTGACCGAACGTAGTTGGGCCCATATCGAGCGCGTCGGCATCGAGGCCGAACTGCGCGCCGCCGCCGACCGGCTGAAGGAGCTCAACGAGACGCTGGAGCAGCGGGTCGGCGAGCGCTCGGCCGCACTCGAACGCAGCCAGACGCAATTCCGCCTGCTGGTGCAGGGCGTCACCGACTACGCCATCTATATGCTCGACAACGACGGAAAGGTGACAAGCTGGAACGCCGGGGCGCAGCGGATCAAGGGATATCGCCCCGAAGAAATCATCGGTCACCACTTCTCGTCCTTCTACGAAGAGCAGGACCGCGCCGCCGGAGAGCCCGAGCGTGCGCTGGAAACGGCGCGACAGGCAGGACGCTTTGCGGCCGAAGGCTGGCGAGTGCGGAAGGACAAAACACGGTTTCGGGCCAGCGTTGTGATCGATGCGATCAACGACGATGCCGGCAATCCGATCGGCTTCGCCAAGATTACCCGCGACGTGACCGAACGCGAGGAAGCGCAACATGAGCTCGAACTCGCGCGCGAAGCCTTGTTTCAATCGCAAAAGATGGAAGCCATCGGTCAATTGACGGGCGGGATCGCACATGACTTCAATAATTTGTTGATGGCGATCAGCAGTAGCCTGGAATTACTGCGCAAACGTGCCCCGCGTGAACCGCAGATCGTGAAGCTTCTCGACAATTGCCTGAAGGCTGCCGATCGCGGTGCCGCGCTGACGCAGCGCATGCTGGCCTTCGCGCGCCGCCAGGAACTGGCGACTGAGCGGGTCAAGCTGCCGCAGCTTGTGGGAGGGATCATGGAGTTGCTGCAGCGCGCCCTCGGCCCGAGTTTCGTCATCGAAACCAGCTTCCCGGCCGATCTTTCCGCGGTATCGGCCGACGTCAACCAGCTGGAAATGGCACTGCTCAATCTGGCGGTGAACGCACGCGACGCGATGCCTGCGGGCGGGACGATCTCAATCGCGGCGGTAGAGCGAAATGTCGGGTCGGGAGAAGTGGTCGACCTTGCGCCCGGTCATTATGTTCGCCTCACGCTGGCGGACAATGGAAACGGGATGGATGCCGAGACGCTGGCACGCGCGGCGGATCCCTTTTTCACCACCAAAGGGATCGGCAAGGGAACCGGCCTCGGCCTGTCGATGGTCCATGGCTTCGCCCGGCAACTGGGCGGCGCACTCCAGCTGGAAAGCCGGGTCCACGCGGGGACGCACGCGCATATATGGCTACCCGTCTGTGACGCGGAAATGCTCGAGGCACCGGCCGAGACCGAGGAAATTGCGCCGCCCGCTGGCACCAGTCGTACGATTCTCGTGGTCGATGACGACGCGATCATCCTGATGAACACGGCGGCGCTCCTCGAGGATCTTGGGCATGTGGTCGTCGAAGCGAGTTCGGCCGAGGAAGCGCTGCAGATCCTCCAAGCTCGTCGGGATATCGATCTGATGATCACCGATCAGGCAATGCCCGGCATGACAGGCAGTCAGTTGATAGCGGTGGTCCGTAGCGAGCAACCTGCCCTGCCGATCATCCTGGCGACCGGCTATGGCGAGACCCCCAGCGACGCCAATCTTGCGATTGTCCGTCTGGGTAAGCCTTTTGGTCAAAAGGAATTGGAGCGGGTAGTCATCGCAACGCTGGGGTGATTGGCGCCGTCCGCTTTCAGGTGTCGATCAGGGATGCTCGAAATGGCGTAGATGGGGCGCAAAGCACACCTCTTTCCCTGGTTAAGCTTCCTCTATTCAAGCAGGAATTGCTCCCACTGCTCCAAAAGCGCACGCCGTTTCGCGAACCTGAAGGAGGACTCCGCCGTTCGTCGAGCGATAAATGGACATTGGCCACTCAACCGGATCTCGCCCGACGGAATTTAGCGTGAAATGTCCTGCGCTACATCGGAAACGCGGTCGACCGTTGCGCGCGAAAATGGCGCAAAATCACCGTAGATGCCATGTTTGAGGACGGACATCGCGAGACCGCACTTCGCTGCGTCTGCTAACGACCTCCCCTGCCACAATCCGTCGAGAACACCGGCTGCGAACGCATCGCCCGTTCCGACCCGGTCGATTACCGGCGCGACGACAGTGGGATCGCTTGCGCCCCCTTCGTCACGGGTATCGATGCGCGCCGTGATCCGGTGCACATCCGGGCCGACTATCTCGCGCGCCGTCGAGGCAACATATTCGAGCGAAGGAAAGTGATCGAGCAGCGCCAGGGCCGCCTCGCGCCGCCGGTCTTCTGCTTCACCCGAAAATTCGCGGCCGAGGAGCAGCGCCGCGTCGCGATGATTGCCGAACAGCACTGTCGCCTGCGCGACGATCGGTTTCAATATAGCCGCGGGATCGGACTGCCAGCGTTCCCACAGGCGTCCGCGCCAATTGCCGTCGAACGACACGCCAATCCCGGCCGCGCGTGCACGTGTAACAGCTTCGAGCACGGCTTCGGCGCTGTTCGGTCCGAGCGCGGGAGTAACCCCTGACACATGCAACCAGCCGGCGCCGTTCAGCAGAGGCTCCCAATTCCAATCGCGCGCTAGGGCCTCGGCAAAAGCCGAGCCGGCGCGGTCATAGACGACCTCGGCCGGGCGCATCGGACCGCCGGGGAGGTAATAGTAAAGACCCATGCGGCCCGCGGGGCGGAGCACCGGTGCGACATCGACGCCGTGGCGGCGCAGTTCCCCTAACACGCCGTCGCCGATTGCGCCTTCGGGGACCGCGCTGATCATCGCCGTGTCATGGCCAAGCGCCGCCAGCGCAACCGCGACATTCGCCTCGGCGCCTCCGGCATGCGCGTCGAATCGCGCCGATTGTAGCGGCAATTCGCCGTGCGGAACCGAGACGCGCATGACGATTTCGCCGAAGCAGGCGATGGTTCCCTGGGGCGCGATCATGGCTTGAATCCGGTTTCCGTAATGGCGGTGCAAGCAATATGGACGGCCGAGCCGAAACGGGCCGTCGCTGTCTCACCGATGTCGATCGGCTGGACCCCGGTGATCGCACCGGCCGAAATCCATTGCCCGGGCTTCAGTTCGATGACCCCGCGCCGATGGAGATCGACGAGGAAATTGAGCGATCCCCAAGGACCGTCGAGCACGTCGATCGCACGCCCGGTTCCGACCGCCACGCCATCGATTTGCGTTTCGACGGCCAGCGTCGCGAAATCGTCGATGCCCAGCCTCGGACCCAGCAGCAGCCCGTTGTTGATGCCGATATCGGCGATGATGCCGTAGGGGGCATGGTCGTGGACGTCGGGTGCAGGCGAGCTTGCGACTTCGAACCCGGCGCGGATCTCGTCGACCCATGTGGCACCATCATCGCCGCCCGTCAGCCGGTCAGGCACCACGCGAAGGCGCAGCATCACTTCGACCTCGATCGCACCGGCGCCGCCGGCGAAAATCGCCGCCGCGCCCGGAACGCCCCCGTCGAGCTCGGCGATCCGCAGCACGGGTCCCGCGACACGCTCGGCACCCAGGACCTCGATCAAGGCCGGAGGGATGCGCCCGACCTTCCAGCCGAGCACAGGTGCATCCAACGCGGCGGTCAGCCGCTGCTGCACCGCATAGGCTTCGGCGAGCGTGGCCGGCACCGGCGCGGGAAAGGCGGTCAGCGCATGTCCCGACAAGCGTGCGCCGAGCAGCGCCGCGACCGGATCCGGGGAGGCCGGTGAAAGCGAATGGTCGGGCATCAGGCCAGTTTTGCGCTCAAAAGATAGCGTTCGCGGCTTTCGGCGGACTGGCGGCGAAGCTCGACGATCGCGCGCTCCTCGGTCTCGTCCAGCATCGACTCGATCAGGCGGTTGAAGTGGCGCCGCATTGCAAGCCGGGCGCCGGTCGCATCGCGATTGCGCAGCGCCGCGACGACATCGGCATGTTCGGCCTGGCGCGCACTGCCGTCCTTGCGGCACACCAAGGAATGGCTGCTCCGTACCTCCGGCAACTCCATCCGCATCCGCCACAGGCTTTCGATCACATGGATGATCGCCTTGTTGCTCGACGCCGCGGCGATCGTCATGTGAAACTCGCGGTCGATCGCGCTGATCTCTTCCTCGCTCTTGCTGTCGTCGGCCATCGACTCGAGCAATTCATCGAGCTTGGCAAGCGTTTCGGCCGATATCGTCGGCGCCGCGAGCGCCGCGGCTTCGGCCTCGAACAGCGAGCGCGCCTCGGTGAGTTCGAAGGCGCTGACCTTGGGCAGGATCGCATTATCGCCCGGCAGCATCGCCTCGACATAGGCGCCCGCGCCGGTGCGGATGTGAATCCACCCCGTTGCCTGCAGCGCGATCTCGGCCTCGCGGATCGTCACCCGGCTCACCTCGAAACGTTCTGACAACTCGCGCTCGCCGGGCAGCCGCGTTCCCGGCGGAAAGGTTCCGTCGAGAATCAGACGCCGAATCGTGTCGGCGACATCTTCAAAAAGGCGGCGTTCGGCCATGGTCAATCTTCTCCCCGCACAAGCGTCAGGAAGTCCATACAATCCGGTAGGACAAGTTTGAAGCCCATGACCGAACTTAGTTTCAAATCCGCGCCCGGATGCCGACGAAATATTTCGCGCCATAATAATGATACTGACGGCTGCTGCCATAGACCGGCATGTAGGTCGCCTTCGGCTCGTTGAAGAGGTTGAGCGCTTCGAAGCGCAGCGACACGCCGGGCATCAGGTTCATCGACGCGCGGAAGTCGACCGTCTCGCTCGGACCGACATAGCGCAGCTGGCTGTTGCCGCCGACGAAGTCCTGGAAATAGCTCGAACGATAATTGTAGATCGCCTGCAACGATATCGGGCCGATGTCGTAATAGGCCTGCGCCGACAGCACATGCTTCGAATAGCCCGACAGGCCGGCCGGCGGGATGATCCCTTCGCTGACGTCTTCGGTTTCCGGATCATATTCATCGCCGAGGCGGATGTCCTGCGTCTCGAAATTGGAATCGGCATAATTGTAGCTGACCTTCGCGCCGAGGCCGTCGAGCGGCTTGGGCAGGAAGCTGAAGCGCGTCGCCGCGGTCAGTTCGAGGCCATAGATGCGCGACTTGTCGGGGCTGTTGCGCGTCTGCGTCACCGGGATCGACACCGTCTCGCCGTCGATCGTGAAATCCTCGTTGAACACCACCGGCTGGAAGCCGCCGTTGAATTGCTTGTAGTAAACGGTCGCCGACAGGAGGCTGTCCTTGTTCGGATACCATTCGACCGACAGGTCGCCGTTCCACGACATCAGCGGTTTCAGGCGCGGGCTGCCGTTGGCGCGGATATTGTCGATCGCATCCTCGATCGACGTGAACTCCTCGCCGCCCTCCAGCGTGATCGTGCGTCCGGCGCCGAGCGCGCTCGGGTTGGGGCGCGACATGGCGCGATAGCCGGCGAGGCGGATAAGCGTGTTCGGCGCGACCTCGAAGATCGCGTTGACGCTAGGCAGGATGCGCGTGTTGCTGCTCTTGATCGTTTCGGTCACGAAGTCGCCAGTTTCGTCGAGCGTGAAGGAGCCGTCGCCGCTGGGGTCGGGAACGACGATGAGGTCGCTGCGCAGCCCCTTCGACGTGACGCGGGTGTTGACGACGCGCACGCCGATGTTGCCGCGTACCGGCATGCTGCCAAGGTCGCCTTCATAATCGGCCATCACATAGCCTGCGAGCGTGCTTTCCTTAACGTCGCGGCTCGCGACCGAGCGCATTTCGTCGGGCAGGCCCGGATCCTCGGTTCCCAGATATTCGCGGAACAGGCAGTCGACGTCGAAGGTCGCCCAGCTGTTGATGCTGTTGCCCTTGGCGGCCGACAGGAAGTCGGTCTGCGGAAAGGCCTGGCGGCAGACATTGTTGATCCGCTTGTCCTCGGCGATCGGCGTAATCAGGCTGGGGTCTTCGTTGCGCAAGTCGTAGTCGCGATAGGTGAGCCGCGACCAGCGGCCGCCCGCCGAGATCGTCTTCAGGAAACCGTCGAGTTCATAGGTGGCGTCGAAGCGGCCGGCGAAAATCTCGTTGTGGCGCTTGGTTTCGTCGCGACGGAAGCGCGCGTCCTCCCAGAAGAGATCATGATTATTGAGATCGAAGCGCGGATCGATCGTGATCGTCGGGACGAAGCTGCCCGGCGTGATCTCGTATTTATAGGGGATGCGCCGATTGTTGAACACGGTGCGCACGCCGTTGACGTCCGTCGCTGCCGTGCGCAGGCGGACGTTGCGTTCGATTTCTTTGCGGATCGTGCGCGAATAGCTGCCGTCGAGCTTGATTGTCAGCCGGTCGCTCGCCTCCCAGTCGACCGACAGGCCGCCGCCCAGATATTTCTCCGACCGCGACAGTTCGGAGCCGTTCGATTCGATAGCAGAAAGCCCATTCAGGCTCTGGATGATGCCATTTTCGTCATAGACGACGTTGGTCAGGCCAGCGCGGCCTTCGGACAGGTTGAGGTCGCGGCGGCTCTCGACGTAGGTGCGGTCCGAATATTGCACGTCTAGATTGATGTCGAGCGTGTCGGTCGGGCGGAACTGGATCGCGCCGAACACGGCGTCGCGCTTGTCGGTCTCGCTGATCTGGCGAAAGGTGTAGGCGTTCGGGACGAGGTAGAAGGGCAGGTTCTGCTTATATTCGCCGCGCTCATATTCGTTGCAATTGCCGTTCGCGACGACGGGCGAAGCCTGGCACGCGGTCCAGGTCGTCGACGCGGCGTAAGTTTCCTCGGGGTTGTTCGTATCGTTGCGCTGGACGCCGATCGCGATGCCGATCGTGTCGTTCGCGAACTGGTCGACATAGCTCAGCGTCCCGCGCCAGCCGATCCCGCCCGATCCGCCGGTGATGCGGTCGCCATAGGGATTGAACTGCGCCTTGACTTCGCCTTGCAGGCGGCGCTTGCCGAAATCGAGCGGGCGCAGCGTACCGATCTCGATCGTGCCCGCGACACCGCCTTCGACGAGGCTTGCCTGCTGCGTCTTGTAGATCTTGATATTGTTGACGAGCTCGGACGGGAACTGATTGAAGTTCACCGAACGGTCGCCGCTGCCGTTCGACGCATCGCGGCCGTTGAAGGTCGCGTTCGACAGAAAGGGGCCGAGGCCGCGCAGCGCGATTTCGGACGCGTCGCCCTTTTCGCGGTGGGTCGTGGCGCCGGTGATCGTCTGGATCGCCTGCCCGACCGAGATCGCCGGGATGTCGCCGATATCGTCCGACGACAGCGCGTCGACGATCGCCGTCTCTTCACGCTTGGTATTGATCGAATTCTGGATCGTCTCGCGGATACCGGTGACGACGATCGCGTCTTCTTCGGCTTCGGCCTGCGGCTCGGGGGCGTCCTGCGCCATCGCGGGCGTTGCGGCGATCAGCAGCGTCGAGCCGGCGCCGGCCAGCAACGCGGCGCGCAGCATGCGCGCGCGGATCTGATTACGAGAATTCACGTCGTCTCTCCCAAATATCGATTCTGTTCTGACCAATGCTGTCAGGCATGGCTGCAAAATTGTCAACCACTCTGTATGGCAAATTGGTTAGTCCATTTTGCCATACACGTTTTATCAGCGGACGAGCTGGCTCCGCAGCCCGGGCACGGCGCGCGCGAGCGCCTGTGTGACGAGCTTGGCGGTGACCTCGGCACCGATCTCGCCGAGGTGCGTGTAATCGAACTTGCGCGTCACCTGGCCGCGCGCGCCATCGCCGGCGATCGGCGCAGGCTCTGGCGGTGCCGGGCGCGCAGTCAGCGTCGTGCCCGCCTTCGCCGCAGCAAGTTCCTCAGCCGTCGGCGGTTCCTGCGCGAGCTTCGTCGCCGTCTCCGCGCCCATCTCCTGCGCCTGCGCAGCGCTGAGCGCGTTGAGATCGACCAGCGGCACGTCCATCGCCTTCGCGACGCCGCGCACCTGATCGGACCAGCTCGCGAGCGTGTTCCTGAGCTTGCCGTCCTTGAACTCGCGGCGCGTCAGCGGGGTGACGACCACCGGCGTCGCCCCCGCCGCCCTCACCTCTTCGACGAAGCGGCGGAGATTGGCGGGGAACTCGGTCGTCTCGTCGGTCCTGCGTTCGGATTTGCTCGACTGATCGTTGTGCGCGAACTGGATCAGCACCCAGGTGCCGCGATAGCCGGGCACCTTCGCCTCGGCGAGCGCGATGTCCCAGCCGCCTTCCTGCCGATAGCTGCGCGTGCTGCGCCCACCGCGGCCGGCGTTGAGACACGCGACCGACGATTTGACGTGGCGCGAGCAGAACGCGCCACCCCAGCCGCTGTGCGGCGCCATCGTCGAATCGCCGACCAAGATGATCTTGTATGGCTCGAGCGGCGGCGCATCGGTCCGCTCGCGGGTCTGGGCCTGCGCCCCGCTCGCGAGCAGGGCAACGACGGCCGTCGCTATGAGCCGGCGCATCAGGAGAAGCCCAGCCCGCCGTTGATGTCGAGGCAGACGCCCGCAAGGAAGCTCGCCGCTGGCGATGCCAGATAGACGATCGTGTCGGCGACCTCGTCGGGATGGCCTTCGCGGCGCAGCGGCGTGTTGCCCGCGGTCGCGGCGCGGCCTTCGGGTTTCGAGAAAATGTCGTGGAAGCTCGTGCCGATCAGGCCGGGGCAGACGGCATTGACGCGGATGCCCTGCGGTCCGAGTTCCTTGGCCATCGAGCGCGTATAGGTCATCAGCGCGCCCTTCGCGGTCGCATAGACCGACGCACCCGGACCGCCGCCGTCGCGGCCGGCGAGCGACGACACGTTCACGACCGCCGAACCTTCGCCGAGGAAGGGCTGCGCCGCCTGCAGCACGAGGAAGACCGATTTCAGGTTGAGCGTCATGACCTGGTCGAAGAAGGCTTCGTCCATCTCGCTCAGCGTCTTGCGCGCGATCATCCCGCCCGCGAGGTTGACGAGGATGTCGAGGCGGCCGCTGAACGCGATGCCGACCTCGTCGAGCATCGCCTTCACGGCATCGCTGTCGGTGACGTCGGCCTGGATCAGGAAGGCGTCGCCGCCCGCATCCTTGATCGTCTTCAGCGTGTCCTCGGCGGCTTCGCGGTCGCTGTTGTAATTGATCGCGACGCGGACGCCGGCGCGCGCAAGCGCGATCGATACCGATCGGCCGATGTCGCGTCCGCCGCCGGTGACGAGCGCGGTTTTCCCCTGGAGGTTCATGTGATGCTATTCCTTATTCTTGGGTGTTGGTGGGTTTGGTGACGACCGGTTCGACGCGTCCGCCGATCAGCCAGAAACAGAGGAAGGAGACGGGCACGATCGCCGCGCTGAGCGCAAAGATCGGCGCGTAACTGGTCTTGGTAAGTACCGGGACGAGCCAGGTGGTGATGAGCGTGCCGGCGACCGCCGCGGTGCCGCTGATCCCCGCGAGGCTGCCTACCGCGCCGCCGCCGAAATAGTCGCTCGGCAGCGTCTGGATATTGCCGATCGCCATCTGGAAGCCGAAGAGGATGCACGCGATCAGCAGCACCGCATTGAGCGGCTCGCTCGCGCCGATCGTGAACAGCAGCGAGGGCAGCATGATCGCGCAGCCGATCGCGATGGTCAGCGTGCGCGCCTTGTGGACGCCGCCGCCCTTGCTGATGATCCGTCCCGCGAACCAGCCGCCGAACAGGCTGCCGAGCATCGCGCCGACGAAGGGCACCCAAGCGAAAAGCCCGATCTTCTTGACGTCGAAGCCGAAGGTTTCGGCGAGATAGATCGGCAGCCATGACACGAAGAGCCACCACACCGGGTCGAGGAAGAAGCGCGACAGGATGACGCCCCAGCTCTGGCGATAGCGCAGCAACTCGCCGAGCGGCACGCGGCGGCTGTCGTCTCGGCCCGCCTCGGTGCGACCGGTCAGGATATAGTCGCGCTCTTCTTCGCTGAGCCCCGGATGCTTTTCGGGATCGGCCTTGTAGAACCAGAGCCACGGCACGAGCCAGATAAAGCCGAGCACGCCGATGAGCAGGAAGGTGCCGTGCCAGCCGAACTGGACGAAGAGCAGCGCGATCAGCGGCGCCGAGATGATGCCGCCGAGCGAGGCACCGGCGTTGAAGATGCCTTGCGCCAGCGCGCGCTCGCGCGACGGGAACCACAAGGCGTTCGCCTTCGCCGCGCCGGGCCAGTTGCCGGCTTCGCTGATCCCGAGCGTTGCGCGCAGGACGAGGAGCAACGGCATCGAGCGCACCAATGCATGCGCGGCGATCGACAGCGACCAGACGACGATCGAGATGGTGAAACCCATGCGGGTGCCGATCGCGTCGAAAATGCGCCCGAAGATCGACTGGCCGAAGGCGTAGAAGATCATGAAGATCGTCACCAGCAGCGCATAATCTTCCTTGGTGGCGCCGATCTCCTTCGACACCTCGGGCCACATCACCGCGAGCGCGTTGCGGTCGATGTAATTGATGACGGTGGCGAGCGCGATCAGCGCGATGACGCACCAGCGGAAGCGGCCCTTGATATTGCTCATTTCTTCGCTCCGGTTTTGGCGAGGTCGAGGCGGCCGACGGGGCCGGTCCAAGCAAGCGTTCGGCCGTCGACGGCGACGCTGTGTTTGGCCCCGGCGGTGACATCGTCGGCGACCGCGATGGCGATGCGGCGCCCGTCGACGAAGGTGATCAGGACCAGATCGACGCCCTTCTCCTTGCGATGCTCGAGCGCCGTCACGCGCGCGCTGCTCGCAACGACCGTCTCGGCCGACGCGTCGTACGCGCCGTGCGGTTCGAGCAGGCTGACGAAGCTGGCGTTCGCCGCACCATCGACGCGCTGGATTAGTGCGGGTTCGCGCCGCAGGTTGAATTCGGGATCGTTCGCACCGCTTTCGGCGACGATGAAGCGCGCGCCTGCAGGCGGAAGCATATGATAGCTGTAGAAACGGCTGCCCTGCATCCACGTCAGCCGTGCCTTGCCCGCCTTCGTGCCTTCGCCGTCAACCCACAGATGCTCATATCCATTCGCCTTGCCCAGCACCGGCCGCTCGGCGAGCTTTCGGTCGAACGCGATGTCGCTGTCGATGATCTGCCCCGAAAAATGCAGCGACAGGTCATAACGATGCCTGCCGCTGCCAGTCCCGTGGAGGATATCGAGCGTTAGGGGATTGGCGAGGCCGTCGACCTCGACCAGCAAGAGCGCGCGGCGGATTTTGACATCCTTATACGCGGCGTCGATTTCGCCGATCGCGTAGCGCGTCGGGCCTTCGAGCGACGCCGCGAGCTGGCGCGTCCCCGATTTTTCGCCGGCCTTCCAGTCGCCTGCGAAGTGGCTTTGTTCATCGACGACCAGCGTGTTGTGCGCGATCGTCGCACTCGCCCAGCTGTCGTTTTCGGGGAGGTAGCGCCCGCCGCGCTTTGCTTCGACATTGAGGAAGCGCGCGGCGCCATAATCGGTCACGACCGCGCCGGTCTCGTCATAATAGAGCCAGCCGAGCCGGTCGAAATGGCCGTGCCCCATGCCCTGCACCGTATTCTTCGCAACAAGCAGCGGCCCGGTGGGATCGGCTTTCGTCCGCAGCAGGACGAGTGCACCGTCTTTGCCATCGGGGCCATCGGAGAGCAGCCGAGAGCCGAACGGCCACGGCTTGGCCTTGCCCGCGGCGAGGTCGGCGGACATCGCCTGCCCGGCTGGCGTCAGCACGGTGCGGCCCTGCCAGTCGGCGATCGACAGGAAGGTCGGATCCTTCGTCGCGCCATAGGCGATGGCGACGGCGTGATAGAGTTCCTCGGTGCGCAGGCTCTTGTCGGGCATCGCGTCGTTGATCGGCAGGAAATAGCCGTCGTGCGTCACATCGATCGCGGTGCGGATCGCCTTCAGGACGATGCCGTCGCGATAGTCGAAAATCTTGCGATCCGGATCATTCGCCGCAATCGCCGCCGCGAAGACGACGAAGGGTTGCAGCGCATAGCGCTGATAATAAGGCCCTTCGGCATAATAGCCGTCGGGCGAAAAGAGCAGGTCGAGCTGGCGCAGGAAACCCGCCTTGCCGCTCTTGTCGAGCCCGAGCAGCGCCTTCTCGACAAGGTCGCGGTCGCCGAGCAGATAGCCCGACAGGCCGACCCCGGCAGCAGCCCAAGTCGCATGATTGTGGATGCGGTTGATGACCTCGGGTGAGCCGTCGGACAGGAAATGCGCCATCGGGCGGATGACATTGTCGTCGATCCGCTTGCGGTCGGCGGCGGACAGCGCATCGCGAATTTCGGCATAACCCTGCACCGCATTCACGAGGAAGACGCTGTCGTTGAGGCTCTGCCAGAACAGCCGGCCGGGAACCTGGTTCGACGCCGCAGGATGCGGCCCAAGCTTCGGATAGAGGTCGGCATAGGCGAGCAGCAGGTCGCGGACATGGTCGCGATAACGGACGTCGCCGGTCAGGCGATAAAGCTGGCCGCCCTCGAAGATCGTACGATAATTGCGCTTATGCTGTTCGTGGGTGAAGCCGCCGCCGGGGTCCTTCGGCACGGGCACGTTGATGCCCGCCTTGATCGACGCCTCGACGCCCGCCTTGGCGCGCTCGATCTCGGCAGAGAATAACGGCGCGAACGCCTGCGACGAAGCGGCTGGCGGCGTCTGTGCGAAAACGGGGATGGCCGGAAGCGCGGCCGCGGCGAGGAGAAGTGCGATGGCCCGGGTCACGGCCGCGCCTCCACGACATTGCCAACGATCTGACCGCGTGGCGGCCCTTTCCACGCGAGTTCCTCGATCCGCGGCGCGGGCGTCGCGACAAAGGCGTTCGACGCGATCCGCGTTTCGGGAGCGCCGACCGAATGAATGACAAGGATGCCATCCGACTTGGCGAAATTATTCTGCACGATATCGGCGTGCTGTGCGCCCGAGATACGCAGCGATGCGCCGTCCCGGCCGCTGCCCGCGACGCTCGATCCGGTCATCGCGAACCAAGGGCCGAAAGTGCTTTCGTCGGTGCCCTTGCGCAAGAGGTCGGCGATCATCGCGACGCGCGCGAAGCGGCTACCGCTGATCGTCAGCCGCTCCATCGGATACCAGCCTCTGGGTTCCTGTTCGCCGGTCGCGACAACGACGACGCCCATCTCCGCGAAGTCGCTGTTCTGGATCGTCACATCGTCAGCGAAGGTGCCCGGCACCATGGCAATGCCATCGAGACGGCCCTTGCCGGGGCCGCGCACCGACACGCCATCGAGCGCGACGCTGTAGTTAGGAGCGACGCCGCCCGCGACTGCGATCAGCGCGCCGTCGCCGGGCGCACCGCTCGCATCGACCGCGAGATTTTTGAGGCGTAATCCGCCGCCGCCCTCGATCCGGGCAAGGCTCGACGTGACGCGTAGCACGGGCTTCGCGTCCGTCGCGCCCGCGATGGTCAGCCGATGCCGCACGGTCAGCGGCGCCGCGATGTCATAGGTGCCGGTCGCGAGCGTCAGCGTATCACCCGCCTTCGCATCGGCGACCGCATCTGCGAGCGACGCGCCCGCCGCGAGCGGCCGCTTGCTGCCGCTGCCGAATGCCGCTTCGGGGGCGTCACCGCGATACCAGCTCGCACCGACTTCACCTCGCGTAACCGGCTTCAGGTCACGCGGCGCGCCGACCGCGGCAAGCGCCGGATCGGCCGGGTAAAGCAGACCGTTGGCGGCGCGTTCGAGCACCACGTCGCGCTGTTCGACTCCCGCGCCTAGCAGCGGCTTGGCGACCTTCGCCTCGACATTGCCCGCGAGCGCGATGCCACCGATCTCGCCCTCGGCACGGAACGGATCCTGCCCCTTGGCGCCGACGATCAGATTGCGCTCGAACCTGCTGTCCGCCGGTGCGGCCGAGCGTTCGGCGTCAGCACCCGCGGCCAAGGTGATGCGCGCGCTGTCGATGATGCTGTTGCCCTCGATCCGCGCATTCGCGACCTGGTGGTAACGGTTGATCACCGAATTGGGCACGCCGTTCATCACGCTGATCGCGCTTTTGAACGAGGTGCCAGCGAGACCCTCGGAATAGTTGCTCCGTACGATCTGGTCGCGGTTGATCACGCGCACACCGCCGGTGTCGGGCACGCCCTTACCAAGGAAGATGTTCCGTTCGACGAGGTTGCCGTTGCCGTGGCGCAGCACGATGGCGCCCTGTGCTTCGAGTATCAGATTTTCGCGGATGATGTTGCCGCCCGATTTGATCGAGACGATCTCGACCTCGCCGCTGGTGCGGTCGAAAATATTGCGTTCGATGATCGTGTTCGAGGCCGAGAGCGATTCCTCGCTGGTGCCGATGCGGATCGTCTCGCCGCCGTTCGAGCCGAGCGGCGGGCGCGGGCCGAAATAATTATGATCGATGCGGTGGCGGTTATCGAGCGGGTCGCCGGCGCGGCGGATCACCGCGAGCGTCACGCCGCTGTTCGTCTTGCCCTCGAAATGCGAATGATCGACGCGATTGCCGGTGCCATAGAGCGCGACCCAGATGTCCTCGGCGCGGCGATCGGCCTTGCTGTAACCGTCGACGACGACTTCGGTGACGCGCGTGTCGGTCGCGAGCGTCTTTGAATCGCGGCGGAAGCTGATCACCTCACCGGTCGGGCTGGCGCCATTTTTGAAGACAAGGCCGGAAACGAGCAGGTTCTGACCACCGATGCGCAGGTTCGACTGTCCGGTGAGAAGCACTTTGCCCTTCGTCTGCGCGGTCAGCGTGATCGGCTTGGCGGCGCTGCCATGGCCAGTGAAGACGATCTGGAAATCGCGCCATTCGCCATCGGCGAGGATGATCGTGTCCCCCGGCTGCGCCTTTTTCACCGCCGCACTATACTGCGCTTGATCAGCCACGAGCATATCACGCGCCAATGCCGGATGCGCCATCGAGGCCAGCATCGCTACCGTCAAAACCGCCCTTATCTGCACTGCGCCTCACCCTTTTTATGATTCTTGCTCATTGGACTATACAAGAGGTAGGACAATATCAACCGGTTTGCGGTATACAACACGGGTTGACATATTGGTCTGACAAAGCGAGCTTCTCTCCAAACAAGATCAACAGGGAGAGTGGGATGATTCGGGGCAGCATCGTTCGCGCATCGGGCGCCGGCAAAGTTAACCTTGCGGCGGCGCTGCTCGGCACCACAGCGCTGGCGATGCTTGGCAGCCCCGTTTTTGCGCAGGACACCACCGCACAGGATAGCACGACAGCCACCGCCGATGAGACAGGTGATGATGCGATCGTCGTGACGGGCATTCGCAGCTCCCTTGCCACCGCGCTGGGCGAAAAGCGCGCCACCGACAATATCGTCGAGGTCATTCAGGCCGAGGATATCGGCAAACTGCCCGACCAGAACCTCGCCGAAGTGCTGGAAAATGTCACCGGGGTTCAGATCACGCGACAAGCCGGCGTCGGCAACGCGGTGCAGATCCGCGGCACCGACGCGAACCGCACCGAGATCAACGGCGTTTCGACCGTAGGATCGGGCGCCGGCCGTTCGGGCATCAGCTTCGAGGATTTGCCCGCCGCGCTGATCGCCTCGGTCGAGGTCACCAAGGTTCCGACCGCGCAGACGATCGAAGGATCGGTCGGCGGCACGATCAATCTCCGCACGATCCGCCCGCTCGATCTCAAGGAACCGCTGATCGCCGCGCGCGCGCAGATGGAAAACAGCGATCTGTCGAAATCGACCCTGCCGCGACTGTCGGCGACGCTCGGCAACCGGTGGGACACCGGCATCGGCGAAATCGGTATCGTGCTGAGCGGCAGTTACGCGCGGCAGGATGTCGCGTCGTTCAAGCCGCGCGTCGACCGCGACGCGCTCGTCATGCCGGGCTCGGGCCCGAGCGCAGAGGCGTTTCCCTTCCTGCGCATCCAGTTCCTGCAACAGGGGCTCGAGAATTACGAATATGAGACGTACAACGGCACGGCCGCGCTCGAATGGAAACCGAATGACGATCTGAAATTCTATTTCGACGCGACGCTGAACAACCAGCGCCGCGGGCAGCAGAGCCACCGCGTCCAGATTTCGGGCACCGCGACGCCGTCGGTTGTCGACGCGATGAACAACACCGATTTCGAGACGGTCGATTTCGGGCGGCTCGACGGACCGAATGGCCCCATCGATCTGGGCAGCGTTCAGGCTGCGGTGGCCGGCACCATCGGCATCGGCGGCACGACCGGAAGCGTGATCGACCCGAATCTTCGGACGTCGAGCGACACCGGCGCGCGCGTTACCAAAAGCCGCGTCTTCGATCTGGGGACCGATTGGCAGGCGACCGACAATTTGAAGGTGCGCGCCGAAGTATCGCTGTCGACCTCGAAATCCGACTTCCCGAACTTCTCGACGACGCTCGATTTCATCAATCCGAATGGCCCCCAGCCAGTGATCGGGCGCAGCATCGACAATGGCGTGCCGATCGAATTCGACCTGCGCGGCGGCACGCTGCAATTCGGCATCGATCAGGCGAGCCCCTTTGCGCCGACGACGGCGCAATTGCTCGACCCCGCGAACTATCAGCTGCAGCAGGTCACGCAGGGCGCCAATTCGACCGACAATGAGGAAAGGGCGGCGCGCCTCGATTTCTCTTACGACACGACCAACCTCAACCCCTTCGTCACGTCGCTCGATTTCGGCTATCGCTGGAACCGGACATCGGCCGAGAACAGCGAATTTTCGAACAATGTCAGCCTGACCAACACAACCAGCGCGTGGAACCGGCCATCGGGCGACCTGTTTTCGGATGTCCTGATTCCGGGGCCCAGCAACTTCAATGCGGCCGACAAGCGCAGGCTCTATTTCCCCGATTTCCTGCTGATCGACGGCGGCCTGTCCTTCCGCGACCCGGCGAAGGTGCTGGAATCGCTGAACAAGGCAATTGCGGCGAGCAACGCGGCGCGGACGCAGGGCCCCGCTGTCGCGTCGCTTGCGACCCCGACCGAATCTTTCGCCGGTTTCTTCAGCATCAAGGAAACGACGAACGCCGCCTATTTCCAGGCCAATATGGAAGGCGAAATTGCCGGCATGCCGGTGCGCGGCAACGCGGGTTTCCGCTGGCTGCACACCAGGCTGTCGTCGACGGGCAACAATATCGCGAATGGCGCGATCACGGGGCAGACGGTCGCGAAGAGTTCGTATAATTTCCTGCTGCCGCGCTTCAGCCTCGTCCTCGAGCCGGCCGACAAGCTGGTCGTGCGTGCGGGCATCGCGCGCGACATTCGCCGTCCGAACTTCGACACGCTGTCGACGTCCTTCTCCTTTGGCACCGGCGCGAACACACCGGTCGCGGTGGGCAACCCCGATCTTGTCCCCGAAGCGGTGTGGTCGTTCGATCTGTCGGGCGAATATTATTTCGCGCCGTCGAGCCTGATCAGCATCGGCTTCTTCCACAAAAGTCGCACGAACCTGTTCGCGCAGCGGCAGGAAGACCCGGCGCCCAATCTCGATGCGAACGGCAATCTCAACATTTCGATCGATCCGGCCTGCCCCGGCGGCGGCATCTACAATCCGATCGCCAACCGCAACATCAACAACCCGATTCAGGGCGTCGGCATCTGCGTCCCGCGCAGCTCGACCTTCAACGTTCCCGGAACCACGACGCAAACCGGCGTCGAGGTCGCGTTCCAGCACGATCTTTCGGCATGGGAAGACACGCTCGGTTTTGCGTCGGGCTTCGGCGTCATCGGCAACTTCACCTATCAGAAGGCGGGCGGCTCGGCGCGCGAATATCGCGCCGCCGATGGCCCGCGGACGGTGTTCACCCAGCTCGGCTATCCGGGTTCGCAGGACCTGATCTCGCTGACGAACCTGTCGAAATATGCCTATAATGCGACGCTGTTTTACGACAAATACGGGCTGAACGCGCGCCTGCGCTACACGTGGCGCTCCAGCTATGTGTCGAACGATCCGTTCTTTTTCGGGCTACCGCTGATCAACGGCGCACGCGGGCAGCTCAACGCGAGCATCAACTACGACATCACGGAGAATATCAATGTCGGGGTCGAAGGCATCAACCTGCTGCGCGGCGATCAGAACCAATATTGCGTGAACAACAAGGCGCTGCTCTGCTTCCAAGGCCTCACCGATCGCCGGATCACCGCGGGGCTCAGCGTGAAGTTCTAGACGCTTCCGCAAGGACCGGAAGGCATCGCAAACTGCCTTCCGGGATGGCGGACGTCAGGCCGTCAAGGCGACCCTGCCCCCGTCCGCATAGGCGCGCTTCATGCGCGCGAAGGTCACGACCTGTCCGGCCATGATGTCGAGTTGCGACGCGATCCCCTGATCGGCCAGCATCCCGTCGGGATCGAAGAGCGGCTGGCTGGAGTTGGCGGTGACCGCCATCGGCGTCGGCCAGCCGCGCAGCGCATGGGTGATCGAGCGCAGCGTCGCGAGCGTGCTGCCCGCCGCCTGCCACCCGCCCGCGACCGCGACCAACCCGACCGCGCGGCCATCGAAATAGGGCTGCGCGTCGGAGACGAGATCCTGCGCATAATCGAGCGCATTCTTAACCACGCCCGACACGGTGCCGTGATAGGCGGGCGAGGCGACGATGATGCCGTCGGCGTCGCGCAGCGCGGCCATCAGCGCCTGCGCCTTCGAACAACGTTCGCTGCGGTGCGGGGCGTACATCGGCAGGTCGATCGCTTCACCCGCGAAGAGCTTTGTCTCCGCGCCCTGCGCTTCGCAGCGCATGAGCGCGTGGCGAAGCAGGCGTTCGGCCGAGCCGCCAGCGGTGGCGTTGCCGCCGAGTGCGACGATGCGGGGGCGAGCGGTCATGACGATCTCCCTCAGTTGAAGGTCACCTGGTTGCCGCCGCGCAGAAAGGCGATCGCGTTGCGACGGAGATGGTTGGTGCCGGGATTGAGGATCGGCTCGGACGAATATTGCGCGAGATAGACGCGCCGCATGTTCGGGGTCGAATTCGATCCGGTCGCGTGGAGCGCGAAGCTGGAGAAGGCGACGACACTGCCCGCAGGGACTTCGAGCGTCACGCCTTCGCTGTCGCCCGTGTAGCCGACGAGGTCGTTGCTGCCCGGCTGGCGGATGTGCGGGACGATGCCACCCCGCGTCTCGGGCGCCTGCGAGAAGGGCAGGATGCGCACGGTGCCGTTGGCGACCGTCGTGTCGTCGAGCGTGCACCAGCAGGTCAGGTACGGCTTGTGGTCGGCGGGGCCGCCGTTGCCGACGACATAGCCCGAATCCTGGTGCCAGCTGAACGGCATGCCTTCGCTGGCGCCCTTCACGACATATTGGTCGTAGAAGAAGTAAGCGTCATCGCCGAGCGTCGCGCGGCAGATGTCGGCCATGGTCTCACTGAACAGCATCTTGCGGAGATCGGGCTGCTGGCGCTGGCATTCGCCGGCGAAGTAACGTTTGCCCTTGTGGCTGATGCCGTCGACTTTGACGCCGAGGCTGTCGAGGCGGGCGTCTTCGCGATCGATGACACGGCCGCATTCCGCGCGCAGCAGGTCGAGCAGCGGTCCTTCGAGGATGCGTTCAAATACCGCATAGCCTTCGGTCGCGAATTGTTCGCGCTGGGCCGCATAATCCATTTCGTCTCTCCCGGATTTATTCAATGGCGATCTATACGCCCAATTCTTCCATCGCATCCAATCGAATTGCATCCAGCAGTCATACGTGCATACTATGGCCGATGCGAATGAGACAGGTCGAGGCGTTTCGCGCCGTGATGATGAGCGGCGGCATTACCGCCGCCGCGACGATGCTGAATATCAGCCAGCCGTCGGTGAGCCGATTGATCGCCGATATGGAGCGCGCGGTCGGCTTTCGGCTGTTCGACCGGCGTGGCGCGCGCGTGCATCCGACCGCGCAGGCGCAGGCGCTGTATGAGGCAGTGCGAAGAAGCTACGCCGGGCTCGACCTGCTCGACCAGGCGGCGCGGCGAATTCGCGCGCATCCCGTCGGCACCGTGCGGATCGCGGCGCTGGCGGCGATCGCGATGGCGATCCTGCCCGCGGTGATCGCGCGCTTCCGGATCCTCTATCCCGACATCAAGATCATCGTCGAGTCGCTCGGCCAGCGCGCGATCGAGGAGCGCGTGTTCCTGGGTCAGGCCGACCTTGGCGTCGGGGTCGATATGCAGGGACGCGAAGGCATCAGGTCGACGCCGCTCGCGCGCGCCGAATATGTGTGCATCCTGCCCGCCAACCACCCGCTCGCGGCGCGCGAACGGCTGGAGATCGCCGATCTGGCGGGCGAGGAGTTCGTCGGCCCGATGCACGAAGCCGATGCGCTGTGGACCGGGATCGACACCGCCCTCGAAGAGTCAGGCATCAGCGTATCGCGGCGGCTGGAGACGCAGCATTCGCAGATATTATATGCGTTCGTCGAAGCCGGGCTGGGGGTGACGATCGCCGAGCCGTTCAGCGCGCCGCGCTTTCACCGGCTGGGCGTCGCGGTCCGCCCGATCACCCCGCCGGTGTATCTGGATTTCGCGTTGCTGGAGCCCGATATCGGGCCGACGCCCGAGATCATCGCGTGGCTCAACGCTGATGTACAACGCGAGACCGAGGCGTGTCTCGCGCATGTGAAGCAGGTGGTGGCGTCGAGCTAGGCCATCACCTGTTCCAGTGGCAGAAACAATTCCACAACCACCTCATGCGCCGGCACCTCGGGAATGAGGGCGAGCCGGCGCCTGCAATAGATCGGAAATGCGCGCGCTTCCTCGCCACTGGTCGGAAGCCAGTCGCGATAAAGGTAGAGCGCGGCGGGCTCGAGATTGTTCGTGTTGCCGGGATAGCGCAGCACCGCGCAGCGCCCGCCGGGGATCACGCCAGCCTTCATTTGCGGATCGTTCGTTTCGATCGGCGCGTCGGTCGCGACACACAGGTCCATGCTGTAATCGGCCGGGTTGGCCGGACATCTTTCGGAACGAAAGACCATGAAGGTCGGGTTTGCCCCGGGCGCCAAGCCGGCCGCCTTCCCCCAGTCCCTGAAGCGCTGAATAGTGTCGCCGAGCGTCGCCCGGTCGCCGCGATGTTCCATGATCGCCACCGGCGTGGGCGGCACATCGCGGATTGTCACGTCGTCGTCGGTAAAGATAATCTGCATGAGCTTGTTCCTCGCGTTGTCGAGAGGCCCGAAGGCCACAAGCCACGGTTCCCAGTCGGGGGATTTCCGGAACGACAAAGGCGACTGCCCCAACCGTCGCCGGAAGGCGCGGGCGAAGGCATCTGGTGCATCATAACCTGCGTCCATCGCTATGTCGGTGACGCTTGACGCGTCGCGACCGGCAAGCTGGTGCGAAGCGCGCCGCATACGGGCAAGCTGGATGTAGCGATTCACCGACAACTCGAAGGTCGCCGTAAATTGCCGGTGAAAGTGAAACTTGGAAAAAGCCGCAATGCCGGCCACCGTGTCCAGGTCGAGATCACCGTCGAGATGCTGGTCGATATAGTCCAGCACCCGCTGCATCCGGTTATGATAGTTTCGAAGCGCCGCCTTCATAAATCCATTCTCCGTGGCTGCACCAGCTAGTCGCTCCGAGCCGTCACATGCTCGACCAATCTTGCTATTCGCAATCGATCAATGGGAAATTCGGCTGACCCGCCCGCCAACGGGCATCGAAGCCTGTGCATGTCCGCTATGGCGTGGTGAGCGGACGTTGCTCGATTTTCTTCCGTCATCCCGGACTTGATCCGGGATCCCGCTTTTTTGACGCATCGCCGGCGTTCAAGATCAAGCTGGACCCCGGATCAAGTCCGGGGTGACGATAAAAGGGCGCATTTGATTTTTCCCAACGCCGGCCACTTAAAAGTCATAGCATTTGGACATAGTATACCGACATTTCTCGATTAGACTGCAATGATTTTGACGCGCATCCCCAAGATGGCCGACTGGCATGGCGCCTTTCAGCCGATTCGAGGCCGCGCGCGACACCTGTTCGCGGCCCGATGTCGAAGCGGACGCACGATCCGCGATGACGAGGGAAGGGCTGCCGATGATGTTGCCGATAACAGGGCCGACACGCAAACAGAGCGCTCAGCCTGCTCCTCGCGCTGTCCTGCAAGCCATAGCATTCGAACATGGCATCGCGACATTTCTCTATTGGACCACAAAAATAATTGCGCGCATGGGTCGGCCTGAAATTGTCAATTTAATTGATTGACATACTGGACAGCAGCGCATCATGGGAGGAGCTGAATATGCTTTCGTCGAAAGCCAAAGCCTATCTGACAATCACGACGGCATTGGGAATGGCGCTGATCGCCACGCCCGCCGCAGCCCAAGGCGCCGCAGCGCAGGCCCCGGCCGAAGCCGACGCGCCGTTCGCATCGACCGACATCATCGTCACCGCGCAGAAGCGCGAACAGAATCTGCAGGACGTGCCGGTCGCGATCTCGGTCGTGTCGGGCGACCAGCTCGAACGCTCGAACGTCAATTCCGCCGAACAATTGTTCCAGCGCGTACCCACGCTGACCTTCCGCAAGGGCAACACCAACAAGGACTCCGCGCTCTCGATCCGCGGTGTCGGCACGATCAGCTTCTCGTCGGGCGTCGAGCCGTCGGTGTCGACGGTGATCGACGGCGTCGTCTATGCGCGCACCGGCCAGCAGACGTCGGACTTCCTCGACGTCGAGCGCATCGAAGTGCTGCGCGGCCCGCAGGGCAGCCTGTTCGGCAAGAATGCCAGCGCCGGCGTGATCAACATCGTGTCGCGCGAACCCGGCAACGAACTGGGCGGTTATGTCGATGCCGCCTGGTATGAGGGCAATGAATATCGCATCCGCGGCAGCATCGGCGGCCCGCTCGGCGACGGCATCCGCGCCTCGCTCGCCGGCTTCTGGTCGCAATATGACGGCAACGCCCGCAACGTGTTCAACAACCACAAGGTCAATGGATACGAGCATTGGGGCGTGCGCGGCAAAGTGATCGCCGAGCCGACCGACAACCTCAAGATCACGCTGATCGCCGATTATTCAAAGAACAGCGACAATGGTTTTGCCGACAGCATCGGCACCGTCTTCCCGTCGGCGTTCAACAATGCGGTGTTCATCCCGAGCCTCGCGCCGCTAACGCTCGATGGCAAGAACAAGGACATCGACAACGACCTTGATCCGTACACCAGGGACAAGAACAGCGGAGTGTCGGGGCAGATCGACCTCGACCTCGGCGGGGTTACGCTGACGTCGATCACCGCGTACCGCCATTGGTATAATTTCCAGCAGCGCGACGGCGATTTCCGGTCGGATGCGCCGAAATATGTCAACACCGGTACCGCGGCGGGCGATGTGCGTTCGCACGATCGCGGCGACCTGAAGTTCGACCAGTTCACGCAGGAGCTGCGCATCGCGTCGGCGAATCCGCAATTCTTCGAATATGTTGCGGGCCTCTATTATTATCACACGAAGGAAGTCGATTTCTTCAACCGCACCGTCACCGCCTGCACCGCGTCGACGCTGCCGACCGTCGGCGGACTGACCCCGTGCGCAACCGGATCGTCGACCTATACGACCAATGAAGGCAATGCCGATTTCACGACCAAGCTGACGAGCTATTCGGCGTTCGGTCAGGGCACGCTCAATTTCACCGACGCGTTCCGCGGCATCCTTGGCCTGCGCTATACCGAGGACAAGGTCAGCTATGACTTTGCACGCCGCTCGACCTCGCTCGCGGCCTTTTCCGGCGTGAACCCGGCGTTCGCTTCGGCGGGGTCGATCAAGGACAATGGCTGGTCGGGCAATGCCGGCCTGCAGTACGACCTGACCGACGATGTGGTCGCCTACGCGACCTATACGCGCGGTTATAAGGGCCCGGCGCTCAACGTGTTTTTCAACATGCTGGCGCGCGATACCGGCCGTATCGATCCCGAAAAGTCGGACGCCTATGAAGTCGGCCTCAAGACCCGGCTGTTCGATCGCCGCCTGACGCTGAACCTTGCGGGCTTTTACGCCAAGTACGACAATTATCAGGCGAACTTCCTCGACCTCGTCGCGGGGCAGGTCGTCACGCGCCTGACCAATGCGGGCACGGTGTCGACGCGCGGGATCGAACTCGATTTCAACGCGGCGATCACCGACGATTTCTCGTTGTCGGGCGGCTTCAACTACACCGACGCGCATATCAACGAGTTCATCTGCCCGTCGGGCGCGGCGGTGACCTGCGCCGATGCGATCAACGGCAAGCCCTTGCCCTTTGCGCCGAAGTATAAGGGCACGGTGACGATGGACTGGCGCCTGCCGCTGAATATTGACGGGTTCAACGTCGATCTGAACAGCTCGCTTGTCTATCAGAGCCGCACCCAGTTCGACATCAACCAGAACCCCAACGCGTTCCAAAACGCCTATGCAATCTGGGATGCGGGGATCAAGGTGAGCACCGACGACGACAAATACAGCCTGTCGTTCATCGTCAAGAACCTGACCGACAAGCAGTTCGTGATCCAGCGTATCCCGAACGGAACGTCGTTCATGCGCCAGATCACGCCGCGCGATGCCGAGCGTTATTTCGGGGTGACGGCGCGGATGAATTTCTGACGGTAAAATCCTCCCTGCCACGAAGCGGTGGGGAGGATTGTATGACTAGTGCGAAAGGATCCTCTCCCATGGCGCTCGACGCGCTCGACACCGGCTTTGCACTCCGCCTCGGCGGGCAGACGATCCTGACGCATAGCGCGGGCGCGCCCTGTTTCTTTGTCGGGCGCGGCGTGCCGCATGTGCATTCGAAGCTCGGCCATTTCGACGTATCGCAGGAGGTGATCGAGCGGATCGGGCTGGGGCATGTCGAGCTCGCGGGCGACGTCGTGCGTTTTGCCGCGGCGCCGGGGGCAGCGTGGCTGCTTGAGGCGACGGTTTCGGGCGATGGCGACGATGCGGTGATCGAGCTGAGGGCGCGCGACCCGTCGCTCAACCGGCTGTGGCTGCGCGTTCCCGCTCACTCGGGCGAGCATGTGTGGGGCGGCGGCGAGCAATTCTCTTATTTCGACCTCCGCGGGCGGCATTTTCCTTTGTGGTCGAGCGAGCCCGGCGTCGGTCGCGATCCGGCATCGCCCTTGTTCCAGCAGGTCGAGGCGCACCGCAAGGGCGGCGGTGGCAGCTATGCGCACACCAACTATCCGCAGCCGACCTTCGTCAGCTCGCGGCGCTATGCGCTGCATGTCGACAGCTTCGCCTATGCGGCGTTCGATTTCCGCAATGAAGATTTCCACGAGGTCGAGGTCTGGGAAATCCCGGCAAAGATCGAGCTGTGGGCGCGGCCGCATTTCACCGGCCTGGTATCGGCACTGTCGGACCGCTTCGGGCGCCAGCCGTCGCTGCCCGAATGGCTGCTCAGGGGCGCGGTGATCGGGCTGAAGGATGGCGACAAGAGCTTTGCGCGATTGAAGACGTACGAGGATGCCGGGGTCGCGGTGTCGGGGTTGTGGTGCGAGGATTGGGTCGGGCTGCGCATCACCAGTTTCGGCAACCGGCTGTTCTGGGACTGGCAGTGGAATGCGGAGCGTTATCCAGAGCTGCCGGCGCGGATCGCCGAACTTCGCGAACGCGGCATTCGCTTCCTCGGCTATGTGAATCCTTATCTGGCGGTCGACGGGCCGCTCTATGCCGAGGCTGCGGCAGAGGGTTTCATGGTGATGCACCCTGACAAGGACGAACCCTATATCATCGACTTTGGCGAGTTCGATTGCGGGCATGTCGACTTCACCAATCCCGACGCCGCCGGATGGTTCGCCGATACGATCATCGGCGAGAAGATGATCGATTTCGGGCTGTCGGGCTGGATGGCCGACTTCGGCGAATATCTGCCCGTCAATGTGCGGCTGGCGAATGGCGAAAGCGGGATGACCGCGCACAATCGCTGGCCAGCCTTATGGGGCGAAGTGAACGCAAAGGGCATCGCGGGGCGCGGCCGGACGGGCGAGACGATGGTGTTCATGCGCTCGGGCGCGACCGGGGTGCAGGGGCACTCACCGATGCTGTGGGCGGGCGACCAGGCGGTCGATTTCAGCCGCCACGACGGTATCGGCACAGTGATCTGCGCCGCGCTGTCGGCGGGGATGCTCGGCAACGCGCATCATCACAGCGACTGCGGCGGTTACACGAGCCTGTTCGACACCACGCGCGACACCGAACTCGCGATGCGCTGGGCCGAGATGTCGGCGTTCACGTCGATGATGCGCACGCATGAGGGCAATCGGCCGCGGCAGAATGTGCAATATGACGACGATCCGGAACTGCTCGCGCATTTTGCGAAGATGACGCGGATTTATGCGCATCTCGCGCCGTATATCCGGCGGCTGTCGAGGGAGGCATCGGAGACGGGGCTGCCGGTGCAGCGGCCGTTGTTCCTGCATTTCGAGGACGACCCGGAAACCTATGCGATCCAGACGAGCTATCTGCTCGGGCCGGATTTGCTGGTGGCGCCGGTGATTGCGGCGGGTAAGAGCGAGTGGACGACGTACCTGCCCGCGGGGGCCGGGTGGGTGCATGTGTGGTCGGAGCAGACCTACGCAGGCGGCAGCGATGTGACGATCGCGGCGCCGTTCGGCGAACCGCCGGTGTTTTACCGCGCGGGATCGGCCGACGCGGCGCTGTTCGACGGGATTGTCGCGGCCTGAAACCCCACCTAGGAACAGGGCGAGGAGATCGCCCGTTGAGTATCGCCACCATTGCCCTGCCCCGCATCTTCCGCATAGGTGGCGGCGCGTCGAAAGAACTGCCCGAGGTGCTGGCCGCGCTGGGCTTGGCGCGGCCATTGATCGTCACCGATACCTATCTGGTAAGCAGCGGACGCGTGGCCGAATTGACCGAAGGGCTGGCGGCGGCGGGGATCGCGGCGCGCGTGTTCCCCGATACGGTGCCCGACCCGACGGTCGCATCGGTCGATGCGGGGGTTTCGTATCTGCTGAAGGGCGATCACGACTGCGTCGTCGGCTTCGGCGGTGGCAGTCCGCTCGATAGCGCGAAGGCGATTGCGCTGCTCGGCAAGTTCGGCGGGGCGATGGCCGATTACAAGGCGCCGCATGTGCAGGACGCGCCGGGGCTGCCGGTGATCGCGATCCCGACGACCGCGGGCACGGGGTCGGACGCGACGCGCTTTACGATCATCACCGACGAGGCGACCGACGAGAAGATGCTATGCCCGGGGCTCGCCTATCTGCCGATCGCGGCGCTGGTCGATTATGCGCTGACCTTTACCAAGCCGGTGCGGCTGACCGCCGATACGGGGATCGATTCGCTCACGCACGCGATCGAGGCCTATGTGTCGAAGCGGGCGAACCCGTTCAGCGACGGCATGGCCTTGCTCGCGATGCGCGCGATCGCACCCAATTTGCGGCGGGTGTGCAGCGACCCGATGGACGCCGCGGCGCGCGAGGCGATGATGCTGGGCGCAACGCAGGCGGGGATCGCCTTTTCGAACAGCTCGGTCGCGCTGGTACACGGGATGAGCCGGCCGATCGGCGCCCATTTCCATGTGCCGCACGGGCTGTCGAACGCGATGCTGCTGCCCGCGGTGACGGCATGGTCGGCGCCCGCGGCGCTGCACCGCTATGGTGATTGCGCGCGCGCGATGGGGGTGGCGGACGACCGCGAGGGCGACCAGTCGGCGGTAGCGCGGTTGCTGGACGAACTGGCGGCGCTCAACCGGGAACTGGAAGTGCCTGGGCCGGCGGCGTGGGGGATTGATGCGGCGCGCTGGGACGCGCTGGTGCCGACGATGTGCGCGCAGGCGGAGGCGTCGGGGTCGCCCGCGAATAATCCGCGGGTGCCCGATGCCGAGGAGATGGCGATGCTCTATGCGCAGGTTTGGGCGGGATAAAATCTTTTGTTCATCGACAGGTAAGCTGCGTCCTGCTTAAGCGCGCTCGCCCCGTCCCCTTCTCTCCTACGTCTCAAACGTGGGGGCGGGGTATCCTCCCCGCCATCGTCATCCCGGACTTGACCCGGGATCCATGACTTCGAGGGTGGCGCTTGCCTTCGTGGACCCGGATCAAGTCCGGGGTGACGAATATTTAGAGTTCGAGCGCCCCGTGCTTCATCTTCGGCAGCACATGGCGCGCGAAGAGGTCGGCCTCGGCGGCGTGCGGATAGCCCGAGAGGATGAAGGCTTCGATGCCCATGTCCTGATAGCGGTTCAACTTCGCGAGTACCTGGTCGGGGTCGCCGACGATCGCGGCGCCGCAGCCCGAGCGGGCGCGGCCGACGCCGGTCCAGAGATTGTCCTCGACATAGCCGTCGTCGGAGGCGGCTTCGCGCAAGGCGACCTGTGCGTTCACGCCGAACGACTGCGAGTCGAGCGACTTGGCCTTGATCTCGGCGCCTTTCGCGGCGTCGAGTTTCGAGAGCAGGCGGTCGGCGGCGGTGCGCGCTTCGCTTTCGGTATCGCGGACGATCATGTGCGCGCGGTAGCCGAATTTGAGGGTGCGACCGTAAGCGGCGGCGCGCTTGGTCATGTCGGCGATGATCTCTTTCACCACCTCCTCGCGGTCGGGCCACATCAGGAAGACGTCGCAGCCCTTGGCGGCGGCGTCGCGCGCGGCCGGAGACAGCCCGCCGAAATAGAGCGGCGGCGCCTTGCCCGAGACCGTGCCGACGCGTGCGGGGGCGACCTGCAGCTTCCAGAACTCGCCGTCATGGTCGAGCGCCTCGCCATTGAGCAGCGTCTTCAAAATATGCATCGCCTCGACCGTGCGGCGATAGCGCGGTTCGGAGTCCATCGTCTCGCCGGGCATGTCGGAGGAGATGATGTTGACCGTCAGGCGGCCGCCGAGAATCTGGTCGATCGTCGCGATCTGGCGCGCGAGCTGCGGCGGCCAGCTTTCGCCGATCCGCACCGCCATCAGGAGGCGGATATTCTTCACCATCGTCGCGATCGCCGCGGCGAAAGCGGTGGTGTCGATGCCGAGCGCATAGCCCGAGGGGAGCAGGATATTGTCGAAGCCGAGGGTGTCCGCCTGCACCACGATATCGCGGCAATGCTCCCAGCTCGATTCGAGCATCGGGTCGGGAACACCGAGAAATTCATAGTCGTCGTCGCAGAGCGCCGAAAACCAGCTGACTTCGCACGACGGGTCGGTCATGGCAGATTCTCCCCCATCGATACCTGCAGCACCGCATACCATTCGGCGCGCGTCCAGCGCGGGACGAAGGCCTGCGGAATTTCCTTGATGCGATCGACGTTCTGCGTGCCGACGATCGGGATCGGGCGCGCCGGATGCGCCATCACCCAGCTGCAGGTCGCAGCGGCGCGCGAGACGCCATATTCGGCGGCCTTGGCGTCGAGCAGTCCGGCGACTGCTTGGCTGCGCTCGTCGGCCGGATCGCCGAGCCGGCCGCCACCGAGCGGTGACCAGGCGAGGAAGCGCATGCCCTCCGCCATCGACTGGTCGAAGATGCCGTCGAACAGCGGAGCGAGGTGGAGCGGCGAAAATTCGCTCTGATGGCTGACCACCGGAACGGCGAGGAATTTGGCGAGCGCAGCGGTCTGGGCGGGCGTGAAGTTCGACACGCCGATCGCGCCGATCTTGCCCGCACGGTGCGCGTCCTCGAGCGTCCGTGCGATTTCCTGCGGGTGGGTGAGCAGGTCGGGGCGGTGGATCTGCCACAGTTCGACATGGTCGGTGCGCAGGCGTTTCAGCGAAATGTCGATCGCCGAGGTGAGATAGGCCGCGCTGCTGTCATAGGGCACGCCGAGAATGATGCCGCCCTTGGTCGCGAGCACCATCCTGTCGCGCAAGGCGGGGGCTTCGGCAAAGACGTCGCCGAGCAGCGCCTCAGCCGAGCCGAAGCCGCCCGGCGTATCGCAGCCGTAGATGTCGGCGGTGTCGAACAGCGTGACGCCGGCCTCGAACGCCGCATCGATGCGCGCGCGCGCGGTCGCAACGTCGACACCGGCGAAGCGCCACATGCCCCAGGCGACGGGAGAAACTTCATGACCGGCGAGGGTCACATTGGCGGGAGCGGGAAGAAAATCTGACATCGCTGTCATATACTCCATAATCGGTCGGGTGGAAAGCGGCTTCGTTGTGACTGGCTATTCAGTGCGCGAGCACCGGAGCGGCCTCGCCATCCTCCTCCTCGTCGACCGCGACGATGCGCGGCAGGATGAGGTGGATTGCGGCGAGCGCGAGGAGATAGGTGACGGCGCAGACGAGGAACATCGGGAGATAGCCCCTGCCCGTGTCGAGCGACCAGCCCGCGAACTCGATCATCGCCATGCCCGAGAGGTTGCCGGCAAAGGCGCCGATCCCGATCGCCGAGCCGACGATGCGCGCGGGGAAGACGTCGGTGGTAAGGCCGAAGAGGTTGGTCGAGAAGCCCTGGTGCGCGAAGAGCGCGAGGCCGAGAATCATCGCGGCGGTCCATGCGCTGTCGACGCCGACGAGCAAGGGCACGGGCAGGATGAGCAGCGCGTAGATGAGCATCGTCGTCTTGCGCGCCGCGTTGACGGTCCAGCCGCGACGACCCATCAGGTAGGAAGGCAGATAGCCGCCCGTGATACCGCCAAGCGCGGCCATGAAATAGACGAAGGCGACGGGAAGCCCGAGCGTGCCCTGCGTCAGTCCGAAGACGCGGTGGAACAGATCAGGCATGAAGAAAAGCAGGAACCACCAGACCTGGTCGGTGAGCGCTTTCCCCAGGATCACCGCCCATTGGCGGCGGTCGCGAAGCAGGCTGCTCCACGCGATCTTCGGCGCCGCGGCGTCGCGTGCGGCGTTCGGCTGTTCCGGAATGCGGACGGCAAGCCAGACGACGACCCAGACGAGCCCGAGCCCGCCGGCGATCAGGAAGGTCGCCTGCCACCCCCACATCAGCGCCATCAAGGGGATGAGCAAAGGCGTCAGGATCGCGCCGACATTCGGCGCGATACCGCCAAGGCCGAGGACGAAACTTCGCTCCTTGGCGTTGAAGTAAGTCGCAGCGGTCTTGACCGCGGCGGGGGTGCCGATCGATTCGGCCGCGCCGAGCACCGCGCGCGACGCGATAAAACCCGATACGGTCGAGGCGAAGGCATGCGCCATGCCCGCAAGGCTCCACACCCCGACGCCGATCGCAAAGCCCCAGCGGAGGCCAACCTTGTCGATAAACCAGCCGGTGCCGAGGAAGGCGAGCGCGGCGGCGAACTGGAAGGCCGAAGCCATGTGGCTGTAATCGCGGTCGGTCCAGTCGAACTCGAGCTGGAGCGTCGGCTTGAGCAGCGCGAGGATCTGGCGGTCGACATAGTTGAGGACGATCGCGATGAAGACGAGCCCCACCACGAGCCAGCGGCGTCTGTCGGCGATTTGCGCCACTGTCGTCTCTCCGAATCTATCTGCCTAACGATAAGATAACGTTGTCATACGCGAGGACAAGGAGTTTCTTCGGCATTGCGAGCGAAGCAATGACGTTAAGTGCGCGGTGGCGCCGTCGAGCCGCGCACGACCAGCTTGTGCGGAAGCTGGCGTCGCTCAATCGTCTCGCCGAATTCGAGCAGCAGGTCGGCGGCGGCGTAGCCGAGGTCGCGGATCGGCTGGTGGATTGTGGTCAGCGAAGGCCAGACGACTTGCGCGAGGTCGGTGTCGTCGAAGCCCGCGACCGACAGCTGGTCGGGCACCGCGACGCCCAGCCGGTGCGCCGCCGCGAGCACGCCCGCGGCCATATCGTCGCTGCTCGCGAAGATCGCGGTCGGCGGTTGGTCGAGCGTCAGCAGCGCTTCGGCAGCGGCGGTCCCCGACTGGAAATCGAACTGGCCCGGAAAGACCAGCGCCGCATCAAAGCCGATGCCCGCGCGCTGGAGCGCCTGCCGATAGCCGGTCAGCCGCTGGCCGCTCGCGAAATAATTGCCGTGCCCGGTGACGAAGCCGATACGCCGATGCCCGAGCGAAATCAGATAGGCGGTCATATCGTCGGCCGCCTGCACATTGTCGATGTAAACCGCTGATGTCGCGGTCAGATCGGTGCCCGGCTGAACGCGGACGACGGGGATCTTACGGCGGAACAATTCGGCGAGCGCGGTGCCGACGTCGGTCACCGGCGGGGTCATGATGAAGCCGTCGAGCTGCGCCTGATCGATCAGCGCGCCGATGTCGTCAACGAGGCCCGGCGAGTTGATGTCGCACGGCTGGACGATCATGCGAAAGTCCGCCTCGCGGCAGCGCTGCCCGACCCCCGCCTGCATGTTGAAGATATAATAGGGGCTGGGGTTGTCGTGAATCAGCCCGATCTGGAACGAACGGCGCCCCGCGAGGGTTCGCGCCGCCTGGCTCGGGTGATAGTTGAGGCGCGCGACCGCCTCCTCGACCTTTTGCCGCATGTCGTCGCTGACATAGCGTTCCTTGTTGAGCACGCGCGATACCGTCTTGATCGACACGCCGGCGACGCGCGAGACGTCCTTGATCGTCGCCCGGGTCATGCGTGCCTTCGCTCCGTCTCCGGCTGGCAAATCCTCGTCACGGCTGCGCATCTCCCGTTCGGCCCGTTGACCATCGCTGTCTGCATTGGCGCGTCGCGTCGCGCACCGCAAGAGAAGCCTTGCGCGTGCGGCCGGGTTAGAGATATGGCGCGATCTTATGACAGCGCTGGACAGAGATGATTTGACCTCGATGCGCCACGCGCATTGGAACAATCTGCCGAGCGGCGGCGACCTGTTCGGCGAATTGCATCTTTCGCAGACGATAGCCGGGACGGCGGCGAAGGGCAGCCTGTTCCCCGGTCTGTCCGCCTGCGCGGTCGCATCGGCGGCCGCGGCATGGCTGTCCGACCATTATGGTTTTCCGATCATCCTGCTCGGCCTGCTCGTCGGGCTCGCGCTCAATTTCATCTCGACGAACGAGGCGACGCACCGCGGGCTCGACTTCGCCTCGCGCACCTTCCTGCGCTTCGGGATCGTCGTGCTCGGGCTGCAGGTGACCTTCCTGCAGATCGCGGTGCTCGGGCCGGTGCCGTTCGCCGCGCTGATCGTCATCATGACGCTGACGATGGGCGCCGGATTTCTGGGCGCGCGGATTTCGGGGCAATCGCCTTACGCCGGCCTGCTCACGGGCGGCGCGACGGCGATCTGCGGCGCGAGCGCCGCGCTCTCACTCTATGGCGTGATCGGGCGGCAGCGATTGTCGCAGGCGCAGTTCGCGTTGACGCTTGTCGGCGTTTCGCTCGCGAGTGCGCTCGCGATGACAATCTATCCTTTGCTCGCCGCGCGCTTCGGGCTGAGCGATGCGCAGGCGGGGTTCCTGATCGGCGCGTCGATCCACGATGTCGCGCAGGCGATCGGCGGCGGCTATGCCTTTTCCGACGCCGCGGGGGCGAGCGCGACGATCGTCAAGCTCGCGCGCGTCGCGCTGCTCGCCCCGGTGGTCGCGCTCGTCGGGCTACTGCTCAAGCCCGAAGACGGGAGCGAGCAACGCATCTGGCGGCGCCTTGTCTTACCCTGGTTCATCGTCGCTTTCTTTGCGATGGTGACGCTGGGCAGCCTCGCGCCGATCCCCGACGAATTGCGCGGCGGCGCACTGACCGCGTCGAAGACGCTGCTGCTGCTCGCGGTGACCGCGACCGCGATGCGCACGCGGATGGACCTACTGCTCGATATGGGCTGGCGCGCGGGCGTTCCGGTGTTGCTCGCTTCCTTGACTAGCTTTGCCGTGTCGCTGCTTTTCGCGCTCGCGATCGTTTAGCGCCCGAGCAGCTTTCGCGCGTTACCCGAGCGGATTTTTGCGCGCTCCTCGTCGGTGAGGTCGAGCCTGGCGAAGGCTTCGAGTGTCTTGGGCAAAGAGATTTGCGGGAAGTCCGACGCGAGCAGCACATGGTCGACGCCGACGTTGCGGATCGTCCAGACATATTCGGCCTCGATCGGCGAGTCCGCGGCGAGAATGACGCTCGCCGAAATGTCGAAATAGATATTGTCGGCGAAGAGATTTTCAGCAGTGCGCGCAAGCGCGAGGATGTTCCAGAAGCGGAAATTGAGGCCGCCCATATGGCCGAAGATGAATTTCGTCTTCGGTGCGGCGAGCGCGAGATTGAACAATTTCTCGCTGTCGCCGGGGAGGATGTTCGCATTGTCCATAACGACGATCAGCCCCTTGTCGCCGGCGCGCTTGACGAGCGTCAGTACGCGCGCGTCGGCGGCGTCGAACTTCTGGGTATGCGGGTGAATCTTGAGCAGCTTGATCCCGCGCGCGGCGACGCGGTCGACCTCGGCGAGCGCGGCGTCGCCGTCATACGGGTGGACGGTCGCGATCGCGATCATGTCGGGATTCTTTGCCGCGAGCGCGATTAGCGCATCGTTGCGTTTGCTGATGTCGGCG
Source organism: Sphingopyxis sp. Root154 (assembly GCF_001427105.1). Classification (GTDB taxonomy): domain Bacteria; phylum Pseudomonadota; class Alphaproteobacteria; order Sphingomonadales; family Sphingomonadaceae; genus Sphingopyxis. Next base: position 919,015 of record NZ_LMGI01000002.1, read on the forward strand.
GGGTTGCCCGCGAGTGCCTGATTGGGGCCGCCGAACCACATGGCGCCGAAGGAAGAAACCGGCTGGTTCGCAGCTTTCAGCTGCGCGCGATATTCGGTGAGCGACGCCTCGCCCTTGTGGAGATGGACGTGGGTATCGACGACGGCGTCTTGCGCAAAAGCTGGCGCGGTGGACGCCAGAAGGGCAATCGAAAGCAGCAGGGTTCGCATGAGGGCTCCGGAGCTGGACAGGTGGGATACCCCCGACCTGCCACAAAGCCGGCGCCCGGCCAATTACCTTGGAGGCCATTGTTCGAATTGCCGAATGGCCACAGGCGAGCGAATGCCGCCCCTGCGGGGGAGAATGCGGGAGCGGCATCGACAAGGACTTATTTGCGGACGGTGACCTTGAGGTAGGTCGCCGGAATTTCGGTGCGGTCCGCGCCGCCGCAGTTTTCGCGTTCGAACAATTGTTCGAGTTCGGTCTGCAATTCGGCGCGCCGGCCGCTTGCCTCGGCGGCAGCGAAAGCATTCATCGTCGGGCCGTAATAGTCGCGGAAGATCGCGAGAAATTCGCGTGGGCTTCCGGCATAGCGGAAGGTGTAGGTCGCGCGTTCGCAGGTGATCCGATCCTGCGCGATGCCAGCGGCACCGAAACGTTCGCGCACCGCCTCTTCCTGTCCCCAGGTCACCGGGCTGATGAAGCCTTCGGGCGGCGGCGGGGTGTAGGCGGCGCAAATCTTGAGCACATGCGCGATGAGGGTCGGATCGCCGGGGATCCAGTTGCCCATCACGATGCGCCCGCCGCGGCGCGTCACGCGGACCATCTCGGCCGCAGTGTCGAGCGGCCGCGGCGCGAACATCGCACCGAAGATGCTGACGACGAGGTCGAAGCTGTTATCGGCGAGCGCACCCAGGTGCGAGGCGTCGCCCTCCTCGAAACGCAGATTCGTGAGGCCGGCTTCGCGGGCGCGGACATTGCCGGCGGCAACGAGGTTCGATGCGATATCGACGCCGAGCACCTTCGCGCCGCGTTCGGCCGACGGCAGCGCGGTCGTGCCGTCGCCGCAGCCGAGGTCGAGCACGTCGAGTCCGGCGTGGACGCCGAGGCTTTCGACAAGTTCATCGCCGCTTTCGCGCATGCAGGCCGCGAGACGGGTAAAATCCCCCTTCTCCCAAAGAGCCTTGTTCGGGTTGGCGGGGGTTGATAGGCTTTCGGCCTGCGGCGCGCTGGGGGCCGTCTCCGACTTCGTCGTTACGAGCGTCATCACATTCTCCTTGAACTGGAACCGGGGGGCCGGTTCGATCAGGCGTTCATAGGCTTTCCGTGGTCCCATGCTTGAAGACGGCATGGAGAATATATGGAGAAATGCTGGTTTGTCGTTCGGCGCCGCCCTGATCTACCGCTTTGAAAGCTTCGAGCTCGACCCCGGCAAGTTCGAGCTGCGCGAGCAGGGGCAGGCGAAGCATCTGGAGCCGCAGGTGCTGTCGCTGCTGATCCTGCTCGCGAGCAACGCCGACCGCCTCGTCAGCAAGGACGAGATTATCGAGAAGATCTGGGGCGGGCGGATCGTGTCCGAAGCCGCGGTGGCGTCGCGCATCAAGGCGGCGCGGCAGGCGCTGGGCGACGACGGCAAGGAACAGCGCTTCATCCGCACCGTCCACGGCAAGGGCTTTCGGTTCGGCGCGCAGGTCCTGTTCGAACAGGCGCCCCGCCCCGTACGGCGGTTCGCCGCGCCCGCCGCCGATCGATCGCCCCCCGCCCCTGCCACAGAGGAGCGGCCGTCGATCGCCGTGCTCCCCTTCCATCTCGTCGGCGGCCCCGGGCCACTGTCGGTCGTCGCCGATGCGCTGGCTGACGAGCTGATCGGCGACCTGTCGCGGCTGCGCTGGCTGCTCGTGATCGCGCGCACCTCGACCTTTCGCTTTCGCGGCCAGGAGGTAAGCTGCGAACAGGTCGGCGCGGCGCTGGGCGTTCGTTATTGCCTGACCGGCACGCTCGAGGAAGCCGCCGGCCGCGTCATCCTGTCGGTCAGTCTTGCACGAACAAGCGACAGTGCCGTGGTGTGGGCCGACCGCTTCACCACCGGCCGCGACGAATTGCACGAGCTGCGCTGCGAGGTGCTGGAAGCCGTGATCGCCAATCTGGAAACGCGGATCATCCAGAACGAGGTCGAGCGCGCGCGCCGCATGCCCGAGGCCGGGCTCGACGCCTGGTCGTCCTATCACCTCGGGCTCGACCATATGTTCCGCTTCAACCGGTCGGACAATGCGCATGCGGCCGGTTTGTTCGCGCAGGCGCTGGCGCGCGACCCGAATTTCTCACGCGCGCTGTCGGGCCTGTCCTTCACGCGCTTTCAGGATTGCTTCCTGCAATATTCGGACGACCCCGACGCGATGGCCGAGCAGGCGCGGTCGCTCGCCGAGCGCGCGGTGCAGCTCGATCCGCTCGATCCCTTCGCGCACCTCAACCTCGGCCGCTCTTTATGGTTCGCTGACGCGGTGCCCGAAAGCATGGAGCGCCTGTCGACGGCGATCGCGCTCAGCCCCAATTATGCGCAGGCGATCTATTCGAAAGCGTGGGCCGAGATGACGCAGTGCGATGTCGGGCACAGCGACGAACATGCCAAACTCGCGCTGCGCTTGAGCCCGCTCGATCCTCTACGCTATGCGATGCTGGGGGTAAGATCGGTCAGCGCGTTGATGCGCGGCGACTATCAGAGCGCACTCGAATGGGGCGAGCGCGCGGCGCAGTCGCCCGGGGCGCACAAGCATATCGCGGTGATCGCCGCGATCGCCGCCGAGGCGTCGGGCAATCACGAGCGCGCGGCGCAGTGGATCGGGCGGGCGCGGCAGCTCGACCCGCAGGTGTCGCGCGCGACTTTCCTGCGATCCTTCCCCTTCGCCGCGACGAGCGGACGCGAGACGATTGAGCGGGCGCTGCAGGACACGGGGCTCTAGAGCCAGGACCTAGTTCGTCCAGTAGATATAATCCTGCCCGTCTTTCCACGGCGCATTCTGGGGCACGTCGATCCGCACGGGCGCTTCGACCAATCCTGGCCAGATCGGCTTGGCCATGCCCTTGTTCTGCGCGTCGATCATCGCGCGGAGCTCGGCGACGCGCTGCGGCTCGCTCGCCGAGAGGTCATGCCGTTCGGTCGGATCGACCGCGAGATTGTAGAGGCGCGCCTTTTCGGGCCGTTTTGTCACCTGCAGCTTCCAGTCGCCCGCGCGCACGACGCGATAATCGCCCGAGCGCCAGTAGAGCGCCGTGCGCTTTGCGGGGCCGGCCAATATGTCCTCGCTGTCGACGATCCGGTCGGCCGGCACCTTCGCCCCCGCCGCGGCCGCTATCGTCGAGAACAGGTCGATATGCCCGGTCATGTCGGCGCGCGTCGACCCCGGTGCGAGATGCCCCGGCCAGCGCATGAAGAAGGGCGTGCGGATGCCGCCTTCGAAGAAGGTCGCCTTCCACCCGCGATAGGGCGCGTTCAGGTCGTCGATGCCCGTGTACCAGGCGCCGCCATTGTCGCTGGTGAAGATGACGAGCGTATTGTCGTCGATGCCCAGTTCTTTCAGCTTCGCCATCACGTCGCCGATGCGCCGGTCGAGCTGCGCGATCATCGCGCCGTAAACGCGCGTCTTGTGATCCTTGATCTGCGGCAGTTTTGCATAGTCCGCTTTCGTCGCCTGGAACGGCGTGTGCGGGGCGTTGAACGCGAGATACAGGAAGAAGGGCCGGTTCCGGTTCGCTTCGATCGCCGTGATCGCCTCATCGGCGAAATAGTCGGTCATGTGACCCTTCGGATGGAAACGCTTGCTGCCGTTGAAAGTGACGGCATGTCGCAGGTTCGCCCAGATGAAGCGGTCGATCGGATCCCAGGGCAGCTTGGCGTTGACCGTGTCGGGATCGTCTTCGGGAAGGAACATCGCCGCGCCGCCGAGCACGGCAAGGCTTTCGTCGAAGCCCTGCGCGTGCGGCTGCAGCGTCGGCGCCTCGCCCAGATGCCATTTGCCGATGTGCAGCGTGCGATAGCCCGCGGCCTTCACCGCCTCGGCGATCGTCACTTCGCTGGCGGGCACGCCCATCTCGGGATAGTCGGGGATGTCGGGCGTGATCAGATCCTTGTGGAAGATCGCCTTGTGCGGCCCGACCCCCTCGCCGTGCGAAACGCTTTCGGCGAACGCGACCGGCACCGCGGTATATTCGAAGCCGAAGCGCGTCGGATAACGCCCCGTCATCATCGCCGCGCGCGACGGCGAGCAGGTCGCGTTCGCGGCATAGGCGGTAGTGAAGTTGATCCCTTCGCGCGCGATCGCGTCGATGTTCGGCGTCTTGACGATCCCGCCCGCGACGCCGCCGCCGTTCAGGCTGATGTCGTTATAACCAAGATCGTCGGCGACGATCAGGATGATGTTGGGGGGATTTTTGTCTCCCGACGGAGTGGCAGGCGCCTTCGCCGGACCCTGCTGCCACATGACCGCGCGGTTCGGCTGCACGGGGTCCTGCCAGTCCTGAACGATGCCGGGAAGCTTGTATTTATTCGCCTCGAACGCCCAATATCCGCCCGCGCCGGCAGCGGCCAAACCGCACAGGGCAACCCATGTTTTCTTCATCTTCGGCCCCTATTCCGTGCGCTCGGCTTGCTCCAAAACTATTGACACTATATGTGTCACTATATTGGCCGATACGCAAGATTGTTTGACCCCGGCGCCAAGCCGGGCCAGCAGGGGGGTCATGACGACAGGGGTGAAGAAGATAGACGCGCCAAAGATCGAGCCGGGCCGGGTCGACGGGCGCCGTGAACGCGGGCGGTCGAGCTACAAGCGCATCGTCGAGGCAATGATGGAACTGATCGTCGCGGGCGACCTGTCGCCGAGCGCGGCGCGCGTCGCCGAGGAGGCCGGCATCGGCCTGCGCACCGTGTTCCGCCATTTCGACGATATGGACGCGCTTTACGCCGAGATCACGCGGACGATCACCGAACGCGTGATGCCGATCGTCGTGGCGCCCTATCCCGACCAGCCGTGGCGCGCCAATATCCGCGAACTCGTCCGCCGCCGCGTCGGCGTGTTCGAGACGACCCTGCCCTTCCGCCTCGCCGCCAATATCAAGCGTTACCAGTCACCCTTCCTGATGGGGCAGTATAGCCGCGTCGTGATGCTCGAGCGCGAGCTGATCGTCCGCCTGCTCCCCGCTTCGGTCCGCGCCGACCGGATCGGCGTCGAGGCTTTGTGTGCGGCGCTGTCGTTCCATACGTGGCGCACGCTGCGCCACGACCAGAGCCTGTCGGCCGAAGAGGCCGGCGCGGTGATGGGGCAAATGGTCGAAGCGATGCTGGCGACGATCGTCGAAGAAGATTGATGCGCGACGCTTCGGCCCTGTTGTCGCTCGCAATGTTCGGCGCGCTCGCGGCGTGCGGCGAGGCGAAAGATGCGCCGCCGGCCGAAGCGAAGGCGCCCGAATGTCCGGCGATGCCCGCAGAGGATTATGTGTGGATTCCGGGTGCGACCTTCGCGATGGGCGCCGACGCGCACCTGCCCGAGGAAGGCCCGGCGCGCGACGCGACCGTCGCGGGCTTCTGGATGTCAACGCACGAAGTCACCAACGCCGAGTTCGCCGAATTCGTGAAGGCGACGGGGTATAAGACGCTCGCCGAGCAGGACCCGCCGAAGCTGCCCGGCGCACCGCCCGAAATGCTGATCCCGGGCTCGGCGGTGTTCACCGCGCCGACCGACGGCAATCCGAACTGGTGGCGGTGGGTCGTTGGCGCCGCGTGGCGGCATCCGGCAGGCCCGAAGACGAATATCGACGGACGCGGCCGCGACCCGGTGGTGCAGATCGGTTATGACGATGCGCTCGCCTATGCCAAATGGAAGGGCAAGGCGCTGCCGAGCGAGGAGCAGTGGGAGCTGGCCGCGGGGACCGGCGGCGCCGACCGCAATGTCCCGGTCGACAAGGCGGGCAAGCCGCTGGCCAATTATTATCAGGGCGCCTTTCCGGCGCGCGACCTTGGCACCGACGGTTTCACCGGCCGTGCGCCGGTCGCCTGCTTCCCCGCCGACCGGCATGGCGTGTACGACCTGATCGGCAATGTGTGGGAATGGACGACGAGCAAGGCGGGGGGCGAGAGCAATGTGATCAAAGGCGGCAGTTTCCTGTGTGCCGCCAATTATTGCGCGCGTTACCGTCCCGCCGCGCGCCAGTTTCAGGAACGCAGCCTAGGCACCGACCATATCGGGTTTCGCCTGATCGACACGGCGCGCCCGGCGCCGGCGGCGAAGGCTCCAGACGAAAACTGACAGCAGAGCGGCGATCCCGCCCGCCCACAGGCCGAGACGGATTAGCCGCGGCTTGCCCTGTTGTTCGAAGGCGTAGCGGTTGATCTGTTCGTCGGCGGTGTAGCCCGCTGGCATGTCGAGCACGCCGTTCGCCTTCGCATAGGCGCGGTAGTCGGCCATCATGGCGGCGAAGCGGGCGGGGTCGGCCGCCGCAAGATCGCGCGTTTCGCCGGGGTCGGCTTTCAGATCGTAGAGCCGCCATTTGCCGTCGCCGGTTGGCGCGAGGTTGCGCACCAGCTTGTAGTCGCCGCGGAACAGCGCCGCATTGCCCGACAATTCGTAACCGAGCGGCGCGTCGCCATGGACGCTGCCTGGCTGCCCCTTTAGCGCGGGCACGAGGCTGCGGCCCGTGACGGGCTCGACCGCTTTTCCCTGCCAGCTTCCACCGTGGTCCGGCACGCCGGCAAGCTCGGTCAGCGTCGGCAAGATGTCGGTGACGTGCGCGAGGCCGTCGCTGATGCCGCCCGCGCGGATCTCCGCATGGCCGGGCCATGTTATGATCAGCGGCACGCGCAGCCCGCCTTCGGTGGCGCTGAATTTGTACCCCGACAAGGGCGACGCCGCGGCGCTCGCCCAGCCCGGACCGATCGCGGCGAAACTGCCACGCCGGCCGATGTTCGCGGTCGCGAGGTCGTACTGCATATCGAGGTACACGCGGTTGCGCAGGCTGCCGAACGGATTGGTCGGCTCGGCGCCGTTGTCCGAGAGGAAGACGAAGATCGTGTTCTCATAATCGCCCGTGGTTTTGAGATGCGCGACGAGGCGGCCGACCTCGCGGTCCATCGCGGTCGCCATCCCGCCATAGGCCTGCATCACGCGGACCGCGGCGGCGCGCTCTTCGGCGTCGAGCTTTTTCCAGTCGGGCGTCGTCGCCATCGTCACGATCGGCGCGCCCGCGGGCACGAGGCCGAGCGCCGCCGCGCGCTTCGCCCGCGCGGTGCGGAGCGCGGTCCAGCCGTCCCTGTACATCGCCGAATAGCGCGCGATGTCGCTGTCGGGCGCCTGCACCGGGATATGGTTGGCGAGGAAGTTGATCGAGGCGAGGAAGGGTTTGCCGCTTTTGCGGTCGGCCTCGATATAGTCGATCATCCGCTGCACGACGAAATGCGAGCTGTAATAATCCTTCGGCAAGGTCGCGGGCTTGCCATTCTCGGTCCAGGCGGCGGTATCGTACATGCCCTCGATCGGACGCTGTTCGAAATTGTCGGCGCCGGCATCGGCGAGGCTGTAGGCGCGGTCGTAGCCGCGCGCGTGCGGCAGGCGCTTCGCATCGCTGCCGAGGTGCCATTTTCCGGTGAGATAGGTGCGGTAGCCCGCCGCCTTCAGAAGCTGCGCGATCGTCACGACGCGCAGGTTCATCACCGTGTCGTAACCGGGTTTGCCGCGATGCTGGTCGGGGATCGTCTCGGGCATGTTGCCGAGGCCATTGCGGTGGTTCATCACCCCCGTCTGGAGCATCGCGCGCGTCGGCGAGCACGACCCCGCGACGTGGAAATTCGAAAAGCGCATTCCCGCTTTTCCCAGTGCATCGATGTTCGGCGTCGCGATTTCGGAACCGAAGGAACCGACGTCGGAAAAGCCCCAGTCGTCGGCGAGCAGGATCACGATGTTGGGATGCTTTGGCGCCGATGCGGCGCGCTGCGCCTGCGCGGGCGCTATCGCGATCAGGGCGGCGATAATGATGATGGCAGCACGCCGGGACCCGCCTAAGCGACCCGGCATCTAGTGGTCCTCCTGCGTACTGCCATCACTCCCACCCCCTCGGGATATGGCACTTACTATGTCAATATATTCGCGAGTCAATGGGGGTGATGAAGGCCGCTTAACCTTATCGCTCGCGATAGTCGGGAGCGCGCTTTTCGAGGAAGGCGGCGAGCGCTTCGCGGTGGTCTTCGGTCGCCGAAAGGATCACCTGCTGGCGGTCCTCGATCGCCATCGCGGCGTCGAGACTCGGCGCGTCGATGTTGAGATTGAGCGCCTGTTTCGAGAGGCGCAGACCATAGGGCGAGGTCGCGAGCATCTCGTCGGCGAGCGCAAGTCCGCGGTCGAGCAATGCCTCCTCGTCTACGATCTCACTAACGAGGCCGGCGCGCAGCGCGCGCTCGGCGTCGATGAAGCGGCCGGTCAGGATCATCTCCGACGCGAGGCTGGCGCCGACGAGCCGCGGCAGGAAATAGCTCGACGCCATGTCGCATCCGCCGAGGCCGATGCGAATATAGGCGGCGTTGCAGCGGAACGACGGCGCGGCATAGCGCACGTCGGATGCGAGCAATAGCGACAGGCCGCCTCCCGCTGCGGCGCCATGGCCGAGCGCGACGATCGGCTGCGGGCAGGCGCGCATTTTGCGATAGATATTGCCGATGCGCGTCTGGGTGCGCAGCGTGCGGAGCACCGGGGTCTCGTCCGACGACCGGTCCTCCTGGATATCGAGCCCGGCACAGAAACCGCGCCCCGCGCCGCGCAGGATGACAACCCGGATATCGGGGCGCTCGGCGAGCCCGCCGAAATAGGCATTGAGTTCGTCGACCAGCGTCTCGTTCAGCGCATTGAGGCGTTCGGGGCGGTTGAGCGTCGCGATTTCGACCGCGCCGCGCGCCTCGACCAGCAGCTCGGTCACAATGTCTGTCCGTCGTCGACGGTGATCACGCTGCCCGTGATGCCGATCGCGGCGTCGGAGCAGAGGAGCAGCAGCGGCGCGTGGAGGTCGCTCGGCGGGCGCATGCGCTGGCGCGGAAAGCTCTTCACCATCGCCGCGCCAGTATCGCTCTCGAACAGTTCGGCGGTCATTTCGGATGCGAAATAGCCGGGCTGAATCACATTGACGCTGATCCCGCGCCGCGCCCATTCGCGCGCCAGCGCTTTCCCAAGGTGGCGCACCGCCGCCTTGGTCGCGCCATAGACCGAGGTCGCGGGAAAAACCTTTTCGGCGGTGATCGAACCGATCAGGACGATGCGGCCGTGCTGTTTCTCGCGGCTGCCCGCCTTGTCGAGCCGCTTGGCGCCCTCGTTCGCGGTCAGGAAGACGCCGCGGACATTGGCCGCGAGCAGGAAATCGACGTCGGCGACCGACAGGCTCATCGCCATCTTCTCGGTCGCGACGCCGGCGTTGGCGACGATCGTGTCGACTGTGCCGAACGCCGCCTCGGCAGCATCATAGGCGGCGATGGTCGATGCCTCGTCGGTGACATCCATGCTGACGGCAATCGCCTGCCCGCCCGCGGCCTCGATCGCGGCGACCTGCTCGGCGAGCTTGTCGGCGCGGCGCGCGGCGAGCACGACCTTCGCGCCCGCCGCCGCCAGCACCTTGGCAAAGCCCGCGCCGAGACCTGAGGACGCCCCGGTCACCAGCGCCACGCGTCCCGTGAGGTCGAATTTCGGTTGCTCCGCCATCATACTCCCTTTCCTTCGTTTGCTATGCATTGACCCTGATTGACGTTCACGTCAACCGGATGGCCATGCTTGCCGGAAAACCGCAAGAAACCTGTTGACGAACATAATTTGTTCTCCTAATGTTCTCTTGTGCACACCAAACCTCATCCCCCGTCGCGGCTGCCGAGCGCGGCGGACGGGGGGTAAAGGATATTCCTTTCGCATTCCGCATCCAGCTTTGCCCCGATGGGTGGCCCGGCCGCCAGGCTTTTGAGCTGGCACAATCTCCAGCATTGATCGCGGCGGCAAACGTCGTCACACATGGCCTCGTCGAATTGGACGAAACAAGGGGCCTCAAGATGACAGCATCGTTCGACCTCGGCATGGACCGGACCTGAGCCGATGCACGCCGTCGAAACCTTCGAACTCGTCCTCGGGCTGCTCGCGCTCGTCATCGGGCTGCACTGGCTGGCGCAGAAACTGCGCTGGCCGCCCGCGACCGCGCTGCTCGTCGGCGGCGGCGCACTCGCCTTCATCCCGGGGCTGCCGGCGATCTCGCTCGACCCCGAACTCGCGCTCGTGCTGTTCCTGCCGCCGCTGTTGATGGATGGCGCCTATTTTACCGCGCTCGGCCGGTTTCGCCGTCACCTTCCCGGCATCCTGTCGCTTGCCGTCGGCGCGGTGGTGTTCACGACGCTCGTCGTCGGCGTGGTCGTGCATTTGATCCTCCCCGACCTGCCCTGGGCCGCCTGCTTCGCATTGGGTGCGATCGTATCGCCGCCCGATGCGGTGTCCGCGCGCGCGGTTCTGAAAGGCGTCCATTTGCCGCGGCGGCTCGAAGCGCTGCTCGAAGGCGAAAGCCTGCTCAACGACGCAACCGGGCTGATCCTTTTCCGCTTCGCCGTCGCCGCGACGCTCAGCGGGGTGTTCCACACCGGCGAAGCGACCCAGAGCTTCGCTTTCGTCGCGATCGGCGGGGTGATCGTCGGCGCGCTGGTCGCCGCGGGCTGGATATTCCTCGCCAAGCGCCTCCAGGACCGGATGCTGATCATGCTTGTCACGATCCTGCTCTGCTGGGCCGCCTATATCGCCGGCGAAGCCGTGCATGTGTCGGGGGTCATCGCGACCGTCACCGCAGGCCTCGCGATGGGCTGGTATCAGCATGAGATATTGTCCGCCGACGTCCGCCTCCGCGCCAATTCGGGTTGGTTCATCATGGTGTTCGTGCTCGAGGCGCTCGTCTTCATCCTGATCGGCTTTTCGCTGCGCGGCGCGATCGAACGGATCGGCGGGATCGCGGCGATGCCGCTGTCGTGGACCATCGTGATCGCCGCCGTCGTGATCACCGTGACGATCGCGCGCTTCGTCTGGATTTTCGGATCGGAGGCTATTCTCGGAATCGCCCGCAAGACCGGACTGGAACGCGCGCGCCCGCTGGGCTGGCGGCAGGCGACGGTGCTGAGCTGGGCGGGGATGCGCGGCGTCGTGACGCTGGCCGTGCCGCTGACCCTGCCCGTCGACATGCCCGGCCGCGACCTGATGCTGATCTGCGCTTTTGCGGTGATCTTTGTGACCGTCGTCGCGCAGGGATCGAGCCTGGGCATGCTCATCCGCGCGGTCAAACCCGTCGACACCGACCCGCCCGCCAAAATGGCGCTGCCCGCTGCCGAAGCCGCGATGGCGCGCGCGCGGTTCGCGGTCATCGAAAGGCTCGCCTATGACGAAAATGGGACGCTGATCCATCCAATGATGCTCGAAGAACATCGCAAGCGGATGAATTTCATGGAGCGCTACGAGGCCGACGCAAGCGCCGCTATGGACGGGCTACAGTCGCATTTCGAAGTCCTGCTCCAGGCAATCGCTGCGGGGCGCGCCGAACTGATCCGGATCCACCGCGCCGGGCTGATCGAGGATGAGGTTCTGCACGAACTCGAACGCGACCTCGACGTCGAGGAACTCGCAATGACGCTGCAGCGCGGCGAACAGACCTAGCGCGTCGTCGACTGCGAATAGGGCCGCGCGGCGGGAGCCTTCCCCCACGCGGTGTCGGGCTTTGCCTGCATCGTGAAGCGCAGCGTGCCGCCGGACCGGATTTCGGCGTCCGAAATCCAGCTACGCGTCAGCGGCTTGCCGTTGAGTTCGACCTTGCCGACATAGCGGTTCGCATCGGAAAGCCCCGCTGTCTCGACGATGAAGCGCTTGCCGCCGGGCAGGTTCAGCACCGCGCGGTCGACGAAGGGCCGGCCGATCACATATTGGTTCGACCCCGGTGCGACCGGATAGAAACCGAGGCCGGTGAAGACGAGCCATGCCGACATCTGGCCGAGGTCGTCATTGCCCGACAGGCCGTCAGGGGTCGGCTTATACTGGCTGTCGACGATCTGCTTCAGCCGCTCCTGCGTCCGCCACGGCGCGCCGGCATAGGCATAGAGATAGGCGACATGGTGGCTCGGCTCGTTGCCGTGGATATATTGGCCGATCAGCCCCGCAATGTCCTCGGCATGGCTATAGTCGAGCTTGCTATTGTCGTAATCGAACATCGCGTCGAGTTTAGTGACCGTCTTTGCGTCGCCGCCGAGGATGCGGAAAAGCGCGGCCTGATCCTGCGGGACGAACCACGAATATTGCCAGGCGTTGCCCTCGGTATAGTCCGAGCCATAGTTGATCGCGGTCGGATCGAAGGGGGTACGGAAGCTGCCGTCGGTCTTGCGCGCGCGAAGCCAGCCGGTCTTGGCGTCGAAGCTGTTTCGCCAGTAACCGGCGCGTTTGTAGAAGCGGTCGGCGATATCCTTTCGCCCCATCTTCTCGGCCATCCGCGCGATCGTCCAGTCGTCATAGGCATATTCGACCGTCTTCGAAGCCGCCTCGGGCTCGCGGTCGATCGCGACATAGCCGAGCTTCATATAGTCGCCGAGCCCGCCATAAGGCGCGTATTCGGCGCTCGCGACCATCGCGTCCAACGCCTCGTTCGCGTCGAAATCGCCCACGCCCTTCATATAGGCATCGGCGATCACCGGGACGGCGTGATATCCGATCATCGTCCAGGTTTCGCGCCCGTGAAACTGCCAGACGGGCAGGATGCCGTGCGGGCTGTGTTTGCGGCTGGCGACGAGCGATTTGACGATGTCGCTGTTGGTTTCACCGGGCTGGACAAGCGTCAGCAATGGATGCTGCGCGCGGAATGTATCCCACAGCGAAAAGGTCGAGCGGAAAGTGAAATCCTTCGCGGCGTGGACCTGATCGTCGGGACCGCGATAACGCCCGTCGACATCGCTCCACACGCTCGGCGCGAGCAGGCTGTGATAGAGCGCGGTATAGAGGTTGGTGCGCATCGGCGCGGGTGCTTCGATTTCGAGCGCGCCGAGCGCCTTGCGCCATTCGCCTTCGGTGCGCGCACGGACGGCGTCGAAACCGGCGCCTTCTGCATCGAGGTTGGCGATGGCGCCGGCCTCGTCGACCCCGGATAGCGCAACGCTCACTTCGAGTGGCGCAGTCAGCGCACCGAAATCGAGCCGTGCTTCGAGCGCCTTGCCAAGCTTTTCGGCGAGCGCATCGCTGCCGCGTCCCGGCGCCTGGAATCCCTTGTACGCGACCTTCTCGTCGCGATCGAGGAAGGCGTGGGTTTTGAGCGGCGCCGAGAAGCGCATCGCGAAATAGAGCTTGCGCCCCGGCGCCCAGCCGCGCGTCTCCCGAAAGCCGGTGAGCGTGCCGTCGGGGCGCAGATGTAGCCCCGACCAGAGAATCTTGCCCGGATAATCATAGAGCGACGAACGGAGGTCGAGCAGCAAGTGCGCGTCCTTGCCCGCCGGAAAGCTGTAGCGGTGGATGCCGACGCGCGTGCCCGCGGTGAGTTCAGCGCGGATACCGGAATCCGCAAGGGTGACGGCATAATAGCCCGGGCTCGCCGTCTCGGTCGCATGGTCGAAGCGCTGGCGATAACCCGAACCGGGTTGCTTCGGATCGCCCGGATCGAGCTTTACCTCGCCCGCCTGCGGCATGACGAGGATATCGCCGAGGTCCGAATGGCCGGCGCCCGAGAAGTGGGTGTGGCTGAACCCCTGAATCGTCGGGTCATGATAGCTGTAGCCCGCCGCATGATCGTAACAGTCGCGGATCTGGCAGGTCGCGTCGGTGTCGGGCGACAGCTGGACCATGCCGAACGGCGCGGTGGCGCCAGGGAAGGTGTGGCCTTCGGGGCCGGTGCCGATCATCGGGTCGACGAAGCCGAGCGGATCGGGCGCCGGCTGCTCGGCGAAGGACTGAATCGGCAGGAGGGCGAGCAGCGCGGCAGCGGCGGACAGGCGTTTCATAACCCTCTTGTGGCGCGAAGGCCTGGCGCTGTCCAATCGCGAAAGGGTCGGTATCGCCACCCCGCCTGCCTTGCTCATACGGGCGCGCCCACCGCGTCCATCGCCAGCGCGATCGCGCCGAGCGGCCCCGCCATCGTCCCGAGTTCGGGCGCGGTGACGTAAGCACCGTCGCCCGGTATCTGCATATAGCCCGAGAGGCTCGCTTCGAGCTTCGCGTTGATCCGCGGCAGCAATTGCGGCTGGCCGGCAAGCACGCCGCCGCCCATCGCAACGCGCATCGGCCCGGTCGTGCAGGCGAGCGAATGGACCATCGACGCCAGCGTGTGCACCATCGGTCCCCAGACCGGATCGTCGGCCGCGACGTCCGCGAGCGGCCGCCCGCCCAGCCGCGCGTTAAGCGCGGTGCCCGAGGCGAGCCCCTCGACGCAATCGTCGTGGAAACGGCAAACGCTCGGCGTGTCGTCGCCAGCAAGACGCGGCACAAGGACATGGCCAATCTCGCTGTGGCTGAAGCCGCGCGTCGGTTTGCCGTGGACGATCAACCCGACGCCGACGCCGGTGCCAACGGTGACATAAGCGAAATCGTCGAGGCCGCGGCCGCTGCCCCAGCGGATTTCCGCGAGCGCTGCGCCATTGACGTCGGTGTCGAGCCCGATCGGAACCTGGAAGGCCGATTGCAGCGGCCCGAGCAGGTCGGCGCCTTCCCAATCGGCCTTGTTCGTCGCGCCGATCTGGCCGTAATTGGCTTTGCCGGGGTCGAGCTTGATCGGGCCGAAGGACGCAATGCCCAGACCGCAAAAACCATAAGACCCGGCCCACTCGTCGAGCACCGCCTTGATCGCGGGCAGCGTTTCCCACGGCACGGTAGTCGCGATCGTCCGCTGGTCGCGAATGTCGCTCGGCCCTGCTGCGAGCGTGACGATGCACTTGGTGCCGCCGAGTTCGACGCCGGCGAACAGGCGCGCTTCGCCGCGCTCTGTTACGGGACCATCCATCAGCGCCACCCCTTCGCTCGATTGCCGAGGTTTCTGAAGGGTGCGGGGCCGCAGCGCAAGGCCGAACGTGGCGGGATTGGGAGAGATTTCACAACGCATTCCGTTCTTATCATTTTCTTTTCGCTACCAAAAACTTGTCGCAAATTTGCTTCATGCGGGAGCAGAGCCGAAGGAAGGCGGACGGTCGGCCTTCGCGGCGCCGAACTCTGACGGCTTCGCGCCCATCTCGAAGACGAGTTCGCCGCCGCCGATGAGGTCGGCGTGCGCGACCCAGTTCTTGCTCCACGGCTTGCCATTCCAGCGGACCGACTGCACGTAAGGCCGGTCGGGGCCATTGCCCTCGGCGCGGACGGTCAGCGTCTTGCCCGCGCCCACCGTCACCTCGGCGACGTCGAACAGCGGCGAGCCGAAGACGTAGATCGCGCTCACCGGATCGACCGGATAAAAGCCGAGCGCTGACAGGATGAACCAGGCGCTCATCTGGCCGCAATCGTCGTTGCCGATCACGCCGTCGGGGTCATTCTTGTACATTTCGACGAGCAGGCGCCGGATCATCGCCTGCGTCTTCGCGGGCGCGCCGCAATAGGCGTACATGTACGCGACATGGTGGTTCGGTTCGTTGCCGTGCGCATATTGGCCGACGAGGCCGGAGATGTCGGGCGGCGCATTGTCGGGCAAGGTCGAGGGCGCATTGAACAGCGCGTCCAATTGTTTCTCGAACGCGGCGTCGCCGCCGAAATGCTCGATCAGGCCATAAACATCATGCTGGTTGAGGAAGGTCGCCTGCCAGCCGTTCGCCTCGGTATAGTCGCGCCACTTTTTGACATTGTGGCCGATCTGGACCGGATCATAATCCTTCCACCAGCTGCCGTCCTTGAAGCGCGGGCGCGCGAAGCGGGTTTCGGGGTCGATGACGCCGCGGTAGTTCTGCGCGCGCTTGCGCAGCGCCGCCGCATCGTCCTTGGCGCCAACGGCATCGGCGAGGTGCGCCATCGCCCAGTCGTCATACGCATATTCCTGCGTCCGGCTGACCGACTCCCACACCTCGTCGCACGGGATATAGCCTAGGTCGTAATAGAAGCCGCGGCCGAGCGTGCTGTCGATATCCTTATACTCGCGGTCGAAGGCGCGGCGGCGGATGTTCGGCCAGGCGGCGGCATAGTCAGCCTTGATGCCCTTGGCGTGCGCCTCGGCGAGCACCGACACGCCGTGCCAGCCGATCATGCACGCGGTTTCGACCCCCTGCAGCGGCCAGACGAGCGGGCCGGCGGGGCTCTGCGCGGTCTGGCGGCAGATGTCGCGGGTCAGGAGCGCAGCACGGTCGGGATCGATCAGCGTCAGCAGCGGATGGAGCGCGCGATAGGTGTCCCATAGCGAATAGGTGCTGAACGCCTCCTCGCCCTTCGCGGCTTCATGCACCTGCCGGTCGAGCCCGACATAGCGCCCGTCGCGGTCGGTAAAGAGCGTCGGCGCGAGTTGCGCGTGATAGAGCGCGCTCGTCATGATCGTGCGCTGCGCCTCGGTGCCGCCCGACACGCGGATGCCGCCGAGCGCCTTGGCCCAGGTGCCGCGCGCGGCCTTGACCGCGTCATCGAAATCCCAGGCGGGAACCTCCTGCGCCAGCGCGTCGCGCGCGCCCTTTACGTCGACCGCCGAGAGGCCGGTCTTGATCAGGATCGGCGGGCCACCGGCATCGTCGAAGAAGAAGGCGACCTTGAGCTTGTTGCCCTTGATCGACTTCGCGCCGTCGGGGGCGGGTGTTCCGTCGTCGCCGAAGAATTGTACGCGGTCAGGCTTGCGCGACATCTGCATCGCGAAATGGATGCGCCGCCCCTTGGCCCAGCGATTGACCTGCCGGCCGCCGGTCAGCGTGCCGTCATCGCCGAGGTCGAGCGACGCCTTTTCGACAACGATACCCTTGTCCCAGTCATCCTCGATCGCGTGCGCGAAATCGATCAGGATATGCCCCGGCCCCTGGCCGAAGCGATAGCGGTGCAGCCCGCAGCGTTCGGTGACGGTGAGCTCGGCGAGCACGCCGGTCTCGAGCTTTACGCGGTAATAGCCGGGCTCGGCATGCTCGTCCGAATAGCGCTGGCGATAGCCCTCGCCGGGCTTTTCGATCGTACCGGGTTCGAGCTTCAACTCGCGCCGCGTCGGCACCACGAGAATGTCGAGCATGTCGCCAATGCCAGTGCCCGACAAATGCGTGTGGCTGAACCCCATGATCGAGCCATCTTTCTGATGATAGCCCGAGCAGGCATCCCAGCCATGGGTGTTCGTATCGGGGCTGAGCTGCGCCATCCCGAATGGCAGCGACGCGCCGGGGAAGGTGTGCCCGTGCCCACCAGTGCCGATGAAGAGATTGGGCTTGCCGGGCGCGAGCGCGGCGCCGCCCGCCACCGATCGCGAGCAGCCGGCGGGGATCGCGCCGCCGAGTGCGAGCAGCCCCGTGGTCGCGAGAAGCTGGCGGCGGCTGGTCGTGATCATCGTCCTCTCCCCGCTCACAGCGGCCGCGACAGCAGCGCGGGGCGCTTGTCGGCGACCTCGATGATCAGCTGGCCGAACAGCGCGTTGGCCCACGCGAACCAGCTGCGCGTGAAGTTCTTCGGATCGTCCTTATGGAAGCTTTCGTGCATAAAGCCGGTGCCGCCGTGCGTCGTCTTCAGCCAGCGCAGGCACTGGAGGATCGTCGCATCGTCGTCGGCATTCATCGCGCGGGTGATGATCGACATCGGCCAGATCATGTCGAGGCCGATATGCGGCCCGCCGATCCCCTCGGCCGCCGTGCCCTTGAAGAAATAGGGGTTGCGCTCCGACCAGGCGAGCGCCGCGGTGCGCAGGAAGATCGGATCCTTCTTGTCGACGACGTCGATCAACGGCAGCCCCGACAGGCTCGGCACATTGGCGTCGTCCATGAAGACAGTATTGCCGAAGCCGTCGATCTCATAGGCCCAGACCTGCTCGCCCTTGCCGTTGTCGATCAGCGCATGCGTCTTCAGCGCGGCCTCGACCTCGGCGGCGAGCGCCTCGGCGTCGGTCGCCGCCGCATTATCGCCGCGCGCTTCGCGGTGGACGGCGGCGATCTTGCGCAGCACCGACACCGCGAACAGGTTCGACGGGATCAGGAAGGGATAGAGGCACGCATCGTCCGACGGGCGGAACATCGAGTGGATCAACCCGACCTTCTTCGTCGGCGCGCCATAACCGCTCAGCATCAGGCTGTCGGTGGGCTGGAGCGCCGGACGCTGGAAGCTGTACGGGCCCGGGCCATCCTTGCGCTGCTGTTCGCGGAAGGTCTGAACCGCGAGTTTCATCGCGCGCGACCATGTGTCGTCGAACGGTGCCTTGTCCTTCGTCCGCGTCCAATATTCGTGGCTGAGCCGCATTGCATAGCAGAGCGAGTCGATTTCCCATTTCCGCTCGGCGACGCCGGGCTTCATTTCGGTCTTGTCGGTCTGCGACCATTCGAGCTTCGACGGCGCGGTCGGATCCTTGTCGAACGCATTGGCATAGGGATCGATCAGGATGCAGCGCGCCTGCCGCTGGATCAGCCCCTGGAACAGCCGCTTGAGCTTCGCGTCCTTGGCAACGAGGTGGATATAGGGCTGCACCTGCGCCGAGCTGTCGCGCAGCCACATCGCCTCGATATCGCCGGTGATGACGAAGGTGTCGGGGCGGCCGTCGAGCGTGCCCGTCTGCACCGTCGTGTCGAGCGTGTTCGGGTAGCAATTCTCGAACAGCCAGGCGAGTTCGGGATCGGCGATCTTCGCCTTCACGCGCGCGATCTCGGCCTCGATCGCGGGGCTGGTGAAGGCGCGCGCGGCGGGCGCGGGGCGCTTGCTGGCGAAGGCGCCGGCGGCGCGGGCGGCGGCGGGCATCGTGGCGGCCAGCGCGAGCGCGCCGGCGCCGGCCATGATCTCGCGGCGGTTGGGGGTCATGTTCATCTCCGAAATCATTTGGCGGGCGCGCTGATCGAGAAGGGCGCGTCGGCGGGGGCCGTGCCCCATTGCTTGTTGGGCTTGGCGCCCATCACGAAGTCGACCGTGCCGCCCTGCGACAAAGCGCCGTGGGTGAAATAGGTCTTGCTCTGCGGCTTGCCGCCGAGCGCGACCGACTGGAGATAGACGTTCGCCGCGCTGTTGTTCTGCGCGTTGATCGTCAGCGTCTTGCCGTTCGGCATCGTCAGCACCGCCTTCTGGAACAGCGGGCTGCCGATCGCATATTCGCCCGTCGCCGAGGCGACCGGATAGAAGCCGAGCGCCGAGAAGACATACCAGGCCGAGGTCTGGCCATTATCCTCGTCGCCCGGATAGCCGTCGGGCGCCGACGAATAGAGCTTCGCCATGATGTCGCGGACATGATGCTGCGTCTTCCACGGCGCACCCGCCCAATTGTAGAGATAGGGCATGTGCTGGATCGGCTGGTTGCCATGGGCATATTGACCCATGTCGACGATCTGCATCTCGCGGATCTCGTGGATCACCTGGCCGTAATAGCTTTCGTCGAAGATCGGCGGCGTGGTGAAGATCGCGTCGAGCCGCTCGACGAATTTCTGCCGCCCCCCCATCAGGTTCATCAGCCCCTGAACGTCCTGCATCACCGCCCAGCTATAGTGGAGCGCGTTGCCCTCGGTGAAGGCATCGCCCCATTTGTACGGATTGAACGGGGTCGCCCACGAGCCATCCTTGTTGCGGCCACGGATCCAGCCGCTCTGATTGTCATAGAGCTTCTGGTAGTTCAGCGCCCGCTCGCGATATTTCTTGGCGTCAGCATCCTTTCCGAGCAGCTTGGCGAGCTGCGCGATGGAGAAGTCGGCGGTCGCATATTCGAGCGTGCGCGCGGCATTTTCGTTGATGCCGACGTCATAGGGCACATAGCCGAGCCGGTTGTAATGTTCGGCGCCCTCGCGCCCGACCGCGGCGATGACCTTGCCCGCCTTGTCCTTGGGGCGGCCCTCGCTCGTCGTCGCGTTCTTGATCATCGCTTCGTAGAGCGTCTCGACGTCGAAGCCGCGCACGCCGTTGAAATAGGCGTCGGCGATCAGGTTCGCCGAGTTCGACCCGATCATCACGTTGCGATAGCCGGGGCTCGCCCATTCGGGCAGCCAGCCGCCCTCCTTATAGGTGTTGACCAGCCCCTGCATGATCTGGCTGTCGAGGTCGGGGTACATCAGCGCGAAGAAGGGGAAGACCGCGCGCCACGTGTCCCAGAAACCATTGTCGGTGAACATGTAACCGTCGTGCACCTTGCCGTCGTACGGGCTGTAGTGGACGATCTTTCCGTTCGCGTCCTTTTCATAGAAGACACGCGGGAATTGCAGCATCCGGTACAGCGACGAATAGAAGGTGCGGACCTTTTCGGGGTCGGGATCGGTGACGCGAATGCGCGAGAGTTCCTTTTCCCACGCCGCCTTCGCCTTTGCCTGCGTCGCGTCGAAGCTGTCGCTGCCGATTTCGGTGCGCAGGTTCAGCAGCGCCTGTTCGGGGCTGATGAACGACGAGGCGACGCGGACATGGACCTTGTCGCCCTTCTTCGTCTTGAAGCTCAGCACCGCGCCGACATGGTCGCCCTCGCGCGCGAGTTCGTTCGTCGGCGCGTCGTCGCCGGCCCAGGTGCGCGCGAGCGTGAAGTCGCGGTCGAATTCGGCGACGAAATAGTTGTGGAAATTGTCGGGCACGCCGCCGTTGTTGTTGCGGACATAGCCGGTGATGCGGCGGTTCTTGACGTCGACCTTGACCATCGATCCGCCCGCGAGCCCGTCGAGCAGGATGTGCGCGTCGTCGCTTTCGGGAAAGGTGAAGCGGAACTGCGCGGCCCGCGCGGTCGGCGCGACCTCGGCAGTCACGTCATAGTCGGCGAGATAGACTTTGTAGGAATAGGGGCGCGCGACCTCGGCCTTGTGGCTGAACCAGCTGCCGCGTTCCTGCTGCTTGACCTTCACCGGACCGGTTTCGGCCATCAGCGCGAAGGCGGCATAATCGTTCATCCACGGGCTCGGCTGGTGCGTCTGCTTGATGCCGCTGATCTTTTCGCCGTCATAGGTATAGCCCCAGCCGCTGCCGGGCTCGCCCGTCACCGGCGTCCAGCTGTTCATGCCGAAGGGGACGGCGACCGCGGGATAGGTGTTGCCGTACGACAGACGATAACTGGAATCGGTGCCCATCAGCGGGTTGACGTAATCGACGAGCGCGGTCTGGTTCGCGCTCGATTGCGCGAGCGCCACCGGCGTCCCGACGCTGGTGAGCACGAGCGCACTTGCGGCGGCGCTCAGCATCATCTTGCGGATCGTCTTCACTTTGTCTCTCCCCTGTTTGCTGTTCGTGCCGGCAGCGGGCGCGCTGCGACGCCCTTGTTTGTCATTATCACCGGCGCGATCGTGCCGTCGGCGTTGAAAATCATGCGGTCGATCGCGAGCTGGCGGCGCTCGCCGCTCGTCTGATCGAGCGGGCGGCGATGATAGGCGATATACCAGTCGTCGGTGCCGGGCACATTGACCACCGAATGATGCCCCGCGCCGCGCGCGATCTTGAAATCCTGGCTCAATATCTTGCCCATCGGCTTGAACGGCCCGGTCGGCGATGGCCCCATCGCATAGGCGACCGAATAATCGGGGCCGGTCCAGCCGCCCTCCGACCACATCAGATAATAGACGCCCTTGCGCTTCACCATGAACGATCCCTCGACATAGCCGGGGGGCGCGATTTCCTTGTACGTCGTGCCGTCGGCAAAGGGCTCGATCGACGTCAGGTCGTCGCCGAGCCGGACGACGTTGCAATGCTTCCAGCCGCCATAATAGAGATAATGCTGCCCATCATCGTCGCGAAAGACGAACTGGTCGATCGGCTGCGCGCCGTTGTGGAAGGCGTCGATCAGCGGCTTGCCGATCGCATCCTTGAACGGCCCCTCGGGGCGGTCGCTGACCGCGACGCCGATACCGCCGCGCTGGTCGTCCGACTGGATGTCGTTCGCGCCGAAGAAGAGATAATATTTGCCGTCCTTCTCGATCGCCGACGGCGCCCACACGGCATAGGCCGCCCAGGCGACATTCTCGACGTCGAGCGCGTGGCTATGTTTCGTCCAGTGAACGAGGTCGGGCGACGAAAAGACGTTGAAGAAGGTCTGGTAATGATAGGACGGCCGGACCGTCTTCTGTTCGCGCAGCTTCTTCTGCTGCTCATTGAAATGCTGTGAGAAATCGGGCGTCTCGCCATGGTCCGAATAGGTCGGATAGATCCAGTAGCGGTCGCCGAAGACGCGGATTTCAGGGTCAGCGTACCAGCCGGGGACGATCGGATTCTCTGCCGCGGCCGTGCCGCCCGTCAGCAGCGCCGCACCGAAAACCAGCGATTTCAACCCGACACGCACCTCGCGTCCTCCCCCATATTGTCGTTATAAAACACCGAAGCATGTTCCAGCTCGCCCGGAAAGAGGTGGGTGGCTCCTTGCGGAGCCACCCAAGGGGGAGAGCTGGGGTATGGGCCCCATCAGAACTTGTACGAGACGCCAACATAAGCGCGGCGGCCGAAGTAGTTGCTGCGGACGAAGCGGTCCTTGGTGTCGTTACCAAGGTGCTGGCGCTCTTCCGACTTGGTCAGGTTGATGACCGAAGCGGTGAGCATCAGCCCGTCCATCAGCTCGTACGACGCGTTGATGTCGACCTGTTCATAGGGGTCGGTGTAGATGTTGAGGCCCGAAGAGAGCCCGCCGACGACTTCGCCGCGGCGGTTGTACGACGCACGGACGAGGAATTTGTCGGTTTCATAGAAGACCGACGCGTTGACCTGCGTCTTCGCGCTGCCGACGAGCGCCGACTTGCCGACTGCCTCGCCGTCGAGCGTGATCTCGGCGACCGAGGTGTCGTTATAGGTGAAGTTCACCTGCGCGCCGAGGCCGAAGTCGAAGGTGTGCTGGGCATAGAGTTCGACACCCTGCGACTTGGCGTTCGAGCCATTGGCGACGGTCGAATAGGGCTGGATCAGCACCTGTTCGCCGTTCACTTCGCGCGTCACGTCGAGCACGAGCGGGACAACGAAGTCCGACACGTCCTTGCGGAACAGGCCGACGCCGAGCACCGAGCCACGCTTGAAATACCATTCGACGCCGAGGTCATATTGCCAAGCCGAGAAAGGCTGGAGATCGGCGTTGCCACCGCTGCCCGACCAGCCTTCGAACTCGCCGAACTGGCCGCGGTCGAACGCATAGGCGGCCGAACGATAGGTCAGCGAACGCTGCGACCCGAGATCGTTGAACGAGGGACGCGAGATCACCTTGGCGACTGCGCCGCGAACGACGATGTCGGGGGTGACTTCATAGACGACGTTCAGGCTGGGCAGCCAGTCGGTGTAGCTTTTCGACTGATCGACCTGCGTGTTGACGATCAACTCGCGCTCGGAAAGCGGGCGCACCTGGCAGTTGCCGTCGGGGCCGAGCGGTACATTGGGATCGAGCGGGCCGCCCGGACCGTCGACGCAATAATCGTTGAGGAACTGCAGGCGATCCGACGTCAGCCCCGATTGCTTGGTATGCGCCACGCGCAGGCCGATGTTCCCGCGCAGCGGGCCGGTCGCGAAGTCGGCCTGCACATAGCCCGCAAACACCTTTTCCTTCAGGTCATAGGTGTTGTTCGGTTCGGGAACGCGCACCGACGGACCATAGGTGTCGTTGATATAGTCGAGATAATTGCTGAAATTGATGCCCGGGAACAGGTTCGCATTGAACCCGCCGCCGATGTTGCCGATCGGCTTGTCATAGAAATATTCGGGCCGCGCGACCGCGCCTGCGGGCGTGTCCTGATAGCGCAGCTTCGTTGCCGGATCAGCATACCATTCGTTGCGGCCGGTTTCGCGGTGGATGCTCATCTCGCGCCATTTGCCACCGACGCGGAACGCGCTCAGCAACCCGTCGAAGCGGCGGACGAGATCGAGCTGCGCATAACGCTGCGAGATCGCGCTGTTGGTGAAGCCCGACCCGGTCGAGCCGACGTCGATCTGCGCGATCCCGTTCTTGATATTCTCCTGAAGCTCCGGGGAGAACTCCATGTTGAGGTTGCCGCCGGTGAAATCCCACATGCTGAGGAAATTGCCGTTCTGCTCCTGGCCCGTGACGGTCAGGCGCGGCTTCGCCGCAACGCCGAAGCGCATCGACGGACCGCCGGTCGCCTTCGTCTTGCCGAATTTCAGCACCGCGTCGAAATTGTCCTGATTCCAGGCGACCTCGGTCTCGAAGGTGTTCGAAACCTGCTTTTCGCGGCTGTACGTCCCCGCGATCTGCGGCGTCTCCATCGTGCAGGGCGTCGCATTGGCCGAGCATCCGGTTCCCGCGGCGGGGACCTGGAAATTCGCCGACTGGAAGATCGTGCCGCTCTCGTCAAAGGTCGGCGCAGTGAAGAAATTGCCATAACCCCATTCGGGGATCTTCAGCACATTGCTCTGAAAGCTGCTCTTGTAATCAAAGCGGAAATAGTTCGCGGTGACGGTCAGATTTTCGATCGGACGCATCTGCGCGGTCGCCTGGATGCCAAGGCGCTTGCGCTGCTGCGAAAAGACTTCGGCGTTGACCGATTGCGGTGCCCAATAGCCCGAATAATGCGTGCCGTCCTGCCCGGTCACGCCGGTGCCCGGCCAATAGGAAATCGCGTCGTCGTTTTCGAACGGATTGCCGTTAACGTCAGTCGCGGGGGTGATGATGTCACCGTTGGCCGCGCGGTCGCTCCACCAGCGCCACGTTTCGGTCGACCCGCGCAGTTCGCGGTTCGCACGCTCCTGATAGGTCGCACCGATGAGGAAACCGAGGCGTTCCTCGGGGTCTTTCCATGAAATCTGGCCGGCGATCTGCGGGTCGAATTTCTTGGTGGTGTCCGAATAGGTGCCTTCGGCCGAGACGAAGCCCGACCAGGCCGGCAGGTCAAACGGACGGCGGGTGTTGAGGATCACGGTGCCGCCGACGCCACCCTCTTCGAGCCGCGCTTCGGACGACTTGTAGACTTCGGTGCTCGCGATGAAGTTCGACGGCAGCAGGACATAGTTGAACGAACGCGACGGATCGCCGCTGTCGGCGCCGGCGATGAAATTACCGTTGAGCAGCGTGAGCGTCAGGTCCGACTGGAGGCCGCGAATGCTGACGCGGCTGCCTTCGCCGCCGTCGCGCGTGATGATCACGCCGGGGACGCGCTGCAATGCGTCGGCGACATTCTTGTCGGGGAATTTGCCGATGTCCTCGGCGGTGATGACTTCGATAAGCGAATTGGCTTCGCGCTTCTGCTCGAGGCTCTGCTCGATCGACTTGCGATAGCCGGTGACGACGATCGCATCGCCCGGCGCCGCCTCTGCCGCTTCATCCGCCGGTGGCTGCGTCGCCGGCGCCGGCGCCGGTGCTGCCTGCGCATAGGCCTGCCCGGCGCTGCACAGTGCCGCGAGCGTGCCCGCGCCCAGCATCAGTTCGCGCACTAGCGCCGCGCGCCGTGCCGCTTTCGCTGAATGGATTTGTCCTGCCTTCATCACATCGACCTCCCTGTTCGAGGGGCTGTTCGCCCCCACTCGTTATTCGGCGCTTTCAGAGTCGCCGAGCAGCGGATCATCGGACCCGTTGAGCCTCTATCAGAATATAAAAAACAATTTGTCAAAATAAATTTTTCGAGCCGTTGGCCGGACGCGATGAATCGTTACAAACCCGTCGCAAAGACGCAGTTTTTCGCAGTTTTACGTGGGTATCGACGCGCGGCCGCAGACCGCCCCGCCCGCTATCCCCGGCTCCGGGGACGGCAGGTGCCGTCACGCTTTCGCCCGAGGCCGGTCAATCCGGAGTCGGGGTCTTCCACAGCGGCGCGGCGATCTCCGCCAACGCCTCGGCGGGCGCCTTCGGCACAGCGCGGTCATAGGTCAGCAGCCCGTTGATCTCGTCCTCGACGTCGGTGGTCTGGGTGTAGACCGAGGCGCTGAGCCCGTTCTCCTTCGCCTGCCGGATCACGCCTTCCATCTTGCGGCGGAAGCGAACGAGATATTCCTTCTCGTCCTGCGCGACCTGATAGCTCCAATTGCCCTTACCCGGCTTCCAGATATGGCCCGGCACCGGAAAGCCGACCCCGCCATATTCGCCGAGCACGATCGCGCGATTCGTCTGCAGCGGCGGCGTCTTCGGCACATCCTCGTAAGTGTGGATGTCGAGCATGTCGGAGTCCTTCGGCGCGACATCAAGCCAGCCCGAATTGGCGTCGACCAGCCGCGTCGGATCGATCCCCTTCACGAAACGCGACAGGGTCGCCGAATCATATTGGCCCCATCCCTCGTTATTGACGACCCACGTCACGATCGAGGGGAAGGCGCGCAGCTCGCCGATCATCTCGGACAATTGCTTCTGCTGCTCGGCCAGCGTCTCCGACGGGAAGATCGCCTGATACTGGCTTGTGCCCGCGAGATATTGATCCTCGCCGCCGCCCGAGGGCATGTCCTGCCAGATCAGCATGCCGAGCCGGTCGGCGTCGTGATAATAGCGCGCGGGCTCGACCTTGATATGCTTGCGCAGCATGTTGAACCCCGCCTTCTTCAGGAAGACGATGTCGCTCTTCATCGCCTCTTCCGACGGCGGCGTATAAAGCCCGTCGGGCCACCAGCCCTGATCGAGCGTGCCGTGCTGGAACAGCGGCTTGTTGTTGAGCAAGATCGCGGGCTGCCCGGCGACGCGGCCGGGTCCGACCGACACTTTGCGCATCGCGAAATAGGCGGCGACGCTGTCGCGCGGTGCGCCCTGCACGCGCGCCTTGGCATAGACGCGGCTCTCATGATCGGTGAAGCGCGAGTCATAGGCCTTGCGGTCGCGCTCGGCCTCGCCCGCATAGGGATCGGCGATCGTCACCAGCTCGGCCTTGAGGTCGTAGAGATGCGGATCGTCGGGCGACCAGAGGTGCGCGTTCGGGATCGCGAGCGTCGCCTGCCGGTTCGCACGGATGATCGTCGAGGCGATCGTCTTGCCGCCCGCGCTCGCGGTCAGCCGCACCGCATCATTGTCGTTCGCCCAGCCGGAAAGTGCCACCGCGACATCGACGGTGCCGCGGTCGATATCGGGCGTCGCGCGCACCTCGGCGATATGGAGCTTGGGTACCGGCTCGATCCACACCGTCTGCCAGATGCCGCTGACCGCGGTGTACCAGATGCCCGAGGGATCGAGGATCTGCTTGCCGCGCGGCTGGGTGCCCGCGCTCGTCGGGTCGGTGACCTCAACGATCAGCTCGTTCGCGCCCGGTTTCAGATAGGGGCTGATGTCGAAACCGAAGGCGTCGAAGCCGCCCTTGTGCGATCCGACGACCGATCCGTTGACGCGCACCGTCGCCTCATAATCCACCGCCCCGAAGTTGAGCATGACATTCTGGCCGCGCCAGTCGGCGGGGACGGAGAAGCTGCGGCGATACCAGACGCGGTCGTCGGGCGTGACCTTGCGCGCGACGCGCGACAGTTTCGATTCGACCGGGAACGGCACGAGGATCTTTCCTTCCATCGCCGCCGGACGCTCGGCCGCCTTGGGGGCGATCGCATAATCCCACAGGCCGTTGAGATTGACCCAGCGCTCGCGCACCATCTGCGGGCGGGGATAGAGGCGCCACGCGTTTTCTGGCGTCACTTCTTTGCCCCAGCGCGTCATCAGCTCGCTAGTATAGACGGCGTCGCCTGCAGGCGCGGCGGTGGTGGTCTGGGCCTGTGCCGCGACCGGTGCAAGGGCGAGAAGAGAGGCGGTGATCAAGAGGCTGCGCATGATGTCTGTCCTGTTGAATGGGGGAGAGCCCAGGACCCTTGGGGGGATGGCGGGTCCTGGGCTCGCGCCCCCGCGGGGGTGGCGGGGGCGAGGGGATGGTCAGCGTTTTCGCGACATCGACGGCGGCGCAGCGTCGGGTGCGGCGCCCCACGCCTTGTTCGGCTTGGCGCCCATCGTGAAGACGAAGGTCGCGCCGTCCTTCACATCGTCGTGGCGGAACCACGGCTTGTTCCACGGCTTGCCGTTCAGCGTCGCCGACTGGATATAGACGTTGGTGGCCGAATTGTTGCGCGCGACGATCCGCAGCGTCTTGCCATTGCCCATATCGAGGCTGGCGTCGTCGAAGACCGGGCTTCCGATGATATAATCCTGGCTCGACGGATCGACCGGATAGAAGCCGAGCGCCGAGAGCGCGTACCATGACGAGGTCGCGCCCTGATCGTCCATCCCCGGATAGCCGTAACCCGACGCATCGCTGCCATAGGTCCGGTCGAGAATCTGGCGCACCAGCGCCTGCGTCTTCCACGGCTGGCCGCTCCAGTTGTAATAATAGGGCGCCTGCTGGTCGGGCTGGTTGCCGTGGACATATTGCCCGATCACGCCGGTGCAGTCGCGGCAGATGCCCGTCGGATTATACGGCTTGGTGAAAAACTCGTCGAGCTTGGCATTGAACGCGTCGCGCCCGCCGAGGAGGCCGATCAGCCCCTGCACGTCGTGCGGCACGAGCCACAAGGTCGACCAGCCCGACGCCTCCTTCATCATGAAATTATAATAGGGTTCCTGCGGATCGAAGGGCGCGATCCACTTGCCGTCGGCGGTGCGGCCGCGGATGAAGCCGATCGATTTGTCGAAGACATTGGCATAGTTGCCCGCGCGCTTGAGGAACATCTTGTGGTCGGCGTCCTTGCCGAGCTTTTTCGCGTAGAGCGCGAGCGCATAATCGTCCCACGCATATTCGAGCGTCTTGTCGGCGCCCGCCTTCCCGCCGGCATAGGGCGGGCTGGGATTGTGATCGGGCACGATGTCCGAAATCCAGCCTTGTTTCATATATTCGGCGAGATAGCCGCGCGGCCCCTTCGGGTCGGTCGCGTTCTTGCGCAGATATTCATAGGCGGCTTCATAATCGAATTCGATGCCGCGCTCCCACGCGCCGAGGAACAGGAACACCGCATTGTCGCCGTGGAACGAGGTGTTCATATAGCCCTTCTCGCGCGCCATCGCGAGTTCGGACGCCATGATGTTCTGCACCGCCTCGGGCTCCATCAGTTCGAGCAGCACGATCTGGTTGCGCCCCGTATCCCAGAAGGGAACCGGGCCGTAACGGTCGTGCGTCGCGGTCTGGACCTTGCCATTGGTGTCGGCGAACTTCTCGCCCTTCTGCGCGATCAGGCGCGGCGAGGCGAAGGACTGGAAGAGGGTCGAATAGAAGAGCTTGCGCTGCTTGTCGGTGCCGCCGGTCACGCGGACGCGGTTCAGGAGCTGCGCCCAGGTATCGCGCGCCGCCGCATGGACGCCGTCGAAGTCCCAGCCCGGCACTTCGGCGGCGAGCCGCTGTGCGGCCTGCTCATAGCTGGTCCCGTGCGCCATTTTCACCAGCACCTGCTCGCCGGCCTTCGTCTTGAAGGTCACATAGCCGCCGGAATAGCTGCCTGACATCTCGCGCCCGCCGGGTTTCACGTCGCTGGTGCCGATGCCCCAGCCGGCATTGTCGCCGGGCGATTTGCGGAAGGTGCCGAGCGCGGCGAAGGGTTTCGAAAATTCGGCGACGAAATAGCCGCCGTCGGCGCTGTCCTTGTCGTTCGATATACCGCGTATGATGCGGTCGCCGACGACCTCGACCGTGCCGCCGTGGCGCGGCAGGTTGACGATGATGTTCGACCGCTGGCTCTCGGGGAAGGTGAAGCGCATCACGCTCGCCCAGCGCGTCGCGGTGAGTTCGGCCTGCGTACGAAAGCTGTCGAGATAGACCGAATAATAGCCGGGCGACGCCTTCTCGCGCGACTTGTCATAGTATGACTGGCTGTACGCGGGCGGCGGCGACCAGTCGCCGACCACGGGCATGATGAACGGCTCGGCGCCGCCGCCATAGGTCGAGCCGCCGCCGCCGGTGAAGCCGATCATCGTCGGGTTGGTGTAATAATAGGGAACGGGGACGCCGTTCGGATAGAGAAGCTCAATATTGTTGTTCACCGGCGCCGCTTCGACCGACCCGTGCGGCAGCCGCGCGCCCGGCGACGTCTGCCCCGAATAGACGGGCTCGCCCGGCGGCGGCGCGTTGCCGATCACCGCGGGATCATCGAGCGGCGCGGTGCCGACCAGCGGGTCGGCGAGTTCGACCGGCGACTGGCCGGATTTGGACTGCGCGGCGACCGGCGAAAGCGCCAGCGCGAGCGGCAGCAGCGCGGCGGTCGATGCCATGATGGCGGCCGCCTTCCGCGAACGGCTCCGATTGATATTCTTGTTCATTGCGACCCTCTTCCCTGAATATTTTCGTTGATTGCGTGGTCAGTGCAGCGAAGTTGCAAAGCGGGTCGCCCGTGCCGGCGCCCGCGCCGCGCGCCAGCCGAACAATGCGATGACGAGGTAACAGGCCATCGGCACCAAAAAGGCGAGGGAGCGGCTGCCGCTGGCATCGGCGACCTGCGCGAAGACGAGCGGCACCAGCGCCCCGCCGACGATCGCCATGCAGAGCAGCCCCGAGGTCGCCGAGGCGGGCGCGGTCGACCGCTCGATCGTCAGCGAAAAGATCACCGGGAACATGATCGAGTTGAACAGCCCGACCGAGATCGCGAGCACGCCCGCCGCCGGCCCGCTGATCTGGCTGATCGTCAGGCAGAGCAGCGCCGCGGCGACGGCCGCCACGGCGAGGAGCGGCCCCGCGGGCAGCTTGTAGAGGAGACCCGAGCCGATAAAGCGCCCGATCATCGCGCCGAGCCAATAGAGGCTGACGAAGCTCCCCGCCTGTACCGCGCTGATCGCGAACACATCGGGCTGTTCGAGGAAATTGACCATCGCGCTGCCGATCGCGACCTCGGCGCCGACATAGAGGAAGATCGCGAGCGCGCCGGCGAGCGCCCAGGGCGAGGCGAAGGCGCTCGAAACCCGCGCGCCCGTCTCGACCGCCGGCGCGGCCGCGGTGATCTCGTGCCGGACGCGGTAAAGGAACATCGCGAGCACCGCGATCACTGCGGCGATGAAGACATAGGCGACGTCGATCCGGCCGAGCGAATAAGCGATCTTCGCCTCGGTCACCGGCCCATCTTCGAACAATCCGCCCTGCAGCAACGTCCGCGCCGCGAGATAGGGCGCGATAACGGTGCCGAACGAGTTGAACGCCTGACTCAAGACCAGCCGGAAATGCGAACGTTCGGGGCGGCCGAGCGACGCCGACAGGGGGTTCGCCGCGACCTGCAGCAGCGTGATCCCCGACGCGATGACGAACAGGCCGACGAGCACGATCGAATATTCGCGCACGACGGTCGCAAGCGGCATGATCAGGCAGCCGACGATCATCGTCGCGAGCGCCACGATGATCGAATTGGCCGCGCCCAGCCGCCCCATGATCGCCGCCGCGGGCAGCGAGACGACGCCATAGGCCATGAAGAAGGCGAATTGCGTGAGGAAGCTTTCGGTATCGCTGAGCGCGAAGATCGCCTTCACCGCAGGGATCAAAATGTCGTTGACCGCGGTCACCGCGCCCCAGACGAAGAACAGCATCGTGACATAGGCGAAGGTCCAGGCGGTGCCCGATCGGGTAGCGGTCATGCGAGCCTCCCCTCGCCCGGATAGGCGAGCAACAGGTCGGCCCCGGCGTCGGCATCGAGATGCACCGAGCCGGTAAGTGCGAGGCATTCGCCGCCTTCGAAGGCGGCGCCATCGACAACGCCCTTGCCCGCGACCGGGATCAGCCATGCGGTGACGCCATCATGCAGCGCGATCGTGCGCGCGCCGCCCGCCAGCCGTTCGAGCACGAATTTCGGCCCGTCGACGAGGATCGTGCGATCATCGTCGATACGGCCGGGGGACGGATAGGGCGCATAGGGCCGCGGATCGGACACCGCGATGCCGTCCTCCAGATGCAGTTCGCGCGGGCGGCCATAATCATAGAGACGGTAGGTCGTCTCGCTGTTCTGCTGCACCTCGATCAGCGTCAGACCGGCGCCGATCGCATGCACCGTGCCCGACGGGACGTAAAAGAAATCGCCCGCCTTCACGGGTTTCCAGTCGAGCAATTGTTCGATGCTGCCATCGAGCGCGGCGTCGCGCAGCGCCGCCTTGTCGACGGGCGCTTTCGTTCCCACCGCAATTGTCGAATCGGGCGCGGCGTCGAGGATCAGCCAGCATTCGTCCTTGCCGCGCGGCAGTCCGCGCGCATGCGCTTGCTCATCGTCCGGATGGACCTGCACCGACAGTTTTTCGCTGGTGAAGAGATATTTGATCAGGAGGTCGGGCGTGCTGTCGCCGGGCGCCTGGAACCAGATCTCGCCGACCGGTTCGCCGCCCGCGGGCGAATCAGCGAACGGGCCCCATAGTTGATGGCGCCCCCAAGGCTTTTCCACGCGATGCGTCGCAAGCAATGTCGCCGGCACGAGCCTCTCCCTCTTTCCCAGCCGCCGTTCCGGGTCTGGTTTTTCGAAAACTGCCTCGGCCGACCGCTCCCCGTCAAGATAATAATGAAAATTAATTTATTTGATCGAAATCGCCTTTGTGGCATGTCGGTGGCAATCAGGACGGGCGCCGATGCCCAATCCGTCGGAGAGAGTGGATGGCAGGCAAGCACCACAGCGAAGCATTTCGGGTGCCCGGCGCGCCGCAGCGTCCGGGAGGGCGCGGCACCCTCGCCGCCGCGATCGGGACCGCCGCCCTGGCGGGTCTTCTCTTCGGATTCGATACCGCGGTGATCGCGGGAGTGACTGGCGACCTGACCGACCTGTTCGCGCTCACCCCTGAAACACTCGGCATTACCGTATCGGCGGCGCTTTGGGGCACCCTCGTCGGCGCGCTGTTCGCGGGTAAGCCGGGCGATGCATTCGGCAGCCGTGACAGTCTGCGGATCCTCGCTGCCTTTTATTTCGTCGCGGGAATCGGCTGCGCGCTGGCATCGAGCTGGCCGGCTTTCCTTATCTTCCGTTTCCTATGCGGGCTCGCGATCGGGGGCTCGTCGGTGCTCGCGCCCGTCTATATCGCCGAGATCGCGCCGCCGCGGCACCGCGGATTCCTCGTCGGCCTGTTCCAGTTGATGATCGTCACCGGCATTCTCGTCGCCTATCTCAGCAACGCGACGATATCGGGGCTCGTCGGCGGAGATATCGCGTGGCGGTGGAAGCTGGGCATCACCGCCGCCCCTGCCCTGCTCTTCTTCGTGCTGCTGTTCGCGATTCCCAACAGCCCGCGCTGGCTCGTCGCAAAAGGACGCCGGGGCGAAGCAGCCATCGCGCTGGCGCGGATCGGCACGGCGCCCGAAGCCGCCGAAGCCGAACTAAGCCGCGTCGAGCAGACGCTCGAACGCGACCCGCCGGGGGAGAAGCTGTCGTGGCGCCGCCATCGGCGGCCGATAATGCTCGTGATCCTCGTCGCGATGTTCAACCAGCTCGCGGGCATCAACGCGGTGCTCTATTATCTCAATGACATCTTCGCGCGCGCGGGTTCGCTATCGCCCGACCGCCAGGCGGTGCTGATCGGAATCGCCAATCTGGTGTTCACGCTGGTCGGCATGGCGCTGATCGACCGGATCGGGCGCAAGACGCTGCTGCTCGCGGGCGCGGCGGGCATGACCTTATGCCTCGCCGCCGCCGCGGGGGTCCTTTACGGCGCGCTCGACAACGGCCTGATGCTACCCGCGCTCATCGGCTTCATCGCCTTCTTCGCGACGAGCCAGGGCGCGGTCATCTGGGTCTATATCTCGGAGATATTCCCGACCCCCGTCCGCGCGCGCGGCAGCGCGCTCGGCGCGAGCACGCATTGGCTGATGAACGCGCTGATAGCCGGCATCTTCCCGATATTGGTGGCATGGTCGCCCGGGGCACCGTTCGCGATCTTCGCCGCCGCGATGGTCGTCCAGTTCATCGTCGTCGCGGCGATCTTCCCCGAAACGCGCGGGGTCGATCTCGACGATATGGCACAGCGGATCGAGTGAAGCGTCAGCGCCCCGCCTGCATCAGGATCGATTCGGACGGCAGGACATTGTCGAGGAACGGGATGATAGCGGCGCCGATCGCCGACGCATCATCCGCCGCCTCGGCGCGCCGCACCGGCGCCACCACGGGAAGCTTGCGCCCCGCCATCCGGGCGTTGAGCCGCTCGACAAGCGCGTCGACCAGTTTGCCCGGAAGCCGCCCGCCGATGAGGATGGCGGCCGGATTGATCAGGCAATTGACCGCGATCAGCGGCTGAACGAGCACGTCGGCGGCATCGTCGAGCCATTGGACGATCACCGCCTCCTGCGCCGCCGGGCCGTCGATCAGCGCCTCGGGCCCGTTGACGATATGTCCCGCCGCTTCCAGCCGGGCGTAGAGCGCCGACAGCGAAACCGTGTCCTGCACATTCGCGCCCTCGCCGCGCGTGGGATCGGGCAGCGCCCAGATCTCGCCCGACCGCGAATCCGCGCCGCGAACATAGCTGCGGTCGATAACGAGGCCGCCGCCAAGGCCCGCGCTGATCAGCAGGTAAAAGAAGCTGGGCAGCGCGATGCCGTTGCCGAGGTGGACTTCGCCAAGCGCCGCCGACGCGGCATCATTGTCGGCGTGCAGCGGCCAGGGGAGCACTTCGCCGAGCAGCGCGCCAAGGTCGATGTCGTCCCACGCGTCATATTCGGTCGGCCGGTGCGGCAAGGAAATTCGCCCGAGATCGTCGGGCAGCGCAACGCCGACGCCAAGGATGCGCCCCCGATCGACGCCGCCCTCTTCGAGCAGTCCGGGCAGGATTTCGCGGACGTGATCGACCACCGTTCCGGGCAGCGCGAAGGCGATCTCGCGCGTGTGGCGGCTGCGGATCTTGCCCGCGAGGTCAAGCGTCACCAGCGTGATATGATCGCGATCGATGTTGAGGCCGATCGAAAAGGCGCCGTCGGGATCGATGACGATCCGCATCGCGGGCTGGCCGCGCTTTCCCTGGAGCCGCCCTGCCGGCTTGACGAGACCCAGGTCGATCAGCCGCTTGGTGATGTTAACGATCGTCGGCGGCGTCAGCCCGGTGACGCGCGCGAGGTCGCTGCGCGTCGTTTCGTCGGTGAGGCGAATGGCCTGCAGCACGATCCGCTGGTTATAATCGCCCGCGCGCTCCAGATTGGTGCCCGAAAGGCTGAGCGTCAGCCGGGCATCGCGCGCTTCGGGACCATTTTTCGTCGATTGCCGCCGGTCAAGACCCGGAAGATTAAGGGTCATCGCTGGATTGTCCTTTAAGCTTATCCGAATGCCCGGCGCCCCCCGCCAAACAGACTCGATTCATAAAATATAGGCGCTTTAATAATTCGATTTTAGATAAAGCCGAGCGGCGCCCTCGTGTCAATGACGCGCGGCGTGGCATTGTCGCCCGAGCGCGCTTTTATCGCTTGATCTCAACCATGGTAGAGGTTGCAGAGGGCGTGCGACGCTGATTTTCACTGGAGTGCGCATGAATAGCCAAACCCCCGCCCGGCCTGTCCCCCGCCTCGCCGTCTGGCGCGATCTGCTCGCGGGGGGCCGTGGCCCCGCGCTCGCGCTGGTCCTGCTCGGCTGCTGGGTGGTGGCGGCCGATTCGCTCGTCACCGCGACGATTATGCCGAGCGTCGGGGCGGACCTCGACGGATACGCCTGGTTTGGCTGGGCCGGATCGGGCTTCATGACCGGACTGGTTGTTGCAGGCGCGTCCGCCGGCTGGCTGGCCGAACGTATTGGCCTGCGCGCAGCGATGATCCTTTCCGGCATCACATTTGCTTTTGGCTGCGTGATGAGCGCCGCAGCACCCGGCATCGCACTGTTTCTCGCCGGCCGCGTGGTGCAGGGCGCGGCGGCGGGCTGGATCGGCGGGCTGATCTATGTCGCCATGGCGATGCTGTTTCCCGGCCGCCATCTGCCGCGGGTCTTCGCGCTATGCACCGCCGTCTGGGGGATTGCCATGCTCGCCGGCCCGCTGCTCGGCGGCGTTTTCGCCGACGCGGGACTTTGGCGCGGGGTGTTCTGGCTGTTCGCGGCGCAGGCGGTCCTGTTCGCCGTGGCGAGCTGGTTCCTCGTTCCGCCGCCGACCGATCACCGGACCGACAGCAGGCTCCCGCTCTCCACCATGGCGCTCGTTGCGCTGGGCATCGGCGCGGTGGCGACCGCGGGCGTGACCGGCGGCCTGTTGGTCCCGGCCGTCCTCCTGACGGGAGGCGTGCTCTTGCTGGCGGCCGCGTTCGCGATCGATCGCACCAGCGACAATGCGCTGTTGCCGCGCCGCAGCAGCGCCTTCCCGTTGGGCGTCGCCTACCTCACCTATTTCGCCACCACCGCGGCGGGCACCGCCTTTGCGCTTTACGCGCCCGCGATGCTGCAGATCAGCGCGAAGCTGAGCGCGCTCGAGGCGGGTTATGTCGTCGCCATCGAGGCGCTGGCCTGGACAATGGTATCGCTCTTCGTGTCGGGTGCATCGGCGCGCTGGCAGCCGCGGCTGATCATATTCGGGGCGGCCGCGATCCTCGCGGGCAATATCGGGATTCCCCTGTCGATGGAACGCGAAAGCCTGTTCGCCACGGGCGTTTTCGCGGCTTTTCTCGGCGGTGGATTCGGCATGTCCTACGCGTTTCTGGGGCAGCAGGTCATCGGGTCGTTCGACGACGCATCGCGAACGCGCGGCTCGGCCGCGATCGGCACCGCACGCAATGCGGGTGGTGCGATCGGCGCGGCGATCGCCGGGGTGGGAGCAAATGCGGCGGGCTTTGGCGAGGGGCTCAGCAGCGCCAACCTCTCGGCCGTCGCCTGGGGTGCGATCGGGATCGGCATTCCCTTCGCCCTCGCGGGGCTGATCGGCGCAATCCGGCTCGCGCGGCCCTCAACGCCCGTGCCCGCGCCTGCCTGAGGGCGGCGAGCAAAATTTAGCTCGGGAGCGGTGCGGCGCAGCCGGCCGGACGGGGCCGCAACAGCGCGCGGCCGGCGGCGACACCGGTCGTCCGCCCGTCGTCGACCGCCAGCGCGCCGTTGACGAACAATTTTCGCACGCCGACGCTCAGTTCGCGCGGGCGGACATAATCGGCGCGCGGGGCATATTGATCGGGATCGAAGACGAGCACATCGGCGAAATAGCCGGGACGCAGATAGCCGCGCCGGTCGAGCTTGTAGATGTCGGCGGTGCGCCCCGTCGACTGGCGGATGAAGGTCGCGAGGTCGATGACCTTCCGCTCGCGAACATAGCGCACATATTTTTCGGGGAAGGTCGCGAACATACGTGGATGACCGTCCGATCCGTCGGACGATGTCACCATCCACGGCTGCTTCATCAGCAGGTCGACGTCGGCCTGCGCCATATTGAACGACGCGACTGCGGTGCCCCCGCCCCGCGGCCCCTGATCCTTCGCCTCGACGCTCTGGCGGATAATGCGCAGTGCGGCGTCGCGGCTATCGAGTTTCCATTCTGCGGCGACCTCGGCGAGGGTCTTTCCGGTCCAGGGGAAACCCTGCGCGATGAGCAGCAGCGCTTTCGCGCCGCCGCGTCGGCGCAGATTTTCCTGCATCTCGCCGCGTATCCGTTCCAGTGTTGCGGGATCGTCCAGCCGCTTCAACAGCGCCGGCCCGCCGCCGTCGACCGCCCAGCGCGGCAGCAGCGACGCGTCGAGGCTCGATCCCGACGCCAGCCAGGGATATTGGTCGGCGGTCACATCGACCCCCGACTTGCGCGCGGCGTCGATCGCGGCGATCACCGCGCCGGCCTGTCCATGGACGTCGACGCCGAGCGCCTTCAGATGCGCGAAATGGACCGGCATTCCGGCCTCCCGTCCGATGTCGATCGCCTCCTTAACCGATCCGAGCAGGCCGATGCTGTAGCTCGATTCATCGCGCTGATGGGTGTCGTAGATGCCGCCGCGGCTCGCCGCCTCGCGCGCAACCGCGACGACCTCGTCCGTCGCGGCGAAGCTTTGCGGCGCATAGAAAAGCCCGGTCGACAGGCCGACGGCACCTTCGCACATGCCCTTGGCCACCAGCGCCTTCATCCGGTCGAGCTCGGCGGGGTTCGGCGCGCGCGCATCCTGTCCGAGCACGCGCTGGCGAACCGGATTGAAACCGACGAACAGGACGATATTGGTGCCGATTCCCGACGCCGCCAGCTTGCCGCTATCCTCCGCGACATCGGGCGTGCCCGACCCGTCAACCCCGATCATCACGGTGGTCGCCCCCTGATTGAGCCACGCCGCGTTGACGCGCAGCGCCTTGTCGGGCGAACGGATGAAGCTGTCGGCATGCGTGTGCGGATCGATGAAGCCCGGCGCGACGATCATGCCCTTGGCGTCGATGATCTTGCCCGCCGAATAGCGGCCGGATTTACCGACGTAGACGATCTGATCGCCGCGAATGGCGACATCGCCGACAAAGGGCTTACCCTCGCCGCCGTCATAAATCGTACCGCCGCGGATGATCACATCGACCGCCTCGTCCGCCTTCGCCGCCGCTCCGGCAACGCAGAGCAGCGCCGCGGCGACCGACAGCGAACCGATTGTCCGGCGAACCGAAAGCGAGGCAAGCGGTTGGGGCATCGGCGTGATCCTTCCATGTGCGTTTTCCGGTGGGGAGGATGTCTCGAACAGACATCCCGCGTCCAGACAGCGTTGTTGCACCCCCTATAACCCGATGGCATAGAGATCAAAGCCACAACAATATCCGGCCAAAACAAGGGGCAATCGCATGCCCCGGTGTCGCAACTTCGGGATCGTAACGGGATGAACCTGCGCCAGATCGAGATATTCCACGCGGTCTTCCTGCACGGCACGGTCAGCGCCGCGGCGCGGTCGCTCAACGTGTCGCAGCCGTCGGTGACGAAGGTGCTGCGCCATGCCGAACGTTCGATCGGCCTGACCCTGTTCGAACGGTCGAAAGGGCGGCTGATCCCGACGCAGGACGCGCACACGCTGTTCGCCGAAGTCTCCGACATTCAGGACCGCGTGCGTTCGCTGCGTCAGGCGTGCCAGAATCTGCGCCATGGACGCGGCGGGCTGCTCCGCATTTCGGCGCTTCCGTCGCTCGGGCTCGGCGCGATTCCCGAGGCGGTCGCGCGCTTCATGGGCGACCATGCGGATATCATGTTCGACCTCCAGACGCTCCATCACGACGAAATGGTGCGCAAACTCTACGAACATGAAACCGACATCGCGATCAGTTTCGAGGTGCCGTTGTCGGCGCCCGTCGCGCATCAGGTGATCGGCGAGGGCGAGCTGGTCGTCATCTATCGCGAAGAGGATATGCCCGGCGCACCACCGCGCCTGCACCTCGACGAGCTCCGCGGGCACAAGTTCATCAGCCCGGTGCAAGGCGGCCCGATCGGACGGATGCTGTCGAGCGAGCTCAGCCGGCTCGAGGTCGTGCTCGACGAAGTGGTGTCGGCGCGCACCTATTATGTCGCCGCGGCGCTGGTAAGCGCGGGGGTCGGCATGGCGATCGTCGACAATTTCACCGCGCATGCCGCGCTGCCCCCCGGGCTCTCGAGCCGGCCGCTGCAGCCCGCGATCACCTTCGACATCAACGCGGTCTATTTGCAGAACCGCCCGCCGTCGCGAACCGCGTCGGCGTTCCTCGCGGTGCTCGCAACGGTGATCGAGGGGCTATAGCATCAAGCTATAGTATATGGGGCGCTAGATATTGGGGCGATACGGCCGCTGGGGATAATATCGGCCGCTCATCATCACGCAGGTTTCCCGGATCCATGATCGAAACGCCCTATCTTCTCTACCTCGGCCACTCCAGCGACCCCGCCGACATCAAGACCTCGCGCGGGCTCGCGGTGTTCCGCCCCGACATTTGTGTCGGCGAATATCGTCACGACGATTGCCCGCTGACTCTGGACCTGCCGCGGATGGATTTCGCCGCAGCGTACGCCGCCGGCGCGCGGACGCTGGTGCTCGGCATCGCCAATGCGGGCGGCAAGCTCGGCGAGGATCTGATCGTCGATGCGCTCGCCGCGATGGACGCCGGGTTCGACATCGCATCGGGGCTGCACCACCGGCTCAACGCCGAACCGCGCCTGATTGCAGCCGCGGCGCGGCTCGGCCGCAAACTCCACGATGTGCGCGACCCGCGGCCCGACATTCCGATCGGCAATGGCAAGCCGCGCGCGGGCAAACGGCTGCTGACCGTCGGCACCGATTGTTCGGTCGGCAAGATGTATACGACGCTGTGCCTCGCGAGCGCGCTCGAAAAGCGCGGCGTCGCCGCCGATTTCCGTGCGACCGGACAGACCGGCATATTGATCGCGGGCGACGGCGTTCCGCTCGATGCCGTGGTCGCCGACTTCATCTCGGGCGCGATCGAACAGATTTCGCCCGCGCGCACCGACGATGGCTGGGACCTGATCGAAGGCCAGGGCTCGCTTTATCACCCCTCCTTCGCCGGGGTGTCGACAGGCCTGCTTCACGGCGCACAGCCCGATGCGCTCGTCCTCTGCCACGACCCGGTGCGTCCGCATATGCGCGGCCTGCCGCATTATCCGCTGCCCGGCATATCCGAAACGCTGGAGGCCAATCTGCGCGTGGCGCGGCTGACGAGTGCCGATGTGCGGGTAGTCGGCATCGCGCTCAACACCTCGGCGATGCTCGAGGATGCGGCGCGCGCCTTGTGTGCCGCGACCGAGGCCGAGTTCGGGCTGCCGACCAGCGATCCCTATCGCTTCGGGGTCGAGGCGATCCTCGACCGGCTGCTCGATATGCACGCCACCGCCGAAACCGTCTGATCGCCCGACGATGCCCCGCATCCTGACCGTCGCCGGCGAAATCCTGCCGCTGCACACGCCGTTTCGCATATCACGGGGGGTCAAGACCGCGGCGCAGGTGGTGACCGTCGCCATCGCGCAGGACGGTGTCACCGGACGCGGCGAATGCGTTCCCTACCCCCGCTATGGCGAGGATGTCGAAAGCACAGTTCTCGCGATCGAAGCGGCGCGCGAGGCGATCGAGCACGGGCTCGGCCGGCAGGAATTGCTGGAGTTGATGCCCGCCGGCGCCGCGCGCAATGCAGTCGACTGCGCGCTGTGGGATCTCGAACTGCGGCGCGCGGGAAGCGATGTCGCGGCGGCGCTGGGCCTCGAACGACCGCTGCGCCCGATCGTCACCGCGATGACGGTCAGCCTCGACACCCCCGACCGCATGGCGCTCGCCGCCGCAGCGCTCGCCGACGCACCGCTGGTCAAGGTGAAGGTTGACCAGAGCGATCCCGCCGCGCAACTCAAGGCCGTCCGCGCCGCAGCGCCCAAACCCAAAATCATCGTCGATCCCAATGAAAGCTGGACGATCGCCGAGGTCCGCGACTTGCAGGGGCTGATGACCGATCTGCGTATCGACCTGCTCGAACAGCCGCTGCCCGCCGACGCCGATAGCGACCTCGTCGGTTTCCGCTCGGCGATCCCGATCGCGGCCGATGAATCGGTGCATGTCGCGGCCGATTTGGGCAGCCTTCCCGATGGCTATGCGGTCGTGAACATCAAGCTCGACAAGACCGGCGGCCTCACCGCAGCGCTCGATCTGGCGCAGGCGGCGCGGGCGCGCGGGCTGGGCGTGATGACGGGCTGCATGATCTGTTCGTCGCTCTCGATCGCGCCGGCGTGGGCGATTGCGGCGACGAGCAGCTTCGTCGACCTTGACGGACCGCTCTGGCTTGCAGAGGATCGGCCGGGCGGGGTCAGCGCGGCGAACGGTATCATGGCGCCGCCGCGGCCCGGTTTCTGGGGCGGTATTTGATACGATAAAACAGGGGGACGGATGACGGGGTTTCTTCGCGGCTGGTTCGCAGTGCCGCTGTGGCAACGCGTATTGGGCGCGATGGTCGTCGGCGTGCTGCTGGGGCTCCTGTGGCCTGCCGCGACCGGCGCGATCGCCTTCATCGGCGAATTGTTCGTCCGTGTGATCCGGATGCTCGTTGTCCCGATCGTCTTCATCAGCATCGCGTCGGGCGTCACCGCGCTCGCCGACCCGCGCAAGCTGGGCTCGGTCGGCGCGCGCACGGTCGGCCTGTTCGCCGCGACCACATTCTGCGCGGTGTCGATCGGCATGATCGTCGGCCTGCTGCTCGAACCCGGACAGGGCGCCGCGCTCGGCAGCGCCGTCCCGCACGCCCTCGGCGAGCCCAAGTCGCTGCACGACCAGCTGGTCGGCATCGTCCCCGTCAATATCGTGCAGGCGCTGGTCGAGGGCGACATGCTCGCGATCATCTTCTTTTCCATGCTTTTCGGCTTCGGCGTCATCCTCGCCGGGGAAGCGGGGCGCCCGATGGCCGACCTGCTGCAATCGGCGGGACAGGTGCTGTTCCAGCTGGTGCGGATCGTCATGGAAATCACCCCTTTCGGCGTGCTGGCGCTGATCGCGAAAGCGGTCGCCGACAATGGCGTCGCGGTGTTCGCCAACATCGGCTGGCTGGCGGTGGGCGTCGCGGCAGGGGTGGTGCTGCAAATCCTGCTCGTTCATGTGCCACTGATCGCGTTCGTCGCGCGGCGGCCGGTGCTCCGCTTCTACCGCACGATCGTCGACGCGCTGGCGGTTGCCTTTTCGACCGCATCTTCTGCGGCCACCCTGCCCGTCGCGCTGCGCATCGCGCTCGAAGACCTGCGCATCGCGCCCGGGGTCGCCAAGACCGTGCTGCCGATCGGTGCGAGCATCGGCAAGGATGGCACCGCGATGTACGTCGGCCTGCTCAGCATTTTCGCGTTGCAGGCGGTCGGCGTCGAACCCGACCTGCCGATGCTGGCGATCGTCCTGCTCACCGGCGCGCTCGCGGCGTTCGGCACCGCGCCGATCCCATCGGCGTCACTCTTCATGCTCGCCGCCGTCCTCTCCGCGGTCGGCGTGTCGCCCGAACAGACCGCGCTCGTCGTCGGCTTCGTCCTGCCCTTTGACCGGCTCCTCGACATGACGCGCACCGTCGCAAGCGCGAGTGCGAACCTCACGGTCACCAGCGTCGTCGCGCGCTGGGAAAACGCCATCGAGCCCGAGGAAAAGGCGTGACCGTAGCCGCCGCCGAGGCCGTTGCCGGCGTGCTGGCGGGCGACCTGCCCGCCAAGCCTTCGACGCGGCGCTTGCTGGGCCTTTATCTGCTGCTGGGCTTTTCTGCCGGATTGCCCTTTTACATGTTCAACGCGGTGCTGACGCTGCGCCTCGCGCGGCACGGCGTCGATATCGTCATCATCGGCTTTTTCGCGTGGATCGCATTGCTGCCGACGTTCAAATTCGCCTGGGCTCCGCTGATCGAGCGATATGACGTGCCGGGGTTCGCGCGCTTCTGGGGACGAAGGCGCGGGTGGATCATGCTCTCGCAGCTCGGCATCTTCCTCTCGATGGTCGCGATGGCCTTCACGTCGAGCGACAAGAGCCTGCCGCTCACCGCGCTGTTCGCGGTCCTGCTCGCCTTCTGGACGACGACATTGGAGGTTGCCGCCGACGGCTGGCGTATCGAACTCGCGCCGACGCAGGCCGAGCAGGCGCCGATCGTCGCCGCAAACCTGTGGGGTTATCGCAGCGCGATGGTCGCGGCGGGAAGCGGCGCAATCCTCGTTGCCGCGTGGGCCGACTGGACCTGGGCCTATCTCGTGATCGCTGTCGCCGCCTTCCTGCCCTTCCCGATCCTCGCGGCGATGCGGCCCGAACGCGAAGGCACCGGGGGCCGGACGCAGGCACTCGTCGCGGGAACGCTCGCCAGCCTGTTCGTCATACTCGCCACCGCAATCGTCACCGCTGTGATCGGCTGGGCGCTGCTCTCGGCGGTCCAAGGTGCGGGCATTTCGGCGAAGACCAACGTCACGCCGATTGTATTGGCGATCGCCTTGCTGCCCTTCGTCGCGCTGGCGCTCGCCTTGCCGCGCATTCGCCGCCTGCCCGCCTATGCCCTTTCGAACGTATCAACCTTCGCCGCGCCTTACGTCGAACTGTTCTGGCGTTACGGCACACCCGTGCTCGCGGTGCTCGCTTTCGTTTCGCTCTATCGCATGGGCGACGTACTCACGCTGACGCTGTCGCATCCGCTGTGGAACGACAAGGGGTACAGCCTGCATCAGATCGGCATTGCCGATGGCGTCGTCGCGCTGTCCGCAAGCATGCTCGGCGTCGCACTCGGCGGCTTTCTGTCGACGCGGCTGTCGCTCGGCTGGACGCTCGGGATCGGTGCGGTTACGGCAGCGGCGGGCAACTGGATCTATGTCTGGCTCTGGCACAGCGATCCCTCGGCGTTCGTCCTCTACACCTCGGTCGCGGTCGACCAGTTCGGCAACGGGTTCGCGGGTGCGGTGTTCGTCGTTTACCTCTCGATGCTCGTCAGCCCGACCTATCCCGGCGCGCAATATGCGCTGCTTTCGGGCTTCGCTTTCCTGCTCCCGCGTCTGCTCGCGGGCGCATCTGGCTCGATGCAGACGCAGATCGGTTATGACGGTTTCTTCCTGCTTTCGGGCGCGCTGAGTTTTGCCGCGATCTTCCTGTTGCCCATCATCGTGCGCGTGAAAGGCCGCGTGCCGACATGACGATCGAGGCGATTTGCGAACGGGGCTTTGCGCCCGCGCTCGAAGCGGTCGAGGCCGGCCGCATTCCTGGCGCCGCGCTGGGGATCGTGTCCGCCGACGGCGCGAGCGCGGTGCGCTTCGCCGGAATGGCCGCGCTTGTCCCCGAGCGCGAGGCGCTGACCCGCGATCACTGGTTCGACCTCGCCTCGCTCAGCAAGGTGATCGCGACGACCACGATCATCATGAAACTCGCCGAACAGGGACGCCTCGACCTCGACCGGCCGCTGACCGACGCGATCCCCGACCTCCGCCAATATGATGTCACGGGTGCCGCCGAGCGCCGGCTGACCTTTCGCGACTGCCTGATGCACCGCAGCTTCCTGCCCGCGGTCGAGCCCATCTATACCTATGGCGACGATCCGGCGCGGCTTCGCGCCTTTGTCCTGCAGCGCGAATGGCGCCACGGACCGCCGGTCTATTCGGACATCAATTTCATTCTGCTCGGCATCGCGATCGAGCGGATCACCGGCGCGGCGCTCTGGGACTGGCCGCTCGGCGAGGGACTCGGCTTCGGCCCGCCGCCCGGTCCGGCGG
The DNA here is from genome assembly GCF_001427105.1 of Sphingopyxis sp. Root154. Lineage (GTDB taxonomy): Bacteria > Pseudomonadota > Alphaproteobacteria > Sphingomonadales > Sphingomonadaceae > Sphingopyxis. The sequence continues at coordinate 963,982 of NZ_LMGI01000002.1, forward strand.
TCGCGACGGAAAATTGCAGCTGGCGCGGGCGCGTGATGAAGGGCGAGGTCCACGACGAAAATGCCTTCGCCCTCGGCGGCGCGCCGGGGCATGCGGGGCTGTTCGGCACGGTCGATGGCGTATTGGGTTTTGCGCGCGCGATGCTTGATGGCTCGATGCTGTCGCCCGCGATGATGGACGAAGTCCGCACCGCGGACGAACGCCACCGCACCTCGGGCTGGGAGCGCGCCTTTGCCGGATGGCATGGCGGCGATGCCTGTTCGGCCGAGACGATCGGCCATACCGGTTTCACCGGCACCGGGCTGTGGATCGATTTCGAGCGCGGCCTCGCCTGGACCTTGCTCACCAACCGGGTCCACCCGACCCGCCACGCCGACAGCGGCATTACTACCCTGCGCCCCGCGGTGGGCGAGCGGGTCATTACAGCCTGGGACAAACGGACATAATATGACGAGATCGATTGGACGCTTCGCACTCGCTTCTGCGCTCGCACTTTCGCTGACCGCGGCCCATGCCCAGACGAACCCGGCGCCGGCGCCGCTACTGACGACGGTCGAACAGAAACTGGCCGAGGGACCCGCAGGGTCGCGCTTCGGCCTGCTCGTCACTACGCTCGACGGCGAAGTGCTGCTGTCGATCGCACCCGACCAGCGTTTCATCCCCGCGTCGAACACCAAGATGTTCACGACCGCGATCGCCTATGCCGAGCTGCCGTTGCTCCAGCGGACCGCAAAAGGCACCGGCGTGCGCCTCGAAACGCATGCCGATGGCGCGGTCGACGTCGTGCTGCACGGTCGCGGCGACGCGCTGCTGTCGAGCGCCGACGATTGCAGGGTCGATTGCCTGCAGACGCTCGCCGACGCTGTTGCCACGAAGACGCGCCACGTCCGCAACATCATCGGCGACGACAGCTGGTTCCCCGATGAGCGCTGGGGCCCGGGGATGAGCTGGAACAATATCCAGTCACGTTACGGCACCGGCACGTCCGCGCTAACACTCGATGACAATGAGCTGGTGGTGAAGCTGGCACCGGGCGCGCCCGGCGCCGCACCCGGCGTGCAGACATCCGGCTATTATATCATCGAAAATCGAGTCACGACCGTTGCGGGTAAGGAAGAGAAGATCGAAGCCGACCGCATGCCGAATAGCCGCGTCCTTCGCCTGACGGGCACCGTCGGCACCGAGGTCGAGCCTCTGACGCTGCGCTATGGCATCGACGATCCGGCGAACCATGCTGCGTGGCGCCTCAGCGAACTGCTGCGCGCGCGCGGGGTACGCGTCGATGGTGATATCGAGGTGCGCCACCGGCCGCTGACGCCCGCCGACGATCCCGAGAACCGCAAGGGCGCGCCCGCCAAGCTGCCCGCCGAACCCGCGATGCTCGCCGAATTACCCGCGCCGTCGCTCGCCGAAAATATGGTGAGGATCAACAAGGAGAGCCAGAATCTCCACACCGAACTGATGCTGCGGCGCGTCGCGCGGCAGGCGGGCAGCGGCTCGATCGCCGACGGGCAGGCGGTGATGCGCCGGGTGATGGGCGAGGCGGGGCTGCCCGCGACCGGTTATTTCTTTGCCGACGGGTCGGGCATGTCGAGCTATAACCGCATCACGCCGCGCGCCGCCGTCGGCCTGCTCGGCTGGATCGCGCGCCAGCCGTGGAGCATGGCGTGGCGGGGCACGCTGCCGATCGCCGGACGCGACGGCACGCTGCAGAGCCGCTTCAAGGGCACGATCCTGGAGGGTAAGCTGTTCGCCAAAACCGGATCGCTCAACGCATCGCGCGCGCTGTCCGGTTATCTTACGACGCGCAGCGGCAAGACGCTGATCTTCTCGGCGCTGGCGAACGACATGCCCGACGGCACCGATGCCCAGGCCACCGCAGCGGTCGACCGCGCGCTCGTTGCCATCGCCGAAGCGCTTTAAGCGGGCGTCAGCACCAGTCGATTGGCGGCATGCCGGTCGACCGCCGCCTTGCTGAACCACAAAGGCTGCATCGCCCCCGCCAGCCAATAGGGATAAAAGTCGCGGTAACGCGGCGAGCGCGGATCGGCGGACTGGCCGGGCAGCAGCAGGAAGCGGCTGTTGTCCCAAGCGCCGACGTCGGCGACGAACAGATAGCTCGCGCCGTGCGACACATTGAAGCCGCGTTTGGGGTTGAAGCCGCGCGCCATCGGCGTCGTCCCGTCACCGCCCGACCGGCCGCCCTCGATCCGTGGAAAGGCGGCGGCGATCGCGGGGTTCGACGCCATCGGATGCGCGATCGTGACGCGGTGCAGATCGCCCCACTTCCAGCGCGCCGGATCGGGGCCGCCGAGTTCGACCGCTTTCGTCCATCCGGCCGCCAGCGCACCGTCGACCAGCGCGTCGCGCGCCGCGGCGGGATCGGCGCCCAGCCTTTTGTCGGGCGCGGCGAGGAGGCGCAGCATTTCTGACAAATTGACCGACGCGATCAGATCGCGCGCCGCCGCGGGCACGATCCGGTCGTAAAAGGCCGTCGATAGCGCCGGCATCACCATTTCATACAGCAGCGCCGCCGCGCTATCCGCCTCGATCCCGCAATCCCATCGCCGGAGCAAGGCGGCCGCGGGGGCGGCCGCCGCCGTGGGGTTGGCGGGAAGCAGCTTCAGCAGCGCGCGCGCGGGTAGCGACTGGACGTCGTGCTGGAGCGCGATGCTATCCTCGATCCGGTGCTTCGGCTGGCTGCGCAGCACCTCGGCGACGCGATCGTAGCGGAAGGGATCGCTCCAGCTGAAGCTGATGATCCGCTCGCGATAGGGATAGCCCGCCGGCAGGTTCATCTGGTTGGCCGAGGCGAACCAGCCTTCGCGCGGGTTATAGACATGGGGCATATCCTCGACCGGCAAGATGTCCTTCCAGTCGAAAGCGCCATCGCCCGGCGCGGGGAACAGCCCGTCGTGCTTCGGCCGGCGCGGGGTGAAGCCGATCGTCTGCCAGCCCGTGTTGCCGTCGATGTCGGCATAATGGAGGTTGGTCGGCGACACGTGCAGCTTGAACGCCTGCCGCAGCGACGCCCAATCCTTCGACAGGTTGATCGCGATAATCGCGAAACGCTGGTTGGCGCCGGGCAGCATGCTGACCGTGGCAAAGGCGACCGCGCGGCTCCGCGCGGCATCCTGCGACACGATCGGACGGCCCGCGGCATAACGCAAAGTCACGCGCTCGGACGGCGCGCCCTTGACCCGTATCTCGTCCTCGAAGGTCTCGAACGCCTTCCACTTGCCCTTGTGCCAGTATCGACCGGGGTCGCCTTCCTTGGTGCGTAGGATGAACAGGTCGGTCTGGTCGATGTGGAAATTGGTGCGGCCAAAGGCGAAGCGATCGGTGTGCCCCTGCATGATCCCGGGCAGCCCCGGCGCGCCCGCGCCGATGACGTCGAGCCCCGGCGCCGACAGATGGCACATATGCCGCGGGCTGGCGCGGCCGATGCCGAGATGCGGATCGTTGGCGAGGATCGGCCGCCCCGTCGCGCTGCGCGACGGCGCGATCGTCCACGCATTGCTGCCCAGCGCGAAGCGATCGGTCCAACGCGCTTCGGGGTCGAGTGATGCTTCCTGCACCGGATCGAAATCCATCGGGCGGCTTGCGGGATCGAGGACGCCGAGGTCGGCGTCGCTCACCGCCGCGCAGTCGAGCCCTGCGGGCACGGTAAAGGACCAGGCGGGGCGCAGCGGCATCATCAGCTGGTCGGCGTCGAGCAGCCCGCGCGCCTGAAGCTGCGCGCGGCGCACCTCGTCGTCGGCGTCACCCATGCCGATGCCGCGATTGCGCACCAGATCGTGGATGTCCCAGCGCAACGGGCTGATCCCGAGAATGCCATATTCCAGTGGCAGCTGTGCCGGATCGGCGGCCAGTTCCTCGATCCGGGCGTTGACCCCGGCGACATAGCCGCGCGCGCATTCGAGCACGTCGGGTGGCAGCGCCGCGAGTTCGGCGTCGATGTCGCCTCGATAGAGGAAGAGCCGTGCCGCCTTGTCGGCGGCGACGAAACGCGGCCCGAAGGCCTCGGCCATCCGCCCCATGTCGCGGCGATGTTCCATGTCGATCTGGAACAGCCGGTCACGCGCCACGAGATAGCCTTGCCCGAAGAAGGCGTCGTGCAGCGAGGCGGCGCGGACGTGCGGCACGCCCAGTTCGTCCTCGACCACCTCGACCGGCGCGCGTGCGCCGGACAGGCCGATGGTTTGCGCCCCGCCCTTGACCTTGGGTTTCGCAAAAAGGCTTCCCGGCATCGCGACAAGCGCGACCGAAGCCAGCAAAAACGCGCGGCGCTGGATCAACAGGCCCTCCCCGATCAGATATGAAAATGACGAAACGCGACCCTATCGCAGCCGCGCGCCCCAAGGCCATAGCAAGCGGGGCGCGTCCTATAACTGCAAGCTATTCAGCGACGCCATATCTTCGGGCTATATGTCCATATCGCCAGGTTAGTGGCCAAGCTGTTGACCCCCCGCAACCACCCTGTAACCTCGTTGTCACGAAACCGGCCGTCTGCGCGCCTTGGCTGCGACGATGGCCGGACCGTACAACGAACATCACTAAAATATAAAAAGGCGGGCGAAGCATCCGCCGAATGGTCAGGTGGGACAATAGGGCGAGCCAAGTTGGCGCACCGAATGCGGGGCACGCATCGGGCGACATATGGTTCGGCCCTCGGGCAAAAAAGGGGACTGCTGATATGCGTGATTTTGAACCAATTCGTCGACCGCTGAGCCGCAAAGGCCGTTTCGGCGCGGCGATGACCGTACTGGCGCTGGTCCAGGGTGCGCCGGCGCTGGCGCAGGAGGCGACCGCCCCTGCTGACAGCGTCGAAGCGGCGGCCGGCGACCAGATCATCGTCACCGGATCGCGCGTCGCGCGCGACGGCTTCCAGGCGCCGACCCCGCTGGTCGTGCTGACGCAGAAGGACATCCAGAACACCTCGCCGTCGAACAACATCGCCGACTTCGTCAATCAGCTTCCGCAGCTCGCCGGCTCGACCAAACCGGGCAACTCGCGCCTGAACATTTCCAACGGTTCGGCGGGCATCAACGCGCTCAACCTGCGCAACCTGGGCGAAGGCCGCGTGCTGGTCCTCGTCGACGGCCGCCGTTCGGTCGGTTCGACGATCTTCGGCTGGGTCGACATCAACACGATCCCGCAGGCGCTGGTCGACCGCGTCGAGGTGGTCACCGGCGGCGCCTCGTCGGCCTATGGTTCGGATGCCGTCACCGGCGTCGTTAACTTCGTCCTCAACAAGAAGATGGAGGGGCTGCGCATCACGGGCGACATCGGCCTCACCGACAAGGGCGACGGCTTCAACTATTCGGGCAGCGTCGCGGGCGGCATGTCGTTCGCCGACGGCCGCGGCCATGCCATCTTCAACGCCGAGATCGCGCATCAGGACGGCATCTACGAAATCGATCCGAACGACCGGCCGTGGAACCACCGCGGCTATCTGTCCTTTGCCAACCCGGCCTATGTCGCGGGGAACGGCCTGCCCCAATTCATTACCTTCCAGCGTGACGCCGGCCAGACGAACCAGGCGCCGGGGGGCTTCATCACCGGTTCGGTGGGCACCACCAACAATACGCTCCGCGGCCGCTATTTCGGCGTGAATGGCCAGGTCATTCCGTTCAATTATGGCTCATTCAACTCGCCGGTCCTCGGTGGCAGTGCCGCGGTGACACGCACGGTCGGGGGCGATTGGCGGGTCAATGACTCGGGCCGGCGCATCGGCCTCAACCCCAAGGATGATCGCTGGGGCGCCTTTGGCCGCCTGAGCTACGAAGTCGCTGACGGCGTCGAAATCTTTGCCGAGGGTTCGTACAATCGGCAGGAAGTCTTCTTCAACGCCGGTCCCAACCTCGGCTCGGCGACGCTCGATACGCGCGGCTGCACAGCCACCCCGGTCCCCATCACCTGCAATGCCTTCGCGCTGCAAACACTGGGTGCCGCGGCGCTCACGGGTGTCGACAACTTCAGCATCACGACCACCGCGGCCGACCTGCCGTTCCGCGGCATCAACAACAACCGCGAGGTCCAGCGCTATGTCATTGGAGCCGAGGGCGAGTTCGACGCGTTCGGCAAGGCGGCACGCTGGGACGTGTATGGCCAGTACGGCAGGTCCGACCTGCGCGAACAGCTCCGCAACATCATGCATGTCGCGCGCATGGCGGCAGCGACGAACGCGGCCTTCGCACCTGCCGGCAACGCGGGCGGCTATGCGGTCGGCTCGATCCAGTGCCTGATCAACGTCGACGCCGTCACCACGAACAATGATCCGAACTGCGTGCCGCTCAATCGCCTTGGTCTTGGCGTCGCCAATCCAGCGGCGATCGATTATGTGCTCGGCGATCCCTATCGCAAGCAGGTGCTCGAGCAATATGTCACCGGCGCCAACCTGTCGCTGACGCCCTTCGCGACCTGGGCGGGCGACGTCAGCATCGCGATCGGCGGCGAATATCGTGAGGAGAAGATCCGCGGCACCGTGCCCGAGGAATTCCAGCCGGTCATCAATCCCAACGGCACGACGTCGAACCGCTGGTCGGTCGGCAATTATCTGCCGTTCAAGGGCAGCTATAATGTGAAGGAAGCCTATCTCGAAACCGTGGTCCCGCTGGGCCTTGGCCTCGAGTTCAACGGCGCGGTGCGCGCAACCGATTATTCGAACTCGGGCTATGTCACCACCTGGAAACTCGGCGCGACCTGGGCACCGATCGAGGATATCCGTTTCCGCGTGACGCGGTCGCGCGACATTCGTGCGCCGAACCTGAACGAGCTGTTTCAGGCGGGTACCGCGAACAGCGATTCGGTACGCAACCCCGCCTTCACACCGGATCTTGCGAACGGCCCGCAGTTCTTCCCCTATTCGGGTCTGACGACGGGCAACCCGGATCTGCAGCCGGAAAAAGCGGATTCATGGAATATCGGCGCGGTGGTCACGCCGCGCTTCCTGCCCGGCTTCACCGCATCGGTCGATTATTTCCGCATCGACCTGGAAGGCGCGATCGATTCGCTCACCGCACAGGAGACGATCAATCGCTGTTTTGAAGGGCGGCAGGAATATTGCGACGCGATCACCGACGATCCGATCCGCTCGACGCCCACTATCCCGTACAAGCTGATCCGTACCCAGCCCTTCAACTTCGTCAGCAAGCTGGTACGCGGCATCGATTTCGACGCCGCCTATCGCCTGCCGGTTGGCGGTGAAAGCGCCATCACGCTGAAAGGCACGGCGACGCGCTACATCGACAACATCTCGGATACCGGCATCGCCGGGGTCACACCGATCAACACGGTCGGTGCCGTTGGCACGCAAGCCAGCACTCCGAAGTGGATCTTCCGCACCAGCGTCAATTTCGAGACGCCGACCTTCTCGGGCACGGTCGTCGGCCGGGGCGTCAGTTCGGGCAAATATCTGGCCAACGCGATCGAATGCACGACCGGGTGCCCGACCTCAACCAGCCAGTTCCCGACCTATGACAACAACCACGTCAAGGGCACCTTCTACGTCGACCTCAACCTGACGCAGAAGGTCAGCGTCAAGAGCGGATCGGAGGCGGAATTCTTCTTCAACGTCACCAACCTGTTCGACGCCGATCCGTTGCTGCTGCCCGAAACCGGCTTGGCCGCGGCCAGCACCTATTCGGACCTGCTGGGCCGGTCCTTCCGCATAGGCGTCCGCTTCAAGACAAGGTAACGCGGGACGAACGAAAGAAGAAGGGGAGGGCACCGGTTGCCCTCCCTTTTTTGTTGGCCGGTCCAGGGTGTCGTTCGGCGACCACCCCATCTCGTCCATTTCGCGGATCAACCGGCAACCGGCAACCGGTGCTTCGTCCCTGGTTGTAAAAAGGCAAACGTGACGCGGCTCCGGGCCTGTACGATTGAGGCGGGCCCCAGCATGGACTATAGGCGGCCGCGAAACTCTCACGGCCGGTGTCCCACTGCGGGCCCCCGCGCCGGGAACAACGGAGCCCCCATGTCGAAATCGCTTTTTCTGGATGATTTGCAGCTCGGCCAGCAATGGCATGGCGGCCCGATCGAGATGACCGAAGCGGAGATCATCCGCTTCGCAAGCGAATATGACCCCCAGCCGATGCACATCGACACCGCAGCGGCCGCGAGCGGGCGCTTTGGCGGCATTATCGCCAGCGGCTGGCACGTCGCCTCGGTCGTGATGCGCGATTTTGTCGAAGCCGCCCCGTTCGGGAGCACGCCGCTTCTTGGCCTCAAAATCGACGATCTTGCGTGGCGCGTACCCGTGCGGCCCGGCGATGTGCTTCGCATCACGCGCGAGGTCGTCGACATCTCGCGTTCCAGAAGCAAGCCGGACCGAGGCGTGCTGACCATGCGAATGACCGTTACCAATCAGGAGGGCGCGGTCGTGATGGCGTTCACCAACCTCATCCAGATGCCAACCCGGCCCGACATCGATAGCCAGGCTCCTTTAGCCGCAACCGGCCGATAGCTGCCTGTCGGCGAGCGGCGACACTGAGGCAGTTCGAGCCTGCGCGATACCGCCGAGGATGGTCGCGGCAGGAGGCGGATCAATATAATCCCGACAAGCACGACAAGCACAACAAGGCCGTGTCCGCCGCAGCGGCGACGAACGGTTCACCGCATCGTGCGCCTTCTGGCAAGTTTTTGTTAACCCCCTTCCTGCAGATGTCGGGCGGGGGGCACAAAGCGGCGCAGGCCGCGCGAATGGAGAGTTCGCAGTGCTCGAATATGAAACAAGGCCGGCATCGGTCATGGGGCCGCTGGGCCGGCTCACTCTCGACGATCTGCCGTCCTCGTCCACGGCGCACTGGGTCAGCCGCCGCAAGGCCGAAGTGCTGGCCGCGATCGATGGCGGATTGCTCAGCCAGAGCGAGGCCTGTGCGCGATACCGGCTGAGCGTCGAGGAACTTGCCGCCTGGCGGCGGTCGATCGATCGCGCGGGCATCCCCGGCCTTCGAATCACCAGAATTCAGGAATATCGTAATCGGTTGGACAGATGATCAATCGATGCCGGGCGTCCCCACACGCACGGCAACGGCAGGGSGGCGCGAGCAGACTGGTCCCTCTCGCGCCGCCCTTTCCAAATGCTTTGCTTCGCCGCCTCTGGGCGCTGATGGAAGGCGTCGACATCGCCCGCGGTGGCCGATAGCCGATCCTTTTTTGGGCGCCACGCTGGGCGAGGCCAGCGATTAGTCACCGATCATATCGGCGAATGCTGGTGAAACACCAGCTTCCAACCATCGGGGCGCCGCACATAGGCTGAGCTGACGAGCGCCGCATAGGGTTCGCCATCGGCGCGCGTCACATCTGCCCGGTAGCTGATGATCGCAAAATCTTCGTCGTTATCCAGAAGCTGACGATCCCCCATCGTCAGGTCACGCCAACGGTTGGCGTTGGTCGCCGTCGCCGCGACCTCTTTGCGCGAATGGACGCCGTGCATTTCTCCCGCCTGCGGAAAGGCAAGCAGGCACTGGCGGTCGACATGCTTCAGGAAATGATCTTTGCCGTCGAGCCAGAATCCTTGCTCGATGTCATAAAGCTCCCTTTCGAGCGCCATCTCATTCTCCCTTGAAGCACGCGCGCGGGATCAACCGCCCTTCTTCTGCGCCCGCGCCGCCCTGACGCCCGCAAGAAACTGCTTTTCATTGACCTTCATCGCCAATCCTCTCGCCGACAGGAAGAATGCGGTGCGCGGCATGGTGATATTGCCTTCGCTGGTCGCCAGCACCGCGCCCTGAGGCGCCATCGCCGTAACCTTGCCGAGTACCGCGGCGCCGTCGGCGCTCCGAACTTCGGCGCCCGGCTTCAAGGCTCCGTCGACCGCCGCCGCATCGGCCTCGGCCTGCCTCAGCACGGCGAGGATCTTCTCCTTCGGGGCTTTCAACGCCGGGCCCTTCGCGCTCTTCACAAAGGCATTCTTCGGAACCACCAGCCCGTTGCCGTCAATCGACACGGCCACCCTGTCTCCTGACACTTTGGCGATCTGGCCAACTTCTTCGCCATTCTGGTCATAGACCTTGGCACCCACGACAAACGAAGCGGCAGGCGCTGGCTCCTGCGCCTGCGCGGCGGGGCCAGCGAGCGGTATCGTGCTCGCGAGGAAAAGCGCTGCGATCGGGCCGAAGGATTTGTGCATGAAGCGCTCCTGTCGAACAAATATGCCCGCCCGTGCCGCATCGCACGACCGCGTGCCAAATGCGATGTTGCCCGGCCGTGCAACGGACGCGGCGAGCCGACGTCCTCACCGATCGGCGAAGACATATCCGGCACCCCCGATCACGCATATATCAAGGCAACCGGTAGCGGCTCGGCGGAACACCGAGCACGCGCTTGAACATCGCAGAAAAATTGCCCGGCCCGTCGTAACCGAGATCATAGGCAATCGACGTCACCGGCTCCCCCGCCGCCAATTTCGGAAGGGCAACCAACAGACAGGCCTGCTGACGCCATTCGGCAAAGCTCATCGCCGTCTCGCGCCGAAAGAGCCGGGTGAAGCTGCGGCGGTTGATTCCCATGGCATCCGCCCATTCATCGATCGTCGCAGCCGCGTTCGGCCGCTCGAGGAAGGCGTGGCATCGCCTTGCGAGCCCGGGATGCGACGGGAAGGGAACCGCCAGCGGGATCGGCGGCGCGGCATCGATTTCCGCCATCAGCAGACGCATGACCAGCCCGTCGCGGCCGGCCACATCATATTCGGGCGTCACGTGCGCGGCGGCGGACAGCAGGTGGCGAAGCAATGGCGACACGCCGACGACCTGGCACTGGAATCCCCGCCCGGGACATTCGCCGGGTTCGACAAGGACGCTTCGGGTCTGCACCGCCCCCACCATGCGAACCGAATGCGGCGTACCACCGGGGATCCAGACCGCACGTTCGGGCGGCGCCACCCATGCGCCCGAAGGCGTGCTGACCGCCATCACACCGCGCGCCGCATAGAGGAACTGGCTGCGACGGTGCCGGTGCTCGGCCAACTCGAACGAGTCCGGATAATCGTGACCGATCGCGATGACGGGCCGGGCCACATGATCATTCTCGTCGGGATAAAAGTGCATCATGTCCCACTCGCAGAAATGATTGGCTCATACAAGCAAGCTGGAACGAAGCGTCCTTGCTAGAGGCCCGCTTCCTGAAAATCGAAAGACCCGATCGTGACCGATACCGCCGCCCGCCTTCCCGCCTCGCCCGATATGCTCTCCCCAGTGGCGCCGCGTCAGGATGGACCGAAGCTCGTCGTGCAGATCGTCGGCGCCGTCGCCTTCGCGCACCTTCTGAACGACCTGATCCAGGCCGTGCTTCCGGCTATTTACCCGATGCTCAAGGAGAAATATCATCTGAGCTTCGGCCAGATCGGCTGGATCGCGCTCGTCTATCAGGTCACCGCCTCGCTGCTGCAGCCATGGGTCGGTCTCTATACCGACAAGCGCCCCCTGCCCTATCTGCTGCCGCTCGGCATGATCGTCACGCTCGCCGGCGTCGGCGGGCTTGCGATGGCGGGAAGCTATCCGGCGCTGATCTTCGCGTCCGCCGTCATCGGCATCGGATCGGCGACCTTCCACCCCGAAGCCTCCCGCGTCGCGCGGATGGCATCGGGCGGCCGCTTCGGAACCGCCCAGTCGGCGTTCCAGGTCGGCGGCAATACGGGCTCGGCGCTGGGCCCCATCGTCGCGTCGGCGATCATTCTGCCGTTCGGACAGACCGCGGTCGGCTGGCTCGCCTTCGTCGCCGTCGCGGCGATCTGGGTCCTCTTCGGCGTCACGCGCTGGAGAGTGCGGCACAGCCGGGCGCAAGCCAGTGCTCCCGCCGCCGCCCGTGCTTCGCCGCACAGCCGCCGCGAAATCGTTCGCGCGCTTTCGGCAATCGGCATCCTCATGTTCGCGAAATTCATCTACATCGGCGCCTTCACCAACTATTTCACCTTCTACCTCATCGAACGGTTCGAGCTGACAGCGCGCGAATCCCAATTCTATCTCTTCTGCTTCCTCGCCGCGATCGCGGCCGGAACCTTCGCCGGCGGACCGGTCGGCGATCGCATTGGCCGCAAAGCCGTGATCTGGGCGTCCTTTCTCGGCGTCGCGCCCTTCGCGATGATCCTGCCGCACGCCAATCTTTTCTGGACGGCGATCTTGGCCATCTCGATCGGCCTGATCATGTCATCGGCGTTCGCCGCGCTCGTCGTATACGCGCAGGAGCTCGTCCCGGGCCGCGTCGGGCTGGTGTCGGGATTGATGTTCGGTCTGATGTTCGGGATCAGCGGGATCGGCGCGGCAGGACTCGGCCAGTTGGCCGACCTCTATGGCATCGTCTGGGTGTATAAGTTCTGCGCATATCTGCCCCTTTTGGGCCTCGCGACAATCCTCCTCCCGCGCTCCGACGCGCATTAGCGGATCATCGGGGACAGACCCATCGACACGTGGCCGGGCGATGGGGAGCTGCGCCGGGCTGACGTCGATACCGGAATTTCCATGTTTTCAGCCAAATCTGGAAGATTCGACTGGCTGGGCGGCAGGAGCCATCTCTGGCAAGTGACGAAAAAACCGCCTGTTTTGGACCAGCCTGAGCTCCAAAGCGATCGCTCGACGCACCTATTCGTCACGGTTTGATATATTGGTGAACGCCGCCCAGGCCCCGGGATGGGCCCATGCCGGGCGCCATCCGGGAACGACGCTTCCGTCGGCGCGCATTCCGGCCCGTACTGCCTTCATCCCGATCTGCAGCGCCTGCGCGCGCGTCATCGTTGGATCCGCCCGCCGCGCCATGAGCGTCTCGACCGTCAGCGCCGCAGTGGCATCGTCCGATACGCGCCAATGGCTGGCGAGAAGCGCATCCGCGCCGGCGTAAAGAAAGCCGCGGGCAAGAGCTGACAGGCTGTCGCTGCCGCCCGAATTGCTCGCCGATGCCGTGTTGCACGCCGAAAGGATGACCCAGTCCGCTGCAAGATCGAGCTGTGCCGCTTCGGTCGCGGTCAGCAATCCATCGTCGAGGTCGCTCGGCTTCGCGGGAGGCGTCATGACGAGGCCGGGCTCGCCCGGCCCGAGCTGCGGATCGGGAAGCAAACCGTGCGTCGCGATCGCGATCACGCGGCTGCTCGCCAGTGAGGGATCCTGTCGCAACGCCGCTTCGGTCGCGCCGCGATCAAGCGTCAGGCTCTTGTCCGGCGCGCCGAACAGCTTGGCCATCGCCGTAAGCTCGACCTTAGTGCCGGGCAGTGGTGCAAGCTTGCGAAGCGCATCGGGGTCGGCGAGCGGCGAGCCCGCGTCGGATACCGCGTCGAAAACCCCGACCCCCGTGGCCGCGCGCGCGCCGGTATCGCCGCCGAGCAGGACCGGAGCGCCATAGCCTCGAAAGCTCTCGATGCCCGCCCTGGCGCGTGGGTCACGCGCGAGCGTTAGGGATGCGACCGACGGCAGGCTGGTGAAGGCGTAACGGTCGGCGAGCCATTGCGCGCGGGCCAGCACGTCGGGGTCAGCCATGTCCGCGCCTGCCGGAAGCGCTGATGTGGACAGCAGCGCAAGCGGGAGATCGCCGAGCTTGCCCGAACTCGTGACATAGAGGCGCGTTGTGCCCTTTAGCAGCGGCTCGACCGGCTCGATCAGGGCCTGATACAGCGCGTGCGACGTATCGAGATCGAAGCGGCGCTGACCTTCCTGCTCCTTTTCGGTAGCCGGCAGCGTGTCGAGTTCGGCCTTTCGGGCATCGGTGCAGGTTGCATAATCGACGTCGCACCGCAGGTCCGAAATCTGCTTGAGGATAACGTTGATCCCGCTACCCGGACGGCTCCAGCCGACCGCGGTCGGGGTAACCACGAACAAATGGAAAGTGTTCGCCGCTTCGGTCATCAGCAGCAGCGCTTCGCCTGGACGCAGCGCCTTCTGCGTTTCGGCGAGGCTGATCGGGCGCGGCGAGACCAGCTCTCGATAGGCGGGATATTTGCGGTCGATCAGCGCGCCGACGTCCGCAAGCTGCGCCTGCACGGCGTCGAGTTCGCTACGAAGCCGTATGACTTCGACCGGCTTGCGATCGCTGAGCGCGCGGAGCAGATTCTTGTCGAGCATGTTCGCCCGTACCGCGAGATCCTGTTCCTGGCGCACCGCTTCCGCCATTTGCGGCGTCTTGGCGGCGGCACGCGCGGCAGTTTGCAGCACCGCGCGCCCCGACGCCGAGCTGATCGCGTCCTGTGCGGCGAGGAAGGCACGATTCTGGATCGCCGACTGTCCCGCCGCGTCCGGCGTATCGCTCATCAGCGCAAAGGCCGAATTCATATAGGTGGTATAGATGCTGCGACCGGGATCGGCTTGCTGCCGGTCGAGCGCCGACAGCGTGACCGCATTCGCACCCGCGGCGGCCTGCTCGTTCAGGCGCCGCGCGATCGCGATCGCCTTGGCCGCCGCCTGCTCCGCCTCGACCGCTCGCCCCTGCCGCCCGAGGCTGGAAGCGAGACGGCTATAGGCGTGCGCCGTGTCGATGTGCGATTCGCCGACCGTGCGAAGCAGGATCGCGAGCGACTGGCGATAGTAGGGCTCGGCAGCCTTGTCGCCCTGGCCGCCATCACCGCGAACCAACGCGTCCCCGACATTGTTATGGGCGATTGCCGTCAAGGGATGATTCTCGCCGAGCAGACGGCGCCGGATATCGAGCGCCTTGGCCGTCATTTCGGCTTCTTCCTTGTGGCGGCCGAGCGCGCCGAGCGTTGAGCCGAGGCTGGTATAGGCCCACGCCGTTTCGGGGTTGTCGTCGCCGAACTTGGCGCGGAAAATGCCGAGGGCGCGCCGCATCATCGGCTCGGCCTGATCGTCGCGGCCGTTATCGCTTGTGTTGAACGCCAGATTGAGGAGCGTCGTCGCATAGGAAGGATGTTCGGCGCCGGTGATCCGTTCCTGAATGTCGAGGGCGCGCCGATACATGGGCTCGGCCTCGATATAGCGGCCCTGCTGGTTCAGGATATGCGCGACATTGGCGTAGAGGGTCGCCGTACGCGGGCTGGTCTCGCCAAGCGATGCACGTGTGATGTCGAGCGCCTTGCGAAACATCGGCTCGATCGCGCTTGGCGGCTGGCCCTGGTTTTCCATGTTGATCGCGAGGTTGTTATAGGCCTCGCCGGTCAGCGGATGCTCTTCGCCGAGCCGCGTGCGCCGGATGTCGAGCGCCTTCCGATAGGCGATGCGGGCTTCCTTAAAGCGGGCTTCCGACATTAAGACATAACCGACCGCGGTATAGCCCAGCGCCGCCTGCGGGCTATCGTCGCCCTTGCTAGTCCGCCACAGGTCGAGCGCCTTGTTGGCGGCAGCGCCGGCGTCTGAATAGCGGCCCATGTCGCCGAAATTCACCGCGCTGTTGTAATAGCGGAGCGCGATGTCGGCGGTGGTCGTCTCCGGAAGGGTCTCGTCGATAAGGCGTGCCTTCTCAAGCATCGGTTCCGCCTCGCCATAGCGGCCAAGGCTACGCATCACATCGCCCAGATTACCATAGGCGGTGGCGGTCTCCCTGTGCTTTTCGCCATGCACTTCGAGACTGGTGGCGAGCGCCTTGCGAAACAGCGTCTCAGCTTCCTTCATCTCGCCAAGGTCGGAGAGAATCCGGGCGAGGTTGGCCGTCGCGATGATCGTCTTTGCGTCCTTCTCCCCGCGCTGCGCGATCCGCTTTGCCAGGATCGCACGGCGCAGCGGCAGCGCCTCGCCCGGACGCCCTTGCTTGATGTAGTTGGCCGAGAGGAACATGTAGGCAGTCAGCGTCTCGTCATCCTCTTCGCCAAGCTGCGCGCGGTTGATGTCGAGCAGGCGCTTCCAGAGAGGCTCGGCCTCCTTGAACCGATTCTGCGATTCGAGACTACCGGCCAGCAGCCGGTAACCGAGGCTCGTGAGCAGCCCGTCGGCGCCATAACGTTTCGCCGCTTCCTCGATCCAGCGGCGATAGATGCGTTCGGCCTCGACGGGTTTGTCCGCGCGCTCGAAGTCCATGCCCTTGTTGATAAGGTCCAGCATCTTCTGCTGGTCGTCGTTGAGCTCGCTTCCGGGCGCTTCCTGGGCAATCGCGGCGGGCATGGTCGCCCACAGCGGCGCCGCGACGATCGCGGCGAGGAAGCTCAATCGGCGGTGGGACATTCTCGATCCTTTTCGGCGGTGGAGTTGCGAGGGCGAATCCGCACCCCTTTCTCGAAGGCGTCCGTAACGGATCGAATACGCAAAGATTGTGATCGGGCTCACCATTTCATCGGCCGCTAGCATGATGTTAAAGCATCGAAAACCGCGGAGATAGCGGTCAGCTACGTGCGCGCAGATAGTCTGGCGACGCTTTTTCCTCAAAAAATGCGGTGCCGTAACAGATAGGCATCTATCATACGAATTTCGTTGATTATTCGCTCAATGTGCGGTCGATCACATCGACCATGCACAATCGCTCGCTAAGCGGAGCGACGAAATGTGTTTCAACGAATCGAAGGACGAAAGGCAAATGGCGAAATTTTGCTCCGAATGCGGATCGCCGCTGTCCCCCGATGCGCGTTTCTGCGCGGCATGCGGCGCGGCGGTTTCCGGCGCAGAAGCTGTCACCGACCCCGTCGCTTCGTCGCCGATCGTTTCGGCGCCCTTGCCGGTCATAGACGTTGAGACTGAGGGCGCTTCACCCGCACCGCGCCAGACCGGACTGCTTCTCGGCGGCGCCACGCTGCTGGCCGTCGCGATCGGCAGCGGGGCCTGGCTCGGCCTCTCGAGCTCGGCGGACAAGCCCGGCATCGTCGAAAACACAAAGGCAGGAGAAGACCGCCCCGCGGCGGAGACGGCTGCGCTCTATGCCGTCGCCGAGGCCAATTTGCGCGACCGCGCGTCGCTTCAGGGATCGAAGGTCGTCGGATCGCTGAAGCGCGGCGAAAAAGTAAGCGGCACGCTCGTCATCGACGAGCACGGCAAGCAGTGGCTCA
This sequence comes from Sphingopyxis sp. Root154, assembly GCF_001427105.1. Classification (GTDB taxonomy): domain Bacteria; phylum Pseudomonadota; class Alphaproteobacteria; order Sphingomonadales; family Sphingomonadaceae; genus Sphingopyxis. Next base: position 980,894 of record NZ_LMGI01000002.1, read on the forward strand.
AGATCGCCGGCGGCTTCGTCAGCCTCGCCAACCTCGCGACAGCCACTCCCCCCGTGCTGGCAAGCCTCGATGGCAGCGACCGCATCGCGACCGCGCAATGCACTGTATTCGAAACCGCCGCGGCAGCCGCAGCTTCCAAGACGGTCATAAAGCCCGGCGCGGCGGTTCGGCTGGTCGGCGTAACCGCCGATGGTTTCACCGAGGTCGGGCTGCCCGGCGGCGGCGTTGGCTATACGCCTGCGGCGTCGGCCTGTGTGACCGAACCGTCCCCGGCGAAAGGTGCGGTGGCCAATTCGCTCATCCAGTTCGACGCGCGGACCTGCGAGCTCGGCCCCGAGCTCGAGCCCTATTTCGAAAAGGCCCGCAAGGCACGCGACGGGCAAAGTATGGAAGAGACCGGGGAAGAATATGACTTCCCGGTCGACAAGAAATTTCGCGGCCTGCGCGTGACCGCCGTGATTGTCGGCTATGAATGGCAGGGCGTGGCGTTCGGCGATCCGGCAAGCAAGGTCCAAGCCGCTTTCCGGCAGATGGGTTTCAAGATCGACAAGAACGGGGACTTTGCCGTTGACGACGATGTCGCAGTCGCGACGACGATCCGCCCCACCGATGCCAGTGCCCGATCGCGCGGCCAAAGCGAGCTGATCTGCGGAGTCTGATTGTCACCGGTTGAGGAAACGGCCCATGCGCATATTATCACCGTCCCGCTGCGCCGCACCCCCTCACAATCATTGTGGAGACGCAAGCTTATACTGAATTTTCCATGTGGCGCTGGTTTGTCGCGGGTAGAGACCGCCCGAACGGCGATGAGCAGTGTGCAGATCTTGAACCTTTGCCGGCGGGTCAGCGTCGTTTCGGTATTTTGTCGCGCGCCAACTCGGCGCGCATCTCGGCCGCATAAGTTCACTCGATGGGTATTTCGCTGCCGGCGACCAGCTCTGCGATGAGGGCCGAAAGTTTCTCGCTACGGCGCCATCACGATCCCCGCCCTATCCGTCCGTCCGTCCCTAATCCTGTATCGGGACGGTGTGATCGCAAACACTTTTCGCGCAGGAAGTTTAGGTTATCGTGAACCATATCAACCGCCTAGGATGACTTGTATGATGCGCAACTTCAATATGCACATGATCGGGAAAATGCTCCTGATCGCGTTGGCCTGTTGCCTTTGGCCGGCGTCGGTGCACGCGCAGCACTATCCGTGCAACGGTCCAGGACCGGGCGAACGGCTGGTCGGAATGGCCCCCGGCGGCCCCGGCGTCGCTCCTACGCCACTGTGCGAGCGCGTCGATAGTGGCGGCACACCCGCGCCGGCGCCGATGTCCGGCAACAGCTATGCAGCCATCGCCTGGCATGTCGACGCCGCCGATGTCTGGGTCGATGGCAATTACGTCGGCGCCAATAATGTTGCCGAGCAAGGCGCGCTCGATGCGTGCAACAGGGTAATGGGCGGGGGCTGCACATCGGCCGGCACATGGTGGAATTCGTCGATAGTGATCATCCGCGACCGAAGCGGATATTTCTATAAAGGTTGGGCCGGCGAGGGCGGAGCCGAACGCGATCAGGTGATGGCGGACTGTTCGTCAAAGCAGCTGCTGCCGTGCGAGGTTTTTGCGACCATTCGCGCCAGCACAAACCGGCGCTTCCCCGGCCCCGCGGTCCGTAAATCTTTCGCGGCGTCGGCTTGGGTCGTCGGGGGCGCCGACGACGGATATAATGCCAGGCTCTATGTCGCGAGTGGCCACCGCAGCGCCGATGCCGCGACCGCGGCGGCGATCAAGGCGTGCAGTGATGCAACCTTGCGTCCGTGCGAAACCAACGCGCTGTCCGGAAACGGGTATATCCAGGCCTATCGCATCAGTGGCAGCGACGACGGCGCGACGGCCGAAACCACGGCCAAGCGTGCGCAGGCGGCGGCGCGGGCGAACTGCAAGAAGCGGGCGGGCACGGCCTGCGAACTTCAGGCGATGTTTGACAGCCGGAAGCCGGGGCTGTTCGTGCACGATTTCGCTGGCCAGGTGCGCTAGCGCCGCCGCGCGCCCGGCGCGGCGGCGCATCGATGACGAAGACAGCGGAGTTGCTCTATGATTTGGAAACTCGCATCCCTCGCCGCCATCGCATTGGCTGGCTTGACCGATACGTCAGGACGGATCCCGGAATCTGAGTCGGCCAGAGCACCTGACCGCATTTCCTATGCCGGCACCGGGAACGGCTGGACCGGCGGACGGACCGAATGGTGGATCGATCGTTCAGGGCGCGGCGCTTACCGGACAACCATTCGCGTCGAGGCGGGCGGCACGTTCAATGCCGGACCGGAGGGCTTCGAACGCATTCGCGTGATATTGCAGCCGCTCGAGGACATGCGCGAATTACCTTGCGACGGGGCGGTCACAGATCAGGGAACGGGCGCGCTCAACTGGCGGGCCAGCGACCGTGAAACTTCGCTGCGCTTCGATTTCGGTTGCAACTTTCGTCATCCCGACGCGGCCCGGATGCGCCTGAGACAAGCAAGTGAGCTCGTGCAGCAGTGGGCGACTGCGAAGTGATCGAAGGAATCGTTTTAGGGCCACCCGACGAGGCGCTTCGCGCGATCGGCGCCGATGCCAGGCAGCGAGGCATGATCTGGCCGATTGCGGATTATCCGCTTTCATCGCCACAACCTCCAGAGCGGCCATCCCCTCGACAGCAATCTGCCCCGCCAAACCGGGATGACCAGAGCTGACAGCCTAAGCGGGCAATCGCATGCCCGCGTATGAATATCGATCTGTGGTCATATCTGAACGGCCGCCAGTCGGAGAGTTGGCGATGATCTTGAGCCTGTTCCGCTTCATTCCGTCCGACGCTGCCAAAATCAGGCACTTTCCGGGATTGCTCTCAAACAGAAGCCATCGAACACCGGCGCTTGCAGCGCTGCAAGATTGCCTCATAATATCAATCTCAAAACGAGGCCCGCACTCCCCTGATTTACGCCGCAAGCTCTGCCAGACGCTCTGACGACGGACCATATCCATGTTGATGCAAAGCAAATGCTCTCCAACCCCGCCGAAGGCCCGATTCAACCCGCGCCGCTTCCTTTTTCTGGCGGCGCTGTGGATGACGATAGGAGCATTTGTCGGCTTTATCGTCGCCGGCGCGAACGGGGTTGCGCCCGATTCATGGATACCGTTCGTGGTGATCGGATTCATCGCCGCAAGCTTCCTGTTCACCGGCGTGTTCGTGACGAGCATATCGCGCAATCTGAAACCGATGCTGGAGTCCGCACAGAGCGGCATCGCGAACCGGATTCTCGAATCGGCCGAGGGCGGAATTTCACCTGGCAGGCGCGTGTTGGCGCGCGTCGGCAAGCTTGAAGAGGCAGGGCTGACGGTTTCGAACTTCAATCATATGTTCATTTTCACGCTGACGGTGTTTCCGGAACATGACGCCCCCTACGAAACGGTAATCCGCCAGTTTATCACTATGGGAGAGCTTCCCAATTTCTACACCGGACGCTTTGTCGTGTTTGTCGAGGATCCGGAGAGCCCCGGCTATGGGCTCATCGACAAAGACCCGCCCGAGGAATGGCAGCAGAAAGCCGCCGAACCGCCCCCGGCCTACAAGACGCAGAAGGCCGAGATGTCATATCCCGATAAAGGCACGGGGTTTTTCGGCGGCGAACTCAGTCTGTCCGCCGGAATGTCGCCGTTGCGGTTAACCGCCAACTTGATCGCGACTTTGGTCTTCCTTGTGCTTGGTTTTTTGGCTCCTTTCGCCCTCGTGACGGGCGGGATCGAGACGGTGGCAACATTCGCGCAGGATTTGCCGAAAACGCTCACCGGGCGCGACGAAGGAAATTTCGATAAGGAGAAGCTCCGCAAGGCATATGATCGTGCAATAGCCTATGCTGGCAACCGGCAAATCTATCGCATGAATATCTATAAGGACTATGTGAAGCTGACGATCGAAAATCCGTCCCAGGAAAATGCCTATGACGACATCACCATGCGCGGTGCAGTCGTGGATTCCCGGCCGGACGGGACCAGTTCTACAATCAAGCCCGAAGAAACCTTCCGCGTTTCCGACACGAATTTCGCGGCTCTCGAACATGCGCTGGGCGATGCGCTGATGCACGGCGACAAAAATCAGCTTTCCTATATCGGGTTCCGCAATCGATCGGCAATTTCGACGATAAGGATTGATGGCACATCCGGCATCACGATAGACGAGAGGAAATTCCTTGTTCTCACAGTTGGGTTTAACGGCGATTATGGATCGATCTCCCGAACATATGATGTCGCGACCGGACAGTTTTTGAATTAAATCCGACAGTCATTATGCCCTTGAAGATGCGCATGCGCGTCAGCATCGATCGTCATGTTGATGCCTCTGATACCGATGCCGACGGCATGCATGACTGGCACTATGAGTATGACGTCTATCGGTTCTCACAAGGCTGGAGAAGCTTCGTCGCTCGGGCGTATACGGAGGAACCGGAGAAAGCGGCATTCTTGTCGCGCGAAGTGAAGGTTTTTGGCTTTTACCGACATCGACTTCTCGGCTCCGCGGACCTCACATCATCGCTATTCGTAGCCGCGGTGGCGCATTTGCGCGCTCTCGGCGTGACCTCGTTCGATCGATTGACCAACACCGGCTATGTGTCGATTGAAGATACAGATTTGGGCGGTGCGACCGAATAGCTGCGGGGTCTTCGCCGGTCCAAGCTTTCAAGAATGACCCGGCCGCCGAGACGGTGGAGGCTGAATGACGATATCGGGCAGAGTTGGCAGGAGGCCCAGCGACAAGCTCTCAATGTAGGCGTTGTAGCTAAGCCAATCTAACGGGAGGTCCGCTTTCCGGTATTCGCGCCCAGAAGGGCCTATCCGCAAAACACTCCGTTGCGGACATTCCAGCTATATCGATCGCGCCAGCTTGCCCTACCGCTGGATCTGGCGGTCTGGAGACGGGTCGCTTCTGGCGGCGAATTACGAAAAGCAGACCTTGGACCACGCGTCAAAGCTGGCGATGGCGACGTCGCAGGACTGCGCTAGAAGCCGGATGCAGTTTGAAGCGGACTCAAAAGATTCCGAGGAATTTCTTGCGTTGCTTCTTCTTTCCCTCCGCCGTCTGTTTGCCATCCTCGCCTTTCGCCGTCGTGCCCTTGCCAACATCGTCGCGCGCGTCGCCCCTGGTCGTCCGCTGGGCGCTGGCGCGGGCACCCGCGAGGACCGGGCCGCACTGCGCCGATTTCGCGTCGCCCGGATCGACAAAGGGAATGATCAGTGCCACCGGGGTTGCGACGATCGCCAGCCCGAGGCCGGCACCGGCCCTGCCGAGCAACTGGTCACTGATCGGGTCGATCCGGGGCGCTGCGAAATAGCCGCCGACTGCAACCGGCGACTGTCCCGAAAACAAGCTGAATTTTTTGCCATCGGCGCGCACTGCCATATCGATCGCTTCAGTCCGGAAGGAAAAGCCGCCGCGACCGACGACGACATTTTTCCTGGTGTCGATCAGGATCGGATCCGCTGCGCCGACGCCGTTCCGCACGGTGAAGGCGATCACCCCGCAATTGATCTCGACCGGCTTCTTCAGCTTGTCCTCGAACAATTTCTGCACAAAAGTGCCGACATCGAGTTCGGCGAGCTGGATATTGCGCGTCCAGAAACTGCCTTGCGGCAGGACAAAGGCGATCCGCCCGTTCGAACTCGCCAGCGACTGGCGCAGGCTGTCACCATGGCCGACCATCTGGATCCGCCCGCTGACCGTGCCGGTCGTTCCCGATTCCTCGACGCCAAACCGAGCGAGCAAAGTCCCTAGCCGCGTCGGCGACAGACGGATGTCATAAGCGGTGCGCACGACGGCAGGTCGCGAATCGATCGAAATATCGCTCGCCACCTTGCCGCCCCCGAGCACGAAGGTCAGCGGCTTCATTTCCATCAGCCCGCGCTTCAGCGACAGCGTAAGATCGACGTTGCTTACCGGGAAACTTTTCGCCCGCACCTGCGCGACCTTGTATCGCAAATCCGCGTCGAAGCGCTTGAGCGCATCGGCGCGCAGCGGTGAATCGGGCAGCACGCGTGGGCGACCGCCAACGGTCTTGATCGCCCCGCCCGTCCCCATCTTGTCGAGCCGGTCGACCTCGTATCCGATGAACGGTCCGGCATCGATGATATTGAGCGAGCGCGTCGTGAGGTCGGCCTTCAGATACACCCGCCCTTTGGGCTGGCTGACCGAGAGCGCACCCGCGAGGTCGCTGTCGCCGAAAACTCCCTTGATGCCGGTAAGCTTCCAGACCTTGTCCTCATAGGTCAGCGCCGACGTGACGCGGTACCGGCGCGTATCCGGGATCGCGACGCCCAGGAAATCGAACAACCGCGACAAATTACCTCCGCGCGCCTGCAGCGTGAGATCGGCACCTTCGAGTTCGGTCGGTCCGGGGAGCGTGCCGGCGACGTCCAGCGTGTTGCCGAGACCAATCGCATGGAGCGTCAGCTTGTTTTTGCCGCCCGCGATGGTTTCGTTCGGCGAAGCCAGTCCACCGGTCATCGTGAAGGGCTGCGCGTGCATGGTCCCGCGCCCCGAGAAACGGATCGTGTCATCGATCCGGCTTTCTGTCGCCTTTACCGTATCGAAGTCGATGTCGGCGAACAGCCGCAGCCGGGGGTCGCGATAGGTGAGCCCGCTTTTCGTCAATGCCGCGCGCTGGACCTGCGGCAGTTCGAGCGGCTCTGGCGGCTGGTTCGGGTCGCCGAAGGTCCAGCTGTTATGCTTGTTGTCGCTGTCCCATTCGAGCGCGACGTGCGCGCGATCGAGATCGGCGAAGCGGAGGATGCGGTCGCCGAAGATCAGCGGCAAGGTCGCGACCCGCGTGTCCACCTTCTTTGCCGTAAAGAACTGCTTCGCCTGCGCCCACTCGGGGTTCGCGATACTGATGTCCTCGGCGTATAATTTGACATTGAACGGAGCCAAATAGAGCTGGAAATCGCCCCCGATGTCGACCTGGCGTTCGAGCTGTGACGTCGCGAACCGCTCGAACGGTCCCTTGAGAAAGCGGCCCTTGGTGATGAACAGGATCAGCCAGATCGCGAATAGGGTCAGGATAATGATGACCATCGTGCGGATTGCGATCCGCACCGGCTTTGGACGTCGTGAAAGCCACGCGGGTGTCCAGGTCGTCCGCGCCCAACGCCTGGGGCGTTCGGCCCAATGAGAGGTGGCGGGACTGGCCGCCAGGGCCGTCCGACCGGAGCGCTTGTCCATAGACCACCAATCCGCCCCACGCCATAACGTTCCTTCCGGCGCCCGCCATCGCACGACGTGCCGCCCAATCATGCGGACGGATGGCGCAATACTCCTTTCAGGAGGCTAGGCGTTGGCGATCGATTTCAAAATGTCGTCGGTCGACTGGCTGGTGAGCGTCTTTGCGATCTCGCCGACCAGAACGGCACTCAAGGCCTTGTGATAGAGCTTGCGCATCTCGCCGAGCGTGCTGGGATCGGCGATCACAAGAAGCGACTTGATCTTGTTCGACAGCACTGCGGTGTTGAGCGCGGCTGCGACAGACGCGGCATGACCAGCTTCTTCGTTCTGGCGCGGGGTGTCACCCTGCCCGGCATTATGTGCAGCTTCATCGCTCGTTGGCAGGTCGACGGTGTTCAGGCTCGGCTCCTGTTCGGTGCCGCTGTTCCGAAACAGCTGAAACTGGGTGCCGTCGGCGACGGCGACATGAGAGCCGGTGGGAAGTTGCATTGAAATCTCCAGGGGAATGAGCGCGGTTGGTGCGCCGGGGGCCTCAGGATACGCGGGAGGACCCTTGGAGTTGCTTGCCGCTGCGGATGCGACGGAAAGTTTCTGTGAAAATCAGCCACCTACCGGATCAATTTTTCTCCGCAAAATCCACTTCGATCAAGCAGAAATACCCATGTAAAATTTCAAAAATAGATCGTAATTATTCGGGATATTTGGAAATATATTATCATCACGCGAATCTATTTCGGACCAAAATAACCAGTTTAATTTCAATTTGACTTATAAGCGATTTAGATATTTGAATAATATTCTTGACGATTTCGATGCCTCATGCGATACGGTCATTGCTAACGTCGCCTGCGACGGAATTTTTACGCTACCGCGCTGATCTTCCCTTCTCACGCTTCCAGCCTCGCCTGCGCTTTTGCCGGCGGGTTTTGTTTTCGTGAAAGGAAACATCTCATGCCGATCGGCACCGTAAAATTTTTCAACTCGGACAAGGGTTATGGCTTCATTGCGAATGAAGATGGCTCGGGCGACAGCTTCGTTCATGCCACCGCGGTCGAACGCGCAGGCATGTCGTCGCTCAACAAAGACCAGCGCCTGACCTATGAACTTGAAACCGGCCGCGACGGAAAGATTTCCGCCGTAAACCTCGCGTCGGCCTGACCGACCCAGGGTCGGCGGCGCAACGACCGGACCATCGGTTCCAGCTCAGGCGGGGAACCAACTTGGCCCGGTCGCGCACCGCCGACCCGACGACGATGTCGTCCCAACATAAAGAATTCACCGATGTTACAAATCGCACTTCATGCCGCCGCACCGTCGGCGCTCGACATCACGCCCCATCCGGGCGGGAGCAATTCGAACGGACGCCCTTTGCCGACCCTGTCGCGCGAAGAACTCCGTCGCCTCATCGCCGAGATGATCGACTAAACATTCAGGAGAATGCCCATGTCCGCCGCTAGCGACTTTTATCTGAGCCAGGCCGAGAGCTGCATGGCGACAGCCGATGCGACGGGACTGGTACAAGTCCGCGACCAGAGTTTGCGCGCGGCATCCGCATGGCAGGGTATGGCCGACCGCGTCATTCGTATGGAAGACGCTCGCGCCGAAAAGGCACGCGCCGCTTCCTGAACCGCTGCCGTATAGCCGACCCGGCCCCGCCAGCGCGGCTTCCGGACTCGCGGTCCTGAATAATCGGCGCGCCGTCCTATGCGGGCGGGTGATCGAGATCTGCCCGTATTTTGCTTTGCCAATCGCAGCCTTCGGGGCTGCCATCCGTATTGCAGATGACACATCCACGCCCGGGATTTCTATCAAGGATTCAGACCAATGGCTCAAGTTATCGCGCCGCGTAGCGGCACGGCGTTTGCGCTGCGCCAAGGCGAAATCTTGCGGGTGATCGATCCGGAAGGTGGTCAGGTGAGCGACTTGCTCGCCTTCATGCAGGCCGACGTCCGCGAAGCCCTCTCGAACGGCCGGACGTTCGACTATGAGGAGACGATCCAGCTCACGACCGGAAACCGGCTCTGGTCGAACCGATCAAACCCGATGCTCGAGATCGTTGAGGATAACGTCGGCACGCATGATTTTCTGCTAACGCCGTGCAGCGAGGCGACCTTCCGCCATTTCTACGCCGACAAGCCGGTACACCGCGGCTGCTTCGGCAATCTCGCCGAGGCGCTCGCCCCTTTCGGGATTGGCGAAGACGCGATACCCGTCGCCTTCAACATCTTCATGAACGTCCCGGTCGATGCGGCGGGAAAGCTCAAGGTTCTGCCCCCACCCACCGCGCCGGGGGATTTTATCCGGCTACGCGCGCTGGGAGATCTGGTGATCGGCCTGACAGCCTGCTCGGCGTATGACAGCTGCGGCGGCAGCTTCAAGCCGATCCATTATGAGATCGAGCGACAGACCTGACCGCGGCCCCGCCGCCGAGCCGGGCGATTTCTCGCCCGATCCCGCTGGATGCGCCGCTGATGGAGGCAAGCTTGCAATCCGCCGCCGAAAATCCGGGTTAGAGCGAAGTTCTGCGAGACGCCCGGGCGCCGGGCGTCTTCGCCGCTTTCAGACGGCGAACATTGCTATCCACTTGCCGGCTCACCGGCGCGAGCGCCGCTGCGCCAAGCTTTGCTGTCGCCTCGACCGAGTTCAGCATGAGGCTGGCATTACGACGGCCCAGATCAGCCAACTCGGCCGCAGTCGGCAGACGCCCGCGCATCGCCATCGTGCCAAGATGCTGCATATGATCAGACCAGGCCGACTGGCTTTTCCACATGACCGCGGCGACGGCAGAGCTGGCCCGCGAAAAGGCGTCCATCTTTTCCGGCAGCATCCGGCCCAGCTCGCCATAATTCGCTGCCCATGGCGATTGCACGGCCTCGACAATCAGCGTGCTGCGCGCCTGAAGAACGCTGTTTGCGCCGTCCAGAGTCTTCATCGTCTGATGACCCGTCCTTTGCATCGCGACACCGGCGGCGGCGAAGCGTTGCCATTGACCGAACGGATCAAACATCGCTGTCGGTCTTTTGCTTTGTGGCCTCAGCGGCGGCTTCAATCAGGCTCTGGCCCGTGCGCTGCGCCGCGTCAGGGGTCATTGTTTTGGCGATGCCGTCAGGCCCATCGAGAAAGACAAGGCCCTCTTCAGCGCTGGCGACGCCTGGTTCGGTTTCGGGCTGAAGGTGGGTGGCGGTTAAATTCATGATCGGGGCCTTTGTACTGAGGGCAGCGGGTTGGCGTCGTCGTCGATGTAGAGATAGGCGGGATTGAACTGCCCGAGCGCAGTGAGCCTCGCAAGATCGAGGATTTCGACGAGCGACGAGCGAAACACGCACAGCCCGTCTTCACGCAATTGGCGCATGACGCGGTTCACATGGACCGTCGTGAGGCCGCAAATTTCCGCCACATCGGCCTGTGTGAGCCCGAGCGCGAAACGGCGTCCATCGCTGAGGCCTGCCGATACAAGGCGGGCGTTGGTTTCGCACAGAAAATGCGCAACGCGCGCGTTCGCATCAAGGCGGCCCAGCCGGAACAGCCAGGCGCGATGGATCGCCGCATCGAGCAATGTCGAGAACCAGAGCTTGCGCGTGAGTTCGGGCATCTCGTCCGCAATCGCTTCGAGTTCGCTGTGCGGCACGATAGCCGCCGTGGCGCCGGTGAGCGTCGCGACGTCATGGTCGAGAACCTTCAGCGGAAAGGCATGAAGGTCGAGGAAATCGCCGGGAACATGGATGGCAACGAGTTGCCGAAGGCCGCTGCGGTCGTCGAGATAACGGCACATGAACCCCTCGATCAACAGCGTGCTCTGATCGAGCGGTTCGCCCGCTTTCGCGATGATCTTGCGCGGCTTGTAGGTCCTGACCTCGCTGATCGCGGCCTCGAGGCGGGCCCGCTCCGCCGCTGTCAGGCTCGCGCCGCGTTTGTCTCTCAGGAAGCGCTCGGTGAACATATCTGACGATCCTCGCTCTTGGGTTGGGGACGCATCAGTAAGAACTCTGTGCGTCTTCCTAACGGGCGAGGCGACGGGGTGTTGCATCAGGCCCCCGGCAATCATCATGATGCATGTTAACTTCCGCGCTCGCGGTCGCTCAGCCACGCTGCGAACAATCGCCATGATCCAGGTTACATTGCGCAACTGCGCCCTTGCCCTCGCGTTGGCTGATCAACCAGCGAGGCGATATGACGATGAATGTGAACAATATTTCGGCTGCGGCGATCCGCACCGGACCGGTCCGCTCGAATATGACTGAAGCGCCCATGCGCGTGCTCGAACGCAGCGTCTATCGCGGGCCACATCTCTACAGCGCCCGCCCGATGATACGTGTGCGGCTCGACCTCGGGGCGCTCGAGCAATGGCCGACCGATCGGCTGCCGGGATTCGCCGATGCGCTCGTTGCTCAGCTTCCCGGTCTGAAGAGCCACGGGTGCAGCTATGGCGAACCGGGCGGTTTTTTGAGGCGCATGGACGAGGGAACATGGCTGGGTCATGTCATCGAGCATGTCGCGATCGAACTGCAGGCGCGCGCCGGTGCAGCCGTCACGCGTGGCAAGACGCGCTCGGCAAAGGGCCACCCGGGCGTATATGACATCCTCTTCTGCTATGCCGACGAACGAAGCGGGCTTGCTGCGGCGCGCGCCGCGATCGCGCTCGTCGCCACGTTCCTGCCCTCGAAATTCCAGGCGGTCGAAGGTCTCGACCGGCTCGGCCCGATGCTCGACGCCCGCCCCGGCGACGGCGCCGGGATCGTCGCCCTCCTTCGCAAGATGGTCGTAACCAACGGGCTCGGCCCAAGCACTGCTGCGCTCGTTGCGGAAGCGCGGCGCCGCCACATCCCGGCGATGCGGCTCGATACCGCCAGCCTCATCCAGTTCGGCACCGGCAGCCGCCAGCGCCGCATCCGCGCGAGCGTAACGAGCGCAACTTCGCTGATCGGCGCCGAGCTCGCCGCCAACAAACATGCCGCGAAGGAATTGCTGCAGGCGGCTGGATTGCCCGCGCCGCGCGGAGAAGTGGTACGCACGGCGGAGGAAGCGATGCAGGCCGCGCGGCGGATCGGTTGGCCCGTCGTCATCAAACCGCTCGACGGCAATCAGGGCCGCGGCGTGACGACCGATCTCAGGTATGAAACTCAGGCGCTCGAAGCTTTCGAACGCGCGGTAGCGATAAGCCGCCGCGTGATCGTCGAGCAGCAGCTTCCCGGCACCGACCACCGCCTGCTCGTCGTCGCGGGCGAACTCGTCGCCGTCGCCGAGCGCGTACCCGCGCATGTCATTGGCAATGGCCGCCATTCGATCGAGGATCTCATTGGCCTCGTCAACGCCGACCCGCGGCGCGGCGCCGGGCATGAGGCGGTGCTCACGCGGATCCGCATCGATGACGTGCTGCGTCGCTTCCTAGAACAAAGTGGCGCCAAGCTTTCGGACATTCCGGACGCGGGCGCGCGCATCTGGCTGCGCGGCGCCGCGAACCTGTCGACCGGCGGCACCGCGATCGACCGCACCGACGAGGTGCATCCAGACAATATCGCGATCGCGATCCAGGCGGCCGCGACAATCGGGCTCGATGTCGCGGGCATTGACATGATGTCGCCCGATATCAGCCGCAGCCTCGCCGAGACGGGCGGCGGGATTGTCGAGGTCAACGCGGCGCCGGGCCTGCGCATGCATATCGCGCCGTCCGAAGGGAAGCCGCGCGATGTCGCAGCGCCGATCATCGCATCGCTCTTTCCCAAAGACGCCAAGAGCCGCATCCCGATCTTTGCGATCACCGGTACCAACGGCAAGACGACGACGGTCCGCATGGTCGCGAAAATCCTCGCCGAAGCGGGCAAGCGCGTCGGCTTCACAACGACGACCGGCGTTTATGTCGACGGGCGCAAGCAGGTGAAGTCCGATGCCAGCGGTCCGCAAAGTGCGCGCATGATCCTGCGCAATCCCACCGTCGACGCCGCGGTGTTCGAGACGGCGCGCGGCGGTATCCTGCGCGAAGGCCTCGGCTTCGATGCATGTGATGTCGGCGCGGTGCTCAACGTCACCGCCGACCATCTCGGCATGAAAGGCATCCACAGCGTCGAGGATCTCGCGCGCGTGAAATCGGTGGTCGTCGAAAGCGTGAAGCGCAGCGGCTACAGCATCCTCAACGCCGACGATCCGCTCACGGTGAAACTTGCACGCCATGCGCGGGGCAAAATCGTCTGGTTCTCGGGCTCCGCCAACGCGGTCGAGCGCAATCCGATCCGGGACCATATCGCAGACGGCGGCATGGCCGTGGTGTGCGGGAGCAACTCGATCCTCTTCTACAAGGATGGTGAGCGCTTCCCGGTCCTGCCCGCGAGCGATATCCCGGCGACGCTGGGCGGCGCAGCCGAGTTCAATGTTCTCAACGCGCTCGCGGCGGCCGCGATGACCGCCGCCTACGGGATCCCGCTTCCGACAATCGCCGCAGGCCTCAGCGCTTTCCAGCCGTCGTTCGAAGATTCCCCGGGCCGGCTGAACATCGTCGAAGCGCACGGCGTGAAAGTGGTCATCGATTATGCGCACAATCCCGCCGCACTCGACGCGCTGTCTGTTCTCCTCCAAAAGCTGCGCCCGGAGGGCGGCCGCATTCTTGGTATGATCGGCTTGCCCGGTGATCGCCGCGACAGCGACCTGCGTGACGTCGGGGCGCAAGCGGCGGGCATGTTTGACGAGATCATGTTCCGCGAAGGCCCCGACAACCGCGGCCGGGCAATTGGATCGATCAACGCACTAATGGCCGAAGGCGCGCTCGCGGCGGGCAAGGATCCCGCGTCGATCCACTGCCTCGCCAATGAACATGATGCGACCGACTGCTGTATCGAACGCGCACGGCCGGGCGACATCGTCGTGCTGACCCCGACCGATATCGAAGGAATCTGGGCCCGCGTTCAAAGGTTCGCGAACAGCCCCCTCTCTGAGCGGAAGGAGCGCAGCGCAATGCTCGGTTTCGCACATGGATAAGGGCGATTGGGCGATTATCGTCCATGGCGGAGCGAAGGCGATCTCGGCAGCGGAAACGGCCGCGCACCGCGCCGGCTGCGCGCGCGCTGTCGAAGCGGGCGCTGAGATTCTCGCGCGCGGAGGCTCGGCCGTCGATGCCGCGCGGCGCGCAGTTGTCATCTTGGAAGATGATCCGACGTTCAACGCCGGCCAAGGGTCGGTAACCAATGCAGCCGGAGACATCGAGATGGACGCCGGGATCATGGATGGCGCGACCCTCGCCATCGGAGCCGTGGGCGCCGTCAATCGCATCGCCAATCCGATCGAAGCGGCGGCTGCGATGCTTGAAACACCCCCTATCCTTCTCGTCGGCAAGGGAGCCGAGCGCTTTGCCTACAAGCTTGGCCTGCACTGCACGCCGCCCCGGCCGACGCTACCGAAGATCGGAGTGAGCGGCCATGATACGGTGGGCTGCGTGGCGCGCGATCGCGCTGGTCACATCGCGGCCGCGACCTCGACGGGCGGCATATCCGGCACCGTGCCGGGACGCATCGGTGACGCCCCATTGCCCGGTTGCGGCTTTTACGCGGATGATGCGATCGGCGGCGTCTCGCTCTCGGGCGAAGGGGAGGCGATCGCACGAACGCTGCTCGGCGCGCGCGTTGTCCGCGCGATGGAGGACAAGCCCGCGGCCGAAGCGGTCCAGGATATCCATGCCCCGATGCAGCGGCTCTCCGCCGAAGCGGGCGTGATCGCGATCGACGCGGCCGGCCGCGTCGGCGCCGCGCACAACAGCGAGAATTTCGCCTTCGCCATCGCTTCGAGCGATCGGGCCGACATCATTGCCGCCATCCATCAGGATGAACTGAAAGCCGATATCTTAAATGACTGATCATTATGGCCCCCTCATCGCCATTGGCGGACATGAGGACAAGGAAGACAAGCGTATCATCCTGGGGGCGATCGCCGAACGGCTGAATGGCGGCCGTCTCGTTATCGCCACCGTCGCGAGTCACGAACCCGAAGGTTATTTCGATGCCTATAAGGACGCATTCGGCGCGCTCGGCGTCACTGATCTCGTCGAACTTTATGTCGACGATCGCGCCGAGACTAACGACCCGGCGCACAAGGAATTGATCGATGGCGCGGCGGGAATCTTCTTCACCGGCGGCGACCAGCTTCGCATCGTCAGCCAGCTCGGCGACACGCCGCTAGAGACCGCAGTGCGCGAACTCCATGCGCGCGGCGGCGTCATCGCCGGAACCTCGGCCGGCGCATCGGCGCAGAGCGAAACGATGCTCATCGGCGGCAGCGACGGCGAATCCTACCGGATCGGCGAACTGCACATGGCGCCGGGCCTCGGATTGATCCCCAATGTCATCATCGACCAGCATTTTGCCGAGCGCGGGCGCATCGGGCGTTTGCTGGGAGCCGTCGCGCATAATCCGCGGATATTGGGGATCGGTATCGATGAGGATAGCGCGATCGTCGTCGAGGGCGAGCGCTTTACCGTGATCGGGTCGGGCGCGGTGACAATCGTCGATGCCGAACATGTGACGCGGTCGAACGTCGCCGAAGCCAAGCCCAAGCGCGTGCTCTCGATCCACTATGTCACGCTGCACGCGCTGAGCGCGGGCGACGAATTCGACCTCGCAACGCGCAAGCCCTGCTCACCTTCCGAAGCGTGACGATCGGGCGCGGTGTAAGCCGCGCCCGATCGATCAGTCGCCGCGCCCTGTCAGGAAATCGCGCGGGGCGGGGACGCCGCTCCGCCCCGAAAAGGGGCAGACCCAGTCGCTACCGACCGCGCGCCCCGAATATTGGCGTGCCTCGGACATGGTGCCGTGGCGCGCGAGCATCGGATTGACGTCGCCCGCGAGCGCGACATCGCGCGCGAGGATCGTGCTGCGCATCTTGTCATAGACGCCGCTCGCACGAAGTTGTTCGAACTGGTCGTGGAGGTTGAAGATCAGCGCCGGCCGCTCGAAGCGCCGCGCTGGCCGGCTCGCGCGCGGGTGAAGGCCGACGACGAAAAAAGCCTCGCCGCCGAAGCTCAGCGAGAAATGCGGATCGCCCGGGTCGGCGCTGACGCGTGGATCGGCCATTTGCCCGTGAAAATCATCCTTTTGCGTTAGCGATTCAAGCCGCTCCCAAAGGCAGCGTTCGAACCCTTCCTCGTCGAGCCCGCTATCTTCCTCGAACACGACCGCAAGCGAGTGAAATAGGCTCGGTTCGCTTGCATAGGTCCAAGCCAGATCGAGCAGGTTGGGATAGATGCGCAGGTCGTCCCACGCCGACCGCATGTCACGGCCGACGACGATGCGTATCTGCCCTTTCGCAAGCGCCGACTTGGCACCAACGCAAGGAAAGGCGGGATCGCGCACAAAGGCGTCGAAGCGGCGCGCCAGAGGGTGGTCGCGATCGTCAGTTGGTTTCAGCATGTGCAGTAAACCGCTGAATGAGCGGCCAGTTGCCCGCGATTAACTTCGGTTATATCGATTTGCGATTGGCTGGCCCGCGGCGTCGCGGCTGCATCGGCAAGGCGTAATCCAGGCGGACAGACCGAGCGGATATCTCATGCCGAGCAGGGCCCATAGGAAACCAAGCGAGCCGACAAGGGTTCGATGAGAAGACATGCCTCACCGACCTTGGGAAAGAAAAATATGGAATTGCTGAGCCCCGATCTGTTCTGGCCGATCCTGGGCGCCGTCGTCGCGGGCGCGGTCATCGGCGCCGAGCGGGAATATCGGGCGAGCCCCGCGGGGCTGCGCACCCATATTCTCGTCGGGCTCTCCTGCTGCCTGCTGATGCTTTCGGCCGTTCACCAGATGGCATGGCTCAACGACGCCCCTGTCGAGGTCGTGCGGATCGATCCCGTCCGCATGGCGCATGGCATTTTGACGGGCATCGGCTTTCTGTGCGGCGGCGTGATTTTTCGCGAGGGCCTGAACGTGCGCGGGCTCACCACCGCGGCCTCGCTCTGGATGACCGCGACGCTCGGCATCCTGTTCGGGATCGGCTTTTACGAGCTGGCGATATTTGGAGCGGCGGCAACGCTGCTCGTCCTCGCGGCCGTCTCGATCACCGAGAAGCGCGCCCCGCAACGCCGCGTCGTGCATCTCAAGGCGCGCTATCGCCGATCCGACGCGGAAGGCGCGCAGGCGTTCGGGGCGCTGCTCGCGGGCCATGGCCTCGCCTTCATCACGATCGAGCAACTCCTCGCCGACGACATCATGGAATATGGCGCGATCGCCAATGGCTATGACGAGGAGCGCGGCGAACGGCTCGCCACGGCGCTGTCTTCCGATGCCAGGGTGATCGGTTTCGAAATCCGGCCCCAGCAAGCATAGGCGCCGCCGGCCCGCGGCATGCGATTAGCGCGACAAAACGACTGATCCATATCAATCGGGCAACCATGGCCGCGCCCTTCCGTTTCTTCACCGAAGAGGAGAAGATAATGGCAGCAGCACAACAACCCGGCAAAACATCGGGCTTCGGCAAATTTCTGGGCGTCGCCGTACTCGGCGCGATCTATTGGTTTACGCGCAAGACCGAACCGAAATTCCCTAAGGATGACAATCATTCGGCGGCCTTTGCCGACAGCGAAACCGACCGCGAAAATTTCGACCAGACGCGCTCGGCGGGTCCCGATGGGATGCGCAGCGACGCACGGCGAACATGGGACAGCGTCGATCAGGCGGCCGACGAATCTTTCCCCGCGAGCGATCCACCCTCGACTTACTGACACGCCGAACGTTCGAGCCCGAACCAAAGGAGATTTCGATGACCGACAAAGCCCCCACGCCCGGCTCGCTCCCGCCCCAAAAGGTCGAGGACCGCGAGAATGTCGGGACGGTTCTCCCCGATGATTATCCGAAAAAGGAACGCGAAGACGGTGACCTCACCGGCGCCTCGAACCGCGGCCGCCGCGCAAACAAGGTCGGCAGCGGCCCCGTAACCGGCAGTGGCGCGGGCGCGGGCGGTGGCGGAAATCCCGAAGATTATGACTCGGATACGCAGGCCGGCGGCGGCCATAAGCCGATACGCACTGATAACGGACCGAAAACGGGAGCCGATGCTCCGGTAGGCGGAAGCCGCTAATTCCTAAGCCATATGAACGGCGAACGATGTTGACCTCGCCGCTCCATTATTTCGCAACCTCGCCCTTCACCGCTTCGGCGCGCCGATCCGCGGCTTTGCGCGCCGCCTCGACCTCCTGCTCAAGACGTTCGGCTTCAATGTCGGCCTCGCTCCGGATGCTGTCGCGCGCCGGACGCAAGCGCGCGGCCTTATCGTCATGATGCAAGTTAGTTTCTCGCCGTGCAGTGCAACTCGCGCTCGGGGCGAGGGTTGATGCGGCACGACCTTTCGCCATTTTCTAAAAGGATCTCAAAATGTTCGATAACAAGAATGTCGCGACGCTCAACTCATTGATTGCAACCACGCTCGACAGCGTCGATGGCTATCGCAAGGCCGCCGACGAAGCGAATGCCGCGCAGTTCAAGGACCAGTTTCTGAGCCGCGCGAACGAGCGTCAGGCGGTTGTCACGAATTTCCAGGCGAAGGTCCGCGAACTCGGCGGCAATCCCGAAGACGACGGCACCGTTCTCGCGTCGGCGCACCGCGCCTTTCTTGGTCTGCGCGACAAGCTGACCGGCGAACGCGATGATGCGGCCGTCGTCGCCGAAGTCGAGCGCGGCGAGGACCATATCAAGGCGAAGTTCGAAAGCGCGCTCAAGGACGAGGATCTCGATCCGGCGGTGCGCCAGCTGATCCAGACCGCCTTCAACTCGGTGCGCGAAGGCCATGACCAGATGTCGGCGTTGAAGCATCAGCTGAACGCGAACTAATTCGCGTCCGCTTCGAGCGGAGGAACGAGAAGCGGCGGTCCCAATCGATTGGGGCCGCCGTTTCGTCGTCGCCTCCTCCGCAAATCTACGTCGGGGAGCCTCCAGGGCAGTCGCGCGTTTCACCGACGGAGACAGGCTATGGCAAACGGCTGGGCACGCGATGGCGCGGTGCAGGATCAGATCGACGATACGGTGTCCGACGCGGTGAAGATCGCGCGTGCGCGTCTCCCCACCGGCGACGGCGCCAATTTTTGCGAAGATTGCGGCGAGGACATACCAAACGCACGCCGCTTGGCTTTGCCCGGAACCCGCACATGCGTCGGCTGCCAGTCGGCGCGCGACGCGGCCGTCCGGCCCGCAGGTATTAACCGCCGCGGTAGCAAGGATAGCCAGCTTCGATAGTCGCCGTTGGCACGCCGCGACGTAACGCGCGACAGCCAGGCCGGGTCAGGCAGCGTTATCGGGCGCTACTTGGGTCGTGGCGGCATCGGGATCGCGGCCGTGACGGCGGTCGAGAAGCCGCATCGCCGGCGTTACCGTCAAGCCGTGAAGCAGGATCGACAGCAGCACGACCAGCCCGACGATCGCCCAGAGCCGTGCACTTTCGGCCAGCGCCATATGGTTCACCGCATAGGCAAGATAATAGAAGGAGCCGACGCCTCTGATGCCGAAGAAAGCGAGCGTCAGCTTTTCGGAGGCAGCTGCCCGCAACCCCGCGAGCGCGATCAGGCCCGCGAGCGGCCTGACGATGAGGATGATCGCGACTGCCGCGACAATATCCTCCGCACGCAGCGGGCGCAGCAGCCCTTCGACGAGCGCGCCGCCGAACAGGATCAGCAGGACCATCATCGCCAGTCGTTCGACCTGCTCGGTCAGCGCGTGCATTTCATGATTGAAATGATGATCGCGGTGCGACCTGCGGAGCGTCAGCGCCGTCACGAAGACCGCGAGAAAGCCGTAGCAGTTGGCGATCTCGGTGACGCCATAGGAAACAAAGGTTGCGGCGATGGCGATCAGTCCGTCGCCGGTCTTGGCGAACCGGGTTTCGGCGGGGACATGAAAGGTCAGCCAGCCGAAGAGCTTGCCGACCAGCCAGCCGCCGGCGATGCCGGCACCGATCTCCCACAGGACATTGTGCGCCAGCCATTTGCCCATCCACGGCTCGCCCGTGGCCGCAGCCAGCGCGAGCGCAATTGCCAGATTGACGAACGGAAAGGCGAGCCCGTCGTTGAGGCCCGCCTCCGAGGTCAGGCCGAACCTGACCTCGTCCTCTTCGCCCGTACGCGGCGGACCGACCTGCACGTCGCTCGCAAGAACCGGATCGGTCGGTGCGAGGCAAGCGCCGAGCAAGAGCGCGGTGATCCATGGAAGGCCAAGTCCCCAGCCGCCGATGACGGCAATTGCGGCGATGCTGAGCGGCATGGTGATGGCGAGCAGACGCCATGTCACGCGCCACTGCCGCCAGCTGAACCGGCGGTCGAGCTTGAGCCCTGCGCCCATCAGGGCAATGATGACGACGAACTCGGTGAAGCGCTCGGTGACGTCGGGATAGTCTATCGGCAGCGGGCGCAGAATGACGCCGGGAAGCGCAAAGATCGCGCCGCCGATCGCGATGCAGATGATCGGCAGCGACAGCGGCAAGCGCTTCAGCGCAAGCGGCAACCATGCGACGAGCGCGATCAGGACGCCCGCACCGGTGAGCCAGAGTATATAGGGTTCGGGCGCTGAAAATGTGGGCACTGGGTTACAACCGGTGCGCCGATAAAGGGTTCATTCCGATGCCCGCATCAGCTGCGGACTGCAGCTTTTATCGGGTCGCGCCAGCTACCGCGCTCGGCAACAAGCGTCAGCGACGCTTCGTTCGCTCCTTGCTTCGATCGATCCGCTCGGACGGCGAGACGGTCGGATGCGATCCCGCGACCTTCCAGGAAGGTGACCAGTGCATCCGCGCGTTTGCTACTGAGGTCGCCCGCCGCAACGTCTTGGGGGTCTTTGCGAACGATGAGCACTATGCGCGCGTCGGCCGTCGCGTCGAGCAGGGATGCGAGCGTCGCGGCGTCGCCCAGGCCGGTCCGCGAGAGGACCGCAGTTTCACCCGTAAAGGTGTCGGATGCCAGGTCTAGGCTCCCGCCTCGGGGGCCCGCGGTAGCTATCCACTCGGCCATTGCGCGAGGGCGCGATCCCTTTGCGGCCACCATCGTCGCGCCGTCGGCAAGGGTTATGATATCCCCGCTGCGGCCCGATTGCGCCGGGGCGGCCACCTCTGGATCGCCCTTGCAGGACTGAAGTGCGAGCGCCGCGGTTGCGGCCAAGTTCAGGGTGATGGCAATCTGTAGGTGCCGGCGCATAAAGTTTCCTGGTTGAGCTCCCCGTCCCCTTCTACAAAACGCCTGCCGATCCCTTCTGTTGCAGCGCGACGCGCAGGAACTTTCATCATAAACCGGCGTTAATCCCATATCCGGACAGGATGAATTGGCGGCGTCCCGCAGCTCTCGCATTTGGTGCTCGAGCCTGTGACGGCGCGCGTCTCAAGAGGAGCGTATATATGTTCAGATGGGCCATCATTTTCGCCGTCGTCGCACTTGTCGCCGCATTGCTCGGCTTTGGTGGCATCGCCGGGCTCTCCGCCGACTTTGCGAAAATCTTGCTCGTCGTGGCCGTCGTGCTCGTTGTGCTCGGGTTCGTGTTTGGCCGCGGCGGACGCAAACCCCTCCCATAGTATCGGGGATCGCTGGATCCTCCCTTTCCCGCGATTCCTGCCGGCGAGCTCCACTGGGGCCGCCGGCATTCTTTTATGGACGCGAAAAAATTCCGCCGACGCGGTCGAAGACCGAACTGGCGGAACAAGGAGGGAGGATTGCGCGAAGAGGTCGCATTTTCAAGGAAGTCCGCCGATCAGTCGGGACTGAGGACCTCAGCTCTTGGACATGATTTTCGAAAGCTCGGTGCGATGCGCTTCCACCACTGGAATGATTTCCCTCGCAGCCTTCTTCAGGCTCGCGGTGTCGCCGCCCGATGCATAGCCCTGGTGGAGCGCGAGCGCAGCATCATGTGCGGATTTCTGATGCCCAAGATAGACGGCATCGATGTCGGCAGCGTCGGCGGCTTCGATTTCATTGAGCGTCGTCTGCTGCGCTGAGCCGAGCTTCGGCGGCGTCACCGTGATTTTGGCTTCTTCGGCGGCGGCCTCGACCTTCGCGGTCGACTTGCCGTGATGATCGATCATCATCTGAGCAAAGGCTTTGACGTCGGCATTGGCCGATTTGGCAAGCAGCGCTTTAGAAGATTCAATTTCCCACATATCGCCAGCCCCGGCCTTGGCAATGTAGCCCGCCGCATCGACTGGCGTCGTCGGGGCATCGGTAAGCGGCGGAACATCGGCCTCGGGCACCGTCGCATCGGCGACCGTCGTCGTTTCGGTGGGGGCGTTGCCGTCAGCCCCGCTGCACGCCGCCAGCGCAAGGGCGAGCGTTAAGACAAAAGGGCTTTTCATAAATCTCTCCGTCGCGGCGTTTCTACCCCCGCTTTCTTGCAACACCGGCGGCACCGCGAAGTTCCTCGGCGTACGGCGCGCGCGCTCGCCGCACTCCTACGTGGCCTGCGACGGGAAAAGTCCATGAGGTCCCGCCGTGGCCCGCGTTGCCTGCTAATCTATCCACTGCCTCGAACGCGGGCTGACGGTGAGCGTTAGTCCACGTCTCCGGCATCACTTAAGCATTTCGTCGATCTTTCTTGCCAGCACCTGCATTTGAAACGGCTTCGAAATCATCTGCATGTTGGCGCCCAGGAAATCTGTGCGGGTCTCGGCATTCTGCGCATATGCAGTGATAAACAGGATCGGGAGATCGGGAAGATGCTGGCGCGCGATGTCGGCGAGCTGGCGGCCGTTCATGCTCGGCAAACCGACATCGGTGATCATGAGATCGAACCGGGCCCCGCTTTCGAGTAGCCGGATCGCGGCATAGGGTTCCGCCGCTTCTACCGCCTTGTAGCCGAGTTCGCCGAGGACATCGCACACGAGGAGCCGTACCGAGGCGTCATCCTCAACCAGCAGGACGGTCTCGCCGTCACCATGATGGACGGCTGCGGGCGCCTCCTTCTCGGGTTCGGCCGCCGATCCCGCAACCGGAATGAAAATGCTGACCGCAGTTCCCTTTCCCACTTCGGATTGAATCTTCACGCAACCCTTTGACTGATTGACGAACCCATAGACCATCGACAGGCCCAGCCCGGTACCTTGTCCGATCGGCTTGGTCGTGAAGAATGGCTCGAATACCTTGCCGAGAGTCGCGGCATCCATCCCAATCCCAGTATCCGACACGGTCACCGTGACATAGTTGCCCGGCTCCAGGTCTGGCTGGCTGCCGCACGCGCCGTCATCGAGGTGCGCCAGGCCTGTTTCGACGAGCAAGGTGCCACCTTCCGGCATGGCATCGCGCGCGTTAATCGCAAGATTGAGCACCGCGCTTTCCAGCTGGTTCATATCGACGATCGCCGCCGGCAGGTCGTCGGCCAATCGGGTCGATAACATGATCCGCTCGCTCATGGTGCGGCGGAGGAGGTCCTCGAGCGATGCGATAAGCGCGTTGATATCGGTCGCCCGGCTGTCGAGCGATTGCCGCCGCGAAAAGGCGAGCAGGCGCGCGGTCAGTCCTGCGGCGCGCTGCGCGGAATTGCTCGCGGCATCCATGAAGCGCTCTAGATCGTCGAGGCGGCCGGTCGCAATTCGGCGCCTCAGAACGTCGATCGCGCCGGTGACGCCGGTGAGCATATTGTTGAAGTCGTGTGCGATACCGCCAGTAAGCTGGCCGACCGCTTCCATTTTATGCGACTGGCGCAGCGCCTCTTCGGCACGGGCTCGTTCTTCCGCTTCTGCTTCGAGCCGCGCCAGGGCATCGGTCAATTCGGCGGTGCGTTCCGCGACAAGGGCTTCGAGTTCCTGCGCCGCGTCGGCAAGCGCGGCCTGACCCCGCTTCTGGTCGTCGATATCGACGATGACCGAGATCGCGCCGGTTACACGGCCTGCCTCGTCGCGCAGCGGAAGCCCGCTAACGCGCGTCCAGACGCTGTCGCCGCCGGCGGGATGATGCAAAAACTCTATGCCCTGAATGGTCTCACCCGAAAGAGCGCGTGGGGTCACGAACCGATCACGCAGGATTCGGCTGCCATCCTCCTCATACCCCTCCCACCGCATCTCGCCGTCAGCGAGCCGCGACGGCGTAACGCCCGTCGGCAGGAAACGCAGGAACTCGGGATTGGCCAGTCTTGTCGCGCCGTCGGGATTAATGAAGGCGATCCCGACGGGCAGCGCATCGAGCAGTGTAGACAGCTGGGTGCGCTCGCTGGCGAGCTCGGACAATTGATCGCGAATCTCGAACTGCTTCTGCCGCGCGCGCATCGCGGAGGCGATCGCGCTGGTCAACGATTCGGCGCTGAGCGGACGCTCTAGAAGAACGACATTGAGCGCGCTGTCCGGAAGCCGGCGCCGAAGGGTTTCGTGTCCCATCGCCCGGCCGACTTGGCGACCGGTCAGCAGTACAAACGGGATATCGGACCAGGCCGGCTGGGCCTCAAGCGCTCTGTGAAGCGGCCCGAGGTCAGCGCGAAGAGCTTCTTCGGTGACCAGGATGACGCCGGCGTCGGCATCGATCGCCTCGGCTATGTCCTCCAGCGCCGGGCAAACAGCCGTGTGATAGCCATGCTGGATGAGCAGATTTGCGACACTCGATGCATCATTGCCATAGGGGGCGCTGATGAGGACCCGATGACCTTCGGAGGCGGACCTGTGCACCTAGCGCCGATCTTCCATCAGCGGCGCGCTCGATCCGACATATTCGGGAGTGCCCGTCAGGACCCCGCGGAACTCGGATAGCGGCGCGCCGACGCGAATGCCCTTAGCGTCGATCCGCAGTTCGCGGATCGCATCCTCATGATGACCGCTGCGATTCTTGACGATCGAGATAGCCTTGCGAATGCGACCCTCGCTCTCGAAGAAGCGCAAAAGCACCACGATGTCGGCGATATAGGAGACGTCCAGACCGTTTGTACTCATCGTACCGAAAAAGCCATGCTGCGGGTTGATCAGGATCGACACGACGCCGGCCTGGTTCAGATAGGACAGAAGTTCGTGCAACTGGAGGATCAATTGCCGTTCTTGCGGCATCGCCGTGACATAGCCGTTGAGGCTGTCGATCAGCGCGAACCGCGCATTGCGCTCCTCGACTTCAGACCGGACCATCGCGGCAAATTGCCCGGGCGCGATCTCGGCAGGATCCATCTGGCGAATGGTCAGCGTGCCGCTGTCGACGTGGCGCTGCAGATTGATGCCGAAGGCACTCGCCCGGGTGATCATCGTGCCGATGCGCTCGTCGAATTCATAGATGACCGACACCTCGCCGCGCTCGCACGCCGCATCGAGATATTGGAGCGCGAGCGAGGTCTTGCCAGAACCGGCGGGACCCGTGACCAGCATCGACGTGCCGCGCTGCGGGCCGCCCGCGAGCATCGCATCAAGTTCGGTGACCCCGCTCGGTACTGGTTCGCCGATGAAGGGCGCATGATGTTCCGACGCGATGAGGCGCGGGAATATATCGATGCCGCCCTTGCGAAGGACCATGTCGTGATAGCCTGCGACAAAGGCGACCCCGCGCATCTTCTGGACCTGCATGCGCCGCCGCGCCGCCCCGAAATCGAGCGTCAGCCGCTCCAGGGTAATTACGCCATGACAGAGGCTGTGCAGGTGATTGTCGCGCTCGCCGCTACCGCCGGTCATGTCATCGACGAGCAGCACGGTCGTGTCGAGCTTCGAGAAGAATTGCTTGAGATGCAGAAGCTGGCGGCGGTAGCGGAGCGAATCCTGCGCCAGCAAGCGGAGCTCGGAAAGGCTATCGAACACAACACGCTTGGGCTTCACGCGCTCAACCTGTTCGCGGATCAATTCGATCGTCCGACCAAGCTCCATCTCCCAGCTATGAAGGATCGACTGGTCGCGCCCCGGCCCCAGGGTTTCTTCGGCCGAGGCGAGTTCGAAGAGCTCCACATCCTCCAGCGACCAGCCGTGCGACCCCGCTACAATCGACAATTCTTCGCTCGTCTCGGAGAGCGTGATGTAGAGCACGGACTCGCCGCGTTCCGCCCCATCAAGCAGAAATTGCAGCGCGAGTGTGGTCTTGCCCGACCCCGGTATGCCCTCAACCAGATAGAGGCGGCTGGCGGGCAGCCCGCCACGCAAGATCAAGTCGAGGCCCGAGTTTCCGGACGTAATGCGTTTGTCGTGTACCGTCATAAGTGGGTGCGCCTTGGGTCTGTTGATCACGTGCTCGCGGGACCGATCCTCCGGCAAGCGTCAGCCATGGCATTGAGCCCTGCGGATAGGTGTTTCGATCTTGTTTTCATGAGGTACAGAACGTGGCCCGGCGCAGTTCGGTTTCATCGCGGGACGATAACCGGCCTGCCGAGACGGTTGAGAATGGATAATTTTAATCGTCCGCCCGGCCGACCGCGGCCTCGAGTTCGGCGAAGCTGTAGGGCTTGTTGAGCCTGGTCAGGCCGCGCGCTCGCGTGATTGCCTCCGCTGCAAATCCCGTCGCGAGAATGATCGATATATCGGGTCGGAGCGAGCGCGCGGCGTCGATCAACTCGCTTCCGGTCATGCCGGGCATGGCGTGATCGGTGATCAGGAGATCGATTTCAGGGCGACGCTCAAGACATTCGAGCGCCTCTTGCCCCGAACCCGCTTCAAAAACCGAATGGCCGAGGTCCTCGAGTAGGGCGGCGGTGTTCATCAAGATGATCGGATCGTCATCCACCGCAAGGATCGTACGCGCATTCGTCACGGCATCGCGCGGGTCGCCTTTGGTGTCGGCGACCGGTGCCGGAGGGGACGTGGAAATCATGTGATCGCTTTGCAATGGACGGCCCTTTCACCCCTTATACGAGCCCGGAAGCCGCAAGTTCCGTTGCGCTCGAGCAAGCAACGGCAAGTGACCAATCCCATGACGGACCAGGGCGAGCGCCAACTTAGCCGCTCCGCACAAGGGGTCGGCATGAACAAGGTGCGGCAAGATGCCAACGGGCGGTGACACACACCTACCGCCAGCGCCGGTCGCAGGCGTGCGGAGCACGCCGCCCGAGATCTCTGGGCGTCGGCATCGCGTTTGACGATTTTGGTACCGGGTTCGCGTCCCTCAGCCTTCTCCAGCAATATCCGTTCATCCGCCTCAAGATCGATCGCAGTTTCATTGCGCGGATCGACCGGAAGGGGATGCCGCTGCCGAAGGTGTCGAACCTGCGGAACAGGAAGCGGCGCTGGTCAATCTTGGCTGCGACGAAGCCCAAGGCTATCGCTACGGGCGCGCCATGCCGGCGTGCGAGATCGCCGACACTTATTTGAGGGGCGGTTTCGTTCACGGCGCGCTAGAGCCTGCCAGCTGCTAAAACGCCCGAGGCGCCACTGCGCGACACTATTTCCGCTTCTCGCGGCGCCTCTTGTCAACGCGCGCCGACACCTTGGCCAGCCAAATGCCGACCAAGGTGCGAGGACGTTAGCGGTTCATCATATAAACACGGATGACCGTCTGGGTGCGCGCGTCAATCTGATAGATTTGACGACCGTCCGAGCGATAGTAGAAGCGATCGGTATCGCGATATCGCTCGCGCATGTCGTACGGGACACCATATAAGCCCGAAGGCGCGCGCTCCCCGATTTCCAGTGTTGCGGCGTTGCGGCCGAGGACATTGTCGATGACGCCGCCGCGCTGCTCAGGTTGCCGATACCGCTCGCCGTCATCGCGGCGATCATCGCGCCCATAGTCACGATCGTCGCGATCGCCGTAGCGGTCATCGTCTTGGCCGTAGCGGCGATCCCATTCGTCATATCGTCCGCTCCCGCCTTCGTCGGCACGGCGCACATCCTGGCTGAGCGTGCGGAGGCGCGTCCGTAGATCGCGCGTCTCCTGGTCGTTCAAGCCGTTCCGGCTGTAGCGCCGCTCCAACTGGGTCAGCGAGCGAAGCCCGGAACGAAGCGGCATTGCCTCCTGGCGGTTGATGGCACCCGATTGGACCCCGGTCTCGATGCGGTCGCGCAATTGCTTGATACGCGCCGACATGCTCCTGCGGCCTTCATCGCTGTCGCGGTAAGTGACGCCGCGGTTTTGATAGCCTCCAACCGGTCCTTGGGCAGCGACCGGTCCCGTGACGGCAGCGGCGGAAACTGCCAAGCCAAATAGAATATTTCTCATCTGTTTTCTCCAAGCGCCCCGCCTCGCGCCTGCTAAGCGCTGGTCAGCGTGTAACGCTCATGAACACCCTCCTCAGATATCATTCATCGCACTTGACGAAATTCAGTTGAATATCTCAGTGTTTATCACTCAACGCGTATTTTTTCATCAAATTGAAAATACTCCAGAATTATATTCTCTGTAAAAGGTTTAACCAAAACTTCGACGTTTCTGTCGGCCGCAGCGCGCGTCTTTATATTCGCGGGTGATGGACCTTTTTTCGGCCCGGCGCGTAATATTGATAGGGGCAAAGTACCGGAGATATCGTCATCGAAACGCAACTGATGATCATCAGCGGCCTGATCGCAATCGTCATTGCCTGCGCGGCCGTGGCCCGCAAACTTCGCTCGAATACGCGTGAGCTTGACCGGGCATTATGGGTGCAGTGGCGACGTGGTTGACCTTCGACATGGCAAGCAACCGGGCGACTGCAAAGTTACGGATATTCGCGAGGCACGGGAGTGGCGTGATCGGACCGGAGAGATTGCCGACTGGGTCGTCGCCAATGTGCCATGGACTATCGCCGTTCCAGAATGGCCGGGTTTCAACGACCGCTGGCCGCTGCTGTCGCTGACCGACCTTGCCGCTGTGGAAGCCGAGTTGCTGCGGCGGGGTGAAGCGCTGGATGCCGGGGATGCCGATTTCGACGCGATTGTGGGGACGCTGACAGGCCGCCCGAGCGTTTGGAGCGCGGCCGCCGACTGGCTCACTTCGAACCCCGGGGCCGACATAAAAGATGCGGAGTTTTTCCGCCTCTTCGGGGAGATGTCGCGTGCCGAACTGATCCTGGCAGCCATCGAACATAAACAGCGACTCTTGCACGGGTCATGAGATCCAAAAGCCCGGTCAGCCTTATTTTGCTCAAGCTGCACTCTGGCTTTCGCAGCACGAACGGACCGAGCATGATTGGGCGAGCCGCGAAACATGGCTATATCGCGTCGCCACTGGGACGCCGCGATTCTTGCCGGAATGGTGAAGGCGGGCCCCGGCAGTGCTTCAGTCCTAACGCTTATACGCCATCCGTTCGGCCGATTTGCCAATTTCAGACCGTGTGGCTTTGGAGGCAGATCGGATATAGCGGCCCCCTCCCTTCCCATTCCCTCCAATAGGTCCATTCAATGCCATCACCGAGCGGCAAGCGCGTCCTTTTACTCCACAATGCGAAGGCGCGGCAGGGCGATGGCGCGTTGGAGCCGGTGTACAACAAACTCGAAGCCGGCGGCTTAGTCGTCACCGTCGAACCTTTCGAAAATCTTCCCGAGATAGCGCGCGACATCACGCGTTTACACCAGTCGGCGGATGCGATCGTCGTTTGCGGCGGGGATGGATCGATCTCGTCGTCGGCACCGGCGGTGATCGAGAGCGGCCTCCCGCTAGGCATCATTCCGGCCGGCACTGCCAACGATCTCGCGCGGACGCTTTCGATTCCTCTCGACTTCGCCGCGGCCGCCGACGTCATAGTTGCCGGCCACAAAAAGCAGATCGATATCGGCATGGTGAATGGTCATGCCTTCTTCAATGTCGCAAGCATCGGTCTCAGCAGCGAGTTGGCGCAGAAAATGGACCCCGGCATCAAGAAGCGTTTTGGAAGGTTAGGCTATGCCGTCGCGGCGCTCCGCATCATGGCGGGCGCGAGGCGCTTTCGCGCGAGGATTGTAGAGAAGGGAAGCGGCACGAGTGTCAGAACCTACCAGATCGCGATCGGGAACGGCCGCCTCTACGGCGGGGGCAATGTCGTTGAAGAGACGGCCGCTATCGATGACGGCGCGCTGGATCTCTACAGCCTGGAAATGCGCAACCTCTGGAAATCGGCCCTGATGGCGCGGGCCTTTCGGAGCGGCACGCACGGGGCCTGGAAGGAAGTGCGGACCGCGCGGTGCGTGGAATTCGACATTGAAACACGGCGTCCGATGCCGATCAACACCGACGGCGAGATCGTGACCGCAACTCCGGCTCGTTTCAGCGTTTTGCCTGGAGCAGTCACGGTTTTTACACCCCTCGACGCCGGCGTCGGTCAACGGTCCGCCCGCCTCTACCATAGCTGATATAGCCGCAAGCGTGTAGCCGCCATAGCACCGCGTCCACATTCCACCCCATCTGTGCCTTCCCCGATGTGAAGCGCGTCAGTGCTCGTTACCGCGGGAACCGGCGACCTTAAGACTGGCGCCTCGTAGCGCCCAGACTGAGGCATACGATTGTGAGGAGGCGAGCGAAGTTGGGATACAGCCAATAATGGCCACAACATTCCCTTCGCGTCGTGAAGAGTTGCCAGTCATTTCGATTTCGTGCGCTGCCAGTCCAGCCCGCATGCTATACCCTCCTTCCGGGGCAATGGTCGGCGATAGCGATCGAGCATCCGCCCCTCGCTATGGTCGCCGACAAGGCCGCGTTCTGCGGTCCAGGCCGACTCCAGGCGCTCGCCAAACAATTGGGCGCGCAAATCTCGGTCGATAATGCCGCGCCGGGGACACGTGTGTCGCTGACCCGTACCGCGCACATCGCACGGCAGGTCGCGGCCAATGACGAAGCGGAGATCGCCGCAGTCTGATCTGCTCTCTCGATCGGGAACAGGAACAAAGGATTTTGCGGATCATCCGCCGGGCGCTTCGGCCGGTCGGCGCGATAGGGGTTTGCCCCTTGCTTCCGAACATAGCGAGACGAGCTCGGGAGCTTACCGCCGCGTTGCAGCTAGGAGTCGCTTGATGTGAGCCGCCACGCTTTCCGGATCATAGGGCCGTTGGAGATGCGGGCCCTCATCGCATAAGTGGCCTGCAGCCTTCGCTGCCGAATCGATGTTGCCGGCAAGGACAATCTCGACATCGGGATAACGGTCCCTGACCCATATCCGCAACTCGAACACGTTGAACTGCCCCGAAAGCTCCACGTCCGCCAGCAGTGCGTCGATTTTCATGGCGCCCTCCTCGAGCGCGATGATCACCTCATCGGACGTTGCCGCTTCAAAAACCTTGTAACCGCAGTGCCGAAGATATTCGGCGAGCGCGTTGCGGATCAGGACGTCAGCGTCGGCGACGATCAGGCACTGTGGGCCTGGGAGCTCTTCTGCCATGGGTCTCCAATCAGCCGTGCGATCACATCAGCGAGCGCGGCGATACTGTAGGGTTTTGCAAGAAATTCGTCAGCCGGAAAGGATTCCGACTTAAATAAGTGAGCCGAGCAGACGATGACGGGGCGACCGGGGACCAGCAATTTGGAGCGGCGTGTCAGTTCCATCCCGTCGACTTCGCCGGGCATTCGGACATCGGTGACAATGAGATCGACGGCCTGCCCGGAACTCAGAATGTTGAGCCCCTCAGCGCCGTCCCCAGCTTCCAGAACTTGATATCCGATGTCCCGCAGCGAATCCGCCAGGATGAATCTAATCAGGATCTCGTCCTCGACGACGAGTATCGTCTGTGCGTCCACTATCTGTCCTCATCCACAACAAGAACTCAGCGAACCCGATTGGACCCACACCCCGCTACGTTCTGGATACCGACTAAACGTCTGCCGGCAAAGACAGGTTCCGGCAGCATCCGGGTCGTCCGAAGCCAGCTCATGCAATCACTGGGACTGGCCGATTGCGGACTGGCGGCTGCTGGCGAGCAAACAAAGAGAGCGGACGTTCTGCGACACATCAGAGCGCTCGCTCTCAGGGTGTTCAGATTTAGACGTTAGACCTCGATGCCTTCCGCCAACGTCAGCGCATCCTCCACATCAACGCATGGGTATCGCAAGCACGGTCGCAACTGCCATCAATCGACCCAATCGCGATCGAGTGACCGGGCGCCGAGTAGCATCATAACCGCTGAAATGACGTAGAACAGCAGGCAACCCATCATCGCATATTTCAGCCCGTCACTGCCATAAACCGGCAGCAACGCGTCCGAGAGCCCTCCCAATATATAGATGCCGAGCCCGGGGCCGAGCAGGTTGTTGATGAACAGGAAGCTTGCTGTGGCGGTGGTGCGCATTTGCGACGGCACGAGATGCTGGACGGCAGCAATGACCGGCGCCAGCCACACATAGCCCAACGCCATCGGGATGGTGAACAGGACAAAGGTCAGCGGAAGCGAGTCCGACAATATGCCGCCGGCGAAGACGGGCGCCGCGACCAGAAAGCAAAAGGCCGGCACCCTCGCGAGCGCTTTTTTGTCCTTCCGGCCAACGCGGTCGCCGATCACGCCACCAAGCAGTACTCCGACACCCCCGCCGAGCAGCAGCATCGTCCCGAAGAAGAGCGATGTCCCCTCCAGATCGAGACCAAAGCTGCGCTGCAGGAGCGTCGGAAGCCAGAACGCCATGCCATAGCCCATGATCGAGCTGGACGCTGCGCCGAGCGCGAGGAACCAGAAGCTGCGCTTTCGTGACAGGATGGCCAGAACGCCCCGAAGGCGCATGGTGTCAGGCGCGCCGGCAGCGCGAGGAGGGTCCCGAACGATCAGCCGAAACAGAGGGGCCAGCGCGATGCCGGCCAATCCCACGACAATGAAAGCGGCCCGCCAGTCGACGTTCGCTGCGATATAGCCCCCGAAATACACGCCCAAAGCCGAGCCCAGCGGGATCCCGAGCGAATAGATGGCGAGGGCTCTCGCGCGCTGTGCCGACGGGAAATAATCCGAGATAAGAGAAAATGACGGTGCGACGCCCCCCGCCTCGCCCACCCCTACGCCGAGCCGGCAAAGGAAGAGCGACCAGAATCCGCCCGCCAGGCCGCACAAGGCGGTGAAGCCGCTCCAGACTGCCAATGAGCCGGTGATCACCCAGGTGCGGCCCGTGCGATCGGCGAGCCAGGCCAGCGGAATGGCCGCAGTCGAGTAGAGCAGGGCAAAGGCGATGCCCCCCAGCAGGCCGAGTTGCGTATCGCTAAGGCCCAGTTCCGCCTGAACGGGCACGGCGAGAATGCCCAATATCTGTCGGTCGATAAAATTGAAGGTGTAGACAAGGAGGAGCATCAGGAGAACAAGCCCCCGATAGGAGCTCGACCCATGGCCTTCGGCTGCATCGGCCGGCGAAACTGACAGACCCTTTTTCACGCGGCATTTCCTTCATCGCAGACCGCTTGGCCGGTCGATTTTCCTTTGGTGCGCTCTGGCGCGCAGGCGTCCGCTACAGGCTCCATTGCATGATCCTCGGTATGCAGCAGCGGGTACCGGCCATTTCTTTCAATCGATCGCCTTCCGGCCCGCGCCGGCCAAAAGCCACGCCGCATTGTCATGGCGCCATTCGGCGGCGATATCGGCCGGAAGCCCCAGTTCGTCGATTTGCGCCGCGAGGTCGGCGGGTCCCAGCCGGGAAACCCAGGCTGATGCTCCGAACAGGACGCGACCACGCAACGCGCCGCGAGCCTGTGCGAGCAAGGGTTCCCAACCCGACCCCGCACGGCCCATGAAGCGCGGGCTGTGGCTGGACAGTTCGAGATGGACGTTGGGATGCCGCTGCACGATCGCTATCGCATCCGATATCCACGGCCATCCGCCGTGACCGATCAAAATCGTCAAATCGGGAAACGCCGTCGCGACGCGATCGATATTCCGTACATCCGAAATATCGAGCGAGATGGAGCGATTGAAATTCTGTCCGGCATGAATCCAGATCGGCAGATTGAGCCGTTGCGCCGTCTCGAATATCGGCGCCAGTGCCGGGTCAGATGCCGGGACGGCCTCCCAGAAGGGTGAAACCGACACCCCGCCAATGTTCCAGTCGCGCAGCGCATATTCGATCTGCGAGGCGGCTTCGTCGGGCGCGCGTAAGGAAACGCCCAGCCAGCATGTCAGGAGGTCGGGCGCCATAGCCGCGAGGCGGGCGATCGATCGATTGGCATCAGCGCCGGACCGTCCGCGCCAGGGGAAGCCGTGCAGCACCTGATGCGTGATCCCATCGGCGCGCAGGCCCGCGATGTAATCGTGGTCCGCGACATCGAAGCCGCTACCCGCGTCGATCAGATAATGGACCGCAGAATGGGGATCGGCGGCGAGCCGGCGGCGATAGGCTTCCAGGTCCACCCCTGCCCGCCGCGTCAGGGGCTCAGCGAATTTCTCGAGGTAATCGGGTGCTGCGATAGCAAAGCCGGTAAGATAAGCTTCCCACACGTCGCGGTCGCCATGGACCGCGCAGATGTCGATGATGCCGGGCCCGGCGCTACCGTGAGCCATTGATACGGTCCCGCTTCAATATGATGCCGTTCGCCTCGCGATCCCAGACGTCCGCCGTTCGCCCTTCAGCGCGCAGCTCGGTCTTCAGGATCTTCGCGGTCGGTGTCTTGGGAAGATCGTCGAGGATACGGATGTAGCGCGGCACCATGTAATAGGGCATCCGGACGCGCAGATGATCGACGAGGGCGACCGGATCGATCGACGCTCCGGGGTTAGACGATAGCGCCACCATGACTTCATCTTCGCCGAATTCGCTGGCAACGGCATAGGCGGCGGCTTCGCGGACCGCACCGAACGACAGGCATTCGCGCTCGACCTCATAGGAGGAAATATTTTCCCCCCGGCGGCGTATCGAGTCCTTGGCGCGGTCGACGAAATAATAATCGCCGTCGGCCGAGCGGCGGAACAGGTCGCCCGTGTGGAACCAGCCATTGCGCCAGACCGCGGCCGTCGCTTCGGCATTGCCGGCGTAGCCATGGGACGTCGACCACGGGCGGTCGGCACGGACCAGCAGTTCGCCGACCTCGCCGGACGCGACCTCCCGATCCTGCGCATCTGCGATACGCAAGGTCACGCCGGCGCGCGCGCGCCCGCAGCTTTCGGCATCGGCCTGATCTTCGCGTGACAGGATCGGCACCGCCAGTTCGGTCATGTTGAACATGGTTCGGGTGGCGACGCCGAAGCGCGCGGAAAAATCCGTCGCCGTCTGCCCGTGCGGCAGGACATAAGCCCATTGCAGCCCGTGATCCCGTTCACCGGGCGCTGACGCCTGCTTGTTCAGAAATCCCGCCATCGCGCCCAGAAGCGTGCAGCAGGTCGACCGCGTTTCGCGTACCACGTCCCAGAAACGCCCGGTCTCGAACTGTTCGGGCAGCGCGATCGAGTGCCCCAGCAAAAGGGTGCCGATGGTTCCGATCGTCCCGCCGGCGTGAAACAGCGGCAAGGTCACAAGATAGCGCAGGTCGGCGCAGCTCTTTTCCTCGAACGCGACGAGAGCGGCCGTCGCGCCGTGGCAATAGGAACTGAGGACCCCCTTCGATGGCCCGGTCGTTCCCGACGTATATATGATCGCCTGCTCGTCCCAGGGCTCGATGGGCTCCTCCAGCCGGAGCAATGCCGCGTCGATGCCGGCATCGAGGTAGTCGCCGCCCAGCAACGACCTGGCTCCCTTTGGATCGACCTTGGGCTGGTCGATCAGCAACGCCGGCAACGCCGGGTCGATGTCCGCCTCGTCAAGCCGCGAAACAAGGCTGGAATGACAGATGATCAGTTTCGGTTCCGCAATCTCGACCGCATTGCGCAGGATCGAGCCGCGATAGGCAAGATTGATCGGTGCGTAGACCGCACCCAGCCAGTTGATCCCGAACCATACGCGCAAGGCGTCGGGTCCGTTGGGAAGCCAGCTCATCACGCGGTCGCCGCGCGCGACGCCGAGCTGCGCCAGTCCCGTCGCGACCAGACGGGCCTGCCGGCCCATTTCGGCAAAGCTCCACTGTCCGCCGCCGGGAAAAACGGCGTAAGCCTGTTCGCCGCGTTCGACTTCCCATCGCTCGAGCGCATAGCGCAATACGGACTGGTGCCGCGGCGGAACGTCGGGGTCCATCCAGCTGAAAATGCTCATTGGTTCACCTGCCCGTAAATGTCGGCTTGCGGTTCTCGATAAAGGCGCTGGCACCTTCCCTCGCATCTTCGGTTTCGAAAAAACAGGTCTGGTGCGCGGCTTCCTGTAACATGGCGCGGGCGTCGAGATTGCGGCCCTCCGACGCTGCGAGCAGCCTTTTCTGCATCGCGATGATGCGGGTCGGACCGTTCGCCAGCCGGTCCGCCAAAGCCGCGACGCCATCCGTGAATTCGCCGTCGTCGAATATATGGGTCGCGAGGCCGATCGCTATCGCTTCTTCCGCTCCGACGGCACGCCCGGTCGCGAAAATCTCGAACGCGCGCGCGGGTCCGACGACGTGGCCAAGATAGGCGGCATTCCCGAGCTGTGCGATTTTAACGAGCCCGCTTCCCATGACGGCAGAGCGCGCCATGCACCTTATGTCCGCAGCGCACGCAAGTTCGGTGCCGGCGCCGAACGACAGGCCGTTGACCGCCGCGATGACGGGCTTGGGACACCGGGTCATGAGCTGGGCGACCCGCATGTAAAGGCTGGATTTGTCGGTCGGATCAACAGCGGCCCGCTCATGATCGAAGTCGCCTTCGAGAAAAGCCTTCAGACCCGCGATATCGTCACCGGCGCAAAAAGCGCGGCCCGAACCGGTCAGGACGACCGCCCGAACATCAGCGTCGCGTTCCGCTGCGTGAAAGGCCTTGAGGAGTTCAAGACCCAGTATCCGGTCGATCGCGTTCAGCGCCGCCGGCCGGTTCATTGTCAGCCAGAGAACGCCGCCCTCGCGGCGCACCTGCAGGCAGTCATTGTCATGTGCGCTTGGCATGGAGGCTCCAGTCATGGTTTGTGTCGCCCGGCGTGCGGCTGAACCAGCGCGGATAGCCGTGCAGCGTCTGGCCGCCGTCGATCAGGATTTCCGCCCCGGTGATGAAGGTGGAACGGTCGCTCAACAGGAAAAGCGCAAGCTCGGCGATGTCTTCCGGTTGGCCGAGGCGGCCGACAGGCGTCTCGCCGACGATGTCGGCGCTGATGTCAGGATCGGCGAGCAGCCCCGACGTCATGCGCGTTTCGATGACCCCGGGCATGATCAGGTTGGCACGAATGCCGTGCGCGCCGAGCTCACCCGCGAGCGTCCGCGAAAGCATCCGCAAGCCCGCCTTCGATGCGCCATAAGCGCCAAACAGCTCTGCCGCATGGGCGGCGGCGGTCGACGCATTGAACAGCAGGGATCCGCCCCGGCCCGTGTCGATTATCAGCCTGGCGGCGGCTTGCGCAACGAGAAAGCTTCCCGTCAGGTTGACGTCGATATGCTGCTTCCAGTCCTTGACCGCCACGTCCAGCAGCGCGCCATAGCGGCCGATACCGGCGTTGATGAAGGCACCGTCTAGCGCGCCGAGACGATCAGAAAGCTGTGCGGAAAGACGGTCGACATCCTCTGCCTCGGCTTGATCGCAGGCTATGGCGATCACCTCATGTCCCGTTCCGTCCAGTTCCTTCGCGAGCAGCTCGATCGGGTCGACATGCCGGTCGGTCAGACACAGGCGGGCTCCGGCGGCCCGCAGCAGCCGCGCGGTCGCGACCCCCATGGCTCCCGCCGCGCCCGAGACGAGAAAGGTCCGGCCAGCGAGCTCCTGCACCGGCCCGCTCACAGCCTCGCTCCGCCCGATGCGTGGATCACCTCGCCCGTGACATAGGATGCGTCGCGCGAGATCAGGAACGCGACGACCGAGGCGATTTCCTGTGGCTCGCCGTAGCGCCGGAGCGGTATCTGCTCCATCATCCGCAGCCGCAGGCGATCCTGGCTGCCATCGGCGGGATTGGTCATTTCGGTCTCGGTCATGCCCGGCGCGACGGCATTGACCCGGATTTTATGCCGGGCGAGCTCCATCGCAGCGCCCTTCGTCAGCGAGACCACTCCGCCTTTGGATGCGACATAGGCGATCTGCCGGGTCATTCCCTTGTAGGACATCGAGGCGATATTGACGATCGCTCCGCCGCCGCCGCGCGCGATACGGCAGCGGGCGAAATTCCTCGTGAGCAGATGCACCGCGGTCAGGTTGATCTCGATCACGCGGTCCCAGTCGGCGTCGGGAAAATCCTCGATCGGCGCCATGCTGACGATCCCCGCATTGTTGACGAGAGCGTCCATGCCGCGCTGATCGGCCCAGTCGACCAGGTCGGTGATCTGGTTCCGGTCGTCGAGATCGGCGACGCGATACTCGGCCGCAAGCTCGGCCGCGAGCGGCGCGAGGGTCCCCGCGTCGCGATCGGTCAGAAGCAACCGCGCGCCGCGCGCCGACAGCGTCCGGGCGGCAACCGCTCCGATCCCGCCGGCGGCGCCGGTGACCAATATGGTGAAGCCTTCGAGTGAATTGGCAATTGTCACGGTCTTATCCAGCCTCCATCGACAAATAGTGCGTGGCCGGTGACGTAGCTGGCGTCGTCGGACCCCAGCCACAGCACCGCTTCCGCAATTTCTTCCGGACGCGCGAGGCGTCCCAGCGGCAACGAATGCGCAAATTTCTGCGAATGACGGTGCAGATTTGCGTCCGATTTGAGCATTTCAGTGTCGACAAAGCCGGGACAGACCGAGTTGACGCGAACGCCGGCTGGTCCGAATTCGAGCGCGAGCGACCGCGTCAGCGAAATCAGCCCGCCCTTCGAGGCGTCGTAGGAGCATTGATCCTTCATCCCGTATGCGGCGGCCGAAGCGATGTTGACGATCGCGCCGCGCGCCTGCCGCAACGCTTCCTGCGCAGCCCTCGCAAGGAGAAAGGGACCCGTCAGATTCACGTCCAGAACCTTGCGCCAATAATCGGTCTTGTGGCTGGCGAGCGGAGCGGCGCGTCCGATCGCGGCATTGTTGACGAGGACAGCGAGCCTCCCTTCCCCGTCGCAAGCTTTGGCAACAATCCCGGCGCAGGCATGCTCGTCCGAAATATCGCCCGGAACCGCGATCGCATCGCTTCCCTTTTCGCGCAGCGCGGCAACAGCCCGATCGACGTCGGCAGGGTCCCGGTCGTTGATCGCCACCCGTGCGCCGCGCGCGCCGAACGCATGCGCAATCGCCAGTCCGATCCCCCGCGCCGCGCCCGTCACCAGCACCGGCCGGCCGCTCATATCACCCTGATAGGTCATCGCCGCATCCACCCCCCGTCGACGAAAAGCGTGTGGCCTGTGACATAGCTCGCGCGCTCGGACGCGAGCCATGCCACGGCGGCTGCAATCTCTTCCACTCGCCCGGTCCGCGCGATCGGCAAGGTCGCGACGAGGCGTTCCGCCACCGCCGCCAAATCGGGTGCTTCCTTCAACATCTCGGTATCGACGAAGCCCGGCGCCACCGCATTGGCGCGAACGCCCATCGGACCCAGTTCGACCGCCAGCGAGCGCGTCAGCGTCGCGAGTCCGCCTTTCGATGCGTCATAAGCGGCCTGCCCCGCAAAGCCGACCACGGCCACCGATGCGAGGTTGACGATGGCGCCCCGCGTTGCCGCAAGATCGTCGGTCAATTCGCGAACGAGGCGGAACGCCGCCGACAGGTTGATGTCGATCACGCGGTCCCATGCCGCGTCGTCATGCGCGGCAACTTTGCCGCGAAACTCGACGCCGGCGTTGTTCACCAGCACGGCAATCGCGCCATGGGCCTTGCGTGCCGCATCGGCGATCCGTCGCGGCGCCGCGCGATCCTGCAAATCCGCGACCAGCGTCTCGATCGCGGTGCCTTGGCCACTGCATTTATCGGCGGTTTCGGCGAGACCGGTTGCATCGCGATCGACGAGCAGCAAGGGCGCGCCCTCGTTCGCCAGCCGTATCGCGATCGCGCGGCCGATCCCGCGCGCGGCGCCGGTCACGATCGCGGGGCGCTGCATGAAACGCGCTTCGGTCATTCGAAAACGCTCAAGGGATGCGCGTGTCGCCGATATCGCCCTTCCCACCGCACCGCGGTCGCATAGTCGACCGGGCGCCGCCGCCCGATCGCCTGATGGAACGACCCCGCCTCGATCGGGCGCTCGACGATGAACGACAAGGCATCCGATCCCGCACCAAAGCCGTAGGACAGAAGCCCGACCCGGTCGCCCGGCTGCCGTTCTTCCATTTGACGGAGCAGTGCGGCCAACGGCGATGCCGCGCCGAGGTCGCCGAGCATCGGCGCAACCGATCCGCCGGCAAAAAGCTCCGCATCGATCCCTGCGGCGCGCGCCAGTCGCCCCGTCAGCCGGCCATCGGGCTGCTGCGCCGCGACGGCCGCGAAGTCCGCGCCATCGCCCAGCCTCGCAAGCAATAGTTTCCAGGCGCCGACCATATGCTGCAAATCGCCGATGCCGCTCGATGCAAAACCCGCACCGCCCGACCGGACATAGGGATCACCCTCAAGACGGAAACCGTCGGCAGCGTCGGACGCGGTCGAGGCCAGCGCTTCGAAGCGTGCGGCAATATTGGTGTTGCCGACAAGGACGCAGGCCGCCCCGGCACCCGCAGTCATTTCCAGCGGATCGCCCGGCGCGGCCCGCAGGCAAAGCGCGTCGGCGCCAACCGCCAGGGCGTATTCGGAAAAGCCCGCACGCACCCAGGCGATGGCCATGGCGAGCGCCGCCGTGCCCGATTTCCCGCTGAACCGCACGTCGGTCGCGAAAACGGCCGGTGCGATCCCGAGCATGTCGGCAAGCACCGCCGCGGCCGAGCGGGAGAGGTCGGGCGACGACTGGGTGCCAAAGAAGATCGCGCCGATGTTCGACGGAAGCGGCGCGAGCCTGCGCGCCGCTTCGGCCGCCAGCGTGATCACATCGGCGTCGGGGTCGAGAACCGCGCGCTCGCGCACGCCGCTCCGCTTTGCGGATCCCGACTGCCAGACCGCTTCGACGTCCGCCGTTGCCAGACGACCCGACGGCGCGGCGAATGCCAGATCGACGATGCCGACGGCCGCCGTCATGATGCCACCCGGAATTTGAAGCCATAAAGCGCAAGGCCCGATTGTTCGGGACGCCATTTGCGGATGACCATCTCGACCGGCTGCTCGGGCGCGAGACCGTCATATTCGGCGTCCACCACCTCGGCCATCAGGACCGGTCCTTCTTCGAGACGGATCATTGCGAAGGGGCGCGGGGCGCGGTCGCCGTGACCAACCAGCGGCGAATGATCTTCGGCCAGACAAATCACCGTGCCGCGACCCGAGAAAACGGTCTCTTCCTGGACCGCATCGACGCAGCGAGGACAGCGTCGCCGCGGCGGGAACGAACAGGACTGGCAGGTCGGGCAATGGCTGCCGACAAGGCCATAGCGATTGCGGCGGGTACGCCACGCGCGGGCGGGTCCGGCGACGACGGGCCGGGCCGTAACATTCTGGCTCATTTTCAGTTTCCTTTCAGGACCGCGACCGCGCTGACGGCATTATTCCCGCCCATCGACTGGGCCACGCCGACCCGCGCGTCGGCGACCTGGCGCTCGCCTGCCTCGCCGCGAAGCTGCGTCACCGTTTCGCAGATGATGCTGATGCCGGTGGCGCCGGTGGGATGGCCCAGACCTATGCGGCCACCGTCGGTATTCGTCGGACAGGTGCCCCCGAGCGCTGTCTCGCCGCTTGCGACGGCGCGGGCCGCCTCGCCGCGAGGGAAGATGCCGAGCCCTTCCAGGTGGAGCGAGCCCATGACGCTGAAACAGTCATGCACCTGCGCCACGTCGACATCGCGCGCGGTGATGCCGGCCTCCCGATAGGCGCGTTCGGCGGCGATGCGTGTCGGCACGGCCTCGGCGATATCGTCCTCACCGGGCCAGGCACCGAACTTGGCGCCCATTGCGTTCGGCCCCGTGGCGGCCGTGATGCTTGCGACCTGGACGGCGCGCCGACGCGAGGCATCGCCGCCCGCCCGGGCGAGAATTACCGCCGCGGCGCCGTCGCAGCCGCGTGCGCATTCGGCGCGGGTGATCGGCCGCGACGCCCAGCCCGACTGCATGATCTCGTCGATGCCGAGCGCGCCGCGGCGATAGTCGATCGCATTCGAGTTGCGGGAGGCATACCAGCGGTCCTGCATCGCAAAGGCGGCGACATGTTCGGGCGCCACGCCGTATTTCTGCATATAGCGCGCGTGCATGAGCGCCATCGTATCGACATAGTCGAAGCCCGCGGGCGCTTCATAATCCTGGTCAGGGTACGACAGCAGAGCGTCTGACACCGAATAAACATCCGACATTTTCTCGACGCCGACGACGATGACGCACTCGCTCTGGCCCGAACGGATCATGTTGACCCCCTGCATGAACGCCATGGTCCCGCCCGCGCACGCGCCAACAACTTGAGCGAAAGGGCCGCTGGGCAGGTCGAGTTCTTCGGCGACGAGCGGGCCGAGATTCTGCTGTTCGAACGCCTCCGGGCAGGTGACCGACACCAGCCCGCCGTCAATGGTCGATCGCTCGATGCCGGCGTCGGCAAGGGCACCGCTTCCGGCTTCGAACACGAGATCGCGCCATCCCCTGTCGGCCCGGTAGCCATGCCTGGCCATGCCCACGCCGATGATTTCCGCTTTTATGGTCATTGTCCGGACGCCCTAAATTTTGAGATTGATATCCATGCCGACGGTGCGTCCCTCGTTGATCGGCACGAAGAAGCCACCACCGACCGAGGGGGGAAGCGGGGTGTTGCCGCCCTGCGTCACACGGTTGAGGAGGTTCTTGCCGAACACCCCGACCGAGAACCGGTCATCGAGAAACGAGAGCCGCGCGCTCGCCGACAGATCGTTGACCTGATTGAGATAGGCGGAGTTGTTGTCGGTGAAGGCGACCCGGCTGCGATATCCGTAATCGGCACGAAGCGTCATTTCGGCGCCGTCCCCCACGGGCTGAACGATCGTCGCGTTCGCGCCGAAACTCCATTTCGGAAGCCGTGTCAGGTCGAGTTCGTAGCCCAACCCCGGAGCGGCTCCGTTCAAATCGACGGCCAGTTTCGTATATTTGCCGTTCAGGTGGCCGAAGCTGCCGCCGAGCGTCAGACCGCGGAACGGGGCGAGCGTCAGCTCGCCTTCGACGCCGCGCACCCGCGCCGTCCCGACATTTGACGTGACTTGCACGACGCCCGACACCGGATCGGGAATGTTGATGTCGCGCTGCAGGTCGCGCAGCGTGCTCTGGAAAATCGCCGCGTTGAAACGGACGCGCCGGTCGAGGAAGGTCGATTTCCAGCCGAGTTCGAACGCGTCCTGCGTTTCCATATCATAGGGGCCGGGCGGAATCGTCGCGGCCGTACTCTTGACGTTGAATCCGCCGCTGCGAATGCCGCGGCTCCAGCTTCCGTAAAGCAGCAGATCGCGGCCCGGTTCATACTGAAAGCCCAGCTTCGGCGTCAGGCTGCCCCAGCTTTTTACCCCGGTCGCCCCGGGGAACTCTCCCGGAAAATCGAAATCGCACGTGCGCGCATCGAGGTCGCACAGCCCCGGTGCCCGAAAAGTCGCGACGTCGGCCTTCTTTCGCTCCCACGAGTAGCGCAGGCCGCCGACAAGGCTGAAACCCGCCCCGATGTCGTAGCTGAGCTGTGAAAAGGCGCCCCAGCTATCCTGGTCGATCCGGCCGCCAAAGGCGCGATCGACGGCGCCGCCGGACAGCACGCGCCGCTCGATATAGAAATAGTTCTGACTGAAATAATAGAGGCCGAGGGTTGCCTCGAGCGGGCCGAACGTCCCTGCATAGCGGAGTTCTTCGCTGAACTGATGCTGCCGCAAGTTGACGAAGGAGTGAAAACCCAAGGCGGGCAAGCCATCAACATCGACCGACCCGTTCTGGTTCAGCCGCCGGTAACCGGCGACGTTCGTAATGACCCCGTCACCGAGCGCCACGTTGATGTTGGTCTCCGACGTCAGCGCGTCCCAGTCGATATCGAAATAGCCCGGGTTATCGATATCGATCTGGAATCCCGACTGGAAGGCAGGGTTCTGCGCCACCGTCCCGTCACCCCTGCTGCGCCCATGCTCATAGATCAGGGTCGTCTCGACATCGGGCGAGATGTCCCAAACGACGGTCGGACGCACGAACACCGTCTCGCGCTTCCCGAACGGCCGGTCATTGAAGTCATTGTGAAACCAGCCCTGATCATTGCTGTAATAGAGCGCGACTTTAGCACGGAGATTGTCCGCGACGGGCCCCTCGACGCTCAGGCCGGCGGTATATTGCGGCCCCGTTTCGACAGCCAGCCGGCCGCGCACCTGAAATTCATCGCCCGGACGCCGC
Source organism: Sphingopyxis sp. Root154 (assembly GCF_001427105.1). Taxonomy (GTDB): domain Bacteria; phylum Pseudomonadota; class Alphaproteobacteria; order Sphingomonadales; family Sphingomonadaceae; genus Sphingopyxis. The sequence goes on from NZ_LMGI01000002.1 coordinate 1,025,184, forward strand.
GTGCGCAACGTGACAGCACCGCCGGTTGTATTGCGGCCGAACAAAAGCCCCTGCGGGCCTCGCAGCACCTCGACGCTCTCGAGATCGAAGACGTCGATCACGGCGCCCGCCGACATGCCAAGATAAACGCCATCGACGAAAAGTCCGACCGAGGGTTCGACGGACGGTATCGAGCTCACGATCCCGAAACCGCGAATGGTAAAATTTGCCGTACCCGGGATCGTACCAACATCCTCCAGCGCCACATTGGGTGCCGCGGTGCTGAGCGAGCGCAAGTCGCGAACCTGAAGCGCATCCAGCGCCGCGCTGTCGAAAGCCGTGATCGCGACCGGGACCCGCTGAGCCGATTCGGCGACGCCGCGCTTTTGCGCTGTCACAAGAATCTCGCTCAGCCCGACGTCTGCGCTGTCCGCAATCTCTCCGTCTTGCGCCATCGAAAACGCCGGAAAGCTGAAGACGGCGCAGGCAAGAAGGCCCCATTTCACATCCGTCCGCATCATCTCTCCCTTTCACGTCTTTTATATGAACGATCGTTCGTCTATATAAAATGCAAAAGACTGTCAACGGCCGGGGCGAGAAAGTCGCACGCGGATCAGGGACGATGCTAGGAGCAGGATATGAAACGCTTTATCGTTGAGAAGGACGTCTCGATTCCGATGCGGGACGGCATCAGGCTGAAGGCCGATCTCTGGCGGCCTGACGTCGAACAACCGGTCGCGACCATTTTGTATCGCACGCCTTATGACAGGGCGGCGCTCAATCCCGACTTCTTGCGACCGCAGGACGCGGTCAATGCGGGATTCGCTGCCGTCGTCCAGGATACGCGCGGCCGCTTTGGTTCGGAAGGCGCGTGGAAGCCGTTGATGTGGGACCAGGAAGGCGACGACGGATATGACAGCGTCGAATGGATCGCGCGGCAGGACTGGAGCTCGGGCCCGGTGGGTATGGCGGGTCCGTCCTACCTTGGCATCGCGCAACTCATGGCAGCGGCGCGCAAGCCACCGCATCTGAAGGCCATTGCCCCTGCCCTCACCACCAGCCGGGATTTCGAACTGATCGAGATGGGCGGTGGGATGCGCCTCGATCATCTGCTCTCATGGGTCGCATTCATGGCGGTCGACTGGATGCGGCGACAGCAGGAAAGCGGAGCTCCCTTGCCGCCCGATGCCGTCAAGCTGATCGTGCAGGCGGCGCTCGATCCGCGCATCCTGATGGATCACCGCCCGCTCAGGGATTGCCCGATATTCGGACTGCCTGGATTCCCCATCGGGTTCGACGAACTGGTCGACCCCGATGGCGGTGCGCCGATCGCGGCGGAGATCGCCGACATCCCCACACTGCATGTCGGCGGCTGGTACGATATATTCGCGCAGGCCAGCATCGGCATGTTCCAGCGCCAGCGTGATGCCGGCCGAACCGACGCGCATCTGATCATGGGCTGCTGGACCCATAGCGGATCACTCGGGCAACAGCATGGCGAAGTGAATTTCGGCGTAATGGCGTCCGCGGGCGGCTCTCGCCTTGCCGACCGCCATATCGCCTTCTTCCGCCGCTACCTCGAGGGCGCCGAAACTGCGCTGCCTGCCGTCCAGTATTTCCTTGCGAATGCCAATGAATGGCGGAGCGCCGAAGCCTGGCCGACGCCCGACACCGCGATTCTGGATCTGGAACTGTCGGGCACCGGGAAACAGGAATATGATTATGACCCGTCCGACCCGACGCCGACCGTCGGCGGACGCACGCTCTATCTGGGCGGGCTGGCCATGGGGCCGATCGACCAGCGCAAGCTCGACGCGCGTCACGACTTCGTCCGCTATGTCGCCGAGGCTTGTGACGAGCCCGTCGATCTGATCGGGCCCGTCACGGCCAATCTGACGGTCTCGACCTCGGCCGTCGATACCGATTTCATCTGCAAGCTGGTCGACGTTTCGCCCGACGGCACGATCCTTCCGATCTGCGAGGGCACACTTCGCCTGCGCTACCGGAACGGGTTCGATCGCGAGCTGCCTGCCGAGCCGGGAGTCCCCGTGCCGATCGGCATCCCCATGGGCCACACCGCCTGGCGCGTGCTGCCCGGACACCGGATCGGCATCCAGATCCAAAGCGCCAATTATCCGCATCTTGATCCGAATATGAACGAGATGTCTCAACCCGGGGAGGGTGCCGGTGGAACGATTGCCCGAAACGGCATCAGCGACCATCCCGGTGCGTCGACGATCCGGGTTACGCTTGCTGGCGGGGGGCGGCCGCCGATCATACTCCGCCCCGGCGGGACCGCGTCCTAGGGTTCGGCGCCGACGAGGCGTAACGCAAAAGCGGCATAAGCCTGTTCGACGTCGGCGCTCGCCAGCTTTTCCTCGGGCCGATACCATTCGGCGACCCGCAGGCACATATCGCCGATCGCGACCGCGGCGAGCTTTGGCGAGGACATGCCGCCCGCATCGACCAGGCAGAACCGGCCGGCCGACGCTCCCCGTTCGATGACGTCTTCGAAAAGTCCCCGCAATCGCACGCGCTCGGCGCGTACTGCTGACAAACGTGGCTCCGGAAGCGCACCATATTCCGCATTCGCCACCAGCGCGAAAACCTGATGGTGCGTGTGGAAGCGCACATAGGCCGAAACGATCGCGGCAAGCTCACGAGCGGGGTCGGCCGCCGCTTCACGCAAGGCATCCTTCATCATCACGCCAACCGTCGCGTGCCCTTCGGCGACGATTTCGTAGAGCAGTTCCTCTTTCGTCGCGAAATGATTGTAGAACGCCGCCGGCGTCAGATTGCAGGCATCGACAATCGCGCGGATCGACGTCACCTCATAACCGTGCGCAAAAAAAAGCTGCGAAGCGACGTCCTTGATCAGCACGCGCGAATTGTTGCGCCGGCGATCGACAACCGGTTCTCCCGGCCCATTGCCTGCAGCCGCTTTGCGCGCTCTGGTCGGGCGCGATGTTCGTGGGGACGTCTTCATAACGCGACGTTGGCCTTTAAAAACGCTATTCGCAAGTGCTCACTTGACATATATATGAACGCTTGTTTATGCATTATCCCACAAGATAAAATATCTTATGGGAGGGTAGATTGACCATTTCACGTGCACCATTGTGTCTCGCGGCGGCATTGCTGGCGAGCGTGTCGGGGAACGCCATCGCGCAAATCGAACAGAGTGCGCTTCCGGTTGCCGACGCGGCGGCAGACGATCAGGAAATCATCGTCACAGCGCGGCGGACCAGCGAGCGGCTTCAGGATGTGCCGGTGGCGGTAACCGCGGTGAGCGGCGACGCACTCGAACGCCGGCAAAGCGCAAATATCGCCGATGTTGAAGCCCTGATCCCCAACGCCACCTTCTTCGCCTTCGGGGGCTCGAACAACAATGCGTCGGTCTACATCCGCGGGGTCGGCCAGGCGGACCAGCTCTTCATGTTCGACCCCGGTGTCGGCATCTACCTTGACGACGCATATATCGGCCGCGCGCAAGGCGCGCTCTTCGAGACGCTGGACATCGCCCGGGTCGAGGTCCTTCGCGGGCCGCAAGGCACACTCTATGGCAAGAACACCAGCGGCGGCGCGCTGAAAGTCTATACACGCGATCCCGACCTGGTCGAAGCGGGTGCGCAGCTAACCGCAACAGGCGGGTCCTATGACTATTTTTCGGGGAAGGCGTCGTTCGACCTGCCGATCGTCGAGGACCGCGCCGGTATTCGCGCAAGCGTGCTGCGCGTATCGCGCGATGGCGTCGTCAAGAATCTGAATAGCGGGGCCGATCTGCAGGACCGTGACTATCTCGGCGGCCAGGTCACGGCGCTGGCGCGGATCGACGAACGCCTGACGGCCCGCCTCACATTCGATATCATGCGCGATCGCTCGACCCCGGCGGCCCCGACACCGATCGTTGCCGTCAGCTTTCCGCCGAACGTCCCGCCTTTCTCCCCGCAATCCCCTCTTCCTCCGCGCCAGAGCAAGGCGGACACGCCCGTGCGAAACGATCAGGACAGCTACGGCTTTAACGGCCAGCTTGCGTGGCGGGGTGACCAAGTCGAGATCAAGTCGATCACTTCCTATCGCCGGCTGAAGTTCCGCCAGGCTTTCGACTATGATTCCTTCCCCTACCTTCTGCTCTCAAGCAACCAGCGGCAGCGCACGACGCAGTTCTCGCAGGAACTCCAGGCCAATTTCGAGCCGACGGACAATCTCTCCTTCGTCGGAGGCCTCTATTATTTCGAGGAGAAGACGGACTCGGTCATCGGCGTCCCCAACACCTTGCCCCTGCAGGTGGCGCCGGGCGTCTTCGTGCCGCTGGAGAACAGCTTCACGCAGCTCACCGATCTCAAGAACAAAAGCTATGCCGCATATCTGAACGCCGTATGGGACGTGACCGATCGCCTGTCGATCAGTGGCGGGCTGCGTTATACCGACGATCGCAAGAAATATCTGTCGAGCCTGACCAACGACGTGTTTCCGACCGGCAATTTCAGCTACGATCTGTCGGACAGCTGGTCACGGTGGCTGCCGCGCATCGGCATCGATTTTAAGATAACCCCCGACCAGCTTGTCTATGCAAGCTATGGAACGGGCTTCAAGAGCGGCGGTTTCAACCCGCGTGCCGCATCGGCGGACGTCGCGCTGTCCTACAAGCCCGAAACGAGCGAAACATACGAGATCGGGTACAAGTCGACCCTCTTTGATCGCAAGCTGACCTTTAATGCCGCCGCCTTCTACAACCGCTTCAAGGACTATCAGACCAATCTGATCGCCTTTGTGGGGACGCCGCCGGGCCCGACGAGCTATTTCACCAACGCGGGCCGGTATGAATCCTGGGGGGCCGAAGCCGAACTGACGTTGCGGGCGACGCAGCGGCTGACGCTGAGGGCACAGGCATCGCTGTTCGACGACAAGTTCGCGACCTTCGTCAATTCGATCATCGGCGACTTCGCCGACAAGACTCTCCCGAACGCCCCCAAGTTCACCACCAGCCTCGCCGCGACCTATGTCATGCCGTTGGGCGCCACGACCGCGCTCGAACTCGACGGCGATGTCGCCTACCGGTCGAGCAGTTTCATCAATATCTTGAACAGCGCTCTGCTCCACCGCGATGCTTATACGATCGCAAACGCGCGCATGGCTCTGTCCTTCCGTAACGGCGACCTGCAGCTGTTTGCCGGGGTCCGCAATCTGACCGACAAGGATTATGTGGTCGACGGCGTCAACTATATCGGGGCGACCTACGGATTTCTGAGCTATTATTACAATGAGCCGCGCACCTATTATGGTGGTCTGCGCGTGCGTTTCTGAGGATGAAATTGGACGAAACCCATGAAACATTCGATGCCGGTGACTGCCTGATCCATTACTGGATCGGCGGTCCGCCGGGCGCACCGCTCGTCGTCCTGACGCCGGGCGCCTACACCGATCGTCGCATGTTCGATCTCCAGATCGGTCCGTTGCAGGCATCATATCGGACATTGCGGTGGGATCCGCGCGGCCATGGCCTTTCGCGCCCCGCGACGCGGCCCTTTTCCACCCAACTCGCCGCTGAGGATCTGATCGCCATTCTGGACGCAATCGGGGAGAAAGAGGTGGCCCTGATCGGGCAGTCCATCGGCGGCAATATTTCGCAGGAAATGCTGTTCCGATACCCGGAGCGTTGCACAGCCGCGATCCTCGTGGGCTGTACCTGCAGCACGATCGCGCCGAAATGGTGGGAACGCTGGCTCCTCGCGAGCTTTCCGTTCTTTGTCGGCCTTTATCCTGCCGAGACCTTCAAGCGCAAAGCCATGGACGATGCCGCATCCGTGCAGGCATCGCGCGACAAGCTGCGCGAGATGATCGCCCCGCTGGGCCGGAGCGATATCCTCGATATCAGCAGAGGGATTGCAGGGGCGGTTCATGGCGAGGCGGACTATTCCATCGAGCATCCCATCCTCATCATGAACGGCGCGCACGACAGGCTTGGAAACATCTCCCGGATAGTTACCCGGTGGCGCGAGCGCGACCGGAACAGCGAGTATATCGAAGTTGCCGATGCCGGCCATGTCGCAAACCTCGACAATCCCGAGGCGGTCAATGCCGCCATGCTGACATTTCTCGAAAAACACAGCGGTGCGCGGGCGGAGAAGGCCTGACAGAGCCTCTTTTATCGCCGGCGCCAAATGTCCGGGTCAATCGCGCCGCTGGGGCCAGTGCACTGCTCGACATCGGCGAGTTGAGGGTGGGTGCAACTGCCATTCGAGCGTCGGGCACCGTCAACTGGAGATGAAGCGCCGCCCCTGAGATATTCGACGCGCTGCGGGTCCCACCCCTCTTCTTCGGACAGGCGGCGTTCCTCTGCCGGCAGCAGGGAGGTGTGCCCGCGATTGTTGCTCAGGTGTTGATAATAATCTGCGAAAGCGAGGTTTGTAGCGCTGTTGAGTTCGACATGGTGTGGTGTCGAGCGTTGATCCCGACAGATCTCCGACAGCAGCTTCTCATAGGCTGCTCTGGCGATTGCCCGCAACTCGGCCTCTGTCGGCGCCCGCTCGGCCGCATACTGGTTCAACATTTCATTAACGCCCCTCGACGCGGCCATGAGAGCCGCCCCTCTGCTGCTCGCTTCCATCCGGTAGGGATGTCATAACCGACCTTCCGGCCAGCGCATTGGCGCACTCTGATGCACAATCAGAAGCGCCTCGACGGCTGACCAATCAAAACTGGTCATCAATATCAGATACTTGATCCAGATTTTGGCTGGGAATCAGCACCGGCTGGCTGGCTGGGGCGGCAGGATTCGAACCTGCGAATGGCGGCATCAAAAGCCGCTGCCTTACCACTTGGCGACGCCCCAACAGGCCGGTGCGAGCGCGTCTATAGCGCCTCTCGGCCGCTTGGCAAGCTAGCCGGTCAGAGCCGGGTAACCCAGCCGTGCGGATCGGCGGCGCGGCCGCGCTGGATGTCGACGAGCTTGTCCTTGAGCTTTGTCGTCACTTGTCCCGGGCCGCCGGCGCCGATGGTGAAGCTTGAATTGCCGCGTGTCACTTTGCCCACCGGGGTCACCACGGCGGCGGTGCCGCAGGCGAAGCTTTCGGTCAGCTTGCCGCTTTCGGCATCGGCCTGCCACTGGTCGATCGCATAGGGTTCCTCGCGCACCGTCAGCCCGGCGTCGCGCGCCAGCGTGATAATCGCATCTCGCGTGATGCCGGGCAGGATCGTGCCGGTCAGCGGCGGCGTCACGATGCTGCCGTCGTCGAAAACGAAGAACATGTTCATGCCGCCCAGTTCCTCGATCCAGCGACGCTCGGCGGCGTCGAGGAAGACGACCTGATCGTGGCCCTTGGCGATCGCCTCACGCTGCGCGACGAGGCTGGAGGCGTAATTGCCGCCGCATTTTGCGGCGCCGGTGCCGCCGGGCGCGGCGCGGGTGTAGTCTTCCGATACCCAGAGCGAGATCGCGGGGGCGCCCGACTTGAAATAATTGCCGACGGGCGAGGTGATGACGAGAAACTGATATTCAGCCGCGGGCTTGACGCCGAGGAACACCTCGCTCGCGAACATGAAGGGGCGCAGGTACAGCGCGCCGCCGTCGACCTGCGGGAACCAGTGCGCGTCGGCGGCGACAGCTTCCTTTACCGCGGCGATGAACAAGTCCTCGGGCAATTCGGCCATCGCCATGCGGCGCGCGCTGGCGTTGAAGCGTGCGGCATTGGCTTCGACGCGGAACAGCGCCATCGATCCGTCGTCGAGGCGATACGCCTTCAGCCCTTCGAAGATTTCCTGCGCATAATGGAGCACCGCGGTCGCGGGATCGAGCGACAGCGGCCCGCGCGGCATCACCTGCGCGTCGTGCCAGCCCTGCCCCTCGGTATAGCGGATCGACACCATATGATCGGTGAAGACCCGCCCGAACGCCGGGTCGGCAATCGCCGCCGCCCGTACATCGTCCGCGATCAGATTGGGGTGCGGCAGATGGGTAAAGGCGGGAGCGGACATGCAAAAAATCCCTGTAGCTTGGGGGTCTATGGTGCGCGCCTCTTGCCAAATACGGGCGCGGCGCGCAACGGTAGCGACTATGCCGGATGAAAATTTTCTTTCACAAGTACCCGCCGCCTCTGCTCTTTTCTTGCGTGAAGACGAAGTGCGCCGCGGCATCGAATTCCTCTTTTTCGCCCACGCCTCGCTGTGGCGCGCGATCGACGCGCGGCTCGCCGAGAAGGAACTGGGCCGCGCGCATTACCGCGCGCTCTATTTCATCGCGCGGCAACCGGGGCTGACGATTTCGGACCTCCTCGCCCTGCTCGGCATCACCAAACAGTCGCTCGGCCGGGTGGTGAAGGAATTGGAGGCGCGCGAATATCTGACGACGCGCCCCGGCAATCGCGACCGGCGGCAAAAGGAACTGCGCCTGACCGATGCCGGCCGCGCCGCCGAGACGGTGATCTTCGGCCTGCTGCGCGACACGATGAGCCGCGCCTATACGCACGCAGGACAGCAGGCGGTGACGGGGTTCTGGCAGGTCAGCGAGGCGCTGGTGCCGCCGCGCGAGCGCCGCCGGATCGCGATGCTGGGGAAGGATGTGGGCTAGATCAGCCCTCGCCCCGCGCGATATCGGCCAGTTCGCGCCCGCGGTCGCGTGCTGCGCGCAGCACGTTGGTGAGCAGCGCCGCGAGCTGACCGTCGCTGTCGAGTATGTCGAGCCCGGCCTGCGTCGTGCCACCCTTGCTCGCGACCTGCGCGATCAGCACGCCCGGCTTTTCGCCGCTGTCGGCAAGCAGCGCGGTCGCGCCGCCGAACGTCGCGGTCGCGAGCGCCAACGCGTCTTCGGCGGGCAGGCCGAGGCGTTCGCCCGCGGCGGCATAGGATTCGATCAGTCGGAAAACGAAAGCGGGGCCGCTGCCGGTGAAAGCGGTGACAAGATCCATCGTCGAATCATCGGCGAGCCGCACCGTCTGGCCCAAAGTGTCGAGCAGCGCGTCGATCGCCGCGTCGTCGGCATCGCCCAGCGTCGCGACCGCCGACACGCCGGCGCCGATGCGCGCCGCGAGATTCGGCAGAATGCGGACCTGAGCGCCGGCATCGGGGAAGCGTGCCGCCAGATCGGCGAGCGACACGCCCGCGAGGATCGAGAGCAGGTGAACCTTGCCCGTCGCTAGCGGTGCCAGCACGTCGGCGACGTCGCCCAGCTGCTGCGGCTTCATTCCGAGCATGATCCAGTCGGCGCTGCCGCCTGCGGCTTGCCATTCATCGAGCGACGCGTGCTGGGCGATGCCCGCACGCGGCGCCGCATAGGGATCGACGATCGCGACCAGCGCCGGGTCGAGACCCGCCGCCAGCCAGCGATCGAGCATTGCGCCCGCCATATTGCCGCAGCCCACGAGCAGGAACCGGCTGGAGAAATTCCGCAAAGCTTTGGTCATAGGTCCTACTTTTCTTATCCTTAGCGACAGCTGCTCTCTGGCCCCGACAACAGGTCGAGGCAGCGGCCATCAATCTTGTTCGCATCGACGGGCACACCAACGACCGACGCCAGCGTCGGCATGATATCCACCGTCATCACCGCATTGGGCTGTTCGAAACCGGCGAGCCCCCTGCGCCAGAAGAGGATCGGCACGCGGCGGTCATAATCCCACACCGACCCGTGCGTCGCGACATAGCCGATGCCCGATTCGGGGATCGGCGTGACCCGTGGCTTCAGCGCGATGATGAAATCGCCCGAACGCTGCGGGTTGTACGAGGCGCGCAGCTTGTCGAGCAGGCTCCACGTATCGGGCGCGCGTTTCGAAATTGGATGCGCGTCGAGCTGGTCGCGCGTCACCACCGCCTCGACCTGCGGATGCGCGCGCAGGCGCGGCAGGATTTCGGCGAGCACCGCCTTGCGCTGCGCCGCGGTCAGCGCCTTCGAGAAATAATAATCGTCGCCGTCGCCATAGAGAATGGGCTGCGGCAGGCCGAGTTTTTCAGCGACTTCCTTGCCGATCGCGCCGGGGTTCAGCGCCTTGTCGATACGCTGCGCATCGGGCCAGGCGTTCTGGCGGTTGCGTTCGGGCAAGTCGTGGCCGCCATGGTCGGCGGTCAGCGCGACGACATAGTCGATTCCCGTAGCATCGAGCCGCGCGAAGAAATCGCCGAGCTCGCGGTCGAGCCCCGCCATCTGGATGCACATTTCGCTGCCTTCGGTGCCGGTGCTGTGGCCGACATAATCGGTCGCCGACAGGCCGACAATGAGCAGGTCGGTGCTGTTGCCCTCGCCCATCTTGCGCACCTGGCGCAGCGCGGCGGCGGTTGCGAGCACCGCGCCGTCGGCCTCGGGCGATGCCATGAATTTGCGGAAGTCCCCGGCGTCGCGCGCCATCCGCCCGGTGCCCACTGTCGCGCCCTTGTCGCCAACCGGGATCGCGATATCATGCGTCGTGCAATCGGCGGGAAGCGTCAGCGCGGGGCGCGGCTGGTTGATCGCGGCGGCGATCGCGGCGCTCGCCTGCTGCGCGGCCGGCGACAAGGTCGTGCCGCGATAGCTGGTGAGGCCGGTGGGTGCGAGCCACATGAGTTCGTCGGCTTGCCGGCCGCCCATCATGATCGCCGAACGATCCTTGCCCGATACCGAGATAACCTGCGCCTTCGGATCGCGCGCCTTCATCAGGTCACCGAGCGTCGGAACGAGCAGATGGTTCACCGACGGCGCATATTTACCGCTGCTCGACGTCGTCCCCGCGACCGTCTCGTCCTCGGCGCAATAGACGCGCTTGTCTTCGCGGGCGACGGACAGGTCGAAATAATTATTGGCGACAATCCCGGTGTGCGCCGGATGGTTGCCGGTCAGAATCGTCGAATGGCCGGGGCAGGTTTCGGTCGCGCCGTGCGCCTGATAGCCCGACGGGAAGACGATGCCCGACGCCAGCCGCGCAAGACCGCCGGTGAAACGCCCGCGATATTCGGCGAACAGGTCGGCTGAAAATTGATCGACCGCGATCATCACGACGAGCTTCGGCGCCGGGGTCGCGGCGGTAACCTTCTGTACCGGCGGCACGGAATTCTGCGCGAGGCCGGTTCCGGCAGCGGCAACACAAAGCACGGCGGCAAGGGCGGTAGACAGATATTTCAGCTTCACGGACGGCTTCTCCAACCTAAGGGTGTCAGCGCGGGCTGTCCTCTCGTCGAAAGCCGCCTATATGGCAAGCCTTCGAACGACGAACGGGCGCGGGCTGAGCATGAATTTGAGAAGTGAGGCTTTTGTGACACGCGCATGGCGGACCATACTGGCGTTGCTGGCGCTGGCGCTCGTCGCCATGAGCCCCGCGCACGCGCAATCGACGCATATCCAGCCCAAACTGGTCGCCGAGTCGGCGGCGCCCGCCCCCGGCCGCAGCACGACGCTCGCGCTGACGATGGCGCCCGAGCCGACCTGGCACGGCTATTGGGCGAATGGCGGCGACGCGGGTTTCGGCCTGTCGGTCGAATGGAACGCGCCCGAGGGGGTGACGATCGCGCCCTTCCGCTATCCGGTGCCCGACGCGCTGACCCTCTTTGGCATGATGAACCATGTCTATGAGCACCCCTATGCACTGCTCGCCGAGGTGCAGGTCGACAAAAGCGTTGCGCCGGGCACCGATCTGACATTGTCGGGGATCGCGAACTGGCTCGCCTGCACCGACAAGGTGTGCGTGCCCGAGAAAGCGGTGATTTCGGTCGCGCTGAAGGCGGGCGATGGCAGGATCGCGTCGGCGGACCGCACGCGCTTCGACGGCTGGCGGGCGCTGCTGCCGCAGCCGCTCGACCGGCACGGCAGTTGGGAAAAACGCGGCGACATGGTGCGCTTCGCCATCCCCCTCCCCGCCAGCACCGCGATCGACGCGCCGCACCTGTTCGTCGAAACGCAGGATGTGGTCGATTATGCCGCGCCGCAAAGTTTCAGCCGCAACGGCGACCACATCATCGTCGAAACGCGCGTGAAGGGCGACAAGGCGGGGCCGGTTTCGGCGCTGCTGAAGCTCGGCGGCGGGCGCGGGCTGTCGTTGACGCTCGACCCCGGCGCGGTCCCCGCCGCGGGTGAGGCGATCGCCGGGAAAGCCGGCATCGATATGACCCTGTTCTGGACGGCGCTCGGCGGCGCGATCCTCGGTGGGCTGATCCTCAACCTGATGCCGTGCGTCTTCCCGATATTGAGCCTCAAGGCGCTTAGCCTCGCGCGCTCGGGCGGCGATGCGCGAAGCGCGAAAGTCGAGGCGCTCGCCTACACCGCAGGCGCCATCGTCACCGCGCTGCTCCTCGGCGGCGCGCTGCTCGCGCTGCGCGCAGCGGGCGAGCAGGTCGGCTGGGCGTTTCAGCTGCAGCATCCGCTGAGCGTGCTCGCGCTCCTGATCCTCGCGCTGGCGATCACGCTCAATCTGCTCGGTGCCTTTGAACTGCCATCCTTCGGCCGTGGGCAGGCGCTGGTCGACAAGGGCGGCGCGGCAGGCGGCTTCTGGACGGGCGCGCTCGCCGCCTTTGTCGCGACGCCGTGCAGCGGCCCGCTGCTCGGCGCGGCGCTCGGCGCGACGCTGGTGCTTCCGGCATGGGCGGCACTGCCGATCTTCGGCGGGCTCGGCTTGGGCCTCGCCCTGCCCTTCCTCGCGGTCGGCTTTGTACCCGCACTGCGCAACCGGCTTCCAAAACCGGGGCCGTGGATGGACCGCTTCCGCAAATGGATGGCGCTACCGATGGGGCTCACCACGCTCGCGCTGGCATGGCTGCTGTGGCGGCAGCTCGGCAGCGGCGAGCAGCTCTTATGGCCGATCCTCGCTGTCGCCATGGCGCTTGTCCTGCTCACGCACTACGGAGCAATCCAGCGCGGCGACCGGCGGTCGTGGCTGCTATTCGCCTCAGGCCTGCTCTTCCTTGTCAGCCTCGCGGGCACGGTGACCGAAGTCGCCGAGGCCGAACGCACCGCCGACGGCGCCGGATCGACCTTCTCGGCCGACGCGCTCGCCAAGGCGCGCGCCACCGGCAAGCCCGTCTTCGTCTATTTCACCGCCGACTGGTGCCTGTCGTGCAAGGCGAACGAAGCCGGCGCGATCAACCGCAAGGCGGTGCAGGAGGCGTTCGACAAGGCGAGTGTCGTCACTCTGGTGGGCGACTGGACCAATGGCGATCCGGCCATCACGCGCACCCTCGCCGAGCATGGCCGCAACAGCGTGCCGCTCTATCTCTGGTATGCGCCGGGCGCCGCGAAGGCCGAAATCCTGCCGCAGATCCTCACGCCAAGCCTGCTCACCGACAAGGTTGGCGGCTGATGGCGAAGCAGCGCGCCGACCAGCTGCTCGTCGACCGCGGCCTCGCCGAAAGCCGGACGCGCGCGCAGGCGCTGATCCTTGCGGGGCTCGCCTTTGTCGGCGACCGCAAGATCGACAAGGCGGGACAGCAGATCGCGGCAGATGCCGAGATCAGCGTCAAGGGCCGCGACCATCCGTGGGTGTCGCGCGGCGGGATCAAGCTCGACCATGCGCTGACCCATCTCGACTGGGACGTGACCGGCGCGGTCGCGATCGACGTCGGATCGTCGACCGGCGGGTTCACCGATGTGCTGCTCAGCCGCGGCGCGGCGCGCGTCTATGCGGTGGATTCGGGCACCAACCAGCTCGCGTGGAAGCTGCGGCAGGACGAGCGCGTCATCGTCCACGAACAGACGAGCGCGCGCATCCTGACACCGGCGCATATCCCCGAACCCGTCGATCTGATCGTCTGCGACGCGAGTTTCATCGCGCTGGCAAAGGTGCTGCCGGTGCCGATGTCATTCGCGAAAGGGGGCGCGCGCATCGTCGCGCTGATCAAGCCGCAGTTCGAGGCCGAACGCCACGAGGTCGGCAAGAAGGGCGTCGTCCGCGATGCCGCGGTGCACGCGCGCGTTTGCGCCGAAGTGCAGGGCTGGCTGACCGGCGAAGGCTGGGACGTGCTCGACCTTGTCGAAAGCCCGATCACCGGTCCGGAAGGAAATGTCGAATTTCTGATCGCCGCGGTGAAGCGAGCCGCTTGACGCTGCGCCGCACAATCGCGACACCATGCAACGGATTCGCGTGTGGGGGATAATGCGGAGATGACCGAAATCGCAACGCCGGGGCAGCTTCGCATGTCCTATCTGCGCTGGGCGCTCGTCACCGTTCCGGCGATCGTGCTTGCCGGCAGCCTGTCGGGCCTGCTGTCGAACAGCGGCTATGGCAATCGTTGGTTTGCCTCGCTCGACCTGCCGCCGATCACCCCGCCGGGCTGGGTGTTCGGCACCGTCTGGCCGCTCCTCTACATCTGCCTTGGCCTGTCGCTGGCGATGATCCTCCATGCGCGCGGCGCCAAGGGGCGCGGCTTTGCGCTGCTGCTCTTCTTCGTCCAGTTGATCGCTAATTTCGCCTGGTCGCCGCTTTTTTTCGGGCAGCATCAGGTGACGACCGCGCTCTATGTGATCATCTTCATCCTGATGGTGACGATCGCCACCGCCTTTGCCTTTGCGCCGATCCGCAAGGCCGCGGCGTGGTTGCTCGTGCCCTATATGATCTGGCTCAGCTTTGCCGCGATCCTTAATTTCCAGATCGATCAGCGCAATCCCGATGCCGAAACCCTTGTCCCCGCCGCCGCCAGCACCCAAATAGGGTGACGGCAAGGGGACAGACCCCGACGAAGGAATATGAGACATGCAGAGCGAAAACCGCTTTTTCGACGATCTGGCCAAGATGGTGAACGGCATTGCCGGAACCGTCGCGGGCGCAGGCCGCGAAGCCGAGTCCGCGATGCGCGACCGTGCCAAGGAATGGGTCGGCCGCATGGATTTCGTCAGCCGCGAAGAATTCGAGGCAGTGAAGAAAATGGCCGCGACGGCACGCGCCGAAGCCGAAGCGCTGAAGGCGCGGCTCGACAAGCTCGAAGGCGTGACGAAACCTGCGGCGGCTGCCAAGGCTGCGGCGGCGCCGAAGGCGGCAGCGAAACCTGCTGCTGCAAAGCCGGCCGCAAAACCCGCAGCCAAGCCCGCGGCGCGCAAGCCCAAGAGCTAGGACGCGCGGGCGCGCTTTTGGCCGTTTATGCACAGAAAATATTCCCCGGATGGCACGGGATGCCGACTCGCGTCATCCAGCCATCCGGGCTAAAGGCGCGCGCATGAGTGACGATATTTACGACGACGATGATGGCCAGGACGCGGCACCGATGGAGATGCTGGCGTCCTACTTTGCCGCGCACGACTGGCCCCACGAGATGGTCGGCGAGGACGAGATCGTCGCGACCGCGCAGGGCAGCTGGACGACCTATGAGCTGCGCGCGGTGTGGCGCGCCGACGACGGCGTCATCCAGCTCCTCGCCTTTCCCGACATCCGCGTCGTCGAGGACAAGCGCGCCGCCGCGCATGAGGCGCTCGCGCTGATCAACGAACAATTGTGGCTGGGCCATTTCGAGCTGTGGTCGAACAGTGGCACGATCCTGTTCCGCCATGGCATGCTGCTCGGCGCCGACGCGTCGCTGCCGCTCGACATGACCGAAACGCTAATTGAAAGCGCGATCGACGAATGCGAGCGCTTTTACCCGGTGTTCCAGTTTGTGCTGTGGGGCGGAAAATCGCCCGCCGAAGCGCTCGCCGCGTCGCTCATCGAAACGCGCGGCGAAGCCTAAGCCCCTAAATCTTCTCGAAGCGCGTCAACCCTGGCCCCAGTTCGTTCGGCCCGATCGCCAGCGCCTCGCCGCTCCAGTCGGCGACGAAGATCGTCTTGCGGCCCGTGCCCTGCGGAACGCTCGCACGATTGCCTTCGATGACCAGCCCCCGCGACGGATTGTCGCGCGCCTCGGCCGCGACCGCGATCAACGCGCCGTAATTTTCCTTGTCGCGTCCCTGGATCATCAAATTGTTTGCGATCCGTCCGGTCGATCCCGCAGGCAGGTCGATCAGGTAATTGGTCGCGGTGCCCTGCGTATCGTCGAAGCTGTTGTCGCGGATCTCGACGCGCGGCGAGCGGGTCTTGAGATAATGGCCGCCGCTGCCCTTTTCAAAGCGCGTGCGGGTGACGACGACGCGGCCATAGACCCCGGTGTAAACGCTGTGCGCGCAGCTGAGGCCGCGGTCGCAGCGGCCGAGGCGTGAGAAGGTCGAGCGGTCGATCGTCAGCGTCGCCGCGGGGTCGTCGGCGGTCAAAATCCCTTCCTCGCTGTTGCGGAACAGGCTGTTGACGACGTCGAGATCGCTTTTTTCGAGACGGATGCCCGCGCCATTGCCGTCGGGGACGCGCATATTCTGGAACACGATCCCGTCGATTTTCGCGCCCGCGCCGCGCAGCACCAGCGCCGCCTTGCCCTCGCAGGTCACGCCGTCGAAGATCGCCCGGCCGGGTTCGACCGCGACGAAGGCAATGCGGCCCGCGGTCTGCACCGCGCAGTCGCGATGATAGCCGGAAGCGACGCGGATCGTGCCCTCGCCCTCACCGATCGCATCGACGGCGTCCTGCAACCGTCCGAAACTGCGACCGCTTTCGGCGACGACATACGGGGCCGTACCCGATTGGGCGGGCAGCGGTACCGGCGCGAGGAGCAGCGGGAGGGCGAGCAGCGGCATCAACGGCCGACGGAGAAGTGCCTTGAACATGCGCCGCCCATAGCGGCTTTCGGCGCGTCCGTCGTTGGCGAAGCTGGTTAACCGCACGCCTGTCCCCTTATCGGACAGGCGCGCGGACGCAGGTTAATCCAGATTGGGTCGCAGCCAGCGCGTCGCGGTTTCGATATCGACGCCGCGCCGCTGCGCATAGTCTTCGAGCTGGTCGCTCCCGATCCGGGCGACACCGAAATACTGGCTTTCGGGATGGCCGAAATAAAAGCCGCTGACCGCCGCCGTCGGCAGCATGGCGAAGCTTTCGGTCAGCACCAGCCCGGCATTATCGCCCGCCGCCAGCAGATCGAACAGGATCGGCTTCAGGCTGTGGTCGGGACAGGCGGGATAGCCGGGGGCGGGTCGGATACCGCGATATTCTTCCTTGATCAGCGCCTCGTTGGTCAGCTGCTCGCCGGGCGCATAACCCCACAGCGTGGTGCGGACATGCTGATGCAGCCGCTCGGCGAAGGCCTCGGCGAAGCGGTCCGCCAGCGCCTTCAGCAAGATGTCGGAATAATCGTCCTTGTCGGCCCGGAAGCGTTCCGAATGCGGCTCGATGCCGTGGATGCCGACCGCGAAGCCGCCCATCCAGTCGCCCGCCGGATCGATGAAATCGGCGAGGCACATATTGGCGCGGTCGCGACTCTTCTTGACCTGCTGGCGCAGAAAAGGAAGAGTCACATGGCGCTCCTCCTCGGCGATGTGGATGGTGACGCTGTCGCCGTCGCGCGCGCAAGGCCAGAGGGCGCAGACGCCGCGTGCGGTCAGCCATTTTTCGGCGATCAGCTTGTCGAGCATCGCATCGGCATCGGCCTTGAGCGCCTGCGCCGTTTCGCCGACCACGTCGTCTTCCATGATCGACGGCCAGGTGCCATGCAATTCCCACGCGCGGAAAAAGGGCGTCCAGTCGATGCATTCGCGCAAATCTTCGAGCGACCAGTCGTCGAAGCGGTGCAGTCCGGGCTGTAACGGCGGCGCCGGCTTGTCGCTGAGATAGGCGTCGTAATAATTGGCACGCGCTTCTTCGAGGGTGTGCAGCACGCTCTGCCCCTTGCCCGCGCGCACGTCGCGGATATGGGCATAATCGTCCTTATACCCCTGCACATACGCCTCGCGCCCGGTATCGCTGACCAGAGAGGTCGCGACGCCCACCGCACGGCTGGCGTCGAGGACGTGGAGCACCGGACCCTGGTATGCCGGATCGATGCGCAGCGCGGTGTGGACCTTCGAGGTCGTCGCGCCGCCGATCAGTAGCGGCATGGTCATGCCCGCCCGCTGCATTTCCTCGGCGACCGTGACCATTTCGTCGAGCGAGGGGGTGATGAGGCCCGAGAGGCCGATCATGTCGGCGTCATTCTCGTTCGCCGCCTCGAGGATCTTCGACCAGGGCACCATGACGCCGAGGTCGACGATCTCGAACCCGTTACATTGCAGCACGACGCCGACGATATTCTTGCCGATGTCGTGGACGTCGCCCTTCACGGTCGCCATCACGACCTTGCCCTTGCCCTTCGCGCCAGGCTCCTTCGATGCCTCGATGAAGGGCAGCAGGTGCGCGACCGCCTTTTTCATCACGCGCGCCGATTTCACCACCTGCGGCAGGAACATCTTGCCCGACCCGAACAGGTCGCCGACGACGTTCATCCCGTCCATCAGCGGCCCCTCGATCACCTCGATCGGACGCGGCATCAGCAGGCGCATTTCCTCGGTGTCGTCGACGACATAGGCGTCGATGCCCTTGACGAGCGCATGTTCGAGCCGCTTGGCGACCGGCCAGCCGCGCCATTCCTCGGCCGCCTTTTCCTGCGCGGGGTTGCTACCCTTATAGCGTTCGGCGAGTGCGATGAGCCGCTCGGTCGGGCTTTCGGCTTCGCCCTCGACCTTGCGGTTGAGCACGACATCCTCGACCGCCTGACGCAGTTCGGGGTCAATCGTGTCGTACACGTCGAGCTGGCCGGCGTTGACGATTGCCATGTCGAGCCCGGCGGGGATCGCATAATAAAGGAAGACGCTGTGCATCGCGCGGCGCACGACCTCGTTGCCGCGGAAGCCGAAGCTGAGGTTCGACAGCCCGCCCGAAAAATGCACATGCGGGCAGCGGACGCGGATGATCTTCACCGCCTCGATGAAATCGACGGCATAATTGTCATGCTCTTCCAGCCCCGTCGCGACCGCGAAGACATTGGGGTCGAAGATGATATCTTCGGGCGGAAAGCCGATGGTCATCAGCAATTTATAGGCGCGCTCGCAAATCTCGATCTTGCGTTCCATCGTGTCGGCCTGCCCGACCTCGTCGAACGCCATCACGACGACCGCGGCGCCATAGGCCATGCATTTGCGCGCATGTTCGAGGAAAGGCTCCTCGCCTTCCTTCATGCTGATCGAATTGACGATCGGCTTGCCGGGGACGCATTTCAGCCCCGCCTCAATCACGCTCCATTTCGAGCTGTCGATCATCACCGGCACGCGCGCGATGTCGGGCTCGGCGGCGATAAGCTTCAAAAAGGTCGTCATCGCATATTCGGCGTCGAGCAGACCTTCGTCCATGTTGACGTCGATGACCTGCGCGCCATTCTCGACCTGCTGGCGCGCGACCTCGACCGCAGCGGTATAGTCGTCGGCGAGGATCAGCTTCTTGAACGCCGCCGATCCGGTGACGTTGGTGCGCTCGCCGATATTGACGAAGCTGGAAGAGGCGGCGGTGGTCATCGGGGTATCCTGAAACTGAGCATTAGGCGGTAAGCGGCCGGGCGAGGACGAGATCGTCGTAAAGCTTGCCGCCGACATTGAACTGGCGCGTGCCAAGGTCGGCGAAACCTTGTTTGCGATAGAAAGCGAGCGCGCGCTGGTTGCCGGCATAGACGCCGAGAAGCAGACGGCGATGGCCGCGCGCCGCTTCCAGCGCCTGTTTCATCAACGCCGCGCCGAGCCCCGAGCCGTGGAAACGCGACAGCGAGTAGATACGCTTGAGCTCAATATCGCCGTCGAGAGCCGCGGCGAGGTCGGGCTTACCGACCAGCGCGAAACCGATCGGCGCGCCGCCGGGCTGCGCCTCGGCGATCCATGCCCGGCCCCCATCCGCGAGATAGGCCAGATAAGCCGCCTCAGTATGATGCGCGGCGCAGTGACCGACGATCGCCTCGCCGTCGAGGATGCCCGCGAAGGTTTCGAGGAAGGTCGCGGCGCCGATCAGCGCGAGCGCCGACGCATCGTCGGCTCCGGCTTCCCGGATCGTCCACGTCGGATTGTCGGTCATCGGTTCAGGCCGCCATGGTGAAGGGCTCGAGCCCCGCGAGCCGCGTGCGTACCGGCACCTCGGGAATCTTCCGCGCCGGCAGGCCCTCGATCGCGCGCGCCATCGCCGCGATATGCGCCGGCGTCGACCCGCAGCAGCCGCCGAGGATGTTGACCTGACCATGCTCGGCCCATTCGCGCACGAGCCCCGCGGTCGTGTCGGGCATCTCGTCATATTCGCCGAGTTCGTTGGGCAGGCCGGCGTTCGGATAGACCATCACCAGCGCATCGGCGATATCGGAGAGCACGCGCACATGCGGGCGCAGCTGCGACGCGCCGAACGAGCAGTTGAGCCCGATCGTCAGCGGTTTGGCATGACGTACCGCGTACCAGAAGGCTTCGACCGTGTGTCCCGACAGGTTGCGGCCGCTAAGGTCGGTGAGCGTCATCGAGATCATCAGCGGCAGCTCGCGTCCGACCTTTGCTTCGGCCTCGAGCGTTGCAGCGATCCCAGCCTTGGCATTCAGCGTGTCGAAGATCGTCTCGATCAGGATGAAATCTGCCCCGCCCTCGGCGAGCGCGACGACCTGATCCAGATAGACATTCTTGAGCTCGTCGAAATCGATCTCGCGATAGCCGGGGTTGTTGACGTCGGGGGACAGTGACAGCGTCTTGTTCGTCGGCCCGACCGCGCCCGCGATAAAGCGGCGGCGGCCGTCACGATCCTGATAGCGATCGGCCGCCTCGCGGCCCAGCCGCGCGCTTTCATGGTTGATGTCGGCGACCAGATGCTCGGCGCCATAATCGGCCTGGCTGATCGTGTTGGCGCTGAAGGTGTTGGTCGACACGATGTCCGACCCCGCCGCCAGATAGGCCTCGCCGATCGCGGTGACGACATCGGGCCGCGTCAGCGCGAGGATGTCGTTATTGCCCTTCTGGTCGTGCGTCAGGCCGAGGCTGCCGGCATAGTCGGCCTCGACCAGTTTGCGGAGCTGGATCTGCGTTCCCCAGCCGCCGTCGGTGAGCAGGATGCGCTCCTTCGCTGCTGCCTGCAGGGCTTCGCGTGCGCTGCTTGTCAAACTGGCGGTCATGCGGCTTTCTCCGTCGCGGGCGCCGCCGCCGGGCGCAGGCCCAACAGGTGGCAGATGGCATAGCTGAGTTCGGCGCGGTTGAGCGTGTAGAAGTGGAAGTCGCGCACGCCGCCCGCATAAAGGCGGCGGCACATCTCGGCGGCGATCGTCGCGGCGACCAGCTGGCGCGCCGCGGGCAGGTCGTCGAGTCCCTCGAACAGCGAGATCATCCAGCCGGGGATCGCAGTACCGCACATGTCGGCCATGCGCCGCGTCTGCGACACATTCGATACGGGCAGAATGCCCGGTATGATCGGCGCGGTAATGCCCGCCGCCGCCGCCGCGTCGCGAAAGCGCAGGAAGCTGTCGGGCGAGAAGAAGAATTGCGTGATCGCGCGCGTCGCGCCCGCATCGAGCTTGCGCTTGAGGTTATCGAGATCCGATTCGGCGCAGTCGGCGTCGGGGTGGACCTCCGGGTAAGCGGCGACCGAAATGTCGAACGGCGCAATCGCCTTCAGCCCCGCGACGAGTTCGATCGCATTGGCATAGCCATCGGGGTGCGCGCGGTATGGCGCGCCGCCAGGGACATCGCCGCGCAGCGCGACGATATGGCGCACCCCGGCGTCCCAATAGGCCTGCGCGACCTCGTCGATCTCGGCGCGCGACGCCTCGACGCAGGTCAGGTGCGCGGCGGGCGGAACGGCGCTTTCGGCGGCGATGCGCGCGACGGTCGCGTGGGTGCGCTCGCGCGTCGAGCCGCCCGCGCCATAAGTGACCGACACGAAGCTGGGGCCCAGCGGCTCGAGCGTGCGGAACGTGTCCCACAGCTGCGCCTCCATCTTCTCGGTCTTGGGCGGGAAGAATTCGAAGCTGACGCCGATGTCGCCTTCGAGATTGGCGAACAGCGGCGAGGCCGCAGCGCGGCGCGCCTCCGCCAGCGAGTTCAAATTCGACGTCATGCCGCAAGCCTTTTACTTTGCCCGCCTTCACTGGCGGGAGGTTGATCTTCATCGCTGCGACGGCGGCCGAGCCACAGCTTCACGGCCAGCTCCCCGCCTTCCAGCGTCTGGGTATTTTCCAGCAGCAGCCCCGCCGACGCGAACCAGCCGCGGATCTGCGCGTCCGAAAAGCCGAGACGCGCGTGCGCCGCAAAATTGCGCAACTCCTCGTCCTCGTGCGGTGCGAAATCGACGACGAGCAAATGGCCGCCGCCGCGCAGCACCCGGCTCGCTTCGGCGATCACGCGGTCGGGCTCATGCGCGAAATGCAGCGCCTGATGAATGACGATGCTGTCGATGCTGGCATCCGCGACCGGCAGGTTCAGGAAGTCGCCCTGGAGCAGATCGACGGGAACCGATTGCCCCGCCAGCTTGGTGCGCGCGATGCGCAGCATTTCGGGGCTGCGGTCGAGTGCGGTGACGCGGCGCGCGGTCGGGGCGAAAATTTCTGCCATCCGTCCGGTGCCAGTCCCGATGTCGAGCAGATGGCCGAGCCGGCGGTTGTGCATCATTGCCAGCATCGCGGCCTCAACTTCGCTTTCGGCGACATGGCGCGAACGGATCGCATCCCATTCGGCGGCATGTTCGGCGAAATAGCGTTCGGCAACCGCGACCCGTTCGTCGCGCACCGCCGCCAGCCGCCGCGCATCATGCGCGATGACCCGCGTCTCGCGCGTGGAGAAGGGCCATTTTTCGGCCTGCCCGATAATCCCGGCGACCGGTCCGCCGGTCGCAATGCGCAGGAAAACCCAGCTCCCTTCGCGTCGCCGCTCGACGATTTCCGCCTCGACAAGGATACGGACATGGCGCGACACGCGCGGCTGGCTCTGGTCGAGCACGACCGCCAATTCGCCGATCGCGAGCTCCATCTCGCGCAAAAGCGCGACGACTCGCAATCGCGTCGGGTCCGCGAGGGCGCGGAAAATGTCGATCAGCTCGCTCATGGAATAACATATAAAGCTTTCTTTATATCCGGTCAACCAAGCGCCGCTCCCCTATTTCCGCCACACACCCTCCAGCCGGGACCGAATTACGACGAAACACCGGGGCTCTCGCAAGAATGGCGTTGCACGCCATTTGGCGAGGGGGTAATTCTGCGCCCGATTGGCAAATTTCGGGATCGATCAGTTCCTGTGCCGATCGGTCAGTTCAACCGAGAGGGGTATTCCCAAATGAAGAAATCGATCACTCTGTCGCTCGTCCTCGCCGCCTCGATGGGCCTCGCTGCTTGCGCCGAAAAGGCCGCCGACGACACGGCTGCCGCAACCGAAGACGCAGCTGCGACCGTCGAAGGCGCTGCTGATGGCGCGATGGAAGCGGCCGAAGGCGCTGCCGACGCGACCGCCGCTGCCGCTGGCGAAGCCGGCGCCGCTGCCGACGCCGCCGGTGCTGCCGCTGCTGGCGAAGGTGCCGACGCCGCTGCCAAGGCTGCCGACAAGGCAACCGAAGCTGCCGGCGCTGCCAAGGAAGCTGCCGACGCTGCCAAGGGCGCGCTGGAAGAAGCCAAGAAGTAAGCGTCTTTTCGGCCTTTCAGGCCGAAGAAATGCTAAAGACAAAGGGGGGTCGCCGGTTCGCCGGTGGCCCCTTTTTTATTCGGGAAGGTATCAATCGGCGCAGTTGCCAAGCCTCTGATCCGTCGTTACCTCTCAGTCCCTATGGTCGTCGCCCGGCCATTGCATTCGAAAGGAATATCATGCGCAAGATCATCATCGCCTCGATGGCCGCCGCGGCCTTCAGCCTCGCCGCCTGCTCGGAAAAGACCCAGGACGCCGCTTCGGAAACCGCCACTTCGGCAGCGGATGACGCCGCCGCCGCTGGCGATGTCGCTGCCGATGCCGCCGCTGGCGCTGCCGACGCGACGGCTGCCGCCGCCGACGAAGCCGCCGATGCGACCGCCGCCGCCGCCGATAAGGCTGGCAACGCCGTCGAAGGCACCGTGAATGCCGCTGGCGAAGCCGCAGACAAGGCCGGCGACAAGATCGCCGAAGAAACCAAGAAGGCCGAAGCCAACGACAAGAAGTAAGTCGTCGGCACGCCTTCGGGCTGATATCGGGGCTCCATCCACCGTGGATGGAGCCCTTTTTCATGGGAGAGCATGCGATGATCGACCTTCGGATGACGAGCGCCGCGCTCGCGATGCTGATCCTGACGACGGGATGCAGCCGCACCGACAATGAGCCCGGCCCCGGCGGCGTGACCGTCAGCGAGGCGAAGGCGCTCGACGATGCCGCCGAAATGCTGGAAAGCCGCGACAGCGCCGCGCCGGCCGAAACGGGCAAGACGGCTGACGATGCGGCGAAGACCGACAAATAGCGCCTTCCCCTCGCCGCACCGAGGGGTTAGGTTGAACGCGCCCCGCGACTGGCGCTGAAGATGGTATCCCATCGGGAAGCGGGACCGGCCGGCAGGCCGTCATGAGCCGCGCGCCTGGGTGATCCACTGCCAGCGCAAGGACATCCGCATGACCGATACGCCCAGCACCAATATCGTCTTCCTGCTCTTTCCCGGCATTACCCAGCTCGACTTTACCGCTCCCGCACAGGCGCTTTCACGCATGCCCGGCGCGACGCTGACGGGTGCCGCCGCGACCCTCGATCCGATCATGACCGACAGCGGCTTCGCGATCGTACCGACGCATGATTTCGCGGGCGCACGGCAGGCCGACATCCTCTGCATCCCCGGCGGGCACGGCGTCGCCGACGCGCTGCGCGATACCGCCACGATCGATTTCATCACGCGGCATGCGGCGGGCGCACAGTGGGTGACGAGCGTCTGCACCGGCGCCTTCCTGCTCGGCCGCGCCGGACTGCTGGACGGCAAGCGCGCGACGACGCACTGGGCCTATACCCATCTGCTGCCGCTGGTCGGCGCCGAGCCGGTGAAGGCACGCGTCGTCGAGGACGGGAATGTCGTCACCAGCGGCGGCGTCACCTCGGGGCTCGATTTCGCACTGACCCTGATCGCCCGGCTGCGCGGTGATGCGGTGGCGCAGGCGATCCAGCTCGCGATCGAATATGATCCCGCGCCGCCCTTCCCCGGCGGCCATCCCGACCGCGCGCCGAAGGCGATCACCGCGGGATTGAAAGAGCATGTCTATGACGCCGCCGCGGCGCGCATGGAGGCGGCGCTGACGCGCGACTAACGGCAGCCCGACAGCGCGATTTCGTAAAGTTTCGGCCAATATTTGCCGGTGACGAACAGGCGCTTCGTTTTCGCATCCCATGCAATGCCGTTGAGCACGCTGTCGGTCCCGCTCACACCGGCATCGGCCTTGAGTCCCGTCAGATCGACGAGCGAGACGACGTTGCCGGTGGCGGGATCGATGCGGACGACGAAATCGGTCATCCAGATATTCGCCCAGATCTGGCCGTCGATCGTCTCAAGCTCGTTGATCATCGAGATCGGCCGGCCGCCGAAACGCACGGTGACGCGCTTCTGCTCCTTCATCGTCGCGGGGTCGAAAAAGCGGAGGTCGGTCGTGCCGTCGCTGAGTACCAGGCTGCCTTCGACCATCGTGAGACCCCAGCCCTCGCCCTCATATTTGAAGGTGCCGGCCGGTTTCAAATCCTTGATCGACCAGCGGTTGCCGACGCCGCCCTGCCAGGTCACGCCGATGATCTGGTCGCCCCAGCGCGTGATGCCCTCGCCGAACTGATCCGACGGCAGCTTTGTCTGCGCCAGCGCCTTGCCGGTCTTGAGGTCGAGCCGTGCCACGCGGGACTGACCATATTGACCGGTCGCCTCGTAAAGATGCCCCTCGTCCCAGAAAAGGCCTTGGGTGAAGCTGATCGCGTCGTGCGGGAAGGTTTCGACGATGCGGTATCCGCAGCGTTCGACGGGTGGCGGTGCCGGAGGCGTGCCGGCCGAGGGGTCCGCGAGCGCGAAGGCGAGGACGAACATCATCGCCCCTAGCTATGCCGCATCGCATTGACTGGCAATGAGAGAACTGCCGTGCCCCTGCGAAGGCAGGGGCACGGCAGGCATGAAAAAGGGCCGGAGGATTTCTCCCCCGGCCCTCTTTTCACTGGCTGAGTGCCGAACGGATTGGACTTAGAAGTCCATGCCGCCCATGCCGCCCATGCCGCCGCCGCCCATGGGCATGGCGGGCTTGTCGTCGGGCGATTCGGCGATGCCGGCTTCGGTGGTGATCAGCAGACCGGCAACCGAGGCAGCATCCTGAAGCGCGATGCGAACGACCTTGGTCGGGTCGATGACACCGGCCTTGACCAAGTCTTCATAGACGTCGGTCGAAGCGTTGAAGCCGAAGTTGCTGTCCTTCTGGTCGAACAGCTTGCCGGCGACGACACCGCCGTCGAAGCCTGCGTTTTCGGCGATCTGGCGAACCGGAGCCTGCAGCGCGCGACGGATGATGTCGATGCCGCGGGTCTGGTCTTCGTTGATGCCCGACAGGCCTTCGAGGGCCTTGGTCGCGTACAGAAGCGCCGTACCGCCGCCGGGGACGATGCCTTCTTCGACCGCAGCGCGGGTCGCGTGGAGGGCGTCATCGACGCGATCCTTGCGTTCCTTCACTTCGACTTCCGAAGCGCCGCCGACCTTGATCACGGCAACACCGCCGGCGAGCTTCGCCAGACGTTCCTGCAGCTTTTCCTTGTCGTAATCCGACGTGGTCGTTTCGATCTGTGCACGGATCTGTTCGACGCGGCCCTTGATCGTGTCATGGTCACCCGCACCGTCGACGATGGTGGTGTTGTCCTTGTCGATGGTGACGCGCTTGGCCTGGCCGAGCATGTTCAGCGTGACGGTTTCGAGCTTGATGCCGAGGTCTTCGCTGATCATTTCACCGGCGGTGAGGATCGCGATGTCCTGCAGCATCGCCTTGCGGCGATCGCCGAAGCCCGGTGCCTTGACGGCAGCGACCTTCAGGCCGCCGCGCAGGCGGTTGACCACCAGCGTTGCGAGCGCTTCGCCTTCGATGTCTTCGGCGATGATCAGCAGCGGACGGCCCGACTGCACCACGGCTTCGAGGATCGGAAGCATCGACTGGAGGTTCGACAGCTTCTTTTCGAAGATCAGGATGTACGGATCGCTGAGCTCGACGAGCATCTTTTCGGGGTTGGTGATGAAGTAAGGCGACAGGTAGCCGCGGTCGAACTGCATGCCTTCGACGACGTCGAGTTCGAAATCGAGGCCCTTGGCTTCCTCGACGGTGATCACGCCTTCCTTGCCGACCTTTTCCATCGCTTCGGCGATCTTCTCGCCGACTTCGGTGTCGCCATTGGCCGAAATGATGCCGACCTGGGCGATTTCAGCGGTGCCCGAGACGGGCTTCGACTGCGCCTTGATCGTTTCGACAACCTTGGTGACCGCGAGGTCGATGCCGCGCTTCAGGTCCATCGGGTTCATGCCGGCGGCAACCGACTTCATGCCTTCGCGCACGATCGCCTGGGCGAGAACGGTCGCGGTGGTGGTGCCGTCGCCGGCCTTGTCGTTCGCCTTCGATGCGACTTCGCGCAGCATCTGGGCGCCCATATTTTCGAACTTGTCCTTGAGTTCGATTTCCTTGGCGACGGTGACGCCGTCCTTGGTGATGCGGGGCGCGCCGAAGCTCTTGTCGATCACGACGTTACGGCCCTTGGGACCGAGGGTGACCTTCACCGCGTCGGCGAGGGTGTCGACACCGCGCAGGATGCGTTCGCGCGCGTCGCGCGAAAATTTGACGTCTTTAGCAGCCATGTGGCTATTCCTTTCAAAGGCGCAGAAAACTGCGCAACTTCACACTGAAATCGCGTCCGCAGCGGACGCGGAGACGGTTCAGGCGATGACGCCCAATATGTCCGATTCCTTCATGATCAGCAGCTCTTCGCCGTCGACCTTGACTTCGGTGCCCGACCATTTGCCGAACAGGATGCGGTCGCCCGCCTTGACGTCGAGCGGGGTCACCTTGCCGTCGTCGGCGCGGGTGCCGGTGCCGACCGAGACGACTTCGCCTTCCTGCGGCTTTTCCTTGGCGGTGTCGGGGATGATGATGCCGCCAGCCGTCTTTTCTTCGGCTTCGATACGGCGAACAAGCACGCGGTCGTGCAGCGGACGAAATTGCATGGATATCCCTCCAGATGGAAATGATGTCGTTTAGCACTCACAGGGTGCGAGTGCTAACAGTCGGCCATATGGGTGGGAGTCAGATAGGCGTCAAGCGCCGCGCTACAAGATTCGTGCGAAGTTTTTGTGGATGTCGTTTCAGCGAGGCTGAAACGACGGGCTGCACCGGCCCGCTCCCCCTCCCGGCCTCCCTGACGATCGTAGCCTATGGGAGGCCGGGGGGAGAGCGGGCCGGTGCAGTCTTTCCACGTCAGTGGAAAATTACGCCGGAAGGAGGCCGAGGCGGCCGCGCATCCGCCAGCGCAGGAGCAGCACCGCCGAGACGACAATCAGTCCGACGGCAAGCCCGATCCACACGCCGACTCCGGCAAGCGGCGTCCAGAAGCCGAGATAGATGGCGGTGCCGTAACCCGCGATCCAGTAACCGCAGATCGCGATGATCATCGGGGTGCGCGTATCCTGCAACCCGCGCAGCACGCCCGCGGCTACCGCCTGCGCGCCATCGAAGAGCTGGAAAGCGGCGGCGACGACGAGGAACTGCATCGCGAAACCGACAAGCGCGGCGTTGCGCGCCGCATCGACGTCGACATAGATCGACAGCACGAGCGACGGGAAAAGCCACATGATGAGCGCGGTCAGCCCCATGAAGCCGATACCGAGGATGAGCGACGCCTGTCCCGCATGCGCGATACCGCTATGGTCGCGCGCGCCATAGGCGAGGCCGACGCGGATCGTCGCCGCCTGCGCGACGCCGAATGGGATCTGAAAGGCGAGCGCCGCGACCTGCAGCGCGATCGTGTGCCCGGCCAGTTCGGTCTCGCCGATGCGGCCCATCAGGAAAGCTGCGCCGGTGAACAATCCCGCCTCGGCCAGAATGGTCAGGCTGATCGGGGTGCCGATGCGCAGCATATCGAAAAAGCGCGTCCATTCGGACCGCCACCAGTTGCCGAACAGATGATAGCGCCGCAGCCGCCGGTCGCTCTGGATGACGACGACATAGGCGAGCAGCATGAGGAAGCTGGTCGTCACGCTCGATATCGCCGAGCCGTGGAGGCCAAGCGCGGGCATGCCGAGGTGGCCGAAGACAAGCACCCAGTTGCCGAGCGCATTGACGAAAAGCGCGCCGAAGGTGATCGCGGTCGCGATCGTCGGCCGCCCCAGCGCCGAAACGAAGATGCGCAGCACCGCCGCCGCGATCATCGGGAACAGGCCCCACATCAGGATCAGCAGGAAACCCGCGGCGCGCGCCGACGTTTCGGCCGGCTGCCCCGTCGCGAGCATGATCGGACCGCCTGCCGCGCAGATGCCCATGAAGACCACCGAAACCAGCACCGCGAGCCACAACGCCATGCGCACCGTCCGCCGCACCTCGCGCACCGCATGTTTGCGGCGCCCGAGTTCGGCGGCGATCAGTGGCGCCGACGCGCCGATGAGACCGGAACCGGTCCAGAGCAGGAGCCCGAAGATCGCGACGCCGAGCGACGAAGCGGCGAGCGCCGCATCGCCGAGCCGCGCGACGAAAATGACATCGATCGCATGGACGAGCATTTGCAGCAGGTTCGCGGCTGCCAACGGCACGGCGAGCGCCAGCGTCGCCCGGAATTCCTTGCGAAGACTCTGCGGCGGTTCCGCGGTCAGAGGGATGGCCTGCTGCAGCATAGCCGGCCCGGATAGGCGAGCGGCGCGGCGCTTTCAATTGCGCGCGTCGATCACCCCGCTTTTCGGCTCATGGGGTGGCAAAAAGGCAACAACCGGCGGTGCGTGCGGATCAGCGCAGGGTAATTTCCACCGACAATCCCGTCGCTGCCGAAGTACGGCGGGTGATATTTCGCGACGCGACGCCCCGCGCCTCCAGATAATTTTGCACGACCGCGGTCATCCGGTCGCTCGGTCCGGCGATCTCGACCCCACCGCCGCAATCGCGCGCAACCTTGCCCAGCATGTCGAGCATGCCGCGCGAATCTGGCGTGATCGCCGTCATCCCGCTGTCGAATGCGATCGGATAAGGTCCCGTGTTACAGACCGCCGAGCCCAGATCTTTCGGGACGAATGCCTCGGCCATGTCGGAGGCGACCGCCGGTGGCGGCCCCGCAGGTATCTCCACTCCCGTCGGCGCTTCGCTATCGGCTGGCACGCCCATGGGCTGTCCGGACCAATAGGCCGAAGCCGCCCACACCAGCAGCGCGGCGCCAATCGCGCCGAGTGCAATCAGGCGGTGACGGCGCACGAACGCGGCGACATGGCCGAGCCGGGCCGGAGCGATATCGGGCGCCGCCGCTGTCGTTTCGGGACGATCGGCAATCGGTGAAGCCGCGCCTGCGACCTTGGCACCCGCGAGCGCCGCCAGCCGTTCGCGCGCCTTGCCGAGCAGCGGGTCGCCTGCATTATCCGCAACCCAGCCGCGCCACTGTCCCGCGTCGGCCGATTGTTCGCAGCGCGCATAATCGCCCAGCCCCGGCCGTCCGACGAGGCGGCCGATCCGCGCGGCGATTTGCCGCCAGCCCTCACCCGCCTGAAAATCGGGGCGGTCGAACAGGTCTACCGTTTGTACCGAGGCGAATTCGAGCGGAGGAAGGCAGTCGTCGAGCCGTGCTGCGACCAGCCTTTCGCTCTGTCGTCCGGTGCGCGCTTCGGCGCGGATCCAGTCGCTGTCGGCCGCCAGTTCGGACCAGAGGACCAGCACTGCCCTGGCTCGGCGCACCTCGCGCTCGATCTCGCGATCGAAATCGGTGCCGGGTTCGATATGCGCGTCGAACCACACCGACAGTTTCAGGTCGACGAGCGCGTTGTAGATCGCCACGCAGCGCGCGCGCTCCTCGCGCTTGTAGCTGATGAAGACGTCGGTCATGCCGGGACAATGCTTTGAGGGATCATTTGCTCCAAAGCATCACCATCTCGACCGCGAATGCGACGAAAGTCAGCGTCAGCCCGACGACGAAAAGGCGGTACGCATAGGCAAGATAGCGATATTTGCGCCGCGCAAGCACGACGCCATTCTGGTATGTATCGCGCAGCATCGTCTCGTAGAGACCTTCCTCGGTGCGCAGGCGCGCCTTCACCGCGGCGATGAATTCATCCTCGTCCATCTGTTCGAAGCGGCCGAAGAACAGGATGTTGCTGTGATCCTTGCCGTCCTTGTAGACGACCGGCGGCGCCTTGCCGACGCGTGGCAGAACCGCCGACACCGCGAGCAGCGCCGACAGGAAGGAAAAGGTCGCGAGGATCGCGAGCGGTATCGCGAGCGCGCCCGCGCCGGCGCGGGCCTGCCCGATCGCGAGCGTGAAGACGACGAAGGTCGCGCCCATCAGGATCGACGCCTTTTGATCCGCCATCTGCGACAATTGCATCGTGATCTGCTGGTTGGTGCGCACGAGGTGCACGGCGTTCGGTGGGAAGGAAATCGCCGGCAGGTCCGCCGATGTCTTTGAATCTGCGCTGTCCATGCTTCCCTGCCCCTGCCAGCGACCCGCCACCGGGATGCCACGAAGTCCCGCGAGCGGCAAGATGCTGCCCTGTTCCCGCCGCATTCGCTTGCCAATCGGAAACCTTCGCGGCATGCCGCACGCAACTTCATTCCATATGGGACGCACCACATGAGCACCGCCCTGCGCGATCAGATTTTCGGGCTGATTGCCCCTTTCAACAAGAAGGGCGTCGAGCTGACCGATGCCACGACCTTTGCCGGCGATCTCGAATGGGACAGCCTGACGGTGATGGATTTCGTCGCCGAGGTCGAGGATACGTTCGACATCATCATCAGCATGAACATGCAGGCCGAAATCGAAACCGTCGGCCAGCTGGTCGCCGCGGTCGAGAAGCTGCAGGGCTGACGGCGATGAGCGATCTCTTCTCGAAATTCGACCCGCTGATCCAGCAGCGCGAGGATCTGCTCGCGACCGGGGTTACCGATCCGTATAATCTGGTGATGGAAAAGGTGATCTCGCCGACCGTCGCGATCTGCAACGGGCGCGAGACGATCCTGCTCGGCACCTATAATTATATGGGCATGACCTTCGACGAGGATGTCATCGCCGCGGGCAAGGATGCGCTCGACAAATTCGGCAGCGGCACCACCGGCAGCCGGGTGCTCAACGGCACCTATCAGGGGCACAAGGAGTGCGAGGACGCGCTGAAAGAATTCTACGCCATGGACCATGCCATGGTGTTTTCGACCGGATATCAGGCGAACCTCGGCATCATTTCGACGATCGCGGGCAAGGGCGACTATGTCATCCTCGACATCGACAGCCATGCGTCGATCTATGACGGATGCGCGATGGGCAATGCCGAAATCGTTGCTTTCCGCCACAATGACGTCGAAGCGCTCGAAAAGCGCCTGAAGCGCCTGCCCCCCGAAGCGGGCAAGCTCGTCGTGCTCGAAGGCGTCTATTCGATGCTCGGCGACGTCGCGCCGCTGAAGGAAATGATCCGCGTTTCGAAGGAAGCCGGCGCGATGGTGCTCGTCGACGAGGCGCATTCGATGGGCTTCATCGGCGAGAATGGCCGCGGCGTCGCGGAAGCGCAGGGCGTGCTCGACGACGTCGACTTCGTCATCGGCACCTTTTCAAAGAGCGTCGGCACCGTCGGCGGTTTCTGTGTGTCGAACCATCCGAAATTCGAAATCCTGCGGCTCGTCTGCCGCCCGTACGTCTTCACCGCCTCGCTGCCGCCGAGCGTCGTCGCGACCGCGGCGACGAGCATCCGCAAGCTGATGCACGGGTCGAACAAGCGCGCGCACCTGTGGGAAAATTCGAAGGTTTTGCACAAGGGCCTGCGCGACCTCGGTTTTCAGCTCGGCACCGAAGAGCCGCAGTCGGCGATCATCGCGGTGATCATGCCCGACCTCGAACGCGGCGCGATGATGTGGGAAGCGCTGCTCGAGGAAGGGCTTTACGTCAATCTCGCGCGCCCGCCCGCGACCCCCGCGGGCATGACCTTGCTGCGCTGCTCGCTGTGCGCCGAGCACAGTATCGAACAGGTTGGCGAGATCCTCGGCCGGTTCGAGCGCGCGGGCCAGCGCGTCGGCATCATCGGCTGAACCGAGGTCATCCGCCGACCAGCGGATTCCTTTTCGGGGCGAGTTGAAGCGGTGTTAGAACAGCGGCGGCTTCGGTGCTTTGCGGCGCCGTGCTTGTCCGGTAAGAGAAACACGTGTTCGAGCGGGATGGCGATAGCGAAAATGACGGCCGGCGGGAGCGTGTACGCTTCTGGCTGACGATCGTCCTCGGTGCGATCCTGACCGGTGTGGTCGGGGCGCTCGTGCTGCTGCTTGCGCGCGCCAACGACAATTACGACCGCTCGCTCGGCTGGCAGACGCAGAGCATGGAAGTCATTTCGCAAACGCGGTCGGTCGACGCCGCGATCGCGCGCGCCGAGGCGTCGCTTGGCCGCTTCGCGGTCGGGCTGCAGAAAGAGGACGGGCGCGTTTATGAATATCAGTGGGGGCGCGCGCGGCAGTTTCTCGCCCAATTGCGGCGCAACGTCCGCGACAATCCGAAACAGATGGCGCTGGTCGAACAGCTGACGCGCGAAATGGACAGCCGCGGAGCGCAGCTCGGCGACGCGGCGCTCAGCGCCAACTACAACCAGACCGTCGCGGCCATTTCGAAATATTACGCGGCCGGCAAAGGTCAGGGCGTCAGCCAGATCGACAAGCTGCTCAGCGAAATCATCGCGAACGAGCGCGCGTTGCTGCGCGAGCGCAACCGGCTTGCCGTGGCCGATCGCGCCAGCCTCAACCAGGCGATCCTGCTCTTTTCGTTACTCGGAGCGGGCGCCGCAGTCATCGCGATCGGCACGACCTTCTCTTTGATCCGCGCCGAAGGCGAGCGGCGGCTCGCGCGGAACGAGCAGCTGTTCGAGAGCGACCGTGCGATGCAGCTCGAAGCGGCGGTCGAAGAACGAACCGCCGAACTTGCGCACGCGAACGACGCGCTGCGCGGCGAAATGATCGAGCGTGAAGCCGCCGAGGCGCAGCTGCGCCAGGCGCAAAAGATGGAGGCGGTCGGCCAGCTGACGGGCGGCATCGCGCATGATTTCAACAATATGCTGGCCGTCGTCGTCGGCGGGCTCGAATTGGCGCAACGATCCCCCGAAAAGGCGCCGCGCCACCTCGCCAACGCGCTCGACGGCGCCAATCGCGCCGCCGACCTGACCCGCCGGCTGCTGACCTTCGCCCGGTCGGAACCCGCGCGGCCCGAGATGGTCGCGATCGACGAATGCATCACGAGCTTTGCCGAGCTGATCGAACGCACGATCGGCGACCGGATCGCGCTGACGCTCGACCTGCAGGCCCCGGGCCTTGCCTGCTGGGTCGACCGGCAGCAATTCGAAAATGCGCTGCTCAACCTTGCGGTCAATGCGCGCGATGCGATGAACAGCCATGGTTCGCTCACGATCCAGACGCTCGACGACGGCGAAGGCAAAGCGCTCGCGGTGCAGGTGATCGACACCGGATGCGGCATGTCACCCGAAGTGCTCGAACGCGTGTTCGACCCCTTTTACACGACCAAGCCCGCGGGCCAGGGCACCGGGCTCGGCATGAGCCAGGTCTTCGCCTTCTGCCGCCAGTCGGGCGGCGAAGTGCAGCTTTCATCGACCGAGGGCGAAGGCACCAGCGTCGCGATGCTGCTGCCGATCGCCAAGCCGGAGGCCGATGCGGCCACCGAAACGTTGCCCGGCGATGCCGACGGCCCCGCGTCGCCCGCCGACGCCCTTAGCATCCTTGTCGTCGAGGACGACGAACGCGTCCTCGCGGCGACGGTCGATGCGGTCAGCGAGCTGGGCCATAGTGTGGTCGCCTGCGGCAACCCGCTCGACGCCGAAGCCTTGGTCGAGCGGCGGCTGGCGGAGGGAGAGGGCGGCTTCGACCTGATCCTGTCCGACGTGCTGATGCCCCAGCTCACCGGCCCCGAAATGGTCGCGCAGCTGAAACAGCGCTGGCCCGACCTGTCGGTGCTGTTCGTGACCGGCTATGCCGGCGACGCGAGCGAGGTCGAAAGCTTCGGCGACCATGATGTGCTGCGCAAACCCTTCACCCTGACCGCGCTCGACCAGGCCATCCGCCGGCGCGGCGAGGCGCGGTCGACCGAAGGACAGCGGCTCGCGAGCTGATTTTCGTTTGCCGCATTTTCCGGGTGAAAATGCTTAGCGGATCGCCCCGCTCTTCATCAGGCGCGGCACCAGCGTTAGTGCGGCGACGAGCGGCCAGCGGCGCTGCCACGGCTTGATCTCGATCTTGGTCCCCGCGTGGCGGTTGATCTTCCATGCCAGATAATCGATCCCGCCCGCATAGGTCAGGCTGGCCTTGGCGAGCCGCGCGATGCTGAGCGCCTTGCCCTCCATCCGCCGCCGCGCCCAGCCGCCGGCGCGGGCATCGGCCGGGATCGCGGCGATCGCGGGAACGCTGAACCGCTCATAGCGCCCCGCATCGGCGTCGACCACCGACTGCGCGCGGCTCGCGCGCTCGGCGCGCAGTTCGACCGAGTATGTGAGCGAAAAGGCGCGCCGCCACCAATCGAGCGGCGCTTCACCATCGACCCGGCCCGCCGCAGCGAGCAGCGTCGGCGCGGCGCGCGCCACCGCCGCGACGGCCCGATCGCGCGCGGTATCGTCGACCGCCCACACGAGGCGCGACGGCTGCGCAAAGCGCGCCCACACGGACACGTTGCGCGTCTCCGCGCCGTTCAGACGGTCGAAATCGGCTTCGCTGAGTACCGCATATTTGGCGATCAGCCCGCCCGACTGGAAAGGGAAGACGTTGGGCGGGATCAGGCGGTTGGCGGCCGCCATCCAGCGTTTGGGATAAGCGTCGCTATAGTCCGACACGATCAGGTAGAAATCAAGCATCAGCCCGTCGAGCTCGCTCTCGCGCAGGCAGCTGCCGTAAAACAGCACCGCGCGCGCGCTGCCGGGATATTGGGCGGCGATCGCCGCTGCCATCGCGGCGGCGCGCGGGTCTACGGGGACCGCCAGTTCGGCACGGACCAGATCGATCAGGTCGGACACGCGCGGGGACTCAGGCCGCGAGGCGCAGGAACGGAACCGGCTGCGTCGAGGTCAGGATGATCGGCATGCCGTGCTTGGCCTGAAAGATTTCGCCGTCGAGGATGACGTTCGAGCGCTCACCCTCGATGCGAATTTCGTCGCCCTGCTGAAAATGCACGCCGTCGAGTTGGTTCTGCCCGAGCGTGCCGCGCCAGGTCGCGCCGAGCATGCGAAACACCGCGCCGACATTGCTGTCGGTCGCGAGCAATTTCATATGGCCGTTGGTGCCGCCGCCGTCGCTCGTACGGATGCTGAGCAGCAATTTTTCCAGAGTGGTGACGATCAGCAGCGAGAATTTGCCTTTGAATTCGCCCTGACGGATCAGCGACACGGTCATGTTTTCGGGCTTGGGCGGCAGGCGGCCGCCGCCGATCCCGAAGATGATCGCGAACAGCCCGAGGATCGCCGCGAGGAAATGCGAAATTCCGTTCGGCAGGCCGAGCGGGTAGATGCGGTTGCGGCAATAGAGCATCACGTCGGCAAGATAGGCGCCGCCGAGGAACATGCCGAGCACCGGCCGCGCTTCGCCGCCGCTGTCGAGCGAGATCAGCTGGCGTTCGATCACATGATCTTCGAGCCGGCCGCTCGCGACGAGTTCGAGCACGCGCTCCAGCGCCTTGATCGGATCGCCCTCGGCGCCGAGATCGAGCGCGATGAGGTTGGTCTTGCCGTTGGGCAGCACCGCGACCGGCGGCGGCGAGCCGCCGAAATGGTCGCCCGAATAAATCTCGGTCAGCGCGGCCTGGACCGTGCCGTCGCCGCCGTTGATCACGACGACGCGCGGGCCGACCATCGCCATGGTGCGAATGGCCTTTTCGATCTGGTCGACGTCCTCTACCTCATAATGAAAGATGTCGGGGTGCGCCGCGCAATATTCGCGAACCCGCGGCAACAGCGAGCGGTTGCCCGTGGAGCGCGGATTCGAAAGGAGCGCGACGCTTGCCATATAATCCCTAAAGTCTCTCTATTCGACGGGGTCGAAGGACAGGCCGTTGACATAGTTCAGCACGACCGGAACGCGCTTGGTGGCGCCGCCGACCGCGAAACTGACCGTTGCCAATTTGGGCTTCCGCTTGAAGATGAAGTCGCTGACCTTCATGTCGGGATTGCCCGACAGGCCCGCGCCATCGCTGCGGTCCGACTTGCCGTTGCCGTTCATGTCGTGCCGCACCGAAATGACGTAGCTGCCCTGCTGCTTCACAGGCACACAGACCGACATCGTGCCGGCGCGCGACACGGGCACATCGACGCGTTCGAGCCATTTGCGCTTTTCGAGATAGCTGCTGTTCGCGCTGTAAATCTGCACGCGCACGGTTCCCGTACGCTGCTTGAAACCGCGCACGTCGACCTGGACGGCGGTGGCGTTGCTGTTGCACAGCGCGGCGCTCGGACCCAGCGCGGCACCCTGCGCCGCGACGGGCGCGATCAGCGCTCCGGCAGCACCGGCGCCAAGCAGTCCGGCGAGAAACATTTTCGACATGACCTCAAAACCTCCAGAGGCTATAGCCATCCCAGCAAGCGCAAAAGCGCACGCTGACACGGGTCCCTGTCGCCCTTGAATCGACATATCGGAAACAACTGCGGCCAAATCATGGTGATGGGGCGACCAAAGATTGAATAAGCTTCCTGCCATCGACCGCTACATCGCGCGGCTCATCTTCTTCCCGATGCTCGGCACCCTCGTCCTGTCGGCGATGCTGCTCGTGCTCGAAAAGATGCTGCGCCTGTTCGATTTCGTCGCGACCGAGGGCGGCCCGGTCAGCGTCGTGTGGCGGATGCTCGCGAACCTCATCCCGGAATATCTTTCGCTCGGTATTCCGATCGGGCTGATGCTGGGGATTCTCCTGGCTTTCCGGCGCCTTGCGACTTCGAGCGAACTCGACGTGCTGAAAGGCGTGGGGATGAGTTTCGGGCGGCTTATGCGCGTGCCGTTCGCCTATGCGATCGCGCTCGCCGCGCTCAATCTGGCGATCGTCGGCTTCATCCAGCCCGTCGCGCGCTACGCCTATGAAGGGCTGCAATTCGAACTGCGCTCGGGCGCGCTGGGCGCGTCGATCAAGGTCGGCGAATTCACCAAATTGGGCGACCGCATGACGCTCAGGATCGAGGAAAGCTACAACGACGGGCGCAGCTTGCGCGGCATTTTCGTGCGCGGCGAGCAGAAGGACGGACAGCGCGTGTCGGCCACCGCGGCGCGCGGACAGTTCCTCGCCACCGACGATCCGAATACGATCATCCTGCGCCTGTCGCAGGGCGTGCTGATCCATGAATCGCCCAAATTCGCGGTGCCGCGCGTGCTGACGTTTGACAATCACGACCTGCCTATCCCGCTGCCCAAGATCGAGGCATTCCGCCTGCGCGGCGGGGCCGACCGCGAAATGACGATCCCCGAATTGTTCGTCGCGGGGAAGGACAAGAGCCAGTCGGTGCAGACGCGACTCGAATCGCGCGCGAATTTCCATTTTCGCATCGTCGAAGTGATGTCGATGTTCCTGATCCCGCTGATCGCGATCGCTCTCGCCATCCCGCCCAAACGATCGACCTCGTCCCTCGGCGTCTTCCTGTCGATCGTGCTGCTGGTGACGCAACACAAGATCAATCAATATGCCGAAGATATGGGGGCGCGCGGAGTGGTCGACCCGCTGATCGCGCTGTGGGTACCCTATCTGCTGTTCGCGGCGCTCGCGATCTGGATGTATTATGTCGTTGCGCATGTGCCCGGCGGCCAGCCGATCGGTGCGCTCGAGCGCGTCGCGGCGAAGGCGGCGCAGAAGATCCGCAAAATGCTGACGATGTTCCAGCGCAAGCCGGGGCTGGTGGAGAGTGTGAACTAAATGCATCAGCTCCACTTTTTCCCGTCGCGGACGATGGCGCTCTACGTCGGCCGCCTTTTCCTCGTCCGCTCCTTCTCGATCCTGTTCGCGCTGGTGCTGATTCTCCAGACACTCGACCTCCTGGGCGAAAGCGGCAAGATCCTCGCGGTCGCGGGCAACAGCGACTCCGACGTGTGGCGCTATGTCGGCATGCGGCTGCCGCAGATCGTCGAGACCTTCCTGCCCTTTTCGGTGCTGCTCGGCACGATCCTGACGATGGTGACGCTGAACCAGAACAGCGAGGTCATCGCGATGAAGGCGTCGGGCATGTCGGCCCACCAGGTGCTCGCGCCCCTGTTCCTCGCGGCCTTGCTCGTTGCGGGGATCAGCTTTGCGTTCAACGAACGCATCGTCACGCGCTCGACCGCGGCGCTCAGCGCCTGGCAAAAGGTCGAATATAAGCAAGTCCCCAAGGACAGCGGCATACGCACCAACATCTGGGTCCGCGACGGCGACAATCTGATCAACGCGGCGACGGTCGATACCAGCGGCCCGGTGATCATCCTCGGCTATGTGACGATTTACGAGCGCACCGGCGGGGTGCTGTCGTCGATGCTGTCGGCCGACAGCGCGCGCGCGCTTGCGACGGGCGGCTGGGAATTGACCAATGCGCGGCGTTTCCTGCGCCGCTCGGGCACGCTCGAACCGCTCGGCACGATCGTCGCGGCGAAGGATGTCCGCCCCGACCAGTTCACGCTGGCACAGGTCGACGGCGACGAACTGCCCTTCCTGAAGCTGCAGTCGGCGATCGCCGATCTCGAGGCCGCGGGGCGTCCGGTCGATGCGCTGAAAGGCGTGCTCTGGCACAAGATTTCGGGGCCGCTGTCGGCGATATTGATGCCGCTGCTCGGCGCGGTCGCGGCGTTCGGCCTCGCCCGCTCGGGCAAGCTCTTCATCCGCGCGATCATCGGCATGGGGCTCGGTTTCGCCTATTTCGTCGCCGACAATTTCGCGCTCGCGATGGGCGATTTAGGCGCCTACTCGCCCTTCCTCGCGGCGTGGGGGCCGTTCATATTATTTGCGCTGATCGGCGAGATGATTTTGATCCGGACCGAGGAATAGGGACGGTTTCGAGGAGAGCAGTCGATGAATTGGCGGCAAGAGCTGACGTTAATTTGCCTGTCGATCCTTGCCGCGCAGGGCATATCGAGGTGGTTTGGCGACGAGTTCTGATGGCGCTTGTAGGCGTAGGGCTTGCCGTTGTC
This sequence comes from Sphingopyxis sp. Root154, assembly GCF_001427105.1. Lineage (GTDB taxonomy): Bacteria > Pseudomonadota > Alphaproteobacteria > Sphingomonadales > Sphingomonadaceae > Sphingopyxis. The sequence continues at coordinate 1,065,225 of NZ_LMGI01000002.1, forward strand.
ATCGGATCTCGGGTCAGAGATTCCATCATGTCGAAAAGGGCAAAAGAGGAGCGGGCAAGCCCGCAACCTTGAAAATCAAGCCGCAGCGCCCTTCGCTGACCCGGCAACCAGATTCATCACCAGCTTCGGCAGGCTGTCGTAATTCGCACCATGATATTGCGAATCCGCGGGCAGCGCGTCTTTCAGGCGGCGGTGCGCCTCGCCCAGCGAATGATAGGGCACGCCCGGCAGCAGATGGTGCAGCGCGTGATAGCGCAGGCCCACCGGCGCCCACAGTTCGGGCAGCAGGCCCGGCGGCGGGACGTTGACGCTGTCGAGGAACTGGCCGGTCACGGTCAGCACCGCGCCGTCATTTTCCCACAGATGCGCGACGAGGGTGCGGATCTGGTTGAGAACCAGCGTCGCGGCGGCGATCGCGCCGAAAATCACGAGAGCGCGCAGCGGCACCCAGCCGAAGGCGCCCGCGGCGATCAGCAGGCTCGACCACGCCCACGCGCCGCCTTCCTGCCACGCCCATTGGCGGCGGAACTCGCCCTCGGGCGGCTTGCGGCGGAACATCGGGTTGATGATCATGCCCGAATAACGTTCGACGACGATCCGGCGCAGCGGCGGGATCAGGAACGACAGCGGGGTCAGCACTGCATAGCGAAAGACGAGCGCGACCGGCGCGAACGCCGCGGCGACGACGAACAACGGCACCGTCCACGGCTTCATCAGCGCGAGCGGCAAATATTCGGGATCCTCGACCGTGCCATATTTGGTGCGGTTGTGGTGCAGGCTGTGGATGCCCTCATACATGAAGGACGGGATCAACATCGGCACGCCGACGAGGATGTTCCAGCCGAGGCGGAAACCCGGCAGCGCATTTTTACGGATATGCGTGAGCTCGTGGATGAAGCTGCCCGCACGATAGAGCGCAACGACCGAAATCACCGCAGCGACCAGCATCCACGCGGTCGAGGGCGCAAGGATCGCCGCCGCGATGCCCGCATAGCCGACAAAGGCCGAAGCCAGCATATCGGTCCAATAGATACGCGCGCTCGGCTGCACGAGATCGCGCGTCAGCTCCGAAGCCGCGCGGATCATCGTCATATCGTCGGCAATCGCCGACTTGGGAGTCTTGGCAATCGACTTCGCGAAAGGCGTCGCGACCCGATCGGCAGGGGGATTGATCGTCGTCATATGGGTGTCTTCACCATTATTTCGTGGCAGCAAAATGGCCGAATGCGGGTCGCCAGCGCCATTTCTATGCCCTAATGCGTCGCCAATAATATAGGTCAGCCAATTCAGGAAACCAGTATGAGCGGACATTCGGACGGCCCGATCACCATCCACCCGGTCAAGACCAAGGACGATTTGCGCGAATTCGTCGAGCTCGCCTTTCGCCTCAATCGCGGCGATCCGTCGTGGGTGCCGCCGCTGAAGGGCGAGGTCTACGGCCTGCTGACCCCGGGCAAGAATCCGTGGTTCGAACATGGCAAGGCGCAGTTCTTTCTCGCGCGGCGCGAGGGCCGCACGATCGGGCGCATCTCGGCGCATATCGACGAACTCGCGCTCGCGCAGCCCGCCGAGCAGGGCATGGGGCCGGGCACTGGCAACTGGGGCCTGCTCGAAGCCGAAGATGAGGATAGCGCGCAGGCGTTGCTCGCCGCGGCCGAGGATTGGCTGCGCGGCCAGGGCATGCACCGCGCGCTCGGGCCGCTGTCGATCTCGATCTGGGACGAACCCGGCCTGCTGATCGAGGGGTTCGACAACCGGCCGACGGTGATGATGGGGCACAATAGCCCGCTCTATCGCGGCTGGGTCGAGGGTGCCGGCTATCGGCCCGTGAAGCAGCTGCTGAACTATGATGTCGCGATCGACGAGGGGTTTCCGCCGATCGTCAACCGCATCGTCGCGGCGGGCGAAAAAAATGCGCGCATCCGCATCCGCAAGGTGAACAAGCGCCGCTTCGCCGCCGAGGCGAGCCTGATCATGGGGCTGCTCAACGATGCATGGTCCGACAATTGGGGCTTTGTCCCGCTGACCGACAGCGAAATCGCCTATGTCGGCAAGAAGCTGAAAGACATCGTCTTCGAGGATCTGATCCGCGTCGCCGAAGTCGACGGCGAGCCCGTCGCCTTCATGATCGTGCTGCCGAACATCAACCAGCTCTTGATCGACATGGACGGTTCGCTGCTGCCTTTCAACTGGGCACGGCTGCTCTGGTGGCTGCGCAAACCACAGAGCCATATCCTGCGCGTGCCGCTGATGGGCGTCGCGAAGAAGTTGCAGAACAGCCGGATGGCGAGCACCCTCGCCTTCATGATGATCGAATATATCCGCCGCGACGCGGTCGCCGATTATGGTACCAAGCGCGGCGATATCGGCTGGGTGCTCGACGACAATCAGGGGATGAACGCGGTCGCCGAGGCGATCGAGGCCAGGGTCAACCGCGTGTACCAGATCTACGACAAAGCGCTGGGCTAGGTGCGCCCATGCTCAAGGTCATCGCGCAGGATTTCATAAAGCCCGACGCCGTCGACGTCGTTTTGCCATTCTATCGCGAGCTGGTCGAAAAGACGCGGTTGGAGCCGCTGTGCATCGCCTATGACCTGTTCGAAGACCGGAAGGACCCCGGCCACTTCATCTTCATCGAGGAGTGGCCCGACCGCGCGGCGCTCGATATCCACTGCCAGTCCGAACATTTCACCCGGCTGGTCCCGCTGATCAACGCGCACCAGCGACAAGAGGGGACCTTCATTCTGATGGATGCGATCGCGTGCCCCCCCTGACAAGCCGCTGCACCGCGGCAAAGCCGCACCCGGCGTGATGGGACAGCTTTGCGACAAAATGGGGCCACCGTGCATTGGAGGCATGGAAAGGCTTTGTCGTGGCGACCCTATATCTTGCCGCCAATCGCTTCGGCCTTGGCCGTCGGTTCGACGATCCGGCGATTGATGACCCGAAAGACTGGCTGACGCGCCAGATCGGCGACTATGACCCCGCCCCCCCGGCGTTGGCGGGGCTGGCCGGACGCGAGGCGATTGCGACCGCCTATGCCGAATATCGCGACGAGCGGCAGGCGATGCGCCGCGAGGCCGCCGCCATGCCGATGACCGAGGAGGAAAAGGGTATGGACCCCGAACTCCGCCGCCTGTTGCGCTCGGCGATCCGCCGCCATTATGTCGACGCAAGCGCCGCGCGCCTGTCCGCGGCCGTCGCAACATCCACCCCCTTTCCCGAGCGGCTGGTCCATTTCTGGGCGAATCATTTCGCGGTGTCGGCGGACAAGCAAACCGTCGTCGGCTTCGCGGGCCATTACGAGAATGACGCGATCCGCCCGCATATCATGGGCAAATTCTCCGACCTCCTCATGGGCGCGGTCCATCATCCCGCAATGCTGCTCTATCTCGATCAGGCGCAGAGCTTCGGTCCCGCCAGCCCGTTCGCGACGCGCGTGCGAAACCGCGGCAAGGGCAAGGCGCCGGGGCTCAACGAGAATCTCGCGCGCGAGATATTGGAGCTGCACACGCTCGGCGTGCGCACGGGCTATACGCAAACCGACGTGACGGCTTTTGCAAAGGCGCTCACCGGCCTGACCGTCGCGGGCCTCGGGCGCGGCGCAGGGCAGCGGCTGATGCCCGCCGATGCGCGGCCCGGCGAAACGGTGTTCATCGGCCCGCTTCACGAACCCGGTGCACAGACGATCCTCGGCAAGCGGTACGACGATGCGGGTGCCCGGCAGGCCGAAGCCGTGCTGCGCGACCTGGCCGTTCATCCCGCGACCGCGAAGCATATCGCCGCCAAGCTGGCGCGCCATTTTACGGGCGACGTGCCGCCTGCGGCATTAGTCGACCGGTTGTCGGCCGACTTCCTCAAGACCGGCGGCGACTTGCCTTCGCTCTACCGAACGCTGATCGCCTCGCCCGAGCCGTGGGCAGCCACGCCCGTGATGTTCAAATCGCCGTGGGACTGGACGGTGTCGATGCTCCGCGCGCTGAAGGTCCCCGCGTTTGGCGAGCGGCAGAATATCGCCGCGATTTTCACCCAGCTCGGCCAGCCGGTGTGGCGCCCCGGATCGCCTGCGGGCTATGACGACAAGGTCGCCACTTGGGCGGGATCGGCGGCGCTGATGCAGCGCGTCGAACTCGCGAGCCGGATCGCGGGGCGGATCGGCGACCGCGCCGATGCGCGCCAGCTCGCGCCGCTCGTCCTCGCCGACGCCCTCACCCCCGAAACGCGCCAAGCGATCGCGCGCGCTGACAGCCCGGGTCAGGGCATCGCGATTCTGTTCGCCAGCCCGGCCTTTTTGCGGAGATAGACGATGATCCTCTCACGCCGTTCGATCATATTGTCGGGGATCACCGTCGCCACCGCGGGCGCGCTGCCCCACTTTGCCTACGCCGCCGCGGGCACGCCCAAACGCCTCGTCTTCATCATCCAGCGCGGCGCCGCCGACGGGCTCGCGACGGTCGCGCCAACGGGCGACCCCGCCTTTGCCGCCGCGCGCCGCGCGATGGCCGACGAGACTATGGGCGGCGCCAAACTCGACGCGATGTTCACGCTGCATCCCGCGATGGCCGCAACCGCTGGCCTGTACACCGGCAAGCAGGCGCATTTCGCGCATGCCGTCGCCACGGCGTACCGCGACCGCTCGCATTTCGACGGCCAGAATATGCTCGAGGGCGGCGGGGCGCGTCCCTATGGACGCGACACCGGCTGGGTCGGGCGCCTGCTCACCTTGTTGCCCGCCGCCGAGCGCGATGCGATCGCGATTGCCCCGGCGGTCCCGCTCGCGCTGCGCGGGACGGTGCAGGTGGGGACCTATGCCCCGAGCCGCCTGCCGCAGGCCGACGCCGACCTGATCGCGCGGCTGACCGCACTTTATCAGGACGACCCGCTGCTCCATCCGCTGTGGGACAGCGCGGTCAAGACGCAGGAGCTCGCGAGCGACATCGGCGGCAACAATGGCCGCAACGGTGCCGACCTCGGCAAGCTCGCCGCGTCGCTTATGCTGCCCGAGGACGGCGCGCGCGTGATGATGGTCGAAACCGGCGGCTGGGACACGCATAGCGGCCAGCGCGGGCGGCTTGCGGCGCAGCTGCGCGGGCTCGACCAGCTCGTCGGTGCATTGCAAACTGGCCTTGGTTCCGCGTGGAACGATACGCTCATCATCGTCGCCACCGAATTCGGCCGCACCGTCGAGGTCAACGGCACTGGCGGCACCGACCATGGCACCGCATCGACCGCGATGCTGCTCGGCGGCGGGCTGGCGGCGGGCGGCAAGGTGTCGGCCGACTGGCCGGGGCTCGGCGCCGCGGCGCGCTACGAAGGCCGCGACCTCAAACCGACGCGCAGCCTCGAAAGCGTGATCGCGGGTGCGGTCGCGCATCATTATGCGCTCGACCCGAAGCGGGTGATGACGACGCTGTATCCGGATGCCTACTCGAGGATCGCCCACGTAGGCGCATGGTCGCTGGCCTTCTCGCGGCCGCGATGATCCTTGTCGACCCCGGCATCGACCAGCCGGTCCGCAAGCGCGGGACTGAGCAGCAGATGGTCGATGCGGAACCCATGGTCGCGCTGCCAGCCGCCCGCCTGATAGTCCCAGAAAGTCCAGATCCCGCCCGCCGGATGGCGGCTACGAAGCGCGTCGGTCCAGCCGTCGCCAAGCAGGCGGAACCAGGCATCGCGCGATTCGGGCTGCATCAGCGCGTCGGTCGCCATGACGCGCGGGTCCCACACATCGTCGTCGTGCGGGATGACGTTATAGTCGCCGGTCAGGATCGTCGGAATTTCGGACGCGAGGAGGAATTTCGCGCGCTCGCGCAGCCGCGCCATCCAGCGGAGCTTATAGTCGAATTTTGGCCCCGGCTGCGGATTGCCGTTGGGAAGATAGATCGACGCGACGCGCAGGCCGTGAACGTCGGCCTCCAGATAACGCGACTGTTCGTCTTCGGCCTCGCCCGCGAGCCCGCGCTGCGTCTCGACCGGTTGAGTCCCCTTCGCGAGGATCGCGACGCCGTTGAAGCCCTTTTGCCCATGATAGAGGAAGCCGTATCCCGCCGCCTCGATCTCTTTCGTCGGCATCGTTTCGTCGCTCGATTTCAGTTCCTGCAGGCAGGCGATATCGGGCTGCGTTTCCTCGAGCCATTCGACGAGGCGTGGCAAACGGGCCTTGATCCCGTTGATATTGAAGGTCGCGATTTTCATGGCGCACCTATGCCAGCAAGCACGGCGCTGTGAAAGGCGTCAGATCGAGAAGCTGGACCCGCAACCGCAGCCCGAGGCCGCGTTGGGATTTTCGACCTTGAACGACGATCCGCCGAGCGAATCGACGAAATCGACGATGCAGCCGCGCACGAGGTCGATGCTGACCGGATCGACCACCAGCTTCACTCCGTCGGTTTCGGTTACGATGTCATCGGCATCGATTCCTTCGGCCAACCCGAAGCGGTAGGTAAAGCCCGAACATCCGCCGCCATCGACCGCGAGGCGGAGCGCAGCCTCGGTTCCGCCCTTGCGGTCGGCGATCCAGCGGACGCGCGCCGCCGCGGCGGGCGACAGGGTGATTTCTGAAAGCTGCGTGGCCATGATCGCTAGATAGGAGCCTTATGCACAAATAAAAAGGGCGCCTCGACGGTTAACCCGCCTGGCGCCCCTCCTCTCCGACCCAGGAAAGCTCTTTTATTCGGGACCGCCCATCGCGACATTCTTGCCGGTGATGGCGGCGATCGCCATCTGGTCCGAGCGAACGAACGGCATCGGATTGACCGGTGCGCCTTCGATGCGGACTTCATAATGGAGGTGGTTGCCGGTCGAACGGCCGGTCGAACCGACGTAACCGAGGACATCGCCCTTTCTGACCGACTGGCCAGGGGTGACGACATAGGAAGACATGTGGCCGTAGCGCGTCTGGATGGCGTTGCCATGTTCGACTTCGACATAATTGCCGTAACCGCCGAGGCGCTGGGCGCGGCCGACGATGCCGTCGGCGGTCGCGTAAATCGGGGTACCGCGCGGTGCCGGGATGTCGATGCCGTTGTGGCGCGCGACCTTGCCGGTGACCGGGTGGACGCGCATGCCGTACGACGACGACAGCGACATCTGATCGATCGGGCGGCGCGAAGGCACCGCCACGCCGATCGAGGCGGTCAGGCCGGTGTCGAGGCGCTTCCATGCCTGGAAAATCGCCCGGGCTTCGCTGTCTTCGCTGGCCGAGGGGACGCCAGCGGTAAAGCTGTCGTCATCGGGTTCGTCGGGAGCGACAATGCCGGCGTCGGCACTGGTTTCGGCAGCGTGGGCGGCCGGTGTGGCCAGTCCAAAACATGCTGCCGCGCAGATTATTGCGACTTGGTGCAACTTCTGCGCCAGAAGAGTGTTGATCAAAACTACGACCCCGCATCTGCCATGTCGCCAAAGTCCGTAAAATGGGCCTTGGCGCCGGTGTTTCTTGGTTTGGATGATTGCTCATCCCCCGCGGAAGCCTGTGTGCTGCCCCAATCCTTACGAAGCAATAACGGCGTAGAATTCTTGCGTTAAACCGGCGTCGTGGCGCGCCGAGTCGTTGAACGGAGGCTTCAAACTGCCCCGAAAGCGCGATTTTACTAGGGCCTGCCACGTTTCAACGACGTTGAATCCCCTTTCGTCGCACTTTTCCCGGAACCAGACTGTGCCCGCGCTCACATGGCGGATTTCGTCGTTGTAAATACGCGATAAAATCCTTGCCGACGCCTCATCGCCGGCGGCGCGGAAGCGCTCGACGGTTGACGGCGTGACGTCAAGTCCCCGCGCTTCGAGTACCATCGGCACGATTGCGAGCCGCGCGAGCGCGTCATCCGCCGTGTCCTGCGCAGATTCCCACAATCCGGCGTGCGCCGGCAGCGCGCCATAATAGCTGCCAAGCTGGCGGAGGCGCCGGTCGAGCAAGGCGAAATGCATCGCCTCATCGGCGGCGACGCCGATCCAGTCATCGACGAATGCCCGCGGAAATTCACCGCCGAAACGGCCTATCAGGTCGACCGCCAGGTCGATCGCGACGAATTCGATATGCGCGAGCGCGTGGAGCAGCGCGACACGCCCCCGCTCCGATCCTCCCTTGCCACGCCGCGGCATCCGGTTCGGCGCAAGCAGTTCGGGCGCGGCGGGCCACGCCGGCTCGTCGGGCATCGCCGTATCGCAGCGATGCGCGAGCTTTCCCTGCCGCCATGCGCGCGCGAGGCGGCGCGCCGCGCGGCGCTTGTCGTGCGGGTCCGGCGTCAGCAGGACCGCGCGCGCGGCTTCACCCAGAGTCGGCATGTCAGAGGGCTTTTGCCGCCTCCAGAACGGCGTCGGCATGGCCCTTCACGCGCACCTTCCGCCATTCTCTGAAGAGCTTGCCGTCGGCGCCGAACAGGAAGGTCGAGCGTTCGATCCCCATATAGGTGCGGCCGTAATTCTGCTTTTCGACCCAGGTGCCAAACGCTTCGCACACCGCTCCTTCCTCGTCGGAGGCAAGGCGGACGGTCAGGCCATATTTGTCGCGGAACTTGCAGAGTTTCGCCGGCGCGTCGCGCGATACCGCGAGGATCTGAGCGTCCAGCTTCGCGAATTCGGGCGCGAGGCGCGTAAAGTCCTGCGCTTCGGTCGTGCAGCCCGGCGTATCGGCCTTGGGGTAGAAATAGACCACCAAAGGTGCGCCCTTCATCGCGGCAACGTCGATCGCCGCGCCGTCGGCATCGAGAAGCGTCACGGCGGGAATGGTGTCGCCGATTGCGAGGGTCATGACTTGGTCTCCTGCTGCGCCGGGCGAATCGACGCCCACCAGTTCGCGATCTCCTGCCGCGCCGCGTCGTGCGCGGCAAGCAGTTGCGGCCAGCCGGGCTCGCCGCACTGGCTCGCCACCAGCTGCCGCGCCGCCGCCGTCGGCGGCTCGCCCTCGGGCGCGGTGAGGCGCAGCATGACGAGCATCCGCGCGAGCAGGCCGTGCGCCTCGATCACCTCTTGCGGGACGAGCCCCGCCGCCTTCATGCAGCCAAGCGCCGCCGAGATATTCGGATCGTGGCACTGGCCGCTGACAAGCTGTGTCACCTGCATCGCGAATTCGAGGTCGACGAGGCCGCCCGGCCCGCCCTTGATGTCGAGCGCGCCGTTCGCGGGCTTGTGCGCGGCGATCTTGCTCCGCATCTCGGCCGCGTCGGCCGCGAGCTTCGCCGAATCGCGCGGGACCCTGAGCAGTTCGTCGATGATGCGCTGGACCTCGGCCTTCGTCGCATCCGAGCCATAGACCGGCCGCGCGCGGAGCAGCGCCATATGTTCCCACGTCCACGCTTCCTCGCGCTGGTAGCGTTCGAAGCTGTCAACCGTCACGACGAGCGGCCCCTGCGCGCCCTGCGGGCGCAGCCTTGTGTCGACGTCGTAGAGCTTGCCCGCCGCGGTCGGCACCGACATCGCGCCGGTCACGCGTTGCGCGAGCCGGTTGTAATAGGTCGTCGCACCGAGGGGGCGCGGCCCGTCGGATTCGGCGAGATGATCGCCGGTGAAGAGATAGATGAGGTCGAGGTCCGACGCATGCGTCAGCGCCCTGCCCCCGAGTCGCCCGAGCGCGAGCACGACGAGTTCGCTGTCGGGGACGCGCCCGTGCGCGGCGACGAATTCGGCGACGGTCGCGTCGGCAAGCACCTGCAGCGCCGCTTCGGCAAGCTCTGAATAGCCGCATGCGATCGTCAGCGGGTCGGTCGCGCCCGCGACGAGTTGCGCGCCATAGGCAAAGCGCCGCTCGCCGACATGGTCGCGAACGCGGTCGAGCAACCGCTCATAATCGAGCGCCGCAAGCCCCGGCGCCCATTCGGCTGCCAGTTGTTCCTTGTTCGCCGGCGCATCGAAGGCGCGCTGGTCGATCAGCCCTTCAATCAGCTCGACCCGCGTGCCGAGCGCGTCGGCGAGCGTTGGCGCGAGCGACAATATCCGGGTCGCGATGCGCGCCAATGCCGGCTGCGCGGCGAGCAGGTGGAAAAAATTGATCGCGCTCGGCAGGCCCCCCACCAGCTTGTCGAAGCGCGTCAGCGTCGCTTGCGGATCGGGCGCCGCGCCCAGCGCCTTGACCAGTTCGGGCAGCATCGTCTCGAGCGCGTCGAGCGCCGCTGTGCTGCGCAGCGCGCGTAGCTTGCCGCCGCGCCATTCGGCGATCGTGCGCAGCGCGGCATCGGGCGGGTCGAACCCCGCCGCGACCAATTGCACCGCGAGGCTGTCCTCATCGCGCGGCAGCCCCGTCGTCACCGCGCGCTCGGCGACAAGCCGGTCGTAACAGCCGCCAACGTCGTTCACGACGGGCTTGAGCGCCGCGAGCAGCGCCGCGCCATCGGCCTCGCCGTCGAGGCGCGCGACGCAGTCAAGCGCGGCTTCCTGGGTGGGCAGGCTGTGCGTCTGCTGATCCTCGATCATCTGGAGCCGATGCTCGATCCGGCGCAGCGTCGCATAATGGCCCGACAGGCGGTTGGCGTCGCCCGGCTCGATCCGCCCTGCGACGGCGAGCGCGGCGAGCGCATCGACCGTCGCGGGCACGCGCAGCGACGGATCGCGGCCGCCGTAGATGAGCTGGTGGACCTGCGCGAAAAATTCGATCTCGCGGATCCCGCCACGCCCGCGCTTGAGGTCGAAACCCGGACCGAACGCCTGTCCCTGCGCGAAATGGTCGCGGATCCGGTCGCTCATCGCGCCGATTTCCTTGAGCTGGCGGAAATCGAGGCTGCGGCGCCAGATGAAGGGCTGGATCGCCGACAGGAATTGCTCGCCGAGCATCCGGTCGCCCGCCGACGCGCGGCTGCGGATGAACGCCGCCTGCTCCCACGCGAGCGCTTCGGATTCATAGTAGGAGATCGCGGCGTTCACCGGCAGCACGATCGGCGTTACCTCGGGATGCGGACGGAGGCGGAGATCGACGCGCAGCACATGGCCATCGCCTGTGCGCGCCGACAATATTTCGGTCATCCGCCGCGCGATCCGCACCGCCGCCTCGCCCGGATCGTCGCGCTGGCGGCGCGGCAGCGTTTCGGGATCGAAGATCAGGATCGGGTCGATGTCCGACGAGTAGTTGAGCTCATAACTGCCGAGCTTTCCGAGCGCGATCACCGCGAGGCCGCGTGGCTCCTCGCCGGGTACGCGTTCGGCAAAAGCGGCGGCGAGGGCCGCATCGCACGCCTGGTCGGCAAAGTCGGAGAGCAGCCGCGTCGTCGTCGCCACATCATGCTCGCCCGACAGATCGCCGAGCGCGAGAAGCAGTGCCATCCGCCCGCGCCATTGGCGGAGCGTCCGCATGATGTCGTCGCTGACCGGCGGCGCGCTGACGTCCGCGAGCGCGGCCTCGGTGCCGTCACCGAGGTAGCGCGCAACGTCATCGGGATACAGTTCGGCGAGCCGCGCGAGGAAGGGTGCATGCGCGCTTAGCCGGTCGAGCGCCGACTGGCGGCGAGAAGCGTCCAATAGTGTCATCGCCCCGCCCTATCGCCCGCGCCTCGGCGCGTGACAAGGGCGGGCGACACCAGCTCAGGCTGGGATCGTGCTTTCGTCGAAGAACAGCACCTGCGAGATCGCCGCGCGCAATGTTGCGGGCTGGTAGGGCTTGGTGAGCAGGAAGGCCGGCTCGGGCCGGTCGCCGGTCAGCAGCCGTTCGGGGAAGGCGGTGATGAAGATGACCGGCACCTTGAGGTCGGTCAGGATTTCTTGCACCGCCTCGATCCCCGAACTGTTGTCGGCGAGCTGGATGTCGGCGAGCACGAGGCCCGGCTGGTGCTTTTGCGCCTCGGCGACCGCCTCGCGGTGCGTCGTCGCGACGCCGACGACGTCGTGACCGAGTTCGCGAACTATCATTTCGATGTCCATTGCGATGATCGGTTCGTCCTCGATTATCAGGATGCGCGCGCGCGTCTGGCGGTCGATCTCGTCGGTCGCATCGGCGATCAACGCGCGCACCGCCTCGGCGTCGCGGCCGATGATGCGGCCCGTGTCTTCGAAGCTGAAACCCTCGACCGCGGTGAGCAGCAGCGCCTGCCGCGCGAGCGACGGAATACGGCGCAAGCGGGCATCGGCAATCGCCATATCGCTCAGCGCGCCGTCGTCGTTGGCGGCCGCCTGTTCGGTCATCAGACCGAAATTGTCATGAACCATTCGATAAAGCTGGATGCGCAAATCGCTGCCGGTATCAACCGCTCCGGGGTTGGCCACCAGCGTTTCGAGCAACCGCGCAACCAACGCATCGCCGCTTTGCTGGCTTCCGGAAATGGATCGACCATAACGCCGCAAATAGGGAAGATGCGGCGCAACCGACTGACCCAATGACATATTTTACCTCCTGATAGTCGCACAAACTTTGACGGACGAGTCCGGAAAAGGGACATACGCCCGTGCTTCCCCGTCACCATCCGATATATTTCAACATTTGGGAACGATTTAGCGGGAAAATAGTTTCATCTCGAAGGAACAAACACGCATTGCTCTTTGGTGTATGCGCGGTTAGCAAAAGGCCCCATGTCCAGCGGATACTTTGATAATGTCGTCTAAAACCGGTTCGCCGCGCAGCGAGACCTCCGGAAAGGACGCGGATAAAAAACCTTCCGCCAAGGGGCAGGACGTCAACGGCGCCCTGCGCCGCGCCTATGAGTCCACCGTCGACGAAGATATTCCGCAGTCCTTGCTCGACCTGCTCGGCAAGCTCGACTGATTTTCAGCGGCGGTAGCGCGCGTCGAAATCTTGTCGGAACGATGCGAAGCTTCCTGCGGCGATCGCGTCGCGCATCCCCTGCATCAGATCCTGATAGAAATGCAGATTATGCTGCGTCATCAGCATCGCGCCGAGCATCTCGCCCGAGCGGACAAGGTGATGCAGATAGGCGCGCGACCAGGTCGTGCAGACGGGGCAACCACAGCTTGAATCGAGCGGCGCCGGATCCTCGGCGAATTTCGCATTGCGAATGTTGATCGGGCCGTCCCAGGTGAAGGCCTGTCCGTTGCGCCCCGACCGTGTCGGCAGCACGCAATCGAACATATCGACCCCGCGCGCGACCGCGCCGACGAGGTCGTCGGGCTTGCCCACCCCCATCAGGTAGCGCGGCTTGTCGGCAGGTAGCTGCCCCGGCGCATAATCGAGCACCCCGAACATCGCTTCCTGCCCCTCGCCCACCGCAAGCCCGCCGATCGCATAGCCGTCGAACCCGATGTCGGTCAGCGCCGCTGCGGAACGCGCGCGCAGCTTCGCGTCGAGCGAGCCCTGCTGGATGCCGAACAGCGCCGAGCGCGCCGCATGCTCCTCGCCCGCGTCGAAACCCGCGCGGCTGCGCGCCGCCCAGCGCATCGATCGTTCCATGCTCGCCTCGGCGCGCTTGCCATCGACGCCGTTCGGCGGGCATTCGTCGAACGCCATCACGATGTCGCTGCCGAGCAGGCGCTGGATTTCCATCGATCGTTCGGGGGTCAGCATGTGGCGCGAGCCGTCGAGGTGGCTCTTGAAAGCGACGCCCTCCTCGCTCTGCTTGGTCAGCGCCGACAGGCTCATCACCTGATAACCGCCGCTGTCGGTCAGGATCGGGCGGTCCCAGCCCATGAAATTATGAAGGCCGCCCAGCCGCGCCATCCGCTCGGCGGTCGGGCGCAGCATCAGGTGATAAGTATTGCCGAGGATGATGTCGGCACCGGTCGCGCGCACTTCGGCGGGGCGCATCGCCTTCACCGTCGCGGCGGTGCCGACGGGCATGAAGGCGGGCGTGCGAATCTCGCCGCGCTGCATCGCGATCGTGCCGGTGCGCGCGGCGCCGTCGGTCGCGGCGATCGTAAAGGCGAATCTTGTCATCGCGCGCGCCTATGCAGAGGCGCGCGCCAAAAGTCGAGGATCGAGCCGTTAAGCCTTCGCCTCTTCGCTCGAGGGTTCCTCCTCGGCCGCCTTCGCCTTTTCCTTCGGCTTTTCCTTTTCGAATATCTTGATGAGCTCGCGCTTCTTCGCGTCGGACAGCCCCTTTTCGGCTTCCGGGAACATCTCTTCCTCCTCCTCGTCGATATGGTGGAGATAACGTTCCTTCATCGTGCGGAAGCGCGTGAGCCAGCCGGTCGAGGAAAAGTCCATCTCGTAAAGCTCGATCAGAAAATCCTCGATTTCCTTATGCTCGGCGACGCTATGCTGCGCCTCGTCGCGTAAATCGGGATTCGCGAGCATCGTCGCATAGAGCGACATTTCTTCCGACGCGGCGTGCGCGGTCACCTCGACGCGGAAGGCTTCGAACAGATAGCGGCGCTCGTCACTGTCGCCCTGCGTTTCATCGATGCGGGCCAGCAACTCGCGGTGCCGGTCGTGATCGGCCTTCAGCCGCGCAAAGATTCTGGTCTCGGTCATGTCGGTCTCCGTCCGTTGGCGGTTGGAGACAGAACGGGTCAGCGCCGAGGGGGTTCCGACCCTAGGCGGCTTTCCAGTCGCTCGTCGTCGTGAACGAGGGCAGCGCGAGCGCGGAAGTCGATTGGGTCGCAGCCGCGATCAGATAGGGCGAAACGCGGTGACGCGTGCAGAGCCCGCCATTGCCGTCGCTGACCATCGTCTGTTCGAATTCAACGCCCTGCTGATGCCTCATCGACCGGCGGACGGTCGCGGTGACAAGCTGCCCCTCACCGAAATCGATCACGAAGCGCGTGCCAACGGGCACATCCAGCAGCCCCTCGATGAAGGCGCCGGTGGCCGACAGGTTGCGGATCACGACGGCATAACGGTGGTTGTCGTGGATCGCGCCAACCTTGCGGAACAGCGAGAAGCGGTCGTTGCGCTGGCGCGCGGGGCCCGCCGGCTTGATCGTCCACGCCCCCTCGGCATGGTCGAGCAGTTCGGCCTGCGGCACCGCCTTGCTGTAGACATAGCCCTGGACGTGACTGACGTTCAGCTTGCGGACGAGGTCGAGCTGGTCGAGCGATTCAATGCCTTCGGCGGTTGTCTCCATTTCGAGCGCCTCGGCAAGGGCGACGATCGCGGCGATGATCGCGCCGTTACGCGACCCCGGGATCGTGGCATCGCGAACAAAGCTCTGATCGATCTTGATCTTGTCGAACGGGGCGGATTGCAGATAGGCGAGCGACGAATAGCCGGTGCCGAAATCGTCGAGTGCCAGGCGAACTCCCAACTCCTTCAGCGCCTTGAACATCCGCGCGGTCTCGGCGGTATCGCCCAGAAACACGCTTTCGGTGATTTCCAGTTCGAGCCGGCCCGGAGCAAGCCCGGTCGACGCGAGCGCCTTCGCGACGATCTTCGGCAGGTCCGCATTCGCGAACTGGATCGGCGAGACGTTGACGGCCACCCGCATGTCGCCCGGCCAGCGCGCCGCATCTTCGCACGCGGTGCGCAGCACCCACTCGCCAAGTTTCCAGATCAGGCCGGCCTCTTCGGCAATCGGAATGAACACCGCGGGGGAGATCACGCCGCGTTCGGGGTGGGTCCAGCGGATCAGGGCCTCGACCCCGCTCACCAGGTTCGATTTGGAATTGACGACCGGCTGATAGATCAGCGTCATCTCATCTCGCACCAGCGCGTCGCGCAGATCGTCCTCCAGCGCGCGGCGATCCTCGGCCGCGGTGTGGAGGTCGCTCGAATAGAAACTGAACCGCCCGCGGCCGTTCCCCTTTGCCGCATAGAGCGCAAGGTCGGCGTTGCGGACGAGGTCATCGCTGCTCAGACCATCGAAGGGCGCGATCGCGACGCCGACCGACACGCCGATGATGCAGCGGCTGCCCTCGACCGAATAGGGTTGCGACAGGCTGGCGATGATGTCGGCGGCCATGTCGCCCAGCTTGCCGCGATCCTCGATGTCGGGAAGGATGATCTGGAACTCGTCGCCGCCCAGCCGGCTGACCATCTCCCTGTCGCCGACGATCTTGAGCAGCCGTTCGGCGACCTGCTTCAGCAGCGCATCGCCCGCCGGATGGCCGAGCGTGTCGTTGACCTGCTTGAAGCGGTCGAGGTCGAGCAGCATGATCGCGCACGAACGCTGCTGCTGCGCGAAGGCCGCGAGCGTCGCGTCGAGCTTTTTCGAAATGGCGAACCGATTGGCGAGCCCGGTCAGCGAGTCATAGAGCGCAAGCCGCGAGGCGTCCTCGGCCGAGCGGCGCTGTGCGGTCACGTCGGTCCCGCTGCCGCGATAGCCGGTGAACTTGCCGCCGCCGTCAAACTGCGGCCGGCCCGAAATCGCCCACCAGCGATCGTCGCCCTCGAACGCGCTGCGCAGCGGCAGTTCGTCGAACTTTGATTGCCTGGTGAGAAGGAAGGGCAAGGTGCGCTGGCGCTCGCCGTGATTGTCGCCGGGCAGGAACAGGTCGGTAAAAGCGGTGCCGAGCAGCTGGCCGGTCGTTCGCCCCATCAATCGCGCCACCGAATCGGTGATATAGGTCAGCCGGCCCTTGGCGTCGGTCGACCAGAACCAGCCCTGGCCGCTCTCCTCGTAATTCTGGAGCAGCAGCAGCGCTTCATGGGTGTGCAAGTTCGCCGCGGTATCGCGCTGCTTGCCGATACGCGAGCCGATCAAGCCGAAAAAGCCG
Source organism: Sphingopyxis sp. Root154 (assembly GCF_001427105.1). Taxonomy (GTDB): domain Bacteria; phylum Pseudomonadota; class Alphaproteobacteria; order Sphingomonadales; family Sphingomonadaceae; genus Sphingopyxis. Next base: position 1,081,746 of record NZ_LMGI01000002.1, read on the forward strand.
CGCTGGCCCTCATCGACTTGGTCATCCCCCCGGTCGCTGGAATCCATCCGCGATGGCCCGTCCATCAAACAAACTCTTCACCTGATCCCCACACGCCCGCTGCTATGCCGACAAGGAATTGCGATAGTGTAAATATCTAAGGGTTTTCCGGAAACCGTGCCATTCGAGGATGTTGCCGGCATCGCTTGCCCGCGGCCCGGGGCCGTCCCCGTGACTTTCGGGCGCCCTGCCCTATTAACCTTTCGGCGAAGCCAAATGTTAATATCGGGCTCGCGATGGATGCGCTCATGGCGATGACTGTGTATCTCGACAACACGCTGCGATCGGCCGGAAATGGCCGTGCGTCGCGCCGGCAATTGCGCCTTCCGCTCCACGGGTCGAAGGCGGCGGGCGCCGAAATCGAGGCGCTGGTCCACAATATTTCCGCCACGGGCATGCTCGTCGAAAGCACGGTGCCGCTCGAGGTCGGCGAGATGGTCGAGGTCAATCTGCCGCACAGCGGAAAAACCGCCGCCCGCGTGATCTGGACCAGCGAGGGCATCGCCGGATGCCAGTTCGAAATGCCGATCTCGCCCGCAACGCTCAGCGCCGCACAGCTGCGAAGCGTGGTGGGCCCGGATGCGCCCGCGCCCGACCACCGGCCCGCCGCCGCGGAAAGCTTCGGCGTCCGCCTGCAGCGGCTGCGAACGGCAAGGGAACTGACTCAGGGACAGCTCGCCATCCATTTGGGGGTCAGCGAACCGTCGATTTCCGCATGGGAACTCGACAAGGCGCGGCCCAAAGCCGGCCGCATGGAAGCCTTGTCGCTCGCGCTCGGCGTCGAAATCGCCGAACTCCTCGGCATTGACGAGGCCGAAAATCTGAACGAGCTGGTCGCGAAAGCCAAGGCGCAAATCGCCAAGGCGGCCGGCGTCAGCCCCGAGAACATCAAGTTCACGATCGAGATGTGACCCGCAGGTCGCGCAACACAAAACCCTCCGACGTCGCCGGAGGGTTTTGTGTTTGGCCGTAACTGGCTGACGTCAGGTGGGAATGATCGTCAGTTCGAAACGATCGGTATCGAAGCCCTGCTCACCGGGCACTGCCGCGATGGGTCGTTCCCGGACCCGCGGGCCGGTCGCGCGGCTGAGAACCGCACGGCCCGAGCCGTTGAGGACGATCTCGTCATTTCCGGCGATGATCCGGGCGCCTTCCAGCGAACCCGGCGCATAGTTGATCACAAGATCATAGCCCGTCGGCGCATTGCAATATTCGCGGAAGCTGCCCAGCGACACGGCATTGCCGCTGATCGCGCCGAATCCCGTCGCCTGATGCTGCACCGTGCAATGAACGGGAACCGTCAGGCTGAGGTTGAAGCCGAACGTGGCCGCCGTGGCGGTCGTCGGTGCCGCAGCGAGTACGAAGCTCGCAACGCCGAGCGAGAATTTCTGAATCATCCGCCAAACCTTTCCGCCTGTAGGCCGAAGCTGTTGGATGATTGTTTAGGCTCGCAAATCTAACATTCAGTTAAAGCGCGCCGCCGGAAGGCGCGACCGCAGCGGATGAGTCAGCGTGCGGTCACCGCAATCGAGATCACGTCGCTGTAAACGCCCGCGCGGCGATCGGACGTGTTGCCGATCAGGAATTGGATGGGCAGCGCGTCGCGGCGGAGGTTGCCGTTCGTCGAACCCGATATGGTGCGCATGCCCGTGAGATTGACCGAATTTCCGCCGATCGCGAGGCTGTAAGGCACATACCATTCGCTCGAACCGAGGCGCAAGCGGCCCGAATTGACCGACGTGACGCTGAGGTCATAGGAGCCCGTGCTGGCAACGCGAAGCTGAAGCGGCACCGGCGCGACGCCGGGGCGCAACTCGCCGAGATCGACGACCGCATGCCCGTCACTCATCGTGTAGGCACCCGCGAGGCCGATCCGCGCCGAAGGCAGGACATCGATGCCAAGGACGATGCGCGTGCCGCCGAGCGAGCGGAAATTGCCGTCCTGCGCTTCCAGCGTCACGTCCTGGGTAAAGGTGCCCGACTCCTTCACATCGTCGGGATCGGCAACCAGCTTGAAGAGCAAGGTCCGCGATGCATTGGCGCCGAGGGTCAGCATCCGCTGCGACGGGCTGCGCTGCGTCCGCCCGACGCGCGGGGTCACGTCCTGCGTATCGGTCAGGTTGAGCAGGGCATAGCCGATCGGCTTGCCCGTGCCCTTCGACAGGCCAAAGGGCGGCTGGCTCAGTTCGAACGTCGGGGTGAAGCGGCATTCCGCGGTGCCTTCGTTGACGAAGGTGACCCCGAACGTGCCTTCGGGAATCGCGCTGTCGAACGGATCATAGCCCTGGATCAGCCAGCTTGTCGGCGTCGCGTTGGCGCGGATGAGGCAATCGGCGCCGCGGATGTTGGCGCCCGGCGCCGGCGCCTGCGCGTGAAGCGGCACAGCGAGGAATGCGGCGGCGAGGAACAGGGTATGGCGCAGCATAATGCCTCCTAATTTTTCGTACCGGGGCGAACGGTGCCAAGGTTCAATAGACCATCGGTGTCCGCGGGTACTGTGAATTCGAAACTCCGGTCGATCGTGCCATTCGGGCCATAGGTTTCCACCAGATAGCGGCGGCCCGGCAGCAGGTTGGTGATCGCGAAGCGTCCGACCGAATTGGTGAAGAACGGTATCGGCTTGGGGCTTTCGGCGTCCTTGACGTCGAGCAGCGTCACGCGACCGCCGATCAGCGACACGGGCTTTTCGGGCGCGAGGATCAACGTGCCCATCACGCTGGCGAACGCATCGGTACCGATGCGCGCCGCATAGCCGCTCTTGTAGGGCGGATGGACGCGGAACACGCCGGGGCCGGTGTCGTAGCCCGTCGGCGGATTCTCGACGTCATATTGCACCGACTGAGTGGCATAGGAGCCGAGGAAATTGTTGACCGCTGCCCCCAGCGCACCGCTCTTGCTGATATAATTATTCTCGGCGAGCGACTGCCCGGCGACGACGCTGCGCTTGCCGAGATTCTTGTGCGGCGACAGCAGCATGAAGCTGTCGTTGATGCGCCGCCCGATGCCGAAGCTGCCGTCGGCGAAGGCCAGACTGGTGCCGACGCGGACCGTCGTCGCATTGAGCTCTGCCACATCGGACAGGCTGGGCCCGAACGTCGCGTGGCTAATCGATGCATCGAAGCGGTTGGCCGAATAGGTCGCATAACCGAGTGCGCGCGCGCTGTTGTCGTCGCGGGTGACGACGCCGCCGAAACCGAGGCTGTTGAGCTGGTTGAGGCCGCTCTGGTTGTAGGAAAGCTCGCCCAGATTGTCGCGGCTTTCATAACGCGCCTCGGCGCGGCGGCGATAATCGGGCTGGAAGACCAGGCCGACGTTGAAGCTGACCCCGCTGCCGCGCGAAAAGGCCGACGGAAATTTGGCGTAGTCGACCCCGGCGCGGATCGTCCAGCGCCGGTCGACACGGTAAAAGCTGGTAACCCCGGCGCGATAACTGTCGCCGAGCGCACCGCGGCCCTTGAGGTAGGACGCCGAGGCCGTCGCGGTCAGGCGCATAGTGAATTGCCGCGAATACTGCCCCGTAACCGTTGCCGACGTCGTGTTGACCCCATCGACATTGCCGAGCGTTGCAAATTTGGGCGACAGATAGTCGGCGCGCAGCGTGAAACTGTCCGACAGCCCTTCGCGGTCGATGAAATGTTCATAGCTGACGCCGCCGGCGAAACCCTCGCCCGCGGTTTTCGAATGGCTGCCGCCGGCATCGAGCAGCAGACGGCCGCCGTTGGGGAGGACGAACTGGGTCTGTCCGGTCAGCAGCTGGACATCCTTGCTGGCCTGGAAGCCGACACCGATCGCGGGGCGATTGAAAAACGCCTTGCGAAAGAAACCGGTGAAGGCGACCGGACCGCGATAATCGGGCGCGCCGCCGAAGGTGCGGCTGGTCGGGCCGAAAAAGGCGCCATATTCATAATCGCCAGGATCGAGGTCGATCGGGTCGAGATATTGCTGATAGGAAAGATTCTGGACCGCGCCGCTGTTGTCGGTGACCTGAATATCGACATCGTTGCTGCCCGCAATCAGCGGCAGCGAGCTGAAGTCGTAGCGGCCCGGCTGGAGGCGGACCTCGCGATAAAGCGACCCGTTGCGCAGGAAACGAACGGTCGATTCGCGTTGCAGGACCAGCTGGCGATTCGACTGGAGGATCGCCGAGCGAAAGCTGTTGAACCGCCGCCGCTGGCGCAGCACGCCGACGCCGCCCATTTCGACGAAGGATTGCTGGCCGCGGATTTCGGGGTCGAGATCGCCGAGGAACCAGCGTCGGTAAACCTCCGGCTCGTCATAAACGAGGCGCGCATAGTTGCGCGTGAATTTATACGAATCCCCGGCCAGTCCGAATTGCTGCCCGACCTGTGCGTCGCCTTCGAACACGAATTTGCCGAGCCGCACCGCACCGTCGAAGTTAATCGTTGGCGGATCGGCCTGATTGCCCTCCCAGATATAACTTTGAATCGCGCTGAGGTTCAAAAAAGCCGAAAACCCCGCGGGCTGCATCGTCACATCGTTGGCGTCTTCGCGCGGCGGCGCGAAAATATCCTTGATCGCCCGCTGTTCGGCGGACACCTCGACGACGACGACCGCCAGGGTGCTGGGGTCGTAGGTGAGTTGAACGCCCGTCTTTTCGAGGTCGTCCGAACCGAAATTGGGTAGCGACGCCAGACGCGACGCCAGCCCGGCATGCGCTTCCTCGTTCAGTACCGGCTGCATCAGCCGCACGAAGGTCGCCGATTCGAGCAGGAAGCGGTCGTCCGCGGTCAGCATCATCGGAATATCGCCGAGGCTGCTGCTCTGGAAGGTCAGCGGCACCGTCATTTCGATGTCGCGGTCGTACGGGTTGATATCCGGGCGGCCATGCGCCCCGATCGGAAGCTGCGGCATGACCGGCGTCGGCGTCGGGATCGGCGGGATCTGCGTCCCCGGCAGCGGAATGACTGTCGGGGCGCCCGGATCCTGAACGGTCGGCGAAGGCCGCGGGTTTTGCGGCAGCGGAATCGATACCTGCGCCGCCGCTGTGCTCGCACACAGCGCCGACAGCGCCACCGTACTCAGAGCGAACCCGATCCTCACTGCTTGAACGACAGCTTGATCGGTCCGGGGCCAAAGCCGGGAACGGGCACGCGGAAAACGCGCTCGCCCTGGGCGGGCACATATCCGGTGCCGACGGCGCGATTGAGTTCTTCGGGTGAAATATCGACGCGCAGCCATTTGCCGTCGGTGCCGGTGCCCTCCAGCTGCCAGCCGAAGTTCGACATCATGGCGTGGCGGCGGCCGTCGTTGCGCAGGGTGATTTCGACCCCGTCCTGCATCGGCGGCAATTCTTTCGATCCCGGCAAAGCGGGGGGTTGATACATGACCTGCTTGACCGTCGTCGCCTTGACGTCGGGCTTCGCGCCGGGAGGCGCCACCACGACCAGCGCGCGCATATTGTAAAGCACCTGGACCTGCGCGCCGAGCGCGTCGGCGGAGCCGGGCTCAAAGGCGACGGGCAATTGCTCGACCGAGACATAATAGGCTTGCGATGCCGCCAACTCGCCGCCGCCCACCCATTGCAGACGAACGACCTGCCGTCCGCTGGCGGGCAAAACGCCCTGTGGCGGGAAAATCAGGAAATCCTGGTCGGCGGGGGTTTCGACGATATTCCCCTCCTTGTCGATCTCCATCCGGAAAACGCGGGTCTGGAACGCCAGATTGCCGGGATTGATATTCTGGACCTCGATTCGCGCCACCGCATTGGTGCCGCGCGATTCCATTTCGACGACCATCGGCGAGACGCGCATCGCCAGCGCGGGGCTGACCAGTAGCACGAGAGCGGCGAGCGCAGCCAAGAGCGCGCGCGCATGACGCTTCACCGTCGCAAAAGCTGTCATATTCCCCATCCCCCTGCCGTCACGCGGCATATTCCATCAAATCATAAAGAAAGGGGAAAGATCGCTCTTTCCCCTCTCCCTATTCGTTACCGCGCGGGATTAGAGAGCGCGCAGCGTCAGCGTGGTCTTGCCGGTGTACGAACCAGCGACCAGACCCTTGTTGGTGACGGCCGGAGCAACGATGTCGATGTCCATGCGCGAACGCCATGCACCCTGCTGCTTCAGGCCGGCGTTGCCGTTCGTCGGGACGACGAGCGACTGAGCCGAACCGGTGGTCTGCGCGTTCAGCGCAACGCCGGTCCACGAAGCGGTCACCGAGTAAGGGATGTTCGCCTGGAACTCGTCGGTGTCATAGCCACCCGGGTTCGCATTCACGAGACCGCGGATATCGTCCTTGCTGATTTCGACCGAGTTGTTGGTGTTGCAACCCGCGGTCAGCGTGTCGATGTTGGCTTCGGCCGGGCCGACCATTTCGAACGCCGAGTTGACGTTCTCGTTGTTGCCGGTGCGAACGCCGATCACGCCGAAGTCGATGTTGCGGGCGTTCGAGGTGTTGCCAGCGTAGAACGAGCAGTCGCGGTTCACGGTGCCGGTCAACGAGAATTCGACGTTGACGGTCGGCGTCGCGGTTTCGCTGTCGCTCGGAGCGTCAGCCACTGCACGGTAGCGCGTGCCAACTTCAAGCGCGACGCCGAGCTCGCCAAGAAGCTGACCAGCATTGATGCCGAAAAGGCCCGGCTGCGGGTTGGTGATCTGGTAATCCACCGGAACGCTGCCGACCAACGGAATGGAAACCGAACCGGTGCCAGCATAGTGACGCTGGTTGGTCTGCGCCATGGCCGGGGTCGCGATGAGTGCGATGGCGGCGACGGTGCCGCTAAGGATCTTCTTCATAATCTTCTTCCCTCTATTATTACGCCCTGCCCAAAAGCCGGGCGACGGCGTGATTTTTGCACCGTCTGGTCGGAGAACCGGGAGGGCATCGGTGCCTACCCTTCCGGCTTAATTCCGCCCGCGACCTGGCCGCAGGCGAATTTCTAGATTGGAGAGACCGTGATCGTGATCGTTTCCGAATAGTCGCCAGCCAGCAGCCCGGCCTCGCCCGAAGGCTCACCAAGCTCGACCGCGAGGACCATGCCGTCCGTCGCGATGCCGCCGTTGCTGGAGATGACGCCGCCGGCCAGAAGCTGGCGGCTGTTGAAGGATTGGCTCACCGTCTGCCGCGACGGATATCGCACGGGCATTTCGACGGCGAGATTATAAGGCAGGACGCCGCTGTACGGGCCTTGGCCGTTCGGCATCGTCGTGTGGGTCAGGCCGCCGCGGGCGCCCTTGATCGTCATCGTGAAAGGGACGTTGCAATCGAGCGCAACGCGCGTTTCGATACCCAGTCCGCGGCGTTCCAGATTGCCGAAATCCATATTGACGATGCTGCCCATCGCGCAATGCTGGCGGATCGCCCCGCTGACCGCGATTTCGAGCGATTTGACGTTCCGGATTTCTTCTGCGTTCGCGGGCACAGCAAAGGCCGCCGCGGCAAGCGCAAAAAGCATGAACCTCATGACTCGAACCCCCAAAAATCCGGACGGTTTCAGGCTCCGCTTTGCGGCTGGCCATCGGCACCCCCGTGCCCGATGAGCCGCGACCCGACTCATCAACCCGTCTGTTAATAAAAACTTAGTACATAAATTAAGACAGCTTCGCACCCCCAAATTGGGTCCGGCCAAAATTGGGCGCCGGCGATGTCGTTCAAGTTCAACGTAAATCGGCGCTTTCCGGCGCCTGTCGAGGGTTAATCCGGCGCACGTCAATCGGCCGGTCGAGCTATCGGCGTTCAGAATCGGGACAGCCGCCGTTAAAATCTTAACAGAAAAATTAGCTATAAGTTAATTTGAGTTACTGAAATCCCGAGAAACCCATGACGGATTGCCGATTCACCCGCCGCAAGCGGCGCACAGTTCGCCCCGGGGACAGCGAACGGACCTTGTTGCGGGGCACCCGGCGGAGCATGTGCCCGCGATGCGGCGCCCCCCATTAACCACTCGACAACCGATCGCCGCGCATAGCGCTAAACCATGCCCATTCATGCGATGATCGAAAAGCAACAGACCGACGGAAGCACGCGCGGCGCGCCGCGCATGCATATGCGATTTGAAGCGGCGGGATCGCTCGAAGGCAGCGAGGGCACGACGGTGGCGATCCACAACCTGTCAGCGACCGGCATGCTGATCGAAACCGCATCCGATCTGGCCATCGGTCAGCGGCTTACGATCGCATTGCCCGAAGCGCCCGATTGCGCCGCCACCATCGTGTGGCGCAGCGAGGCGCTCGCGGGTTGCCGTTTCGACCGGCCGCTGTCGCGCGCGGCGCTCAGCGCGGCGCAGCTGCGCAATCCGCTTCCGGGGGACGTCGATCCCGCGCGCATTCCCGACGGCGACGAAATGCTGGCCCAGCGCCTGCTCCGGCTCCGGAAGGAACGCGGCCTCAGCCGCGCGGCGCTTTCGGATCAGACGGGGTTCAGCCGGCCGAGCATCTGGGCGTGGGAAAGCGGCAAGACCGTACCGCGGCGCAGCAACCTGCCCGCGCTGGCCGAGGCTCTCGGCATTTCAGAGCACGAACTGCTCGCCGGCGGACCGTCGGCGGCGCATGCCGATTCCGCGGCGAGCGCGCAGCAAATGCATTCGCTGGTCCGGGCGAGCCGCGAAGAGATCGCAGCACTCGCGGGCGTCGATCCGGCCAAGGTCAAGATCACGATCGAATATTAGGCGCGCACGAAAGGACTTGACCCTCACGCTGCGTCATCCCCGATAGGCCGTCCCACGATGAGGAGACGGTGAATGCGCACGGTTCGGCAGGTCGCTAGGGCGGCGGGCATCAGCGTCAGGACGCTGCATCATTATGATGCCATCGGCCTGCTGAAGCCCGGCCATGTCGGCGCCAACGGCTATCGCTATTATGGCAGGGAGGAGTTGCTGCGGCTGCAGCAGATCCTCTTCTATCGCGAGCTTGGCCTGCCGCTGGCGGAGATCGCCGCCGTGCTCGACGACCCCGCCTTCGACCCGCTGACGGCGCTGCGCGAGCATCGCGCCGCGCTCGAAGGCCGGATCGGCCATTACCGGACCCTCATTCGCACCATCGATCGCACGATCGCATCATTGGAAAAGGACGAGGACATGGAAGACAACGACTATTACGCGGGCATTGCCCCCGAAACGCGCGACCGCTGGCAGCGCGAGGCCGAGGAATTTTGGGGCAAGGACGCAGTCGCGGCGGCGGCGGCGAAGGCACGATCGTTCAGCAAGGAACAGGTCGCTGCGATCCAGGCCGAGATGGAATCGATCCGCGCCGATTTCCAGCGCCTGTTCCGCGAAGGCGCCGCCCCCGCATCCGACGCGGTGCAGGCGGTGACCGATCGTCACTATCGCTGGGTCTCGCACAGCTGGACGCCCGACGCCGCGGCCTTCAAAGGCCTCGGCCGCTATTATGTCGAGAACCCCGAATTCCGCGGCACCTATGACGATGGCGAGCTACCGGGATGTCCAGAGTTCATCGCGGAAGCGATGGCGGTTTACGCCGACCGGTCGCTCTGACGCGGGAGCAGCAGGCTGGCATCGCCATAGCTATAGAAGCGATATTCGCTTTCGATGGCGTGGGCATAGGCCGCCTGCATCGTCTCTAATTCCATCAACGCGCTGACCAACATGAAGAGCGTCGAGCGCGGCAGGTGGAAGTTGGTCATCAGCCCGTCGATCGCCTTGAAGCGATAGCCGGGGGTGATGAAGATCGCGGTATCGCCCGCGAAGGGCGCGATCACGCCGTCATCCTGCGCCGCGCTTTCGAGCAGGCGCAGGCTGGTGGTGCCCACCGCAATGACGCGGCCGCCCGCCGCGCGCACGGCATTGAGCCGCGCGGCGGTATCGGCGTCGATCCGCCCCCACTCGGCGTGCATGACATGATCTTCGGTATCGTCGGCCTTTACTGGCAGGAAGGTGCCGGCACCGACGTGCAGCGTCAGTGTCTCGGTCAGGACGCCCGCCGCCGCGAGCGCTTCGAGCAGCTTCGGCGTGAAGTGCAGCGCCGCGGTCGGCGCCGCGACGGCGCCATCCTCGCGCGCGAACATCGTCTGATAATCGGCGCGGTCGGCGTCGTCTGTGGGGCGCTTGCCCGCAATATAGGGCGGCAGCGGCATCGTGCCCGCACGTTCGAGCAGGACTTCGACCGGCTCGTCGCCGGCGAAGGCGAGGATGAAGCTACCGTCGGGCAGCCGCTCGTCGGCGAGCGCCGCGGCCCCCGCGCCGAAATCGACCGTCTCGCCGACGCGCAGCCGCTTGGCGTTGCGGATGAACGCCTGCCAGCGGCGCAGGTCGATCCGTTTGTGCAGCGTTGCGCCGATCCGTGCGTCTCCGCGCCGCCCCTCAAGCTGCGCCGGGATGACGCGTGTGTCGTTGAAGACGAGGCAGTCGCCGGGGCGGAGCCATGCCGGCAGGTCGCCGACCCCCGCATCGGCGATCTCGTCACCATCGACCACGAGCATCCGCGCCGCATCGCGCGGCCGCGCGGGGCGGAGCGCGATACGCTCATTAGGCAGATCGAAATCGAAGGCGTCGACGCGCATAATCTTGGTGCGCGCGCCCGCGCTTACTGCTTGATCGGCGCGTTGAGCTCGTCGACCGTTACCGCGGGCGCAGCGACCGGAGCGGGCACCGTTTCGGTCAGCATCGAGGCGGGCGGGATCGGCTTGTTGTCGGCAGCGACCGACACCTGCACCATGCGCGACATCACTTCGGGCGGCTCGCCCTTATGGATCGCGTCGACATATTGCATGCCCGATATGACGCGGCCGAATGCGGTGTAGCGGCGGTCGAGGCTGAAGCGCGGCTGGAGCATGATGAAGAACTGGCTGTTCGCGCTATCCTCACTCTCGGCGCGCGCCATCGACAGCGTGCCGCGCAGATGCGGCGTCGGGTTGAATTCGGCCTTGATGTCGGGGAGCTGCGATCCGCCCTGCCCCGTCGCGGTCGGATCGCCCGTCTGCGCCATGAAGCCGTCGATCACGCGGTGGAACTTGACCCCGTCGTAAAAGCCAGCGCGCGCCAGTTGCTTGATGCGCTCGACATGGTTCGGCGCGACATTCGGATAGAGCTGGACCACGATCCTGCCGCCCGTTGAAAGGTCGATGTTGAGCATATATTCGGGGACGCCCATATATTGGTCGGGGGCCATCGCCGGGATTGCAGGCGGCGCCACGGTCGCCGGGCCAGCTTCGGTCGTCGCGGGCGCGGTCGGGGTTTCGACCGGCGCGGGCGGGGGCGTTTCGACGGGCGGCGCCGGCTGGCTTTGCTCGGGGTTCGGCCCCGGTGCGGGCGGCGCATCCTGCGCAACGGCCGAAGCCGCGAGACCGAATGCCATCGCCGTAAGAATCAAGGGGCGGAAGGATGATTTCATGCTGGATCGGCCTTTGGATAATAAACTGGATTTGCGCCCCGATGGCGCGCCCTAGCCGGAAAAAGCTGAACGCTCAATGATCGGTATCAGCGTTCGCCCTGGAGCAAGCCCCGCTCGGCGATGCGCGCGACGACGGCGTCGCGGACCGACGGCGTTACGAATTTCTGGATGTCGCCACCAAAAATCGCGATTTCCTTGACCAGCCGCGACGCGATCGGTTGCAGCCCGACGTCGGCCATCAGGAACACCGTCTCGATCCGGTCGTTGAGTTGCTGGTTCATCCCCGCCATCTGATATTCATATTCGAAGTCGGCAACCGCGCGCAGCCCGCGGACGATCATGTTCGCGCCCTCGCGCTCCGCAAAATCCATCAGCAGCGAGTTGAAGCCGACGACGCGGATGTCACCCTCGATCGACGCGACCTCGGCCTGCACCATCGCGATACGTTCATCATCGTCGAACATCGGCGATTTGGTGATATTGGTCGTTACCCCGATGACGAGCCGGTCGACCAGCTTCGCGCCGCGGCGGATAATGTCCATATGCCCCAGCGTAATCGGGTCGAAGGTTCCGGGATAAACCCCAATGCGCATCAACGGTCCCTTTCCACCACATAACGGGCGATCGCGCGCAGCAGCGCCGCCTCATCGCCAAAACTCGCGAGATGTCCGATTGCCTGTTCGACGAGCGCGGTCGCCTGTTCGCGCGCGCGCTCGAGCCCCATCAGGGTGACGAAGGTCGCCTTGCCCGCGGCGTCGTCCTTGTGCAGCGCCTTGCCCGCCAATTCCTCGTCGCCCTCGACGTCCATGATGTCGTCGGCGATCTGGAACGCGAGCCCGATGTCGCGCGAATAGGCGCGCAGCGGCGCGCGGCCCTCGGGCGGGATGCGCGCGAGGATCGCACCGGCCTCGACCGAAAAGGCGATCAGCGCCCCGGTCTTGAGCTGCTGGAGCCGTGTTACCGTCGGCAGGTCGAAGTTCGACGTCTCGGCGGCGAGGTCCATCATCTGGCCGCCCGCCATCCCCGCCGGCCCCGCGGCGCGCGCCAGTTCGCAGCACAGCTCGCCGCGCACGAACGGATCGGCGCTCGTCACCGGATCGCACAGCCATTCGAACGCGAGCGCATGGAGCGAATCGCCCGCGAGCACGGCGGTCGCCTCGTTGAACGCCTTGTGCACCGTCGGCTTGCCGCGGCGCATGTCGTCATCGTCCATGCATGGCAGGTCGTCGTGGATCAGCGAATAGACGTGCATCGCCTCGACCGCCGCCCCGACGCGCAGCGTCAGCGTGCGGTCGACATGGAACAGATCGCCCGCGGCGCGAACGAGCAAAGGACGCAGCCGCTTGCCGCCGGCCACCGCCGCATGGCGCATCGCTTCATAGAGCGGTCGGCGCGGGTCGGACGGAACGGCGAGCAGTTGATCGAACAGCGTGTCGATCCCGGCCGCAACCTCATTCTGGGTGGAAAGGAGCAATTGCCTCTCGCGCGAAGCTTCGCTGTCGACGAGCGTCACCGTGGATCAGCTTTCGCCGAAGGGGGTCGTTCCCGCCGGCCGGCCGTCGGCGCCCAGGCTGACCTGTTCGATGCGCGCCTGCGCCGCGGCGAGCCGCGCCTCGCAATGGCCACGCAGCGCATGGCCGCGCTCATAGAGCGTCACCGATTCTTCCAAGCTGACATCGCCGCTCTCGAGCCTCCGCACGATCGTTTCAAGCTCGCCCATCGCGGCCTCGAACGACAGCGAAGCGATATCGGCGGCGGCGGCAGCAGTGTCGGGGGTGTCCGTCATGGCCCTGCTTTGGCCCCTTCGCCCCCGTTCGGTCAAGCTTGACGTGGTGATTTTGCCCTATAGCGTCGCGCCATGTTCATCGGCCATTTCGCCCCGGCGCTGATCGTCGCGGCCCGTCCAAAGGCGGCGGGGCTGGGGACATTGTTCGTGGCGGCGCAGCTCGTCGACGTCGGCTTTGCCGCATTGCTGATCCCGGGAATCGAGGCGATGCGGATCGTCCCCGGCATCGCCGCGATGAACCCGATGGATCTGTACCACATGCCCTATACGCACAGCCTGCTCGGCGCGCTGATCTGGGCGAAGATTTTCGGCCTGCTCGTCTGGTTCGCGACCAAACGCAAAGAGGCGGCGATCGGCGCCGCGCTGGTCGTGGTGTCGCACTGGTTCATCGACCTCATCGTCCATATCCCCGATCTGACGCTCTATGGCATGCCGCCCAAACTGGGGCTCGGGCTCTGGAACCATCCGCTGATCGCAATGCCGCTCGAGATCCTGCTGATCGGCGGCGCCTTTCTTTATTATCTGCGCCGCACCGAAGCGCCGGGCGGCAACCGTCGGCTGTGGATACTCGCCGGGCTGCTCGCCTTTGCGCAGGCGGTCGACTGGTTCGGTCCGAAGGAGCCCGCCTATTCGCTCGCCATCCCTGCAACGATGCTCTTCGCTTATGCGCTGCTCGCCGGGACCGCGGCGTGGGCGGGCGCCCGCCGGCGGCTTGTGGTGTCCGTCCACACCTGACCTCTTCGCGCCGCGCAATCGCGGTTCTGTTTTTTGCAATTGCTCGCGCCGCGCGAGCCAGTCATGCTGCACTGCACAAGAAGAGAGGGGCTCCGAAGGCAAGTTTTGTTCATTAGACAAGGACTTGCATCATGAAAAAATTCATTCTCCCCGCCCTCGGCCTGCTCGCGCTGGCACCGTCCGTCGCCCTCGCGAAGGATGCGCCGACCAACCGCTTCGAGCATGAAGGCAGCACCTACAGCTATAGCGTCACGCAGGTTGGCGACACGCGCGTGATCAGCGGCGTCGAAGAACGCACCGGCAAGCCGTTTACGCTTCGCGTCGGACAGCACCGCGTGCGCGGCGCCGTCGGCTCGCAGCAGGTCAGCTTCGCGCTGCGCGACGTCGCGCCGCTCGTGAAGCCGGCAGCCACCCTCGCCTCGCGCTAAACCGTCTCTCCGACAGCAACCCCATGATGTTTTCGCATCATGGGGTCTGTTCGTTTTGCGCCTGTGCGGCTAAAGGCGCGCCATGACTCAGCACGCGCCCGCCATCACCCCCGAAATCGTCGCCGAACATGGGCTTTCGCCCGAGGAATATGATCGCGTCCTCCACGCGCTCGGGCGCGAGCCGAACCTGGTCGAACTCGGCATCTTCTCGGTCATGTGGTCCGAGCATTGCAGCTACAAGAGCTCGCGCCTCCATTTGAAGAAATTGCCGACCGAAGCGCCCTGGGTGATCTGCGGCCCCGGCGAGAACGCCGGCGTGATCGACATCGGCGAAGGCGAAGGCGGCAAGAAGCTCGCCGCGATCTTCAAGATGGAGAGCCACAACCACCCGTCGTACATCGAACCCTATCAGGGCGCGGCGACCGGGGTCGGCGGCATTTTGCGCGACGTCTTCACGATGGGCGCACGCCCTGTTGCGAACCTCAACGCGCTGCGCTTCGGCCGCCCCGACCATCCGAAAATGAAGCATCTCATCTCGGGCGTCGTCCACGGCATCGGCGGCTACGGCAATTGCGTCGGCGTGCCGACCGTCGGCGGCGAGGTCAATTTCCACAAGGCGTATGACGGCAACATCCTCGTCAACGCGATGACCGTCGGCGTCGCCGAGCAGGACAAGATCTTCTATTCGGCCGCCAGCGGCGTCGGCAATCCGATCGTCTATGTCGGCTCGAAAACCGGGCGCGACGGCATCCACGGCGCGACCATGGCCAGCGCGGATTTCGGCGAGGATGCCGAGGAAAAGCGCCCGACCGTGCAGGTCGGCGACCCCTTCACCGAAAAATTGCTGATCGAGGCGTGCCTCGAACTGATGGCGTCGGACGCGATCGTCGCGATCCAGGACATGGGCGCCGCGGGCCTCACGTCTTCTTCGGTCGAGATGGCGTCGAAGGGCGGCGTCGGCCTCCACCTCAAGATGGACGATGTGCCGCAGCGCGAAACCGGCATGACGGCGTATGAGATGATGCTGTCCGAATCGCAGGAACGCATGTTGATGGTGCTGAAGCCCGGCCGCGAGGATTTCGCCGCCGCGATTTTCCACAAATGGGAACTCGATTTCGCCGTGATCGGCACCGTCACCGACACCGGCCGCATGGTGCTCGAGCATCATGGCGAGATCGTCTGCGACATCCCGCTCGCGCCGCTCGCCGACGACGCCCCGCTCTATGACCGCCCCCACGTTGCGACCCCGAAACAGGCCGAGTTGACGAATGTCCCCGAGACGAAGGACGTCGCGGCCGACCTCAAGACGCTGATGGGCACCCCCGACATCGCCAGCCGCCGCTGGATCTGGGAACAATATGACAGCCAGGTCGGCGCCGACACGGTACAGACCGGCGGCGACGCCGCACTCGTCCGCATCCACGGCACCGACCGCGCGCTCGCCATGTCGACCGACTGCACCCCGCGCTATTGCTACGCCGACCCGGTCGAGGGCGGCAAGCAGGCGGTCGCCGAAACCTGGCGCAACATCAGCGCGGTCGGCGCCACCCCGCTCGCGATCACCAATTGCCTGAACTTCGCCAACCCGCAGCGTCCCGAAATCATGGGCCAGATCGTCGGCTGTCTCGACGGCATGGCGCAGGCGTGCATCGCGCTCGACTATCCGATCGTGTCGGGCAACGTCAGCCTTTACAACGAGAGCAAGGCGACCGGCGGCGGCAGCGCGATCCTGCCGACCCCCGCGATCGGCGGCGTCGGCGTGATCGAGGATTGGAACAAGGCGGTCGGCATCGGCTTCAAGCGCACCGGCGACATCGTGCTCGCGGTCGGCGAACGCGCCGGCCATCTCGGCCAGTCGGTGTGGCTGCGCGAAATCCATGGCCGCGAAGAAGGCCCGCCGCCCGAGGTTAACCTCCGCTGCGAAAAGCGCACCGGCGACTTCATCCGCGGCGCGATCAACGCCGGCTGGATCACGGCGTGCCACGACGTGTCGGACGGCGGCATGGCGGTGACCCTCGCCGAAATGGCGCTCAAGTCGAACATCGGCGTGCTCGTCAGCGAAGAGCAGCCGTTCGGCGTCGCCGAAAGTTTCTTCGGCGAAGATCAGGGGCTGTATCTCGTCACTGTCTGCGACACCTGCCTTGCTGACTTCCTCGACGCCGCGGGCCGCGCAGACGTGCCCGTCGATCCCGTCGGCCGCACGATCAAGGACCGCATCGTCTTCGAACTGGAGGGCAGCGACCATCAGGTCACGCTGGCGGAACTTCGCGAAGCGCATGAGGGCTTTTTCCCGAATTTGATGGGAGCCGACGCGGCGCTCGCCTGACGTCGTCGTGAAAGAGAGGGGCCGATGAGCATTTATGTCGGAGTCGGGGGCTGGACCTTCGAACCGTGGCGCGGTCCCTTTTACCCCGCCGGGCTCGCACAGAAACGCGAGCTCGAATATGCCGGCCAGCATTTGACCGGGATCGAGATCAACGGCACCTATTATGGCAGCCAGAAGCCCGAAACCTTCGCCAATTGGGCGGAGGCGGTCCCCGACGGGTTCAAGTTCAGCGTCAAGGCGTCACGTTTCACGACCAACCGCAAGGTATTGAAAGAGGGTGCTGCGTCGATCGAGAAGTTCCTGACGCAGGGGCTGACGAGGCTCGGCGACCGTCTCGGCCCGATCCACTGGCAGTTCATGGCAACGAAGAAATTCGATCGCGACGATTTCGCGGGCTTCCTCGACCTGCTTCCCGATACGCAGGACGGCTTGCCGCTCCGCCACGCGATCGAGGTGCGCGACGAAAGTTTCCGCGACCCAGCCTTTATCGACATGGTGCGCGAGCGGAACATGGCGATCGTCTTCGCCGACAGCGACGATTTCCCCTGCATCGACGAACAGACCGCCGACTTCACCTATGCGCGCCTGCAGCGTTCGCAAGAGGATGTCGAAACGGGCTATGACGCCAAGGCGCTCGACCAATGGGCGAAGCAGGCGCGCGACTGGGCGAAGGGCGACCGCGACGTCTATCTCTTCTTCATATCGGGCGCGAAGGTCCGCAACCCGGCGGCGGCGCAGGCGCTGATCGCGAAGCTCGGCTGACCAACCTCACCGGCCGCCGGTCGTCGGGGGTTGCAGATTATGTTTCCCCCATTCGCATAGCGGCGTCAGCGCTTCGTTGAGCGATGCGCCCAAGGGGGTGACCGAATAATCGACACGCGGCGGAACCTGATGGAACATCTCGCGGTGGACCAGACCATCGGCTTCCATTTCCCGCAATTGCTGGATCAGCATCTTTTCGCTGATCCCGGCAATACGCCGCTTAAGCGCGCCGAAGCGCACGGGCGTGCCGTGAAGTTCCCAGAGAATCAGCGCCTTCCATTTCCCGCCGATAATCCCGAACACCGGCCCGAGACCGTCATTATAGGGTTGATTGCGTGTCGACATGATCGCCAATTCTTACCTGAAAGTATGTACCTGACAAAATAGTAGGTAGTTGATCAATAGAAAGTATCACGCCACCCCTTTGCGTCAACAAGACATGGCAGCCGCGCCGTGTCGCACGCGAAAGGATCGGCCGATATGCCGGAAAAACTGCTCATTCTTGTCGGAAGCCCGCGCAGGAACGGAAACACCGCGACGCTTGCCGAAGCCGTCGGGCGCGGCGCCGAGGCGGCGGGCAGCGATGTCGCACTGCGATTTCTGGATGACCATATTTCGGGGTTTCTGCGCGATTGCCGCCAATGCCGCCGCTCCGATGGCGAATGCGCGATCGACGATCCGTATCGCGCGCTGTTCTTCGACGAGTTTTTGCCCGCGCGCGGGGTGATTTTTTGCTCGCCCATCTATTGGTACGGCGTGTCCGCCCAGATCAAGGCGTTCTTCGATCGCAGCTTCTGCTATTATGCGGCCTCCTATCCGGGCTCGCAGGAAGCGCTTGCGGCGATGGCGCGGAAACGGCTCGGGCTGGTGCTGGCGTCCGAGGAAACATATCCCGGCGTGGCCCTCGGCATCGTCCACCAGATTCAGGAGTTTTCCCGCTACACGAATTCGGATTTTGTCAGCGTGGTGCGCGGGGCCGGCAACAGCCGCGGCGAAGTGCGCAACGATCCGGCGAACCCGATCGGGGACGCCGAACGTCTGGGCCGCGAGATATTTTCCCGATCCTATTCCGACTACAGGCTGGAGACGCCGCGCAGCCCGCGGGTCTGGCCGGAAAGCGTAGGTTGAGTACCGGGTTCCCCGGCGCTGGCTGGGTCTCCCCGGCTTTCGCCGGGGAACAGTTCAGGCCATCGCGGCCTTTGCCGCGAGGAAGTTATACGGATCGATCCCGCGGTTGCGGTAGGCGCGGTGCGCTTCCTGATAGAGCGTCGGCTCGCCGATGCCGAGGCGCGCGCGCGCGGCTTCGAGCGATTCGGCGAGCAGCGAGCGGATATCCTGCTCGATGATCGCCTTCGACGCCTTGCCGTGGCGCTGGCCCTGGCGGATCGCGCCGAACACCGGCGCGTTGCTCTTGACGCCGCGCTTCACTTCATAACCGCCGGCATAAGCGATAAAGGCATTACCGTAATTGCCCGTCTGGCCATAGGTGAAGCCGAGCACGCACTGTTCGCCGAGCGCGTCACGGCCATAGCCGGTCAGGATGTGAAACAGGTCGTGCGTGTCGCGCAGGCGGTTCGAATACCATTGTACCTGGTCGTCGAACTTGGGGCGGCCCATCTTGTCGGCTTCGGCAACAAGGCCCGCGGCCGACAGGCCTTCGCGGCGCATGAAGGTGACATAGGCGTGGCCGACGCTGCCTTCGGGCAGTTCGTCGATCCATGCATGGTCGTCGAGCAGGTCGGGCAGATAGGGTTCGCGTTCCATCAGCTTCTGGCCGAAATCGCTTTCGACGAAGGCGCGCGCGTCGTCCATGAAGCCCTTGCGCGGCAGATTCTCAAAGATGTGGAACACCTGCTCGGTGTCTTCCTTGTCCTTGATAAGCTTGCGGAAGTGCTGGAACGCCTTGAACGGGCGGAACTTCTGCGGCTGGCGGTCGGGGTGAGAGAAGATGGTGGGGGTCATGGGTCGTTCCCGTTCGAATCATTTGATGCTGTCCAGATAGCATTACTGACATAGATGTCAATAGTACGTTAAAGCGCTGGACGGATCATCGCCCCAGCCGTTATAGGCGAATAATACAGTGGAGGGCGATATGCGCGAAGATAGACAAGTTGCGAGCGAACGCCTCGTTACCCTCGACGCGCTGCGCGGTTTCGCCGTGATGGGCATTTTGGCGATGAATATCGTCGCCTTCGCAATGCCCGAAATGGCCTATGTCTCGCCCAAGGCCTATGGCGGCGAAACCCGGTCGGACATCGCCGCCTGGGCGCTCGGCTTCCTCCTCTTCGACGGCAAGATGCGCGGGCTATTCTCCCTCCTGTTCGGCGCGAGCATGGTCCTGATCATCGATCGCGCGGCGGCGTCGGGACAGGATCCGGGCTCGGTCCATTACCGCCGGATGGCGTGGCTCGCGGTCTTCGGTCTCTGCCATTATTTCTTCCTCTGGTGGGGTGACATCCTTTTCCTCTATGCCGCCGTCGGCTGCGTCGCCTTCCGCTTTCGCGCGTGGGAATCGCGCCGGTTGATCAAATGGGCACTTGGCATCTTCACTTTGGGCGTTGTCCTGACGTCGCTTTTCTTCGGCGCGCAACTCGCGGTCGGAAATGCGGCCGACAATCCCGCGTCGCCGATGGTCGAGGCCGGGCGCGAGGTCCGCGCCGAATATGCCAAGATCGATGGCGAGGTGACCGAGGAACTCGCGCTCTATCGCGGCCCCTATCTTCCGATCCTCAACTCACGGCTCGATACAGCGATCAATCCGTTCGTCGGCGTGCTGATGACGATCCTCGAAACGCTGCCGCTGATGATGCTCGGCATGGCGCTGTTCCGTAACGGCTTCCTGACGGGCGCATGGGCGGCGGCCGATTACCGGCGGACGGCGCTGCGCTGGCTACCCCCGGGCGTGCTGCTGACATTGCTCGTCGGCTGGCTCCAGTGGCGCGCGGGCTTCGACTATCTCGTCGCGGTCAACGCCTTCATGGCGTGGGCGGGGCCGGGGCGGCTGATGATGACGATCGCCTATGCCGCGCTGCTCGTGCTGCTGATCCGGCGCGCCGCTACCAGCGTATGGATAGCCCGCGTCGCGGCAGCGGGCCGCGCGGCCTTCTCTAACTATCTCGGCACCAGCATCGTGATGACGACCATCTTTTATGGCTACGGGATCGGCCTGTTCGGCGACGTCGGCCGCTGGACGCTTTATCTTGTCTGCATCGCCATGTGGGCGGTCATGCTGCTGTGGTCCAAGCCGTGGCTCGACCGCTTTCGCTATGGCCCGCTCGAATGGCTGTGGCGCAGTCTCGCGCGTGGGTCATTGCAACCGATGCGTCAGCAGCCCACGGCGCGGCCGAAACCCGTCGGGCGGCGCTGAACGAGCGGGTTCGCTTCGCGCTCCAGCGCGCCGAGCGTCTCTTCGAACAGCCGGCGCAGTTCGACGACGCGCGGCAGATATTCTTCGGGGCTGGTCTGGCTTTCGACGCAATGGCGCGCGAAGACTTCGATATCCTCGGCGAGCGCGCCGAGTTTCTCGCCGCCGAACTGCCGCGCTTCGCTTTTCAGCGTGTGCGCGGGCATGACGAGGCCGCGGGCATCGCGTGCGCGCATCGCCTCTTCGATCGCGGCGACCGATTTGGTGCCGTCTTCGCGAAAATAGCCGAGAATCCGCACAAACGCAGCGCCCAACTGGGTGCGTGTCGCGCGAAACTCATCCCAATCGACCAGGATTTCGTCCAATGCTTTAGTCCCTTGGTGTTCAAATTCGGTCGTGGTCCCAACCGGTCCATGCCCAAGTTGGGTAAAAAAGACGTTACGGTGTCAGGGGGGTCGCGAAGAAGGCCGCCCCATTTTGGGTCAGCGGCGAACGCGCCAGCGTCCCTCGTCGGCGTTCGCGGCATCGCGCTCGACCGACCAGCCATGCTCGCCCGCCAGCGCCGCAACTTCCCGCCCCGCCTGCGGATCGTCCGCGATCAGCAGCACGTCGGACGCATCGCGCATCGCGCGGGCGAGCCGCAGCGCGGGCCAGGGGCAGCGCATCCCGCGCGCATCGACGACCAGCGCCCCCAATATCTTAGGCGCCGTCATTCATCATAGGGGTTGCGCGAATTGCGGAAGTTCAGCCGCACCGGAACGCCCTGAAAGCCCAGTTCCTTGCGCATGCCGTTGACCAGATAGCGCGTGTAGCTTCCGGGCAGGCTGTCGGTTCGCGTGCCGAAAACGACGAACGTCGGCGGCCGGGTGCGCGCCTGTGTGATATAGCGCAGCTTGATCCGCTTGCCGCCGGGCGCCGGCGGCGGGTTGTTTTCGACCGCGTTCTCGAACCAGCGGTTGAGCTTCGCGGTCGAGACGCGGTTGGTCCAGATCGCACGCTGTTCGAACGCGACGCGAACCAGTGTGTCGATGCCCTTGCCCGTCGCGCCCGAAATGCTGAGCACGGGAACGCCCTTGACCTGGCTGAGCCCGTCCTCGAGCGCAGTGCGCACCCCGTTGAACAGTGCCGACGGGTCTTCGGCAACATCCCATTTGTTGAGCGCGACAATCAGCGCGCGGCCTTCCTGCAGCACCCGGTCGGCGATGTGAAGATCCTGCGCCTCCAGGCCTTTGGTGGCGTCGAGCAGGAGAACGACAACCTCGGCGAAATCGACCGCGTGGAGCGCGTCGGCCACCGACAGTTTCTCCAGCTTTTCGACCACCTTGGCGCGCTTGCGCATGCCCGCGGTGTCGAACAGCTGAATCTCGTGGACCTCGCCGTCCTTCTCCCACTGCCAGTCGACGCGGATCGAATCGCGGGTGATCCCGGCTTCGGGCCCGGTGATCAGGCGGTCCTCGCCGATCATGCGGTTGATCAGCGTCGACTTGCCCGCGTTGGGGCGGCCGACGATCGCGAGCTTCATCGGACCGAGCGGCGCGTCTTCGTCGTCTTCGTCGCCCTCGGCGCGCGGCGGCACCGCTTCGAACGCGGCAGCATCGAAGCCGTCGACGATCGGGCGCAGCGCGTCAAACAGGTCGACGATGCCTTCGCCATGCTCGGCGCTGAGCGCGATCGGATTGTCGAAGCCGAGCGAATAGCTCTCCATCAGGCCGTTTTCGCCCTGTTTTCCTTCGGCCTTGTTGACGACAAGGATGATCGGCGTGTCTTCGCTGCGCAGCCAGCGCGCGATTTCCTCGTCGAGCGGAGTCACGCCGGCGCGGCCGTCGATCATGAACAGCGCCGCATCGGCCTCGCGCACCGCCTTTTCGGTCTGCACGCGCATCCGGCCGGGCAGCGTCGCTGCGTCATAATCCTCGAAACCGGCGGTATCGACGATACGAAAATCGAGGCCGAGCAGATGGCCGTCGCCTTCGCGGCGGTCGCGCGTCACCCCGGGCTGGTCGTCGACGAGCGCAAGGCGCTTGCCGACCAGGCGGTTGAACAGCGTCGATTTGCCCACATTGGGCCGGCCGACAATGGCAATCGTCGCGAATCGCGACATGAGACTATTCCCTGTATCCTACCGGGCCGCCCCGGCCCGGAGCTTGTCAGCGCCAGGCCGTGATCTGCCCGTCGTCCGCGAGGACGTACAAAATATTATTCGCAACCACGGGGGCCTGCGACAGCGGCGATTTGAATTCGGTCGAGCCCAGGAGCGAACCGTCGGTCGGCGAGAATTCCGACAACACGCCTTCGCTGTTGACCGCGATCAGACGGCCGCCGGCGAGGATTGGTCCAGTCCAGCGGATCGGGTCCTTTTTCTTCTTTTCGGTTTCGACGCGGAAACGCGCGAGCTGTTGCAGCCAGCGAACCTTGCCGTTCGCACGCGCGACGGCCAGCAGCTTGGCGTCGTCGGTCATCGCATAGACCCACTCGCCGACGACATAAGGCGTCGAGATGCCGGCGATCGAGATTTCCCAGCTGCGCTGGCCGGTGACGAGTTCATAGCTTGCCATGCGGCCGCCCTGGCCGAGCGCGAAGACGCGGCCGCGATCGACGACCGGATCGGCGTCGACGTCGGTGAGCGTCGACACCGACAGCGCCATCGACGTGCGCGCGAGCGCGTCTTCCCACAGGTCGCGGCCGTTTTCGTAACGATAAGCCTGAACCTCGCCCGACGAGAAGCCGGCGACGATAGTCCCCTGCCCCGCCGCGGGCGACGCGGCGCCGAACACGCTGCCCGCCTCTGCCGACGCCGTCGCCTGCCACTGTACCGCGCCATCGGCGGCGTTGAGCGCGAAGATCTGGTTGTCCTGGCTGATGACATAGACGCCGCCAAACGCAATCGTCGGCGCGCCGCGCAGCGGACCTGCGGGCCGCACCTTCCAGATCACCGATCCGTCGGCGACGTTGAGCGCCGCGACGTCGCCGACGCCGCTGGTCGCATAAACGACATTGCCGTCGACCCCCGCACCGCCGCCGAACAGCGACGCCTTGAAATCCTTGCCCGTGCTGCCGATCGCCACGCTCCACAGTTTCGCGCCCGTGTCGGCAGCGAAGGCGGTGACCACGGCGTCGGTATCGACCACGAACAGGCGATTATCGGCGATCACCGGCGAGGCGGCGATCCGCTGCTTGTTGGTACTGCCCGCGATATTGGCTTCCCACAGCTTGGTCCGCGTCGCGGCGAGCGCCGGATGACCCATCGATTTCGATGCGTTGCCACCCGACTGCGCCCACGCGGCGTTGACCGCCGGTTCGGGCAGCACGACCGCGATCGACGCGGTGGCCGGGTCGACCTTGACACTGTTGTCGTTCGACAGGATCGACACGCGGTCACCGACCGTCGGGGTCTTCGGCGGACCGTCGCCTTTCAGCACCCCACATGCCGTCAGCGGCAGCGCGAGCAGCGCCGCATAGATTCCGAAACGCGCTTTCCGCATATTAATTGGCTTCCTCAGTCTTTGCGGCTGCCGCGGCCTTTGGCGCGGCATTGCCTTTCTGGTCCCCGACGGCGGCGGCTTGCGCCGCGCCTTTCTTTTCGGCTGCGGCGCTTTCGTCCGCCCGGTCCGCGACCGCATCGACGCCGAGCATCCCCGCCATCTGCACCGAGCGCGATTGCAGCGATTTGCTCACATTGGGCAATTTGGCGATGCGGCCATAAAGCGCGCCGGCCTGGTCGAACTGGCCAAGCTGGTAATGCGCGGTCGCCGAAAGTTCGGCTGCGCTCGCGAACCAGCTCGAGGCCGGATCCTTGGCGTCGACCATCGGCTTCATCCGCGCGATCACCATTTCGGGCTTCAGCGTGTCATATTCGAACGCCGTCTGGCGGATCAGCGCAAGATCGCGCAGCGCCTGATCGAGCTTGGTATCGGCCGCGACTTTCGCCATCAGGGCAGCGGCCGCCTTCAGATCGCCGCTCTGCGCCTTGATGTTCGCTTCCTGCATCTGCGCGACTGCGCGATAGGCGGGATCGCCTTCGGCTGCCAGCTTCTGAAGATCGGTCGCCGCGGCGCGCGGCTGGTTGGTGCCGAGTTTTTCGAACGCCGCGATCAGCTCTTCGGCCTGCTCACCGCGGGCGGCATCCTGCTGGTGGCTCCAAAAGAGATAACCGCCGAACGCCAGCAGCGCGGCGATGACGCCGCCGATGATCCAGCGGCCATAGCGTTGCATGATCGTATCGAGCCGGTCCTTGCGGACGGCCTCGTCGACTTCCTGCAACAGCGCGGCATCATTCGTCGGGCTCAGCGCCAATCAAACCTCCATAAACTCAATATTGGCCCGGGCATTCAGCATCGCGCCGGCGGCTTCCTTAGCGACGGCGCCCAAAAACGCCAAGCGTTTCACTCTGCACGGCTCGCCGGACTCTTAACCTGCGTATGTCTGATCCTCGGTCGGGAATGAACGGGACCTGACTTCGTCGGCATAGTCCTTGACCGCGCCTTCGACGACGCTTGCCATATTTCCATAACGCTTCACGAACTTGGGAACGCGTTCGAACATGCCGAGCATGTCGTCGGTGACGAGCACCTGACCATCGCACTCTGCCGAAGCGCCGATACCGATCGTCGGGCAATCGACCTTGTTCGTAATCTCGATCGCGATCGATTCGAGCACGCCCTCGATCACGATCGAAAAGGCGCCGGCCTGTGCGACCGCGACGGCATCTTCGACGATCGAGCGCGCTTCTTCCGCGCTCTTGCCGCGCACGCCATAGCCGCCGAGGATGTTCACCGCCTGCGGGGTCAGCCCGACATGGCCCATCACCGGAATGCCGCGCTGGGTGAGGAATTCGATCGTCGGGGCGAGCACCTTGCCGCCTTCGACCTTCACCGCCGCCGCGCCGGTTTCCTTGAGCAGCCGCGCGGCATTATCGAACGCCTGCTGCGGGCTGCCTTCATAGCTGCCGAACGGCATGTCGACGATCACCGCGGCATGATAGCTGCCGCGCACGACGGCGGCGCCGTGCAGCGCCATCATGTCCATCGTCACCCCGACGGTGTGCGGCAGGCCGTAGATCACCTGCGCGAGCGAATCGCCGACGAGCAGCATGTCGCAATGCGGGTCGAGCAGCTGCGCCATGCGGACGGTATAGGCGGTGAGCATCACGAGCGGTTCGCCGCCCTTGCGCTGGCGAATGCGCGGCACGGTGAGGCGTTTCATCGGCTGCGGCGTCGGATTGGCGCGGCTGGTCGACGTGTCGAAGGTGAGCGTTTTCGGGAGTGTGGACATGGGGCGGGGTTTAGCCGCTAAAACCGCGAGGTGAAAGCGGCAAAGCCCCTTTTGTTGCGGCGCAGCGAAAGCGGTCGCCCGCCGGGTCAGGCCGCGCTGAGCGCCGCGCGCTGTTCGTCGCTCAGGCTGAGGCCCATGCTGCCTATCAGTTCGTCCAGCTGGTCCACCGTCGTCGCGCTGGCAATCGGCGCGGTCACGCCCGGTTGCGCCGCGACCCATGCCAGCGCGATTTGCGAGAGGGTGGCTCCCGTTTCTGCTGCGATGCGGTCCATCACGGCGAGCATCGCCGGGCCCCTGCCGTCGAGATAGGGTTTGACGCGCGCGCCACGCGGACTTTTGCCAAGATCTTCGGGCTTACGATATTTGCCCGACAGATAACCCGAGGCGAGGCTGATATAAGTGACGACCCCCAGCCCCTCGTCGATGCAAAGCTGTTGCAGCGCGCCTTCATATTGGTCGCGGTCGAGCAGGTTGAGCTCGGGCTGCATCGCGGTGAAGCGTGGGAGGCCGTTTTCGTCCGCCACGCGGAGCGCTTCCGCGAGCCGGTCGGCCGAATAGTTGGACGCGCCGATCGCGCGCAAGATACCCGCATCGACGAGTTCCGCAAAAGCGCCCAGCACTTCATCGAGCGGCACGTCGGGATCGTCCTTATGCGCGAAATAAAGGTCGATGACGTCGGTGCCGAGCCGGTCGAGCGAGCCTTGCACGGCATCGCGGATGCGGTCGGGCTTCAGCCCGCCGGGCATCATGCCGACCTTGGTCGCGATCAGCACGCTGTCCCGCGCGCCGCTTTCTTTCAGCCACGCGCCCATCATGCTTTCGGATTCGCCGCCCTTGTGGCCCGGAACCCAGGCCGAATAGACGTCAGCGGTGTCGATCATACCGCCGCCCAGTTCGACGAAGCGGTCGAGAACCGCGAAGCTCGCATCGCGCCCCGCGGTCATCCCAAAGACATTTCCGCCGAGAACGAAGGGCCGGATCGACAGGCCGCTCCGGCCCAGGGCTCTTTCGGTCATTGTCCGCTTTCCCTCCTTACCGTCGCCACCGCCTCGCGCGGATTGTCGCTGAACAGGCCGTCGATGCCGGTCTTCAGATAGGAGGTGATTTCACCGGCCAGGTCGCCGTGCCCGGCCGGATTGACCCCGCCTTTGTCGCCCAGCGGCAGGAAATAATTTTCGCGGCGGAACGTCCAGGGATGGACCTTGAGCCCCGCAGCATGCGCATCGCGCACAAGGCTGGTCGGCTTGCCGAGCCGGCCGAGCGCGCGGCGCGGGATCACCATCGCCTTGTTCGGCCCGATGCCGTCGGCATAGCCGGCGATCATTTTCAGCCCGGCGGGCGACGTCATGGCGGCATAGCTGGCGCCCGGCCGGTCGGCGGGGCCGCCCTCGGCATCCATCAGCTGGATTAGCGGAAGGTCGCTCTTCGCGCGCAGGTCCATCAGATTGCCGACCTCGAAGCTCTGGATGAACACCGACGCGGTGCGGCCGCGATAACCGAAGCGATCAAGCACGCTGAGCAAAGGCGCCTCGTGCGGCAGGCCGATCGCGACGAAATAACTCGGGTGCTTGGTTTCGGGATAGACGCCGACGGGTTTGTCGCGGCCCTTGTTGACCTCCGCCAGCAAGGTCAGGATTTCCTCGAAGGTTGGGATTTCGAACTGCCCGTCATAATCGGTGCTGCGCAGCTTCGGGAGCCGCTCGCGCGCGCGCAGCGTCTTGAGTTCAGCCAGCGTGAAATCTTCGGTGAACCAGCCGGTGACCTTTTGCCCGTCGATCGTCTTCGTGGCCTTGCGGCCTGCGAATTCGGCATGCGCTGCGACATCGGTCGTTTCCGAAATCTCGTTCTCGTGCCGCGCGACAAGCACGCCGTCCTTCGTGAGCACGAGATCGGGCTCGATATAGTCGGCGCCAAGGTCGATCGCGAGCTTGTAACCCGCCAGCGTATGTTCGGGGCGCTCGCCCGACGCGCCGCGATGGGCGATCACGATCGGCGGCTGGCCATTGAGCGTCGGCTGCGCGGTCACGACATCAGCCGTGCAGCCGGCGGACAATGCCAAGGCCAGCAGCGCCGCGAGCGACCGGATCATGCCGCAAAACGCGCCTGCCAGTCCTCGGCCGAAAAGCCAACGCTGACCCCGCTCGCGGCCTCGACGACCGGACGGCGGATCATCGCCGGCTGGTCGAGCATCAACGCCTTTGCCGCGGCGGCGTCGAGCCCGTCCTTTTGCGCGTCGGGCAGTTTGCGAAACGTCGTCCCCGCCTTGTTGAGCAATTTTTCCCAGCCGAGCGCGTCGATCCAGCTCTGGAGTCGCGGGGCGTCGAGCCCATCCTTGCGCACGTCGTGAAAGTGATAGGCGACGCCCTGCTCGTCGAGCCAGCGCCGCGCCTTCTTCACCGTGTCGCAGTTCGAAATGCCATAGAGAATCATCGTCATGGACCGAGGACTTAGCAGGCGCGGGTTGCAGTTTCGAGGCCGGGAAAGGCTGGACTCAAGAAAAAGCTGGGCTCAAAAAACTGCCGACCGCTCGGCGATACGCGTGTTCGCGCTTGCAAGCTTGCCGCGAAGGGCGCGCGCGAAACCTTCGTGAAGCGCGCCCGCAATCCCGGGATTGGCGGCCAGATAGGCGCGCAGCGCCGCGGCGGGAACGAACCACAGCCGGGCGTTGCTGCCGAGCGTCACCGTCCCGGTCGCATGCGCGCCGTCGAGCACCGTCGCTTCGCCGATCAGCGCGCCGCCCCCGAGTTTGGCGATCTCGACCCCATCGCGCAGGATCGCGGCTTGTCCCTCGGCCAGATAGAAGAGGCTGGGCGCCGCCTGATTCTCGCGGATCAGCACCTCGCCGCGCTTTGCCGAAATCCAGTGCCCCTGATCGATCAGATCGCGCGCAGCCGTAGCCCCGAGGCCGGAAAAATGCTGGCGGCGCAATTCCTCTTCTTCGGGAGAAAACTGCACTTTGGCGTCGCGCAGCCACAGCCGCCCCAATATACCGATGTTGACGACGAGGATCGCAAGCACGAGCAGGCCGTAACCGAGATCCGGCCCACGAAATAATGTCAGCGGCAAGGCGACTAGGGCCGCCGCGGCGAGGCCGATGCGGGCATAGTCAATCCGCACGACAAAACTCGTCGCCAGAAGGAGCAGCAGCGCCCCGTAGAGAAACCATGCGGAATTGAAACTCGCCATAGCCAATCGCTTCGCGTCGAGACCCAACCTCAGGTCACCGGGTGTATAACGTTGTCGATAGCCAAAAGCCTTGGTCGCGCGAGGCTAATCGCATTTCCGCAGCGCGTAATAAACTACCATTTTTGGTCTCTCAAGAAAAGCATAGGTGCGCAAATGTCACGATAATGCTAATTTTCAGGTTTGATCGTGCCGGAAACATTGCTTCCGCGCGGCATAGGCGCCATGTGGCGCTCGATTCGAACGCGAAAAGACAGGCAGATGACAAAAAACTGGCAACCGCATAGCTGGCGCTCGCACGAGGCCCGCCAGCTTCCCACCTATCGCGACGCCGATGCGCTGGCGGCCGCCGAGCGCGAGCTCAGCAATTATCCGCCGTTGGTGTTTGCCGGCGAGGCGCGCGACCTGACCGCCGACCTTGGCCGCGTGGCCGAGGGCAAGGCGTTCCTGCTGCAGGGTGGCGATTGCGCCGAAAGCTTTGCCGAATTCCATCCGAACAACATCCGCGACACCTTCCGCGTACTGCTTCAGATGGCGGTCGTGCTGACCTTCGCGTCGAAGATGCCCGTGGTGAAGCTCGGCCGCATGGCCGGCCAGTTCGCCAAGCCGCGCTCGGCCGATCTCGAAGACATCGACGGCGTGTCGCTGCCGAGCTATCGCGGCGACATCATTAACGACATCGCGTTCGAGGAAGCGGGCCGCGAGCCCGACCCGCAGCGCATGGTCAAGGCGTATAACCAGTCGGCGGCGACGCTGAACCTGCTGCGCGCCTTCGCGAATGGCGGCTATGCGAACCTGCATCAGGTCAACGCCTGGACGCACGACTTCATGGACCGCAGCCCGTGGGCGAAGAAATATCAGGAGACCGCCGCGCGGATTTCCGAAGCGCTCGCCTTCATGGAAGCATGCGGCGTGACCCCCGAAACTGTCCCGCAGATCAAGGGCACCAGCTTCTACACCAGCCACGAGGCGCTGCTGCTCCCCTATGAGCAGGCCCTCACCCGTCAGGATAGCCTGACCGGCGGCTGGTACGACACCTCGGGCCATTTCCTGTGGGTCGGCGACCGCACGCGCTTCGAAGGCTCGGCGCACATCGAATATCTGCGCGGCATCGGCAATCCGGTCGGGATGAAGTGCGGCCCCAGCCTTGAGCCCGACGTGCTGCTGCGCCTGCTCGACACGCTCAATCCGAACCATGTCGCGGGCCGCATGACGCTGATCACGCGTTACGGCCACGACAAGATCGAGGCGCATCTGCCCAAGCTGGTGCGCGCGGTGAAGGAATCGGGCCATCCCGTCGTCTGGTCGTGCGACCCGATGCACGGCAATGTCATCAAGACGCCCAACGGATACAAGACGCGTCCGTTCGAGCGCATCCTCGCCGAGGTGCGCGGCTTCTTCGCCGTCCACCGCGCCGAGGGTACGCATGGCGGCGGCATCCACATCGAGATGACCGGCCAGAATGTCACCGAATGCACCGGCGGCGCGATGGACGTGACCCAGATGGACCTCGCTGATCGCTATCACACGCATTGCGATCCGCGGTTGAATGCCGGGCAGAGCCTTGAGCTCGCGTTCCTGCTGGCAGAGATGCTCAATCAGGAAATGGCGGACCGCGCCAAGCAGGCGGCTTGACGCCCGCCAGATAAAATAACGTCGCCCCCGCCTTCGGGCGGGCGACGTTATCATTCAACGATAATTACTTGCCCGACCACCGCTTCGTATCGGCGAACGCCCGGCCGATCGCGACATGCAGATCGGCATCCTCGGCCGCGCCGCCGAGCGGAATCTTGTCCGAGAAATTATCCGCCGCGCTGTGATAATCGCTGCCGAGGAAGGCCTCGAGCAGCTTCATGTCAGAAAAGCTGCCGCCGACCATCAACGACGTCACGCCCTTGGCGCCGAGCGCCCAGCCGTCCTGCCGCTGGATGAAGGCATCGGCCTCGCGATCCTCGTCGAGCTTGCGGCCGAGTTTCGTCGCCGCCTCGCGCACCACCGCGTCATAGGCGGGCTTGCCGCGTCCGATCGTCGCGACCGGGGTGCCGCGCGGCGAAATCGCGATGGTGTCGATGTTGAGCGCAACGGTGATGTCCGACAGCGGCACGACCGGATGATCGGCGAAATAATGCGCGCCGAGCAGGCCCTTTTCCTCCGCCGTCGTCGCCATGAAATAGATGTCGCGGTCGGGACGCGCGCCCGTCCCCAGCCGCTTCGCGACCTCGATCAGCACCGCTATGCCGCTCGCATTGTCGACCGCGCCATTGCAGATGCGGTCGGCCGCACCTTCGGGCTCGCAAATGCCGAGATGATCCCAATGACCGAGGAACAGCACCGCCTTGCCGTCGGGCTTGGCGCCGGGAAGCTTGGCGATGATATTGTTGCTGGCGAAGGGCCGCGTGGTCGATTTCGCCGTGATGTCGGCGGTCACCGGCAGCACCGCGCCCTTGTAGTCGGGCGATTTTGCGGCTTCGCGGAGCGCGCCGCCATCCTGCCCCGCCCGTTTGAGCAGCGCATCGGCCGCCTCGAGCGATAGGAAGCCGCTGACCGGCGCGCCCGGCTTGGCGCCCGCAAGGCGCATCGACTTGGCGCCCGCGCTTTCGCGCAGCGCCGTCCAGGGCACGGCATCGGTCGCGATGACGAGCACCGCCGATGCGCCGGCATCGGCAAGCATCTGGCGCCGCTCGCGATAACGCGGCAGCTTGTCGCCGAAGGGCGTATTGTCGAACAGCATGATCGCCAGCTTGCCCCTGACGTCGGCATTGACCTTGCCCGCGCCGTCGAGGCCATAGCCGACGAAGATGGCGGGAAGGTCGGCGAGCGCGACCGACGCATCGCGGCTGCTCAGGATGATCCCGTCATCCTCCAGCGCGAAATCGCGGCCGTTGACCTTGAACTTCGCACTGCCGCCGAGCGCCTGCGTTTCGACGAAAGGCACCGGCTGGAGCCAGGGGGTTGTGCTGCCCGGAACGGCTTCGAGCCCTGCCTTCGCCCATTCGCCGACGATATAGGCGATCGTGCGATCCTCACCCTCGGTCCCCGGCGCGCGGCCTTCGAACGCATCACTCGCCAGCACCTTGATATGATCGGCGAGCTGGGCCTCGGTGATCGGCGCGTCGCCCTTGGCGGGCGCGGCCAAAACGGCGGGAGCAATGGCGAGAAGAGCGATGGCCGCGGCGGCGGCGTGGAAACGGGTGGTTTTCATGGCGCCGCCGCATGGCATTTCCGCCGCCGCCCGGCAAGGCGCGTTCGTCGAAAGACGAACGGCAACATATCCTCCCCGCCCGCTTGCGGGAGGGGAGAACCACTACCGCCCGGCCCGTTCCAGCAATGCCCGCGCCGCCGCGACATGCATATCCTCGATCATCCGCCCGTTGTGGCGCTGCGCCCCGCCCGTTGCCGCGGCGACGAGCGCCTCGGCGGCCGCAATCTCGCGTTCGGACGGGGCAAAGGCGGTGTTGCACGGATCGACCTGCGACGGGTGGATCAGCGTTTTGCCATCGAAACCGAGCCGCCGTCCTTCTGCCGCCTCGGCCGCGAAGCCCCGGGCGTCGTCGATCGCGTTATAGACGCCGTCAAAACCCCATACGCCGCCCGCGCGCGCGGCAAGGACGATCGACTGGATCGCATGGCTCATCGCGCCGCGGTCCATCCCGTCGGGCAGTTTGAGTTCATGCGCAAGATCGTTGAGCCCAGCGATCAGGCCGCTGACGACCGGATCGGCGGCAATGTCGCGCGCGGCATAGATCGCCGCCGGCGTCTCGATCATCGCGAAGACCGTCAGGCCGAGGCCGCGCAGCGGGTCGAGATCGGACGGTACATCGACTTTCGGAAGCACCACGGCGTTGAGCTTCAGCCCGGCAATTGCGGCAATATCGTCCACCTGTTCGGCGGTGCCCGTCGCATTCACGCGCACCGCAACGCGCTTGCCCGGGAAGCCTGCCGCCACCGCGGCGCGCATCGCGGCGCGCGCTTCGGCCTTGCGGTCCGCAGGCACCGCATCCTCGAGGTCGATGATCAGCAGGTCGGCGGCGAGCCCGCCCGCCTTTTCGAGCGCGCGCGCGTTCGATCCGGGGACATAGAGCAGGGAGCGCGGCGGATAGTCACTTGGCGTCATATGCTTTTCTGTGGCGCAGCCGGACCATTGCCGCAATAAGGAAGGCGATTGCAGACGGAAATTGCTGAGGGGGTATTCGATGTATTTCGCACTTGCACTGGTAGTTCTGGCACTGGTGTTCCTGATCTGGGCGCTGACCCCGGTCCGGCAGGGCTTTGCCTATACGATCGAACGCTTCGGCCGCTACACGCACACCGCGCAGCCGGGCCTGAACTTCATCATGCCGATCTTCGACCGCGTCGGTCGCAAGGTAAACATGATGGAGCAGGTGCTCGACATTCCCGGGCAGGAAATCATCACCAAGGACAATGCGATGGTCGCGGTCGACGGCGTTGTCTTCTTCCAGGTGCTCGATGCCGCGCGGGCCGCTTATGAGGTCAGCGACCTCTATCTTGCGATCATGAACCTGACGACGACGAACCTGCGCACCGTGATGGGGTCGATGGACCTCGACGAGACGCTGTCGAAGCGCGACCATATTAACGCGCGGCTGCTCGTCGTGGTCGACGAAGCAACCTCGCCCTGGGGGGTCAAGATCACCCGCGTCGAGATCAAGGACATTCGCCCGCCCGCCGATATTTCGAACGCGATGGCGCGGCAGATGAAAGCGGAGCGCGAAAAGCGCGCCAACATCCTCGAGGCCGAAGGCATGCGCGCGTCGGAAATCCTGCGCGCCGAGGGCGAGAAGCAGGGCCAGATCCTGCAGGCCGAAGGGCGCCGCGAAGCCGCCTTCCGCGACGCCGAAGCGCGCGAGCGCGAGGCGGAAGCAGAGGCGAAAGCGACGCAAATGGTGTCGGACGCGATCGCGGGCGGAAATGCGCAGGCGATCAATTACTTCATCGCGCAAAAATATGTCGAGGCGGTGAGCCAGTTCGCGACCAGCCCGAACGCGAAGACGATCCTGTTCCCGGTTGAGGCGACGCAGCTGATCGGCACATTGGGCGGCATAGGTGAGCTCGCGCGCGACGCGCTCGAACGCAAGACGGGAGCCTGACATGCCCGAATGGCTGACGAATATGGAACCGCATTGGGCGTGGCTATCGCTCGGTGTCCTGCTCGCCGCCGCGGAGATCGTCGCGCCGGGCTTCTTCCTGATCTGGCTGGGCGCCGCGGCGATCGTCACCGGGGCGATCGCGTGGATCGTCCCGCTGAGCATTCCCTTGCAGCTCGGCGTCTTTGCCGTTCTGTCGTTCATCGCGCTCTATGGTGCGCGCCGCTGGCTGAAAGCGAACCCGATCACGTCGGCCGACCCTCACCTCAACCAGCGCGGCGGTCGGCTGATCGGCGAGGTACTGACGGTGACCAAGGCGATCGAGGACGGACGCGGCCGCGCGAAAGTCGGCGACGGCGAATGGCCGGTGCGCGGCCCTGACGCGGCCGAAGGCAGCAAGGTCCGCGTCGTCAGCGCCGACGGCGGCGTGCTGGTGGTCGAGGCGGTTTAACCGCCCTTTGGCCGCGAATAGATTGCGACGATATGCCCCAACGCATCGCTTTCGCCGATGCGGCGGAAACCGAGCTTCGCCGACACGCGTTCCGAGGCGTCGTTACCGAGGTCGATGATGCAGCGCACTTCGGCGGCGTCGAGGTTCGCATCGGCCCAGCCGAGCGCGGCGGTCATCGCTTCGGTCGCATAGCCGGCACCCCAATGATCGGCATCGAACGCCCAGCCCGCCTCGGGCACTCCTTCGAGTTCGGGCATACCGCGGCAGAAATAGCTGAGCCCCCCCATGCCGACGAGCGCATCGCTCGACCGGTCGGCGAAGAGCCAGTAACCGAAGCCCATCACCGGCCATAGTCCGGCCGAGCTCAGGAACTTGCCCCAGCTGACGTCGGGTGCGCGCGGTTCGCCGCCGATGAAGCG
Source organism: Sphingopyxis sp. Root154 (assembly GCF_001427105.1). Classification (GTDB taxonomy): domain Bacteria; phylum Pseudomonadota; class Alphaproteobacteria; order Sphingomonadales; family Sphingomonadaceae; genus Sphingopyxis. The sequence goes on from NZ_LMGI01000002.1 coordinate 1,116,921, forward strand.
CGTGACGCGTTCGTCGGCCCACATCTCGATATGGACATCCTTGTCGGACAGGCGCCCCGGCCGCAGGCGCAGACGTTCGGTCTCGATGACGGGCGGTGCGGTAAAAGCTTTGAAGGACATGGGCGCGGGTGTGCCGAAGCCGGCGCGGGCGGTCAATCGGGGATCAGATAATGGTCGAACAGGTCGTGCAGCACCGCCGTGCCGTCGACCTGCTGCTTCGCCCGCATCACCGCAAGCGTGTCGACGCGCGCCAGCACGTCGACATGGCGGAGCACGGCGTGATAGTGCGGGCGGTCCTGAAAATCATGGAACAGAAAGATGCACTCGGGTTTGCAGTGGATGATCGCCTGCAACAGACAGGCGACCCGAAAGCGTCCGTCGATCAGCACCGCATCGGGGCTGCCCTGCACGTTTCGCCATATATCGGTGTGGTAATGCGGCCAGTCGCGGATCCGGCTTTCGTCCGCCGGATAACCCCATTCAGCCACGGGGCCGATGTCGACGTGAAAGGGTGTGAATTCGACGACTTCGCGCGCGACGTCGGCCTGGACCTTGGCCAGCCAGGCGGAGTCGCTGTCGACGCTGACAATCCGGCGTACCTGCCGCGCCGCGACGACCGTGCTGCCGCCGCAGCCGAATTCGAGCAAGGAACCGAGCCCCGCCAGTTGCAGTTCGAACTGCGTGACTTCGGCCGCGGTCATTTGTGGTTGCATGGTCCCCTCCACCCACAAATGGTATGGGAACGCATCCGCGGCGTCCAGCGGCATCGACGCCGCCGCTCCGCGGATGAGGAGGCCCAGAGACAGGGAGAGAGAACCGCTCTGGACCCCCGCAACCGCGGAGAAGAAAATCAGGCGGCGGCTGCCAGTTCGGGCCCTGACGAATGCGCCGGCATGATCGCGTCGGCATAATCGCTCTCATATTTCTTGATCAGCGACCGATCGTCGTGGTTCCACGGATGGAAGCCGGGCATGAAATAGGAAAGCCAGGGTACGAAGCTCTTGCGCAGCACGCCGGGCGTGCCGAGCAGATACCACCAGATGCGCGCGGTGACGCGCCAGCCGGTCAGGCCGTCCTGCCGGAGCAGCGCCTTCATCCCCTTGACGCGCTTCGGCCAGAAACGCGTGGTGACGAGGATCATCATCAGCGACTTGGCACGCCAGCGGCGGAATCGGCTCCAGTCCTTCGTCGCGTGCAGCCACGTGTCGTACGCGACGCCCTTATGCTCGATTTCCTCGATCGCATGCCATTTCCACAAGGCGGCCCACTCGGGCTCGGCACCCGCGTACATCTTGTCCTCGCGCAGCATCACCGCCGCCATCATCGCGGTATAATGTTCGAGCGCAATCGTCGCCATCAGGTTGACGATCTGAGGGCGCGTCTTGATCAGGTCGAGAACCTGATTCACGTCATCCTCGAGCTCCGAAAGATCGTAACCCGCCTCCGCCGCCTTTTTGTTGAAGACGACATGCTCGCGGCTGTGGATCACTTCCTGCTGCGTGAAGGCGCGGATTTCGCGCGCCAGCTTGTCGGGAACGCCGTCGCGGTGCGCCTTCACCGCTTCGATGAACATCGCCTCGCCGCGCGGAAAGGTCACCGACAGCGCGGTGTGGAATGCCGAGGCGATCGGGTCGCCATTCAACCACCAGCGGCCCTGTTTGTCATCGCGGCCAAAGCGCATGTCGCGCGGTGTAATCGAAAGATCGACGGGCGTCGGCGACTGGGAAAGACTGGACATATGGCTCATACCGTCGAAAAGGGGAGACGGGCCAGCAATAGGGTTTACTTACATATATGTCAATAGTGAAGAAGCGTCTGAGTCCAGAGGAAAGCCGTTCGGCGGCGCTCGAGGCTGCGCGCCAGATTTTGGTCGAAACGGGACCGGCGGCGGTGACGCTGAAGGCCGTTGCGGCGCGCATCGACCGCACGCACGCGAACCTGCTCCACCATTTCGGCAGCGCCGCGGGGCTGCAAAAGGCGCTCGCTGCCTATCAGGCCGAAACGGTGTGCGCGACGATCGGCAGAAAAATGGCCGAATCGCCACCCGGCGAACGCAATGTGCGCGAAATCGTCGATCTCGCCTTCGATGCCTTTAACGAGGGCGGCGCGGGCGCGCTCGCGACATGGATGGCGGCGACGGGCAATGACGATGCGCTCGACCCGATCGTCGATGCGATCCACAAGCTGATCGACGGCATGTCGCCCGACGCGCACGAAAAGCGGCTGATGCACGAGGATACGCTCGCGCTGGTGCTGATGGCGTTGGGCGATGCGCAGCTCGGGGGCCCCATGGCCGAAGCGCTCGACCTGCCGCGCGACACCTCGCGCGTGCTCGCGACCGAACTCATCACCGGGCGGATCGCCAAATTCTGGGCCGAGCATGGCGGCAAGCCTGCCGCCTGAAGGCTAGCAATTTTGTTGCGCGCACGCTAAGGGGCCGCCTTCCCCATCCCCGTTCGCATCGAGCGAAGTCGAGATGCCCCTCGGCTTGGCGCCATGTTGCGGGGTGTCTCGACTTCGCTCGACACGAACGGGATTGAATGTTTAGTCTCCCGCTTCCGCCCTGAAGGCCCCACCATGCATTTCCTCGACCAAGCCAAGATCTTCATCAAGTCCGGCGACGGCGGCCCCGGCGCCGTCAGCTTCCGGCGCGAGAAATATGTCGAATATGGCGGCCCCGACGGCGGCAATGGCGGCAAGGGCGGCGACGTGATCTTCGAAGCAGTCGCGGGCCTCAACACGCTGATCGACTTTCGCTATACGCAGCATTTCAAGGCGAAGCGCGGCACCCCCGGCGCGGGGCGCGACCGCACCGGCGCGGGCGGTCCCGATCTCGTCATCCAGGTCCCGATCGGTACCCAGATCCTCGACGATGACGAGGAGCGCAGCCTGCTCGCCGACCTGACGAAGGAGGGCGAACAGCTCGTCTTCCTGCGCGGCGGCGATGGCGGGCGCGGTAACGCGAGCTACAAGACCTCGACCAACCGCGCGCCGCGCCAGCACGGCCCGGGCTGGCCCGGCGAAGAAATGTGGGTGTGGCTGCGGCTGAAACTGCTCGCCGATGCCGGCCTCGTCGGCCTGCCCAATGCGGGTAAGTCGACCTTCATCAACGGTGTCACCAATGCGCAGGCCAAGGTCGGCGCCTATGCCTTCACGACGCTGCGTCCGCAGCTCGGCGTCGTCAGCCACAAGGGCAATGAATTCGTCGTGGCCGACATCCCCGGGCTGATCGAGGGCGCCGCTGAAGGCGCCGGGGTCGGCGACCGCTTCCTGGGCCATATCGAACGCTGCCGCGTGCTGCTCCATCTTGTTGACGCGAACGACGAAGATGTCGCGACGAGCTATCGCATCGTGCGCGACGAACTCGAAGCCTATGGCGCCGATCTCAATGACAAGCCGGTGATCGTCGCGTTGAACAAGATCGACACGCTCGACGACGAGCTGATCGCGGCGCTGTCGGCCGAACTGGCAGAGGAAAGCGGGCATCCGGTGATGGCGCTCTCGGGCGCGAGCGGCGCGGGCGTCCCCGCGGTGCTCGACAAGCTGCTCGAGGCGATCGGCCACCCCGAGCCCGGCGAGGACGAAAGCGACGAAGCCCCCGGCTGGTCGCCGGTCTAGGAACGAAACACCGCCGCTGGGACTTTCATGCGGAACAACAAGGATTTCGCATGACCGATCGCAACAAGTTTCCCGCCCTGTTTCTCACCGCATTCGCGCTGGCGTCCGTCCCGGCGCACGCTCAGGAGGGCAATGAGGGCGGAGAAAAGCGCACGCGCATCATCCTCGGCCCGCAGCTGTCGCCCTCCTGGCCGGGCGCGGACAAGTTCAGCGTCGGCCCCTATGTCGACGTATCGCGAACGCGGGACGCCGAATTCACGTTCGAGGCGCCTGACGAGAGCTTCGGATCGCCGCTGATCCGTTCGGGCAATTTCGCCTTTGGTCCGGCTTTCGGCTTTATCGGCAAGCGCAAGGCGTCCGATATCGGCGCCGACCTGCCCAAAGTCGGTTTGTCGATCGAGGCCGGCGCTTTCGGGCAGGTTCATCTGACCCCCGAACTCCGTGTCCGCCTTGAAGGGCGCAAGGGGTTGAGCGGTCACAAGGGCTGGACCGGTGAAGTCAGTGCCGATTATGTCGCACGGCAAGGCGACGACTGGCTCTTCTCGATCGGCCCGCGCGTGACGCTCGGCGACGCCAAATATACCCGCGCCTATTTCGGCGTTACGCCGGCGGCCGCCGCGACATCGGGCCTGCCCGCCTATGATCCGGGCGGCGGCATCCAGTCGGTCGGCGTCGCCGCCGGTTATCACCGCATGCTCGGCAAGCGCTGGGGTATCGCGGTCTATGGCCGTTACGACCGCCTCGTCGGCGATGCAGCGGACTCGCCGATCACGCGCCAACTGGGATCGCGGAGCCAGCCGTCGGGCGGTGTCGCGCTCAGCTATACTTTCGGCGGATCGCGTTGACGTAATAGCATTGGCGTGACGGCGCCCGCACGCTATCGGCGGCGGGATGTTGTTCGCACCCGCCTCCTGCCCCCGGCTGATCGTCAAGATCGGATCGGCCTTGCTCGTCGATCCGGACGGTGCGGTAAGACGTGACTGGCTTGCCGGCATCGCTGCCGACATTGCCGAACGGACGCGCGCGGGCCAGCAGGTTGCAGTTGTATCTTCGGGCGCGATCGCGCTTGGCGCGCGGCGACTCGGTCTCGCCAAGGGCGGGCGCGGGACGCTGGAAGATGCGCAGGCGGCCGCCGCGACCGGGCAGATTGCGCTGTCGCAGGTGTGGGCCGAGGTGCTCGGCGCCGAGGGGCTGACCGCGGCGCAGATGCTCGTCACGCTCGACGACCTCGAACATCGCCGCCGCTATCTCAACGCCGCGGCGACGCTCGACCGCCTGCTCAGCCTCAGCGTCGTGCCGATCATCAACGAGAATGACAGCGTCGCGACCGAGGAAATCCGCTTCGGCGACAATGATCGTCTTGCCGCGCGCGTTGCCCAGGCGGCAGCGGCGGGCGGCGTCATCCTGCTCTCCGATATCGACGGGCTTTACGACCGCAACCCCGCGCAGGACGGCGCCGTGCATATCGCGCGCATCGAGCGCATCGACGCGAGTATAGAGGCGATGGCCGACACCGGATCGGCGTCGGGCATGGGATCGGGCGGCATGGTGTCGAAGATCGCGGCGGCGCGCATCGCCAATGCCGCGGGCGCGCATCTTGCGATCGCGTCGGGCCGCATCGACCGCCCGCTGTCGACCGCGGCGCGGCATAGCCTGTTCGTCGCCGACAAGGGCGCGAGCGCGCGCAAGGCGTGGCTCGCGGGCGGGCTCACCGCCAAGGGCCGGATCGAGATCGATGCCGGCGCCGCAAAGGCGCTGCAAGGCGGCGCAAGCTTGCTCGCCGCGGGGGTGACCGCGGTCAGCGGCAGCTTCGCGCGCGGCGACATCCTCGACATCGCGGGCCCCGACGGGCGCGTCATCGCGCGCGGCCTCTCCGAATATCCCGGCGCCGACGCCGCGAATATCGTCGGCCTCGGCCGCGATGCACAGGAAGCCGCGCTCGGCTATGCACCGCGCAGCGCAATGGTCCACCGCGACCATATGGTACTGCTGTGAGCGAACGCGTGCTCGCGATGACCGGCGCGACCGGCTTCGTGGGCGGCGCGACGATGCGCGATGCGGTCGCGGCGGGCTGGCACGTCCGCGCCCTCACCCGCCGGCTGCAGCCCGAGCGCGACGGCGTGACATGGATCGCCGGCGCGCTCGATGACAAAGACAGCCTTGCCGAGATGGCGGCTGGCGCCGATGTCGTCATGCATATCGCCGGCGTGGTGAATGTGCCGACGCGCGCGGCGTTCGAGGCAGGCAACGCAACCGCCACGGCGAATGTCGTCGATGCCGCGCGCGGTGCCGGGGTAACGCGCTTCGTCCATGTGTCGTCGCTCGCCGCGCGCGAGCCCGGCATCTCCAACTATGGCTGGTCGAAGGAACGGGCCGAGGCCATCGTTATGGCGAGCGGGCTGGACTGGACGATCGTGCGCCCACCCGCGGTATTCGGCCCCGGTGACACCGAAATGCTCGACCTGTTCCGCATGGCGCGGCGCGGCATCGCGCTGGTGCCGAGCGGGCGCATGTCGGCGATCTATGTCGACGAACTCGCACGGCTGCTCGTGACGCTCGCCGCCGACCGCGGCGCGAGCATCGGCCAGATTTACGAGCCCGACGACGGCAAGCCAACCGGCTGGTCGCATCGCGGCTTTGCCCGCGCGGTCGCGCGCGCCGTCGGGCGGCAGCGCCTGTCGACGGTCGCGACCCCCGCCCTGCTGCTCAAGGCGGGCGGGCGGCTCGACACGCTCGTCCGGCGCAGCCGTGCCAAGCTGACCCCCGACCGCGCGCGCTATATCGCGCATCCCGACTGGGTCGCGACCGAAGGCGCGTGCCCGCCCGCCGCGCTGTGGCGCCCCGAGCGCGACACCGACGACGCGCTGGCCGAGACCGTGCGCTGGTATCGCCGCGAAGGCTGGCTCTGACGTCGCCCGTATGGCGTCGGCGTTCGGCTGTCGAAGCGTGCATTGCCAAGGGCGAGCCGCATCCCTAGGTTTGCGGGCATGACCGATACCACCGCGAACACACCCAACGATCCCGCCGGCCCCTGGGCAATCCCCGTGCGCCGGCCGCTGCCGGGCGAGGAAAAGCCCAAATCGACCACCAGCTTTCCGCGTAAGGTCTGGCACCTGCTCGTCGGGATCAAGGACGCGCTCGCGCTGATCTTCCTGCTGCTCTTCTTCGTTGCCTTGTTCGGCCTGCTTTCGGGCCGCCCCAATACCGGGCTGCCGGTCAGCCAGGGCGCCCTGCTGATCGAACTCGACGGCATCGTTAGCGAACAGCCTTCGGAAGTCGACCCGCTCGCCGCGCTGTCGGGCGGCGCGCAGCTCAAGGAAATCCGCGTGCGCGACGTCGTCCACGCGCTGGAGGTCGCCGCCGACGACAAGCGGGTGACCTCGGTCGTGCTCGACCTCGACCGCTTCCTCGGCGGCGGACAGGTGTCGCTCGCCGAAATCGGCGCCGCGGTCGACAAGGTGCGCGCGAAGGAAAAGCCCGTGCTCGCCTTCGCCACCGCCTACACGACCGACAGCTATCAGGTCGCGGCGCACGCGAGCGAAATCTGGGCCGACGGCATCGGCGGCGTCGCGATCGCCGGACCGGGCGGATCGCGCCTCTATTACAAGGGGTTGATGGACCGGCTCGGCGTTACCGCGCATATCTACCGCGTCGGCACCTTCAAAAGCGCGGTCGAACCCTTCCTGCGCACTGACCAGTCGCCCGAAGCGAAGGAAGCCGACCTCGCTTATGCCAGCGTGCTGTGGGAAAACTGGCTGACCGACGTCAAAAAGGCGCGCCCGGCGGCGAATCTCGACGCCTTTATCGCCGATACCGCAGGTGCGGTGCGCGCGGCGGGCAACGATCTGTCGAAGGCGTCGGTCGATGCGGGTCTTGTTGATAAGGTCGGCAGCCGCATGGCGTTCAACCGCCGCGTCGCCGAGCTCAGCGGCGCGGCCGACGACAGCAAGCCGTGGGAATATAACGCAATCCCGCTCGAAAACTGGGTCGCCGCCAATCCGCCCGCAACGAACGGCAGCGTGATCGCGGTCGTTCCCGTCGTCGGCGAAATCGTCGATGGCGAAGCGCCGAGCGGCGTCGCGGGCGGCGAAACCATCGCGAAGCATATCCTCGACGCCGCGACCGACAGCAGCGTGAAGGCGATCGTCCTCCGCGTCGATTCGCCCGGCGGGTCGGTGCTGGCGTCTGAAGAAATCCGGCAGGCGCTGCTCGCCGCGAAGGCGAAGAAGCTGCCGATCGTCGTCTCGATGGCGAATGTCGCGGCGTCGGGCGGCTATTGGGTATCGACCCCTGCCGACCGCATCTTTGCCGAGCCCGAGACGATCACCGGATCGATCGGTGTGTTCGGCATTCTGCCGAGCTTCGATCAGGCGCTCGCGAAGATCGGGGTCAACGCCGACGGCATCGCGACGACGCCGCTGTCGGGCCAGCCCGACGTGTTCGGCGGGGTGAACGACGAGTTCAACGCGCTGGCGCAGGCGAGCGTCGAGGACATCTATGGCCGCTTCACCGGCCTTGTCGCGAAAAGCCGCAAACAACCGATCGAGAAAGTCCGCACGATCGCCGAAGGGCGCGTGTGGGCGGGCGGCACTGCGCGCCAGATCGGCCTCGTCGACCAGTTCGGCGGCCTGCCCGACGCGCTGAAAGCTGCGGCGAAGCTCGCGAAGGTCGACGGGGATTTCCACGCCAAATATTTCGAGGACGAGCCGAGCGAGTTTTCGAAGATGCTTGCAAGCTGGTCGGGCGCCGAAAAGGAAAGTGCGGCATTGCCGCGCGGCTGGTTCGGCATCGCGGCGATGAACCGCCAGCTGACCGAACGGCGGCTGATACAGGATCTGACGATGCTGACGCAGGCCGGGTCGGTGCAGGCGTCGTGTCTCGACTGCCGCGCCTATCTGCCCGCGGTGCCACGGCCGGGCCAGGCCGAAGCTAAGGGCTTCTTTGCGACGATCGCGCTGTTGTTGAAATAAGGATCCTCTCTCCCGCAAGCGGGAGAGGAGAGCTTACGCCGGGACGGCAACCTGTTTTGCGTGCTCGGCAATTGCATCGGCCATCGTGTCGACCAGCCCGAGCGGCAGGTCGTGGCCCATACCGGGAATCGTCAGCAGTTGCGCGCCCGCGATATTCTCGGCCGTATCGCGCCCGCCGGGGAGCGGCACCAGAGGGTCGTCCTCGCCATGGATGACGAGCGTCGGCGCCTTCACCGATTTAAGCAATTCCCGCCGGTCGCCATCGGCAACGATGGCCGCCATCTGGCGCGCGACACCCTGCGGATACCAGCCGCGTTCGAAGTCGGCGCGAACACGGCGCTGCAGCCGATCTTCGGCGGACGGATAGCCGGGACTGCCGATCACGCGCGCGGCATTGACCGAATAAGCGATCAGCGCCTCCTTGTCGCCGTTCATCGGGCGGTTCGCGAGCACCTGCATCGCCTCCTTCCGCGCGCGCGGCAGGCGGCGGTTGCCCGTCGTCGACATCACCGACGTCAGCGACAGTACATGTTCGGGATAGCGCGCGGCGATATGCTGCGCGATCATCCCGCCCATCGACACACCGACGACATGCGCGCGTTCGATGCCCAGATGGTCGAGCAGGCCGATGCCGTCGGCTGCCATATCGGCAAGCGTGTATGCTGGCCGGATCGGCAGCCCGATCACCGATTTGACGATCATCCATTTGACGTTCGGCACCCCTGCCGCCTCGAAGCGAGTCGACAGGCCAACGTCGCGATTGTCGTAACGGATCGTGCGAAAACCCCGTTCGTTCAGCGCATCGACGAACTCGTCGGGCCACAGCGTCAATTGCCCGCCCAGCCCCATCACCAGCAATACGACCGGTGCGTTCTTCGGCCCCTTGTCCTCATAAGTGATGCTGATGCCGTTAACGGCCGCCTGTTCTGTCTGCATGAAAATCCCTTGGCTGGAGAACGGATCAACCCGCCGTGGCGGGTTTGTAATTGGCGGCGTTCGAGGTGAATTCGGCGCGCCCATAATCGTCGAGCTGGCGCTCGATCCGGCGCACGAGGCGGTGGTCGGCAAGATGACGGATCACGGGCAGGCGCGAGGCGACGCGGTACGCCGCCATGCGCCCCGCAATCCCGAGCATCGTCGCACCATAGATGAGATGATCGCGGCGGTTTACGGGCACGCCGACATTCGCCGCGCGTTCCTCGTCGCCGGCAAGGAAGGCCTTCACGAAGAAGACGCGGCTGACCGAATATTCGAGGCGGCGTTTGACCTGCCCCTTGGGCGACATGTCTTTCGACAGTTCGGCGTCCATCGTCGCGCGGAGCAGCCCGCCACAGACCACGTCGTCATATTCGTAGCGGAGCGTCGCGCTGCGCGTGCGCCAGATGCGGACGATCTCCTGCGGCGTGTCGGCGAGCAGATCCTCGGGCAGCCCGAGCAGGTAGCAGCGATAGCGCGCCAGCTCGACGCGCGCGCGTTCGAGCCGGGTGAAACTCGTGCGGCCCTTCGCAAGCACCTCCTGCGACAGAAAATAGACGGGGATCAGCCCCGCGGGCATCTGGTCGAGCTGCGGGATCGGCATGCCATAGGTTTCGGTGTCCCACATGCCCGGCCGCGACAGCACGTTGACGCGCACCATCGAGTGCATCAGCCGCACCATCGCCGCGGCCTTGAAGCCGGGCCCGAAGCGATCGAGCGCGCCGGGGAGCGCGGTGGTGGCAAAGAAGGTCGCGGTTTCCTTCACCCGCCGCGCCGCGGTCGCCTGACCGAGCGTTCCGGTCAGCGCCATCGGCAGCGCCGAATATTTGTTGAGGAAAGTCGCGATGAACGCCCCGCGGATCAGGAAGGGCGACAGGTTCGCGGTGGCGTTGCGTTCATAGGCAGCGCCTTCTTCGACCAATGTCATGTCGAGCCAGTCGGGCTTCTGCTCCATCTCGCGGATCAGCGCCGCGAGCTCGGGCGGCGCGTCTTCCACCGCATCGATGCCCCTGTCGCATGCCTCGATCAGCATCGCGACGGTCTGCTGGAACCCAAGGCGCGGCATCAGCGCGGCATAGGCGTCGCCCGTGCGGTCGCCGAGCATCGTATATTCGCGAATGCGGCCGAGCAGGTCGGGGTCATCGAGATAGGCGGCCCGGTCGATGCTGCGGACGCGACTGAGTTCGCTCACCGCGTCGGCCTCAGGCGCCCAGCGCTCGGGCGCCTTGTCGAAATCGAAACGGCCGAACAGGTCGGGCAAGGCGTCGGCCTGGTCCCGCACGCGGCGGGCAATGGTGCTGACATCACTGTTCATAAGGCGAAACTGACAGAGTTTCGCGATTTGGCAAGCCTATCCGCTTTTGGGACCGCGGTAGGTGGGGAGCGCGAGCGACCAGTGGATCGCCGCGCCGCGCAGGATGAAGCCCGCGACCGCGCCCGCAACGGCCGCAATGGGCGTCCCCGTCCCCAGCCATTGCAGGAGCAGGAACAATCCCGACGCCAGCGCCGCCGCGGTCACATAGACTTCGGGCCGCATGATGATCGACGGCACACCCGCCAGGATGTCGCGGATCGTACCGCCGACGCAGCCGGTGATCACCCCCATCATCAGCGCGGGCACGGGCGGCACGCCCCACGCCAGCGCCTTGGCCGTGCCGAACACCGCATAGGCGGCGAGCCCCACCGCATCGGCCCATTCGAGCAACTGCCCTTGCCACCAGCGTTCGGGGGTGAGCCAGACGACCATCGCAATCGCGATACACACCGCCGCGATCGCGCCATCCTGCACCCAGAACACCGGTGCGCCGATCAGCAGGTCGCGCACGCTGCCCCCGCCGACACCCGTGACCAGCGCAAAGAAGGCGGCGGTCACCAGCGTCTGGCGCAGCCGTACCGCCATCAGCGCACCCGACAGCGCGAAGACACCGATACCGACGAGGTCGAGCAGGCGGACGAGGGTTTGTGTATCCATCGCGCGCCGGGCTATCATCGCGCGCGATACGGCACAATGGAGAGGAGGCGGCCATGGAAGGCAGATGCACTTGCGGCGCAGTTCGCTACCGGCTGACATCGGCACCGATGATCGTCCATTGCTGCCATTGCCGCTGGTGCCAGCGCGAGACCGGCAGCGCCTTCGTGATCAACGCCGTGATCGAAAGCGACCGCGTCGAAGCCAAAGGGACGCTCGATTACATAATGACACCGTCGGAAAGCGGCCGGGGGCAGGAGATCGTCCGCTGTCCGACCTGCCGGATTGCGCTGTGGAGCCATTATCCCAGCGCGGGCCGTCGCTCTTCCTTCGTCCGTGTCGGCACGCTCGACGAACCGGACCGATGTCCGCCCGATGTTCATATCTTCACACGCAGCAAACAGCCATGGGTCGTCCTGCCCAACGACGCAAAGGTCTTTACGGATTTCTACCCGTCACCCGGCGGCGTGTGGAGCAAAGAAGCACAGCGCCGATGGCAGGCGATGATGGCCAGCTGAAAGCCCTATTTGGCGTCGGGGCGCACGCCGCCGATGACCGATAAGACGATCGCGGCGACGGCGTTCCGGATCACCGGCTCGGCCTTGGGCGCGAAAAAGGGCGAATGGTTCGTCGGCACCGGCTGGCCCTTCGCCTTCAGGTCGGCGAGCACCGCCGGATCGTAACCGCCAATCGCGAAATAGAGCGACGGGATGCCCGCATCGACGAACTCCGAATAATCCTCGCTCGCCGATACCGGCGCGGCGCTCGCCGGCGCGAAGAACAGGCGTTCGCCGAACACCGGCTTCAATGTTGCAAAGCCGTTCGCCGCCATCGATTCATTGTTCACGAGGCTCGCGGTGCCGGTCAGATAGGTGATCGTCGGTTCGGGCGCGTTGCCCATCATCGCCGCCGCCTTCGCGGAACGCTCGGCGCCCGACCGCAGCAGCTGGCGCACCTCGGGGGTCAGCGAGCGGATGTTGACCTTCACCTCGGCGCTGTCGGGAATGATGTTGGGCGCACTGCCCGCATTGATCGCGCCGATCGTCAGCACGCCAAAGGCATTGGGATCCTTCTCGCGGCTGATCACCGTCTGCACGTCGGTAACGAAGCGCGCCGCGATCGGGATCGGGTCGAGCGCCATCGAGGCATCGAACCGTGCCCGCCCCGGCCGTGGAAGGTGATCGAGTAGCTGTCCGACGCCGAGAAGGCGGTTCCCGCCTTGATCGCGACCGTCCCCGTCGGGCCGTTCAGCACATGCGCCGCGAAGCCGTAATCGGGCTTCGGAAAGCGCGTCAGCAGCCCGTCGTCGAGCATCGCTTTCGCGCCCTTCAAAATCTCTTCGGCGGGCTGGCCGATCAGCACCACCGTGCCCGACCAGCTGTCGCGCATCGCGGCAAGCCCCTGCGCGACGCCAACGAGATAGGCGACATGCGTGTCGTGCCCGCACGCGTGCATGACGGGCACATCCTTGCCCTCATAGGTCGCGCGCGCCTTGCTCGACCAGGCGAGCCCTGTCTTTTCCTCCATCGGCAGCGCGTCCATGTCGGCGCGAATGAGGATCGTCGGGCCCTCGCCATTCTTGAGCACGCCGACGACGCCGGTGCCGCCAACCTTCTCGGTCACGGTGAAACCCGCCTTGCGGAGATGCTGCGCGAGGATGCCCGCGGTGCGCACCTCCTGCAGCCCGAGTTCGGGATTCTGATGCAGATCCTTGTACAGCGCGTCGAGCGCCGGATAATTCTTGTCGAGCAGCGCGGTCAGCCGCGCGTTCGCCGCGACAAGATCGGGTGCCGCCTGCGCGCCGGTCGCAGTGAGGGAGAGAGCCAGCAAAGCCCCTGCCCAGAGCCAATGCTTCGCCATGTTCTCTCCCCCATTTATCCGTCTCAGATGTGGATCGGTTTGCCCGTCACCGCCATCGCAGCTTCCTTGATCGCTTCGCTATGCGTCGGATGTGCATGGCAGGTGTAGGCGATATCTTCGGACGTCGCGCCGAATTCCATCGCCTGCGCGGCCTGCGCGATCATCGTGCCGGCGACGCTGGCGATACACCACACGCCGAGCACGCGGTCGCTCTTGGCATCAGCGATCACCTTCACGAAGCCGTCGGGCTCGTGGTTGGTCTTGGCACGGCTGTTCGCCATCATCGGGAATTTGCCGACCTTGACCTCGCCCTTTTCCTTCGCCTGCTCTTCGGTCAGGCCTACGCCAGCGATTTCGGGCCAGGTATAGACGACCGACGGGATGACGTCGTGGTTCACGATGCCGGTCAGCCCGGCGATATTCTCGGCGCAGGCGATGCCTTCGTCCTCGGCCTTGTGCGCGAGCATCGGGCCGGGGATGACGTCGCCAATCGCCCAGATGCCGGGGACCTGCGTGCTGAAATCATGGTCGGTTTCGATCTGGCCGCGCTGGTTGACCGCGAGGCCCGCCTTGTCGAGGCCGAGGCCGTCGGTGTTCGGACGGCGGCCGATCGACACTAGCACGACGTCGGCTTCGAGCGTTTCGGCGTCACCACCCGCCGCGGGTTCGAGCGTCAGCACGGCCTTCTTGCCCTTGACGTCGGCCTTGGTGACCTTGGTCTTGAGCTTGAATTCCATGCCCTGCTTCTTGAGGATCTTGTTCGCTTCCTTGCGGACGTCGCCGTCCATGCCGGGCAGGATCTGGTCGAGATATTCGACGACGGTGACCTTGGCGCCGAGGCGGCGCCACACGCTGCCGAGTTCGAGCCCGATCACGCCGCCGCCAATGACGACCAGATGGTTCGGCACTTTGGCGAGTTCGAGCGCGCCGGTCGAATCGACGATCACCTGCTTGTCGTTATCGACTTCGACGCCCGGAAGCGGGGTCACCGACGAGCCGGTCGCGATGATGATATTCTTGGCGCGATAGGTCTTGCCCGCGACCTCGACGCTGTCTTTCGAGGTGAACTGCGCATAGCCCTTCAGCCAGTCGACCTTGTTCTTCTTGAACAGGAATTCGATGCCGCCGGTCAGGCCCTTGACCGCGTCGATGCGCTGGCCGTGCATCGTCGGCAGGTCGAGCTCGGGCTTCACCTTGATGCCCATCTTCGCCATCGAACCATTGGCGGCGGCGTCGAAATATTCCGACGCGTGCAGCATCGCCTTCGACGGGATGCAGCCGACGTTGAGGCAGGTGCCGCCCAGCGTCTCGCGCCCTTCGGCGCACGCGGTCTTCAGGCCGAGCTGCGCCGCGCGGATCGCCGCGACATAACCGCCGGGGCCCGAACCGATGACAAGGACGTCGTAGTCGTAATCAGCCATGTTCAATCTACCTCAATTTTCTGCCTGGCACCGTCAACGAGCGAATCCGCTCAAACGGGCAGCCCGGATTTCGCGGCGCATTGTTTCATAACCGGCGCCGCCATTTCGGGCGACAGGCCGATCAGGTCCGATGCGCTATATTTCTTGATCAATTCGTCGGCCGTGCATTTGCACACCTTGGCGGTCAGGTCAGCCGGCGCCCCGCTACCCTCGGCCGCCGTGCGGCACGTCTCGCCGAAGCTTTCGACGAAGCTGGCCTTGAGCCCGTCCTCGAACCCTTTCTGCATGCGGCTTTCGCCCTCGCTGCAACCCGTAAGGGCAGCGGCGACGGCGAAGGCCAGAATCGGTCGGGCAGAGAGGAGGATCATCGGATCAAAGATCGATCAGCAGACGCGTCGGATCCTCGATCGCTTCCTTGATCGTCTTGAGGAAAGTCACCGCTTCGCGGCCGTCGATCAGGCGGTGGTCATAGCTCATCGCGAGATACATCATCGGACGGATCACGATCTCGCCGTTGCGGACGACCGGGCGATCCTCGATGCGATGGAGGCCAAGCACCGCCGACTGCGGCGGGTTGATGATCGGGGTGGACATCAGACCGCCGAACACGCCGCCATTCGAGATGGTGAAAGTGCCACCGGTCATGTCGTCGATCGTCAGCGTGCCGTCCTTGGCGCGCTTGCCGAGGTCAGCGATCGCCTTTTCGATGTCGGCGAACGACAGGCTGTCGGCGTTGCGCACGACGGGAACGACGAGGCCGTTCGGCGCGCTGACCGCGACCGACACGTCGAGATAGTCGTGATAGACGATTTCGTCGCCGTCGATCCGCGCGTTCACCGCGGGGATATCATGCGCGGCGAGCGCCACTGCCTTGGTAAAGAAGCTCATGAAGCCGAGGCGGACGCCATGCTTCTTTTCAAAGCTTTCGCGATATTTGTCGCGCGTCGCCATCACCGCCGACATGTCGACATCGTTGAACGTCGTCAGCATCGCGGCGGTGTCCTGCGCCGCCTTCAGCCGCTTCGCGATCGTCTGGCGCATGCGCGTCATCTTCACGCGCTCTTCATGGCGGCCCGGCGCACCGCTGGCGACGGGCGCGGCGGCAGCAGCCGCCGGAGCGGGAGCGGCAGCCGGCGCGTTGTTGGCGGCGGCAAGCACATCTTCCTTGGTCAGACGGCCATCCTTTCCGCTGCCCTGGATCTTCGTCGGGTCCACGCCATGCTCGAGCACGAGGCGGCGCACCGCGGGCGACATGGTCGTGACGGTGTCGACGCCATCGGCGGCCGGAGCTGCGGTTGCGGCGGGCGCGGGAGCAGCAGCTTCGGCCTTGGCAGCCGGTGCCGGAGCAGGAGCAGGAGCGGCAGCGGCAGCGGCAGGCGCCGGGGCAGCGGCACCGCCCGCTTCGATCGTCGCGATTGCCGCGCCGACATTGACCGTATCGCCGACCGCGGCGAGCTGCTGGCCCATCACGCCTGCGACGGGCGACGGCACTTCGACCGCGACCTTATCGGTCTCGAGGCTCGCAATCGGCTCGTCGAGCGCAACGGCTTCGCCAGGCTTTTTCAGCCATTCGCCGATCGTCGCTTCGGTGACGCTTTCGCCCAGCGTGGGGACTTTGACTTCGGTGCTCATAGGTGCAGTTCCTTGGGGCTTAAGCTTTGTTCTTCGCACGGCGGATTTCGGCGCGAACCGAAAGGCCGAGCGCGTCGGCGACGAGCGCCGACTGTTCGGTCTGGTGACGGCTCATCAGGCCCGTCGCGGGCGACGCCGCGGCGGCGCGGCCGGCATAGCGCGGCCGCATGCCCTTCTTGCCCGCCTCGGTCAGCGCGTCCTCGATCAGCTCGTTGACGAAGAACCAAGCGCCATTGTTGCGCGGCTCTTCCTGCGCCCAGACCACCTCTTCGAGGTTCGGCATCCGCTTCAGACGAACCGCGAGCGGTTCACCGGGGAAGGGATAGATCTGCTCGAGGCGGACGACCGTCGTGTCGGTGAGGCCCGCGGCATCGCGCGCTTCCATCAGGTCGTACCCGACCTTGCCCGAACAGAGGACGACGCGCTTGACGTCCTTGTCCGCGGGCGGCGTGCGGTCGGACATCAGGCGGCGGAAATGCGCGTCGCCGATGAAGTCCGAACGCTGTGACACCGCGAGCTTGTGGCGGAGCAGCGACTTCGGCGTCATGATGACCAGCGGCTTGCGGAACGGGCGCAGCATCTGGCGGCGCAGGACGTGGAAATAGTTCGACGGCGTCGAAATATTGCACACCTGGATATTGTCGCCCGCGCAGAGCTGAAGGAAGCGTTCGAGGCGCGCCGAGCTATGTTCCGGCCCCTGTCCTTCATAGCCATGCGGCAACAGCAGCACGAGACCGTTGGCGCGCAGCCACTTGGCTTCGCCCGATGCGATGAACTGATCGATCATGATCTGTGCGCCGTTGGCGAAATCGCCGAACTGCGCTTCCCAGAGCACGAGGCTCTTCGGATCGGCCATCGCATAGCCATATTCGAAGCCGAGCACGCCATATTCGGAGAGCGGGCTGTCGAGCACCTCGAACCGGCCGTGCGGCACGGTCGTGAGCGGGACATATTTGTCCTCGGTCTTCTGGTCGACCCAGACGGCGTGGCGCTGACTGAAGGTGCCGCGCCCCGAATCCTGACCCGACAGGCGGACCTGATAGCCTTCGCTGAGCAGCGTACCGAAAGCGAGGCTCTCGGCGGTTGCCCAGTCGAACACTTCGCCGTCGCCCTTGTCGGCGAACATCGCACCGCGCGCGTCGATCACGCGGCGGAGCGTCTTGTGAACTTCGACGTCGGCGGGGATCGTCGTCAGCGTGCGCCCGATCGAATCGAACAATTTGTCCGAAACGCCGGTCGCGATATTGCGGCGCGCATTTTCGGGATCGGCGGGGGCGTGGAGCCCCGACCAGCGGCCCGCGAACCAGTCGGCCTTGTTCGGCTTGTAGCTCTTCGCCGCTTCGAAATCCTCTTCGAGCCGCGCCACGAATTCGGCGCGCCGGGCATCAGCCCAGCCCGCATCGACCACGCCTTCGGCTTCCAGCTTCGCGGCGCAAAGCTGCGACACCGGCGGATGCTGGCGAATGACGCCGTACATGAGCGGCTGGGTGAACGACGGTTCGTCGCCCTCGTTGTGGCCGAAGCGGCGATAGCACCACATGTCGATCACGACGTCGCGCTTGAACTGCTGGCGGAAATCGATCGCGAGCTTGCAGGCGAAGGTCACGGCTTCGGGATCGTCGCCGTTGACGTGCAGGATCGGCGCCATCACACCCTTTGCGACGTCCGACGGATAGGGCGACGAGCGCGCGAACTGCGGGCTGGTCGTAAAACCGATCTGGTTGTTGACGATGAAGTGGATGCAGCCGCCGGTGTTATAACCGCGGATGCCCGAGAAGCCGAGGCATTCCCAGACGATCCCCTGCCCCGCGAAGGCCGCGTCGCCGTGGATCAGCACCGGCAGCACCTGCTCATGCTTTTCAAGGTCGTCGCGCACAACCTGCTGCGCGCGCACCTTGCCGAGCACGACCGGATCGGCGGCTTCGAGGTGCGACGGGTTCGGAACGAGCGACATATGCACCGACGCGCCGCCGAATTCGCGGTCGGTCGAGGTGCCGAGGTGATATTTGACGTCGCCCGAACCGCCGACATCGTCGGGGTTGGCGCTGCCGCCCGAAAATTCGTGGAAGATCACCTTGTATGGCTTCGCCATGACGTTCGCGAGCATGTTGAGACGCCCGCGGTGCGCCATGCCATAGACGATCTCGCGCACGCCATACTGCGCACCATATTTGATGATCGCTTCCATCGCGGGGATCATGCTTTCGCCGCCGTCGAGGCCGAAGCGCTTGGTGCCGACATATTTGCGCGCGAGGAATTTCTCCCACTCCTCGGCCTGGATCACCTTGCTCAGGATGGCGCGTTTGCCCTCGACCGAAAATTCGATGATCTTGTCGGCGCCTTCCATCCGTTCCTGCAGGAACTGCCGCTCCTCGATGTCGGCGATGTGCATATATTCGAGGCCGACATTGCCGCAATAATTGGCGCGCAGGATCCCAACGATCTCGCGCACCGTCGCGCGTTCGAGGCCGAGCGCGCCGCCGAGCCAGACCGGCCGGTCGAGATCGGCGCCAACGAAGCCGTGATATTCGGGCGTGAGGTCGGCGGGCAGCTCGCGCTGGCTGAGGCCGAGCGGGTCGAGGTTCGCAGCAAGATGACCGCGCACACGATAGGTGCGGATCAGCATCATCGCGCGGATCGAATCGTCGGCGGCGCGTTCGACTTCGGCGTTCGACAAGGGGGCGCCCGCCTTGGCGGCGGCGGCCTTCACCGCGACCTGCATCTGCTGCGGGTCGAGCGCGGCGGTCAGGTCGTCGCTGTCGATCTGGGGCCAGTTCTTCGGCGCCCAGCTCGGGCCGGCCTGCGGCTCGTCGATGTCGAAGCTTTGTCGTTCGAGGTTCATCTGCTTTTCCACGGGGAGGTAGGGGTGGGTTTTATATGGGGAGCGGAGGCCCGCCGGCAAAGGGCGCCGGCGGGCCGTCCGGTCAGACGCGTTCCTTCAGCACTTCGGCGAGGGTCGAGCCGAGTTCCGACGGGCTCGCCGACACCTTGATGCCCGCAGCTTCCATCGCGGCGATCTTGCTCTCGGCGTCGCCCTTGCCGCCCGACACGATCGCGCCGGCGTGGCCCATGCGGCGGCCCGGAGGCGCCGTGCGGCCCGCGATGAAGCCGGCCATCGGCTTCTTGCGGCCGCGCTTGGCTTCGTCGATCAGGAACTGCGCCGCCTGCTCCTCGGCGTCGCCGCCGATTTCGCCGATCATGATGATCGACTTGGTCGCTTCGTCGGCGAGGAAGAGTTCGAGCACGTCGATAAAGTTGGTGCCGTTGACGGGGTCGCCGCCGATGCCGACCGCGGTCGTCTGGCCGAGGCCGACGTTCGTCGTCTGGAACACGGCTTCATAGGTGAGCGTACCCGAGCGCGAGACGACGCCGACGCTGCCCTTCGAGAAGATGCTGCCGGGCATGATGCCGATCTTGCATTCGCCGGGCGTCAGCACCCCGGGGCAGTTCGGGCCGATCAGGCGCGACTTCGAACCCGAAAGCGCGCGCTTCACCTTGACCATGTCGAGCACCGGGATGCCCTCGGTGATGCACACGATCAGTTCCATCTCGGCGTCGATCGCCTCGAGGATCGAGTCCGCGGCGAACGGCGGCGGCACGTAAATGCAGCTCGCGGTCGCGCCGGTCGCGGCCTTGGCTTCTTCAACGGTGTTGAAGTTCGGCAGGCCGATATGCGTCGTACCGCCTTTGCCCGGCGTCACGCCGCCGACCATCTGCGTGCCATAGGCGAGCGCCTGTTCGGTGTGGAAGGTGCCGGTGGCACCGGTCATCCCTTGCGTGATGACCTTGGTATTCTTGTCGATGAGGATGGACATATTCTAATTCTCCTGGGGAGAGCCCGCCCGCCCGACGCCAAGCGCCGGGCGTAGCCAAAAGGGATCACGCGAGGCTGGGATCCAGCGCCTTGCACGCGTCGAGCAGTTCCTTGACCGCGTCGACCGAGACCTGCAGGCCCGACTTGTCTTCATCGTCGAGTTCGATTTCGACGATCTTTTCGACGCCGTTCGCGCCGATCAGCACCGGCACGCCAACATACAGGCCATCGAGGCCGTACTGGCCGTCGACATAGGCGGCGCAGGGCAGGATGCGCTTCTGGTCACCCAGATAGGCTTCGGCCATCGCGATGCCCGAGGCTGCCGGCGCATAGAAAGCCGAGCCGGTGCCGAGCAGCGCGACGATCTCGCCGCCGCCGCCGCGCGTGCGCTTGACGATCGCGTCGATCTTGTCCTGGCTCGACAGGCCCATCTTGACAAGGTCGGGGACGGGGATGCCGTTGATCGTCGAGTAACGCACGACGGGAACCATCGTGTCGCCGTGGCCGCCGAGCACGAAGGTGTTCACATCCTTCACCGACACGTCGAATTCGTCGGCAATGAAGTGGCTGAAGCGCGCCGAATCGAGCACGCCGGCCATGCCGACGACCTTGTTATGCGGCAGACCCGAGAATTCACGCAGCGCCCACACCATCGCGTCGAGCGGGTTGGTGATGCAGATGACGAACGCGTCGGGGGCGTTGGCCTTGATGCCTTCGCCGACGGCCTTCATGACCTTCAGATTGATGCCGAGCAGGTCGTCGCGGCTCATGCCCGGCTTGCGGGCGACACCGGCGGTGACGATGATGACGTCGGCGCCGGCGATGTCGGCATAGTCGTTCGTGCCGGTGATCTTCGTGTCAAAGCCCGCGATCGGGCCAACCTGCGACAGGTCGAGCGCCTTGCCCTGCGGCACGCCTTCCACGACGTCGAACAGGACGACGTCGCCGAGTTCCTTTTGCGCGGCGAGCAGCGCCAACGTTCCGCCGATATTCCCGGCTCCGATCAAAGCGATCTTCTTGCGTCCCATGGCGCGCGGCACTCCCTTCCTGGCAAGCCCGGCAATTGGTTCACAGACCGGCGGGAGCACGGGCTAAAGCTCCGCTCCGGTCCCAAGACTGGCGACGCCCCTACGCCGATTCCCTTAACGAAACAACCGCGAAAAGGACGAAAAACAGGCTTTCTTTGCTAATAGTTCGCAATAACTATAAGTCGCCTTGCGCGATGGTCTCCAGATGCGAATAAGCGCGCGATGTGACAAGCGCGAAGCGGCCGCGGCCCCGCCTTCGCGGCGATCGCGCAGGAATCGGTTAACTCTCCCTTATCGCTGCCATGCTACGCGCGGGAACAATGACCCGGGCAATCATCAGCTTCGACACCGAATTGTCGGCCGGCCTTTACCAGCGCGGCGCCGACGCGCGCGCCAATTTCGAAAGCTCGATCCTCGGCCGCTGCCGCGATGGCGACTTTGGCATCCATTTCCAGATGGACATGCTCGAACGCCACGGCCTGACCGGCGTGTTCTTCATCGATCCGATGCCCGCGCTGGTCTATGGCCCCGAGGTGATCGACGCGATCGTCCGGCCGGTCGTCACGCGCGGGCACGAGGTTCAGGTTCATATCCACACCGAATGGCTCGCCTTCGCGCGCTTCAACCCGGTCGGGCGGCTGACCGGACGCAATATCGGCGATTTCCCGCTCGCTGCGCAAAAGAAGCTGATCGCGCTCGCCCGCGACATTCTCGTGGGGGCAGGCGCACCGAAACCAACCGCCTTTCGCGCGGGCAATTTCGGCGCGAACGACAACACGTTGCGCGCGCTCGCCGCCCTCGGCTTCCGCTTCGACAGCAGCTTCAACGGCGCGTATCAGGGCCATGGCTGCGACATCTCGCTCGACCCCGGCAACCTCGGCATGCGCATCCACCATGGCGTCTGCGAAGTGCCGGTCAGCGGGCTGATGGACCGCGCCAGCCGCTTCCGCCCTGCCCAGCTTTGCGCGATGTCCGAAGAGGAAATGCGCGACGCGCTGGATCATAGCGCAGCGAGCGGCGCGATCCAGTTTTCGGCGTTCAGCCACAGCTTCGAACTGCTGAGCCGCGACCGCGAGGTTCCCAACGGCCTGGCGATTTCGCGGATGGAGGCGCTGTGCCGCGCGGTCGCGGACGATGCGCGGGTGACGAGCGGCGGCTTCGCGACGCTGCCCGGACCACCCGAACGCCCCGCGCGGATCGGACTCGCCGCACCCAAGCCGCTGCGGACGCTGCGCCGCACGATCGAGCAGGGTATCGGCCATCTCGCGCACGAGGTGCGTTATGTGCGCGACCTCATTTCTGTGACGGTCAATTCGTCACGATGGGGAAAGATTGCCAGCGGTGTCGTCCTGGCCGTGGCCTAGGTCGAGATAATCGTCCGACTGCATTTCGGCGAGGCGGCTCGCTGTCCGCTCGAATTCGAACGCGCCGTCGCCCGCGATATAGAGCTGATCGGGCATCGCCGCCGCGCTCGCGAGCAGCTTGACCTTATATTCGTAGAGCGCGTCGATTAGCGTGACGAAGCGAGCCGCCTCATTGCGGTTTTCGGGCCCCATGCGCGGGATGCCGACGATGATCACGCTGTGGAAATGCCGCGCGACTGCGAGATAGTCCGATGCCCCCCGCGCCTCGCCGCATAGCCGCTTGAACGAAAAAACCGCGACTCCCTTCAAGGCTTTCGGCACGTGCAGCAACCGCCCGCCGCCGACGTCGAGCTCGAGCGTCGGGACATGCGCGCGGTCCTCGGGCGGATAGTCGGTGAGCCGGAAGAAGGCGGCCGACAGCGCCGCGCTCGCCGCATCGTCGGCAGGAACGAACCAGCGCGCGCCGTCGCCCAGCCGGTCGCGACGATAATCGGTCGGGCCGTTGAGGCCCATCACATCGAGCCTTTCCTCGACGAGCGCGATGAAGGGGAGGAAATGTTCGCGGTTGAGCCCGTCCTTGTAGAGGTCCTTCGGCGGCCGGTTCGACGTTGCGACCATCGTCACCCCTCGGTCGATCAGCGCGGTGAACAGGCGCGAGAGGATCATCGCGTCGGCGCTGTTGTTAACCACCATTTCGTCGAACGCGAGGCAGCGCGTATTTTCGGCGAGAGCATCGGCGACGAGCGGGATCGGATCGCCGCTCTCGCTCTTCCTGACCTCGCGCATCCGCGCATGGACGTCGAGCATGAACGCATGAAAATGGACGCGCCGCTTCCGCTGGATGGTGAGCTGGTCGTAGAACAAGTCCATTAGCATCGACTTGCCGCGCCCGACCGCGCCGCACAGATAGACGCCGCGCAGCGCCTCGGGCTTGCGGCCGGCAAGACGCCAGAGCAGGCTGCCGCGCTTGGGCACGGCTTCGAGTTCGGCCTGCAGCCGGTTCAGCCGCCCGGCGGCGGCGCGCTGCTCGGGATCGGGGCGAAGCTCGCCCGCCGCGACAAGCGCGTCATAGGCCGCAAGAACGGTGGTCACTTGGCGCTCGCCTTGCGGATCGTCCCGGCGAAGCTCAGCACGATATGGCTGTCGCCCTCGCCCTGTACGACGAGCCCGCGCAGGAAGATCAGCCGGCCGGTCTCGCGCACCAGCTCGACCACGGCATCGAGCGGCTCGCCGACGCGGCCCGCGCCGACAAATTGCGTCGACAGGTCGAGCGTCACCGAATGGCCGGCATTGAGCGAGCCAAACTGATGCGAGGCCGCGAACAGCGCTATGTCGACAAGCGCGAGCGTCACCGCGCCGTGGACGTTGTCGCCGAGGTTGCTGTGCCTGCGCTCGGGCAGCATCCGCACCCTTGCGCACGGACGGCCGTCGGCGGTTGGCGATTCGACGCGGACCGTCAGCGGTTCGATGAAGGCATTGAAGCGGCTGGGGTCCTTGAGGTTCCAGCTGACCCAACCATCCTTCAGCGTCTCCGCGCTGAAATGGTCCCGGCGCTTCGGCTCCTCGATCCCGTCGTTCACACCTGCCGCTCGGCCTCGAGCTTCTTGATCTCGGCGATCGCGCGTGCGGGGCTGAGGCCCTTGGGGCACGCATTGGCGCAGTTCATGATCGTGTGGCAGCGATAGAGGCGGAAGGGATCTTCGAGCTCGTCGAGCCGCTCGCCGGTCATCTCGTCGCGGCTGTCAGCGAGCCAGCGATACGCCTGGAGCAGGATCGCGGGGCCGAGGAACTTGTCGCTGTTCCACCAATAGCTGGGGCAGCTGGTCGAGCAGCAGGCGCACAGGATGCACTCGTAAAGCCCGTCGAGCTTCTCGCGCTCTTCGGGCGACTGCAGCCGTTCCTTGCCGCTCGGCGTCGTCGTCTTGGTCTTCAGCCAAGGTTCGATCGACGCATATTGCGCATAGAAATGCGTGAAGTCGGGGACGAGATCCTTGATCACGTCCATCGCGGGCAGCGGAGTGATCGTGATATCGCCCTTCAGATCTTCGATCGCGGTCGTGCAGGCGAGGCCGTTCTTGCCGTTCATGTTCATCGAACAGCTGCCGCAAATGCCCTCGCGGCACGAACGGCGGAAGGTCAGCGACGAATCCTGCTCGCTCTTCATCTTGATGAGCGCGTCGAGCACCATCGGGCCGCATTTTTCGGTGTCGATCTCGAACGTATCGAAACGCGGGTTCTGGCCGCTATCGGGGTCGTAGCGATAGACTTTGAATTTCTTCACCGCCGCGGCGCCATCGGCCTTGTGGACCTTGCCCGTCTTTTGCGGGCGGCTGTTCTTGGGCAGGACAAATTGGGCCATATCGCGGGGTTCCCTATGCAATTGGGCGCTGCCTAGACCCGAAAGGCAGAGTCGACAAGGGGGTGAAGGGGGGCGAGCGCACGAAAGCCGCTGGCGGCACGGCGGACGAGCCGCTAGGTGCGGCAACGATGAGCGAAGACGTCGCCAAACCCGCCGTAACCAGCCGCAGCGTCGCACGCGGGCTTGGCACGACCGTGCTGGCGCGACTAGGCGCCGTGGTCGAGATCGTCGCGCAGCCGCTTTACGTCCTGATGTTCGGCCTTGCCGGCTATGGTCTCTATGCCGTGCTTTGGGCTGCGGTAAACCTGCTCGAGAATATCTTCGATCTCGGCATGACGAGCGCGATGCAGCGCACCGTGCCGCAATCGGCAGGCAAGGCCGAGGCTGCGGCGGCGCTGCGCACCGCGATGATCTTCGGTGTCGGTCCATGTATCATCGTCGCGGCCATCGTTGCGCTCTTTGCCGCCGACCTCGGGCCGCTACTCAATGTCGCGGACCATGACCGCGAACTCGTCACCCCCGCGATCCGCATCTTCGTCTGGGCGCTCCCGCTGTGGGCCTTTGTCGAGATCGCGACGTCGGCGCTGCGCGCACGTATGGTATTCGGGGCCGAAATCCGGCTGCGGATCGTCTGGGAACAGATGTTGCGGCTGGTGTTCGCGGGGCTGTTTTTCGCCGGCGGGCTTGGCCTCAAGGGGCTGTTTATTGCGCATCTTTGCTCGCTCGCGATAACCGCGGCGCTCAGCGTGCGGCTGCTCGCGCGCCACTATAGCTTCGCCGACCTGTGGCGCGGGCCTTGGGTCACCCACACGACGCGCGACACCTTCTGGGCGGGGCTTTCGATCCTGCCGTCGAACATCATCACGCGGCTGTTCGGCGATGCGCCCGCGCTCATCCTCAACATGCTGCTCCCCGGCGCGGCGGGCGCGGCGGCGGCGGGCCTGTTCACGATCGCGCGAAAATTGTCGAGCGTGGTCCAGCTTGTGCGCATCGCCTTCACCTATGTGATGGCACCATTGGCGGCGAGCGCCGAACGCGAGGACCGGCGGCAGGTCGCCGACATCTATGCTTATGCGACGCGACTGATCTCGGCGATCGCACTTCCGCTCGCCGCCGTGCTCGCTGCGGGCAGCGCGTCGTTGCTCGGCCTGTTCGGACATCAGGCGCAGGCGGCCCAAGCCGCACTTGTCATCCTGCTGCTCGCGCGCGCGGCAGAAGCGGTGCTCGGCATTTCAGCCCCGGTACTGCAGGTGGTCGCCGCGTTCCGCCAGCAACTTACCGCCAGCATCTTCGGCGTCGCCGTGGCCGTGGGTGCCGGATGGCTGATCGTCGGGCATCTCGATCCACTGACCGGAGTGACGCTCGCGACGGCGATCGGGCTTGTCGTCATGGCCGCCATCCCGACGCTCCAGCTCGCAATCGTCGAAAAGCTTCATCCCTTCGACGCCCAATTTCCGGCGGTGGCCTTGCGCGGAATTGCGATCACCCTTGTTGCAGGTATAGCGGCTGTATTCGTGGACCTGCTGCCCGATGCCATATCGCTGCCGCTGCTCGCGCTGATCGCCGTCGCGGCCATCTGGCTTGCGCTGCGCTTTGCCCTGCCACTTGCCGACCGCGCTTCGCTCGGCAAGACGGCGCGCAAGCTGCGCCTGATCGGACCCGCCGAGCGATGAGCGAGGTGGTTCCCATCCGCGTCGCGATCTACGACCTCGACCGCACGGTGCTACGCAAGCCGACCTTCACGCTGTTCCTGCTGTGGGCGGCGTGGCGCGAGGCGCGGTGGCGCATGCTGTTGCTTCCGGCGCTCGCAGCGCTGATGATCGGCTATGCGCTGCGCCTCTATGGCCGCGACCGGTTCAAGCCGGCGGCGATTCGCCTGATGTTGGGGCCACAGATTTCGCCGACGCGCGCGGCGGACCTCGCGGCGCGCTTTGCCGAATGGCGGGTACCGCGCGACGTGCCGCCGGGGGCGCAGGCGTGTATCGCGCGCGACCGCGCCGAGGGATACCGCCTGCTAATGGCTACCGCGGCGCCCGAATTCTACGCCGGTGCGATTGCCGAAGCGCTAGGCTTCGACGCGATCGTGGCGACCCGCCACCGGCGCGGTTCCGACGGCAGCTGGCTGCCGCTGCTAGATGGCGAAAATTGCTATGGCGCCGAAAAGGCGCGGCGCGTCACCGAGTGGCTCGATGCGAACGCCGCGGGCGGCGCGGTGCATATCCGCGCTTATTCGGACCACCCGAGCGACGCGCCGACCTTTGCACTGGCGAATGAATCCTGGCTGGTGGGACGCGGCCGCAATCTGGCCCGTCTTGCCGCGCAGCAAGGCTGGCGGACGCTGGATTTCGAAACAACCACCGGACCCGGCTGAATGCGGCCGCCTCCCTTCGCCCGATCCGCCCTACCGGAGTTTCGCTTGCCAACCCCCATCGCCTTCCTTGCCATTGCCGAAGCGCAACAGCTTTATCATTGGCTGCCGACGGCGCTCGAGCTCGCGCGGCGCGACGATGTAAGGGTTTCGATCTTGTCACCATCGCGCCAGATCCTCGATCTCGTGCTCAGCTATGATACACAAGGCCGGTTCGAATCCGTGCTGCTGCGCCGGCCACCCTTTGGTCCCGACTCGCTGTTCCGCCAACCGTCGCGGCTTGCGACCTTGCTGCTCAATTATTCCGCCATCCGCCGCTTTCCCGTGCTGGTCACGACCGAAATTTCCAGCGCGTGGCTGAAACGCGTCCCGGGTTTTTCATCGCGCATCGTCGTCATCAAGCATGGCGCGGGCGACCGCGAGGGCGGCTATCGCGGGCGGCATGCGCTGATCGATCTGACCCTCGTCGCGGGCGAAAAGGATCGGCGGCGCATGATCGAACACAAGCTGTCCGAACCGGGCAATGTCGTCGTGGGCGGCTACGCTAAGTTCGAAATATGCGCAGAGCGGCAGCGTTATTTCGACAACGATCTGCCGACCTTATTCTACAATCCGCATTTCGATGCGAAGCTGTCGTCGTGGCCGACGCACGGGTCCGAAGTGCTCGCCACCCTCGAGGCGCTCGAGGGGTGGAATGTCATCATCGCGCCGCATACGAAGCTGGCGCAGCGCATGCCGCCGATCACGACGCCGGCGGCGCATATCCGGGTCGATATGGGCAGCCACCGTTCGATCGACATGAGCTATACGCTGAGCTCCGACGTCTATCTGGGCGACGTGTCGAGCCAGGTTTACGAGTTTCTCCTGCGCCCGCGTCCCTGCATTTTCCTCAACCTCGACCGGTTAGCGTGGCGCGACGATCCAGCCTTTGCGCACTGGCATTTGGGTCAGGTCATCGAAGATATCGCCGAACTCCCCGCCGCGCTCGCCCGGGCTGCGGACTTGCAACCGACCTTTGTTGATGCTCAGGAAGCCGCCATGCACGATTCCATCGATCAATTCCCGATCCCCGCCTCGATACGGCAGGCCGACATCATCCTTGATTTCGCAAGGACGCCACGATGAGCGCGGCGATCCGCCTGCTCGGCGAAAACAGCACCTCGATCTGGGGGATGACCAACGCCGAGCGCTGCCGCCGCATGGCGGAAAAAGACGGCAAGCCGATAGCGCCGGGCCATGAACTGGTCTTCAACCTCGCTTATGTCTTCGACCCGATGCTGCTGCGCTGGGTGATCGAACAGCCAGGTACGGTTTTCGCCTGGGGCGGCGCCCCCGTGATCGGACAGGTCCCGGCCGGCAGCGACCCGATGGCGGCCACCGCCATCGATCTGTCGGACGGGCGCAAACTCTATAATCGCCAGCTTCGCAAGCTCGAGCAGCCCTTCGTCAGGGAACTCACGCCCGCGACGCGACGAGAGATCGAGCGGAAGAGCTATTTCGGCGCCTATAAGGGCGTCACCGATGCGCTCACCAAATATCTGTGGCCCGAACTCGCGCTATGGCTGACGCGCGGCGCCGCGAGCATCGGCATGACGCCCAATATGGTGACCGCAATCGGCGCGGCGCTGTGCATCTATGCGACCTATCTCTTCGCCTACGGCCATTACTGGACCGGCATGCTCGCGGGCTTCATCTTCATGGTTCTCGACACCGTCGACGGAAAGCTTGCGCGCTGCACGATCACTTCGTCGAAATGGGGCAATGTCGCAGACCATGGTGTCGACCTGATCCACCCGCCCTTCTGGTGGTATTTCTGGGGCGTCGGGCTCGGCAGCTGGGGCCTCGCTCTGTCGAACCAGACCTTCCTGCTGGTCATGATCGCGGTCGTTGCGGGCTACATCCTCCAGCGCGTGATTGAGGGATTGTTCATCAAGGACTTCGGCATGGACATCCATGTCTGGCAGAAATTCGACAGCGATTTCCGCCTCGTCACCGCGCGGCGCAACCCGAACTTCGCGATCCTCTTTTTCGCGACGCTCGCGGGACGCCCCGACATCGGGCTGATCGCACTGGCGTGGTGGACCGTCATCTCGCTGGTCGTCCATGCGGTGCGGCTGGTGCAGGCCTATGCCGTGAAGCGGTCGGGCCGCCCAATCGTCAGCTGGATGGAAGAAGCATGAACGAGACGATCGCAAAATTCGGCTATCCCGCAACACTAATCGCCGAATATGAGCATTGGGTCGTGCTGCTCCGCCCCGCGCAGCCGACGCTCGGCGCGCTGGTGCTGGCGGCGAAATCGGACGCGACCGCGTTCGGCGATTTGCCGGCCGAAGCGCACACCGAACTCAAGATCGCCGCCGCAGCGATTGAAGTCGCGCTCAGCCAGGCCGTCGGCTATGCGAAGATCAACTATCTGATGCTGATGATGGTCGACCCGCACGTTCATTTCCACGTCCTGCCGCGCTATGACGGCGAACGCTCGGGCGCGGGGTTGACAGTCGTCGACGCGGGCTGGCCGGCGCAGCCCGATCTCGGGCAAGCGATGAAGCTCGACGACGCACAGATCGCCGCGCTCACCGGCTGGCTCAAACCCTATTTTGCGTAGCGGCCTTCTTCGGCCCATTTCGCAGTAAGCACGTCGGCGGCTTCGACGTCCTGCGGGAAGTCGACTTCCTGCCACTCGAGCCCCTCGATCGACACGGTGCCGACGCGGTTGCCCTTGGCGATAATGTCGATCGCGCGCAGATACCAGCGCTCGACCCCGTCGGGGGTGCGCATCATCTGGTCGACCTGATTGCGAAAGATCGACGGGCCATCGCCGACGAAGGCGAGCATGCCGATCGATTCGGCGTTGGTATCGGGGGGCAGCAGCCGCTTGCCGATGTGATGCAGGCGGCCTTCGGCGTCGCGGTTCACCTTCATGTCGTCATCGTCATAGTCGGCCTTGACGTCGACGGTGACGTTGATCGGCTCGTTCGCGCCCGCGATCAGCTTCGCGACGATCTCGTCCGAGATGATGGTGTCGCCGTTGAGGATGATGAAATCGCGGTCCATCTCTTCGCGCGCGATCCAGCAGGTGCCGAGATTGTCGGCGACCTGAAAGAAGGGATTGAACAGGGTGCGGATGCGCGCGCCGGTGTCACGGTACAACTGCAGCGCATGATCCTCGACGCGTTCGGTGCGAAAGCCCGTGACGACGACGATATCCTTGATCCCGTTCGCGACGAGCGCCGCGACCTGCCAGCTGATGAGGCTGCGGCCGTTGAGCTCGATCAGGCATTTGGGGATGTCGCGGGTCAGCGGCAGCAGGCGCGAGCCCTGCCCGGCCGACAGGATGATGGCTTTGTCGATGGTCATAGGGGCTGCCCTATAGCGCCTTGCCGCCGCGCGGCAAATATCGCTTCGATCAGTTCGATGTCGGCGGGCTTGTCGGCATCGATGCACGCCTCGGGTTGGGACATCGGCACAACCTTCGCCTTGAGGCCGAAACGCAGCCCGGCGCGCGCGACGCCCTGCTGAATCGTGAAGAGGCGGAGCAGCGCGCCGATCAGGAGCCACGGGCCGAAAGCGGCGACGATCTTCAGCCCCTTCTTGCGGTCGCGCTCGATGCGCCCCCAGAAATCGAGCAACGGCAGCACGCGGCGCCCACGCAGGCGGAACATGTTCGCACCCGACCACCAGCCGCCACGAAATTTCAGCCAGGTGCGCTTCGACTGCGGATAGCGCGCGAGCAGAGTGTCGCGTTCGACCATCGCGACCGCGACGTCGCTATCCTCGGCGGCGCCCAGAAACTCGGCGATCATCGTCGGCGTGAGCAGGACATTGTCGGCCGTCGTCACCAGCAACGGGTCGTCCCCGGGTGGCAGCGCGGCGGCAAGCGAGCTGCTGATCCCCTGCCCGGAATCGGCGAAATGCAGGTCGGCGAGCCCCACCAGTCCCGGCTCGGCGGCGAGCTCGGCGCTGTTCTGCGCGAGGATCGTGATCGGACCGACTTCGGGCGAAGCGCGCAGCGCCCGCACGACATGGACGAGCATCGCCTGTCCCGCGATCGGCAGCAGCGCCTTGGTCGACACGCCGCTACCGGTCAGTAGCGGATCGGGGCCCGGCCGGCTGCCTGCGAGCACGATCGCCGGGATCGGGGCGCTCACTGTGCCGCTTCCGACGCGGGCGCAATGCGGCGGCCGGTCACGCCGCGCAGGAAGTCGGTCGCCTCTTCGAGTACCGGCCCCTTGTTCTGGAACGGTGCGGCAAGCGCCATCACGATGCCGGTATGGCCCATGCCGGGGTAGACGCGGAGCGTAACCGGGCCGCCCGCCTTCTCGATCGCGGCGGCGAGGTTCTGGCTGTTGCGCGGACGCACGGTGTCATCCTCGTCGCCGGTCGCGAGCCACAGCGGCGGCGCGTCGCCGCGCGCGAAGTGGATCGGCTGGGTCTTCTCGATCGGCTTGACCTTGCCCATCGCCCGGTCGCCGCGGCCGCCCTTTTCGAGCGGCAGGAAGTCATAGGGTCCGGCGAGCCCCGCGACGCCGCGGATGATCGACGGGTCGCTCTTCACCGCGCGCAGCCATTGCGGGTCGAGCGCTAGCATCGCGGCATTATAGGCACCCGCCGAATGGCCCATCAGCGCGATCCGGTCGGGGTCGCCGCCAAGTTTGGCGATATGCTCGTGCGTCCACGCGACCGCCGCCGCGCTGTCCTCGATAAAGTCGGGCCAATATGCTTTGGGTGCGAGGCGATAGTCGGGGATCACCACGACGAAGCCCTGCCGCGCCAGCGCGCGGCCGGCGAAACCATAGCTGCCCCGCTCGCCGCTGTCCCAGCCACCGCCATAGAAGAAGACGACCACGGGCAGGCGGTCGTCCGCCTTGGCATTTTCGGGAATCCAGATGTCGAGCGACTGGCGCGGGCCGTTGCCATAGGGCTGATCGCCCAGCAGCAATCGCGCGCCATCGCCCTGCCCGAGCAACCGGTCGGCCATGTTCAGCGACTTAGCGCCGCCCGCGACGATCATCTTGGCGCCGCCGCCGAACAGCAGCACGAGCAGCAACAGCACGAAAAGGAATTTGATCAACCGTCGTCCTTTGGAAACCGGCCCCGCCATCTTTCGCGCCCTACAGGGCGGCGGTGCGGCGAACAAGCGGCGGCGCGATATAGGCCGCCACCTTTTCGGCGCTCGCGCGTAGGACAGGGCGATGACCAGCAATTTCTCGCGCCCCGCCCTTGTCTGCAATCTGCGTAGCGGCAGTTCCGACGAGGCGCTCGTCGGCCGTTTGACCGAGATATGCCGCGCGACGGGCGCCCCGCTAGTCCGCACGGCCGTCCTCCCCGACGACGAGCTGCCGTCTGCGGCCACGCTACAGAACGACGGCGTCGACCTGCTACTCGTCCTCAGCGGCGACGGCACGCTCAACGCCGCCGCGAGCAAGCTTGAAGCATGGGGCGGCGCGATGCTCCCGCTCCCCGGTGGTACGCTCAACCTGTTCCACAAGACGCTGCACGGCGATCGCAATCCCGAAGATGTCTTACAGGACGCGCTCACCGGCAAGGCGCAGAGCGTCCATCCGCCGACAATCCTCTGCGACGCAGGGCGCGCCTATATCGGCGTGATTGCCGGGCCGACCACCGCATGGGCCGAGGTTCGCGAACAGTTCCGCTCGCTCAGCTTCAGCGGCCTTGCCGAAACCATCCCCGAAGCGATCGATGCGACACTTCATGGCGATGGCGTCCGCATCCGCGGTTCGGACCAGTCGTTCCAGGCGATCAACCTGACGCCAAAGCCCGATCGCATTCTTGCAGAGGGGCTGATCACCGACAGCGCGGGGTCGATCCTCAGCCACGGGATCGCGTGGCTCGGCGGCGATTTTCGCGAGGGTCCGAGCGTCGACCTGTCCGAGCGCAGCGCGGTCGTCATCGAAAGTACGGGCGCGATCGGCCTGCTCCTCGACGGCGAACCCGCCGAATTGCCGTCAGGATCAACCTATCGCCTCGAACGCAGCCCGCTCGCATTCCTCGCTACCGCGCCTGTCAAGCCATGACGCGGCTCTTCCATATCAGCGACCTCCATTTCGGGCTCGAGGATCGCGCCGCGCTCGCCTGGTTCCGCGAATGCGTGCGCCGTGAACAACCCGATGCGGTGCTGATCACCGGCGACCTCACGATGCGCGCGCGCAGCCGCGAATTCACCGCCGCTTGCGACTGGATCGGCGCGCTCGACGTGCCGGTGACGGTCGAGGTCGGCAATCACGACCTCCCCTATTTCAACCCCCTGGAGCGCTTCTTCGACCCCTATCGCCGCATCCGCGGAATCGAGGCGCTCGTCGAGCGCGAACTCGACCTGCCCGGCGTCGCCGTGGTGCCGCTGAAGACCACCGCGCGCGCACAATGGCGACTCGACTGGTCGAAGGGTTGGGTGACGCCCAAAGCGCTCGCCAAGACGCTCGCTGCAATCGACGCGCTACCGCGTGGCGCGACGCTACTCGTCACCGCACACCATCCGCTCGTCGAAGCGGGCACGCGCGGCCGCGCGCTAACGCGTGGCGGCGCGCGCGCGCTGCGCGAACTGGCCAAGCGCGGCGTCGCGGCGGTGCTCACCGGCCATGTCCACGACGCCTTCGATCTCGTCGCGCAAACCGAAGCAGGCCCGATCCGCATGATCGGCGCGGGCACGCTGTCGCAGCGCATCCGCTCGACCCCGCCGAGCTTCAACGAGCTGCGGATCAAGGACGGCGACATCGCAGTCCGTGTTCGCAACGTCGAGGCGGTTCCGACCCCCGACATGCAGATCGACGACGTGCCGCCCGATGCATTGCCGCCGCGCGAACCGGGCGAACCCGTCGCACCGATCGACGCCGTACCGCCAGTCGATCCGCCGGTGCATTGACGCCGCGCCGTATCCCGTTACGTTGCAAGAAAAAACGCAAAATGGGATGAGAGACGATGCTGACCAAGGGCGACGATTTCCCGCTGCACCAGAGCGCCGAGCCGATTGCCTTCGCCGGCACCGACCGCAATTTCTATGATCGCTATTTCTTCAACGGCTATTCGCCCGACGGATCGGTTTTTTTCGCTGCCGCGATGGGTTTTTATCCACAGCTCGGTATCGTCGACGCGGCCTTTTGCGTGCTGGTCGACGGGATGCAGCATAATCTGCGCGCGAGCCGCCGGTCGGGGGGCGAGCGGCTCGACCTGTCGGTGGGTCCGATCGCGATCGCCATCGACGTACCCCTCGAACGGCTGACGCTACGCATCGCCGCGAACGACGGGCCGCTCGCGGGCGAACTCCATTTCACTGCGCGGCATTTCCCGATCGAGGAACCGCGCTTCACCCGCCGCAACGGTACGCGCCTGTTCATGGACTATACGCGCATGACGCAGAACGGCCATTGGTCGGGATGGCTTTCTGTCGATGGCGCGCGCGTCGATGTCGGCGCCGACTGGGCCGGAACGCGCGACCGCAGCTGGGGCATCCGTCCCGTCGGGGCTGCCGAACCACAGCCGCCGCCGCAGGGCAATTTTCACCAATTCTTCTGGCTGTGGACGCCGTGCAATTTTGAGGGTCGCTCGCTCTTCTTTCACAGCAACGACGACGGCGAAGGAAGCCCGTGGAACCGCCGCGCGGTGCTGGTCGGCGGCGCGTCAAGCAGGGGGGGCAGCGAGCGCCATTATGCCGACCCCGCATTTGCAGCCGAATGGCAGCCGGGCACGCGGCGCTTGGGCAAGCTGACCGCCGATTTCAATGACAGCACGCGCCTGACGCTCAGCCCGAGCGGGCCCGTGTTCGCGATGAGCGGGCTAGGTTATACCCACCCGGTCTGGGGTCACGGTTTCGATCATGGCGAGCTCGAGGTCGCGCACGACAGCCTGTCCGAAGCCGAACGGACGTGGGGCAATCCGCTCGCGATGCATGTACAGGCGCTCGTCCGCGCCGACCTCGCCGACGGCGACCGCAGCGAGAGCGGCATCGGCGTACTCGAACAATTGTTCGTCGGGCCGCACGCGCCAACGGGGCTCACCGGCCTGATGGATCCCGCGCCGTGAGGTTTCCGACCTCGCCCGAGGCGATGCAGCCAGAATGGCTTGGTGCGGTGCTCGGACACCCGGAAAAACTGAAAGGTTTCGTCGCGGCGAAGGTCGGCACCGGGCAGATGTGCGACAGCTATCGCCTGACGCTCGACTGGGACGCTGGTGTCGAGGCCCCCGCGACGGTGATCGCCAAATGTCCCAGCCATGACGAGGCGAGCCGCAATATTGCCAAGCTTACCGGCACCTATGTCAAGGAAATCAGCTGGTATCGGGAGCTTGCCGCCGCCAGCGGCGTCCCCGCGCCGATATGCCATTATTGCGACATCGCCGACGACGACGTCGATTTTGTCCTGATCCTGTCGGACCTCGCTCCGGCACGGGCGGGCGACCAGCTTGCCGGTCTCGGCCTCTCCGGACTGATCCCTTGCATCGAAGCGGCGGCAAAGCTTCATGGATATTTGTGGAACGACGCCCGGCTCGCGCAGATGCCCTTGCTTGCACGCGACAATGCCGGGCTGATCCGCACGCTGTTCCCCCAGCTCTATATCGGCTTTCGCGAACGCTATGCGGCAAGGCTCGCGCCCGAGGTGCTCGACCTCGGCGCCGGGCTCGTCACGAAACTCGACGCCTATCTGGCGCGCGAGCCTTCGGTCCGGACGATCGTCCATGGCGACCTGCGTGTCGACAATATCCTATTCGCGCCGGAAGGCGAAGCCTGCTGGATCGTCGACTGGCAGACGCTGGGGCGCGGCAGCGGCGCCGCCGACCTCGCCTATCTGGTCGGCACCAGCATCGCCGACCCGTTCGAGCGCGCCGCCGCCGACCGGCCCGCCTTCGACCATTGGATCGCGGCATTGGCCGCCGCGGGCGTTCAGCCCGATGCCGAAGCGCTGTGGACCGATTACCGCGTCGGCGCCTTGAGCGGCTATTTCATGGCAGTCTTCGCATCGATGAGCGTCGAACGCACAGCACGCGGCGACGAGATGTTCGCGGTGATGGCCGAACGGCCGGCGCGGCAGGCACTCGCGCTCGGGAGCCTCGACCTTCTTGGCTAATCTGCAACGGAAAAGGGCGGCCCGTTGCCGGACCGCCCTTCCTTTCTCCGTCCGTCGACGGAAGAAACTGATTAGCGCTTCGAGAACTGGAAGCTGCGACGGGCCTTGGCCTTACCGTACTTCTTACGCTCGACGGCGCGGCTGTCGCGGGTCAGGAAGCCGGCCGTCTTCACAACGCCGCGCAGCGCGGGTTCGAAACGGGTCAGCGCCTGTGCGATGCCGTGCAGCACGGCGCCCGCCTGGCCCGAGAGGCCACCGCCCTTGACGGTTGCGATCACGTCATACTGGCCAACGCGCTCGGTCAGGCCGAAGGGCTGGTTGATGACGAGACGCAGCGTCGGACGTGCGAAATAGACTTCCTGGTCGCGGCCGTTGACGGTGATCTTGCCCGTGCCGGGCTTGACCCACACGCGGGCAACGGCGTCCTTGCGGCGGCCGGTCGCATAGGCGCGGCCCTGCTTGTCGACGATCTTTTCACGCAGCGGCGTGGTCGAAACCGGAGCGGCGACGGTGCCTTCGACGGCGCCGGCGAGATCCTTGAGATCGGTCATGGTCTGTTCGTCAGCCATTATGCACCCACCTTGTTCTTGCGGTTCATCGACGCGACGTCGATCACTTCGGGGCTCTGCCCTTCATGCGGATGTTCGGTGCCGGCGAAGATGCGCAGGTTGCGCATCTGCTGGCGGCCGAGCGGGCCACGCGGGATCATGCGTTCGACAGCCTTTTCGAGCACGCGCTCGGGGAAACGGCCTTCGAGAATCTTCGCGGGGCTCGTTTCCTTGATGCCGCCGGCATAGCCGGTGTGCTTGTAGTAACGCTTGTCCTGCAGCTTCTTGCCGGTGAACGCCACCTTCTCCGCGTTGATGACGATGACATTGTCACCGCAATCGACGTGGGGGGTGAACGACGGCTTGTGCTTGCCGCGCAGGATGTTGGCGATAATCGAAGCAACGCGGCCCACAACGAGACCCTCGGCGTCGATCAGCACCCATTTCTTTTCGACCGTCGCGGCGTTCGCCGATACAGTCGTCTTGGTCAGCGCCTTCATCATGGCGACCTCCTTGACAGATATGGACCAGGACAGCAGCCATGCCGCCGCCCGAAACAAACCGCGCCGCCTGACCCTGGAAGGGGCGCAGCGGCGCTTCGGAGCGGGCCAATGGCGCCAACCGGGCGGAAAGTCAAGCAGATCGCGGCTTTGCTGACAGGTATTATAATACCTTTGCCTTTACGGAACTAACTCCAGCGCGCGGACGCGCTCTTCGACGAGCGTTCGCCCATCGCTGTCCACCTCGACGATCCAGCTCTGTCGCTGCTCGCGCATCACCAGCCCGGTGACGGTGTCGACGGCCCACAGATTGTCGATTTCCAACGGCTTGGCGGTGCCGGAGACGGGTGCCGAATCGCGCTCGACCTTGGCGATCGTCTGCAACGCGCCGTCGTGCATGATCGACACGCTCGCACCGTCCGCCTGCGCCGAGACCGGAATGGCGCCATTGGCAGGCGCAACCAGCGCCCGAATATCGGCGGTCGCCAGCCGGTCGCGCTCGGCGGCGGGCAGCACGGCAATCAACTGCGCCAGTTGCCGGGCTTCGGGCCGTCCCGCCTTGGCGCCCACCGCTTCTATCCGCGCGGTTACTCGCGCCCACAATCCTTCCGGATCGACAAGATCGATACGGCCGCCGTCGGGTGCGACAAGATACGCCATCGCTTCGCCGACCAGCGGCTCCAGCATCAAAGACAGCGCGCGGGTCACTTCCGGCCGGGCATCCGAATCGATCCGCTGCAGCACCGCTTCGAGGCGGTAACCGCGCCCGACACGCTGCCATTGCAGCGCATAGACGAGCGAGAAGTTGATCAACGACCCCTCGCGGCCGATCCGGCGCGTGGTCACGCGATAGGTCATCGGGCGGCCCACCGGGGGAGCGAACTGGAAACGCGTGGTCGCTGCGGCTGGAACATCGTCCGGCGCAGGGGGCGGAAGAGGCTGGGCCGCCAGCAGCAATAGCGCGCCGAGGCTGCCCGCCGCGATCATGCGGAGCGGCGGCCGAGCCGGTGAAGCCCCGCCGCGGCGATGGCGACGAGGATCGCGCCGGTCACCTGATGCCACACGGCAACCCACATCGAAACGCCCGAGACGACGGTCCAGATGCCGAGCAGCATCTGCGCCGCAACAACCGCGACGAGCAGCCGCGCCTCGATACGCGCGCCCTGCCGCGACAAGCTGCGCGCGAGGAGAAGCAGCGCGAGCGCCGCAATCCACGACCACCAGCGATGGAGGAAATGGATCAGGAAGGGATCGTTGGTCAGCGCAAGCCAGGCGCCGCCCGCCCAGTCGATACCCTCGGGCACGAAATGATCGTTCATCAGCGGCCAGCTGCTCGCGACATAGCCGGCATTGAGCCCCGCGACCCACGCGCCGAGCAGCAGCTGGACAAAGAGGATCGCGATGACGCCGATCGCGGGTCCGGTCAGGCGCGCCGGCCGCGCGGCGGGATCGCGCGCCAGCCTGTCCAGGTCGCGCGCCGTCCACACCAGCCCCGCGAGCAGGAAGAGCGCCGTCAGCAAATGGGTGGCGAGGCGGAAATGGCTGACGTCGACGCGATATTCGAGGCCCGAGGCAACCATCCACCAGCCGATCGCGCCCTGCAACCCGACGAGCGCGGCAAGCGCAAGCAAGCGCCAACCGTAACCGGCGGGGATCGCACGGCGCCACGCGTACCAGATCAGCGGCACGACCAGCGCCATGCCGACAAGGCGGCCGAGGATACGGTGCAGCCACTCCCAGAAGAAGATCGCCTTGAACCCCGCCAGCGTCATGCCGAGGTTGATCTCCTTATATTCGGGGATCTGCTTATACTTCTCGAATTCCGCGATCCATCCGGCCTCGCTCAGCGGCGGCAGCACGCCGGAAACGGGACGCCATTCGGTGATCGAAAGCCCGGATTCGGTGAGGCGGGTGATACCGCCGACCCCGACCACGATGATCACGAGCAGTGCGACCGCCCAGAGCCAGCGCACGAGCGCCGCGGGGCGGGGTTGGCGGGCGGCGGGCGCCGGCAAGACAGAGGCGTGCGTCATTGCCCGCCCTATCGGCGCTTGCCGGGCGATAGGCAAGAGGTCCGGACGCCCGCATCCGGGGGAAATTCATGGCCCCGACAGGTGCGACTTGTTAGGAGGTGCCGATGCCGCGCCGCGCCCCGATGATCCTTGCCGCTCTGCTGGCGTCGATGGCAGCGCCCGCCCTGGCGGCGGCGCCCACCGGACAATCGCCCTATGCCGCATTGGCGTTGACCGAGGCGCGCGTCGCGACCATCGGCTTCCGGTTGACGACCGCCAACGCCGCCTGGTGTCCAGTGCGCCAGGCGCAATTCGGGTGGATATGGGGCGACCCGCGTCTCTACACCGCCGACCGGCGCACAGAGGCGCTCGCGGCTTATGGCGCCGAGGACCAGGTGCACGCCTTCATCGCGGCGCTGGCCCCGCACTCACCCGCCGCATCGACGGGGATGAGGGTCGGCACACCCGTCACAGCGATAGCCGGCGCGCCCGTCCCCGACGGAACCGGGGACCATCCCTTTGCACGCATCACCGCGATCGAAGGCAACATGGCGGCACGGCCGGTCGACACCGCGATTGCATTGCATATCGGCGCCGGACATGTCGTCACCCTGACGCCGGTGGCTGGTTGCGTCAGCGACTTTCGGGTCGAGGCCAACGAAAAGCCGGGCGCCGTCGCGGACGGGCGGATGGTCCTCGTCAATCAGGGCCTTGGCGATTTCGCCGCCGATGACGAGGAACTGGCGGCCGCGATCGCGCACGAGCTGGCGCATAATATCCTGCGTCACCGCGCGCGGCTCGACGCCGCTGGGGTCGATCGCGGCGTCGGCAAACAATTCGGCCGCAACGCGCGCCTGTTCAAGCAGACCGAGGTCGAAGCCGATCGGCTGTCGGTGTGGCTGCTCGCCGGGGCGGGCTATGATCCGGCCGTGGCGGCGCGCTTCTGGTCGCGCTTCGGCCAGCGACAGGGGCGGCCGATGTTCCAGGCCAGCACGCATCCGAACTGGCGCGACCGCGTTGCGTCGCTCGAAGCAGAGGCGGCGGCGATCGCTTCGCTGCAGAGGGCCGGCCGGCCGCTGCACCCGCCGCTGGTCGACGCCCCGCCGCCCTTGGAATAGCCTGGCACGCATCCTATTTTGGGAGCATTCCATTTCCCCCAGCAAGGATCGACGCCATGACCCGTGAGACCGCCATTTTCGCCGGAGGCTGCTTCTGGTGCACCGAAGCCGTGTTCCAGTCGCTCAGCGGAGTCGAGGGCGTCGAGAGCGGCTACATCGGCGGGACGGTCGAGAATCCGACCTACAAGCAGGTTTGCAGCGGTGACACCGGCCACGCCGAGGCGATCCGCATCACCTTCGACCCTGCCGTAATTTCCTACGACGACCTGCTCGACGTCCATTTTGCGACGCACGATCCGACGACGCTCAACCGTCAGGGTAACGACATCGGCACCCAGTATCGCAGCGCCCTCTTCCCGCTCGATGCGGCGCAGGCCGGTGCCGCGCGCGCCGGAATCACCCGCGCCGCGGCCGATTGGCCCGCGCCCATCGTTACCACGATCGAGGGCACGTCCCAATGGTATCCGGCCGAAGATTACCACCAGGCGTATTGGGATGGCGAAGGCCAGCGCAATCCCTATTGCATGGCGGTGATCCCGCCGAAGCTGGCCAAATTGCGCAAGGGATTTAGTGACCGTTTGCGCGCCGAATAGATGAGCGCAAATCGATGCTGCTGCGGTTGCAGCATGGTTGCATAGCGTCACTTTTCATTGACTTTCCAATTGTTTTGACTAGCGGACGCGCCTTCGCTGGGGCAGGATGCCCCTGAAACGCAGTTGGGGGCGCGGCCAGGTGCTGGCATCACTGTTTCTGAT
Organism: Sphingopyxis sp. Root154; assembly: GCF_001427105.1. GTDB lineage: Bacteria > Pseudomonadota > Alphaproteobacteria > Sphingomonadales > Sphingomonadaceae > Sphingopyxis. The sequence continues at coordinate 1,158,309 of NZ_LMGI01000002.1, forward strand.
CGGCGCGTTGGTGACGACGCCCCAGATGTCGGTTCAAGCCGCAAGCCAGACCGCTGTCGAAGACGGGTCGGGCGGGATGACGCGCGCCGTCAACCGGATGGTGGGCGGCATCGTCAGCTATGCGCGCTGGCCCCATGGTTCGGCGGCGGCAGCCCGGACGATGTGCGTGGTTGGCGCGCCGCGGCTGACCGATCGCATGGCGCCCGATGTTCCGGGGCCCGGCTCAGTCACGGTCCGCCGGGTGACCACAGCCACCGTCACCCCCGAGTGCGACATCTTGTTTCTCGGCCGGATGCCCGTCGCCGATCGCCGACAACTCATCGCCTGGGTACGTGGGCGCCCGATCCTGACCATCACCGACGATGATGCCGCATGCATCTATGGCGCGATGTTCTGCCTCAACAACAAGGCGGCGAGCATCAGCTTTTCGGTCAATATCGACGCGATCGGGCGCGGCCCGCTGCGCATCGATCCGCGTGTCCTGCGGATCGGCGGCGGCGAAGGGGGCGCGTCATGACCGGCCCGACGCCCACACCTCCGGTCGAACGGATCGGCGCGCGCACGACGCTGCAAAAACTGCTGTCGCGCTTTCATTTCGGTATCACGCTGTTCGCGGTCGCGCTTTCGGGCCTGACCATCCTGCTCGCCGGGGTCACCGCGCTGCGCGGCTATGCCGATCGCAATATGGAACTTGCCGCTCAGCTCGGCGCCTATGGCGTCGAACCCGCGCTGGTGTTCAACGATCCGCAGGCGGTCCGCGAAGGATTGGAACCCTTGACCCGCATTCCCGGCATTGCGCGGCTCCGCGTGCTCAATGACGTCGGCCGGCCGGTCACCGAATGGACCTCGCCCGTCGCCGACCCGGCGCCGACCCTGACCCGCATCTTCTTTCCTCGCCCCTTCGCCGTCACTGTCCAGCGTAACGGATCGGCGATCGGCACGATCGAGGTGTGGGGCGACAGTTCGACATTGATCGATTATGTCCGGCTGGGCCTGCTCGCCGGTCTCGGCTGTCTGCTCATCACGGCGTTCGGCACCATCTTCCTCGCGCGGCGCTTCGAATATGAGCTGGTCAAGCCGTTGAACGAAATTGCGACCGTTGCCCACGACGTACGCCTGCATCGCCGGTTCGACAAACGGGTCAAGCCGCTCGGCATTGCCGAGCTCGACAGGCTGGGCGGCGATATCAACGCGCTGCTCGACGAATTGCAGGGCTGGCAGGGGCATATGGAAACCGAGCGCGCGATGCTGGCGCACCGCGCGTCGCACGATACGCTGACCGCGATGCCGAACCGCGCCGCATTCGACGAACAGCTGGAGGAGCGCATCCGGAAGGCCGAGGGTCGTGGCGACCGCTTTGCCCTGCTTTTCATCGACGCCGACAACTTCAAGGCGGCGAACGACAATTTCGGCCATGCCGCGGGCGACACCGTACTCGTCGCGCTATCGGCATGTATCAAGGAAACACTTCGCAAGGGCGATTTCGCGGCACGGATCGGCGGGGACGAGTTTATCGTCATCATCGACCCGCTCGACGCCGAAGCCGTCCCCGACGATCTGGCGAACCGGATCCGGGCCTGCGTGTCCCAGCCCGTCGCGCTGCCCGGCGGTGAAACCTACCGCGCAGCGGTCAGCGTCGGCGTCGCTGTCTTTCCCGACGATGGCACCAACGCCACCGCGCTGCTCACCGCAGCCGACGCCGCCATGTATGCCGACAAACTGATCAACCGTTCCAGATGATGACCAGCGGAGTGACGCCGTGACATTTGATTTCCCCCGATCGATCCGGACTCTTGTCCTCATCGGCTTCGCCGCGTTGCTCGCGGCGTGCCAAAGCGTGCCGCCAACCACCGGCTTCACCCCGGTACAAATTGCCGCCCTCCAGTCGCAGGGCTTCGTTGAAGACGGTCCCGGGTGGATGCTGAGCATGCCCGAACGACTGCTTTTCCCCTCGAACGAAAGCAGCGTGTCGCCCGACCAGCAACAGCGGATCAGCGATATCGCCGCCAAGCTCGTCTCGGTGGGCATCGCGACCGCGCGGGTCGAAGGTCATACCGATTCGACCGGCACCTCGGCGTATAATCTGACGCTGTCGCAGGCGCGCGCGCAAGCCGTCGCGGCGCCGATGCAGGCAGGCGGCATGCAGTTTACCGCCGACCAGATCGTCGGCCGCGGCGAGACGCTGCCACTGTCGAGCAACACGACAGCGGAGGGGCGGCAGGACAACCGGCGCGTGGTCGTGATCGTCACGCCGCAGTGACGCGGCCATCGCGGCTGTCCCGGCCCTTTTCTTGACCGACGTTCACAGCTAAGCCCTCGCGCATGAAACCGATCCGCAAAGCCGTCTTCCCCGTTGCCGGCCTCGGCACCCGCTTCCTCCCCGCGACCAAGGCGATCCCCAAGGAAATGCTGCCCGTCGTCGACCGGCCGCTGATCCAATATGCGGTCGACGAGGCACGCGAGGCGGGGATCGAACAGATGATCTTCGTCACCGGGCGCGGTAAAAGCGCGATCG